>NZ_CP064879.1:4800000-9038614 GCF_025677855.1 Tolypothrix sp. PCC 7601
TTTTTATATAAAAATTATTCCAATATATTTCAAAATTAAAGCTTTGTCTATATTGAACAGCAAAAATTATCAGATAAATTTTAGTTGATTTACATAAAAATCTATATTTTTGGAATAATAGATAAAGAAAATTAAATTAAAAAATCAGTATAACCACTGATAAAAAGATAAGGTAATAATCGCAAGAAATTGATAAAATAATCGGCATCTACGAAAAATTAATGAGCCGATTAGAGAACATCTTGGAGAACGCTTATGCAATAAAGAGATAGTAACTGATTGCGAATGCAAGCAAGCTGGCGCAAAATGCGATCATCAATACCCAGATAATTCCAAGAAAAAATTGGTAGTTTTTCTTAAGCATACTGAGGTTAATAAAATCTTGTTTCACAAAGTTACTAGCTTTAAAAAGCTACCTCCTTAAGTTGGGAAAAGCTATATTTAGGATGAGCCTTTATGCGTCTGCGAAGTGAATATTGTTGAAATTATCCTCAACCCAAAATTAATTAAAGCCTAGGTGGAAAAAATGTCATTTTGGAAGCAGATTTTTCAATAAAAATCGCTGAGAGAGAGCCAGATGCAACATATATGGAAATAAATAGCCATTAGGCAATTATGATTTTAACTGGACAGCACACCGATATAGGGAATAAACCCATCTCTCCCCAATTACCTCAACAACTGGGGATACTTCAGATGCTAACTAATATCACCAACCAGCAAATCACACATTTACCCGACCTCTTAGAGGTGATAGCTAGGGAAGCATGTAATATCGTTGATATTGCTCAATTTTGTTTGATAGCCCTATATAATGCCCAATCGCAACAATTAGAATTAATCACCACAACAGGCATTAGTGCAGAAAATCTACATATTCTCAAACTCAATAACTCTTTAGATATTGGTGATAAGTTGTGGGGTGAGCAACAAGAATCAATCTCCTACGATCAACCTTTCAATACTAAGTCAGGGTTACTAGCTCAAGTATTTGCTACAGGTATATCCCAGATATATCAAGCAAGCCAGGTACATAAAGACTGTGTAATTGACGGCTTTTCCTCATGTCCATTTTTTCCTTGCGTCCCAGTCTTACCATCTGTCACACCTGCATCAATGTATGCTGTACCAATTAAGTCGGTACAAGCTGGCAAATTGGGAGTTCTGGCAATTGGTAACTGGAAAAATCCCTATGCATTTAATACTGCTGCACAACACCTTTTAGATGTAATAGCTGAGGTAGCAGCGATCGCAATCAATAATACGATCATGCTCCAAGTTTTAGAAGAAAGAGAAGAACGTTTAGCCAGACAAAACGAGATTCTCTTAGCGCAAAATCTCGAACTGGAAAAAATTCACCAGCAAATTCAGCTAAAAAACCAACAACTTGTAGAAACAGGCGAGTTAAAGTCCCAATTTTTAGCTATCACTTCCCATGAACTCCGCACACCCCTGAACGTGATTTTGGGATTATCACAGGTGTTGTTACGTCAGCGTAACTCTACCTTATCTGAGTTACAAACGGAGATGATCCAACGCATTTTCAATAATGGGAATCATTTATTGTCCATTATTGATGATATGCTTTACTTTGCTCATGCGGAAGCAGGTAATCTATCGTTTCATACAGAAGAATTTAATTTAGAGACTTTGGTGTTAACTACCCTAGCTGAACACAGTTATCTAGCTGAGGAAAAGTCACTAAATCTGCAAGTAGAGATTAATCTCAATTCTCCCTTAATCGTCAACGACAGCGATCGCCTCAGACAAGTTTTAGTCAAGCTGTTGTTAAACGCTATTAAATTCACTGCTGCAGGTAGCATTAAACTAAAAGTCTGGGAAATCACTGCTGATAAAATTGCGATCGCAGTTGAAGATACAGGTATTGGAATCGCTCCTGCTGACATTGAGTATATTTTTGAGCGTTTCCGACAAGTCGATCAAAGTAATACCCGTCTTTATGAAGGTATGGGTTTAGGGTTAGCCATCACTAAATCATTAGTGCAAATGATGCAAGGTACCATCAGCGTCACCAGCACCCTCGGTGAAGGTTCCACATTTCGCATCGAATTACCGAGATATTTTAAAAAGTAGGGCATGGGGCATGGGGCATAGGGCATAGGGCATGGAAATGGAAATTTTTCCCATGCTTCCTCTGCTCCCTCATCCCCAGTCCCCAATCCCCATTACCCCTTATCCCCACTCCCTCCGGTCGTGGGGGCCCCGAGTTCCCCAATCCCCAGTCCCCAATCCCACTCACTCCCTCCGCTCCGCTATTCTCAATTTAGCTGATCGCGATCGCGGATTTTGATTGAGTTCGTCTTCTTGGGCGGTGATGGGCTTTTTGGTCAAAACTCGCAATAATGGTGAATTGCGTAGGCTATGCTTCACCAAACGGTCTTCTAGGCTATGAAAGCTGATGATTGCAATCCGTCCACCAGGAACAAGGGCGTTTGGTGCTTTATCTAAGAAGGTTTCTAGGGATTTCAGCTCGTCGTTGACAACAATTCGCAGCGCTTGAAAAACACGAGTAGCTGGGTGAATTCTGCCATAACGATATTTAGCCGGCACACAAGATGCGATCGCATCGGCTAATTCCACAGTATTATGCAACGGTCGCCTTTCGATAATGCGTCTGGCAATGCGCCGCGATAATCTTTCCTCACCGTATTTAAAAAAGATATCTGCTAATTCTGCTTCATCCCAATCATTAATTACATCTGCTGCAGTTAATGACTGTCTTTGATCCATTCGCATATCTAAGCTAGCAGCGTGACGAAAGCTAAAACCGCGCTCTGGTGTATCTAAATGGTAAGAGCTAACGCCTAAGTCGGCTATTATACCATCAAAGGTACTTTGTGTAAAATCATAAGCCGCAAAGTTGCTGCGAATAAAGTTAACACGGTCTTGATATTCATTTAAATACTTCTGTGCTGCGGCTAAAGCATCCGCATCTTGATCAATTGCTATTAGTTGTACGTTCTCAGCAGCTTCTAGAATTAAGCGGCTATGGCCACCACCGCCTAGTGTTGCATCTAAATAATGACCACCAGGACGCACCGCCAAACCCTCAATAATTTCCCGGCTTAATACGGGAATATGTGAAAACATCGGTTCTTCTGCATCTTGCGGTGTCTGTGAATCTAGGTTCATGGTGGAAAAGGGGAATGGGGAATGGGGAATGGGGAATGGGGAACTCGGGGCCCCCTCTGGGGATAAGGGGTAATGGGGAATGGGGAATGGGGAATAGGTAATGGGTTATAGGGATAAGGTAGACAATAGCAAATGACCAATGACAAATGACCAATGACAAATGACCAATGACAAATGACCAATGACAAATGACCAATGACAAATGACCAATGACAAATGACAAAACTTAACAAATTGCAATTTTGAGGATTTGATAAAGTTTTTTCATTACTCCTGTAGCGGGGTAACATATTGCCAATCACGGGATTTGCGGATTTTTATTTGCCTTGATAAGTAGCAGTTTACAATATGTTCATATATACTAGTGAGTATTAGTACTCATTTGAAATACTAGTACCAGGTATTAAACTAGGCTTGAATTAAAGCTCCAGGGTACGGGAAGAGATTTAAGTTTAATTTTTATCAAGTACTTCCCCTGATATTTGGCATTTACCACCGTGAATTCACTATTAAGTTCAGTCAAATTGCTGTTGATCGGATTTGCATGACTGAATTTGTCAATAACGATGACAAAAAATAGTGTGGAAGCGGAGACCAAATTCATCAGCTATTTGGAGATGTAGGTTTTCATGGACATTTGCAGCAAAAAATACCTGGCGATGAGAAATCGCACTTCTACACTTATAATAGTGAACAAAAATTATCACGCAGATGATGTGTTGCTTTGCACGCCTGACAAAACTGACAACTGTAAATTTACGATAAATCTGGCGATCGCTCATATATGAGATGATAAGTTCTGGATGACAGACAGATCTGAGGTAAATAATCAATTGGGAAAAGAGTCAAATGTCTAAGCAAAGCGCTCCTCAAAGGGAATTATTTGTAAGATTAACAAGCAGCATAGTAACAGTAGGAACGAAATTCCGAGGGACACTTAGATACTGGTGGTTGATCCTAGTTGAATCAGTACCCTTTTTACTAGCTTGCGCTGTATTTTTAAGTGTGATTAGCCTGAAGAGTCCTATATTACTTTTTAGTTTATTAGTAGGAAGTTTAATTGCCGTCATTACTCACAAAATTGGACAGTACTGTGATTTACCAGTTAAATCTTTAATACCACTGCAAATCTTAGCTGTGGTCATTGTGTTGAGTTTATTCTGGCTAGACTATTTTGCTGCACCAGCACAAGCACAATTTTTTAAGAAAGCTGAGGACTTTTTTCAAAATACCCTCACCCAAGGTTCTAGTAACGGTAGTGGTACTCAGACCGCAGTCAGTTTAGTATTTAACGTTTTACGGGCACTTTACTTACTGTATATTGCTGTTGCTTTGATTGGTGTAGTGAACGCCGTCCGTAAAGACGAAGATTGGCAAAATATTGCTAGAACTCCTTTGTTAGTGGTAGTTGCTGTCACAATTGCGGATGTATTAACAGGCTTTGTTATTGGCAATACTAATAAGTAAAGAGGCTAAAAGCTAGAGCATAGAGACAAGAGGTTAAAAATTCAAATTACCAAATTAATATTTAGCTCTTGACTCTTGTACAGACACGATTCATCGCGTCTCTCCAAATACCAAATAACAAATTAGCTTTAATTTTACCTAGTGATGTCTCAAGAGCCAGATAAAGACTTTCGTCCAGTTAATCAAATTTTAGGAAGCCAACCATCATTAGGGCCGCTACCCGCAGACCAAATTTTTCCTTGGACAGTAATTGCACTAGCTGCTTACTTTATTATCAATGGTATTTTTGGGGGACTGTTCCAAGACGAATTTCAAAAATGGTTATGGACAGTGTTAATTGCTGGCTGGGGAATGGCTACTTGGTGGATATTAACTGGTGGGAGGAGTTGGAGTTTTTTAAGTAAATTTGTTGGTGTTCCGGCTTGGACTAGAGGCTTTGCTCGTTATCAAAGCTTGTTAGAAGTGAATCATGAAGCAAAAAATCGGAAAACAAAGCATCGGTATCGCCGAAAACGCAACTCGGTTAACACCATTTGAAGATGCATTACATTTAGCAACTATGCTGCGCGTCAGTTTCAATCGACGTGATATTGGCGCTTATATTTTAACTAAAGGAACGCAAAAAGATAGGTTTTGCTTTGTTTTTGGGTTTGAATGTCGTGGGATTCATACGACTTTAAGATCCGAACAAATAGATACGATTTTTGATAATATTGAAGCTGGGTTAAAAGATATTCCTAATGGTGAAAAAATGACTCTGCATTTAGGGTCATTTATTAACGACAAACAGCGACAACAAGAATTAGCCAATTTAGCTAAAAAGAGTCCATCAAAAGATATCAAATATTTATTGATGGCAGAACGAGCCAGAACCAAAGAATTAAATAATGCGGGGATTCGCAAGCCGAAGTTTCTGCGGATTTATGTCACTTATACTGTAGAACCAAATGCATCAGAAGCTGATGATTTAATTGAAAAACTGTTAGCGAGATCAGAAGCTTGGTGGTTGAAATTTAAAGGCGATATGGCGGAAGTGCAAAACCAACGCCTAGAAACTGTAATTACTAATGCTTATAAACAAGGTTTTGGGCGTTGGGAACAAATTTTATCTAACAAAATGGGCTTGGATATTAAGCCTTTAAATGCTGAACAACTTTGGGGAGAAGTTTGGCGGAGATTTAATGATACTTCACCGATAGATATTCCCCAATTGCTGATATTGGATGAAAATGGACTACATGAGCAAGTTTATTCAGATTTAGCCAGCACTAAACTTTTAGTCGATAATATTCACAGCACAACTCTATTGATGGAGTCTGGAGTTCCTTGTGCAGACCGTCGTTGGGTGAATGTTAATAATAAATATATTGGAGCGCTGACATTTTTAGAAAAACCCGGTGGCTGGGCAAATAAGACTTCGCAGTTACGCTATTTATGGGAATTACTTTCTCGAGAAACAGTAGTTGATACTGAGATTTTTTGTCAGTTAACCGCAGCCAATCCGGCATTGGTCAAAACTACCTTACAACGAGTCTTGAAACAGTCAAATATGACGGCACTCATGGCTCAAGAAAAGAGTAGAACCATTGATGTTAATGCCCAATTAAAATTAAAGAAATCTGTAGCAGCCCAAGAACAATTGTATGAAGGTGCTGTCCCCATATATACGGGGATTGCAATTTTTGTGCATCGTCCGACTGTCGAACAGTTGGATGAAGCTACTAGATATATTGAAAACTGTTTTCAACGTCCCGCCAGGGTAATTCGCGAAACAGAATATGCTTGGAAGATTTGGCTGCAATCTTTACCGATAGTTTGGGAAGGGTTATTAGTTAAACCCTTCAATCGCAGACAATTATATTTAACCAGTGAAGTACCGGGATTAATGCCTTTGGTACTCACAAGACAAGGAGATAATCAAGGGTTTGAATTAATTGCCGCCGAAGGCGGTACCCCTATACATTTAGATTTATTTACCCAACATAAAAATTTAGCTTTATTTGCCACCACGCGGGCGGGTAAATCAGTGTTAGTCTCAGGGATTTTAACCCAAGCTTTAGCCCATGACATCCCCGTTGTGGCATTAGACTTTCCTAAACCAGATGGGACATCTACCTTCACAGATTACACCCAGTTTATGGAGGAAAATGGTGCGTATTTCGATATTTCTAAACAATCAAATAATTTATTTGAGCAACCAGACTTGCGTTTTTTGAGTGCAGAAGAACAGCGAGACCGAATGCTCGATTATACTGCCTTTTTGGAATCGGCCCTGATGACGATGGTGTTGGGTTCATCTACAGAAAACCAGCTACTCGGACAAACTGTCCGTTCCCTGATTAACTTAGCACTAACAGCCTTCTTTAGCGATCGCACTATTCAACAGCGTTATCGGGAAGCCATGATTGGCGGGTTTGGGAGTCCAGCTTGGCAAAGAACTCCAACTCTCAAAGATTTTCTCACTTTCTGTTCTCCTGAACATTTAGAAATTGATTCTCTCAGTGGAAGGGTTGAGGATGCATTAAGTCAAATTCAACTGCGCTTGCGGTTTTGGCTTTCTAGTCGTGTCGGACAATCGATTTCTACACCCTCTAGCTTCCGCACTGATGCCAAACTCTTAGTATTTGCACTGCGAAATTTATCTGATAGCGAAGATGCGGCGGTACTTTCCTTAAGTGCATATTCTGCCGCCTTAAGACGCGCACTCAGCAGTCCGGCTTCGATTTTCTTTATTGACGAAGCCCCAATTTTATTTGAATTTGACCAAATTGCCAACTTAGTCGGCAGAATTTGCGCTAACGGTGCAAAAGCGGGGATTCGGGTGATTTTATCGGCACAAGACCCCGATACAATTGCTAAATCGCCAGCTGCATCTAAAATCTTGCAAAACTTGACTACAAGATTAATTGGTCGGATTCAGCCAGTTGCAGTGGATAGTTTTGTCAATATTTTGAAATATCCCCGCGAAATTATTGCGCGGAATGCTTCGGAAAGCTTTTTCCCCCGTAAAGAAGGAATTTATAGCCAGTGGTTGCTAGATGATAACGGCATTTATACTTTCTGTCGCTATTATCCCGGTTACGAACAATTAGCAGTTGTGGCTAACAACCCCCACGAACAAACTGCACGTCAACAGGCGATGCAACAATACCACGATAAATATGAAGCAATTTCGGCATTTGCACGGCAATTAGTAGCTTCATTACGTGGAAGTTAAAAAATTTCTTGGAAAAAACTATGCGAAAAACTCTTTTATTGACTTTGGGTTTAGGATTGCTGGTAACCCTACCAGCTATGGGGCAATTAGGCCAAGTGTTAACTGATTTTCAGTCCTACTCAGGAGATTTACAAAGATATCTCCAAAATAACTTGAGTGGCACATTAAAGCCTGTAGAAATTCAGTCGCAAAATGCCATTACTAACTCTACAGGACAACTGAATTTACCCAACCCCATTGCTGCAGGCGAAAAGGTGGGTGATGATATTGTTCTCTACTCGATATCCGATAGATTTGATAATAATCCAGTCTTGAAATCTGAAGCAGTGAATAATGAACTCAACCGCTTAATTACTCGCAGTTCGGTAGCAAGTAATTTGGGTAAGAATGGGCAAATTAGAACTAAAGTCAAATTGCAAAATACAGAAGATACCCTCGAAAATATTGCCAAAATCGCCCAGCAAGCAGATGAAACTAACCAAACTTTTATTAACGATTTGCAGCAAAAGGCTAGCCAAATAGCTGCGGCGGGTATCCCTGGTTTAAGCGCCCTCTTAAGTGCTGGTCAATCTAATTTACAGATGCAAAGTATTAGAATTCAAAATGAGCAATCAAAAATAGTCGGGGAAAACCTGGCTCAGACAATGCAGGTCAACCATTTCTTGCAATATTCTAATTTAAATTTAGCGAATATTTCGCAGCAAATGGATGAAAATAATCGCTCTCGCCGAGTTGATTCGGCGGCGGAAGCAGCGCGGCTATTACGCACAACTTCTCAAATAGATTTGTTAGGCAGAAAAGAGAAGTAAATACCGTTTTTTTGGGTAAGTTTCTCAAAAATAAATGTAGATGAAGAAGAGAATTAACCGCCGATTAACGCCGATTAACGCCGATTGATAGGTCTATGCAGTTTTATATTTTACAAATCTCTGCGTCAACAGGGATTGATGATATTATCGGCAATGGTGCAACAACTGCCAGAAGTATTGCCGAAAGTTGGGATAAGCAATGGCTAGATTTATTGCAGAGTAATCCCAATGAAAATATATATGGGGCTTTAACTAATTTAGGGATATTTTTTGCGGTAGGAACTTTATTGTTTTTTCTATTGCAATGGTTAAAGGATGTATTGGAGAGCGAATTTTCTCGTCCCATTTCATCAATGATTTGGCCGTTTGTGGTGGTGATTCTCTTAAATAATGCTGGGAATGGCAGTATACTCGCTAATTTAACTTTAGGGGTTCGCAACTTTATTAATTCTGTTAACCAGCAAGTAGTCACCACCGCAGATGCTAACTCTGTTTATCAGCAAGCACTGAATATGAGTGTTGCAGAAGAAGTTGCTGGTGCTTTACTGCGTCCTTGTCAATCACTACAGGGCGAACAACAATCACAATGTTTTACGAAAGCGACAGAAAAAATTAATAATCTTTGGCAAGAATATAAAAATTTATATGGCAATAAAACCTGGATTGAACGGTTAGAAAATAAAGTCAATCAAATTGCTTATGGTACAGGGAATATTTCGGAAACTTCCTTTAATGCTTTATTAGGTTCTACAGTTCAAACAAGTATTAAGAACTTTTTAGTTTCCTTACAATATGCCTTCCAAAATTTGATGGAGGCTACCATGTTGCTGATAGCAGCTTTAGGGCCATTAGCGGTAGGTGGTTCCTTACTACCTGTAGCAGGTAAACCAATTTTTGCTTGGCTGACTGGGTTTATTGCTGTAGGAATTGCCAAGATTTCATTTAATATTACTGCTGTTTTAACAGCTGCCGTAATTGTTAACGGCCCGGCGCAAGATGCGAATGCTGACCCAGATTTAATGTGGTTCATGATTTTTTTGGGAATTTTGGCACCAATTTTATCTTTATTGGTGGCTGCGGCTGGCGGTTTTGCAGTCTTTAACGCCATTAGTAATGCAACTTCATGGGTAAAGCAGAGGATATAGATGGTCAGGCTATTAGAGAAAAAACAACGCACAGGAAGTATTTTGACAACATTTGCGATCGCAACTTTTGGATTGCATCTGTTTGTTTTACTATTCTTAATCTTGCAAGGGCTGAATATCCAAAAACTCAGTGTCCGCAAACAGCCAAATTTCGTGCAAATGGTTGATGGTAAAGCTGTTACGGCTACTGATGATTTAGCCAGGGATCCAGAAGCGATTCGGCAATTCGTCAGTAAAACGATGATAGCAGTCTTTAACTGGTCGGGAACATTACCGCCACAAAGTATTGAAGAATTTAGTAAACCGCAAATAGACAGAGGAATTCTGATTAGAACTCCCTCCGGTGGTAGCCAAAAAGTCACTACTAGTAGTTGGATAGCGAGTTTTGCCTTTTCTGAAGATTTCCGCAAAGGTTTCTTGAGTCAAATTGCGGATATGACACCACCAGAGGTATTCGCCAATAGTTCCAATCAAATTATTTCGGGAAAATTAGTCATTAAAAGAATTTACCCCCCCAAACAAATTGCACCAGGGAAGTGGGAAGTGGGGATGGTAGCGGATTTGATTCAAACTAAACAGTCTGAAAATCAAAGATTAATTGTACCTTTTAATAAAGATTTATTAGTGCGGGCTATTGATTATTTTGATTATCCCCAAACTGAGAAAATGACGGATATGCAAAAAGCAATATACAGCACCAGAACAGATAGATTAGAAATCTATGAAATGCGGAATTTATGTTTGCTAGATGCCTATGATAACGTCAATGGTGCTACATCTAACCAATGTCTACAATCACCAAATACTGGCTCATTTACTAGATAAGAAATTTTATTTAATTTAAATTCAGCAGCAATGCAAATACTTAAAACCGAAAATAAAAAAAATAGCATCTTACCATTATTTGCAGTTGCCACATTGGGCTTGCATCTGTTAACTTTACTGATATTGATGTTTCACTGGTCAATTTTGCAACAATTAAATAAGCAAACTACATTGCAAAGCCTAGTGCAACTAATTGATGGTCAAGCGATTACAGTAGACCCCCAAGAAAATATCGAACGGTATCCAGAAACAATCCGGCGCTTCGTGGGTGAAGCCATGACTTTGATGCTGACTTGGTCAGAAAAACAACCGCCAAAAACAGTGTGGGATATTAGTTCCGAATTAGTAATGCCAGAATTTCAACCTAAATTCCAAACAGAAATTACTAATTTAACTGCTAATCAACAATTAGAAAATTTTAATCGAGCAACTGAGCAGATATTAGTAATTCAAAGAATTTCCCAACCTACACAAATAGCTGACGGGAAATGGAAAGTTGAAATGTTGGCTAATCAATTAGTTTTCAATGGCTCCGATAGACTGGGTGAATCAAAACCAATTAATAAACAAATTTTTGTCCAAGCCACAGATGAAGAAGTCGCTTCCTTACCTAATGCACCAGTACCATTACAATTGGCAGCTTACCGCATTGGTGAGGCGAAACTGAAAATTTATAAAATCTGTGATCTCCAGGATAAAAGTTGTTCTGAAAAATCACCATAAGGTTCCCTATGACTCCCTATTCAAGTTCAGCAAAAAGTTCCACAAATTACAATTACCCACTAGAACTAGAGTCTCTAGATTGGGAAGTAAGAATGGCCAAATTAGTTGGCTTGGAAAATGAAGATTTCCCCTTAACAAGTGATGAAGAAGCAGAAGAATTAATCATCTTTGAACCGCCAATTGCTCAACCAGAAGCAGTGAAAACAGAGCAATCTCTCTCTTCTAATCCCTTTGCGAAGTTAGGGTTAGTTGGTACGACAACCTTGGCTGTAGTTTTGGTTGCTGGCGGCTTTTTAACGCAGATGATGAGTGGTAGCAGTCAAAAGTCAAAAAAGAAGAATCTCTCTCCAGATGTGAAATCGCCGGTAGTGAGTGAATCTCCACAGCCAGAATTAGAAATAGAGTCTCTCAAAACTAAATTAGCGCTGACAGAACAAGCCGAGGCTGTGAAACTAGCACAACAACAACTTAGAGGGATAAAAATACCTCCACAGCAAATCGCATCTAGGACTGCAATTAAAAGCCACGCGCCTCGGATAGTGACAGTTGAACGTATTGTTGACGTACCCCAGCCGCCACAAACACCCGTCAACTCCCAACCTTTTCCACCACCCCAAATAGTTGCTAGACAACCAGAGATTCAACCAGAGATTAAGCCAGCCGTTAATGCTACTCCCAAACCTAAGCTAGACCCATATCAAATGTGGACAACTTTAGCTAAGTTAGGGAGTTATGGTCAAATTAGTAGCAATAATTCCGAAACAGCCAGTACTCCTAATACCAACACTCCAGAGATGGCGCAACAGGCAAATAATTCCCAGCCAGAAGCCACGCCAACACCAGAAACTACCACTACAAACCCAGCAGCAGAGTCAACCCTACTTGCTAGCAAAGAAGGAAAGCAGAGTGACAAAGCGATCGCAGTTGGGAGTAGTATCAAAGGTGTCTTAGCGACGGCTGTATTTGGAGAAACCATGAATGCAGGTGGTAACAGCGATGCTGAAAAACCCAAAAACACCTTCGTAGTGCAGCTACAACAACCCATAAAAAGTGCAGATGGTAAAGTCGCCATACCTGCGGGTACAGAGTTATTAACAGAAATTCGCTCTCTTTCCGAACAAGGCTTACTACAACTAGATGTAGTGAAAGCGATCGCAAAAGATGGTGATGGAATTACAGAACATAGTCTACCTTCCAATGCCATGATTATTCGCGGTGCCCACGGTAAACCTTTGCTAGCGCAACAATTCCCCAATCGTGGCTCATCCATTGCTGGTATGGATTTAGGTATGTTTGTCTTAGGTGGTTTGGGTAAAGCCGCCGAATTAATGAATCGGAGTGAATCTCAAGTAGTGACAACCAATGCTGGCGGTACTGTTGTTAGCAGTACCAATCCTCAAAGCAACCTCTTAGCAGGCATATTAGAAGGTGGGATGAACACCGTAGTTCCCCAAATTGCTCAACGCAATCAACAAGCCGCTACTGAAATGATGCAGCGCACTAATGTTTGGTTTTTACCAGCAGGTACAGAAGTAGAAATTTACGTCAATCAACCAATTGAGTTTTAAATATTAGTGGTGGGGAATGAAGTATGAAAATGCTTCATTCTTCGTTAATACTTGTAGAGACGCGATGAATCGCGTCTCTACAAGAGCCAACATTTAAAGGTCATTTTCTCCCTCATCCCAATCCCCAGTCCCCAGTAGAGCCATGAAATTAGCAAACCTCCTCAAGAATCCCTATTTCTTACCTCTGGCTTCTGTAAGTTTTGCTGCGGTAGTTTTATTATTAGCAGGACGTGCGGTAGCGCAAAATGCTGTTCTCCGTTCAATTTTTTCTTGTCAAGCACAAGGTTTAAGTGGAGTAGTACCTACTATTACAGTTTGGTATCAACAAGGTACAAACTTAAGTTTTATTCCATCGGGAGAGAAGATTAAAAAAGTTTGGTTAAATGACCCATCACAGGTAACTGTAGATTTTGATGGGCCGATGTGTATGCAGTTTGGCGAACAAGCTAGTACAGGAGATTGCCAAAACTCTTCCGCAAATGTAATTCAATTAAGACGAATTAAAAAATTAGCAATTCCGGGTTTACCCAATGCTAGTAATACACTTTTAACGGTGATTACTGAGGGTCAAGGCACTAAGTTATATACTTTCCGCATTTTATATGGAGATAGTAATCCTGAATATCATACTTTAGCGATTTATCCTGATAATACTTCTAAAAGTGCTTCACCTTGCGTTAGAGTTTCGCAGTGAATAAGCTGTTACGCATTTAAATTGTATATTTCGCGCTCAAGAGGTCAAAAAGTCAAGAGTCCAGGGTCAAAGGCTAGCTTGGACTTTTGACTCTTGACCCTTGACAGCCCTAACGCCAGAATATTTAATCTAGGCGCGTATCAGCTTAATGATATTTTGATGAGTCAGTAAGGCACTATATATGCGGCGGTGCATTAGGCGCTAGGATAGTTATTTTGCGAGGTCTGTTCCCTTTTCCCTACCTTAACAAGTAATTTTGCAACTCCTGCAAGGATTTTTATATAGGACTCATATTTGATTTTTGAAAAAAACTAAGTACACTTTTATTTCTTCTTCCCTGTTAAGAGTTCCCTGTTCCCTGTTCCCTCCCTACGCAAATAATTTCTCCGAATCAAAGCAGATTCCTATAGCAACCATAAGTATTTGCTGAGGCAAGACGCAGCTCATTTTATGATAAATTGATAACTCAAAAATCAATTTATATTATATGGCTTTGCCGTTGAAATTTTATGGGGCAATTTTTATCAGGTGTTGTTCTATCATCGCTCTCGGCTGTTTTTATTTTATCTACACCTAAAATTGCTTTATCGCAATCAAGAAATATTTCGCCAATATGCCAACAATTAATGTTAGGACAATTGGCAGAAGTTCAAAAAATTATAGAATCTGGTAGTAATCCCAATGAATCATGTAATTTTGGCGATGCTGTAATTCCTTTACTACATCCTTTAATTGAGCAAGGTGATGTTAATTTAGTTAAATTATTAATCTCTAAAGGCGCAGATATTAAAGCAAAAGATTCTCAGGGAAATTCCGCATTACATTATGTAGGTGGTTCGCTGGAATTAGCACAGCTATTAATTGATGGGGGTGTGAATGTTAATACTAAGAATAATTCTAATATCACGCCCCTGCATAATCTCTATGGTAAATTAACGAAGGAAGTTGCAGAATTATTCATTGCTAAAGGTGCAAATGTTAACGCTAAAGACAATGAACTACTCACAGCTTTACATCTGACTGCAGACCACGGAAAGTTAGAAGTAGGTCAAGTTTTGCTAGCTAAGGGTGCAGATATTAACGCTAGAAGCAATCAAAATTTTACACCCCTACATTATGCGATCGCTCGCCCGGATTTCGCTAAATTACTCATCGAGCGTGGTGCTAAGTTAGATATTCTCAACAATAGAGGTTTAGCAGTTATCCATTACTCAGATTTGAGTAAAGAAACATTACAATTACTATTGGCGAAGCGGGTAAATGTCAATTTAAAAAGTGCCGAGGGTAAAACACCATTGCATTACCATGTGACTAATCCTGAGTTGATGAAAATTCTGCTCGCGAAAGGGGCAAATGTAAGAGCAAAAGATAATTTAGGCAGAACACCCCTACATTACGCCATGAAAGAATCAGGAAAACTCTTGGTAGCTCAAGGTGCGAATATTAACGCTAAAGACAATTCTGGGAAAACGCCTTTGCATACTGCAGTCATGGCAGAAAATTACTATACGCTGGATTTTATCGAATTTCTGCTGACGAAAAAAGCTAAAGTCAATCTGCGAGACCGCGAAGGTAAAACACCGCTACAGCTAGCCTTAGCAAAGGGTGATAGTTCGATGATTCAACTACTAAAACGCTATGGTGGTAAAGTGTGAAAAAAGTCAACTGAAGTCTTAGACACAGAGTAGCTTGCCGCAAGCTGTACAATTTTATACTTCTCTTGTCAAAGATGCTATGCAAACAACCTTGATATTTTAGCCTTCAGCCTTCTTTTGACTGTCGAGTCTGGTGAAAAAATTCTTGCACTTCAATTCTATGCATCTCAAGCTCCATATAATAATTGAAGAAGTGCAACAAAAATAAACATCAACCAAAATCCCTCGGCTGCCATCTTCTCTCCAACCTAACCCTGTAAGCGCAATTCTTGTATTGCCCGGAAGAGCCTTTTTTGGCAGACACGATAACTTGGGTCTGGTTGGCATCTACGCGATCCAATTCTAAATTTTCATGAACGGGAGAACACTGTAAGCTATGGCAAGAATAGAAACCCGCACAGAACCAATGGTGCTGAATATGGGGCCGCACCATCCCTCAATGCACGGGGTTTTGCGGTTAATTGTGACCTTGGATGGCGAGGATGTCATTGATTGTGAACCAGTGATTGGCTACCTGCACCGGGGAATGGAAAAAATTGCGGAAAACCGCACCACTATTATGTATGTCCCCTACGTTAGTCGGTGGGACTACGCAGCAGGGATGTTTAACGAAGCAGTTACCGTTAACGCCCCCGAAAAATTGGCAGGTGTAGCTGTCCCCAAACGCGCCAGCTACATTCGCGTCATTATGCTGGAATTGAACCGCATTGCTAACCATTTGCTGTGGTTTGGCCCCTTTCTAGCTGACGTAGGCGCTCAAACTCCCTTCTTCTATCAATTCCGCGAACGGGAGATGATTTATGATTTATGGGAAGCAGCCACCGGTTACCGGATGGTAAATAACAATTATTTCCGTGTTGGTGGCGTAGCAGTTGACTTACCTTATGGTTGGGTCGATAAGTGCTTAGAATTCTGTGACTACTTCATCCCCAAAGTTGATGAATACGAAAAGTTAGTTACCAATAACCCCATCTTCCGCCGTCGGATTGAGGGAATTGGTACTATCACCCGTGAAGAAGCGATTAACTGGGGACTTTCTGGCCCTATGTTACGTGCTTCTGGGGTGAAGTGGGATTTACGGAAGGTAGACCACTATGAATGCTATGACGATTTTGATTGGGATGTACAGTGGGAAACCGCCGGCGATTGCTTTGCGCGTTACGTCGTGCGGATGCGGGAAATGCGCGAATCTGTGAAGATTATTCGCCAAGCTATTAAAGGACTTCCTGGTGGCCCTTATGAAAACTTGGAAGCCAAGCGTTTAGCTGCTGGGAAAAAATCGGAATGGGATGCTTTTGATTATCAGTACATTGGTAAAAAAGTTTCTCCATCCTTTAAGATTCCCAAGGGTGAAATTTATGCCCGTGTTGAAAGCGGTAAAGGTGAGCTGGGAATTTATATGGTAGGTGATGATAACGTGTTCCCTGCACGTTGGAAAATTCGCGCCGCCGATTTCAACAACCTGCAAATTCTGCCTCACTTACTCCGAGGTATGAAAGTGGCAGATATTGTGGTCATTCTGGGTAGTATCGACGTAATTATGGGTTCTGTTGATAGATAGCCTTGATTTTACAAGCTACTGCGCGATCGCATTTTTTGTTGAAATAAAACACATAATAGGGGCACAACATTGTTTGTGTCCCTATTGTTTTGGGAAATGTTAATCAAATTTCAATTTTGAGATTGCTTGGTCAATATCCAAACTCAAATATTTATCTAATGGCAAATACATCCAATGGAGA
Source organism: Tolypothrix sp. PCC 7601 (assembly GCF_025677855.1). Lineage (NCBI taxonomy): Bacteria > Bacillati > Cyanobacteriota > Cyanophyceae > Nostocales > Tolypothrichaceae > Tolypothrix > Tolypothrix sp. PCC 7601. The sequence goes on from NZ_CP064879.1 coordinate 4,816,999, forward strand.
TAAATTTGGGAGTCTGAATTGGTTTTTTGAAAGCCTAATGATGATAATAGTTCTTCATCATTGGGATGAATTGCTAAACAATATATATCGCATAGCTCAGGAAAATCAGCTTGCATCCGCACAAATGCTTTTTGGACATCTTGTAAAAATTCACTGGCGGTATTTAGCTGTTTGTAAGGTAGATCGATTTGCCAACTACGGACAAACACCGAAGTACAATTGCGATCGCCTATATTGGCAATTTGAAATGGGTCATGCTCCCAAGTTGCACTCAAGTGTAAGCTATGGCGTGGTGGGATAAAGAAATTTGCTTCCGATTCCGGCGCTACAGGATATAAGACATAAAACCCTACAGCATCTTGGGTATCACTGCGGCGTAGTACCCGCATTCCTTTAGGATATTGTTCTGCCCAACCCCGAATAATTCTCGCTATTCTATGGGGAAGCGCTGTAGCTTTTTTATTCATCCAATTGTAGTTACGGGCTAAAAAGGTTGCTACGGGGATAGCATCAGTTCGGGGGTTGAAGTAATCAGGTATAAGTTGGATCTCATCTGGAGGTAACGTAGAGTCTTGCTGATTGGAAATTAAAGACCGAATGCGAATACAAGTAGTACTACCATCAAAATCTTTTTCAATTAGCCCCAAAGCCACTAGCTTATCAAGCATCATACCCGCAGAGCGATCGCTTCCCCGCTCTTGTTCGCCATAGAAAACTTCTTGGGCTTCGCGATGGGTACAAGGAATAAACCCAACTGGTAAATCTAGTTCTGTTAAAGGTTGCTGTAAGCGTTTACCTAATTCTTGCTGTTGTTTTAGCAGTAAATAAGCCCATAGCTTCACGAAATATTCTGCACGACGGCGTGTAATCCCAATCCGCCCTTGCAATAGATTAACGTACTTACGCTGTTGCTCAATTGGAAACCATTGTTCAATAGTATGTGGTTGCATATAGCTAGACTCCTGACTTTTCCCAGCTTGTGCAGCAGCAAAGCAGTTCAAATTCATTAGTCTTCATCAGACTTTATTTATATAGCCGGGTCGCCAGACTAGTAGCCGCCTCTAGGGTAGCAACTGGCGCGCGAATTATCTTCGCCAGAGTGTACGTCAGTCAAAATAGTTTGCTGCTAACTGCTGCACTAATCAACTTAATAAAAACTTCACCTTGCTTCAGGTAAATTACGCAAACTTCATCTCACAAGTTTTTACCTCAGCCGCATTGTCAGGCTTACAACCCACTCATTGTAGAAATAGAAGCTCAAATCGCAAAATTCAGTACAACACCTATTAAGTATGACTTTCGTGCTGAGTTTTGGAGGAGATTGACAATGTTATTTCCTTGTGAAGATGAAGATAGTAAGCTAAATTTCGCATCTATCTTAGGGAAGAATTTATTTAAAAAATCACTAAAAGATGAAAATTTAGAGTCTGTTTCTAAAGTTGATTTACTACAAGCGATGATTGAAAGCTTTGTGGATGGCATTTTAATCGCCACCACTGAAGGTAATTTAGTTCACGCTAATGAGTATGCGCGTGCAATTTGTCGTCAATTAGCGCGCAAAGAAGCTGTTGTTCATCCAATTCCAGAGGAAATATGGCGTATTTGTCAATCTTTGATTGATAGTCAAGAGTTTTTTCCAGACAAAAAAATTATCATCGAATCAGAAATTGAACCCACTCCCACAATTAAATTACGCCTGCGGGCTAGATGGTTACAGTTATGTGTAAACAAACACAATTTTTTATTAGTGACTTTAGAAGATTGCAATCTATATAGTCAGAGTATTGCAATTGCGGACGCTAAAAAATACAACTTAACAGACCGTGAAAGACAAGTTTGGCAGTTACGTCGCGCGAACCTTTCTTATAAGGAAATTGCCAATCAGCTATACATTACAATCAATACAGTCAAAAAGCACATAAAGAATATTCATGCAAAACAGCAAGAAAAGGAGCATATTACCTTTGCAGATTCATCCTCACATTATTTTAAATGGAATTAAAGAGGGAGAGAATAATAGAGAATCTTGGCGTTCAAATTGGATAATTTAATTAATGGGTATCAGCTAAAAAATATCCAATTTGTACTTAAATTCATCAAAATCTTTTGGGGTGAGATGGAAAGCTTGCTCCGATTGTCCAAGTTCAATGCTGTTTAGCTTATAGCTGACACCCTCTGGGGTGTCGGCGCTTTCTTTTGTTAACTTTATGAAAATCAATAATTCTCGGACTGTAACCTATAGCCCAGCTTATACAATTGTTCCTACTTACGAATGCTTTAATCGATGTACATACTGTAACTTTCGTACTGACCCAGGTAAAAGTCCTTGGCTAAATTTAGCAACTGCCGAAAGCATTTTAAAACAACTACAAAACCAAAATATTTATGAGATTTTAATTCTTAGCGGTGAAGTACATCCGCATTCACCACAACGCCAAGAATGGTTACAACGGATTTATGATTTGTGCAATTTAGCATTAGCAATGGGATTTTTACCTCACACTAATGCTGGCCCATTGAGTTTTGCAGAAATGCAAAAACTGAAGAATGTTAATGTTTCAATGGGGCTAATGTTAGAGCAATTAACGCCAAAATTATTAAATACAGTTCATAAACACGCACCGAGTAAATTACCCCAAGTGCGGTTACAACAATTAGCATGGGCAGGGGAATTACAAATACCCTTTACTACAGGATTATTATTAGGAATTGGTGAAACAATTGCCGATTGCGAAGAAACTTTAGCTGCTATATCTCAAATACATCAGCGATATCATCACATTCAAGAAGTGATTTTACAACCTCACAGTCCAGGAAATCAGCAAAGCTTTGATGCGCCACCTTTTGACCCTGATCAATTACCAGAAGTAATTGCCCAAGCACGCCAAATTTTACCATCAGAGATGACAATTCAAATTCCGCCCAACTTAGTTAAAGATGAGCAGTGGTTACTTGCTTGTATAGAAGCTGGGGCGAGAGATTTAGGCGGAATTGGGCCAAAAGACGAAGTGAATCCCGATTATCCCCATGTTCAGGAACAGAGATTGAGAGAGATTTTACAACCTGCGGGGTGGGAGTTAGTGCCGCGATTGCCAATTTATCCGCAGTTTGATAATTGGTTATCCGAAGATTTGCAAAATGCGGTGAAGCGATCGCGTCTATTCTTAGGATAGAATTTCACTGCTCATCAAATTTACTCATCACAAATTCAAAATACTTTTCCAAAACTTATAACAAACACCCATTCCCCATTCTCCCTTCCCCCTTCCCCATTACCCATTCCCCATTCACCCATTCCCTACCCCTTAGCTACTTTCTCGTTATTGGTTTTGTATTTAGGATAAGCAATGCGTTTGTGATGGAATTGCTGCCAAACTTCTACGAAGATTTGGGCGATGTCGGACACTTCTTCACGTGTGAGTCCAGAATCTATTAGTTGATTGTCTTGCCATCTCGCCCGCAAGATATTATTCAGCATATTTAAAGCTTGTTCTGGTGTTGCATCTTTGAGCGATCGCAATGCGGCTTCACAGGAATCGGCTAACATGACAATTGCTGTTTCCCGCGATTGAGGAATTGGTCCATCGTAGCGAAAATCAGCGTCGTCTACTTGAATACTGGGATTTTCTTTTGCCATTTGCTGCGCTTGGTGATGGAAATAAGCAATCAGCATGGTTCCCTGATGTTCTGGAATGAAAGCTTGAATTGCGGTGGGTAAAAGATGTTCCTGTGCCATCGCTAACCCTTCACTAACGTGCTTTTTAATAATCGCTGCACTCTTCCAGGGGTCTTTAATTTCTGTTTCATGTTTATTCGGCCCTCCCATTTGGTTTTCGATAAAACCAGAGGGGTCGTGCATTTTACCGATGTCGTGGTAAAGCGTACCGGCGCGCACTAGTTCCACATCGCATTTGAGGTGTTTAGCAGCGGCTTCTGCTAATGTGGCTACAAATAACGTATGTTGAAAGGTTCCGGGCGCTTCTGTTGCTAGTCGCTTTAATAAGGGGCGGTTAGGATTCGCTAATTCTGCTAACCGGATCGGGGTGACTAAATCAAACAGTTTTTCTAAATAAGGACTCAAGCCTAAAGCTACAATAATCCATGCTAAACCGGATAAAGCAAATAAACCTGCATCTTTAAGGATGAGATACCAAGAAGCTGGACTTCCTAGAATTAAGAGAATTAAGTAAATTCCTCCCTGGGTTGAGGCAATAGCCAGTCCTAATAATGCCAGTTCCTCACGCGATCGCAATCTTTTGGCCATTAAACTGCCTACTATTCCCCCAGCAGCACCAGAAACCAGAGCAATTTTACTCACTTCCATGCCAATTGGTAGCACTCCTAACAATAGCCCTACAATTGTGACACCCAAAGATGGGCCATAAAAGCTACCTAACAATAAACCAATCGCACTCCAGGTAGTAAATATACCAAACGTCAGCATCCCTGGAGTACTGAGGGTAAGCAGTAAAATCAACAGGCGATCGCGTTGTCGCAATTTAATTTTTAACCGACGTTCAACAATTACAAAAATGCCAATTGCTGTAGTGACAATACCTGTCACCTTGATTAACTCTGCCCAGTTAGTCTCGCTATCAATTAATTGATAATGATCTAATACGTGCAATTGCCACGGGGTAATCTTTTTTCCTTTGTTAACAATTTCGTCATCCTTTCGCACCTCAACCATGATTGGTGCTACACTCTCTGCTGCCTGTTGTGCCTGTAGTTGTGTTTTTGTTTCATCTTTCTTCAAATTCGGTTGCAGCACAGTTAACAATACTTTCGTAACTAAAGGTTGCGCTGCTGGCGGTTCTGATTTCTCCACTTGCAAGTTGACTGTATTCTTTAAAGCATCTTCTGGTAGCCCATCAGGAATACCTTGAGCCAGAATTCGCTCAGAAATATCGCGGATTAATGTTTTTGTGGTTACCCAATCTTGATCTGATAACTCTAGAAGAATATTTTCTTGATATATGTTTTTGGATCTGCTAGCTTCGATACTTAATAGCTGTTCCTTGGCTAGCTGGTATTTTTTCCTGACTTGCGAAATTTGGGATATCAGTAAAGAATATTTTTGTGCCGAATTTGTGACTCGAAAAATTTCTAGATCCGTCACGGCTTTAAATAAATCGGCGTTGGCAGAGACATTAACTAGTTTTGTATATTCAGGGCTGAGGCTAATAGATGCTTTCCCAGGCTGGGCTAATTCTTCTTGCTTGGGGGAACCAGCTTGAGGGGATGTAGATTGTAACTGGTTTGTTTCATTGGTTTTTTTCGCTTCCTGTGCAGTCGCAGAACTGCTGTTTTGGTTAGGTAACAAAAATCCAACTGGCTGTTTTTTAGTTTTTTCTAAGGTTAGTAAGATATTTTTCCACTCTGACTCACTACAAGCGCGTAGATAACTTTGGCTAGTAATAGACAACTGTAAAGTTTCAGCAAAAGGAAAATCACCAACCACATCACGAATGTCATCACCTTGCTCGAGAATTTGCTGCAAATTACGGTTAATTTGTTCAGTAATTTGCTGATCCACCTTGAATATAGGCGGGGATGTGTTCACCACAGCATTGCGTCGCTCTGTGGTTTTTTCGATGTCTTCAATTTGGGCTGTGTAGGGGGCTTTAATGGTTTCGGGTGCCACAGTATCAACTTTTAGCTTCGGTTGATCATAAGATTTGTACCCAATCACACCCGTCAACGATACAATTGCGATCGCTAAAATCACCGAGGAACGGTTTTCATGCACCCATTTGACACCGATGTTATTTACCAATCGGTGTTCTTGCACCGATTTAGTGATTAATCTGAGTGCTATTACTGGTTTTTGAATGCCGTCACTGGTTGTTGATACATACAAACGTATGTTCTTCAACAAAGTTTTGGGAATGTTTCCCAAGCGGCTTTGGCTATTTAGTTCGCTTACAGATCTCAACAATTTTCCTTTGCGACGTAATACTTTGTACTGTCGCCGCCATTGAGTAAATTGCTGGGTTAGGGACTTCAAAAATCGCTGATGTTTCATTACCTCTGCCTACAGTTGCTTACTTTGATACCTCAAAACAAGACAAACCTAGGGGAAGTCCCCGCAAAAGCAACCGCAGCTGCTTGTAACTGAATTTGGTTCATATTAGCCCACAGTCTGATTTTGCAGGCTTGGTTCTTGTAGCCGCACCTTTAAGGATAAAGGCTGACATTCACCAACCTGATTAATAGGGAACTTCGGAGGAGGGTGCTAGGGCCGTTTTGCCACAATACCTACCTACAGAGTCAGGTTAAGAGTTTCTTTGGAAATTGTAGTATAAACAACTACTAAATTTTGTCTTTGTTGGATGATTGCTAGGATGGGATTTTTGTTCCACGCCTACAATGTTATTCAGTATAAATAACATTAACGCGATCGGATGACGCGAGGCGCACAGTAGACGCATACCTGTAAAGGTAGCGATGCTGCTTCCTCAGACATAGTATCTCTCTCTGCTGTTAATTGGCTAGAATCCAGGGCAAAATTATACAATCCTGACCACACAGCCACAAGTGCATCAGCTAATCCCACCATCAAAGAAAAATTGCTCCCTCCCATAGTTGTGGAGTTAGCTGGTGAATATAATATTTGCCAAGGCACAGGAATACCAGCAGTGCTATTGTATGCTCCTGATAAAGCACCAGTAATTGCACTTACAGTAGGTAAGTGTAAACGCTTAGAGTCTTGCTGCCAAATCTCGGCATGTTGAGTAGCTCGTAAAATTGCCAAGCGATAGTCTTCTAAAGTAGTCAGAAAACAATAAAATGCCATAGCGATCGCGTTACTTAGCTTGTCTTCTTTACTCAACTCAGCTTGCGCCCTGGCTAATCCTGCACCCCGATCTAACAAAGCCTGAACTTTTAATAATTGTTGTGGTAGAGATGTTGGCGTTTCACCAATAAAGGCGATTGTTTCGGGAATGAGGGTGCGGATATGGAGTTTTTCAGTCAAGGCTTGAGCGATCGCATACCCAACTGCGAGTGTTCCATCCCGTACCACTGGGTTATCCTCCCAGATTTCTAACACACGTAGCAAGTTTTGTCGCAATTTAAATGTATTTTCATGAAAAAAAAGTGATACTGGTAGTGTCGCTAGTATCACTCTGCCGGAAATATGATCACTGACACTTAAATAAGCAGATGCTGGTGAAGATTTTGAGCGCCAATCATCTACATCTAATCTGCCCAGTTTAATTAAACTTTCAGTCCCTAAAACCGCTATTTTATCTATGTCATAGTGTTCCGACAGTTTTTTGTCACTAGCAGAGGCTACATTTCCTCCTACTAATGCTCCAAGTAAAGTCCCGCGAAATCGACTCACAACCGAGTAGCGCATACATCAAATATAAAATAAGAAGTGTTAAGTACGAAGGACGTTCTTCCTTGACATTCTCGCAAGCTAACAAGAGTATCAAGATTTTCATCAGCCTTCAGCCTTCATACTTCATCCTTTATCCTTTCTTAAATGATGTACTAACGCTTGTAAGCCTAATAAATAACTTTGCACACCAAATCCACTTATCTGCCCAATTGCTATAGGTGCTATATAAGAATGATGACGGAATTCTTCTCGACGATAAATATTACTCAAATGTACTTCTACTGTTGGTAAATTTACACCCGCAAGCGCATCTCGCAACGCCACACTAGTATGGGTGTATGCTCCAGCATTAATTAAAATACCCTGGTGTTTTCCTAGGGCTTGATGAATAGTATCAACTAAAACTCCTTCATGATTAGACTGCATGGGGAAAACTTCCACCTGTAGTTTCTTTCCCTCTTCTACTAACAAGCGGTTAATTTCAGCCAGTGTCAACGAACCGTAAATTCCCGGCTCTCGCTGTCCTAGCAAATTCAGGTTTGGCCCATGCAGCACCAAAATACTTAAAGGCTGCAACGTCAAGTCTGGCACTTTCAGGCTATTAACGACGCGAACGCTCATTTACAGGAATCGGAATCAGTTCCGGTTCCGGCTCACCTTCTGGCCCGAGCAGAGCTTCAATTAGCTTCCGCGCCAATTCTTTCAGCTTTTCCAGTACCTTTTCTATATAGTCCATTTAACTGACTGCTCCTGAGATACTACCTCAATGTTGACTTACAGCTACGCAGAACTGGCGTACTCTTGCACCTCTGGCCTTTGATTAGGCGATCGCACTTTCCAACTTAAAGAAAGAGCCACATTATAAAATTTTTGTGTTGTGATCTGCCTTACCTACTAGATTATCACATTCTGAAGAATCCCACGGCTATGAAACTATCGCTTTGCTTGATATGAGGTATTGGCGATGGTTGACTAATCCTTATAGAGACTTTTAATTTGCTGTTGGTCTATTGATTGTAGTTCACTGCAATTAATGTGCTGGTTATGTAGTCAGGACTTAAGTTCTGATAACTAGGGCTAAATTCTTGGCTACCAGAACTTGAGCGCTGACTACTAAATTTATTCCCACCTGAGAATTAATCGGGAAGACTACTATTACGCCACAGGTAAATCAAGCACCGAGAAAAAACCCGTCTCCAGCAAGACTATATAGGTTTTTTAATTTCACACTAGCAGTTTGAGGAATTCAGCCTTTGTCTACTAGTAGTCTGCCAACCCAAAAATGTTAGGTGGAGGTTGGGTAAAGGTTAAAGGGAAAAGGGTAAGGGACAAAAACCTTTCACCTTTACCCTTTCCCCTTTACCCCGCCAAGTTGCCTTGGCGTACTACTAGTCCTCAGCATCATTTTTTTTAGCACTACTAGCCGAAGCCTTAGAAGTTGATTTAGTGGTTGACTTAGTTTTAGTAGTTGTTGACTTAGTTTTAGCAGTTGTAGATTTACTCGATTTGCGAGTCGATTTTCCAGAGGATGCTTTGCTAGCCAACAATTCTAATGCTTTCTCCAAAGTCATATCTTCTACAGATTGGCCTTCTGGAAGACTGACATTAGTTTTGCCATTTTTAATGTAAGGGCCATAGGGGCCATCATAGATGTTGATTGGTGTATCATCATCGGGATGGGTACCCAACTCACGTAAGGCAGCTTTGGATTTGCTACTGCTGGAACTACGTCCCTTTTTCGGTTCGGCTAATAAATCTAAAGCACGTTCTAAAGTAACGGTTAAGACATTATCCGCCGCTTTTAAAGAACGGTAGTCTTTGCCTTCTTTACCTTGGTCATGAACAATGTAAGGGCCAAAGCGTCCTAAACTCGCTTGAATTTTCCCACCTGTTTCGGGATGAACTCCTAATGTCCGGGGTAAGGCTAAAAGACCAACAGCCATATCCAGGGTAACTGTTTCTGGTGTTACACCTTTAGGTAAGGAAGCTTGTTTAGGTTTGGGATTTTCATCAGACTTATCGCCCAATTGTACATAAGGCCCGTAAGCGCCAATTTTGACATAAATTGGTTCCCCAGTTTCGGGATGGCGACCGAGTTGGTCGGGGCCAGAGGTTTTTTGTCGTAGCAATACCTCAACTTGTTTGGGGTCAAGGTCTGCTGGGGTTAAATCTTTAGGAATCGAAGCTGTAACTACACCTTCACCGTTTTCTACTTCGATGTAAGGGCCGTATTTACCTATACGAACTTTAGCCGCTAAATTTTCTAGTTCTACTGTTCTGGCTTTAGTAGCATCAATTTGATTTTCCCGTTCTTTGACTAAGGTTTCTAAACCTTTGTCTCCCAGATAAAATTCCTTTAAGTAGGGTAACCACTTAGCTTCCCCTGTAGCGATGTCATCCAGGGTTTGCTCCATCTTGGAGGTAAAGCTGGGATCGACTACATCAGGGAAATGTTTTTCCAATAGGTCAGTCACAGCAAACGCCGTGAAGGTGGGAATCAGAGCATTATTAACTAATTGGGCATAACCTTTATCAATAATCGTGCCAATAATACTGGCGTAGGTACTGGGACGACCAATCCCTTCACTTTCTAAGGTTTTTACCAGAGTAGCTTCAGTGTACCTAGCTGGTGGTTGAGTTTCATGGGCGATCGCTTCCAAGTTTTTGCAATCTGGATGATCTCCCACTTGCAAACTCGGCAAAATTACTTCTTGGTCTTCCAATGCAGCATCGGGATCGTCGGAACCTTCGACGTAAGCGCGTAAATAGCCGGGGAAGTCAATCCGCTTCCCAGAAGCACGGAACCCTGCATCTTCGACTTGCAACTGGATACTAACTTGGGTTTGTCTTGAGTCAGCCATTTGGCTGGCGACAGTACGCTTCCAAATTAAGTCATAAACAGCTAGTTCTCGACCGCTTAAACCAGTTTCTTGGGGAGTGCGGAAAGTACTACCCGCAGGACGAATGGCTTCGTGTGCTTCTTGTGCGCCTTTAGATTTAGTGGTGTATTGTCTGGGTTGAGGGCTGAGATATTGTTTGCCGTAAAGACTTTCTACACAACTGCGTGCAGCTGCGATCGCCTGGTCTGACAAATGCACCGAATCTGTCCGCATATAGGTAATGTACCCTTGCTCGTACAAATTCTGGGCAATTCGCATTGTGTCTCTGGCTGAGAGGCGCAATTTTCGGTTAGATTCCTGTTGCAGTGTCGAGGTAGTAAAAGGAGGCGCTGGTTTACGCGTTACAGGACGTTCTTCTACTTCTCTGACATTCCAGGTTTTACCGCTCAGGCGTTCTTGCAGTGCTAATGCATCTGCTTCTGTCAGCAAAACTACATTGCGACCAGCCGATATTTGTCCGGTTGTGGGGTCAAAATCGCTGCCATTTGCTATTTTCGTGCCTCCCAACGTCACCAACTGGGCTGTAAATGGAGCTTTTTCCTTTTCCAGGTAAGCCTTTAAATCCCAGTAAGTACCTTCATGGAAAGCGCGGCGTTGGCGTTCCTTTGTCACCAAAAGCCTGACCGCTACAGATTGTACGCGTCCAGCAGATAACCCCCAGGCAATTTTTTTCCAAAGCAGAGGAGACAGAGTATAACCCACCAGCCGATCCAAAATCCGGCGCGTTTCTTGGGCGCGAACTAACTGCTCATCAATATTGCGGCAGTTTTTCAAAGCCTTTTTAATCGCCTCTTGGGTAATCTCGTGAAACACCATCCGCTTTGTCGGCACTTTTGGCTTGAGCAACTGGTATAAATGCCAACTAATACTTTCACCTTCCCGGTCTTCGTCCGTCGCCAGAATCAACTCATCAGCCTCTTTGAGAGCATCTTTGAGCTGAGTGACAACTTTCTTTTTATCCTTGGGGACAACATACACTGGCTCAAAGTCGGCATCTACATTCACCCCAAGCTGTGCCCATTTTTCTGCTTTGACAGCGGTGGGAATTTCGCTAGCCGACTGGGGTAGGTCACGTACATGACCCATAGACGCTTCCACCCGATAGCCTGATGGGAGGTAGTTGCGAATGGTACGAGCTTTGGTTGGAGATTCGACAATGACGAGAGTTGACATGGAAATTTCAAAAAAAAGAATAGCTGCGAAGCTAAACAGAGAAATTTAGACGATTGGGCGTGATGTCAAAATGGAACGTCGCGCTTATTGATGTGAGTTTATCTTCACACAAACTGCCCATTAGGGTGAAAATCCGCTAAAGTTTGGGCACTGTCCTTTCCAGATAATAAGGTAGGAAAACACTGGCTTAGAATTTCCAGCTATTTCAATCTTTAACTTATATCAGCAAAATTGGCGACTACAGTTTTCAAAATACCCCCAAAGTGTAATAGAGTGATACGTCGTGTGTTTGGGGACTGGGTAATGGGTAATGGGTAATGGGTGTTCGTTATTTGTTCCCTTTTTCCGTTTTACCTTTTCACCTTGTGACCTCATCTTTCCCATCCCTATTCCCACAAAGGTTGTGCCAAAATTAAATCAAACTTGAGAGCAAAAACGAAGTGGGGTTTGTACCTATCTTGGAGTTTGAACTATGCAGCCAATCCGTCAAGGTGATGTCATTCTACTACCTGTGCCACAAGTTGAAGGAGAAAAGATACCTCACTTGACCTTGGCAGAAGGCGAGGTAACTGGGCATAAGCACCGTATTACTGAGGGTGAGGCAAAATTATTTTTCAAAAATGATACTTTGTACTTACGTGTGTATTCTCAGACTGCTTTGTTAGCTCACGAAGAACATCAGGCGATCGCAGTTCCGCAAGGTCATTGGATGGTGAAAATTCAACGAGAATACGAGCCTGAAGGGTGGCGCTATGTCGCTGATTGAAAAGTTAACGTCTGAGCAAGAAGCTTTAATTCCAGTTTATCGGGATAAGTGGCGAAAAATTGCGCTTTCCACTGAACGAATTGATCGTGAAAAAGCTGCAGAAGCAGTAAAAGCAGCCTACTTAGCAAGTGGTAAGAATGCTCCTAACATTATTTTTTCTGAAAGTCCTTATCTAGCTCTCAAATCTACTATCTTTGACAAGCTTGATTACTTGAAGCAGGAATTAAATAACAAAGTTGTTAGCCAATTAAATAATTCATCAATTAGTAACCTAAAAAGGCTGCAAAGGGATTTGCTAGAAAAGCCACTAGAGCCATTAGGAAGACAAACTTCGTTCTTCAGCGATCTGAGTTATTCAATATATCCTCAAGTTTTTCAGGATATCAAAATCGATGAAGACCTATTCGATAAACTGGTCTATAGTAAATTAAATAACAATTTCTCCGATATTTTAGGTTTTCGGCTAAGTTTTGTACTAGAAAATTACATCAGAATCTATCTGAATGAACAACTACAAAGTGAAGATTGGCAACAAATAAACCTGCAACTCGGAAGTCGGTTATCATCTTCTCTCCAAGCCAGTTTATACTCTTACATCAATAATTTCTTTAGGCTATGTTTTCACCCAGAAGAAGAGTGTAAAATTAACAGCTTCAGGGATTTTATTATTACTTGTGTATGGGTTTATGAAATTTTCCCAGAATTGTTAATATATCAATCTTTAATTAAAGAGTGCGGATGGATTTTTGCTTTTGATAAAGCTGTAATTATCTGCGATCGCCCGCTTCATATTCGTTTCGATCATCAAAATCGTCTCCATGCAGAAGGCGAACCAGCTATCGAGTACGCTGATGGATTTAGCCTCTACTTTTATCACGGTGTAACTTTACCTGAAAAATACGGAAAAGTTCACCCGCAGCAATGGCAAGCGCAATGGTTATTAACAGAAAATAATGCCGAGTTGCGGCGAGTGTTAATTCAAGGTATTGGTTATGCCCGAATTTGCCAAGAATTACAAGCTCTTGAATTAGATACATGGGCAGAATATACGCTTTTAAAGATTGATGCTGATGTTGATGAAGAGCCAGTTTATTTATTAAAAATGACTTGTCCTAGCACTGGGTTTATCCACGCCTTGCGAGTTCCACCAGATATGAAATCAGCACATGAGGCTATTTGCTGGATAAATTGGGGAATTGCTCCCGAAGAATTTGCAGTTCAAACCTGAATTATAAATTTGATATTTACCTAATCAATAAATTAGCCGAAATCAAGAAAGTTTTTTATTGTATCACACATTACCATAAATGGATAAGATTTATAGCCGCGCTAGCTAAAAGTTGTGATAGCATAAAATTGGAGAAGTTAGATTCGGTGATACAAATCTTGTTTTTAGTTATAATTGCAAGCGCCTCCCCGGATAAGCATCTCTGCATCAATGGATTCTGGAGAGTTTCATGTCTATTTACGTAGGGAACCTATCCTACAGCGTCACACAAGATGACCTCAGCAAGGTATTTTCTGAGTACGGTACTGTAAAGCGAGTTCAATTACCCACAGATCGGGAAACTGGTCGCTTACGTGGCTTTGGTTTCGTGGAAATGGAATCATCAGCCGCAGAAGATGCAGCTATCGAAGCTCTAGATGGTGCCGAATGGATGGGGCGTGTAATGAAAGTTAATAAAGCTAAACCACGGGAGGACAGAGGTGCTCGCTCTGGTGGTGGCAATTGGGAAAGAAATGCTAGTGGATACTCACGAGGTTATTAAGTCCTGAGTCTATTCATGAAGGCAAACTATAACAAGCCTTAGCTAACAAAAATATCCCATTATTCGCAGATTCAGTAATTTACTGAACTGCTTGCTTATATAATAAGCAGTTCAAATCTATACTTGAACTGCTTATTTTTCAATGATTTTGACAGGTTCTAAAAAAGCACTACCTGCGTTAAGTTAATCTGCGTTGATAGTGCTTCAAAATTCAAAAATCAAGCCCTGACTATTGGGTATTCATCACCACTATTTCACCCCTTTTATTAATCTTTACTTGATTATCGGGAAAATCTTTTTTGTTCAAATAACGCAGCAATCCTACAGTTCTAAACCTCTGATCTATTCGAGGAATTCCCTGCTTATCTAGATGAACAGGGATAATTTTACTAAACAATAAATCTCCTTTAGAGTTGAGTTTAGCTTCTAATATCATTGAGTAACCAGTCTCGGCTGCTGTTGATAAAGTCCGATAACCTAAAAAGTTACCCAAAGAATAGGCAATTAATTTACCTTTATAAATTTCGATGGCTCTGGGTACATGAGGCCCATGCCCAATAACTAAGTCTGCGCCCATATCAACCATTGTGCGGGCAAACTTTAGCGAATTGCCTCTATTTTCTCCATAGAAATATTCTGTCTCATTTTTAACTCGTAGCGCCCCTGTACCTTCAGCTCCTACTTGCATCGAAACAACTACAATATTGGCATTATTTTTAGCTTCTAAAACTAAGGCTTTAGCAGCTTCTAAATCGTTAACAGAATTATACAAGTCATAAGTAGTAAATCCGATCATTGCGACCGGAATATTATTAGCTTGTAAGTAGAGAATCTGATTTTTATGACCTAATGTGTCAATACCTACAGCAGCAAGGTTTTTGACTGTATCACGAAATCCTATAGGGCCAAAATCCATTGCATGATTGTTGGCTACATTCATCACATCAAAACCAACATCAGCAAATAATTGAGCATAATCAGGTGGAGAACGAAAAGCAAAAGTTTGCCCTTGACTGACATCTTTAGCACTGTAGGGATAGTTAGTTAAGCTACTTTCAAAATTACCAAATAAAATATCAGCTCCCTGTAGATAACCTCTCACAGACTTTGGCAAGAGTTCATCGCGAAAGCGAGGTAGTCTGTAGTTAGGATAATTCGTACCAGGAATTACATCACCAACAGCTTTAATCGTAATCGTGTCTGAAGGATTTGCCTGATTTTCAGGGACAACAAAGGGAAGTTGCAGGGGTTCTGTAGGTGTTGTAGCTGCATCTGAACGCTGCATCTGCCCAAAACGAATGAAAATTCCTATACCAATACCTAGGCAAAAACAACAACTGATAAAACCTACTGAGAATAAATGTCTCAGCTTCTGATTAACCATCATTCACTCCTCAAATGATGGCATCAGTTTATCCCACAAATTCTCATACTTGGTATAGTTTTTTCCCTGATTTTGGCAAATTTGAATACATAAACCCCATCTATTTTGAGAATAGAAGTTTTTCAACAGGAACAGGAACTAGAGACCATACCATTTTGGAAAAAGAATGCGACAGATAAGTAGTTACACAAAATTAATTACACAATGTCATTGCGAATGTAGCGAAGCGAAATGAAGCAATCGCAAGGGCTGGGATTGCTTCGCTTCGCTCGCAATGACTGTAAATATTTTTGTTTAGGTACTTAGGTAGGTAGAGGGCACGACAATGCTATGCCCTCCAGAATATATTGATGTGTTGCAAAGATTATTTGAATTGGGATTAATTTTTCTACTGTTATGAAACTGCAATCTGCTGTAATTTATTGCAGCTTGAATCTAATGTTTCGGTTTACGGGATCAAAATATTCCAAATCAAAATATTCAACAAGGGCGGAAAATACCGATGACAAATGCTGCAAAGGCTAATTACATCGGTTTGTTTCATTTCATTATTGAATTGTAATAGCAAGCACCTTGTTGTACTAGTGGTAGAAACCTGTAATAAAGCACACCTTAATGGAATGCAAGCACCTGATAACTGTTGGTTAAATTTCAGAAAAAGCTAAATGATGTATTTAAGCCGGTTCAAACACTCCAGGTGGAATGGGCACGAGTTGAGGCGTTGACAAACAAGTTCCTTGTCTGTACCAAATGCCTTCCACCTCAAAAGCCTCGAACTGAGTCGTGAGAATTGCCCAAGCTTTTTCATTTAACCCAGCAGAATATGTCCAGGTAAATCGGCGATCGTTATATAATTTTTGCTCTAGTTCCGCCAAATCCTCGGGTAGCCAAAATTGGGTCATTACCCGTTGAGTAGCAATTTCTGGCGGCGTTTGTAACATTTCAGCCATTGGCTGATTCACAATAATCTGCTTGCGAGTATCTTGTCTAACGATGCTCACTGGGCGCTCGTTTTCTGCTGCAGCAACCATGCGGTACAACAACTCCGATGGAACTTGTAACTGGCTGCAAAACACAGCACCCTGATATTGCAATATCCGTTCCGCAGTTTCTGGCAATGTTGGCGGTTCTTTAGTCGCCATCCAGCCAAAAAATTCAATTGGTTGTTTACAGCCTCGCCAGCGTATCCGCACTTTCCCATTTATTTTGTATGCAGTTTCGCTCAGAGCGTCTCCGTAGCTTTGCGCTAAATGCGTGGCATCGCGCTTGGTAGGGGCAAAAATTGAAACCCCTTCATGAGACATTTTATAATTCCACCCCGGTAAGTTGAGGATTCTAAGAATACTCACACTCATCTTTTTCGACACCTCCAGAATCTCTATATACTTTTACACCCTTAATGTCCCGATACACGGAAACTTTATCCTGATATACAGAAACTTTAAATGTTTCTTGCCAAATCTTTTTTCTTTCCTCCTCTGGAATACCTAAAGCCGATGTGATGATTGCGAAGTCTCCTGGTGTTGGGAGTACTTCACCTTTTGCCAGCGCTTGTAGGTTTTTAACTCCACAGCGCTTGAGTTTTGTCATGTTGGCTTGTACTACATCAGCAATTGTTTCGGGCTTTTGTGGGGTTTCGGAGCGAGAACCAATTTTTTTAGTGATCCACTCCTGAGTCATTTCCTCTATTGCGTCGCTTTGAGAAATGCCCAAGCGCGCACAGATGCTCTTGAATTCTAAGGCTAAATCCCGGGGAATATAGCCGCTAATTTGCTTGTAATCATCAGAACGCCTTCTGTCAGTCATATATCTCAAATGGTGAATTTAGTACTTGTTCCTATTTTCTCTCATGAAGTCGGAAATGCAAGACATTTTCATGTGTCACATTTAAATGACAACTTGACAAAAAAAAATGACAAGACTAGTATGGTTTACATGGAGCAGTAAGCGGCTGAAGACTAAGAAACGGTAGACAACACCTGGGGCTAGCTGCGATTTTTTGTAGCTAGCTTCTCACCTTAATGTGCAAATTGAGGGTTTTTGACGACCCATTGTTATTAAGTATATATGCTTGTGCCCATTGTACAACAATAGAGCCTAAATTTGCCTACTGAATTCTCATGTTGTACTTGGCTAATTTGGATGGACATCTACACTCTGTTACGAAAAATAAAATTCACTGCACAAATGATGTTTTTCAGAGTAACAAAGGTCAATCTCATTTTTGGTTTTAACAGCATCAAGTTGCCGTAATGCCTGATTACCTGGGTTTAAACTCATTCACGGTATCGAATCAACAATAACTATGACCCAATTAACCTTTGAGCAATTCGTCCATCCTTTGTCTGAGTTTCCTAACATTGTCCAAATGGAAGGTAGCGATGAGCCAATGTTAGATTTGTACACGATGGCAGGACTAGTACTGTATACCGCATGTGCGAACAATAACCTTCACGCTAGAGAGAATATACTTCAGACCTTAGCGAACTATCCAGAATTAGATGGCGATGTTTTGTTTGATCGTTGTCAGATGGGCGATCGCGCTGCAATTTTACAAATGACATCTCTGATAGTCTCTGGACTGGAAAGCAGCTTGGAAGCGGTGACAGTGGTTTAGAGACTAGGTTTGAAAATTTCTGCAAGTCGGTATTAAGTCGTGATTTGTATCGGTGAATGCGATACTGCTCGTTTTTGGTTTTGGGGAAAAGGTGAAAGGTTAAAGGTTAAAGGTTTTTTCTTTTCCATTCCCCTGTTTCCCCTTCACCCATAAGTATTGCCAGAGGGTGATGTTTTGGATGGTCAGGCATTGAGAAAATATCCAAGAACATCACCCAAATTTTGATGAGTAAGCTAGTTTTGCCAGCATCCATACAAAGTGTTTTAGACAAATACAGCGAGCCGGATGAGATTTTTACTGCAATACTGCCTATCATTGGAGAAGTTTTGCAGTGCGATCGCTGTTTTCTCTATCTGAGAAATCCTCAAACTAAGTTTGCTAAAGTCGCCTATTGCTGGCGGCGAAATTCAGAAATACCCGATATTACTGACTCTGAGTGGAGATTAGATCCAGAGTCGTTACCCCAAGAAGATCCTTTATTTGCGGCTGCATTACAGAATCAGCCTTCTGTTTATGTTGAAGATATAGAGACTGAAAGTCCAGAAGTAGTAAATAAAGAATTTGAGCGTCAGAATTTTGGACATAGAGCGCTGATTCATGCTCATTTGTGCCAAAATCAGCAATTATGGGGAATTTTGCAGCCTTGTGTGTTTGGTCAAAAGCGGATTTGGTCAAAGAGCGATCGCGCTTTTGTCACGCAACTAGAAAGCCTACTTACACCTTTGGCAGTTAGCTATGTCAAAGCTGTCACTAATTATCCAACTTGATAAACACATAACGCACATCATTGCACAAAAATTTTGAGACAATTCATCTACCTTTGCTCCTCAAATATCTTGCAATCAAAGCAATGGCAAGTTTTTAATCGCCAGTTTGTTAGTTTAGCTTGATGTTATCAATTTTCTATGAAGTAGCTATTTAATAAAAAAGTTTGTACTAATATTTTTCTTTCCCCCCCTACCTACTCAGCGACGGGATATTTTTTTAGTTGGAAGTCCCTAACCATGCTTTTCAAGAGGTTCCCGAACCATTGACTATTGGTGGCTCATTGCTTGCTCTCGGTTTTGGTTTGTGGATGAAACGTCAACCCCTGCGGGGAATCCAAAATTCAAAATTCAAAATTAAGCAAATTTGACCAAAGCATCTGGACAAAACATCTCAAAAGACAAAACCCTGCGTGAGCAGGGTTAAATGTCACAAAACTATAAACAAGGAGTTGTTGATTTAACGACAATAATTCATTTCGTCTTCTAATTGACGAACTAGTCTCTCGTCGCCGTTGGCTCTCGCTACTTGCAGGCGACGTTCGATATTTCTTTGAATATTTTCTCTGTGGGCTTCTCTGGCTTGGTTGGCGGCTTGTAATCTATTTTTATTCATATGATTACCTGGTTATCTCTCGGCTTTTTTGTTTTGTATTCATAATATAGCACAAATTTCGTAGCCTTTGTTACAGATTTTTCTGCTTTATTATATATTTATAGATGAACATCGTATCTACCAATGGATAAATCTCAAATCCTTGATGGCAAAGCCAGCGTAGTGACGCTGTTAAGCGATTTTGGCGATCGCGATGTTTATGTAGCTGTAATGAAGGGCGTAATTGCTCAAATCAACCCTCAGCTAAGGGTTATCGACTTAAATCACCAAATTACACCGCAAAATCTAGCAGCAGCTAGGTTTTGCTTAATGGATGCTTATCCTTACTTCCCAGAGGGGACGGTGCATATAGCTGTGGTAGATCCGGGAGTGGGTAGCAAACGCAGGGCGATCGCAGTAGAGTTTGCCCAAGGATTTTTAGTAGGGCCGGATAATGGCATTTTCAGTGGCATACTCAGTCAACAACAGGCGATCGCAGCAGTTGAGTTAACAAATCGTAATTATTGGCGGAGCACCGAAATTAGCCACACTTTTCACGGTAGAGATATTTTCGCACCAGTTGGAGCTAATTTAGCAAGCGGTGTACCAATCCAAGAACTGGGGCGAGAAATTGATCCCGCTAGTTTGGTACAGCTAGAGATCACAGAATGCCAACAGAGAGGAAATGTTATCACAGGTTGTATTCAATATATTGACCATTTTGGTAACCTAGTGAGCAACATTCCGGGGAGTTATGTGCAGGGTAAAACCTGGCGCGTACAAGTGGGAAGCTTGACAATACCGGGGTGTGAAACTTACAGCGATGTCAAAGTTAGAGAAGCCATTGCATTAGTAGGAAGTCATGGCTGGGTAGAAATTGCCATCAATAGTGGTAATGCACAGTCACAATTGCAGATTAACTGGCAAGATAGTTTAGAGGTAATACGGCTCGGTTAAAGATTTTCACCTTTGAATGTGGTTAGGGTAAAAGGGGAAAGGGTAAGGGTGAAAGGTTTTTTCTTTATCCTTTCCCTCTGAACTGACAACTATTGAGGCTAGAAGTTCTACAATTTTAGATTTTGGATGGTGAAAGATTTATTGTAGAGATACCAAATCCAGACTCATAACTAATCTATGACTACACAAACATTATCAGCACCAGAAGTTTATCAAGGTCAGTTTGGGGAATTTACAATTACTCAAAGCGATCGCACTGGGGTAATTATCTATCGCGCTGGGTTAATGGTAGCTGCACTTAGCTTGGCGATCGCTAGCGCTTTAGTGGTGTTCAACAATCAACCAGCAACTTTAGCAGCGCTAACTCCGCTATATGCTTGTTTTACACTGGCTCTTGGTGTAAGTTTATTCACCATCCATATTTATATGCTGGCATTGCACCGACTGTTACAGGCTTTTTGGGCAATTGGTAGCATTGCAGCAGTGGGATTGGCGTTTTATAGCAGCGAACCTTTAGCTGTTACCGTTTACAATCATCCTCTTACCTTATTCGGTGTTGGATTTACCTTTGTAGCGCTGACAGGTATTTATTTCAAAGAAGCTTTTTGCTTTAATCGCTTGGAAACTAAGATATTAACTTTTACAGTACCAATATTGTTGTTAGGGCATTTGGTAGGAATTTTACCAATTCCAGCAGAACAGGTTTTACTAGGAATTTGGGCAATTTTGTTTTTAGTCTTTGCATTGCGAAAAACAGTGCAAGCAATTCCTGCGGATATTGGCGATAAGTCTGTGTTTACTTATTTGAAACAGCAGCGTTCAAATAAGGGTTAATGCAGAAGAGAAACAATCGCCAGCAGCTAAAACTACCCAAAATTCGATTAATTAAACGCCAAGAATTGTGGGTTTTGACGGTTCAGGGATGGATAATTGCGATCACGCTAGTTGCGGCTTTACTATTTTTCGCAATTACTCATATACATCCATTTCTAGCCGTCAATACTCCTATCAAATCAGCAAAAATCTTGGTAGTGGAAGGATGGGTACCAGATTATGCACTCCAAGAGGCGATTAGTGAATTTAAACGCGGGAATTATCGCCAAATTATCACCACAGGCGGAACATTAGAGCAAGGAAGTTATTTAAGCGCATATAAAAGCTTTGCAGACGTAGCCGCAATCACATTAAAAAAACTAGGTGTAGCACCAGAGAAAGTGATAGCTGTTCCAGCACCTTATGTAATTAAGGATCGTAGCTATGCATCTGCTAACGAATTTAGTCGCTGGTTAGCCAATTCAGAGTTTAGCGGAGAATCCATCAATCTATTCTCTTGGGATGCTCATACTCGTAGAAGCTGGCTGCTATTTAAAAAAGTATTAGCCTCTCATATTCAAGTAGGCGCGATCGCATCTACCAACAGAGACTACAATCCCCAGCAATGGTGGCGTTACAGCCAAGGTGTGCGAACAGTCTTAGATGAAGTGATCGCATATATTTATGCACAATTTTTTAATTGGAAGGCTTAAGTTGGGGTTTGTCATTTGTCATTTGTCATTTGTCATTTGTCATTTGGTGTTTGTTATTCTCCTTTCCCCTTTCCCCAGTCCCCATTACCCCTTATCCCCAGAGGGGGCCCCGAGTTCCCCAGTCCCCATTCCCCAGTCCCCTTTTCCCCATTCCCCAGTCCCCAATCCCCAGTCCCCAATCCCCAATCCCCAATCCCCAATCCCCATTAACAACTAAGCCAAAATTGGGAATACTCAAACCAATGGCTGTGAGGATGAGAAAGTGGGAGAAGAACGCGCGTATTGGTTAGCTTGGTCGCAAATTTCTGGGATTGGCCCTGTATTTCTGCGGCGTTTGCAGCAGCATTTTGGTACGCTGTCTATAGCTTGGAAAGCAACAAAGGCGGAATTGTCGCAGGTAGAGGGTTTTGGTTTTCAGACTTTAGAAAAAGTAGTCAAACAGCGATCGCGTTTGCATCCAGAACAATTATTGATCAAGCACCAGGAAGAAAACCCCCATTTTTGGACACCAGCAGATGTAGATTATCCCCGCTTGCTATTAGAAACCCCCAGTCCACCTGCTTGTTTGTACTATCGCGGTGAAGTTGAACTACAAGAAAATTTGGGAAATAAACCTTTAGTGGGAATTGTTGGAACTCGTCAACCTTCAGATTATGGCATCCGTTGGACTCGCCAAATTAGCACAGCTTTAGCAAAAAACGGCTTTACAGTAGTTTCGGGAATGGCTGAGGGCATCGATACCGAAAGCCATGCCGCTACAATGAAAGCTGGTGGGAGAACGATCGCAGTTTTAGGTACAGGTGTTGATATTATTTATCCACCCAAAAACCGGGAACTCTACAAGCAGATTTTGACTGCGGGATTAGTCGTCAGTGAGTATCCCGCCAAAACCCCACCTGATCGCAATCACTTCCCACGTCGCAATCGGATTATTGCAGGTTTGAGTCGCGCCATTTTAGTTATCGAAGCACCAATCAAATCGGGTGCGTTAATTACAGCTACCTACGCTAATGATTTTGGTAGAGATGTATACGCTTTACCTGGGAGAATTGACGATTATCCATCTCAAGGTTGTTTAAAATTAATTAGTCAAGGCGCTTCCATAATTCTCAAAGAATTAGACGAACTATTAAAAACCCTGGGAGCAATACCACAAATCGACGTAGTACAAGATTCTTCAGCACCCCAGCAATTGAGTTTGCCAGATTTAGCACCAGAATTGCAACAGGTAATTAATGCGATCGCTTCTGATGCTTTACCATTTGATTTTATTATTCAAAAAACTGGTATGGATGCTGGTTCAGTTTCCAGCGCTTTATTACAGTTAGAATTGATGGGTTTAGTATCGCAACTCCCAGGAATGCGATATCAAAAAGTTTGATCGCGCTGATGCGTTAGCGATAGCGTAACGCATCCTACGTGAACGGCTATCTTTGTCCTTGATTAACTCTCTTTTCCAATTCAGCTTCAGCCTCTTCAATTGACATTAGCTTTGGGTTGGGGTTCGCTGCGTGTAAGCGGTCAACGTATGCATAAAAAGCTTCAGTATTGTTAGGATTATGCAACACGTAAACTCGTAATTCGGCATCCGTCATATCCGCAAAGTTGGGTTGCGTCATTTTGTAAGCGAAGAGGTTATTTATAAAGTCGCATTGATGGTGCGTTACGGCTAAATTTCATTGTCTCTGTGTCCCAAATCCTTTCACAGCCGTAACACACCCTACTTACTTTATTGGATTATTTACCGTTCGCCATATTCCATGCCATTTGCTTCAGCGTAGCGGTGCATAAAACGCATAAATCTTTCCCAATGATCATCTTGCTCAATTTCAAATTTACATTCAACTCGCTGTAATTCATCACCTTCATCACCACCAAAAATGAAGCGAGTAGAAGAAGGAGTCACATTAATTTCGCCTTCTTCATCAGTTAAACGTAATGAATTTAAAGATGGTTTAGTAAAGCTATTAAACCCTTCCAAAGCTTGGAGTTTTTCAAAAAACATTACTACTATACGTTTACCAGTGCGAACTTCACGCCGCAAGCTGACATTACTCAGTTCTTCAAAAAGTCCTGAAAAAAATTGGATAGAAGGTGTTGTTGATTCCATATTTAAATGAAGAATTAAAAAGTATGAAGGATAAAGGATGAAGCTTAGAAAGCATCAGCTTTCACACTTCATCCTTTTGATGAGTATTCTTCATTTATTTTCAGTCTTCAGAGGTGTTCAGTAATTCGTAATTCGTAATTCGTAATTAAGAACGTTAGGTATTATCTGGGTTTGCAGGTTTAAATATTCTGCCGAATTCACAATTTTTAGTATAAAAACTTACAAACACCAAATGTCCAAGGAAAACTTTTATGGCTCCTTAGTTTATACCAATTTGAATAATGATTGGGACAAATGAATTGCCGAAAAGCTTAGTCAATCAATCTTTCACAATCCAAAACCTGTCTTGGAAAGTTTGCTCAACGGGGGGAACCCCCGCACGCAACTTTCCGCAAAATCCAAAATCCAAAATGGTATAGCGTTTCCTAGTCTAGTGAAGTACAAATTTATCGGCGTTTATCTGCGTTTATCCTTTTTCATCGGCGGTTAATTTTTTATTGCTGTACCTCACCAGCATGGGAAGCGCTATATTACCTTGGTGGGTAATATTGGGGATTCATGACTGGATATGGATAACCAGTATTCGGCATAGGATTTACCATACCATTTGGGTAAGGAGCCATCACTGGGGCAGGATAACCATTCATTGGTAATGCATTACCCCCATTGTTGGGCATCATGGGTACATTGTTAACCCCATTATTGGGCATTACTGGTACAGTATTAACACCACTGTTGGGTACAGAGGGTGACATGACTGGAGTCTGATAACCAGTGGTTGGTATAGGACTACTTGTCACATTGGGGATGGCACCATTTTGGCTAAATTGTTGGTAAGCTGCACGCGAAATACCGCTAATCAGTTTTTCGGCGCGCGCATCGTTGTTGGGACGCTGTACCATGACTGCGGCTATGTAGCGCTTACCTGTGGGGATATCAACTAAACCTGCATCTGCCAGCATTGTACCAATATCGCCTGTTTTATGGGCAATAGTCGCGCCTGTGCCTAAACCGGATGGGAGCAAATTGTCTCTTTCAGTTTGGCGCATGATATCGAGTAAGCGATCGCGCGATCGCATATTCACCAAGTTCCCCTGATTTACCATCGCCATCAATGTGGCTAATTCCTTGGGACTGGTGGTATTTGTTCCTTGTAAATCGGGGAGTTGATTACGAATGGCTGTGGTTGTCAAACCCCAACTGCGGAATCTTTGGTTAAGTGCTTCTATTCCTCCCAAGCGCGCAATCAGCATATTTGTAGCTGTATTGTCGCTGATCGTAATCATTTTTGTGGCGACTTCTAAAGCTGAATACTGGGTTCCCGCAGGCTTGTATTGCATATTTCCGGAACCACCAGCAATCATACTTTGCTGCATGGTCAGCATTTCATCTAACCGGATTTTTCCTGCATCTAAATCTTGGAAAAAGGCTACTAAGATAGGAACTTTAATTGTACTAGCGGCGGGAAAACTGGCGGCACTATTAATATCTACATAAGAACCTGTATCTAAATCAACTAATAAAACCCCTGGTGTCAGACTAGGGTTTGCAGCCGCCAGGTTTTGCACGGCAGATTTTAATGAGGGAATTTCTTGTGATAAAGATAAGCCGGAGGGTGTTGCAGCATTGGGGGTAGGCTGGGTTTGTCCGGCGTTGGTATTAGATGAGGATGAAGATGTGGGAGTCATCCGCGAAGCTGGATCTAATATAGATAACACCGTACCCATAATGGCACCAATCCCAACACCTACGATTAACAACCGTAAGGTATATAGCAGGGTTCTAGCCATTGGCTTTAAACGCGTCTTGCGCGATCGCACCACAGTTTTTGCCACCCCATGCTGATTTACCCGCACTGTTTTTAACTTCACAGTGTTGGATTGTACTTGTGGAGTCGCTACCTTGTTTCGAGGTATGGGTTTGACTGCTGCTGGCATGACTAATCCTGCCTTGGATCTAGAGCCGCCAACCACCATTGGTGTATAACTGTTACTATTTGTTACACGCGTCAGTGGCGCTTCTTTTGCGCCTCCACGTTTCTGCGCGGGTACTTTCGTCTTCTTTTGTTCCACCTTTTGGACTTTGCGTGGACGTTGGCGGCGGTTTCTGGGTTCACGCCGCGAGAAAGGTATTTGTTTGTCAATCGATTCTGACACGGCTACTCCTTGCGACCCAATGCACTTGTTTATGCCAACTCCCAAACCAAAAATTTCTTCTCAAGCACTGAAATACAGACATCACTTTTTGCCACTAAGTAGCATTTTTGTGTTTAGTTTAGGCCATATTATCTATTTTGGGGGGAGTAATGGGTATATGTTAATCTACGAATCGCAGTTTTCGCGATCGCGAGCATTGGTTAGTGCCCATTCTACCTGCCGTAAAATCCCCCGCAACATAGCTACTTCTGTAGTTTGCAGGTGTGTACGATTATATAATTGGCGAAATTTTTCCATACGGCTGGCTGCGGTATGGGGGTAAAGATAACCAATTTTCAGCAATAAAGCTTCTAATTCTTGGTAATATGCTTCCCTCATCTCCCAGGGAGCAATTTGTGTGGCTAATGTGGGTTGAGCTTCTGGTTGCTCGATAAATTGAGCCATCTCATAACAACAAATAGCTACCGCCGTTGCCAAGTTCAAGGATTGATAATTTTTATTACTGGGAATTGTGACGAACCTTTGAGCATAATTTAATTCTTCATTACTTAATCCCCTATCTTCCCGACCAAAAACCAGCGCCACTGGTTTTTCTACTTCTTCAAGTAACCAAGGAAGTGCAGTACGGGGATTTTCTAAAGGGGTTTCCCAACTGCTAACTCTTCCCGTTGTGGCTATTACCCGCACACATCCTTGTAAGGCGGCTGGTAGAGTCTCTACCACCACAGCAGATTCTAAAATTTCTTTGGCATGAACTGCCATTTTCATAGCTTCCATCGACAGGCGATCGCATTGAGGATTGACGATTACCAGCTGATGCAAGCCAAAATTTTTCATTACCCTGGCGATTGAACCGACATTCATGGGGCCAGCTGGTTCTACCAACACAATTCTCACCCCAGCTAATCCCATTTTTTGCCTCCCGCTATCCCAGCTAAATCAAGTAATTCTCGTTATTTTACCTTTTGCGGAAGATTCTCCTAGAAATTATTTTCGCGATTTTGGCGGATGGCGTAATTTTTGTAGTGAATATCTAATATCAGTCTAATATCATGTTCTATAGGCTACCGATCAAAAGTCAGGGACAGCGTTACGCAGTTCCGCTTAGACGCAAAGTAGTGAGAAAGTTGCAGTATATTCTCGGAGGCTTTATCTACAGCGAAGTTCCATCTTTGGCATTAGTAACGTTAAGAAAGTTACATCTAAACTGGGAGGTGTTTTATTGGGATAGCGATCGCATCATCTTGGTAAGATTAGTATTTTTTTTGACAAAAAATCCTCTATGACTGATCAATTCTTTTGCTCAAGCATGAGCACGGACACACAAAGGTGGAAATTTAGTATGAAATTTAACTATTTTCCAATCAGAGTCTCAACAAGTATCTGAGTAAATATTTAGTTAAGTTCAAAGAAATATTACAGCAATAATAAGATGTTTATTCTTTATAACTGTATATAGCTATATGTTTATAGAATAAGTTGAATAGCTCACTGTCAGTCAATAGTATAAGCTTCAGAAGGGTTATGGTCATGATTTATCCTTTACTGGTAATGAACTTGTATTGAGCTAGACATCAGATAAATTTTTGTAGGAGGTTTTTTTATGTTGATGAAGTTAGAAATATTACATAAAATTATGCGATTTTTACAGTAAAAAAATTGTGAAATTCAGGTAGCAATATCAACCAGCGTTTATGATCTATAGACTAGCTTCTACAATTTTTTTGCTCAGTAGTTCAATAGTTAAATTTTCAGTATTTTCACTGAAAAGAATTCTTGAATATATGATTGTTGGTTTCTTTTCGTCACGCTAGCATGATTATTTACAATCACAGCCAAAATAAATAGTTAGGTACTATGAGGGCAAATAAAATGTATCTTGCTACCATAAAAGTTTTTATGACCCCAGACATTAGGAGCTGTTAAAGATGAAAAAAAATATACCATCTAGTCTGGTTAAAGATACTGCCAGAGAGTGTGCCCGCTCTCATAGACAGAAGGAGATAGAAAGAAAACAAGCTGCCAATAAAGCGAAAAAATTATTACAGCAAAAGAAAAAACTGCATCAGCCAAATTATTTAGAACAAAGATTGGGCGATGTTGATGAGATTAATGTAGAAATAGCAGATTGGATAATTGAGTTGCGGACTATCCTAGAGCATACTCTGGCAGTAGAAGATATAGTTTCATTTGATAAATTGCGAATTCGTGATACATTTCCTGCAATGGAAACTCCTAAGCAATTATCAATTGGATTACCAAAACCAAAATTTCGCAAACCGATGGCGTTACCTCATTGGTTAATGCAAAGGCTACCTTTTTTAGAACAAATATATCAGCAAGCTTTGCAAAATGCAGAATTAAATTATCAACTTGCCAAGCAGGAATATGAAGAAAAAGAAACTAGTCGCCAATTATCAATAGAGCGCTTAAAAGCCAATTATGAATGGCATAAACACACGGCAATTTTAGAAACTAAAAAGCGCAATGCAGAAGTAGATGAATTAGAAGAAGCTTACTACGCCAGAGTTGAAGCGGCTGTAGTTCTTTACAATGAAATGGTATTAGAACGTTCAGAATATCCAACCTTAGAAGATTTGCAATACATATCCTATACGGATGAAAACAAGGTGGCGTTTCCACAGCAATTTAAAGTAGCTTATGTATCCGAAGCGAAACAATTAGTAATTGATTATCAACTCCCTGTATGGAAAATTATTCCGACAATTACAGAGTTGAGGTACGATGGCGGCAAAGATGAAATTTACGGAATTCCCAGAACGCTACGACAAATTGAGGAATTATATGAAAATATCATCGCGTCTATCACTTTAAGAACAATTAGCGAAGTTTTTGCCGCAGATTTAGGTCAACACCTAGATTGGGTTGTATTTAATGGTTTCGTCCAAAAATTAGACTCCAACATCAAAAAATCTATCCCCATCAACTTAATTTCTGTGCGAGCCGCTAAAGAGATTTTCAACAATCTCAATTTCACCACAATGGATAAACTTACTTGTTTGCGTAAATTAGGAGCACAGATATCATCACATCTCACTGCTATCCAACCAGTACCATCAATTGCTGATCTCAACATAGTGAATGCCAAGGTGAGATTACAAGAAGATATTGGTTAATGGTAGAAGTGATATTTTGCTACTCATCGACTCCAACTTATAGGAATCTCATAAAAAGCTAAAAATTGTCTGGTAAACGCTATATCACCAGAAATTATGAGTCGAGGTGAGCAAATCAGGATTGAGTTTCGGGGTTGCGTTTTCAGGGTGCAAGAATCGGTGACAGCTTTAAAAGGGATGAGATAGAAAAATCTGCTGGAAAATACTCGCTTTTGAACGATTAAATCTAAATCTTGTGTCGAGAGAATAAATAGAGCGCTCTAAGCAGTACAATGTCCGATGGTTTCATAAAATATGCCACGGCCCGCGCAATGAGAAGAGCCAAGAAGATTTGGTTGCAAAAGTTACTCAAAAAGACAATTATCTTACTATTATTATTGGGTTTATTAATAGTAGGATTTGCCACCTATACTGTAAGGCAATCCTTTCCCCAAGAAAATGGAGCGATCGCACTTGCCGGGTTAAAGGCTGAGGTGACAGTCCAACGCGATCAATGGGGTGTACCGCATATTTATGCTACCAACTCCCACGATTTATTTATGGCGCAAGGGTATATCCACGCTCAAGATCGCTTTTGGCAAATGGACTTTTGGCGACACATTGGTTCCGGGCGGCTAGCAGAGATGTTTGGCCCTTCTCAAATAGCTACTGACAAATATCTGCGGACAATGGGTTGGGCGAGGATAGCGCAGCAAGAAATCCAACAAGTGAATGCAGAGATGAAGGCATATCTGGAAGCTTATGCTCAAGGGGTAAACGCTTATTTAGCAGAGCATCAAGGCAGTGCTATCAGTTTAGAATATGCCATGTTGAAATTGCTTAATCCTGGGTATAAGCCAGAACCTTGGCAACTGCTCCACTCCCTGACTTGGGGTAAAGTCATGGCTTACGACTTGGGGCGAAACTTTGAGCGCGAAATGGAACGTACCATTCTGCTGAAAAACTTAAATTTGGCTCAGGTTGAAGAACTATTTCCCCCATACCCCCAAGATTTACCAGTCATCTTACCCGATTCGCAAAAACGCAAAACAGGCGAACAGGATGATTTTGACGAAACACAACTAATTGCTGCTCATCTTACAGACTCTCAATTACCCATTACCCAAGCCTTAGCCACAATTACCCAACCCATGAAGGCTTTAGAAGAGTTAATTGGCTCCAGAGCAATAGGTATAGGTTCTAATAATTGGGTAATATCTGGTTCTCGCACCACTACAGGCAAGCCCATATTAGCAAATGACCCCCACTTAGCAGTACAAATGCCTTCGATTTGGTATGAAGTTGGTTTGCACTGTACACCGAAAAATAGTGAATGTCCCTACAACGTCACTGGTTTTTCTTTTGCGGGGATGCTAGGAGTAATTATCGGTCATAGCGATCGCATTGCTTGGGGTGTCACCAATGTGGAACCAGATGTGATGGATTTGTACATCGAGAAAATCAACCCTGCAAACCCCAACCAATATGAGGTAAATGGCAAATGGGTAGATATGCAACTCGTACAAGAGACAATTCAAGTTGCGGGAAGTAAGCCAATTGTCCAAACAGTACGCTACACCAGACATGGCCCCATTCTTTCGGATGTTTCAGCTAAACTCCAACAGTTTCCCGCAAAAGGCGGCGTAGAAGTTCCGCCAAAATATGCTGTAGCCTTACGGTGGACAGCTTTAGAGCCTTCCACTTTAGGATACGCCATTCCCCTAATTAATCGCGCCCAAAATTGGCAAGAGTTTCGCCAAGCCGTAGAGAACTTTGATGTTCCAGCCCAGAACTTTGTTTATGCTGATGTTGATGGCAATATTGGCTACCAAATGCCTGGTAAATTCCCTATTAGAGCTAAAGGTAAGGGGCGCTATCCGGTTCCTGGCTGGACTGATGAATATGAATGGCAAGGTTATATTGACTATGAGCAACTACCCACAAGTTTTAATCCTCCCCAAGGTTACATTGCTACCGCCAATAACTTAGTACAAAATAATTATCCTTATTTAATTACTACAGACTGGGTTTATGGCTACCGCGCCCAACGGATTGTGGAGATGATTGCCAAATCACAGCAAATTCTCTCCTTACTAGAAGTAGAGTTGATTCAGGGTGACAACCAGAATTTAAATGCCCAAACCCTAGTACCTTTATTCAATAATATTGCCCTCGATAACCCACGACACGAAGCCGCCAAACAGCTGCTACTAGATTGGAACTTACAGCTAGAAATGCGATCGCCCGCAGCAGCTTTATTTGAAGTATTCTGGAAACACTTACTAGCCGACACCTTCCACGATCAATTACCCCCAGAATATTATCCTGATGGAGGCGATCGCTGGTATGCTGTGGTGAAAAATCTCGTCAAAAAGCCCAATAGTAGCTGGTGGGATAACCGCAATACTCGCAAAGTGGAAAACCGCGACGAAATTCTCCGCCAGTCCTTCACCAAAGCTGTAGATGAACTCGAACGCCTTCAAGGTAAAGACCCCAAATCCTGGAACTGGGGTGATTTACATACCGTGACTTTTCGGAATGCTACCTTAGGCAAATCTGGGTTAGCACCCATTGAAGCTTTATTGAATCGTGGTGCATTTCCCACTGCTGGGAACGGGGAAAGCGTCAATGCTAATCGCTGGAAAGCCAATAAATCCTTCGAGGTAACTGATATTCCCTCCCTCCGCATGGTTGTAGACTTAAAAAATCTCGACAACTCCGTAGCCATTCACACCCCCGGTCAATCAGGCCACGCCTTCCACACCCACTACACAGACATGATTGACCCCTGGCGCAAAATTGAATACCACCCCATGCTTTGGGAAAAGCAAAAAGTTGATGCGAATACAACCGCAACATTGAAATTGCGGGTGAAGTAGGGAATGGGGATTGGGGACTGGGGACTGGGTAATGGGTAATGGGTAATGGGTAATGGGTAATGGGTAATGGGTAATGGGTAATGGGTAATGGGTAATGGGTAATGGGTAATGGGTAATGGGTAATGGGTAATGGGTAATGGGTAATGGGTAATGGGTAATGGGGAAATATCTATTTTGACAAATGACAAATGACCAATGACCAATGACCAATGACCAATGACAAATGACCAATGACCAATGACCAATGACAAATGACAAATGACAAACTTAATTTGCCTTCGGTAGCTTATCAATTTGCTGAGTAAAGTATGTTTCATCATACTTAAGTTGTTGGGCTAATTCTAAGCCTTTTTGAAAAGCGGCTAGTGCTTGAGGATACTGTTTACTTTCAACATACATTTGCCCTATTTGGTCGTATGCTTGCATCATGCCGTAAAAGTTACTGGCTTTTGTCTGGGCTTCTACTAAAATTTGGCTAGTTTGCAAAGCATCGTTAATTTGTCCTTGAGAACGATATAACGCAATTAATTGCTGCAAAGCTTCACCAGCATCGACATATTGCTCTAATTCCCAAGCCGTAGAGTATGCTTGTTGATAGTTTTTAAATGCTTCTGGTAGTAAGGCAGGATTATCCTTGGCTAATACTTGATAATTAGAAGCGATCGCCAATTTTAATTTAGGTAATGCAGCAGTATTATTTTCTGCAGTGTAAACTTGTGCCAGCTTGTTAAGTGTATTTATGGATTCTTGGAAGTCTTTGCCCTGTTCATATATATAAGCTAGCTGTTGCAGGTATGCAACTTCGTTTAATTTATCACCTTGAGCCGTCGCTAAACTTAATAGTTGTTGGTAAGTAGTTGCGGCTTGAGGATAATCGAACCAAGCTAGATGTACTTCGCCAATATTTTTGAGCGTATCAATAATCGCAGTAGTATTTTTTTGTTCTAAAACTACAGCCAAAAGCCGATTGTAAACTTCTAGAGCTTGTTTAGGCGATCGCACTTGTTCATAAGCACCACCAAGCGATCGCAATAATTGTAAATCTAGTAATGGCTGAGATAGGGCTTGCTGTTGGATAGCTTGCAAGCGTTGGGTAATAAATTGCACTTCTTCGCGATTATTTTGATTAAACGCTATTGCTCCCACCCGTGACAATGCTTGCACTTCTGTTAATGAACCATACAAGCGGCGTAAACGTAATTCTCGGTTCCACAGTTCAAACGCCGCTACCGTATCTCCAGCTTGCAACTTAGCCGCCGCTTCCTGATTTAATTGATCAAGTTGCGGTTCTAGCTGTTGTAGTTGTGTAGGAGTCAAATTTTTCGGATCGCCCAAAGGTGATAGTAAGGGATCGGGGAGAATATTTTCTAATGGACTAGGCGGAAATTGCTCTGGCTGTTTCGGCTTTTTGTTCTGCGCCAAAGTCAACGAACCGCTAAACTGCCAAATTATAGCCGCAGTCACAATTACACTGAAGAGACGTAGCATAGATACTTTACTTGGCTTAGAGTAATTTACATAATGAGTCATTAAGCTTTTACCCCAACCAAAATGCTTGCTATAGTTAGCTTCTTTCATTTTCAACTGTTAATCTCCCAACCCCTAACCTAAACTACCAGTTTGATGGACGCATAAAGCGATCGTAATTCTCCCGATTGGGGATTGGGGACTGGGGACTGGGGACTGGGGACTAGGGACTGGGGATGAGGAAGCAGAGGAAGCAGGGGTGCAGAAGAGCAGTGGTGCAGGGGAGAAGAGCCATTACTCATTACTCATTACTCATTACCCATTACTCATTACTCATTACCCCTTCCCCCTTCCCCAAATAACATAAAATACTTCCAGTGGACTTTATTTATCTGTAATGACTCACTCTACAGACATTGCTACCTTAGCTCGTTGGATGGCAGCTGATTTTAGCAATCAAGAACAAGCTTTTGAAAACCCGCCTTTTTATGCACATATTCGTGTGTGTATGCGTCCCTTACCCTTAGAACTTTTATCAGGGGTGAGTTTGTTTTTAGAGCAAGCCTATGACTATGCACTTAATCAACCTTATCGTTTGCGAGTATTGAAGTTTGTCACTGAAGGCGATCGCATTCAACTAGAAAACTACACAGTTAAAGAAGAAGAAAAATTTTACGGTGCTTCCCGCAATCTCGAAAAACTCGCTACCTTAACTACTGATGACGTAGAAAAGATGGCAGGGTGTGACATGATTGTAGAATGGACTGGCAACAGCTTTAAAGGTAGGATACAACCCGGAAAAGGCTGTATAGTCGTTCGCAACGGGCAAAAAACCTATCTTGATAATGAATTTGACATTAACGAAGAGAGACTTCTGAGCCTTGACAGAGGAAGAGATCTAGAAACTGATGAGCATCTTTGGGGATCAGTGGCTGGGCCATTTCACTTTGTGCGATGGAATAGTTTCGCTGATGAAGTAAAAATTTGATAGTGAGACGCGATCGCTCCTAGCAGGGTTTCTCTGAAGTCATGCGATCGCGCTAAGTAAAAAAACTGGCAAGGATGTATAGATTGATTCTAGAAGTTCACATTTTCAAAGACTTTACGAGAGGCACACTAGATGAGAATAACTACAGGATAAATAGTCAGCAGATAAGCGACCTAAATATAGTTGTGGAATTATCTGATATTTGGATGAAATGTGTTGAGGTATATCAAAACGTTGATATAGAGATCCCATCTCTATCGACACAGAAGATAGAGCAGATAGAGGAACTAGAGAGTAGATTCCTGCGTTTATATCGACAGCTTCAGCTAGGAAGTGTCAAAACATTCAACGTGATAATCGTTCTAAGATAATAGAAGAGATAATTAAAAGACACCAGAATCAGAAGGTAATAGAAGAAGAAATAGAAACTTGATAGAACAAGATTTAAATAATCTAAATTATTTCTATAATGCTAGCTAATTCAACCAGGTTATTTCTTTGCTGTATAGCTTCGGTTTCAGTAGTTATAGGCCCGTTACCATCTACTTCTGTAACTTCTATAATTCCCTTCTGAGTCTTAATTCTAAGACTCAGAAGATGCGAAGTCTCTTCACCTAAAGGCTGCTTTTCCCAAACAATAAAGAAGTTTGGTTTTCCCGGAACCTCATCTTGGACATTACTATACAAGTAATTAGCCTTGGATCTCTCTACCATAAATCCAAATATTCCTCTTCCCCCTGCTCCTGGATTATTAGCTACACATTGCAGATATTTATAAGTTCCATTATCTACAAACAATGTAGAATCGTCCTTTCTACCTACTGCTCTGTAGTTAGCTGGGACTTCTACCCTTATCCCCATATTAGGTAAGCTTACTGTCTTCTTAATTTCAGAAGCAGTTTCCTCAGGAGTATCACAGACAATAAATTTTTTCTTTTGGGCTAATGCAGCGCTCTCTATCAATACTGAAATGGTCATTGAACAAGCTAGGGTTAGGGCTAAGACTGTTTTACTGAGTTTCATTTGTATCAGCCTACTGAGATACCTAACCTTAAATTACCCAGATTCAAGCTTGGAATAACAAAGTCATAAATTTATGCCTTCTAGGTCTATAAAGGGCTAAATTTCAGTATTATCCCCCTACAAGCCCTTTATTAGAGGAGATTACTCTATAAATAACGGTAATCCATAGGGTGTTTCATGCAACCTCCTCAACCCAAAAGTATACTAGAAGCTGCTTTAGATAATTTACCAGCAGAATTGAGAAATAATCCCGTATTTAGAGTTATCTACTCCTGCTGCTTTTTCTTATTTATGTGGGTAATAATCGCCTTTCTATTCTGGTTTGTGTTTGTCGTGCTTCTCAGCTATAGGAATGATGGCATGAAAAGTTTTCTCTATGATTGCTCTACTTTCGCTGTCGGTTCTTATAGTTCTGAAACCTGTACTACCAAAGGCTGGGTTAGTTTCCTACTTAATGTATCATCCTTTATATTTACTGCTGTGGGTCTAACTCAACCTGACCCTGACTATAAATAAAGAAACTGAGTAGATAGCTACCCTGTTATCAAAATTTTCCTACATAGGTTAGGAAAGAGAAGTAATAACTAAGGTGGGTTCTTATGTCTGAGGAAAATGCAATGAAATTTCTTAAGCTGATAAGTAAAGATAACAGTTTACTTGAAAAAATCAAACCAATGTCGAGGGATGAGATAGTATTATTAGCGTCACAAATGGGATATGACTTTACGAAAGAAGAATATACTTACATGATGTCGATGATTCGTGAAAGTATAGAAAGAAAGGAGGTTATGAAATTCAGACAGCTTCTCCTAACTGCCATGATTATTGCGGGAATCATGTCCCTAATTTTAGGGAAATATAATTATCTCATTATGTTTATTTGTCTTTATTTTATTGTTTTGAACTTCTATAAATAGCTCTAAATAAACTCAATTACCCAGCTAATTTATTAATGCTAGAATAAAATTTTAATGCGTTAAAACGAAGTAATTTTGTAGGCACGAGGTTCTCCTAACTTGTGAAGGAGCATGAAATTCTTACGAATTTATAAGTAAGCTGTAATCTTTATGCGATAAGGGTTACAGCCTTTTAGTATGAATAATTATAATACCTATAGGAATGTGGGTGGTCAATTTAACTAGTAACTGTATCACACCTTTCACTATGAAGTATGGAGCCTGAGGTAGATGGGTAGCTAGATTGGGCATGGTTAGTAGCCCTGGTGAGGAGAATGCTAGCCCCTGCTTACTCACAAGTTTGCAGAACGTCGTGCTAAAGTGTGCTACCATAACCAAAATAGTGCTTGATAGCTACTCCTTTGGCTACTGGTCTAAAGAAAGCAAAAGTGTTAATATAAATAAGCGCAACTGCGGCGGCATAGCCAAGTGGTAAGGCAGAGGTCTGCAAAACCTCCACTCCCCGGTTCAAATCCGGGTGCCGCCTTTAGAATTACAAGCAATTAAAGACTTCTGGGGTAAAACTGGGGTAAATCCTAGTAACTCAGTTTAGTCAATTTGATATAGATGAAGCGATGTCTGAGACAAGAAGCACAGCTTCTACGCCTTTTTTGATTTCAGACAGAATTAGGTTGTGTGCGATCGCAGTTTCCCTGGCTATGTAACCTGTGGCAAGGTGTTCCGCCAACGCAATGACTATAGTTATAAATTTTCCCATCCACTGATTTTCTGGAAATCCCTGGCAAAGTAACGAGTTTGTTTAACAAGCTAACGATTTTGTTTAACAACCTTGGTTAACAATGTCAATTATTTTACGGCAATTACTGAAATATAGCGGAACATAGATACAAGCTCCACTCCAGTCTTCCCCCTTGCTCTTTGCCCCTTTTCCTCTTGCTGACCATTATTCTTTTGCCTAATTTGGTCATAGAACTCTAACAATCTTTGATTCTTTTACCAACTTTTTTTAGTTTCTAGGTGAATAGGTTGGTAAATTATGAATTAATTCCGCAAAAATGCTTGAGAGAGTGCTAATGATTAATAAACCCATTGTGACTTTTTGGAGTTGGGTATTTATTTCGTTCTTACTCATTGTGGGTTGTAGCCCAACGAAGACACAGAACTCAGCTTCAATAACTGCTAGTCCAGAAGCGCCAACAGCAAGGTTGACGATATCAGCTGCTGCTAGCCTCAAGGATGCAATGGATGAAATCAAGCCTTTGTACAGCAAAGAAAAGCCAAATGTCAATTTGACATACAATTTTGGTTCATCGGGTGCTTTGCAACAACAGATTGAACAAGGTGCAGGTGTTGACGTTTTTATTTCGGCTGCAACTAAACAGATAGATGCTTTAGCGCAAAAAGGTTTGTTGGTTGATGGTACTCGCAGGGATTTGCTGAAAAATCAAATAGTGTTGATTGCACCCCAAAATTCTCAAGTTGTCACTGATTTTAAAGACTTAGCTTCACCCAGCATTAAAAGAATCGCTCTTGGTGAACCCAAAAGTGTCCCGGCTGGACAATATGCACAACAGGTTTTAACTTCATTAAATCTTCTTAACCAAGTTAAAGGTAAGACTGTCTACGCGAAAGATGTTCGTCAAGCTCTTAATTACGTAGAATCAGGTAACGCAGATGCGGGGCTAGTCTATTTCTCCGATGCTAAAAGTACGCCAAAAGTCAAAATTGTCGCCACTGCATCTGAAAAAACCCATTCTCCGATTGTCTATCCCATAGCGGTACTTAAAAGTAGTAAAAATGTCGCTGCTGCTCAGGATTTTGTGCAATTTTTAGCGAGCAATGAAGCTAAATCTGTGTTTGAAAAACAAGGATTTACATTAGCTGGTAGCTTAAAGACG
Source organism: Tolypothrix sp. PCC 7601 (assembly GCF_025677855.1). Taxonomy (NCBI): domain Bacteria; kingdom Bacillati; phylum Cyanobacteriota; class Cyanophyceae; order Nostocales; family Tolypothrichaceae; genus Tolypothrix; species Tolypothrix sp. PCC 7601. Next base: position 4,855,349 of record NZ_CP064879.1, read on the forward strand.
CGATGAATCGCGTCTCTACAAAATTTGACTTGCGCGCAGTATCAGTAACTTTTTTACCAAAAAACTATGGCACCGGATTTATCGCCCCTTTGGATATCGCTAAAAACTTCCTTATTAGCTACATTTATTACCTTCTTTTTAGGTATTGCTGCTGCCTACTGGATGCTGGGATATCGGGGTAAAGCAAAATCACTGATTGAAGGTCTCTTTGTTGCACCATTAATTTTACCGCCTACGGTTGTGGGCTTTTTGTTATTAATATTTTTCGGGAAGAATGGGCCTGTAGGAAAACTCATGCAGCCATTTGACTTCAGCATTGTGTTTACTTGGTACGGTGCAGCGATCGCAGCTACAGTGGTGTCTTTCCCTTTAATGTATAAAACTGCACTAGGAGCTTTTGAGCAAATTGATAGTAATCTGCTGCGGGTAGCGAGAACTCTAGGCGCAACGGAGTCTACAATTTTTTGGCGTATCAGTTTACCTTTAGCACTACCAGGAATTTTAGCGGCGACTACTCTAGCCTTTGCCCGGGCTTTGGGTGAGTTCGGTGCAACCTTGATGCTGGCTGGTAACATTCCTGGACAAACGCAAACGATTCCAATGGCGATTTATTTTGCTGTGGAAGCCGGAGCAATGGATGAAGCCTGGTTTTGGTCGATTGTAATTATGGCAATTTCCCTATCAGGGATTATTGCTGTGAATTTCTGGCAAGAATCACGAGAGAAAGGGAGGCGAGGAAATCGAGAAAAAAGGGGACGGGGACAAAATATACCAGCAGAAGAATCATCTGTGTTACCTAAACTATCCTCAACCGTGGGGCTAATTATAGATATTGAAAAACAACTGCCGAGTTTTCATCTCAAAGTTGCTTTCAATAGCGATGAGCAAACCTTGGGATTGTTGGGAGGTTCGGGAGCAGGTAAAAGCATGATTCTGCGCTGCATTGCTGGGATAGAAACACCAACCCAAGGACGCATTGTCCTGAATGGTAAAGTACTGTTTGATTCTGAACAAAGAATAAATTTACCCAGCCGCGATCGCCGCATCGGTTTTTTAGTACAAAATTATGCTTTGTTCCCCCACATGACTGTGGCACAAAATATTGCGTTTGGCTTACCTAAAGGATTATCTAAAGGCAGTATCCGGGTACAAGTAGAACAGCAATTATTAGCAATGCAGTTGCAAGGATTAGGCGATCGCTATCCACATCAACTCTCTGGGGGACAGCAACAACGAGTAGCTTTAGCTAGAGCATTAGCCTCTCAACCAGAAGCCTTACTTTTAGATGAACCTTTCTCTGCACTCGATACTCACCTGCGGAGTCAACTAGAACAGCAAATGACTGAGACTCTAGCTGATTACAACGGTGTATCTTTGTTTGTCACCCATAATATGGAAGAAGCTTATCGAGTTTGCCCAAATTTATTGGTTTTAGAACATGGTAGTGCTGTTCAATATGGTTCTAAACACGATATTTTTGAGCATCCTATAACTGTGGGTGTGGCTCGAATTACTGGTTGCAAGAACTTTTCTGTGGCGCAGCTGCCGGGAGCTGGTTTGATTGAAGCTAGTGATTGGGGTTGTCATCTCCAAGTTATGGATGCAATTCCTGACAACATCACCCATGTTGGTATTCGTGCCCATCAAATCAGCTTTACCAACGTCCCCAACCAGGAAAATACCTTTCCTTGTTGGTTAGCCAGAACTAGTGAAACACCTCACCGCATGACCTTATTTTTAAAACTACATTCTGCTGCCAATAATCCCCAAGACTACCATTTGCAAGCAGAAGTTTTTAAAGAAAAATGGGCAACCATGAAAGACCAACCTTTTCCTTGGTATTTGTGTCTAGATCCATTGCGCTTAATTTTGATGGAGTAATCCCACTGCCAAATTATAAAAGCCAGATATTACAAGGATTCGCGAGTTTTAATCTGTTTGTAATTGCTGAGATTTTATAATTCCAATTTCAAAGCCTACTGATTTTTTCTATAAATCTATGTATTAATAGCACAACATAAATTTATAGATTGACAGATGATGCCCCAGAAAACAGGCGCTTTGAAGTTTGTGATTTTATTGGGATTGGTTAGCCTCTGTGCTGATGCCACTTATGAAGGTGCGCGTAGTATTACAGGGGCTTACTTAGAAGTTTTGGGAGCTAGCGGCACTGTAGTTGGTCTTGTAGCTGGTTTTGGTGAGTTGATTGGTTATGGTTTGCGTCTGGCTATTGGCTATATCAGCGACCATACAGGCAAATACTGGGGAATCACAACTTTAGGTTACATTTTAAACACCGCAGTTGTACCACTTTTAGCCTTAACTGGGAGATGGGAAGCCGCCGCAGGTTTGATGATGGCAGAACGTACAGGTAAAGCTATTCGGACTCCACCACGAGATGCGCTACTTTCTCATGGTGCAAGCCAAATCGGTAGGGGTTTTGGCTTCGGACTGCATGAAGCAATGGATCAAACAGGTGCAGTCATGGGGCCTTTGGCTGTAGCCGCAATGCTTTATTTTCAGGGAGAGTATCGCAACAGCTTTGCTATTTTGGTTGTACCTGCGGTGTTGGGATTACTTGTATTAGTAATTTTGCAAATTATTTACCCAAATCCCAGCGATTTGGAAGTAGAAACTGTAGAAAATCAAGGAGAAAAACTACCCCGAATTTTTTGGATTTATCTCGGTGCTGTAGCGATTATTGCGGCTGGCTATGCTGATTTTCCCCTGATAGCTTTTCACTTTCAAAAGGTGGGAATTGCTTCCGGACAGACAATCCCTATATTTTATGCTGTAGCAATGGGAGTAGATGCGATCGCTGCTTTTATTTTTGGCTATTTATTTGACCGTATTGGTATTTCTATGCTGATGATTGCAGCTTTATTTTCAGCTTTCTTTGCGCCCTTAGTCTTTTTTGGTGATACCAATCTGGCACTTTTAGGAATGGCATTTTGGGGTATAGGTATGGGAGCGCAAGAATCAATCCTCAAGGCTGCGATCGCTGGGATGGTTCCTAAGCACAAACGTGCCACAGCTTATGGGATTTTTAGCACAGGCTATGGTTTATCCTGGTTTATCGGTAGCGCTGTCATGGGGATTCTCTACGACAATTCTATGACCTCACTCGTGGTATTTTCTAGTGCTACACAGCTACTAGCTATTCCTTTCTTCCTCTGGGTGAAGTTGCAAGGTGATACTTTTACCAGTGTCACCGAAGAAATTGTTGAGCAAAACACATTGTAACTAATACCAATTTGAAACAAGAATGCGCCAGATTTTAGGGGTACGGCACTGCCGTGCCTTCTAGAACATTATTGATGTGTCGCAAAGATTATTTGATTTGGTATAGGCAAGTTTTGTGAAATTAAACCGAAGGTTTAAGCTCATCCTACTCCCTTTTAAGCGAGAACGACTACGTCGAATGCGTAAGACAAAATCATCCCATCAATCAGCAACACCGTTAATTACTAGGGTAATCTTCTTCAGATAATAGATGCTCGACGTTAATTATCAACGGAATACCATTAGCAATGGGAGGACTAACGCTAATAATAGCTTTGTTCGCAAATTGTTTTAATTGCTCGGCAAGCTGGGGAATAATGCTAGTAATATTCTGATAGCTTTCTCTGTCATAGCAAACCAAAATTAACATCAAAATCCCAGAGTTAATTCGGAAATACCAATGACAATTGGATAAAACAATTTGTGTTATGTGAATGCAGCTTTGATAAAAGCTCTGCTTGATTTTAGCTTCAAGTTGTCTGAGCAGTATTACACTCAGTTTTATTGTCAGTTCTGAAGGGAAATCATCAGGATGCACTAGCTGATACCTATAAATTTAGGGGTGATTTTTTTTATTCTGATTTTGTAGAAATCCAAAGCAAGTCTAACCACAATTGAGGATGATTTTCTTTGAGTTTTGATAGCGGATCGCTCATTAAATGTGTGGCATTTAAGCAAACCACATCAACCAGTCCGATCAACCTAGCTACATCTTTAAGGATATGTTTCTCAGCAGCTACAGCAGTAATAATTTGATCGGGGCAATAAATGCCAATATATGGCGGATGGGGAATTCTTGCGCGTGTTACGTAAGGATTAATTACTCGGATATAACAGTGACGCAACAACTCCCATACTTGTGGGTGATTTTGCTCGACAATTGCCGTAAACTGAGAGGCTAGAGCTTCTTCGGTAATCACAATTTTCTCCAATACTACTTGGGCTGGGGTGAATATATGCAATTTTGTTTATTTATTCACAGCTGGATGAACATATCAGGCAAACATCCACTAACCTGAGAGATAGCTGTGCTCTGGATGCGTAGCTGTGTTCGCAAGATATGAATTTCCTATGCAGTCAATTTCATTCATGTTCATGGCATCTACCTGTCTGGTGCGATCGCTTTAGGTATTTCCTACAGCTGATACGGATTGCCTATCATCTATCAAAGACTAAGTTCAGCAGTGAAAACTGTATCATATGTACTCTTCTACCAGTTTTATTGGTAAAAAAATCATTAAATTGCATCACCAAAGTGCCTAAATCGCTGATAACTAGAGGCTTTTTATCCATAACCTGTTGGTAATTATTGCCTTCACAAGTAAATTTTACTTATCTGGATATCAATATCATCACAAGGCATTTGCAGTTTTGATGTCTGCATTGCTATCGCCGGAGTTATACCCATTCACAAAAAATATAGGAAAAGCTAGAAGCCTTGTTGATTGATTACGGTATTCTAGAGAGTAATAAAGATGCAGAACAATCTGATTTATTTATCAGTAAGTGGGTATAAATCAACCAAACCAGACTACGAAACTTATAGAGAATTGAAACCCTTAGCAATAAATAATGACAGCCCTAGACAGTTATATATAATTACGCCTACCTACATATACCTTTAATAAATAATAAACTTTTCTATAAGTCTAAACATTCCCATCTATCATCAAAGAATCTCCATTTATAGCTGTTGAATTCATAGCATACGCACCAAAGTTAGCTAAAAACAAACATCCAGTTTTGATGTAATATTAGCCAACTTTTTTTAGAGCCAGAACGATGGGAATTTGAGTATTCCTATCTATCTCTTCTGCAGCAAGAATTCTGTCTATAAGCAAATTATTTGGCAATATGGTATGCTATGATTTACCTATAGGGAATCACAACAGCAAAAGCAAGAACTCTTCAACAGGGATTAGGTAGAACCCAAAGTGAAAAATTTTGCTTTTGTGTAAGCAAATCAAATTAAATTTAATGTAGCATTTTGTAACCAATAATTGGGATGCCCCTGTATCAACCCAAAATGAGATATTATCATCTTCCCTTGGTGTACGAAGCTTTAGCTGATAGGGAAATATTGATAAATATTGAGATTTGGAATCAATGATTCTGAGGCTAGGTGAGCAACCCAAACCGCAACAAAAAAGTGATCAAATTAGTTGCAGTTGTAAGCACTATTGTTAGCCACGAACAATCTGTTGGTTAATGTTCGTCTAACTCTGGTGAGGTCAAAAATCCCATCAGTGGGTGAACCAATGGTTTGATGAACTGATGGTCTGATTCTACAATGCTCTGGAGGAATTGTGGCGTTAATGGATTAGGTCTGCTTCATCAAGCATCTGGGTTTCTGTACATTATTACTCACGCACAATGCTAACGTTTTTCTATTCATCGATTGCGCTTGGTCTAGCTTTACTTTGTTTGAGTATCACCACAAAAGCTACCAATCATTATTTGCAAATAATAGCTCTATTATTTGCAATGTTTTGGTTTTGTTCCAGTCTGTTTTTTTCTTTGATACCACTTGAATTTATGCTAGCGATCGCTCTTGTTTATCTCACGCCCAAAATGCATTTTTGGTATCGGATTAAATAGCAGTAGCAGCAATAAATCATTCGTCAAAATTAAGAAACCCGACTTATTCAATAAGTCGGGTTTCTTAACAATGTAAATTTCCAAATCTTGATGAGAAATTAAGGCAGAATAAAGCCGTATTTTTGCAGTACAGCTTTAGCTTGATTACTAGTTAAGAATTTGGCAAATTCCTTAGCAGTATCAGCATTTTTACTGCTTTTGAGGACTGCAAATGGATAAACAATCGGAGAATGATATTTTTCGTCAGCCGCTACCACAATTTTGACTTTATCAGAGATTTTGGCATCAGTGACGTAAACTAAACCTGCATCAGCGTTACCGCTTTCTACAGATGCTAGTACTTGACGCACATTGTTAGCGTAAACCAGTTTAGATTTGACTTGCGGCAAAATTTTCAATTTCTGCAAGACTTGCTCTGCATATTGTCCTGCGGGTACGCTTCTAGGCTCACCAATGGCGATTTTTTTAATTTTGCTATCTTTAAGATTGTAAAAGCTGGTAATTCCTACAACATTTTTAGGTACGATCAAAACCAGACGATTCTTTGCCAGAACAGAACGAGTTCCTGATAGGAATAGTCCTTTTTGCTCTAAAGCATCTACTTGCTTTTTACCAGCCGAAATAAAGATATCTGCGGGCGCACCTTGTTCAATCTGTTGCTGCAAAGCACCAGAAGCCCCAAAGTTATAATTAATGTTCGTATTTGGATTAGTTTGCTGGTAAAGAGGCTTAATCTCTTCCAGTGCTTCTTTTAAACTGGCGGCGGCAGATACAAGGAGGGTGCTTTGTGACTGTGCTAGTACAGGTGAGGGCGCAACTGCTGGTAAACTAGCGGTTACCAAAAAGCTAGCAACTGCTGTACCAACTAATTTAAGAATTTGTCTTCTGTTCATAGGAAAACTGCACGCCGAAGAATTTTTTTAAAATTGATGCTTGGTTGAATCTTATTAAGATTACCAAAAATATTACCAAGCAAATTGGTAATTTATCCGATTAGTTTGGTATTTTATGTTCTTAGTATTGGAAAATTTGTAACTAATGCTACAATTTTTCCAACTTAATTGGTATAAATTATATACCAACCAAATCGGCTTTGATCAGGAATTTTTGGCAATTATTTGTTTGCAGAAAAAGTTTAATATTCCAAGAAAAGTAGTGTGATGCTGGCGTTAGCTGTATAGTTCAGTGATTTTGTAGCACTAGAATAATTAGTTCTAAAATTCCATTATTCTTGCTAATATATACCAACATAGTTGGATTAATACCGACAATGTCGGTTTAATATAGATTTGAGGTGTGAGGGTAATGTCCACTTTTATAAAGTCTTCATTGTTACTAGTGCTAGCTAGTATGATGCTAGGTAAAACTGCATCAGCAACTCCTGTTGCAGAAAATACCAACCAATTACAGGCTGATAGCCAAATCAATCAATCACAAACAGAAATATCGCCACAAAGCCAGTCGGTTGTAGATGAAAATGCACAGCCAAACGCTGCAATGGAGCAGGTAACATCAGTATCGCAACTGTCTGATGTACAGCCAACAGATTGGGCCTTTCAAGCTTTGCAGTCTTTGGTAGAGCGCTATGGTTGCATTGCGGGATATCCAGATAGCAGCTTTCGCGGAAGTCGGGCTATGACTCGCTATGAATTTGCAGCAGGTTTGAATGCTTGTTTGAATCGAGTTAATGAACTGATAGCCACTGGTACAGCAGATTTAGTCACAAAGCAAGATTTAGAAACCTTGCAGAAATTGCAACAAGAGTTTGCTGATGGATTAACAGAACTCAGAGGTAGGTTAGATGGCTTGGAGGGACGGACAGCTACCTTAGAAAGTCAACAGTTTTCTGCTACTACCAAGTTGAGTGGAGAAGTAATTTTCAGTCTTGGTAGTGTGTTTGGTGGCGATCGCGCGTTGAACTCGGATGTGTGGAACGAAATCAATGCTAGACCCGCAGGCGCAACTAGAAACACTTTTGCCAACAATCAATATGCAGCATCAGGTGGAAGGAGATTACAAGATAGAGCTACATTTAGCGATCGCATCCGCCTCAACTTAATTACTAGCTTCACAGGTAAAGATCAACTATTTACTCGTTTAGAAGCCAATAACACTACAGCTTTTAGTGGTGCAGTCACAGGTACAAACATGACGCGCACATCCTGGGACACCACCAATAATGCTGATAACAGTGTTCAGATGGGCAAGTTGTATTATCGTTTTCCTGTGGGTGAAAAACTCAACATCATCGTTGATGCGATTGGAGGCGAGTTCTACGACAATTTCAACACCTTTAACCCCTTGTTGTCTTCCACTCCCGTTGGTTCCTTATCCCGCTTTGGTCGTTTCTCTCCAATTTACCGTACTAGTAATACCTCCTCAGCCAGCAATACAGGTTCGGGTGTGAGTGCAATTTTCAAGTTAAGCGACACCATCACCTTATCTGGCGGTTATTTAGCGCGCAGAGGTAGCGAACCAAGTGACGGTAAAGGTTTATTTGACGGTAGTTATGGCGCTTTAGCACAATTAGCATTTCAGCCCAACAAAGACTTTACTTTGGGTTTAACTTATGCACATTCCTACCTCAGAGGCTCTAATAATGATGGTGATGTGGTAGTTTCCGGTTCCTATGGGAGTGCATTTGCGAATAATCCCTTCAACTCTAGTGCTACTACTCCGGTGAACACCACAACCAACAACTATGGTTTGCAAGCTAATTATCGTTTCAGTCCCCAATTTACCCTTGGCGGTTGGGTGGGATATACTCAGGCGATCGCAGAAAATAGTTCAGGTGCGAATGTCAATCGCGGCGATAAAGCAGACATTTGGAACTGGGCTGTAACTTTAGCTTTCCCTGACTTTGGTAAAAAGGGTAATCTCGCAGGTATTATCTTTGGACAACCACCGAAAGTAACTGGTAACGACTTTGGCAACAATAGCGTTAGCGCTACTAATCTTGTTCCCGATAGACGTATAGATACTGGTACATCTTTCCATGTAGAGGCTTTATATCGTTATCAGGTAAATAGTAATCTTTCGATTACACCTGGATTAATTGTGATATTTAATCCAGAACATAACAGTAATAACGACACCATCTATACAGGTGTTCTGAGGACTACATTTAGGTTTTAAATTCTTCACCAATATGCAACAACTCCAATTCGAGTACCAACAATCTGGAGAGGAGTTGTTATGCATCTAATTTTTTCAATCTTCAATATTCAATAGTTAATGGAGAAATGTTTTATGCATTTGAGTCGCAATTTTCCTATTACATCTTTAATACTATCGGTACTAGTTTTATCACAACCTAGTTTAGCTGATTCTAGGAATGATGCTCCTTGGAATCGAGAAGAAACACCATCCATTTGGAATAAAAATAAGTGTGCTGGAGGTACTTCTCAGAATTTTCGCTTGGGTGGAGAAATCAATAATCCTAATACCTATAACTTACACAAGCTGAGAACTTTACGAGATAATTTAAAAACCCAAAACCCTGCATTAGTTACAGAAGTTACTGTCAGCTTTCAAACTGGTTCAGGCGCGCGTACAGAAACATACTATGGAGTTCCCCTATGGGAATTAATTAATAATCCACAAGCTGCAGGTGGTCTAAAATCTGGAAATCCTGGGGTAAATTCTAAAAACTCTTTTCTCAGACAATCTGTTTTAGTTGACGCTACAGATTGCTATGGTGCAGTTGTCGCTATTGGCGAAATTCACCCTAACTTTGAAGCCAAAACAGTGCTAGTTGCCTTTGAAAAAAAAGCTAGTGATGGTACAGTCGTACCTTTAATAGATGAAGGATTCGCTCGGTTAGTTGTTCCAGGAGATAAAGCAGGCGGTCGTTATGTTAGTAATGTGAGAAATATCATCGTATTTTCTGCGCCTCCTTCTCCTGTAAAAGTTAGAGATTTCTGATTGATTTCACTACTTTTATCATTCAAACAGGATGTACAGATTTAGGGTTCCACCAATTCCCTAAAATTATAACGATTCAAATAATGTTTGCGACACATCAATATATTCTACAGGGCAAGGCAATGCCCAGTGGTGTCAACTTAAGCTAAAAGCGATATAGGGCGGGCGTGGTACAAATACCTCGCGCCCTCATCCCCTAACCCCTTCTCCCGCAGGAGAAGGGGAACTAAATCTCTTGCTCCCTTCTCCCTGTGGGAGCTACGGTGTACACACAAGTACTCTCCGCATACGTTTCAGGGATTTCAACCCCCTTAAATTGTCATTGCGAGGAGGAACGACGAAGCAATCGCTTGGTGCTCTTATTGCTTCTCTGCGAGACGCTACGCGAACGCTTCGCTCGCAATGACAGGTTTTGAGCGATTTTTATCTGAGTTTAAAACTCCCTTCCAGGTAGGATTTCAAGACTTCTGTGTACACCGTAGCCCTGTGGGAGAGGGGCTGGGGGTGAGGGCGGAAACCTTTCAACCAAGCGGGTTTCACGTTAAGTTGACACAGGTGGGCATTGCCTTGCCCCTACAATCTGTAGCATTCTTTTTTAAAATTGGTATACCTTACTAAATTGGGAAATGCGATAATATCAATTAAATTTAAATTCGTTGCTTGATTATCTGAGAAAAAACACATCTAAAATAAAAAGTATTGCTCGTACTTTATGTCACTCTTCTACATTAAGTTCTTGAACTTCCGACTCCACAAGCTCAAAATTTACCTTGTTATATAAATCGCTTAAGGAAATAGTAAAAGGTACCGTTACAAGTGCGATCGCTTCATCTTCTTCATCGTACTCGCGCAATGTCCATTGTTTCTTGCCCGTTTTGGAAAATTGTTCTACATGAATCCGGGTTTGGTCAATTAACAGATATTCTTGAAAGCTGGGAATTGTGCGGTATGCTTGGAATTTAGCTTCGCGATCGTATGCTTTGGTAGATTGTGATAAAACTTCTACAATCACCTGTGGATTGACGATTATATCTGTGCGGTTGTTGAAAAATTCTGGTTTACCTGCGATTACGGTAACATCTGGGTAAGTGTATATCCGTTTTTGCGGTATCCATAACCGCATATCGCTGTTAAATACTTCGTATGTTTGTTGTCTGAAGGCAAAGTTCAACACAGCATAAAAGTTACCTGCAATTCGATTGTGATTTACTGTACCACCAGCCATCGGAATGATATACCCATCAATATATTCACTTTTGTAGTCAGCAGTTGCTTCTAGTTCGAGATATTCCTCGGGGGTGTAGTATCGCTGTTGTGTAACTTGCATAATTTTAGGGGATAGCGATCGCTCTCAACGAATAGTGTAACGCGCTCACCCCCACAATCTTCTACCAGCTTTGCCGCTTAATCTTTCGTGGGTATCTGTTAATAAAGCGGGAATATTTAACTCTTCGGGACATCTTGGTAAACAGTCACCGCATTCTGTACAACGGTTGGCTTTCATTCCCGGAAACCAATGACCGGCATTTTCAAACATTCCATAACGATATTTGCCATAGTCTGTCATATCGTATGCTACTGCCAGGTTGCGTAACCGTAATACCTCTGGAATATTAATATTTTCTGGGCAAGGTAAACAAGCAAAACACTGGCTACATTTATCAGTTGCTAAGGCAATTTTGGTTTGATTTTCTAAAGCTTGAAAAGCTGAAATTTCTGCTGGTGTAAGTTCATTAATGCTATCAGCAACTCGCAAAGGTTCGATTAATTCCTCTGGATTTGCTGGCCCGACACTGAGGGTAGTAATGCGGGAGTCGCTCAATAAAAATCGATAATTTAACTCTAAGGGCGAAAATGGATCACACAATTCTTTTAATTTTGGGGGTGGTGTGTAAAGTCTTCCTCCTTTATCCGCAGGAGAAATGATAAATATCCCCATATCCTTGGCGGCTGCTAGCTGTATTGCTGCTGCATGACGCTGGAAAAAATAGTAATAGTGCAGATTGACAAATTCAAATAAATCTGTATTAATTGCCGCTAAAATAACATCTAACGATCCGTGGGTAGAAAAACCAACGTGCTTGACCCTACCATCTGCGATCGCTTCTTGCACAGCTTGTATACAACCAGCTTGCACCATCTCTAGATGTTCCCAAGTATTTAACCCATGAATCCCCAAGCAATCTAAATAATCTAGGTGCAATTTTTCTAGAGATTCATCGATATAGCGACGCATGGTGTCAGCATCAGCTGTAGGCGGAATTTTAGTAGTGATGTGAAGTTGAGAACGGGGGACTGACAAACCAGCTTGGAGCGCTTTACCTAAATACTCCTCACTTTTGCCATAACCTCTAGCAGTTTCTATATGATTAATGCCTAATGCTAGGGCTTTTTCAATAGTTTGCCGAGCTGTTTCTGCATCAGCTAGGTAGCGCATTGTTCCTAAAGAAAACACGGACAAGCGCAAATTAGTTTTGCCAAAGCGTCTATATTGCATTTTTTATTTGTCGTTTGTCATTTGTTATTTGCCATTTGGCATTTGTCTTCTAAAACCCAAACGCCAAATACCAAACACCAAATCCTATTTTCCAGCGAACTCTTGACGAACACATCTCACACCTAAACATAAAAATCTCTCTTATCTACTCCCTAGCCCCTAGTACCGCTTGCCGAGTCAGTCAAAAGTCAAAAGTCAAAAGGTTAATACATCAAGGCTTGTGACTGTTTGAAATTGTAGCTCTTCAGTTGTGCTAACTTTCGCTATTACCAAAGCGCTTGATTAAATCTTCAGGACGGAGATTAGAAATAAATTCCCGGAAGGCTTGTTGTTCTGCTTCATCAGCATCACGGTCAACGGGGATAGAAGCATCAGCGATTACTTCTTCCATTACCCAAATGGGGGCATTTGTCCGCAAAGCAATGGCGATCGCATCGCTAGGACGCGCGTCAATTTCTTTGGTGGTTTCACCTTGCTTGACCACTAACGCTGCATAAAATGTATCTTTTTGCAAGGAGTGAATAATAACTTTATCTAGAGTTAAGTTCCAGGTTTCTAGAATATTCACCATTAAATCGTGAGTTAAAGGCCGTGGCGGCTTTTGACTCTCGATAGCTCCCGCAATTGCCCTAGCTTGTTCTTGACCAATATAAATTGGCAAAGCACGGCGATCGGATGCATCTTTTAAAAGTACAATGGGGCTGCGGGTTATGGCATCTAATGCTATGCCAGCGACTCTCATTTCAATCATTGGCTCAGCCTCTACACTCCTTGAACAACTTGGTTAATTAGTAGCAAATAATACCCTCGAGGGTTTAAATTAAGGACAGGAATAAACATAGGCATTTGTTTTTTATAATTGCTTCTATTAAACTCCGAACTTGATGTGAACACCAGAGTAAGTCAAAGTTGTCTATTTCGACAATATCCTTCTTACCCAAGTATGCCTTGTTCTGGATGCTAATGTGATAATATCCCTATCCTAAATACCGTCAGAAAATATACTCAGATTTTGCTACATTTATACAGATAATTACCAGTGGATTTTCGGCAAGATTAGGCAATAAATAGAGTTAGTTTCACAAAAAAGCCGTGTTTACAGGATTAATTCAAGCATTGGGAACGATGAAACCCTTAGGGGGAGATTCTTGGCAAATTACTTGTGTAAGTCAGTCATCTGATTTAATTATGCAGGATATAGCTTACGGCGACAGTATAGCTGTTGATGGCGTTTGCTTGACAGTAGAAGAAATTTTAAAAGATGGTTTTATCGCCACTGCATCACCAGAAACCCTGCGCCGCACGACTTTAGGAAGTGAAGACACGCCACAGAAATATGTCAACCTAGAAGCGTCGTTGCGGGTAGGAAGCAAAGTAGGCGGTCATTTTGTCATGGGTCATGTAGACGGTACAGGTCGGTTGGTGACAGCAGAACAAACAGCGACTTCTTGGGAAATGACCTTTATTGCATCTGAGGCGATCGCGCGGTACATTGTGCCCAAAGGTAGCATTGCCGTGAATGGAATTAGTCTCACTGTTGCCGCATACGAACCAGAACTCTCTCAGTTCACCGTGGCGGTCATACCTCTCACCTACGCCGAAACCAATCTTCGCTATTTAGTCCCTGGCAGTTTAGTGAATCTTGAGGGAGATATTCTCGGCAAATATGTCGAAAAATTCCTTTACTCCGGCAAACCAAACCCTAATAGTGTCGAAGACTCCAATTCAGATGGGATTACACCCGCATTTCTAGCAGAACATGGGTATTTGTAATAGGGCATGGGGCATTGGGCATTGGGCATGGGGCATGGGGCATAGGGCATAGGGCATAGGGCATTGGGTAATTGGTAATGGGTAATTGGTAATGGGGATTTCTCCCTCATCTCCCTCATCTTCCTCATCTCCAGTCCCCAGTCCCCAGTCCCCAGTCCCCATTACCCCTTATCCCCAGAGGGGGCCCCGAGTTCCCCAGTCCCCAGTCCCCAGTCCCCAATCCCCAACCTAACTACCCGGTTCCTTGTTCAGCTGGGCTGTTTGCGCTGGTTGAATCATTTGACTTAAAGCTGTGTTTAAGTATACCCCGGGGTCGGTGGCTACCCAACCATTTTGTGTCAGGTGGCGGACTTCAAAGTGCAGGTGGGGGCCTGTAGAGTTACCAGTGCTACCAACTTGCCCAATTACGGTTCCTGGTTCCACCATTTGACCGGGTCGGACAAAGATTTGTGATAAGTGACCGTAGAGAGTTTGTTGAGCAGAAGGGTGGTTGATGGTGACAGCTAAACCGTAGCCACCCATCCAATCAGCGCTTTCTACTTGACCAGAGGCTGCGGCTAACACTGGTGTACCCATAGGCGCACCTAAGTCTGTACCCGCGTGGAAGCGGCGATCGCCTGTGATGGGGTGAATCCGCCAGCCAAATAATGAGGTAATTGGTGCGGGGATGGTTAAGGGGAACATCATTCCCTGACCGTTATAGGCGACTCTGGGGGCGAAGGGAACTTGCGGTAGTGTGGAAGCTAAAGGAAAGTCGTAAGCCACCATGCTAGGACGGGGTGCAATATTCCCATCTGCCATTGGCGGTGGTAAAGTACCGCCACTGGGTGCGATCGCAGTTTCGCTCACTTTGGTGGGAGCAAATTCGCTGGGGTTAGGAATAAAGCGATTGGGACGATAAGCAGTCTTGGTGACGCTAGCCGCAATGCGATTGGCGACAGTATTCTCTGTTGCTACTTGAGGACTGCGCCATCTGCTGCTGGTAGCTGTATTGGCAATTGGTCTGACAACAGGAGAGTTGGCTAATTTAGTGCTTTGACTTCTTCTGAGCCAAGAAGGTGCGGCTTTGCTACTACCATCAGCTACAGGCTGATTGCTAGGTTTCGCACAAAAACTACCTGATATAGCTTGTCCTGTAGGTAAAGTAGTACGGCAACCACTAGAACGTTCTGTGATGATTACAGAATTGGGTGCTTGGTAGTTAGAACCGCCTACTTTGTAATCGGTGGGGTCAATGTAGGCGTTATTGTAATCTTGTTTTGGTTCAACTTCCGTGCTACCAACTGGGCTTTTAGGAGTGTTAGCTGGTGTGGCAACTTCTGGTAGTTTTTCCGGTACAGTTCGTAAAGGCTTAGGTGTGGCGATTGTGGTTTTGGGTTTTTCTTCTCTAACGCTGGTTTCAACTTGGGGTTGTGCGCGTCTAATAATCACAGGTTCAGCCGCTTCTACTTTTGGTTTTGCAGGTGTGACTGGTTGTGATGATTGAGAAACATTTTCCCGATTTAATCTCTTTTTCAGCCTGACTCGCCGTTCAGAAAATTCTACTTGTGGGCGAGTAGCTTCTGGAGTTACAGTATCTTTTTTAACAGGAACTGTGGCAGCGCTAGGTTGAGTATTTTCAATAGTAGGAACGATGTTATCTATAGATGTTTCCGTTTGCGCCAAGACTAAACCGTTACCTAAAAGGCTAACGCTACTCAGCCAACAGAGACTCTGTGCTGGTAGCGTTGCGGCAAAGCGTTTGGTTGTTTTTGGCAAACGTTTATGGGCAGAGTTATGGAGCTGCGTCATTTGTTGTCTCGGTTTTTTGTAAATAAAAGTAAACAGATGATGCTGTGGTTTGTCTTGCCCAAAGAGCTGAATTGTAAACAAACCTAAAAGTTAAACAGAAGATTTTTTGTAACCCAGACTGATTGTACCGGGTTCAATGTAAATTTCTGATGAGATAACTTCCTTTGTATTATAAGTTTCGAGATTTACACGTAAATTACCTTGAGGGGTTACCCCAATTACAGTACCCGCAAGTTGATTGACGTGTATGCGATCGCCCATATTGATCAGTAAATTCAGATAGTCAGACAAGAGTATGTTTACTCCTTCTTCAAATAAGCACTTCAGACCGGATTCTATCCCTAATAAAACTTGAGAAGTTAACATTTCTAGAGAAGGAATTGCTTTGTTAAGCTGTGAGGCTTGCCATAATTCCAAGTTAATTCCAGTTTCCGGTACAGGGTTTGCCCAGTTAATGCCCACACCAATTACAGCTTGGGTAATTTGTCCTTGATTGATTTTCGTTTCCGTTAAAATTCCGCCTAGTTTGCGGCCGTCTAAAACTAAATCATTAGGCCATTTAATCCCCACAGTGACACCAGATTTTTGTAATTGTGAAGCTATTCCCCAAGCACTTGCTAAAGTTAATTGGTAACTATTAACAGCATCTAGTTTAGGCTGAATCGCTACCGAAAGATATAATCCTCCAGAAGGAGAACTCCACTGGCGACCCCATTGTCCACGTCCAGCAGTTTGCTGAGTAGCGATAACGACACATCCTGGTTTAGCGCCCTCTGCTAGTAAGCCCCAGAGAGTTTGGTTAGTAGAAGCTACACTATCAAAAATGTGTAGAGAAAATGGTAAATAGGAATACTGTCGCCCTGCTTTGAGGGCTGCTTCTAAATATTGCCGATCTAATTTCACGCAGTTAACCCAAATCCCGTTGTACAAGTTAGCATTAATTGACTGGCTAATTTTGATGTTTCTGTTTAGGTTTGGTTGACGATGCACACTTGGCACTGGCGCAATTGGGAAGGAATGCCTTACCTGACTTGTAGTATCCTAGAACCTTGGCAACACGGCTTCTTTACCCAGCCGTTTTGGCCACGTTCACCACAAGAATTAACACAGGTACTGCAACCTGACGCATCAGTTTATCGCTTAAAACAGGTTCATGGCAATACCGTTTTGACTCCGCAAGAAATTGATCATAAGTTAAGCAATGGCGGGGATGATGTGGATGGTGAAGGCGATTCAGCATTAGCATCAGCAGATGGTTTAGTTAGCGAACAACCTTTGCAAGCGGTGTGGGTAGCCAGCGCTGATTGTACGCCAGTGCTAATTGGTGATATCAAAACCGGACAAGTCGCAGCCATTCATGCAGGCTGGCGGGGGACTGCGAAAAAAATTGTTCCCCAAGCGATCGCAAGATTAAAAGCACAAGGTAGCAAGCTAGAAAATTTGCGAATAGCAATGGGGCCTGCGATCGCAGGTGAAGTTTACCAAGTCTCTGTTGAAGTGGCTGCGGAAATTGGATCTAGCATTATCAGCCATGAAGACGAACAAAAAATAGTTGATGCTTTACATGAACTACCCAATTCCCCATTAATTCCCGATCGCGATCCAGGGAAAGTGCGGGTAGATGTACGGCGGGTAAATACCTTACAAATAGAA
Source organism: Tolypothrix sp. PCC 7601 (assembly GCF_025677855.1). Taxonomy (NCBI): domain Bacteria; kingdom Bacillati; phylum Cyanobacteriota; class Cyanophyceae; order Nostocales; family Tolypothrichaceae; genus Tolypothrix; species Tolypothrix sp. PCC 7601. The sequence continues at coordinate 4,872,867 of NZ_CP064879.1, forward strand.
AGCTTAGGAATTAGCGGCGAACAAATTGCGATCGCTCCTTATTGCACTTACCAAACCCCAGAACACTTTTTCTCTTATCGCCGAGAACAGCAGAAAAAAGTGCAGTGGTCTGGGATTGTTAGTGGGAATGGGTAATGGGTAATGGGGAAGGGGGAAGGGGTAATGGGTAATGGGTAAGAGGCTATTGATTAAGTAGTACCAATTTACAAAAAGAATGCGACAGATTGTAGGGGCAAGGTACATAGGTGTCAACTTAAGCTAAAAGCGATATAGGGTGGGCGTTGTACAAATACCTCGCGCCCTCATCCCCTAACCCCTTCTCCCGCAGGAGAAGGGGAACTAAATAAATCTCTTGCTCCCTTCTCCCCGTGGGAGAGGGGCTGGGGGTGAGGGCAAAACCTTGCAACGAAGCGGGTTTCACGTTAAGTTGACACCTATGGGCAGTGCCTTGCCCTCTAGAATATATTGATGTGTCGCCAACATTATTTGATATCATGTCCATTCAAATACCCGTCATTGCGAATAGAATGAAGTGTCCGCAGTGACATATTATAATTTGCCCGACATCATATAACGCGGATTTTGATGATAAGTAAATCCAAAATTACGTCTTTATCCCAAACCGAATAACTTAGCAATTAGCGGCAATAATTTATTCCCCGCTTCCACCAGAGAAGCCACAGCAGGTAAGCCTGTAAATATTCCCTTCAACATAGTGATTGCAGTCTTTGCAGTCTTTTTACTTCCATTCTCTTGGGGAGTTTTCGCGGCTTCTGCTAAACTTTGCACCTGTTCTAACGCCTCAGCTTTATCGTCATCTGATAACTCTGATGACTGAGAAATTGATTCTTGTAATTGCGTCAACAATTCTTTGATTCCGGGTTTATCTGCTTCGGGGGAATCGGGTAACTGATTGAGGGCAATATTCACATTACCGCTAATGGTTCCCAGGTTGGCGACAGAACCACCGCCAGCAATTCCGCTAACATTGGTACTATTTTGAATATTGATGCCGCTAATATCAGACACTTTGTTATCTCCTTGTATATAGTATTTCGATTGCTGAAGCGCAGTTGTGAGCATATTTTCTAAGCTCAGAATGCGACTATCTTTTTCTATAAGTAATAATTGCTGACTTTGGGATAAAGCTTTGAGTTGATTATAGTCATCAAAATATTCCGCACTCAGTTGGGATTTATCACTCCCTGGTGCGGTTTTGGCTCTGAGTAAGAATTTATCATCGCCGCGTTTCTCCATTGCCACAATTTCTAACTCAGCTTCTGGGTGATTTTCTGCCAGGTTTTTGAATGCAATTGCAATAGCGCGGGGGTCTACGCTTTGATTGTGGTAAAGGTCGAGGGTATCAAAAATTGGCTTGATAAACTCGCCAAAGTCGCAATTTCGAGGATAAAAGGTGCAACTTCGAGGATAAAAGGCTCATCGTTGAGGGTAAAAGGTGCAACGTTGAGGATAACAAGCTCATCGTTGAAGATAATAGGTGCAAATTTGAGATTTTAGAGATTGCCAATTTCAAAATTACCCAAATTGTAGGGGCACGGCACCGATAAATTGTCTGTTTTACCGAAAGTCTTTGGATGCCGTGCCCTTACGATAAGTGGGTACGCAAAAATATTTATATAATTGCAATTGCGAAAAGCCCAAACCCTTGCGATTTACTGCTTGTGGGCAGTGCTCACCCTACTGAATTTAGATAGCATATAGAGAATATTGAGTATGGAAATATCTATGGAATCAGCGCCAGATAACATTCTTCTTCTTGAGGAAGCACAAAAGCGTCTGCTGCGTCTTTCCCCAGAAAAGCTGCGAGTTGTCAGCGATTTTATCGCGTATTTAGAAGAACGAGAAGAAAACGAAGCCACCGCAGAACTGTTGAACATCCCTAGTTTTGAGCAAGCTTTACAAGAAGCTATGCAGGAAGTTGAAGCTGGGGAAGTGGTATCATTTGACAGTATTCGTCGTCATGTATGAACTAGCGTTAACTCGCAAAGCTCAGAAGTTTTATGAGGAAGTAGATATATCGTTAGTAGAACGTCTGAATCGTTGCTTTGATCAACTGCGAGAAAATCCTTATGAGCATCCCAACATTAAACGCCTCAAAGGTAAATTCTCCGGCTTATTGCGCTACAGAGTAGGTGATTGGCGGGTTGTTTATCAAGTAGATGAGGCGCAGTCACTCATCACTATTCTGCTTATAGCCCATCGCAGTGATGTCTATCAGTAAATTAGTGGTCTGTGGCAATGTGGATATAGGCACAACATAAACATTCATTTACCGGAAAGCTTAATGGAACGCTCGAAAATTATTGCCATTATTACAGGTGCGATATCGATTATTTTAGCGATCGCCTACCTTATTATTGTTCAAATTCTCGACTACCGCGACATGAAACCCGCCCCCATCAGCCAAATCAACCAACCACCTGCAATTGTCGCTACTGTTTGGCAAGGTCAAGTTCACCACTTATCATAATTTGTGACCATTCGTGTTATCCAGATCCCCGACTTTTCAAAAAAGTCGGGGATCTAAGTTTGCAACGATTTTGTAGAGGCGCAATTCATTGCGTCTCTTGTGATTTATGTCAATAAGTAAAAATCTATGGTAAATATTGGTTGATCCCCATAATTTATTCATAGATATAACTTGATGGTTAGTATCCATTAATTGAATACTGCCATCATATAAGAATTAGTTAGACAAAGTATCGATGATTTATTTAATTAAAGTATTTCCTTTTTGCCATAGATAAAGGTAAGCTATTTCTAACAAAATTAAGCAAAAATAAAATCGAATTATTTGAGTTGGTCGGGTTAGGTGCAATCAAAGCCTTTTGATTCATAGCCCCGAACTTTTGCTGCAAGTTATAGAGGTAATTTCATGGCTCAGTTTCTCTTAGAGACTGTATGGCTAGTTCCGTGCTATGCCTTAATAGGTGGGCTTTTAGCCGTTCCTTGGTCACCGGGGATCATTCGCCGTACTGGCCCAAGACCGGCTGGTTATGTCAATTTGGTCATGACATCTCTGGCGTTTTTGCATAGTGCGATCGCATTTATTGCTACTTGGAATCAACCACCTGTAGAGGTATTTATTCCTTGGCTGTCTACTGCTGGATTAAATCTTACCATCGCTTTAGAAATTTCTTCTATTAGTGTGGGAGCATTGACTGTCATCACTGGCTTAAATTGTTTAGCGCAAATTTATGCCATTGGTTACATGGAAATGGATTGGGGCTGGGGACGCTTCTATTCTCTCTTAGGATTATTTGAAGCGGGATTGTGCGCCCTGGTTTTGTGTAATAGCCTGTTCTTTAGTTATGTAATTCTGGAAGTTCTGACTTTAGGAACTTACTTGCTAGTCGGGTTATGGTTTAGTCAGCCGTTGGTAGTTAGCGGTGCTAGAGATGCTTTCCTGACCAAACGGGTGGGTGACTTGTTCCTCCTGATGGGTGTACTGGGGTTATGGCCTTTAGCTGGAACTTGGAATTACACAGAATTAGCTGAATGGGCGACAACTGCAAATGTTGACCCCACTGTGATTACATTAGTAGGTTTAGCCTTGATTGCCGGGCCAATGGGTAAATGCGCCCAATTCCCCCTGCATTTGTGGTTGGATGAGGCGATGGAAGGCCCTGTTCCCAGTACAATTTTGCGGAACTCGGTGGTGGTTGCAAGTGGTGCGTGGGTATTAATTAAACTGCAACCAGTGTTAACTTTGTCACCTTTCGTTTCCTCCGCTTTGGTCGCAATTGGTGCAGTTACAGCCATTGGTGCTTCCTTAATTGCGATCGCCCAAATTGATATTAAACGCTGTCAATCCTATTCTGTCAGCGCTTACATGGGCTTGGTGTTTATCGCGGTAGGTACAAGACAAGATGAAGCAGCATTGTTGTTAGTACTAGCTAATGCGGTATCATCTGCACTACTAGTAATGAGTACTGGCGGCATTATCTGGAACAGCATTACCCAAAATGTTACCCAGTTGGGTGGGTTATGGTCACGTCGTCCCATATCTGCGATCGCTTTTATTGTGGGAACATTGGGATTAATTGGCTTTCCACCCCTAGGCGGCTTTTGGGCGTTGATGGAATTAATCGATGGACTGTGGGGAACTCAACCTTTATTGGTGGGTGTGGTGATAACTGTCAACGCTTTAACGGCTGTGAGTTTAACCAGAGAATTCGGTTTGATTTTTGCTGGTAAACCCAAACAGATGAGTGAGCGATCGCCTGAAGTACATTGGCCTATGGTGTTGCCAATGGTGATTTTACTAGGCTTTGTCTTGCATCTGCCATTAGTGTTGCAAAGCTTATCATTACTACCAAGTTGGGTAATTCTGAATAAGGATGTTGCACTGTTATTAATTTGGTCAAGTGTGTTTGGCTGTGGTGTAACTGGCGTAATTTATCTCGGGAATATTCCTAAACCAATTCGCCTACCTTGGAAACCTTTACAAGACTTGTTGGCTTACGATTTTTACACCCCAAAAATCTATCGGATGACGATTATTTTCAGCGTCGCCCAACTTTCTAAATTTGCCGATATGCTCGACCGTTTTGTCGTGGATGGTATTGTAAATTTGGTTGGTTTGTTCTCGCTATTAACTGGCGAAGGTTTGAAATATAGTACATCTGGTCAAACCCAATTTTATGCCTTCACTGTGCTATTAGGCGTTGGTGTATTTGGTATGTGGGTAACTTGGCCATTTTGGGGAGTACAGTTTTTGGATTTAATGTTTTAGGGATTGGGGACTGGGGATTGGGGATTGGGGATTGGGGATTGGGGATTGGGGACTGGGAAGGGAGATTTAATACTAATCAATTTTTGAAGACCATTTAATTTTTGAAACCTTGTGTTGTGTTGGGAGGAAAGATCATGAAAAAGCAATATAACCAAACTAATTTTTCTCGTAGAAATTTACTGAAAATAGGTGCAGGTGCAGTTGGTAGCGGAGTATTAGCAGCCGGATTAGGTTCCAATTTGGCTGCACCAGAAAGAGTCTCGGCGCAAGATAAAAAAGATATTACACCTGATGCTGCACTCAAAGAATTGCTAGATGGCAATGATCGGTTTGTCAAAGCCAAAAAACGTAATCCCCATCAAAACTTGAAACGCTTGCAGGAAGTTGCAAAAGGGCAAAATCCCTTTGCATCAATTCTTGGTTGTGCAGATTCCCGAGTACCTTCAGAAATAGTTTTTGACCAGGGATTAGGTGATTTATTTGTTTGTCGTGTAGCTGGTAATATTGCTACACCAGAAGAAACTGGTAGCCTCGAATTTGGTAGCTTAGTTTTAGGTGCCAAACTAATTTTAGTAGTAGGTCATGAAAGATGCGGGGCTGTAGCTGCCACGATTAAAGGTGCCGCAGTGCCAGGAGAAATTGGGAGTTTATTAGCTGCTATTAAACCCGCTGTAGATCAATCTCAAGATAAACCTGGGGATAAATTAGAAAATGCTTGCAAGGCTAACATTTTATTGCAAGTTGAGAAGTTGAAATCATCTCCAGTGCTTGCTGGTTTAATCAAAGAAAACAAACTGAAAATAGTCGGTGGTTATTACGATTTAGACACTGGCAAAGTTAGTTTAGTTAGTTAGGTTTTGGGCATGGGGCATGGGGCATGGGGCATTGGGCAATAGCTATTTCTTATCTGCTTTATTGTCTCCCCTGTGCTCCCATACCCCTGATATCTTTTGAATATTGAAATTTCTCCTGTTTACTAATTTACCCAAATTGCCATGTTAAGTGTTCTGATTTGGCTCCCGATTTTGGCGGCGGCGATTATCGCAGTCATACCTAAAAAATTACCTGCCAATACTGTAAGGTTAAGCGCCTTATATTTCGCTGCTATAGTTCTACTTTGGAATATTTTTATTCTGTTTAAATTTGATATCAGCAACCCAGGGATGCAATTTCAAGAGAATCTACCTTGGAATGAAACTCTCGGTTTGAGCTATCAATTAGGTGTTGATGGGCTTTCGATATTGATGCTGGTTTTAAATAGCCTACTTACTTGGATTGCTATTTACAGCAGCAGCAAAGAAACTCAAAGACCAAGGTTATTTTACTCGCTAATTTTATTAGTGAGTGGTGGGGTAGCAGGTGCATTTTTAGCAGAGAATTTACTGCTATTCTTCTTGTTCTACGAACTAGAATTAATTCCCTTCTATCTACTAATTTCCATTTGGGGAGGGGAAAAACGCGGTTATGCAGGGATTAAATTCCTGATTTACACTGCTGTTTCTGGGGCATTAATCTTAGCAACTTTCTTGGGTATGGTGTGGCTAACTGGTTCTACCAGCTTTGCCTTTGATGCGGTTTCTACGCAAACTCTAGCGCCTGTATTACAATTCCTGTTGTTAGCCGGAATTATCTTAGGTTTTGGCATCAAAATTCCCTTGGTTCCTTTCCATACTTGGTTACCTGATGCTTATGTCGAAGCTTCTGCACCAATTGCGATTTTGTTGGGTGGTGTGTTAGCAAAGCTAGGAACCTACGGGCTGTTAAGGTTTGGAATGGGAATGTTTCCCGAAGCTTGGAGTACCTTTGCACCAACATTGGCAATTTGGGGTGCAGTGAGTGCAATATACGGGGCTGTAGTAGCGATCGCGCAAAAAGATATCAAGCGCATGGTAGCATACAGTTCTATTGGTCACATGGGTTACATTCTGCTAGCTGGTGCTGCTAGTACTTCCCTAGCGCTAGTTGGTGCTGTTGCCCAAATGTTTAGCCACGGTTTAATTCTCGCTATTTTGTTCCATTTGGTGGGAGTTGTTGAAACCAAAGTAGGAACAAGGGAGTTAGATAAACTCAATGGTTTAATGAGTCCGATTCGGGGTTTACCTTTAATTAGTGCTTTGCTTGTATTAAGTGGAATGGCGAGTGCTGGTATTCCCGGTTTAACAGGATTTATTGCAGAATTTATTGTATTCCAAGGAAGTTTCTCAGCGTTTCCCATCTCCACAATCTTGTGTGTAGTTGCGAGTGGTTTAACTGCGGTTTATTTTGTGATTCTTCTCAACCGTACCTGTTTTGGTAGACTCGATAATTCAGCTTACTATCCCAAAGTCGAATGGTTTGAGAAAACACCTGCGTTAATTTTGGCAGCTTTAATCATCTTTTTGGGAGTGCAACCAACTTGGTTAGTACGTTGGAGTGAACCCACAACTACCGCAATGGTGGCTGCTATTCCTGCAATAGAAAAAACCGTTAACTCGGAAATTGCTGTAAAACCATAATGAATCTTCCTTTGCGCCTTTGCGCCTACCCTGCGGGAACGACTGCGTCGAATGCGTGAGATTAATAATTTATAAACGAACCGCGAAGGCGCGAAGTACACAAAGGAAGAAAGCTAAGAAGAAGCTTTCTCATATTGATTTAGGATTTTTATAAGGAGCTATGCACCAAGATTAGGAGGAAGGATGAACCTGAAATTAATTCCCAGTGGACTAGTGTTATTTCGCTTTTTAATTGCACCTTTGCTCCTCTGGGATGCCCTTGATGGTAAAACTAGTATTTGGTTCATCGTTGGCTTTGTCGCCGCCTTCCTCTCAGATATTTTTGATGGCATTATTGCCCGGAGACTTGGTGTGAGTACTGCCGAATTAAGACAAGCTGATAGCTGGGCTGATGTGTGCCTTTTTAGTTGCATATTTGTGAGTGCTTGGCTAGTACATCAAGATGTTTTAATTGCTTATCAATTGCCTTTACTCACAGTTGTATTTGCTCAGTTGATATGGTGGATAGTGAATTTAGTGAAATATGGTAAGCCTGCTAGCTATCACACCTACTCAGCTAAATTTTGGGGTATCACTCTAGCCATTGCCATTATTTCTTTATTCGGCTTTAACTATGCAGGAATTTTTCTTTGGCTAACTTGTATTGCTGGGGTAGTCTACAGTATCGAAGAAATTGCCATGACAATGATTCTGCCTGTGTGGACACATGATGTTTTAAGCATTTTTCACGCCCTAAAATTACGCGAACAACTATTAATACAAAAAGACGAAATTGCATCATAGTCATCACAAATGACATTTTCAAGACGCGATGAATCGCGTCTCTACAAAATAAAAAAACCTTACAACTCCCACGAGATTTATATATGACAGCAACTGTTGATAAAACCACTAAATTACCTCCTTCTAAGCATGAATTTGCCGAAGTAATTCACCGCTTAGAAGCTGGCGGTTCAATGTTGCCAGATACCCCAGAAAACTTAATGCAAATTATCGGTTTGTATAAGGCTTATGCAGTGCCGATGGATTTCTACTGGCGGGATTTACTTTATATTGCTGAACGGGAATTTTTAAACCCCTTTCCCTTCTTTAAATACTTTTTACCTAAAGAGTATTTAGACCGTCATAATCATTATGCTGGTGATGATGCCGATTTAAGAATTTGGCGGGGACAAGCTACAGCCCATCCTGAGTTATTAGCATTTATCGAGAAAGGTGAAACTGGCAATATGCCAAAATTATTTCACCATTTATTCCACGATCGCATTAACATGGAGTTTGCTGAAGCTTGTATGCGGGCTATGCTTTGGCATCGTCAAATGTACGCGCCAGTAAACCAGTTTGACGCTTACCTGGATTCAGACGAATATAGAGCTAACGCCGATCGGGCAATTAAAGCTTACTTCAAAGGCAACCCGGTAATGTTGGCGCTGCACAAAATGTTTCCTGATATGTTCATTGAACAGTGTCGCCAGATGTCATATTACTCTAACCTGGGTTTATTCTGGGAAGTTATGGCACCCGTGTTCTTTGAAATGTCGGATATTTACGACGAAGGCGGGTTTAAAGGTGTCCCCGATGCAATGAACTTTTTAGTAAATGGGATTTTTGCGATCGCAGGTCGTCCAATTTACCATCATGTATATATAGATGGCGAATGCTATGAAATCATTCCCAAATCTAAGGGTTTCACCTGGCTATACGAAGCAGCATTACCTTACGTAGAAGCAGTTTTCTACCGTACAGCACCTTTTAGGGGGACAAAATCTTATAATGCTCAAGCAGGGCAAGTACCTGATGACCAAAAAGACTTCCACTATGGCATTCTCTACGCTGATGTGTTTCCAGTAGGTACTGCTGGTATCCCACCCACATTATTAATGCAAGATATGCTACACTTCTTGCCGCAATATTTGGTTGACTATTACCAAAAATATTGCCGTGGCGAAGAAGATATGTTGATTCAGTTGGGAGTTAGTTTCCAACGTTCCATGTACAATGTAACTTCGGCGGTAATTCAAGCATTACGCACGGCATTGTTATATCCTTTAGATGACACCAATCCCAAGCATTTACAAGCAAACCGGGAATTTTTTGAAGCCCAGTTAAACCGCTTTACCCGTGCTGATTACAATATGCGCGATGCTGCACGTTTACGGGATGTTCAACGTCAAGACTATAGGTAATTCGTAATTCGTAATTCGTAATTCGTAATTCGTAATTATTTTGGTAGGGTGTGTTACGCCGCAGGCTAACGCACCTTATCTTTTTGCTTTCTCAGAATTAACTTTTGCTTTCTCAGAATTAACTTCTGCTTTCCCAAAATCAACTTCTGCTTTCCCGGAATTAACTTTTGCTTTCCCAAAATCAACTTCCGCTTTAACGTTTCCGTGTTACGCGCAAGCTGTAGCAACTTCTGCTTTCCCAAAATCAACTTCCGCTTTAACGTTTCCGTGTTACGCGCAAGCTGTAGCAACTTCTGCTTTCCCAGAATCAACTTCTGCTTTAACGTTTCCGTGTTACGCGCAAGTTGTAGGAACTTCCGCTTTAACGTTTCCGTATTCCGCGCAAGTGGTAGAAGCTTCAGGGTTTCGCGATAATCTTAATATTCCCCCAAGAATATTTTTCTTTCTTCCCCTTATACCAATTTCAAGAATGTTTGCGACAGATAAATTCTATGTAGGGAACATCCACCATTGGTGTCAACTTAAGCTAAAAGCGATATAGGGCGGGCGTTGTACAAATACCTCACGCCCTCATCCCCTAACCCCTTCTCCCGCAGGAGAAGGGGAACTAAATCTCTTGCTCCCTTCTCCCTGTGGGAGAGGGGCTGGGGGTGAGGGCAAAACCTTGCACAAGAGCGGGTTTCACGTTAAGTTGACACCACTGGGCATCCACAATCTTTTGGTATATTCAATTATCTTACTGGTGCCGTGCCCCTACCTATGTATAAGAATCATGCTGAAAGTCAAATGGTATTAGGGACTTCTTGAAATTACATTATCCATTTTTCGCAGAGAAGACCATAATTGTATTCTTCCTCCTCTGCTTCCTCCGCCTCCTCTGCTTGGCTGGGGATGCGCGACAACGCATCCTACGATGATTGGCTTTTAAGACGGCGAAACAGAAATAACCAAAGGGGTAGGGAACTGTTGATGGCAATCAGCCTGACTAAATGCCCTGCGGTAACCACTTCCACATTATGATTTAATACCAAAGCAACGAGAATCATTTCTGCGGAACCTCCTGGGGCTGTCACCAATAGACAAGTTAACCAATCCCAAGCAGTTAATTGCATTGCCAGCATAGCAGCGATCGCACCTGCAATTAAAGTCATGGCTACAGACATGACTGCATAGCCGATAGTTTTGGGATTGAAGCTGGGTTTATCTCCCCAATATTCCCCAATGGTAATTCCTAACAGCATTTGACCAACTAAATTAATTAGTGGTGGTGCAGTAAAATGCATACCAGATGCGATAGGTAGTAAATTTAGCAATGGGTTAAAGGCTATCCCCATCAGCAAAGCACCAAAAAAATCACCTGCGGGAATCTTCAAGAATATCGCCAGATAAACTACTAAGGCGGTTACCCCCAGCGCTAATAAAAGTAATCCTAATTGAGATGGCTCAAAATTGAGTAAATTGCTTTGCATGGAAATAGCTTGTTGATTCCAAGAACTGCTAAATGTGGTTCTCGCAATCAAAGGAATCAGAAAAACTACGCTTGTTACCCGCAAGGCTTGAACTAGCGCCACTAAGGTGACATTTTTATTATAATCGGCTGCGATCGCAGCCATAATTCCCACCCCACCGGGAACTGTCGCCAGCATTGCTGTTAACAAATTAGTTTTACTGAGGCGTGAATAAATATAGCCAATACAGATGCCACAAACTAACAGAAAAACTGTTAATAAAATAAATATCGGCATCCCAGACGCAACACCAGCTAAATCACTATGACTACTAGAAGCACCCACTGTTAGCCCCACAAGCGCCATACCAGCTTTTCTCGCAGTCCGGTTTGGTTTGGGATAATATTGAAAAAAAATGCGACAAACCTGCAAAACTATAGCGCCAGCCGCAATACCCCCAAATATCCAAACTATTCCCCCAATATTCAACCTAGCGAGGCTGAAACCTAAAGGTAACGCCAGCAGCATTTCTAAAATCAAGACAGCTAACTGCTTGACAAAGAGATGTTGTTGAGCATCAATAGGATTTGCAGCAGTTGATTCCTCACCAATAGGAGCAACACTAAAGCTATGATTCATCGATGTGCGCTTTTTTCTTAGTTTAATACGCACAACAGATCATGCGATCGCACTATGTAGCACCAAAAGCTTTGAAAGAGGTGCGTTAACGAAGTAACGCACCCTACTGGCGTGTCTAGACTAAAATAGTGTATTACTCAAACTCTTGTGGGATGGGCATCTTGCCCGTCCTGGGCGGACAAGATGTCCACCCCACAAGAAAATTATATTGCCACATTTTAGTCTTGTCAGTCCACTACTGGACTCTTGTACAGACGCGATTAATCGCGTCTCTGCAACTCCTGACTCAGTGTGTTACTGGACTTTTTACTCAGCACTCAGCACTCAGCACTCAGCACTCTTTAATCTTCATCAAGTGCGGGGAAAGCTTCCTCAAATTGCCATAACTCATCTTTATGTTCCATGAACCAAATCCGAGTTTCTGGAGTTAATTGACTCCAAATATTTTCTACAGGAATGTGGGGAGAAGCATAGCGATACTGTTCACCGAGTAATTTCAGATTTTCCGCTACATCAACGGGAATACCAAACTCTCGCCAGTCAACTTTCACATATCTTCCAGAAAGCCCACCTGCGGGGTCAAAAATTAATTGTGCAGCCCTAACTAAATCAGCAAAATGATTTGCTTTTAGTCCGGTTATTTGCTGAATTGGTAGTGATTGATTATGCTCTTGAGACATTGTCGCTGGAGTGGTAAAGATGATTTGTTGATTGAATTTACTGCCAGAGATTTTTATCCCAATTCTCCTATTTTAGCGCACCGTCCTTTTTAAGAACGCAGTTGTGCTATCATTGCGGCTGGATTCCAGTAAGCGCGAGTAGTTTGAATTTTACCGGCGGTGTTAATTTCAATAATAGTAATTCCGGCAAAAGTTACTGATTTACCACTTTTGCTAATTCCTTGCATTGTCCACTTTACTGCTGCTTCATTCCCACTTACAAAAATATGCTCAGTAGTGGCTTCTAGTTTGGTAAAAACGGCTTGCAATTGCCCAATAAACTGACGGAATCCTTCATGCACTTTTGCTGGTGCTTCTCCTACTGGATCGTAGCTTAATGCATCTTCAGCAAAGTTTTCTACCCAGCCTTCAGGGTTCATACTAGCCATATTAGCAAAGTAAGCAGCAACTACGGTTTCAATGGTTGCATTTGACATATAAAAGTCCTATTTCAGTTGTGCAAAATATCGGTTTTAGCTGTTGATTGTTGAGTCTTGAATACAGACGCGATTAATGTTGAATAAAGACGCAATTAATCGCGTCTCTACAAGTCTTGAATTTGGAATTATTGCCGATAAAATATTTCTGAAGTTAAGCGCTGGAAATTACCTGCACTATCATATTGTGCAGTTAGTCGTTTAAATTCACTTGGAGAGACAAACTTACCAGCTATAATGCTAAATTCTTGACCAGATTGCAAAATTTTAGGTGTATTAATCACTATGCCATCAGGTAAAAATACTTTTTGATATATATTCTCGTCTTTCAGTGGAACCAAAGTTAGATTTTCAATAGATTCCACATCTGAAACAGTTAAATCAGCATTGATATATTGTTTTTCTCCTATCCATTTACCATCGATGTTAGTTACTTCTGCATCAGGTAATTTTACAGGGAAGCTACCTAAATATTCACGAATCTGAGTAAATCTTTCTATAGCACTATTTTCTCCACACATCACTACTACACTAGTTCGCCAATCTTTATTTATAAAGAATAACTCCATGCCAAATCTTGTACCTGGCTCAAATTTTTTGCCTACAAAACCATAAATTTCAGGAGTAATTCCTAGTACTCTCATAGAAGGTAATGCAGGATGAATAATGCCATCATCTTGATTACAAGTTTGCTGATCAATTTGCCAGGTTTTTTCTTCTTCTCTGCCATCGGCATAGGTGTAACTGTTAGTGTGATAAATAATTGTGTTATCTTCGTTAGCCCGAAAACTTCTTACACATTTTAAAGAATTAACCACTTCTTTATTGAAAGAATAACTAGTCCATGTTCCATACCAGCTAATACCTTCTTGAGTATGATTACCAAACAAAGTTGACCAGTTTCGCTCTTGTGCATTCATGATATGAAACCCTAAAATTGAGCGTGATTTTATAAATTCTCATCAGAATTTACATTATTTATGCAGCTACCATTTTCAAAAAAGAACGCGACAGATGGCTAGGGCACGGCACCAGTAAGATAATTTGATATACCACAAAATTGTGGATGCCGTGCCCCTACAAGGAATTTATTGAAAGCGGCGGGAAACTCCATCCCCTTGTGGGTGGAGAGGGACAGCCGCCCCGCCGCTTGGGGCATTGGGGAGGCAGTGCGTTGGACGGGTTTCCCGGCTTAAAGCAACTGCCGTCATTGGGCATTGGTAATTTCTTCGCCATGCCCCATGCCCGATTCCCCATGCCCAAAAACTCCATCCCCTTGTGGGTGGAGTTTTTCATTGCTTGCAAACATTATTTGAATTGATTTTTGAAAAAACTCGTTCTACCTTTAGCCCTTATTTCCTGTTTCCTGTCTCAGCGACTAATTTCAGCAATCCCAACACTTAATATTATTCAGTTTCAATCAACACATGAACAGCCGCCACAGCTATTAACATCTCGTCATTTTTATCGTTGAGAGAAGCAATTGCGCGCCCTTGAACTACCATCCCCCCAGCTTCAACGGTGAGAGTTTTACGCCCAAATGGTAATACTGCTAATACTTCCTCTTGTCTTACCTGTTCTGGGTATGGTACTGCTACTTGAACTTCCACAATCATCTCATTGGGGTCATTTAAACCAGCAACTTCCCAAACACCAGGTAACGCATTATGTGCGATCGCATTTCTTACCGCCCTGGCTGCTGCTACTGTGGGTTCTTGTCCATGTTGGTCAACTCCCATGCCCATCTCAATAATAAAGCGTTTTTTAGCCACAACTTTCTCCCATCCCTAATTTATGCACATCAACCGCCGAAAATTTCTTACCAGCGTTGGGTTAGCCACTTTAGCCACCCAGGTACCACTGTTTACAGCCCAAGGTCAATTATCTCGCAATAGCACCCTGAAACCACCTCATCTGCAAATTGGCGATACTGTGGGATTAATCGCCCCAGCCAGTACCGTTGACAGCGAAGATATAGCCACTGCACAGCGTAACCTTGCAGATTTAGGGCTGAAAGTGAAGTTAGGAAAGCATATTTTGGATCGTTATGGTTACTTAGCCGGGAAGGATCGCGATCGCGCTTTTGATTTAAACTCGATGTTTGCCGATCCATCGGTAAAAGCTATTATTGCTATGCGTGGCGGTTGGGGTTGCAATCGTCTCTTACCTTGGCTGAATTACACTAATATTCGCAATCATCCCAAAATCTTGCTGGGATACAGTGATATTACATCTTTATTATTAGCAATTAATGCCCGCAGTCGCTTAATTACTTTTCATGGCCCAGTTGCCACCTCTACCTGGAATCAGTTTACTGTAGATTACTTTCGGCGCATTCTCTTTAATCAAGAAGCCGTCACCATGCAAAATCCCACCCCTGGGGAAGTGAAAATAGAAATAATTACCCCAGGAAAAGCCAGAGGTAAACTTGTCGGCGGTAACCTATCTGTCCTCTCAGCAATGATCGGTTCAATGTACCTTCCGGCTTGGCACAACAGCATTTTATTTATTGAAGAAATCAGCGAAGATATTTATCGTGTAGACCGAATGCTTACACAATTAAAAAATGCTGGCATACTTAATCAAATTGCTGGTTTTATTTTTGCCCAATGCACCGATTGTAGTCTTGGTGATGCCCCAAATTTTACTTTAATGCAAGTCTTACAAGACCACATCCGCCCGTTAAATATTCCTGCTTGGTACGGTTCAATGATTGGTCACATTAAAAATAAATTTACCGTGCCAGTAGGTTTGTCAGTAGAAATTGATGCCAATTTAGGCACAATTCAAATGTTAGAATCAGCCGTAATTTAATACCAATTTTAAAAAAAATCATGCGACAAATTGTAGGGGCAAGGCACTGCCCATTGGTGTCAACTTCAGCTAAAAGCTATATAGGGCAGGCGTTGTACAAATACCTCGCGCCCTCATCCCCTAACCCCTTCTCCCGCAGGAGAAGGGGAACTAAATCTCTTGCTCCCTTCTCCCCGTGGGAGAGGGGCTGGGGGTGAGGGCGAAACCTTGAACAAGAGCGGGTTTCACGTAAAGTTGACACAACTGGGCACTTCCTTGCCCTCTAATTAGTTGTATTAGAAGTGAAAAAATTAATGTATCAAAAGCCCATATTTTGACTTTTGACTTTTGACCCTTGACACCCTATCCTATCAATCACTAGCCGCGAGTTTTAATAAATCAGTTTGCGATAATCTATCCGCCGCAGTTTTAACATCATCAAACGGCATTCCCGACCTTTTAGCAATATCTAGCAGAGTATGCTCGCCATCAGCTAAATTCAAAACCCACAAAATAGCCATTTCATTTAATCCGCTATCTTTTTGCCCACCAACTGACCGATATAAACCTCTTTTCCCTAACTGTGGCTCACATTTGGGTTTCTGATTAACGTAAACTTGATTACTATCAAGAATATTTAATATCGAAACACATTGAGCAAATGAATCAGCCAGAGATTGCGGTTTCACAAAGTCCAAATTATCGGCTGAAGTGTGATATTCCGGGAAGCTACCATGAGGCGATCGCATAAAGCAACCTACAGCTAAATTAAAGCCTGGTGAGCAATATTGTCGCTCATCATAACCATAGGGAAAGAAGTCAATAATTTTATAATCGTGACCAGAATTTTTCAGCACATAACCGACAATCTCATCAATTTCGGTATTACCTCTACGGCTTTTTTTGTAAGTAAAGTTACCCGCATCTCCCAAACAAGTTAAAACTAAACCATGTTTGATGCGATGCACATTTGCTTCATTTACAGACAGCCAAGTAATTGAACCAATAGTTCCCGGTATAAAAACAAACCGATAAGAATAGTGATTTTTAGTTTGGCTGAGTTGTTTAGCGAGAAAAATTGCGATCGCAATTCCCGAAAGATTATCATTGCACAGCGAAGGATGACAGGCGTGACAAGAAATTAACACTTCCTCGCTGCTGGCTCCGGGAATAAAATACTCACCATAGGTAAGATGTCCCGGTTCTAAAGATGAATCAATACATACTTCATATTCTTCATCTTGCAGTTGTAAAAACTGATTATGACTGAGACAAAATCCCCAACTTTCTTTGTAATAGGAAGTCCGATAAGGAACCCAATCCGGATAATCTGGAAGTGTAAATAAATGTGATTTTAATTCATCAAGGGATATCTTTTGATGTACCGGAATACTGTAATTAACAACGTGTAAATTTAAATTTGCAAAATCTACAATCTTTTCACCTTGAGAGTTTTTAATATAAGCATCTTTAATATTCCATTCTTTAGGCACTTTCCAATCAAAAACCTCAGTTCCCGTTGGTACTTCATGCACCGATAGCGGAATATGCTGTTGCAGAATCTTGAGAGTTTTTCTAAACCCATCACCTGTAATACTGCGGCAGATAGGATAAAGTTCAGTAATTAATTGATATATTTCTTGAGCTATATCACTGCTGTTTACAGCCGTTTCTAGCTTGGTTTCTACAGGTTCTTGAAGATTTACCATGATAATTTCCCTGGGATAATCTCATTTTTAATCAACACAGTAGAGGCACAACAATGTTGTGCCCTTACATAATTTAGCGTTTAAACTGTTCAATTCGTTGACGGTTCACAGTCAACAGTCAACAGTCAACAGTCAACAGTCAACAGTCAACAATATCAATGGAATATTTTTTCCTTGGAACTCCCTAACAATATTTTCTAAACACAGGTTTAACTGGACGGCCAATTAGATACTCATCAATTCCATATTCTAGAGCTTGGCGGTAAACCTTTAAAGCTTCGCCAATTGCATCAATTGTGAAATCAATATCTTCATTACTATGGGAGAAACTCACAACCAAAGAAGGTAAAATCAACCCGCGTTTAATAGTTTCTTGCATAAAGAGAGTTCTAAATGCTTGGGATGGTTGTTGATTTTGGTCGCGAGTGCCATAAACTAAATTGCAAGGAAGCCCCGCAATTTGGAAGTAATCTTCCACTCCATAAGCTGCGATCGCTTGCTTAATCCCCTTAGATAATCTTTCTCCTTGCTGATACAGATACTCTATTACACCTTCTGTCCGGAAAGTGTTCATAGTCGCGATCGCTGCAGCTAAGGCGTGGTTTTCGGCTCCGTGGGTAGTAGATAGCAGAAATACGCGCTCTTTATCGTGATAAATTCCGCCTAATTCCATGATTTCGCGTTTCCCAGCCAGTGCGGAAACCGCAAAACCATTACCCATGCTTTTACCAAATGTCGATAAGTCGGGAACGATATTGTAGCAGTTTTGGGCATTCCCACCAGCCCAACGGAAGCCAGTAATCATCTCATCTAAGATGAAAATTGCGCCATTTTCCTGACAGAGTTTTTGTAACTCATAAAGAAAACCGTTGGCTGGATGTTCATATTTAGCGGGTTCTAAAATGACACAAGCAATCTTTCCGGGATGATTTGCAAACAGAGTTTTGACACTTTCAATATCATTAAAAGTGAATTTCACTGTCAAATCTTGAACCACTTGGGGAATCCCCGCAGACATGGGAGTGCTGCCAATAAACCAGTCATTATAGGAAAAGAAGGGATGATCGCCACAAATAGCCACCATATCCCTTCCTGTATATGCTCTAGCCAGAGTAATTGCGGCTGTAGTTACCGTTGAGCCATCCTTGGCAAATTTCACCATTTCTGCGCCAGGAACCCAACTCAGAAGCTGTTCAGCACATTCTACTTCAATGGTTGCCGGACGGGTAAAGTTATTACCCAACAGCATTTGCTGATACGCTGCTTCTACCACAGCCGGATAAGCGTGTCCTAAAGTAATGGCACGCAAACCCATGCCATATTCAATAAATTCATTACCATCAACATCCCAGACATGACACCCATTACCTTTTACAATAAAGCCTGGTGCATCTTCGGGAAATTGGTCATCACCTTTAGCGTAAGTATGAGCGCCACCAGGAATTAACGCGTGGCTCTTTTTTTGTAAAACTTTGGACTGTGCAAAAGACTGAGTAGTTGAGGGTTTAAAATCAGCTAAGGTCATCGGTTTTTCCTTAATGGGGATTTAATTTGAATAGGCGATCGCACCACGAAACTACGAAACCAAGCACTCTTCTCTTACTGGGGTGTCATAGCGAGCCACTAAATCTTCAGAAATCCGCGAAAAGTCAGTACCTCTTAAAAAGTCTCCTAAAGAAGTACCTGTACAGTCGGAATCGATATTTGGCGCACCCCTTCTGGCGATCGCATCATCTAGATGCACAGTTCTAAAATCAATGCTAAAGCGGGTGTAACCGGATGTATTTGGTACAGTTGAATGCATCTGCGCGCCAGAAAAGAGAATCATTCCGCCAACTTTGGTAACCACCCGTAATTGTGGTTCTATTTCTAAAAGTTCTTCGGCGTGGGGTTGCTTGCGTGTATCTTTTTTAATATGCTGGGCAGCATTTTTGCGGCTTTCTCGATTCCACTTTGCGTAGTTATAGTCTCGAGAACTATTTTTCACTGGCTCGTTCCAGTAGCGCGGATGAAATGCCATGACATTTTCTGCTGTCACATCATATACAGGTAACCACCAGTTGATTTGGGATTGCGGTGCAGAGTACCAAGTATCACGATGGGGATGGAAAGCGTAAGCAATTCCAGCAGTTAGATAACCATCGCTGGTTGCTGTCCTTAAGCGTGGTACATCAAAATAGGTTTTACTCAAATCGCAGCCATTTTCCTCCAAAATCCCTTGGATGAGTTCTTTGGATTTTGGGTGATGGATAAAAGCGGGTTTGAGTTTTGCCAAAATCTCAACGTACTTCTCCACAGGTAAACTATGCTGTGCTGTGATTGGATCTAAAGGTGCAAAGGCTGCTTCCGCCATTTCCCGCGCAAACTCACAAAGAGCGATCGCGCTTTTAGAAGGAGAATAGACAAAGATTTGTCCGTTGTAGAGATGTGCCCTTCTAATATCATCATTGATATGTGAATCGAAATAGATTGTGTTCATTTTATGTTCCTTATGTTCACACCAAGTTCTCTAAAAAATTACTTACCTATGGGAACTTGATATAAAGATGCAGCTCGTGACCCTTAGATAGGTAGGCTAAACAGTAGACGCATCATAGATAGCGCCAGTGCTTGCCAATCTGATACCCATTCACAAAAATCCTGAGACTGATAGATTGTTGGTAGGGGTTGAGCATTGCTCAACCCTCTACCCACCTACTCGTCTCACGCTTCAAGTGAAACAGTATGAGGCCATGAATATGCAGCCTTACATTAAATTGCTATCCAGATAAGTAGTCAGCGTCACCAGCTATGCAAACAGTGAAAAATGTTTGCATACTCCCAAGCTTGCACCCGTTGATTGATGAATTTTTGCAGGGTAAAGTATCCCTGCTTTTATCTTGTAACTATTGCTACCTAATGCTGGTTGCAAATAGCCACACATCTCAGCATTGCAGCTGAAAAGCTTTATCTTCCCGCCAGTGTCCCGATATTTTTCTGCTCAAATAAATTCCAAGCAAGATCCTTTTCGGAAATTTCACTAATCGGTAAAGGCCAGACAATTCCAAAAGCTGGGTCATCGTAGCGGTAGCCTGTGGAATATTCTGGCGCATAAAAATCGCCCATCTGATACATCACTTCTGTATCATCAGTTAAGGTTTGAAAACCGTGAGCAAATCTATCTGGGATGTATAACCCACGCCGATTTTCTGCAGTTAACTCCACACCAATATGCGATAAATAGGTCGGAGATTCTGGGCGTAAATCGATAATCACATCATAGATAGCGCCGTGGATACAACGGACTAATTTGGTTTCCTGGGAAGGAGGAGTTTGATAATGCATTCCCCGCAGTGTCCCTTGCTTATGGTTAAAAGATACATTGCATTGAGCAATTGTGGCTTTTAGACCATGAGCCTCAAATTCATTGATGCAAAAAGTCCGAGCAAAAAAACCACGACTATCTTGTTTTAACTCTAAGTCAATAATGAATGCCCCTTGTAGCTTCGTTTCAGTGAAAATCATGTATTTGGTTACAAATATTTTTATAAAAAGTGAGATTAAAGAAATATTTTGCGACAGTAGAAAGCTTCAGCATAATTACCCGGTGAATTAGATTCAATTCCTCGGATTCTTAAGATGGAACGGAAAGTTTCATCGGTAAACCATTGTTTATTATTCTGCGTAGCAAATGCATCCTGAAGATACTGAATTTTGCGCCGACAGATACCTTCATCTAAATGCACAAAGAAATTAGGAATTCCCAAGTCACCATCATACTTGGGGATTTCATATTCCAAAATCAAATGATTTCTAAAGGTATTCCAAGTTAAATCAGAAATTAAGCGATGATCTTGATGGCGATCGTCTCTATAATGCGTAAAAATTAAATCTGGTGAAAATTCTTGCTTTAACTGCTCAAAGCATTCTTTCACTTCTATTCCGTGAAAAGGCAAAAACCCATCTCGGAACTCTTTAATAATAATTTTCTGGGACTGTACTTCTTTTAAAAATATACTAGCACTTTTCTTGGCTTCTGTGGCTCTTTGTTCATTAGAACTAAATACTACCCAATAGATAACCACATTTTTGTAATTTTCTATCAGCTTTAAAATTGTGCCGCCACACCCAATTTCAATATCATCGCAATGAGCACCCAGACAGAGAATTTTATACTCAGATTCGGCTGTTTTATCAAAGCTAATTTTGAGCATATATTAACCCTATCTAATTTGTAAAAACTTAGGAAACTTATATTTGGTAGTCATTGCCAACATATTATGATTCTTGCCTGGATTGTTAGATATTTTGGGTGAGAATTTCTCACCCAAAACTCATACTGAACTCTTAACTGCTAGCCGAAAAATTTAGTAATGTTAGGCATTGCTAACTTCCAATTGCTTATCTCTCCAAACTTCCCAAGGACGATGACCTTGAGTATACATATCATCTAACACTTGCTTCTCTTTAAAAGTATCCATTACTCCAAAGAAGCCAGTGTACTTGTAAGCAATTAGCTGTTCTTGAGCAATTAGCCTTTGGAAAGGCTCAAGCACCAGCTCTTCACCGTAATTAATATACTTGAAGATATCTTTCTTAAAGATAAAATATCCACCATTAATCCAAATTTCCCGCTGTTTGACATCTTTAAGATCCTGCACCAAATCGTTCTCACCAATGTCAACCAAATGGAAGCTTTGGCTAGGTCTCACACACAAAAAGCTACCGATTTTATCGCGACGATAAAAATTATCAATATATGTAGGAAGATGCAAATCTGTGAGACCATCGCTGTAGTTGGCTAAGAAAACTTCTTCGCCTTCTAAATATTCTTCCACAGCCTTGAATCTTTGACCAATATTCGCAGTTAAACCTGTATCTACAAAGGTGATATTCCAATCTTGAATATCATGATTGAATAGTTGAATTTTGCTACCACCAGATAAAGTGAAGTTATTAGAAAGCCACTCATTATAGTTTAAGAAATAGCTCTTAATTAAGTCAGCTTTATAACCTAGACATAAAATAAAATCTTTATGTCCATAATGGGCATAATATTTCATCACATGCCATAATATCGGTCTATATCCGATATTCACCATTGGCTTAGGAATACTTTCCGAATAATCTCTCATTCTTGTCCCTAAACCGCCACAAAATAAAACTACTTTCATTATGCACCTCGTCTTGGCTAATGTTTACGCTTTGCCAGAAAAAATTTAAATTTTTTGCAGAATTATGGAACTACATAAAAGTCATGAATTTTTGCTGGCTTTATGCAAGTTTGCATCTATCTTCTGCTCTTTAACTAAAAAAATTGCAAGTAATGCTGGTATATTTATTTTGAATCTTATTTAGCCCTCTGACTGTCTCAGAGGGTTGACTAAATATTTAAGAGTAGATTTGCACCTCTGGAATTGGCACCACAAATTTACCGCCCCAATCCCGAATGTAGGCAATTTGTGACATAATTTCATCCTTGAGATTCCAAGGTAAAATCAGCACATAATCTGGTTTAGTTTCTTGAATCTTGTCAGGATGAAAAATGGGAATATGAGTACCCGGTAAAAATTGACCTTGTTTGTAAGGGCTACGGTCTACTGTATAATCCAGAAAATCTGTACGGATACCACAATAGTTTAACAGAGTATTACCCTTCCCTGGCGCACCGTAACCTGCAATTGATTTACCTTCTCGCTTCGCTTGAATTAAGAAATCCAATAACTTGCGTTTAGTTTCTTTGACTTTTTCGCCAAAAGAAAAATAGTACTCTAGCTTATGAAATCCAGCAGCTTCTTCTCTGGCTTTCAGTTCTATTACTTGCTCGCTCACAGGTTGAGAATCATCTTCAGTATGGCGAGCGTAAATTCTTAAAGAACCGCCATGACTCTTCAATTCTTGCACATCAAAAATTGTTAACCCATGAGTTGCAAAAATCTTTTCTACTGTGAGGAAAGAGAAATAAGAGAAATGCTCGTGATAAATAGTATCAAACTGATTTTCATCAATTAGCCGCATCAGGTGAGGGAATTCCATTGTAATTACACCTTGCGGTTTGAGGATGATTTTCATCCCTTTGACAAAGTCATTAAGATAGGGTGTATGAGCTAGAACATTATTACCCAGTAACAAATCTGCCTTGACACCTTTAGCAACTTGTTCTTTGGCTGTTTCTTGCCCAAAAAATTTAACAACTGTAGGAATGCCTTTTTTAATAGCTACTTCAGCCACATTAGCTGCTGGTTCAATTCCCAATGCTGGAATATTTTTCTCAACGAAGTATTGCAGTAAATAGCCATCATTACTAGCAATTTCTATTACCTGACTTTGCTGATTTAACTGGAAACGCTCTACTACCAAATCAACATAGTTCTTGGCATGTTTCAACCAACTATCAGAATAGGAAGAGAAATATGCGTAGTCACTAAAAATATTTTCTGGACTAACGTATTCTTGCAATTGAACTAAAAGACAATTCTCGCAGACATAGGCGTGTAATGGATAAAAAGGCTCCACTTCATTCAGCTGCTTGAGGCTGCGATAGCTTTCGCAGGGAGGAGACATACCTAAATCTACGAAGGTATGGCGCAAACCCGTTCCACAAAAAAGACACTCACCCGTGATGAGTTGATTATCGGTTATTTTTGGTAGATTCATGATTTATATTGTTTTGGCAATCAGATTTCCAATTTAAACAGTCCGCCAGAAGAAATCTTGATCGATTTGCTGAGTGCGAATCAGATATTCTAGTTGTTTGAGACGAGTAAAACCTCTAGACTCAAACTCTTCTCTAGTCATGTCAATCTGTTTGAAGACATTATAGAGTTGTTGGGCACCACGTCGGGCATCCCACTCACACTTAAATCCCGGCAAATTTTTATTGATTTTATCGAAAGAAACCCGATAACTGCGGTTGTCAGGATCGTGTTTACCAAAGCTTAATTGACAACCTGTAAATACATCTGCAACTATCTCAGCAATTTGTTTAACTTGATAGTTGCCATTTGTATCCCCAACATTAAAAATTTGGTTGTGAATCACATCTCGTGGTGCTTCTAAGGTACAAATAATGGCTTTACAGATATCCAATATATGCACTAGCGGCCGCCAAGGTGTGCCATCGCTATTCATCTTAATTTCTTTAATTGTCCATGCCCAACCTGAAAGATTATTCAAGACAATATCAAAACGCATCCTCGGAGAAGCTCCATAGGCTGTAGCATTCCGCAAAAATGTCGGAGAAAAGCTGTCATCAGCCAGATGCTTTACATCTTGTTCTACCAAACCCTTGCATTTGGCATAGGCGGTTTGAGGATTAATAGTAGACTCTTCGTCTACATAATCTTCAGTTGCAAAGCCATAAACGCTACATGAAGAAGTGTAGACAAAACGTCGCACCCCTGCTTCCTTAGCCAGCTTTGCTAAATGTACTGAACCTTTGTGGTTGATATCGTAAGTGATGGTCGGGGCTAACTGACCTAAAGGATCGTTAGATAGTTCTGCCATGTGAACGATCGCATCAACTCCCTCCAGGTCGGAAGCCGTAATATTACGGATGTCTTTATTTAAGGTTTTGGCAGTTAGTTCTGTGCCATTGTACAACCAACCAACCTTATAAAAGCCCGTATCCACGGCAATAACTTCATAACCTTGTTGTATTAACAGAGGTGCTAATAACGAGCCGATATAACCTTCAGTTCCAGTTACAAGTACTTTCATTGTTAAAATTTTCAGCTGTAATTGCGGTTTGCCGGTGCTTGGACTCAGTAGAAACACTAGCTAGGATACTTTTCCCTGAAAGCAAAAGCAATACTTTAAAGATAATTTCATGTTGTAAGAGCACTTCTTCATGTATGCTTTATCAAGCAAATGACTTTGCTCCTGATGTGAAGAGAAATCTATTTTAAAAGCATCTAAAATCAGATAAAAACACCCTTGCAAAATTACCAGTCTTCAGGTTCATTCCTGAATGATTTATCCAATAGTCAAATTGTCAATAATGGCAATCCTCTATGAGGCAGAAATTTCAGCTTGCGATCGCAAGCTTAAACTTTTCTCTAAACGGCCAATTGCCAGCAGCGACAATATATTGAGCCAATTTTCATTTGTAAGTAGACATTAATTTAGAATACTAACCAAATATTTATTTATAGAGTTACCATCAAACCATAAGCTCAACTTTATGCAAAGTATTTATAAACTCAAACTCCCTTAAATAATGTGGGTAAAACTTTCATGATTATGCTCTAGGAAATATCAAGCAAACTTAGCTGAATACGGCATTTTTCAGGTAACTAAACTCCCATCAGCTGATGATTTTTGGTGGTGCTGAGATAGTTAGAGAACTTATGATACACAGCCGTGTATTTTATGTAAGTGCTGTATTTGCAACAATGTCCAAGCGATCGCCAAGCTACTCGACGTTTTTATACTACATACCCAAAGTAGTAACTTTCTGACTGCGCCTGAGTGGATACCGTTCCTAAGTGAGTCGTTTTTAACTAGTGTCAGTTGAAAAAGTGTCACTCACCACATTCCTGGTTTTGTCCGAGAAAAGATATTCTAAGTTAGTGCAAGGAGTGATACCACTTCACAACATGTTTGTCACTAGTTATCCTCGTAATGCCCCTCCTTTGGGGGTTGTTGCGGATTTCAAATGTTGCATCAAACAAGTGGGTTGGTATAAAGTTATACGGGGAAGCGCTTGAGCTAGCAAAAATCTCAAGCGCTTTTTCGTGTATAAATAACAAAATTTTCCTCTAATACAGAATAAGTAAGTTTTTAAAAGCACATAATCGTCAAAAGTCATAATTATAAAACTACTCCTAGAGATTCCTCCTGTCCGTTTCAATTGCAAACAACTCTCTAGTAATTCTCACGGAGATTCGCAATTTCAGGGTTTTTGCTGAGATGCAATCCCATTACCAACAATAATATTTATATTTAGTTATTTAGCAGTATAGTTTTAGCTTTCTATCCACTAAAATCGGGCAACCTCAGACCTAAAGGTCTTTTTTTGTAGATAATTGCAGATAGATATCACTCTAGAAGTATCAATAAATGTAGGGTGTGTTGTCGTGTAGCGCAACGCACCGATGCAACATCAAAGATTCTGTTTTACAGCAAATTGCAGATAAGCTAAAACACCTTCGTTATTAGTCTTTTGTCATTTGTTTTTACAAAGAACAAGAGACAAAGCGCAAAGTCTCTTGCGAGGTTTCCTCCGCTCAGAACTTTGTCAGAGAGGACAGATGACAATACTGCTCGGTTAAGGATTTTCAACTCGGAATTTGGTTTGGGGAATAAGGTTAAAGGGTAAGGGTTGAAGGTGTTTTCTTACTCCTTTTCCCCTTCCCCTTTTGCCCTTAACCGACCAGTATTGGGACAGATGACAGTCTTAAACAGAGAATGTGCAACTTAAACGCACACCAGGAGTAGGTATCTTGGCGACTACAGCTTTACCTTATACCTTCAAAAATATAAGGTGCGTTAGCCTACGGCATAACACACCCTACAAAATTCATAGCTGGAATGGTTGTAATTCTTAGCCGATGACAAAATTCACCAACTTTCCAGGTACAACAATTACCTTTTTAATTTCTTTGCCTTCAATGTAACGCTGGGCAACTTCTGATTCTCTGGCATATTTCTCTAAAGCAGCTTTATCAGCTTGCGATGGCACTTGAATTGCACCGCGAGTTTTGCCCATGATTTGAATGACCAAAGTAATCTCATCAGCTACCAAAGCTGCTGCATCAAAAGCTGGCCAATCCTGAGTATGGACAGAACCTCTGTTACCCAATAAATGCCACAATTCATCAGCAATATGTGGCGCAAAGGGAGCAAGCAATACCACTAAAGTCTCAATTCCTTCAGCATATATTGGTGAAGTTTTGCTGCTGCTATCAGTTAGGGCATTACTCAACTTCATCAATTCCGAAATAGCCGTGTTGAATTGATATTCGTCCTCCACATCTTCTGTGACTGCTTGGATAGCAGTATGAATTGCTCGCCGCAGCTCTTTTTCCGGCTTCGTCAAATTAGAGATATCAGCTTTCTTTTTCGATACTCCAGCAGCAATATAATCTGTTACCAACCGCCAAACCCGATTCAAAAAGCGGAATTGCCCTTCAACATCAGCTTCATCCCATTCCAAATCTTTTTCTGGTGGCGCTTTGAACAAGATGAACATTCGCGCTGTGTCTATACCATATTTGTTAATCACATCTTCTGGTGCGACACCATTACCTTTAGATTTAGACATGGTGGCATACAGGCGTTGTAAAGGTTCCCCTGTCTGAGGATCTCGCGGGTTAGCAGGATCTACTAAATGAGAAGCAATCCATTTATCTTTGCCACCCTTATTGGGATTCATGTATGTTAAACCCTGCACCATCCCTTGAGTCAACAGACGTTGGAACGGTTCATCAAAGTTCAACAAGCCTCTATCTCGCAGCACTTTAGTAAAGAACCGCGAATACAACAAATGTAAAATCGCATGTTCAATTCCACCCACATACTGATCCACTGGCATCCAGTCGTTAGTTTTACTGGAATCAAACACCTGTTGTTCGTTCTTTGCGTCAGTAAACCGCAAGAAATACCACGAGGAATCAATAAAGGTATCCATCGTGTCAGTTTCTCGCCTTGCGGGAGTGCCGCAAGTGGGACAAGGCACATTTACCCAGCTTTCTAACTGAGTCAAAGGCGAACCACCACGTCCAGTAAATTCCACTTCTTCTGGTAACTGGACGGGTAAATCTTTTTCTGGGACTGGCACTATCCCACAGTTGGGACAGTGAATCATAGGAATTGGCGCACCCCAATACCGTTGCCGCGAAATTAGCCAATCACGTAGGCGATATTGTACCCGGGCTTTGCCAAAACCTTGCTGTTCGGCATATTCCACGATTGCTTGCTTGGCATCTGTAGAAGCCATGCCACTAAATTGACCAGAATTAATTAAAATTCCTGGTTCGGTATAGGCCTCGTTATATTCAACCTGAATAATATTAGAGACTTCGCCATTTTCATCGGGAATTGTGGAACTAAAATCTTTATCTGCAACTGCCTCCGGTTCGACAATCACAAACTCAATGGGCAAATTATATTTATTGGCAAACTTAAAATCTCGGGCATCGTGGGCAGGTACACCCATGACTGCACCTGTACCATACTCATACAGTACATAGTCAGCAATCCATATCGGCAGTTCTTCCCCAGTAAAGGGATTGATTGCCTTACCGCCTGTGGGGATACCGCGCTTAGGTTTGTCTTCTGCAGTCCGTTCCAATTCGCTTTGATTGGCAACTTCTTGCACAAAAGCATCTACAGCTGCTTGCTGCTCTTTTTTGGTAACGCGCTTGGTTAAAGGATGCTCTGGTGCTAACACCAAATAGCTCACACCATAAACTGTATCTGGGCGTGTAGTGTAGACGCTAATTTTCTCATCTAAGCCGACGATGGGAAATTCCAAGTAGGCCCCTGTGGATTTGCCAATCCAATTGGCCTGCATTAACTTGACGCGTTCTGGCCAACCTGTTAATTTATCCAGGTCATTGAGTAATTCTTCGGCATAGTCAGTAATCTTAAAAAACCACTGCCGTAATAATTTCCGCTCAACTTTTGCCCCACTGCGCCAGGAACGCCCTTCATTATCAACTTGTTCGTTAGCCAATACAGTTTGATCAATGGGATCCCAGTTCACTGCGGCTTCTTTTTGATAAGCTAACCCCGCTTGCAAAAATTGCAAGAAAATCCATTGTGTCCACTTGTAATAGTCTGGCGAACAGGTGGCAACTTCACAGTCCCAATCAATAGATAACCCCAAGCGCTGCAATTGCTGCCGCATCTGGGAAATATTTTGATAAGTCCACTTGGCTGGTGGTACACCACGGTCAATGGCGGCGTTTTCTGCTGGTAAGCCGAAGGCATCCCAACCCATTGGGTGCAGTACCCGATAACCTTGCATTCGCTTGAGGCGGGCGATCACATCAGTAATTGTATAATTACGAACGTGGCCCATGTGTAGGCTACCCGATGGGTAGGGGAACATGGATAAAGCGTAGAACTTTGGCTTGGCGCTATTTGTAGGGGTTTTATCTAAGCCCAGTTCAGCCCATGTTTGTTGCCATTTTTCCTCAATTGCTGCGGGGTTATATCGGGAATCCACCAAAAAATGCTCCTACTGGAATCTTGTTCTATGTCTGCCTCCATATTGTAATGGTAGGCAAA
The DNA here is from genome assembly GCF_025677855.1 of Tolypothrix sp. PCC 7601. Lineage (NCBI taxonomy): Bacteria > Bacillati > Cyanobacteriota > Cyanophyceae > Nostocales > Tolypothrichaceae > Tolypothrix > Tolypothrix sp. PCC 7601. The sequence goes on from NZ_CP064879.1 coordinate 4,902,262, forward strand.
CAATTTCAGTTGGGTAAAATAAGCTATGAATGAATTAAACATAAAATTTTCTGGAATTGTGAGCGTTTTTGTTTACGGCACTCTCAAACCAGGGGAAGTTAATTATAAAAGATACTGTGCTGGCAAAGTCGTAGATGTCGAAAGAGCTATAGCCCCAGGTAAACTGTTTGCACTACCAATGGGCTATCCTGCTATGACTCTAGGGGACAGTCAAGTTCAAGGATATTTACTTTCATTTGCCGACTCGAAAGTTTTGAGTCAGCTAGATGAGCTGGAAGATTACCAGCCGCAACGCCAAATGTCAGAAAATCTCTACAATCGCCAGGAGATTGAGATCCACAATCTCCAAGGCTTATCCTTGGGTTTGGCTTGGGTTTATTTTATGTCACCAGAGCAAGTTCAGCAGCTAGGAGGTATGCTGCAAGCCAATGGCTGGTGGACTGGCTGCGGTTTAACTGCCAGCGACCTGCCGTCAGGATTTGCCAATTTATAATTAATTAAGCAATTTAGTTAATATCCTGCCCAAGATGTCCTTGTTTAGGCGCTTCTTGATGCACTGGTTTGGTCGGAGAGGCAACTGCTGCTTTGGGAATTTCGATTACTGGGTTATTGATGGCCACCATCAAAGGTGACTCAGGAACCGCAGGTTCTGGTACAACTTCCTGTCTAGGTTCTATGCGTTGTTGCGCCAGTTGTAGTGTTTTGGTGTCGCCACCTGGAATAATTCCAGCTAGTGAGCCAATAACAACAGCAGCAACAGCAGCACTGCCAAATGCCCAAACTATCTGAGAACGTCGGCGTATCCGTGTCATCACTTGCTCGACGGTTTTCTCTATCGGCTGTTCGCAGGCCGGAACTGGCATTGCCCGCAAGCCTTGCCGGAGATTTAACAATCGCGCGTACAAGCACTTAACGGCAGCATCGTTAGCTAGCCATTCTTCTACTTGCCGACGTTCAGCAGCTGTCACCTCGCCATCGAGGTAAGCACTTAATAACTCGAAGCGATCGCGCTTCACTATATCATCCATAGCACCCGTTGATTCATTGGTAGGCCTAGCCATTCCATCTGCTAACTCTTGATATATTTGCCAGCGAGAACGGTCATCAAACTGAGAATCAGTAGTCATCTTAACATTATTACCAATTCATACACGGGTAAAGACAGCGAATATTTTGGAGAAATTCATCAATTTTCTTTCTAATGGCAGAGTCTCTTTAAAATTTCTACACACTTATTAATCTTTATTAATTAATACTGAAGTTCTGCCATTTGGCAGAGGTAAGACACTGTAAATTTAAGCATCTAGATAGTTTTGCAACTGAGCTTGCAATCTAGATCTAGCTCTGGCGATTCTTGACTTCACAGTTCCTAAGGAAACCCCAGTGATTTCGGCAATTTCTTCGTATGCCAAACCTTCGATTTCTCTGAGAACAATTGTAGTACGGAATACTTCAGGTAAATCAGCGATCGCTTCTCGCAGTTGCTCGTAAAATTCTCTAGTGGTCAGTTCTTCCTCTGGGCCAGGAGTATCTCCCGCAATCTCCCAATCCATCTCGCCATCATCTACTGAGCGGGGAGCATCCAAAGACAAGGGGCTAACAACCCGTTTGCGTTTGCGTAACTCATCGTAAAACAAGTTAGTTGCAATCCGGCTTAACCAGCCTCGAAATTTAGATGGTTCTTGTAGTCGGTTAATATTCCGATACACGCGAATCCAAACTTCCTGAGCCAAATCAGCTCTGTCAGCCCAATCTGGTGCTAAGTGATATAACACGCGATCGACTTGAGTTTGATAGCGGCGCAGTAGTTCTGCAAACGCAGCACGATCAGGGCGCAGTCCGACTTGACAGCGCAAAATTAAATCGTGATTAGAGAGTTTGTCAACTTGCACTGATGCTTCCGAAAAATTCGCATCAACCGTTGACCAGGATACAGTAATCGATTGACTCATAGATCGTACTGGCTTGTAAATCATCCCTTACTATTAGACCTGGTAATTGCCAGGAAGTTCCGCAATCAGGGACGGATTTATGACTGGAACAAGGAAGTGTATAAGTTTGAGCCAAAATTTAGTAATCAGGAGCGCAGTTTTTCAGCCAAGACCCTTGCAAAGCCTGATTTTTAGCGATAATCTTCTCCCAACTAGAGACCCAGCAATGTTACTGACATTTGTGCTGTTAGTGACATCTGGCCTCATACGCTTGACATAAATAGTGAAGAGTGTATAAAGCATATTAGGAAAATTTGGGATTGGGCATGGCGCATTGGGCATTGGTAATTATGAGTTTGTCTACCTTCGCTGATCTACTTTGCTCCGCTGCTTCCTCATTCTCCTTCTGATTATTTGCCTCAAACTTCCCTGGTATTTTTACAAGTATTCAGGAATCAGGGGGATGACTATTCTTCCCCAAAATTTCCTCGAAAAACTAAAATAGGCAAGGTTTTGATATCAGCAACATTTTAGCTAGGACAAAATCAAAATTTTCACATTTTCAGATGTTGTAGCTGCTTGGACTTTTATTTATTTGGGGTTGTGACTAGAATTGTTGCTGATGTTTCTATATGCGGCTGATAATTGGTACCTGTCTTTTGTTGATCTGGTACCCGAACTTGCAAAAAGAAATTAAGGGAAAATGTGATTGTGATTGCTAGCAATAGTTTTTCAAACATGGTCTTCCTCCCACCCACACCATTAATGATTGATTGCTGCACCTCAAAAGTTTCAAGGAGTGAAGTCTGGCATTTCAATATTTATTGGTTAAGACTTCCGCATAGCCTTAGTGTGCCCACTGGTATTTGTAAATTCATAAGGAAATTAAGAAGTATTTATAAATTTTTGATGATTGGATGACTCAGTACATCTAACTAGCCAACGGATATGTCAGGGATCAAAATAGGTGGTGGCAATGATAAGAAATGTAACTGTAACGCGGATAATTATGTGGCTCTGTTTTGGAACAGCAATCTTATCTCTAGCTGTCCATTGGCGTGTTATGTCTACAGGGCAACAGTTTGAGGCGCTAGCATCGAATCAGAATCAACCGAAAAAATTACCTCAAAAAGATCTAGGAGCTACCGCGTTTGGTGCATCTGTACTTCCTGATGAATCTACTCAGAGGACATCTAGATCTAACAAATCCTCGACAACAAAGTTTCATAATACTAATTCGGGAGCAGTCAATAAAAATGTAGCTAGAGCAACTGATGGCTCCCAAAATACGCGACTGATATCGCCAGAACAAAAAAAGAATTCTCTGTTGTCTTTTCTGCCACAGTCATTTTTACCGCAGGTTTTAGCTCAACAAGAATCATCTAATAGTAGTCAGTGGAAAACTGGCGACAAACATGTGTTAGTTGATTTAAGCGATCGCCGTGCCTATGTTTATCGTTCAGATGTAGTCATCGCCAGTTACCCCATTGCAGTGGGTAAAAAGGGTTGGGATACGCCCACAGGTTCTTTTCAAGTGCATCATATGCAACATAACCCTGTATGGCGGCATCCAATTACTAATAAAGTTTTTGCAGCAGGCCCTGATAGTCCTCTGGGAGACCGATGGATTGGATTTTGGTCAGATGGACATAATGAAATTGGCTTTCACGGTACGCCAGATACTAATGTTTTAGGAACTGCGATTTCTCATGGTTGTTTAAGAATGCGTAATCCTGATGTCCGATTGCTGTATGAGCAAGTGAAGGTAGGGACATCAGTGATTGTTCAAGATTGATTTCAGTCATGAAAAGCCATTGCGCCTTTATCCCTTGGTGTAGTGCATCGTCAAGCGGGGAATCTGACAAGGGCAATGGGGTTTCTCCAAGTAAAGCCAGTGATATTCCAGAATCAAAGGTCAACTGAGGATTAACAGTTGACCTGGGACTGGAGACTCTTGAGCATTAAGATTGGGCTTTTTGCTCGAAAGTGGGTGCGTAAACTTGGAGCAGGTTACTAACTTGGCGGAGAACTTCATTACCTGTGCTTTTGGCCACAACAGGCGTTCTATTGTCATTGGGTTGATCGAGGTTACGACCGATCGCTTCACCTATTTGCAGGGCAATTAGTTCTTGAAGTTCTGCCTTAGCGCGCTGACGCTGGTAGTTAGCACCTTCTTCCGTAGTCGCATATAGGGGCGGCAGGCGGTTGAGGGCATAAGCGGCAATATCGCCTACATCTAAAGAGCTTTCGCTAGTAGCTTCAATTTCCGCTACACGGGAGATCGCTTCTGTTAAGACTAACTCCTCCATGACGTTAATAAATTGTTTGCGAGGTACCGCCACAACTTCTCCAGTTAATAGCGCCCCCATTAATCTATCCAGCGCCATATACTCTTCTATTGAGAGTTCAGAGGCGTTATCACAGATGCGCCCAACTTCTGCTTCCATTGCTGGTGTCAAATAACCATCCTGGAGAGCTTGTTCTACAATTTTTTCAATACTCATAACGCTCATCATCTTTTAGCCACCGAAGCAAGGTAGGGACGGTACCAATCTAGTCCATTTTGCCTAATTATAGGCAAAAAAATATACAAATTATGTACAGTCTTGATCAATCTTATCTTTGTTATTCAACAACCTTAGTTCGCCAAGGCGTAGGATCAATCGATACACCATTAACATAAAGACCCCAGTGCAAATGCGGGCCAGTGGAAGCACCCGTTGAACCAACTGCGCCAATTAGCTGGCCTGGTTTAACAATGTCGCCTTCTTTGACATTAATGCGACTGAGGTGCATGAAAATACTGGTGACTCCTTGACCGTGATCGATGCCAATGACATTACCGTGAACCCGAAAACCTTGGGAAACTTTGCCGACTAAAGCCACTTTTCCCGCAGCTGGGGCAACTACGGGTGAACCGGCTGCACCAGCGTAGTCAACGCCACGATGATAATAATCATCTGCAAATTTACCATTATAGTAACGGCGAACACCATAAATTGTACTCACGCGGCCTTTGTTTGGCTGTAAAAAAGGGCCACTCCAGTACTTTTCGGGTGTTTGTAAGGCTTTAAAAGCTGCTACACGTTTTAATTCCAGTTCTGTGGCTTCTACTCCAGCTTTCCCTGGTGGTAGATTTATTCGCTGTACAGGAAAGGTGCGTTTTTGCACTTGCACTGATAAGTTTTGCACCTGATCGTCCCCGGTAACTCGGAGTGTTCTCTTGCCAGCCTGTTCTAGGGGACTTGTGGGGATAAAAGCCCGATATTGATTAGGTGCAATTTCAAACGCAGGGTAAGTCTTATCGCCACTCGTCACTGTGGGATTATTACCATTGGCGGGATTATCTACATTAATCACAACTGAGATTGTGTCACCCAATTTAGGACTATTAGGATTTACCTGTACCTGCAAAGCATCGACAGGCAATGCCAAGGCGACGGGAATCGCAGCAAACATCCCCGTGAGCAAATTTGCTGTTCGTCGATGGGGTGTCAGACCTTTGATATTAAAACCAAGCCACTGAGTTTGAGAATTATTAGTGCGATTCTCGATAGTCATAGAGCCACAAAAAAACCTAACTTCTGTGGACAACAGACTAGCTTACTACTACTAGTGTTTCCTCATAGAAGTAAATATTCTCTAAAAAGATAAATCTTTTTAAATTGTCCAGAGGCTAAACTCTAATTGCCTAATTGTCAAGAATCGGGAACCAAATTTATTTTAAATCTTTTGGCTAGCTGAAATAAATCACAGTTTAGCCATCAAGGAAAGAAGAATTTAGGGAATTACGGATAGTTTAACTGTATTTCTAGTTTAGTCTAGCGATCGCAGACAATTATTTTTATACTGTTACAAAATTTTAGCTAAACCAAGCCAGCCACAGAGGAAGTACTAGGAGCAATCCGACAAAAGTTAAGGCAATACTGCTGGCTAGCAAGTTTCGGTCTAATTCATAAACTTCCGCCAAAATCAGTACTGAAAGCCCGGTGGGTGTCCCAGACATCAGTACTAGTACTAACCTTGGTTCACCAATTACACCTACATAGGTAGCGCCTAACCCCACCAACAAAGGCACAATCAAAACTTTCAGCAGACTGGCCACTACAGCCATTTTCAAACTATTGCCGATTTTGATGGCTGTCATTCGTAAGCCCACCAACAACAAAGCAAAAGCTATCACTACCCAAACAGCTTGTTCTAGCCCTGACTCAACGACTGGGGGCAATTTGATAAATTGAGTATTTAACCCAATAAAAAATGCCCACAAACTCGGGACAGTTACCAAATCCCGCACCTGAATCCACCAATGGTTTTTAATTTCTCTGTTACCAAAATAGCTGGCAATTAAAACAGCAATGCCGTAGGTGCCTATAACATTGTTGGTAACGCTGAATAATACTGCCCAGTCCATATTGCTAGGGCCAGTTAACACCTGTGCAAGTGTCAAGCCGACAAAGCCTGTGTTGCCTAAAATCGTAGCTAAAATAAAACTGCCTAAACTGGCTCGCACCACAGGATCATCAAATGAATTTTCTGCTTGCTGTTTGGGACTGGTGCTGACTCGCAATCCCCACCAAAATAACAGTGCGAAAACCAGACTCAGCAGCAATACTCCAATGGCGATCGCAGGTATTAGCCCCCCATGAGATAAATCAGTGTGACGTGCTAAAACAAAAAGTTGCAGGGGAACTCCTACCCAATAAAGCCCATACCCCAGTAATTTGAGAAAACTCTCGGGGATAAACCGAGATAGCACTAGTCCTAGTCCTATCCAAGTCAATAGAGGAGTGTAAGCATGTAACAGGTTTTCAATCATTGTCAAATTGGCACCTTTATTCAGGTGTCAGCAGGATTGCTGTAAACAGCACTTTCCTATTGTCAAACTGTTACGACTTTTTACTTATTGCTTTACAAAATTTAAAATACTTGACGTTTAGCCCTAAGAGTTAATAGACAAAGCTTAAGAAAACCTTTATTTTTACGACTTCTAGGCAACTGGCAACAGCTTTTAGTGGGAATAAATAATTTATAAGATAAAAAACTTTAAATTGAATTATTTAATTGATAACTTTAACTTTTGACTTTAATTGACCGTCTTCGAGATGCACAATGCGATCGCCTATATCGAGAATCCGATTATCATGAGTCACCATGAGGATGGTACAGCCTTGTTCCTTTGCCAATTTTTGCATCAGGTTGACGACATCTCGCCCCGATTGACCATCAAGCGCCGCAGTCGGTTCATCAGCTAGAACAATTTGGGGATGACTGACTAAAGCACGGGCGATCGCAACTCGCTGTTTTTGTCCCCCTGATAATTGATCGGGGTAGTAATGCAAGCAATTTTCTAAGCCTACTTGCTCTAACATTTGAGCTGAACGCCTATGCATTTCGGCTAATTCAATATGCTGGTGGAATTCCAAACCCATTTTGACGTTTTGGAGTGCCGTCAAACTACCGTGTAAATTATGCGCTTGAAAAATATAACCATTACGTCGTCGTGACTCTACTAGTTGTTGGTGACTAGCACCGCAAAGTTCTCGCCCCAAAACCTGCAAACTACCAAATTGGGCAGAACGCAACCCACCCACCAAGGTGAGAAGTGTTGTCTTCCCAGAACCAGAGGGGCCAGTCATGAAAACTATTTCACCACTGTAAATCTCCAGGTTGATATTAAATAAAACTTGCTTGCGGAGTTGACCATGACCAAAATAGTGGTCGAGATTGCGGATCGAGATCACTGGCATAGTGGGGACTGGGGACTGGGGACTGGGGACTGGGGATTGGGGACTGGGGATTGGGAACAAGGGGGATCAGGGGACAAGGATAAATCCCAATTAACAATTGACCAATGCCCTATGCCCATTGCCCCATGCCCATTGCTAAAACATATCAGCGGGGTCAGCAGATTGGAGTTTGCGGGTGGCGATCGCACCGGAAATGGTACACATGATGATGGTGAGTAATAGCACTTGTAAAGCTCTGATTCCAGTCATGTAAATTGGTAAATTTGTGGCGTTGCGGGTGAGATAGTAAAGCCCTAACGAGGCTGCTGTACCTGGAATAAAGCCTAATAAAGCCAAAATTACTGCTTCTTCAAACACGACGCATAGCAAGTATAAATTGCGATAACCCATAGCTTTAAAGGTGGCATATTCTCTGACATGGGCATTCACATCTGTAGATAGGACTTGATAAACCAGAATCACCCCTACAGAAAAACCCATCGAGACACCGAGATTAAAAATAAACCCGATTGGGGAGTTGCGACTCCAAAAATCATTTTCAAATTGAATAAATTGTTCATGAGTCAGGATTTTGACTTCGTTTCCTAGATGGGATTTTAATCCTGCTACTACTTGTTGAATGTCAGCACCGGGTTGTAGCTGAATCAAACCGACACTGATATTGGCTGCTGGTTGGTGTGGAAATAGCCGCAGAAAGTTCTCATCGCTAGTCATTAAAGTGCCATCAGCACCAAAAGAAGCCCCGACTTTGAATAAACCACTAATAGTTACCGTTCGGCGTTCAATTTCTGTCTTCACAGGTTTACCCTGTTCTAGTTGGGCAATCGTTTGTTGATATTCGCCTCTAGCGCCACGGTCGAATAATACGGTATATGGTTGTTTAATTGCTTGTAATTGTTGATTAACTTCCGGTAAATCGAAAGTTGGTTTATCTGGGTTGAACCCAATCACCAAAATTTCTGTGTCACGTCTTGTTTGGGGATTCTTCCAAATCATTGTACCGATATAAATTCCTTCAGCTGACTTTACCCCTGGTATATCCATAGCTTGATAAAGTCGCCGCCGAGAAAAGGTAGATATTCTTTGCAGGTTACGGGTTTGGGAACCAATGACAACGATGTCTGAAAGTAAACTGCGATGCAGTCTGGTGTTACTGTCATATAAAGCACTCTGAAAACCAAACTGCATAAACATCAGAACATCAGCAAAAGCGATGCCTGATAATGCTACCAGCAGCCGACTTTTTTCATGACTCAGTTGCAGCCATCCTAAAGGTGTTCGTCGTCGTAGTTGTTGCAAAATTCCCATCATTGAAGTGGTGAGTAAAGTCAAGATTCATAGAGACGCGATTCATCGCGTCTGTACAAGAGTCAACAGTTTTTTTATTCCTAATCCCGAGTCCCTAGTCCCCAGTACCCAGCCCCTTTGATAGTTGAATTACCACTTTGACTTGCATATTGGTAAACTTGGCAGCTTTCTGGCTGGAGTCTGGATCTAAACGTACATGAACTTCAATAACTCGGGCATCAATGTTGCTAGCTGGATCGGTATTGATGACATTCTGGCGGCGTACTTGTAAACCAATCCAATCGACGGTTCCCTGCAATTCATGGGGGAGAAATTCATTCACTACTTGCACTCTTTGCCCTGGATGTACTTTGCTGATATCGCTTTCGTAGACTTCGGCTACTGCATACATTTGGTTGGTTTGGCCGATGTTAGCGATACCGTCATCTGAAACTATTTCTCCCGGACGGCTATGGATCTCGAATACTTGTCCAGCTTGAGGCGATCGCACGTAAGCTTGTTGTAAGTTTGCTTGTGCTAAATTCATGGCTGCTATGGCGCGATCTACTTCTGCTTTAGCTGCTGCAACATCTACGCTGCGAACCTCGCTAATTTGATCTAGGTTAGCTGCAGCTTCTTTGAGTTGTTGCTGGCTTGCTGATTGAATTTGCTGCAACTGCGCTTGGGCTTGTTGGAGATTTTTACGGGCACTTTCTAAGGCGAGACGCTTACTATCTTTTTGGGAAGCGGAAATTGCACCTTGTTCATACAACTGCTGATAGCGGTTGTCTTCTGCTGCGGCATTATCAACTTGAGCCTGGAAACGTTCAACTGTAGCGATTTGTGCCGCAATATTACCTTTGCGTTCTGCTGCTAAACGTGCGATCGCAGCTTGCTGGGCTAGGATTTCACCAGGTTTCGCGCCAGCTTGGGTTTTAGCGAGGTTTGCCTGGGCAACTTTGACTTGTTCTTGGGCTTCTTTTAATGCTGCTTGTAGGCGATCGCGACTGTCTAAAATGGCTATGATTTGACTTTTTTTAACTCTATCTCCTTCCTTAATCAACAACTGCTCTACTCGGCTTCCTTGTGTAGAAACAGTAGCAGAAAGTTTAATTATCTCTCCCTTTGGCTCAAGTCTTCCTAAAGCTGTTACTGTTGTGATTTCTGGTAATTTTTTCGCTGCGACCTTTGTATCTAAATTACCAGAATATTGCAATCGTTTTACTGCATAAAAGCTGATGCTGCCAACCAATAAAGATGCAACTATACTGATAAAAACAGATAGACGCAGAATCGATTTAGGGGACAATCTGTACCCTAACTTTGAGTTTTGCACCATACATTACCTCTTACTGGTGGCGCATACAATCTAAACTTGGAAAGTAATTAGTTTATCGATAATTAAGTAATTGCTACCAAGTATCTATTCAGACATTCACGTTAAATTTAGATTAATTGGTGTGAATAAATTAGAGTTTTTCTGACAATTCATAGGTGGTTTTACTTAACCATTGGTTAACTCTCTTATCTGTCATTTAATGTTGACTGATTATTGTTTTATAATTTTTAACTCCATCTAAAAACTGAATAGTTGAGAAACTCAGCATAGAACATTTTGAGATAGCAGAATATAACAATAAAAGCCTGTCTCAAGCATTCAATAATTAAGCTTAAATAAACTACTTTTGTTTTGTTAAGGTCTGGAAGTATGTTAGACGCTTTCAATTTTATGGGTTGTAACAGCGCCAACAATCAAAGCTAAATAACTATATTTCATAACTTTTACATTTTTATAAAAATATTTGCTTTGTATGAAATAAACCTGGTACTGATAAATTTACAGATACAGCAGATTCGATATTTATGAGGTACAGCAACTAATTGAAAAAAGTAATGAGTAATAAGTAGTGAGTAATAAGTAAATTTCCTCTCAAAGGGTGACAACCTACCTATAAAGGTTGCTGCAAGTTTAAAAATCGTTGTAGGTTGCGTTTGCGACTGCCATATTGAATCGGTTGGGGAAAGACACTCGCTAAAACTGAGAGTTTCGCTTGACGATGAACTTGTAGCAATAACAACAATAATTTTAAAGTTATACTAATTTGAAAAAAGAATGCGACAGATTGTAGGGGCAAGGCAGTGCTCATACGTGTCAACTTAACGTGAAACCCGCTTGGTTGCAAGGTTTTGCCCTCACCCCCAGCCCCTCTCCCTGTGGGCGAGGGGAGCAAGAGATTCAATTCCCCTTCTCCCTCAGGGAGAAGGGGTTAGGGGATGAGGGCGAGGGATTTGTACAACGCCCGCCGTATATAGCTTTGAGCTTAAGTTTACACCTCTGGGCACTGCCTTGCCCTCTAGAATATATTGATGTGTCGCAAACATTATTTGATTTGGTATTAGATACTGGCTTTCATTCAGATGGCTACGCAGGGTTTTTTGCTAAGATTCAGGAAACATATTTTTCTGGGGGAGCCACAAAAATGCTCCCTATTTTTTGTCTCCACCATCTTTTCAAAGTTTTGTCCTATCTACCTTAGAGTTGCCTTGTCACCCTCTCAGAATCACAAATGCCTTGATGTTCTTTATAAATGCTCAGGAGAAAGTTCAGTTAAACGCTGATTTTGAAAGTGTGTAGACATTGCACCCAATGCTTTTAAATGTCAGTAATTGCACCCCTCACCAAAATGACTGTACTTTCTACACCAGAAGCGATCGCTTCGGGAATATTACCTTGAATTGCCTGCTGTAATAACCCTTCTCGGGAAGCGCCTAAAACTACTACATCGTACCCCTCGGTTTTTACTAAGTTAATTACGCCTTGGGAAACTGAATCAGCTTCAACTGGGCAAGCAATTACCGTACTAGATAATTTGCGGTGGTGAATTAGCTGGCGGATGGACTGTTCTAAAATTGTCATGTCTGGTTCTAATTCCGATGGTTTAAATACCCTGGTGAGGCGGATGAGGGGATCGTCTCCTAATGTCACTAAAGCTGGAAGTAATTTAATCGCCATCCTGGCATTGGGGCCACCAGCCATAGGTACTAACCAACGGTTGAATGACTGTTGACTGTTGACTGTTGACTGTTGACTGTTACCTAATTTGACTAACATGACATCGCAGGTAGCTTGGCGAATGATGCTATCGACAACTGTGCCAAAAATCCTACCTGGGGTAGATGTGTTACCTTTCCAACCCATCAAAATTAGGTCAATGTGACGTTCGTTGATTGTCTCTAAAATCGCTTGGGCGACATCATGGGCGACGCGGATTTGTGTATGTACAGGAATGCGCCACTTTTTGGCTAATACTTCTGCTTGTCTGAGTAAGCGGCGACTTTTGGCTGTCCTAACTTGGGTTTCGGTGGGGGAACTGTGGCGCGAGACTAAAATAACTTGCACACACTCGATTTCATAATGGCGATCGCGGGCGATCGCAGCTGCCATTTGTAATAAAGTCGCTGCTGTTTCGGGGTTAGCAACTGTGACTAGTAATCTACCTCTGCCAACGTTGGGCGCTCGCGTTTGGTAAACTACATAAGATGGTTCGGGTTGCGGCCCTGGTGTCGCATTCTCGCAGTTGAGATAGTCGGCTTCTGCACGAATAATATCTGCACGGGTAATAATGCCAATCAGTTTTCGCCCTTCTACTACTGGTAGGCGACTAATTTGATAACGATCCAGCAAATACAACACATTACTGAGGTTGTGTTTTGGTGTGACCGTGATTGGGCTGGGTGTCATAATCTCCCGTAGAGGCGTATCATTTGGGATATTGCGATCGCGGATTTTGAGTAAATCAGATTGAGTAATAATGCCTACAAGCTTGCCTTCTTCAACTACCGGAAATCCCCGGTGATGAGAACGTGAGAATGCTTGTATAGCCTCCTCTGCACTCATTTCTACATCCAGAGTTTCTACTCGTTGTTGCATCACATTATTAGCTGTTAATGTTCTCATGACGCTCTCTACAGGAACATTACAAGCGAGGGTGATACCTTTTAACAGTAAAAGCTTCTCGTACAGCGAACCAGGGACTACTTTCTCGGCAACCAAGTAAGATGCTACACAAACAATCATTAAAGGTAGCACTAGGTTGAAATCGGTAGTCATCTCAAACACAATCACAATGGCTGTGATGGGGACTTTAGAAACGGCGCTAAAAAATCCGCCCATTCCCGCTAAAGCGTAGGTAGTAGGTAAACCACCTCCTAAAATTTGGGACTCAAATACACCAATGATGTGCCCTAAACAAGAACCTAAAATTAGGCTAGGTGCGAATAAACCTCCAGGTGCGCCGGAACCAAAGGCGATCAAGGTAAGAACGAACTGCGCCACAAATGCGATCGCCGCTAATAAAGGATTGGCATCACCTGTAATAAAATACTCTCTTAACCCAGTATTATCACGAAAAGAAGCAGGAAGGATAGCGATGACACAACCAGATATAAAACCTGCTAAAGCTACTCTGAGCGGTAAACTGATGTGTAATCGGCGATAAGTTTTGATACTAAAAACTAAACCCTGATTAAATAATGCACCGAACAATCCAGCTAAAATGCCCAACAGCAGGAAAAAAGGAATTTCTGGGATGGAAAATTGACTTTGGGATTGAGTTAAATGCAGGTTTAAGTCTAGACTACCGCCACCCAATAAACGAGATATTACCCCACCAATAAACGAGGCGATAATTGCAGTTCCCAGAGTTAGTCCTGATAAATCTTGGAGTAACTCTTCCACAATAAACAAGACACCTGCGATCGGCGCATTAAACGCAGCTGCCAAACCTGCACCCGCACCTGCTGCAATCATCTGTCGGCGGTAATCTGGAGAGGTGGGAACCCAACGACTCATCCCAGCTGCTAAACCTGCACCTACTTGCACAGTGGGGCCTTGCCGTCCTAGAGTCATACCAGAACCCAAGGCAATAATGGCGCTGAATAGCTTCACAGCTGCCACACGCCAAGATAGAGTTATGGGCACATTAGCCAACGAAGCTTTAACTTGTGGAATACCGCTACCTGAAGCCTCTGGCGCAAACCTTTCTACCAACCAGCCAGAGACATACCCCAAACTCATGCCCACTAAAGGTAACGCCAACCATACCGGAAACAAGTGAGTCGTATGAACTCGCCATGTCCCCAACCATCCCGATCCCACTTTCAAAAACACTGCCGATAAAGCAGCGACAATACCGATCACAGATGCTTGTGCGATCGCTAAACCTCTTCTTGGCTGCCACAGTCTACGAAAGCGCTGAGTCAGAACAGGGAGCGGCATAAAAATTTAAAAAATATTAAGTTATTAATACATCAAATCATATTTTAGATGGGGATTGGGGACTGGGGACTAGGGATTGGGGATTGGGGATTGGGGATTGGGGAAAGGTAAAGGGGGAAAGGTAAAGGGGGAAAGGTAAAAGGGAAAAGGAGATAAATACCATTCATTACCAATTACCAATTACCAATTACCCATTACCCATTACCATGCCCCATGCCCCATGCCCTATGCCCCACATCCATTATTGACTGCTTGCAAGCGCAGATTTCAGTTTCAGCTTGACGTTGGTTCCCCGTTTGAGAACTACTTCACCGCCAGGGCTGGATAAAACATAAGCAGTCGCAGCTGCCGCACCCCCTAAACCACCATGTTTAACATTGGTTTTCTTACCGATAAAATGGCCTGCAACGGCTCCACCTAGAATCAGTCCAGCATTTTGGATAAATTTGCCTTTAGTTTTCGTTTCTACTTGAGTATTAACTAAAGCCGCATCAATCGGATAGGTTTCGCCATTTTTCAAGGTAATTTCATCAAAAACTAGACGTAGACTAGCTTTTTTACCTTTAGCAGCTTTAACTACATTTTCTATGTGTCCTTGAATTTCCGCATTTTTTAAGTCTGGTTTTACACCTTTAACCGAGTTTTTAACTCGCAGTGTAAAAGGCTCATTATCGCTATTTTTACCAGTAGATAACTCTTTTTGCAGTACAGTATCTAAGCTGGTTCCGGCTGGTACAGATATTTGTGAATTTTGGGTATTACTGGTGTTTTTAGTAGTCTGAGTAGTTTGAGCAGTTTGAGTAGTTTGAGTAGTTTGATTAGAATTAGCATTGTTGGCAACTTTATCATTTGGCTTACTACAAGCTACGGTGTTAGTAAGTAAAGCCGCACTCAGTAATAGTGGTACAAAACTTTTCATTTTTGGCTTTTGTGAAATTGGGTGGCTATAAAATTTAAATTGGAGTCAGCAAAACTGCTAAAACTCTAATTTTTCAAAGATTATATGCCAAATCAGAAATAGAGCATTGATTCTCTTTATAAATGTTGTGAATATTGGTGCTTAGTAAGTAATATTTTGTAATCTTATTCTTTCTTAATAGAAATACAGTCCAGTAGTGGACTGACACGCCTAAAATGAGGCATTAGATTTGATGAAATGAACCGTAGATAAACGCAGATAAACGCCGATGAATTTTTGCTATTGCACCAAATTAGCTGTGTCATTCCAGTAGGGTGCGTTACGCCAAAGGCTAACGCACCATTATGCGAGTAGGTTAATGATATTGCTATATCTTAACTCGCCCAAGTATCACGCCATTTAACAGTACCTTGATCGCTTAAAATCCAGCGACGGCTAACCAGATTTTCGCGCAATGGTGGTTGATTTTTTCGCCAAAGCGCATATTTATAACATATGGCTTTACCCGCGCTTTCATTAAACGGAATTTCCCCAAACCAAGTGTTTTCATTGATATATTCTAAAGCGTAAGCTTTGCTAATATCCCAATCGCCTAACTCTGGACAATCACCAATTACGACAACTGTATCGCCTGGTTGTGTCTTTAAGCCATTTACCTGCGCTCTCACAATGGTTTTTCCTTTGACTCGCTCACCTAAATAGCTGAGGACAATTAACTCTTTTGCAGCCAATTTTAGCCCTAAAATTTTGCCATTTTTAACTTCAATTTGGCGCTTGGTAACAATACAGTTATATTCCCCATCTTCTAATTCTGTATGCTCCAAATTAATAGTAGTGGCAGCACCTTTATTCATGGCTACAAAACAGCGATAATCTCGATAACTCCGTAAATAACAATAGACATTATCGGTAATATATTTCTGTTTTTGGCTACCCAGAGATACAGCAGGGTTTAAACGCCGCAATTTAGATAATAATTGCATATCCTGGTAAAGCTCTGTATCTGTGTCCCACTTTTCCATCATGGGACGATTATAAGGATCGTTACCGCCATTAGTATCGTTATGGAGATATTGCTCAGTTCCGTAATAAATACAAGGAATGCCGCGACTAGTCATAATGAATGCGATCGCTAGCCGCAACAGTGCTGGATCTGAATTGAGACTTTGAAATCGCGGCATATCATGATTATCAATAAAGGTAATCAGTTCTGTAGCTGTATTGTAGAGATAATCAAGGTTCAAAATATCTTGAATTAAATGAAATCCGCCTGGTAATCCTTGTGCTAAGGCTTCGCGAATTGCACCACATAAACCAAAGTCTAAAATTGACATTCCAGACTCGTTAGCAAATTTAATTGAGCTACTCTTATTGGGATTGCTAAAACCCCATTCGCCAAAAGTAAATACAGAAGGTTTATGAGTTTGGATATCGCTATTAAATTCTTGCCAAAACCAAATCGGCATATGCTTGACTGTATCAACTCGTAAAGCATCAACGCCTCGGTCTAACCATTGCTTAATTGCAGTTTTAATATAATGACGATAATCAGGATTACTTTCATTGAAAGTTGCTAATCCTGCCATTTCGTAATATAGTAATTGTTCTTCGTTTTCCCAATCAGTAATTTCGGGATTATGGTAATACCAATTATTAACATCATTATAATAATCGGCAATTAATACACCATCTTCGTAAAGTTTACCTTTTTCTCCATTCACATCTGGGCTACTGTGATTACAAACAATATCCAAAATCAGCTTCATACCTCGCTCATGCAAGCCAGCAATTAAGGTATCAAAGGTGCTACATCTAAATAGAGAATTATCGTCATGAGTAGCTAAGAATCTGGGATTAATGCGTTTAAAATCTTTTGTCCAGTAGCCATGCATCGCCGCATTTTCAAACTGTAATGCTTCTACTTGCTCAAATAGCGGTGAAATCCAAATAGCTGTAACTCCGAGATTTTTTAGGTAATCTAATTTATCGATAATTCCTTGCAAATCTCCACCCCAATATTTACCCCACTTTTGCTTCGTGGGATCATACAGTTCAGGATGAGCGCCTGGATTATTACTAGGGTCACCATCCTTAAATCGGTCTACAATGATAAAGTAAATTGTTTCTTGGCGAAATTCAATTGCTCTGGTGAAGAGAAACTCCACATCTGAGATAGTTTCGGATGTAACTGTATCAGTATGAAACCCAGCAGCAGCTTTAGTCGCTTGAGTTTCAATCTCGGACTTGGCTGAAGAAATTTGCACCATAATCTTATTAAAAAATACTAAAGTTTTGGCTTTTTCTAGTGAACTTATGCGTAGGTATTTCCAGCTTGACCTATCACAAATTTTACATTGTAGTTAGTAACTAGAGCTAGCGATGAGTATCTTATAAGAATTTTAGATTTATATACCAATTTGAAAAAAGAATGCGACAGATTGTAGGGGCACGGGCATTGCCCTGCCCTCTAGAATATTATTGATGTGTCGCAAATATTATTTGATTTGGTATTAGATTTTGGATGGGAAACCTGATTAAATTTCTATAGCAATCTGTTTAAGATTTGTTAAACATTACAATGTAGAATTTATGACCGTCAACAGTCAACAGTCAACAGTCAACAGTCAACCCCAATATTTTTTACAACGCCAATATAATTGCTAGATGGCTTTATAACCAATTACCTACCAAAACGAAAGAAGCCCAAAAATAGGGATGTTGATATAAAGGATTAGCCATAATTTTTATTTGCGCTTGTCTTAAGGCTTCAGCTTTACTAAGTTGCGGGTTATTCAACTGCTGATAAAACTCTTTCATTAAATTAGCAGTTGAGTCATCATTAACTGACCATAAACTAGCAATTGTACTTTTAGCACCCGATCGCAAAGCTAACCCAGCTAACCCTAAAGTGGCGCGATTATCACCGGTTGCTGTTTGACAAGCACTCATCACCAACAGTTCAACTGGTTCTAAAATTCCCAATCTTCTTTTTTGGAATAACCGATCAAAATCTAAAATAGAAATGCGATCGCTCCATGTCAGCAAGAAGGTTTCCTGGGGATTAGAGCTAAATTGACCGTGAGTTGCTAGATGAACGATGGGGAATGATTGACTATCGAGTTCTTTTTTGAATTTATCGCGAGTAAACTCTTGATTAAGCAAGGTTTTCGCCGGAAATTCCTTAGTTACTCCTTTAATTTCTCCTGTTACCGCAGGTAAAGAACTAAAGCCTTGACGTGCTTCTGTTAATCCCGCCGCTAATATATCAAGTTTTTTGCGTTGCAATCCTTGGGGAAATAATTGTAACCCAGGGCTGAGAGCAACGTTATATTTTTCTATCAAGTAGCGATCGCCATCGTGCAGCGCAGACATGGGTAAGTTGCGTAATAAACCATCCAACACAAATACTAAGGTTTTGACGTTATTGCTATTTAACCTCTCTTCTGCTGGTGCAATCAGCCATGTATACAGTCTTTGAGACAAGCGGAAACTCTCTTCTCGAATATAACCACGGGACATATAAGAATAAAGATGTCTCAAGGTATTTTCAACTTGCTTTTTTGACAGTTTTGTGGTGTAGTGATGCAAGGGTTGCTTGGGAATGGAAAGAATGACTTCTAAGCGATCGCTTAAAATAATTGGGTAAATAACAGCCGCTTGTACGTCAATTTTATCGATATTCACAGGATAGTTATCAACACAAGCATCTCGAAAGTAGTTATCTAACTCCGCTATTTGTAGCGCTTCAATTACCTGACGTGCTTGTTTGAGATTTTTTTGATTGTCACCTCTTTCTAACAATAATCCTACATATTCTCGATATATCGGTTCAATACTTTCTTTAAAATCAAATTGCACATCTGTACTAATAGCAACTAAATCGCCTCTCAGGGATTGGATGTTATTAAAAGCAGTTTCATAAGCTGCGATCGCACTATCAATATCTCCTTGGGCTTTGGCTATTGCACCTGATTGTGTCGCTGTTAAAGCTAACAAATCAGCCGCATTCATTTCTTGAGCAATATTTTGAGCCTTTTGTGTAAGTTTTTTTGCTTCTGCTAACTGGTCATTGTCTTGATATAGTTTACCTAATTCTTGCAAAGCATAGGCTTCAGAACGAGAATCTTTGATTTCTCTGGATTGTTGAATAGCTGTTACTAATAATTCCGCGATTTTGGGATTATTAGAGGTTAAACTTGCTTTTCCACTTTCTATTTGTTCTTCTATTGTCATTAGAGTTTCTGCAAAATTTATCCGCGCATAAATAGCCGGACGACTCGCAGCAAGTTGAGCCAGATTATTTTCGATTGCGGGAATTAGCGCCTCTACTGCTTCCCATCTTTGGAGTTTAACTAATACGCTTAATTGATTTAATTGGGCTGATAATTTTTCTTGAATCTCAGGAGATAAATTAACTACTTCTTGATAATTACCTATCGCCACGTCGTATTCTGCTAAATCTTGGGCGATATTACCTAAACTAAATACAACTGCACTCACATCTTTGGGCGAGTTTAATTTTTGACTAATTGCCAAACTTTTCTCTAATGCTGTTTTAGATTGTTTCAAATCACCAATAGTTTGTAGCGCCACACCTAAACTTCTTAAACTTTGCGCTTTCAGTAAACTATCAGGTTGACTTTGTAATGCTGCTATCAATTCTTCTAACAGCGTTTTGGCACGGCGATATTGTCCTAGATTTTGTAAACCCTGTGCTTGATTAATTTGGCTTATAAGTTTACCTGTGTTATCTCCTGCGCGTTCATAGATTGTTGTAGCTTGCTTCCAGGTATCAATAGCTGTTTCGGTTTGTCCTTGGAGTAGTTCAATTGTCCCTTGGGTATTTAAAGCTTGTGCTAACAGTAAATTACTTTGATTATCCGAGGTTTTCCAAGTTTTGAGTAAATTCAGACTTTCGGTAATTGTAGTTTGAGCTTGTGGGATTTTACCTAAATCTTGATATGCCAAGGCTAAATAATTCAGCACTTGCACCTGACTGACAGAATCTTTTTTATCTTGATAAGACTTAAGCGCCTGTTCCCATATTTTGGCTGCTTCTGTATATTGCCCTTTTTGATAGTAATTTTTTCCTTGTTGTAATAAGTCTAAATTATTATCTAGTTGTTGAGTTATAGACTGCGAATTTGGTAAATTTGGTTGATTAGCAACAACCGAAATATCCTTTGTGACTAATAGTAGTGTCAGGATAATACTGAGTCCAAAAAGTCCGTAAATCTTGATTTTTCGCTTAGAAGATAAACCAAAATTTGGCAAAGAGATTTTTTTATTTAAAAATTTATGTTTCATATTATAAAATGATTGCAATTCGCATAGGATGCGTTAGGCTACGCCATAACACATCCTACATCCTACAATTTATCTGTGTGCATCTGCGTTAATCCTCTTGTATCGGCGGGTAAGGATTCACCATTAATTTCAGCAATCAAATGTTTATGAATGTCTACAATTAAATCTTTGCTGGGGTGAAGTTTCTTGAGGTATAGCCGCTACCAATTCTACTTCTCCTTGGGCATTCATTCTCCAGCTGGTTGCGGCAACAATAAATTCTTTATTTGGGGGTGGAGAATTATTAGCTTGATTGCGGTTCTGTGTGGTGGTGAAATCTCGCATATCCGATAACAAAGTTTGATCGCGAATAGTTGTAGTGGGATCGACTGGTAAGCCGCCTCTTCCAGTAATGGTAAAGGAATTACCTTCAGTTGCCGCACAACTAGCAATAATGCGATCGCTGGGATCGTTAGGTTTATCTGGTAACTCCACTAAGCCGGAAGCCGGATCAACATCGAGGTTATTAATCGATACAGTGCCGGCAACGCCAAACTCAGAACTTGCAGTAATCTTATTTCCAGAAGTACCTTGCTGTTGATTGCCAATGCCAAAAAGACTTGTGGCGGTAATATCGACATTGCCACCACGTCCCAAGAAAGCATTGGCTGTAATATTATTATTGTCTTTGGGTACAGTCACAATAAAATTTGTGCCGATGATCACATTGCCACCATTGCCACCAGCATCCGCATTGCCAGCATTTGTGGAAATGCGGCTGTTTTGCAGTAACAACAAATAGTCTGGTAAACTCAGGCTAATATTGCCGCCATTGGTGCTGCCTGTCTCCGCAGAAATGACAGCTTGATTTTCTAGGGTTAATCTGGTGGCTTCAATCCTGATATTGCCACCAATACCAGTGCCTTGGCTATTCACCGAAACAGTTGCACCATCCCGAATCTCTACCAGTTCGGGATCGATGAAAATATTGCCACCATTCCCAGTAGAACCAGCCGTGGTATTGGAAAATACCCCTGTATTTGCGCCAGCCAGCAAGACTTTATCTTTAACAATAACTGCGATATTACCTGCATTACCACCACCTGCAGTTAATGCTTCTAATTCTGCACCATTGGTAACCGATAAAGAGGGTGCAGTGATTTGTAAAGTTCCTCCTTTGCCGGTTGCGCCTGCTAAGGTGCTGACAAACGCACCGCTAGGCTTAAAAGGTTCACCAGGATTACCATCGAAGGAGACTGATTGTGTAGCATTAATAAAAATACTACCCGCATCATAAGCAGTAGCAGTACTAGTGCTAATTCCAGCGCCATTTTTGACCGATAGCTGACCTGTTTTGATGTTAATAATATTACCTGTTCCTTGGGAGCCAGGTAAAACTTCGCTGAGAATACCGCTAGGAATTAGCTGTGATGGGAGAAGATTGCCAGTGGACAATAAAATTGCCCCATCAATCAGAATGGATTTAGCTGCATTGATATCAATTCTGCCTGCATCACCAAATCCCTCTGTAGAGGCTCTAATTTGCGCGCCTTGTTGCAAAGATAGAGAGTTAGTCTGAATATCAATAATGCCACCGTTGCCTTGAGCATTAGGAAAGACAACGTTACTAAAACCACTAAAAATCCCCCCATCAGAGATGCCTGTGAGAGCGATCGCATCTGTAGCTCTGACGGTAATTTTACCACCATTGCCCACACGCTCAGTTTGAGAAAATACCTGCCCGCCATTGGTAGCGGTAAATGTGTTGGTATTGATTTCCACATCACCCGCATTGCCACCGATGGCGCTGATTGTCTGGCTTCCTAGTTTAGAGTTATTTAAAGAGATGCTGTCAGCATTAACGATGACATTGCCAGCGTTGCCACCGAGAGTAAAAGTTGATAATTGCGCTTGATTGGCTTCTAAGGAATTAGCAGTAATAATCAGCTTACCACCAGGGCCTGTTGCCCCTGCATACAAATTACTTTGGACGTAGTTACTCAGGGAAATCAAAGGTGCATTTAATGTGACATCACCACCTTGTCCCGAACCATAGCTTGCACTTTCAATATAGGAAGTTACTGGAGGTGCAGGTTCTTGAATAATCGCTGATTGACTTTTGAGGGTAATATTTCCCCCAGCAGAACCGTAGGAAACAATTTGCGATCCTGATGGCATGAAAATATCACCTTTAGCTAACAGTGTGATATCGCCTCCAGGGTTGGCAAAGGAAAAGTTAACAAAATCAAATCCCGAAGTATCTAAAAAGTTGGGAGTGGTAATTTTTCCCCGCGAGTCAATCACCACATCGCCACCCCTAGCCACACCGCCGTAGGTTCCTAGCAAAGATGTCACAGTAATATCACCAGATAACAATGGATTGGGTTGATATTGGTTAGTTAAAAAAACCAACCCTCCCTGGTTATTAATTTTATTGATGGTGATATTAGCACTGCTGGGATTGCTATTACTATTAGGAGTAGGAGAAAAACCAGTGGTATCTCCTGTAATTCCCGGTGGGTTAACAGCTGTGGTTCCGGCTCTAATATCAACGGTGGGTATTAAACTACCATTAATCGGAACTTTGGTTACGCCATCGGATAAGGTGACTGTTTGATTAATAAAATTTGTGGTATCGGGGCCTGTGATCTCTAAACTATCAATGGTGACACTCCCACCTGCAAAAATATGTAAGGAAGCCCCTGTATAGCTATTAAAACTCACATCTCCACTGGCCCGAATCACGGGATCATCTGTGCTGGATAAATCTCCGCCAGTACCATTCAATTGTTCAAGGCGAAAGTTACCATTGCTATAGAATTGGGCGTTTCCACCAATTGCATTAGCTGAACGTAACAGCAGATTTTCTCCGGCAAACAAGCCACTGGCGCGATTATTTAAAGCAAAGATATCTATTTTATTGCCTTGGACTAATAGTTGTTGTTGTGCTGCGGCGATGAAGGGATTGTTAACAGTATCGCGAATTTTAACTGTATCGCTAGCTTGTAAAGTTAAATTCCGCCCAGCTTGTAATTGTCCTTGTAAGTCAAGATTTTGACCCAATAAAGTTAAATCTTGCCCTACAGATAAGTTACCAGAATTAGTAATAGTACTTTCGGGAGGTAACCAACTATCTAAACCTAGAGGTTGCTTGATAGTTAATAAAGGTGGCGATTGGGGGTTTTGAGTACTAAATTTTTCCCCGTTGGGAAATAACACACCGCTGCTGGTGCTAGCGAAAAAAGAACCAGAGATATCTAAGCGGGCATTTTGACCAAAAATAATACCGTTAGGATTAATTAAGTAGAGGTTAGCACCACCTAACACCCCCAGCGTCCCGAAAATCTTCGAGGCTTGGTTACCTGTAACTCGTCCTAGAATATTTTCAATACCAGAGGGATTGGCAAAATAAACTCGTTGCTGATTGCTAACGTTGAAGTCTTGGAAGCTGTGAAACAAATTACTACCCCGAATTGCACCGCCATCGATACGTTCAATGACATTGCCTTGCTGTTGCACATTCGGGGTCACAATTGAGCGATCGCTACCTAAACTATTGTCAGGGATAATTTGTGCGTTTACGCCTGTCGTTAAGCCTAGCGTACAGGCGATCGCACTACTACTAGCGAAAATTGCTAGTAATCTGTACCACATTATCCCTAGCTGCGTTTTGCTTGCCTTACCCTGAAAAATCGGCATGAAAATTATCACTTAAAGAATAAAATCGGTGATGTTAACCGAAGTGACTCCTGTGAAAGTGATAGTACCACCATTTATCGAGGTTAGATCTAGCTTGAGGTTGCAATTGTTGAGTGAGGCGAGTTGATCGCAGCTATTAACCACACCATCGCTATTACTATCCAAAGTACCTTGAGTCAGAATCAGCTGCTTGAGGTCGATTTTATCTTCCCATCGACAAAAATCGTGGATGGTATCGTTACCAAAGTTAGCACCAAAGATAAACCTATCCTTCCCTTCACCACCACTTAAATCATCATCGCCTCTACCACCAGTAATTAAATCGTCTCCTTTACCGCCACAAATTACATCATTACCATCGAAACCAGACAAACTATCAGCACAATTTCCGCCTTTAATTTCATCATTGAAGCGAGTGCCAATAATTTTATTGCTATCATGTTCGCTGCCTTGCAAAGTAAAAGTAGTATTGGGATTAGCAACAATCAAATTCTGCGAAGCAAAATCATAGTTTGCCCCACTTCCACAAGCTGCAAAAGTCACGTGATTCACATTACTATCAATGGTAATGCTAGAGACTAACCAATTATTTTTGTAACCGCCTATTTCTTGCAAGCGTGTATTAATGTTGCCATCGCCATTAGAATCTTGAATCGTAATATTAACTCCAGTCGGGACAGAGAAATTAAAGGAGTCAAAAATAGCTTGTAAGTCGCTAAATTGTGAATCTGCAACTGTGCTGAGACTCTCAATTTGAGCATCAGGTAATGCTAGCCCATTAATTTGTGGGTTATTTTCTGTGAATATCACACCTGTATCTGTGACTAAGATATTGACAAAGTCAATCAGTCCTGGGGAATATTGACCTGCTTGGAAGATGAGGTTTTCTATTTGGGTGCCGTTATTAAAGGTAAATGACCCGTTATTAAAGCGATCGCGACTATAAACACCATCTACGATAAAATCAGCCAAAGCATTGATTACAGCTTGTTCATCTGCAGTTGTGGGTTCACCAGAGGTAGTTAAATTGCCATCAGCCCCTAACCCATTCCAAACTGCTAAATTAGCTAAATATTGCGGATCTGTACTTTTTGCCCAATCTGCTTCAAATCCAGCGATCCCAATCTGGCCTGGTTGTAAAAATTCGGATTGATTTTGGTAAGGATAGCCAACACTAACAGAACCACTAATAGGATCGGGATTAAAGAAGAACGAGGCGTTAGTATTGTTGGGGTTATTGAAATTCTCCACCGAAAACACTCTAAATGGCTGTTGGTTATTTAAAGTGCCTTCAAGTTTATATGTGGAAATATCTAACCTACTACTAGCAGCAATTGTCCCGGAGTTTAGGGTTTTACCGTTGACTGCCACAACTTCGGCTTGATTTTGAATATTTAAAAAGCCAAATTCTACCCTATCATCCCCGTTGCTTTTTTGCACATTGTAATTGAGGAAAAATACCCCATTAAAAGGTGTTTCATAATATTCAGGCAAAGCCGGATTGATATCACCTGTGTTAGGGTTAATTGTGCCTAATCTACCTGTTAAATTTATAGATGTAATATTTTCGGTACTAACTTTGGCATTGACGGTAATAGTTTTAGTTTCTCCTGCCGCAATATTGTCAAACAAAACCTCTAGAGTTTGAGCATTATTGTCTGTGTCAATGCTAGTACCACCATCGAGATCAGCAAAATTGACAAAATCTAAACCAATGGGCAATTTCTGTCTGAGATCATCGACAATTTGCACGCCTGTAGCATCACCAAAACCCTTATTGCGGACAGTAATTGTAAATGTCACTTCATCCCCAGGTAGCGCAATCACCTGATCTGCTTTACCATCATGGTTGTAATCAACAGATTGTTTCAGACTGCTAAAGGATTGTTGATTAACTAGGGTAAATTCTTTCTCTACAGATAGGTTAGCTACAGGTGCCTGGATACTGCTGTAATCATCTTCTGTAGGGTCACCATTATTGACAACGGAATCTGGATCTGGTTGATCGGCGGCAACAATTTCCGCCACATTAGTATAAGCAGCCGCATCAGCAGCATTCAAGACTGTAGCTTTCAGCGTCAGGGTAACATTATCGCCTGAGTTGATCGAACCAACATTCCAAATTCCAGTTGTACTGTCATAAGTTCCCACACTAGCGTCAGCCCCAAGGAAGCTAAAACCAGAAGGTAGTAAATCTTGAATTTTTACCCCTGTCGCATTGGCTGGGCCGCTATTATTCAATGTCAGGGTAAAAGAGACCTCATCACCTACAAGTAAGGATTCATTAGATATTGTTTGATTCAGAGATAAATCAGCCTGCTTAATTACACATACAGTGGCACTGCTGTAGTCATCTTCTTTGGGGTTGCCATTATTGACAACCGAATCTGGATCTGGTTGAGCAGAGGCAATAATTTCTGCCACATTAGTATAGGCAGCTGCATCAGCAGCATTCAAAACTGTGGCTTTCAGCGTCAGGGTAACATTACGCCCCGACTTGATGGAACCAACATCCCAAATCCCAGTTGTGCTGTCATAA
The DNA here is from genome assembly GCF_025677855.1 of Tolypothrix sp. PCC 7601. NCBI lineage: Bacteria > Bacillati > Cyanobacteriota > Cyanophyceae > Nostocales > Tolypothrichaceae > Tolypothrix > Tolypothrix sp. PCC 7601. The sequence goes on from NZ_CP064879.1 coordinate 4,928,951, forward strand.
TTCCCGACACTAGCCTTAGCATTGATGAAGCTAAAACCAGAGGGTAGTAAATCTTGAATTTTTACCCCTGTTGCATTGGCTGGGCCGCTATTTTTTAACGTTAGGGTGAAAGTAACCTCATCACCTACAAATAAAGATTTATCAGATATTGTTTGACTCAGAGATAAATCAGCCTGCTTAACCACACATACAGTGGCACTGCTATAGTCATCTTCTTTGGGGTTGCCATTATTGACAACCGAATCTGGATCTTTTTGATCGGCGGCAATAATTTCTGCCACATTGGTATAGGCAGCTGCATCAGCAGCATTCAAAACTGTGGCTTTCAGCGTTAGGGTAACATTACGCCCCGACTTGATAGAACCAACATCCCAAATCCCAGTTGTGCTGTCATAATTCCCGACACTAGCCTTAGCATTGATGAAGCTAAAACCAGAGGGTAGTAAATCTTGAATTTTTACCCCTGTCGCATTGGCTGGGCCGCTATTTTTTAACGTTAGGGTGAAAGTAACCTCATCACCTACAAATAAAGATTTATCAGATATTTTTTGACTTAGAGATAAATCAGCCAATACTGGTTCGCATTTATCTTTAGTCTGATTTTTGCCTTTACTTTGGCCCGAGGAATCCAGCTTTTCAAAACTTTTAGATTTCTGAGAAGATTTAGAATTTTTATTAGTCATAACTACAATTATTTAATTAAATGATTGTTAACAATTTGTGATTTATAATAGCGGATATCCTGAATTTACTTACCTTTAAGGTTCTGCTGGGCAAGTACTGGTGTGGGAAATTCTAGGTTGATCCTCATCCCTGTTTGGGAAAATATTTTGATAAAAAGCAAATTAAATTTGACCGATATCTGCCAAATATCAGCTTAGTTGAATGTTAATAACAACACTCTACTAATATTGTGCTAATTATCCATCACCATCTCAAAAATATTGTCAGTTATTACCCATATTTTTTGGGCATAAAATTAACAAAAATATTCTTTGTGCAACATAAATAACCTAAATAAGATTGATACATCAAAGATTTTGATGATGGGCTGAACTCATGAGAATCAAATAGGAAACACTTATTTTAGTTATTAAAGCACAATGTAATGAATTTAATAAAATTCTCAGTAATATCTTTAAATAGGCTCTAAAAATGCAGGCTTCTATAAATAAATGGTTAAGTGACTAGTTTTTTTAACCTAAATGTGTATACAAAATTTTGTCCCCAGTAAAATAGCCTAAAAGCCTGATTATATAAGGAATTTAGATTAAATGAAAATACCAAGAAGCTGAATTTTAGGCTGTTACTTTCGACATAGAAAAATTATATACTTGTTAAAAATTTCATATTTAAAGATACAGTTTTCTAGTATTACCACTGACTGCTGAGTCTGGTAAACCAGGTTGGAGTAAAGGGAATGAGTCAAAGGTGTTTTTCCTTCGCTCTTTCCTTTTACCCTTTGCCTTAAACCTACAAGTATTGAATACAGAAGTGAAGTTCTCTGCATCCTTTAAATATTCATTGTGGTTCTATGTATCAAACAACAAATATTTAGAGGATAAGAAACAAAGCTATAAAATGCCACCAAAATATGATTTCTGCGGAGTTAATACTAATGAGTATCAGCCCTCAGTTTTTAATTCAAAGTTGAAGGAGTTGTCTTCACAGTTGTGATGGTTTTAGACACATGAGAAACAGCATAACGAACTGTATTAATAAAATTTTGGGCGTAACGTTGCGTAGAAAAATCCAGGGCCCGTTGTCGTGCTGCAACTCCGACATGATCGCTAAATTCTGGATCGTCAAGATAGCGAAGAATTGCGATCGCTAATGCATCTGCATCACCATAGGGTGTCAATAGCCCATTCAGCCCATCTGTAATAATTTCTGTGGGGCCGCCAGCATTGCCAGCCACTACCGGTTTCCCGAGGGCCATAGCCTCAATAATCACAATCCCAAAAGGCTCATTATCAGAAGCGTGGATAAAAATATCCATTGCCTGCATCCACTCAGGAACATTGCGTTGTAGTCCCACCATCAAAACGCGATCGCTTAAACCCAAATCTGCTATTTGTGCTGTTAACAAGTCCTCATAATCAGCCTCTAAATCATGCTTACCACCAACAATGACACAATTAGCATCAGGATATCTCTGCAATATTTGTGGCATGGCATCTACTAGAGTATGCATTCCCTTCCATCGTTGCAAACGTCCCACAATCCCAATCAAAGGCCCGTGTAACGGTAAACCCAATTTTGACCGCGCTTCTTGTGGAGAAGGGAGAACAGCCGGCTCAAATCTGTCTAAAGCCACACCCGGATATACTAAGTGTGTTGGTCGATAAGGCCAAATCTTCGCCTGTGCTTCCTTACCCTCTTTCGAGAGAGTGATAATTGCCTGCGCTGGTAATAATGTCGCCAATTGCAACAACCAAGACTTAGCGTTAGGTACTTCTAGCTGATACCATATAGCAGGTACACCAGCTGCGATCGCAGCTAATCCTCCATATAGATGAGTAATCCACATCCAATTGGCGATCGCATCTACACGTTCTTGTTTCGCCAACATAGCGATACGAAATACCGCACTGATCATCCGGTGAACTTCTCGCAAACGGCCGCTTGCAATTACTCTGGTATCAATACCCAATGCCCTCACCTGTTCCACCATTGGGCCATCTTCTAAAAATACCGCTATCCATTCAATCCCAGCTTGCCGTCCTTGTTGCATCAAATCCCAAAACATCATTTCCCCGCCGCCTCTTTGTTCGGCCAGTGGCATAATAGCAATCACTTTCATAATGTCTATCCATTCATACTAGTTTTTACTTGATATGGGAGCTATGGCAATCCGATGAATTTTTGCCACACTCTTGGTATTTGTAGGAAAGCTGGAGTCGTGGGAAGCTTTCCTTCATCAGATTCTGTAACTTACAATCTGAAGGTTTTAAGGTTGTAATTTTGGCGTTAATATAGCCGCCATAAAGTGAAAACTTAGAATAAAATTGCTATTGCCATTAAGTTTATTGCAAAGCAATATCGGCACCATCTATGTATTCAAAAACCAATGCATAATCCTATAGATAAATAGATTTTAGCTTCCCGATAATTTTTTAATTACTATCACTGGCTAGCCAAGATAATCGATAGATTTTCTCAATTATTTAGGAAATTAAATCTATAGCTAAATACTACTGAACTATAGAAATTATCGCAAATTCATGAACTATTATAAATTTGGAATATGCTTTATTTATCCAGCTATTACAAGTATAAACACACTCTAATAAAGCAGCAATAGAATAATCAAATATTTTTTAAATGCAATGTATTCTGTATATTTATAGTTTAGTTATCCAGGTATTTTATAAAGCTAACATAATTTCAATGCTACAGCAGATTGTAAGGTGGTGATGCACAGATGATGGTAAGGGCAAGGCACTGCCCATTGGTGTCAACTTAACGTGAAACCTGCTTGGTTGCAAGGTTTCTGCCCTCACCCCCAGCCCCTCTCCCGCAGGGAGAAGGGAGCAAGAGATTTAGTTCTCCTTCTCCTGGGGGAGAAGGGGTTAGGGGATGAGGGCGCGAGGTATTTGTACAACGCCCGCCCTATATAGCTTTTAGCTTAAGTTGACACGTATGGGCACTGCCTTGACCCTACATGCATATCTTATTTACTTGAAATAGGATGGATGTATGATTGATGAGAATATTATTAAATAATAAAGATTATCTGAGTAATTAGATAATCTTTTGATTTCTCATCTAGCCACCTTAGAATCGAGGAAGAAAATAGTTAATTAGAATTACCTATTTGTGGAATAGAGCCGGGATACTTGATAATTGGATATTGCAAATTGCTTTGGTGCTGATAATATTTATGTGCTGCCATAGACATAGCGAGAAATCCCCATAAAATCATGCCAGCAACACTCAACATCCCACTACCAATGACTAACTGAAAACAACCACTAATTCCAATTGCGCGGGCAGCACTGACAAAACTATCAAAACGTCCTTCTTTGTACTTACTAACATTGATAATTGTCAAAATTAAGCCACCTAAATAAAAGATAGCACCAGCCCACCCTAAGGTAAAAAACATATCTAAAACGCCACTGTCAATCACAAAAACTTCGATTTGTCCGGTTTTTTCATTGACTTTCCAGATATTACCTAAACCGTTACCTAATACATTAGAAAGCGCAATACTCAAATTGCGATCGTAGCTGCCCGATCTATCTTTAAAACTGGTGTCATTCTCTAAATTAGAAAAAGTTTCTAACCGAGTAGCCACTACCTCTGAAATTGGCTCAATTGTGGTTAAGGGAACAACACATATTGCCATGACCACAATAATCGTAATTAAGCGCATTTGAATTCTAGCTTTGACTGAACCCAAAATCATAATTACGCCTAACAACCAACCGCCCCAATTAGTACGTGCTTGTGCTAACAAGAAGGACAAATAACCCACAGCCGAAGCAGGAAAAATTAAAAATCCAGTTCTGGTAAATAACAATAATAGACCAGCTTGCATTACAGAACCAAAAGGCCCAACTGAGTGCAAAGTACTCCAGACACGCATCCCAAAGGGTTCTGGATCTCCGGAACTGGTAAACATTTTGGATTCGATTAACCAATATCTATCCCATTCTGGCGCTACCACAAATTGATAGACACCATAAGCACCAGTAATTAACACACACCAGAGAAATACACGCTGCATTTGCTCTCGGTAAGTCGGATAATCTCGCCAGTTCATAAATAAATGAAAAGCGAAAATAATCGGACTGAGCCAATCTAAAAGACCCCTTGCTACAGGCACAGGGGCATTATAAATCAGACCCACTAAAAAACCATAAAATACCCCAATAAACGCCAAAAGAAAAGGTAAACCTCCTTGGCGTACACTGCTAGGCAAATATTTAATAAAAGTGCCAATAGTGACAAATACCACTAAATAAGGTGCAATCAGTATCTGACGAGTAGGGTCCCAACCAACTCGATAATCTACCAACCGCGCAACTAAAGGTGTGAGAAACCAAATCCACCAAGTAAACCCAATATAGAGAATGGGATGGCGGAAATAAAGAAATAAACCTACTAATAAAGATGTTGCCGGAAAAACTAATCGCAACATCGTTGCTGCACCAGTAAAATAACAAACTACTATGAGCAATATGTAACCCAAGATTACCATCCAAGCTTGTGCAGCCCGGTCTTGAGGCGAGAAGTTTTCTTGCAAAACAGGATTGTAAAGTATCTGTTTCTGTTGAGAAGGCATTCAATTTTAGATTTTGGATTTTAGATTTTGGATTGGTCTTGATTTGAGTACAAAAAATTGAAATTTATTATTTGCGCCTTTGCATGATATTTATTAATACTTTTTAAACGAATCGCATTCGCGTAGCGTCTCGCAGAGAAGACGCGAAGAATAAGAAGGAAGAGAGTTAATTTACTCAAAACACAACAAATTTACTTTTGAAGTTTGGATTTTGAATTTTGAATTGTTTATGTGTTTGCCAACCTAACCAGCGCCCACGCAAAGAAGCCAGGAATTTTTTACCTGCTAATTGTCCTTGGATAGGTAAGAATCTCAACCATTGCACAAAGCCCAAACTATCCCTTGTGCCTATGAATATTGCCCATAATAAAAACACTGCACGACGTAGCGGCGGCAGATGATCTAATAAAACTAAAGTTTCATTATGGACTAAATTAATAAAGGCAATTTCATTAAAATTATGGCGTTGGTCTTCATCAAAACGTTGTGCAGGATAATGATCGACTGCTATTTGGGGATCGTAAATTAGCTTCCAACCAGCGCGTTTTAAGGCGAAGGTAAAGGCCATTTCAAAATGGACTTGTGCGCCTGTACCACGCATTCTTTCATCAAAATGTAATTGCGCGATCGCAGCGTGACGAAAACTCATGTTCACCCCTTTGAGAACATCAACTTCCCGCGCTTCTCCCACTCCTAGGTGATGATTACCAATCACCCGTCCAAACCACTGCAATTTCCCAACTACCTGCTGAGAACCATCTTCCAATTTGTTCCGTTGATAGATCCAATCACGCCCACCAACGCCAGCAATGCGGTTATCTGCTTCAAAATGCGCGTTGATTTTCTCTAACCAATCAGTGTGGGGGGCTGCATCATCATCTGTAATTGAAACAATGTCTCCCTCAACTACGGCTAGTCCAGCATTTAAGGCTGCTACTACCCCAGGTACGCTAACTGTAACGGTTTGTAGTGGCAGTTTATCGGTGGGAAAATCAGCGAGAAATTGCCAAGTTTCTTGATCTGTATCGCGAACAACGACGATTACTTGATCGACTGGTTTCGTTTGCGCCTGTAATGCTAAAAGGCAACGAGACAAATCTAGAGGACGGCGATAAGTGGGGATAAGAACAGTGTTTTTCATGGAAAGTCGGCAGGAAAATGGATCCTCTTGTGGGTGCTTAGAAATAGCCACCCGCCCCTGTGGCGCAAAAAAACTCTTCCCCATGCCCAATGCCCCATGCCCCATGCCCAAAAAGGTAGAATTTTCCTTTAAATCCTCAAATAGATCCACGTAATTTTGTGCCATCGTCATCCAGCTATGTTGTTCAGCAAGAGAACGCGCTGCTTTACCCATTTGCTGCATCAAAGGGCGATCGCAGATTAATGATGACAGTGCTGCGGCTAAAGCTTCAATGTCATCGGTATTTGACAAAACCACTCCGCATTCCGGTGTCACCAGTTCTGCGCCTCCGGTGGCGGTGGCGGTAATGACTGGTAGCCCAGAAGCGAGGGCTTCTAATAATACGAGGGTGCAAGCTTCATAACGGGAAGGAAATACAAATAAATCCACAGCCCGCATAATGGCGGACATATCACGCCGATAGCCTAAAAAATGTACTCGTTCACTTAACCCTAAAGATGCAGCTAGTTGGGGAAAGGGGCTACCTTCAGTGTCACCCACAACCGCTAGATGTAAATCAGGAACCTTGGCTAAGGCATAGAGAACTGTGTCTAAGTTCTTTCTAGTGGTGCGAATATCGCCAGCAAATAGCGCTAGTGGGACATTTTCAGGTAAATTCCAAGTTTGGCGACTGCTGATCCCAGGGGTAAACTCTGTTAAATCCACGCCATTAACAATTACCTGAATCTGCGATCGCGGTACGCCAATGTTGACTAATTCTTGCGCTACCTTCTCCGATACCGCCACAACCACTTTCGCTTGTTGGAAAGCCTGTTTTTCCCATTGGGCATTTAAGGCAGTATAAAGCCACTGGTACAAACCATAGGCATCGCGCCGAGTGCGAGAAATATGCACAGGCGATCGCAACCAAGAACTGTGAACGAAATGTACAGCGTTCACATCCGCAGAGGTTGTTGTAATCGCACCATTAACTTTGACTAAATCAAATTCAGCCCGATGTTTATTTAACCAATCTGCACTTTTTTTGGCGAATACCAAATTACGAATAAATTCTGTTGGGAATTGTTGAACTGGAATTTCTACCCAATTAACTAAACTATGATTTTGAAGTTCTGGCGCTACTTCGCTAGCTAATAATGTTAGTTGATGACCACGACAAATGACTTCTTTTGCAACTTCATAGTTGACTCGACCTTGACCATCACCTTTTTTCAATTTGTGAGTCACAATACAAATTTTCACACACCACCTCCTGAGGCGATTAATTTATATACGTACCTAAATAGCTAAATCCGGTTCAATACTACAAGGGATAGCGTTTTGAACTCAAAATTGGTTTTGGGGAAAAGGTTAAAGGTTAAGGGTTAAAGGTTTTTTCTTTCCCTTGAATCATTCCCCTTTTTTCCCTTAAGCGACAAGTATTGGAATCCGGTTTGATTCTTTAAACATGGCTGATATCAACCCTAAATATTGAGAGTAGATAATGCCCAGACAGTTAATTGATTGATTGAGGTAGATTAATATTTATGATATTTTTTTTCATGGAGTTAATTTTTTGAGCAAATTTATTTTTTTTGCAGCTAACCCACTCAATGTAAAACTTAAGTAAATCGAAGAATTTCGTAGCTAGAGGTTGGGGAATAAAACTCAGAGTTAATGCTGCGATAGTTCGCAGATTAAACTTCTGTTTGCTTAGTGCTTGCCAAAAATAAGAACGCGCTTCTAATACTTGCTGATTTCGCAGTAAACCTATCCCCAAAGTGGTATTAGCTTCTAACCATTGCTTTTGAAAATATGACTTAAACTCTTCAAGACGAGGGTCTTCCATGAAAACTTGATAACAGAACAATTCGCTTTTAGCTTTGCGAATTTTTGCCTCAGCATTTCGATGACCACTAAGCATTGTATCAGTTTGCTCATGGGCACGATAATAAGTCAATCTTTCGGGATAATAGTAAGCTGCATAACCCGATGTAGCGCAAATGTAGCTTAAATATACATCCCATAAACCGCCAACTTCAGCAGGAATATTATCCCAATTCATGAGATTAGCTCGAAATACACAAGCTGCGGCAGTAGGGATACTTTTATAAAGTAAACCCATTTTATAAAAAGCTTTATACATTCCTTGCTCTAGTGTGTCGCGCTTAAAACCACGTGTATTTGCTTCCGTACCAGAATAATTAATATTACCTAAAGCATCAATGATGTATTGATCGCTAAAAGCGATAATTAATTCTGCATGTGCTTCTAAGATGGGCACAAGTTTAGCTAAAAAATCTTCGTGCCATAAATCATCATCATGGAGGCTAGCAACATATTTACCACTTGCTATCTTAAAGCCATACATTTGATTACCAAACATTCCAATATTTTCTGGATGTCGCACAAATTTGATGCGTGTATCACCAAAAGATTCCACAATCCCTTGAGGATTTTCGGGGCTACAGTTATCAGAAACAATAATTTCCAAATTTTGGTAAGTCTGCCTCACTGCACTAGCGATCGCTTGTTTGAGATACTGTGGTCGATTATAAGTAGGAATAATTACGCTAACCAGTGGTTGTACTACTTCAGAATTGTTAGACATAATATTTAATACAGTAGTTGAGTTTAAATAAGAGATGCAGAGACACGATTCATCGCGTCTATAAAAGAAAATTTGTAGAGACGCGATTCATCGCGTCTGTAAAAGGGAAGAGGAAAGGCAGAATGCATGAATTTGGAATTTTCCCAATCCCCATTACCCCTTATCCCCAGAGGGGGCCCCGAGTTCCCCAATCCCCATTACCCCTTATCCCCAGAGGGGGCCCGAGTTCCCCAATCCCCATTACCCCTTATCCCCAGAGGGGGCCCCGAGTTCCCCAGTCCCCATTACCCCTTATCCCCAGAGGGGGCCCCGAGTTCCCCAGTCCCCAACCCCCAATCCCCCAATCAGCTATTTCCCATCTGATAATGTGTCTGGTGATATTTCCACAATTGACCTTTAAGTTCAAGTAATTCTTGATACTTACCCTGTTCAACGATGCGTCCTTTTTCTAAGACGACAACCTTATCAGCTTGAGCAATCGTAGAGAGACGGTGAGCAATTACAATCACTGTGCGTCCTACAGCATAACTTTCTAAAAACTCTTGAATAGTCTGCTGTGTAATTGCATCTAAGGCACTGGTGGCTTCATCTAATATCAAAATTTCGGGTTTGCGTACTAAAGCACGCGCGATCGCAATTCGTTGTTGTTGTCCACCAGAGAGTTGAATGCCATCCGCACCTAAAATTGTGTTGAAGCCTCCAGGTAATTTTTCGATAAATTCCAGTGCATGGGCTTGACGTGCTGCTTCGCGGACTTCCTCATCGGTAGCATTAGGAGTACCGTAAGCAATATTGTTGCGAATGGAAGTATTAAAGATAAATGTTTTCTGGCTGACTATCGCCATTTTGCGACGTAGCGAGTTAATTTCAAAATCTCGCAAGTCAACGCCATCAATGAGAATTTGTCCTTGTACTGGATCGTGAAATCTAGGAATTAAATCAGCCAGGGTACTTTTACCACCACCAGTTTCTCCTACTAAGGCAATCATCTGTCCCTGTTCAATGCTCAGGGTAATATTATGTAGCACTAAATTATTAGGCTCATAACCAAAATCTACAGATACTATATCAATTCCTTGTTTTAATCCAGGGAATTGAATTTTACCATTTTGAAAATAGTCTTTATCTTCTGGTGTCAACAACTGCTTAATATTTTCAACTGCACCTGCTTGGGTATTTAAAAAAGCAACTACGCCATTTAAATCTTGAATCATTGGCACCAAGCGGAACAGGATAAAGAAGAATGTTAACAATGAAGCAACCTTCATTAATCCAGTTGTCAATGCCACAATAATCATCATCACAAGAATTAATGTGGCAGCACTCTCAGTAATTGGTCTAACTGATAAAGATAGCCAATAAACTGATTTCCAAGTAGTAACTATATTTTGACTAGCTTTGTAATATCGCCGCCGTTCAAAATCGATAGTAGAAAATGCATGAATAGTTCGGATACCTTCTAGAAATTCTAGCGCCCTAGCAGTAAATTTATCGTTAGCTTTAGTAACTCCAAAACTCTTCTCCCGTACATTTCTATTCAGAGTTGTTAGCCCCACAGCTAAGAGACTAAACAGTAAAACAGAAATAATAGAAAGCTGCCAAGAAATTAAAAACAGCGATAGAGCATAGACAGCAATTGTTAATAATCTAGTAATTACAAAAGCCACACCGCCAAAAATCTGCCTAATCCTCTCCATTTCATTGGTGAGACTATTAATCAATTCGCCAGAACTTTTCTTGGCAAAATATTTGAGTTCTTGTGCCTGTAACTGCTCAAATATCTGTTTTCGGAGATTATCTACTAAATTTACCTCACTCAGTTGGATGCAAAGTTGCGCGAGGTAGTTAAACGAAGCGCGGATACAAGTTATAACTACAATTAAAATCGATACTCTGTACAATCTTTCATTTGGGGAACCATTAATATCTAAAATTACGACATCAAACCAATGAAATCCAGTTTTTATGGGTTCAGCATCAGGAGTAGTTAAGCTCTGCAAAAATGCTAATAAAAAACCCAGTCCAAACCCCTCAAATGTAACAGCAAAAAGCGATAAAACAATCGCTAATATAGCAAGTCGAGGGAATTTTTTGAACTCTCGTAGAATCAAATAATGATTTTGCCAAAAGCTACTAGTTTTGATGAATCTACGAGTTGACTGTGGAAGATTAAAATACATAAATTTTTGACAAAGCTTTCAATTAAACAACAGACCAAACAATTAAGTTAATTGCAGGGTCTTAAATAGGATGGCGATAGATGAAGCGACCAATAGCCGAGCCACAAAGAATGGCAAATTTTTGTTGCAGAAGTTTGACAGAAGAATACATTTGAATTGGTGTTTGACTATGCCGCCAAAACAATTTATCTGTAATGCTAGGACGGCTACCTTGAAGAGCGCTAATAATCAATTTCTTCCGCCAGGGCTTCACACTTGGTACTATGGCATGAGACATAATAGTGCCGCCAGGAATAAAATCCATTCCATCAGGCCCTACTGTACTTAGAGGTAGATTCGATACCATCAGTGCTAAGTTCAGGTAAGTCTGATCGCCATAAAGATAGGGGTAATGACCAAAAGATTGATCGCCATATAAATCTTGTAAATCTGAGTGTCCCGCCATCTCACCCAGTTCTATCAGTTTCTGCCAAAGTCCAAGAATGGATTTACAGCTTTTATTCACACCAATAAAGCCACTATTAAAGTGATAATCTAATTGGCGATCGCAAACTAAGCCGTTACTCTCGGCAAATTCTTGCCATGCTAACCGTCGAGGATGATTTGCAGGGACGTGATACCAGGAATCGCCACACAGCGCAATTCCCCGACTCACCCACTTTTCGTAAAAATCCCAACTACATTTATTGACGATATCAGGGTCAAAGTAAAATAGTGCTTCTACATCTGGGCAGTACTTTTCCCATAATAAATTCATAAAATCAGGCTTATAAAAGCCTAAGTGTTTACGGGTATCTAGTTTTACAAACCGAATAGCACAACCATCTGCGATCGCCAATTCTTGATAGCCCTTACCAGCTTTCACAGACTTTGCCCAAGGTGGTAAATTCCCTCGGTAAGCAGCCCAAATCACACCGCGAAACCCATGATGGTATAGGGAATTAGCTAAAGCCCCGACACCATAATGGTAGTCTTTTTCAAAAACAGTACATATAGCTGTTTGCATAATTGCATCTCGTTAAATTCAGCAAATAATTTGTATTTTTAACCACCAAAGTTGTGAGTAACTTTGGGGTTGTTGATTCATAAAACCAAAAATCTATAATGCAGCGCTTTTCATCTGAGTTTTAAGATTCAGCCGGCTTCAACGTAGCTTCTACCTGCCATGAATCGATTGTTTCTGCTGCATTGAGATTTCGTTGTGTAGAGGAACTTAACTGCACCACATCTGCCAAAGTCCAACAATACGATTGCATTAAACCTCTGTCACCTTGCAATACATTCAACAACTGCGGAAAGTTGTGCAAACCAGATTTACTCAGCCAACGCCGCAATGGCGTGACGTGGCGCGCTTCCGTTGTCCGTAACTTAATGGCTAGAAAAAGCTTACCACGCTCTCCCACTAACCACTCACGCGCAAAAACTGGCCCTGGTGAATCAATCTGCATCAACAAAACCAGTCCCAGCATAACTGGACTTAGCACGACTAGCAACACAAAAGCCAAAACCCTATCAAAAAGCTGCTTCCATAGTCTGACAACAGGATGAGCTTTTTTTAGCGGTTGATTCCCAGAGGGAAACCGTAGAAAAATTGGCTTATTAGCTGCTGCACAAGCTTCCGCCCAAAACCGCAACAAATCCTCACTTAGCTTGGCATCAATGCTCACCAACTTCACTGGAGAATGTTTTAAACACTCGACTAACCATTGTTTGTCATCTAAAGAAGGCAGATATGGCTGTTTGATATATTTAGGAGACTTCACCAACAACTGACCCCGCCGCCACAATAGCGTACAGTATGGAGAATCTGAATTTGGTTGACGTTGCTCAGTTAGTTTGTAGGGATTCTGTAGAGAGGGAATTATTGAGATAGTCATAGGTCATGAGATATGTAGAGAAGTAGATTCTTGACCTGATATCAAGTGCTGATCAAAATTCTGTGCTGCAATTTATCTGATTTGACAGGTGAGAAAACAAGATTTTACTCTCACCAACTTAATGATGCGATTAATCTGTCAAAATCAGTCTCAGCAGACTGTTTAGCTATTTTGAAACGGCTGTGATATCTAGGATAGAAGACTCTTTTGGAATAAATCTTGGTCAGAGAAATTCTTTATGCATTCTTGATAAATTATTTACTTTTTCCAGAGAATTATTAAGTTTTTGTAAAACAGAGAATAGTTTTCACTACAAATTCTCTCAAGCAATAGGGCACAACAATGTTGTGCCCTACAATCTGCTGAGACGACAGCTAATGAAAAATGCCTATAGTGACACCACTCTAGCCAATACTTGTCGGTTAAGGGGAAAAAGGGGAATGGGAAAAGGGAAAGAGAAAACCTTTAACCCTTAACCTTTAACCTTTTCCCCAAAACCAATTTTTGCGTGATTCTTTAGCCTCTTTCCCGACGAGAACCTGTTTCACTCAAACGAGAAGAGCTGTATTTCTCCATTGCTTGTTGCAGTGCAAATCTTTGTGGCTTTGTATAAGGTACGTATGTGCTGTCAGCGTTGGAGGCTCCATTTGCTACGACTCCAATCAGATTTAACTTGCTCAACATCGCTGTAGCTTGAGCCATTTGGCTGCGAGTTACTCTACCAATGCTTGCCAACATCACAACACTACGACAAGATGATGCAGTCAACATCGCATCTACTAATCCAAGCACAGGAGAACCATCTACCAGTACCAAATCATAGTTCTCTTCAAAAGTTGCCATCAATTGTGTCATCCGTGGCGAACTCAAAAGATTAGCTGCATCAGCAGGTGTAGGCCCAGCTGTCAGAATATCAATGTAGGATGAGCCTGAGTATTGAATACTCATTTGGTTAGGTATAGAGCCTTCACTGGTGAGGAGAGTGGAAAGCCCTTGATCGTTGGGAAGATTGAGTTGATTGTGTAGACTTGGTTCACGCAAATTAGCATCAATCAATAGTACTTTTTTGTGTAACCGCGCCGCGCTCATTGCCAAACCTAATGCCAAAGCGGACTTACCCTCATCGGGTAAAGCCGAGGTAATCATTAATGATTTCAAACTGGTAACAGTATTGAGCAGTTCAATATTTTTATAAATTAGGTCTAGCGATTCCCAACTAGGAGGAGATTGTAATACTTGAACTGTCCAAGGTGCAAGCTCTTCTGGTTTACCAAAAGGCAACTTAATTACTGACTCTCTAGGTTTAACAGGGGGTAACTTGGGAGTAATACCCAACAATGGTAGAGCTGCGTGCTTCTCTAACTCAGCAGTAGTATGAACAGCATCGTCAGAGGCTTCCCGTACAAAGGTAGCAATACCTCCTAACATTAAGCCAACCACCGCACCCAACAACAGGTTCTGCTGCAGATTGGGGCCCATTAATGTACCCTTTTGGGGTTCTTCAACCACTTCCCAATTAAATCCGCCTTTAGAAAGTTCCTGACGCACTTGCTGTTCTGCTCTCAACAACTGCTCTAACCTTTCACGACTAAATTGCAGTTGCGGTAATATGCGATTGTAATAAGCCAACAAAGGCGGAAAGCGTTTGAGTTGCAAACGTAGGTCGTTTTCTTTCTGAGCCAAAGTTTGATCGCGAGCTGCTAAAGAAACAATATTTGTTTGTGTTTCTACTAGCTCACCTGCAAGGTTGAGGTCAATTTGTCCGAGTTGTCCTTGTTCTAGTAGATTTCCGCCATCTGCAACAGCACTAGCAGGTAAGCCGCCTAAAGTTCTGCTCACCTCTTGTTGCAATAATTCCTTCTGTCCTTCTAGTTGTGCTTGCAACTTTTGCACACTAGGAGTTTCATCTGTAAACCGCAAGCGTTCTTGTGATAGGGTCAGTTCTGTTTTTTGAATCTCGTTGAGTAAACCTTGATAGCGAGTAGACTGACTCAAACGCGAAGAAACCAAAGCATTTTGTGGCGTACGGTTAAGTTGCGCTTGCAAAGATTGTTGACGCGCCAAAGCTTCTTGATATTGAGAACGAGTAGTACGTCGTTCTTCTTCAAGTTTATTCAAAGCGTCTTCTAGCGCTTTTGCTTGGGTTTCCGGATCGATTAAATTCTGAGTTCTGCGAAATCTTTGCAGATTAGTTTCAGAAGCATTAACTTCATCACTAGCTTTTTTTAACTGTTCTCTAATAACTTGCAGCCCTTTTTGTAACCGGGAATCTTGCTGCTGCTTGTTATATTCCAAATACACCTGGCGAATCGCACTCAGAACTTTTTGGGTTTTTTCGGCATCGCGATCGCTATATTCAACCTGAAAAATTTTAGTTAAGACATTATCCTCTTTGGTTTTAATTTGATTCAAAACCAAAGCATTCTTAACATCATCAACAGTTAAGTCTGGATAGTCTTGCTGAACTTTATCAACAGCCTTTTGCAACAGCCCAGAACTCTTCATAATGTTGAGTTGGGTTGCTGTGTCTATTTCAATAGTCGGTTCAGTAAATTGATTTTCTGGTGTTGCTGTTCCTTGTTTAACTTGATAATTGGGTTCTACCAACAACTGCATAGAACTTTTGTAGGTAGGCTTGGTTTTTGTAGTGATAAAACCAGCAAAAGTGACGGAAGTGAAAAATACAAGCACAAACCAGGGAAATCTGCGTACCATTACGGACAGCATCTGTCCGTAACCCGCTTCATTTTCGGGAGGTGTATTCGGATTGGGATTGAAACTCGGATTAAGACTAGTTTGAACCACTTTTATTATCCTTAAGCTAACAAATTACTTGATTGATGCACTCTCCAAGCCTGGTCAATAATTTGTTCGACTTTACTAAAGAAGGCTGTTTCTGAAAAATTTGTTACTGCATGATTCCGAATGTTTTGGTAATCCCAAGTTATTTCGCCAGCTTCTAGTAATGCAGTTTGTAAAGATTCTGGTGTTTGTCTCTTAAAAAAGACTCCTGTTTTTCTGGGAACTTGAGTATCTAAAACACCACCTGCTCCATAAGCAATAACTGGAGTACCGCTAGCATTAGCCTCCACTGGAACCAATCCATAATCTTCTAAAGCCGCAACTATCACAGACTTAGCTTTAGAAAATAAGTCTTTACGTTTTGCATCGCTGACGTGTCCTAAGAACTCAATATTATCTAAAGCTTTGGATTTTAACCGTGCTTGTTCTGGGCCATCGCCTGAGATTAATAAACGCCACCCTAGCCAATTAAAAGCTTCAATTATTATATCTAAACGTTTATAACTGATCATCCTCGCAGATGCCAAATAATATTCTTCTTTCTGGTCTGAGAAAATGAAATTACTGGTATCAATGGGATAATTAATGACAATAGCTTGCTTTTTATAAATATCCTGAATGCGTCGAGCCACAATACTGGAATTAGCAATATATAAATCGGGTTCCTGTGCATATTCCAAATCTACATTTCTCATAACTTGGAATATTTTTTCTAGTAGCGGTGCAAAATAGCGATAATCACCGTATTCCCTTAAATAAGTTTCTGTATCCCACAAGAAACGCGTAACATTATGACAAAAGCAAATATGTAGTGCTTGGGGTTTTTTTCTGACGGCTTTTGCAAAGCTCGTACTACTACTGATAATTAAGTCATAGTCTTGTAAATTTAAAGCCCGAAAAGCAGAAAAATAGAAGGGAGCCATCAAGCGAAAATATTTAGCTGCACCGGGAATTTTTTGTAAGAAAGTTGTATTAACTACACGCTCACTTAAATCTATAGTTTTTTGATGATTGTAAACAGAGGTGTAAATATCAGCTTCAGGGTAGCGCTTACAAAGCAATTCAAACACGCGCTCTGCTCCACCGCGCTGGGTTAAGTAATCATGGACTAGAGCAATTTTCATCAGTTCAATCTCCAGTTTCTTTCAGGTTTGCTTGAATACTTCCCAGCAAGTAATAGTAATTCGTAATTCGTAGTTCGTAATTCGTAATTAAGAGAATGTTTTAAAATGATTTAGTAATTTATCAAATAATTTTAGGTACTTGCAAATAAAAAAATATCCCAGTATTTATTATGGGGTGGACATCTTGTCCGCCCAGTTTATGTGGCAGGCAAGATGCCCGCCCCACAAGATGGAATAATTTATTTCTTGGAAGTCCCTTATATGCTGATAAATCCGCTTTTTCAAGGGGAATAGTGGCACTTGAGAAGTGCTTAAATTCACAGCGAACCACTTTTAAAACAACCTCTAAGAAGCTTAATTATTTGTAATCTCAGAAGATGGAGTTGAAATTAAACAGGTTTCCACCAGCACCTTGCAAATAGGATGCTAAGGACGCTAAGAAATAGTAGAAAAAGATGTTGGTACGTAGTCAGGAATTTAAGAATGAAAGCTAAGAATAAATTCCTGACCACGCATTTAATTTAACCGACAGCTACTAGAGCTTTTTCTGTAGCGAAATAAGCGTTTTGTTCGGCTCTTAATTTATCGCAAAGTCTATCTGCGGGCAATTCTATATCGTCGTAAGTTAGCACTTGATCCTTGGGAATATCGCGTTTGAGGCGACATCCTTCAGCTAATCCCATTGGTAGGAGGTTTTGCTGTTGTGCGATCGCAGAATTTTCGCATTGTCCGTAGGTCATGTAGTAGCCGATACCATCTAAGGTTTCTCCGGCTTTCAAATCTATTTTGGCTGTGGTGACTACATCTACTACCGGGCCAGCCAAGGGAGCCATCACAGCATCTTGGAAGAGAACCGCACGGGCTACAGAGAGGGGAACTTCAAAATGGCAGAGGTGATAAGGAGTATAGAAGCTGTAAAGCGGGCCTTCACCGAGTTTGTACAAGTTAAGATAGTGGCGTTGTTTGGGGTCGTCGTGAGTTGCAAATACAAATACCCCTGGGCCTGGTTTAGCACCAACAACATAATCAACAATACCGCCCAATTCCTTGAGCTGGTCTACGTCATACAGATTGGTCATTTCATCCACATGACCAGTGAAGTCATAACCCAGCATTCCCCGTTTCGCAACCTTCATCCCAGTGGCGTTGGCGACGATCGCTTGCTCAAAGGAAATTTTGCTCCCATCAGCAAAGCTAGTTACCATGTGGGCTTTTTGACCCCAACGTTTAGCGAAGGCTTCTTGAGTGGTGGGATTGCGATAGGGGTCTTGCAGACCCTTGATGTTACCGCACAATAGGGGAGTTAAACCAATGCTTTTTACAAAGCGGTAGAGATTCATTTCTACCCCTGGCTGATCGCCATCGCAAGCGCTGAGAATTACGCCAGCTTTGTCTGCATAGACCTTGAGGATAGGGCCAATAGTGCCATCGAGTTCAGCATTCATCATAATCACGTGTTTGTGATGTGCGATCGCACTCATGACGATATGTGCGCCAAATTCGACTGCACCGGTAACTTCAATTAAAGCCTCGATCCCATCAGCACGACACAGTAACTCTGCATCTTCTGTAACTGCATATTTACCCTGAGCGATCGCATCTTCCATATCGGTGATATTTGTCACCACCTGAATATCTTCAATCCCTGCTTCTAGATAAGCTCGCTTGGCTGCATCAAGTTGGCGGTTGGAGATAGCAACTAACTCCATTCCTGGCACAGAATTAATAATTTGGTTAGCAATACCTCTACCCATAAAGCCTGCACCAATCATCCCCACTTTGATGGGTCTACCTAAAGCTGCGCGGGCTTCTAAAGCGCGGTCTATAATAATCATTTTGTAATTCCTACATACACAATAATTGTTAAAAATCTCTTCCTCTTTCCCTTTTTCCCTAACCTTGAGTAGTAAGCCAAGGTAACTGGCTGGGGAAAGGGTAAAGGGGAAAGGTTTTTGTCCCTTACCCTTTTCCCTTTCACCTTTACCCAATCTCCACCTAACATTTTTGGGTCAGCAGACTACTAGACTTTAGCCTCTATTTCTGCACCACCAACGGGCATCATGCTTAATAAAGGCCAATTTAAATCTTTATCAGAAATTTCTGTGACTTCTAAAGGCCATTCAATGTTAAAGAATGGGTCATCATAACGTAAACCACGCTCATAACCTGGTGTGTAAAATTCACCAACTTGATAGACCACCTCAGCATCATCTGTCAGCGCTTGATAGCCGTGGGCAAACAGTTCTGGTACATATAAAGCGCGGTGATTATCGGCAGTAAGTTCCACACCAATATGAGATAAAAAGGTGGGAGAGTCAGGACGCATATCAATAATTACGTCATAGATAGCGCCTTTGGTACAGCGAATTAATTTAGTTTCGGCTGCTGGCGCTAGTTGATAATGCATCCCGCGCAATGTCCCCTTTTTGTAGTTATAAGACACGTTACATTGAGCAACTATAGATTTTAAGCCGTGGGTAACAAACTCTTGCGCGCAAAAAGAACGAGCGAAGAAACCACGGTGATCTTGCTTTTTTTCTAATTCAACAATAAATGCGTCTTTCAGTGAAGTTTTGATGAAAATCATAATTTACCTCAGAATTAATTTTTATTTAGGAGTAAATAACTAGCTAATTAGTGACAATTAGTTGGTTACTTAAACGGTTTCTAGTGCAGAATTTAACTCTATCCTGGGATATGTATCATCCCAATATTGAGTACATAGGTCTGGTCTTTCGGGAGGATTAGCTGTATAGCAGAAAAATAATGTTACTCGTTCTTCTGTACGTACAGTCCCATGATGTAAAACATTTTTGGTATCAGCAAAAATGACTGTACCTGCTGGCCCTTTACAAGATTTCCAAGCTGATTGAGGAATGGCTTTTTTGACAATTTCATCATCAATCCCCATATAACTTGACTGCCAAAGCTTGTAGTACAGCCAATAGTATTGCCACCTGAATAAAGAAGTTAAAGAACGGGGAATATATTCAAAAGGCCCTGTTTTTTCATCTACGTCTTTCAGAGAAAGAAAGATTTTGATAATCCGTCTATCTTCCGCATCGCTGTGCCAAAGCAATGTGCCAAATTGATGGTTGCTAGGAAAATCTTTGCGTAAATGCACACCATGAAATTTAACAGGAAGACCGATGTAATTTTCAATAATGTTGAGTAGCCGTTTGTCTGTAGCCCAAGCAGAGATTGCAGGAATGTCTGTAACTGTATAAATCTGGGGCCACATTTCGTCTAGCTCGTTGTTATTGGCTTTTTCCATCTGGGATAATTGATGAGCAGCAGCCTGGAGTAATTCGGAAGTAGAATCGAACCCTAAATCAGATAGGGTTGTAGCATATACTCCATCCTTTTTCAGAGCCTTAAGAATAGCGCGATCGCATTCTGGCAATGATGGTAGGTTTTTCCTATGTTTCCATCTAGCTAAGGCACAAGCTAAGTCAGAATACAGCGCAGATACTTTACGTTTAATAGTTTGCAACATGATAATAATCCTTGTTGATTTCAGATTAATTCAGAGGTTTAATTCTCTTTTTTTTTGAACTTGTTGAGTACATATTTCTGCTGTTTCTGCCATACTCGCTTCTTTAATAGCTATGACATCAAACATGGCTAATCCTATCAAGGCTATAAAAGGAACAACTGTTTTCACAGCAGATACAGGCCATCTTCTTAAAGCACCGAAAAATACTCTTAAATTTGCTTCCTTACCATTTTGCAAAAGCATTCTTTTACAAAATTGTTTAGAATATCCGCTCTCTTCCAGTTTTAAAATTACTTCAGGTATATGTTTGTATTGCATTAACAGTGCAGACCTTGGCTCTTTCTGCCAATAACTCACACCAACAATACATTCCAAAAAAGTCTCTTTGGTGACAATCACACTGCCATTAGCGGCACAATAACCTGCTAAATATGCTAAACAAATCCAATTGCTTGCAGCATTTGGCCAGTGTTTTAGAGCGGCTTTCACTAAATCAGCGCGATAGATTGTAGCTGTGAGAAATATGACTGCACCAACGCTTTTAGCAAAGCAATGTTCAAATATTGCCTTACCATCACCACTACCATCTTCACTATCAGCATCAAACCAACGATTACCTACTATTGTTGGTGGATGAACTGCTTCATTAGTAATTTTATTGCGTCCAGAGAAGTTGAGAAATAATAATGATAAATCTTCATGCTGCTTGATTTTGTTGATGACATAAGCAATAGCTTGGTTTTGAATCGGATCGTCATCGCCAATTGTCCAAACATATTTAGTTGTAGCAGCATTGAGGCAGTAAAGAATATTTTTCATTACGCCTAAATTTTCAGCATTGCGGTGAGAGTTAAAAGTGATATGGCTGAGTGTAGCTTGCCACTTTTTTACCACCTCTGGAGTTTTATCTGTAGAGCAATTATCAGAAACTAAAATCTCACAATCAGATTCAAAACCTTGAATAGCTTCAGCTAACCAACCTAACTGTTTATCTAGTAATTCCGCTCGATTATAAGTAGGAATAGCAATTGTTAGTAATTTATTCATTGGCTTCTTTAAAAGCTCATTAATTAGAAAAATAAATTCTTGTAAGAGATAATTCTCTATAGATAGGATATTTCCGGAAAATTTCCCTTTTTTAGATATAATTTAGAACTCTAAACATTAGGTTATTTCATGTCATGCCAAAGATAATCAAAAACCTAGTAGCGAAGGTTTTTGATTTTTGCTCATATCCCCGACTTATGCAAAAAGTCGGGGATATTGTAAATAAGTCAGTTTAAGGTGTATATCTGCTGAAATTATGAATTTCGCACAGAGGTACTAATTTTTTTGCCAGAAAAAGTCTTTGTCAATTTGTTGGGTGCGAATTAGATACTCTAGCTGCTTTAATCTTGTAAATCCTCTGAACAGGAAAGTATCTTCAGTCATATCTATTTGACTGAACAATTTAAATAGCTGTTCGGCACCTAATTGAGCATTCCAATCACACTTAAATCCGGGTAGCATGGTGTTGATTTTCTCAAAAGATACCCGGTAGCTGCGGTTGTCTGCACCGTTATCGCCAAAAGACAATTGACAGCCTGTAAAGACATCTGCAATGATTTCTGCAATTTCTCTAACTCGATAGTTGTTTGCAGTATCCCCAACGTTAAAGATTTGTCTGTGTACAATATCACGAGGTGCTTCCAAGGCACAAACAATTGCTTTGCAGATATCTAGCGCATGAACTAACGGCCGCCAAGGTGTACCATCGCTAGTCATTTTGATTTCTTTGCTAGTCCATGCCAAGCCAGCTAGGTTGTTTAAAACAATATCAAACCGCATTCTTGGTGAAGCGCCAAAAGCTGTAGCATTTCGCATAAAGGTAGGAGAGAAATCATCATCAGCTAGTTGCATGACATCTCGTTCTACCAAAGTTTTACATTCTGCATAGGCTGTTTGGGGATTCACAGGAGATTCTTCTGTGACATCTCCCTCAGTAGCTACACCGTAAACGCTACAAGAAGACATATATACAAAGCGACGTATACCCGCTTCTTTAGCTAACTTAGCTAGGCGCACTGAACCGTGATGATTGATGTCGTAGGTGATGGTAGGCGATAGTTGTCCAGTGGGATCGTTAGATAGTTCCGCCATGTGAACTATTGCATCAACACCTTGTAGGTCTTTAAGTGTAATGTTGCGGATATCTTTATTTAAGGTTTTGGCTGTCACATCAGTACCGTTGAATAGCCAGCCAGCTTTATAGAAACCTGTATCTACTCCTAAAACTTCATGTCCTCGTTCCATTAACAGAGGAGGTAATAAAGAACCAAGATAACCTTCTGTTCCAGTGACTAATACTTTCATTATTGTGAAGCCTTTGTATTGATTATTTGCTTGTGTTTGTCATTACTAAATAGGCACAAAAATCTTCTTGAATTTTGCCTATTTCTTCAAATTAGTTCAGAGTTTTGAGGTATTGATGCGGGCCAATTTCATAAATTTTCTACCCAAGCGTCTCCCAAATGTATCTCGCCATCCTGACCAAGCTGTCATGTCTAAATATTGAAAAAATAAATGCTTTTTAGGATGTTTACATTCCACTCGCAATCCCGCACACCAAGGTTTAGGATAATTTGTACAGTGAATAATGTAGGGACGATGCAATAGCTCGTTATAAATATCTTCAGCAAAAGGACTTTCGTTCCAGGATGAATAATCATAAATTCTCGGCATTTGATTCCATAGCGGATGAATTTCTTGCCATTTACCTGCCAGAATTGCGTTTAGTCCATCCTGGTCATTTCTCACATACTCTTATAACTTTCATAACTTTCACCTAAATATTTGTTAGCTGATGTTGGGAATTGAAAATGGGATGCTATCAGCACACAGGTGAAGTTGGAAATCAATAACTACAGCAGCAAGGAAGACTCAGAGAAAGGCAATTTAGAGAGAGATGTTGCGAAAATAAGAAATGTGGATAGGGTGGGCACTGCCCACCCTATGCCTATTGAGAATGCTGCAAAATATCAGATACCCTTGATGGGTTAAATAACCGATGCGGCTAGATGTGAAGGTTCAGGAACTTGCGCCACTATTGCTTTGCCAATTTCTAGAGAAGAAGTAGCGGCTGGTGAAGGCGCATTGCAAACATGAATAGAGTTTTGCCCTGGGATAATCAAGAAGTCATCCACTAGCTTACCGTCATTCATCAATGCTTGAGCGCGAACTCCTGCATGGGTAGGAACTAAATCTTGGGCTTGCACTTCGGGAATGAGTTGTTGCAAACTCTTCACAAAGGCGGCTTTGCTAAAGGAACGGATAATTTCTTGAATCCCTTCATCAGCATGTTTTGCGGCTAATTTCCAGAAACCAGGATAAGTCATTACCTCAGCAAAATCTCGCAAGTCAAAGTCGGTTTTGTGATAACCTTCGCGTTTCAGGCTCAATACGGCATTGGGGCCTGCATGAACGCTACCATCAATCATGCGGGTAAAGTGGACACCCAAGAAGGGAAAATCTGGATTAGGTACTGGGTAAATCAGAGTTTTCACCAGGTAGCGTTTTTCGGGGGTGAGTTCGTAATATTCTCCCCGGAAGGGTACGATTTTCGCTTGTGGTTCCACATTACCTAATTTAGCCACGCGATCGCTATGCAATCCGGCGCAATTAATTACAAACCGAGTTTCA
This sequence comes from Tolypothrix sp. PCC 7601, assembly GCF_025677855.1. NCBI lineage: Bacteria > Bacillati > Cyanobacteriota > Cyanophyceae > Nostocales > Tolypothrichaceae > Tolypothrix > Tolypothrix sp. PCC 7601. The sequence goes on from NZ_CP064879.1 coordinate 4,953,129, forward strand.
AAACTACCGTTGTTGGTTTCTAGTACCTGATTTTTCCCACTAGGCCTAATCTTCTCTACTTTGGTGTTGAGGCGTAAATCACCTCCTTGCTGTTGAATTAACTCAGCGTATTTCTCGCTAACTTGCTTGTAATTAGCAATACCTGTAGAGAATACTTTAATGCCAGCTACACAACTGACATGGGGTTCAATTTCTCTAACTTCTTCGGGACTAATTCTTTGGACTTGAATGCCATTTTCTAAGCCGCGTGTATAGAGATTTTCTAGGCGTGGTATTTCTGCATCTGAAGTTGCCACAATTACTTTGCCACAAATCTCATGAGCAATGCCATATTCTCGGCAGAATTCCACCATTGAATTAGCACCGTCACGGCAAAATTTAGCTTTATAACTTCCAGGCTTATAGTAAATTCCTGAGTGAATTACACCGCTATTATTACCTGTTTGGTGAAATGCCCATTTGCTTTCTTTTTCTAATACTAAAATTCTGGCATTGGGATAGCGTTTGCCTAAAGCCATCCCTGTAGAAAGTCCAACGATTCCCCCACCAATAATTGCAAAGTCGTACATTAGTATTATCGCACCTTTAAAAACAACCAATTTAAGAGTTTAGCGAATTTTAGATTTTAAATTTTGGATTTTATATGGAAAATCTAATTTTTAACTATTTTCAATTAACTAGATTTATAGTCTACTGACAATCAGCAAGAGACTGGCAATAAATCTAAAATCCAAAGTCCAAAATTGATTCATTACGCAACTCTTAAATATTCTACTACCATACTTTCCAAGGTGCTTGACCACTCTTCCACAAGTCTTCGAGATAATTCTTATCACGTAATGTGTCCATTGGTTGCCAGAAACCATTATGTTTGTAAGCAGATAACTGTTCCATATCTGCTAATTTTTCTAATGGTTCTTTTTCCCAAACTGTACTGTCATCAGCAATGAAGTCGATTACTTGGGGTTCTAAAACAAAATAACCGCCATTAATCCAAGCACCATCACCTTCAGGTTTTTCACGAAAACTAGTAATTTTAGTTTGTTCTTGTCCCAAAGAAATTGCGCCAAAACGTCCCGCAGGTTGTACTGCTGTGAGTGTGGCTAAGGTATTTTGTGCTTTATGCAGCTTAATTAGTTCTGTAATATTTACATCACAAACACCATCACCATAGGTAAAGCAAAAAGTATCGTTACCCAAATGTTCTCTGACTTGCTTTAAGCGTCCACCTGTCATAGTGTTATCCCCTGTATTTACCAAGGTCACACGCCAGGGTTCAGCATATCCAGAATGCACATTCATCTGATTAAAACGCATATCAAAGGTGACATCTGACATGTGCAAGAAGTAATTAGCAAAGTACTCCTTAATCACATAACCTTTATATCCACAACAAATAATAAAATCATTAATGCCGTGGGCAGAGTAAATCTTCATGATGTGCCACAAAATTGGTTTACCACCAATTTCCACCATCGGCTTAGGTCTGATACTTGTTTCTTCACTTAAGCGTGTACCCAGACCACCAGCCAAAATCACTGCTTTCATGCAATTTCCTCAAGATTTGCAGGTAGTTTAATAATTAACTTTTTCGTTGCTAATGAAGCGATTGCACCTGGAATAGAGAAAAATCTATTTACCATTTATCTTTCTCCGTAAATAATCTAACTAGATTTTTGCGCTTTTCTGTAAAGACAAGGTAAATAAAAATCTTTGTTATATAAAAGCTTTATGAATACGGAGAAAATATGAAAATTAATTACTTCATAGGTGAGCAATATAACCCAAAAAATAAATCGGATTTAGCAATCGCTAAACCCGATTTTATGGATGATTTTCTCATACTTATTAATAATTGAGTATTAATTGAATAGTGATAGAATTTACTTTTTTAAGAAAAAAATAAATTATTGGCAGTTGTCATCAATTCTTTGCTCAAATAATTGTGAGTTTGTAGCCAGTGCCACACACCAATTATCCCTGCTCAAAGAAGATACTGCACGTATCTAGCAGTCAGGAATTTCCAATATCTAGACAAAAAAATTCTGCAACGCGCCGCTTTTTCTCACGAAAATGCTACGCGTAGCTTCCTAGTGGGGGTTAGCAATTAACTGACTCCACCACAGTTTTTATAAGCATATCTACGGGCGGCTTACCACCCGCTATGAACGAGCAAACTCAACTCTAGCCTAAGCGCCCCTATTTACTTTGTTTCTGCTGAATCCAAAACATTGCTACTTTGGAATAAAGCATCACATTTATTTTCTACAACAATACAGAGGCTACTGAGTGCTTGTTGGTAGTTGTCCATATCTTCTTGTTCTAGAGAGACTTTGGCAGAGGTTTGTAAATCATCAATTGCTTTCATCCGATTTACCTCTGAATTTTGGCTACCATATTGTGACAGCTCGTAGTGAATCATACCTCGCTTGAGGTAGACTTTCCCCTGTTTAGGGTTGATGCTTAACGCTTGGTTAAAGTCCACGATCGCTTTATTGTACTCGCGCGCATAATCGTTGCTATATTGAGCAATCTGCGAATGGACAATACCCCGTTGGAAGAAAGCTTCTGGTTGTGAGGGATTGATATCAATGGCTTTGGTAAAATCATTGATGGCTTGCTGATAATCTTGTTGCGAGTCGCCACTATATTTAGCAACTTGGGCGCGGACAACACCTCGTCTGATGTAGGCTTCTACTTCCTTACTATTAAGACGCAGCGCATTATTAAAGTCAGCGATCGCTAAGGTATATTCGCGATCGGGATCGTTGCTATAGTCAGCTAGCATATAGCGCACATTACCCCGATTTACAAATGCTTTGAGTTCTCTGGGGTTGAGTTGCAAAGCTGCGGTGTAGTCGCTGAGTGCGCCTTCATAGTCTTTCATGTTATAGCGGGCGTTACCTCGGTTAACATGAGCCTTGGCGTTGTTAGGTTCTTTTTCTAAAGCTTGGTTAAAGTTCTCAATCGCCCGCCCATAGTCTCGCACTTTATAAGCTGCATGACCCTGTTTATAGTAATCATCAAAGCTGAGGTTTTTGTTTTTGATTGTCTGATTAGGCTGAAAAGTTTGCTGGGTATAAGCATTTTGGGAAACAACTGGGCTAGTTAATTTCACCATGACATCTAAATACCCTAATAAACCAAAACCGAGTACGCACAACCCTACTGGGTACCATTTGCGATTTTTGAGGATATTGGGGAAAGTAGCTTTTTTGTTATATGTGGCTTGCCATTGATGTGTTGTTAAGGGGGCTACAGGTTGCGGCCTTTGGGTCGGCTGATTGTAGCGATTTCTAGCTGGTATACGAGGTTTGAGGTGTTCTTTGGCAGCGATCGCGCGATGTGACGGGAAGGGATCGCGTCCACCTAAGCGTTTAGTACGTTCGCACCAAGGACATGAATGTAGATGTTCGTTATAGCTATGCTGAGGATTAACGCTACAAGTAATCAGGCTTTCTTCAGCTTCCGCTATGGCTAGCATCCAGGTTTGGGCGCTGGGACGGACATGTGGGTCGTTATGTCCATCCTCAAAACAACGTAAAAACAGTTCTTGTAAGGTGGGGTGCAAAATATCCCAAGCTGGTGCTATGGGAGTAGCTAGGTAAGGAACTTTCCGCTTTTGACTGTAAGTAAAATGACCAGAAGCAATACGTGATTCGTATGCGGGTGGTTCGCCAGCACCTTGGAAAATACCAGAAAATGGGTGGGTACCTTCCATCAACAGTTGAAAGATCAGTACTCCTAACCCAAACAAATCGTGAGTAACTTCGCGATCGTGCTGTGAGAAAATCTTGTTTTGCAGTTCTGGTGGGGTAAATTCTGGTTTACCTACAGGGCATCGGTAAACAGCATGAGTATCGGGATCGAGTACCTGGAAGGAGTCTGTATCGACTAATGTCACCAGCGCTGTGTCACTTACCAGGATATTGGACTCATTGACATCACCAATGCAATATCCGCTACTATGTAAAGCCGCAAAAGCTGCCGCCAGATTTCTTGCTGTACGTAGCAGGTACTGGTAGTTGAATAATGGGCAGTGTTGGCGGCGGGTTCTGGGATTGTAAAAGTCAATAATCGGACGCATCCCACGAATCCGCGGCATTAAAAAGCCAACAATGCGATCGCTGCCATCTACTGCGCGTAATACATCCTGTGGCCAAGCAATAGAGATATGCCCTAAATTAGCTGTGGGGTTTTCTGGCGGATTAACCAGCATTGCTTGGAGTTTGTAAGCGTGTGCGGCTGTGGGTTTGTGATAAACCTTAGCCACTAAGTTGCTTTGGGATGGTACTGCATAGATACAAGCTTCACCACCACGCCCTAGACTGACGTTAAGATTCAGAATTTCCTGTTTAGGAAGACAACGTAGTACCTGCATGATAGAGTTACGGTTAACGGGGGTTACTTAAAAATGCTGAATCATCTGGCGGATCTGGGTTTACGGTTTGCTGAGTGCCGCGATGATGAGTGTTAAGTCATCGTCAGTGCGCTGTGTAATCCGTTCAGATCCTAAAAACTTGACTAACTGTTCTTTAGCCACCGTCTTATCCTGAGTATTCGCGACAAAGTCGAATAACGGAAAGAAGAATGGTTTGTGCGGTTCGCCAACCACCATATTTAAAGCCAGCATTTGTAGCCCATCGGTGAGCACGCTGACATTAACTATGGATTCACGCCATAATTTCATTTGTGCTGTTTCTAAGGCTCCTGGCGAAGTCAAAAAAGTGGTTTCGTTAATATATTCACCACTGTCGGGCATAGTTAATGCCAGTAGATTCCCTGTACTATCTTTGGCTACTGCCAAGCCGTCACCAATCTGGGCCACCGCTACCACTTCTGGCGTGGCGACCATCACAATTAAGGTAGTTGCTAAATCCTGAAGCTGATTATTACATGCGGCCGCTTCGTCTTCTACCGCTTTTTTAGCGGCTAACATCGCGTCTGTCAACAGCGATCGCACGACTCCATCATCCGCTAAAGCATCGCGAGTGATTTCTTTGATAGCTATGTTTTCTATAGCTGTTTCTACAGCAATCATCGCTCCGACTTTGCCTTGGATGGCTGAACCTGCACCATCTGCTGCTGCTGCCACTAACACATTATCCGATAATAATTGCCAGTGGTGAGCATCCTGACACAGCTGTTTGTTTTTTAAATGGCTAGTACCACATACTGATGCAGCTACTACCTGCCATTGAGGTATCTGTTTTGACATATTCATAGATTTTTTGCAACAGCTAGCTGTGTTAGTATCAAGCTGCAATATTTATTAAACAGTACCCCAACCTATTGGTGGTAGTGCTACTTGTTCATCAAGTTGTGAGTGGGACACAGCTGACATACTGGCTGATAACCAGACAAACATCTCAATAAAATTCAATCCCTTGAGTTTTAAAGGAGTACGTACAGCTATCTGATTCAAACGTGTCATGTTAGCATTTTCTACCCCTACAGTAAAAAATGCTACTTTTTTATTGGCTTCGTCGCCTTGCAAGCGTTTACTTGCTTGTTCTACGACTTGATCTAACTCTCCTTGTGGTTCACCATCAGTAATCATAAACACCCAAGGACGGTAGTAGGCGATACCATTAGCACGATATTGAGATTTGCGCTCTTGAATCATGTCCAAGGCTTTATGAATCCCTGAACCCATAGTGGTCAATCCTTGTGCTGTCAGGATTGGTGGGTTAAATTGATCGGCAGTCACAAAGTCTTGTACTACGTTCACAGTACTATCAAAGGTGACTATAGCTACTTCTACTCTTCTAGCTGCTAAAGAATTTTTGACCAATTCATCTTTTAAACTCAGCAAGCCTTGATTTAAAGCTTCTATGGGATCTCCTTGCATCGAACCAGATGTGTCTAGCAAGAGCACACAAGGGCATCGAGGTTCAGGATTTTCCGCAAATTCTACTACTTCATCAAGTCTTAATGTATCATGCATAACTTTGTGTGTTATGTTATAATTCAAAGTATTTTTTCCTTATTAGCTCTCAGTATATAGTTTTTAGGTAAAAAAAACTACATTCCTGAGGATTTTATTTGCATATCTCTTAATAATTATTAATGAGATTCTTCCTACTCAATTATCTACATATTCAAGAAACCCTTAATTGATAGGCAATTGAGTCCAGAAGACTTTACATATAGTTTACTTTAATCGCATTAAGCCATTTAGTGAACTTCATAATTCTCGTAAACTCACAATACAATAAATACCAGCATTTTCCCACAAAAAAGTTTAAAGCTTTTGTGTAGAAAGCAGTAGTTTTATATGAAAAGAATAAATCCGTAGGAATCGCAATCATCATCATTATCAGAATTATCCTCAGTTCAATATGTCAACTGTGAGGCCAAAGCACCGTAAAAATACTAGGCTGTTCTCAGGGTACAAAATTTAACAAACAAGTTATACTGTGGTTTTTAAGGTCAGTCAGGGATGTAGATATTTCTTAGCAATAATTTGTTTCAAGAGAAAAATTAAAGCTAAGAAACCATATTCATTGTTGTTATTTCAAATTTACTTTGATTCACGTTGATTTTCCGGAAACCTCGAAAAGTATGAATCTCTCTGGCTCATTCACCAAACTACGTCCCCAAAGTTTGTTAAGTCAGTTATCTAAAAGTTCTGACAGTACCTATTTACGAGCATTTAGCAACTCTGTAACTTGGTCGATTTACCTGGAACAGGGGAAAATAACCTACGCTACCCACTCAGTTGAACCCTTCGATCGACTAGAACGTCATTTACGTCGTCTCAGCCATCAAATTCCCTTACTTACTAGCGAAACTCGCGTGCAATTACGTCTGATGTTTGAAGTTGACTCACCAAATCAACTGATGCAACACCAGAGTAATTCAGATAACGAACCACCTGATTATCAAGCAATTGTCTGGCTTGTCAATCAGGGACACTTACATTCCACACAAGCAGCAGTACTGATTCAAGAATTAGTCAAAGAAGTGATTGAATCTCTGCTGTTAATCAAAATGGGAAACTATGAATTAAGTGATTTACCGCCTCATGTACCGAAAATTTGCAGGCTTGACGTAGAAAAGATTATCGAACGTTGCCAAACAAGATTAGAGCGTTGGCAATCTTTTGCTCCTCATATTTCTTCTCCCTATCAGCGTCCTTACCTGTTTATTAACAAATCAATTCAAAACCCAATATTTGTAGATCTGCAACCTAATTTAACTTACTGGATGAAGGGTTTTAGCCTGCGTCATCTTGCTGTGATTATGAACCAAGATGAAATCCAACTGGCTCAACACTTATATCACTACATTGTTAATGGTGGAATTATATTACATGAAGCCGATCCGCCATTTGATAAATTACCTAAGACATTTAGCCCCAGCTCATCTCCTACTCAATATATAACAGAACCATCGGAATCGGGATTAGTTAATAAAGTCGTAGAAGTCAATAATACTTCTGCTAAAGCCTCCCCAAATATCCCTGTAGAGAATATAGAGCCTCTTGAGGAATTATCATATATTTCTTCTCCTTCTTTAGAAAACCATCAGGAATTAACACTACCAAATAACATAAATTTAGCTCCTGAAAGAGTAACCACTGCTACTGCAACCGCTAAAAAGGTTTACAAAATTATTTCTGTAGATGATAGCCCCACGATCCTCAGAGAAATTAGTCGTTTTTTAGAGGATGAAAACTTTGCTGTAGTGACTATTGAAGACCCACTCAAAGCTGTCATGTCAATTATTAGGCATAAACCAGATTTAATCTTACTAGATTTAAATATGGCAGGTATTGATGGCTATGAGTTGTGCCGAATTATACGGAATAACTCTATGTTTAAGCATGTTCCTGTTATATTTGTTACAGGTAATAAAGGATTGGTAGATAAAGTCAAGGCAAATTTGGTAGGGGCTTCTGGTTATCTTACTAAACCTTTTACTCGTGCCGAATTATTGAAGCTTGTCTTTATGCATTTGGCTTGATTAAATAAAAATTACATTACTTTTGGATCGGAGTTCAGATTTATTATATGCGTAAGGATTCAGGTGGCAGAGTATTGACAAAGGGATCGCTTGAGGAGGAGTATCACAGATATGAACCAAAACCTGCCTCAAGATTTAGACCGGGAAAGCTTGAACCAGTTATCGAAACAAGAACTGGTAGAGATAATCATTGAGCAGAGCAAGGTAATAGGTGAATTACAGAAAACAGTATTAGAACTACAGCAAGAAATAGAACGTTTAAAAGTCAGCAGAGATTTAGACAGCAAAACCTCATCTAAGCCGCCATCAGGGGACATCCTCAAAAAGAGTGAAAACAAAAAAGCAGCACCGCAAGAAGAATCAAATCATCCCAAAAGAAAGCCAGGTGGGCAACCAGGGCATCAAGGTAAGACCCGTAAGGGTTTTGGTAGAGTAGATCGTTGTGAAATCTTACGTCCAAGTGATTGTGTCTGTTGTGGTCAAAAAGCGTTTGCGGCTGTGGCAGTAAAAGTAGAAAAACAGTCTGTAGCGCAACTAGTGGAGCGTCCCATTGAAATAGTTGAGTATCAACGCCATACGTGCCAGTGTGAGTACTGTGGCAATATACAAACAGCCTCCTGGTCACAAGATATCATCCCAGGACAGGATTTAGGGATTTCTTTACAGGCATTTTTAGGATGGGCAAATAATTATGCACATATGCCCTATGAAAAACAGCAAGAAATGTTGTGGGAGTTAGGTCAAATTGAAATTGGGCTGGGAACTTTAGTCACCACAAATGAACGAATTCAAACAGCGATTCAACCAAGCATTACTGAGTTAAGTAATTGGGTAAAACAGACACAACCTAACATTCATGTGGATGAAACACCTTGGTCTGTCAAGGGAGTTAAAGAATGGTTGTGGGTAGTTGCCAATTCTGAGTTTTGCCTGTTTACTGCTGCTGACACTCGTTCCAGAGCAGAACTAGAAGCCATTTTAGGGGCTAAATATACAGGGGTAATCAGCAGCGATGATTTTAGTGTTTACAATGGCTATGCGGTGCCTGAGCAGCAGAAATGTTTGGCTCATCTACGCCGTCACTTCAAAAAACTAATTCAACTTCCAGGTCTTCACAACCAAGCTATTGGTGAAGCATTTGTGGATTTAATTGATGAAGCTTTTGGAAATTATGCCCAATGGTTTGAGACTCTTGACTGCGCCAGTTATAACGATTGGGTCAATCAATTCAAATCTAAATTGCAACAAACACTTGATGACTGGATTAACTTAGCCGGAGCTACAGCAGGAAACCTTTTACGTTCCTTGCGCGATAAAGCCTCCCAATGGTGGTATTTCCTTGACAACCCTGAAGTTCCTCCTGATAACAATCAAGCCGAGCGATCGCTGCGTTTGGCTGTGACAAAACGTAAAGTTAGTGGTGGTTCCCGTTCGATGGAGCGGTTTCAACATACTGCCAATTTGTTGACGGTGGTTCAAACCTGTCGTCGTCAAAGTCTGTCTGTTATTGATTTTTTTGTACAAGCACTAATTGCTGACTCTATTAATTCTCAGTCTCGCCCTTCTCTAGTTCCTCAATTTTAGACCTGAATCCTTACTTATATGCCTACCGTTTTAGTTGTTGAAGATACTCCCTCTCAATTAGAATTAATTAATAGTTATCTGGGAGACAGTGGTTATATCGTACTCAAGGCTTATGATGCTAAAGACGGGCTGAATCAAGCAGTCAATCACCAACCTGATGTGATTATCACTGATGTTGTGATGCCAGGACTTAGTGGTTTTGAATTCTGTCGTCAATTGAAAAAAAATCCTGCAACCCAAAAACTACCAATTATTATTTGTAGTTCAAAAAATCAAGACATCGATAGAATTTGGGGAATGAAACAAGGAGCAGATGTTTATTTAACTAAGCCATTCACTAAACAACAATTAATCCGTGCGATTGAATCTGTAGTTGGGTGAAATAATTGCTACTAAAATACCAGCTTCTCACTTGAGCGTATGTACTCAACCTAGAAGTAGAGGTAGGCAATTTTGGTAAAAAAATATAATATTCTGCTTTATTAGATTATATTACCGAATGATTATATAATAATGCTTGAATGAATACAGTAGTGCGATCGCGTTTATAGGACTCATATTCGATTTTTGAAATTCAGGTAGTGGACTGACACGCCTAAAATGAGGCATTAGATTTGATTAAATTAACCGCAGATAAACGCTGATGAATTTTTGCTATTGCATCAAATTAGCTGTGTCAGTCCAGTAGAATGCGTTACGCTAACGCTAACGCATCCTACAGCAGATGGAAGAATTCAAAAATTAAAGTGCAGCACCAGATTTCGCTTCCGCACCCATAGGTGCAACATAATCACGGAAAAGAGTCATCTGTTGCTCAAAAGCTAATCCTTTAATTCTATCTAACAAAGCTTGAGCATCTGAAGACAGCTTGTAATCGGATGGCATAGGAATGATAGTACCGTTATCCATACCTTGAGATAAGCGATACCAAAAGAGTAACTTTGTCGTTTCACCTAAAGAACCGTATTGACGAGAAAGTTGAGTGTCAACTTTGTTAATTAAATCACGCTGAAGTTGTAACTGTTCTTCGTGAGATAATTCTTTAACTTGATTGAATAACCCTTCTGCAATATCTGAAGAAGCAGTACTTGCACCGGGTGCTGCTGGTGTAATTGAGCCACCCATCTCTTTGTAGATAAACCAAAACAAAGCAAGCTGTTGATCCACATCCAATTTTTGCCAAGCTTGAACCTGTTCTCTGATAGTTGGATCGTTGGTTTGGGTGTATGTCATTACAAACTCCGCTGAAATTTTTGATTACTTAGGTAACCGTAACAAAGTTATTTCTGTGGTTTAACCTTACTGAAGATAGAAGTATATAAATTTCCAAAAATAATTGTTAAAATCTGGCAAAAAGACAGTTTTTAGAGATTTATAGGCAACTAAGTCTATTTTGTAAAATAATTTTTTTGCTATCTAAAGTAGCAGACACAAATAGAAATTTAACCTTACTGAAGACAGATGTAATGCTAATTTTCTGCCTCAAGCCACCTATGAAACAATACGGTTCAGTTAAGGATAAATTGTCGGTTGGGCTAACGTAATATCAATTTGCTGGAAATAAACCCAACTATGTTACGAAACTTAAATAAGCTTACAACCCTTTGGGTTCCGCGTTAGCGGTACAAGCAGGGGAACCAGTGGCTCACAAATGACTAATGACAGCCCTTACCGACTCTCTTTAATTGCACTGCGATTCCGACTTAATATTTCTTATTTAAATTTTGTGAAATTCACGTTTACTTTATAGTCTTTTCGGGAAATCTAAATCTAATAGAAAACTGGGTAAATAGAAATTTTGGTTAAAGCTTAACTGGAAAACAGATTGGCCTTTTCCAAAGCACTAAGTGCTTACTAGGCGAAGGCTAAATTTTTCCGCTGAATTTAGTAGGTAATTGGCATGACTGGTGAAATTGTGAAAATGTACTCAATTTACACCTAATGAAAAATTTCAAAATTTATAAGTTCTTGGTATATGCAACAGCCATTTCAATTAGAAGATGTAGAGTCGGTAGCTAAATATTCGAGATTTTTCTCTCTTTCTATAGATTTACTTTGTATTGCTGGGTTTGATGGTTATTTCAAACATATTAACCCAATTTGGCATAAAATTTTAGGCTGGTCAAATCAAGAGCTACTTGCTAAACCATTTATTGAATTTGTGCATCCAGAAGACCGCGAATCTACAATTTTAGAAGCACAGAAATTGACAACGGGAATAGATAGAATTTGCTTTGAAAATCGCTATATTTGTGCAGATGGCTCTTATAAATGGTTGTCATGGAATTCTACAACTTTCCAAGAGGAAAAGTTAATTTATGCCATAGCTCGTGATATTACTGCCACTAAAGAGCAAGAAATCGTTCTCTGGAATTCTCTGCAAGAATCAGAAAATTTAAAATATGCTATAAATGCCCATTCTTTGGTAGCAATTACTGATCACAAGGGAAGGATTACTTATGTCAATGATAAATTTTGCAAAACCTCTCAATATTCCAGAGAAGAACTGATAGGAAAAAACCACAGAATTATCAATTCTGGTTATCACAGCAAAGAATTTTTCGTGCAATTATGGGAAACTATTTCTCAAGGAAAAATCTGGCAAGGAGAAATCAAAAATAAAGCCAAGGATGGTAGTTTTTATTGGGTAGAAACAACTATAGTACCAAAGCTATCTGCAGACGGGCGACCGGAGAAATATGTCGCGATTCGTACCGATATTACTCAGCGTAAACTTTCCGAGTTAGCGATTCGAGAACGATCGCAACTTTCATTATTAAGTGCAGAAGTTAGTTTAATCTTAGCTCAAAGTGGTACTTTGAATAAAATTATTCAACAGTGTACACATACAATATCGCAATATCTAGATGTTGCTTTTGTGGGGATTTGGACTGGAGAACAACAGACAAAAGATATTCAATTTCAAGCGGGGGTGACTTGTACAGATAGTAGCTGTAGCATCTTAACTAACCTGCAAAATTTCCCTAATCAAACTTTATTAGTTAACAGTGTTATTGACGCAATCAATCAAAATCATCAAGTAATATTAAATCAAGACTTACAAACAAATTACCACATTGGCAATCTAGACAATATCTCATCAAACTTACTCTTTTCTGCCTATCCATTAATAGTGGAAGAAGAATTAGTAGGTATTATGGCTTTATTTAGCTGTGCATCTTTGAGCCAACCTACTCATAATATGCTCAATTGGATAGCTAATAATATCGCTGTAGCCATTGATAGAATTTGGGCAAAAGCACAGCTTCTCAGCCGTCGGGAAGCTTTACTGCTGGGTTTAGCTAGCCAAATCCGTAGTTCTTTGGAACTCGATACTATTTTGGAAACTGCTGTGAGAGAAATCCGCAGTTTACTACAAATTGACCGTTGCTACTTTATCCGTTACTTACCTGAATTCTCTCAAACTAGCTTGTCTATTACTCATGAAGCACGTCAGCCGGAATTACCTAGTATATTAAGTGTAATTTCGCTGAAAAAATACTCTTTTTTAGCGAAACATCTGCTGCATCAAGAGCTAATTTGTATTCACAATATTGATAGCGATCGCCAAATTGAAGAGCATATCGAAAAATTCTTGACTGAGTTTGGTATTACTTCTTTATTATTGCTACCAGTTAGTAGTAATACGGGAGAATTAGGAGCAATTGTTTGTAGTCATTGTAGCGGCGAACGTGTTTGGGAAAATAGTGAAATCAACTTGTTGCAAGCTGTCACCGATCAATTAGGAATTGCCATTGACCATGCACAACTTTATACACAAAGTCGTACCGCCACCTTAGCAGCGCAAGCTCAAGCTGAAAAACTCAGTGATACTTTGCATAAGTTGCAACAAACTCAAGCACAACTCATTCAGCAAGAAAAAATGTCTAGTTTAGGACAATTAGTTGCTGGGATTGCTCATGAAATTAATAATCCAGTTAATTTTATTCATGGTAATCTCACCCCAGCCGATGAATATGTACAAGAGTTACTAGAACTACTAAAACTTTATGAAAAACACTATCCTCATCCTGTTCACGAAATTCAGGAATTTTGTGAAACAGTTGATTTAGAATTTATTGCTCATGACTTATTAAAACTACTTTCTTCTATGAGAATTGGTACTAATCGCATTCGGGAAATTGTGCTGAGTTTACGCAATTTTTCGCGCTTAGATGAAGCGGAAATGAAAGCAGTTAATCTTCATGAAGGTCTTGATAGTACGCTACTAATTTTACAGAATCGGCTGAAAGCCAAACCAGAGCATCCGATTGGTATTGAAATCATCAAAGAATATGGGGAATTACCTTTAGTAGAGTGCTATCCTGGGCAAATAAATCAGGTATTCATGAATATTATTAATAATTCTATTGATGCTCTAGAGAATTATCTCAATCAGCATTCTCACTCAGATACTCAAAAAAATCGTAGCCAAATTAGAATCCGTACCGAACTTGTTAATAATAATCGGATTATTGTGAGAATTGCAGATAATGGCCCAGGTATAACAAAAGATGTAAAGTCAAAACTATTTGACCCATTTTTCACAACTAAACCTGTAGGTAAAGGTACAGGCTTAGGCTTATCTATTAGTTATCAGATTGTTGTAGAAAAGCACGCGGGAATTTTAAGGTGTGAGTCAATATTAGGTAAAGGCACAGAATTTTGGATTGAAATTCCTTTAAAGCAGAAAGAAACGCCGATTCTATCTCACGAATTACAGCAGATTGCCAGTTGCTAAGTACAGATAAGTCAATACAGTTTAGTTTCATTAGAGATTGATTTGTCACTTGTGGAAACAGTTAACTCAATTGGGGGAGAATCCCCCAAACCCCCGATTGGGTGACGGTTGCGTCCCCCAAACCCCCTCCAAAATTATTGTTCGGTTTTTTTGTTGAGTAACTAGTTTTTTGGTTTTGTTATCAATTAATTTTCTTAACTGAACTGTATTTACAGATAAGTAGGGCACGGCACCAGTAAGATAATTTGATGTATCACAAGATGGTCGATGTTCCCTACATGGACTTTATCTGTTGCAAACATTATGTGAATTGATATCAGCCTACATTGAAGCTATTTCTAAATAGATTAGTTTTTGCTCGCCTGATAAGTTTTAAAACCGCCACTGAGGTTATAAGCATTAAAACCATTTAGCCTTAAAGCACGAGTAGCGTAATAACCCCTTTGTCCGACTTGGCAATAAACCCAAATCTCTTTTTCTGCAGGTAGTTCACTCATGCGCTGACGCAATTCAGGAAGGGGAATATTAATTGCTCCTTCTACATGGCCTGCTGCAAACTCATTCACCCCACGCACATCTAAAAGTAAGCCATCTAATTTTGCTAAATATTCCCAATGTGCCAAAGGTGCATCTTGATTTAGATCGTTAGCTGCAATCATCCCAGCCACATTTACTGGGTCTTTGGCTGCACCAAACTGAGGAGCATAACATAATTCAGCTTCTTCTAAGTCATACACTGTTGCTCCTAGTTGAATTGCCATTGAGATCACATCTATACGCTTTTCTACCCCATCTTCTCCCACGGCTTGCGCTCCGAGAATTTTGCCATCGACGGGAGAAAACAGCAGCTTCATATTAATCGGCTTGGCGTTGGGATAATAACCAACATGATGCCCAGGATGTAGGTAAACTTTGTCATAGCTCCAACCTAAGCGCTTGAGTGTTTTCTCATTCGCACCTGTGGAAGCGATCGCTAATCCTAATAAGCCACATACTGAGGTTCCTTGTACACCTCGAAAAGTAGTATTTCTACCGAAAATAGCGTTGGCAGCTATTCGCCCTTGACGGTTAGCCGGGCCTGCTAAAGGAATGAAAGTCCATTCTTTAGTGACAAAATCTTGTACCTCCACTGCATCCCCCACAGCCCAAATGCGGCGATCGCTAGTTTGCATCTGTTCGTTAACGCGAATCCCTCCCCTTGAACCAATCTCTAGCCCCGCAGCCTTAGCCAGTGTGGTTTCTGGGCGGACACCAATTGCTAAAATTACCAAATCTGTGGTGTGGATTTCTCCAGATTCTGCGATCGCGTTAATGGTGCCATCAGGGTTAGATTCAAACCCAACGACTCCATCCCCTAGACGCAACTTCACACCATGCGCTTCTAGGCGATCGTGAATTGGCGCTGCCATTTCTGGATCTAGAGGTGCCATCACCTGAGATTGATTTTGTAATAAAGTCACTGCTATCCCGCGATGCAGAAGATTTTCGGTCATTTCTAAGCCGATAAAGCCTCCACCCACAACTACAGCGCGCTTGACTTGCTTTTGCTCAATCCATTCTCGAATCCGACGGCTATCAGGAATAGTTCGCACAGCAAAAATTCCCGGTAAGTCAATTCCTGGTAGTTGGGGTCGAATTGAGGCTGCTCCTGGTGCTAGTACTAAAGCATCGTAAGATTCTTGGTAAATTGCGCCTGTTTTATTGTTTTTTACTTGAATTGTGGCTGCTTCTTGATCTATGTCCAGCACTTCATTTTCTAATCGCACATCGATATTAAACCTATGTTTGAATAAGTCTGCATTCGCAACGATCAGCTTTTGCTCATCAGTAATCACATCACCAACGTAGTAAGGCAGTCCACAGTTAGCAAAAGAGACATACTGACCTCTTTCAAACATAATAATTTCTGCAGTCTCCGATAAACGGCGCGCCCTCGCTGCACAAGAAGCACCACCAGCAACACCACCAACAATCAAAAGGCGTTTTCGTTCGCTTGTCATTTTTTAAACTCCATTATTCAAAATAGATGTAACAATACCTCAGAGCTAAAACGCCAGATTTTCTGACATCCTGCTCACAAAAACTGCAATATCAATAGAAATGGGTAATTAAGGCTACAGACTAGAATGTCGTTTTATATTTTCATTATACTACTATATAGTAGTATAGCAAATTTAAGTACTATTGACTGTGAAGTGCCAATGACCAGCTATCTTTAATTGCACTCCTCTACTTAGGGAACTCCAAAAAATAAATTATTCCCTTTAAGTCGTTGACTGTTAACTGTGAACCGTCAACAGTCAACAGTCAACAGTCAACAATGAACAATAGCAATGGAATATTTTTTTACTTGGAAGTCCCTTAAATACAGTTAAGCACCCTGAGAATAGAAGTTTACGCTTCAATCGCCAGGATGCTTAAAGATAAAAAATTGTTGTCAATTCAACAATATGGAAAGGTAGTTTGATTGATTTGTAAGCTATATTTTGTTAGCTGACAGAAACTTTTAAACTGCTGGGTTGTGCGAGATTACCTTGAAAGACTACGCCTCGTTGATTGGCTTGTAGATGACGCAGAATTTTGTAAATAGACTCAATTTCTTGAGATGCACCTGCTTTCTCGGCAATTTCATCGAGAGTTAGAGCAGATTTTGTTGATTGCAGTACTTCTAGGACACGTTTTTGCAAGTCAAGAATCGCGGCGGCAGCTTTTTTACCAGCTTCAACCCCTGGTTGATGGTAAGCGTTGATGTTGACTAAGCTTGCATACAAGCCAACAGCACGTTCATATAAAGCAATTAACGCCCCGACAGTACGCGCATTGACTTGGGGAATAGTAACTGTGATGGAATCACGCTGATTTTCATACAGCGCTTGTCTGGTTCCTAACAAAAAACCAGAAAGGTAATCGCCTGATGTTACACCAGGATCAATTTCGGGAGAGGGACTTTTACGATCTTCTAAAACTTCGATTAAGGTAGCAAAGAAATTGGGTACACCTTCGCGCAACTGTTGGACATAGGCGTGTTGATCGGTTGAGCCTTTGTTGCCATAAACAGCGATACCTTGGTAGACGGTGTTACCATCTAAGTCTTTTTCTTTACCCAAGGATTCCATAACCAACTGTTGCAAATAGCGGCTGAACAACAGCAAGCTATCTTTGTAAGGCAGCACCACCATGTCTTTTTCACCCTTACCATTACCGGCATAGTACCAAGACAAAGCCAGTAAAGCTGCTGGGTTATTTTTCAAATCAGCTACACGGGTAGCATCATCCATTTCCTTCGCACCTTCTAGCATGGCGCGAATATCAATGCCTTGCAATGCAGCTGGTACTAAACCCACAGCAGACATTTCTGAGGTGCGTCCTCCCACCCAATCATACATGGGGAATCTTGCCAGCCAGCCTTCAGATTTGGCGACTTTATCGAGGTTACTGTCAGCGCTGGTAATAGCAACTGCATATTGAGCAAAGTCTAAATTTTGCCCAGCGTAGGCTTTTTTAACTTCAATCATCCCGTTACGTGGTTCTGGTGTACCTCCAGATTTGGAAATCACCAAAACTAAAGTGCTAGCGAGGCTATTTCGTAACTGAGTCAGAATGCGATCAATACCTGCGGGATCGGTATTATCGATAAAGTGAATTTTCAGGGGTGGAAAATCAGAGGATAGGGCTTCGGCGACAAATTCGGGGCCAAGCGCAGAACCACCAATACCTATAGAGATGACATCGGTAAAACGATTAGCTCTAGGAGGATGAATAGCACCTGTTTGGATTTTCTCTGCAAAGGCTTCGATTTGTTCTAAGGTTTGGACAATTTCTTGAGTGAGTTCTGGAGTTGGTGCTAAATCGGGATTCCGCAACCAGTAATGTCCAACCATGCGATTTTCATCCGGATTAGCGATCGCACCTTTCTCCAGTTCCGCCATATCCGCAAACGCCTGATCAAACTTCGGCTGCAACGACTCCACAAAGGCATCATCAAACCGCATCCGACTAACATCAAGATACAGCCCTAATCCCTCGTGGAAATATAACCAATCCTGGTATCGTTGCCAAAGTGCTTTAGCATCCATAAGGGAAATCTCAACTTAACGTGTTTTTCACAAACCAGTTTAATGTAAGGCTATAGCGATCCCTGCTTTGCCTTATACAGTTTTAAGTGTTGACCTCAGCTCTGGGCTTAGACATCTGGCATAGGGATGACACGCAAAAATTTGACAATTTCGCCCCTCACTTCGATGCCAACTAAATATTCATCTATAGTAAAGCGGTGAAATATTGCCTCATCATCAAGCTGACGAAATTCTGGGAGCGATCGCATCTGCCAATGGTGAGCGAATTCAAAAAAGACAAAATTATACACCCGCTCATAAGCAGATGTTTCTAAACTTTTCAGGTCTAAGAGAAATGACCTGGTATAGCGTACTTCCAGAATCACTTAAGTTTCACTTCCAAAATACATTAACTGTCTGATCGCTTCTTCTTGGGTTAATATATCCCACGGTTGTTGCGATCGCTTGGCTTGTTCTATCGCTTTGAGCATATAACAATCACAATGCAAATTGTAGACAGCAGCCCAAGTACTTGGCAGATCCTCATCCGCTAACAGATCGACTAAGTGATGAATTCTCGTTCGCAGCAAGTTCATATTTCTCCTCTTAGCCCTCACCACACAATAGTATGCCCATTTGTTCAGCAATGGTTATAAACTATGGGGAATTGGGGATTGGGGGCTGGGGAACTCGGGGCCCCCTCTGGGGATAAGGGGTAATGGGGATTGGGGACTGGGGAGCAGAGGGAGCAGAGGGAGCAGAGGGGGATGAGGGGAACAAACACCAATTACCAATGACAAATGACAAATAACTAAATATCTATGTTTGAATATTTAATATTTTTAGCAATTTCTACAGCCACATTTGCATTGTTTAGTTTGGGACTGAATTTGCAGTGGGGTTTTACAGGGTTAATTAATTTTGGTCATATCGCTTTTATGACCTTGGGTGCTTATACAACAGTATTATTAAGCCTCAAAGGTGTTCCTATACTTGTTTCGGCGATTGTGGGGGCGATTGTGGCGGCGTTGTTGGGGTTGGTAATTGGGTTTGCTACTCTGCGCTTGCGCGAAGATTATTTGGGGATTGTCACCATTGGGGTGGGAGAACTAATTCGGTTGGTGGTGAATAACCAAGATTTACCAGTGGGCGATACTTGGATATCTGGGGCATTTGGTGTACAAAGTTACCCTATTCCTTTTTCGGAAACGCCGAATTTATTTTTCAGATTTGTGATGATGGGATTGCTGACGCTGCTTTTAGCGGTGACTGCGTTTTCATTGTGGCGATGGATTAATGTTACTCGTATTTCTGGTGCTACTGAGAATGTAACGCGCAAAACCAACAAACAGGAATTTATATCACGTTTAGTTGTAGGGATAATCTTGGGGCTGCTGGCAATAGCTGTTTATGTTTCTGGCATCATCAGTTTATATAACTACATCCCCAAAGCAGGTTTAATGCTGGTGGCGCTGTTAGTCTTAGCATTCGTCTTCTGGCGGTTGGAAATGTTAGTGCGATCGCCTTGGGGTAGAGTGCTAAAAGCCATCCGCGAAGATGAGGAAATTCCCAAGGCGCTGGGAAAAAATGTCTTTTGGTATAAACTACAATCACTAATGTTAGGCGGTGCGATCGCGGGGATTGCTGGTGGTTTCTTTGCTTGGCAACTCAGTGCTGTTTACCCCGATAATTTCCAACCACAGCTCACTTTTGACGCTTGGATTATGGTAATTTTAGGCGGTTCTGGGAATAATATCGGCACAATTTTAGGTACGGTGATTTACTTTGCTTACGATGCCATTACCCGCGAAGTTTTACCGAAAATTATTCCCCTAGACGAAGCCCGTCTCGGCGCATTCCGCATCATGGTGATTGGTTTAATTTTGATGGTACTAATGATTTGGCGGCCACAAGGTATCTTAGGGAAAAAGGAGGAACTTACCCTTGGTAAATAACCCATCACCCCCACTTCCCCTATTAGCGGCTACTGGGCTTTCTAAAAGCTTTGGTGGCATTAAAGCTGTGAATAATGCCAATATCGAAGTAGCAAAAGGCAGTATTACAGGCTTAATTGGCCCCAATGGTGCTGGTAAAACCACCTTTTTTAACTTACTTTCTAACTTCATTCGCCCAGATAAAGGACGAGTGATTTTTGACGGTGAACCAATTCACCACCTGCAACCATACCAAATCGCCCAGCAGGGAGTAGTCCGCACTTTTCAGGTAGCCCGGACTCTTTCGCGGTTGTCGGTGTTAGAAAATATGCTACTAGCGGCGCAAAAACAAACCGGGGAAAATTTTTGGCAAGTGCAATTGCAACCCCACATTGTCGCCAAAGAAGAAAAGCAACTGCAAGAACAAGCCATGTTTTTGTTAGAGTCAGTCGGTTTAGCCAAAAAAGCCCATGACTACGCAGGTGGTTTATCTGGGGGACAACGCAAGCTGCTAGAAATGGGGCGCGCTTTGATGACAAATCCCAAGCTAATTTTGTTAGATGAACCAGCAGCCGGCGTAAATCCCAGATTAATTGATGATATTTGCGATCGCATTCTCAACTGGAATCGCCAAGATGGCCTGACATTTCTAATTATCGAACACAACATGGACGTAATTATGTCCTTGTGCGATCGTGTTTGGGTACTTGCTGAAGGACAAAATTTAGCCGACGGTACACCCGCAGAAATTCAAACTAATCCCCAAGTTTTAGAAGCTTATTTGGGGAAATAATATATTGGGCATGGGGCATTGGGCATTGGGCATAGGTAATTGGTAATTGGTGTTCATTATTTATTCCCCTTTTCCCCCTTCCCCCTTGTACCCAATCCCCAATCCCCATTACCCCTTATCCCCAGAGGGGGCACCGAGTTCCCCAATCCCCAATCCCTCATATCCGCCAATAAACGCCTTCTTCTCGCGTCATTAGCTTATAGCCAATTAACTCTCGCCTCAAAGTAGCGTAGTCAGGATGGTAAAGCTGGAGAGTTTCATTCACTGCTCGTTCTGGATACTGAACCCCCTCTTCAAATTTACTCGCCAGCCACTTGAGAATGACTAAGCGCTTTTTGCGGCTAGCGGGAATTTCCTTGAGGCGTGGTACTTCCTCAAGATTCTTGCTGTCACTCTCCAAATAGTTCTTTAAGACTTTGCTTTCCCAAGCTGCAACATCTACATCCTCTATTAAGGATGCCATTTTCTCTGGGGTGAAAATTTCTTGGCTGAGACTTTGTAAAACTTCGCTATCCAAATGGTAAAAGCGGCTATTACCCTCTGGGCGCATAGTTACTAAATTTAATTCCTTGAGTTTTGACAGGTGATGTGACACTGTCGGTTCTTTAAGTTGCAATAGCACTGCTAGCTCTTCAACACTACACTCTTGGTTTGCTAATATACCTACAATTTTTAATCGACTTTCGTCTGCCAACACTTTGAAAAATTGCAGTAGGGTTTGAAACTGTTCTTTCCTCATAATTTGTTATAATCGAATTCGATTCCAATCTAATTAGAGAAAAATCGAATTGGCTGTGTTGTCTCCCTCTAAACAAGTAGGGGGTATTTTGTCGTGATTGTGAATTATTGTTAATTCTGCGATTTGTTCGGTCAGAAGTTGAGATTTCTTAAGTAGTTCTTCACATTTCGCCATGTTCAGATCATTCACAAATCGAAAGAGAAGGAACGGAAGTATACCCAAACAGGGTACTTCATTTGTACAGGCTGCTAGATTTTTAGGTGTAGATCAAAGTACTCTTTATATGGCTTTGCAAAAAGGGCAAATTCCCACTAGCAGAAGAAATGGACGCACTGTAATTAGTCAAGGCGCTTTGATGGACTATAAAGCTAGAACTCGTCCTATGTTATAAGCTATTCTGAGCGCAACTATTAACAATTTAAAACAGTGGCTATCATAACTACCACAAATCCATGTAACCCGAACAAGGATTTATAAGTTTGGTAGTGAGGTATTTTCTATTCCAGCAATTTTCAATTTAATCAGCCACCTATAAAGGCACAACATTGTTTGTGCCTTTATTTATAATAATTTAGGTTGCAATATCAATTATTAATTACAATTTTTCTTAATCTTCGTCATTTTCTGCAAAATTAACTTTCTCGTAAAGGTCTCGCAATTCAATTTGAAAATCCACAGTTTGCAGTGATAAAGTTGCAGATTCACCTTCAATTTCTGTAAATGACCATTGACTCGCGGCAGTTTTTACATATTGCATTACATGATACTCATATTGGTCAATTAAAATATATTCTTGGAATTCTGGAATAGAGCGATAATAAAGAAATTTATCACCTTGGTCATAGTTTTTGGTGGATTTAGAGAGAACTTCTGCAATTAATAACGGATTCATTACTGTTGTTGTATTAGTTCCTGTGTAAATCGGTTCTCCTTCGATTACCATGACATCTGGATATGTATGTTGCCGATAACGGGGTATCCACAAACGGACATCACCAATATAAACATCATAATTTTTGCCTTTTAAAGCAAACTTCAAGTAAGCATAAAAGTTGCCTGCAATTTTATTATGATTGGTAGTTCCACCCGTCATCGGTACAATTTCTCCATCCCGGTACTCGCTTTTATAGTCTGCTTTTTCTTCAAGTTCCAAATATTCTTCAGGTGTGTAATAGCGCTTTTGGGTTTCTAACTGCATAAATATAGCATCTATAATTATTTGACTATACTAAATTCTTTTGACCCAAGTGATAACTTGCAAATTTTACTTTGCTTCTATTCCTATCGTACTCAATATTTTTTTGTTGGACACTTAAAGGGTAAATAAAAACTTTTGACCCTTACCCTTCTCAACTAAATTACGAGTCCAAAATCTTTAACTTGAGACTTATTTAATTGTAATAATTTCTTTTTTTGACTGTTCTACTATCATACCAATATTCTTGCTCTGTCTCAATTAAGACTAAGGTATGAATATAAAGATTATATTACCATATAGTATAATAGTAGAAATTAACCCATAAAGTATTATTACTTTTTTATGTCAGAAGTTTTTCCTGGGGCATTAAGCCCAGTTGCTGACTATTTTAAAGTCTTGTCTGAAGTTAGTCGGCTACAAGTTTTATGTTGTTTGAAATCGGGTGCCAAAAATGTTACGGAAATTATCGCCTTAACAGGACTCGGACAGGCAAATGTGTCGAAGCACCTCAAAGTCTTGACTCAGGCGGGTATTGTTAAAAGAACACCAGAAGGTGTCAGCGTCATTTATGAAATCGCCGATCCTATATGTTTTCGATTATGTGAGTTAGTATGCGATCGCCTCGCTGAAAGATTAGAGGAGCAAACCCAACAGCTACAAAGCCTTAAGCCTCTAGCTACTGCTAGCAAAAGGTTCTAATCTTGAGTCATTGCTGGTGCGTGGGAGCAAATCCTAACGCACCAATGATGTCTGTAGACTTAGCTAAACTGTTCCTCTGCATCTAGGTTAAATAACATTTGCAGAGTCTGCATACATCGCCGTCTAGCTTCTACATCTTGTTGCGCTCGCAATTGCACCATCGGATCGTGTAAAATTTTGTTAACGATGCCTCTCGTTAAAGCTTCGATGACTTCTTGATGCTTTTCTGCGAATTCCGAACCCAAGCGCGACAAAGCTTTTTCTAATTCCTGTTCGCGGATGGTTTCCACTTTATTTCGCAGACAGCTAATGGTAGAGACAGTCTCTAAACTGCGCCACCAAATATCAAAAGCTTCTACTTCCTCATCCAGGATTTTCTCGGCTTCTTGAGCCATTTTGCGGCGGCTTTCATAGTTTTGTGCCACAACCGCCTTCAAATCATCCACGTTGAACGCCTGGACGTTTTCTAGCCCATTTACATCAGAATGGACGTTGCGGGGTACAGAAATATCAAATAGCATCAGAGACTGGTTAGGCTCTAACACCATTTCTAATTTCGCACGATCCAAAATGGGGTCTGTAGCGGAAGTGCTGGTAAATACCAAATGACTGTTGGCAATTACTGCCATCATTTCTGATAGCGGATGAATTTCGATTGGCTGATCTGGGAATTGTTTAGCCAATTCTACGGCACGTTCACGAGAGCGATTTAAAATACTAATTTGCCCAGCACCTTTAGAAACGAGGTGCTGTACCAACAAGCGAGACATTTTACCAGCACCAAGAATAGCAACTCGACAAGCTGCTAAATTCTCTACCTTCATGTGCGCCAATTCCACAGCCGCCGAACTGATAGAAACTGCGCCAGTACCAATGCTAGTTTCAGTACGAACTCGCTTACCTGCTGTTAAGGCTTGTTTAAATAATCGATTGAGAATTGTTTTTATACCGTTATATTGTTGTCCCAGTTTGTGGGTATTCTTCACCTGAGC
This sequence comes from Tolypothrix sp. PCC 7601, assembly GCF_025677855.1. Lineage (NCBI taxonomy): Bacteria > Bacillati > Cyanobacteriota > Cyanophyceae > Nostocales > Tolypothrichaceae > Tolypothrix > Tolypothrix sp. PCC 7601. The sequence goes on from NZ_CP064879.1 coordinate 4,977,832, forward strand.
GAGAATTTGCCCTTCTCCCAGTACGAGACTGTCTAACCCAGCAGCTACTCGCATCATATGCATAACAGCATCTTCATGCAACAACATGAATAAGTGTTGTCGCAAAGATATTACAGGTAATTTGCTGTATTCGCCCAGAAACTGAGTTACTTCCCGAATCCCATGTTCGGTTTCGCCAGTGACGATGTAAATTTCCAGACGGTTACAAGTGCTGAGAATAGCAACTTCGTCAATATGGGGAAAGCTGGTAAGTTGAGCGATCGCGCTTTCTGTTTGAGGTTCTGGAATACTCAGCTTTTCCCGGATTTCTACTGGGGCTGTTTTATGGCTTAACCCCACCACTGCTATATTCATCTGCTAATTAGTAATTGCTAAATGGTGATTGGTAAGTGGTGATTGGTCAGTTAGGAGTTCATAGAATTCATAACTCCTAACTGAAAAAGTGCTGAGGAATAATCAAGAGACTATAGTCTGGGAGTACTACTGGGTACTCAATACCTCAGCGATTCAGTCAGAGTGGCGCTTTCGCCACTCCTAACTGCGGTGACTCCGCGCTACAATTGTTTACCGCAATTGTACGGTCTTAGGATGCTCAAACATGTGGATGGTATCCACAAACCGAGCGGTGTTTGACTGATTGGAAATAACTAGGCTTTGAGTTCTGGCTCCACCTTTGAAGAAGCGTACACCTTGCATCAGATTTCCAGAGGTAATACCACTAGCAGCAAAAAGTACAGTTTCACCAGATGCGAGTTCATGAGCATCATAGACCTTATCAGGGTCGTTGATATTCATGGATTTCAAACGATCTAGGTTAGCTTCTTTGCTTTCGCCAATTAAGCCTGTTTTGACGATCGCAGGGTCATAAATCAACTGACCTTGGAAATGCCCACCTAGAGCGCGCATAGCGGCGGCAGAAATTACTCCTTCTGGTGCTGCACCAATACCCATTAGGGCGTGGATATTAGTACCAGCAAAACCACAAGAAATGGCTGCACCAACATCACCATCGGAAATTAGTTGTACTCTCGCCCCAGCATCGCGGATTTCTTTAATTAAATCGTTGTGGCGTTCGCGCTTCATTACAACTACCACAAGTTCTTCAATAGAACGATCTAGACACTCGGAGAGAATTTTGAGGTTTTCCGTTGCTGACTTGTTAATGTCCACCTTGCCTTTAGCTGCTGGTGGTGCTGCTAACTTCTTCATGTAGAAGTCAGGAGCAGCAAATAAGCCACCTTTTTCTGAAATTGCCAATACAGCCATTGAGCCAGGTTGGCCGTATGCTACCAAGTTCGTACCTTCACATGGGTCAACGGCAATGTCAATTTCAATCAATTCATCTGGATTACAGAAGTCCTTAGCATCTGGACTGGTGCAGATACCCACCTCTTCCCCAATATATAACATGGGAGCATCATCACGTTCGCCTTCGCCAATGACAATGCGACCACGCATATAAATTTTGTTCATTCTTTCCCGCATAGCTTCCACTGCAACTTGGTCAGCAGTGTTCTTTTCGCCCTTACCCATCCACTTGGCGGATGCGATCGCGGCTTGCTCTACTACCTCAATAATCTCTAATCCAAGTGTATTTTCCACAGAGTCGCCCTCTCAACTGCTTGACTTCGCGTCGTTTTTTCTAGCTATTCCAGTCTTCAAGTCTACCAAAGGGCGGATACACGTGGAAAATAGTCTTAATGAGGCTCTATGTTAAGTTTTAATGCTAACTAAATTTTGAAGTTATATTTGAAACATTATATTACCTAACAATACTTAGAGACAATTGCTAAATATTGTCAAAAGATAAAACTGTATCTGTAGAGCAATATACAAAACATCAACTCAAAGGTATTTTCTAGTAAACGCTCTGGAGATAAATCATGTTTATTGACTACATCACTTTGATGTTAATCAATATGGTAGCTGGATTATTTCTACTAGCAGATTATGTCTATCGGGGGATAGTTAGCGATCATCAGAAACATTGGATTCCTGGCTTTGGGGTAACAGGAGCGATCGCATTAACCACAGGGTTACACATGAGCTTTACTTGGCCCGTTCGCGGTAGTTTTAACATCGCTTTTGGTGAAACCACAATTTTATTAGGAATTTTATTTATTGGTGCTGCGATCGCGCTTGCTTTGGGATGGGATTTACTCACACTCGCAATTTACGCATTCTTTGCTGGGTTAGTTGCAGTTGTTATCGGTTTCCGCATTATTAATTTGGGACTGACAAAACAACCTTTAATTTCAGGAATAGGTTTTATCCTTACAGGCTTAGGCGGTGTTTTTGCTGCACCTACTCTGTATTTGAAAACTAACCGAACTTGGCGCTTAATTGGCGCAGCCGTTCTCATCGCAGCAGCCCTAATTTGGGCATTTATTGGTTATATGGCTTACTGGAATCATTTAGAAAGTTTCCAACAATGGGTTCCTGCGCCAATGCGGTAAGAGACTACTGTTAAATTACGAATTACGAATTACGAATTACGAATTGTCATGTTTTAAGCTAGAGAAAATCCCGATAAATTTACCATCCCTTAAAATATGCTGGACTTTCTCAATCCGCTTTTAAATCGACACCCAGAGCGAGTTAAAGCCAACGTCGAAATTTATACTTGGCAAACTTGTCCTTATTGCATTCGCGCTAAAATGCTGCTGTGGTGGAAAGGTGTACAATTCCAAGAATACAAAATTGATGGCAACGAAGCTGCTAGAAGTCAAATGGCAGAACGTGCTAACAGTCGGCGCACAGTACCACAGATTTTTATTAACAATCAACATATTGGTGGTTGTGATGACCTTTATGAGTTAGATACCAAAGGTCAACTTGACTCCCTCTTAGCTGAAGTTGCTTAACTTGCAATACTTGTCGGTTAAGGGGAAAAGGGGAAGGGTAAAAGGGGCAAGAAAAAACCTTTAACCCTTACCCTTTCACCTTTTCCCCAAACCAAATTCCGAGTTGAAAATCCTTAACCGAGCAGTATTGGCTTAACTTGCATTTCTCACAAGCAGCAAATAGAGCAGATTTAGGTTTGTTTAAGCGCAGCGCAACCCAACATGGATTTTAAAAGCTGAACCTATATTTCCTTGTTGGGTTTCCTTACTGGCTCCCCAACATACTAATCTGGTGAGAAGTTTGGGTCATGCTTACTATTACAGCCCTTTTGAAGTGAGTGAAGTAAATCATGAGTAATGAGTAATGAGTAGGAAATTTACTTATTACTCACTACTTATTACTCATTACTTTTTTCAATTCCATCGCATCTGCTGTAATTTATCTCCGCAACTTATGGAAAAATATTACTGATGTCATGATGGTTCTGACCCCTCATAATTAACAGTTTTATAAACTTTTTAGAAACAACACAGAAAGTTTATCTACTCTTGTCTTTACTAAAATAAAAAATTCAATAACTGGCACTACATTAAAAATTTAAATATAACAAAAAATTAAACTTTAAATTTTATTAAAAATTACATTAAATTTCATTTAAAAAAACACACTGTTGGCGCTTTTTTTAGCCATGAATTGTGGCAGATTTCAATGTGTCACAACTCCGGAAATGTTCCCAAAAAATGATTACAATAAGTATATATAGTTACTTATAAAATTGCTTGGTGGAGGACTACTATGAAAGATTTTCGCCTCCGGATTAAATCTCAATTAGGCTGGCTTTTAGCTCTAGGTGCTGCTATCGTCGCGCAACCCGTAATAGCACAGACAGCAAACTTTGGCACACTGAAGCTATCCGCAGGCTTTAATCCAGCGCAAGGAGTTGTGGAAGGATATACAGGCGGATCTTACTCACTGTCTGCCATTAGTAACCGCGATCGCGAGAAAAAAGCCTGTATCGGTTTTGCAGATCCCCAGCCAGATCACATCATTACCTTAGAGAAAGACTTTGCTCGCCTCAAATTCCTAGTTAATAGTGGTGGGTACGATACAACTATGCTCATCCAAGGCCCAGATGACTCAACAATTCGCTGTGGCGATGATACTGGTAAAAGTAAAGATGCCAGCATCGATGATCGCGACTTCAAAAGCGGAACTTATCGGATTTGGATAGGTACCTTTAACTCTGGAGACAAGCATAACTACACTCTGACAGTGCAGCAGCCGTAGAGGGATTGGGGATTGGGGATGATGAGGGAGATGAGGGAGATGAGGGAGATGAGGGAGAAATTTCTATTACCCATTACCAATTACCCATTACCAAACACCCAATTTGTTACGAGTTACACCGAGAAAGATAATATGGGAAGGTAGCTCGTTTTGCTTTCCGAGGTTACTATCTCGTGCTATCTACAATGCGTGCCGACTTTAGCATCATCTTTGAACGTGACCCAGCTGCTCGCAACTGGTTGGAAGTTTTATTCTGTTACCCCGGTTTGCAAGCTTTGCTATTTTATCGGCTGGCTCACTGGCTGCATATTATTGGTATTCCTTTTATCCCTCGGCTGATATCTCATTTAGCTCGATTTTTGACGGGAATTGAAATTCACCCAGGTGCAACCATTGGACATGGCGTGTTTATTGACCACGGTATGGGTGTAGTAATTGGCGAAACTGCGATCGTGGGAGACTATGCGCTAATTTATCAAGGTGTCACCCTTGGTGGTACTGGCAAAGAAAGCGGCAAACGCCATCCAACTTTAGGCGAAAACGTGGTAGTTGGCGCAGGTGCAAAAGTACTAGGAAATATTCAAGTTGGTAATAATGTTCGCATTGGTGCTGGTTCAGTAGTGCTACGTGATGTACCTTCTGATTGCACCGTTGTTGGTATACCTGGCCGGATTATCTATCGTTCTGGAGTTCGGGTTGCACCTCTAGAACACAACAACTTACCAGACTCCGAAGCCGAAGTAATTCGTGCTTTAGTAGACCGAATTGAAGCATTAGAAGAACAAATACAAGTTCTTCAGCGTAACCAATCTGCTGATAAAACACCTGTTTTTGCGGGTCACTTAGCTGTTGAGGAACAGGAACCCACCAAAGAAACTGTTTGGTGTAACCTCAGAGATAAAGCCATCCAGCAGTTCTTAGATGGTGCTGGTATATAGCAATTGTCATTGGTTATTGGTCATTTGTCATTTGTCATTAGTTATTTCTTCTCGTACCCCTACCTTTTAATTAGGGATTAATTTCTTCACTAGACCATTCTTGCTGCCCATGGCGATGGTACAACCAGCGATTTTGTGGCTCACCGCGTAACTTTAAATGATCTACTTGTGTAGGGTCTAGTAGGAGTAAGCAAAAATTGGGTAATGGCTGACTGGGATCTGGTGGGGGTGGAGAAAAGGTAGCTTGTTCATCTTTATTTCTTACTTTACCTGGATGAGGCCAAGCAAATTGTATCCGCGCTGCATCGCTTAATTCTCTCCAAGTAGAAATACGTGCTAATGCTAATTCTGGTTGAGAATTATCGCTTTCGACTGAGGTTAAGTTACCAGTAATCCTAAATTGCTCTCTGGAATTGGGGAAGTACCAGCAGACTTCTGCCCAAGACTGTTGCTGTATCTGTTCAGCTTTCTCACTGCGAGAATCAGTAATAAATTTTAGCTGATTAGTATCTGCTAAAAAGCCACGAAAAACTATAGTTCGATTGGCAGGTGTACCATTTGCTCGTACTGTTGCTAATTGTACGTAACGGGCATAAGCCAGACTGCGATTTTGATGGAGAGCATGAGCGATCGCACTTCGCCAAGGAGCAAGAGACATGACGCTGAAAAACGGAAACAATATTATACATTATTGCCGAATGTTGCATTTTGTACTGTTGTGAAGTAAGCGCAAGTTGTCCCTTTTGGCAATCTTTCATCCTAAATCTACTTAGTCTATAGTCTTAATCTGTCAGCACGCAACAAGACTGGATTTATGGTTCGAGAGCTTGAAAGAAAACGCCAGAGTACAAGGTTTCCCGAAACTGCCCCTGCAGCTAATCCTGTATTTTTCAGAACCTATAGCCGCCGCAGCCCGGCAGGTTTGAGAGAAACTTGGGATGAAGTATGCGATCGCACTCTTCAAGGCTTAGTGGAATTGGGGAAACTCAGCCGTGAAGAAGCCGAGATTTTAGACAAGATGCAGCGTAACATGAAAGCCCTACCCAGTGGACGCTGGTTATGGGTTGGTGGTACCGATTGGATAGCCAAGCCAAAAAACTTTTCTGGAGCTTACAATTGCACTTCTACTAACCTTCAAGACTGGAAAGCCTTTGGGTTGATGATGGATTTAGCCATGATGGGCTGTGGTACCGGAGCCATCATCGAACCAAGATATATTAATCAGTTACCGCCAATCCGCAATCGCCTTAATGTCAAAGTTCAGGGTGAAATTGGTGCTACTCCCAAAGACCAGCGTCGAGAGTATACGGAAATTTCTATACAGGGTAATCAAGTTACAATCTACGTTGGCGATAGCCGTGAAGGTTGGGTGGAATCTTATCAAACCTTATTAGAACTTTCTACAGATGAGAAATTTAGTGGAGAAGTTCAAGTATTTGTTGATATTAGTGATGTTCGCCAAGCTGGAGAAACCTTAAATGGCTTTGGTGGGGTGGCTAATCCAGTTAAATTGCCGATCCTTTACCAAAATTGTGCATCTATCCTCAATAAAGCTTTAGGAAGACAATTAAATTCTGTTGAGTGCTGTCTATTAATAGATCAGGCTGCTGTCACTATTGTTGCAGGCAACATTCGTCGCTGTCTACCTGAAGACGCTCTAGTTCATACTTCTAAAGGTCTTGTTCCCATTCGTGATGTGCAAGTCGGTGACTTAGTGCAGACTCCTCTGGGATTCCGGCGAGTTGTTGATAAATTCGACCAAGGATTTCAGGATATCTACGAAATTGAAACTAATGCTACTTATCCCAGAGCAACTTTAAACCATAAACAAGCAGTTATGGCAGATGCTCAAGGAGGAATTGCTTGGAAGTCAGTTGCTAATTTAGCTGAAGGCGATCGCCTTCAACACAATATACAGGTGCTTCCTGGAACAGTTACCCATCTTCCGGCTGATTTTACAGAATCTAGACCTGCTCAAAGCAAAACCGTTAAGCCGTTGATTATTCCTGATTTAACGCCCGAAGTAGCTTGGTTGATCGGGTTTACTCATGGTGATGGCTATGTTGCGCTCGGTCGTAATAAATATGGTAAGCCCTATGGCCGTGTTGAATGGGCAATGAACAGCTTAGATATCGAACTAACTGCAAAAATTCAAGCTAAGATTGACGCTGCTTTAGCATTATTCGGATTGACAGCTACTCATGGCGTTATCAAAGGTGAAAACACAGCTAAGTCAATCTGTTCGTCTATGCGCTTGGCTGAGTACTTCCATCGTTATATTAAACAGCCTAATGTTCCCCTAGTAATTCCTAGTTTTATTTTGCAGGGTTCAGTAGATATTAGGGCTGCATACCTAGCTGGATTAATGGATAGTGACGGTGCAGTTAACAACCGACCCCCTCATTTAGTTACTTCAGTCTATAGATCATTTATTAGACAAGTCGGCTCAGTTTTATCTAGTTTAGGTATCGCTGGTAGAATTGCCATTACTTATCCACAAAAGCAAGAATGGCAAGTTAAATATAGCCTGAAACTTCCAGCCCTCAAAGAGCGTTATAACGCCCTGATTGCTCCTCATTCCTTGAAGGGTCAACTGCGTCAAGGGTTAAAAATGTATGGTTTTACTGTACCTGGCGCAATCATGCGGGAAGCTTACACCTATAGCGAAATGCGCGAAATGGGATTTCAAGGTTCTCGCAGCGTTGATGCTAACTATGAGCGCTACATCGCTGAGGCTGATATCTCACTTGATATTCCCGTCACAGTTAAAGGTTTGGGTAGCTACGATTACGTCCAAACTTATGACATTGAAGTGGAAGAAGCCCATTGTTTTTACTGCGATGGCTATCTGACACATAACAGTGCTGGGATGCGCCAGTTTAAGTCTGACGATCAACTAGGCGCTACTGCCAAAGATAACTTATGGCAGCAAGATGCAGAAGGTAACTGGCGAATAGATCCAGAGCGTGATGCTCTCCGGATGGCCAATCATACCCGAGTTTTTCATCGCAAGCCGACATTAGAAGAATCTATTGATGCTGTTCGTAAACAATATTACAGCGGTGAAGGTGCAATTCAATGGGCTGGTGAAGCAGTAGCTAGATCTAACATTGATTTACTACCAACATCGGCATTAAAAGTTGATTTCTTAAAGGCTTACGAACAAGGAAAAGCAAAAGATTGGTTGCAAGAACACTATCCGCATTTGGATATTGAAGAAATAGAACATCGTTTAGCGAGGTTCGGATTAAATCCTTGTGGTGAAATTATCGGTAGTAACTTTCACTGTAATTTGTCCGAAATTCACCTGAATCAACTTGACCCAAAAAATTACAAAGAACAAGAGGAAGCTTTCACTGCTGGGGCGCTTTCTGTCGCTTCACTTTTAAACCATAAATTCCTCGAACCTCGCTATCAGAAAAGCCGAGAATTAGACCCAATTGTTGGGGTTTCTTTTACAGGCTTATTTGATTTCTTTGTTCATGCTTTTGGTGTTGATTGGTTGCGGTGGTGGGAAGCAGGAAGACCTGCTACGGAACAAGGATTGGCATTTAAGCGCCAAGAAGCGGAATACCTGAGTTACTGGAAGGATATTGTACATCGGGCAGTTTGGGATTATTGCGATCGCCATCATCTCAAACGTCCCAATCGCTGTACAACTGTCCAGCCTAGCGGTACTAAAGCACTATTAACAGGTGCTAGCTCCGGTTGGCATCCCCCCAAAGCACAAAGATTTATTCGCCGGATTACTTTCCGCAAAAATGACCCCGTAGCCTTAGCTTGTATTGACTACGGTTACAATGTGATTCCTTCTCAATCTGACAAAGATGAAAATGGTCATTTGCTCAATGATCCCTTTGATCCTCGTGTCAGCGAATGGTTAGTAGAAATCCCGGTAGCTGTACCTTGGGCCGATTTACCAGGAGCCGACCAAATTGATGTTTCTAAGTTCTCTGTTTTAGCTCAATTAGATTTTGTGATGCAAGTTCAGAAGCATTATGTCACTCATAATACATCTGCAACTTTAGAGCTACGTTCTGATGAAGTAGAGCCTTTGGGACAGCGGATTTACGAAGCCATTCAAAATGATGAAGGATATATTTCCGCAGCCCTTTTAGCTCGGTTTGATGATTTACAATCCTTCCCCCGCTTACCTTTTGAACCAATAGATAAAGCCACCTACGAGCAATTGAGTCAAGAAGTCAAAGCACGCCGAATTACAGATGATTTCTGTGCAGTGCTGAGTCGCTATGATTTAGGCGAATTGTCGGAAGCAGGCCCATCTGGTTGTGATTCAGATAAATGTATGTTCCCTGAACAGCAACCAACCTCATAAGGCACAATAACCAGCAAATGAGGATGAAGTGAAAATCTAGATACCCGACTTACTAAATTAAGTCGGGTATCTGCGTATTCAAGACTTTTGTATACTACGCTACTAATAATCTAATTTTGATTTCCACGTTACGATCAATAAAGAAGTAATAATTTTATAAGGCTATTACCAGGAGACTCTTAATGTTCATTGATGAATTGTCACCTATTTTCAAAGAACTTACCCAACACCCAGTCTCATTTTTGGGAGGATTCTTTTCAGGGGTGTTTCGGCTTAACCTTGCTGATGATCCCGTGAAAAGCTGGCTAGATAAACAAACTGGCTCAACCACTTACACCTCAACTGGAACTGAGGCTCATAATGGTAAAGCAGGTGGGCCTCAACAGATTACGATTGATTAAACTTCCGCATCATGCAAATCCAGCTTGAAAAATAAGGCTAGGATTAGCAACTAGTAGTCCACCACTTTGATTCATCTGTCAAAATTAATGTGGTGTACTACTAATACGCTGTGCTCAATTCAAAAGTCAAAAAGTTTATAGTCTAGGCTGTTAGCTGGTTGACTTACGTAGCAATGTACTAGACAAATTTACAATCTTCACTATTAAGTAATTCTTATATATACTTAGTATAAGAATTAACTATTATACGATAAAATTAGAAAAATATATAATAACTATTAATTTTATGTTATGAGGGTTTGTAAAATCTCATACTTTGAAAAATATCACGATCAGTTATTATATGAGCGTATGAGTAAGTTCAGCCACATGGCCCATTTAGTTGTAGACAATCCCCCCATTAGGGTTGCAGCGCTACAACATTCGCCATCTGTGAATCAGAGGAAACTGTGCCAGAGTTGCAAGTTATATATATCTGTTTTTTAGCTGAACTCATCGCTCCTTGTTGAAACTTACGTGATCCCACATGACTATTTACGTTGGAAATCTCTCCTACCGCGCTACCGAGGCGGATTTAAGAGCAGTTTTTACAGATTATGGCGAGGTCAAAAGGGTAGTTCTACCTACAGACCGCGAAACTGGTAGACTTCGGGGCTTTGCATTTGTTGATATGACTGAAGATGCCCAGGAGGATGCTGCTATTACTGAATTAGATGGTGCAGAATGGATGGGCCGTCAACTCAGGGTCAATAAAGCTAAACCACGGGAAGATAATCGACGAGGTAGCTGGGCTAAACAACAAGAGATATAAAATCTATGGAATACGATAATAGCAAATAGGTTTCTAGTTACGCAATACCTGAGTAGGTAAAATCTACTAGAAGCAGTTTTCCATCATAGAACTATCTAAAAATTAGACCCGACTAGTTGCGATCGCTAAACAGATTCCGATCTCTGGTCGGTTTTTCGCATTTTTGCAAAATTAATAAACAATTTCATCCAGCCAGAGTTAGCACAATAATATTAGTCTGCCAACCCAAAAATGTTAGGTGGAGGTTGGGAAAAGGTTAAAGGGAAAAGGGTAAGGGACAAAAACCTTTCCCCTTTAACCTTTCCCCCGCCAAGTTGCCTTGGTGTACTACTAGGCTGTGTAAGCTACTGAAATTTGGAACAGATATGTAGCTACAAGATAAAATTGCCTAAAAATTTAAGCAAATATACTTAAATCTATTCCCTAAGGCGTAACAGCCAATAAATCTTCATTTCTTTAGTTTATCTAAAAACAGATATGGGTTATCAAATTACCTTTCTAAGATAGAGGCAGAGACTAGATAAGTTGCCATCAACGGCATCAGCCGAACGAACACAAAATCCTAGGGAGAACAACAAAATGGCTCAAGCGCCTGAATCTTTAGATTTGTCTAAAAAATTCGGTGGAGATAGGGCTTTAGATCGTGATTGTACAACGTTATCCCGTCACGTTTTACAGCAATGTCAAAGTTTTGCAGCAGAGGCGCAAGATTTGAGTGCGCTGATGAATCGCATCGCTCTAGCAGGCAAACTAATTGCTCGTCACATGAGCCATGCTGGATTGATGGAAGGTGTTTTGGGATTTACTGGAGATGTCAATGTCCAGGGAGAATCCGTCAAAAAGATGGATGTCTATGCCAATGATGTATTTATTGCAGTTTTCAAGCAAAGCGGCTTAGTTTGTCGCCTAGCATCTGAGGAAATGGATAAGCCCTACTATATCCCAGAAAACTGCCCTATTGGTCGCTATACCTTACTCTATGACCCAATTGATGGCTCGTCTAATACTGATATTAATCTCAGTTTAGGTTCAATTTTTTCTATTAGGCGGCAGGAAGGCGATGATACTGATGGCAAAGCATTAGACCTACTCAGCAATGGACGTAACCAAATTGCGGCGGGATACATCCTTTATGGCCCCAGCACTATGCTTGTCTATACTATAGGTAAGGGCGTTCACTCATTTACCCTCGATCCCAGCTTAGGTGAGTTTATTCTCACAGAAGAAAATATCCGCATTCCGAATCACGGCGCGGTGTATAGCGTGAATGAAGGGAATTTTTGGCAGTGGGAAGAATCCTATCGGGAATATATCCGCTATGTCCATCGTACAGAAGGCTACACGGCTCGCTACAGTGGGGCAATGGTCAGCGATATTCATCGAGTGTTGATTCAAGGTGGAGTGTTCCTCTATCCAGGGACAATTCAAAAACCAGAAGGTAAGTTGCGCTTGCTGTATGAAACTGCTCCCCTAGCTTATGTGATTGAACAAGCAGGTGGCCGGGCGACGACAGGATTGGTAGATATCTTGGATGTAGTACCGAAAAAACTGCATCAGCGCACACCTCTAATTATTGGTAGTAGAGAGGATGTAGCTAAAGTGGAGTCTTTTATTCAAAACGGTCACTAGTACCGCAAGGCGGAATTCAAAATTCAAAATTCAAAATTCAAAATGAATACAGCATTAGTGTTTCGTTAATTTTGGATGGTTGGTTATTTACGCCGTGTTGCACTAGTACTAAAGAGCAAAATTCTCAGTTCAAACGTTAAAAAGCTGACATTATCAGCTTTTTCGAGATTTTAACTTTATGCATGAGGAGTTAGAAGCTTATACAAAGACACTGCGAATATCAGCCTAAAGTAAATAAAAGTTAACTATGGCGATTGGGAATGCAGAATAGCACTTTTGGCAAGTGAATTAAACATTATCTCACGTGGCCGATGCAATAAGTGATTGGCAACGCCAGAATTCAAAAGTCACCATCAAACTTTGATGGGTTTTGCCAAATTCACTTAAAAACATCTTTACAGGAGTGAAACAAACTAGAGCTATGGCAACCAATCATTTATTGGAAATTAAAAATTACGGTCAAAGTATCTGGATGGATAACTTGAGCCGTGACATTATCCAATCCGGCGAACTCAAGAACTTAGTAGAGAATCAAGGGATATGTGGAATTACCTCCAACCCTGCGATTTTTGAAAAAGCGATGTCTGGCGACAAGACGCAAGGCGTCAACGCCGGTAATGTGATTTATGATGCCGATATAGAAGCAGGAGTTCGTGCTGGCTTACCAACATACAAAATTTATGAATCTCTAGCTTTTGCAGATATCCGCAATGCTTGTGATATTTTGCGCCCTGTATATGAAGCATCAAATGGGCTAGATGGTTATGTGAGTATAGAAGTACCACCAACCATTGCCCATGATACTGAAGCCACCATTAAAGAAGCCCGTCGCTATTTCCAAGAAATTGGGCGGGAAAATTTGATGATTAAAATCCCTGGGACAGAAGCTGGTTTACCAGCAGTGGAACAGGTGATATCTGAAGGGATGAATGTCAACATCACATTGCTATTCTCAGTAGATAGCTATATCAAGACAGCTTGGGCTTATATTCGCGGCTTAGAAAAACGGGCTGCAGCAGGTGAAGACATTAGTCGCATAGCTTCCGTCGCTAGTTTCTTCCTCAGCCGCATTGACAGCAACATTGACGCTAAGATTGATGCTAAGTTGAAAAAAGGCGTTGATGATATTGCCATCGAGGCAAAACTGAAAGCTGTGAAAGGGAAAGTGGCGATCGCAAATGCTAAGATTGCTTATCAAGAATACAAAAAGATTATTGAGAGCGATCGCTGGCAAGCCTTAGCCGCAAAAGGAGCTAAAGTACAGCGCTTACTTTGGGCCAGCACCAGCACTAAAGACCCTCACTACAGCGATGTGATGTATGTCGATGAGTTGATTGGGCCTGACACTGTTAATACCGTACCACCTGCCACAATTGCTGCTTGTGCAGATCATTGCGATGTTGCTAATCGCATTGAAACAGGTATAGAAGAAGCTTACAACCTGATAGCCAACCTCAAAGATCCGGACATCAATATCAATATCGATACTGTGATGGACGAACTTTTGGTTGAAGGAATTGACAAATTTGTTCAGCCTTTCCAGTCCTTAATGAACTCTTTAGAAGACAAAGTCAAGCTATTGTCACCAGTATAGGGACTAGGGACTAGGGGCTAGGGAGTGGGGACTAAGGAAGATTAACCAATCCCCCTTTTCCCCTTCACCCTTCCCCTTTTCCCCTTCCTACATCCCAAATCTCAAACCTCAAATTGCAAATTCCTATGGTCAGTCTCTTAGAAAATCCCCTGCGCGTTGGTCTGCAACAGCAAGGGATGCCCGAACCCCAGATTATAGTTATTTTTGGCGCTTCCGGTGACCTTACCTGGCGCAAACTCGTACCTGCACTTTTTAAATTGCGGCGGGAACGGCGCATTCCCCCAGAAACCACCATTGTGGGTGTGGCGCGCCGTGAGTGGAGCCATGACTACTTCCGCGAACAAATGCAGAAGGGGATGCAAGAGGCTCATAGTGATGTCGAACTAGGAGAACTCTGGCAAGATTTCTCTCAAGGTCTGTTCTATTGCCCTGGAGATATAGATAACCCCGAAAGCTACCAAAAACTCAAAAATTTATTGAGCGAATTAGATGAGAAACGGGGGACACGGGGAAACCGGATGTTCTACCTTTCTGTCGCTCCTAACTTCTTTCCGGAAGCGATTAAGCAACTAGGGGGAGCAGGAATGCTAGACGATCCCTACAAACACCGTCTAGTCATTGAAAAACCCTTTGGTAGAGACTTAGCTTCTGCTAAAAGCCTCAATAAAGTGGTGCAGAAATACTGCAAAGAAAACCAAGTTTATCGGATTGACCACTATTTAGGGAAAGAAACTGTTCAAAATTTATTGGTATTTCGCTTTGCCAATGCGATTTTTGAACCTTTGTGGAACCGTCAGTTTGTTGACCACGTGCAAATTACCGTGGCAGAAACCGTAGGAGTTGAAGACCGCGCTGGCTACTATGAAAAAGCTGGGGCGTTGCGGGATATGTTGCAAAACCACTTGATGCAACTGTATTGCTTAACTGCGATGGAAGCACCAAACGCAATGGATGCTGATAGTATCCGTACAGAAAAAGTTAAGGTGCTACAAGCTACACGTTTAGCAGAAGTAAATAACTTATCTCGTGCCGCAGTTAGAGGCCAATACAGTGCGGGGTGGATGAAAGGTCAACCTGTACCTGGGTATAGAGAAGAACCAGGGGTAGACCCCAACTCCACAACACCCACCTATGTGGCAATGAAGTTTTTAGTCGATAACTGGCGCTGGCAAGGCGTACCCTTCTACCTGCGTACTGGCAAACGGATGCCGAAAAAAGTCAGTGAGATTGCGATTCACTTCCGGGATGTTCCTTCTCGGATGTTCCAATCTGCCGCACAACAAAGAAATGCCAATGTTTTAGCTATGCGGATTCAACCGAACGAAGGAATTTCCCTGCGTTTTGATGTCAAAATGCCTGGGGCTGAATTCCGCACCCGTTCCGTTGACATGGACTTTAGCTATGGTTCCTTTGGTATTCAAGCAACTTCTGATGCTTACGATCGCCTTTTCCTTGATTGTATGATGGGCGACCAAACATTGTTCACCAGAGCAGATGAAGTAGAAGCAGCTTGGCAGGTAGTGACACCAGCCCTTTCTGTTTGGGATGCACCCGCAGATCCAAATACCATTCCTCGGTACGAAGCAGGTACTTGGGAACCAGCAGAAGCGGAATTCTTGATTAATCAAGATGGTCGTCGCTGGCGCAGACTCTAAAATTTTAGATTTTAGATTTTAGATTTTAGATTGGGAACAAGGGAATAGGTAATAATTTATGGCTCAGGTCAAATGTCTATTACTAATTACTAAATTCTTAATCCAAAATCTTAAATCACAAATCCAAAATCCCAAATCCAAAATCCAAAATTGACTATGACTTCTCAAGCTCCTACGATTTTTTCACTGCAAGCACCAAAGGATATTTCGCTCACAGAAATTGAAGCGGAATTAAATCAAATTTGGCAAAGTTATGGGATCGCTGGTGATGATGGTGCGCTACCTGCGGCGACTCGCGCCACGACTTTTACTTTAGTTGTCTATGAACCAGAAGAAACCCAGTATCTTTTGGCGACTTTAGGCTTTTACAACGGGCCGATTGACGGTATTTTAGGGCCTCAAACCCAAGCAGCAATACGGGAAGTACAGCGCAAATTTGAACTGCCTGAAACCGGAAATGCTAACCCTGAAACCCTAGCTGTGTTGCGCGAACAATTCGCCAAAGGTCAGCGGGGATCTGCTGGAGATGGCGCTGTTTCTTATGCAGACTCAGCTAGCCCCAGAATTGCTGATGAAATTGCCATTCGGAACCCGTGCCGGATTATTGCCTTATGCCCCATTGCGGGAGAGGATGAAGGGGTAAAAGCCCAAGTTTCTGCTTATTGCCCAATTCAAAAGCAATCCTCTAGTACACTCATTTGTTGTGAATACATCACTTTATCTGGAACTGCTAGCGCCTTAGAACGGATAGGCGGGATGATTCCAGCTTTGTTGATTGGTGGTTTGCCTAAGTTTTTGTGGTGGAAAGCAACACCAGATCCCAACAATTCTTTATTCAAGAAGCTGGCGGCAATCTGCAATAATGTCATCGTTGATTCTTGTAATTTCAACGAACCAGAAAGTGATTTGCTGAGTCTGCAAGAATTGGTAGAAACAGGCGTACCTTTAGCAGATTTAAACTGGCGGCGTTTGTCAGCCTGGCAAGAATTAACAGCGCAAGCTTACGATTCACCCAATCGTTGCGCGGCGTTGAAAGAAATTGACCGAGTTAACATTGACTATGAAAAAGGCAACCCCACACAAGCAATGCTGTTTTTAGGTTGGCTAGCTAGTCGATTGCAATGGATGCCGATTTCTTATGAAAAAGAAAGCGGAGACTATGAGATAGGTAAAATTCGCTTTGTCACCAACGACCAAAAGCAAGTAGAAGCTGAATTAGCAGGGGTTCCCGTTGCTGATGTGGGTGAAATCGCAGGTGATTTAATTGCCTTGCGCTTGAGTTCTACTAATCCCAAAGCTGACTGTGGTACAGTGATTTGTTCTGAAACTGGCGGTTGTATGCGGATGGAAACCCACGGTGGGGCGCAGTCTGGTGGTTTGTTCCAGCAAGTCAGTTCACTGTCGGAACAAAAAGCAGAAGCATTGCTGAGTCAGCAGGTACAACGTTGGGGACATGAGTCACTTTTTGAAGACAGCTTAGGAGTGACTGCGAAATTATTGAACTTAGCAGGGAACAATTAGCACCGTTGTGCGGAAGTCAAAAGTCACAGAGACGCGATTAATCGCGTCTGTACTCCAAAAGTCAAAAAATTGTATATCAAGGCTTTTAGGTAATTGACATGATTTCTTGATTTGCACATGCGGTAATAGCTTGAAGGGAGTTACCCTCAATAAAGAAATACCTCCATATTATGGAGGTATTTTTATGTTTACAGATTATGTATTATTGAGAAACAATCAGGTTTTTATTACTCTAAAATTAAAATTAGGCATTAGTAATAGTTGGTATTATGACTCAATTAACGCCAAAACAACCAGCACGTAGAGGGCGAGTTTTTCCAGAACGGACTTTATCGCCAGAAGAACTTGCTATACGCAAAGCTGAAGATGAAGCATTTGATCAACGTTGTTGGGTAATTTTTGAGCGTGTACGTCCTGATTTGATTAAAGAACACTATGGCTGGTATGTTGGTGTGGAACCCGATAGTGGTGATTACTTAATTGATGCAGATAGAATACAAGCTCACAAAAAAGTATTAGAAAAGTATCCAGATAAAAGACATTTTGTATTTTGTCTGAATGAGACGGGAACTACTGGCAGAATATGATTCAGGGAATCTTTGGTAGTGAGGGGCAGTTATTTTTTGAACTTGATTTGATTACTAATGATAGGCTAAATTTGCCTGTAGATGCTATGTTAGATACTGGCTTTACAGGCTTTTTAGCTATTAATAAACAAGACGTAAATGATCTAGATTGGGTTTACAGTGGTGAGGAACGTTTGCGAACTGCTAAGGGATACTCAAGATTTGATATTTACTCAGGTAAGGTACTCTTAGATGGGCAAGAGTATGACATTTCTGTTTATGCAGGAGACGAAATTATAGAAGTTTTGCTAGGTTCTGAGTGGCTAAAGATTTTACCGTTAGTAGTTAATTATCAGCTTGGGATATTGACGCTGGGATAAAAGCGATGTCTAACGACGGGCTACTTCTACACAGTATTGAAACAAACCGCGTACTGCAAAGCAGCACCCCCTGGGTAGGCGTAAAGAGCGCGAAGGAAACAGAACTACAGGGGTAAGTCGCGTAGGTAGTAAAAGCGATCGCGTTTCCAATCTTCTCCTTTCACTGGTCCTAAATAACCTGTTAAAAGTGTAGTTTCACCACATACCAATTATTGCTGCTACAATGCGCTCATCAAGTGGTTTAACTTTGGGAAGTTTAAATACTTCGTTGAGATCTTTTGTAGAAATCGGATTTTGGATTAGATCATTGCGGATGTCTTGGAGACGTAGAGGTTTAGATCGTCTGTGTTCCTTCAAACGCTCAAACCAGTGAGGACGAATTAGATCAATCCACCACTCAGCCAAAAGGCTTAAATCTACACGCTGTTGCCCTAATTCTACTTCTTTGAATAGGTCAATAATTTTGTTACATAATATTTCTCGGTCATTATTTTTTTCCTTAACAGCTTTAATTTTGTATTTTTCAATTATGAATTCCATTTCATCAATTGCTCTTTGCTTTTTTTGAGGCAGCAACATTTTTTCATGTCGGATAACTGCTTTTAAGAATTTTTCTAGGTGTATAATAGCTGTTTCTCTATCAGAATATTCATCGCGAGAAAACAGATTTTTTTCTCGGAGCTTTTTACTAATTTTATCCAAATCAGTTATCGGGTTGTTGTTTTCATCATCAAGATAAACCCAACGTGGTGCGCCCCATTCAGTTCCAGCAATAGCAAAGAAAGCCCAAGCCTCATGTGTTTCTGCTTGAACAAAACTGAAACATGAATTTGTTCTTGCTTGACTGGTGCGAATTTCGTTGTATTTTTCTCTGGAAACAAGTGGTCGAGCGCCCTCTATTAGTGATCGCACTGGGTCAAAAACATCTTTCCATTCCGGACTTTCGCTATCTTGCATTTTATTTTTCAGATTAGCTAGATCAGCTTCCGATGTCACAACATCATCTGATGAGTTTGTATCTTCTTCTGGAGAAAAGTCTTCAGGCAATGGTAGGTTTGATCTCAACAAATTAGAAACCAAGTTATGACGAGCTAAAAACTTGCTCTCAGAAGACCTTAGGGCGAACTCATTGCTATCTTTAGGCCATAACACCTCAATGGTGGAATGTGGACTGTCCATGCGATCGATCCGACCTATTCTTTGCTCTGCCAAGCGCATTACACTAGGCATAGTTAGTTGGATAACTGCTGAAGCTTGCTGTAAATTAACGCCTTCGGACATTGCATCTGAACACAGAGCAATTATCCCTGATTCCTGCGATCCAAGTTGAAACATCTGATTGATGCGTTCACGCTCTTTGTTATCGTTTCCAGTGGCGATAATGACCTTGCCGCGTTGATATTTTTCAAGGTGATGCTTGATATCATGAAGACTGATTAAACTGCTATCAAAGGCTATCACCAGTTTATGATTATCTAGTAATCTGATAATTTGGCGAGCCTTTGTTTCTTGCCGCGAATCAGACATCTGGTTTTCGCATAAATTAGCAATATTTTTGTAAATATTTATTTCCTCATTACAAGCTTGTTTATGTTTGCTGGAATCGCCTAGCCAATCTGGTAGCTCGATTTCCAAGTTGTTTTTTGGTAGTTTTCCAGCTATGTCCTGCAACTTTTTGATAGAGTTACCCGTGTCTTCTTTTTTGACCTGGCCTAAAAGCTTAAATAGTTTTTTAGCGTACTCAGTTCCATAGATGTGTTCAAGCAGTGCAGCCCTTGAAGAACGCAAACAAACCATAATCATATAAGCGGCCTGTAACTTGGCTCTCTTCAATTGCCACTCTATAAAATTTTCTTCAGTCCTACCTTGGTTGCGAAGATATTCTGGCAGTTGTGGGATTTTTGTGAGATACATCAAACCCAGTAATTTTTGAGTCTCATCCCGAATCTGTTGAGCTATAGCGCGATCGCTGTCAGTTTCACCACAAGTGAAACTTTTAGATAGATGTTCAGGGTAGCGGCACTGTTTGCCAAAACGATCTTTATAGCGTTCTGGTTCTTCATCGATCATGCGATTAAGTATTGTCTTGGTGCGTCTAACAGTAAATTGCTGAATCGCATCTCTTAGTGTCTCCCGAAGGTTTGGTGACATCTTTTCATTTAACTTGCCACGATTATTCCATATAGGTTTAAGGTATTCCAATAATCCATCATCAAAGTTGTCAGCCCCCAGCAATTCAATGATTCCCAGCAAATCCCGTGAGCTTTTGTTGATAGGCGTAGCGGTAAATAGCAATACATAGTCGGCAATGTTTCTAAATATTGCCTTAGTTCTATTAGATCCTCTATTGAGAAAATTATGTGCTTCATCAACAGCTAACACTTGGGCACGATGAATAGCACGAATATCGATATCTTCGCTAGAAATATCTTCGTCAGAATTTGGATTACTTAGTTTTCCATGAGAAACTGTTTTGAGACTATGATTGCAAGTAGTAAACTCACTTTCCCAAGCATTTTTGACAGCAGGAGGACAAATCAACACTGGTATGCCCCGGCGCTTTCGCCCAGTCTTCCAAATTTGGTTCATCAGACATTTAATTAGGTAAGAACCCATATGAGTCTTACCCGAACCTGTGGCATCAGCTATGAGTACGCTGCCAACATTTTCAATCACCCAGATTGCCTGAGCAATTCCCTTTTCCTGAGATGGCCACAGTTGAAGCTCATCATTAAAATAGCTAGTAGTTTGATATTTTTTTGCCCATTCTCCTTCTAACAATTCTACACAGGCTCTCGCTAGTGCTTCCCTCCAGTCAACTTTGTGAAGTAGCTGTTCAAGTAGCTTAATCAGTTCATCTTTGTAGTCCCTTCCTAGTTCCCAAATTCTCTCTGCTAATAAGCAAGCTTCATCAAATCTTTCAGGTTCTTTTTGTTTTCTAAATCTTACATTACCTTCTATTTGAAATTTCAGACCTAAATTACTAAAATTGCTAGAACCAATAGTAATTGCATTATCACCTTTGTAAATCTTGGCGTGAATGAGCTTTTTATTAGCAATCCTGGCATAAACTTTACCACTTCTAAGTAATTCGATAGCAGCAATAACCTTATAACACTTAAGAATAGATATGCCCTGTTCTAGCCAATACTCCACAATCTCTTCAGAGAACTGCTTAGATGAGCTAAACTCTTGTTTGTTTGTAGGATAAGGTTCATTACCCAATAAAATACGGATACTGTTAAAAGACTCTGCATTTTTGCTGAATCTATCATAATTTTTGTCGAGAAAGTCTATAATTTTGTCTAGAGAAGCGTAGCCAGTAATAATTAAAGGATTTTTTGAGTAATTTAAATCTGCATCTATAACTACTTCTACCTGAGAGTCAATGTAGTTATAGGGAAATCGCTCATAATTAGGCCAATTATCTGTGTGTTCGCTCATTTATTTTAGAGACTATATTGTAAGCACCGCAATGTTTGAAAAGGATGATAGACTCTGTAAGTGGATTTTCGTTAGAGAGGTTTTTCTGAATACCATCAAAAAAAGTACCTACGAATAGCGATAGCGATCGCTTCTCCCAACTCAGAGCTACTTAGTTAATTGCCAACATATTACTTAAGGATGAAGGCAGTTTATTTCAAAGGCGGGATGGAATACTTGCAAATCTGCATCACTATAACAGTGAAACGCTTTACTTGTGCTGTTGTGAAAGAGCTACCAATATTTTTTCTGAAATCGAAAAAATACTTGGAATTCTAATTCTGTATTTTGCAACAGCACGGCTTGAGCAAATGCAGGTCATAAAAAACGATGAACACAACTTACAAAGAGCGTAAATGGGTTTCGCGTCTGCTGGCGGTTTGTCTGTCAGCATTACTAATAGTACCCGTGCTGACTAGCTGTGGCGGTTCTCGCAACGCTTCAGTTCCCCCACCAGTTGATGATACGGCTGGTAGAACAGTGAGCGATCGCAACATCTCAAACCAAACCCAAGCTAAGAAAGGGCTAGGTACAGGACAGAAAGTCGCAATTTTGGCAGGAGCAGCAGCGCTTTACTACCTCTACAACCAGCATAAAAATGCTTCACAAGAAGGAGCGCAGGGTAAATATTATCTTTCCAAGAATGGGCGTGTTTACTACCGCGATGCTGAACATCGCGCCCACTGGGTAACTCCACCCTCCGAAGGAATCCGAGTCCCTGAATCTGAAGCGCAGAGATACCGCGACTATCAAGGCTATAACGGGCGCTCTACAGGTAGAGATTTAACTGGGATCAGTGCAACTGAAGCTCCAGCATTTTAGATAAATGAAACGTGTGTGCAATTAACAGCGATTTCCCGAAGGATAACGCCTGTCGCGCACGTGGAAACCACGAAATTAATCAGGAGATAGATCATGGTAGATGATTTTTTCCGCAAAGCGAGGGATTTGTTCTTAGGGAATAACAATAATCAAGCTGAAGAAGATTACCGCGATCGCGATGTCCGCCCAGCTAGCGAAGATCCCTACGGCGATCCTGCTGACCAGGATGTTTACGGTAACGCTATCCCCGCTAGCCAAGACCCCTACGGCGACCCCTCTGATGTTTACGGCAACGCCATCCCCGCCAGTCAAGACCCCTACGGCGACCCCGCTGATGTTTACGGGAACGCCATCCCAGCTAGCCAAGACCCCTATGGCGACCCCGCAGACCAGAACTTTTTCGGCGATGTCCGTCCAGCTAGCGAAGACCCCTATGGCGATCCTGCGGATGAAGAATACCGCCGCTAAAGCCAACTAAGGTTGCGATGTTGCTTTTGATGTGTCGGTATTGGAACAAAAGAATAACTTGATGGAATAGCAACCACGGCAGTAGCATTAAATGTTACTGCCATTTACTATACAAATGATTTCTTAATCAGGACTACGCAAAAATAACGTAATACCAAATCAAATAATGTTTGCGACACATCAATATATTCATAGAGGGCAGGGCATTGCCCCATTGGTGTCAACTTAAGCTAAAAGCGATATAGGGCGGGCGTTGTACAAATACCTCGCGCCCTCATCCCCTAACCCCTTCTCCCGCAGGAGAAGGGGAACTAAATCTCTTGCTCCCCTCACCCTGTGGGAGAGGGGCTGGGGGTGAGGGCGAAACCTTGCAACCAAGCTGGTTTTACGTTAAGTTGACACAGGTGGCATTGCCCGTGCCCCTACAATCTGTCGCATTCTTTTTTCAAATTGGTAGAACTCCGTCATTACGAGCATAGCGAAGTAATCTCCCCTGACGCTGGGATTGATTCCCTACACTGCGTTTCAGTCGCAATGACATTATCAGCGTTGCGTAAGTCTTATTAATTACGAATTACAAATTACGAATTAAATTAGATTTTTGCAGCAGCTAATATTTCCTGTGCGCGGTCAATATTTAAACGTACAGATTGAGCAGAAACACGTAAAGCAGCTTTCTCTTCATCGGTGAGATTTAATTCCAATACACTTTCAATTCCGCCGCAACCTAAGCGACAGGGAACGCCGATGACAATGTCGTTTAAACCATATTCACCTTGAAGATATGCGGCTATGGGCAACAACCGCGATTGATTCAGCAAAATTGATTCCACCATCACGCTAACAGCAGAAGCGGGAGCAAAAAAAGCGCCTCCTGTTTGCATCAATTCCACTATTTCTGCACCGCCATTACGGGTTCTTTGTACTAAGCGTTCTATGGTGGCTGTATCTAATAATTCTGTAATGGGAACGCCGTTAACATTGGCATAACGGGGTAAGGGAACCATTAAATCACCGTGGCTACCTAATACCATTGCTTTGACATCGGCTGGTAAAACTCCTAATTCTAGGGCAATGAAGGTTTCAAAGCGGGCTGAGTCTAAAACGCCAGCCATGCCCATCACACGATGTTTAGCGATAAATCCCTGCTGGTTGGGGCGGGTTAAACCTGTAGCTTGCCCAACTAAATAAGTCATCACATCCAAAGGATTGGTAACGACAATAAAAATAGCATTAGGAGAGTGAGCGATCGCATTCTTGGCAGCTTCTACTACAATCTTGGCATTGATGATCAGTAAGTCATCCCTAGTCATCCCTGGTTTGCGGGGAAGTCCGGCTGTAATCACCACAATTTCTGAACCTGCGGTATCAATATAATCGTTAGTGCCAATAATCCGACGATTATGTAATTCAATGCCCCTAGACTCCATCAAATCCAATGCCAATCCTTGAGGCATTCCAGGGACGATATCTAATAAAACTACATCTGCAAGATTTTTCTCAGCAATCCGTTGGGCTAGGGTACTACCAACTCTACCTGCGCCAATAATGCTGACGCGAGGAAAACTACAAACAATAGACGGATCGGATGAATAAAACATAAGCCGGGGTGGGTAGTGCAATTTTGTATAAGCAATCAATAGTAGTAAGCATCTAAGTGCTTAAAACCAAGACTAAAGCCTTTACTACAAACTTAACGTACCCCTGAAGTTTAGGTTTTATTGAAGGTGGCAAAAAAATTCATTGAAGTAGACAAGGTTGTTCTCCCCATCGCTTAGGGTATTGAGCATTGGTAAATTCTTCCCAATGCCCAATGCCCTGTGCCCAATGCCCTTATTTAAATTCTTCCAACTGATCCAAACGTAACCAAATATTTGGTGTTGGAACTAGTCCAAACTTCACTAAGGCGTAATCACCTTTAACATCTACAATTTCGCCTTTGCTATCAAACAAGTAAGCAGGAAAGCGAGAATCACTGGCTTGTGCTTCTAAACTATTTTCTAATTTTTCGCGGATAGCGCGAACCATATCTCCTTTTTTAACTGCCATGAGATTCCCTCGATGTTTTGTTAATTGTTTTATACAGGATCTTAGCTTGCAGTAATACTCAAAAATCCAAGCCTACTATTTATATATTTCTATGCTGAGAGTTAGCTAAACTAATGCTGACATTCGGGGCAAAAATGACTAGATCGCCCTGCTAACTTAATTCGCTGTATCACATTACCACAAACTCGACAAGGTTCTCCGGTGCGGTTGTATACTAAGGCCACACCGCCATAATTACCGTTAACACCTTTGACATTGAGGAAATTACTAAAAGTGGTACCACCAGCCGCGATACTGGCTTCTAATACTTGAATAATCGCAGTCCGCAACAGATCTATTTGCTTTGGTTGCAAATCGGTACAAAAAGTTTCTGGTAAAATCCCACTCTTAAAAAGCGCTTCATCAGCATAGATGTTACCTAAGCCCGCTACAACTGACTGATCTAATAAAGCAGTTTTGATAGGACGGCGGCGATTTTTGAGTTTTTGCGCCAAATATTCCACCGTAAATTCTGGTGAAAATGGATCTACTGCTAATTTTGCTAAACCAGTGATGATACTTTCCACCGCTACATTTGGCGGAACCCACCACATTTGACCAAAAGTACGCTGATCTACAAAGCGCAATTCCTGTTGATCCCCGAAAAATAATCTGACTCGCGTGTGCTTAT
The DNA here is from genome assembly GCF_025677855.1 of Tolypothrix sp. PCC 7601. Lineage (NCBI taxonomy): Bacteria > Bacillati > Cyanobacteriota > Cyanophyceae > Nostocales > Tolypothrichaceae > Tolypothrix > Tolypothrix sp. PCC 7601. The sequence goes on from NZ_CP064879.1 coordinate 5,003,286, forward strand.
GTAATGGTTCATCGCGATGTAGCCATAGTAATTGACCAGTCATTCGCAGATGCGCCCCTAGCCAAGCGGGGGAGGGGGGAGATGAGGGAGATGAGGTGGATAAGGGAGAATTTGGGTGTTCTCCTTGTGTTTTGGCTTGGAAATCGGGAGTCAGTTGGGCGAGGAGGTATTTACCACGACGATACCAACTGGTAATAGCACTCCCTTTAATGCCATCAATAAATTCACCAACAGAAAACGGGTAGGCAATGGTGCGATCTAGCAACACATCACCACCCGTAATTTCTTGATTCAGGGTCAACTGATTGAGACCCCTGCGGACTGTTTCAACTTCAGGCAGTTCAGGCATTCAAACAGAGTTAAGCAAGCTATTTGCTTGTTGAGGATAGGGAGTAGAGAGTGAGGAAGTAATAAATTACCTCCAAAGTTCTCAGGGTTGGCTTGTGACCCTAGAACTCCTCTCTATCATCCCATTAAAGAATCCCCTTGTAGCTTCAGTGCTTACTTTTTAGCTTTTGCTGCTGGAGGTGCAACTTCCAATAATTCGTCTTCAGCAAAATTATTGGTGTTGATCCCTGAATAATTGACCTTGTCAAAACGGACAATCACAGAATACTTGATACCGCTTTGGTCAATAGACGCTACGGTACCTACATCTTGAAACCAGTAGGACTCTGGTCTGAGAATACGTACTTTAGAACCACGTTGAACCATGAGTTTTTTCCCTTTTAGTTATCAATCGCCAATGTATAAAGGCTAATTGATTTCACTCTACAACCTGAAGGACGTAGCAAGAAGCATTGTTAAGTTATTTTTCCTATTGGGCATTGGGCATTGGGCATTGGGCATTGGGCATTGGGCATTGGGCATTGGGCATTGGGCATTGGGCATTGGGCATCGGTAATTGGTAATTGGTAATAGGAATATCTCCCTATCCCCTTTTCTCCCTCATCTTCCTCATCTCCCTCATCTCCCTCATCTCCCTCATCTCCCTCATCTCCCTCATCACCCCAGTCCCCAGTCCCCAGTCCCTTTTATAAATACCTGTGAAATATTACTTGACAAAGGCCCCGTTATCGCTTAAGTTCGTCTCGTTCGCACATAAAACTTTAGGAAACGCTCACACTTTGCTTAGTACAAATAAACTCCCCTCATTACCTCTACCGATTCGGAGATCGTTATCTAAATAAGTGATATCCAACCATCCTTGTTGTCTATCACTGTTAATCGCAGTATCAATTGCCGTAAATTTACTACCAGCTTCAATTTCTTGAATAAAATTTTCTGGGGAATTGTAACTTAATAGACGTTGCCAACCAATGATACTTCGATTAAATTTAACTTGGACGCGACGACCTGAGAGTGGCTCAAATTTGGCGGCAACGCTGACCAATCCTTCAAGGTAAGGTAGGCCATAAATCTCGGCTATATTGTAAACGCTAGTATTTTCTACGCGGATATACTGATAAATTTGTCCGAGTTTAAAGAAAGGTAATCGATCCAGATTTAATAGTCCCTTACTTGTGGTATATATTAATCGCCAATTACCATCAAGTAAGCTACCAGCTTCTACAGGAAGTGGTGTGGGATTAAGGTCTTCCAAAGTGGCGATCGCAGCTAAAATAGCTTGTTTCTGCTTTTCACTAGCCAGTAAACCGCGATTAGTACCAGCGATCGCATCGAAGAGAGCCGTTTTTCCAATCATCGCTAATCACCTCAAAATCATCAGGATGAAATCAGCATTAAATATATAGAAATCTCAAATGTATAGAGCCTAACTACATTACTATTAAACTCCTGCCATCTACCATAAGGTAATTAAATAAATCTCTTTTGATAGATTGCGGATTATTCAACCTTTGAGTTGAATCAATAACTAAATTATCTCGTATCCAGTGATAGACTCTAAATGTCTAGTTACTCGAATGTATTTGTTTATTGTGCGATATGTTGAATTCTCCATTACGTGAAGAACCCCGCAACCAGCGAGCTGCTGTGATTCCTTTAAAACAAGAGACTTCTCTTATAGACTGGTTACAATCCAGCGGTCGGATTATCGCGCGTGACGTTCACGAGCCTGATTTTCAGGATGAAGAAGAAGAAATCTCAGAGTTTCTTGGTGGAGAAGACGGTATCGCTGACTTTGATGATGATGACGACGATATCGGTATTGCCGAAGATTAATGTTAATGGGTGGCATCAATCGCCACGAATGTTCAGTTTTGTAAGTGTGGAGTGAAGGGAAATATCCGTGGACGCTAAACTATCTCCTGACCAAGAGTTAAACTTTTCTGGAATCGGTATCGCTTCTTGTTTGGCTTTAGGGCTAGGCGGGGCTGCATTGGTTTTGGATTTTGTAAGTAATAGATTGCCTTGGCAGGGTATGTCTCTGACCCTGCCACTACTATTGGGTGCGCTATGCTCGGCGGCTTTAGGCTTCTGGGTAATTCCACTGCTACAGGCACTCAAAACTGGGCAAATAATCCGTGAAGATGGCCCTCAAGCACATCTAAAAAAGGCAGGTACACCAACAATGGGGGGTATATTCTTTATTCCCGTTGGCGTAATTATTGCCTGTGTATTGTCGAATTTCGCCACACCAGTGCTTGCTGTTTCCGCATTGACACTCAGCTATGGGTTAATTGGCTGGTTAGACGATTGGCAAATTCTCCGCCGCAAGTCGAATAAGGGTATATCCCCAAAGATGAAACTTGGGCTGCAAATTGCTTTTGCATCACTGTTTTGTCTGTGGCTGATGTTTAATCAACCAACAGGGATTACAAATATTGCTTTACCCTTGCTAGGTGTTTCAATTCCTCTAGGATTACTCTTCTGGCCTCTAGCTGGCTTTGCTTTAGTAGCAGAGAGTAACGCCACAAATCTCACCGATGGTATTGACGGCTTGGCTGGTGGAACAGCCGCGATCGCATTTTTGGCACTTGGTGCTGTAATTGCACCCACCGCACCAGAATTAATGATTTTCTGTGCCGCTTTAAGTGGTGGTTGTTTAGGTTTCCTAGCCCATAATCGCAACCCAGCTCGTGTTTTTATGGGAGATACTGGTTCATTAGCTTTGGGTGGCGGTTTAGCTGCTGTAGCGCTGCTAACTAACAGTTTGGTTATGCTGTTCATTCTCAGCGGTATCTTCTTTGTAGAAACCTTGTCTGTAATGGCGCAAGTAAGTTATTACAAAGCTACTAAAGGGCCAGATGGCAAAGGTAAGCGCCTCTTCAAAATGGCACCCCTACACCATCATTTAGAATTAACAGGCTGGTCAGAATTACAAGTGGTCTCCGTGTTTTATATCATCGCCGCATTCTTAGCTACAATCTCAATGGCGATCGCTTAATTCTCAAGCTGATTTAAGAAAAATATTTGAAATTAAATCACCTAACCCCGCATTTAGTGGGGTTTTTTATTGGTCATTTGTCATTTGTCATTGGTCATTTGTCAGTGGTAATGGTATTTTTCCCTGCTTCCTCATCTCCCTCATCCCAATCCCCAGTCCCCACCAGTCACCAGTCCCCAGTCCCCTATCCCCTCACCTGGCTGACTAAATGAACCAGTTCTGGCACAATTAGCTTTTCCATTCCCAGGCGCACGGCGTTACTAGAACCAGGAAGGGAGAAGATTAATTTATTTTGGTAAACACCAGCAACGGCGCGAGAGGCGATCGCACGGGAGCCAATTTCTTGGTAACTTAAGAACCGAAATAATTCGCCAAATCCCGGTAAGGTCTTCTCCAGCAATTTTTCAATTGCATCATAGGTGGTATCTCTGGGTGCAATACCAGTACCACCATTGAAAATCACCACATCTAGGTTTGCAGCTTGACCAAGCTGTTCTATTTGTTGTTGGATTTGTGTTGGTTCGTCTTTGATAATTTTGTAAGCTGCGATCGCATGATTAGCAGCCAAAAGTAATTCCTGAATTAACTGACCGCTTTTGTCTGTCTCTGGGGATCGGGTATCGCTGACAGTCACAACAGCACAATTTACCGCAATCCCTGGTGCATCTGGGTGAGGTTTCGTCATACCAATTTATTAAAATGCTACGCTGTTTGGGCATGGGGAACTCGGGGCCCCCTCTGGGGATAAGGGGCAATGGGGAATGGGTAATGGCTAATGGCTAATTGATAATAGGAATTTCTTTGTTTGTCCCCCTCATCCCCCTCATCCTCCTCATCCCCCTCATCTCCCTCATCTCCCTCATCCCCCTAAACCTCTTAAGACTTACTAAATCCCAAGTCATTTTCATCGGCGTATCGCTCCATGAAGCGCATAAAGCGATCCCATTCGTCGGCAGATTTCATAAGGTAAACTGCTTCTAATGCTTCTGGTTTACCATTAACAAATCTTGCCTTAACTTCACGGGTGATGATTTCGCCTTCTTGATCGATCATGTACATCCCGGTGATATCTTCGGTGGTGGTTTGAGCTAAGGCTTTAGGATTTTCAAAAATAAATGTTGCAGTACCACTCTCACCTGTACGCGATCGCGTCAGGCGCACATCAGGAACTACATCTTCGTCTATACCTCTAGAAAACTGGATTTTCGCCATGATGAGTGAACTTAAAGTTTTGTAATGTTTAATTTAATATTCTCTCATCATTTTAGAACTAAGCAATCTAGCTATTACCGAACTTCTTTATTTACCGATAAATACTTAATTCGCTTCTCGCTCAAGTATTAAAGTTACAGGCCCGTCATTTTCGATAGCAACTTGCATCATGGCACCAAATTCACCAGTTTCTACTTTTAAACCACTGGTGCGTAATTTGGTAACAAATTTTTCATATAAATCTTTGGCTAATGGAGGGACAGCCGAACGGTCAAAGGAGGGACGGCGACCTTTGCGACAATCACCATAAAGTGTAAATTGGCTGACTACTAGCAACTCACCGCCAATTTCTTGTACAGATTTTTGCCAACGGTCGCCTCCTGCTTCATCAGGAAACAACCGCAATTCCAAACATTTGCGTACCATCCAGTCGAGTTCAGCATCGGTATCAGTATTGGCAATACCTACAAGTAAGTTTAGCCCACGACCAATTTTGCCAACAATTTCACCGTTAACAGTAACTTGAGATGATTTCACTCGCTGGATGATTAAGCGCATAGAAAAGAAGAAGGATGAAGCAATTAATATTATTAAATTACTTCATCCTTCATATTTCACTCTTCAGATTTTATTATTTTCCAAATCCCTTACCCCGGCTCACAGAAGGAATACAAAGACACTTTTCTAGTTGACTCAGCAAAGTATCGGTATCTAAGTTTTGACCAATCAAAACTAGTTGGTTTTTAGGTTGACCTTTCCATTCATCATCATCCATTGTGAAACGCTTACCGCACAAGTGGAAAATATGGCGTTTGGGGCTTTCCTCAAACCACATAATTCCCTTAGCACGAAAGACATTAGTGGGTAGCTGATTATCTAAGAAATATTGGAATTTCCTAATAGATAAAGGCTTATCACTTTGGAAAGATATGGAGCTAAAACCATCATTTTCTAAGTGGTCGGAATGATGGTGATGATGCTCATGTTCATGGTCATGATCGTGATGGTCATGACCACAGGTAGAATGGTCGTGATCGTGGTCGTGATGGTCATGACCGCAAGTCGAATGGTCATGATCGTGGTCGTGGTCGTGGTCATGATGCTCATGGTCGTGATGATCATGTTCATCTTCTACAGTGTCAAAATACTTGTCAGACTCAAACAGACCAACACTCAAAATTAAGGGAAGTGGAACTTCGGAACGTGTAGTCCGGAGAATTCTTGCCCCTTCTCTAACTTCCCCAATTTTTCTTTCTAATTCATTTAAAGCAGTTTCATCAACTAAATCTGCTTTATTGAGAATAATGACATCACCATAGGCAATTTGACTATATGCTGCCTGAGAATTAAATAAATCTAGGCTATAATTTGCCGCGTCTACTACGGTAATAATTGAATCTAATCTAGTCAAATCCCGTAACTCTGTACCGAGAAATGTTAAAGCTACTGGTAATGGATCTGCTAGTCCAGTTGTTTCAACAACTAAATAATCTAACTTTTCTTCTCGCTCTAGAACTTTATAAACTGCATCAACTAAATCACTATTAATTGTGCAACAAATACAACCATTACTTAATTCCACCATGTTTTCTTCGGTGGACACAATTAATTCGTTATCGATGCCAATTTCACCAAATTCATTGACTAAAACAGCCGTTTTTAAACCCTGCTGATTAGTCAAAATATGATTCAGTAAAGTTGTCTTACCACTACCGAGGAAACCTGTAATAATGGTTACAGGGATGCCTTGTTTCGGAGCATCCATTGCTTGAGATTCGGGAGTAACTGCTGATTGCATAGCGCTGTAATCAAATACAAAAAATTCAAAAATTTAGAAGTGTAGCGCAGATAGTATAGAAAACACTAGGATAGGGATGCTGGACTATCATCCCAAGTGCTTTACCCTATTATTACGTATCTACTTATTGCCAAATTACTGTGTTAACTTGCCCTTGCTTGCTGTTGAATAGACATAAGTAGCCAGGATGATTGGCAGAACTAGGTTTTACCATTTTGAATTGCGAATTGAGAATTTTGAATAGCTTATGACCCTAACCCTTTACAATACCCTCACCCGTCGTCAGGAACCCTTTGAAACAGTAGAACCAGGCCAGGTTAAGATGTATTACTGCGGGGTGACGGTATACGACTACTGCCATTTGGGTCATGCTAGAGCTTGTATTGTTTGGGATGTAGTACGCCGATATCTCCAGTTTAGCGGCTATGAAGTTCGCTACATCCAAAATTTTACTGATATTGATGACAAGATTTTAAACCGAGCCAGAGAAGAACGCTCATCAATGGAAGCGGTAGCGGAACGCTATATTAAAGCCTATTTTGAGGATATGGCGAGGCTGGGAATCAAAGAAGCTGATGAGTATCCCCGCGCTACCCATACAATGAACGGGATTCAACGGCTAATTCATGATTTAGAAAATCAAGGCTATGCTTACCCCGCCGATGGCGATGTTTACTATGCTGTAAGGCAATTTACCGATTATGGTAAGCTTTCTGGGCGCAAGCTAGAAGATATGCAAGCTGGTGCTAGCGATCGCGTCAATATAGAAGATGCCGAATACCAAAAAAAGAAAGACCCCTTTGATTTTGCTTTGTGGAAAGCCGCAAAACCCGGCGAACCATCCTGGCAATCACCTTGGGGTGCAGGTCGTCCCGGCTGGCATATAGAATGTTCCGCAATGGTGCGCGATCGCCTGGGCGATACCATAGATATTCATGCTGGTGGTGCTGACTTAATTTTCCCCCACCACGAAAACGAAATTGCCCAATCAGAAGCCGTAACAGGCAAACCTTTATCTCGTTACTGGCTGCACAACGGCATGGTAAAGGTAGATGGCGAAAAAATGTCCAAGACTTTGGGCAACTTTACCACCATTCGCGACCTCCTGGATCGAGGAGTGGAACCAATGGCGGTGCGGTTATTTGTCCTGCAAGCCCAATATCGCAAACCCATAGATTTTACCGACGAAGCGATCGCCGCCGCCACCAACGGCTGGCACACATTGAAGGAAGGATTGCTGTTTGGTTATGAGTATGGGGAAAAGTTGGGAAATGGGGAATGGGAAAAGGGGAAAGGGGATATTTCCGAAGCTAATCCCTTTGTGCAGCGATTTAAAGAAGCTGTAGACGATGACTTCAATTTTCCTGGTGGGTTAGCAGTGATATTTGAATTAGCCAAAGAACTGCGGCGCGAGGGAAATATTATTGTCCATGAAGGCAAAACTGCAACACCATCTGAAGAATTGCGTCAACAATGGCAAACACTTGTTACCTTAGCTGGAGTCTTAGGTTTAGAAGCCAAGCCAGAAGAAGAAAAGCCAGCGAGTAATGGATTAAGCGATGCCGAAATTGAAGATTTAATTGCACAACGCCAAGCAGCCAGAAAAGCCAAGAATTTTGCCGAAGGCGATCGCATTCGCAATGAACTGCAAGCCCAAGGTATTACTCTAATTGATAGTAAGGATGGTACTCGTTGGCATAGAAGCTAACAATTCAATCAAGATGTTAGATGCTCAATCAGAAACTGTAGGATTGAAAACAATATGTCTGCCCAATCAGCACATACCTTAGACTTAAATATTCTTTTGGAAAAAGATACAACTGGCAAAGAAACTGCGATCGTACTAGAAATTCCCGACTGTCGAATTACAGCCGACACCCGCCAACAAGCATTAGATGGAGTCCGTCAACTACTTTCAGAACGTCTGGCTAAAGCAGAAATTGTTTCTTTAAAAATGCAACTGCCCGAAAATCCTCATCCGTGGATGAAATTTGCTGGTATGTTCCAAGATGAACCCCTATTTGCTGAAATTACCAAGGAAATTAGAGAAGAAAGGCAAGAAACAGCACAGGAATCTTCACCCAATACTTTATGAGCAGATGGATACTTGATACCGATCATGTATCGCTGTTCCTGGAAGGCGATCGCACAGTCATCACAAAAGTTGTTCAAACATCCTCTGTAGCGATAACGATTATTACAGTTCAAGAGATATTCAACGGTTGGATGGGTAAGCTTAACGATCCCTCTCAAGCTGATAACTTGGTGAGAGTCTACACAAAGCTTTGGCAAACAACAGATTATTTCAAGAGTGTGGTGATTTTGAACTTTGATGAAGCCGCCAATACTTGTTATCAAAGTCTGTTGCAGCAACACCCAAAACTCAACAAGAAAAGACTGAACAAAGACCTGCGTATTGCCTCAATTGCTCTGTCTACAAACAATATTATGGTGACACGTAATTATCAGGACTTTTCTCAAATTCCCAACCTAGTTATAGAGGATTGGACAGTGTAATCTGATGTCGCTGAAGAACTGTAGCAAAATCAAAGCGATCGCATCCCAGTCCCCAATCCCCAATCCCCATTACCCCTTATCCCCAGAGGGGGCCCCGAGTTCCCCAGTCCCCAATCCCTAATCCTATGTGGTCAGAATTAACAAAAGCGATCGCGCATATTAATGTCCCTGCTGATTGGGTCGGTATTAGAGTGGTTAAAGAAACTTCCTCTAACCGCCATGTTCGTGATGGTTTACCCCAAGCTAATGGCAAATACTCCACAATGGGGGCAATGCTGGAAGTCTTGGTTAATGGCTGCTTGGGTTATGCAGCTACCAATTCTCTAGACCTGGCTAGCTTACAAGCTGCGGCGGAAATTGCGTATAAACAGGCACTTGTAGCTAGTGAATGGCGCATCTATGATTTTCGTGTCACTGAACGTCCCAAGGTAGTTGGGGAATATAACTCACCATTTTTGGAACCGTTGGATAGTCTCTGTCCTGGTGAAATTAACGATTTGCTGGTGCGGATTTGCCAAACCCTCAAAGTCAGTGACAAAATAGTCCAGGCTACAGCTAGCATTACCAGCAGCGAGAAAGAAAGCTGGTTTGTCAGTAGCAATGGCTCCCAAGTGTATCAGAAGTTTATTTCTTTTGGTAATCATTACGGTGCTACTGCCCAAGATGGTGCGATCGTCCAGCAGCGTACAAACAACGGCTCCCACGCTAACTGTTACCAAGGCGGACTGGAATTATTAAAAAGAGATACCTTATGGCAGCAAGTCCGGCAAGTTGGTGAACAAGCTGTTGAACTATTAACCGCCGAGGAATGTCCTACCACCCGCACCAATTTAGTATTAGCACCCGATCAAATGATGCTACAAATTCATGAAAGTGTCGGGCATCCTCTAGAAATTGACCGGATTTTAGGTGATGAGCGTAACTACGCTGGTGGTAGCTTTGTTACTAAGAATGATTTTGGCAACCTAGTTTATGGTTCGCCACTCATGAATATTACCTTTGACCCCACCGTTCCTGGTGAATTTGCTAGCTATGGCTTTGATGATACTGGTGTTGTAGCGACACGCGAATATGTAATTAAAGAAGGCGTACTACAACGAGGTTTAGGTAGCCTAGAAAGCCAAGCCAGAGCAGGTGTAGCAGGTGTAGCTTGTGCACGTGCTTCCTCATGGAATCGTCCCCCAATCGATCGCATGGCTAACTTAAATTTAGAACCAGGAAACGCCACCTTTGCGGAAATTATTTCTGACATAGAACTTGGCGTTTACATGGAATCTAACCGTTCTTGGTCAATAGACGATCGCCGTTATAAATTTCAATTTGGATGTGAGTATGCCAAATTAATTGAGAACGGCAAACTTACCAAAACCTTACGTAACCCCAACTACCGCGCCACAACTCCAGAATTTTGGCAAAGTTTAACTAAAGTAGGTAATTCTTCAAATTGGCAAATGTATGGTACACCTTTCTGCGGTAAAGGTGAACCAAATCAGGCAATTTGGGTAGGTCATGGTTCCCCCGTGTGTCTATTTGCGAATGTTGAAGTATTTGGCGGTGGTAGTTGAAATGTAGGATGCGTTAATAACGCATCCTATTTCTGAGCAATATTTTTTTCAATTTACTTGAGTTCCCATGAAAATTGATGATCTCGCGGCTTTAGAGACCAGCTTTAATCAACTAATTGAAACATTAATTATCAAAAAAAAATCTACTGAAGAATTCACTGTCAAACTTAGCAGTGAAAGAAGCCAATTCACTAGATTTAACCATGCCAAAGTGCGGCAAACTGGTCATGTCGCTGATGGTTGGATTGAATTAACATTGATGGAGAATCAACGCAGCAGTTTTCGGCAATTTCCCTTTACAGGAAATTGGGAAATTGATTGGCAAACAGCATATCAATCTCTACAGGAACTGCGTCAAGAAATAGGATTATTACCTATCGATCCATATTTAGTTTTACCAACAGGAAACAACATCAGTAGAGAAATTCATTCTGGAAAATTATTGGACATTGATGAGGTAGTACCTGCAATTGTCCAAATATTGGCAGAATTAGATTTTACTGGTATATATGCTGGCGGAGTGGTCATTAAAGGTTACGGCGATTCCCAAGGACAAAAACATTGGTTTGCCACAGATACTTTCACCCTAGATTATTCTTTATTTACTCCCACAGGACAAGCAGTTAAAGGTACTTTTGCAGGTAGTAATTGGGATGAATCGGCTTATATGCAAAAAATTAGCCAAGATAAACAACAATTAGAATTACTTGCTGTTACTCCTAAAGAATTACCGCGAGGACAATATAAAACTTACTTCGCACCTGCAGCAGTTGCTGATTTATCAATGATGCTTTCTTGGGGTGCTGTGAGTGAAGCAGATTTGCAACAAGGTAACAGTGCTTTAGCTATTTTGTCTCGCAAAGATAAAGTCCTATCCCCAAAATTTAACTTAAAAGAAAACTTTCAACTGGGGTTAGTCCCAAGATTTAACGCTTGGGGAGAAATGGCAGATCCAGAGTTACCGATAATTGAAAAAGGAATTTTAGTTAATACCTTAATTAACTCACGAACTGCTAAAGAATATCAAAAAACTGCCAATGGTGCTAATAGTTCAGAAACTTTACGCGCACCAGAAATAACACCAGGAAATTTAGAATTTGCAGAGATTATACCACAATTAGATACAGGCTTATATGTATCTAACTTGCATTACTTAAATTGGAGCGATCGCCCCAATGGTAGAATCACAGGGATGACCCGTTATGCCTGTTTTTGGGTAGAAAACGGAGAAATTATCGCCCCCATAGAAAACTTGCGTTTTGATGAAAGCCTATATCGCTTTTGGGGAGATAACTTAGTCGATTTTACCAATTTCCAAGAATTTATTCCTGACGTTGGAACATACGAAAGCCGCGAACTTGGAGGTGGTTTAGTTCCGGGAATGCTTGTAGAAGACTTTACCTATACCTTGTAATAGTTTTTGACTGTTGAGTTCCGTGCAGCACTAGCTACAAGATCACCAAAGTCTCTACAATTCCTTTGTTAGTTACAAAACTTTTGCTCAACTTATGACGAATCAAGCTCCTATCCCTGTTATTGTCAACGGTGCTGCTGGCAAAATGGGCCGCGAGGTAGTGAAAGCTGTGGCGCAAGCATCCGACTTAAATTTAGTCGGTGCAATAGACAGCAGTCCTGAACATCAGGGTAAAGATGCTGGAGAGTTGGCGGGTTTAAGCGAACCCCTAGAAGTGCCAATTACCAATCAATTAGAACCAATGCTGGGGTACGTAGCTGGCGACAGACAAGGGCCGCCAGGAGTAATAGTAGATTTTACCCATCCCGATTCAGTTTATGACAATATTCGGAGTGCGATCGCCTATGGTATTCGTCCAGTTGTGGGTACGACTGGCTTAAGCGTAGAACAAATTCAAGACTTAGCTGACTTTGCTGAAAAAGCTAGCACTGGTTGTCTGATTATTCCTAACTTTTCCATAGGTATGGTACTGCTACAACAAGCAGCGATCGCCGCCTCGCAATATTTCGATCATGTAGAAATTATCGAACTACATCATAATCAAAAAGCCGATGCACCTAGCGGAACAGCAATCAAAACCGCACAATTGCTAGGAGAACTAGGTAAAACTTTTAACCCTGCTATTGTCGAAGAAACGGAAAAAGTAGCAGGAGCCAGAGGTAGTTTAGCAGAAGAAGGCATTCGCATTCATAGCGTGCGCTTGCCGGGACTAATAGCCCACCAGGAAGTGATTTTTGGCGCAGCTGGGCAAATTTATACCTTACGACATGATACAAGCGATCGCGCTTGTTATATGCCAGGAGTACTACTAGCAATTCGCAAAGTCTTACAGCTAAAGTCGTTAGTATATGGATTAGAAAAGATAATATAAACTTCAACATTATGGGGCATTGGGCATTGGTAATCGGTAATTGGTAATCGGTAATTGGTGTTGGGTGTTTGGTGTTTGTCATTATTATTTCTCCCCATTCCCCATTCCCCATTCCCCATTCCCCATTCCCCATTCCCCATTCCCCCTTATCCCCAGAGGGGGGCCCCGAGTTCCCCATTCCCCATTCCCCATTCCCCCAGAAATTCACAACTCATGTTAGTTCCACTGACTCGACAGAAATTTGAACAAATAATTCCCTTAATTGCCAGTGGGCTGCAATACAAGTACTACTGGGGAAAGTTTTCTAACTTCATACAGAGGCTATTAATTTCTGTAGTTGCTGTAGTTGTGATTTTGCTGGTTAAAGTCTTTTTTAGGATTGAATTGGATTTAATAGTATTTCTTCTAGGCATCATTGGCGCATTTTTCTGGCTTTGGTATCCCGTCTTTCAGGCTAGTGTGCGAAATGTACAATGTCGCCGTTACAAATACAGTGGCTTTTTCCGGGGTCGCATACTTGATTGGTGGATTACAGACCAGTTAATCGGTAAGCAGGAAACTGTTAATAGCAAAGGGGAATTAGTAATTGTAGAAAACCGCGAAAAGCGAATTAACTTAGAAGTCGGAGATGACACAGGATTTAGCATTGAATTTAATGCACCACTCAAACCTGCTTACAAAGTGATTACACGTGGTCTAATTGCCGAAATGATAGTCATGTCAAATCGCCGAGATTTAGGAAGAATTGAAGAGTTCAGCGATATTTACATTCCCAGCCGTAACTTGTGGGTAAGCGATTATCCCTTTGTACGACAAGATTTCTTTAGCGAAACCAGCAGCCGCTTGCGTGACGACCCAAATGACAGACCGCGTCGCCGTCGCCGTCAAGAAGAAGAGAGATACGACGACGATTACGATTATTAAGTGCTGAGTGCTGAGTTCTTAGTATTTCAGTTATTTTTTATTATTACCAATTACCCATTACCAATTACCCATTACCCATTACCCTTTCCCCTTCCCCTATTCCCATCTTGCCCGTAAGCTTGCCAAGCTAAGTCTACCAAGCCATCGACAATCGCAGCTGCTACCACTGCATTACCTTTGCGCCCTTCGATTGTAATGTGGGGAACTAAAGCCTCTTGTAAGCGTTCTTTAGCCGCATCTACATTCAAAAATCTCACTGGTGTTGCAATTACCAAAGCAGGGCGAATTTCCTCAGTCTCGATTAGATCCATCAGTGCTGTTAGTGCTGTTTGCGATTGACCAACTATAAAAATACCTTCTGGATAGCGCCTTGCTAGGGTTTCTATTCCCCAAGCTACCCGAGTCTTTTCTGTTTGCGGGCGTGTGGCTGTTTCAAAACTACAATATACCGGATTAGCAAAGGTATTTTGGATATCGTAGCTAATACCTACTTGTACCAAAGGTACATCTACCACAATCGTGGTACGTGCTGCTAAAGCTGCTGCGCCAGATTGCAAAGCATGTTCAGAAAACCAAATTAAAGACTTATACTCAAAGTCGGCTGTCGCGTAAATAACTCGCCGAATAATCTCATATTCCGCTGGTGAAAAGACATGATCGCCAATTTCACTATCAATTATTGCCAAACTTTGAGCATCAGTTACGTGCCATTCCATTTCCATATAGCTCTGAGATCTCAGCTTTCAGCTTATCAGCTTCAGAGCTTTCCGAGTACTGAGTCATCCAGCACCGCCAATTCATAACTACCCAATATCTAGTAGTGTGCGTTGTGGCGGAAGCGATCGCGCACCGCCGTAAAATCAAGATAGTGCTTGACGATGAACGCTTTGATGTTAACGCACCCTACCTAAGAAATATTGGATACTTTAGTTTTTAGATGTTTTCTGATTCTCCTTAAGATTCAGCATTAGAAGAAGAACGATTGAAAATTGGAGATAGATAGGCAACCAAAGCGCCAATCAAAAATCCAGCAATATTACGAAATAGCGGTAACCAGTCGCTAGTACGTGTCACTACAGGCCCAATCCCGAAGGCAATAAACAAAATTCCCCACAAAGGCGAGAAAATTAAAGCCCATTGCCAAGCAAAAATTTGTCCCTCACGCTGAGGTTGAGCAGCAAATCCACAAACCACTCCACCGATAACTGAGGTAATCAAAGTGAGAATCCACTGTTCCCGGGGTAATCCGGGAACAACTTTGCACCCACCTTGAAGTAAACAACCCTTAACGGAATCTAAAGCCTGCAGAATAGCTTGGTCTTCACCTTGTTCTCGTACAAAGTACAAATTGCCAAAGCGTGTTTGTAGTTCTATCCAAAAAGTTCGGGGTAAAAGCTCATAAACTGCATCGCCAACGCTAAAGCTGAGGATATTACCACCACGAGCATCAGCAACTAGCAGAATGCTTTTATCATCCAAACCCCAAAAATTGATTACTGCTCGGCCTGGTGTACGGTCATATTGAGTCAATACTCGCAGTTTCCAACCAGTATCAGTTTCAAACTGCTCTAAATCGTGAACAAGCTTTTCTTCTTGTACATCCGTAAGCGATTTGGCTAAGTCTACAACTGGGGTTGCTTCCTTAGGAAGCAGATCCGGATTGTCATAAGCCAGCGCTGGGGGAGAATGCATCACCCAAATTGACCCAGCCAAGAAAAATGCAGCAATAGATAATAGAAATCGTCGCCAAAAACAAGACTGCATGGACGTTTTTATACAAATATCAAAGGTAAAAGTGAACAAGTTGTTTTAAAAGGTACGGGAAAAGTGATACTTCTTTACACTTGTTTACTTTACTCTAATCTTAGGGATCAAAGCTATAACGATCGCAGCAAAACTTGGTGGAGGGCATTGGGCATTGGGCATGGGGCATGGGGCATTGGGCATGGGGCATGGGGCATTGGGCATTGGGCATTGGGCATTGGGCATTGGGCATTGGGCATTGGGCATGGGTAATTGGTAATCGGTAATTGGTGTTGGGTGTTTGGTGTTTGTCATTAATTATTGCTCCCCCTACTCCCTCTCCCTGCCTCCTGCTTTTTCCCAGTCCCCATTACCCCTTATCCCCAGAGGGGGCCCCGAGTTCCCCAGTCCCCAGTCCCCAATCCCCAGTCCCCATTACCCCTTATCCCCAGAGGGGGCCCCGAGTTCCCCAGTCCCCAGTCCCCAGTCCCCAGTCCCCAACTACTCCTCATCATCAAAACTAGCTTCCCAACCAGGAGCTTCGCTGTAACCGTCATTACTGCGGTAAACTTCTGATTTGGCGCGGCGATTTTCTGGTCTGAGTGCTTCTCGTTCTCGTGATGGGAGGGATGTTTTATCAGGATTTGGCAGACGATCAAGCGATCGCTTCGCAGGTTTTTGACGTGTGAAGGTTTTCCAGGCGGTTTTTACACCCACAACAAGACTGCGTGTGCCTACTTGAATGTTTTGAGCCTGCTTTCTAGCAGTTTCTAAGCTTTGATCAACTTGTTTAACCACTTGACCTGCGCTTTTCACGCCTTCGCTGACATCATCGGTTAAATCAGTAATTTCTAAGCCTGTGGCACGAATCGCATTGAGAGTAGGTGGTAACTCTCGCGAAAGAGTATCAAATAGCTTTTCTGCACTGCGCGCTGCACGTGCTACTTCCTGCAAAGCCGGTATAGCCGCCACTAAAACAGCAGTCAGACTAGCGGCGACTAAGAGTATGGACAGTCCCAGCCAAAACAGGGGATCGATCACGGTTATTCTATCTATGAACGTTCTAGTTGCTGGGCAAGAGAATCTGAGTCTTCCTCGGGTTCAGAATCAGCCCTGCTGTTTTCGACGGCGTTTTGCCGCTTTGAGAGTTGACTTTCTCTGTTACTAGCATCAAGACCTGCGGCGATCGCTTCCCGTAGTCGGTCTAAAGTTTCATCCCAATTACGTAGTGCATTGGCAGAGAGACGATCTGCTTGGATCTGCACGCTGGTTGATAAATCTTCTGCCAATTCTGGTAAAGCATCGGCAGATTTTTTTAATAGTTTACGCGTTTCGCGCCCTGTGCGTGGAGCGACGAGCAAACCTGTCAAGGCCCCGATAGTTGCCCCTAGCATCAAACCGCCAAAAAATACTCCAGAACGCTTGTTAGACATTGTGATATTGTTTCTCTCCCTACACCCATTTTAGGTGGGTTTTCTCCTGTTGCAAGACTCAAGCAATTTTTATTATTTAAACTTGCAGCGACTATATGTGCCGCAGAAATGTTGCTTTACCTTTGAATGGGGGCGCTGGGGTTAGAAGTTTGGGGCTAAAGAAGAGAGTTTTTCTGGCTCTACCTTAATTTTGTGATTGTTTTCTTACCATTTGTAGAACCTAGCCTGGAAAAAGAGCGCCGCCAAACTTGTCTTCCAAGAAACAAGAGACTGACAATTTGCCGCACTTGCTGGATTTGCTCTTCTAGCCTTTGATTTCCCTGTCGCAAGTGATAAATATTTTGCTGGGCAGCAGAGATTTTTTCTGGTGCTGTATAAAGTACAGCATGGCTACAGCGTTCATAATGGGTAAATCTATCTGCTATCATTCCAATCTCTTGTTTTAGCTGCCATACACGCCAAGCCACACAGAGTAATATCAGCGATATTAAAGTATTAATTACGACAACTAATATTACCATTGTTTACCTTTAAAGAATCATCATTACCAGCTGGGATAATTTGTTTAAGTTTTGTTATCAATTAAGTTTAGATAACAACAGCACTAAGAATAAATCCTGATTTAATTAACACATTGAAGCTGAATCTTGATTTTGTGTTTCCATAATTTTCAGACTTTCAAGACAACTAAATCAATCTCAGCCTGTACTTGTCATGTAACTTTATCAATTTTTTACCAAGGTTTCATCACCTTTTTGGTTGCTAGTACAAGTCGGCGTAAATCAACAGACCATCTGTAATTGCCAAAAGGCATGTGCTATAACTATTCTTTCTTTTTACTTTTGACTCCTGCGGAGTTCGCCAGTTGCTTTATGCCGACGGCACTTCCTTCAAGTCGGCAAAGCCGCCCAACGGAGTGCCTTGGGAACCCGTCCACCGCACTGGCTCACTTTTTACTTTTGCCTTGTTGTACTAGTAGTCTGCCAACCTAAAAATGTGAGGTGGAGGTTGGGGAAAGGTGAAAGGGAAAAGGGTAAGGGACAAAAACCTTTGCCCTTTACCCTGCTACTTTGCCTTGGTATGCACAGGCGATCACTAAGATTTTCAGCTAGTTAGGAAAGACATTTACCCCTACTGCAGTCTCTAGCAAAGCAGGCACATGAAAAGCTAGATTGTCAGTATTTTTCAGTAACATACTAGTTTTAATGTGCTATAAATTACAAATCTAGGGAAAATTGACGCGTCTGCTGGAAAACCCATAGTTTTTTCAGAATCTGATTTAATAGCATTTTTCTCAATTCTGGTTGATAAATCTCCTCCTGCTGTGCATGTGTAGCTTTATTTTGCAGAATTGGTCTACTTCGCCGTTCGCTTTGAAAAAGCTATTTCAGAGATGATTAACTATCAGCGACAACTCAAAGCTTTCACTCAAGACAATCAATAAATTGAGTCTTAGCATTGAATTATGACTGAAAAACAACAAATTTAGTCATATTTTGTGGCTAATTTCTATTCTTGGGAAAGCTAACCGAATATCTGTAATTGCCCGAAAAAGTTGGGATTGTAGTTAATAACCTGGGCACAATTAAATTCACACTCACTCTTGGCTGAATGAGCGTTTGAGTCAATTTTGATGGGCAATTGAATTTGCGTCATGTACATATGAATCAAGAGACTTTAGCTAACCAAATTAATCAGCTTCGTACCACCCTAGGAAAAATGGAGATTGCTCTAGGGACGGTAGATGAAGCGATTGTCTGGACAGATAGCCAGGGCAGAGTAGAGTGGTGTAATGTAGCTTTTGCTCGCCTGGTAGCTCAACCCAACATTTCCATTTTAGGTAAGCAGCTATCCCATATATTGCCTTTACAAAAAGCTGGGCAAGATTTGATAACTGCGGCTCATCCAGTCTCGATGGCGTTGACAACTCAAGTTAAGCATCGAGGCTATTATGAATTTGCCAAAGATTCCCAGGAGTTAATTTTAGAAATTTCTGCATCTCCCTTCCAGGTGGAAAACACCTTACAAGCTGAACCAAGTCAAACAAGCGTAGTTTTAGTAATTCACGACATTACTGAGCATCAGCGAACAGAAAAAGCTCTTTTGTTAGCGAATCAACATTTAGAACAGCGAGTTGAACAGCGTACTCAAGAATTAATTTTTGCTAATCAGCAATTACAGACAACAACATCACGTCTCAGCGCTCTGATACAAAATCTACAGGCTGGGGTTTTAGTAGAAGATGAATCAGGGAAAATAGTCTTAGTCAATCAAGAATTCTGCCGCTTGTTTGGCTTTGCAGCACCACCAGAAGTTTTAACTGGAGTTAATTGCTCAAAAGCGGCTCAAGATGCTCAACAACTGTTTACTGAACCAGAACACTTCATTACACGTGTGGCAGAAATTTTGCTGCATCAACAAACTGTGACAAATGAAGAACTACAATTGCGAGATGGGCGAATTTTTAGCCGAGACTACGTACCGATTTTTATTGCAGAGCATTACTATGGCCATCTCTGGTTATATCAAGATATTAGCCCCCGGAAGCAGGTAGAAGAAGCATTAAAACGTCAAAGTCAGCGATCGCATCTTTTTGCTGAACTCACTCTCAAAATTCGTGAATCTCTGCAAATCAATGAGATTCTACAAAACAGTGTGAAAGAAGTGCAAAAGCTGCTCAAAGCTGACAGGGCATTAATCTTGCAAATACAACCACAAGGTGCTTTAACTGTAGTGCAAGAAGCAGTACTTCCTGGGTTACCTGTAGTGATGGGACAAAATATTGATGACCCATGTTTTGCAGATGGCTATATGGAAAAATATACTCAGGGAAGGATTAGCGCCATCACTGACATAGAAAAGGCTGATATCCTACCTTGTCATATTCAATTACTACAAAAATTTGCTGTCAAAGCTAATCTGGTTGTTCCCATAATTCTCAAAAGCGAACTTTGGGGATTGTTAATCACCCATCAATGTTACTATCCCCGCCAATGGACTAGTTGGGAAACTGAGCTGTTACAGTCACTCGCTGACCAAATCGGTGTAGCATTAGCCCAAGCTCAATTACTAGAAGCAGAAACATTTCAGCGTCAAGAGCTAGAAATTGCCCGTCAACAAGCAGAAATGGCTTCTCAAGCTAAAAGTATGTTTTTAGCAAACATGAGCCATGAAATTCGTACCCCGATGAATGCTGTGTTAGGGATGACTGGGTTACTGTTAGAAACTCCCTTAAATGAAGAACAGCGTGATTTTGTAGAAACAATTCGTGTAAGTGGCGATGCACTGTTATCTTTGATCAACGAGATTTTGGATTTATCCAAACTTGAAGCAGGGGAAATGCTGCTAGAAAATCTCGCTTTTGATTTATCTACATGTATTGAAGAAGTTTTGGACTTGTTAGCGCCCCTTGCTCATCATAAGGGATTAGAAATCGCAGCATTGATTCATCGCAATGTACCTACGCTTCTACAAGGTGATGCTAGTCGTCTGCGACAAGTTTTAATGAATTTGATTGGGAATGCCATTAAGTTTACTGCTACAGGAGAAGTAGTAGTACAAGCAGAACTCAAAGCAGAAACCGCTACTCAAGCTAGTATTTACTTTGCAATTATCGATACTGGATTAGGTATTACTCCACAAGAACAGCGCAAACTCTTTACACCATTTACCCAAGTTGATGCTTCTAATACCCGCCAATATGGTGGTACTGGTTTGGGATTAGCTATTTGCAAACAAATAGTAAATTTAATGGGCGGAGAAATTGGTGTACAAAGCAATCTCGGTAAAGGCTCAAAATTTTGGTTTGAGGTTCCTTTTCCTAAACAAACTCAGCCATCTTTACCAGGTAAAGAACGTGAATCGCTGAAAAATCGCCGCTTGTTAGTAGTAGATGACAACGCTACTAATCGCAAAATTATTCACCATCAAGCTAGCAATTGGGGAATGCAAGTAGATGGAGCACCTTCTGCTGCAACTGCGCTACAAATGCTAGAGGAAGCAGCCCTACTGAGAATCCCCTATCATGTCATCTTAATAGATATGCAAATGCCTCAAACAGATGGCATGACTCTGGCACAACAAATTAAGTCAAATCCTATTATTGCTGATATACCGTTAATTCTGCTCACTTCTAGTAATCAAAAGAGTGAATTAGAAAACTCTCGTAGAAGCGGATTTGCGAGTTATTTAATTAAACCCGTCAAGCCATCTCGACTGCTTGATACAATTTTAAATGTCTTGGAAAGCCCATCAACTATTGAACAACGTTCATGTCCATTACCGCTTAAGAAAATTGCTAGCTCTACCAAATCCAAGTTAAGATTATTGCTAGCAGAAGATAATCGGGTAAATCAAAAAGTTGCTCTCAAGCAGCTTCAGAGTTTAGGCTATGAAGCCGATGTTGCTGCCAATGGCGAAGAAGTTTTACAGCTTATAGAAAAAATTCCTTATGACTTAATTCTCATGGACTGCCAAATGCCAATTCTTGATGGCTTGGAAACTACCAGAGAAATTCGTCGGCTACCAGAAAATTACTTTGCTAGTCATTCCCAACCTATAGTAATTGCCATGACAGCTAATGCGATGGCAGAAGATAAACAACTTTGTTTGAATGCAGGGATGGATGATTATTTAAGTAAGCCTGTAGTTAAAGATAAATTGGCACTATTGCTGGAGCATTGGAGTCACATGATACTTACACCAGCCGAAGAAATGGCTGCTGCGGCAACATTTACTACCACAAATGAAAATTTATCTGAACTGCCAATTGATTGGGAAGTATTAAACCAAATATCAGGCAATAATACAGAATTTGAGTTTTATTTATTACAAATATATGTTAAAGATTGTCTATCTCATTTAGAGGAAACCAAAGCTGCGATCGCATCTCGAGATTTTCCGCAAATGGTACACACAATTTCTCAGCTAAAAGTCTCTAGTTCCTATATCGGAGCTACAGCCATCCAGCAAACTATAGAAAATTTAGAACAATTAGCTCACAATCAAGAACTGGCAGATACATCTCAATATATAGAAGATTTAGAAAATTTTGTTCATAAAATTCAAGCATTTTTAATTAGTAAAGAGTAGCCTTAATTCAGCGCTTGCAAGAAATGCAGGTTTTATTCTTGATTAAGAGTGGCTGCCATTCTTTGCAGCTTTCTCCCTACCTCTTCCATGATGTAAAAGAAGGTGAAAAACCGCAATAACTCATCAATGGGATAATTTGACTGTTGTGTTGTTTGCAAGTGATTGAATTGCTCTGTAGCATTTGTCAGTGCAACTTCCATCTCTGAAATAGATAATTGTGGCTGATGAGATTTTACGGCTGTTGCTAGCACGAGCATGACATTTTGAGTTTCTTGCGCCAAGGGAGTCAGTTGGGGTGAAAGCATTTGCCAAAATGTATCCTGTTGTCTGGCGAGTACAGTATGTTCCATTGTGAGAATATGCTCCCAAATTCGCCGGATGAGAAATTCCCAAGCTGGATTTACGCGCATCTCTGGCGGTTCATTGCTCAAACCTTGTCTAACTTCTTTCCAAAGTTCCCGTCCTTGACCAAAAGAACGAATAATACTAATTTTTAAAGCATCTGCATCAGCGCGATCGTAGTTTCCTGTAAAGGCGCAATTAACTACTAATCGGTAAAACTTTTCTAAATCTACCAAGGTTTGAAATAAACATTCTCGCAACTGTACACCAGCAGCAGCCGGAAAAATAAACTTGTTCACCAATAGCGCCACACCAATACCTAACAAGGTTTCGAGTAACCTACCCCAGGCGTACAACCAAGGTGAATGATTGTAACTTAAGATGACGATCGCAGATACATACCCCGCTAACTTTGCAGCTTCGTTGAATTTTCCACAAGAAGTAGCAAAGATGGTGATAAATACACACAAACCTAATGACCAGGGATGAGTACCTAATGTAACAGCAAAAACGGCTCCAGATAAAGCACCAATAATGGTTCCGATTAAACGCTGTATCCCCAATGTTAAAGTGCTGCCATGAGTTGATGACATGACAATAATCGCCGCAATCACTGCATAAAACGGATATTCCCAGCGCAAACCTTGAGCAATCACTAAAGAAATTGTCGCTGCGATCGCCATTTTTCCTGCCATCTTCGCCAACTGTAGCCATGAAATCGCCTGGGGAGAAACCATCCAGTTTTTTCCATGTGCGATCGCATTTTTGAGGAGCGATCGCTTGGCTGGGTTATTTGAGCGTGACAAGCTACGAGAGGATTTTGCCATGCTTAAAATAATTCGTAATTCGTAGTTCGTAATTCGTAGTTCGTAATTCGTAATTCGTAATAAAGGCTACTTGAGATACTTCAACAAATTTAATTCACAACCTTTTCTCTATTCCCTGTTCCCTGTTCCCTGTTCCCTTTCTTAAAAACTAGCTACACCGTTTCGCAGAAGCAGGGCTTACAAAATCATGTAAATCTGCGTCCCAAATACTGATGTAAATAAAATCACAGTCTTGCCGTACAATCTGACCCTTGACTCCACCTTGGGTAAATTGAAAACTATCAGACTGACGGCTTTGTATTTGTTGTAATCCCTGTTTAATTTCTGCTGTAGCTTGACCACCTAGCATTCCATTTAAAGTATTCTGCATGACTTGGGGGTCTACGGATTGGGCAAAAGCTGCTTCAGTTTGGCGCAGCGCTCCGGTTTTGCGGTCGAATAAGTAGCCTAAGTCAATTTGGTCTGGGACTACGTTATAGGTGACAGCGCGAGTATTGCGCCACACTCCTCTTAAATCTTTTTTGGGTTTACCAAGAGTAGCTTCTACGCTGCTTCTAGAAGTACCTGTGGGAAATGCCGGAATACTTTGACTAACATTGCTACTAGCCGATTTACGAGGCTCATCGTTGTTCTTTGGTGTGGAACGCGCCTCTGGTGTAGCAACTACGGGCGGCGGATTTTCTGCTTTTGACTCTGGTGCAGTTGTAGCGACTGGTGCAGGAGTATCAGAATTTACAGGCTCTTGCTCTGGGATTGATGTTGTGGTGTCTGGGGGATTAGATTCGACTCTGGGGTTGAGAGGGGGAATCGGTGCAGGAACAACTTCCACAGGTGATGGTGATGCACTGAGTGAAGTTGGTGTAGGCGTGGGGGTTTCAGTCAGTGGGGTAATGCTAGCAGAGGGTTCTGGCGAAGGAGTGGAATTTTGCACAATGGGCGTTTCCACTTCTGGTTGACGGGTAATCTTAGAAATTATTAATCCACCAATCAACCCACCCACTACTAAACTCCCGACAATTGCAGCAGGTTTTTGCCAATTACTGGGAGCAATAGTTTGTGGTTGCGGTGCGTATAATGGCTGAGTTTTCCCAATAGATGCGTTAGCTGTAGTAGGCCGTCTAGTGACTGTGGCTGGTGCAATATAGCTAGCAGACTGCAAAGCATAAAGCATTTTACTAGCAGTGGTGTAGCGATCGCTAGCATTGGGTTTAACTGACTGCTCCAATACTGCAGCTAAACTAGGCGACACATTAGGCGCATCATCTCGCCAGAGGATTTCCCCTGTTTGTTGATTGGTTTCTAGTTCTTGGGGTTGTTTACCAGTTAATAAATAAATTGCCGTTAAGCCTAAACCATAAATGTCAGTAGCATACACTGGTCTTCCTAAAGCCTGTTCGCTAGACATATATCCTGGCGTACCAATTACCATTGAATTTGCATGAATTCCTGGGGAAGTCACCACAGAACGGATAGTTTCTTTAACCGCGCCAAAATCAATCAAAACTGGCTTGTTATCAGGAGAACGAACAATAATGTTATCTGGCTTGATATCCCGATGAATAATACCTTTGCTGTGGATATATTCTAAGACTGGTAAAAGACTAAACAGAATTTCCCTCACAGCCGTTTCGCTAACGTGAGCATTAGCTGTAACAATATCTCTCAAGGTTTGACCATGAATCCATTCCTGAACCAGGTAAAATTGCCCCTTTTCCGAAAAATAGGCATAAAGTTCCGGAATTTGGTCACTATTTTTACCCAGGGACTCTAAAGTTGCGGCTTCTCGCTCAAACCGCTGTTGAATGATTTGGTAAGTTTGCGGATCGTTACTGATGGGCTTTAGCTGTTTAATTACACAGCGACGGCGAGAAGGCATATGAGTATCCTCTGCCAGAAAGGTTTCGCCAAAACCACCCGCACCGAGTACCTGGATAACTTGATACCGATTGTTGAGAAGGGTTATTGTCATGCTCTTTAAAAGCGTGAATGCCTAATTGCTGGTCGTTAGAGTTTGCCCTTTCCAATGTATACCAGATAGACTATGACAAAAATTTTATGACATTGACAAGACAAATACAGCAAGTTGCAACTTGGTGAGGTACGGCTATACAATTTCAATGCTTAACAGCTTATCGGGTGGAAATAGTGCTGATTTTTGCGAGTGCGATCGCCTATCAAATGCTTAAAGCGTTTGTTAAAGTTGAAATGCAAAAGATTTTTTAGCTCAATGCGCGGATGGGTAGGTGTAGAAAATCTCGCCGTTGAACAAATAGTTGTATTCCTTATAGGACAGTCTGTTGGATAAAAATTAAATTAAAACTATCCGCGCACCTTACCCAGACTTAGTTTCAGCATTTTTTAAAAAATTAATTGACATTTTTATGTGTTATGATTAGCCCATCCGCGAAACTGAACCTTGAAAACCAAATAGAGACTAGCTTTCCGGCTTCTGCCGCTTATTGCAATTAACACTAATCCCTATTAGGGATTGAAACTTTGAATAATACACTACCCCAATAATACAGCAAAATTGCAATTAACACTAATCCCTATTAGGGATTGAAACCCCCGCAAATATCTGGGGGCATCAGAGCAGGTACAATTGCAATTAACACTAATCCCTATTAGGGATTGAAACTAAAGCAGAACTCCACCACATCATATTTACCAAAAAATTGGGTCTAAAGCCCCGTGCTTCTAGCACGGCTTTTCTTCAACTTCCGGATCATCTCTCTAAGTACGTCATTTTGAGTGCGATCTGTTTCTTCGCAGTATTTCAAAAGCGTTTCATACTCTTCATTAGAGCATCGAACTGTTAATTTCTTCATGCCGTCATATTGCCGTCGTTTTATGGTATAATACTAGCATGAAAACACTGAAGTTTAAATTGTACGAACACAAAAGGAATAGACACCTCAAGCGCACAATCAACGCTGCTGGAGTGATTTATAACCATTGCATTGCTCTACATAAAAGGTATTACCGGATGTTTGGCAAGCATTTAAACTGTGCAAAACTTCAGGCTCATATCGCCAAATTAAGAAAGCGTAATTCTTTTTGGCAATCAGTAGGTTCTCAAGCAGCACAAGATATTTGTCAACGCATTGAGAAAGCTTACCAATTGTTTTTCAAACACAATAACAAAGGAGTAAGACCACCAGGATTTAAGAAGGTCAAGAAATACAAATCGTTCACCCTTAAGCAGGCAGGTTATAAGTTTTTGGGTGGAAATAGGGTAAAAATTGGTAGTCGAGTTTACCAGTTTTGGAAGTCCAGAGAAATTGAGGGAACAGTCAAAACCCTAACTATTAAACGCACCCCGTTAGGTGAGTTATTTATGGTTTTGGTTGTTGATGAGGGTAGCTCAGAAGTTGAAGTTAAGACGGGTAAAATCGCTGGCTTTGATTTTGGGTTAAAGACATTCCTCACTTGCTCAGACGGCACTAAAATTGAATCGCCCCAATTTTTCAAGCAATCCCTAAGCGCCATTAAAAAAGCAAGTTCGCGGCATTCCAAAAAGCTAAAAGGCTCATCTAACAGAGAACGAGCCAGAAAGAATTTAGTACGCAAGCATGAAGATATTTCCAACCGTCGGCGTGATTGGTTCTGGAAATTAGCTCATGAGCTAACAGATAGGTTCGATATTCTCTGTTTTGAGACTTTAAATCTCAAAGGAATGCAACGTCTTTGGGGCAGGCAAATATCAGACTTAGCGTTTGGTGAGTTTCTGCAAATCCTAGAATGGGTTGCCAAGAAGAAGAATAAACTGGTTGTCTTTATCGACCAGTGGTATCCAAGTAGCAAGACATGCTCTAATTGTAAACATATTCTAGAAAGTCTTGATTTGTCAGTTAGAGAGTGGCGTTGTCCTTCCTGTCAGTCAGTTAATGGAAGAGACGAAAACGCTAGTCGCAATATTTGTGCAGTCGGGGCATCGACTGTTGGCTTAGGTGATGTCAGACTGGCTACGCCAGCAATCGCTGTCTGAAGCTAGAATCCCCATGCCTTCAGGCTGGGGAGTATGTCAATGCCGATTGCAATTAACACTAATCCCTATTAGGGATTGAAACCCAACAGCTTTTTTTTTGCGAACTCTTCAAAAGCAGATTAAGATTGCAATTAACACTAATCCCTATTAGGGATTGAAACAATTGCCAATTGTGAATACCTGGTAAAAATCTTTCTCATTGCAATTAACACTAATCCCTATTAGGGATTGAAACGATGAATTAGAAAAGTTAACGGGTTACGATTTCTTATTGCAATTAACACTAATCCCTATTAGGGATTGAAACACCGATATAGGTACCACAGATAACGCAATACCCAGGTTATTGCAATTAACACTAATCCCTATTAGGGATTGAAACGCTCTTATCATCTCTGCTCGCTACTATCGTGCTGAATTGTGATTAAAGCTAATTATTAGTGCCAAAAGCACTACTATCCTGAGATCTGAAAGATATCTGACTTTTAAATAAGTAGAACTAATATGTTTTATTACATTTACAAAAGTTAAAGTACTTGATTAACTTTTGTAAAGCAGTGTAAATTACTCACATAGGCAAGAACACGCCTAATTCATACATAACATATAACCGCAATCATAAAACAATGACAGCAACCTTACAACAGCGCTCTAGCGCTAACGTATGGGATCGCTTCTGCGAATTGATTACCAGCACCAATAACCGTTTATACATCGGTTGGTTCGGTGTCCTCATGATCCCAACCCTACTAGCTGCAACCGCTTGCTTCGTAATCGCATTCATCGCAGCGCCTCCAGTAGACATCGATGGTATCCGTGAACCTGTTGCAGGTTCCTTAATCTACGGAAACAACATCGTCTCTGGTGCAGTTGTTCCTTCTTCCAACGCTATTGGTTTGCACTTCTACCCCATCTGGGAAGCAGCTTCCTTAGATGAGTGGTTGTACAACGGCGGCCCTTACCAATTGGTAATTTTCCACTTCTTAATCGGTGTATTCTGCTACCTCGGTCGTGAGTGGGAATTGTCTTACCGCTTGGGTATGCGTCCTTGGATATGCCTAGCATTCTCTGCACCAGTAGCAGCAGCAACAGCAGTATTCTTGATCTACCCCATTGGTCAAGGTTCCTTCTCTGATGGTATGCCTTTGGGTATCTCTGGTACCTTCAACTTCATGATCGTGTTCCAAGCAGAACACAACATCCTCATGCACCCCTTCCACATGTTAGGTGTGGCTGGTGTATTCGGCGGTAGCTTGTTCTCTGCAATGCACGGTTCTCTAGTAACCTCTTCCTTGGTTCGTGAAACCACCGAGAACGAATCTCAAAACTACGGTTACAAGTTCGGTCAAGAGGAAGAAACCTACAACATCGTAGCTGCACACGGTTACTTTGGTCGCTTAATCTTCCAATACGCATCCTTCAACAACAGCCGTTCTTTACACTTCTTCTTGGCTGCATGGCCAGTAGTCGGTATCTGGTTCACCGCATTGGGCGTAAGCACAATGGCGTTCAACTTGAACGGTTTCAACTTCAACCAATCAGTGATTGACTCTCAAGGTCGTGTAGTTAACACCTGGGCTGATATCATCAACCGCGCTAACTTGGGTATGGAAGTAATGCACGAGCGTAACGCTCACAACTTCCCCTTAGACTTGGCTGCTGGCGAGCAAGCACCTGTTGCACTAACTGCTCCTGCTATCAACGGCTAATTTCTGAGCAATCAAGTAATAGCTTCTCTGTGAATTGAAAGCGCCCTCCCAATTGGGAGGGCGCTTTTAGCGTTAGTGTAAATAAATTGCTAAAAGTATAGAGCGATCGCACCTTGTCATACCAATTTAAATAGTGTTTGCGGCATATCAATATATTCTAGAGGGCATGGCAATGCCCATACGTGTGAACTTAACGTGAAACCCTCTTGGTTGCAAGGTTTCGCCCTCACCCTGTGCCCCTCTCCCACAGGGAGAAGGGAGCAAGAGATTTAGTTCTCCTTCTCCAGGGGGAGAAGGGGTTAGGGGATGAGGGCGCGAGGTATTTGTACAACGCCTGCCCTATATCGCTTTTAGCTTAAGTTGACACCAATGGGCATTGCCATGCCCCTACCATCTGTCGCATTCTTTTTTAAATTGATATCAACTAATACCGATTTGAAGCCCGAAACCCAACAACACCCAATACTTGTCGGTTAAGGGGAAAAGGGGAAGGGGAAAAGGGGCAAGAAATAAACCTTTAACCCTTACCCTTTCACCTTTTCCCCAAACCAAATTAAGAGTTTAAAATCCTTAACCGAGCAGTATTGCAAAAACACCGCTTTGCTGTTGGGTTTCGCTATTGGATTCTTTTTTAAATTGGTATAGACTTCAATACTTGTCAGTTCAGGGTTAAAGGGAAATGGGAAAGAAAAAACCTTTAACCCTTCACCTTTAACCTTTCACCTTTTTCCCAAAACCTTAACCGAGTAGTATTGACTCAACAGCAACAAAAAGACCCAGCTTGGTAGCTGAGGTCAGAGAGAGAAATTTAAATGTGATGGGATATACCGATACCGAAATTAAAAAATTTTAGCTAACTGCAAAAGCAACCCACATAACCGCAGAAACAAACATAGTTGCAATTGCACCTTGTATCAGGTAGTTGCGTTGTTCCCAAATTGCTGGGTATTCAGCGCAATATACCTGGGGTTCAGTTGGATAGTTGTTGAGAACGCCGTCTTCATTAACTGTGGTGTACATAGTTTTTTTTATCGCTTGTTTATTAACTTATGTAAACTAATTTAACAGGATTGTTACAAAAAGTCAACATGGCTTGACAAAATTTGGTTAACAGCGTTAATAAAAAACTCCATCTTCAAGAGGATGGAGTTTTCCGGCGCTTTCCATGAATCAATTTACTGGGCATCACTAACAACCCATCTGCTATTTTGAGCATCCCATAATAGAGAAAAGCGCACAGAAGCTGGGGTTACTTTGCCGTTTTTGAGGTAGTATTGCATACTTGCATCAACGGTGGCTGTTTCTGCGTTCGCTTGTACTAAACTCACTTGTGTGACATCGACGCTTTGCACTCTACCTCCCCACCAATCTATATAGGAAAGATAACCATTAGGGTGGAGTTTGCGATTATTTTGTAAGCTGGGGGTTAGCAGATTCCAAGAAGTTTGAAATTGTCCTTGATTAATATTGGCGTAATAATTTTGGATTGCGGCTTCTGGTGATGGGCGATCGCTTGTTGTTGGTGTTGCAGTTTCCTGAGGCTGATTGCGGATTGTGTTAGATTCCGTGGCTGCGGGTGTTGATTCGCCTAGAATTTGGGGTTGTTTGTTGTTGTGAAGCGCAAAAGCAATAATTATGGCAGCGCCAATCAAACCACCGGCGATTAAACTGGCAATAAAAACTCCTCTTTGTCCATTGCTGGAATTGCTAGGTTGATAAGATGGCGGTGGATTAGCAGGAATTGTATTGGGTTGATGAGAAACCCCTGGACTAACAGGGATTGTATATTGAGTAGGTGCTGGTGTGTTGGCTACTGGTGGTTGAGCATAAGGGTGAGTTGCTGCTGGTGTATTGGCTACTGTTGGTGGTACATAAGGGACAGTTGGCGGAAAGGTATTTGCCCCAATTTGCAAGGCTTGGAGCATTTCTCTAGCTGTGGCGAAGCGATCGCGGGGATGATAGGCGATCGCTTTATCTATCACTCCTGCAAATGTGGGACTGACACTTAAAGCATGATGAGACCAAATAATTTCCCCTGTGCGCGGATCTGTTTCTAATTCTTGCGGTTGTTTCCCGGTTAGCAAATAAATTGCTGTCATGCCTAAACTAAATAAATCACTGGAAAACACTGGCCTACCCATTGCTTGCTCGCTGGGCATATATCCTGGTGTGCCAATTACAATTGAACTGGTAGGATTACCTTGGGAATTTAGTACTGTTCCCATTGTTTCCCGCACTGCACCAAAGTCAATCAGTACAGGTTTATTGTCTCGCCCACGCAAAATAATATTATCCGGCTTGATATCGCGGTGAATGATCCGCTTTGAGTGGATATACTCTAATACTGGTAATAAATTTACTAATATTTCCTTAACTGAACTTTCGCTTAATAATCCCTGCTGTTTGAGTTTCGCTGTGAGAGTTTGCCCTTCAATTAACTCTTGTACGACATAAAATTGCCCTTCTGACTGAAAATAAGCATATAAAGAGGGAATTTGGTCGGTAGCGCCACCCAAATCTTCTAAAATTGCGGCTTCTCTTTGAAAACGTTCTCTTACCAGTTGATAAATCTGGGGGTTGTTTTGAATTGGTTTGAGTAGTTTAATTACACAACGACGCTTGGATGGCATTTGGGTATCTTCTGCTAAGAAAGTCTCTCCAAATCCACCGCCTCCTAAAGTTTGAATAACTTGATAGCGATTGTTCAGCAGGGTTTGCATAAATTGGCGTGAGCCAGTCAGAAAAAGGGTGTTTGTTGTATACTTTACCTCGTTTGTGCTAATTGGTCATAGGTAGAATTTGACTATCGAGTAGATGTTTCGTGTGTTGAAAAATGTTTTGATTTACTAGTGATGGAAAAAGCGATCGCGAAGATGATATGCGATCGCTTTTCTTCTCATCTCTGCAAATGTCGGACTTCCTCTCAAGACCTATTGAAGGCTAATCATTTCTCCAGTACTTGGAGTCTGTCTCCAATCAGTAATTGAAGAAGGCAGCTAAATACGGTTCGGATAAGTATTTTGTATCTCCCTCATGATTTGGGAAAAGGGTAATGGGTAAGGGTGAATTCAATCCTTTCCCCCTTTTCCCTTTGCCCCTTAACCAAACTGTATTGGAAGACAGCTATGCTGGAGCTATAACAGGCCAAAAGTGCAAAAACTGCTTAACTTTTGAATATATCTCGTTTAATAATCTTGTCCATGCAACGTTCTGCTATGGCGCTAATGGTCAAGAAAGGATTGGTACAAGCTGTTGAGCCGGGAATTAGGGCACCATCAACAACATAGAGTCCTTTATAACCCAAAACTCGGCCATAGGAATCACAAGCTTTCCCGATGACACATCCTCCTAAAGGATGTCCAGTAATAGCAGCATCATTATTTTGAGAATCTGCTGATGGTGTTGGATAATTTGGAGAAGATATATGTTGACGTGGTATCATTCCTCGGTGCCCACGATGTTTGGGTTTTCTGCCAAAATTATTGCCATTGAAATTAGCGTATTGGTCAAGATTTTGGAACAAGGTTTCTGTGCTACTAATAATTTGTTCATCTGCACTTTGATCCCAAATTAAGTTGACAGAATCTGTAGTTGCATTATATTCAAATCTGCCTGCTGGAGGCGTTAGGCCTAGACCCAAGCAAGTTTGTGTACCATCAGGACTAATTGCTAGTTCCAGACTTTCAACCACAAAAGGCACAGGAGCATTAAGTTGTTCAATCACAGCACCTGCAGTTCCACCATTACCTGATACAGTACCTAACTCTGTTCTGGTTGTGATGTTGTCTCCATTAGTTCCCCAAAATTGACCAACAAACTGATTCAATTTAGGTAATGTGCCTTTAGCTTTAGCTTTAACCAATAATTTGGAAGTACCAACAGAACCAGCCGCCATGAATAAATAACGACAAGTTAAAGTTACTGGAGAACCCATCACGTTCCCAAATTCATCAATTTTATTGCAAGTGATGCGATACCCTCGCTTTTCGCCAGGAATTTCGGCAATTTCAGTAACTATATGTAAAGTCAGAACATCTATATTACCTGTATATTCTGCCTGTCGTAGATAGTTATTATCTAAGCTATTTTTAGCTCCACTATTAACACCCCACCAGTTTTGTCCATCAATTACAGAAGCTACTCTTGTGCCTTTGATTTCATCCCGAACTTTGTTCCAATCTACTGCCAAATCTAACAAGAAACTGTTATAGCCTGCTCTACGAGCATTTTCTATAAAGAATCTTGTTTTGCCATAATATTTAGTCTTTAAAACATCACGGGGGATTGGCGATGGTTGCAGCATCTGTTTGACTCTGGGATAGTAAACAGAATCTAGTTCGTCATAATCAACTAATTTTCGATTAAAAACTCGATAGAATATCTCTTTTTTTGGTTGATAAGCAATAGCATTATTAACCAGTGAACCTCCACCAAAGCCAGCACCATTAACAACAGTAATTCCTGTTTCTACAAGAGTTTCAAAAACGCCTGTATATACTTGTGGTGTTGGAGTTCCAAACACAGTTGTTGAACTCAGCCAAGTAGAGCGCTTATCGGGATTAACTAAATCGAAATTAGCAAAAGTATAGTCTTGTGAGTTGAGACCAGGTTGAACATTCTTAATTGGCCAGCGTCTTCCTCGCTCGATAATCAGAGTTTTTACACCAGCTTGTCCTAAACGTAAAGAAGCTATGGCTCCTCCATATCCACTACCAATGACAATAGCCTGGTAATCAAGCTCATCAGCAAGAGTTTTACGAGAAGTAACCACTGAGGTTGCTAAACCAGCAGAAAAGAAAGCAGCTGTTTGAATAAATTGACGGCGATTATAAGCTCTGTAGACCATATTTCTGCATCCAAGATGTAACAAGCAATGATTCGACAGAAAAAAGATTTGGAGAAGCTTAAGCTAAATTCCCCATAGCAATTTTCACGTAGTATAAACACACCCGTGTAACTTCTAACTCCTATTTTTTAGTGCTTATTTAGAGTTCATTTCACCCCAAGGAGAAGCACTATCGTGAAAAATTACGCATTGTCCAAATTGGAAATCTTAATTGTATGTGAACCCAATTTAGTAGTTTCAGGCGTTTGATAGTAACCTTCAGATAGATTTCACTCAGTGCTAAAAAATTGTTGAAAAATAAGGTTCTAATTCCTGATACCTACATCTCATATTGAGATATTGGGTATTTACTGTCAATGCGTAAGTTGTATTTTTTAAATTCTCTACTGAATTTGGTAATTTTTTTGTCAAGTTTATGTAAAGTTTTCACTGAGTAAAGCAACACTTCATTCCATTACTCAGTCTTTAACCAAAAATCAGGGTAATTGCAGTGATTGGTGATGTGGTAATAGTAGCCAGATTATGGATTAACTGGCTTTTAATCACATATCACAGCTATTCAATAACTAAGAAATATAAAAAATACTATTTGGTTATTGAGAAAGACTAAGAAATAATACGGATAAGTAATTTTATTTAACAGTAAACTCTGCTAAACAACAAATAGGTAAAGATAACTTTAATATCTCGTTGTCGAATAGTAAACAATCCTCAACAATAATTTAGGATCGGTTTTGATGGTTGACTGTGAATAGTTGACCATCAATAATCCCTGATGTGAGATTTCACAAATTATAATAATTACTCTATAGCTATATATATAAAGAAAAAACTAGGAAGTGAGATTGCCTTGGTAATTGGTAATTGGTAATTGGTAATTGGTAATTGGTAAACTGTATTTTTCTTTCCCATTACCCATTACCAACTTTCAAAGATATGATAAGTGTTCAAACGGACATGAAATTATTTGTCGTTTGTTCCTGATCCTTTGCCAATACAAATGACGAATGAATAATGATGAAAGGATACCTTGAAGGGTAGTTATGTAATTGAGATATTTTTTAGCTGATTGAGCAAATTCTTTCTCTCCTTCTGCTACCCCTAGCGATAGGATATTTTTTAATTATCGTTGATTTCTAGCATTCGCAAATACAGCAGTTGCAGGTGCTGAACCTACATATCGCCAGTGCCAAGGCTCAAAACTTACACCTTGAGAATTGTTACGAGGAAACGATAATTCAAAGCCAAATTCTTTAGCGTGGCTAGTCAACCAACGATAAGCATCTGTATTTTCAAATGCTAAAGTAATATCTTGTTTGGGAAATTTACCATCTGTTAAATCTAAAGCAAAGCCTGTATGGTGTTCGCTGTAACCTGGTGGTGCGCTAATTTTTGCAGCTTCTTTTTCAGAACCCCGGCGCTTAATTTGTTGTAGAAATAACTTTTGTTGTTGTTCGATAGTGCGAAATCCAGATACAGGAATAATCCAAACGCCTACTTCTCTAGCTGCATAAGTCATTTTCATAAATGCTTGTACAGCTTCAATATTTAAAGATTCAAAGCGCTGATCTGCACCACTAGCATAACTACCAACTAGCGTCATTTGATTGGAATTTGCTTGTGTATAGGGAAAATGCCCATAAGCTAGCTGATTAGAGTTGACTTTTTGATTAACTGAACTAGTTCTAGCTACTTTTAGAGGAGTGGAATTCGTCGGTAAAGCTGCTGTTGGTATTGCAGGTAAATCTGATGTTGGTTGTGATGTTGGTTGAGTAGTAACTACACTCGGTGTAGGGGGTGCAGTGGTAGCTTGAACTGCTGGATTTGATGCTGAAAATCGCATCATTAATGTCCCACAAATTACTATACTAAAGGCAACAATTGTGGCAATAATTAAAATGCGGGCAAGATAAGGTAACTTAGAGAAAAATCTCATAATTATTTGGTAATTATTTCAGTAGCAGATATTTTCCAGCGCTGGTCTACAAGTTCTAATTCATAGCGCACTGTTCTAGTTTTAAAGTCGGTTTCTTTAGGTAATATATTGCCATTTCTATCAAAAAGCTTCCGGTCTTCAGTAACTTTTACTTGAATAATGGCTTCGTTGCCTTCAACGAAGAAATCATCTACGCTGTCAATTTGTTGTAAGCCATATTTGTAATAATGACCGTCAGTTTTGAGAGAATTAATTGAGCCATTATATCCCGCAACTTGTTGATATTGTTTCCCCGTAGTTAATTCCTCTGCTGGCTGAGAATTGTAGGGAGGTGCAAACATGACTTTTTTTGCTTGTAGCCAGTTATTAATTAAATTTTTGGCTTCGGCTTCTGTCAATACTTCGATTGTATCTGCAGGGTTTTCGGTTGTTTGAGGACTGGGAATTGGGGTATTTGTTTGAACAGGAATTACTGCTTTAGTAGTAGGTTTAACAACTGGTGTATCTGTGTTAGTTTTCGTTGAAGAATTACCTGATGATGTATCTGTGTTAGTTTTAGTTGAAGAATTACCTGATGAGATTTCTGTATCTGTGATTTGTGGAGAAACAGAAGGTGAACTAGAAGGGGAAACACTGGCTACTGGCTGTGGTTGATTAGATAATTTTCCTTGCACTAACCATAAACCACCAACCACAACTATACCTATGGCACCACCAATAATTACACCTTGTTGCCAAGTTCCTAAACCTTGGCTAGTAGGTAAGGGTGGATTGGGATAAGGCAAAGGCGAGGGGGGAGGAGTTGGCGGTTGATATTGCGGTGCTGGCGATGCGGCGACTGTTGGTATTTCTGCATAGCCAGGAGAAACTGGTGGAGTTGGTGTAGTGATGATTGTGGGCGCGATAATCGGTACAGTGGGTGCAGCTGGAGTCTGCAATGCTGCTAGCATATCTCTGGCGCTGAGATAGCGATCGCGTGGTGATTGTTGTATTGCTTTATCCAAAACAACCGCAAAATCTGCACTGGTATTCGGGACAGCATTTCGCCACAGAATGTCCCCTGTACCATGATCTGTAGGAAATTCTGAGGGTAATTTGCCTGTCAGTAAATAAATAGCTGTCAGTGCTAAACTATACAAATCACTAGAAAAAACTGGTCTGCCTACTGATTGTTCCATAGGCATAAACCCTGGCGTACCAATGACAATGGACTGACTGGAATTACCAGAAGCAGTCATAATTGTACCCATTGATACTTTGACTGCACCGAAGTCAATTAAAATTGGTTTGCTATCTGCAAACCGCAAAATTATATTATCTGGTTTAATATCTCGATGTACAATGCGCTTGCTATGAACAAACTCTAGCACTGGTAAAATATTAATTAAAATATCCTTGACTGCACTTTCACTCAGCAATCCTTGCTGTTTAATGATTTGAGTTAAAGTGTTACCTTCAATATATTCCTGTACTAAATAAAATTGCCCATTCTCGACAAAGTAAGCATATAACTTAGGAATTTGATTGCTGCGATCGCCTAATTCTTCTAAGATGGCTGCTTCCTGTTGAAATCGTTGCTGAATTAATTGGTAAACCTGCGGATTATTCGCTACAGGTTTCAGTTGCTTAATTACGCAACGGCGGCTAGAGGGCATTTGAGTATCTTCAGCCAAAAAAGTTTCCCCAAAACCGCCACTACCAAGCACGCGTAGTACTTGATAACGATTATTCAATAGTGTTAACGTCATAATATTTGGGCTGGTCAGTGTTTATGTATAATTTGTAATTAGCTTTTCAATATCATAAACTTTTGATATATTAATTGAATATATTCTCTTCAAATAAAATTAATTTTTGATAAGTAAATAAGTATTAGATTCAATCAGTTTAAGATTCATAGTAATTACAGAGCATGAACTACATCGCACTTTTTGATGATGTTATTTGATGCTTGCAGTTGGTGTTTGGTATTTATTAAGAGTCCAGAGTCAAAAGTGAGTTATCGTCCTACTTCTTTTTGTCCCCCAATTCCCAGTCCCTAATCCCCAGTCCCTAATCACCAATCCCCAGTCACCAGTCCCCAAAGATTATGGTACAGCTACCTTCACAAAGTCAGACTGTTCTCAGCACCAATCCTTATTTAGAATTAAATAATCAAGGTGAGGTTTTATACTTTGAGCTAAAAAAGCCACAGCATATTTTGGGACGCGATCCCAATGTAGCTGATTTAGTGGTTCCCCAACAGTGGAATGTTGTGTCTCGTTGTCAAGCAGTCTTACGACAAGATGGCGTTGACTACCGCATCTATGATGGTGATGGACAACAACCCAGTAGTAATAAGCTATATGTCAGTCATTCTCTAGTTACCCCCACAGAAGGCTATTACTTAAACCACGGTGTTGAACTGCAAATTGCCCAAAACCCAAATCAATTAATTCAGGTAAGATATTTCAACCCCAACAACGCACATTCAGTTACTACACCAACAACTTATACAATTCCGATAAAACAGCGTTCGGTGTTATTAGGACGCGATCCCCAAGCTAACTTGCAGTTAGATACGCCTACGGTTTCCCGTCGCCACGCCATCATAGATACGGATAATCAAGGACGCTACATTCTGCGGGACTACAGTACTAACGGAGTTTTCGTCAACGGTAAACAAGTCGTTGGTTCTGTGGTATTGACAAATGGGGCGAAAATCCGCATTGGCCCTTATACATTGGTAGTGCGGGATGATAATTTAGAAATTCTCGACCAAGGCGATCGCATTCGTCTAGAAGCGCATGACTTAATTCTGGAAACCAAAGGTAAACGGCGACTTGATGATTTAACTTTTGCTATTGAACCGGGACAGTTTGTGGCTTTAGTTGGCGGTAGTGGTGCGGGGAAGTCAACTTTGATGCGGACATTGTTGGGAATTGAGAAAATTACTCAAGGTGCTGTGCAGATTAACGGCGTAGATTTGCAGAAAAACTTTAATTTGTACCGCACTCAAATTGGTTATGTCCCCCAAGATGATATTATTCACCGAGAATTGACCGTGGCGGAAGTGCTAACCTATGCAGCCAAGCTGCGTTTACCACCGGATAGTAATTTGCCAACTGTGGTAGAACAGGCTTTAGCAGCGATTAAAATGACGCATCGCCGTCATGCTTTAATTAGTGATTTGAGTGGTGGACAACGCAAACGAGTTAGCATTGGCGTAGAATTGCTAGCCGATCCCAAATTGTTCTTTCTCGATGAACCCACTTCCGGACTCGATCCCGGCTTAGATAAACAGATGATGCAGCTATTAAAAGACTTAGCGCATCAAGGCGGGAGAACAATCATTTTAGTCACTCATGCGACAGCCAACATTACCGAATGCGATCGCATAGTGTTTCTCGGTTTGGGTGGGAGACTCTGCTATTTTGGTACACCCCAAGATGCATTACAGTTTTTTGGTGTTAACGACTTTGCAGATATTTATATCAAACTCGAACAAGAGTTAGAAGTAGTTAAATATGCGATGCAATTCCAGCAATCTAGCTATTATCAAAAATACATAGCTAGTCAAATCAGCTTTGGTAATATCCAGTCAACTAAATCCTTTGCACCGACTCCCAAGCAAATATCATTTTGGCAGCAGTGGCTGTTATTAACGCAACGTTACTGGCAATTAATTGTACGCGATCGCGTGAATTTGGGGTTAGCGCTGTTCACCGCACCCATCGGTATAAGCTTGATTATGTTAGCGCTGCGAGATAAAACCCCCTTTGTGGAAGGAAACGAAGCCGATCCCACCCTCGCATCATTAGCCTTGCAAGTATTATTTGTCTTTACTTGTGCAGCTTTATGGGTAGGACTTTCCAGTTCTCTGCAAGAAATAGTCAAAGAGTCAGCAATTTACTTAAGAGAACGCTTAGTTAATTTAGGATTATTAGCTTATCTTGCTTCCAAGGTCACAATTTTATCAGCTTTGGCAATTGTGCAAACCCTATTAATGGTAGCAGTAATTCTCTTAGGTTTTAAATCGCCCGACCCCAAAATTATTTCTTGGTCATTAGGATTAGCAATTACTACATTTCTCACCTTATTAGCAAGTTTTAGTTTAGGCTTACTTGTCTCGACAATTGTGAGAAACAGTAGTCAAGCGAATAGCGCTTTACCATTACTACTGCTACCACAAATTATCTTTTCTGGAGTTTTATTTAAAACTGAAGGTGCTATCAATAAATTATTGTCCTGGCTGATGGTCAGCCGTTGGTCAGTGGGAGCTTATGGGACTTTAGTTAATGTTAATAACCTTGTACCATTACCAACCCAATTACCTGATGGTAGTACAATTCCCCAACCCTTTAAACCTTCAGCAGTTTACAATGCCACATGGGAAAATTTAACTGAAAATTGGGGATTGTTATTATTACATACAGCCGTTTATTTATTGCTTACCTTGTTATTGCAAAAGCGGAAGGATATTTTTTAGGTTTGGTAATGGGTAATGGAAAATTATCACATGTAAAGTAATAAGCTGTTGTGCATTTAAATTGTGATAAAACAGCGTCGCCTTTATTTTTGAGTTTTCGTCCCCATTTAATAATTAATACTAATTTTAAAAAAGAATGCGACAGATTGTAGGGGCAAGGCAATGCCCATTGGTGTCAACTTAACGTGAAACCCGCTCTTGTGCAAGGTTTCGCCCTCACCCCCAACCCCTCTCCCGCCGGGAGAGGGGAGCAAGAGATTTAATTCCCCTTCTCCCCCAGGAGAAGGGGTTAGGGGATGAGGGCGCGAGGTATTTGTACAACGCCCACCCTATATCGCTTTTAGCTTAAGTTGACACGTATGGGCAATGCCTTGCCCTCTAGAATATATTGATGTGTCGCCAACATTATTTGAATTGGTATAACCATCACAATTGATAGGCTTTAACTGGCAGATTTTAAAGCATCTAAAGCGAGATTTAATTGCAAGACATTGACCCCAGGCTCACCAAAAATTCCCAGAAAACGACCATCAGTATTTTGATTAATTAAAGTTTCTAACTCTTGGGATGATATTCCTCGCGCTTTA
Organism: Tolypothrix sp. PCC 7601; assembly: GCF_025677855.1. Taxonomy (NCBI): domain Bacteria; kingdom Bacillati; phylum Cyanobacteriota; class Cyanophyceae; order Nostocales; family Tolypothrichaceae; genus Tolypothrix; species Tolypothrix sp. PCC 7601. Next base: position 5,043,966 of record NZ_CP064879.1, read on the forward strand.
GCGACACGGGCAATTTGTGCTTTGGCTGCTTCAGGGGTAATGTGGGGGTCAAGGCTAGAACCAGAGGTGTAAACTAAATCTGCGGTAGGTTGGACACCGGCTTTTTTCAAACGGTTTAAATCGCCTTCAACCCGTTTGCTGGGATCGGGATCGTCTTTACCTTTGATGCGTTCTAGTAAGGCGGAGTTGCTGGGAGCAAGGTTACTAGCACCGGAAACCCCTGTTTGTAAGACTTTAGCATCATCTTTTGCAGGATCGGCGGTACTGTAGCTGGTGGTGCTGGGGCGAGAGTTAAAATAGCGATCGCTACTAAATGGTTGACCAATTAAAGCAGAACCGACAACTTGACCTTGGCTATCTTTGATTAAACTACCATTGGCTTGATAGGGAAATACAATCTGTCCCACAGCAATCATCATCAATGGATAGATAATTGCGCCAATTATCCAAAGTACAAAGGTAGAACGAATTGCTCTGCTGGCTTCTCTGGTAAAACTCATTAGAATTTCTCCGGTACAAACATCACAAAAAATAAATAAATAGAAAGACTCAGGGTTACTAGTCCTAACAATCCCAAAGCCCAGGCTTGTGTGCGAGAAAATTCCTCACCTGTGGCTGCATATACAACAGGCGCAACCACCAGGTTGAAGCACATTCCCAGAAATATGGATAAGGGCAGTTTTTGTTTACGCCAGTCTGAAAATATTTCGGTAATATCTGCAATTATTTGGGTAGATTTTTGGAGCGATTTCATAACAATTGGTAATTTGTAATTAAGACAAAGGTAAAATTACATCGATGAGTTTAATGGCGATGAAAGGTGCAATAATTCCGCCCACACCATAAATAAAAATGTTGCGTTTTAAGAGTTGATCCGCTGTTAAAGGGCGAAACTTCACGCCTTTAAGTGCTAGGGGAATGAGTACAGGGATAATTAAAGCGTTATAAATCAACGCTGAGATAATTGCCGATTGGGCACTTTTTAACGCCATAATATTCAGTGCGCCAATACCTGCTGCAGCAAAGATAGTGGGGATAATAGCGAAGTATTTAGCGATATCGTTGGCGATAGAGAAAGTAGTTAACGCCCCACGGGTAATGAGCAACTGTTTACCAATAGTCACCAAATCAATTAACTTGGTGGGGTCAGAATCTAAGTCCACCATGTTTGCAGCTTCTTTGGCGGCTTGAGTCCCAGAGTTCATGGCTAACCCGACGTTAGCTTGGGCTAATGCAGGTGCATCGTTAGTACCATCACCTGTCATTGCCACCAGCTTACCTTGAGACTGTTCGCCACGAATCACGCTAATCTTGTCTTCTGGTGTAGCTTCGGCGATAAAGTCGTCAACTCCGGCTTCTTGAGCAATTACACTAGCCGTAATGCGGTTGTCACCAGTCAGCATGATAGTTTTCACACCCATGCGCCGCAGTTGGTCAAACCTTTCCTTTAAGCCAGGTTTGACGATATCTTTGAGATAAATCACGCCGAAAATTTGGTCATTTTGGCAGACTGCTAAGGGTGTACCACCTAAACGAGAAACTCGCTCATAAGCTGCATCGACATCATCAGGAATTCGACCACCGCGAGAACGGACAAAGCCTTTAATCGCATCGACTGCACCTTTACGGACTTCCTTCCCATTGGGTAAGTTAGTCCCACTCATCCGAGTTTTGGCGGAAAATTCCACTCCTTCGGCTTGTTTGGAGTCGAAATCAACCCTGACCCCCAAACTATCGGCTAGTGAGACAATTGATCTGCCTTCTGGTGTTTCATCAAATACACTGGCAGCTAAAGCAACTCTGGCTACATCTTGAAGAGTGTAACTATTTACAGGGATAAACTCATCAGCCATGCGGTTACCCAAGGTAATTGTCCCAGTTTTGTCTAGCACTAAGGTGTTAATATCACCGCAAGCTTCTACTGCCCGTCCAGAGGTAGCAATGACGTTAAATTGGGCAACTCTATCCATCCCGGCAATCCCAATTGCACTGAGCAAACCACCGATAGTTGTGGGTATTAAAGCTACCAACAGTGAAATTAAGATGGCAACGCTAGCACCTGCACGTAAACTGTTGCTGGCTTCCGCCCCAAACACAGTACTAATAAAGTTAGCAATGTAGTTAACAAAGGGCGGCATGGTTGCCACGACAATTAAGAAGACTTGGGTAAGTACTGCTAACAATACTGTTAAGGCAATTTCATTTGGAGTTTTAGTTCTTTCAGCCCCTTCCACAAGCGAAATCATCCGGTCAATAAAGCCCTGACCGGGATCAGCAGTGATGCGAATCGTTAATTCATCTGAAAGTAAGCGTGTACCTCCAGTTACAGAACTAGCAATATCTGTACCCGGTTGCTTGAGTACAGGTGCAGATTCCCCCGTAATTGCCGACTCATCCACCGAACCGATGCCTTGAATGACTTCGCCATCGGCAGGAATCATGTCATTAGCAATGACTTTTACTAAATCGTTGCGGCGTAATTCCGTAGAATTAACTTGTTGAATCGTACCATCAGGAAGAACTTTGCGAGCGATCGTATCAGAACGTGTTGACCTTAAAGAATCTGCTTGGGCTTTACCTCTTCCTTCCGCAACAGCTTCCGCAAAGTTAGCAAACACCACTGTCAAAAACAGAATTAAGGTAATTAACCCGTTTAACAAGCGTTGCTGATTGACATCTACCTGTAAAGTACCGAATAAACTGGGGTTGAGAGTAACTAAGAAAGTCACAATTGTCCCCACCCACACCACAAACATCACTGGGTTCTTAACAGCAACTCGGGGATGCAGTTTGACAAATGATTCTTTAATTGCCCTTTGATAAAGCCCCCGCATATCTGCTTTAGGCGTGTGTCTGCGCGAATCACGCGTTCCCTGGGGAACACGAGGCGGGCGAGGTGAAGGGGATGAGTCTATATTAGTTGTCATAAATTATGGGAACTGAGGAGATAAGGAAGACAACAGGAGTAGAAAAGAAACTTGTAAAACCAACTGTGTGATAAATTTATGAGGTCTTTTGCTGCCTTGAGGCTGACAATTGAGCCTTAAAACCTGAACATTGAGCCTTAGAACCTGAACATTGAGCCTTAGAACCTAAACATTGAGCCTTAGAACCTAAACATTGAGCCTTGGAACTTGAATGTTGAGCCTTGGAACCCGAACGTTGAGCCTTTGAGCCTGACGATTGAGCCTTGGAACCCGAACGTTGAGCCTTTGAGCCTGGAAATTGCACCTTTAACCCTGAAAGTTGCGTCTTTGATGTCGGAAGTTGCACCTTTGAGCCTGAACGTTGCACCTTTAAAACCAATGCTTCATGCCCCATGCCCAATGCCCAATGCCCTATCCCCCATGCCCCAAATAAAAAGCTTCACCGATGGGGCCGAATGCTAAAACTGGGAAGAATGTCAGTGCGCCGAGGATTAAAATTACGCCTGCGGTTACGCCTGTAAATAGTCCGGTGTCAGTTCGTAATGTGCCGACGTTGAAAGGAACTTGCTTTTTGCGGGACATACTATCTGCTAACAACAGCAAACCGATAATAGGGATGTAGCGTCCAGCCAGGAGACTGAAGCAAGTACTTAGGTTCCACCACAAAGCAGTTGCGGTAGTTTTTGCACCAGCTGCGATCGCCAACGGTGAAGGTTGAGAATCTCCTAAACCTTCAAATCCCGAACCATTATTAGCTGCTGCGGAGGCGTATTCGTAAATGACTTGGGCGAAACCATGAAACCCGGGGTTACTAATTCCTGCTAGTTGTTCGGGAAATGCTAAAGCTATTCCTGCCGGAATCATAATAGCGATGGGATGAACTAAGAGAATCAAAAAACTCGCCAGTACCACTTCCCGCTTTTCGATTTTCCGTCCCAGAAATTCTGGTGTGCGTCCTACCATTAAACCTGTAGCAAATACAGCCAAAATCAAGTAAGCAAATAAGTAAGCTGTGCCTGTACCTTGTCCACCCCAAATAATTTGCAGAAACATATTCGACAGGGTGACAAAACCACCGTTAGGCATAAAGGAGTCATGCAAACTATTAACAGCACCGCACATAGTTCCGGTTGTACTAACTGCAAATAGCACTGACTGCGCCCACCCAAACCTGACTTCTTTACCTTCTAAGTTCGGTTGCGTACTGCCCAAAAGTGCATTCACTGCTGGATTACCGTTATATTCGCCAATAGCAGCGACGATAATAAAGGCGATATAAATTACACCCACCATCCCGTAAACTAACCAAGCTTGCTTGGTGTTGTTAGCAAACAAACCGTATGTGTAAATCAGAGATGTGGGAATTGAAAGCATTGCCACAACCTGAATTAAGTTAGAAAACCCGTTGGGATTTTCAAAAGGATGTGCTGAGTTAATAGCGAAAAAGCCGCCGCCGTTTTCTCCTAATTGCTTGATGATTTCATAATGAGCCACCGGGCCGCGTGCGATCGCCTGACTAATGTTAGGGTCTTCTAAGGTGGGTAATACAACTGCCCCTGCTAAGGTTTCGGGAACACCCGCCGCCATCAAAGCAATACCGCCGACAATACAAATAGGTAGTAAAATCCGCGTAATTGTGCGAATTAAATCTACATAGAAATTGCCCAAAGGTCTACCAGTCAACCCTCGAATAAAAGCAATTCCTACCGCCAATCCTGTGGCGGCTGAGGTGAACATATGATATCCCAGCCCCCACATTTGACTGGCATAGCTCAGATAAGTTTCACCAGAATAATGCTGCTGGTTGGTGTTAGTAATAAAGGATATGGTTGTGTGTAATGCTGTATCCCAAGTTGGCGCACCTATCTTATTAGGATTAAAGGGCAACCATCCTTGACTCATAATAATGAAGAATATCAGCAACCCCATCACCACATTGCTGTACAGAATAGCTCTTGCATACTGCCATCCTGTCATATCTTCTTTTGTGGCAACACCAACCAAAGAATAAAGTATTCGTTCAATTGGGTTTAAAACTGAGTCAAGAAAAGTGCGCTGTTCTTGATAGACACGCGCCATATATCGCCCAAAAAAGGGAGTAATTGCTACCACAATTAATAGCGTTAATGCTATTTGAATCCATCCTTGTAGCATGAGTTATACCAATTGATAATGCCTAATTCGTAATTTTTCATACAAATTGTTAATTTACTTCCATCATCAATTGGCTTTTGATGAAATACAAGATATAGAAGATATAAAAACAAGTTTATTTTTGATTTAGGGAGCGTTTATTATTTCTATATCTAGCGTTTAGAGCGTTTAGATAAGTAACTAAACAAAAATATTCACAGCAAGTATATGTAGGCTGGGCATTGCCGACATAAATCTTGCCTCTTTAAAATGAAATTAAGTAAGTCAGTGGAAATAAACCCGACTATGTTAATAAACGTAAATAGGTTTAAAATCCTTACCAATGACAAATGACCAATGACAAAGCGCAAAGTCTGAGCGGAGGTTTCCTCCGATCAGAACTTTGTAAGAATGACAGCCTTAGCCAGTTATCTTTAATTTCGCCGACATACTTAATAGTTAAATTGCTGTGGATCAAAATATGATTACACGCCCTAACGCCATTATCATTCCTCTATCAACCCTTCCACCTTTGGAAAACGGTGATAAACTTACCCGCGCTGAATTTGAGCGTCGTTATCATACTATGCCAGAAGTGAAAAAAGCGGAACTGATTGAAGGAACTGTATATATGGCATCTCCGTTACGAGTTACAGGTCATGGTGAACCCCATGCTGATATTATTACTTGGTTGGGACTTTACAAAGTGGCTACACCAGGCGTTAAACTCGCTGATAATTCCACTGTACGCCTAGATGCAGATAACGAACCTCAACCAGATGTCTGTTTAAGAATCGCCAACGGGGGACAAACGCGTGTTAGCGATGATGACTATATTGAAGGTGCGCCAGAGTTAATTGTGGAAATTGCAGCTAGTAGTGTTTCTTTAGATTTACACGACAAGTTAAAAGTATACCGACGCAATCAAGTGCAAGAATATTTAGTTTGGCGAGTTTATGACGGTGAATTTGATTGGTTCAAGTTACAGGAAGGAGAATATATACAGCTGACACCTAATGCCGATGGTGTGATTTGTTCCCAAATATTTCCGGGTTTATGGTTAGAAAAAGCAGCATTATTAACCGGAAATTTAGCTAGAGTCTTAGAAGTTTTGCAGCAAGGTTTAACAAGTGCAGAACACCAAAGTTTTGTAGAAAATCTCAGAATGAAGGATAACTGACAAATTCCCAATGCCCCATGCCCCATGCCCCATGCCCCATTCCATATTTTCAGCGAAATTACTATCTAATAACTCCCAATTTAGCAGATTGACAGTCATATCAAGCCTGTTTGTTGCTGTCATGCTGATGGAGTTTTCTACACCAACTGAATATGTATTTGGATATCTTTATACAGGGCCAATATTATTAACAAACTCATGGTTTGGGGGGATTGCAACCTTACAAGCAACCTTGATTGCTGTCTGCTTAACCATTTTAAATCTTTGGTTACCAGAGGGTGGAGTTATCAAAGCATCCACAATTGCCAGTCGTGCGATCGCAGTTTTGGCTTTGATTGTCACAGGTATTTTAAGCGATCGCCTGCGTCGTTCTCAAGATGCGATCGCCCTCACCCGTGCCAAATTAGAATCGCAAGAGGAATTAGTCAAACTCCGAGAAGATTTCGCCTCAACGCTTACCCATGATTTAAAAACACCATTGCTAGGTGCAATTGAAACAATCAAAGCCTTTCAACAAGAAAAATTTGGCCCAGTATTACCAACCCAGCAACAAGTTTTAGCAACAATGGCGCGCAGCCACAAAACTTCCCTACAACTTTTAGAAACTTTATTAGATATCTATCGCAACGATACTGAAGGCTTAAAGCTGGACTTAGCACCTGTAGATTTAACCAACTTAGCAGAGGATGCATCAAGTAGTTTAATCGAATTAGCTGCTAATCGCCGCGTTCATCTCTCAGTGAGTTATGGTGATTCTGATTGGCGAAGTGAATTGTGGGTTCAAGGTGATGCACTACAACTCCAAAGAGTTTTTAATAATCTGTTAGTGAACGCAATTAATCATTCCCGGCGGGGTGCAAGGGTGGAAGTAGTTTTAGAACCCCAAGCCTCTTACCAAGTAGTCAAAATTTTGGATACAGGTGCAGGTATTGCACCAGAAGAGTTTCCTTATTTATTTGAAAGATTTTACCAAGGACATAGCGATCGCCAAGCCAAAGGTTCAGGATTGGGGCTTTACCTATCTCGGCAAATTATTGAAGCTCACGGAGGTATAATTTGGGCAGAGAACAAAGTACCCACTGGTGCAATGTTTGCTTTCAAACTGCCTGTTTACCCATTTCAATCTGTTACTGTGTGAAATGTCCTCTACCCCAATCAAAATTCTCCTTGTCGAGGACGATGAACTCTTCCGCTTGGGTTTGCGCGTGCGATTGCAACAAGAACCAGGGTTAGAGATTGTCGCTGAGGCTGAAGATGGTGAAACAGCTATCGAATTAGTTAAGCAAACGCCTCTAGATGTGGTGCTGTTAGATGTGGGTTTACCAGGAATTGGCGGAATCGAAGCTTGCAGACAAATTAAGCAGCAAAATCCCTCACTACCAATCTTAGTTCTTACTTCGCATTCCCAAAAGCCGCTAATTACCCGGTTAATTGAAGCAGGCGCGCAAGGCTACTGTCTCAAAGGAATAGCGGCAGAAAAATTAGTGTTAGCACTGCGTTCTGTCGCTGCAGGTGCTTCTTGGTGGGATGCAACTGCAACCCAAGAAATTCGTTCTTCTTTGACTGCTGAACCATCACCATCTGAGTTAGAAAGCCTCACAAAGCCTTCAAATCCCCTAACTGTACGCGAACAAGAAATTCTATCATTGTTAGCTGCTGGCAAAACTAATCAAGAAATTGCTCATGCACTATATATTGCGCCGGGAACAGTGCGAGTGCATATCCATGCGATTTTACAGAAATTAGAAGTGAGCGATCGCACTCAAGCTGTGATTGTTGCTTTACAAAAACAGTTAATCAAAAGTAGCTCTCAGGCTAACAAAATTTTATAGCAATGGACGTAACTGGATTCGAACCAGTGACCTCTACGATGTCAACGTAGCGCTCTAACCAACTGAGCTATACGTCCTTAACACACGATTAATGAATATAGCAGATCTATTTACTATAGGCAAGCAATTTTTGCGATCGCCTGAAAATTTACCCACTCGCCTACGCTTCACTTGTTGCCTATTTTGTCAATGAGTAAATATTCAACCTCGCCTTGCTGATATTTCTCAGAACTATATTCTGAAATATAGCAAGACATAAATATTTAATATTCTGAAAAATCAGTATCATGAGATACTTCGCCACTTAAATAGATCGTGATAAATATTTCTTGGATAAATATGTTGCATATAAACTGAAAAAATTGAACAATTTACTGACTATTTAGCAAATTATTGGATTTGGCTGTTGATTTATTTTCACAATAATTTCAAAGGTTTGTCAGCAGGATAAGCAAGTAATTCTACGGTAAAGCTAGTAAAAAAATATTGTAATGAATGCATTCCTGCCAGCAACTTTTATTACATTTTGTTAAATTAAATAGAGCCAACCTTCCCCAACTTCTTGTTGAGAACGATGGGGTTGTTTATCAATGAGGAAATTAATAGTAAAACATGGGCAATTATCGAATGACTTTTTGAGACAGCAAGTTATTTTAAGTATGCTTCTGCAAGCAACATTACCGTGGGAAAATCAAAGAATATTCAGAAGTAGAGATTAGAGAGGAAAACCCTATAATATGCATCTGAGCGAAATCACCCATCCTAACCAGTTGCACGGTTTATCGATTCGGCAGCTACAACAGATTGCGCGTCAAATCCGAGATAAGCACTTACAAACAGTAGCAGCAACTGGGGGACACCTGGGGCCAGGTTTGGGTGTTGTAGAGTTAACTTTAGGGCTTTACCAGACACTGGACTTAGATCGGGATAAAGTTATTTGGGATGTAGGGCACCAAGCTTATCCCCATAAACTAATTACAGGTCGTTACAGCAATTTCCACACCTTAAGACAAAAAGAGGGAATTGCTGGTTATCTCAAACGGTGTGAAAGCAAGTTCGATCACTTTGGTGCAGGACATGCTTCTACCAGTATCTCCGCAGCTTTGGGTATGGCTTTAGCCCGTGATTTAAAGGGGGAAAAATTTAAAGCCGTAGCTGTAATTGGTGATGGTGCTTTAACTGGTGGGATGGCCTTAGAAGCCATCAACCATGCAGGACACTTGCCAAAAACTAACCTACTAGTTGTTCTCAATGACAACGAGATGTCTATCTCGCCCAATGTGGGTGCAATTCCCCGCTACCTGAATAAAATGCGCCTCAGCCCACCTGTGCAGTTTATTAAGGATAATTTTGAGGAACAATTCAAACATATTCCCTTTGTTGGCGAATCCTTATCTCCAGAACTGGGACGCATCAAAGAAGGGATGAAGCGACTGGCGGTTCCCAAAGTTGGGGCTGTTTTTGAAGAACTCGGCTTTACCTATATCGGGCCAGTAGATGGGCATAATTTAGAAGAATTAATTGCTACCTTCCAACAAGCACATCAGATCCCAGGGCCAGTTTTGGTGCATGTGGCGACTGTCAAAGGCAAAGGTTATGAACTTGCCGAACAAGACCAAGTTGGCTACCATGCTCAAAATCCTTTCAATCTCACAACTGGTAAAGCGATTCCTTCTAGCAAGCCTAAACCCCCTGCTTATGCTAAAGTCTTCGCCCACACTTTAGTTAAACTCGCTGAACAAAACCCCAAAATTATTGGGATTACGGCGGCGATGGCTACAGGGACAGGCTTAGATAAACTCCAAGCTAAATTACCCAATCAATATATTGATGTTGGTATTGCCGAACAGCACGCCGTTACTTTAGCGGCTGCACTTGCTAGTGAAGGGATGCGCCCCGTAGCTGCTATCTACTCTACTTTCTTGCAACGTGCTTACGACCAGATTATTCACGATGTCTGCATTCAAAACTTGCCCGTATTTTTCTGCTTAGACAGGGCGGGAATTGTGGGTGCTGATGGCCCCACCCATCAAGGTATGTATGACATTGCTTATCTGCGTTGTATTCCTAACATGGTCTTGATGGCACCCAAAGACGAAGCCGAACTACAACGGATGATAGTCACAGGTATTAACTATACCAAAGGTGCGATCGCTATGCGTTTCCCCCGTGGCAACGGCCATGGCGTACCCTTGATGGAAGAAGGCTGGGAACCTTTAGAAATCGGTAAAGCCGAAATTCTCCGCACAGGAGATGATGTGTTAATTCTTGGCTATGGCACAATGGTTTACCCCAGTATGCAAGCTGCGGAAATTCTCAGCGAACATGGTATTGAAGCTACTGTAGTTAATGCCCGTTTCGCTAAACCATTAGATACTGAGTTAATTTTGCCTTTAGCTAAGAAAATTGGTCGCGTCGTGACTTTAGAAGAAGGCTGCGTCATGGGTGGCTTTGGTTCTGCGGTAGCTGAAGCTTTACTCGATGCCGATGTTGTCGTTCCCGTGAAGCGCATCGGTGTACCAGATATCTTAGTAGATCATGCGACACCAGATGAATCTAAGACTGAATTAGGTTTAACTAGTCATCAAATAGCAGAAAGAGTTTTGCAAGCTTTCTTTGAGCGGCAACTATCTACTGTTAGCTAGTTAATTGTTCCAGAAAATTACTGAAATTAATCAAGGATAATAGCTATAAAATACACTCTACAGTTAAACTGTGGGGTGTATTTTTTCAGAATATTCAAGATGGAAATTATACTAATTTGTAATTCGTAATTTGTAATTCGTAATTAAGAAAGCTAGATATATAAAAGGTTGAGTCGTTTGGATCTGTTGCGTGATTTTATAGGACTCATATTCGATTTTTGAGGTTCGCGTAGGATGCTTTAGCAGCGAGAGTACGACATCAGCACCAAAGCTGAGATTTTTTCAGACATCAAATCGGATTTCTATAGAGAATGGATATGAGAGTCACCCTAGCACAATTGATGAATTGAGTGCGATCGCACAGCCTCTTTCTTGAAAACAGAAGCGGATTTCACGATTTTTTATGATTTATTATTGCAGATGTTCAGGCAGAAATAGTGATATATGTAATGCCATGAGATAGTGCATCTATAAATCTCTTAAGGTAATCACAATGCCTGAGATCCAAAATTTTTTCAAAAAATTTTTCATACCTTCCCTTTTTGTTATTGTCAGCACACCAGCTAAGGCACAAATCACGCCTGATAATACCCTGGGTGCAGAGGCTTCTAGTATTACGCCAAACACGCTGATTAATGGTGAAAATGCAGATTTAATTAATGGTGGCGCTCAAAGGGGTAGCAATCTTTTTCATAGTTTTACTGAGTTTAATATTAATGATGGGCAACGAGTGTATTTTGGCAATCCCTCTGGTGTACAAAATATTTTGACACGGGTGACAGGTGTAAATGCATCGAATATTTTAGGGACTTTGGGTGTCAATGGAATTGCAAATTTATTTTTAATTAATCCTAATGGCATTGTATTTGGTAATAATGCCAGTTTAGATATTCGGGGTTCATTTTTAGCAACAACTGCGAATGCTTTACAGTTTGGCAATCAGGGAATTTTTAGTGCAACTAATCCCCAAGCACCGCCATTGTTGACTGTGAATCCTTCGGCGTTGTTGTTTAATCAAATTAATCAAAATGCAGCGATTCAAAATAATTCTGTTGCAGCAGCAGGAATAGACCCTGCAGGTGTGAATGTATTAGGTTTGCGCGTTCCCGATGGCAAAAGTTTGCTTTTGGTCGGCGGTAATGTGAGCATGGATGGAGGATGGGCGATCGCAAATGGTGGACGCATCGAGTTAGGCGGTTTGAAAGAAGCGGGAAGCATTGGAATTCAAACTAATGGGGATAATTTCAGTTTAAGTTTTCCTGATGGTGTACAACGGGGAGACATATCGCTCAATAATGCAGCTGTAGTTGGCGTTATTGGCGATGGTGGTGGTAGTATCGCTGCTCATGGTCGAAATATCGAGATTTTAGCAGGTAGTGAGTTTTTTGCTGGCATAGGGTTAAGTTTAGGAAATGCTAACGCTCAAGCGGGAGATATTACAGTTGATGCTACAGGAAAAATTCTCCTTGCAGGGACAGATAGCCTAATTTTTAACTCAGTACAATCTCAAGCAGTCGGTAATGCAGGTAATATAACGATTAAAACTGGCTCTCTTGAGATAACAGATGGCGCTCAAATAAATTCCTTTACTCGTGGAGAAGGAAATGCTGGAAATATCACCATTCAAGCCAGAGATGCAGTTACTTTTGATGGGGTAGATAGTAATGGATTTCCCAGTGGTGTATTTAGTAATGTTGCAACCGGAGGTGTCGGTAACGGTGGCAATATTGGCATTACTTCTGGTTCTTTGTCTATAACAAATGGTGGAAATATACAGGTTGCTGTACGTGAAGCTTCTAATACTCTACTAGGTGGGCAAGGTATTGGTGGTACTGTAAATATTAATGTGCGTGACGCAGTTACACTTTCCGGTGCAGGTAGCACAATTTTTGGCAGTTTAGGTACTGGTGCAACTGGACGTGCTGGAGATATTAAAGTTGAAGCTAGAAATTTATTTATAAAAGATGGTGGGGAAATAAGTTCCAGTACCTTTGGTAAAGGCGATTCAGGTGATATTTTCATCACAGCAAATGCAATTTCTCTAGATGCTGCATCATATATTTACAACAATGTTCAAAGTAGTGATGCTGTGGGTAATGCTGGCAATATCGACATCGCTACTGGTTCACTGACTGCAACTAACGGCGCTCAAATAAATTCCTTTACTCGTGGACAAGGTAATGCGGGAAATATCACAATTCAAGCCAGAGATGCAGTTACTTTTGATGGGGTAGATAGTAATGGATTTCCTAGTGGTTCTTTTAGTGATGTATCAGCTGGTGCAGTAGGTAATGGAGGGGTCATCAATATCACTGCTAGTTCATTATCTTTGACAAATAGTGGAATCTTAGGCGTTAGTCTCAATAGAGCATCTGGAACTCTTGCAGGTGCCCAAGGTATTGGTGGAACTATAAATATTAATGTGCGTGATGCATTTACAATTTCCGGTACAGATAGTGGAATATTTGGTAGTCTAGGTGCTGGTGCAATTGGCAGTGGTGGAAATATTAAAGTTGAAGCTGGAAATATTTTTGTAAGAGATGGTGGAGAAATCTCAGCCAGCACTTTTGGTAAAGGCGATTCAGGTAATATTTATATAACAGCCGACAAGACAATTTTTCTAGATTATTCATCATATATTCTCAACAATGTTCAGGCTATTGATGCTGAAGGAAATGCTGGCAATATCGATATTCTTACTGGTTCGCTTTCTGTAACTAATGGCGCTCAAATAAACTCGTTTACTCGCGGACAAGGTAATGCGGGAAATATCACAATTCAAGCCAGAGATGCAGTTACTTTTGATGGGGTAGATAGTAATGGATTTCCCAGTGCTTCTTTGAGTAATGTATTTGCTGGTGCAGTAGGTAATGGAGGGGTCATCAATATCACTGCTAGTTCATTATCTTTGACAAATAGTGGAATCTTAGGCGTTAGTCTCAATAGAGCATCTGGAACTCTTGCAGGTGCCCAAGGTATTGGTGGAACTGTAAATATTAACGTGCGTGATGTATTTGCAATTTCTGGTGCAAATAGTGGAATATTTGGTAGTTTAGGTGATGGTGCAAGTGGAAGTGCTGGAAATATTAAGGTTGAAGCTGGAAATATTAATATAAAAGAAGGTGGAGAAATAATTTCTAGCACTTTTGGGAAGGGGAATTCTGGTAATATTTTTATAACAGGTCGTGATGCAATTTCTCTAGATGCTACATCATATATTATCAACAATATTCAGAGTATTGATGCTGAGGGAAGTGCTGGGAATATCAACATCTCTACTGGCTCACTTTCTCTAACTAATGGTTCTCAAATAAACTCGTTTACTCGCGGACGAGGTAATGGAGGAAATATCACAATTCAAGCAAGAGATACAGTTTCTTTTGTTGGGTTAGATATTGATGAATCGCCAAGTGGTTTATTTAGTAATGTAGAATCTGGCGCATTTGGTAATGGCGGTGACATTAACATTTTTGCTGAAAATGTTTTTATCAAAGATGGTGCAGTAATAAGTTCTAGCACCTTTGGTGAAGGTGATGCAGGTAAAATTTCTATTACAGCCCGTGATACAGTTTCTTTATCGGGAAAAAGCTTCAGCCGGATTTTAAATAGTGTTGATTCTGGAGGAGTAGGTAACAGTGGAGGTATTAGCATTAATACAGGTTCACTATTTGCCAGTGATGAAGCCAGAATTTTATCAAGTATTTCTGGACGCGGAAATTCGGGAGGAATATTCATTGAAGCCCGTAATACTGTTTCCTTAACAGGAGTAGGCGACCTTAATCTTGGTAGAACTAATTTTGATGCAGATGGAACTATATTCTCCAGCAGTGTTAATTTTGGGGGTGTAGGCAACAGTGGTGGTGTAGTTATAAAAACCGGCACTTTACGCTTAGATAGTTCTCAAATCAATGCCAGTACAGCAGGAACAGGTAATTCCGGTAACATCATAATTGAGGCAAGAGACCAAGTAGCCCTAGTACAAGGATCAGATATGTTCTCTGAAGTGACCTGTGCTTGTGAAGACAATGGAGGAGGTGTAGGTGGAATTGGGAATGGAGGAGATATCCAGATTACAACAGGTTCCTTCTTGCTAGATATAGGTGCTAATTTACGTGCAGATACAGAGGCTCGTGGTAATGGCGGCAACATTATCATCAATGCACGAGATAGTGTTACCTTTAGCGGAGATTTAAAACCATTTTGGGGTGGTGCCTATACCCAAGTTGAACCTGAAGCAGTTGGTAAAGGTGGTGATATCATCATCAATACACCTAATTTATCTGTTTCTGGCAACCAAGAAATAAATACCAGAACTCAAGGACAAGGAGATGCGGGGAATATATTGATTAATGCAAACTCTATCGCTATTGCAGGTTCTGATGTTTTTATTACCAGTGGGGCTAGTCAAGACGGACGGCTTTCAGGAACCTTAGGTAAAGGCGGAGATATTAATATCTCTACAAATTCCCTACTTGTAACTGATGGTGCAAAGCTATCAGCTAATACAGAAATTCAAAATGCAGCTGGGAATATTAATATCAATGCATCTCGGCTTACCCTGAATAATCGAGGCTCTATCACTTCGGAATCGATCGCTGATGCTAATGGTGGCAATATTAAACTTAATGTTAACGACTTTTTGCTGATGCGTCGTGGTGCTCAGATTTCCACCACCGCAGGCACTACCCAAGCTGGCGGCAATGGCGGTAACATAACTATAAATACACCTTTCATAGTTGCTGTACCTAACGAAAACAGTGATATCACAGCTAACGCGTTTTCTGGTGCGGGTGGTAATATTAACATCTTTACTCAGAATATTTTCGGTATAGACTCCCGCCTCAAACCATCACTGCAAACAAATGATATTACGGCTAGTTCTGAATTAGGCGTACAAGGACAAATTGAGATTCAGCAACCAGAAGTCCAACCAACGCAAGAATTAATCCAACTACCCAATGAATTCATTGATGCTAGTACTAAATTTTCGCAAATCTGCCCCACAGACCCCAACCCAAAGCCGTTAGCAAAATTTGTTGTTACTGGACGCGGTAGTTTACCACCTAGCCCATTGGAATTGTTGACGGGTACAAATATTCACATTCCCCTAGCGACTCTAGAGGAGCAAACAGCTACATCAATAGATGGTGTTGTTCCGGTAAGTAACAATGCAATTTCGGAAATTATCGAAGCGCAAGGTATGGTCAAAACTGCTAATGGTGAAATAGCTTTGGTGACGAATGCACCTCAAGCTACACCAACATCTCACCCTGTTGCTACTGTATGCCCTGTGTCTAGGTAGAACTAAGCTATTACACGCTCAAAAAGGTTCGGGTGATGAAGATTGTTGATGCCAACTAGATTGAGTGTTGTATTGCTGTATAGTAAAGTACCATCGAATATTATAGGTGCGTTAGCCTACGGCGTAACACACCCTACGTCTTATTAAGAATTACGTAGTGCTTTGCGCTTTCTGTAGGGTATTACGAATTACGAATTATAAATTAAGAATGAACCTGTTGAACGATCGCTATCAAGTTATTCGCACTTTGGGTGCTGGTGGGTTTGGCGAAACCTTTCTGGCAGAAGATAGCTATATGCCTTCTAAGCGCCGTTGTGTAGTCAAACAGCTTAGACCAATTCAAAATAATCCGCAGATTTACCAAATAGTCAAAGAACGGTTTCAGCGAGAAGCGGCGATTTTAGAAGAACTTGGTGGTGCAACTGACCAAATCCCCACTTTGTTTGCTTATTTTGAAGCAGCAGGGCAATTTTACCTAGTTCAGGAATGGGTAGAAGGTGATACCCTCACAGCAAAATTGCAACAGCAGGGGTTATTTAGCGAAAAAGCTATACAGGAATTATTGCTCAATTTATTACCCGTATTAGAATATGTCCACGGTAAGTATATTGTTCACCGCGATATTAAACCGGATAACATTATTGTGCGGCATCGGGACGGCAAACCTGTATTAATTGATTTTGGTGCGGTGCGGGAATCGATGGGAACAGTGGTGAATTCTCAAGGTTTACCTACCAGTTCAATAGTCATTGGTACACCAGGCTATATGTCCAGCGAACAAGCTGCGGGAAGACCAGTTTATTCCAGCGATTTATATAGTGTGGGGATGACAGCAATTTATTTGCTAACTGGGAGACAACCGCAACAAATAGAAGCAGATCCCCAGACGGCTGAGATTATGTGGCGACAATATGCTCCTCATTTGAGTCCGATGATGGCAGATATACTTGATCGCACGATCGCCTATCATCCACGCGATCGCTTTCCTACAGCTAGAACCATGCTGGATGCTTTGCAGAGTATAGCAAGTCCTATTCCACCAACACAACCAGTTTTCCATCAACCGCCTGTGGTGACTGTACCACCGCCTACTGTGCCTGTATCGCCTCGCCCCACGGAACCGCCAAAAACTGAACCACCAAAACCAGAAACTAATAATCGCAATAATGGTTTGGTGATGGGTGGTTTAATTGCAGGTGGGTTAATTGGTGCGGCTGTAATTATTAGTCAGGTTTTACCACAACCGACACCAACATCTTTAAATCAATCTACGCCTGCTGTCACTTCCCCATCGCCAAGTGCATCTGCAAGCGATACTCCTGTGCCTCAGCAAACAGAGGTCTATAATAATGCACAGCCTAGTGCGTTTTATTTCCTATCAGATTCAGCCTATGCTAAATTACCTGCGGCAAATCTGCGAGTGAAAGCTTTATATAATCAAGGTTACCCTCAAGCGGGTAGCTTTTGGGTACCAGACTATCCCAATTTATCAGGGCAGCAATTATATGTAGTTTATGTAGGTCATTTTAGCGATCGCAACAGTTGCATAGACCAACTCAAAACTTACGGACAAGCTAATCCTAACGCTTATTGTGCTTTTGCTAGTAAAAATGCCAATGTATCGGCGGATAGATTTTATTTTAAACAAATTGCAGGTACATCTACACCCGACCCTACGCCATCTACCGCAGCAAGTACTAATACCACAACCAGCAATTACTCTTGGCTTTCTCAAAGATACGTCACCGATGCAGATTTGCAAGGTAAAGACGGGTTGGAATTAGATATTATGCGAAATTGGATATTTGCCGTTCATGGTCGGCGGTTTGACACTCCAGGTATACAGGATTATTTTAATCAGCAATCGTGGTATCAACCGACTTATTCCCCTAAAGAATTTCCGAGTAAATTACTTACAAAATTAGAACAGCAAAATGTAGATTATATTGCCAAATATCAAGACCGTTATGGTTTAAGACATTTTAAAAAATAAACTTTTTTTTAACATAATTAAGATATCAGGGGTTTTTGAGTAATTTTTGCCCATATCGTGTTTTTCAACTCTGCATCCCATCCCAATACTACCCGGTTAAGCGTTTTGAACCCAAAATTGGTTTTGGGGAAAAAGTTAAAGGTTAAAGGTTAAAGGTTAAAGTTTTTTTATTTCCCTTTTCCCCTTCCCCTTTTTCCCCTTCCCCATTCTTAAAAGATTAGTTGCCTTCCAGAATCGAGAAATTTTAGTTAGGCTATCTAGTAGATTCACTTTCTACGCTTTTGCCATAGCTTGGAGAAATGGAACTCAGTCATGAGTTCCTTAATAAGCGTGCTTTTCCTTAATTAAGAAATGCATAACACTGTTCGCTTAAACCAAATCCGCGTCTTTAGCTTGGTAACAAATGCTAAAAGCCAATTCAAATGTATAAATAATCACTATTTGTATCAGTGGTAGATTTGGTTTTTGCCTTGTTACTAATAGCTGCGGAGTTTTGCAGTGAATGATGTTGATGTTATCGAATTATTTCTGTTGATGGTTCGCTCACTCAATTAAGTGTGCCGATTCGCACATCTACAGCAGTTGCAGCCAACCTGAGTCTATTGTGTAAGTCCGTCCGGAATTTCTTTTACGTAGCAAGAGAAGGAATCAATAGTAATGGCACACCTGTTTGAACCATTTAGTATTCGTGATGTGACATTTCGCAACCGCATTGCTGTTTCACCTATGTGCCAATATTCTAGTACGAATGGTTTTGCTAATGATTGGCACAAAATTCATCTAGCTTCTCGTGCTGTTGGCGGTTCGGGGTTGGTGCTAACAGAAGCAGCAGCAGTAGAGGCGCGGGGACGTATTAGTCCGCAAGATTTGGGAATCTGGTCAGATGAACACATCGAAAATTTAGCCCAGATTGTGGAATTAATTCATAACTTTGGTGCTGTGGCGGGAATTCAACTAGCTCATGCGGGGAGAAAAGCCAGCACCGCCAAACCCAGCAAGGGAGGAAAATTTTTAGATGAATCCCAGGAGGGGTGGCGACCTCTTGTGTCCAGCAGTGCGATCGCTTTTAGTAAAGATGCTCCCATCCCAGAAGCTTTGACTTTAGAAGGTATTCAACAAGTTACTAATGCTTTTATCCAAGCTGCTCAACGTTCCTTGCAAGCTGGGTTTAAAGTTATTGAAATTCATGCAGCTCATGGCTACTTGCTGCATCAATTTCTCTCACCACTTTCAAACACTCGCACAGATGATTATGGCGGTAGTTTTGAAAACCGAACTCGGCTGCTAAGGGAAGTTGTTCAAGGAGTGCGAGAAATCTGGCCGCAAAGCAATCCATTGTTTGTGCGAATCTCCGCTACGGATTGGGTAGATAAAGGTTGGGATATAGAGCAAAGTATCGCTTTAAGTGACAAGTTGAAGTCTTTGGGTGTGGATCTCATTGACTGCTCATCTGGTGGCATTATCCCAGGAATTAATATTCCCTCAAAACCAGGTTATCAGACTCAATTTGCCGAGCGTATCCGCAAAGAAGCCAAGATTGAAACAGGAGCCGTCGGTTTAATTACATCTCCTGAACAAGCTGACAAAATTATTAGTACAGGAGTAGCGGACATAGTATTGTTAGGGCGGGAATTACTTCGTAATCCTTACTGGCCACATCTTGCAGCCAAACAGCTAGGACACGAAAAACTTTGGCCAGTACAATACGATCGCGCTTGGTTGTAATCAAGATTTAATAGGCTTAAATCATTATAAATTAAGCACTAAACCCACCTCTAACTCTTTCTACAAAACAGCAAGAAATTAGGGGTGGGTATTTTCAAATTACATAATTCTCCTTACCTGTATTTATATACTCTAGATATGTCATCCCAGAAACATGAATGTCATAAAATTGTCATATCTATAATACTTCTCTAGATATATATTTAATAAATCTCTTCTGATAATATTTTTCTTAACTGGTGATTTTTTTAGCGTAGTGAGGAAAATTGACAGAACTTAGCATTGTTGAATATGATAGGCAACCGAATTTTGTCAAATTTGGCAAAAATCAATGTTTTCATATGCTTGATACAAAGAGTTGATATAAAAAAATAATAACGCCAAAAAAATTAAACCGTTAAATAAAGTATTCCAAAAATATTGAAAAATTGCCGCAAATTACAAAGCATTGAAGTACAGATAATCGTAGGGGCGTAACATATTGTGCCCCTACTTATTTTTGTATGTCATTGTTTCTCCCTCTGCTCACCAAAGCAATTATACCAATTTGAAAAAACAATACGACAGATTGTAGGGGCAAGGCACTGCCTTGACCTCTAGAATATTATTGATGTGTTGCAAAAATTATTTGATTTGTCAATACCTTAGCCAAAATAAGAGGGTAAAAAAATTTTGCCATTTTTGCCAAAATAACCGATATATAAGCCTTGAGCTTACAAGGTAGGTTAGAGGCTCAAACCCTTGATACTGCATTAGTGCGCCAAAAAAACCTTGCGATAAATCCAGAAGGAATTTTTACGGTTTATTGTTTTTGCCCAACCCTAGAGGAAAGGAGGTTAATACATGAAATTACCCTCGTAAATTGGCAAAGGTATTGATTTGTATTAGTTATTTTTTATTTGGAAGTCCCCTATTGGCGCTTTGACCAATTTTTTAATTACTTCTATTACTTAAAGCTGATGAACTTTCGTTTTACCTTCCTTAAGATTGCTGGCATCCGCTTTGACGCTTTCTAGCAATACGGTTTAATATTTCCCTCTTTCCCAAATTAAGGGAAAAAATGCTGATCTAACAACACCTAGCACATCTGAATCAGTACAGGGAAAATTCTCAAAATCCCTTTTTGGAGGTAATAACGATGAGATCAATAGTCAAACGAGAAACGCAGATGAAATACCGCCAACTCGGTAACAGCGATTTGCGCGTTTCGGAAATTAGCCTTGGCTCATGGCTCACTTATGGGGGTGCAGTAGAGCAGCAAAACGCAGAAGCTTGTATTCACAAAGCTTTTGAAGTAGGAATCAATTTTTTAGATACTGCTAATGTTTACGCAACTGGTGGAGCTGAATCATTTTTAGGCCAAGTATTACAAGGAATTGACCGTTCCTCATATATCTTAGCTACTAAGGTATTTTTTCCTATGTCACCTGATGACAGAGGACTATCAGCAGCCCAAATCCACAAACAAATTGATGCTTCGTTGAAACGCTTACGTACAGATTACGTTGATTTGTACCAATGTCATCGCTACGATGTCAACACACCCCTAGAAGAGACAATGACGGCACTAACTGAGGTAGTACGTCAAGGAAAGGCGCGTTACATCGGCTTTAGCGAGTGGAGTCCCCAGCAAATTCAAGCAGCATTAAATCTTCCTGGTGTTGAGCGCTTTGTTTCCAGTCAACCCCAGTATTCTATGTTGTGGCGCAAACCGGAAGCTGAGGTATTTCCATTATGTGCAGATAACGGTATCAGTCAGATTGTGTGGTCACCACTAGCTCAGGGCATACTTACTGGCAAATATCGCCCAGGAGAAGCGCCACCATCAGATTCTCGTGCGGGTAACGAGAAAATGAATATGTTTTTTACCAAAGATTTATTTAGCGATCGCATCCTTTCCCCAGTACAACAACTCAAACCCATCGCTCAAGACTTAGGCTTAAGTATGCCACAGTTAGCTTTAGCTTGGGTACTGCGCGATCAACGCGTAGCTTCAGCCATTATCGGTGCTAGCCGTCCCGATCAAATTGTTGATAATGCTGCTGCATCCGGTGTAGAACTAGATGCTGATGTACAAGCAGCAATCGATCAAGCGCTTGCATCTGTAATTCAGAGTTAATGGGGCATTGGGCATTGGGCATTGGGCATTGGATAATGGGTAATTGGTAATAGGAATTTGTTATTTTTCTGTCTTCCTCATCCCCCAATCCCCATTACCCCTTATCCCCAGAGGGGGCCCCGAGTTCCCCAGTCCCCAGTCCCCATTACCCCTTATCCCCAGAGGGGGCCCCGAGTTCCCCAATCCCCATTCATGTTTAATTCCTCTAATTCATCCCCTGACGCTTCTTACAATCGCCCGCAGCGACGGGGGAAACATAAAATATTCATCGGTATGGCTCCTGGTGTGGGCAAAACTTACAAAATGTTGGAAGAAGCACATCAGCTGAAGCAGGATGGTATTGATGTGGTAATTGGCATTTTGGAAACCCACGGACGCAAAGATACAGCTCAGAAAGCTACTGGACTCGAGGTAATTCCCCGCAAAGCTAGTATCCGCCAGAATATTACCTTAGAGGAAATGGATACAGAGGCTATTTTAGTGCGATCGCCCCAACTGGTTTTAGTTGATGAACTCGCTCATACTAATATCCCAGGTTCCCCACGGGAAAAGCGCTACCAAGATGTAGAAGTAATTTTAGTTGCCGGAATTGATGTTTACTCTACTGTCAATATTCAACATTTAGAAAGTTTGAATGATGTAGTCGCCAGAATTACCAGTGTAGTAGTGCGCGAACGAATTCCCGATCGCCTGCTTGAGGAAGCTGATGCTGTTGTGGTGATTGATGTGACACCGGAAACTCTAGAAGAGCGCTTGCGAGAAGGTAAGATTTATGGAGCTAATAAAATTGAGCAATCTTTAGAAAACTTCTTTCAGCGTCGCAACTTAATTGCTTTAAGGGAATTAGCATTACGAGAAGTCGCTGACACAGTAGAAGAAGAAGCAAACACCTCTGTCGTTGCTGGACAAACTTGTAATATCCACGAACGAGTTTTAGTTTGTATTTCTACCTATCCCAATTCCGTGCAATTGCTGCGCCGAGGGGCACGCATTGCCAATTATATGAATGCGCGACTTTACGCCGTCTTTGTTGCCGATCCAGAACGTTTTCTTACTAAAGAAGAAAGCCTACACATCGATACTTGTGAGAAACTGTGCCGTGAATTTGGGGGTGAATTTTTGCACGTAAAAAGTCAAACTGTCGCCCAAACAATTGCTCAAGTTGCAGCAGATTATCACATCACGCAAATAGTCATCGGTGAAAGCCAACAACCCAGATGGAAAAGGTTCTTTAAAAGACCTTTTACTCAACGATTAATGGAATTAATTCGGCAACAAAATATTGATTTACATATCATTGCCACCAAAAATTAATTAGCTATTTATATTGATAAAAATAACCTGCTTTAATACTTGTTTATAAATCAATACAGTTCAATTAAAAAACCTGAGTTCGGGATAAGCTGAAACCCTGATTAAGCCATAGCTTGATTCTAGAATCTGTCAACGAGCTTGCGTTGTTTCAGGCATTTAAGCTTGAATAAACCTCCTGAACCCGAACTGAGGTTAAAAAAATAAATTGACAACAAAAACAATAATTTTGGAGGGGGTTTGGGGGACGCAACCGTCACCCAATCGGGGGCTTGGGGGAGAATCCCCCAATTGAGCTAGCTGTTTCCACAACTGACCAATCACTAATGATCTTATCTGAACTGTATTAGTTTATAAATGCAACTTTTATAGGGTTTATGACGCAATCTAAATAATGCGATCGCACCCGCAAAACCTAGTACAACACGGCATAAATAAATAGACCATATTGGTGGGAGAATAAATAATCAGGTTAAAACCCGTTTTGGGCGCGGATTAAGGAATCAAGGTGTGGCTAGATTAAATCCTAAAATATTAAATTTAAGCGATGGCGAGCGGGATCAACTCCAACAGTTGATAAACAGACACAACACGCCGCAACAGATAGCGCTACGAGCCAAAATAATTGTCATGGGATCAGAGGGTCAAAATCATCGTGAAATCGCCCGAAATTTAGACATAAATCGTCAAACGGCGCGTTTATGGCGAAATCGGTGGTTGGAAACTGAGGGGAAAGAATTATCAATTGAGCAGAGATTACAAGACTCTGAGCGTGTTGGCGCACGCCCGAAGTTTAGTATGGAACAAGTAATCGAGTTGTTTGCATTAGCTTGTTCCCCACCATCCGATTATGGAAGACCAATAAGTCATTGGACAGCAAGAGAACTAGCGAACGAAATCATCAAACTTGGAATTATTGAAAGCATATCTGTCCGCCATGTTGGAAGATTACTTGAAGAAGCAGAACTTAAACCTCACCAGAGCCGCTACTGGTTAACCCCCCCCTGAGGACGAAGAATTTGACGCAAAAGTTGAAGATATTACTGGTTTATACATCAATGCGATTGAGCGGCATCTTCAGGGAGAACGTACAATATCCATTGATGAAATGACAGGAATTCAAGCTACTGAGCGCTTAGAAAAAGACTTACCTGTGCGACCAGGCAAAGTCGAAAGAAGGGAATTTGAGTATATTCGTCACGGCACGCAAAGCTTAATTGCCAGCTTTGATGTTGCCACTGGTCAAATTGTCCAGCCGACTTGTTCAGATACCAGAACGGAAGTTGATTTTGCCCTTCATGTTCGCCGAACAATTGAAACTGACAGTGATGCTAAAAAATGGCATCTGATTATGGACTGCCTTAACACTCATCAGTCTGAGTCTCTAGTTCGTTTAGTTGCACAAATTGAAGGTTTGAATATTGACCTGGGTATTAAGGGAGAAAGTGGCATCCTTAAATCAATGAAATCCCGCACTGCTTTTTGAGTGATCCAACACACCGGATTGTGTTTCATTACACACCTAAACATTCCTCTTGGCTCAATCAAATTGAGATTTGGTTCAGTATTTTGGTTCGCAAGTTACTCAGAAGAGCCAGTTTCGTCAGTCAGGATGATTTGAAAAATCGAATCCTCAAGTTTATCGACTACTTTAATCAAACAATGGCTAAACCTTTTAAGTGGACATATAAGAGCAAAGTTTTGGCTATTTAATGGTCTGCTTATTTCCGCCGTACTGTACTAGTTTTTTCGGTTAATTGAGGGGTGTAACCCTCTATTCGCCAGATGAGTCCTTTAGGGATACAGCTCAATACTTGTCGGTTAAGGGGAAAAAGGGGAATGGGAAAAGGAAAAGAAAAAACCTTTAATCCTTAACTTTTAACCTTTTCCCCAAAATCAATTTTGAGTTCAAAACGCTTAACCGAGTAGTATTGGGATACAGCTAGCGAATAGGAGGTGATACACCCTAACAGAACAGTGACATTCCAGCCTAGGCGCAGATATCGGTTTAGTGCCACCGAAAGTCTTTCTTTGTTGTGCCCCTAATATTAAGGAACCTCAATCGGAATCAAAGCATTTTCTGGTAAATAATTGCAGAAGCGTCCTTCATCAGCCAAGACAAACACTAGACGCAAGGGGTAATCCGGTGGAACTTGCAAATCGGCCCAAGGTATTGCCACTTCTAAACAATGGTCAAATGCTACTTGCGCGCGGCTAAAACGCGGATACCATTGAAGGTTTTCTCCGGCTTCGCGAAACTGTACCGATTGCGTCAGTAAATTAATTTCTAAATGGTGGTGATACAGGTAATTAACCGGCGCTACATCTGGGAGTTCTGCCAAAGGAATGGGGCTATTGTGCATGGTTTTGTTGGGATAAAACCACAGCAAATTCAACTCTGTGGGTAAACCTTGCCCTGGTACAATACCGCTTTTGACATCCATCCGCAAATAGAAATTGAGGTGATCTACCCCATACCACAGCCTCTGAACAGTACTGCTGTTGTGCATTGTACCCCGTGCGCCGCCGATTTCTATGCGCCCGGCCTTGTCCCAGTCTTGTTCATCACCTTTACCATCGATAATCGGATGAATAAATCCTTGGGGAGTATGGTCTGTGCGGGCTGCGTGGATTTCTAATGGTTGTCTGAGATAAGGCGGTATCGGCTCATTTAATGCTTTGTAAATGCCATAGAGGTGTTCGCGAAATAGCTGGTCAAAAATGGCATCTTGATTTGAGGAATGTCCTTCGCCAAACCACCAAAACCAATCGGAACCTTCGGCTGCATATAAAGCTTCCCACGCTTCTGGGTTATTTTCTTCTGTAGCTTCTGGGTGACTAGCAAGCATATTCCTAGCTTGTGTCAGGTAATCCCAGGCGCGGTTTTTCACAGGGTCGCCAATCCAAGTTGTAAAGCTACCATCAACCCAAGAACCGCTATGCAGTTGTTCTCCAGGAATAGTGGCTGTAGCAGGAAACTTTTCCAAATATTCTGAAACTGTGACGAGTTTTAAATGGGGTTCGTTGCTCAGAGTTTGATATAAAGCCTCTAGGAAGAGTTTGCCATCTTGGGGATAAAATTCCCAGCAATTTTCGCCATCCAAAGCAATAGTTACTAACCAAGGTTGTTCACTTTGTCGATCTCTTTGCATTTTAGCGATCGCTTGCAGGTGTCCGACTAAATCTGCTACAGCTTGTTTTGCCGGCATCGCCCCATAGGTAAAGCCAATCAAATCGGATAATCTATGATCGCGGAAGACAATTGACACATCCCCGGCTGGAGTTTGGAGGCGATAAGGTCGATAGAGTAATTCTGGTTCCTCCACATTCCCCGCCCCATCCCGATGGAAAAAGTGTTTTAGCGTCCAGCCTAAAACAGCTTCATCTGAGCAAATCCACTTAAAGCCTTGTTTGATAATATACGGTAATATAGCTGGGCTAACTGATTGTTCCGAAGGCCATAAGCCTCGCGGTTCTTGCCCAAAGCGGTCTTTATATAACTCCCAGGCTTTATTTAAGTGACGGGGAATGTCTTCCGCCCACTGAAAACGCTGCTGTGGTAAATTCATTTGGGGCACAGCTACCCGACCAGAATTAGTATCAGCTAATAAGGGCAGAATCGGGTGAGTGTAAGGCGTAGTTGTGACTTCTAGCTGACCAGCCGCTTGCATTTTGCGGTGTTGGGGAATAATGCGGCTGAGGATTTCCTTCTGTTTAGAATAAATCCGCTGGCGATCGCTTAAAGTAAAATTGCAACCTTGACTTAACCAAGCGGCAATTTCTGGATCGTCCCAAAACAACGGATCGATCCACGCCAGATTGTGCCAAGCCAGCAAATCGCTGTAATCATGTTGTTGCCAATTCTCTAAACACCAAGCTTCCCCTTTTTCCTGCTTTTGGTAATACAACTCGGCATAGCGGGGATGGGGGTCAATCAAGGTGTGGTGATTAGCATCAAAAAAATGTTTAACAACAAATTCCCTTTGTTGTAGAGTCAACTGTTCCACTGGTGTCAAACTGGCAGTGAGATAAGGGTCAAAAGCAGTGCCAGCAATGTAATCTTCCAGTTGCAGTATTAGAGATGGTACTAAATTTACAGTTTGGTGCAACTTGGGATATCGCTCCAAAAGTAACACCAAATCTAGATAATCCTTAGTGCCATGTAACCTCACCCAAGGTAAACGGTACTGTTGACTAGAAGATAAAGAAACGCCGCTGTCAGGAGATTTGTACAGCGGCTGATGTTGATGCCAAATAAAGGCAACGTACAGAGGTTGGGTCATAGGGAATTATGGGGTAATGGGCATTGGGCATTGAGAATTGAGAATGGGGCATGGGGCATGGGGGAGGTAGTGCATTGCGGAGGTCTCCTCCGTTGTAGCAACTGCCGTCATTGGGCATGGGGCATGGGGCATTGGGCATGGGGTATTGGTAATAATTTCTCCTCATCACCCTCATCACCCTCATCTCCCCCATCTCCCTCATCCCTATTCCCCAGTCCCCAGTCCCCAATCCCTAATCCCTAGATAACTTGCTCTACTTCAGCAATTTCGGGAATCATTTCCCGCAGACGACGTTCAATACCCATTCTTAAAGTCATGGTAGAGCTAGGACAAGAACCGCAGGCTCCTTGCAAGCGTAATTTCACGATAGGCCCATCTAGTTCTACAAGCTCCACGTTACCGCCATCCGATATTAAATAAGGGCGCATTTCATCCAATACTGTTTCCACGTTGTCAATCGTCAGTTCCATAGTTTCAGACCTGTAAGTTAACTAAGAGGATGGGGAATTAGTCTATAGTCGAGCTAACTCACTACTATAAAGCTACTTCCTAAAATTGTATTTTTTAGCTTTGTTAAAACGATCCTAGATCTAATTGCAGCTAGTTTGGTAGGTCTTGGGAGTCAGTTGTCTATTTATGATGACTAAGGGACTGGGGAGTGGGGACTGGGGACTGGGGACTGGGGACTGGGGAGTGGGGACTGGGGACTGGGGACTGGGGAACTCGGGGCCCCCTCTGGGGATAAGGGGTAATGGGGAATAGGTATGAGGGTGATGAGGGGAAATTATTACCAATGCCCAATGCCCAATGCCCAATGCCCAATGCCCAATACCCAATGCCCAATACCCAATGCCCAATCCCTAGTCCCTCACAGGAATTTTGATACTAAATTCAGTTCCCTGAGCGAGTTGAGAATTTACTTTTAATGTGCCATTGTGTTTTTCTACAATAATTTGATGGGCGATTGATAAACCTAGTCCAGTGCCTTTACCCACAGGCTTTGTCGTAAATAGAGGTTCAAATAATCGTTCTTGAATTAAGTCAGGGATACCCATACCATTGTCAGCAATCCGAATGCTGACGCAGTTTTGAGCATCTATATCTGTTGTAATTTGGATTTGGGGGATAGAAGCGCTCATTTTGCCATGTATCATGGCTTCATCCAGGGCATCAATGGCATTGGCCAGAATATTCATGAAAACTTGGTTGATTTGCCCTGGATAACAATCTACCTCTGGTAACTGGCCATAAGACTTGATAACGTCGATGCGAGGGCGATCGCCTACACTTTTCAAACGATGTTGTAAAATCAACAACGTACTATCAAGCCCTTGGTGTAAATCCGCAGGTTGTTTGGTATCAACATCTGCACGGGAGAAGTTGCGAAGTGAGAAAGAAAGATTTCTCAGTCTATCTGTACCTAACTTGAATGAATCGATAATTTTTACTATATCTTTGAGGGCAAATTCTAGATCTAATTCTTCAGTAGCACCTGTAATTTTTGCCGAAGGATGGAGATATTCTTCTTGATAAAGTCGCAGAATTTCGGTAATAGCGGCAATGTGTTCTTCTAAATGTTCGATATTGCTGGAGATAAAGCTAATCGGATTATTGATTTCGTGAGCAACTCCGGCGATTAACTCTCCCAATGTTGATAGTTTTTCTTGCTGCACTAATTGAATCTGAGCTTGTTGTAAAGCAATAGTGCGATCGCTAAGTTGCTGTTCTAATGATTCTGTCAGCCGTTTCAGTTGTAAATGTACCCGCACTCTAGCAATTACTTCCTCTTGGGAAAAGGGTTTGGGTATATAATCGACTGCGCCTAGAGAAAATCCTTTAGTTTTGCTATCTATATCTGCTAAAGCCGTGGTAAAAATTATCGGAATATTGTGACTATCCTGATTTGCTTTCAGGCGACGACAGGTTTCAAATCCGTCAATTCCTGGCATTTGCACATCTAGCAAAATTAACTCTGGGGGGTTGCGTTCGACTTGTGCGATCGCACTTTCTCCATTAACTGCTACTCGAAATTTAAACCCAGCACTACTTAAAGCAGCAGAAAGAACGGATAGATTTGTTGGGTTGTCATCAACAATCAAAATAAATCCAGTTTCTGAAGTTGTTGTCATATATATCTGTTTGGGATTCGGGGAATAGATAACTCCCCATTACCTGTGGTCGTGGGGATTAGAGGTACTGGGGATTGGGTACTGGAAGAAAGCAGGAGAGAAATCATTAACTCCAAACACCTAACCCCCACATATCAAATTTTCCTTTTAAGTTAGAGGTAGATATTGTTGTACAAATTCTTCTAGAAGTTTGATTTGAAAATTACTGGCAAAGTGAGTAATTCTCTGGGCAAAATTATTGAATTTTTCATCAAACATAGAAATTTGATGAGCTATTTCTATAATTCCTTCAATATCACCATCTCTTACTAGTTCTAGTAATTTATGTAAGACTTCATTATTAGGAGGAATTATATCTTCTTGATTATCTGGAGTGGCGTTAACACTGGCAATATTGTCCTTGGATGCATCATCATAAATCCATTGCAATAGCAAATATTTTCGCAGTAGCTCAAGCAACATTTCAGCATCTATAGGTTTTGGTAAAAATGCATTGGCACCCGCATCAATGCTTTTATATTGATCGGTTTCAAAAACACTAGCTGAAGAGGCAATAACAGCGGTATTCCCAAATTGGGAAACCTGCCGTAACTGAGTAATGAATTCAAATCCATTCATTACAGGCATCATTAAATCAGTAATAATTAAGTCTGGTTGTTCTGCACTGACTTGTGCTATTGCTTCCTTACCGTTACTAGCTTCTATGACTATAAATCCGATTGGCTCTAGTAAGTTGACTACTACCGAGCGATTTTGCCATTTGTCATCAACTACTAAAATCGTGCGCTTTTTCCCTTCATAGCCAACAACAGTTCCCTGACGAATTGCTCTCGAAGCTTTTGCCCAATCTTTAGCTTCTGGTAGTTCTAGATCAAAGCAAAAACTGCTACCTTGACCCAACTCACTTTTCAGTTCTATTTGACTACCCATCAATGTCATAATTTTGTGGGTAATTGCTAATCCTAACCCTGTACCTTCAACCTGACGTTTCTGTTCTCCTACTTGTTCAAAAGGCAAAAAGATTTTTTGCAGTTGCTCAGGGTTCATCCCCACTCCGGTATCCGTTACTTCAAATCTAATTTGGTGAATTGGTAATTGCTGAAATTCTTCTTTAGTGGCTTTAACCTCAACTTTGAAAGTAACACTACCTTTTTCGGTAAATTTAATGGCATTACCAAGTAGATTGATCAACACTTGACGTAGACGTTTGTCATCGGCACGAATGCCTATAGGTAAATCTGCTGATAGTTGCACATGAAACCCGATACTTTTCTGTTCTGCGCGGATACGACAAATTTCTGTCACGCTATCAATAAATGCGGGAAAGTAAAAATCAATTGGGTTCAGTTCCAGCTTTCTCGCTTCAATCTTGGCGAGATCTAGTACATCATTAATTAGAGTCAATAAATGGGAACCGCACTGCTGAATAATCTCTACCCCTTTGTATCCTTTCTCGGTTAACGATTCTGTGCGTTGTAGAATTTGTGTATAACCCAAAATGCCATTGAGGGGTGTGCGTAGTTCGTGGCTCATATTAGCTAAAAATTCGCTTTTAGCTTGGCTGGAATTAGTAGCAATTTCTTCTGCTATACGTAACTCTTGCTCTATTCGCTTACGCTCTACAATTTCACTTTTCAGGGCTTGATTAGCAGTTTCTAACTGTGCAGGACTGGGTAGTTTTAAAGCTAGGGGAATAAGATGAACTAATGCAAATGCTGTATATATAGAAATTAAAGCAGTGAAGGCTTTCAGTCCGGCCGCAATCCAATAGTCTGGATACCATAATGTCCAAATGTCCATTAGGTGTCCTGTACCACAAGCAATAATAAAACCACCAAACAGCAAAAAAACTCCATTGAAAGGAACATCTTTGCGTTGGGAAATAAAGTAAACCAGTAGGCAGGGAATCGAATAATAGGCTAAGGCGATTG
This sequence comes from Tolypothrix sp. PCC 7601, assembly GCF_025677855.1. NCBI lineage: Bacteria > Bacillati > Cyanobacteriota > Cyanophyceae > Nostocales > Tolypothrichaceae > Tolypothrix > Tolypothrix sp. PCC 7601. The sequence continues at coordinate 5,075,476 of NZ_CP064879.1, forward strand.
TTGCATCCCCTATGATGTTTAGCCATACCAACCCTGTTTGCCAGAGATAACAATGTCCGTGGGGAATGAAACCGATTGAATAGAAGTCTTTCAATAACGTCAACATCATTGCATGAATCACTGATTTGGCTTTATATGATTACCATCTCAGTATTCCCAAATTATTGAGCAGTCAAAAGCGATCGCAAATGATAATTCAAAGCTTTAAAATTACTAGTCTAGGCAAGCATAAAACAGAAATAAGCATCTATAAATGAATTTTTTCTCAAACTCACTATAAATACTATGTAGAAATATTGTCAATTTTTATGAAGCTTATACTATAGCTGAAATTATGATTAATTTTCGTTTTGTATCAGCTATAAGTACAGATTGATATCTAATTGTACGTAGCTTTTGCTGATACTTAAATTCGCTTTATTTTAGCTTTAAAAGCCTGAAGTTGCGTAAGTAATTTCAGAAAATCATAATGTTGTATTTTGCCGAATATCAGTATATCTCTCTAAGATAAAGTGATCTGGATTTTTTGGATTTTTCTACTTACCGTATTTTTACTTTATTAGTTTTTCCTTTTTCTTTGAATAATTCAACTAAACTAGATTCTTGTATTATTCACAATTACTTCTTAAATGCCAAATAATCGCAGCAGATAATCCATCCCAAAGCGGAGTGTTGACATCAGCTTTTCTCAAAGCTTCTCCTGTCCAATTATTACAATTTCTGATTATTGAATAACTACCAACTGCATCATAAAATCCAGCATTAGTAGTATGACCATCTCCAATCCGAACTACTCTTCCTTGAGAATTCAACTGAAAGGTAGATTGGATAAAGTGGATTAAACTTAGGTAGTTATTTTTATCAACTTTAATGCATTTAACCTCAAGAGAGTTCGGTATTAATTGATAACCTTTAACATAGATTACAGAAGGGGTTGGTAAAAATAAAGCTTTGAAAGTTGTAGACAATCTTAAATCTGCCACAGTGACAGTTGACATATAAAATTCCCGGTCACCCCACCCAAAACTTAAGTAATTGTAATCATAGAAATTATCTATACCAATTTTATCGATGGGCAGATACTGATGCCAATCAAAAATATCATTTTTAATTGGCAATATAATATTAGAATGAATACCTGTATTAGAAATACAAACGTCCAAATTGCATTTATCTTTTGGCTGAGTTCCCCATTTCCTAGGTATGAAGACACCAATTGCTAATAAAGATAAGCTAAATAAACATCCTCGAAACAAATAACGGTGACAACCACATAAAAAACGATGAATACTTGAGTTTTTGGTAACTTTCATAACATTTATTGCAGGGGGTTACCATGAAATTCACGCAAAATATCTATACGCTGAGAATGCCATATTTCACCTATAAAAGGTAATACCCATGAGTCCCCGCGCACTGCTGTTAGTCAATCATCATGCTCGTCAAGGGCAAAAGCGCCTTACGGAAGCAATTCAATGTCTCAAGGAATTGGGCTTGGATTTGATTGAGGAATCAACAGAAAATCCCCAACGGCTGACAGAGATCATTCAACACTACCGAAATCAAGTTGACTTAGTAATTGTGGGCGGTGGTGATGGTACACTCAATGCTGCTGTAGATGGTTTGGTTGATACTCAGTTGCCTTTAGGTATCTTACCTTTGGGAACTGCTAATGATTTAGCTAGGACTTTAGAAATTCCTAATTCCTTACCTGAAGCCTGCAAAATCATTGCTTCTGGGGAACAGCGACGCATTGACTTAGGGTGGGTGAATGGCAAGCATTTCTTTAACGTTGCGAGTATGGGACTGAGTGTCAAAATTACTGAACGACTAACCAAAGAAGCCAAACGTCGCTGGGGTGTATTCGCTTACGTAGCTACGGCATTGCAGGTAATATGGGAATCTCGACCATTTAGTGCAGAAATCCGCATGAATGGGGAATCTATTCGCGTACGGACGGTGCAGATTGCAGTGGGTAATGGTCGCTATTATGGCGGTGGTATGGCAGTGGTTCACGATGCGACAATTGACGACCAAAGGCTGGATCTCTACAGTTTAGAAATTAAAAATTGGTGGCAAATTATACTGCTGCTGCCATCAATGCGAGAAGGAAAACACATAAAATGGCGAGAAGTACGTGCCTATCAGGGTCAAGAAATGGAAGTATATACCCGAAAACCACGTCCTATTAATACTGATGGGGAAATCACTACATATACTCCTGCCCATTTCCGTGTTATCCCTAAAGCTGTAAGTGTTTTTGTCTCTCCAACACCACAAAGTTAATTTGTGAATGTTAAATTAATCACAAGTAATATATTTTTGAGAGGTTAATATATGTGCAATTAAAGAAAATTTAATTTTTTACGGAATTACTTGTAGAGCCATTGTATACATATATTAAATAATTTACTGAGATAAAGCTGGGGATTGTGGAAACTCGCATAGACTCAAGCCAAAAGCATTTAAGATTTTCTCAAGAAATTAAATCATTGTTGCAACACTTAGCTGAACAACCGCTCACTCTAGGAGATATTTTGGCAGAAACCTCAGAGAGGGGCTTTAGCTTGGTAATTGCATTATTAGTGTTGCCATTTTTGTTTCCGATGCCACCGGGTTTAACTGGGCCATTTGGTGCTGCTTGCTTGATATTATCAATGCAGATGGTTTTAGGCAGGCGATCGCCTTGGTTACCCAAAAAAATGGCTAACTACAAATTTCCTCGCCGCTTCGCCCATGTTTTGTTACATAACCTACGTCGAGTCACCAGAATAGTAGAGAAAATTGCCAGCCCTCGGTTATCAAAAATCGCCAATAGTTCTTGGGCTTGGCGGTTTAATGGGTTTTGCATTTCGTGGCTAACACTATTACTAATCTCGCCCATTCCCTTCACTAATCCCATCCCTACTATCGGAATTTTACTGTTAGCAATTGCCACAATCGAATCCGATGGCTTATTGATGTGTATTAGCTACGTAATTACTATATTAATTACAGGAATCTTTGCATTTATTGGTTATGGGTTGTGGTTAGCGCCGAGTTTGCTACCTGCTATTTTTAAGTAAATTTTAGGAGTAAAAACATTAGGAAGTATATAAATGCTTTACACTTTGTTAAAGTAGGCTACACATCAAAATAATTACTAATTCGTAATTCTTAATTCGTAATTAAACTGAGAGTTAGAGTCCCCGAATTATATAAGTCGTGCTTTTACAGTTGGGGATTTAGACCCCAACCGTAACATAATTACGAATTAGTAACTACGAATTACGAATTGTTAGTTATTGATTTTTTGGTGTTTCCGGATGCGGAACTAAGTTGAAGCGCAACGCGTCTAGTTTAATCTGATACCATTTTTATCAAAGCTGTTGACTTGATAATTTGCCATCAGTCAACAGTTAAATTGCTTTACTATACAGGGTTTTAATTTTTTTAAATGTGTCCAGTTGGGGTTCGTACTAGTCACTCAACTCATGCTTTAGAAACTGGGGTAGCAAAACTTTGGCTATTACTAGTGGGAGTCAACCAATACGAGGATGAGCAAATACCTGGTTTGCATTACTCGGCGTTGGATTGTCAAGGCTTAGGAGAAGCATTAAACGCCGCAACACAGGGATTTCCACAAAAAGAGGTGATGATTTATCACGATTTTGGGGAAAAGCAACCCAAGTTAGCAAATATTCGCGCCAGCCTCAAACAAATTGCAGCGGCTAGTAAACCTACTGACACAGTTATATTTTATTTTTCTGGGCATGGAATGCTAGACTCTTTGAGTCAGCAGGTGGTGCTATGTCTCCAAGATACTCAAAAAGAACAATTAACTGACACGGGTTTAAAGTTGCAGGAATTGTTGCAACTGTTAGAGAATTGTTCTGCTCAACAGCAACTACTAATATTAGATGCTTGTCATAGCGGGGGGATGACGCTGTTGGGTGCAAGAGGCGAAACAGATCCCCAACTCAACCCGACACCAGAATTGGTGGAAGTTTTGCGAAAACGAGCCTCCCAAAGAAAAGGATTTTATGCTTTATTATCTTGCGATCGCGGCCAGCAATCTTGGGAATTTCCGCAATTAGGGCATGGTGTATTCACATACTATTTAATTCAAGGGTTAAGGGGAGAAGCTGCTGACTCTGTTGGTGTCATCGAAGCCGATGGACTTTATCGCTATGTTTACCACCAAACACTGACATATATAGATAAAGCTAATCAGCAGTTGCGAGTGATTAATCAGCTAAAAAAAGGACGGGGAGACAATTCCATCCATTCTGAATATCCTTCACAAACACCCAAGCGGATTGTGGAAGGAGTAGGAGAAGTAATTTTAGGACTAAAACCTCAGCAAATACAATCTTCGCAACATCCGCGACAAGCATTAATTGTAGAAGGACTTCCCAAAAGTAAAAATTCCTTGGATTTGAGTAAAATACTGAGCAGTGCGGGAAGCTTTGAAGTCAATTATTGGACTGTGCGGGGCAAAAATTCTCAGTCGGATGTCCGCAAAGCTATCCAAAAGTGTTTACTATCACCATCTTTTGCGGAAACTACTACGCCAGAAGCAGCCACAACAGTATTTTTATATCTGCGTGGGCAAATTCGCGAGACAGAACCAGGAGAAGCGAGATTAATACTGTCCGAAGATATTTTTATTGAGCGTTCATGGTTAAGAAAACAACTACGCCGATGTAGATCGCAACAAATTATTATTTTAGATTGTCCAGAACAACAGGGTTTGGGGACAGTCTCAGTACGCGATTGGGTAGAAGAACTGCAAATTGGATTAGATGCAGGACAGTGTTTAATTACGGCTGCTGTACCAGCTAATGACAGTGAAGTATTTGCTTATACCTTGGTAGAAACCCTCAATCAAGGAATGCAGCCAACGGGACTCACCGCCGCAGCTTGGATTACACAATTGCAAGTGCAGTTAGCACAAACCAATATCCAATTATATTTTTGGTTATCTGGTTCTCAAGGAATTATAGAAATATTACCAGGAAAAACTGTATTTTCTGTTGAAAATTTAAATACTAAACCAGAAAATACTGACAATTCCAAACCTGATGATTTGAGTTCAGCATTAGGAATTGACTACACGTATCTGCGCGATTTACTTAAAAATAAAAGGTGGTTAGAGGCGGATCAAGAGACTACAAAACTTATACTTAAAGCATCCGGAAGAAAAGAGGAAAGTTTTCTTGAAATTAGCGATGTAATAAATTTTTCTTGTAAAGACCTTTCTACTATTGATAATCTGTGGGTAAATTATAGTTATGGGCACTTTGGCTTTAGTGTTCAACAACGTATCTGGCAGAGTATTAAAGATACTTCTGCAACCGATCCGCTGTTGGCTTTGATGATTGGATCTGCCAAAGTTGCTGCTTCCGAAACCTGCATTGATTTTGCTAATCGTGTTGGTTGGCGTTTGAAAGACTCATGGGTTGATTATGAAAATCTAGTCTGGCAAGGAGATGCACCTATAGGACATTTACCCTATTTCGGTTTTTTAGAACAGGTTTGGCGTGTCAGGCTGTTAGGTGTGTGGGAATGGCATAGTGCGATCGCAACAGCTTCGTGGTGGGAATTATGTGTGGCTTTGTTTTCGCGTCTTGAAAGTTGTCAAGTTGGCGATTCAGATACAGCGTAATTAAGAACCAATACTGCTGAGTTAAAGATTTTCAGTCCGAATTTAATTTAGGGAAAAGGTAAAAGATTTTCCCCCATTTTCTCTTGCCTTTTTAGCCTGAAATCATAAGTATTTGGATTGAGAATGCCGCAATCACCCACAGATGTACAGATAAATATGGAGGTAATAAAAATAGATGAACATTCAGCAATTTCCCGAAATTACCTCATAAAGTACTGTATTACCCTAAAGAATAAAAACTGAGTTTTCTCCTTCTTAAAAAGTTAATTTTCACAATCGTAGATTATAAATCAATAATTCTACCTTCATCACTTGAGGCAGGATAATGCAACAAACACAATTACAAAAAGTTCTTCCGGCACCCTCTTTCTTATCTTGGAAATTAGAGTCTAATTCCCATCCTTCAGTTCAATCTAAATTCAAACGCTGTTTAGACATTGTAGGCAGCTTGATAGGGCTGTTAGTTCTAGCTATTTTGTTTGTGCCGATTGCGATCGCAATTAAAATCGACAGTCCTGGCCCAATTTTCTTTGCTCAAGAACGGTATGGATTACAGGGAAAACCATTCCGTCTTTATAAATTTCGCTCAATGGTTATTGATGCAGAGGAATTAAAGACTTTAGTGAGTAACGAAGCTAAAGGGCTAATATTTAAAAATAAAAATGATTTCCGAGTCACTAAAGTAGGTCGCTTTTTACGAAGCAGTAGTTTGGATGAACTACCGCAATTTTGGAATGTGTTATGCAATGAAATGAGCTTAGTAGGTACAAGGCCACCTACAGGTGATGAAGTAAGTAAATATACAAAAAGACATTGGCGGCGTTTAGATGTCAAACCTGGTTTAACTGGTGAATGGCAAGTTAACGGACGTTCTCAGGTGAATAATTTTGAGAAAATAGTTGACTTAGATTTACAGTATCAAGCCAGATGGAGTCCAATGTATGATTTACAGTTAATTGTCAAAACATTCTACGTACTATTTGCGAGAATTGGAGCATTTTAAAAAATTTCTTATTAGGTCTTTATTCCCATATAAATTTAATTGTAAGAGTCTCAAGTTCGTCAAGAGTTTGGGACTCTAATTTTTATGATTTCATTTGCATCATTCATAACCCTGTTTTGTCATTTTCTGTAGGGGTTTAGCAATGCTAAACCCTCTACCCATGTATTTGTATAATTATCTGTTAGCTGATTTTAGATAATTGGTAAAACTCTAATAAAAGAAAATTGCTATTTGCTAACTAAAAGTTCTTGGCTGAGGCTCAAATTAAATACTCTGTAGTTATCAAGTAGTTCATAGTATAAACTTAGCGTTTCCTCATGAACGCGGGTGACGCTGAAGCGTTCGAGGTTTTGTTTCGCTTGGGATTTCAATTTTTGTAGTTGTTCTGAATCGTTGAGCAAATACATTAAAGCATTTGCCAAAGTTTGACTATCTTTTGGTGGTACTAATAACCCGGCTTGTCCGCGATCCAAAGTTTCTGGAATACCATCGACATCGCTAGCAATAATTGCACAACCTGCTTCTCGCGCCTCTGTCAGTACTAATCCAAAGGATTCACAGTGAGAAGCGAGGACAAAGATATCAGAGGACAGCATATAGCGTTGCGGTTCTGACTGGAAGCCTTCAAAATGAATGCGATTGGCAAAAGGGGTATTTTGCACCATCGCCTCAAACATAGCGCGATCGGGGCCATTTCCGACTAAATATAAATGTGCTTGCGGAACTTCTGCAGCAATTTTGATGAAGGCTTCTATTAATTCCACAATTCCTTTGCGGGTGTACATTCCAGCTACTGTAGTAATTGCTGGATGGCATAAAGACATGGGTTGACAATCTTTAATACTACGATTTCGGGGACTGTTTAATGTACCGTTGGCTACTACGCGTAACTTACTCTTAGATATCCCACGCCGTACCATAGAATCAGCGACAGCATTGCTAACTGCAATCACTCGATCCGCTAATCCCATCAAAATAGCGCTGCGCTGAAACTCATTGTGTACAGTAGAAACTAAACTATATTCACCACAGTTTCTTAACAGTCCTGCTAGCACAACTCCTGTCATCATGTGTGCATGAACAATATCTGGCTGAAACTCTTGAATAATCTGGCGATAACGCCAAGCCGCTTTAATTAGATTGATGGGTGTTCTTGATTGATCAAGGTGAAAGTGTTGCACGTCGTGATTTGCTAGTAAGGTTTCGTATTCTCCACCAGCTGATGCGACAGCAACAGTATGACCATTTTTGGCTTGTAAACAAGCTAAGTCTACAGCCACATTGACAATTCCGTTGCCAATTTGTTGTACATGATTAGTAATATGTAGTATCCGCATATTTTCTCCACAGAATTTTTAGTTGCTGATTGATGATTTTTGTAGCGCAAAAAAGTAGCACAAAGACGAAAATAGTCTTTGATGCTGAGGATAGTGGTTGTTTACTACCCATAAATGGGTAGTTTTTAATTAAAAAATATATTGGTATTCAGCGATTAAGACTCAGATTTAAAGAAGATTTCATGGGAACCAGAAAATCGCTGAATAAATCCACGAGGAAGACTCTCGATTTGAGAACAATATGAAGATATTGCTTGAGTTTTTTTATCTTGGACTGAGGCAATTGGCAGGTAGTAAGCTGCTGCGATATCCTGCAATTTAAGCAGAATAAATAATGGCGCTCTCCAAAATAGCCAAATTGGATATTGCAACAAATCTACTGTGATTCCAGCTTGAGCGATCGCAGCCTTGACTAATTGGTAAGTTGCTTCATGATCTCGATGACAATCTTTACGATGAGGAACATAAACTTCTTCAGGTTGATACTGCTTTAGTAGCGCTGCTACCTGTGTAATTGTCTGTGCTCTTTCGCGCTCGTCTAAATAAGGTAAAGTGCCATCAGGCTTTTCTAAAAAATGGATTTCTGAAGATTTAACACCCAAAATTTCTAATGCATTGACCGCTTCTTGTTTACGGATTTGGATAATTTTATTTGGTGTATTGACTTCAGAAGTACCTGCTCCCTGTCCATCTGTGAGAAAAGCTACTACTACGGGAATATTATGTTCTCGTTTCAGAGCAATCATTCCACCACAGCCAAATGTTTCATCATCTTGGTGCGGAGAAAACACCATAGCCGATTTCTGGGTGAATGCTATTGGCTGACTGCCTTTTCGCACAATCCAGCGAAATAGTAAGCTAGAGTGAATATCTTGTATTTGCTCCAGCCAAGTATGCGGAATTAATTTTTGTAATCGCTGTAAATAAATTTTGATACTCATAATAATTGATTAGATTTAGGGTTTTGTAATTCATAGTTACAGTTTTGGTTATTTGGTGATTATTAAATCAATACTCTCGTATCTTAGGAGGATTTATCGCTCCTTCTGCGTTGCTTTCGTTGTTCTAAAATCATAATTCAAGTACAAATTATTTGTCACTAAACATATTTATTGTTTTCAAAAAGAATTTAATTTTAAAAAAGCAAAATATGAAGTTAGCTTAAACATCAATACATCAAATACAAATGATAAAATTTGATGTTACTCATTTGTAGATAATTCAAAATAGCCAATTACGCAAAATAATAAACATAAATTATACATATATATTAATGCAAGTCGATTTCTGAAAAAATCTCAGCAAAAAAGTTTTTGAAATGGTTACTCTATCGCTAACGCATCCTAGGCGTGGCAAGGCTAAAATAGTGCATTAGGTTTGATTAAATTAACCGCAGATAAACGCCGATTTAGACGCGCCCGCAGGGTAAGCCGATGAATTTTTGCTATTGCATCAAATTAGCTGTGTCAGTCCATTACTTGAACTTCAAAAATCAAATATGAGTCATATAAACTGTGCAATAAAATTTATACTTATGAATATAATTTTGTAATAAATATGGCGAGTTCTATATTAGTAACGCAAGAAAAGCTTTTGGACTGATGCGTTACGCTATCGCTAACGCATCCTACTTGGACTACTTGAGCTTCAAAAATCAAATATGGGTTATATATAATTGCAAAATTATGTATATAAATTCATAAAGAATTTGTGAAATTTAGCGGTGTCTAGATACCCAACTTTTTGAATAAGTTGGGTATCTAAAAACTTGGAAGATGGAAATTAAGATTATCCTCGCAGGCGATAGATCAGTACTTTGCCTTTCCAGTCTTCTTCTACAAACACTAAATACTCACCATCTGAACGGCGAAAAGCGCGGATACCGTGGGGAATATCAATCCAACCGCTTTCACCTGCAACTTCTGGGCCGGGTTTAAACTGTTTTACTTGTACTCCGGTGGCGGCGTTGTATACATGGACTTCTGCTGTCTTTAATGTCACAGCAAATACATAGTCTCCGGCTACACTCATGGACATTGTAGAGACTTCGCGCTTCCCTGTGGTGTCATGAGGTACTACGGTGCGCCATCGGGGAGTAGGATTGTCTTTTTGTTGACTCCAATTATCAAAGCGGACAATCTCAGAACCAACCACCCCACTATCATCACCAACTGGGGGATGATCGGTGGTGAAGCCTGACAAATACATCGTATCTGTATCCGGGAAATACTCAATCCGCCGCAAATCGGTAAATAGGCTGGGGGTTTTGTACTTTTGCATGGAACTATAAGTATAGATGGGGTTGCCATGCTCATCTAGTCCTTTTAAGGGATAGTGGCGAATACCAATACCATCTTGAGTCCGCAAGGTTTTCCAGACATCGCCTTTACTGTCTACCCACCAGCCGCCGAAGTAGGGATAATCTTCGCTAGTATCATACTCTCCTGAATCGAAGCCACCATTACCATTGCGATCGCGCCAAATCCATTCGCCTTTTTTTGGTTGATTTGGTGGCCAGTTACCAGCGATTGATTGTTTACCTTCGGCGTTCGTACCTACAAACATTCCCGATGGGATCGCGATTTTGCTTTTGTTGCTATTATCAAAACGATAAATTTGCAAAAAGCTGCTATACATATCTGTGAGGAACATAAAGCGCTTACCTTTGATACGCCTGATAAATGTTCCATCTGGGGATGTATGCAGACGTGGATCTTGAGGATATTTGAAGGGATTGAGAGTGTAATTTTTAAAAGTCCATTTCTTCCCAGCCGGCTGGCTGTAGTCCATGACAAAGTGTTCTTGCTTGGCAAACACATCAACGCCATCAGTTTGAGGATCTGCATCTGCATTATCCACAAATAGCAATCCCAACAATTGCCATAGTTTTTTTCCTGAGGGTGAAAACTTCCTTAAATCAGTCCCCGGTCTGTGGAAACCATTATTGCTAACGTAGATATTTCCAGCTGCATCTGTACCTACTGCTGTAATCCCGTAAAGTTTCAAATCTTGAACTTCCCCCGGATTACCTGCAAAAATCCCCCCCTTAATGCCGAAAGTCCCAACCTGTGTTGGCTTTTCAGTAACGTTATAAATCAATATTTGCTGACGCGGCCCATTATCGGCTATTAACAGTCTGCCTTGAGGATCGAGTGCGATCGCAGTTGGTTCGACAACTTTCGTAATCTCTTGTGGGAGTTTTTTTCCATCCTGGGAATAATGCAAAATCTTGGCAGAATTACTACTATTTTTATTTTGAATAATCCACAGATTACCTTGGCTATTGACAATTATTCCACCAGGTCTAGCAAAGCTAAAGCTGCGTAATTCCTTCATCGTTTCGGTACTATAAACGCGAATCCGATTTGCCGCAGCATCACTTATATATAATTCTTTTTTAAAAGTTGCTAATCCTGTCAATTCAGCTTTCTGACTGATAATTAACATACTTTTATCCCAACCACGACCCCCAGAAAATGGCGCAGGTTTACCAGATAAATCATACCTTCTAACGCAATACCAATTTGTGCCATCTGGAGGATAATCTTTCTCAGTTTTACCTATAGAACCTTGGGTTATAGCTAAGTAAATATATTTGTGATTAACTGCTATAGCTTTGCCACCCAGACGACTCCAACCGTGGGTATCATCCAGCATACCCACAATCTTGCCATCTTTATATATTCCTGCTTCTCTACCTGCTTCATCCCAAATACTATTGGTATATACAGTGCCATTAGCAGCAACATACATTGCATCTATATTATTTTGTACCCAATATTTTCCACCGCCAAAAGTATTACCAATCCACGATGTTTTGTAAGTGCTGGTTGGCGAACCACTCACAGTCCAACGTGTTGTCATGCTAAAAGAAGCGAAAACAACTCCCATTGTGAGACAGAGTAAAAATGTCAACATTTTTCTCTGTCGCGAATTACGTTGGAGAAACAGCGTTTTAATAAAATTTGCAAAATTGTAGCAGATAAGTTGAATTTTCTGCACGAAGCTAAAGTTCATAAAATCTCCAATGGTATCTGGTGCTGATGCTTAAAATTTTATTTGTAGCGTGGCAGAGCATATCGCAACCTATTACTTAGCAATTAAAACCTAAATTAATCAATTAGCTAACTGCAGTGTACTATTTCATACATTGCTTTTTTGAATCATGATTATCTAAATAATTAGATATTTAATTAGTGATAAAATAACAAAACTTTCCCAGTTATATAGTCAGCACTTTATGGCTGCTCAACGCCAATAAATTGACTGATGATCAGCTTTTAAAGTTGGGTTAGCAGACTACTATAACCCCGATTCATGAATACAACCCAAGCATATTATCTGTTGGGTAATACTAGTACAACAAGGCAAAAGTCAAAAGTGAGCCAGTGCGGTGGACGGGTTCCCAAGGCACTCCGTTGGGCGGCTTTGCCGACTTGAAGGAAGTGCCGTCGGCATAAAGCAACTGGCGAACTCCGCAGCTGACTTTTCACGGCATGTGGAAAAGGTCATTTTGATGGTTTCCCAAGCCCTGATTTCTCCGTTAGCTATTTTCATTAACTTAGAGTTATTGAGAATCAACCTGTGGAAAAAGCCACGCTTTTTGGAGGCTTGAGGACTTCCCGTGAAAAGTCAGACTCCGCAGGAGTCAAAATCAAAAGAAAGAATAGTTATAGCACAAGCCTTTTAGCAATTACAGATGGTCTGTTTCTCTTACAAAGTTTGGCGGGACGGAAACCGACACCGCCAACTTTGCGCTATTTACGCCGACTTGTACTAGATGTTTTGTTACAACCCTGACAAGAACTATTACCCGCTCTAGAATTTGCTAAAATTGACCGAATACTGAATCGGCGTTATAGGTCAGCACCAATTAAAATTAACTGTCAAAACCCTGGTGTATTTAATAGAAGATTAACTTTTATTGATTCTTTTACTTATTTTGCGGTCTGTTAATTAAATTTGTCTACCTGTAGAGCATAGATTATTGAATCATCATGATTAATCTTCCTTTAAAAGAATATACACATAAATAACAAAAACTTGACAGATATAATTTTATGTTCACCAAAAATTTATAAAAAACACATTATTTTTTTAAGGTAAATTTTATCAGTATTAATCTTTACTCTATGAGTTAAAAATATAGTAAAAATCAATACAGATTTTTGTTAAATGCATCAATTTTTACCAAAAGCTCTGACAATAATTTATCCTGGTATTGTTATTTGATGGTGATGAAGATGACATAATAGCTAGTTATTAAAAATATAAAACCCCATATTTGCAATATTTTGAATGCATTATATACCAGCTATAAAAGTATAATATTAATCTTTGATGCTGTTAAACAGTTAATAACAACACTAATAAAAAGTTCTTGACAGCGAAAAATATATCGCTTATAACAGAAAATTCTATCTAAATTATTCTTAATTGATGTTTGGCAATTTTTGAAAAAATTGTTAAAAACAAATTTGATGATGCTATAAATTGGCTGAAAAATATTCATAGCAATAGCAGTGAAAAGTGCTGATGATATGCTAAAGCGCCGAATAAAAGTACTAGCAACAGCAATTTATTGTTGAATTCAAAAGCAGGGTTGAGCTTGGTATGAAAATGCGAGGAAGCCAGTTCAACAGAACACAGGAGTAACATAGGTGGAAGGTAACACAGACAATTTCGCTTCAGCATCTATTCTCACTCTGGGAATGGGCTGGTTTCCCAAAACACCTGGAGGCTTAGAACGGTATATTTACGAACTAACTCATCAATTAGCAGCGAATCAAGACCATGTAGAATTATGTGGAGTTGGTTTACCAAATATAGAAAATCTGCCTATAAAATTAACTAACTTAGCTGAACCTGATGTTCCAATTTGGCAACGTTTATGGTCAATTCGTAGTAATTTTCGCAAAACTAGAATCGGCAAACCGGATGCTATTAATTTGCATTTTGCATTATATAGCTTCCCAATTTTAGATATTTTGCCCAAAGGAGTACCAATTACTTTTAATTTTCATGGCCCTTGGGCTTCTGAAAGTCAGCAAGAAGTAGCAAATCAAATGTTGAAAGTTTTGCTAAAGCGCTGGCTGATAGAACAAAGCACCTATAAACGCTGCGATCGCTTTATTGTCCTCAGCAAAGCCTTTGGCAATCTTCTCCATCAACAATATCAAATTCCCTGGAGCAAAATTCACGTTATTCCCGGTGGCGTTGATATTCAGCGATTTCAAGCCAACTTATCACGGCAAGATGCCAGAAGTAAATTAAACTGGCCTGATAACCGTCCAATATTATTTACATCCCGCCGCTTAGTGCATCGAGTGGGGGTAGATAAATTATTGGAAGCGATCGCAACTATTAAGCCCAGAATACCTGATGTGTGGTTAGCGATCGCAGGGCGCGGTCATATCCAAGCTGCACTACAACAGCAAGCTACAGAATTAGGACTAGAGGATAACGTTAAATTTTTAGGTTTTTTACCTGATGAGGATTTACCCTTAGCTTACCAAGCTGCTGATCTCACAATCATGCCCAGCCAATCTTTTGAAGGGTTTGGATTAGCAGTCGTAGAATCCTTAGCCTGTGGTACTCCCGTTATCTGTACCCCCGTTGGCGGAATGCCAGAAATTCTATCATCCTTCTCACCAGATTTACTTACCACTTCCACCGCAGCCTCAGCCATTGCTGAAAAATTAGAACAAGCACTACTGCAAAAGTTACCAATCCCTTCCAGAGAAACCTGTCACCAGTACGCAGCCACGCATTTCAACTGGCAAAAAATAGCCCAGCAGGTGAGGGAAGTTTTATTGGCGTGAGAGGAGGTTGGGGACTGGGGACTGGGGACTGGGGACTGGGGATAAGGAAGATGAGGGAGATGAAGGAGAAATACCCATTACCCATCAACAAACACCAAACACCAATTATGAAAATTCTGTTTTTAGATCAAAGTGGTAAGCCAGGGGGCGCAGAATTATGTTTGATAGATATTGCTAAACCTTACCGCGATCGCTCTCTTGTTGGGTTATTTGCTGATGGGCCTTTTAAAACTTTACTCCAAGAGCATCAGATTCCGGTGGAGGTTTTAACCAATCAAGCTATCTCTGTGCAAAAATCTAGCAGCTTTCTGCAAGGATTAGCCAGTTTTAAGCAACTTATACCTCTCATCGCCAAGGTAGTACAGATAGCTCAAGATTATGATGTTATTTACGCCAATACTCAAAAGGCATTAGTTATTGGTGCGATCGCAAGTTTTTTCGCTCGTCGTCCTCTGGTCTATCATTTGCATGATATTCTCTCAAAAGAGCATTTCAGCCAAACTAACCGCAGCATTGCTGTTAACTTAGCTAATTATTTTGCATCTTTAGTTATTGCTAATTCTCAAGCGAGTCAGAAAGCATTTATAGAAGCAGGCGGACGGGAAGATATTACTGCAGTTGTCTATAACGGCTTTGACTCAAAAATTTATCAAACCTGTGAGTCTGATATACAAAAATTAAAAGCAGAATTAGGGCTGACAGGAAAATTTGTAGTAGGACATTTTAGCCGTCTCTCACCTTGGAAAGGGCAACATATTTTAATAGATGCCATTGCCAAATGTCCCGAAGAAGTAACAGCAATTTTAGTTGGCGATGCACTTTTTGGTGAACAAGATTATGTGCAACAATTACACCAACAAATTGCTAAATTAGGGCTAGAAAACCGCATCAAGTTTTTAGGATTTCGTGCTGATATTCCGCAATTAATGGCAGCTTGTAACTTGGTTGCTCATACTTCCACTTTTGCAGAACCCTTTGGTAGAGTCATTGTTGAGGCGATGCTATGCGGTACACCTGTAGTCGCAGCCAAAGCTGGGGGTGCAATAGAATTAGTAGAACCGGGAATTAATGGTTTTTTAGTTAATCCTGGCGAAGCTGAGGAATTAGCACAAGTAATTAATATCTGTTTGCAAGACACAGATAAAATTACTGCTATGGCGAATCATGCGAGAAATATTGCTAGTCAGCGTTTTGATGTGACAAATATTAATCAACAAATTGCTCAATTATTATCCTCTAAATTTCCTGAACAAATATCGCCATCACTTCTAGCAAATTTATAAATAAAGTAGTGGACTGACATAGCTAAAATGTGGCAATAATTTTTCTTGTGGGGTAGACATCTTGTCCGCCCTGGACGCGTGAGACACCCATCCCACAAGAGTTTTTTTTATGCACTATTTTAGGCGTGTCAGCCCAGTAGGCAATACTTCTCGGTTAAGGATTTTTAACTCGAAATTTGGTTTGGGGAAAAGGTGAAAGGGTAAGGGTTAAAGGTTTTATCTTGCCCCTTTTCCCCTTCCCCTTTTGCCCTTAACCGACAAGTATTGGCCCAGTAGGATGCGTGACGAACTTCGTAACGCATCGAAGAATTTATAAACCCAATTGGATATCAGTGTTTGGTTGCAGCAAGAAAACCAAACCTACGTTTTTTGCTACATTTTTTTACTACAAATTAGATGGATTTAGCTGAATTAATTACAATCCAACTAATTCGCGAGATTCAAAATTAGTTAATTGTTGAGCAATCGCTAATCTCGCTTCCAACTTAGCGACACTAAACTGGTTACGCAAATATTCCAAATGAGCGATCGCATTTGCTTTATCACCAGTTAATCTAATTTGGGTGTCGATTGCTTTTTGGTATTCTTGATTCACCAGCAGCACTTCAAAACGACGTGCTTTGCGTTGAGCATCGTTTTTCAAATCCATATCAAAAGAGGCGCTACGATCAGCATTGCCTTCAAATCGGTTAATTTGCTGTTGAACTGCCATTAACTGAGAGTCTATTTCATTCACTCTTTGGGCAGCTTGAACTATTGCATCTGGATAATAACTCAGTTGCATCATCAAATAATCTTCCTTGCCAAAAATATTGACCGAAAATCTAGCTATATTGCTATAGCTTTACTAGCGAATTGGTGAAAAATTCTGGGAGCAAACTTTAATCTTTCACCGCTAATTTGTGATTGATATATAATTAGAAATGAGGGGTAAAAATTCAGCACTTTGCCTTTCGCAGTAATTACGCCACTTCTCTTAGTTGCGATTGATTATTTATCTCTGAGAATGAGAGCGATAGTTGTTCAGCTTGTGGTACAGCCGCTTGTTCCAAAACAGTTACTTCGATGTTCACACTCACTAAATAACTGCCTGTATCAGCACCAACCGCATCAGCAATTATTTTGGCAATATCTGGGCGTTTTGCAGTGAGTGGATCGCGCAAAATACACCGATCCCATTCATGTTTAGCAGTGGGATTAAGGTTGAGAATGTAGTGCTTCATCATAGAATTTTTAATCCATCTTCCAGAAAACTGCTACAGAGCCATTTTGCACTTCAACAGGCTTTGTGGGCGCTATACTATCATTATAGTACATTTGTACGCCATTGTGTGAAATTCAAGCATACAAAAGGGTTTCAAAACAAAGGGATTTGGCAGCAAGAAGTTGGGGGAAGGGGTAAAGGGGAAAGGTTTTGTGTTTTACCCTTCCCCTTTAACCTTTTCCCTTTCCCCACCTCGTCTACTTAAGTAAGTGCTATTCGAGCCTAGACTGTGTCCTAAATTGTATTTTATTAAACAATAGAATACGCCTTTATATTCGGTAATTACGTAAATATTTAGTGGATTTCGCATTTTTTATTAAAAACTCATAATCACCTGGACATTTGTGAAGTCTTTTACAATAGGTGAATTAAATTATTTAGCAGGAATATAACCATTTAATATGCAGCGTTTTACTGCTTACTAGTAAGCCACTTAATTTCTCTTGAAAAATATTATATCTTTTTAAAATTTTTACGGGCTGTTTTGTATTTATACAGTGTCAAATATCATGATTTAGCAAAGATATAGTATTTCTACTAGCGCTCAGTTGTCTTTATCTGTAAATTAAAGGCAAGCAGAGAGTAGTAATTCTTGAGAGATGAATATAATTTCCCCGCAA
Source organism: Tolypothrix sp. PCC 7601 (assembly GCF_025677855.1). Lineage (NCBI taxonomy): Bacteria > Bacillati > Cyanobacteriota > Cyanophyceae > Nostocales > Tolypothrichaceae > Tolypothrix > Tolypothrix sp. PCC 7601. Next base: position 5,093,451 of record NZ_CP064879.1, read on the forward strand.
ATGAAGTATTTCCACGAGTCTATATTGCAGCAAACTCGACTGAGTCAGATGTGCGGAACTCAAGAGCTATTTCGCGATCGCTATGAAATTGTCAGAATTTTAGGTAGAGGTGGTTTTGGGATCACCTATTTAGCAAAAAATGCAATATTACCAGGTCAACCTTGGTGTGTAATTAAGCAACTTTCTCCTAAGGTAACTAATACCAGTATTTGGGAAAAAGCTTATCAGAGATTTGAAAAAGAAGCACAAACTTTAGCAAAATTGGGTAGTCATCCTCAAATACCTATGCTGTTAGACTACTTTGAGGTTAATGGCACCTTTTATTTAGTTCAAGAGTATATACATGGTTATAATTTAGCCTTCGATGTGAAACGCAACGGGCCAAAAAACGAAGCTGAAGTTAAGCAGTTTTTAAAGGAAATATTACCAGTATTAGAGTATCTGCACGAAAATCAAATCATGCATCGTGATATCAAGCCTCAGAACTTATTACGTTGCAAATATGACCAAAGGTTTGTGCTGATTGATTTTGGTGCAGTCAAAGAAGAATTAGCTGATGTTTGTGGAAATTCTCGCGATGATGATGCTACTGGTACTTTTGTGGGGACGATAGGATTTGCACCACCAGAACAGTTTTCTCTACATTCTGTTTATGCTAGTGACATTTATGCGCTAGGTATGACTTGTCTTTATTTACTAACTGGTAAAGGGCCTCTAGAATTTGCCTACGATCACAATAATGATGAAGTTTGCTGGCAACAAGAAGTTAATGTTAGCAGCAATTTTGCCAAAATTTTAGGTAAAATGCTCAAGATTTCTTTAAAAGAGCGTTTTCAAACAGTTGAAGAATTGAAAAGAGCTTTAGAGTGGGAAGAGTATGCACCCGCATTAACTGGATGTTTAGCTATCCAAACCCCTAGAGTTATTAATAAAACCAAAGCAAAAGAGTCTACTTCACAGATGTACTTACCTTCTATTCAAAGAACTGCGATCGCGATTCGAGAATGGAAAGAAAAACGTAAGGAAAAAGAAGCATACAATAATTTGAAACAATGCTTACATAAAGTTAAGTAAAAGGCAGTAAGCAAAAGGGAACAGGTGTTAAAGCTAATTTACTTTTCGTTCCATACTGCCATCTTTTTATTTCGGGTTTTCAGTAATATTTAAATTTTTGGGTAGCGAATGATATAGATCTGATATTTGATTGGTGAAAAAATCCGTATACTTTATACCAATTATTCTCGTTTTCCTACCCAAACCCATAATTTCAGACATCAAATCGGATTGCCATAGCCAAGTAAATATTCTCTGACTTGCTTTTTTACAATACTGCCAAATTAGATTATTATATAATCGAGAAATAATTCTACTGGCTCTTTTGGTTTTCCCCAAATTGAGGAAAATTGACTATAATCTACAAACGCTGACTATATTAAGTAATTCCCCATTCCCAATACAGGGATTTTCTACCACCACTACAACAGAGCCAATCTACCAACAGGGAAATTGCGGGTCAAACTTAGCATAAATTGTCATGCAGTAGCGCCTGTCACATCATGATCTGCTGCTTAAATCCCGATTGTTCAAATCCTTTAAATCCTGATGAAAATAAGTTTTGCCAATCTTGTAATACCCCACTCATCAGCCTTTTAAGAAATCGCTTCCGTGTTATTCGCGTGCTTTCTGATGAGGGGGGATTTGGTAGAACTTACCTATCACAAGATGTAGATAAACTACATGAACGTTGCGTGATCAAGCAATTAGCTCCGAAGTTCCAAGGAACTTGGTCACAAAAAAAAGCGATGGAGTTATTTGCAGAAGAAGCTAAACGCCTGCAACAACTCGGAGAACATCCGCAAATTCCCACACTTTTAGCTTATTTTGAGCAAGATCACTGCCTATATTTAGTGCAGCAGTTTATTAATGGGCATAATTTGTTAACGGAGTTACACAAACGCAAAACCTATAAAGATAAAGAAATTATCGAAATCTTAAATGATTTACTCCCGATTCTGAAATTTATTCACGCTCGCGGAGTTATTCATCGCGATCTCAAGCCAGAAAATATTATTCGCCGTCATAGTGATAGACGCTTATGTTTAATAGATTTTGGTTCCTCAAAGCAGTTAACAGCCAGAGTCCAAAATAAAACTGGTACTTCTATTGGTTCTCATGGTTACTCGCCAATTGAACAAATTAGAGATGGTCAAGCTTATCCTGCTAGTGATTTATTTGGTTTGGGGACTACTTGCTTTCATTTATTAACAGGAATTTCTCCCTTTCAATTGTGGACAGAACATGGATATTCTTGGGTGACAAATTGGCGACAATATTTGCGTAGTCCCCTGAATTCAGAATTGGATAAGCTGTTGGATAAGCTGTTACAAAAAGATATCCGCCACCGCTATCAATCAGTTGATGAAGTCATCAAAGATTTGTCATTTAAACAACCACTGCGACTGCTGCCTTCTGTTAAATTAACTGGTAAAACCCCAAAAACTCAAACCCAACGTTTACCTAAAAAACATAACTTCTTCAGACTTTTGGTCTTAACATCTGCAGCAACTCTACTGTTTGGATTTGGCGAATCTTGGTATAAACAACTATACAAACTCCAAACCAATTTATCTTCTCGCCTGACTCAAGTTCATAATCATCGCGATCGCAGCGATGCAGTTTTGGATCAGCCACAGATAGCTTTGGGGAACATTTCCTTGGCTAATACCTTACAAACCAACGACAATGGCATTGTATCTGTGGCTATTAGTCCTAATGGTCGGTTGCTAGCAAGTAATAGCGATCGCACAATCCAAGTATGGAATCTCGCCACTGGTAAGGAAGTCTCCAACTTGAAGGGCCACTCCCAACGGGTGAATGTCGTGGCGATTAGTCCTAATGGCAAAATTTTGGTGAGTGGTAGTGAGGACAGCACTATCAAAGTTTGGAATTTATCCACAGGTAAATTAATCCGTACCTTGGAAGGACATACAGATTCGGTTCATGCTTTAGTAATTAGCGCCGATGGTAAAACCCTTGCTAGTGGAAGTGATGATAACACCATCAAACTGTGGAATCTGGAAACGGGTAAGCATATCCGCACCTTGGTAGGACATGAATTTTGGGTGCGATCGATTGCTATGAGTCCAAATGGTCAAATTTTGGCTAGCGGTAGTTTTGACAAGACTATCAAGCTGTGGAATGTCGCTAAAGGCTACGCAATTCGTACCCTCGTAGGGGATGGAAAAACTATTACATCGCTTGCTATTAGTCCGGATGGCAGAATATTAGCTAGTGCCAACCGCGATCGCACAATTAAACTCTGGAACTTATCTAATGGAACAGCAATTCGCACCCTCTCTGGTCATGTAAATACAGTTACATCTCTAGCTATGAGTCCAGATGGTAAAACCTTAGCTAGTGGGAGCCGCGATCGCACAATTAAACTGTGGAATCTATCTAATGGGGAGAATATCTTAACACTAAATGGGCACAGAAATACTGTAAACTCTATTACTTTTAGTTCTAATGGTCAAACCATCATTAGCGGTAGTGAGGACAATACTATAAAGATTTGGTATATACGTAAGTAAAAAATCTGAGCTTACAATATAATACTCTTTTATACAGTCAGTAATTCTATCGAAATGCTTGCTATATTGTGCAGCATAAGGATAATGCCACTGGGAGATCTGCGATGTCTGTAAATAAAACTAACTCCGCACTGCGAGTCCTCACAGCCACAGTCTTCCTGCTTTCGGGAGTCGGGGGCGTTGTGTCTTCGGACATTCCCTCCGTTGCCACTGGTGAGACATCTTCTCCAAAACTTCCAGTATCAGATGTCTTAACTCTCAAAGGCAATTCTGGATCGGTGAAAGGCGTTGCTATCAGCCCCAATGGTAAGACCTTGGCTAGTGTAAGTACAGATAATCAGATCAAACTGTGGAATTTAGCTACAGGCAAAGAAATTCGGACTCTAGAAGGTCATACTAACTGGGTAAATTCCGTAGTGTTTAGCCCAGATGGCAAAACTCTTGCCAGTGGTAGCTTAGATAAGACGATTAAGTTGTGGGATGTGGCTAGTGGTAAAGAAATCCGCACTCTCAAAGGACATCTCTTATCTGTTGAATCTATATCCTTCAGCCGAGATGGTACTAAATTGGCTAGTGCTAGCTGGGATCAAACCCTAAAAGTTTGGGATGTGGCTACTGGAGAAGTGATACGCACACTCAAAGGACAGTGCGACATATTTAATTCTGTAGCTTTTAGTCCAGATGGTAATACTGTTGTTAGTAGCAATCATTTTGATAAGAATGTCAAACTGTGGAATATTTCCACTGGAGAAGTCATACATACCCTCAGTGGTCATACTGATGTAGTTAATTCCGTAGCCGTTAGTCCAGATGGTCAAACCGTAGCTAGTGGTAGTTGGGATGGCACAATCAAACTATGGAATGCCTCAACAGGAAGAGAAATCACTACCCTCAGAGGTGATAACAAAAGAGTTTGGTCTGTAGCCTTCAGTGCCGATAGCAAACATCTAGTCAGTGGTGGCTGGGATGGTACCGTCAGAGTGTGGAATGTCCCAGAAAAGCAAGAAATACAGACTTTAACAGGGCATAAAAGCAAAATTTGGGCTGTAGCCTTTAACCCAGATGGCAAGACTGTTGTGAGTGCTAGCAAAGACACCACTATCAAAGTTTGGCCAGTAGTACAGTAAGGGACTTCCAACTTTTCTTGGCAGGGGGCAGGGAGCAGGCAGTGGTGTCAACTTAAGGTGAAACCCGCTTGGTTGCAAGGTTTTGCCCTCACCCCCAGCCCCTCTCCCACAGGGAGACGGGAGCAAGAGATTTAGTTCCCCTTCTCCCGGGGGAGAAGGGGTTAGGGGATGAGGGCGCGAGGTATTTGTACAACGCCCGCCCTATATAGCTTTTAGCTTAAGTTGACACAACTGGGGAGCAGGGAGCAGGGGGAAAATAAAAATATTCTCGGACTATATTTGGATAATTTATTTTCAGGAAGTCCCTAAGAACTTATTTTGCTTGGGTTTGGGTGTCGGGTGTTTGATATTTTCACCCATTACCCATTACCCCTTATCCCCAGAGGGGGCCCCGAGTTCCCCAATCCCCAATCCCCAATCCCCATTACCCCTTATCCCCAGAGGGGGCCCCGAGTTCCCCAGTCCCCAATCCCTAATACATCGTCAAGCGATATCTACCACGTTGTTGCGGATTATTAGAAACTACCACGACATAGTAAGTATCATCTTCAGGCAACCTAGCTCTGTCAATCAGGGCGCTATACTTACCATCTTTACCATTATCCGTAGCAACAATTTTGCCTTGAGAATTTAATAAGACTAGATAAGGAGAAAATTCTTCAAAAACGCTATCTACACGAATACTAACTAGCTGATCTTTTTTCCCCTCAAACTTAGATACATTGTAGGGGTTTTTATTTTGCTTGAGGGTAAGACTTTGGGCGGTTAGTTCACCAGATTCGTCTAAATTATAGCTAGCCCTATCATTTCTCAGTGCTAAACTATAGCGGCCTGTATCTCCTGGGTTACTACTAGTAACTGCGATGGTATATGTGCCTTGAACAGGTAGTCTCACAAATACAAATGCATCTTTAATCCCGCCTGTTGTTTGGGCGCTGCTGCGTTTGACAATAACATTATTATCGGGGTCAAGCAGAAACATATAAGGGGTGAGACTCAAGTTATTAGAACGGCGTGTATCAGTACTACCACCTAGGCGAATTTGGATGAGTTGGTTTTCTCTCCCTTCAAATTGATAGAAGTGAAAATACCTACCTTGAGACTGGAAATCACCTTTACCTAAAATACCGAAGGCGAAATCTACAAAGTTAATTGGCTTGTATTTGAGATTTTTCGGTGGAGAAACTGGCGCAGGCTGGCGATTTGGCCTGTTACCTGTTGATGGTTGAGTACTTGGTTGATAACGACTAGGACTAGGACGGGTAGAACCATTATTTGAGGGTTGAGGCGCTGGTGTGGTATCTACTGGTTGAGAAGTCCTCGGTTTGGGAGTAGGTTCGGGTGCAGTATCTACTGGTTGAGAAGTTCTCGGTTTGGGAGTAGGTGCTGGTGTGGTATCTACTGGTTGAGATGGACTAGGCTGAGAAGTAGGCGCTGGTGCAGAATTTGTGGTTGCAGGGGGTACACGTGGCGGTATGGGTGAATCAATAGGTTGCTTAGGCTGTGAAGATGCAGGTGGTGGAGTAGTAGGAATCTGTTCAATTCCTTGTTCTACAGCCTCCGGTTGCCTTTCATCTGGTGTTTTAGCGATAGTAAATTTTACTGTAGATTGGGGAATTGTTAAAGCACCAATAGGTAGAGAATAACTGGTTAGTAACAAGCTACTACTCAGGGAAAATATTACACCTAAGTGCGATCGCAAAAGATATTTTTTATGATTTTTCTCTAGCATTTTTCACTCCTCATTTATTGCCTCAATTAAGCTGAGGCTAGGCACTGCAATTGGGCTAAAAATCATTGCCCAACCCAAAAAATCTGAATGGTGTCATCCCATTCAAAATGCAAAATTACTTCACCCTGAAATAGTGAGAGTATATATGCTCATCCACAACAAACCATATTCAACAGTGAGGATGCTGCTGGTAGTACTCTAAAAAGAATTTATTTTTTAATTCTAAATTGCTAAGTTACCTATAGATTACTTTCTGATTACAAAAAAATAATTTTGGCAACTTAATAGCAAAATTATTAGTCATGAATTAATATATACACAAACTGCAAATGGGTTCCCAGTATGATCTGCTGTCTGAATCCCGATTGCCCCAATCCTCTAAATCAAGATAGGCAAGAAGTTTGCCTAAGTTGTCATCAACCATTGATCTCGTTATTAAGGGGCCGTTATCGTGTAATTAAAGTACTATCTGATGAGGGGGGATTTGGTAGAACCTATCTAGCGGAAGATGCGGACAAGCTAAACGAATGGTGTGTAGTTAAACAATTTGCACCTAAAATCCAGGATTCTTCTACATTAAAGAAAGCTGTTGAGCTATTTAAAGATGAAGCTAAACAACTGCAAAAATTAGGGGAACATCCGCAAATTCCTACACTTTTAGCATACTTTGAACAAGATAATTATCTGTTTTTAGTACAGCAATATATCAATGGGCATAATTTACTCCAAGAATTACGACAAGGGATAATTTACAACAAAAGTAAAATAGTCGAACTTTTGCTAGATTTACTACCCGTGCTCAAGTTTATTCATGAGCGTGGTGTCATTCATCGGGATATCAAACCCCAAAATATTATTCGCCGTCAAATTGATGGGCGACTAGTCTTAATAGATTTCGGTTCCTCAAAACAATTAACAGCAACAGTACATACTCAAATTGGCACTACTATTGGCTCTCATGGTTATACTCCCATTGAACAAATGCAGGATGGGAAAGCTTATCCATCGAGCGATTTATTTAGTTTGGGTGTAACTTGCTTTCATTTACTCAGTGGAATTCGACCGTCGCAACTGTGGATGCAAAAAGGCTACAGTTGGGTTAATTCTTGGCACGAATATTTAGCAAATCAAGATAGGGATGGAGTAGCTTTAAATGTCAATGTGGATCAGGTGCTAGACAAACTTTTAAAAACAGAAATTAACCAGCGTTATCATTCAGCCGATGAAGTGATTCAAGACTTAACATATAAGCCTTTACTAGTACCACCAACAATTATCGAACCTGCATCCCCTACTCAAAACTTCTATCTTCAACATCGACTATTCATCAGTACTGCTATTTTACTACTGGGATTAGGTGGAATTTGGTATTTACAATCTCGTCCCCAACAAGTAACTAGATTTGCTAACCCTAGTCAACCAGCAAACGTTACAGAAAATGCTGATCAACCGCAAACTCTTAAAGGTCATGCTAGTGATGTTAATACTGTCGCCTTTGCCTCTGATGGTTTAACTCTAGCTAGTGGCAGTGATGATAATACAATTAAGTTGTGGAATCTGAGCAGCAATCAGGAAATTAGAACTCTCAAGGGACACAAAAAATGGATTTGGGCTGTGGCTTTTAGTCCTGATGGTAAAACCTTAGCTAGTGGTAGTGCAGATAAGACTATTAAACTGTGGAATCTTGCTAATGGGGAAGTAATCCACACATTAAAAGCACATACTGATGGAATTTCATCGATAGCTTTTAGCCCGGATGGTAAAACATTAGCTAGTAGCAGCATCGATAAGACAATTAACCTCTGGAATGTCTCAAACGGTCAGCTAATTCGCACCTTAAAAGGACATAAACAGGCAGTTTCTGCAGTGGCTTTTAGTCCTGATGGTAGCACCCTTGCTAGTGGCAGTTGGGACAAAACAATTAAATTGTGGAATGTAGCCACAGGAAAAGAAATTCGGAATTTTGTAGGACATTCAGAGTTAATTATTTCTGTAGCTTTTAGCCCTGATGGTTTGACTTTAGCTAGTGGCAGTAAAGATAAGTCAATTAAATTATGGAATTTGGTAACAGGAGAAACGATTCGTACTTTAAAGGGTCATACTGATAAGGTAAATTCTGTGGTTTATGTACCCAAAATAGGAGATAGTAAAACCACAAATAATTTTACCCTGATCAGTGGCAGTAGTGATAACACTATCAAATTATGGGATACAGCAACAGGAAAAGAAATTAGGACTTTGAAGCGAGATTCTGGTTATATTTATTCTGTGGCAATCAGCCCTGATGGTAAAACTATTGCTAGCGGTGGTAGTGCTGATAATATTATTAAGATTTGGCATTTATCTCAAGATAAATAGCGTAACGCACATCTCCCAACTTTTCTAATACGCAAAATTGCTTTGTCAGCAAGCTTTTGGTGCCTTGCGCTGCGCGACAACACACCCTACCTCATATAACTAAAAGACAATTGTTTCTAGTGCGCGTATAATTTGTGTGAAATGTAGCACAAATTATACTTAATAGCACATCAATGCTGGAATTATTGCAAAGCTTTTTTGGTGATGGCTTATTTATCCCACATGGTCATTGTTATCTTTGGCAACCGAAATTAGTGTGGTTGCACATTATATCTGATTCTTTAATTGCCATAGCTTATTATTCTATCCCTATTACCCTTGTTTACTTTGCACAGAAACGAGAGGATTTCCCCTTCAAATGGATACTTTTATTATTTGGAACATTTATTGTTTCTTGCGGTACAACCCATGTGATGGAAGTGTGGACACTATGGCATCCGACTTATTGGTTATCTGGCGCTATTAAATTTTTTACAGCGTCAGTTTCGGTTTACACAGCTATTATTTTAGTACCAATTGTTCCCCAAGCATTAGCTTTACCAAGCCCAGCTCAATTAGAAGCAGCTAACTCTCAACTCAAAATGGAAATTCTTGAGCGAAAATCGGTAGAAGAAGCACTTTTGAAAGCCAAACAAGAGTTAGAAATTAGAGTAGAAGAACGAACATCTGAATTAAAAGCAGCTATGACACAATCTCAGGAAAATGCTGCGATAGCCCAAGAGCAAGCTGCACAGTTGCAAATTGCGCTTCAGAAACTGGCAAATACCCAAGCTCAATTAGTACAAACTGAAAAAATGTCTTCTCTGGGACAATTAGTTGCAGGTGTTGCCCATGAAATCAATAATCCAGTGAATTTCATTTATGGCAATACTATTATTGCTAATGAATATTCTGAAAGCTTGATTAATTTGATTTCACTGTACCAAGAAAACTATTCCCAACCTCCAACAGAGATTCAAGATTATACTGATGAAATTGATTTAGATTTTATTCAAAAAGACCTACCGAGAGTCTTGTATTCTATGACCAATGGAGCAAATCGTATTAGTGAAATAGTTCAATCTTTAAGAACTTTTTCACGATTAGATGAAGCGGAAATCAAACAAGTAAATGTTCATGAAGGACTTGATAGTACACTGCTACTGTTAAGAAGTAACTTGAAAGGTAAAGCTGGTAATCCAGATATACAACTTATTAAACAATATGGTGATTTACCCAAAATAGAATGCTACCCTGGGCAACTTAATCAGGTGTTTATGTATATTTTAAATAATGCTATCGATGCTATAAATTTAGTAATAAAGACAAAAATTAATAGTTTAGATGCATATCAGGGAAAAATTACGATTATTACTGAAGCTTTAAATAGTGATGAAATAATGATTCGGATTATTGATAATGGTTGTGGGATGACCGAAGAGGTCAGAAAAAAAGTCTTCGATCCCTTCTTTACTAATAAACCTGTTGGTTCGGGGACAGGCCTTGGAATGACAGCAAGTTACCAAATTATTCAGATGCATAATGGTCATTTACTCTGCCTTTCAGCACCAGATGAAGGTACAGAATTCCAAATTCAGATTCCGATTTTGATGAAGCTTCCGATTCAAAATTGGTAATTGGTAATTGGTAATTGGTAATTGGTAATTGGTAATTGGTAATTGGTAATTGGTAATTGGTAATTGGTAATTGGTAATCGGTAATCGGTAATCGGTAATCGGTAATCGGTAATCGGTAATCGGTAATCGGTAATCGGTAATCGGTAATCGGTAATCGGTAATGGGAATTTGTCCCTTGATGAGCAAGTCCTAGTTTTTTATACTCGATACCAGTATTATTACGGAAATAGAAAAGAAGTTTATAAATACCATGTTAACTTTTAGAGAAATTTGGGCAATATAAAGTACCAAAAAATTTATTTGGTATAAATTGATGTTAACAATTGAGTTATCAACATCTGCTACAGCCTTAAAGCGTCGTTATGCTGGAGCGATCGCAGCTTTAATATTACTGAGCTTACTATGTTCGTTGAGCGGATTGCCGATTCATCAGTCTATCTCTAACTCCTGGGAAGGCTTGCTTTGGGGAATCGCGAATCCAGTGGTTAGTTTGAATAGTCTGGCTAGCCTTGTAGCCATTGGCTTACTCTGCGCCGGAATGAATCGTGGTGCTTTGATTGCTGCATCTTTTTTGTCAGCCTCGGTGTTTGGGACAGTGATTCATCTGTTCTATGCCAATTTAGTAGGTGCGGAAATCGGGATTGCAGCTTCCACTATCGCTATTGGCGCTATGTTAATCATGTCAATTCAACCGAATTGGCTGTTACTTTCAGTGCTGGGTGCGATCGCAGGCTTGTTTCACGGTTATGCTGGTGCTGAATCGCTCATTAATACAGAAATAATGCCCTTAGTTATTTACATACTGGGCGTTACTGTAACTCAATGTGCAGTGATCATGAGTGCCAAAAAAACTTACCCCATGCTATTAAATAAAATTGATTTTGTGGGATTAGCGGTTTGTGCCATTAGTATGGCATTTTTAGGCAATGCAATTTACTCTGTAATGTTTTCCTTCCTAAGCTAAAGCGAGTAGCACCCAAAAAACTTGATTTTTTAGGTGCTACTGAAGGACTGATAAACTTTACGTTTTATCTGGTAATTAGCAGGCTCCGACTTTATGGAAAATCACATAAAATGTTTTTCCAATCAAAAATAAGTCGTAAAATATATGCCAATTTCGCTGGTAACGCAGATCTAAATCAACGATTTGTTCAAAATCTGTGATTTGAGAACGACCATTGACTTGCCATTCGCCAGTTAAACCAGGTTTGACATTTAAGCGTTGCCAATGACGTGGTGTGTAGTTAGCCACTTCATCATAGGTTGGTGGACGTGTACCTACTAAACTCATTTCACCGATGAGAACGTTCCAAAATTGAGGCAATTCATCTAAGCTGGTGCGTCTTAAAAACCGTCCTACCTTAGTGACTCTAAAATCATTTTGATTTTTAAATATGAGTCCTTTTGCTTCATTTTTAACTAAAGATTTTAAATGCTCTGCATTTGTAACCATTGAACGGAATTTCCGTATAATAAATGGTTTACCTCGCAGACCATAGCGCTTTTGGACAAAGAAAATTGGCCCTGGACTATCGAGTTTGATCGCAATTGCTATTGGTACAAATATAATTGCTAAAATCAATAGCCCAACTAAGCTACCTAAAATGTCTAGAAACCGTTTAAATTTTGATTTTAAAGATGGGTGAGGAATAAATTGTAATTCCCAAGCTGTTAAATTTGCATTGTGAACAATGCTGTGTGAGTGTGTGGGGTACATGATCCCGCCTAATACCAAGGTAAAAAAGTAGAATTACCTAACCTTTATTTGAATATATACTTAAGTGTATTTACAATTTGTGTTTTTACCGTAAATTTACTTAATCTTTAATTAGCTCGCTGATCTTCTGCTTTTTTATATTTTTGGGATAAAGTTGATTAAATCTATCTAGTGAAATTTGACTACATAATTATCACTATCCGGAATCAAGTTAATTCTCCCTGAATTAACAACCGAGTGAATACCTAAGAACTATCAATTATCTTTGATAACGTGGCAGATACCTGGTGTTAATGCGTATATTAAATTATTCAATATCCGTAAGGATATGACTGTATTGGGCGCTCAAAATTGGGGTGGTAAATAAATGGTTTCAACAAGTGTGGAAGTTAAAATTACTCGCTTAGAATCGATTGTTGAACAAATCGGAGAAGCAGTACTTTCTACAACAGAGACAATTGAGAGTCTCGCGCAAAGATTGGAGACTCTCAGCGTACAAGTAGAAGAACAAGGAAAGCAGCTACAGCAACAGGGTTATCAAATTTTTGCTTTGTGTGATGCGGTACAAACCTTGGCAGAATCTCAAGATGATTCCTTACAAAAACTCAGCCAACTAACACAAACCTTGGATAAACTGATGATTCTGTTACAAGGTTCGGATGAGGAGTGATTGGGGATTGGGGACTGGGGACTGGGGATTGGGGACTGGGGAACTCGGGGCCCCCTCTGGGGATAAGGGGTAATGGGGATTGGGAATATGAAACAATTCAAAATTCCAAAGAATACCCTCTTCTCTCTCAAACACCCAATTACCCATTACCAATTACCAATTACCCATTACCAAACCCCAAAATTAAACCCTTAATTTGGTAACAGCAATGTTCCCGGAGAAACAAATATCGACATCGCTACCGGGGGTGCGATCGCGTTTGCCGTATTCGCCGACATAATAAAAATCATCCCCTTCAACCCGATAGTTAATTGGTAAAGCTTTGGTACAGGGTTGGCAAAAGACTACTTCTGGTTCTGGTTCTCCTGGTTGTAGATGCGGGAGATTGACGTTCCAAAAAGTTCCAAGTTCTAGGGGACGCTGGAGTAAGTCAGCTAAAACTTCGGCTGTTAACTTAGCCGCGAATTCCCAGTCAAAATTTTGCTTGGCTTTGCGATAGTGAGAAATCGCAATTCCCCCAATCCCATTCATCGCTGCTTCTCGCACCGCCGCCACAGTACCAGAAATATAGGCATCTACGCCTAAGTTTCCCCCAGCATTGATTCCCGACAACACAAATTTAATATCTTCACTAATTTGTGATATTGCAATTCTCACACAATCAGCGGGAGTACCTGCGATCGCATATTCAGTTTGCGAACGTCGCTGGAGGGTGATGGGGCGAGTTGTGGTAACTTGATGTCCACAGCCAGATTGATGATCTCTTGGCGCAGCAATAATTACATTTTTGTCCTTGACAGCTTTGAGCAGTGCTTTAATTCCAGGAGCATCGATACCGTCGTCGTTAGTGAGGATGATAGTCATAAAATTTATCTGATGAGCCAAGCATCAATTGCTATGGAATTCTATCGCCAACCGCCGCCAGAGTCTAATCATCTCCTGCAACAGATGCCATTGCCTTACTTGTATCAGTTTCTTCATTTCAGACTTTAGACTTGATACTTTAGCCTTTTTTATTAGCTAAACTTGCAAATCAAACCCAGGTAATATATCTTCTCCAGAAAGAATTGCTGGCATTTGTACAATTTCTACAGCTTGATTGAGGCGATAAATTTCTACTCTTGCATCTTGAAGATTAATCAGCCAACCTAAACGCAAACCATTTTCTATATATTCCTGCATTTTGTCTTGCAGAGTTTTTAGCCTATCTGTTTCAGAACGCAGTTCAATGGCAAAATCAGGTACAAGTGGCGGAAATTTTTTTCGCTGTTCTGGTGTTAAAGCTTCCCAGCGTTCCAACTTTACCCAAGCTGCATCAGGAGAACGTTTGGCAGCATTTGGCAGGATAAAAATAGTTGAAGAACTACAAACTTTGCCTAATTTGGCTTGACGGTTCCAATTATTTAAGTCTGTAATTAAGTCTGCTTCTTGATTTCCGCTTTCTCCTCCTACTGGTGGCACAATGATTAATTCTCCTGCTGCATTCATTTCTAGGCTTAAATCTTTATTAGCAATACACAATTGATAAAATTGCTCATCAGTTAAATGAGCAATCGGTTCGAGATTGAGGACAACAGTATTCATTAAACTTTTCCTCGTGCTTTTTTGCTAACGTTAGTTGCCTTTAGCTACAAGTTTAGCAGTGTAAATTAATCTCTTTTTCTTCATACACAGCTTTGCTAGAGTGAGGATGATTCGGCAACTTTGAGGATTGGCAAATGGTTAGAGAGTACTCACCCGAAATACAATCCAATTCGTCACAACGAAATCTACCGCCGCTTCAAAGTGGCGATCGCCTGACTCGTCCAGAATTTGAACGGCGCTATGAAGCTGCACCCCACATCAAGAAAGCAGAACTGATTGAAGGAATTGTTTACGTGGCATCTCCCTTAAGACATGAACAGCATGGCAAACCTCACAGCCGAGTCCTAACTTGGTTAGGAGTTTACCAATCCCTGACTCCTGGTGTGGACTTAAGCGTTGAACCCACGGTACGCCTGGATCTAGATAACGAACCACAACCAGATGCAGTACTGTTTCTTGAATCTGCTGTAGGTGGGCAAACGCGATTGAGTAGCGATGGCTATATTGAAGGCGCACCTGAGTTAATTGTGGAAATTGCCGCCAGTAGCGCCGCGATTGATCGGGGTAGCAAAAAACAGGCTTATCGCCGTAACGGGGTGCTGGAGTACGTAATCTGGCAATCTTACGAAAATCAAATTGAATGGTTTTACCTCACCGATGGCGACTATCAATTACTATCTCCCGATACAGATGGAATTATTCGCTCTCAGGTGTTTCCAGGTTTGTGGTTAGCAGTTGAGGCACTATTAAATAATCAGATGGCGCAGGTTTTAGAGTTAGTGCAAGCTGGATTAAAGTCACCAGAACATTATGAGTTTGTGCAGCAATTAAGGGAAAACAAGTAAAAGAGCGATCGCTTCTGTATTACTCCTCAAGTTTTGCTTCAATGCTGTGGCGCAATTTTTATGATTAATATTTTCTCAAGAACATAGCAAAAAAGCACAAATCCTCACTCTCAGCAAAATGCAGATATTACCTTGGTGAGAATTAAGCAGGTAAAGAGCCGCAAATATTAAATAAACTTAGCTATTTAACAATAAATGTCAATTACGTGATATT
This sequence comes from Tolypothrix sp. PCC 7601, assembly GCF_025677855.1. Taxonomy (NCBI): domain Bacteria; kingdom Bacillati; phylum Cyanobacteriota; class Cyanophyceae; order Nostocales; family Tolypothrichaceae; genus Tolypothrix; species Tolypothrix sp. PCC 7601. The sequence continues at coordinate 5,108,904 of NZ_CP064879.1, forward strand.
ATGCCGTCATGGTTTGCAAATTCCGCCCAATTTAGATAAATCCCTAAATAGGGCGGTGTTCCTTTTTGGTAGCTAGTCCGTAACTAAGCCACAAAAATTTCTTTTATAAAATCTATCTTTGGGGTGTCGCGAAAACTTCCCCAAGTAAAAACCTATCAACCAGGTGATTTTGACATTGGTTGTGTAGTATTTTTGGTGCAAGACTGTCTTAAGGTTTACCCAATGAAACAGCTCCTCAACCAAGTAATCATCATTCAAAAATACCTCATTAGGCTACTTCTGCCACTTATAGCGATCGCTCTAGTTTCTTTTCTAGTTGTACCATCGGCGTTAGCTACTGGTGCATATCAAATACCTGACCTAGCAGCTGATAATAGCACCTGGGTTGTAGATGAAGCCGACGCAATCAGCCGGATCAATGAAGGTAAGATTAGCAGCACTTTATCGGATTTAGCGAAAAAAACTGGATACGAAACCCGAATTGTCACCATCCGCCGACTTGACTATGGAGAAACACCAGAAAGTTTCGCCAAAGCATTGTTTGAAAAATGGTTCCCCACCAAAGAAGCGCAAGCCAATCAAACTTTATTGGTGATTGACACTGTGACAAATGGTACTGCCATTATTACAGGTGATAAAGTCAAGTCCTTGCTGACAGACTCTATTGCTGAGAGTGTCGCTTCTGAAACCGTGATGGCACCATTACGCGATGGTAACAAATACAACCAAGCGTTTTTAGATGCGAGCGATCGCCTAGTCGCTGTTCTCTCTGGAGAAACCGATCCCGGCCCGCCAAAAATAGTTGAGAATGTGCAGGTAGAAGGCACATTTAAGACAGCAGAAGAAACTAACAAAGATAAAGGTAATGCTACTGCTTGGGTAGTAGGGCTATTAATTGCCGCTACTGTTATCCCAATGGCAACTTACTATCTTTACCAAGTTAATCAACCATCAAATAATGGTTAATAGTTGACTGTTGACTGTTAACCGTCAACTGTTAACGGTCAACAATGAGCATTTCAGTTTAATCTTGAATGTACTCTTGCCCTGTCACTAAAGCGACCTCAGCGCGCACAAATTCTCTACCTAAATAGGCTGCATGGTCTAAAAAACTGACTGGACAGGGCTGAGTTTCTTCAAATATTTTGACGCAAAGTTCTTTAGCTGTTCTCCCACTAAATACAGTTGTATGAGTTCTTTGGACTTTACCTTTAGCCGGAATTACCTTCCCGGTTTCGGGATCTACAGCTAAACCATGCTCATCAATTACATTTGTAAAATGCTTGGCATAAATTAACTTTGCCTCCCGATCCAAGTAGATAATGAAATATCCGCTAGGGTCAAGGTCAATATGACGCTGAGACAGCTGATCGTCAATTGCAGCCAAGTCTTCTACCATCAAATCCATAGTCATTATTTAAATCAGATTTCTGCAAATTTTTTTCTACTCCATTTCCAGTGTAATTCTTATGTTCATCACTTCCTGTAGATTCTGCATAATTTTGCCATTTCTGATAGCTAAGAATTGCGGTTACTAAAAGGTAACTCGGCATTCATCGCTTCAATTTCTTGCTGTTCGAGTTGATTAACTTCCCGAATATAAGGCAGTAAAATTTGCTCTAAACGGGCATTGTAAAAGCGGTGCAAACTCTGATTTGCCTTGGCGGGAAAGCCGCGCCGTTTTTTGTGTCTTCCACCAGCACCAGGATCAAACATTTGAATATCGTTAGCGATCGCCCACTCAATTGGCGAGTAATAGCAAGCATCAAAATGTAGACAATCTATCTCTTGAAAACTGCCCCAATAGCGACCATATAATCTATCACCTTTATATAAACAAAAAGACATTCCTATGGGGTGACGATTATCTTGCTCGCTATAAGCAGCGAAAAACACGACGCGATGGCGATAATTGCTATGTAATTGCTCAAAAAAGCGTTTTGTCAGGTATTTACTACCCCACCAACCGAACTTATCACAGGTATCGGCATAGAACTGGTACATCAAGGGAAACAAAGAATGGGGAATTTCATCACCCGTCAGTGGTTGCAGTATTAAACCTGCTTTTTCCACTGCTTTGCGTTCCCGCTTAATATTGCGGCGTTGATTGGCGTTGAATACAGCTAGGTAATCATCAAAATTCTTAAATCCATCATTTTCCCAAATGTAACTGTGATGCAACCAACTGCTAAAACCTTGCCGTTCTAGCACAGCACGCCATTTGGGATCGACATAGAGAAAATGACACCCAGAGATGCGATGTTGGGAGCAAAAAGAGTCTATCTCATGCACCATCATGGCTGTAATTTCATCCTCATCTTCGCCAGGCGCAATTAAAAAGCGATAGCCTTCAGCTGGAGTAAAAGGTGTCATTCCCAACAATTTCGGGTAATAATCTACCCCAATGCGTTCTGCTAAACTTGCCCACTGGTGATCGAAGACAAATTCCCCTGCACTATGTCCTTTTAAATAAAGTGGAGCCGCAGCAATCAGGGTTCTGTCGCGCCATAAGGTTAAGTGATTTGGTAACCAACCAGTTTTTCTGGTAGCACTGTGGGATGTTTCCAGATTATTCAGCCACTCCCACTCTAAAAACGGAGTTTTGAGGGGCAATGCTAAAGCATCCCAAGCTTCTTGAGGTATCTCAGCAATTTTGCTGATCCAAGCAATAGAATAGCGAGGTTTCAGTTTTTCTACCATCGTCTCAGGGAATGGGGACTGGGGACTGGGGACTGGGGATTGGGGACTGGGGGTGAGGAAGATGAGGGAGATGAGGGAGATGAGGGAGATGGAAAAATTACTGTTAGCAATTACCAATGCCCTATGCCCTATGCCCTATGCCCTATGCCCTATGCCCCATGCCCAATTTCCAATACCCAATCTTTTTTAGGGTAATCTAAGATGCTGGTCGTTGCAGGCGATAGTGTAAAAACACTTCTTGATCGACCTGGTTAACCTCTAGAAGTTCGAGGCGGGGTGCTAAATTAGCAGGGAATCCAGTACTTTCCGCAGGTGTGGGTGCGGTAGCACCAGCCAAAATCAGTGGACATACGGTTAACCATAATTCATCTATTAAGTCTAATTCCAACATTGAAGCTACCAATTCCCCGCCTCCCAGTATCACTAAGCGTGTTATATGTAGAAGAACCAGGTGTTGCAGCGTGGCAAGAAGGTCTATCTTGCCCTGTGGTGTTTCAAAAACTAAAATCTGCTCAAACTCTGAGCGTCCTCGCCAAAAACTTGCCCCGGCAGTAGTCGTGAGCAACCAACGTGGAACCGGTTGTTGAAAAAAGTGAATTTCCGGATTAAGGTTACCAGATTGTGTAATGACTATATGAACTGGCTGAGTAGATTTGCCCGCTTTTGTTCGATTTTGCAGCAATGTTGGATGTGATACGGTTAATGTAGTACCGTATGCACGGAGAGTACTGGCACCGAAGAGAGTGGCATCAGAGGCAGCGATTTGTTTTTCCAGGTGTGCTTTATCAGCCTTTGAGCCGAAACGAGCAGGCGATCGCCTAAAATCTGCTATCTTGCCATCTGCACTCATTGCCAAAACCACTGTGGTATGAGGACGATGTTGCACCATTTAGTTGTTTTGAGATTTGGAATTTTTTCTTGCTGTATGTTATTTACCAAAAATTCATATATGCAAGCTGCTGTTTAGTGATTTCCCTATTGTAGAGATATGCAACACAAGTCTTGTTTAAATCTAACCTCCGGAGGTTTTGGTATACCAGGTTTCATTTTGCAGATGCAAACTTTGTTATTTTTAGAATTTGTCAATAAAGTAGTCATAACTTAATGCAATGTCTCATCTAGCTGGTTTAATTGCATATCTTTGGCTGTTTTGGTTTGCAGATGCGAAGTGAGACGTTAGATGGCTAAGTCCCGTCAATCATCCTTTCGGCGTATATTATTGACAAGAATCTTGCTGGTGTTTGTGCCAGTATTATTGATAGGTGAGATGGCCGCCTTAAATAAGGCGCGGAATAGCCTATTAAAAAATGCTAAACAAAATTTAACCGAAAGTGCCGTTATGAAGGGGGAGAAGATTGCAGATGCGATCGCTACCCTCAAGACTAGTTTGCTGATTATTAGCAAAACAAAAATTATCGAGTCTCCTTCTCCAGCAGAGACGGAAGAATTTTTGAATAAAATATCACAACAACTACCAAGCAAAATTGATTGTATTCAATTAAAAAATTTGCAAACCAACAAAATAGTTGCTAGTAGTTGTGACGGCAAACCCATAGGAGAAGAAAATTCATTTGTACCTAGCCAAGGAGTTGATATTAAGGTAGTTTTACCGCCTAAGCTAGGCACAACTGGTACAAGAGATACCAAAAATCAATTGCAACTATTACTTACTGCCCCAGTTTACGATCAGGGGGGTAAATTAGTTTATAGCTTAAGTCTTCAGTCGGCATTGTATCAACAAACTGCTAGTAAGCCGGGATCGCTGACAGGTTCGATGATAGTCATTGCTGAAGATGGCACAATTTTAGCGCACCCAGCACCAGAAAGAGTGGGCAGTAACATTCAAGAAGATGGTCATGCTACCCAACTCCAAAACACAATTAAAAATACTGTGATCGGGGAAACTGGCTCTACAAATTTGTATTTTAAAGAAGGAAAAGAACTATTAGCTGGTTATAAAATAATTAGCAATCCTCTTCAAGAACAATCTCCACAAAAATGGATTGTTTTAGCTGTTACTACTACAGATAGCGCTCTGTTTGGTTTAGAAGAAATCAAACTAATTCTCATTGTTTTAACAGTTGGTTTAATAGGTGCCAGCTTATTAGCATCTTTATATTTAGCGCCTTATCTTGCCAACCCTGTAGAAGAATTACGCGATTACGCACTCAATATTTATAACCACCACAGTGCCCAACCAGTTCCACATAACTTTAAAATCCGGGAGTTTAATCAACTAGCACAAGCCCTCGACCAAATGGTTGAGAGGTTGAAAGCTTGGGCAGAAGAATTAGAAATTGCATGGAAAGAAGCAAAAACTGCTAACCAAGTTAAAAGCCAATTTTTAGCCACAACTTCCCATGAATTGCGAAATCCGCTAAATATTATTATCAATTGTGTGCGCCTGGTTCACGATGGTTTGTGTGATAACCGGGAAGAAGAAATGGAATTTCTCAAGCGTGCCGATGAAACAGCAATTCATTTATTAGGAATTATTAATGATTTGCTTGATATTTCTAAAATTGAAGCTGGTAAACTTTCTGTAGTTACAGAACCGCTTGACCTGCGAAAATTACTGCTGGAAGTAATCAATATTCAATCAGTAAATGTGCAACAAAGAGGCTTGCAATTAAAAACTGATTTGGGTAGCGAACTGATTCCTGTGAAAGCAGACGCAGCAAAACTGAAGCAAGTATTAATTAATGTTATTGGTAATGCAACTAAATTCACCGAACAAGGAAGCATTACGATCGCTTGTGAAATGCAATCAAATAACGATCAATCTCAGGTGTTAATTCATGTCACCGATACAGGCATGGGGATTGATCCCGCCCAACAGCACAAGCTATTTCGCCCCTTTGTGATGGTAGATGGTGCCAGTACCCGCAAAATTGAAGGTACAGGATTAGGGTTGGCGATTTCACGCAACTTAATCGAACTCATGAAAGGTACCATTACTCTCACAAGTGCGGGACTTAATCAAGGTACAACAGTGACGATCGCGTTACCTTTAATTGATATTTCTCTATTATCCCCTCCAGAAGAAAAAGGAAATTTAGAGGATATTGAAATCACCACTACAGATGAGGTAAAAAGCGAAGTTAACGGCTATATTAACCTGCAAGCAGAACCGCTACTTGACGCTACAGAAATTGAAGACTCTCCCACAACAGAAAAAGACGACACCGAAGACAAACTACCGCTTTTAGAAGATACTTGCCAACTGACTTTGTTAACTCCACAAAGTATTTTGTCTAGCCGAACTGCGGGAGAAGCTTGTGCTAACGGCACTGTTGTGGAAAGGTGAGGGATTGGGCATGGGGCATGGGGCATGGGGCATTGGGTATGAAGTAAGAGTCAAAAGTCGTAGAGAGACAATTAATCGCGTCTGTAATCAAAAGTTAGATAATAATTCAAAGTTTTTCCCAATTACCCATTACCCATTACCCATTATCCATTACCCATTACCCAACACCATAGGTTGTCCACCTTGCTCAAGAGAGGCTGTCAGTGCGGCCAGAATTTCTACCAACTCTGCACCAACCCAGCCAGAGGAAACAATAGAGGGAGTATTGTTGAAGATACAAGTAATAAAGCGATCGCAAACTCGTTGCAAGGGTTCGCCTTTTTCTACTTGCAAAGCCTCTTGGCTTTGATTAAGAGGCAGAAATTGATTGTTTTGATATTCTAATTGCCCATTTAATAACGTTAAAGGCGATTGGCTAGACATTTCATCGAAAATCAAGCTACCACGATTACCCACAACCGCTAACCTTCTTTGTTTATCGGTATTCAACCAGCAGAGATGAATATAGGCTTGAAAACCATCTGCGTATGTCAGCATCACCCAGACTAAATCAGCAAGTCCTGGGTAGAGAGGTGAGGGGGGTGTAGACGCGATAGCGGCTTCCCGTAGGGTGGGAGAATCGCTGTGGTTGGGTTTGTCACCCTGTAGCCAAACTGTACCGGTTGCTTGCACTTTTACTGGTAATTGACCTAACCAATTGTTAAAAATAGCAATATCGTGAATTGCTAAATCCCATAGTGCATCTACATCTTGGCGGACTGGCCCTAAATGGGTGCGGGTGGCGTAGCCGTAGCGTAAATCACCTAACTTACCCGCCTGAACTACAGCTTGTCCTTGTTCGACGGCGGGATGAAATAAATAGGTATGATCTACCATTAATATTAAATGCCGTTGCTGTGCTAACTCGCAAAGTTCGTGACATTCTACAGGATCTAGAGTTAAGGGCTTTTCTGCTAAAACATGGTATCCCTGATTCAAGGCATCTTTAATCAAGTGATAATGAGTGGTAGCTGGAGTTGCGATCGCCACTGCCTTTAAATCTGGCACTTGCTTGATATCCTGCCACTCAGTTGTTAATAAGACATTTTCATCTAATTTATATTGCCGTTTGACGGCTGCTAATCTTTCCGGGTTGGGGTCTACAACCGCACCAATCCGTACTTGGGGATGTTCTAAAAAATTCCGTAGCAAATGCACTCCCCAACGCCCAACACCGAGGACAGCAATTGTAATTTGATTAGTCATTAGTTATTTGCCAAGAGTCAAAATTTTGACACTGGAGTTTAGACTCTTGAGTCATAACTGCATTATCAACTCTGATATTCTCTATTGAGTTCAGGGTTGTTCCGGATTACTAATGGATAAAAATGCTACCTTAGCTGCTGCTTGTTCCGCAGCTTTAATCGAGCGTCCCTTACCTTGACCCAATTGTTTACCATGCAACCACACTTCAGCAAGGAAACGTTCTTGGTTGCGGTGGGGTTGAGTTACTTCTACAACTCGATATTCTGGCAAAACTTTAAATTGAGCCTGAGTCCATTCTTGCAGAGCAGCTTTGTAATTTAGCCTAGCTGGATCGAGACGAATTTCTGCGGCTAGTTGTTTGAAGTGAGGGTCTAGCCAAGGACGGATGAGATTGAGATTGCTGGTACTGAGGTACAATGCCCCGAGAACAGCTTCAAAAGCATCTGCTAGCCGAGATTCTTGACCTACTTTATCAGCAGTCGCACTACCAGCAACCAATAAATAAAGTTCCAAACCATATTCTCTGGCTAACTGAGCCAAAATGCGATCGCTCACCAGCACCGAACGAATTGCGGCAAAATCCCCCACCGGACAATCTGGATAATGTTCCCACAACACAATAGCTGCGACTAGCCGCACCACAGCATCACCCACAAATTCCAACTGTTCATAATTTGCTGACTCTGAGACAGTAGGATGAGTTAGCGCTAAGTCCAACAGATGCCATTGTATAGGTGCTTCTTTTGGCAGACCTAATTTTTGAACTAAATTTTCCAGCTGACGCTGACGGCGTGGATAAGCGAGGGACATTAAATCAGGGAGGGGGGGAGCAGAGGGGATAAGGGAGATGAGGGAGATGAGGGAGATGAGGGGGATAAGGGAGATGAGGGGGATAAGGGAGATGAGGGGGATAAGGGAGACAAGGGGAGAAATGCCCATTACCCATTACCCATTACCCATTACCCATTACCCATTACCCATTACCCATTACCCATTACCAAATGACAAATTACAAATGACAAACACCAAATGACTAAAAAGGGAAAGAGTTGGTAGTAAGCCGGGTTCTGTTCTCGAATGTAGAAATGTTACAAGTAACTTCTCTACATGAGGGCGGTTATCTATCTGGGACGTTTGTTACCAAACGCCTCTAGCGGCTCTGTTTTAGCGGAACTGGTAAAAGACCAACCATAGTTCCTTTCGCCTTGCTCCCAACCGGGGTTTACCGAGCCAACGCCTCTCGACGTTGCTGGTGCGCTCTTACCGCACCTTTGCACCCTTACCAATTTGGTCATTTGTTCTTTGTCCTTTGTCCTTTGTGTTTTTCCAAATGACTAATGACAAATGACTAATGACTAATTGGCGGTATCTTTCTGTGGCACTATCCTCACGATCGCTCGCACTGGACGTTATCCAGCAAGTTTGGTCTTTCGGGAGCCCGGACTTTCCTCAAATCAGTTTTTGTGACTGATCTGCAACCGCCTACGCCTACTCTCTCCTTAGATCCAGTGTAATCTTGGATGGAGCTGTGTGTCTGAATTTAAGTTACTTCCTTTTATTCCAAGGTAGGGCGTATGTCCAGGGTAGTTTTCTAATTGTGAAAGGGCAATTAATAATGTACATGGGTGGGACGTTTTGACCTGGAGCCAGACCAACGCGCAGTTCTTCAGATACGCGCAGCACTAGTTGTAGTGAGAAATCTAATTTTATAGTTCTGTTAACAAAATTGTTGTACAACTTTCTTAATGCTTTTACAGGGCTTTTTTCCAAGCTACTAATATTAATTAGGGGTTGTTTGGTTGAGTAAGTACCTGTAGTTGCATCACGAGCAAATACATCTTCTGCTGTGACTGTTGCTGAAAGTGTTTTCTTGGGTGCCACTAGACTAGGACTTTGTGGTACAGCCAAGTCACGGGTTAAGTCTGGTGATTTGCGAATTACTCGGCGCGATTGCTTACTATATTCAACAACCAAAGAGCTATTATCCCAGTCAACATAGATAGCATAATCGCTAGATTTATTTTCAATGCTAACCGATAACTCTTTCAATTCGTCAAACGAATAGGAGGGATTGAGTTTAAAAGAAATTCCCACTTTATCGCCTATTTCTTTTTGTGCGAGTTGATCGTCAACATCTTTTTTCTGATACTCAAATTTAATTTTGTCGTCAATTGATTCAATCATCAGGTTAAAGATGTAAGAGACACCGATGATATAAAGCGTCAAGACAACTAAATTTTGGTCACCGCTTCTCATAATTTAGAATACAGACTCCCTGTAATAATTTTGTATATCCGATCCATACTGATGTACCATATTTAGTCTTGCTTAATCGTTAAAGACCTTTCTAGCCAGCCTCGCCGCCAGAAAAAGAAAAGTAATCCGCCTGCGATCGCAGCCATCACAGCCAAGCACAGTGGATACCCCCAATACCAATTCAGTTCAGGCATATTATATGGTGATTTTTCGGTATTGAAGTTCATCCCGTAAATTCCTGCTACAAAAGTTAAGGGAATAAAAATAGAGGAAACCACTGTCAAGATTTTCATGATTTCATTCATTTTGTTACTCACTGCCGACAGATAAACATCCATTAATCCTGAAGTCAGTTCCCGGTAGGTTTCTACCATGTCAATTACTTGCACTGCGTGGTCATAACAATCTCTCAGATAGATTCGCACTTCATCACTGATATTTTCTCCGCTATCACGCATCAGAGAATTAATCACATCACGCTGGGGCCAGATGGCGCGACGTAGTTGCAGTAATTCTCGCTTGATTTTATAAATCTTCTGGAGTGTTTTCTGAGTAGGTCTAGTAATTACTTCTTCTTCTAAATCTTCTATTTGTTCGCCATAGCGCTCTAATACGGGGAAAAAGCCATCAATAATGGCATCTAATAGGGCATAAGTTAAATAATCTGCTCCTGATTTGCGGATAATTCCTTTCGATTTTTCAATGCGCGATCGCACAGCATCAAAGCAATCATGTTCTGGTTCTTCTTGTACTGTTAGTAAATAGGTTTTTCCTAATACTAAACTCACTTGTTCACTGAAAAATCCAAATGCATTTTTTTTCGGTACTACCATCCGCGCAATTATTAATAATTGGTCGTCATAGTCTTCAGTTTTAGGACGCTCTGCCATATTTACGACATCTTCTAAAACTAGAGGATGTAAATCAAAAACTTGACCAACTCTTTGTAAAATATCTATATTTCCTAAACCTCTAACATCAACCCAAGATACAGAATTTGCATCCAAAAATTGTAGACATTCTTCTGGAGATGCTATTTCTTGTTTTGTATAATTATTTGCGTTGTAATCAATTAAAATAATTTCTGGATAATAAGCATTCTCATCGATCACGAGGGTTCCAGGTACATTTCCAGGCTGGTGAAAAAAATCTCGCATAAACGACTCTTTATTAGCATGACGACTGCGACGAATTTTGTTGATCATGGGCTTTTATCTCAATAATTGGTTTTAGTATTCATCAATGGTTACATCATGCTAATTTTTTGAGTTTAAATTTCAAAATATAGTAAATATTTAGTTTGAAAACAAAAACAAAAATGGTAAATTACCGAGCTTTTCTGATAGCAAATATTTACATCATATTTCAGATAAATAAGGTATGCGGGTAGGGGCATGGCAGTGCCCAGTGGTGTCAACTTAACGTGAAACCCGCTCTTGTGCAAGGTTTCGCCCTCACCCCCAACCCCTCTCCCACCAGGAGAGGGGAGCAAGAGATTTAATTCCCCTTCTCCTGCGGGAGAAGGGGTTAGGGGATGAGGGCGAGGGTTTTTGTACAACACTCGCCCTATATAGCTTTTAGCTTAAGTTGACACAGGTGGGCAGTGCCGTGCCCTGACAATTATCTGTACATCACCAACTTACAATCTGCTATATTTGCCAATAATTAAGTAATAGGCTGGAAAGCCAGAAAAATTTTTGACGTAATTTCTAAAACTATCACAATCCTTTTTTGTATCCACTATGTTCTAGTGCTTTAAGCCGATATGATATCACTACTTCTCTTCTAACTCGTAAATACTGGCAGCGCCCGCCTTGCACCATCCATACGGCGGTGCGTTCCGGCTAAATCTCATGATCTCTAAGTCCCAAATCCTTTCCTAGCCGTAACACAGGCTACAAAAATACCGAATGGGCGAACGACTGTAACGGGAGTACTCCCACTCCATTAAGATAGATTTATTAAAGTCTTGTGGAGAAAGAATAATGCTTGGAGTTGTATCTTATATCGGTTTCTTGGCTGTGTTCACTGGTATCGCTGTTGGGCTGTTGTTCGGTCTGCGTTCAGCCAAGATACTATAAGGGAGAATTTTCTAGGAATGAGGCAACTAGTACATATATTCGGGTCATGAGTCAAGAGTCAATGGTCAAAGTTTTTTGTACATTTGACCCTTGACAGCTTTGGCGGGAAAAATATGACACTTGGGTAAGTCCTATTTTCTTTCAAGCCTGGGTAACCAGGCTTTTTCTGATAATTACGAGTATCACCCTAATGTTTACCGAATACTAAATTTATCTATATACAAATATTTTATTCCGTATATTTACATGAAGTTTAATACTTGTGTGAAGTAAGAGCAAAGCAATTAGAGCTGATTCGTAAATAAAATCTTAAGGACACCTAATTCATTACTGGGTATAGCTTTCGCAAGATAAAGGCTTGATTAGTTCAAATTCCTGAAACCCTTACGATACGAAGACTTTACTTGAGTTTACAAATTAGCGTTTATGAAATAAACATAAAGTTTATAGTAAGTATAGGGAAAACCCCTGAGTTACAGATCAAAATTGTATGTACTAGATTAACGCTGGCTGTGTAATTAAACCTTGGAACCTCTGTGATTTCGTTAATATTGACGAAAAACTTATGGTGTCAGGGATTTTAATAATGCACTTCAGTGCAAATCTTGACGTTTTCTACTTAAGGAATATGAGTGCTATGAGTCAAAAACTGAATTCCGACAGTAATGTATCTAATCTGATCCTGGCATTTGTTGTAGTTGTATCAATGCTTGGATTATTGGGGTTCGCGTTTATTGATGAAAGTACTAGGCCTGTGTTTATTGAAGTAGCAAAAGTTAGCGTAGCTGCTTATTTGGGCTATTTGATTCCTAACGGGAAGTAAAGCCTTGTTGTTTAACAACAAGGCTTTACTATGCTTTAGTACGTTTCATCAGCTTCTAGTGCAGGTAACACTAGAAGCTTCTTTTTAGATCGTACAGAATATGATAATAGTGTTCTATGAGGTTTCTGTAAAGAAATTACAACAATCTGTAACTCAGCTTATTAGGCATTAATGTTTATTCAGATTGTGCTGTCAGGAAAAAATCAAACCTGAACTTTTATTCGGGCTGGCGGACGCATTTCTAAGCCCAGCAGGTTGAGCATTTCGCGATCGCTATCGTAATCTGGACATGGTGTGGTGACTGTGAGCATTTTGTTGTCATCGCTGGAGAAGATAGAATTAGCTCCAGCCATAAAGCAGAAGGCTTGTTCTACTTCGGAAAGTCTCGCCCTACCAGCGCTAAGACGCACATCTGAAGCTGGCATAATCATACGTGCTGTTGCAATCATCCTGACTACATCCCAGATAGGAACATCAGCCTGATTTTCTAAGGGTGTGCCTGGGACTTGGGAGAGAATGTTAATTGGTACAGATTCGGGATGAGGGCTGAGGTTTGCCAAGGTATGTAACATGGCGATGCGATCGCTGGCAGTTTCACCTAAGCCGAGTATGCCACCAGAACATACGGTAACATTGGTTTGGCGGACATTTTCAATCGTATTCAGGCGATCGTCGTAAGTCCTGGTGGTGATGATGGTGCTGTAATGTTCCCGCGAAGTATCTAAATTATGGTTATAAGCATAGAGTCCTGCTGCTTCTAAGCGCTTGGCTTGATCCGCCGTTAGCATCCCTAAGGTACAACAGACTTCTAAACCCATCGAGGTGACTTCTTGCACCATTTCTAACACTGTTTCAAATTGGGAATTATCCTTTACCTCACGCCAAGCTGCACCCATGCAAACCCGGCTAACACCTGTTTCCTTAGCTTTTTGGGCAATGCTAACTACAGTTTCTTTTTCTAAAAGTGCTTGTGCTTTTACCTCTGTTTTGTAGCGGGAAGATTGGGCGCAATAGTTACAATCTTCGGGACAACCCCCAGTTTTAATAGAGATTAGCTTACAGACTTGAATTTGTTTGGGATTATGATATTGGCGATGTACACTAGCAGCTTGATAAATAAGCTCTAGCAATGGCGTATTATATATCGCCTCAATTTCTGCTTCCTGCCAATCGTAGCGTATTCTTCCCACCGACATCACTTATCCTTAGTTAATAGACTGGATTTACCAAGAGCTGTCTTTTTGTTGAATATCCTAAGATACAGCATTTAGGCGAAGCGATCGCACAAATTTACGTTGCGTATTGTGCTGAAGTTGCGATCGCTTTTTCACCATGCTGTTGTAGATATTAAAAATCAGCTTATCAATTATTCTGCTTGTCCAATAGATTCACAGTCAAAAAAGGATAAAGTGCGTAGGGTGGAATGTCACTTACTTTAGGGAGATTTAGATCCCCGACTTTTTGAAAAAGTCGGGGATCTGGGCAGCAATGTTTACTTAATGTAAGTGCTATTGGTGCGTAGTGGACTGACACGCCAAAAATATTGCATGAAAAAAACTCTTGTGGGATGGGCATCTTGCCCGTCCGGGGCGGACAAGATGTCCACCCCACAAGAAAAATTATTGCAACATTTTAGCCTTGCCACGCCAGTAGGGTGGGTTAGCGGCGAGAGTACAGCACCTTTGGTAACTTAATTAATCCATCAATTTGCGCTTTTCAGCACAAAAGGGTAAGACAGCAAGGCTGACTGCTGGTAAATTGAATTGTGTACAATCTTCCACAGATTTCTGTAACCTAGATTACATTTATCTGTGCAATTTCATGAATTAGGCATCAAGCTGCTGACATCATCAAGATGTTTTAGTTAATAGAGAAAGAAAAATGGTAAATTTAAACCTTTCCCCTTTTTCCCTTGTACTTTTCCCTAGCCACAAGGGATATTCAAACTTCTGCATCTGCAAAATTTCCTGATAAGACTCACGTTAGTTATCTAGTTGTATGAAATCAGAACTACCATTGATAACGAGCGATCGCCTGTTATTAAGAATCGGTATTCAAGAGGATATACCGCAAATTCTCAAATATTTTACTACGAACAAAGATTATCTTACCCCATATTACCCCAAATGGGCTAACGATTTTTTCACAGTCAAATATTGGCAATATCAAGTTGAAGGTAATTTACTAGAATTTATTAATGGACACTCCCTAAAACTATTTATTTATCCCAAAAGCAGCCTTACAGATATTATTGGCACGATTAATTTTACGAATTTTGTCAGAGGTGCAGCTTATTTTTGCTACGTCGGTTATAGCCTCTCAGAAGATGAACAGGGTAAAGGCTATATGACAGAAGCTTTGAAAGCAGCTACTAACTATGTCTTTCAAGAATTAAATATGCACCGCATTATGGCAAATTATATGCCACACAACCAGCGCAGTGGCAATGTCCTCAAAAAGCTGGGTTTTGTTGTTGAAGGGTATGCTAGGGACTATTTATTAATTAATGGGCAATGGCAAGATCATATTATGACTAGTCTGACCAATCCTCACTGGGAAATGCCAAAATCGTAGGAAATGGGTAGAATTATGAGTTCTAGAAAATTTCATAGTAAATCCATACCAGAGACACAGTAGCTCCACAACAGACTGTAATAGTTATTAGTGTTCATACCAAGTTGCTTCAGCAACACCAGGTGAAGGGGGAAGTGGATAACCTGTATCTAATTCCCCACTTTTTTCTTCAGTATTGTTTGGTTAAAGTAAATACTAGGGAACAATCATGATTCTGGAATATTCAATTAGCATCTTGAGGCTGAGGAATCATTGAATTTCTAGAAGTTCCTTAATCATAAAATCCCAGAATCCGTTTTAATTATTGCAAAAATTACATAATCTTTAATCTTCATTGTAGAGTCGGTAATACTTACCATATCTATAGAAATCCGATTTGATTATTGAAAAAATCTAAGTATGTGTAGGGTGCGTTATCACGAAGTGTAACGCACCGTATTCTGGGCTTTGGTGCGTTGCGCTGCGCGACAACACAACGCCAGTTGCTATAACGGAGGGAACCTCCGCAACGCACTGGCTCCCCTACGTGTATTTCAAAAATCAAATATGAGTCCTATAGGTTTTAGCGCTCCATGCTCACTCTACTTATATTTCTTTTACGGCTCTATCTTTAATATAAGCTTTAAAATTATTTGGCAAAATGCCTCTTTGCTTACTGAGAATGCCTTTTTGCCTACTCATTTTCTCTCAATGCTTACTCAAAATGCCTTACTGCTTTCTCATTTTGGTGTTTTCCGCAAGTAAAATGGCGTAATGCTTACTCAAGAAGCTGTAATGAGTTCTCATTGTGGTAAATCACGCACTCATTTTTGTGTTTTCCCTAGGTAAAATGGCATAATGCTTACTCAAAAAGCTGTAATGAGTTCTCATTTGGGTAAATCACTTACTCATTTTGGTGTTTTCCGCAAGTAAAATAGCATACTCATAACTTGGCGGTGAAACCTGTTTAATTGGGACTGCTTGCAGAACTGACGCTGATGCTAGTGCCCAGAGTTAGTATTAAGAGAAGAATTAACAAAGCTTTACTGCTAATGACTCTGGCTGAAACTCCCAACCAAACCAATTCTCGCAATCCTTTTCTTCACCTCAAATACGAACCCGCCTTAGAATCTCTAGGGAACGACTACTACGACGAAGTAGCAGCAGCAGAATTTCCGCAACATATCCTGCGCTGGCGTAATGACGCAGTTTTGCCTAATTTGGGGTTAAATCCCCAAGCTGTCACCGATGAAGACTTTATCAACGCCTTTGGTAAATTTCAAGAACGTCAACCATTGTTGGCGTTGCGTTATCACGGCTATCAATTTGGTGAATATAATTCTGGCTTGGGTGATGGTAGAGGCTTTCTCTACGGACAAGTGCGGGGTATAGATGGCGAATTGTACGATTTTGGCACTAAAGGTTCTGGGAGAACTCCCTACTCTCGTGGTGGCGATGGGATGCTAACACTCAAAGGTGGAGTGCGGGAAGTTTTGGCTGCGGAGGCTTTGCATTCTTTGGGTGTACGCACCTCCCGCTGTTTAACCATGATTGAAACTGGTTTACCTTTGTGGCGGGGTGATGAACCTTCCCCGACTCGTTCATCTGTCATGGTGAGAATGAGCCGTTCTCATATTCGGTTTGGCACTTTTGAGCGATCGCATTACCTACGTCGTCCAGATTTAACCCAAAAATTATTAGACCATGTAATTGAGCAATATTATCACCACTTAGCTGCAGAACCAGATAAATATACTTTATTTTATGCAGAATTAGTTAAAAGAGTTGCGAAACTTGTAGCACAGTGGATGGCGGCTGGTTTTTGCCATGCAGTTTTAAATACTGACAATATGTCAATTACCGGGGAAAGCTTCGACTATGGCCCCTATGCCTTTATTCCAACTTACGATCCCTATTTTACTGCTGCTTATTTTGATTATTATCGACGCTATTGTTATGGACATCAGCCGAGTATTTGTAGATTGAATCTAGAAATGCTCCAAGAACCCTTAAAAGCAATAATTGGTAAAGCTGATTTGGATTCTGGTTTAGCAAAATTTGAAGAATATTATTATGCGGAATATCGCTCGTTAATGTTGAAAAAGTTAGGTTTTGATGAGTTGCAAGTTCCAGAAGTTGATGATTTGTTGGAAATGACAATTGAATTTTTGCAAGCTAGCCAAGTCGGTTATCATCACTTTTTCGCTGAAATTGCCCGGACTTTTTCGATCAACTGGCGTAACGATCCCGCCTTTGTTTTACATGATTCCGATATTTTACCAGCTAACGGAGCATCACCAATTTTTGATAACTGGTGTATTTTGTACCATAAAATTTTAAATAATTTTGCTCCTGAACAAATAGATATAATTGCGGCAACTCTTGCAGTTGCTAATCCGAAAACGGCTTTGTTAAGACCAGTAATTGAATCTATTTGGGAACCAATCGCGCAAGAAGATAATTGGCAACCATTTTATGAATTAATTGAGAAGCTGCAATCAAGACAATAATTATGTGATGGTAAGGTTCCAGTACCTTGAATTGTTGACGGTGCGTTAGGCTAAAGCCATAACGCACCCTACTGGCGTGGCAAGGCTAAAATAGTGCATTAGATTAGAAAAAATTAACCGCAGATGAACGCAGATAAACGCGGATAAAATTGATTTTTAATGCAACATTTAAGGCTTGCCACGCCACTACAAACTATAGATATTACCAAAACTGCGATCGCTATTGATTTCAATTACCAAATCAACCCATTGCGGAGAGTTAACCAAAGGCTTGATGAATAATTCCGGGTGCAGCGATCGCCAAAAATAATGTACAAATTCTTCTATCTGTTGTTCGCTCATTCCCGATTTACCAGATGCAATCATCTTTTGTTCTGCTTGTTTGCGCCATAGTAAGGATGAGCGATAATCAGTAGGGTATAAAACGATTAAACTATCCAACCTCTGCCAAAGCGGAAGATAATTCTCCAACTGACTATTCATATCCCTGGCAAACGTGCGATCTGCATCTGTAAAAATCGGCGCTGGCGCATGATCAAAGGCTTGGGGATCAATTGGTCTTACACCCACAAACCACCCTTCAAAGAGCAAAATATCCACATTTGCGGCGACTTCTGGAGTAGTGCGATCGCCTGCACCATTGTAAGCAGATTTATCAAACCGGGGGATCACAACTGGACTTTGTGATTGGTGAATCTGGTCGAGTAAATTTAAGCCTAGATCAATATCGTGAGTTCCCGGAGGGCCGCGCCAAATTAAACGGGGGTCTTGTTGTGATAGAAGTAAGCGATCGCTATAGGTTTTGTATAAGTCATCCAAAGATAAAGTGACAGTGTGATATCCCAACTCCTGCAGAATCAAAGTTAACGCTTGGGACATAGTAGTTTTACCAGTTCCTTGTACGCCCAAAATTCCTTGAATTAAGGGATGTCCCAACTTTTGACGCTGCGATGCAATGTTAATTGCCAAAGGTAACCATAACTCCCGCAAGGTATGTAACATCACCTCGGGTTCCACTTGCAGCGTGGTTTGGCAAAACTCGTTAAAAGCTGGTTCGATAGATTTGAGTAAATGCGATCGCCTTTGAATCACCTCATCCACATTTTCTGCCGTAATTCCAAAAGAGTTGTCATTTGTCATTTGGTAATTGGTAATTGGTAATTGGTAATTTTCCTTTTCCCCTTTCCCCTTTCCCCAATCCCCAATCCCCAATCCCCTAATCACGATCCCAGCTTGAACGCTTCCAGAAACAGGCTGTAAGTAAAACCAACCTTGAGAAAGTTGAGTGCTTCCACCCATAGCGATCGCCTCAAGAAAAAGTTACCACTGTAGAAGATTCTGCTACTCACTTCGGTTAGTACAACTAAAACCGCTGCTACCCAAATATCCAATTCTGCCTTTTGTCCAGCACTGGTAGAAATTGCCGATCCGAGAAAGAAACCAAACAAAAAACAAATTATTAGTAGCGATAATCGCCGCCAAGGGTTAACAAACCATAACCCTATTTGCCTGGTAGTAGCATCAACTAAATTATTTATACGAGTATTTTGCATAATTGGGACACAAGCCAAAAGTCAAGAAATCATGAAATATTCCTCTTTTAGAGGATATCGGTTTTAGCATAAGCTTGTTTGAGCAGTAATTGAACTATCTAGTGGGCTTTCAGTGTTGATGAAATTTTATACAGGGTGTCATCTGCAGGTAAGTAAAACTTTTCCAAAAATTGTTGAATGTAGGGTTCCACCCCTTAACAATCAGAGTTATCTTAAAATATGTAGTGTGAAATATTAAGAAAAATGAAGTACATTCCACAGAGAAATCTGGGGGTTTGTCACCATAATCTTTGTTACTGTCACTACTTGTAAAACAAAAATTACTGTTTGCGCTTCTCCGAAGAAATCTGCTAGTGATGTATTATATTTTTTGTGCTTTTTCACATTCTCAACAAAAGATGGCCTTGATTAATCAGGCTTACACCTGATTTTTCGTTAGAGAATCAAGGTGATTATTTTTGTCAGTATGTTTCTTGAAAATGCTATTTATGATACATTGCATAACTTGCTTTCAAGAGGCTCTATAGTAGGCAATTACAGTAATTGCCCTTGCGGAGAATAGGCTAGGATTTGGACAAGCCTAAACAAATACTTATTTCTAAATAACTATCAATATGAAAACGTCAGTGTATCGTAACGCTGCTGTTCTAGCTTGTTCTTTGGGACTGTTAGGGTTACTGGTGGGGTGCTTTGGCATGAGTGTTTCTTTTGAAACTACAGATCCAAACTCAACTTCGTCACAACCAAATGAAACGCCTCAACTACCCAGCAATTCTTCTCCATCTTTTGCTCATGAAACCGTTAGCTCAACTAATGTTTCTGCTTCAGTAACTCTACCTGCTGAAGCGGTAGAAAATAGTACTAATAAAGATACTTCTCTATTGGCATATAGTCAAAAATCTTCTGGAAGTATCAAAGCAGGAGAAGGCAAATTGCGGATGAGTAATCAAACCAATCAGCCTGTGCGCCTCGCTTTACTAGCAAGAAAGTCAGCAGCTAAAGGTGCGTCTAAAACTCAGCAAGATATTCCCGCCCATTGGGATTTTGAACCTCAAGAAGGCAGTGAAAAAGGCCTACTCCTATCTCTGCCTAACGGTAACTTAAAACTAGAGAAGGGAGATATTCTCGTAGCCTTTGCCCAAGATGGTTCACGTCGCTACTGGGGGCCTTATGTAGTTGGGGAAACATCTTCACCAGTATGGAATTCTCAAAGCCAGGAATGGCGGCTAGTACTTAGTAAGTAGGGATTGGGGATTGGGGATTGGGGATTGGGGATTGGGGACTGGGGATTGGGGACTGGGGATTGGGGACTGGGGATGAGGAGGATGAGGAGGATGAGGGAGATGAGGGAGCAGAGGAGAATAGCCATTGCTCATTACCCATTACTCATTACTCATTACTCATTACTCATTACCCCATGCCCCATGCCCCATGCCCCATGCCCCATGCCCCATGCCCCATGCCCCATGCCCTATTCCCCATTTCCCAAGAACAAAATCTACCAAGTCAACGACTATTAACAAAGTGCTGTTTGACTGTAGACTTTTGAGCATTGACTGATAACAAATGAACATGAAATTGAGCCTTCCCCACACTGTTGGCCAGTGGTGCAAAAATATACTTACGCGTCCGGCGCTGGCTGTGACTGTATCGGTTCTGTGGTTAATTGTGATTGGTTGGATAGCTTATGGTTGGAATTTAGGCAACATTGGCTTAGTTGATGAAACAGAACCACTGTTTGCCGAGGCTTCCCGTCAAATGTTCATTACAGGAGATTGGATCACTCCCTTCTTTAATGCCCAGACACGCTTTGATAAACCAGCGTTAATTTATTGGTGTCAAGCGATCGCCTATGGCATTTTGGGTGTGAATGAATGGGCGGCGCGCATCCCATCAGCACTGGCGGCGATGGGGACAGTCGCTTTAGCTTTTTACACAGTACATTGGTCGCTAGCGAGAAAAGATGAATTAGAACAAGTATCCCGCCCTGTTCGCCGTTACTTAACGGCTGGGTTGGCTGCAACTGTGATGGCGCTAACTCCAGAAATGATCGCCTGGGGACGTATTGGTGTCTCAGATATGCTGCTGACTGGGTGTATCGCATCAGCTTTGCTATGCTTCTTTTTAGGTTACGCACAGAATTCACAATTCCCCAAGAATAAATGGTACTGGGCTTGTTATGTGCTAGTTGCTGGGGCAATTTTAACTAAAGGCCCGGTAGGAATTGTATTACCAGCGTTAATTATCGGTGCGTTTGTTATCTACCAAGGCAACTTAGTAGAAGTATGGCGGCAAATGCGTCCCCTAGTGGGGTTGCTAATTATTTTAGGATTATCAGTTCCCTGGTATGCGCTAGTGATTTGGCGTAATGGCTGGAATTATATTAATTCTTTCTTTGGTTATCACAATATAGAACGGTTTACAGAAGTAGTTAATGGACATTCAGCACCCTGGTATTTTTACTTTTTAGTAGTGCTATTAGGCTTTGCTCCATACTCAGTCTACTTACCTGCCGCAATGATTCGACTGAAGTTTTGGCAGCGATCGCACTGGCGTTCTCAAGAACGTTCTCAGCAATTAGGTTTATTTGCTTGCATTTGGTTTCTAGCGGTTTTTGGCTTTTTCACCATCGCTGTTACCAAACTTCCTAGCTATGTATTACCGTTAATGCCAGCCGCCGCGATTCTGGTGGCGCTGTTATGGAGTGACTTGATCCCAGAACCCGAAACCGACAATCATAAATCTGTCATCGCCGCCAAATCTTTTGTGTGGAGTAGCTGGATCAATGTCATCTTTTTATCTGCGGTTGCTGCAGCATTATTTCACCTCGCCCAGTTAGTAGGTTACGATCCTGCTGCACCTGAGTTGTATCAGTCGATTCAACAGATGGGTTTACCAGCGATCGGGGGGATGATTTGGCTATTGGTAGCCATCATTATTGCTGCGTTTACCCTAACTCGCCGTTGGCAATGGATTATCACGGCTAACTTATTAGGGTTTGTGATATTTTTTACAGTTGTTTTGATGCCTACTTTGTTTGTCATGGATCAGCAGCGTCAGCAACCTTTACGAGAATTAGCTACAATCGCTGCCCAAGTAGAACAACCAAAAGAAGAATTAATTATGCTGGGTTTCAAAAAACCTAGTGTGGTGTTTTACAGCCATAAAACAGTCAATTACATCTCATCTGCACCGGAAGTTGTAGACTATATTCACAAACAAAATGCTCAACCAGCCAAGCTTAATTCTTTGCTACTGCTAGCGGAAAAAGACAGATTTTTAGCAATGGACTTGGAACCAGAAGAATACAAGCATATTGCTAGTAAAGGTGCTTATTATTTGGTGAGAGTTCCTGTCAAGAAAATTAAAAAACAAAAACTTGATATCTCTTATTCTGTTCCTAATAACACCATTCAAAAACAGCACTTTTGAAGTAAGTGAGGGACATCGTGAGTAATGAGTAATGAGTAATGAGTAATGAGTAGGAAATTTACTTATTACTCATTACTTTTTTCAATTAGTTGCTGTCCCTCATAAACATAGAATCTGTTGTAATACCAAATCCGGCTTCTTTACCCCTTTATCTTCTTACTCCTCTTCTCTTTGTGTTCTTTGTGTCTTCTCTGCGAGACGCTACGCGAATGCGGTTCGATAAAAAAGGGGTTATTTAAGCGGATTTGGTGTAAATCCTTAACCGAGGAGTATTGTGTGGTATTCTACCTGCTAATTTACGATGCAGGACTCTGAGATTTAGCCTCCAAATTTTCTAAGCGGCTTCTCAATTCCTGATTTTGCTGTTTGAGTTGATCAAGTTCCTCGCGCAAAGTCCGCAGCGCATTATCGGTACCAATATTGCTTTGCACTCGCGTAATTTCTTCATCCGCATAGCGACGCACACGTCCATCTGGAGTTTGATCGGCTAGCGATCGCAAAATTCCAATGGCTTTGGGTGTTTCCATTTGTCCTAATGCGGTGACGACTGCGACTTGGGTTAAGAAGAAGCTTTCTTTGGCTAGTTCTCCTAATCTTTCTAAAATTCGTTCTAAATTGACTGGAGTTTGACCGACAGATATTTTACCTAAAGCGCGAATTGTCGCCAAGCGTAAGGCTTGGGGTACGCCAGGTTTGGTATATTCCAGCAACAAGTTTAAAGCTGCTTCAGAGGTTTTGAGTTCTGCTAAACCTGCGATCGCACCACTGCGAACTACTTCATTCCAGCCGCTTCTTTCTTCTAAAACCGACTTGAGAAGTTTCAGTACCTTTTCTTCTCTGGGTTTTTCGTCTAGGTTAACTGAGGCGATCGCGCCAATTGCACGACAAGCTGCTGATTCTACATAGTAACTGCGATCGCCATCTTGAACTAAGCTTTTCAAAGCTTTATAGCTTTCGGTGGTTTTGATTGTAGCTAGCGCATCGACAACCGCACGACGCACATAAGGACTTTTATCTTCTAAACCAACGACTAAACCATCAAAGGCTTGATCCAATTTGATTTCGGCTAGTTGTTTCGCAACTTCAACACGCACACCCCAAAATGGATCGTTTTTTAAAGCCGCAGATAATGTTTTTGTGGCTTCTAAGCTACCTTTTTTCGCTAAAGCTTCAGCTGCATAAATGCGAGAGAGGGGATCGGGATCAAATTCTAACTGTGCTTTTAATTCGGGAATCGGATATTCCAAAGTTACAGTTTTGAGATAATTATTCCCCACATCAAAGCTGATAAATTGTGGTTTAGTTTCTAATGGAAAGTAGAAACTTTGTTCTTTTTCATTTACCCTCACAGTAAAAGTTTTGAGTTGTGGCGAGTCTCCTGATTCGCTATAACCAAACCCGATAGGAATTCTTAGGTCAAATAACTCTTTACTGTTATTATTTTGTGCTTGGGTTTGAGTAACAGTAACTTTTGCTAAATTAGCATCTCCATCCCAAGAGTAAGCTACTTTAAAATCAGGATGACCACCACGATAAACATACTGGTCGAACAGGAAGGTAAGATTTCGTCCTGTAGCTTTTTCAATTGCCCGTAATAAATCTATTGTTTCGACAGTTTTGTGGGCATTATCTTGAACAAATGTGTGAATTGCTGGCCAAAACAATTCTTCGCCTAATTCTGCCCGAATCATGTGATAAACACAAGACCCTTTTTCGTAAATGTGGCGATCATAAAGTTCAATTGCTTCGCGGTAAACGTGAGTTACCATCGGACGGCGGTATCTACCGCTATCTTCGCTAAAGTAACTCCGCGCTTCTAATAATCGATAGTATGCTGCTTCTTGGCTACTATATTCATGTTCTGTCCACATGACTTCAGAATAAGAAGCCATGCCTTCTTTAATCCAAGCATGAGACCAATGTTTAATTACTAGTAAATCACCAAACCATTGGTGTGCTAGTTCGTGAACAACTAAACTTTCGGTATTGCGATTATCTAAAGCAGCGCGTTCATCTAATAAGCAGCGATCGGTTAATAGGGTGGCTGAGGTATTTTCCATCCCACCGAAAATGAAGTCATCAACGCATACTTGGGCATATTTCGGAAAAGGATAGACATAACCATACTTTTCACTTAAAAATTCAATCATGCGGGGGGTTTTGCCCATGCTGCGTTTCGCATCTTCTTCCCTACTTTTTTCTACATAGTAGGTAACAGGTTTACCTTGCCATTCATCACGAATTTCAGCAAAGTCACCAATTGCCAATGTCATTAAGTAAGTAGGATGAATTTGTTGCTGTGACCAATGGTAAATTTTCTCTTTACCATCTTCCTCTGTGCGAATCAGTTCACCATTAGAAATTGCTACCAGAGGTTTAGGAACACGCACCCGAATTTCCGATGTAGAAAGTTGTCCGGGATAGTCAAAACAGGGAAACCAAAAGCGAGAATCTTCGTCTTCTCCTTGTGTCCAAACTTGGGTAGGCTTTTTGGGGTAGTGTTTATCTGGTTGAATAAAGTAAATCCCACGTTGGGGTTTTTCTACTGAGTAGGCGATCGCAATTATTATCCGCTTACCTACTTGAGTGGGGCTAGAAAGTTTAATGACTAACTTTTCACCATCGTAGTCAAACTCTTGCTCTACTTCGTCTACCTGTACGTATTTAATATTCAGGTTGACAGCATCCAACGTCAAACTTTCAATTCCCGTCCGGACGGGTAAAAGACGAATACTACAATTACCAGAGTAACTCTGGTGAGAAATATCCAAACTTAGATCTAAAAAAATATGCTCTACTTGTCCAGGGCGATCGGGATTGTAATGAGGTTTAGCCCCTGGTAACTCAAAAGATCTGTGACCGTTATTTTCTGTATCAAAATAAAAATTGGACATTGATGCTTGTTGACCTTATATCCTGATAAGTCTAGCTGGATGTAGTGAAAAAAATAGTGAAATTGGGTATCTTCCCCAATCAACTCAGCAGTCTGGAAGAACGCTTTTCTGGGTTTAATTACTAATTTATAATTCGTAATTCAGAACATAGCCATAAGCCTAAAACTCTTTAGTCCGCACAGTTTCAGGTGCAGTCTAAATCCTTGTCTGAAACTCTATTACGAATTATCAATTAAGAATTACGAATTTTTCATCTTCCCCTTGTTTCTCCCTTATATGCTTTCCCTGATGTCAGTTGATCTCTTGTACTTCTTGGTATTCAGTCAAGAGTCTCTTCTTGACAGATGCCTCTTAAGCACAAATACCCCCAAGTATTTCTATAACTTAGGATAACTTGCTGCTGTTGACCAAGCTATTTTTTTGAGTTAAACAACATACTATTTACGGATTTGCGTCTCATTATGTTGTAGTAATTCTTGGAGTAAGTTAAAACCCTTAGTGTATAGTAATACTAATTTTGTCAGTAAATACCGCTAAATTAGTACAACTTATTAATAATTCCGAAAACTCTACAATGACGTTTTTACTAGCCTCCATAACAATTGGGGAAACGAGGATCTAATCAATGCCTGAAAGTAAATCAAAGTTTTTAATTCCTACTATTGGTGCAGCTGTAGTGATTACAGGGGGTATAGCTGCCTATATGTATTTTAAGGGAGGCCCTGCAGGCGATAGCGCAGGTGCTTTAGGCAGCGCCAAGGTAGTACCTTCTACAGCCTTAATGGCAACTTACATTACCACCGATCCCCAAGCTTGGGCGAAGTTACAGCAGTTTGGTACCCCCGAAGCACAACAACTAGTTGCCAAAGGTTTAGAGTCATTCAATCAAGATTTGTTAAAAGATACTAACATTTCTTATGAAAACGACATAAAACCTTGGGTGGGTGGTGTGATGATGGCTGTGCTACCACCCGATCCAGTCAAACCCGCCCAATTTACGCCTCCGGCTGGCGCACCCAATAAACCTACCAAGTTACAAGCAGAACCAAAGATGCTGCTGGTAGTGGGAATCAAAGACAAAATCGGCGCTTTAAATTTTGGTAATAAATTAAAAGCCCAAAAAGGTATTAAATTTCAAGAAATTGAATATAAAGGCGAAAAAATTACAGAAGCCACAGATAAAGGCAAACCAACCTATAGCGTAGTTTTAAATAATAGCCAATTACTTTTATCTCCCGAAAAACCAACAATTGAACAGGCAATTGATACCTATAAAGGACAACCTTCCTTTGCCACTAAAGAAGGTGCTAGCAATATTCTGAGCAAAGGTGTAGATGTCAAAAATACCCTGGCACAAATTTATATACCCGACTATGCGGGGATGATCCAACAGTTAGCAGCCGCTAATCCCCAAGGTACACAATTACCTCCCCAAACCCTCAAGCAGTTGCAGCAAGTAAAATCGATGGTGGCGGGTGTGGGTGTTGATGATGGAGGTTTGCGAGTCAAAGCGATCGCTAATTTAGATTCCCAACTCAACAAATTCCAATATCAAAATACTGCTGCCAAAATCGTAGGAGAATTTCCCGCCGAAACCTTTGCTTTAATTAGTGGACAAGGGATCAGCAAGACTTGGACAACTTTAATAGAACAATCCAAAGATTACCCTGAATTTAACCAAGCCGTGGCACAGGTACGCCAACAACTCAAATCAGTCGCCAACTTGGACTTAGATAAAGAAGTTCTCGGCTGGATGGATGGGGAATTTGCTTTGGGTGCGATTCCTGCTAATCAAGGTATTTTAGCTAGCGTGGGTTTTGGTGGAGCATTCTTATTTGATACTAGCGATCGCAAAACAGCCGAAGCTACTCTCAGCAAACTCGATGACTTGATCAAAAAGCAACTAGTCACAGTTGCTCAAAGAACTATCGATGGTAAAAACGTTACTGAATGGCAAGTACCACAACAAGGTGCTTTGTTATCTCATGGCTGGTTAGATCAAGATACCGTATTTATAGCTATAGGTGGCCCAGTTGGCGATGCGATCGCAACTAAGAAAAACCAATCTCTCGATAGTAGCGACACCTTTAAAGCTGTAACTGGTACCTTACAAAAACCCAATGGCGGCTACTTTTACATAGATATGGATAAAACCATGACTGTGGTGAATCGCTTCGCTGCAGCTAAACCCCTACCACCTGAAGCCAACGCCATTCTCACTTCTATTCGTGGTTTGGGTGTGACTGCTACCAGTCCAGATCAATCCACTAGTCAAGTAGAAATGTTATTGGCACTTAAACCGAAAGCTGCAAAATAGGGGAAGGGGGAAAGGGTAATGGGTAATTGGTAATTGGTAATTGGTAATTAGGTGTTTGGTGTTTGTTATTTCCCCTGATCTTCTTGTCCTCTTGTCTCCCTCATCCCAATCCCCAATCCCTAGTCCCCAATCCCCAGTCCCCAGTCCCCAGATCCAATCCCTAACGTTAAAATAAACCCATAAATTGCAAATGCCATAGCCTCAACCATGTCCCTCGCCAAAGAATTAGATGCTACTCAGGACACCCAAGAAGATGTTATTTTTCCGCCAGGTGACTTATATAGCGATGAGCCTCCTTTGGAAACAGAACTGCATCTAGAGCAAATAATTCTCCTACTTAAATGTCTTGAATGGTTGTGGCGAGACAGAACAGATTTCTACGCTGCTGGCAATCTTACTATTTATTACAGCTGGAAAAAACTGAAAACTGAGAGCTTCCGCGGCCCTGATTTTTTTGTTGTCCTCAATACCGAACGCAAAACCCGCAAAAGTTGGGTAGTGTGGGAAGAAGATGGTAAATATCCTAACTTCATTCTCGAAATTCTTTCGGAATCAACAGCGAATACAGACAAAGAATTAAAGAAAAAGATTTATCAAGATACCTTTCGCACCCCTGATTATTTTTGGTTTGATCCATACACACTAGAATTTGCAGGGTTTCATTTAGTAGATGGGCAATATCAACCTCTAGAACCAAATCAGCAAGGACATTTATGGAGCCAGCAGCTTGGTTTATATTTAGGGATTGAACAAGGACTATTAAGACTTTTTACCCCCGCAGGCAAGCTAGTACCAACCCCAGAAGAAACAGCAGAAAAATTAGCTGCTAAACTGCGAGAATTAAATATCGATCCAGAAACAATTTAACTAATAATTTGACACAAAATAGAACTTCTATTTGATTATTTGATTTTTAAAATTAAAGTAGTGGCGTGTCTAGACTAAAATGAGGCATTAGATTGGAAAAAATTAACCGCAGATAAACGCAGATAAACGCGGATAAAATTGATTTTTATTGCAACATTTTAGCCTTGCCACGCCAGTAGGATGCGTTAGCGTCAGCGTAACGCATCTCTTGCTAACCAGTTTTTAGGTAACAGTTAAATCAAAACTGAGGGTTACGAGATTCCAAAGTCTGCGTCAACCGATCTAATGCTCCAGTTAATCTTTCTTGAGCTACAAGATTGGGGTCTGCTGGTGGAGGTTCAGCAGCAATTTCTTCTTTTTTCTTGAATTTTTGTAAAGCTTGAATTACTACAAACAAAACCAAAGCAATAATCACAAAATCAACTATTGAACCGAGAAACTTGCCAATCGCAATTCCTGGGCCAACAGTAATTGTTCTCCAATCTTTACCAGCCACAGCAACTAGAGGATTAATTAATGGCATCACCACATCCTCAACAAATGAGGTGACGATTTTACCAAAAGCTCCACCAATGATAACTGCGATCGCTAAATCAACTACATTGCCTTTGAGCGCAAACTCTTGAAAATCCTTTAAAAAACCGCTGGTTCGTCTTCTTGCTCTTACCATATTTTTTGTTGATACTATCTCAACGTTGGTTATAGTTTTGTAAAAATGGCATCACGTGCCGGAGTAGATAAAACTGATTGTTGTAAATATTGGTATCTTACCAGTCGCAGATTCATGTATTTGATAAAGTTATATTTTGCATTCCAAAGTCACAGAATGCAGTTATACAATTGCATCTGTTGCTAGACTGGCAGTCAGCAAGTATGTCATAAGTTAAAAAGGCAATTGAACGTAAATTGATCTATGACTGCTGCTGTAGATAATGCTCCTGGTTTAGCTTCCCGCTTGGTCAATGGTGTATTGGCTATCAAGCCTTTAGCCAACTTAGCCAAGCATCAAGCCAGACAGATGATGATTAAACGTGCTGAGAAAATGGGTGTACCTTGGACAAAAGAAGTACAGCAACTTCAAGCACGTGATTGGACAACCGATTTAGCGAAAGTAGAAAATCCCCAGATTTCTTACCCTGACTATTACCTCACCTCATTCCATGCCTACGAAACTGGAAATATGAGCTGGCAAGCGGCGTTTGAGGTAGAACCTGCGGCCTATGCTGTTCACGCTAAAATTTGGCAAGGTGCAGAAGCTCGAGGCGATTGTCAACTGCGCCAAAATTACCACGATATTCTCAAAAACCAACTTCCCAACCCACCACAAGACATCTTAGATATCGGGTGTAGTGTGGGTATGAGTACCTTTGCCTTACAAGCGCTTTATCCCCAAGCTAAGATTACAGGTTTAGACTTATCTCCCTATTTCTTAGCAGTAGCGGAATATCGTTCACAGCAACGTCAAGCAAAAATTAACTGGGTTCATGCACCAGCCGAAGCCACCGGATTACCAGATGCTGCTTTTGATTTAGTTTCGATTTTTCTGGTTTGCCATGAATTACCCCAAGCGCCTACGAAGCAAATTTTTGCAGAGGCGCGGCGTTTACTACGTCCGGGTGGTCATTTGGCAATTATGGATATGAATCCCAAAGCAGAAGCTTTTGTGAAAATGCCACCTTACATTTTGACGCTGCTGAAAAGTACTGAACCTTATCTAGATGAATATTTCAACTTAGATATTGAACAAGCTTTAGTGGCAGCAGGTTTCCAGGCTCCAACAATCTCTAGCAATAGCCCTCGTCACCGCACTGTAATTGCTCAGGTACGTGGCTGATTTTTTACTTGTCTTGTGGGCAGTCATTCCACCATTACTGCTACTTTCTTACTACTATTGCCGTATTTCCACGCCCCCACCACTGTTAAAGTTGCTGCTGTTATTTATCTTGGGGGGAATCTCTGGTTTTGTTGCCCTCGGCTTAGAAATAGTTTTTGAAACTGTAGCCAACTGGGTTATTGACTGGCGACAAATGAACTACTCGCTTCCTGGTATTGCTTTCCGGC
The DNA here is from genome assembly GCF_025677855.1 of Tolypothrix sp. PCC 7601. NCBI lineage: Bacteria > Bacillati > Cyanobacteriota > Cyanophyceae > Nostocales > Tolypothrichaceae > Tolypothrix > Tolypothrix sp. PCC 7601. The sequence goes on from NZ_CP064879.1 coordinate 5,139,503, forward strand.
AACTTGTGGAAATAGGGCCGATTGAAGAAGGTTGTAAGTTGGTAGCAGTGATTGCCCCAAGCCACTATCTGCAACGCAGGTATCGATTGCGCCCTAGTACAGTGTTTGTTTTCACCATAGCTGTTGCTTTCGGATTTACTGCTCAAGAAAACTGTGTTTATCTATTCAATAACACAGCATCAATTCTTAACCGGATTATTGGTACGCCAGTTCATGCTTTGTTTTCTGCCCCTTGGGGCTATGCTTTGGCGATGCATTTCAGCCACAACCGAAATTTGCTGTTTTTGGCTTGGCTAAATTCTGTGGTCTGTCATGCCATAGTCAATGTTTTATCTAATACGGGGCGTTATTCATGGCCATTACTTATTCTCAACTATGGCTTATTTCCATTTCTGTTGTGGATGTTTTGGCGAATGGAACAATTACTGCGAAGAGTGGAAGGTAAACGCCCCATAAATTTGATTTCTGGTAGAACAAGCCAACATCGTTACTGGCAAAGAGGTTTAGTGATATTTGCGCTGATGTTAGGTGGTAATGCAATTTTTGCCTTATTTCTCCTAGCTCAAAAGCTCAGTCCCCTGAGTTGGTCACAGCTTTTTTACCCTGATATCTTGTGGTATACAGTGACGAGGTTTGCAATTAATTTAATCTTTGCAACTATAGCCTGGTTAATTTATATTTATTTGCGACGTTCAGCCCAGCGACGTTATTTTTAAAGATGAGGAGTTGGTAATTGGTAAAAGAAAAAATTTCTTACCAATTACCAATTTTTGATAATTAAACCCGCGCTAACATAGGCTGATTTGCATTTGCACTCACAGAAGTAGATTCCGCATCAGTACAGTAAATTTCACAAGAGTTATTTGGGCTTTCAATCAGCTTCACTTTGTGCAGCTTGGCTCCTAATTTTTGCACAGGCGATCGCAATAAATTACTAATGTAAAGTGCGATGTTCTCAGCAGTTGGTACAACTTCACCAAAGTAGGGAATATCTTTATTTAAAAAGGTGTGATCGAATGGTTCTACCACATAATCTTCTATCACCTGATTCAACGCACCTAAATCGACAATCATACCCGTGCGTTGATCGATTTCCCCTTTCACGGTGACTTCTAAATGGTAGTTATGCCCATGTCCGTGGGTACGCGCACACTTACCATAAATCTCTGCATTTTCTTCGTTACTTAAATTAGGGTGAGCTAGCCGATGGGCGGCGCTAAAGTGAGTGCTAATAGTGAGGTAGGCTTCCATTGAGTTTCCCATATAATCTGCCCAAAGTTCAGGATGTTCAAATAACTGTACGCGGACTAAAGGCAAGTGGGGTGCTAGCCTCTGCCAGATAACCCGTGCAATATTCTCAGTTGTGGGTAGAGTTTGTTGAAAATCTGGCCACACATCATTGAGATAGGAAAAGTCCAGTTGGCTGGTAACTTCCCGCTTGATTACTTGTTTCACATCAGACAAGTTCAATACCATGCCATATTCATCTAATTCCCCAATCAGGGAAATAAATAAGACATAGTTATGCCCGTGTCCTGGAAATCTAGAGCAAGCACCAAATTGCTGAGTGTTCTCAGCTTCACTCAGTTCGGGCAACCAATAGCGATGACTTGCCGAAAACTGAGCGCGGCGATTTACGATACATTGCATGAGTACACTGGGAGCAAAATTTAAAATTTCTTAATCTTTCTCTGTATCCAGCATAAACTAAATTCTTTACCTGTAGCGACGGGAATAATATCTATATCTATTAAATTCCTGAATGCCAGACTGGGAATTTTTGATATGGATACTTTGCCATTGCGATCGCTACGCCATGTTTAGGAGATATAGCGATCGCATTTCCAGAAGAGATCTTACGTATATTGCTTCACAGAAGCTTGCACTTCGTAAAATAATTTCCTCGCTATGCGAAACATCTCTTGTCCTGTGTGCAAGTAGCGATCGTCATAGTTCATAGGAAAATATGCCAACTCTTCTAAACCATCACCAACTTGATTGAGACTGTAATAGAGATGGGCCGCAGTTCTGGCTAAACTGGGAGGATTGGGTAGAGAACGAAAGGTAGTTTGTGCTTGCTTGAAATCCTGGCGACAACTGTCTAAATACTCTTGAAATTCTTCTAATAATTCGTCATCAAAGGGATCTGCCGCTAATTCATCAATTTGCTCTTCTAGAGAATTGAGTATGTAAGCAAGTATACGTTTAACTGGTTGATAAACTAGGCGCAACCATTCTTCAACTTGCTCATCAGCATCTTTTCCGGTTTTTCTTGTGGCTTGGTAATGCTTCTGTGCTGATGCTGTCCGCTGTTGGCGGCTATTTAATTTCTGGGCACTATTTTTGAGTTGTTCGTCGTAGTTTAAGCGGGTTTGGCGATCGCCTAAAACTTCATAAGCCGCATTAATGCGGATAATTTGCTCATTATCTGCTGTTTTCTGATTGCTATCAGGATGAAATAGTTTTACCAGGCGGCGATAAGCTTGCTTAATCTCCGCCTGGCTAGCATTGGGACTAACTTTGAGAATTTCGTAGTGGTTAGAATCGGCCATCAATCCAATTTATAGCTAGCTGATGCTAGCTGCTACTCTGTCCTCCAAATCTTGAAACAATGGTGTCGTTAAGTACCTTTCTCCAAAACTTGGCTGAATGACTACAATTAAACGCCCTTCGTTTTCTGGTCTTTGGGCAACGCGAACTGCAGCACATAAGGCTGCACCACTGGAAATGCCAGAGAGTAAGCCTTCTTCTCTAGCTAAACGCCGACCATAGGCGATCGCTTCTTCATCGGTGACTGTAATCACTTCATCAATCAATTCTAGCTTCAGTACTTGGGGAATAAAACCAGCACCAATTCCTTGAATTTTATGTGCCCCTGGTTTGCCACCGGATAATACTGGGCTATTACTTGGTTCAACTGCGATCGCTTGAAAACTGGGTTTGCGTGCTTTGATGATTTCTGCTACACCTGTGATCGTACCACCTGTGCCTACTCCAGCGACAATCATATCTACCTTTCCGTCAGTATCTTCCCAGATTTCTGCTGCGGTAGTTTCTTGGTGGATTTTCGCATTTGCAGGATTGCGGAATTGCTGCAACATATAGGCATGGGGTGTTTTATTCACTATTTCCTGCGCCCGGCGAATTGCCCCACTCATGCCTTCAATTCCTGGTGTCAGTTCTAATTCTGCCCCATAGGCCCGCAACATTGCCCGTCTTTCGCCACTCATAGTATCAGGCATTGTCAGAATTAACCGATAACCCTTAGCCGCAGCAGCCATTGCTAAAGCGATACCTGTATTCCCAGAAGTTGGTTCTACCAATACTGTTTTTTGTGGATTAATCAGCCCTTCCTTTTCGGCAGCAATAATCATACTTACCCCAATCCGGTCTTTTACTGATGCCGATGGGTTCATACTTTCTAATTTCACTATAATTCTTGCCACGCAACCTTCTGCTTGGGGAATACGATTCAACTGCACTAAAGGTGTACGGCCGACGAGTTCTGTTATGTTAGTAGCAATTCGCATAATTAGTTTTTAATCCTTAATTTATCAGTCCAGGGTCAAGGGTCAACAGTCAAGAGCGATGTTTCTTTTAACTTCTGAGTTTCAATTGTTGACTAAATGTAGTACATGATGTCCAACTGCCGCCGAGAATCTCTTTTTTCACAAAGATCCTGAAGCGTGTAGTTTTGAAACACTGAGTTTGCCGCCTGACAAGCTTCTTGCCAGATTTCTTCCACAACAAAACTGTCTACTGTTCTAGGCTTGATGTCTTCTTGATCGGTTCGCACATCTAACCCTTCTAAACATTCTAAAACCTCAAAGATGCTAATTCTCCTTGGTTCTCTTGCTAAGAGATAGCCACCTTTAGACCCTCGCTGGCTTTTAATTATACCTCCACGTCTTAAGGTTGCTAACAACTGTTCCAGATAGCGATCGGGTATGTTTTGTTGTGCTGCAATCTGTCGAATTTGCATCGGTTCAGCACTTTGATAATGAGTTGCCATTTCTAATAAGGCAAGAATTGCGTATTCAGACTTACAAGATATTTCCACAAGCAGCAATTAAGAATGAAGAATAAAGTATGAAGGATCAAGATTTTTCATACTTCATACTTTTCTTAGTATACTCCGGTTACCCACTGGTGTTTGTGTGCCACTGCTACCGAAAATAAAAAACCCCACCAAAAGGCGGGGGATAATCGAGTTTCGATTTTATAGGTTTAATTATTTACCCTGGAGCCAGCTTCTAGAAAGTAAAGGTGGTTCTGAGTGTACCGATGAATGCATTTTCTTCGGCATTGTTTTGTCCAGGAGCTCTCAACCAGATAACACCAGGTGTAACGGAGATATTATCAGACACGCGATATTTGTAGAAACCTTCAACGTGGATTGGTGCATTACCACCACTGTATCCACCAGGTGTTACACGATTACGTGCATAAGGTTCAGCACCTGCGAAAATACCCAACACGTTACCTTTCTTACCAAAGTCAGGTAGAGCTATACCACCACCATAGCTCCAAGCCTCAAAGTCATCTCCAGCACCTACGCCATTAACATCGTGGTAAGTAACGAAGCCGCTCACCGACAAGTTGTTACTGGGTCTAAATGCTGCAGAAACGCCATAAGAGTTACTGTTAGCTGCGGTTTGTACAAGTGTGTTGCCGAGATAGTTGGCTTGACCAGTACCAACAACACCACCTGTTAGACCATTGTTGCCATTCAGACCAGCACCAGAATCAAACAGTGCAGTACCAGCAGCATGATAACCGTGGACATAGGTAGCAGCCAATGCCAAGCGATCGCCAACTGCAAAGTTCAACTGTCCTAAGGCTGCATAACTACCATTGAATAAACCTGTATTGTTACCAGGGTTATTGGCATCTGAAGCTAAGTAACCTAAGGTCAAGGAGCTGGGTTTAAAGATACTACCACCACTGCTAAAAGGCAGATTGACAGCGATACCAGCACCACCACCAATCCGATAGATGGGGCTTTCAGAAGCAAAGGTAGTTAAAGCTCCATTACCACCGTCATCTCCATCATGGAAATAAGGATTGTTAACAGCAGCATAGTGGTCATGACGACCGCCACTAGCAGCAAGATAAACTTGGGCTGGGCCTATGGGAGCTTCGTAGGTTAATCTATCAATTCTGACACCATTATTACCGGTGCTACCAACTTGATAGGTTTGAGTTCCTTCTCTGGTACCATTCAGTGGGGTATTCAGAATAGTATTAGCTTGGTCTCTCAAGGAGAAAGCGGAAGCGTTACCAGCAGCTAGACGGGTGGTTAACTTGTCTCTACCAGTGAAGCTGGTTTCCAATGATAAACGAACTCTGTCTTGGAATACAGTATTGTTAGCATCTCCAGTTCTGCCACCAAAAGCATCGCTCACAGCAAAAATAGCTTCACCGACTAGCTTGGTGGTAGTGGAGAACTGATTGGCTTCCAATTCAGCAGTACGTGCTTCTAAAGAATCAACGCGACCGCGTAGGGTTGCTAGTTCTGCAGAAAATTCTTCTTGTAACCTTTGTAAGGTTGCTAAATCTTGCTTGGTTACCAAATCAGCTGTTGCTGTGGCAATCAATTCGTTAACGCGGTCTAAACAAGCATTCAAACCAGCAGCAAATTCATAACGGGTTAAAGCACGGTTACCGCGATAAGTACCATTTGGATAACCTGCGATACAACCATAGCGCTCAACCAATGATTGCAATGCTTGGAAAGCCCAGTCGGTTGGTTGCACATCGGAGAATTGTGAAACCGATGTCACTTGAGCTTGAGAGTTACTGCTACCTTCTTTGCTGTAGCGGTTAACTTGATCTAAAACTTTGGTATCGTCGCTGGTGGGCGCTGCTTGCGCGATGATTTCTGCTGCCTTGGGAGCGATTTCAACTGCTGCTTGTTTATCAGCTGCAGATACTTCTGTTGTAGTATTGGGAGCTGCCATTGCTGATGCTGAAACTAGCAGCGTTGCTCCTAAAACTGCTGGACTGACGACCAGGGATTTCCATAATATATGAGACATTTTGTCTTTTCTCCTCACACCTTGTATAGATAATTGTTTTCGTTGCACCTAATTCTCAAACATGCGACATCTCGTTAGGGCCTTTCGATGAGGCATAGTTGCCACTACTACAATTTTAGTTTTTGCGAAGCTAATCACCGATTAACTTGATGTTAAATATTGATGGAATTAACTTATGCAAAAACACACCTTCATAGCATATCATTATAAAACATCTCAGGCAGATGACAACATCACAGTGATCGCCTAAACAACTGTCACACCCTTAACCTAATATATTTCTTCTGGGAGTAGCTTTAGAGAATTTACTAAATTCCTATTTACTTAAGTAGTAAGTGTGAACTACGTACACCAGAATGCATAAAAATTAGTTTTTCCGCTTCTGCCTCCAGTATTTTTTCAGGTCAGTTAATTTGGGAAATTACCTCTGCTAGATGAAAATCTTTCGGTGTTAAACCACCTGAGTCATGTGTGGTTAATTGGATTTTCACCTTGTTATAGGAAATCTCTATATCAGGATGATGTCCTGCGGACTCAGAAGGTTCCACTAATTTGTTAACAAACTCAATTGCTTGAATAAAATCTTTAAAAGTGCGCGTAGTCTTTAATTTAGCTCCTTCAACAGTCCAGCCTAAAAGCCCACTTACTTTTTCTTGAATTTCCGTCTGAGTGAGTAGCTGCGCCATATTCAACTCCTCTTGTTGTAATACTTAGTTACTTTTTAGCTTTCAGGGTGATACTAGTATTTGTACTACATCTATTATGAAGATTGCATAGATGCTGATTTTATGCTTTGAATGAATACTTTTGTTATTACCCACTTACAAAAACTATCCGCTCTGATTTAGATCGGATAATCTAAGTCAGAGCGGTCTAGTCGGGTCTTCAGGTTGCAACCAGACTGCCGGAAGGAACTCCGTGCATCAGCCTAGCTACTTGAGCTACACTTAGTATCTCTTAGAGAACTAAGGCTAACTTTTAGAGAACAGCCCCGGCACACAGCCGGCTAACTGCAACCTGATGACCCATGCGTTTACTACTTTCTATCATGGGCATCACCTCCTTGTTGCCTAAGCGGTCTTAGTCTCAATAAGGCAGAGTATCTTTACTCTGGGTTTAGAACCTTCAATAAATATAGCACATAAATTTTCTCTAATTCACCAACTGGGGACTTCCAACTAAAAAAAGATACTATCGATTTTTTGCCAAGGGGGTAGGGCTGAGACGCAATTAATCGTGTCTCAACAAGCAGAAAGGAGAGAGACAATATTATCTCTGTAAATTGGATAGTTTATTTTTTGGAAGTCCCCAACTAGATAAAAAAATCCCTCGTCCATTTTGGAAGAGGGATTTTAAAACCTAGAGAATGATGAATCTTAAATGTCAATCAACTCATAGTGATGAGTTAATTAGAGAGCATTACCACGAGGTAGTACTTCTTCAGGGAATACAAATTGTTCGTGGGGCTGATCTTGAGGAGCCATCCAAGCGCGGATACCCTCGTTCAGCAAAATGTTTTTGGTATAGAATGTTTCAAACTCTGGGTCTTCAGCCGCCCGCAATTCCTGTGATACGAAGTCGTAAGCCCGCAGGTTGAGAGCGATACCGACGATGCCCACTGCTGCCATCCACAGACCTGTGACTGGCACAAACAGCATGAAGAAGTGTAACCAGCGTTTGTTGGAGAAGGCAATCCCGAAAATCTGTGACCAGAAACGGTTTGCAGTCACCATTGAGTAGGTTTCTTCTGATTGGGTGGGGTTGAAGGCGCGGAAGGTGTTCGCAGCTTCACCATCTTCAAACAGGGTATTTTCGACTGTCGCTCCGTGAATCGCACACAGCAATGCTCCACCCAACACACCTGCTACTCCCATCATGTGGAAGGGGTTGAGGGTGAAGTTATGGAATCCTTGTACAAACAGGATGAAGCGGAAAATTCCTGCTACTCCAAAGCTGGGTGCAAAGAACCAGCTTGATTGTCCCAAGGGGTACATCAAGAACACGCTGACAAACACTGCAATCGGTGCAGAGAATGCCAAGGCGTTATAGGGGCGGATTCCTACTAGACGGGCAATTTCAAACTGCCGTAACATGAAGCCAATTAAGCCAAAGGCTCCGTGTAGCGCCACGAATGTCCATAACCCCCCGAGTTGACACCAACGGGTGAAGTCTCCTTGTGCTTCTGGCCCCCACAGCAGTAACAGGGAATGTCCCAAACTATCGGCTGGGGTGGATACAGCTACTGTGATAAAGTTACAGCCTTCTAAATAAGAAGATGCTAAACCGTGGGTGTACCATGACGTGACGAAGGTTGTTCCTGTGAGCCAACCGCCTAGTGCGAGGAAAGCGCATGGGAATAACAATATCCCTGACCAACCTACGAATACAAAGCGATCGCGCTTCAACCAGTCGTCTAGAACGTCAAACCACCCTCTACTGGGGGCGCGCCCAACTGCGATGGTCATGAGAATAAATCTCCAAAAAGTTTATAAGTACGGGTTTTTACTTCTGTATTATAGATCGCGAGGATTTAGCTCTCTATGAACAGAAAGTGAACTGGCTTTTGTATCCAGTTTACAATTTTTTACTGTCTCTAATTATGTTAGGTGCAAATCTCTAATATTTCCAGGTATATTTAAATTTTTTTTAAGATTTGTATAGATTTATGGGGATGGGGCATTGGGCATTGGGCATTGGGCATTGGGCGTTAGGCATTGGGCATTGGGCGTTAGGTAATGGGTAATTGGTAATTGGTAATTGGTTAATAGGTGTTGGGTGTTTGGTGTTGCTGATTCCCTCTTTTCCCCACCCCACGGGTACTCCTGCGGAGAACTCGCAGAGTAGCCGCTATCGCGTCTACATCTTCCTCATCTTCCTCATCTCCCTCATCTTCCTCATCTCCCTCATCTCCCTCATCTCCCTCATCTCCCTCATCTCCCTCATCTCCCTCATCTCCCTCATCTCCCTCATCTCCCTCATCTCCCTCATCTCCCTCATCTCCCTCATCTCCCTCATCTCCCTCATCTCCCTCATCTCCCTCATCTCCCTTGCTCCCTGCTCCCTGCCCCTTTTCCCTCCCCCGCCCTACACCAGTAATCAAGCAGCTAGCGCTAGAATGAGTGCTACAGTTAACTTGATTAATGCTAAATGTTTACCATCGACTTAACCGTCAGAAATACGGCTTTCCCAGTATCGGTACAACGTAAGTCAGCAGAAGATGCTGAGGCTGTCTATCAACTGATTTTGGCAGCGATGCGGTCTGGTAACCCTGACATTGTGGAACTCAAGTGTGAAGGCAAGACAGAGAAAAAAATTGCTGTTCGTGCTAGTGAAATTTCTGGGGTACAGATTATGCAAAAAGATGGTGTCACCACTAGCAGTGGTAGACCACCTGGATTTGTTTCCCTGACTGCTGAGTAAGCAGGTTATCTAAATGGCGGAAGCGGGAATCAAAGTTAAGGATTTACACTTTAGTTGGCCAAGTGGGCAGACAGCCATTAAATCTTGCTCTCTAGAAGTCCCTAGAGGCGAATTTTGGATGCTTCTGGGTACAAATGGCAGTGGTAAATCAACGCTACTGAGATTGTTAGCAGGATTATTAGCTCCCACATCAGGAGAAATTGGGGTGTTGCATCCCGTGGGCTTTGTGTTTCAAAATCCCGATCATCAACTGGTAATGCCCACAGTTGGTGCGGATGTGGCTTTTGGACTAGTAAAAGAAAAATTGCCCCCTGCAGCAGTTAGAGCCAGAGTAGAGGAGGCTTTAGGGGCTGTAAATTTACACACCCTACAACGTCGCCCTATCTATGCTTTGAGTGGCGGACAGAAACAGCGAGTGGCAATTGCTGGTGCGATCGCGCGTCGCTGTGAAATCTTACTATTAGATGAACCCACTGCCCTATTAGATCCAGATAGCCAACTAGATTTAGTGGCTGGTGTCCGTAACCTTGTCAAAAGTCGTGGTATTACAGCGCTATGGGTAACCCATCGCTTAGATGAGTTGAACTATTGTGATGGTGCTTTTCTATTAGAAAATGGTTTGCTTGTAGATCAAGGTGAACCCCTGCGCCTCAAACAGCGTTTGATGGAAGTACACAAAGAAGTGTCATAAAATCACAATTTCTTTGCTAGTTCTTTGTCTGCAGATCACAATTCAACAAAATAACTTCAACAACTGCAACGCGCCTTTCACAGGCGCGTTTTCAATTTTTAGCTGTATTTTTAAACAACTTTTGTGTTCTGTAACATAGTGTGACAAGCGGTGCTTCAATTACTATATAAAGTTATGAACGAATCTTGTCAACTCTAGATAATTGTGATTAAAAACCATGCCCCGTTCCTTAACCCAAGCCGTTTTGTTAGTAGACGGCTACAACATAATTGGCGCTTGGCCTTGTTTGAAAAAAACTCGTGATAATTCAGGACTTGAAGCTGCACGAGTTGAATTAGTGGAAACGATGACTAGTTATAGTTCGTTTCAAGGTTACGATACTCAAATCGTTTTTGATGCCCAATATCAAAATACCTGTAGTAACAAAGAAGTTATTACAGAGCTATTATCAGTTCACTATACTGATTTTGGGCAAACAGCAGATACCTATATTGAAAAACTCTGTGCGTCTTTACGCTACCAAATAATTCAGTCGCGAATTTCTCGCGTGATTGTCGCCACATCAGATCGGGCACAGCAGCTGATGGTACAGGGGTATGGTGCTGAATGGTTGTCTGCACAACAACTATGTGGCGAAGTCGAAACTACTGTTTGTCGGATGCGACATAAGTATCAATCACGCAAACAATCTAAAAGCAGATTTTTGGCTAACGCCATCGATGCCAAGTCTCGGCAGCGCTTGGTGGAACTAAGAATGGGATTGAAGTAGATCGATATTTGAGTCTGTGAAATCTCTGCTTTAAATCCAGAGCCGATTTGGACTGCAAAAATTACCAAGTTTTAGGCATTAAAAAAAAAATTGGCCCAGGTACTTGCCAAATCCTATTTTTACCTTTAAGATTATAAATCGTGAGCAATCCTCAGTAGCTCAGTGGTAGAGCGATCGACTGTTAATCGATTGGTCGCTGGTTCGAATCCAGCCTGGGGAGTTAAAAAGGATAAAAGGTGAAGAATGAAGGATGAAAAGCTAAGTTTCAAACTTCAGTCTTCAGAATATGCAAACTTATGGACTCTTGATCCAGAAATAACATTTCTGAATCATGGGTCTTTTGGTGCTTGTCCGAAAGCAGTGCTAGAGGTTCAGCAAAAATTGCGATCGCAGCTGGAACAAGAGCCAATCAACTTTTTTGGTAGAGCGTGGGAACCCCTAATAGATAACGCTAGAAGCAAACTAGCCGACTTTGTAGGCGCGGATAGCGAGGATGTGGTATTTGTCAATAATGCGACGACTGGTGTAAATGCAGTATTGCGATCGCTTACCTTTACTGCTGAAGATGAAATTTTGACAACCAACCACGAATATAACGCTTGCCGCAATGCCTTAGATTTTATTGCTAGTCGCACTGGCGTACGGATAGTCATTGCTAAAATTCCGTTTCCGATTGAGTCGCCACAGCAGGTAATAGCGGCGGTAATGGAGCGAGTTTCCCCAAAAACAAAGTTAGCCCTGATAGATCATGTAACTAGCCAGACAGGGCTGATTTTCCCGATTCAGCAGTTAATCAAGGAATTGCAACAGCAAGGCGTAGATACACTCATAGATGGTGCCCATGCTCCGGGAATGATAGCGCTGAATCTGCGAGAAATTGGGGCAGCTTATTACACAGGTAATTGCCATAAATGGCTATGTGCGCCCAAGGGAGCCGCATTTTTGTACGTGCAACCAGATAAACAGTCAGAAATTCGTCCTCTGACAATTAGTCATGGTGCTAATTCACCTAGAACCGATAAATCGAGATTTCAACTAGAATTCGATTGGACAGGTACAGACGATCCTACCGCTTATATGTGCGTTCCCGAAGCGATCGCCTTTATGGGTTCCTTGCTTCCTGGAGGTTGGGATGAGCTGAGGCAGCAAAATCATCAGTTAGTATTAGAAGCCAGACAACTACTTTGCCAATCTCTGGGAGTTTTACCACCTTGTCCCGAGTCAATGATTGGTTCGATGGCAGTTATACCCATGCCAAATGCGTTAGAAAATCGACATTTTATGTCTGTACATGATGACTTATTTGATAAATTTGGCATTCAAGTACAGGTAGTACCCTGGCAGGAATCGCCTCGCCTGCTGCTGCGGATATCCGCACAAATTTACAATAAGCTAGAGCAGTATGCATATTTAGCAAAAGCGCTGAGTCAGCTCGCGGGTGGTTAAGGGATTGGGGAACTCGGGGCCCCCTCTGGGGATAAGGGGTAATGGGGATTGGGGACTGGGGATTGGGGACTGGGGACTGGGGACTGGGGACTGGGGATAAGGGAGATGAGGGAGATGAGGGAGATGAGGGAGATGAGGGAGATGAGGGGGAAATCCAATTACCAATTACCTATTACCCAATGCCCAATGCCCAATGCCCAATGCCCTAAAAATTTTCCAAAGTATTCAATACTTCGCTGGCTGACTGATATCTTTGGGTAAAGTCGAGGTGTACCATTCTATCTAAGACTCTGGCAAAGGTTTCGGTAGTTTCTGCTAGTTCCCACCAATATTGCCAAGTCTGATCGTCTGTGTCGGATTTTACTGGGAGAATAACTGCACCTGTATTGATATCTCTACGGAAGACTTTGGGGTATACTCCTGTTAAAGCTTGGATAGCAATCATTCCTAAGGCAAAAATATCGCTGTTGAGGGTGGGTTGACCACTCAATTGCTCTGTTGCTGCATAGCCAGGTGTACCGATGGCGATTGTTTGGTTGTCTTGTTCTTGCGGTTGCACTTGCTTAACCGCACCAAAGTCGATTACAACAACGCGTCCATCTGCTTTGCGCCTAATTAAATTACTAGGTTTGAGATCTCGATGAATCACACCGTAGCTGTGAATAAAAATTAAGACTTGCAAAACATCCTTGAGAATAGCCGTAACTTCAGTTGGTTTGAGGCGTTTATCTGAATTGATTTCTTCAGAAAGAGGATGCCCAGATATATATTCTTGTATTAAATAAAATTGCTTATTTTCTTCAAAAAAAGCTAGTAAAGATGGTATCTGCGGGTGATTACCCACAATTTCTAAAATTTTTGCCTCTGTTTTAAATAAGCGTCTGAGAATATCTAAATATTCAGTATCTTGGCTAGCAGGACGCAACTGTTTAACTACACATTGAGGATATCCAGGACGTTGGGTATCTTCCGCTAAGTAAGTATAGCTAAAGCCACCAGAACCTAAATTACTGGTAATTCTATAACGCTTGTTGAGTATGGTGTCTGTTTGGAGTTCTTGAGTGATGGGAGAGAAGGTATGTGTAATGGCGGCTACTGTTGTAGCTTCGTTACTCCGGCTAACAAAGTTTTGCAGTTGAGCAATTAATTCTTTTTGATCTTGGACTTTTTGCATCATCACTGCTTGTTCTTGCTTGCTTTGGTAGGCTGTATAAGCTAGCACGCCTCCGCTTGCAAGTAATAATCCCAAGACTGGAGACACTACAGGAAACCATCCAGCTTGGGTAAAAATCACAAAGCTACTACTACATAACACCAATATGCTTGTGGCTTCTGCGATTCCTAAGCCGAGTGGATGTTGAATGCGCCAAGCGATTAATCCCCCAACTAAAGCCCATCCCCAAATCCAAAATACTTCTCCCCACTCTGGTAAAAACCAAAATAGCGGCTGCTTGTTGAGTACTACACTTAGAATTTGGCTGATGCTGTGGGCGTGAAGCTCAATTCCAGGAATTTTACCAGAACGATCTGATTTCCCTGTACCATAGGGCGTGTTAAAAAAATCATTGAGACTAGATGCTGTAGAACCAATTAACACAATGCGGTCTTTGACTAATTCTGGTTTTACTTGGTCGGAAAGTAGTTCGGTAATCGTTACCTGCTGGGCAATTTGCCGGGGAGAACGATAATTGAGCAGGATTTGATAGCCTGTGGTATCGGCGTGCTGATAAGCACCATCATCAGGTTGTAGAGGTTTTAAGATAATATTACGTAGTTGCAGTTGTTTGTTAGAGGTCAATTGTGGTTGAATACCTCCTACTGCTAAATATTTGAGAGCTAACTGGAAGCTGAAGGAAAAAACAGCTTGGCATGGCTCGTTGGCATTTGTACCTACTGATATCAGATTGCGGCGAATTACACCATCAGTGTCTTCGACAACATCGCTAAATCCCACTCTATCTGCTTCTATACCTTGAGGCGGTGCTGTTCCGGAATTTCCTGGGTTGGCTTTTTCTGAATGTTTACATACAGGAGTGATAATATCGCTATCTTGGAGGCGCTTTAGCAGTTTTTCATGTCCTGGTTGTACTGGCAAATCGCGAAAAATATCTAGACCAATGGCGCGAGGTTCATATGCTTCTAGTTTGCCTAAAGCCCGGTCTAGGACTTCACCAGAAAGGGGCCAATTCCATTTTTTCAGGTCTTGTTCTGTGACTGCAACAATTAACAACCTGGAATCTACTCCTGGATCAGCGCGCATTTGCATCATGCGATCGTAAACTTTTAGTTCTAGTGGTTCTATAACTCCCAGTTTTTGAATACCTAGCATCAAAACAGTAATACAGGCACTGGTAATAATAGCTGGCTGTATGAATAAAGTTTTTAAATCTGCAAACATAATTACTAAATTAGGTTTTACCAATAATAAATATTCTTTATCCTAAATTTTTCCTAGGGGACTTCCAATTAAAAAAATATTCAATATACAAGGGTATGTTAGACGCGGTAAAGCACCATCACTATCTCTAGCGATGCGGACAGACAGTCGCAGTCGGGCGCGATGATGGAGTAGCGTTTGGTGCATTGGCAATAAGAACAATTCCGTTAGCTGTTTGAATCCAGCCTTGCGCTTCGATAATTTCTGGACTGGGATTACTGACTGGAATTATTGCCCCATTTATTGGCGTAGCTGTTTGCTTGTCCAAAGTCGCTAGGGGAATGCTAATGCTTGTACCCGTCAAAAATTCTAGAGGGCTAGGTGGTAAACTACCACGTCCGGTAACCACAAATTTGGCTAACGGTTTTGGGTTGGGGTCTCTGGGACAGATTTGGGAAAATTTAGTACTAGCGTCAATGACTTCGGTGGGTAGTTCGATTAGCCCTTGCCCAGGTTGGACTTCTGGTTGTGTAATGGCAATTTGTCCTTGTACGCCTAATTCGGAACTTGCAGTAATATCGTTGGTTGCATCTGATGGTTTGGGACGGGCTTCGATACCAAAAATATTCTGAGTGAAGATGTTAATATTACCACCTGCGCCAGTGAAGGCGTTGGCTGTGATGTCTGTGTTTTCGTTGGGTGCAGCGACGATAAACGTTGATTTAATATTAATGTTACCTCCATCACCACCAGCTTGAGCATTCCCCGCAGTGGTGGAAATTTCAGCGCCGCGACGAAGTAAGAGTAAATCGCTGTTGAGGTTGATGTTACCACCATTACCTGATAAAGATTCAGCGTTAATGCTTCCACTGTTGTCGAGAGTGACTATATCAGCGGTGATGTCGATATCACCAGCAACACCTATTGCGGTTGCACTTATTTGACCATTATTTTTGATATTCAAATTACCTGTTTGAATTTTAATATCTCCTCCTCTACTGCTGAAACCATCAGTAGAAGGTGCACTTAGAGCTAAGATTCCGCTTTCTGGAAATACGAGGCTATCTGAATCCAAAACTTGACCGATGATTTCAACAGAGCCAGTAGCATTAATCTGTATACTACCAGCATCTACTTTTCCGAAAGTTAACGCCGCAATTTGTCCACCATCTTGAAGAAGTAAGCGTTTAGTGTTGATGCGAATATCTCCGGGGTTCCCTGTAGCATCGGGGCCAGCTACAGCATTAATTAACGTTAATGTATCTTTACCACCAATTACTTCAACAGATTCGCCAGCATTAATCGCAATTTGTCCTGGTTGTCCACTGCCAAAATTTTTTGCTGCTACTTCCGCTTCATCTTTAATAACTAAGCGTTGAGTATTAATTGTGAGGTTGCCGGCATTTCCTGTACCATCGCCGTCAACAGAAATAGCTGTGGGAATTTCACCATCTGCTGTTGTACCAATTACTTCTACAGAATCACTTGCATTAATTAATAATTGACCTCCATTGCCTTTGCTATTTTCTCTCGTGTCAGCAGCAATAAAAGCTCCATCTTTGACTACTAAACGCTTGGTATTAATTGTCAGATTTCCTGCATTTCCAGAGACATTTTCTTCAACTTGAACACTAATCCCACTTACAAATTGATTATTTGGTGCGCCACCGATGACTTCAACTAATTCGGATGCATCAATTGTTAAATTCCCAGCTTTACCACTACCATTTGTTTCACCTGAAATAGTTCCTCCATCTCGGACTGTTAAACGTTTTGTTGTAACTTGTATATCTCCTGCTCTTCCTGCACCTTGTGTTTGAGCAAATAAACCGCTAGCATCGTTATCTTCAGAAATTCCGGCTATTGCCACTGATTTTGTAGCATTAATAGTTATATTTCCTCCTGTAGCAGTGCTATTAGATAGTGCAGCTGTCGAAATAAATGAACCATCTTGTAAGCTTAATTGATTGGTGTTAACAATAACGTTACCGCCATTATTTTGACTATCAGTGCTTGCAAGTATTCCCGATGCTTTTAATAGTGCTATTTGTCCGGCTGTAACATCAATAATCCCTGCGTTCCCTTGTCCAAAGGTTGAGGTGGAAAGTTGAGCGCCATCTGTGAGTTTCAAGGAAGCAGTATTGATGTTGATATTACCTCCTTTACCCACACCTGCTGGTTGAACTATGCTGAAAATGCCACTGTTGGCAAGGAAAACACTGTTTTTTGCATGTACTGTGATGTTCCCCCCATTCCCCTGTGCAAAAGTTGAGGCTGAAAGTTGAGCACCATCTCGTAATAAGAAATCACCAGCATCTATGGTAATGTTACCTCCGTTACCCAATGTTCCTGTGTCCGCCTCACTGACAATCGCACTAAGAAATATGCCTTGCTTCCCAACAATATCAACAGTACCAGTAACTGTGATATTGACATTACCCGCATTTCCTTGTGCAGCTGGTTGGGTTTCTAAGGCTTGACGAATAAAGGTTTGCAGTTGAGCGCCGTCACTAATGAATAAATTAGCAGCGTTGATATTGACATTACCACCTTTACCCACGCTACCTGATTCTAAGTTACTAGCAATAATAGTGTTAGCGCCTGTAAGAGAAACAACATCTATAGCACGTACTGTTACATCTCCTGCGTCACCCTGTCCAAATGAGCTGGTCAACAGACCTGCACCATCTGTAAAGTATAAGGAACCAGTTGTAATATTTATATTGCCACTTTTTCCTGTAGCAAAGGGAGCCACGGCATTTTGAATTTGACTTGACTGCCCAACTTGAATTTTCTCTGCAGCATTGAGTGTAATATCTCCAGCCTGACTATCGACTGTACCTAAACCTATTCCAATACCAGCACTGAGTATACTTCCTTCCAAAACATCTAAATTATGTGAATTGATGGTAATACTACCCCCAACGCTGCCTTCTACACGTATGCTAGCTTCGTTCGTTAGCAAAACATCTGATAGCGCGGAATTTCCTGGAAAAACTAAACTCAAATTATTGCCATCTGAGAGTAGATTAACTGTCCCGGGAGCAGCTAATCCACCTAATTCAACTCTTCCACTGTAGGCTCTTAAAGCACCACCATTCATCAGAACATTACCGCCTACAAGTAGCAAACTTTTACCATCCGGAACTCTTAAACCAAAGGAATCTCCGCCTGATGGATTGCTTCCAGCAAATGCTTGCGATTGGTTAGTAATTGTGGAATTTTGATTAATCTGATTAAACAACAACGCCGAAGGATTCACTACCAACAATGGCGGTGCTTGGGGATTTGTGGCACTAAAAATACCCTGATTTTCAAACTGCACAGCATTCGCAGTTGTCCCCACAAACGAACCCCGGATATCTAAACTGGCATTATTTCCAAATACAATGCCATTAGGATTAATTAAAAATAAATTTGCAATTCCATTGACACCCAAAGTCCCCAAAATATTCGATGCATTTGCACCCGTCACCCGTGTCAAAATATTTTGTACCCCAGAGGGATTGCCAAAATACACGCGTTGCCCATCATTAATATTAAACTCAATAAAACTATGAAAAAGATTGTTGCCACGTTGAGCACCACCATTAATTAAGTCTGCGTTAGAACCATTAATTAGCGTGTTTGGTTTGACATACTCCCCAGCCTGAAGGCATGGGGATTCTAGCTTCAGACAGCGATTGCTGGCGTAGCCAGTCTGACATCACCTAAGCCAACAGTCGATGCCCCGACTGCACAAATATTGCGACTAGCGTTTTCGTCTCTTCCATTAACTGACTGACAGGAAGGACAACGCCACTCTCTAACTGACAAATCAAGACTTTCTAGAATATGTTTACAATTAGAGCATGTCTTGCTACTTGGATACCACTGGTCGATAAAGACAACCAGTTTATTCTTCTTCTTGGCAACCCATTCTAGGATTTGCAGAAACTCACCAAACGCTAAGTCTGATATTTGCCTGCCCCAAAGACGTTGCATTCCTTTGAGATTTAAAGTCTCAAAACAGAGAATATCGAACCTATCTGTTAGCTCATGAGCTAATTTCCAGAACCAATCACGCCGACGGTTGGAAATATCTTCATGCTTGCGTACTAAATTCTTTCTGGCTCGTTCTCTGTTAGATGAGCCTTTTAGCTTTTTGGAATGCCGCGAACTTGCTTTTTTAATGGCGCTTAGGGATTGCTTGAAAAATTGGGGCGATTCAATTTTAGTGCCGTCTGAGCAAGTGAGGAATGTCTTTAACCCAAAATCAAAGCCAGCGATTTTACCCGTCTTAACTTCAACTTCTGAGCTACCCTCATCAACAACCAAAACCATAAATAACTCACCTAACGGGGTGCGTTTAATAGTTAGGGTTTTGACTGTTCCCTCAATTTCTCTGGACTTCCAAAACTGGTAAACTCGACTACCAATTTTTACCCTATTTCCACCCAAAAACTTATAACCTGCCTGCTTAAGGGTGAACGATTTGTATTTCTTGACCTTCTTAAATCCTGGTGGTCTTACTCCTTTGTTATTGTGTTTGAAAAACAATTGGTAAGCTTTCTCAATGCGTTGACAAATATCTTGTGCTGCTTGAGAACCTACTGATTGCCAAAAAAGAATTACGCTTTCTTAATTTGGCGATATGAGCCTGAAGTTTTGCACAGTTTAAATGCTTGCCAAACATCCGGTAATACCTTTTATGTAGAGCAATGCAATGGTTATAAATCACTCCAGCAGCGTTGATTGTGCGCTTGAGGTGTCTATTCCTTTTGTGTTCGTACAATTTAAACTTCAGTGTTTTCATGCTAGTATTATACCATAAAACGACGGCAATATGACGGCATGAAGAAATTAACAGTTCGATGCTCTAATGAAGAGTATGAAACGCTTTTGAAATACTGCGAAGAAACAGATCGCACTCAAAATGACGTACTTAGAGAGATGATCCGGAAGTTGAAGAAAAGCCGTGCTAGAAGCACGGGGCTTTAGACCCAATTTTTTGGTAATGGTAGAAGCTTCGGCACCAAGGGTATTATCAGGAGTAATTTGTGCCTTGGCTGGTGTGCTGGCAAATATCAAGAGTGTAGGTATGAAAAATTTGTGAAATAAACTCTGTATCTTAGGCATCACGATTACCTGAACAGATGGTAGATACGCCATCGCTGAATTACATATATCACTATTTCTCGCATGGCTGAACTTATGCAACAAATCACAAAAAATAGTGAATAAGGGTCATTAGGGGGAGTTGTGTGAAATATTCTGTTGAAAATCACATAGCAATAAATTTGCGATCGCCTTTTTAGTGCAACTGCTGCAATCAAATCTATTTTTGTCAGAAATGCTTAAACACTAGCGGCTAGATAAAATCTATAATTTTATCTTTGACCTTTAACTATGCATCAAAGTTCTGGTCGCTGGCGTTTCGGGCTGGCTTTATCGCTACTAACGGTGATATTGTGGGGTGTTCTACCTATTGCCCTGATGGTGACTCTTAAAGCGCTTGATGTCTATACAGTGATATGGTTTAGGTTTTCGGTAGCCTTTGGTGTGTTAGCTGTATATTTAGGGGTACAAGGTAAATTACCGACATTCGCACAATTGCGTTCTGCTTCTTGGAAGTTATTAGCGATCGCAACTATTTTTTTGGCGCTGAATTACTTTTTATTTTTGCAG
The DNA here is from genome assembly GCF_025677855.1 of Tolypothrix sp. PCC 7601. Taxonomy (NCBI): domain Bacteria; kingdom Bacillati; phylum Cyanobacteriota; class Cyanophyceae; order Nostocales; family Tolypothrichaceae; genus Tolypothrix; species Tolypothrix sp. PCC 7601. Next base: position 5,159,911 of record NZ_CP064879.1, read on the forward strand.
GGTTTGTCACTAACTTCACCTGCAACTGCAGAAGTCATTATTCAGTTGTCTGTGGTTTTCTTAGGTTTGGGAGGGTTAATTGTTTTTCGAGAACGTTATCAACTACATCAATGGATGGGAGTATGTGTACTAACTCTCGGTTATATTTTATTTTTTCACGAACAGTTGACTAATTTAATTACAGCCCAGCATAATTATCTTTTTGGCAGTAGCTTAATTGTTTTAGGCGCAGCAGCATGGGCTATTTATGCTTTAGCACAAAAACAATTATTACAATCTTGGTCTTCTGCACAAATTATGCTTGTTGTTTACGGTGGATGCGCCATATTATTTGCTCCCTTAGCCACAAGTCAAACAATTTTTACACTTAGTAATTTCTATTTGGGTACATTGGTTTTTTGTGCATTAAATACAGTAATTGCCTATGGTGCTTTTGCTGAATCATTGGCACATTGGGAAGCCTCACGAGTAAGTGCAGTATTAGCTTTGGCTCCTGTAGTAACTTTAGTTGCAGTTGGGATTGTATCAGTAATTGCACCTTCATTACTTCTCCCAGAAAAATTTACATTTTTAGGTCTGATGGGAGCTGCTTTAGTTGTTACTGGCGCTGTGGCAATTGCCATAGTAAAAACTGAATAAATCGTAGAATTTTCAGAGTTTTTACTGTCTCTTAATTGTAGTAAATTAATCATCAATGGAAAGCTACATTAGAAATACTGAGGCAGGGTATTTTTTTCTTTGTTATGATTTCACAGTAAGCATCAACCAGTTGAGTAACTCTCTTGCCAAGTAGATATTTGTAGTATCAGGATGGCTTTGTTACATTTAATTTTTGGCATTGTAACAACGAGATAAATACTCAAAAATCTGCGAATTAATGAGGCGATTAATATTAAATAACCTTACCAGGGTGTCCGAATAACTACCAGAGCCAACGCCTCGTGACACCACATCACCGAAACAGTTGAGCGATGATTAGTTTGTATGGTAAGTGGGCCAGCAGCCTGAGAAGAATTTCAATAGTGCTGGTTCTTTCAGTGTTGCTGCCAACATTTGGAATGAGTAATTCCGTGTTAGCAGCAGAACAAGTTTATGGTTCTTATTCAGCTTTCAGACTTTCTATACCGATAACTTCTTTAGAAACTTATGCCCAAACTGGTGTAATTGATAACAAGCTGAATGTTTACCAACAGTACCTACCACCACAAAAACTCCAAGACTTACGGAGAATTTTACTTACTCCTGTAAAAGTAAGTCCGGTAGTGGTTGCACAATTTCTCTACACACCACAAGGGGAATTTATTCTCCGACGGTTAGCAGAAGCAATTAAAACCACATCTCCACAAACACAACCGGAATATCAAACTTTACGTGCGGCGTTTATTTCTGCGGCTGCGGAACCGGGAGGGCTAACATTATTAAATCTGTTACGCAAGTATCCCAACAGCAGCATTAATATAGATTTAGCGCATAGTATGGGGATAGCTGGGGAACTAGAACAGCTGATTAATGAAACTAGCCTAGCGATCGCAGAAGTTAACCGTAAGTCCAATATAGAAGCTACTAACCAAGAACCAATAAATTTCTCGCAATTGCCAGATTTACGACAATTAGGAAAATTTACAGCGCAAAAATACGCACTAGAATTTTTCGACTTGTCACGACGTAGGCAATTGTTAACGGATGTTTATATACCTAATGTCCAAACTCCAGCGCCAGTAATTGTGATTTCTCACGGTTTGGGTACAGATAGCAGCAATTTCCGTTATTTAGCTACTCATTTAGCTTCCTATGGATTTGCCGTCGTTGTGCCTAATCATAGCGATGCTGAACAATTGCGATCGCCAATTAATAACAAGACTATTGAAGTTACACAAGCAGATGAATTTACCAATCGACCTTTAGATGTGAAATATATCCTGAATCAACTGGAAGCAGCGAACCAGTCTGATTCTCGGTTTAGAGGTAAGTTAAATCTGCAACAAGTAGGAGTGTTTGGACAATCTTTAGGCGGCTACACAGCCTTAGCTTTAGCGGGCGCTAAGATTAACTTTGAGCAACTGCAACGAGATTGTCAGCCAAAGTTACTCGAAGATACTTGGAATATGTCTTTACTTCTCCAATGTCGCGCCTTAGCGTTAAAAAATCGGCAGTCTGGTGAAGAAATCAACTTGCGGGATAAGAGAGTTAAAGCTGCGATCGCAGTTAACCCCATTACTAGCTCTATTTTTGGCAAAGCTGGCTTGAGCCAAGTTAAAATTCCTGTGATGCTGGTTGGTAGTAGTGATGATACGGTTGCACCAGCTTTATTTGAGCAAATTGTCCCCTTCTCCTGGTTTGCGAATTCCCAAAAGTATTTAGTGATGCTAATCGGTGCAAGTCACTTTTCGACCATTGGTAATGGTAATAGCGATCGCGAGGCTGTAGGGTCGCTGGCTCAAGTTATTGGCGATAATCCAGATCAAGCACATCGTTACATGAATGCTTTGAGTTTACCCTTCTTCCAAACTTACGTTGCGGAAACCTCAACATACTTCGCCTACCTGAACGCCGCCTACGCCAAAGCTATTTCTAGTCAGCCTTTAAGTGTGAGTTTTGTGCAGTCTCTACAACCCACAGAACTAGCACAAATTATTGACACCCAAGGTAAAGCCGCTAAAAGATTGAGCAAAAAGTCGCCTAACTCCATCGTGAGTTTTGGATTTTGGATGTTGGATGTGGGTATGGCGCTGCTACATGTGATTATGTTTCTGTGAGTTGGGGATTGGGGGTTGGGGATTGGGGACTGGGGACTGGGAAAATTCTTGTGGGTGAATTAGGTGGAGTTTCATACAAAAATTATGTTGAGTGCGATCGCTCGTGTCTCTACATAATTTTTGTGGGAGAATATCATCTTCGGTTTCTAAAATTAAACTGTGCAAGGTTTTCTTAACTTAAACAAACCATTTGACTGGACTTCTCATGATTGTGTGGCGCGGGTGCGGAAACTCCTGCGCCTCAAACGTGTGGGACATGCGGGAACTTTAGATCCCGCAGCTACGGGGGTTTTACCCATTGCTTTTGGTAGAGCGACGAGATTATTACAATATTTGCCAGGTAATAAAGCTTACAATGCCACTATTAGGTTTGGTGTGCAGACAACAACCGATGATTTACAAGGGGAAGTCATTACTTCTGCGCCTTGTCCTCAGTTGAGTTTAACTGAGGTAGAAACAGCCTTACCGCAATTTTTAGGAAAAATTGAGCAGATTCCGCCTAGTTATAGCGCCATTCAAGTAGATGGACAGCGTTTATATGATTTAGCAAGGCGGGGGGAAAAGGTGGAAGTTCCTGTACGCACAGTAGAAGTCTTGCAGATGGAGATTTTAGCTTGGCGAGAAGGAGATTTTCCGGAATTAGATATTGCGATCGCTTGTGGATCTGGGACATATATTAGAGCGATCGCGCGGGATTTAGGTGCAGTTTTACAAACTGGCGGAACCCTAGCCGCTTTGACGCGTACTGCAAGTAGTGGGTTTGATTTAGCAGAAAGTTTAACTTTGAGTGATTTAGAAACTCAACTGCAAGCCGGGACATTTCAGCCAATTCCCCTTGATGCACCTTTGCAGCATTTACCTGCAGTGGTTTTACCAGCAACATCTGCTCAAAAATGGTGTCAAGGACAGCGAATTTCCGTAACTACAGATATATCTGGAAATGTGCGAGTTTACGAAGAACCAACTCGTTTTTTAGGGATTGGACAAGTTAATGATGAAGTATTGATCCCAACAACAGTTGTGGAGATTTAAAAATTAATTTATCGCTAGATAAGCATAAAATCCCAAATTACCGTATTTTCAACCTTTAGGTTACTGGCATTTTTTGACTAACCTGGAATTAAGGCAAAGCTAAAATAAATCTAATTTACACGGAAAAATTTACTCCTCAATTTATTGTGGGGTTATTTACCTATAACATGACTTTTCTGATGTTCAGATTAGTGTTATCAGAAATTCTATATGATGATGTAATTTAAATTTAGAGTAGCTGATATATTTTTGCAGATTAATGCATGAATTTTACGCAAAAATGAAGAGGAAATATAAATTTTCTGCAAGTACAATTAAACTTTACTGGAAGTATTTAGCGCATAAACTTGCGCTTCGTCCATCGCAAGTTATTAGTGTGACAGTAGTTTTAACTTTATTTTTATTTATTCCCCAAACTTGGGTTGCTTGGCAAGCTTATCAAAACTTCAATAGCATTATTAAAAATGAATTACGATTGCAAAAATTAAGCGATACAATTACCCACCTAGATGAAGTCTTAACTATGTCAGCACGGATGAATGCTGCTACAGGTAATTCTATGTGGGAGCAGCGTTATCGTTCATTTGAGCCTAAATTAGATGCAGCTATTAAGGAATCAATTAAACTTGCACCCCAAGCTTATACAGGAGAAGATGCGAAAAAAACAGATATTGCTAATCAGCGTTTAGTGGAGATGGAATATAAATCATTTGAGTTATTAAACAACTCTCATAAAGTCGCAGCGCAAGCACTTTTATCTAGCAAAGAATATGAATTAGAGAAACAAAAATATGCAGATGGTGTTGCTAGCAGAAACCATTCTATTTCAATTCAGCTTGACAATAAAATAGCTGATTATCGCCAAAATCTATTTTGGGCAACATTCGCCTCGGTTTTTAGTTTAGCAATGCTGATTCCAGGATGGCTATTTGTATTGAGTCTCCTCAGAGAATACTTAAAAATTAAGCAAATTACTCAAGTTGCTATAGAACAAGCTAATCAAGAGTTGGAAATTAGAGTAGAACAACGGACAGAGGAATTAACAGATAAAAATATTCAACTCCAACAAACTCTGCAAGAACTGCAACAAACCCAAATGCAACTGATTCAAACTGAAAAAATGTCTTCTTTGGGTCAAATGTTAGCCGGGATTGCTCATGAAATTAAGAATCCTGTTAATTTTGTATCTGGTAATATTATTTATGCTCAAGAATATCTCTATAATTTACTAAAACTAGTCCAGCTATATCAAGACAACTATCCCAATCCTCCCCAAGCAATCCAAACAGAAATAAAAGCAATAGATTTGGATTTTTTGGTTAAAGATTTTACTAAACTCCTCGAATCTATGAAAGTTGGAACAAAGAGAATTGAGGAAATAATCTATTCACTGCGTAACTTTTCCCGTACAGATGAGACAGCAGTCCAGCAAGTAGATATCCATGAAGGTATTGATAGTACATTAATGATTTTAAGCCACCGTTTAAAATCTCACGATGTCCAACCAGAAATTTTTATAGTCAAAGAGTATGGCATACTACCAGCAATTGAATGTTATCCAAGTCAACTTAATCAAGTATTTATGAATATCCTTGCCAATGCGATTGATGCTTTAGAAGAGCAAAATAACAAGCGCACATCGGCAGAAATTCAAGCTAACCCTAATTATATTAATATCTCTACTCAAGCATTAAACCCAAATAAAATATTAATACGCATCAAAGATAATGGTGCAGGTATACCAGAGAATATTATTTCACGACTCTTTGACCCATTTTTTACTACCAAAACTGTTGGTCATGGTACAGGAATAGGACTATCTATTAGTCATCAAATCATTGTAGAAAAGCATGGTGGTAAGCTATATTGTCAATCAAAAGTAGGAGAGGGTACAGAATTTATGATTGAGTTGAAAACCAGTCTCTCACGAAATTTAAAATAACCAATAAGCTTAATTATGGCTGTGGTGCGTTGCGCTACGCGACAACACACCCTACAATTTTGAAATCCAAAATCCAAAATCCAAAATCTAAAATTGTTTCACTCCCAAGTTGAAACATCGCGTAGTAAATCAGGAATTTGCTCTTGCGATTGGGGAAACTCTAGCAAGGTTTCTCGATAACCTAAATATCCAGATTCAGCAAAAGATAATAGCATTCTGGTGAGTGCTATCCACACTTCCGGCTCATATTCCCAATCACGATAACGCCCAGATTTACCAGCAATTGAACGTAGTGCCCAGAAATAAGAATTTCTCACCACAGAACCGCCTTTTTTAAATTCTGGTAAGTCCTCGCGGTTGATAATTAGCACCTGGTTCTCAATTCTGGCTCTCATGGATATTAGGGAATATCAAAAAATAAATGCTCCCATATATTGTAGTGGCGCGACAAGGCTAAAATGTGGCAATATAATTTTCTTGTGGGGTGGACATCTTGTCCGCCCAGGACGGGCAAGATGCCCATCCCACAAGAGTTTGAATAATGCACTATTTTAGTCTAGACACGCCAGTAGGATGCGTTAACGCAGTGTAACGCATCGTATTTAATGTTGGGCAATTATTAAAAAAAGATATTCGCTCAACGCATCATATTTGATGATATTGGCGGTGCGTTAGGAGTTAGCCTAACACATCCTACTGGACTGACACGCCTAAAATGAGGCATTAGGTTTGATTAAATTAACCGCAGATAAACGCCGATAAACGCCGATGAATTTTTGCTATTGCATTAAATTAGCTGTGTCAGTCCACTACAATTTTAGGCGTTGCTGATTGATGGGATGATTTTTGTCTCACGCATTCGACGAAGTCGTTCTCGCAGAGTAGGCGCAAAAGCGCAAAGAATCGACCTTCAGTTTTGTCTAGAAGCCTGAATTCATCCCGCAAATATGCAACGCCCAATTTTACAATTCTGAAGATAAACCTAGGCGGAAAGTAAAGCCAGGACTATAGATACGATTCACTCGTTCGTATTGTTCACCTAATAGGTTTTCTAGGTAAACTATTAAGCCTAAACTTCTCGTTAAAGGAATGCGTCCACTCAAATCTAAGTTGAGGAAAGAGGGAGCAAAATCTGTAGGTCTGTCGCCAGTTCTATTAAAAAGAGAGCGACGCGCGCCACTGTTGTAGGTAACATACAAATTAGCTTGCCAACCTGAATTTTGATAACCTATACCTGTTTGCAGTACAGAATAGGGAATTAAACCTAACTGTAAACCTCTTTCATCTCCGGTTTTAATTTGAGCATCTGTATAGGTATAGTTGACAAAAGTTGACCAACCACGGGCAAATTTTAATTGCAAAGCCGCCTCTAAACCATTGGTATCGACTAAGCCAATGTTTTGCCATTTTCCAGCTATCACTCCTAGGCGGTTGTCTAAACTACTGCCAAAGTAGGTAAATTGTCCAGTCAAATTTTCCGAAAAGTTGATATCAACTCCCGCAGTCCAAGAAGAACCTGTTTCTGGTTTTAAATCAGGGTTAGGTTCCCAACCATGAACTGTATCGTAAACATATAGCTGATCTAAACCAGGGTTACGCTGTCCTCCTGTCCAGCTACCGCGTACAGCGATGCTAGGTGCAACAGCGTAACGCAACCCAACGCTAGGATTTAAATAATCCCCAAACTGGCTATCAAAGTTTTGTCTTAGCCCTAAATCTATCAGGAAATTATCGCTGATATTAAATGTATTGACTGCAAATAAGGCTGTGGTAAATACACTCCTATCTTCAGTTTCATTCGTCCCAATTCTATTAGGACTACTACTTAACACATCACCTGTTAAGTCAGTATTTTTTAAATCTAAACCCCAACGCAATTGATTATTCGGGGTCATTCTCCATTGATGATCCAGTCTCGCTGTAAATTGTTGTGTGTCTAAAACACCTGTACGATAAAATTCTCTGCCTTGAAAAACTGTAGGGCCGTAGGTACTAAAATAATCTTGGTTATAACCAAATGTGGTAGTTAAAATCGAATTTTCACCATTTCCTAGACGAGTTTTCCAAGATAAGCCAGCATTAAATCCATCATGGTCTAGGCGGTCTCTTTGGAGAGGGAAACCAAAATAAGTTAAGCCGCGACGACTGCTTAATCTACTAATATCGAGATTCAAAGAATTTCTTTGATTCAAATCTACACCAATACTGCCAAAGTAAGTACTTGTAGCTGTATCTGCATTGAAGAAAAATCCTTGTGAATCGCGATTGGCTGCGCCCACAGGAACGCGGTAACGGTTATCTGTAAAGTATCGCTCAAAGCTAAAGTTATATTTTACAGCACCAGTAGAACCTGCATAGGTAAATTGTTGATTATTTTGGCTTAAAGAGCCAAATTCTACACTACTGGTCAACTTGGGTTGACTATAACCTTCTTTGGTGATGATATTAACTACTCCACCAAAGGCTGATGAACCATATAAAGCCGATGCAGCACCACTGTAGAGTTCTACTCGCTCAATCGCCTCTACAGGAATACTATTTAAATCAGTACCACCATGATATGTATTGATATTGGTGTTAATTGCTCTGCCGTTAATCAAAAATACAGATTGATTAATAGAAGCGCCACGGTAATATGTACCTGTGTGAATATCTGCACCATGACCAGCGTCATTGATAGCAAATCCTGGCATTCTTTTTAAAACATCAGCCAGGCTATTAGCACCTTGCTTTTTAATTTCTGCTTGCTCAATTACATAAGTTGGAGTTGATTGAGGTAGAGTATCTTCTGCTCCAATTACTTCTATGTTGATATCTGCTTCATCGTTAGAATTGGTGTTTGTTGTGGGATTATCTGCTGGTTGAGGTTCTGAATTTTCTGCGCCGGTTGCTGGTGCTTGCGTTAATAATTCAGCATTTGTAGAGGGTAACTCAATTTCACTAATATCGATAATTTGGGTAATTACTGCAGGCAATTTCTCAGCATTTTCCTGCTTGATTTCAGCCTCAGATGCAAAGCCAGCAGCATCTAACAGTACAGTTTGCACAATAACTGGCAGCAACAAAAGACATTTATTCACGTTATTCTCTCACACCCGTAAAAATACTCACTAAATATATTTTTTGGGTGATAGCAAAGAAATGTCAAAAGACAAGCTGTCATAGTTAGTTATTCAAGTAATTACAGCAGATGCGATGTTTATGAGGTACAGCAACTAATTGAAAAAAGTAATGAGTAATAAGTAGTGAGTAATAAGTAAATTTCCTACTCATTACTCATGATGTATCTCACTTATTTCAAAAGTGCTATATCAATATTTATATAGGACTTATATTTAATTTTGAAAAATATCGAAGATAAGCTTTGATACGGATGCGTTACGCTATCGCTAACGCATCCTACGTGAAATTCAAAAATCAAATATGAGTTCTATGTAAAAACTTTTATGTTCTATTTATTTGAGATATTGAGAATTTAATATTTTGGTTTTATGCTCCAATATTTTCAGACAAAATGTTATTTTAATGAGAGAAAGGTACTATATTTTATGTCTTTTTTGACTTATTAATTTAATTTATATCTGAAGGTAGATGTTGAAGAGAAAATAAAATTTTTAAAAATATTAAGGTTTTAATTGTTGCAGTTAATTTATAACAATTTTATTGTGAGCTTAAGTCCTGAAAATTCTCCAGAAAATGCTGCGATCGCACCTTTTGAGGTGGACTTGACGAATTGCGATCGCGAACCAATTCACATCCCTGGCTCAATTCAGCCGCATGGGATGCTATTGGCGTTGACGGAACCGGAACTCACTATTGTGCAGGTGAGCCGAAATACCGATGAAATATTAGGTGTTGCTGCGACTGAGTTCATCAATCAACCCCTCAGCCGCTTGCTAGATGCACAGCAAATAGATTTTTTCCGCAATTGTTTAGCTCAAGAAGATTTAACACTCGTTAACCCCATCGAACTGACAATTGCTGTGGGGGAAAATGCGCGGGCTTTTGATGGGATTATTCATCGCTCAGATCGTCTGCTGATACTGGAATTAGAACCTGTACTACATCAAAAGAACTATACATTCTTCAATTTTTACCATTTAGTGAAAGCCGCATTATCTAAAGTTCAAAATGCCAGTACTTTAGATGAATTATGCCAGATCATCGTCAAACACGTGCGCCAAATGAACGGTTTTGATCGCGTCATGATCTACCGCTTTGATGAAAATTGGCATGGTACAGTCATTGCCGAGGACAAATCAGCACATCTTAGCCCTTACCTGAGTTTGCGCTATCCGGCTTCCGACATTCCCAAACAAGCAAGACAACTCTACAGAGACAACTGGTTACGGCTAATTCCGGATGTGGACTATCAACCAGTAGCTTTGCTCCCCCACCACAACCCCGTAACTAACCAACCCACAGATTTAAGTCACTCGGTACTCCGCAGCGTTTCGCCGTTACACATTGAATATTTGCACAATATGGGAGTGAAAGCATCAATGTCAATTTCACTCCTCAAAAATCAAAAACTCTGGGGATTGATTGCTTGTCACCACGAATCGCCCAAGTATGTACCCTATGAAATCCGTAGCGCTTGCGAATTTCTGGGGCAAATGACTTCTCTAGAACTAGCCGCAAAAGAAGACAGCGAGAACACTGAATATAAGATGCAGTTAAAAGCTGTACAGTCCAAGCTAGTGGAATACATGGCGGCGGCGAACAATTTTGTTGACGGGTTGATCGGCCAAGAACCCAATTTACTAGATTTAGTAAATGCTACAGGCGCGGCTGTTTGTATTAACGGCGAGTACCAAACCTTGGGGAGAACGCCACAGCATCGAGAAATTGAGCAATTAATTAACTGGCTGAGTCAGCATACCCAAGAAGAGGTTTTTCATACAAATTGCCTGTCTGAGTTGCTGCCAGAGGCTAGCGAGTGGAAAGATGTTGCTAGTGGGTTAATGGCGCTGTCAATTTCTAAAAGCCAAAAAAGTTATTTACTTTGGTTCCGCCCAGAGGCATTGCAAACTGTAGATTGGGCAGGAAATCCTCATAAGCCTGTAGAACTAGCAGATGATGGCAGTTTACGGCTGTCACCCCGCAAATCCTTTGATTTGTGGAAAGAAATAGTGCAGCGACAATCTCTACCCTGGGAAAGCTATGAAATAGAAGCTGTATGGAATTTTCGGAGTGCGATTGTGGGTGTGGTGTTGCGGAAAGCCGATGAACTGGCAAAGATGAATGTAGAACTGCAGCGCAGCAACGATGAATTAGATGCCTTTGCTTATATTGCCTCCCATGATTTGAAGGAACCACTGCGTGGTATTCATCATTACTCCAGTTTTCTGATCGAAGACTACGGCAATAGATTAGATGACGAAGGCATAGGAAGGCTGAGGACGCTGATTAGACTCACACAGCGCATGGAAAATTTAATCGATTCGCTGTTGCACTTCTCTCGCTTAGGGCGAGTAGAACTAGGTATTCAGCCTACAGACTTAAACGATTTAGTGCAGCGAGTTATAGATGTGCTGAGTGCCAGAATTCAAGAAACAGGGGCAACAATTCGGATTCCGCGTCCTTTGCCAACAATTATGTGCGATCGCGTCCAGGTTAGCGCTATCTTTACCAATCTCATTGCTAACGGTATTAAATATAACGACAAGCCAGAAATTTGGGTAGAAATCGGCTATCTAGAGCCAATTACCCTCTACGTGCGCGACAACGGCATTGGCATTCGCGATCGCCACTTTGAATCAATTTTCCGCATCTTTAAACGGCTACATGGCCCTACGCAATATGGCGGTGGTACGGGTGCAGGGCTAACCATCGCGAAAAAAGTTGTCGAAAGGCATGGTGGTAAGATTTGGGTTGAATCCACTTATGGGGAAGGAAGTACGTTCTATTTCACATTGCAGGAGGTCAAATAAGCAAATGGTAGGAAACGCTACTCAACCGTTGCTAGTAGTTGAAGACAGCGATGAAGACTTTAGCACTTTTCAGCGATTGTTGCAGCGAGAAGGTGTAGTCAATCCCATATATCGCTGTATCACGGGCGATCAAGCCTTAGATTTTCTCTATCAAACCGGATCTTATTGCAACCCGGATATCGCCCCTCGCCCTGCAGTGATTTTGCTGGATTTGAATTTACCAGGAACTGATGGGCGGGAAGTCTTGCAAGAAATTAAACAGGATGAAGTGTTAAAGAAAATTCCTGTTGTCATAATGACAACCTCTTCTAATCCTAAAGATATAGAAATTTGTTACTCTTACTCTATTAGTAGTTATATTGTTAAGCCCCTAGAGATAGATCGTCTCACCGAGACGGTTCAGACATTCATCAAATATTGGTTGGATATTGTTGTACTTCCTGAGATGGGTTAAGTAAGGCGTAACTATGCTCCAGCATACTGTTTTGATTGTTGATGACTGCCCTGAAGACCGGGAAATATATCGTCGCTATTTAGCGAGCGATCGCCTACACAGCTATACCATCCTAGAAGAAGAGTTAGGTGAGCCAGCACTAGCTTTATGCCAAAAGATTCAGCCAGATGCCATCTTACTTGACTTTTTGTTACCAGACCTGGATGGATTGGAATTTTTAGCAGAATTAAAGCAGTCTCTCACCAATCCCCCACCTGTAATTATGGTGACAGGGCATGGCAATGAAACAGTAGCAGTGCAGGCATTGAAAAATGGTGCCCAAGACTATTTAGTCAAAGAAAAGACAACATCAGACAGTCTGCAATTAGCAATGCGGTGTGTCATCGAGAACACCCAACTCCGCCAGCAACTCCACTACAGCCAAGAGCAATTCTGCACTTCTACCGAAAATATGCTCGATTGCTTTGGCATTTACTCTGCCATTCGCGATGCATCTGGGAAAATTGTGGATTTTCGCATTGAGTATGTTAATGCAGCAGCTTGTGAAGCTATTCAGATGACTGCAGTAGAGCAAATTGGGCAGAAGTTGTGTGAAACTTTACCAGCCAATCGCCCATCTGGACTATTTGAAGATTATTGCCAAGTAGTACAAACAGGCAATCCGCTACGTAAGGAATCCTTAATTTACACCGATGTTGATGGACAGCAGGAGTTAACCAAAGCCTTTGATATTCACATTAGCAAGTGGCAAGATGGCTTTGTCGCCTCTTGGCGAGATATTACAGAACGCAAACAAGCAGAAATTCATCATCATAAATTACTGCTAGAGGAACAAGCAGCACGACAGCAAGCTGAGTTAGCCGAACAGCAATATCGAATGCTGGCTGCAAAATTACAAGCAAGTGAGCTGAGATTCCGCCGGGTTTTCCAAGAAGCGCCAATTGGTATGGCAACTGTCGATTTAAACTATCGTTTTGTAGAAGTTAACCAAGCCCTATGTCAAATGCTGGGCTATTCCCAAGAAGAACTACAAAAGTTAAATTTTCTAGACATTACCCATCCAGACGATATTACCAAAGATGTAAATTTAACAGAGCAACTCTTCCAGCGAAAAATTTCTAGCTACAGCCTAGAGAAACGCTATTTTCAGCAAAATGGGGAAATTATTTGGACTGCACTCACAGTTACCTTACTTTGGCAACCGAATGGCACAGTCTTGTGTGGGCTAGCGATGATTGAAGATATTAGTAACCGCAAACACCTCGAACAAACCCTCAAAGACAATGAAGCTCATTTCCGCCAGCTAGCCGATGCTATTCCCCAAATGGTTTGGACTACTGATGCTGACGGTCAACAAGAATACAATAATCAGCAATGGTTTGCATATACAGGGTTAACCACAGAACAAACACAACAGCTGGGTTGGCAAGCAGCATTACATCCTGACGATTTACAACGTGCTTACGCCATTTGGACGAGTGCTTTACAAACAGGCTCACTATATCAGGCAGAATATCGCTATCGCAGAGGGATTGATAGTAGCTATCGCTGGCATTTAGTGCGAGCAATTCCCCTGAAAAATGAGCAGGGACAAGTAATTAAATGGTTTGGCACTTGTACAGATATTGAAGACCGAAAACAGATTGAAGCAGAACGAACTCGCTTACTAGAGCTAGAACAAGCAGCGCGGATGGAAGCAGAAGCCGCTAGCCAAGCCAAAGATGAATTTATTGCTATCATTTCCCATGATTTGCGCTCTCCTGTGAATAGCATTCTCGGCTGGACAAAACTTTTACAAAGCGGCAATCTGGATGCAGTTACAACTAGCCGCGCCTTAGATGCGATCGAAAGAGGTGCGACATCTCAAGCTAGATTAATTGAAGATTTGCTAGATATCTCCCGCGTTATCCGTGGGACGCTGGAACTTCAAATTGGTACAGTTGATTTAATTAGCATTATAGAGTCAGCTATCACCACTGCTCATCCCTCAGCTGTAGCAAAAAATATCAGCCTCAATTCTGTACTACCCCAATATATTACTGAGATATGTGGCGATCCTCAAAGATTCCAACAAGTGTTGGGAAATTTGCTGTCTAACGCCATTAAATTTACTCCCAACGCCGGGCAAATAGAAATCAAGGTTGAGCAAACCAAAACAGAAATTCAAATTACTGTCAGCGATACTGGACGCGGTATTAGTGCTGAATTTTTGCCTCATATCTTTGAGCGTTATTGCCAAGAATCCAACAGTCACAACACAGTTGGTTTGGGATTAGGACTGGCAATCTCTCGCCACATTGTAGAACTACATGGAGGCACAATCAGCGCTACTAGTCCCGGTGAAGGTCAGGGTGCGACTTTTACTATTCAGTTACCTATTTTTCGTAGGTTTCAACAGGTTTAGGGATTGGGGATTGGGGAACTCGGGGCCCCCTCTGGGGATAAGGGGTAATGGGGACTGGGAAAAGGGGAATGGGGAATGGGGAATGGGGAAGGGGGAATGGGGAAGGGGGAATGGGGAATGGGGAAGGGGGAATGGGGAATGGGGAATGGGGAATGGGTAATGGGTAATGGGTAATGGGTAATGGGGAAGGGGGGAATGGGGAAGGGGGAATGGGGAATGGGGAATGGGGAATGGGGAATGGGAAAACCTTTAACCCTTAACCTTTAACCTTTTCCCCTTAACCGTGGGGAATGGGGAATGGGAAAGAAAAAACCTTTAACCCTTAACCTTTAACCTTTTCCCCTTAACCGTGTAGTATTGCGATGTCCCTCAATAAGTAATTGTCTTTGAGTGCACTTATGTCCCAAGCTGTTTCTCCTCCTACAACCAAGCCTAGCAATCCTTTCTTCTCCTCTGGCCCCTGTTCTAAGCGTCCCGGTTGGTCTGTTTCGCAACTAGAAAACGCCTGTGTAGGTCGTTCTCACCGTTCTAAAGATGGTAAAGCGAAATTAGCTGCAGTCATTGAACGTTCTAAGCAAATCCTCGGTGTTCCGGCTGATTACCGCTTGGGTATCGTTCCCGCTTCTGATACAGGTGCAGTAGAGATGGCTTTGTGGTCACTTTTAGGACACAAACCTCTTGATATCCTGGCGTGGGAAAGCTTTGGTCAGGAATGGGTAAAAGATGTCACCGATGAATTACAGTTACCTGATACCCGCTTGATTAAAGCACCTTATGGTAGTTTGCCAGATTTAAGCTCTGTTGATTTTAGCCATGATGTCGTGTTTTTGTGGAATGGCACAACCTCTGGTGTAAGAGTGCCAAATGGTGATTGGATTCCAGATAACCGCGAAGGTTTGACTATTTGTGATGCAACATCTGCCGTATTTGCGATGGATATACCCTGGAATAAATTGGATGTAGTAACTTATTCCTGGCAAAAAGTATTAGGTGGTGAAGCACAGCATGGTGTGATTGTACTTTCACCCCGCGCTGTAGAACGCCTGGAAACTTATAACCCAGCTTGGCCTTTACCTAAACTCTTCCGGATGTCCCAAAAAGGGAAGCTGATTGAAGGTATTTTCCAAGGAGATACCATCAACACCCCATCAATGTTGTGTGTAGAAGATGCTCTAGATGGTTTAATTTGGGCAGAAAGTATTGGCGGACTACCTGGTTTAATTAAACGTAGTCAAGCTAACTTAAGCGCGATCGCCAAATGGGTTGAGAAAAGCGATTGGGCAGGCTTTTTGGCAGAAACCCCAGAAATTCGCTCTTGTACTTCCATTTGCTTGAAAATAACTGATTCTTGGTTCACTAGCCAAAGTCCAGAAGCACAAGCAAAATGTGCTACTCAATTAGCCAAACTCCTAGAAAAGGAGAAAGTCGCTTATGATATCGGCGCTTACCGTGCAGCACCTCCAGGATTGCGAATTTGGGGAGGTGCAACAGTAGAAACCGCAGATATTGAAGCACTGCTTCCTTGGCTAGACTGGGCTTACAGTTCAGTTAAAGCTGAGTTGGCGGCTGTGGTTTAGGGATTGGGGACTGGGGATTGGGGACTGGGGACTGGGGAATGGGTAATGGGGAATGGGTAATGGGTAATGGGTAATGGGTAATGGGTAATGGGTGTTTGTCATTTGTCATTTGTCCCCCTCATCTCCCTCATCTCCCTCATCCCCCTCATCTCCCTCATCCCCCTCATCTCCCTCATCCCCCTCATCTCCCCCATCCCCTCATTAAACAAACTCCGAGGCGGCGGGTATTTGCTTTTGCATTGTCTGGAGTATTTTTACAGCCTTTTCATAGGCTGGCTTTTCGCCTGTGTAACCAAAGAACTCTGATGCTTTTTGTAAATCAGCGATCGCTCCTTGATAATATCCCAGTTGATAGCGGGCTACTCCACGGTTAACATAAGCCATACCATTACTAGGATTAAGGCGGATGACTTTGGAAAAATCACGCAATGCGCCAAAGTTATCTCCTTTTTTACCGCAAGCACAACCTCGGTTAAAGTAGGCTCTGTAATCGTTACCATCGAGTTGAATTGCTTTACTAAAATCGCCCATAGCGCCTTCATAATCAAGCAATTGTAACCGCGCCAAACCTCTGTCATTGTATATATCTGCAAGGAGTAAATTTGCGGAGGGGGGAATTTGGCTGAGGGCTAAATTATAATCAACTATCGCTTCTAAATACTTATCTGTGGCTGCATAGGCGAGAGCAATATTATAGTAAGCTCGAAAATCAGCCGGTTTAAGTGCGATCGCTCTTTGATAATCGGCAATCGCAGCGGGATAATTTTGTTGTCTGTAGTTTGCTAACCCGCGATTAATATAAGCCTCAGGATTTTCTGGTGAAAGATTTATGGCTTGGGTACAATCTGCGATCGCTTGCTGGTATTCTTGGATCTGAAGATAAGCAAGACAGCGATCGCTATAAGCTTCCCCCAAATTGTTTTGCAGTTGAATTGCTTGATTGAAATCCGCGATCGCTTCTTCGTAATGACTGTGGCTAATTTTATCTACACCCATCTGCAAAAATTCCCGCGCAGTAGTTGGAGTATGATTTAGAGCTGAAGCGTTAGCCGTATGAGTCAAAAAAGTGAAAGCCAAAACTGCGATCGTACTGAAAAGTAATCGCCAAAAATAAATCATAAGCAATACATTTGAGTAAATAATTACTAATTCGTAATTCGTAATTAATCGATTGACGTTTAAATCTTGTAGAGACGCGATTCATCGCGTCTCCACAACCCCAAAATCATGACGAAAAATTCTTAACCAAACCCTATTACCCTTTTTGTAGCGTGTTTTAGGCGTAAGCAGTAACACACCACAACCTTTGATAAAGCTGCGTCATGCTGATTTCAACAATCAAATATCAGTCCTTATAGCAATCCTAAATGATTTGTGAAATCTGATCTGAAGGGTTGTTAACTGTTAAGCGTTGACAGTCAACAGTCAACAGCCAAAACCGATATTTTTTACAATTGAAATAGGATTGCTATATATTAATTACGAATTACAGCATTTTCCAGGTCAATGAAGTACAAGGGTCTTGCACATTTTTTTTGCCCTCCTGAAATAATCTGTACCTCAATCTTTTATTCTCTGCTGTATAAATTACTAATTATTTGAATAATTTTGGTATTGCTACAATTAAGCGGGACAAAAAGCCCCGCTAATGAACGAATTTAGTCAACTAAAAGATGCAAGATGAAGTGAAAATTATTACAAGCTGAATAGAATATTAGGCGAAAAAATCAAGTTTTTCCGTGATGATCATCCTATTCCCCTATAGGTGTAATAATTCCATACATCAGACTTTACACTTCCAACTTTAGCTGTCAGTCTACCTCTAGAGTTGAGTTAATACTTAACTTTATTTCCAGCCTTTATCTGCACTTTCAAGTACGTAAGCAGCTACGTCTTCAATTTGGTTAGGCTTTAAACGTCCTTTGAAAGCAGGCATAGCATTTTTACCATTTGTCACTTGGGCGATAATGGCATCAGCGGAGTACATACCGTATTTTTCTAAAGCATCTTTCTGCAAGTTTTTATTGGCTTGAACCAAATTTTTTCCACCTGCATGACAAGAAGCACAATTAGCACTAAATACCTTGGCTCCACTAGCACTATCTGCTGCTAAAGCTGGCTTACTGAAGGCAAAAGTGAAGATTGCTATGCCTAACAGTACTATTGAAAAAAACTTCTTCATTTCGTGTTTCCTCTACAACCAAAGCGTATTCGGCGCTATTTCCTTCATATTTTCAGATGAGCAAAGATCTTCCGTCAATAGACAGGCTGTCATACTTCGCTATAAGCCTTAGCTGGCTTACGTTTCCAGTTTTTTTTGTTAATTAACTGCTGATACAAATTATTGTCAAAATAGTGAAGAATTGTTAATTTTTTCTCCATTATTTTACCTTTATGAGATATTGTATCTTGCCGCTAATTGTGCCATTGATTGTTCAGTAACGCGACAAATTCGCCAATCTTCTAAAATATCAGCCCCCATACTGCGATAAAATTTTTGTGCAGGTTCATTCCAATCCAAAACGCTCCATTCTAACCTGCCACAATTTTGTTCAATAGCTATTTGGGCTAATTTAGATAACAGCGCTTTACCTATTCCTTGACGGCGATATTCAGGGACAACAAACAAGTCTTCTAAATAGATACCTGGTTTAGTCAAGAATGTTGAATAATTGTAAAAAAATAGGGCAAAACCTACAGCTTGCCCTGCATATTCTGCTAAAATTGCCTCCACAAATTTGGGAGAGCCAAATAAATGCTCTTGCAATGCGATCGCATTGCCAGTTACAGCATGAGAAAGTTTTTCATAATCAGCTAGCTGCTGAATTAAGCCAAATAAAACATCGCAATCAGCAGGTTCGGCAAAACGCAAAGTTAAATTGTTACCCAAGGTCATTAGTCCATAGTCTATAGAGATAGTCCATAGTCTATAGCTAATGGGGGGCTGGGGATTGGGGAACTCGGGGCCCCCTCTGGGGATAAGGGGTAATGGGGATTGGGGAATGGGTAATGGGTAATGGGTAATGGGTAATGGTACAAATGACCCTTGACCCTTAACCCTTGACCTTTAACCCTTGACCCTTGACCCTTGACCTTTAACCCCTAGATTAACCAGCCTTTCAACCGCTTGGCTATATGTGGACGGCGTAATTTTCGCATCGCTTTACTTTGAATTTGGCGCACTCGTTCGCGGGAGAGGTTGAACATATTGCCAACTTCTTCTAAAGTGCAGGGTTCGCTGGTTGTTAAGCCGTAACGCAGAGAAATTACGTCCTTTTCTCTGGGGGTTAAAACATCACCCAAAACTTCCCAAATCTCCTGACGCATCATGTTTTCGTTCATTTTTGCTTCTGGAGATTGGTTATCTTCATCTTCTAGCAAGTCCATCAATTCCGTGTCTTCTTCTTTACCTACACGGTGGTTGAGGGAAAGTGCTTGTCGCCGCAGCTGTTGTAATTGGCGTAGTTGCTGCACATTCATTTCCAAAGCTTCTGCCATTTCTGCTTCGGAAGGATTGCGCGATAATTTTTGTTTGAGTTCGCGTTGTGCTTTTTTGAGTTTATTAAGTTTTTCAACTATATGGATTGGTAAGCGGATTGTGCGTGCATCATTAGCGATCGCTCTAGTAATCGCTTGTCTAATCCACCAGTAGGCGTATGTGGAAAATTTATATCCTTTATCTGGATCAAATTTTTCTGTAGCGCGGTTTAAACCCATTGCGCCTTCTTGGATTAAATCTAGAAAAGGCACTCCGCGATTAAGATATCGTTTAGCAATGGAGACGACTAACCGCAGGTTTGAGCGAATCATTTTGCGTTTCGCTACTCTACCTTGATATAAGCGACTTTCTAGCTGCTTTTCTGTCATATCGAACTCGGCAGCTATTTGTGCTTTGGTCGGTTGTTGTCCTAAATTGGAGTATAATTCTTCTTGTTTTTGGCGAAATTCTTCTAAAAATCTGACCCTATTTGCTAATTCCACCTCTTCTTCGGCTTTTAGCAAGGGATAGCGCGCCATTTCCTTAAAAAATGCGCCCACAGCATCATCATGCTCGGTTTTATTGTATCCCGAAGGGCGGGCTGCCGCCATCTCATCGCCATCGCGTTCCTCTGATTCCAGTGGTTCTGGAATTGGGGAATCTTCTTCTGCCACTGCTTCTAAAATTTCAAATGATTGTTCTTCATTTTCAGCAGCATTCTCCAGTAGTTCCATTGTTCCCAATTGAGCAATATTCATAACTTTCCTTTAGGGATTGTTGCTTTGTTTGGTACATATTTCAGTGACAGCTGCTTGCTTGAGGCTTGGTAGTTTCCCTAAGGGACAAATGCACACGTCCGGTAGCAAAACGCAAGTTTATGCTAATTTCTCATTAGAAGTTAGAATCATTGTCTAGCTGTCATTCTTTAGTTCCTGCTAGATAGATATCATCACAAATACTGGCCTATGCACCCACCAACTTTCTCCTCAGCTCCCCCAACCATATATTCCTCATTCTTTTCTCGATCACCAAATATGTCAAATGCCCTCAAACTTTCTCAACCTGAACTCATATAAATTTTGCAGCTTGGCATTCCCAATTCTTAAATTTTTATGTAATTTTACAGTTATTTTTATAAGGTTGGGAGTCATTGCCAAAATGTAAATTTTACGGCTGAGTTTTAACTTGTTGACAAATTTTGTGGGCGATACAAAATTAGCAATTTTTAATGCAGAAATTTTGTGTTTGATTTGTATAAAAGCATCTCATATATATAAACGAGCTAATATCTATCAATAGGGTGAAAATTCGATACCCTCTTTAGTAGATATAACTACTGTTTAGAAAATTGCAGATGAAACGCTTATTTTGGCTGTAGGCAGTAGCAAATATTTATGGCATCTATAGTTGAGGTGAAATAGGCAAGTGAATTACATAAGAGGAAACTTACCAAGTCTTATGCGGGATAAAAGTATTGCGATTTACAGTTTATGCCTACAAAATCAAAAAGTTAATTTTTTTGGTAGAAGTTAACTTTTGCCAAACTAGATTAAAGGCATAGAAAAATCTATCTATTAACACACAACATATGTATATTGATGGCGTAAATTTATCCCATTTGGTAGTTAATGAGCCGGGATTATCCTATCAGTCAAAAACAAATGTAAATCGCTGGGTTGAAGTCCTGGTAGACTGTCCAGGAAACTTAGGGTTATTTACATATCGTTTACCCGAACAGTTAGAAATCAAACCAGGTGATATTTTAACTGTACCCTTCGGCACACAACAAATGGGAGGGATTGCCATCCGTTTATTATCACAACCAAATACTGATATACCACTAGAGAAAATCCGCGATGTTGAAGATGTTGTGAGTGCAGGTTTTTTTCCTAGTGGTTATTGGGAATTATTAAATCGAGTCGCAACGTATTATTATACACCTCTAATTCAAGCGATTAGGGTAGCTTTACCACCAGGTTTATTAGGGCGATCGCAGCGTCGGATTCGCTTAACTTCTTTAGTCAAGCAGAGTGAAAAAATAACGGATCAGAGTCATGATGTAATAACTCCTAATATTTCTCCCAATACTACCTTCCTCAGTTCATCTGCCCAGCAAATTTTACAACTTTTACAAGCTCAACCAGCAGGAGACTATAGCTTTGCTTATCTGCAACAAAAAGTGAAATCTGCTTATCGAGGCGTGCGGGAGTTAAGGCGATTTGGTTTAGTAGAAAGTTATTTAGAACCTCCTAGATTAACGCGACCAAAATTACAGAAAGCTGTTACACTTATTGCCACCATAGATATAGATTTAACCGCGCGCCAACGAGAAATTGTAGAAGTACTACGAAAACGTGGCGGTGAATTATGGCAAAGTGAATTATTGCAAATTTGTCATACTACTACTTCTATCTTAAAGACGTTAGCAAATAAAGGCTACATCACTATAGAAGAAAGAGAAGTTTTACGCGCAGAAACAGGCCCAGAAATCACAGGCGATCGCGCTAAATCTTTAACAGCAGATCAATCTCATGCTTTAGATAGAATTCAAGCAATCGATGGATATGCTCAAGTGTTGTTGCATGGGGTTACAGGTTCTGGTAAAACCGAAGTTTACCTGCAAGCGATCGCACCTTTATTACAACAAGGTAAATCAGCGTTAGTTTTAGTCCCGGAAATTGGACTCACACCCCAGCTAACGGATCGCTTCCGTGCCCGCTTTGGTAACAAAGTTAGCGTCTATCACAGCGCCCTCTCGGATGGAGAACGCTACGATACGTGGCGGCAAATGCTCACAGGCGAACCACAAGTAGTAATTGGTACACGCAGCGCCATTTTTGCGCCCCTACCCAACTTGGGTTTAATCATCCTAGATGAAGAACACGACAGCAGCTTTAAACAAGATACTCCCATCCCCACCTACCATGCGCGCACCGTTGCTCAATGGCGCGCCGAAATCGAAAATTGTCCCTTAGTCTTAGGTTCTGCAACACCTTCCCTAGAAAGCTGGGTAAATTTCACAAACAATGAATTCAGCACTCACTACTTAAGCCTCCCGGAACGCATCAACTCTCGCCCCTTACCGCCCATAGAAATAGTAGATATGCGGCAAGAATTACAGGCGGGAAATCGTTCTATATTTAGTAGATCCCTACAAGCAGCTTTAAACGAACTGCAAGAAAAACAACAACAGGGAATATTATTTATCCATCGCCGGGGACACAGTACTTTTGTCTCTTGTCGCAGTTGTGGCTATGTGTTGGAATGTCCCCACTGTGACGTATCCCTAGCCTATCACCACACCGAAGACGGCGCGCCGCAACTTTTGCGCTGTCATTATTGCAATTATGCGCGATCGCATCCCCAATTCTGCCCCGATTGCGCTTCCCCTTACCTAAAATTTTTTGGTAGTGGTACTCAGCGCGTGGCGCAAGAATTATCACGCCAGTTTCCCCAACTGAAATATATTCGCTTTGATAGCGACACCACCCGCAACAAAGGCGCACATCGTACCCTCCTCACTCAGTTTGCGAATGGTGAAGCACATCTATTAGTTGGGACACAAATGCTTACCAAAGGTTTGGATTTACCACAGGTGACATTGGTGGGTGTTGTCGCGGCTGATGGATTATTACATCTCTCAGATTATCGTGCCAGCGAACGAGCATTTCAAACCTTAACCCAAGTCGCCGGACGTGCAGGGAGGGGTGACGATCCTGGTAGAGTAATTATCCAAACTTACAACACAGAACATGAAGTAATTGAGTCCGTTAAACATCACGATTATCACTCTTTTTCGGCTGCCGAACTGGAACAAAGACAAGCACTAAATTACCCTCCCTACGGCAGGTTAATTTTATTACGCTTGAGCAGTTTAGATCCCATTCAAGTGCAAAATACGGCTCAGATCATCGCCACAGCATTAGGAACAGAAGACGGATTTGAAATTTTAGGGCCAGCACCAGCCAGCATTTTACGAGTAGCTAATCGTTATCGCTGGCAAATCCTGATTAAATTTGCGCCAGATGATTTACCAAATTTACCAGACTGGGAACAAGTGCGATCGCTTTGCCCTGCTTCTGTAAGTTTGACTATAGATGTTGACCCGCTAAATATTATGTGATGGTGGGAAAATAATTCCTATAAACCAATACAGTTCAGTTAAGAAAATTAATTGATCACAAAACTAAAAACCTAGTACCGCAAGGCGTAAATAAATAGACCATACCCTACGGGAAGCCGCTTTGCGTCTACAAAATCAACCAACCGCTTACTCTGTCTTAATTTTGAATTTTGAATTTTGAATTTTGAATTCCGCCTTGCGGTACTAGTTACTCAACAAAAAACCGAACAATCATTTTGGAGGGGGTTTGGGGGACGCAACCGTCCGAAGTTTTGTGGAAGGAAACCTTCCCCACAAACTTCACCCAATCGGGGGTTTGGGGGAGAATCCCCCAATTGAGCTAGCTGTTTCCACAACTAACAAATCAATCATTAATGATCTTATTTGACCTGTATTGTCCTATAAACTTTTGAGAGTTTTTTGATTTAATCTATGGTTAAGAAATTAGCGATCGTGGGTGCTGGCCCTAGCGGACTTCTCCTAGCACATTATTTACTGCGTCGTGGCGAACAATACAAAATCGAAATTTACGAACGCCGCAGCGATCCGCGAACTGTGCCATTTGCCAAATCCCGAACTTTTCCCATCGCTTTAGGAAATCGGGGAATAGCCGCGTTGCAGAAAATTCCCGGACTTGTGGAAACAGTCAAAGCCATGAGTTTACCCACTACGGGGTCTATCCTACATCAACCCAATGGCAAGACACAAACAATCACCAGAAAGAAACCTCTATTTACTCTTGATCGCACAAATTTAGCGATCGCGTTATTAAATCAATTAGTAGAAAAATATGATAACAGCCGATTAAATATTCATTTCAACAGCCAATGTACCCAGGTAGATTTGGCCGCCAAACAAGTCACTTTTGAAAGAGATACCGCCGAAAAATTTACTGCTGATTATGACTTATTAGTTGGTGCTGATGGGGCAAATTCTGCAGTTAGAGATCATCTTTGTACAACAGAATTGTTTGAATGCCAAAAGCAATCCTACCGCAACGAGTACAAATCCATCTATATCACCAATCCCACAATTAACCTGCAACCCGGTAAAATTCACACATGGAGAATTGATGATGGCAGCAACATCATACTACTCAATCAACCTGACGGCAGCATTAGTGGTGTTATCTATTTTCCCCAACAGAAAAATCAAATAACAAGTCTGACTACCACAGAAGAAGTACAGCAATTCTTCCGCCAGAATTTCCCCGAATTTGCTCAGTTGATACCACAATCAGAAGCAGAAGCTTTCCTCAATCGCCCCATTTCCCAAGTAATCACAATTCGCTGTAACCGTTATCACTATGATGACAGTGTGGTATTAATGGGAGACGCAGCTCATGCTGTTAGCCCCGCTCTTGGTCAAGGTTGTAGTTCGGCGCTGGAAGATGTTGTTGTGTTCGATAATCTTTTAGACGAATATACCGACAATTTAGCAGCAGCAATCGAAAATTTCAGTATTCGCCGCCAACCAGATGCTCATGCATTAGCAGAACTAAGCGAAAACGCCTTCCCTGCTACTAAGGGACTATTTTTGGAATTTATCCTCAGACAACGTCTGTCACAAATTCTGCACCAACTATTTCCCCAACGCTTCTTACCATCCTTATTTGAAGTCGTATCTGACACCACAGTTCCCTACAGAAAAATTTTGCAGTCTTACGAAGGTTGGGTATCTAAAGTCAAAAATGCTAACAACCAGTTTTACAGCAACCTGTAGCAATTAATCAGGGAACCCAAAATTGCTTAAGGGGAAAAGGTTAAAGGTTTTTTCTTTCCCTTTTCCCTCTTTTTTTAACCGACAAGTATTGGAACCTCAGAGGGAAGAAAATCACAGTTTCTAATTTTTTTCATTAAAGATCTAAAAAAATTAAATCTTAATTTTTCTTAACACAATTAATACTAGTATACAACGCATCTTATTCACACATTTGGCATATACGTATACTAAGCATATTCTACTAGTAAAATTTGTTAATTGTGAATTTGAGATGAGCAAATCCAATTCAGATAAAAACTTTTGATTTCAATATCAAAGCTTTAACTATTTTATACGTGTAATTACTGTATAACTTGTTTGTTTTGTTCTCATTTTCGTATCCGGATTTATAGCTTGGCTATTGAAGATGTATTTAGGAACACTGGGAGCTACCTTCAAAATACCGAGTCTCAGTATTTGGATTTTTGAGTAACCCAGTACCTAACCAAAACTTCTATCAAAACACTAATCATCGCCAAGGGTGTAAAGATAATGAAAACCATGAATTTAATCAATGACCAAATTTTAATCGAGCAATATATCCAAGGTAAAATTAAACTGGGATTTAGCCAAAACTTCCGCATCGAATCTATCGGAGAAACCATTCAATTATTAACTAAAAATGGCTTCTTTATCGCCACCACAAACTTAGCAGATGAAACTAGAGTTTTTCAGGTAAGACAAGAATCTCATCATTGGGAATTTATCAATCAAATATTGCTTGATAATAGATTTATGCCCACCATTAAAAGTGGTAGTGGGTTATTACAATATGAATATTATCCCTTACCCAAATGCTATAAAATGCATTATACAGAAGCTGTAGATTTATGGAAGTTGTGGCGTTCTCACAGTCATCACAAAGTGAACAATTGTGAGCAATTAAACTTATTAGTATTGAATAATAATAATTGGCAGAAAATTGTAGATTTAGCATTTAGCAGAGAAAGCATATTTATCAAAACCCCTACTGATGAGATTGTAGTTGATAACTGCGATCGCGTTCTCTGGCTCATGTATATCCAAGAAGAACCAGAACTTGCAACTGTAATTCAAACAAGTAAAGTAGTCAAAGAAAATAACTCTCCACAAATTGCCAAAGTTACTGACAATCAATCAATGTGTGTAGCGCAAGATAAACAGCAAAATGATTATGTAGCTTGCGAGAGCAATCCATTTATTGCATCCCTGGTATCATCACCCACCGTCACAACTAATAATATTGTCAAACTGCATCAAGGTAAACTTTATATCCAAACACCAGAAGGTGAAGTGGTAGTGGAAGGTTCTAACCTAAAATTCTGGTTTACTCAACCGGAAACTCAAAATCTTGTTCCTCAATCTGTGGTACTAAAGTAAATAATTAGTAGACTCTAGTACAGCACCGCGTCAATAAACCAACCGTTTAAAATCAACAAAACGCTAACGCTGTATACTTGCTTGAATTTCAAATTCCGCGCAGCAGTTTAGCCATCAGAATTACATTGTTGATTTTGCCAAAATTTGAGGCATAAAAACAGACAAATCTGCCATAGCGTAAATCAAGCAGCAATTCTCAATCAATGAGTACTTACGCTATAATCACTGGATATTTTACATATTATTATTGCTTTAAGCTTTTCAGATAAAAAACCAGGGCCTCTGCTGTTGGTATATTAGTTGCTAGTAAAACTTTGTTAATATTGCAGCTCCTCAATAGTGCTTCTTCATTTGCTTGACTAGTCTGCGGTATGAGGAAATCTCTCAAGAAAATAACTGCTGAGATATCACCAGAGTTAACTAATGTATTAATTGCTTGATATCCATTAGAAGTGGTGGCTGGAATTTGGTGACTAATAGTGATACCTGCTTGTTCATGCAAGACTTCGCTAATCGATTGCCAAGCAATAGTATGATGATGTGAAAAAAACTCTTGATGCTGTTGCACAAATTCAGCTAATTCAGCTTTTTTGTTTTCATGAGCTAAAAGCACTATATTTTTCTGAGTAATTTCTAGCTGAGTTTGAATGACAGTTACTTCCTCATAAATTTCACTAGATTCTGCCTCTGAGGAATCATAAATTTCAGCAAAAAGTTGATTAATTGACTCAGATGTTAACAGCGTTAATTCTGGGCTAAAATCATCTTCAAGTTCTTCATTTAATAGAGCAGATAGAGCATCTGATTCGCTCAATTCGCTAGTTGCTTCCGATACTTCTGTCAGAAAAGCCTCTTCATTAACTACTCCTGCATCATCAGCTTTAATATCTTCAGTTTGATTGTTGATAGGTTCCGGTACTTGGCAAAATAAAGCTTTGGACTCAATCAGCATCTCGTCTGAGAATATAGCTTCTTCATTGCTAAACTCTGGGGTAAAGCCATCCACAAATTTTGGAGCTGCTACACCATCAATATTGACTTTAAAATCTTCCTCAATAACTTCATCACTGATATGCGGTGGAACTTCAATGATGATATTTTGTGGTTGATGGGATAGATGACGCGGTTGCACAATTGTTAACTCTCGCGGAATTTCTGCATCCCAATCTATATCTAAATCTGCAATTTCTGGAGGAAGTTCACTCACCATTTCTGCTGGTTGTCGGAATTTATCGCGCGGTTGTACATCGGTAAAGTCTTGCAGAATTGGCATTTCTAAATCGAAAAAATCATCATCATTATCAGCGACAACTTCATTCAAGGTTGCTGCTGGTGGCTCAACTTGAGCGCGCTGCTGTACATCAGTAAAGTCTTGCAGAATTGGTATTTCCAAATCGAAAAAGTCGTCATCAATATCCGCGACAACTTCATTCAAGGTTGCTGCTGGTGGCTCAACTTGAGCGCGTGGTTGTACAATTGTCAATTCTCGCGGAATCTCTGCATCTCCTTTGATCTCTGCAGAAATTTCGCTGGCTGTCTCTGGAACCGAGTCATTTAAATCTTGTGGCTGCACAAAGGTAATTTCTTCGAGAAATGGTGCAGCTACATCAACATCATCTACCTCTGCGGAAATTTCATTTCCTATCTCTGGTAATGGAGACATTAAACCTTGTAGTTGCACAAAGGTGATTTCTTCGCTCACTGATTGAGCAGCATCAGTATTTACATCACTAAAAGAGGCAGAAAATTCATTTGCTGCTAGTGAATTTTCAATGATGTTTTCTAGTGCATTGATTTCCGATTCTAGTTCTGAAGTTTCTAATTCGCTTTTATCGTTACTAAATTCTACAGCCGATTCAGAACTTAAGTTATGTGCAACTTTGCTATTTACTTTTGCTGGATTAGCAATATTAATATTGCTAATATTGTCATTGACTCGCCAGCCAGCCAACAGTGATGGATCGATAGTTTTAAATACAGTTGCTGGCAATTGTTGAGGCTTAGGAATAATATCTTCCACAGTCATCACGTAATCACCAATGCGGATAATATCTTTATCCTTTAACTGTACTGGCACATTTTTTTGAGCTAGTTTGCCGTTAACAACTGAGCCATTTCTACTTCCCAGATCACAGAAGTAGTAATTACCATTATGAGCAAAAAACTTACCATGTACCCTACTCACATCAGGGCTATTTAATACCAAATAAGAATCAGGAGAACGACCAATCATACATTCTCCTGTTGCTGCAGTTGCTAATGCTAGATCAAGTTCGTTAACTTCATCTGCTGTTGGTGAATAGTTAACTTTTATTTTCATATTAATTTTTTGTTATTTTTATTAATTTCTACTACCCAACGCTGACTGCTTGAATCTTCTAAATTTAAAATAGCATCTGTGTGAGCGATGAACATGGTAACAAGAAAGTCTATCTGCTCATGAGAATTATTGCTGACGAGTGATGGAATATAGGGTATTGATGATTAGTTGCGCTACTTAGTTCCCTTTATTTCCCTTGTTTCTCATTCTATTATTGCGTAAACGCAAAAGTGCGATCGCACCTAAACAGTGCTGAGTCAAAAAACAGCAAATTCAACCAGGCTACTACCTCTGGTAAGTACTTGAGCAATATTTTGATAATCCAAAAATACTTCCTAAGCTGAAGAGATTTGCTCAGGTCGCTCCTTTCACCCTTCCCCTTTTCCCAGTCCCCTTTTCCCAGTCCCCAGTCCCCAGTCCCCTTTTCCCAGTCCCCTTTTCCCAGTCCCCAGTCCCTATTTCCCCAGACAATCATCACCACAGGAAACAATGACTGGTTGCTGATACAAAGGTACAGTGAATGTGACTGTCGAACCCAAGCCTTCACCTAAGCTGTAAAAATTCACTTCTCCGCCCATCGCTTCTACCAGCTTTTGGGATATAGCTAGTCCTAAACCAGTTCCCCCATACTGACGAGTACGGGAACCATCAACTTGAGAAAATAATTGAAATAGTTTATCTTGCTTGTCTAAAGAAACACCAATACCTGTATCTGCTACGCGAACTTTCACCATGCCAGGATATTGCTGTTCTAGGAATTTAGCCTTTTTAATCACAATATCAGCACTGATAGTAATACCACCTTCTTGAGTAAATTTAATGGCATTACCTACCAAATTGAGCATTACTTGTAACAATCTTTGATAGTTACCTTGAACAACTATTTCATCAGAAGTATTAGGCAATTGCATCTGAAAGCTGAGGTTTCTCATCTCGGCTTGGGGACGCATGAAATTTTCTACATCACTAAATAACTCAGCCAATTGTACAGGAGTACAATCAAGCTCCATTTTGCCTGCTTCAATTTTGGCTATATCCAAAATATCATTGATGATATTAAGCAGGTGGATGGATAATTGATGCGCTTCTTGTAAAAACTGGTTTTGTTCTTCTGGATCATCTGCCATCCCTTCCAAAATCAGCTTTAAAAATCCAATCATCCCATTCAGGGGAGTACGGATTTCGTGGGAGACGTTAGCTAGAAACTCACTCTTGAGGCGGGAAGCATCTTCGGCTTTTTGTCGCGCCACTTCCAATTCTTTGTACAAAGTAGCATGAGCGATCGCAGTCCCTAACTGATCCGCTACCTCTTTGGCGAGCTCAATTTCTGCATCTGTTAGCGGGTAGCATTCATCTCGTAAATTCAACGCCACCAAGCTATTTGCTTGGTCTTGATAGGATGTCGCTACCACTAAAATTTTTTGGTTAGGACATAGACTAGACCCTGGTGCTTGCACTACTACGGGTTCTAAGGTAGCCAAAGCCTGAGCAAAAGCAGGTTCAGCGGCTAAATTTATATCTGAACCCAACAGAGATTTGCACTGGGGCTGATGATACTCTGCTATTACCCGTACTTTTTGGCTAGAAGGCTGGTAAGGGCAAATAATACAACGCTCTAGCCGCAGTACTTTTCCTAAACTATCAACTGTTTGTTGCCAAATAATGTCTATATCAAGGTTGCGGCGAATATTTTTAGTAATTCGGTTTACCAGTTTTTGATGCTGCTGTGAGCGAACAGCCAACTCTATCTGTGTAGGTTTTTTGGCAATTACATCTACTTTCTTAAGATTGACTTTCGCTTGCAGTAAGCGTCCCATCACCAAAACTGTGGTAGCCGCTTTACCCAATTGCGGCATAATCGGAGAGATTACCAACTCCAACTCAAATAATTCTTGCCCGTAACTAAACCAGCATTGCAATCTTTCGGGCACCAAATTTGTCAAAATTCGGTGTAACCGTTCCAAATAAGCCACATTATCCACTGGGACAAAGTTGGCTTCCTCATTAAACTCATCAACTATTTGCTCAGGATTTAACCCGAGAATTTCACTATGCTGCCAATAAAAAGTCAGGTAACGTCCTGACCCATCTTGTGTAAATACCAACTCAGCTCCTAGAGTTGGTGGCATATAGTCGGTCTGATGATTAATAGAGTTTCGATTCTGGGAGAATAAGTGTGGCAATTGCGAATGGGCAGTAATAGTCATTATCGAGTTGGATATACGATTAGCAGCCGACAACATTATTACTAAAGCTGCTTAAAGTTTGGCATAAATTATTACAGCTTTTGAGCCTTTGGTTGAGTGTTTTGGATATTTTGTCAGCCAAAGTGGCAAACTTTACATTCTTTTGATTTTTTATTTACAGTTTATTTATGAATTTAGTCATTCCATTCGCCTCGGGGTGGAATAGGAGCGCGTAGTGGAGTACGTGTTAATTCATCATCTCTGGGAATATCACCCCGTAACCATTGCCGAATGGCCACTTCAATCACTTTGCTGGGGTCATTGGTTAGATGCTGAATTTGCTCTACTAACTCGGAGTCTAGGCGAACAGCTATTTCTACCTTATCGGCTTGTCTGTTGTCCGCATCCGTAGCTTTTTCTTTCATATTCATAGGTTTATATACTCGGAAATTGTTGTGTCAAAAGCTTTTTAAAGCAGTACTCTTATAAATTTCGGATTCAGTTTACTGACAAATGAAAAAAATTATAGTTACATAGTTCCCCGAAATTGTACCAAAGTAACAGCTTCTCCTCGCAAGTGGCAATTTTCATAGAAGATACCAAACAGTAGCTCTATTGCTTTTGTGTCAGTAAATCAATAATTTACGGGCAATTACGCCGGGAATTACCACGCTCTTCACACTATGTACTTATACATCTTTATTGTACGCTTCTGGTTGATCAATACCATCGGCCGAAGGGAAAATGGGAATGGGGAATGGGGAATGGGGAATGGGAAATGGGGAATGGGAGGAAAGAATTTATCTTGATTATTGTACAGACGCGATTCATCGCGTCTCTCTTGACAAATGACCAATGACCAATGACAAATAACAATAAACAAAGATTTCTTTGGCTAATGATGGTTGTCTCGCCCGATATGCAGCGTCGTTGCCTAAGAAAGCATTAAAATACATTCAGTAATTTGCTCTCTCTACCTTGGTTGCTTTTTCAGCAAAAATAGTATATGACTGACGTTCCCGCAGTTCGCATTCGCAATTTTTGTATTATTGCTCACATCGACCACGGGAAATCCACCCTTGCCGATCGCTTACTCCAAGCCACTGGTACTGTTGAAGATCGGCAGATGAAGGAGCAGTTTCTCGACAATATGGATTTGGAACGGGAGCGCGGCATTACCATTAAGCTGCAAGCTGCCCGGATGAATTACACTGCTAAAGATGGTCAGCAGTATGTGCTGAATTTGATTGATACGCCAGGACACGTGGATTTTTCCTATGAGGTGTCACGCTCTCTTGCTGCTTGTGAAGGGGCGTTGTTAGTGGTTGATGCTTCCCAAGGCGTAGAAGCTCAAACTTTGGCGAATGTGTATTTAGCTCTGGAACATAACCTGGAAATTATTCCGGTGTTGAATAAAATTGACTTACCTGGTGCAGAACCAGAACGAGTCATCAGCGAAATTGAAGAAATTATCGGTTTAGATTGTAGCGGTGCGATTTTAGCCTCGGCTAAAGAAGGTATTGGCATTAATGAGATTTTAGAAACAATTGTAGAACGGGTACCACCAGCTCCCAATACTGTAGATCAGCGCTTGCGGGCGTTAATTTTTGATAGCTACTATGACAGCTACCGGGGTGTAATTGTTTACTTCCGGGTGATGGATGGTAGCCTCAAAAAAGGCGATCGCGTTTATTTGATGGCTTCTGATAAAGAATATGAAATTGACGAGTTAGGGGTGCTTTCTCCCACTCAAAAGCAAGTTAATGAACTGCACGCCGGGGAAGTAGGTTATTTAGCCGCCGCTATTAAAGCTGTAGCTGATGCCCGGGTGGGTGATACCATTACTCTGTCTAACGCTAAAGCTGCAGAACCTTTACCAGGTTATACAGAAGCCAATCCAATGGTCTTTTGTGGGATGTTCCCCATTGATGCTGACCAATTTGAAGACTTGCGGGAAGCCCTAGAAAAGCTCAGACTTAATGATGCAGCCCTACATTACGAACCGGAAACTTCTAGCGCTATGGGTTTTGGTTTCCGTTGTGGGTTCTTAGGTTTGCTGCACATGGAAATCGTGCAAGAACGCTTAGAAAGGGAATATAACTTAGATTTAATTATTACAGCGCCTTCAGTAGTTTATAAAGTAACTACTTTGAAGGGCGAGGAACTGTATATAGATAATCCTAGCCATTTACCCTCTCCCAACGAGCGCGAAAAGATTGAGGAGCCTTACGTTAAGGTAGAAATGATTACTCCTGAAACCTACGTGGGTACGTTGATGGAGTTATCGCAAAACCGCCGGGGGATTTTCAAGGATATGAAATATCTTACCCAAGGGCGCACAACCTTAACTTATGAGTTGCCTTTGGCGGAAGTCGTCACTGACTTTTTTGACCAAATGAAATCGCGATCGCGTGGTTATGCCAGCATGGAATATCACCTGATTGGTTATCGCGAAAATCCTTTGGTGAAGCTGGATATTATGATCAATGGCGATCCGGTGGATTCGTTGGCAATGATTGTACATCGCGATAAAGCTTACAACGTCGGTCGCTCAATGGCTGAGAAGCTCAAAGAACTGATTCCCCGCCATCAATTTAAAGTACCAATTCAAGCGAGTATTGGTAGTAAAGTCATCGCCAGTGAACACATCCCCGCTTTGCGGAAAGATGTACTAGCCAAATGCTACGGTGGTGACATCAGCCGGAAGAAGAAACTTTTGCAAAAGCAAGCAAAGGGTAAGAAGCGGATGAAATCTGTAGGTACGGTAGATGTTCCTCAAGAAGCATTTATGGCAGTATTGCGACTGGATCAAAGTTAATTAATTGGGCATTGGGGAGGCAGTGCGTTGGACGGGTTTCCCGGCTTAAAGCAACTGCCGTCATTGGGCATGGAAGCAGTCCCAAGTCCCTCTTATCCCTAACTAAATAAAAATTATTAACGGAAACACTCCATCAAGGCTGTGTTTCTGTTATTTTTTGGACTTTTTATGCAAAATTTGCCTAATAATACCAATTAAAAAAAGAATACGACAGATACACAGACCTAAAGCCTTTTTATGCCTGGATTCCTAATAGAAATAGCAAGATTTTTACCTTCAGCTTTCACCCTTCAGCTATACATCTATAGGAGTTGAAGATTTTTGAGCAATTAATCTGAAGTTGCTGTATCATGGCAATTTATTGAATGCATATGAAGGTAAATATGAAAAGTTAGCTTCACTAATATTCATATTTACAGACAGATGAATCCAAAGAGAATGTTAAGAATATTGACAATTTTAGTATATATACTCACTCTAATTGTCACACTTGTACCTTTAGATAAATTATAGATTTTAGCTATTTATCAATTTGAAAAGCTTCGGGGAGTCCAGTTAATGAAGATATTAGTGTTAAGTTGGGAGTTTCCACCCAGGATTGTCGGTGGAATCGCTCGCCATGTAGGGGAGTTATATCCGGAATTAGTGAAATTAGGACATGAAATCCACTTGATTACTGTGGAGCATGGACAGGCTTCGATGTATGAATTAGTCGAGGGAGTGCATATACATCGAGTCCCGGTAGCGGCTAGTAGAGATTTTTTTCACTGGATAGTTAACTTAAATGAAAGCATGGGGCATCATGGTGGTAAGCTGATGCTGGAAGAAGGGCCATTTGATTTAATCCATGCTCATGATTGGTTAGTTGGTGATGCAGCGATCGCGCTGAAAAATAACTTCAAATTACCTTTAATTGCGACAATTCATGCAACTGAATACGGACGCTACAACGGTCTGCATACAGACACCCAACGCTATATCAGTGGTAAAGAAAATCTGTTAGCTTTTAACGCTTGGCGAATTATCGTTTGTAGCGAATATATGCGGCGAGAAGTAGAAAGAGCATTACACAGCCCTTGGGACAAAATTGATGTCATTTTTAACGGTATTCGGCCAGAAAAGAAACAGCATCATGAAGATTTTCATGCTTCAGCTTTTCGCCTTCAATTTGCCGAAGATTATGAAAAAATTGTTTATTATGTTGGGCGCATGACCTATGAAAAAGGTGTGCCTTTATTACTCAATGCTGCACCCAAGGTTCTGTGGGAAATGGGTGGTAATGTCAAATTTGTGATTGTTGGTGGTGGTAATACTGACCATCTCAAGCGTCAAGCTTGGGATTTAGGAATTTGGCATAAATGCTATTTTACTGGTTTCCTTTCTGATGAATACTTAGATAAATTTCAGACTGTAGCTGACTGTGCAGTTTTCCCCAGTCTTTATGAACCCTTTGGGATAGTTGCATTAGAAAGCTTTGCCTCTCGCGTTCCCGTAGTTGTATCTGACACTGGTGGTTTTCCGGAAGTAGTGCAACATACTAAAACAGGCATTGTCACTTGGGTGAACAGTCCCGATTCGATTGCCTGGGGTATTTTAGAGGTGTTGAAAAATCCTGGGTATCGCCAATGGCTGATTGATAATGCTTTTGAGGATTTAGAGAAACGCTTTAGCTGGCCAAAATTAGCCCTGCAAACCGAAGCTGTATACAAGCGAGTAGTGCAAGAGCGATCGCGAGTAGAATGGTTTTAAATTGCACAAGCAGCAAAAAACCAAACAGAGAATAAAATATAACTCTGCATTTTTGGCATTAAAAAACAGTACAAGCCTTGTACGCTGGGAATTACACCCCTTCTGGTGAGAGAGTTAGCAATATTTGCAGTTTGCACCAGAAGGTTAGCATGACCAAGGCCTTTCCAAATATAGCAAAGTGGTTAAAGAACCTAGGAACCATGTTGCTGAAGATGGGAACCACCTTCATAACCCATATTACAGCAAACTTGAGACGCTATTTTCAGGATATTGTTCCCGAAGATGTCGATTCTTTATCGCCTGTACCGACCTTACCTGCTTTACCTGCCTTACCTCACCTAGCTGGGCCTGTTCTTAACTTGGGTGGAGGTGGCCCGGATGTAGAAGCAGCAATTCAATGGATGATTCATCAGGTGAGGGGTGGTACTAACTGCGCTACCAAAGTAAATGTTGTAGTTCTCCGCACCTATGGTAATCACGATTACAATCGGGTGATTTATGACATGAAAGGCGTAAAGTCTGTAGATACGCTGATTATTAGCAATCGCAACGATGCCAACAGAACGGAAATTGTTGATAAAATCCGCAGAGCAGATGTAATCTTCGTTGCTGGCGGCGACCAATGTCAATATATTCGTAACTGGAAAGGCACTAAGCTAGAGGCTGCTGTCAACTCAGTTTACGCCAGAGGTGGCGGAGTTGGCGGTACTAGCGCAGGTGCAATGATCCAAAGTGAATTTGTTTATGATGCTTGCGCTTCTTCCGAAGAAGGCATTGAAACCAAAGACGCGCTGGAAGATCCCTATCAAGATATCACCTTCACTTACAACTTTTTTAAATGGCGGTATCTGGGCGGCACTATTGTTGATACTCACTTTGATAGGCGTAAAAGAATGGGGCGAATTATGGCTTTTATCGCCCGTCAAATCCAGGATGGCAAAGCGAAACGTGCTTTAGGTATCGCCATTAGCGAAGAGACATCGGTTGTCATTGATAAATACGGCATAGCCAAAGTCATGGGAAGAGGTGCAGCATACCTTGTTTTAGGCGATCATCCGCCAGAGATTTGCAAACCCCGTACACCTTTAACATTCCACGACTACAAAATTTGGCGTATCCCCCGTGGCGATACCTTCGACCTCAAAAACCTGCCCACCAAAGGTTATTATCTCCGCAGTGTCAAGCGGGGAAGGTTTAGTTCAGATCCGTATTGAAATGGGGCATGGGGCATTGGGCATGGGGCATTGGGCATTGAGCATGGGTATTTGGTGTTTGGTAATGAGTAATGAGTAATGGCTATTCTCCTCTGCTGCCTCATCTCCCTCATCTCCCTCATCTCCCTCATCTCCCAATCCCCAATCCCCAGTCCCTCACACCAAACTAGCCTGCTTGCGTAAACTTTGAATGGTAGCGATCGCATGTTTGGCTATGATATCAATCTCCTCTGGGGTATTAAAGCGACCAATGCCAAAGCGTACTGATGCATAGGCTAGCTGTGAGGGATGTCCCAAGGCGGTGAGGACGTGGGAGGGTGCTGTACTGGCTGAGTTACAAGCAGAACCGGAAGAAACTGCCATGACTGGTTGTAATCCTAAGCTAAGTGCAGCCCCATCTACTCCCTCAACGCTGATACTGAGGTTTCCGGCTAGGCGTTGGGTGGGGTGTCCGTTGAGATGAACTCCTGGTATTTGGGAAAGCTGTTCCCAAAGTGTGAGCCTGAGTGCTGTAATGCGTTGGTTTTCTGTGGCTTGTTCTGCTGAGGCGATTTCCACAGCTTTACCAAAGCCGACGATTTGCGGTGTATATAAAGTACCCGATCGCATTCCTCGTTCATGTCCACCGCCATGTTGTTGCGGGGCTACTTGGACTCTGGGGTTGCGTCTGCGGACATATAGCGCACCGATGCCTTTAGGGCCATATACTTTATGTGCAGTCAGTGATATCAAGTCAATTTTCTGTGCTTGCACATCCAAGGGAATTTTACCAATAGCTTGGGCGGCATCGGTGTGGAAAAGAATATTGCGATCGCGGCAGATTTCGCCAATGTCTGATAGTGGCTGCAATACCCCAATTTCATTATTTGCAGCCATCACCGACACTAAAATTGTCTCTGGACGTATAGCTTTTTCTAACTCATTTAAATCAATTAACCCGTCTTTTTGGACAGGTAGCACTGTAATGTCAAAACCCAGTGTTTTTAAATAGTTACAGGGGTCGAGAACAGCTTTATGTTCTGTCGCCACAGTAATAATATGTTGTCCCTTTTGAAAATAAGCTTCTGCTATACCTTTAATGGCTAAATTATTGGCTTCTGTAGCACCACTAGTAATCACAATTTCTTCTGGTGAGGCGTTAATAGCTGCTGCTAAAATTTCTCGTGTTTGTTTAACAGCTGCTTCTGCTTCCCAACCGTAAACGTGGCTGATACTTGCTGGATTACCAAACTTTTCTGTGAAATAAGGCAGCATTGCTGCTAATACTCGTTCATCAACGGGGGTCGTAGCATGGCAATCTAGGTAGATGGGACGATTCGACATAATCAACTCAAAATTTGACTTAATTTTTTGAATATCCTGAGAACTTGATATAAGTAGGTCTGCGAAATTAAAGATAACTAGCTGAGGCTGTCATTTGTCCTTGGTCATTAGTCATTAGTAAGGATTTCAAGCCTATTTATGTTTGTTAACATAGTTTGGTTTATTTCCACTGACTTACTTAATTCATTTTCTCGCTTGGATAACGTAAATTTATCAGACAAAGCATACTCCGATTTATCTTGCTGGATGAGCTTGATAAACTGGAAATCTTCTCCACTAGTTACACAGCCAAAGATAGGTTTCTCTGGATCAGGATTAGCTAGCATATAAGCGATTGCTTGAGGTATAGCTTCTAAAAGGGAAAAACTAGCTCTTTTAGATTCAATTACTAAC
Source organism: Tolypothrix sp. PCC 7601 (assembly GCF_025677855.1). NCBI lineage: Bacteria > Bacillati > Cyanobacteriota > Cyanophyceae > Nostocales > Tolypothrichaceae > Tolypothrix > Tolypothrix sp. PCC 7601. The sequence goes on from NZ_CP064879.1 coordinate 5,198,733, forward strand.
AACCATAGTTGTTCTTGAATAACTCAGGACTTACGCAAGCAAAATTTGTCATTGCGACCGGAACGAAGTGTAGGGAAGCAATCCCAGAATCTCAGGCGATTACGTCGCTGCGCTCGTAATGACGTAATTACGTGACTTTTGCGTAAGTCCTATAACTAAAACGTCAATCCTTTCTCTAACAATTTCGTCTTTATCCTCAATCGCAATTTCTATTGACTCTTCTGTAGCCAGTAAAAATGGTTCGCGATAAAATCCTGCTAAATCTAGTAAAGGAGATAATACCACCATTTTGACCGCATTCTCTAAAATTGGTGGACGTTTAACTAGTCTCAGAAAGTTAGTTTTAACTCTATCTAGATATTGCTTTTCTAAATCTGTGATTTCTGGCAGAGAATCGTACCATTCTGGAAAAAATCTTCGCTTTCAGACTGTCGCAAACCAAATCTTTCTTCTAAATAAGCAAGACCGACATTTTGAGCTTGGATTACTTGAATCATGATGGATACAACAAAACTGATATTACTATTTTAAAGCTTTACAAAATGTTACAACCTTTTAATTAATCAGCGAAATTTCCTTATTCATGGAGCGTGGGTAGTAGAGATGGCATACAGTGAATTTACTCTGGCTCAAGTTAGAGAAAAATTTGGCTTAATTATAGAGGAACCAGATAATTTGTTTGCTGAAGTTGCTGGTATAGATCCCAGTCAAATTTTACAAACGTTTCTGAAAGAGAACTTGAATTTAGCAACAGCAATTAATACAGAAAAAGCTCGTTCAGAGCTAATTATTACTCCTATTTTATTAGAGGTAAGAAGAAATTTTAACTTTAAAGTTGGGTTCTTTTCCGGGACAGAGTTTAACGTTGATAACGCATCGGGTCTGAATGGTTATTGTGATTATATACTTACTGCATCTGCGGAAATATATGAAATTCGCACTCCTGTAGTAACCTTGGTAGAGGCTAAGAATGAAAACATCAAAGCTGGTTTAGGGCAATGTATTGCTGAAATGGTTGCTGCTCAAATATTCAATCAGCGTCAAGGAAATAGCATTACGACTATTTATGGAGCAATAACCACTGGTACAGATTGGAAATTTTTAAAGCTGACTGATAAAGATTTATCTATCGATAGAAGAGACTATTATATTGTCGAAATCAATCAAATATTAGGTATTTTATCGACACCTTTTCAGGTTTATTTGACTGTTATTTAATTAAATTAAAATTTGTCCAATTCTCTTTAATATATTTAAAACAATATATAGTTCATTTTCACTTCTATATAAGCTAAATCTATCAGATAGAGCATATACAGGATGATTTTGTCTGCTTAGTTTGATAAATTGAAAATCTTCGCCATTTAGCACGAATGCATATACAGGCTCATCACTATGCGGCGCAGCTAGCATATAAGTAAGTGCCTGCGGAATTGCTTTAGTTAAAGAAAAAGTAGACCTTTTTGATTCAATTATTAGTAACCACAACTTATTTTGAATAACTAGTACATCAATTTTACCTTTGATAATTTCTTTATCTGCTTCGGCTTTATTTGCATTACCGATAATTACATCTTCACTAATTTCTATACTTTCTTCTGTAGCGATGGAAAAAGGCGGACGATAAAAACCTGCTAAGTCTAGTAAGGGCGACAATACAACTAATTTGATTGCCTCCTCTATAAGAGGAGCATTTTCCAGTAAACTGAGATAGTTAGTTTTAACTCTATCTAAATATTGCTTTTCTAATTCTGTGATCGCAGGTAAATCGTCAAACCACTCTGTAAAAAATTGCTCATCTTCAGCTTGATGCAGAGCAAAGTTTTCCTTGAGGTAAGCGAGAGTGACGTTTTGTCCCTGGATAATTTGCACCATAGGTTATTCAGCCAATATTCTAAGATGATGCACTTGATATAGCTGTCAATTCCTGTAATTTAGTTAAAACCTGTTGAGCATGAGCTTTAACTTTCACATTTGTCCAAGTATAAGCAATTTTGCCATCAGGAGCGATGAGAAAAGTTGAGCGCACAACGCCCATATATTCCTTACCCATAAACTTCTTTAATTGCCAAATTCCATAAGCTTCGGCTAACTCATGTTGTGGGTCGCTTAACAGGGTGATTGTTAAGTTATGTTTAGCGATAAACTTACAATGAGACTGGCTAGAATCGGGACTTACACCTAATATTTTTGCACCCAGGGCGCTGAAGTTTTGATTTAACTCGGTAAAATCTTTTGCTTCTGTCGTGCAACCAGGAGTGTTGTCTTTCGGGTAGAAATAAAGAATTACCCATTGACCACTAAAATCAGCGAGACTGACAGAATTACCATTTTGGTCAGGAATAGAGAAATTAGGGGCTGGTTGTGTAACTTGGGGAATATTGCTCATATTGGAAGATTCAAGAATTGCGATCGCTTTCAAATTTTACCGATATTTGCCACCCCTTGAAGGAAAACAGTCTATTCGATGTTCCCGCTACGCTGCACCTTAGAACTAGTATCAATATAAAACGCGCCGAGATTATTACCGCTTAAATCGCAGTTTTCCACTGTACCTAAACCACCATCGTGGACATAAACGCCGCGTCCTTTATTTTGATTGATTTTACAGCGTTGAATTACAGCGTTACCATTGGTTCTAATTTCTATCCCAGATAAATCATGACCTAAGATTTCGCAATCTTCCACTGTGGCTTGTCCATCCTCATAAACAAGAACTCCGCCTTGTTTGCCATCATGAAATTTGCACCTCTGGATCATAGCGCTGCTATGATCCTTAATTGCTATGCCAGATAGACCATTACCGAAGATATCGCAGTCTTGTACTGTACCGCGACTGTTTTTTTGAAAAAAGATGCCCGCTTGTACGCTATCGTGGATTTTGCACTGTTGGATAATGGGGTTAGCTGTTGCACCAATCACACTGACGCAAGAAAGGGAATCGGAAGTAATATCGCATTCAGCTAAGATTAATTGACCTTGAGGAATGTCTACAGCAAAGAAATTGTTATTCTTTTTTCCTGCTACACCACGTAAAGTTAAACCTCGGACTTCCGCTTTGTCTGTTTGCATGACAATGCAATTTGAGTTTGCACTCTCAATCACAATGTTAGATACAGGCCCATCACCAATAATTTTGAGTGGCTTGTCAATAATTAAACTTTCTTGATAAAAACCTGGATTTACCAAAATCTGGTTACCAGGTTGAGCATTTTTAATTGCTTCACTAATAGTTTTATAGTCACCCAATCCATTACTAGAAACTGTTAGAGTCGTTTTGTTTTTAGTAAAAAATGTATATAAACCAACTGGGATAGCTAACCCAATGGTACCAAAACCCAGCATTTGCAATACACGCCGTCTCGGCCATTCGGGCGGTGGTGGTAATGGCGGCGGTAGCGGTTGTAAACTTTGGTCAATTTGGTCTAATCGTTGTAAAATTTCTTGAGTGTTTGCTGGTCGGTGACCGGGTAAATGGGCCATCATTTGGTCGATTAAATCTGCCAACAAGGGCGAAATGTGAGGCGCGCAACTCCGCCAGCCCATCTCATTGGTGTAAGAATTATAAATTGCTGGGTCAGTAGGTTGTTTACCTGTGAGTAAATAAACAAACGTGCGTCCCAAAGCAAAAAAATCTGACTGAAGTACAGCCTGACCATTCATTTGTTCTAGTGGTGTGTAACCTGCGGAAATAATTCCTGTTACTTGACCTTGAGCCTGTGCGAAATAGTAAGTTTGTGTAAGTTCCCTAGCTGTACCAAAATCAATTAATGCTAATTCCCCAGAACTCGCCCTTAGCATAATATTAGGTGGCTTAATATCTCTATGGAAAAAGTTTTGTTTGTGTACGCGATCGAGAATTGTCACTAATTCCCGTAACCATTGCAGCGCTAAATTTTGGTCAATCGGACGCATTCCCCGATTTTCCATATATTTCTGCAAATCCATCCCCACAATTTTTTCCATGACAAAACAATGGCTGGGGTTTTGGCTGTTTCTGGGAAAATAAACAAAGTAAGCATCGCGCTCAACTTTGGGAATACCAGGGTGATTAAGTTTACTTAAAACTTCTGCTTCTTGCTGAAATAGTTCTATAGCTTTTTGATGATTATTTGTGAGAACTTTAACCACTTTTGGCGTGTCAGTGCGGACTTCCATCACCTCAAAAGTGACTGCAAAGCCACCACCGCCTAACTGACGCACGACACGATAACGTCCTTGTAGTAGTAGTTCTGAGCCGCAACTAAGACAAAATAGTTCATCATTACTATTTTGTGGGTTTGTGCATTGAGGATTGATGCAGAAGCTCATTGCGTCAGCAGGTAACAGTTTTATCTGCTAGTTTACCTTTATCACCTTGATTTTCCTGTAAAGAGTTTTTAGCGATCGCAATTCTCCTCTCTCTCGAGGAAAAGGGGAATGAGGAAGACAAATGCCAAACTTATCAAGTAATCAAAAAATGCGACGTGAATTTTCTCATCGTGATCAATTAATAGCCTATCTCCGCCAAGAATTCCCGAAAGCCACAGAACGGGATGATTCTATCAGCGAAATAGTGGGGGGACGGAAAGCTGCAGAACAAGCATTAGCAAAAGTTGAGCCTGTTACCTATGCAAAAACACGGAACTTTTTAACTGGTGCAGTCACAAAGCTTTCACCTTATATTCGCTATGGAGTTCTCAGTCTGCGAGAAATTAGGGATTATATACAAGAGCAGATACAAAACCCTGAAGATGCGACTAAATTAATTAATGAATTAGGCTGGCGCGATTACTGGCAGAGATTATATGAGAAGCTAGGAAATAGCATTTGGCAAGACCAAGAAGCATATAAAACTGGTTACACAGCTAAAAATTACGCGCCTGATTTACCAAAGGATATTCAAACAGGTAGTACAGGATTAGTATGTATTGATACTTTTAGCCAAAATTTAAGAGAGACAGGCTATCTACATAACCATGCTCGGATGTGGTTAGCAGCTTATATTGTCCATTGGCGGCGGATTCGTTGGCAAGCTGGGGCGAAATGGTTTCTACAACATTTATTAGATGGCGATCCTGCTAGCAATAATATGTCATGGCAATGGGTGGCGAGTACTTTTAGTCAAAAACCCTATTTTTTCAACCGCGAAAATTTAGAACGCTACACCAACGGAGTTTATTGCCAAAAATGTCCGCTTTACGGTCATTGTGATTTTGAAGGTAGTTATGAACAATTGGAACAGCGACTATTTCCCCACGGTGAATTTAATAAACAACCTAATAGCCAAAGTTGGCAACGTGGGAAGAAGAAAAGATAAGTTTTTAGACTTAAAGCTGTATTGGATGTATTTCGCGCCAAGATTGTCAACAATTGTAGAGACGCGATTAATCGCGTCTCCAGAGAAGATATAACTTTTTACCATTCCCAATGCCCAAAACTGTTACATAGCAAACAGAATTCGACTTTGTCATATAAAGTTGCGATTTGAAAATCAACGCTGATTTTCTTGCGAGAAAATGGAAGAATGTAAGGAAACTGCAAAAAATAAATTATTTTATTTAAAGTCGTTGACGGTTCACAGTTAACAGTCAACAGTCAACAGTTAACCATTAGTGTTCACTGACTCAGCAAAAGTCTCTCAAAAGAGTTGATGGTGTTGCCGTGGTCGGAATTGTTATTGTTTCTCACAGTCAACAACTCGCGCTTGGCGTACAGCAACTAGCAGCGCAAATGGTTCAAGGTCGAGTTCCCTTAGCGATCGCAGCGGGGATTGACGATCCGGAAAATCCCCTGGGTACAGATCCGATGCAGGTTTATGAGGCGATCGCATCTGTATTTAGTGATGATGGTGTGCTGGTGTTAATGGATTTGGGTAGCGCCTTGATGAGTGCAGAAATGGCGCTGGAGTTCCTTTCACCAGCACAACGGGAAAAGGTGCATTTATGTGAAGCACCGCTAGTTGAAGGTGCGATCGCAGCTGTGGTTGCAGCTTCACTTGGTCATCATATCCAGCAAGTCATGGCGGAAGCACGGTCTGCTTTAGTAGCAAAAGCAACTTTGTTAGGAGTTGTGAATAGTCCTCTATCAGTTGTCTCCACAGCTAGCACAGAATCCGCAACGAAGGAAATTCGCCTCACAGTCAACAACCGCTTGGGTTTACACGCTCGTCCGGCGGCACAATTTGTTACTACTGCCTCTAAGTTTCAATCGCAGATTTGGGTAAAGAATATTACTAGAGGGACAAATACAGTCCGGGGTGACAGTATTAATCAAGTCGCAACTTTAGGGGTGCGTCAAGGACACGAGTTAGAAATTACAGCCAGAGGTGCTGATGCAGAACAGGCGTTAGCAGCCTTAGCAGAATTAATCGCCAATAATTTTGGAGAAGATGATTCTGCTTTAGAATTACCACCCACCGTAGAACACCATACCCCAAAAACTCATGGCGAACTTTCGGGAATTGCAGCTTCACCAGGGGTAGCGATCGCACCTGTGGTACATTATCAAGCGGCTGCTGTTATACCTACAGAATATAACGTAGAAGATGTAGAAGCCGAGTGGCAAAGGTTAGAAGCAGCCATTGCTACTGCACAACAGCAAATTCAAGCCTTATTTTCCCACGCTTCCATGCAAATTGGCGACACAGAAGCGGGAATTTTTGTCGCCCATCTGCTGTTTTTAGAAGATCCTGTATTGTTAGAAGCAGTACGAGTGCGGATTTTTGACCATCATCTCAACGCCGAAGCCGCTTGGCAAGCTGTGGTTGATGAAGTGGCTGCTAGTTACCACCAATTAGAAGATGCATACTTACAAGAACGAGTTGAAGATGTGGTGGATGTGGGACAGCGAGTGTTGCGGTTATTAGCCGGGACATCAGCACAAACTTTGGAACTCAGTGAACCAGCGATTTTAGTAGCCAGTGATTTGACTCCCTCAGACACCATTGGTCTAGACCCCAGCAAAGTTTTAGGTATTTGTACGACTTCCGGTAGTGCCACATCTCACAGTGCAATTATTGCCCGCACATTAGGAATCCCCGCAGTATTAGGTGTAGACGCAGGCATATTGTATCTGGAAGACGGCACAATCATGGCTCTTGATGGTGAAAGCGGCAAAGCTTGGGTAGAGCCAGAACCAGATATTTTGAGTATATTAGAAGCTAAACGCGAAGCATGGCGAACCGCGCAACAAGAAGCGCTAGCCAAAGCACACCAACCCGCCATGACTCGCGATGGTCAGCAAGTAAATGTATTTGCCAACATCGGTAGTATAGCTGACGTTCAAGTTGCTTTAGCTAGCGGCGCTGAAGGAGTAGGACTACTGCGTACAGAATTTCTGTATCTAGGTAGGACAAGTGCTCCCACGGAAGAGGAGCAATTAGCAGTATACCAAGCGATCGCACAAGTTTTAGATCAACAACCATTAATTATTCGGACATTAGATGTCGGTGGCGATAAACCACTGCCTTACATTAAGGTTCCATTAGAGACAAATCCCTTCCTGGGTTGGCGGGGAATTCGCTTATGTTTAGATCATCCCGATTTATTTAGAACTCAGTTACGAGCAATTTTGCGCGCCAGCCACGGACACAATATTAAAATTATGCTGCCGATGATTGCCACAATCACCGAAGTTCGGGCAGCTAAAGCAATATTAAATGAAGTGCAACGGGAACTTAGTCAAGCTAGTATTGCCTTTGATTCCAAAGTCAAAGTCGGCATTATGATCGAAGTACCCGCAGCCGTAGCCATCGCCGATCAGCTAGCAGCCGAGGTAGACTTTTTTAGTATCGGTACTAACGACCTAAGTCAGTATGTCATGGCAGGCGATCGCAACAATCCCCGTGTCGCCAATTTAACAGACGCACTCCACCCAGCAGTGTTGCGAATGGTACAACAAACAGTCCAAGCCGGTCATGCTGCGGGAATTTGGGTAGGATTATGTGGTGAACTCGCCGCCGATCCTGCCGCCACAGAGATTTTATTAGGTTTGGGATTAGATGAATTAAGCGTTAATCCCCAAGCCATCCCCATCTTAAAACAAGCGATCGCCCAATTAACTATCAGTGAATGTCAGGCGATCGCAGCTTCCGCATTACAACTAGATTCCGCCACCCACGTTAGACAACTCACTTCATAAGGTTAAGGGCAAAAGGGAAGGGGAAAAGGGGCAAGAAAAAACCTTTAACCCTGCCCCTTTCTCCTGCAAAGACGCTACGCATAGCTTGCTTAAGCGCAGGGGTACACCTTTTCCCCAAACCAAATTCCCAGTTGAAAATCCTTAACCGAGCATTATTACACTACGTTCCAGTCGCAATGACAAATTTTGCTTACGTAATACCAATTCACAAAAAATTTGATACAGATGCAAACGCTAAAAAGTATGCTGAGTCTCACTTTCTTCATTTTGAATTTTGCGGAAAGTTGCGTGCGGGGGTTCCCCCCGTTGAGCAAACTTTACAAGACGAATTTTGAATTTTGAATTGGTATAAGTCCTGTTGATAACAAAACTAAAAAACTAGTTACTCAACAACAAAACAGAACAATCATTTTGGAGGGGGTTTGGGGGACGCAACCGTCCCCCAATCGGGGGTTTGGGGGAGAATCCCCCAATTCTTCTGGCTTCTTGAATAAGTACGCTAATGAGCTTAACCCAAGCATCTTGATTTATAAGTAGGCGCAGCATGGGAATACTAGGATTATAAATTACATATAATTCCTATGTATCGTCTCAATAAAAAAGCTCTACAAATTTTGCAAGCAGAAATTCAAAGATGTAGTGGTAAAGATCAGGTAGGCAAAATTGAGCAGGAAATAGTAATTAAGCGACTAGAACAACTTTGTAAAGAAAAAGGCGATCGCGCTAAATTGGATGAATTGCGGGATAGCGTGATTGATATCTATCCACAATTTAGCGAGAAAATACTCAAACAAGCCGCAAAAGCTAATCAATCAAAAGGTTTTTTTACCAAATTAAAATGGGTAACTATACTTTTGGGTAGTTCCACAGGAATATTATGGGTGGTAAATTTGCCCTACCCCATGATTCGCTGGCCTGTTGCTAAAATTGCTCCCATCCTCTTGTTGCCTAGCTACATCAATATGGATTATCACTATCGTGAGGCAATTAAAAATTTAGAGCAAGCAGACCAGTTAATCAATCAAGCTACAAGTCCAGCTGATATTGAGCAAGGTTCCCAAAAAGCTGCAGCAGCCCAAACAAATCTGAATAACTTACCAGTTTGGTTTTTAGGATATTATCCCAAAGCTTATTGTAATTTTTTTGGTTGCACTTGGAAGTTTACCGTAGATGAATTTGAAGCAGCCCGTGGGAGAGTAGCGCGGATAGAAGCTATAGCGTTTCAAGATAGGAATGCTTTTACACCCCTAGAACAAGGAGAAATGGCACTCAAGCTAGCACGCCAGCAATACGAAAAAGCTACCAGTATTAAGGATAAAGAAAATGCGATCGCTTCTTGGCAAGCCGCTATAGATCAATTAGATCAAATCCCCAAAGCCACATTCGCGGGAGAAACAGCACAAAGTAAACTCAAAGCCTACAAACGCGATTTTGATAACGCCCGCATCGGTACATTTATTGCTGCGGCGCAAGAATTTGATTTAGAAGCCGAAAAAATTCAACCCAAACAACCCAAAGCCGCAACAGAATTGTGGGAACAAGCAACTCAGCGTCTTAACCAAATTCCCACAGAAAATCCTCGTTATTTAGAAGCGCAAAGGTTACTCGCTGGTTATCAAGTCAAACTCAAAACAGTAGCCGATCCTCGTAGCGGTACATATATCGAAGCAGCAAAGGAATTTGCCCTAGCAGCTGCCAAAGCATCGCAAAATCCGCCCCACTCTGTAGTAAAGTGGGAACAAATTGCCAAATTGTGGCAAAAATCAATCGACCAGCTAGAAAACATTCGTGTTGAAGAACCTGGCTATGTAGCCGCGCAAAAACTTCTAGCAGAATATCAAACTAACTTAGGCATTATTGAAACTCGACGCAAAGCCGAAAGTGAAGCACAAGCCTCTCTGCAAGCAGCCAATGAGCAAATTCAAGGTTTGATAGCTTCGCCTCCTGCTAATCCTCAGCAGTTAAAAGGTAAAATTCAAGGCATTATCAATCGCCTGAAAACTATCCAAGCCGGAACAACAGCCTACACAGAAGCGCAAAAATTGCTAGTATCTGCTCAGAAAAGGTTGCAACAGTAAGGGCTAGCATTTGTATTATATTTTTTGTGAATTAGTAGAAGTTTGTTGGTTCAGAACAGAAGTTTTTTGTTAAAAATTTCTGGCTACAAAATCGGCATAATTTACCAATTTGGAAAAATAATCCAACAGATTGTAGGGGTACGGTATTGCCCAACTGTGTCAACTTAACGCGAAACCCGCTTTGTAGCTAGGTTTTAGCCCTCACCCCCAACCCCTCTCCCGCCGGGAGAGGGGAGCAAGAGATTTAATTCCCCTTCTCCCCCAGGAGAAGGGGTTAGGGGATGAGGGCGCGAGGGATTTGTACAACGCCCGCCCTATATCGCTTTTAGCTTAAGTTGACACCAATGGGTATTGCCAAACTGTGTCAACTTAACGCGAAACCCATAGCCCGACTAGGAATGAATTCCTAGTCTCATAGAAAAAATCATCTCAAGATGACTAAAGATGCCCAACATTTTGAGTCTACTTTAGTTTTCTTACAACATTAAGCCTTAAACCTTGAGCATTAAGCCTTAAACCTTGAGCATTAAGCCTTAAACCTTGAACATTAAGCCTTAAACCTTGAGCATTAAGCCTTAAACCTTGAGCATTAAGCCTTAAACCTTGAGCATTAAGCCTTAAACCTTGAGCATTAAGCCTTAAACCTTGAGCATTAAGGGTTAAACCTTGAGCATTAAGGGTTAAACCTTGAGCATTAAGGGTTAAAGTTTAAGCGATCGCAAAACATTATCCATGAGCCATTGAAGGCTTTTAAGCCTGAAAACCTGATTCTGATTCAATCTCAGTGACTAAGGTAATTGTGGGCTATCTGGACTTGTGGGAACTACTGGAGTATCTGGTTGTTTCTGTTGTCGTTGTAAATATTTACTTAAGACATCCGCCATATCCCCCCGTGTCATCGGACGCAATGGGAAAATATTACCTTGAGCATCTGTAGTGAGAAAACCTTCGCTAATTACAGTGGCGATCGCTTGTCTAGCCCAAGTTGGAATTGAACCTGCATCTGGATGAGAAGAGAGAATGTCTTTGACAGTATCTTCAGGGAACTGAAATACACCATAAGCTTGGGCAAAAATTGCTAAGGCTTCTGCCTTTGTCACCCTTTGATTAGGGAAAAACAAATTACCCCGATAGCCTTTCATAATATCGGTTTTTAAAACTGTTTGAATATCATTAAATGCCCAATGAGAGGATGGTACATCGGTAGTTGGAACATTTTCTTTGCTAGCAACTTGGCGTTTATCCAAGCGAAAAACCTTAACCATAATCGCAGCTAATTCTGCGCGACTCACGAACCTTTCTGGATAAAACTTGCCATCAGAAGAGTTACTCATCCATTTAGCAGCAACTACTTGTTGAATAGCCTCAGATGAGTCACTAGAAGTTGCTTGTGCTACTTGTAATAGTTGAAATGCTGGTAAGTTTTGTAGCAAAAAAACTAAAGAAACCGCACTGAGAAATTGACGCATAATTATATTTTTATTAGTTGTTTGGGATTTGGGGTTTGGTGTTGGTTAAAGTCGGAGAGACGCAATGAATCGCGTCTGTACAAGAGTGAAAGTTCAAAAGTAAAGTATATTTCTTAACTTTTGAATTGTGAATTATTTCTCCCCTAATCTCCTTTGTCCCCAATCCCCAATCCCTAGTTCCCAGTCCCCAGTCACCAGTCACCAGTCACCAATCCCCAAAACTCCAACGCAAAATGTATGTAACTTTAGGTTATGTTCATTTTAGATAAGTTATATGGAGCATTTTTGGGAATGACCGCAGCAGCAGACCCCGTGAAGTTGATGAAGCAAGAAGTTGGCAAAGCCGCAGCCGCTTTAGTCAAATCAGGTTCGATTGTCGGGTTGGGTACGGGTTCAACTACGGCGTACACCATTCAGTTTTTGGGAGAACGCCTTCAGTCTGGTGAACTCAAAGATATTGTGGGCGTTCCTACTTCGTTTCAGTCAGAAGTGCTAGCAAAGCAATACGGCGTTCCTCTCACTACTTTGGACGCTATTGACCACATTGATATTGCCATTGATGGGGCGGATGAAGTTGACCCCCAGAAGAATTTAATTAAAGGTGGTGGCGCAGCCCACACCCGTGAAAAAGTTGTAGATTACTTGGCAAATCAGTTTATTGTCGTAGTTGATAGTGGAAAGTTAGTAGACCGTTTGGGTTCTAGCTTTGCGGTTCCAGTGGAAGTAATTCCTATGGCGATTACTCCTGTAACTGATGCCATCAAGAAACTAGGCGGTAAACCAGAACTCCGCATGGGCGTGAAAAAAGCTGGCCCAGTCATCACCGACCAAGGAAACTTTGTTTTAGATGTACGCTTTGACTCCATTGACGACCCAGTAAACCTAGAAAAAACACTGAATAATATTCCTGGTGTTCTCGAAAATGGTATTTTCGTCAATTGCGTCGATTTAGTCTTAGTTGGCGAAGTTAAAGATGGTCAGCCATTAGTAAGGCAGTTTTAGGGATTAGGGATTAGGGACTGGGGACTTTGGGGTAAAACAATTCACAATTAAAGATAATGCCTGTTCCCCGTTCCCTGTTCCCTTTGATTTTTGACCCTTGACTCTTGACTAATTGCCTTATGAATTCTCCATTTCCTGGAATGAATCCTTATTTAGAAAATCCTGTGTTTTGGGCAGAGGTACATCATCGATTGATTACAGCCCTAGCAGATACTATTGAGGAGAATATTCCCCCACAATATCGAGTGGCAATTGAACAACGTACTTATTTGAGTGATGACTCTGATTCTGTATTAGTGGGCATACCTGATGTTTCTGTTTTTTCTCAACAAACATCACAGCAGCAATACTCATCAACAGTTACTCAAACTGCGACCGCAGAAGGTATTACGGTAATGATACCTGTACCTGAATATAGTAGAGAAAGTTATTTAGAAGTTCGCGAAGTTTCTACAGGTTTTGTTGTCACTTCTATCGAAGTTTTATCCCCTAAAAATAAACGGACAGGGGAAGGTAGAAAAGCTTATGAAACCAAACGCAAACAAGTTTTAGCTAGCCTTTCTCACTTAGTAGAAATTGATTTGCTTAGAAGTGGCAAAGCCATGTCAATTTTAGGGAAAGTTCCGGTAACAGATTATCAAATTCTCGTTAGTAGAAGTGAAACTCGTCCCCAAGCTAAATTATACGGCTTTAGCATCAGAGAAAGAATTCCTGTATTCTCATTACCCTTACAGTCAGAAGATACAGAACCAACTTTAGATTTGCAATCTTTATTACATGGTATATACAATCGTGCCAGATATCATTTAGCAATTGATTATCATCAAGAACCAGTCCCATCCTTAAAACCAGAAGATGCTGCATGGGCGGATACTCTTTTACGTCAACAAGGGCTTAGGGGTTAGGCATTGGGGACTGGGGAAAAACTATTACCCATTACTCATTACTCATTACTCATTACTCATTACTCATTACTCATTACCCAATGCCCCATGCCCAATGCCCCATGCCCCATTCTCAATACCCCATTAAAAATTCTCCACCAATAGCTGAGTATCGGTATCTTGCCAAGCTTTGGTAAATTGAGCTTGCACTAGTTTGGCGGCGTTTTCTTGGCCTTGAGCTTGCAAACTTGCTTGTAAGCCAAATAATGAACGCCCGTTTAAAGGATATTTTTGCAAATCTGCACCAAATACTTTTTCGGCGGCTGCATAATCACCCTTTGCTAATAAAGCACCCCCTAATGCTTCTCTGGTGGAAATGTACCAATCGGGTGGTTCCATGTAGTTAAGGGCATCTTCCTGGGCTACGGCTGTTTCTAAGTATTTAATCGCAGATTCATAGTTTTGTTTGGCTTTGGCAATTTTCGCGTCTAATTGGTTGCTGGCGATGTCTAAAATAGTACTGGCGGGACTCATACCAATAGTTGCAGTGGCGGGCATTGTTTTTTGAGCAGTTAACAAAGCAGCGCGATCGCTCTCTGCATCCTCTAGTTTACCAGTACTGGCATTCGCCATCCCGCGAGCAAAATGCCACAGTGCTTTAGTTGTCACCAATTTATCATCGGGAGCAGGTGTTTTTAAAATATTATCCCAATCACTAAAGCGCGTTTGAATCAATAGTTTAGTTCCTAGGTAGCCCTCAACCATTGGTTCTTTCTCGGCAAACGGTGTAGCCATTGTGACTAATTTACTTGCGGCTTGCACCGCATCCTGATATCTACCAGCCATTGCTGCGGCTACTGCCAAAAAATGCACGTTGTGGCTATAGTACATTGCCGGATAAACACCCTCAATGTGATTTTTGACTATGTAAGCTTCATCTTGAGCGATCGCTAGGGCATTTGACTGCATGGCTTTGGTATATTCTCCCACACGGAAATAAATGTGGGATGGCATATGTACCAAGTGTCCGGCTGCAGGTACTAGGGTTTGTAAACGGTTAGCACTTGCTAAGGCGCGTTCGGGAGTTAGTGACGCTTCAACTGCATGGATATAGTAGTGATTCGCCCCTGGATGGTTGGGGTCACTTTGCAGTACCGATTCTAAAACCGCTACAATCTCTTCGGTATCTTCTAACGGTTTGCCATCTTTAGTCCAGTGTTGCCAAGGGTGCAAATCCATCAAGCTTTCAGCGTATAGTGTTTTAGCATCCAAATCTTGGGGATAACGCTTGACTAAATCTGACATCGCGTTTTTGTAATCTACCGCCAGCTTATATAAATATGCATGGGGATTATTAGAGTAGCGTTTAGCTAGGGCATTAATATAACCCTGTTCCTGTTGTGATGCATATTCAGACAAAGCCACAGCTTTTTGTATAGCTTCATAAGCTGCTAATTCGCGATCGCTATCTACATCCAGGTTAATATTAGGCCCCAAAGCCAGCGCCATTCCCCAATACGCCATTACTAAATGTGGATCTAGTTCGGCAGCATATTTAAAAGAACGCGCCGCCTCATCATGGTTGAAGGCGTAAATTAAATTTAAACCTTGATCAAAAAACTGTTGCGCTTGGGTATTTTCGGTAGATACCGGATGGTGATGTGTTCCCAGCCCAGATATTAAAGTATATGACTCTTGAGTGAGAGCAATCGCACTACTTGGAGCAAATAAAGATAATATCAGCACCCATATTAAAAATAAATATTTCATCTTCCAGATTCCCTTTCTCAAACGTTTTTCTTGGCGCTATTCAAACGCCAAACCTTCTCTAAATAGGTGATTTTTTCCCGTCGAGCAGCAATACGGTATTTTCTATAAGCATTAATACTGAGAACTAAAATAATTGGGAAAACAATCACTGACACTCCTACAGCAATGTCAAATACTCCATAATTTTGACTGGTATTGCCTATAACAGCAGGGTTTGTGGCAACTTGACTAGTAGTATTGTTGGACATAAATTACTCCTATTGGCATTCATGGATTTAGTATAAAAAATACTTTTGACAGATATGTGTTTCAGGAAAGTGTGTTATTGCCAATAACTACTCTTCACCGATAATTAGAAAATTTATGTAAATTCCCGTCTAATTTTGCCCGGGAATTTAGACTTCATCGTGAATATGCTCAATTTCTGAATTTTTATTAGGGCATTGGGCATTGGGCATGGGGCATTGGTAATTGGTAATGGGTAATTGGTAATTGGTAATTGGTAATTGGTAATGGGTAATTGGTGTTAGGGGTTTTTCATTAATCATTTCTCCCCTGCTCCCTGCCTCCTTGCTTTTCCCAGTCCCCAATCCCCAGTCCCCAATCCCTAATCCCTAATCCCCAATCCCTAATCCCCAATCCCTAATCCCCAATCCCCCTAACCGCTTTCATCAAATACTGTGTCAAAGTAAACGCATCGACACCTAATTCTGTACGTTCTTGGGCTGCTAAAATTCCGGCTTGGGAATGCCACCAGGAAGCAGTTGCAACCATATCTTCTAGGGGGATTTGTTTTTTTACGGCTTGCGCCAATAGTCCGCCAAGTATCCCAGTTAACACATCACCGCTACCACCACGGGCTAATGCTGGGGTACTTTCGGGATTTAGCCACACTGAACCCTGAGAATTTGCGATCGCAGTTCTTGCGCCTTTTAACAAAACTATTGCACCACTTTGCATGGCTGCTGATCGCACGGCTTTGACTCTATCTTGATGAATATTCGGAATATCGGGAAATAATCGCTTAAATTCACCTTCGTGGGGTGTAAGTATGGTTGTAGCTTGGCGTTTTTGTAAGGTGGGGATAGTTCCCATTTGCGCCAAGATATTCAAACCATCAGCATCAAGCAACAAGGGGCGATCGCTTGCGATTACCTGCTGCACAATGGGAGCACTATCTGTAGTTAAACCAGGCCCACAGGCGATCGCATCGAAGGAATTTAAATCGGTCTTTTCTGGTAATTGTAAATGAGCGATCGCTCCTGTCTCTGTCTCTGGACAGCCTACAACTAAAGCTTCTGGTAAATGGGATACCAGAATCGGTTTAATATACTCTGGTACAGCAATAGAGAGCATTCCCACACCACTAGCACGCGCACCCAAAGCGGTTAAAATTGCCCCACCAGCGTAACGATGAGAACCACAAATTAACAGTAAATGCCCTTCTTTGTATTTGTGGGTGACTGGGGGACGAGGTATAGGTAAATTTGAGATGGCTTTGGCTGTGGTGATGCGGGTAATTTTGGGTGCATCTTGGAGTACAGCTTGCACATCAGCTAAGGGAATATCAAAATCAATTAACTCAGCTTTACCAAGATAATCTAAAGCCTGATCCTGTAGAAAAGCTTGCTTCCATAAACCCAAGCAAAATGTATGCGTAGCGCGAATTGCTGTTCCCAACACCTCACCAGTATCGGTGTGTAAGCCGGAAGGTAAATCAATGCTAAAAATCGGCTGCTTCCAGGTATTCAACTGATCGATAGCAGATGCTACAGCATCAGTTAGCTTTCTTTCTAAACCAAAGCCGAATAAGCCATCAACTAATAAATCACAATTTGGCAACTGTTCAATTGCTTGATAACAGGGTATCCCTAAACTCTGGGCGTATTGCAAATGCTGTGAAGTTAATTCCTTAACTTTAGGAAAAGGGTTGTAAATCCAAACCTCATATCCCTGAAAGTGCAATTCTCTGGCTACTACCAAAGCATCGCCGCCATTATGTCCCGGGCCGACTAAAACCCCCACCCGAGATTTACCTGGAGGAATCATCGCCAGTAGGCGACGGGAAATTAGTCCCGCTACCTTTTCCATTAAAGCTACTACAGGCATTCCCGCCGCAAATATCCTCTCTTCAATATCCCGCATCTGCGCTGCGGTAACTACGTATTGGGAAATTTCTTGTTCCCTCTGCTGAAGATGAGTCATGAGTCTTATATCCAGAGTGATGAATTGCAAATTTTGAGGTGACTTCTCAATTTTGATTCTTCACACGGAAAATTGGATCTACTCTTTACTCAATGAGACTATTTTTTTATGGGCTAAATAAACAAACATACTAAAAGCTTAACTTTTAGAGGCTAACTACATAGACACAGAGTAACCTAAGAAAGATCATGAAGCTATTTTTATAAAATTTGAATAAATATATTATTAAACATTCAGTCAAGTTATAAAGATATTAGTAATAGTGAATTACCCCAAATTTACTGAGCGTGTAAATTCTACTGACAGAAGTATTACGATATTTTGCTCTATGCTATTACCTGAAAATAGTAGTATTTCTCCTATGTTATCGATCATAATTATTAGATACACTTAATTCAGTAAGCACAATGCTATTTTATTCAAAATAATCTAGGTAGTTACTATGTTATCTTCAATTTTTACTTTTATCTCTCTATTATTTGTTATTATAGGATGGATAGGAATTTGGTTAATAAAAAATTTATACTATAAAACTGTTGATGTATCTATATATCTAATCGCCTTTATTAAAAATTCATGGTTCACATTTACTCATTTTATTGAAATATTTAAACCTATTTTATTTATAATTGCTATTGTATCTTTCTCCATAATATTCTTATTATTAACTATCTCAAACTATTTTTATAAAACTAAGATAATTTCAATTAAAAAAAGTAATTACATTCTAAATGTAGAAGGAAATATTGTTTTGCCAATTAATACAATATACGAATCAAGTATTGGATGGGTAGTATATACTAAGTCTGCTACTTTAGAGAATAACAATCTTATATGGACTGATTTTAAATATAGTATAAATGAAGTGAATATACCAGAAAAGACTTCAAAAGATAATAATATCTCGGAAAAATGGGAAGAAATAGGAAAATTGGTTAAAAAACAGATTCATATAGAGCATAAAAAATCTGAATATCATAAAAAGATTGAGGAAATTGAACAAGCTGGTCAAATAGCAGCTACATCAAGCATATATTCTAAATATCTTGAACAATATGAACAAGTAAAATTACTGCTTAGAAAAGAAATTAATAAAGGAGAAAATTTAATTCAAGAAATCAATAATACTATCCGCGAAATTCTAATTAGTACTAATTTATCTAACACTGAATCCTATCTTAATTCTATAGTATCTGAATTGTTGAATAATGAAACATTGTTTGATGAACATAAAAAAGAGATTCAAGAAAAATATCAATACATTTTAAATGAGAGTGAAGCATATTTACAAACTAGAGAGGTATTGCTTACTCAAAATTTTTAATTACAAATTTAAATTTACGTCTAATGTGAAATGAGTACCGAAAACCTTGTAATTTCTAGATAGTTCCAAAACCAGGATTTTTGACAAGGCCTGAAAACCTTATGGGGAAACAGGCGTTTTTAATTCACATCAGGCGTAATTTATAATTATTGAGCATAACCGGAGAATTTTTTGCTTTGGTTATGCTCAATAATCGACTCTTTCTTACCTACCGTAATAAACTCTGGCGTTACCAAATCCCAACTCTCGCAGATAATCATTCCATCGTTCCGCATCCGAACGTTCAGCAAAAGGCCCTACTGCAACATGAGGCCCTAGTGGCTCTTGCCTTTCCACTACAATGTCATAACGTCCAGAATTTTGGCGAATGCGACTGGCAATAGATGATAAATCTTGCGCTCTCGCAGGAATAGTTACATAGTAATAATTGGTTTGCTCTTGCCTAGAAGGCCCTCTTCTACCAGTGCCAGAAGAAAAACCAGCAACTTGTTGTCCATTAGATTTGACAATTTTTGCTCCATTGATTCCGCTTAATTCCAGCTCTCTAACTCGTTGTTGGGCATTAGTTTGTCTGCTAAAGGCTCCCGATTGAATCACAGCACGTCCATTGAAATGGCGGATATAAGCACTGCGTTCTAGCTGACGTATACGTTGCAATTGTTGGGAATCATTGCCTTCAACATATACTATGTAGCGCTCGGCACTCCAACTATAGGAAGTAGCTTGCACTGTTTGGTAAGAACGATAGGTTTGATTATATTTATTAACCCTCACTTTAGATGAGGGCTGAAATTTTGGATTATATGTATTCCAGGGAGTTGGTTGTGTTGTGACTTGTGGTTGATTATAAGGAATAGTTTGGAAAGCAGGTGGTGGTGGTAAGGTGTTAACCACTGTTCGTTCTGCTATTAAAAAGCTGCCTTGGGGAGTTTGTGCTTGTACCGGAGTTGTCGAGTCGGGGAGTAACGCCAAGCATCCTCCCAGGAAAAAAGGCACAATCGGAAATGCAATCAGTTGATCTGGTATTTGTTTGGACATAGTAGTAACAGGTGTTCTCAATAATTTCCTTGGGAAATAGAGCCGTCTGTCGTAGCACCTACATCAGTGTTAACTTAGAAAGTTTTTTTCCGGCTGAGTGGCATTGCATAGGTTTCCACAAAATCTGGAATATTTATGATTAACGCTGAATAATAAATAGGGGCGCTTAGGCTAGAGTAAGTGGATTTTTATCCTTGAGATTGCAGGGAAAGCCAAAAATTCTCAATCTCAAATTTGGTTATTATTACTTATATATCCTGAAGCGCTTATCTAGCAAGGCTTTTAAGTTACATATGCTACAATTTAACAGAATCAAGCTGCATGGTATGGATTTTAATACCGCAAAACCTGCATTTGATGTTTAGCATTAGTTTGATAAGCAGGCACTAGCCTCATAATCTGGCCGCATAAATATTTAAAGGATATGAAAAAAGTCGTCGTTGGTCTTTCCGGTGGCGTTGACAGTTCCGTCGCTGCTGCAATTATACACAATCAGGGCTATGAAGTTATTGGTTTGACACTTTGGCTAATGAAAGGCAAAGGTCAATGTTGCTCTGAAGGAATGATCGACGCGGCTAATATCTGCGAACAATTGGGTATTCCCCATCAAGTTGTTGATATTCGCGATGTCTTTCAGACCAATATTGTCGATTACTTAGTTTCTGGTTACAGCGCTGGGATCACACCTCTGCCTTGCTCGCAGTGTAATAAAACTGTGAAATTTGGCCCAATGGTGCAGTACGCTCGCGAACAACTGGGATGCGATCGCATCGCTACGGGTCATTATGCCCGGATTAACTATGATCAAGCTACTGGACGCTATCAGCTTTTAAGAGCTATCGACCGCAATAAAGACCAATCTTACTTCCTATATGATTTGTCTCAAGATTTACTAGCAGCTACCGTATTTCCCCTAGGTGAAATGCAAAAAGCTGACACCCGCCGGATTGCTGCTGAATACAGTCTCGCAACCGCCGACAAACCAGAAAGCCAAGATTTATGCTTAGTAGAAAGCAACGGTTCCATGCGGGCATTTTTAGATAAATATTTGGCTCCCAAAACAGGCGATATTGTCGATACAGCCGGTAAAGTTTTGGGGCAGCATGATGGTGTCCATCATTACACAATTGGGCAGCGTAAAGGCTTAGGTATTGCTGCCGCCGAACCACTGTATGTGATTGAATTAGATGCAGTTAATAATAGAGTGGTAGTAGGCGATCGCACTAAAGCCACCCAACCAGAATGCACCGTTAATCGGGTAAATTGGGTTTCCATTGCCGAACCTTCTGCCCCTATTCACGCCGAAGTGCAAATTCGCTATCGTTCTCAACCCACCCCTGTCACCGTAATTCCCTTAGAAAACTCCCGCGTCCGTCTAGTGTTTGATGAACCCCAGTTCAGCATCACCCCCGGACAAGCTGCGGTGTGGTACGAAGGCGAGAAAGTTTTAGGCGGCGGAATTATTGAGCAGTTTACCTAAAGCCTGAGATTGCAACCAGATAATGTCCAAACATTAATCATATAACTCTTGTAGAGCGGGCATCTTGCCCGCTTCTCTTATACCAATTTGCAAAAAGAATGCGACAGATCGTAGGGAACATCCACAATCTTGTGGTACATCAAATTATTTTACTGCTGCCGTGCCCCCACAAAGAATTTATTGATCGCAAACATTATTTAAATTGGTATTAGTTCACCAATTAATCCAGCACTGCATTTTTCAGTATTCAATACCACTTGACATAGGGGAGCAAAATACTGAAATATAGCGTCATAAATAGTTGCAACTATTTAAGTGTTCACCGATGTACAAGGGTTTTTCGAGTAAGCTGCCACTGCTGTTGACCTTTTGTTTATTTACTAGCTTTTTACCTGCCTCTGGCTCAGTTTTATGCCCAGCATTTGCTCATGGAGAATATGGGAAAGGTGGTAAGAATTATGGCACAGATGGTAATACAGGAAGTGATGGGCGAACAGGAAGAAATGGGCGCGATGGTCAAAACCAGACTATTTTTGTAGATGGTACTCCTGTGAATCTCAATCTCGCCGGAGAAAATGGTGAGGATGGAGAAGATGGACAACGTGGGAGTAAGGCTGACTGCGGTTACAAACATGAGAACGTCAACCGTGATATTAATGCACCCAGTGGTGGGAATGGTGGTGACGGTGGTAGAGGCGGAGATGGCGGAAATGGTGGTTCTGTCACAGCTTATTACACCAATTTGGCAGACTTGCGGCAAGTTTTAATTCGCGCTAGTGGGGGCGAAGGTGGACGCGGTGGACGCGGTGGTAATGGTGGTAGAGGTTGCAATTGTCGTGTACGCAGTTGGGAAGTCAAAACTTGTACGGGAAACCCTGGAAGCCCCGATTATAAATGTACCGATAAGGTTTACCGCTGTCACGATGGCAGAGATGGGCGCTATGGTAGCGATGGTGGCGATGGTAGGCAAGGTAGCTTAGGAACTTTAAGTATTATTCAAGGTAAAGAATCCTTAGCGGGGGATTTACCAACTTTGCAAGCTGCTGTTGCAGAATTAACTGGTAAACAATTTAACCTTTCCAAGAATAAATGGAATATTCGCAACGGGGCTGCTTCTTTACTTGCATCTGGTTCAGTAATTGCAGATGAATATCGGGAATTTGATCGCCGTTTAGAAGGGGCTTTTCAGCTACTTTGGCAAGAAAAGCAACCCATTAGCAGCTTTGGCAATCCTGTAGCCACCTTGAAGTTAAATGATAGTAAGGAAGTAGAAATTACTTTTCCAGAAGATTTGTGGGTTGATGGTAGCAGCCAGACTACGACTAATTTGACCACTTTTACAGTCAAGAATGCAATTTCCAAGCAAGATGTGACAAGGTTAGCAGTGGCAGAATTTGCTGGTGCAGAACAGGATCTTAATCTGAAAATTGTCGATTTGGCAGCAAAATCTCAAGCAATTCAGACTCAGTTCCGGGTAAAATTCCGGGCAAAGGATAGTTCTTCAGGCTTGTCTGACTACCTGACTGTATACGAAGGTGATATCCCTGGGGAACTTGTCAGCCGCGACTATAACCGTTTTACCTTAGCATTAGGTAAGCTACCGATGTCGCGTCCTGTAGAGTTGACTTCCGGTGTCAATGTTGATATTGAGGTTGTCGCTACTCGTTCGCTGGGTGGACGTTCGGCGAAGCAAACTATTAATTGGCAAGGTGCTATTCGCAGAAGTAGATAATAGTTACCGAGGGCACAGCAGTTCTGTGCCGCTACAAAACATTCATTACCTTTGAGTAAGTACCTAAACAAAAATATTTACAGTCATTGCGAGCGAAGCGAAGCAATCCCAGCCCTTGCGATTGCTTCATTTCGCTTCGCTACATTCGCAATGACATTGTGTAATTAATTTTGTGTAACTACTTATGACCTTTGGCATTTTGGTATATCACTCCAGATGGTTAAAAAGTGCAATAACTATTGTTAATATCTATTAGTTGATAGAATTTTCCGCAAAATATCTAGAATGTCAACTGCTTTAATTACAGGTGCCTCTAGTGGTATTGGTAGAGCCTTTGCCCAAGAACTAGCTGCACGTAATACAAATCTTGTTTTAGTGGCACGTTCAGCAGATAAACTACATCAGCTTACTGAAGAAATCCAAAAAAATTATCAAATTAAAGTTGAAGTTATAGTTAAAGACTTAACAGAACCTCATGCAGCTCAAGCAGTTTTTGAAGCCACACAAGCAAAGGGATTATCTATTGACTTATTAATTAATAATGCTGGGTTCGGTGATTATGGAGATTTTGCTAGTTCCGATGGGGAAAAGCAAGTCAAAATAGTGCAATTAAATATTCTATCTTTAGTAGATTTAACTCATAAATTTCTACCTTTGATGCGCCAACGTCAATCAGGCAGCATTATCAATGTATCTTCAATTACGGCATTTCAACCAATGCCCTATCTTTCGGTTTATGCTGCTAGCAAAGCTTTTATTCTCAGTTTTAGTCAAGCATTATGGGCAGAAAATCGCCCTTATGGTATTCGAGTTCTTGTGACTTGTCCGGGGCCAATAGAAACTAACTTTTTTGCTGAAGCTAATTTTCCGCCAACTTTAGCAGGAAATACAAATCAAATGTTTACTAGTGAAGAAGTGGTACAAGCTTCTTTAAAAGCTTTGGAAAATTGGCAACCAAGCGTTGTAATTGGTGATGTCAAAACTCAAGTTAGAACTACATTAGCTAGAGTAGTACCAAGAAAAATTCTGCTAAATATGTTGGCAAGAAGTTTTAAATCTTCATAGCAAAGGTTAGACATTGGCGGATAGAGAAAATTTTGGTGTATGGTCTAAACACCACTTATATCTTGCTGATAACGCTTGGGAGTTGTATGTAGCATTCGTTTAAACACAGATGTCATATGACTCTGGTTGCCAAATCCTGCTGCTACTGCTACCTGTGCTAGGGGCAGCTTTTGGGTGCGTAATAATTGTTCGGCAAATTCCAACCGACACCGGAGGATATATTGATAAGGAGACAGTCCAGTTGTAACTTGAAATGCGCGTGCAAAATGATAGGGACTAAATCCTATTGTGGCAGCAATTTGGTTCAGGCTCAGTTCTTGGGATAAATGCGCTCTAATGTATTCTAAGACAACCTTGAACGAGTTTGGCTCCAAAAATTCTGGAGGACGTTTAAACCGTCCAGAAAAGTTGGAACGGCGGTAAATGATCTGTGCCAAAACTGCCGTGGCGACTGATTCTAAGTAAAATGCACCACCAGTTTGTCCATTATCAAAAAACTCTTGTATAGCGATCGCAACACTCAAACCCCAATGAGTTTTAGGAATTTGCCCTGGCTGTAATTCAATTGTCTGTCCTTCGGCTTCAACTTGGACTATGCGCTCAAGAAAAGATTGGGAATATCCAAACACCACAAAACAAGCAGCATCTTCTACCGAACTATAAGTAGTACCATTCGGCACAATATCAAAACCTCCTGGTAGTGCTTGGTAAGGTTGTAGGCGATCGCTATTGAAGGCAGCAATTCCCTGCGTTTCCCCAAAACTTGTGACTACAAGGTTAAGTGGTGAACGAATATTGACTTCTAAATGTCCTGGGGGAATAATTGCTACCATCATCTCTGGTGTTTCTAGCCAGTGTCCCCACTGAGGTAGAGTTTCTAACGGGGGTTGATCCAGAGGGATTTTGCGTTCTGGGGGATTGAACAAAAACTCTTTGAGCAGATTCATCAGCACAGACAAGCAAGTATTAAATGTTTTAACCCTTATTGTCTCAAAAGCAGATTTCAAGATTCCGCAAGAATTGAAAAGACACTGACAATTGCAGCCGAGTATTTTCAAAATTAAGATTTTGCAACAAGTAATTGTCAATGATGGTTCTTATTCCTATTTCCACCTTCTTTATTGGCTGTCATGGGCTACTTGCCTTATTTTTGTCATATCTAGTGGCAATGGAACGCACTCGTACTCGGATTTGGCATGGTGCATCTCCAGGTGAGATCGCATCACAACCCAATTACTTAGATCGTCCTAATGCTTGGGCAAGGTTTGTGGAAAAAATCACACAACAGTTTATTGTCGCCAAAAATATGGATGATGGGGCTTTGCAGCGTACTATGCGAGCCTATGGTAACTTTACAGAATACGTACCCCTGAGTCTGATATTCCTGATTGCCCTAGAGTTAATGCAGGCGGAGAGGGTACTGTTGTGGATGCTAGGTACTCTGTTAATAGTTGCGCGGATTGCTCATGCTTGGGGATTAATACAGACTTATGGCCCATCACCAGGTAGAGCAATCGGTTTCTTTGGCACTTGGGTTGTTTATGTAGTCGGTAGTGTGGCTTGTCTTTACTACAGTGTGCAGAAATTTTGATAGTCCAGCGACAATCCTCACTCAAAAATTATCATGCTAAAAGCAATTGATACTGACATTTGGGTTGCGGAACAATCCCTAAAATATTTTGGCTTGGAAGTAGGAACGAGGATGACTGTGATTCGTCTGAGCAGCAATAAATTAATGGTGATATCACCAATTAAGATTGATCACTCAACTATCAATGATCTCAATCAATTGGGAGAAGTAATTTACATTGTTGTTCCTAACTTATATCATCATCTATTTGTTGCCGACTTTCAGCTTTACTACCCCCATGCAAAACTATTGGCAGTATCTGGACTGGGGAGCAAACGACCAGATCTGCAGATTGACAAAATTATTAGCAATCAAAGCATTTCTGTGATTGATGAAGTTGAGTATGTCTTAGTAGAAGGATTCAACACAGTTGATATCAATGGATATTCACCACTCAATGAATGCGTCTTTTTTCATGCCAGAAGCCAGACTTTGATTGTCACTGATATAGTTTTTCATTTTGATGAGCAATTTCCACTAAGGACAAAGTTAATAGCTAAAATGTTTGGCAATTACAAACAACTTCGTCCATCATTATTGGAGAAATTGGCAACTCAAGATAAAATCAAAGTCAAGCGTTCAATTCAACAGCTGCTCACTTGGGATTTTCAACGAATTATCATGGCGCATGGCAGCATAATTGAACAAAATGCTAAACCTCAGTTGAAAGCAGGTTATGAGTGGTTTTTAGAAATAACCTTGTAATATTCAACCCAAAACTGTGTTTGAGCAACTCAACTTAAAATCAAGCGATCGCTTCTTAGACATCAAAGCGATCAGCCCAATTGATTAATTCTAGTAGAAGCGGTTTCTAACCATCAATCTCACGTTAAATTGACATTAGAACATCGATTCCGTATTCAGAATCTAACCAAAAACCCGGTTTCTTAGATCTGAAATAAGGAATGTTTGGTTGTAGAAGACATTACAAGGTTTTTTAGTCTCGTGTTTTATTAATGAATCGGTGTTCTAGTGGGTTTCCCCGCCTTTTACAACAATCTATGGCTACAACTGTTTACATATACCTGGTTAATTGAACTCGGTAACGGTCTTTTTTAGTAATAGCAACTTCCCCAACTTCTAACCGTCCCTTACCGCGAATGGCGATTAAATCCCCTGTTTTGACTTGAGAACTAGCTTGAGATACTTCCTTCCAGTTAACGCGCACATCACCGGAATCGATTAAATCTACCATTTTGCTGCGCGACATCCCAAAACCAGCAGAGGCGATCGCATCTAATCTTAAAGATGCCTCGACAGTAGTCATTTCTTTTTTCTTAGGTTCTCTAACCTTTAATTCGCTAATCTCAATAGGTTGGGTTTTTACCGGAACCGATCGCACCTGCTTGAGATTCATCTCTAAAAATTCTGCTAACTCCGGTGCAACAATTGCTTGTGCGCCGCGTTCGCCCAAAACAATAATATCTCCTGTCTTTTCTCTGACAATGCCTGTCCCTAGCATTGCGCCTAAAAAGTCGCGATGTGTGGCAGTATCAAACAAAAAATTCCCAGCAATTTCTAATGCTGTTAAGGCTACTTGAGATGGATCTAAAGGTAATTCTGCACGGGCGATCGCAACTCTTTGGCGTTCGGCTTGGGGATATCCACCCCACGCCACCAACTGCACCTCTGTTAACCGACTAAATACGCGTTGAATTTCTGCTAATTCTGGGGGAGACAAAAAATCTGTCAGCACAACTTCCCAAGTTTTAATTGCTTGTTCCGCCTGATCGATTACACGCGCTACACTATCTCGATTTTCAACACTTTTTAAAAGTTCTTCTCTGGGCAACATTCTTAAAAATTAAGAGTTTTGAGCTAAAAGTCAAAAATCAAACAATCTTGACTCATTACTCCTGACTACTGTTTGATTCTAGCGTCATCTGCCATTTCAAGAGCGGTGCAGTTGGATAATCAGGCGAATCAAATGTTTCCAAATGCTCCATTCCCAGCTTTTCTAAAATTCGACAAGATGCCACAATATCTTGTGGAGCATGGGCATTAATTCGCTTCACTCCGGGTTGTGTAAAGGTAAAATTGACTAATGCTTTTACTGCTTCAAAGGTATATCCCTGACGACGATACTTTTCTAGCACCTCATAACCTAATTCCACAGTTCCTTGTGCATCAGGTTTACCAGCAAATCCCAAATCGCCTATCAAGGTAGAGTCACTAGTGTGAATCATCAGCCACACACCCCAACCTAACACAGATGGATCATCTCTCAGCATTTGAGCATAGGTAGGTAAGAAATCCAGTACATGAGAAGCATACCAATCATCGGGGAGCTTTACCTGTAAGAGCTTCTCAACTACGGATGTATTTTTTGCGATCGCGCCTTCTGCTACCTCCAAAGAACAAGGCAGTAACTCAAGGCGCGGTGTGGTAATTTGTAATCTCTGATGCATTCAATATCCGCTAGTTGTATCTGCGTAGCCCTGCATATTTTCTGGCTCAAACTGGCGTAAAATCCGGGTTGCTTGCTTGGTAAGCATTTCAGAACCTTGGACTACTACAAGATATTGACCTGCATCCAAGCGATTGCGGTAGGGTAAAGCATCTCCGCCACCTGTCATTAAACCGACTCCACCACCAACAAACACACTACCCATAGCACCACTAGCTGCACCTAGTAGTCCCCCGACGATGTGATTGCCAATTTCACCAGCCCACGCAAAGGTATCTAAACCAGTGATGTAGCTGAAGGTGAAGCCAGCAAAAAAGCCAAATGGTACTAGCCAGTATGACATTAGCTTTGCTTGCTTTTTGGCTTGTTCTTGAGGGTCAATTAAGCCGAACTCATCTGCACTTTTGTACCCTCTACCAAGGATAGTACTTTTGATGGCTTCTTTTTCTAAAGCTAAGTAAGCAGCTTCAGCTTGGATACGGTCTGCTAATACGGCAACAAGGTAATACATTGTTTCAAAAAGGTTGTCTTTGGAAAATTTGCCTTAATTAACAGCGTACCAGTGCAGGTCAGACAATTTTGGATTTTAGATTTTAGATTTTCGATTGGCCAATGAACAATAAACAATGGTAGCCCTAGCCAGTTAAATTTAATTGCGCCACCCTACCAATCATTTGAGCAAATCTAACGGTTCGCAAAAATTATTTACACCTTGTTTGATTACATATATTAAAACTGGTACTGCCAAAACTTTAGGAAATGTCGGCATTGTATAAAGATATGCCATCATCTCTTTAATTGAACCAGTCAACAATTCACCCCGATATTCTTGCTCACAAATTACAGCCCGCCACTTTCTTGCCAAAGCATCTAACCATTCAGAATTAGCCCTTTCTGGTTCCTGTCCTGCTTTAATGGCTAGGGTCATAGCAGCATCTTCCAAATCCCCCTCACAGTCCTCAATCAAGTCCAGTACTTCCATCGCCCTAGGATCATCTGTTAATTGAGAGCGAAACTGTGCAATTTCTTGTGATGTAACTGTAGTCATATGCGTATAGTCAGCCGAGTAATTAAATACTCAGCTATGTTATTCCAATTTTGATTGATTATTCATCGTTCGGCTTAGAGGGACTGGGGATTGGGGACTGGGGATTAGGGATTGGGGATTGGGGAACTCGGGGCCCCCTCTGGGGATAAGGGGTAATGGGGATTGGGGACTGGGGCTTGGGAGCAAGGGTGACCTTTGAGTAGAGACGCGATTAATCGCGTCTCTACAACCTTTGACCCTTGACCCTTCACCCCTACCGAAATGCTCTTAAAGTGACAGCGCGTTGTAACTGAGCTAAAGCACGGTTGTAGTCCAAAATTGCTGTGATCCGATTACCCTCGGCTCTGGTTAAATCGTTTTCTGAGTTAATCACATCAGTTTGAGTACCTACACCTGCTTGAAAACGCAAACGTGCTAGACGCAAAGCTTCTCTAGCCTGTTCTAGAGCCGTATTGGCAGTTTGAACGTTTTCTAAACTAGATTGCTGAGTAGAAAAGGCTTGTTCTACTTGGAAGCGGATTTGATTGCGCTGTTCCGCAAAATTTGTTTCCGCGATCGCAATATTCGCTCTAGCTTGTGCTGCTCTAGCTCTAGCTGCTCCACCATCAAATAAGTTGAGTGTCGCTCTGACCCCGACTGAATAACCATCGGCAACGCTGATATTATCGTTAAACTGATCGAACAACTGATAGCTAGCAATTAAACTTACCTGTGGCCCTAAAGCTGCTAATGCTTGCCGTCTTTGTTGTTCGTTGATGTTTCGTTGTGCCAATTGTTGTTGTAAATCTGGGCGGTTTTGCAAAGCGAGGATAATACTTTGTTCTAATGTCTGGTTCCAAAGGCCAGCTAATCTTACAGGATCTGCGGCTGTAATATTTACCAACTGTGGCAAACTCAACCGAGCCGCTAACTGACGACGGGCAATTTGCTGCAAGGAAATAGCATTAGTTAAATCCTGTTGTGAGTTCGCTAAATTTACCTGAGAACGCAGGACATCGAATCTCGTACCAACCCCAGCTCGCTCTAATGCTTCCGCATCCCGCAAACTTGCTTGGGCATTTGCTACCGCCGACTGAGCAATACGTACTTGTTCGTCACGTTGTTGCAGATTGTAATAATCTGTAGAGACAGTCAAGCGAATTTCTTCAGCCTGATTCTCTACAGCCAACTCATTAAAACGTACCTGTTCTTCAGCCGCGCGAATATTAGCTTGGCGGCTACCAGAAGTATAGATGTCATAACTGAGTTGTGCTTGACCATTAAAATTTGTTGTACTGGGTGCTGGGTCAATTTGTTCGCGGAATGCAGGTGGTAGTCCTTCTTGTCCCTGCTGTTGGACTTTGACATTGTAGGTCTCGGAAACAGTCCGCTGACGAGTCACATCAGCACTCACACCTACAGTGGGAAAAAGAGCAGCTTGCGCTTCACGTAGCGCGGCTCGACTACGCTCCAGTTCTAACTGCGACACCTGTAACTGCCGATTGCTACGCTTTGCTAACTCCAATGCTTGCGCCAAAGTAATCGGCTGATTTCCTTGAATGGTGACTTCTTCGGGTTTAGTAGGAAATTGCAACGGGTTGGGGTTAGGAGTTAAGTTTTCTGGAACCTGCACGGTACCACTGGGTGTCTGAGTCCCAGTTGCTGGCGCAGTTACAGGTACCGTAACCCCTGGTGTGGGAGTTCCTGTTGCTGGCACGGTGGGAATTTGTACAGCACTACCAGGTGTAGGATTCACTGTTGCTGGTGCGGTGGGAATTTGTACAGCACTACCAGGTGTAGGATTCACTGTTGCTGGTGTTTGAGCCAGCAGATCCTTAGCAGTTGTAGCGGTTTGACAGCTTCCAGATTTTAAAAGTAAATAGCCTGAAGAGGTTGAGTTGTTCCCCCCCTCTGAGCAATTGGGTATTGCCAACAACTTTGCCGAGCCGAGATTTGTAGTTGTAGGTGATAAAGCTGCCTGCAATTGAGCTTGAGGATTTTTCTTTGGGGTAATTACTGGTTGTGAAGCAGACAACAGTAAGTTTCTTTGCTCAATCAGCGACAGTTTTCTTCTAGAACTAGAAACGACTTTACGCTCTAATTTTTCTCCAGTGGTGGCTAAGTTATTTTGTATTTGGTTGCTTTCAGGAGATTTTTTTAAATCTGGTTGTTGGGAAATATATGAGGTAGATGTCAGATGGAAAAATCTACTTTGATTTTCTCTAAGTATTTGTGCTTTAAACGAACTATTATTGCCTATAGCGATCGCGGGTAAAGTGCGATCGCTTAAACGTTTCACATTCCGTAAATTCCAATTATTAGTAGGTACTAAGGTGGTAAACTTATTCCCCACCGGGTCATTTAATTGGAAATTCGTAGCATCTGCAACTAAAGTTTGACTATAGGTAGAAGTCACAACATTAGGAGAAGATGTCAGCTGTACCCGATCAACTTTCACAGTACCAGCCCAAGCAGGCTGACTTGTCAATACTGCTGCTGTTACACCAGGCAAAAAAGTATGGAATAATTGCTGTCCTTTCACCGCATCCCCTCACACAAAATCAATCTAGCGGCAGAAACCTTTTCTTCACCACAGAATATAGCACGTCACTAAATTGAGAAGAGAATATAGTACGATACCAAATTTAGGAATCGGAACTCTGTTTACCTTCAAAACTTTTGACTATGCGAGAAAGTTCCGCCTTTTCATCGATACTAACGCGGGTAGGAGCACCACTAACAATTCTTTCATAATTCCGGAAAGAATCTTTAATATCTGGGCCGGCAGCAGTTATATTGTACTCGCGGATACCTTTGTCATGCCAAGATCCCCGCATTTTGAATACATTAATTGCCCGGGACATTTCTCCACGAATTTCTACATACTGTAACATCAAAATTGTGTCAGTAATCGTGGAAATATGGGAATCTGTAATCGAATGCGATCCCATAAATTGGTCAGTTGTATTGGTAAAAAACCCTGTAATTTCTTCTTGTTTTGCGTAACCAGTAACACCAATGACAAACTGTCTAAAGGCATTATTGCTGACTCCTCTAGCTAAAGCCGAAAGAGAGTCAATGGCAATTCTCGCTGGCTTGAAAACTGCAATTTCTGATTTAATAATTTGCAGATGGTCTTCTAAGCCAGTTGATTCGGGATATGTACAGATGATTTTGAGTAAACCTTGTTTTTCTAATTCCTCAAAATCAATTCCCCAAGAGGAAGCATTCCGAGAAAGCTGGGCACGCGATTCCTCGTAAGCAAACAATATCGCCTGTTCCCCATTAAGACAGCCATCTTGAATAAATTTGCTGACTAATAATGTTTTACCAGTACCCGTGGCTCCTGTGGCTAAAATAATCGAATCTTTAAAGAAGCCACCACCACACATTTCATCCAAGGTTTTCACCCCAGAGGATACCCTTACATTAGAAGACCTTTGTGTCAAGCGCATTGCTCCCAATGGGAAAATATTCACTCCTTCATTGGTAATGGTAAAAGGATATTCACCTTTCATATGAGTTGTACCGCGCAATTTCAAAATTTCTATGGTGCGGCGGCGGCGTTCTCCTTCTAAAACGTTGCGAACTATGACAACGTTATCAGAAACAAACTCTTCCACTCCAAAAGAAGCGACTGGCCCATATTCTTCGCTGCGTTCAGTGGTAATCACAGTCGTGACACTCAGCTGTTTGAGACGGGCGACTAGACGAAATATCTCGCGTCGTACTACTCCCATTGCTTCATACTGCTGAAACACAGCTGTGATGGAGTCAATTGATACGCGTTTGGCTTTGTATTTGCGAATTGCATATTGCAACCGCTCAATCAAGGCTGAAAGGTCAAAGTTGCCTACAATATCTTGCCCTTCAGGATCAGGGGAAGCATCAAGAATAAATAATTTCCCCTCGTCTATTAAACGTTGCAAATTCCACCCAAAAATATGGGCATTTTTAATAATGTCACTAGGGGATTCTTCAAAGGTGACAAATACCCCAGGATCATCAAAGAATGTGATACCGTTATAGAGAAATTGTAGAGATAATAAAGTTTTACCGGTGCCAGAGGTGCCACTGACTAAGGTAGTTCTTCCAATAGGTAAACCACCATGACTAATATCGTCAAAGCCCTCTATCATTGTGCGGATTTTTTCTACACCCCCAATTAACGGTGTTACGCTTTGCTCTGGCTGGTCTTTTTCAATCATTGCTTGTTAAAAAAGGGGTATTCTACCCAGGTTTTATGTTACTAATGTTTGGAAGATGACATCAAAATTTTACGCTGAGAAGCTTAAATATTTTACTAAAGAAGCTGAAAGTGTAAAGGACAAATAATACAGAGGGTCTGAAGTTTCAAGATAAAGTCAAAACTGACTATAATACTTCACGACTGGGAGACGATAAAATCTGATTTTTTCAGATTCTTTAGTCATTAATCTCTGATGTTTGGGGGAAACAGATAATTTCATACTTGATAGTTCATAATTACCTTTTATTCTTCCCAGCCTTCTTCACTCAGTTCTTCATATAGTAAATCCAATCCAATCAATACTCTTTCTCTGTCTGAAAGGTCACCAATTATTTTCCGCACAGGTGGAGGTAAAATTTTAGATAATGTGGGTGTGGCTAATATTTTATCCTCTTCTGCTAGTTGGGGGCTTTTTAAAACATCAATGACTTTCAAAGCATAAACACCTTGAAATTCTTGCTCTAAAATATCTTTTAGTGTTTTTAATGCCCGTACTGAGTTAGGTGTGTTTCCAGCTACATAAAGCTTGAGAACATAGGTCTTTCGTGCTTTATTCATAATGAGGTACAGGCTAAACTTGAGGCTAAAAAGATGAAGATGTGTTCGCGCATTGATAGGCAGTCATAGCAGCTGCTTTTGACCAGCATAACTTCAATACATTTACTTTAT
Organism: Tolypothrix sp. PCC 7601; assembly: GCF_025677855.1. Lineage (NCBI taxonomy): Bacteria > Bacillati > Cyanobacteriota > Cyanophyceae > Nostocales > Tolypothrichaceae > Tolypothrix > Tolypothrix sp. PCC 7601. The sequence continues at coordinate 5,232,883 of NZ_CP064879.1, forward strand.
TTATATATCGAACATCTATAAGTTTCACACAAGTGAGCCAGAATATCTATTAATGCCAGTCGATAATCAAGTAATGTTTCATCACTCCTTCCTTCTAATCTTAACTGTTTGGAGAATTCGTCAATTAACTCCATATGCATTTCTATGATTTGGGGCACAGGAATATTAGCACAAAATACTGCATTGATGAATTTATCAATCTTTTCTTTTAGAGTTTGTTCTGTGGTAAAGTAGTATATAAGTATTTCTCGGTAATCAGATTTTATCTCTCGCAACAACTGTTCTCGCTCGTGTGCATCCATCTGTTGAAACAAGTTCTGGTGTTTTTCCTTATAAGATGCAAATCCATAGGAATATTTTGCAAGCAAATTTTCATTATTGTTGGGTAGCAAGCCCTTTATTAAAAAATTTATATTAAAAGTATCAATTAAAGTAAAAGGTGAGATCAAAAACTTGTTATTTGTGATCGTATCAGGCAAGTTCCATATCCATCCAGCTGACCTTGGAGTAATAACTAAGGTTGATAGATAATATAAAGTTTTTTTAATATGCAGTGGGAGAATTATTATTGGTAATAACATTTGTGTTTGGTCTATACGTATCCTCAAGCGCCTTGAGCAATTTTAGCGAGATTATTCATCCTCGAAAATAGTTCTAGGCTCAATTTAGGTCTGAATTTAACTGATTAGTACCCATCCTGAGGAGAATTTGTGTCAGCCCAAGAGCGGGGCACTAAAAGGACTAATGCAGTTATTGAGCCGTAAGACTGAGTAACTTGTTGATGTTGTGTTTCTCAAAGAGGGCCTTGTTTAGTCGATGACGATCGTGATGTATATCTATCCAAATAAGGATCTTTTGTTTCGCTCCTTGATAAGATACTTAAACGAACTTAACGGATTGTCGCATTCTAAATCATTATAATTCCTCAAGGTTCTAAAGCGAATCTTTAGAGCCATAATTGTTTTAGCTAATTGCGATCTAGGAGGATTTTTAACACCAGTCATAATACTGGTTAGAATATTTGTCCGCAGAGAAATGCAAAAAAGGGAAATGCCACAGACATGAACATGAGTATACGTAAACAAGTGTCAGTCAGGGCAAAGCCCAGAGTTCAATGGCATTGAAATTTTCAACCAGAATTCTTTATTAGAGTCTTCTTTCAGAGATATTGCTTCAGGTCTGAGCGTCATCTGCCCCAAAGCTAATGGTAAGACCAGAGGCTTCCTCAGGAAGAACAACCACCGAAGCCGTATGTCAATGCTACAGTACCCGCTTTATGACTTTCTAGCAACCGTACCCATCTGCATAGAAACAAGTACTCTGGCAATGGTGCTGGAGATTTTTGAAAAAGAGCAGTGCGATCGCGTGGTAGTGGTAAATCAGCAGCAATGCCCAGTGGGATTGCTGCACTCTGCCAGATGTATTCAAAAACTGTTGGCAGCAGTGGGAGGCGATCGCCTCAATGTCCAACAACCAATTACAAATTTCGCTTTATCATTAATTGAACCAATACAAACCATACCAGCTGTTGAGCGCGTAGAGCAATTTGCCTTGTTTTTGCGCTATCAACAAACTCAAATTAATCACAATAATTTTAATTGGGCGCTCGTCGATCCTGATGGCAAATTTGTAGGTTTGCTAGATAGCTCGCGGCTATTGGCATTATTAGCGCGTCAGCAAGTGGCAATTTCTGAGTATGTAGAAGATGACACCAGAGAAGAGGTTGCCATTGTCACACAATCACCTCTACAGCTACCAAATCAACAGCAAACAGCAGTTTATCAGCCACTAGTGCAATTATTGGAACGATTGCCTTGGCCTTTGATGTTGCAAACTGGTACGGGAGAAGTAGTAACCCAAAATCCAGCGTGGTGGCAACAATTAGGGATATTGAAAGATCCAGAAGCAGTCAGGCGACAGGTGGAGAGGATACTCACCCCCAGCAGAGTTAAACAGCCAGAGTATGTCATCCCCCAAGTCAATCAGCGTTATCCTTGTGCAGGGGATCGTGCTTATAGTCAAGAAGAGCAAGCCATACCGATCCAATTGCAGGTGGATGACAATAGCTTATCTCTGAGAAGAGAAACCATCACACCAAAGCGCAAACTAGGATCTGAAGCTGCTACTCCTCACTTTTTGAGAGAAGGCTTGCCTGGCAACTTACCATCTAACTCATTATCGACAAACAACCTGCACGAGCAACAGAATTCTCCAGATGCATCATCCAGCCAATGCTTCTGGGACAGCCAAATGGGTACTTGCACCTGCATTGTTGAGGTGCAAAATGGTCAAGAGCGAGTATGGCAATTTGCCAAAATTCCTTTAGATACTCCAGAGTTAAAAGTTTTAAATTCTGATACAGAAATTACGCTGAGTAATCAAGATTTAAATATTAACACTGATGATTTGTGGTTAGTATTAGCTACTGACGTAACCGAGCAACAGCAGCTAAGTAAAGAATTAGCAGCTAAAAATGCCGATCTCATTCAATTAAATCGCTTAAAAGATGAGTTTTTAGCTTGTATTAGTCATGAATTAAAAACACCCCTAACGGCTGTTTTAGGGTTATCACGGTTGTTAGTAGATCAGCAATTAGGAGAATTAAACGAACGTCAAGCCCGTTATGCGGGACTAATTCATCAAAGCGGACGACATTTGATGAGTGTCGTCAATGATATTTTAGATTTAACCCGGATGGAAACAGGGCAGATGGATCTGACCCTAGCTCCAGTTAACATTCAGTCAGTTTGCGATCGCGCCCTATCCGAAGCCAAAGCCATCCAAAATCAAAGCAGTAAACCGAAAACTACTACCCCATCACCAGCTAACCGTTCCCGGGAACATCAATTGAGCATAGTCATTGAACCAGGTTTAGAACAGATGGTGGCAGATGAATTACGCCTACGGCAAATGTTGGTACACTTGCTTTCCAATGCCTTTAAATTTACTGAAGAATCTGGAGAAATTGGCTTGCGGGTGAGTCGTTGGGAAGGGTGGATCGCCTTTACAATCTGGGATACAGGCATCGGTATTCCCGAACACCAGCAACATTTAATCTTTCAAAAATTCCAACAACTGGAAAATCCCCTCACAAGGCAATTTGAAGGCACCGGTTTAGGATTAGTCTTAACTAGAGCCTTAGCCAGACTGCATGGTGGGGATGTGAGCTTCCTGTCGCGGGAAGGTAAAGGCAGCCAATTTACACTGCTTTTACCACCTAGTCCACCCAAAACAGGCTTTTCTGAACAAGAGGAGGAAAATATAGATTACACTGATACAGCCAATACCAGGACAATTGGCCGCACCACATCAGCACATCAGCTAGTCAACACAGCTACACCACAAGCAGCATCCTCGAAAAGGCTGGTATTAGTAGTTGAGGCAGTAGCCCGATATATTGAAGATTTAACAGACCAGCTCAAAGGTTTAGGTTACCGCGTAGTGATTGCGCGATCGGGAACAGAAGCAGTAGAAAAAGCCCGTCGCCTGCAACCAAAGGCTATATTCTTAAATCCGTTGCTACCACTTTTATCAGGTTGGGATGTACTCACCTTGCTCAAATCTGATACAGTAACTCGCCACATTCCTTTGATTGTGACAGCAACAGGAGCCGAAAAAGACCAAGCATTCGCTAACAGAGCCGATGGTTTTTTAAGCTTACCAGTGCAGCATCAAGCGTTGGTACCACTGTTAGAAACTCTCTGTGCGACACCAGCAAATTCGCAATCAGGGTTGGACAACAATGATGTGTCTGTCATCAAAACCCCCCTGCGAATTTTACGATTAGTCAATCCAGAATTGGAAACAATTAATCCCTACCCTTCATTGCGAGAACACCGAGTTATCGAAGTAGATGACTTAGATCAGGCAGAACTTTTAGCTAGAGTTTGGCAGTTTGATGTTGTGTTACTAGATGTAGAAACTCCTGTAGCACAAGCCTACCTCCAACAACTCAGCCAGCATCCACGATTAGCGGCGTTACCATTGGTGACTTGCGATGTCGTGACTACCCTAGCCGCTTCCCAAATCCCTGGATTATCTGTGTTTCCTTGCTTAACCCCATTGGGCAAAGACAACAGCAATAGCAGTAGTAAAAATGATGCTTTATTGTCAGTGCTGCAAATTGCTTCTGGGATATGTTGTCCACCAAGTATTTTAGTGGTGGATACCACAATGCTGCGTGATTTACCTCAAGGAAGACGTAAGTCTGTGAGAGGGTATCGTGCCGAAAATAACTCTTCATTGAGTAATGAAAACGCTGAACGGGGATATGAGTGGTTCCAAGCTTTAATTCAATACTTGCAAACAGCTGGCTTAAAAGCCGCAATGAGTAGTGCTTGGGCAGAAGTGCTGCAACAAATTCGTCATCAAAGCGTTGATTTACTATTAATTTGCCTAGGAGAATCTGCTATACCTAAAGAAATGCTGAAAGCATTAAAAGCACTAGGAGATTTACCAATTAATTTGCCCCCCATTTTAATACTCGATCGGCAATTAAATTCGTCCAGAACTAAAGTCCAGGCAGGCAGCGAAAAATTGAGAAAGAATGCATTAGAAACTATAGAAACTGTAGGAAATACAATTTCTGCCCAAATTTTGCCGCGTTCAATATCAATGGAAGAATTATTAAATGAAGTCAATCAATCTTTAGCTATTGGTCGTAATCATGGGAAAGGATAATAATTAATTACTAATTCGTAATTCGTAATTCGTAATTCGTAATTAATAGTAGTTGAAAATGACAACAGAATAATAATTATTTAGAGAAAGATTGTACGTTAGCGATAGCTTGATAAATCATCTCTGATTTCCCCTGCTTGCCCAAAGTATATGCTGTTGCTGATTGAGGTTTTATGATTCTTTTACGGGTGAGTAAACTGTTTCGCAAGTCTTTGACTAACTAACTCTGCTGCTAACTCAATCGCTGCTTTCATACTTGTAGCATCAGCAATTCCCTTACCAGCAATATCAAAGGCTGTTCCATGATCGGGTGATGTTCTGACAAAAGGTAGACCTATTGTTGTATTAACTGCGCGGTCAAACGCCATTAGCTTGACAGGAATTAAGCCTTGGTCGTGGTAAAGTGCCAAGTAGCCATCAGCCGGATTTTGGTTTTGACTATTGCCATACCAAGCCTGACCAGGTTTAACCCACATCGTATCTGGTGGTATTGGCCCTTCTAACTGCAAATTTGGGCGATTTTGGCGTTCTTGTTCTAACCAAGGAATTAGCCAATCTATTTCTTCAGTTCCTAATTGTCCTTGTTCACCACTGTGGGGATTTAAACCCGCGATCGCAATTTTCCCGTTCTCTATACCAAAATCTTTCTCTAAACACTCCACCAGCAAATCTAATTTCTTGCTGAGTAACTGGGGTGTTAATGTATCTGCTACTTGACGTAAAGGTATATGTGTGGTAGCAAGCAAAGTGCGGATTGTCCAACCAGTATAAGGCGATCGCGCCACAAATAACATCCCAAAGCGCTCAACCCCAGATTTTTCGGCTAAGAGTTCTGTTTGCCCTGGATAATTGTAACCCGCAGCCTTCCAAGCTGATTTAGCGATCGGAGCAGTGACGATACCATCAAATTTACCAGCTAGGGTTTGGGCGATCGCATATTCCATATAGGCAAAACTAGCCGCACCACTGGCCTGGTTACCTCTTCCAATGAGAATTTCAGCCTGAATTTCCTGTGGTAATGGCACATCAATAACCGATAATTCGGCAGGATTTGCTAAAGGAACAAGATTATCAGTTAAACGCAACAATTTTGTGTGAGTCTTTACTAATAAATCTAAGCTACCTACAATCGTGACATTAAAGTTTTGGCGAATATCTTGATCAGCCAAAGCCTTCAAAATCACCTCTGGCCCAATTCCCGCCGGATCTCCCAATGTCAACGCCAAGCGTGGGCGATTTTCTAAAGATGAATTCCCCACCAGATTTTGATTAATTTGATACATATATTTAATTAATTTATAGTTCTTTCGATAAATACCAAGCGTATAACAATCTTGCCTCCCTCATCTCCCAACACGCTTCAGATAAGTATTTTGTATCTCCTCGTGATTTGGGAAAAGGGTAATAGGAAAAGGGGTAAGGGTAAATTCAATACTTACCCCTTTTCCCTTTCCCCCTTAACCGAACTGTATTGCCTCATCTCCCTCATCCCCTCTCCAATAGTAGGGTTTAACCCCCAAACTGGTTTAAAATTATTTACACTGGTCTAATGCAACAGTGGCTGGGATCAAGCTTCTGGTAGACCTAGTTGACTTAAACTTGTTAGCAATCTTATGTCAGCAGGTTTTAACGGCGAGACATATTAAGTAAACCATTCGCTAAGGAGAATCGCACTAATGAGCGGTGAAATGTTGAATGCAGCGCTGTTGTCCTTCGGTTTAATCTTCGTAGGTTGGGCCTTAGGTGCTTTATTACTGAAAATTCAGGGTGCAGACGAATAATTCTTCTGGAGAACCAATTTTCAGCAGCTAGAGGCTGTTGTCTCTGGCGGAAAATAGCTTGTCCGGTTTTCGGACAAAGCTTTTTCTAGCAGCCTGTCTGTATTATTATGTGTTTCTGAAAAAATTGTAAACTTTTGTTTCTTTAACGATTCTGTTAAAATTCTTTTCATATAAATTTAAAAAATTGTTACAACCCTCATGACTATATTAATCGTTGGTGCTACTGGCACCTTAGGAAGACAAGTGGCTCGTCGTGCTATCGATGAGGGGTATAAGGTACGCTGTCTTGTCCGGAGTACCAAAAAAGCTGCTTTTCTTAAAGAGTGGGGTGCAGAACTCGTAGGCGGAGATTTATGTTATCCCGAAACCCTTCCCAGAGCATTGGAAGGGGTTACCGCAGTGATTGATGCAGCTACATCACGTCCTACAGATTCACTGAGCATTAAACAGGTTGACTGGGACGGTAAGGTATCATTAATCCAAGCTGCTAAGGCTGCGGGTGTAGAACGCTTTATTTTCTTTTCGATTCTGGAATCTGAGAAGTACCCAGAAGTACCTTTAATGGAAATTAAGCGTTGTACAGAGCTTTTCCTAGTTGAATCAGGCTTGAAATATACAATTTTACGCCTAGCTGGATTTATGCAAGGCTTAATCGGTCAATATGGAATTCCCATTTTGGAAAACCAACCGGTTTGGGTAACAGGTGAATCTTCTCCTGTCGCCTATATGGATACTCTGGATATTGCTAAGTTTGCGATTCGAGCTTTGAGTCTACCAGAAACAGAAAAACAAACCTTCCCAGTTGTAGGTACTCGTGCTTGGAGCGCACAGGAAATTATTAGTGTGTGCGAACGCTTATCTGGCAAAGAAGCGAGAGTTACAAGAATGCCAATAAATTTACTGCGTACTGTCAGACACTTCCTGCGGTTCTTTCAGTGGGGATGGAATGTGGCGGATAGATTGGCATTTACAGAAGTTTTGGCTAGTGGTAAACCTCTAAATGCCTCAATGGAACAGGTATACCAAGTCTTTGGGATAGATGCACAACAGACTACCACCCTCGAAAGCTACTTGCAAGAGTACTTTAGTCGGATCATGAAAAAACTTAAAGAATTAGATTACGAGAAGAAACAAAGTAAAAAGCAGAAATCTAAAAAGACCCCGTTTAAGCAGTCTTCTAAAGTTAATGGTCAGTAGTTAACGATCAACTTTGAGATAGATATTACACTTTTGACTGTGGACTTTTGACTTTTGACTTAAAACTCATGACTACATGGTCAAAAATGTGTAACGATTAGCATAATATAGAGCATCGCCTAAACTTGGATATTTGAGTGTGCCGAAAGCAGGCATTATTTACAACGACGTTAAACCGATAGCGGCTCGCATCGCTATCGAACTAAAAGACAAGCTAACCGCAGCCGGTTGGAACGTATGCATCACATCGAGTATCGGTGGCATACTGGGCTACTCAAGTCCCGAAAGTCCTGTATGTCACACCCCAGTTACTGGGCTAACGCCACCTGGGTTTGACTCAGATATGGAGTTTGCAGTGGTATTGGGGGGAGACGGCACTGTTTTGGCCGCTTCTCGTCAAGTTGCTCCCTGTGGGGTTCCAATACTAACAATCAATACTGGACATATGGGATTTTTGACGGAAGCTTATGTTAATCAGCTTCCCCAAGCCCTAGAACAGGTAATGGCTGGTGGCTATGAAATTGAAGAACGAGCAATGCTCACCGTCCAAGTCTTGCGGGGCGAAGCAGTGCTTTGGGAAGCACTATGCTTGAATGAAATGGTGTTGCATCGAGAACCATTGACCTCTATGTGCCATTTTGAAATAGCCATAGGTCGTCATGCGCCGGTTGATATAGCCGCAGATGGTGTAATTGTGTCCACACCAACTGGTTCAACTGCTTATTCTTTAAGTGCTGGTGGCCCAGTAGTCACCCCTGGCGTACCCGCCCTGCAACTAGTGCCTATTTGTCCCCATTCCCTAGCTTCTAGAGCATTAGTATTTCCGGACACGGAACCAGTTAACATTTATCCAGTAAATATTCCTCGCCTGGTAATGGTGGTAGATGGTAATGGTGGGTGTTATGTCTTGCCAGAAGATAGAGTGTATTTAGAGCGATCGCAATATACTGTCAAATTCATTCGCCTACAACCCCCAGAATTTTTCCGCATTTTGCGCGAAAAATTGGGCTGGGGTCTACCCCATATTGCCAAACCAACTTCGGTAGAGTTGCCTTAAAGGGGTTAAAGGTCAAGAGTTAGAGAGACGCGATTAATCGCGTCTGTACTCAAAAGTGAATAATTATGGCTCTTAACTTTCCCTATCACCAATTACCCAATCCCCAATCCCCAATTTCCTTCCAGAATTGCTGATGTAGTTATGGTATTTGGAACTAGTGTTTAAAATTGCATAGCAGAATTTGATGGTTAATAACTGAAAGTGTTAAAACATCCGCAGGCGTTATCTCAGGGCAAGTTATATTCAATAATAGATAATTTGTATAATTTGTCTTTATTCTGAGCGCTAAATTTCCTATAAGGGTTTTGCCCACTAAATTAGGATTCCCCATCAAAAATTGAGAAATTATATCTCTAGCTTATGTACTTTTGTACTATCCAAAATTCCATACCTAACATTGCAATATTAATATGACCTCTGCTCATAGTCCTTGTGTTTTAGTGATTGAAACCGATGAAAGCCTAGCAAATCAGCTGTCTTTCGATTTGCAAGAGGCAGGCTATGAATCGATTTTGGCCCATGATGCCAATAGCGGTTTACAATATAGTCGCGATCGCCAACCTGCTTTAATTGTCTTAGACAGAATGTTGGCAGGTGAATCAGGACTTTCATTGTGCAAAAATCTCAGAACCTCTGGTTTGCGCTCTCCTGTGCTAGTCCTGATGGCAAGGGATACAGTTGATGATCGGGTAGCTTGTTTAGAAGCTGGAGCTGACGATTACATTCTGAAACCTTACCGTTCAGAAGACTTTTTAAAGTTGATTCGTTTGTATCTAAAACCTGATGTCGATACCACAGAACAGTTACGCTTTGGGGAACTGGTTTTAGATATCGCTACTCGCCGTGCTATACATAACGGTCGAGTAATTGACCTCACTATGAAAGAATTTGAACTATTAAAGTTCTTAATGGAACATCCTCGTGAAGTATTAACCCGAGAACAAATTCTGGAAAATGTTTGGGGTTACGACTTTATGGGCGAATCAAATGTAATTGAAGTGTATATTCGCTACTTACGCCTGAAAATCGAAGATGAAGGGCAAAAGCGTCTGATTCAAACAGTAAGAGGTGTAGGCTACGTTTTAAGGGAATCTTAGAAGCTCATGCTCAGAGCCGCAGAAACTACAGTATATTCTTTTCCCAATCCCACCTGATTTCTAGGTGGGATTATTATTCAAAATTGAAATCATCTCGCCTGAAAAGGCTGGAATTCTAGCACTTATAAGTACTTGGACAAAAATATTTACAGTCATTGCGAGCGAAGCGAAGCAATCCCAGCCCTTGCGATTGCTTCATTCCGCTTCCCTTCGGGACGCTACGCGAACGCTCCATTCGCAATGACTTTGTGTAATTAATTCTGTCAGACTACTTACCATTTCTTTAAATTCAGGCTACAGATAATTCTCCCCCTGCTGCTTATGTGTAGCGATATTTTAGAGAATTGGTATAAGGTATGCTTTCCAGTTTTTCCATTCAAATACAATGCTCGCTTGAGTTGGAAAACATTCACTAGGGGAATACTGACTCGACAAACTCATCTTGAGTACGAAGTATTTTTAACTACATAAAAATATTCAGTAATAAATAAATTATCAGTTAATCGCTAAAATGCATTGACACGGGCTAAAATCTGGGTAAATTATGGATGAGGGGTGTTACCCCCTGATTAATTACCCCAGGATATCCCCTAATATCTTATGTCACAATTTCTTTACTTCATCCCAGTAAAAACTTCTACAAGTTATGGGTTTTTTTTCTTAAATTTTGTAAAATCAGAATCTAAATTATAAAATCACTCATCATCATGCTCAAATTGCTAAGTTTCATTTCAATATTGCTGAGTGTTTTGTTGATGGGCTGTTCTCCACCCACGACGGCTAAACCTCCGTCCACCACATCTGGCTCTCAAACTCAAGCACGAGTATCTGCTGGTCAACAACTACCGATTACAGCTGAGGCTACTGTTCCTAATAATACTAAGATTCAATTGGAAGTAGCCCAGACTCCGGAACAGCAAGAAATGGGGTTGATGTATAGAAAATCTTTGCCAGATAACCGGGGAATGCTGTTTAAATTCCCTTCAGCACAACCAGTTCGGTTCTGGATGAAAAATACACTCATACCTCTAGATATGATTTTTATGCAGAATGGAGTCGTTAAATATATCAAAACTTCTGCACCTCCCTGTACTAGTGACCCTTGTCCTACTTACGGGACAAATACACTAGTTGATACAGTAATTGAACTTAGGGCTGGTCGGGCTACTGAATTAGGCTTGAAGCTGGGCGATAGTATAAAAATAAAGTTTTTATCATCCGCAACATTGCGTAAATAAAAATTTTGTAAGTACGCTTTTCAACTCATGCCAAACCTTAATAAATAATGTAAGGTAAAAAAATCTCACTGCCAATGGTATAATATTCACTCACAAACCTGCTATTTATCACATTGCCAACTTTTGGAAGCTCTATCTATCCCGATGATAGAATTTAAATTTGAAATTTTATTACCAAAATATCTTCCTTTTGACATACGTGTAAATGGTCGCTCATAAGAGACTATAAACTAAGGAATATTTGTTACCAGATGTGTAATTGAATAAAACCTGCTTTTCATAAAAAAGACACAAATGCGATTTAGGGAAAGAGCTACTAGAGAATTGAGCAGACAACTAGTTCTAGAGTTCAAAGTTTTTCCCATTCGCGATTCGGAGCAATTCTTTAAGGTAAATTTAGACAAAGTTTGCTCTTGCTTTTAAGTATTAATGCGATAGTGACAGATAAGATACTGGCTACTAGCTACTGAGAAATGGTGAACTGATATATGACAATACACTCTGCACTAGGAGGTGAGATACAAATGTCACCATCAAAGTATTCTCGATTGATTCATTTTTTGCAAGAAGATTTAGCAATTTCTACAGCATCTTTAGCTGTAGCGTTGCGACATCGGGAGCAAGATCCAGGCCCTTTACCGATGATTCTTTGGCAGTATGGTTTGGTTACTCTCGATCAATTAGAGAAAATTTATGATTGGTTAGAGACGGCATAGGTTATGAATAGCTCATTGAGGAGAATTGAGGTATGTTATATCAACTATGCCTATTTCCCAGGCGAATAGATTGGGAATCAAAAATTTGCCTTGACTTAAATTTATTATCCTATCGAGCAAAGGAGCGAGTTAAATATTTAACTCGCTCCTTTGCTTTAGTACTGTATTCAAAGCCATAGAAAAATAACAAACAATAAATTATTTAAAAACCAAATCTTAAGCAGGGGAGCCACTGCGTTGCGCGGGTTCCCACGGTAGTCTGCTCAAGTTGGGAAACCCCCAAAACCGCATTGCCTCTCCTGACGGAGACGCTACGCGAACACCACGCGACTGCCTCTGCGTTGTAGCAAGTGGCGCACTTCAATATATTCTAGAGGGCATGGCAGTGCCATGCCCCTACCATCTGTCGCATTCTTTTTTTAAATGGGTATGAAAATCAGCACCTAACACACTCTACAAAGATCGCAATTTTATTTTTAAATAAACGCTCAGGCTTAATAGTATGAGTATATTTTGACAAATTGCCAAAGGACACTTCGCTCAATTCAGTAATGTCAAATTGAGTGAAGTGTCCTGATTTTGATAATTCTGCTTGGAGAAATAGTAACTCTCGGCAGTGATGTTTATAATCCCCCTGTTATATTCCGATAAACGAATACAGTGGGGCAGGATATGAAGATTTTTATTCGGGGGTAACAGCTTTTTCAGTATGATGATTGATTGACCAACGATGGTCAACCACTACAGAAGAAAACTGGCAAATTTCTTCCAGGTGCTTTTGTTGAACAGCTGCTTTACGTAAAGTAATAATTAGCTGATTCACCTGATGCCGCAAATCCGGATTTTTACTTACTGCTGACATTGTTTGTCTTTCTAAAAGTTGCAGTATAAGTTCGTAATGGATAGGTGAGGGCAGTGGAATTTGCTCCATGAAGTTGATTGGGTTTTTCAAATAAGGGATTTTGGATAAGCTAAGGTTGTTTTGCTACTAACTTAATTGTTACATAGGCAACCAGTATTTGCTGATACCTGAGATTGGCTGGGCTATAAAGATTTGACAAAGAGAGCAAGTGATGGTTCAGCACTACTGATTATCCAACCATACCTAGTACAGTTGACTTCATCCACAGGAACGGGAGAGGTATTTTGAGATTACGACCTTGGGAATAGATTAGCGATCGCAACTGCTGGATCTGGTTGTTTAACTAAAGATTCACCAATGAGTACAGCGGATGCGCCTGCTGTTGCTACTAAACTTAGGTCATCTGGTGTATGTAATCCTGACTCACTAACAATCAAGATGTTACGTTCCTGTAATTGCTGACCTCTATCTTTCAGTAGTTGACAAGTGGTCTGCAAGTCAACTGAAAAATCTTCGAGATTGCGATTGTTAATTCCTATCAAAGTAACGCCATCTAAGGCTAACACACGATCCAGTTCTGCTAAACTATGGACTTCAATTAAAGCTGCCATGTTGAGAGATTTGGCAATTTTGATGAAGTACTGCAAATCTTGGTCGCTGAGTATCGCCGCAATCAATAAAACTGCATCTGCCCCCCGCAAACGTGCTAAGTACATTTGATAAGGATAGATGATAAAATCCTTACACAGCAACGGTAAATTTACGACAGCACGAACTTTGGCTAAATTGTCAAAGCTGCCTTGAAAAAATTTCTCATCGGTAAGGACAGACAGACAACTAGCACCGCCTGCTTGGTAAGAGAGGGCGATCGCTTCTGGATCAAAATTTTCCCGTAATATGCCTTTACTGGGTGAAGCTTTTTTGACTTCGGCAATTAACGCTGGTTTTGTCTTACCTTGTCGTAGTGCGCCTACAAAATCGCGGGTGGGTGGTGCAGTTAACGCTTGCTTTTGCAATTCCCGCAAAGGTACTCTTTCCCGCATTTGGTCAACTTCAATTTCTTTTTGCCAAACAATTTTCTCCAAAATGTTGTTTGGTTCTGCACCTGGCATTGCAACCTCATAACGGATGACGGAAACAGCAACAGTTGAACTAGGGGAACGGCGACGGATTTGCATTTTAGGGACTGGGGACAAGGGGACTGGGGATGAAGGAGATGAGGGGGATGAGGCAAGGGGGCAGGGAGCTCTTAGCAGGGGAGAAATAATTAAACCCCAAACACCAATTACCAATTACCAATTACCCATTACCCCATCCCCCTTGCTTATGCGATCGCTCTTTTGTAAGCTTCGTCTAACACTTCTGAAAGTGTTGGGTGGGCGTGTACTAAGTGCGCGAGGGTATGTACAGATTGGCGGTTAGCAACGGCGGCTGAGGCTTCGTGGATGAGGTCTGAGGCGTGTAGTCCAAAGATGTGAACGCCTAAGACTTCTCCGGTATCTTTGCGATAAATTACCTTCGCCATACCGTCGGCTTCATTTTCCGCTAAGGCTTTGGAGTTACCTTTGAAGTAACCTTTGCTATTAGCTATTTCAAAACCTTCAGCTTGGCCTAATTCCTTGGCTGCGGTTTCGGTTAAGCCGACATAGCTAACTTCTGGGTGGGTAAAAGCGGCGGCGGGGATGCTGCGATAATCAACTTCCCTGGGACGACCTACAATATTTTCCACTGCAACGATACCTTGAGCAGAAGCAGCATGAGCTAGCATCATTTTGCCGTTAGCGTCGCCAATTGCCCAGAGGTGAGGTACTACTTCACCTGCTGACAACACTGCCATGCTGTCATTCACTGGGATAAAATTCCTCCGGTCGAGTTCTACACCCACAGACTCCAAACCGAGATTTTTGGTAGCTGGGATGCGTCCGGTAGCAACTAAACAAGCATCCACCTCGATCACGTCTAAATCTTCTTTTGTTTTAAAATCAGCTAATTCAATCACCACCGGAGAACCGGGGATGACTCGTTTAGCATATATTCCCACTTTTGTTTCTATATCGCGGGGGGTAATCAGCACCCGTTCAGCAAGTTTGGCAATATCCCGATCAAATCCTGGCATGAGTTGATCGAGGGCTTCAATCATGGTAATTTCAGCACCTAATGCTGAGTAAATATCGGAAAATTCCAAACCGATATAACCACTACCAATAATTGCTACCCAATTTGGTAGCGATTCTAACTTCACACCTTGATCACTGGTAAAGACAGTTTTACCGTCAACTTCAATCCCTGGAGGTACGAAAGGCACAGAACCGGGAGAAAGAATAATGTCTTTCGCTGTGATAGTTTTTTCACCACCATCACCAGTCACGGTGATTTTCTGAGTACCAGCAACTTTTCCCCAGCCTCGGATAATATCAACACCCAAACGCTTGAGGCTGTTGGTTAAATCGCCTTGGATTTTCGCTACAAGATTGGTAGCATGGTCAGCGATCGCTTGGCGATCAAACTCCACACTAGCAATTTGAATGCCCAAAGACTTGAGGTGGTGGGTATTACGTAACTCCCGCACACGTCCGGATGCAGCCAGCAGCGCTTTTGAAGGAATACAGCCCCGGTTGACACAGGTTCCCCCCATATCAGCTGCTTCAATAATCGCTGTTTTCAGACCACAGCTAACGGCGTGTAGGGCTGCTCCATGTCCACCTACACCAGCGCCTATAATCACTAAATCGTAATCGAATCCCTGACTCACGTTAGTTTCCCCGTGTGCTTCGCCTATATATTCTCGACTTGACCTGCAATCAGCGCAACCCCTTTAATGTTCGGGTCTTACTAATTCCAATTTATGATTTACGCTAGCAGGCCAAGGGACTGAATATCTTCAGTATCATAATTTAACTTATATACTCGCTGTATCTTATACTTAAAATTCGCAAAATTTGGCATTGGGAATAGGGCATAGGGCATTGGGCATTGGGCATGGGTAATGGGAATTTCTCCCCTCATCTCCCTCATCTCCCTCATCCCCCTCATCCCCAGTCCCCAGTCCCCATTACCCCTTATCCCCAAAGGGGGCCCCGAGTTCCCCAATCCCAATCCCCATTCCCTCCATGCTAATCCCTAAGCTCAGTGAATTTACAATCCGCCGTCATGCTAACGCTAAGTCTTTCCAGCGAGGTGAGGCTTATTATGAGGCTGATGCTGTGATGTCTCTTACCCAACGTGGTAATTTGCTGTTGGCGGAAGTTGAAGGCAATGAAAATCATCCTTATCAAGTCCGCCTCAATTTTGATACAGACGGATTAAATTCTGTTAAATGCAGCTGTCCTTATGATCGCGATGGGTGGTGTAAACATATTGTAGCTACCTTGCTGGTTTGTGTGCGTCAGCCAGAAAGTATTGATGAGCGTCCGACTTTAGAACAATTGCTGAGTCGTCTGGATGATCAGCAAACTCACAGGTTACTGCAAAGCTTAGTGGCGGAATACCCAAAGTTAATTGAGGCAATCGACCGCCATGTTAATTTGATTACATATTCTTCTGCTAAACCACCAAGAATTAAACCTGTAATTCACAGCACAATCGATGCCAAACCCTTTGGGCAGAAAGTCCGCCAGATTCTCCGGAATGCAGTGAGTGCTTGGGAAGATGGTTATGATGATGACCCCATCAGCGAAGAATTACTGAGTCTGATCGAAACTGCTGTAGATTTGTGCGAACGAGGAGATGGTAATAATGCGATCGCAATTTTAGAGGCGATTACTTCGGCTTGTGTGGAAAATTGGGACGATGTTGCGGACTATGGTGCTGATAATTATGAGTTTCTCCCAGAATTGAATGCGGCTTGGTGTGAAGCCATTCTCATAGCGGAACTTACCCCAGAAGAAAAGGTTGATATTCAAGTTAATTTGGAAGCATGGCAGGAAGAATGGGACGCTGATTTTGACTTAGCTTCGGAAGCTTTGCGTCAAGGCTGGGATTACTCGCCATTGGTGCAAGTTCTCCAAGGTAATATCCCCGAAATGGGTGTTTGGGAAGAACAAATTCCAGACTACGCTGATGATTTAGCGTTAATTCGCCTGAAAATTCTCGAACGTCAGGAACGATATCAAGAATACCTGTATTTGGCAGCCGCCGAAGGGCAAACCGAACAATATCTGACAATGTTAGGGCGTTTGGGCAGAGTAGATGAAGCCATGACAGCAGCGCAAGCCCAAATGAATACGATGGAAGCTGCTTTTGCTTTAGCGAAAACCTTAGCACAGCAGGATTCATTATCAGAAGCGCTAGATATTGCCCAAATCGGCTTAAACTTGCCTGGTAATTGTCAGTATGAACTGGGGATTTGGACAAGTGATTTAGCTCAAGAATTAAACGATCAAGAAGCGGCTTTATCTGCACTCATGGCTGCTTTTCGAGTTAGAGCATCCTTTGTTGATTATCAAAAAATGGCAGAATTAGCAGGGGAAAACTGGGCTACTGTGAAAGTAGATTTACTACAAATTCTCCGCACTTTTGGTAGTTGGGGAAGCGAATCAGAGAAGGTAGATATTTTCTTATATGAAGGCTTGATTGATGATGCTATTCAGATTGTGAATGAACTCAGTTCTTTCTATGCTAATTTAATTCAGCGTGTTATGGATGCCGCAATATCTCATAAGCCTAGCTGGGTAATTGCTAATGCGCGTCGTCGTGCAGAAATGATTATGGATGCAGGAAAAGCAGATTATTATGCTGAAGCAGTTCAGTGGTTAAAAAAAGCCCGCGCCGCCTATTTGGAATGTGGGAGAAAAGCAGATTGGGATAGCTACAAAGCCAAGTTAATGCAGGAGCATGGGCGCAAACGTAAATTAATGGGATTATTTAAAGAAAAAGGTATGTAGTAAAAATTATTTACAGGAAAAATTGAGTTTTCAAGATAAATTTTTTAATCATGTTTATAGCAATTTGAAAAAAGAATGCGACAGATTGTAGGGGCACGTCCCTCTAGAATATTATTGGTATGTCGCAAACATTACAGCACTTTTGAGGTAATTGAGGTACATCATGAGTAATGAGTAATGAGTAATGAGTAATGAGTAATGAGTAGGAAATTTACTTATTACTCATTACTTTTTTCAATTAGTTGCTGTATCTCATAAACATCGAATCTGGTGTATTTAATTTGGTATTACTTCAAAGAACATAATGTTAAATCAATTGGTAGCCAATACTTGTCGGTTAAGGGTAAAAAGGGGAATGGGAAAAGGAAAAGAAAAAACCTTTAACCTTTTCCCCAAAATTAATTTTGAGTTCAAAATGCTATCCCTTGTAGTATTGAATTGGTAGCTTGTGTTATGCCGTAGCTAACGCATCATCAAACAATTAATGGTGCGTTGCGCTGCGCGACAACACACCCTACGAAAAAATAAGGCTACAGCAATGCTGTAACCCTATGAATCGCTTATATTTTATACAAATTAGTCAATCAAAGAAAAATCCCCAAACTCAGGGATAAGATTTTCTTTTGCCAGTCAACTAACCAGAATTTAATACTCGGGAACGGAAGGATCTACTTCTCGACTCCAAGCGGTGATTCCGCCTTTGACGTTTGTACCAACAATCCCAGATTCTTTAAGAATGCTCAGGGCTTTTGCCGATCGCCCGCCCATTTTACAATGAGCAATTAAGCGGTGACCGTTGAGAATTTCTTTGACTTGTTTTACGCCATCGCCATTTTCAATATCTGGTAATGGTACTAAGACGGAACCAGGAATTTTGGCAATTTCATATTCATGTGGGTTACGCACATCTAACAGTACAAAGTCTTTTGCACCGCTATCTAATAACTGTTTCAATTCGGTAACAGTCATTTCTTGAATTTCTTGCTGCTGTTTGGCTTCCTCAGCCTTAGCTTGGGGAATACCGCAGAATTCTTCGTAGTCTATCAGTTTTTCAATAACTGGGCGGATGGGGTTTGGACGCAGCTTCAATTCGCGGAATTTCATTTCCAAGGCGTTGTACAGCAGCAGCCTTCCGCTTAAAGTGTTACCTTGTCCCAGAATAATTTTCACAGTTTCAGTGGCTTGGATCACACCGATAATTCCCGGCAATATTCCTAATACCCCACCTTCTGCACAAGAGGGAACCATTCCTGGTGGTGGTGGTTCGGGATACAAGTCACGATAGTTCGGCCCGCCTTCGTAGTTAAATACTGTGGCTTGTCCTTCAAAGCGGAAAATCGAACCGTAAACGTTAGGCTTGTTGAGTAACACACAAGCATCGTTCACAAGATATCTTGTGGGGAAGTTATCAGTACCATCGACGACAATATCATAGGGTTCCAAAATACTCAGCGCATTTTCGGAACTGAGGCGCACTTCATGCAAATCAACCTGACAGAAGGGGTTAATCTCCAGAATTCTATCCTTAGCGGATTGAATTTTGGGTTTACCTACCCAGGATGTCCCGTGAATAACTTGGCGTTGCAGGTTAGAAGTATCGACAACATCGAAATCAACAATACCGATGCGTCCCACACCCGCAGCTGCCAAATATAACAGCAGTGGCGCACCCAGTCCACCTGTACCGATACAGAGTACACTGGCGGCTTTCAGGCGTTTTTGTCCCTCTAGTCCCACCTCCGGCAAAATCAGGTGGCGGGAGTAGCGTTCGTAGTCGTCTTTAGTCAACTGGATTTCATCCAGATTGGGATTGAGCATAGCAATTTCAAGTGGAGGGCGGATTATTTATCGTAGCGAAAAATGATATCCGTATTGATCGGTTGTTTAAATTATGTTGTTAATCGCTTCGGGTTGGAATTGATGGCTTTCATCTAGACTCCAGCTTTGGAGTGTTTCAGCTTTACCTTTTTGAACGGAAACTATTATATACGAGTATTCAGGCCAAGCATAGAGGCGATCGCACTCCGAAGGAATCGCTGGTGCATCGGGGTGGGAATGGTAAATACCGATAATATTGAGAGAGCGATCGCGTGCTTCTCTTTGTGCTTGTAACATAACTTGGGGTGCGATCGCATATCGTCGCCTTTCGGTTTCGGTGGTGCGATCATCTGAAAAATTTGCTGCTTCTGTATTCCAAGCATTTTCTGTAGGCATAATTTCGACTACAGTTTTGCCCTCAAGGGTGACATGACCCAAAATTATACCGCAGCATTCATCTGGGTAAGTGCTTTGGGCATGGGTGCGGATAATTTGTAAATGTTCGGGGAGGAGTTGGAGAACCATTAAAAATTCCGACTCAGTTTGTCAATCTTATTTGTCAGTAATTCCTTCACTTCCACAACATCACTCACCACGCGATCGTAACTAGAACTTTGCAGCAGTTCCAACTCATAGCAAAGCAACAGGTAATATTCCACCTCAATTGCTGCATCCTTCGCCAATTGCAAAAAATCCAGTTGTGCTTCTCGATCATCGCGATCGCATCCTTGAGCAATTTTAATCGGAATAGCCGCAGCAGCTAAACGTATTTGTTGCGTTAAGCCCAATAATTCATCATCCGGGAAATCCCCAGTCACCTGATAAACTGCAACTATCAGTTCATGAGCTTTTTCCCACTCTGGAATATTTCTAAATTCTGTCATTTAGCAATCCTCAATCATTGCTCTGAGCCATATATTATAAAGAGATGTTGCATTGCAACATCTCTACACAGCCAAAATAGTAACTGAAATATTTCTACTTTTGTACCCAATAGAAGATTTTATCGAGTTTTTCTTCTAATTCGGTCATGCTCAAAGATGAGCTAGAGGTGATGTCAATACGATGCGGTTAATAATTTTTCGCCGTGATTTTGGGTTGGTGGAGACGCGATAAATCGCGTCTCTACAAAATTTCAACGTCTTGTAGGGGCAATGGCACTGCCTTGCCCTCTAAAATATATTGACGTGTCGCAAACATTATTTGACTTGGGATTAATTTTGACTGCTAGCAGTACTAGCCCTTCGTGATGCTCACTTCCCCTGTAGCCAAATCGTAACGACCGCCAACAATTTTTAATTTACCTTCTTTAATTAAATTGCCTAAAATTGTTGACTTCTTGGCTAAATTATCTGCTTGATATTGAATATTAGCAACAATAGTATTTTTTTCTAAACTGCCAGATTTATTTTTTGCTATTTCTACAGCAGGTTTAATTTCTTCTACAAAAACACCAATTCTTCCCGGTAGTGGTTTACCTTCAATCGCAGCTTTTACCGCACCACATTTACTATGACCAAGAACTAAAATTAATTGCGCGCCTAATATCGATGTAGCATATTCCAAGCTACCAATAGCCTCTGGCGAAGCTACATTACCAGCTACACGCACTACAAATAAATCACCTAATCCTTGATCGAAAACAATTTCTGCTGGTACTCGAGAATCAGCACAACCTAATATTGCTGCAAATGGATATTGAGCTGCAACAGTTTCTTGTAAACGCAATTTCGATTGATGTGGATTTAGACGCTTTTCTTCGACAAATCTTTGATTTCCCTCAAGCAAAATTTTTAATGCTGCTTGTGGATTAACTGGTTGCGGTTTTTCACCAACATCATTTGAGGCTTGATCCGCTAAAGAAGGCTCTTTATTCCACAGAATACCACCAGCGCCAATCAAAGCCCCAATGCCAATGCTACCGACACCGGCTAAATGTATAAAATTCCGACGACCAATAAATCCATTAATTCTAGCCATTCCTCTACCTGACAACCGTTTCGTGGTTGCCTGGAAGATATCAGACTTTAAGGGGATGCAAGAGTACTCGCTTACACGGTTTAAAAGTTATTTAATTTTTGGGCATGGGGCATGGGGCATGGGGCATTGGGCATTGGGCATGGGGCATTGGGCATTGGGCATGAGTAATGAGTAATGAGTAATGAGTAATGGCTATTCTCCCCTGCACCCCTGCTTCCTCTGCTTTCCCAGTCCCCAGTCCCCAGTCCCTAATCCCCTCATCCCCTAATGCCCCTTCCCCGCACCTAGATACAGTTCTGCCACCTTCGGGTCGTTCAATAAATCTCGACCGGGGCCGGAGATGGCATCACGTCCAGATTCTAGTACGTAACCACGGTCAGCCATTTCTAAGGCTTTACGGGCGTTTTGTTCTACTAGGACAATGGCTGTGCCACTCTGGTTAATTTCCTTGATTTGGTCAAATACTTGTGTAACTAGGATGGGGGATAAAGCCGCAGAGGGTTCATCTAACAGCAGCAAGCTGGGTTCCAGCATCAAAGCTTTACCCATTGCCAACATCTGCCGTTCTCCACCGGAAAGCGTACCTGCACGTTGACGACGGCGATCGCTTAATCTGGGAAACATGGTAAATATTTTATCTTTGAGGGGCTTGAGGGGAATATTCCGCACAAAAGCCCCCATCTCTAAATTCTCTTCAATACTCAACGACGGAAAAACATTGGCGATTTGCGGTACATAGCACATTCCCCGTTGCACTATTTGATTTGACTTGAGTCCGCCAATATTTTCACCTTTAAAGGTAATCGTGCCTGTATGGGGAGTTAAGAGTCCAAAAATTGTTTTCGCCAAGGTGGATTTACCCGCACCGTTGGGGCCAATCACTGTTACCAATTCCCCCGCTGCAACTCGAAAATTCACACCTTGCAGGATATCTACATCTTTAATATATCCAGCATGAACATTTTGAACTTCTAGTAAATAGTCATTTGTCATTTGTCATTTGGCATTTGTCATTTGTCATTTGTCATTTGTCATTTGGCATGGGGCATGGGGCATTGGGCATTGGGTAATGAGTAATGAGTCATGAGTAATAAGTAATGAGTAATGACTCATGACTCATGAGTAATAAGTAATGAGTAATGAGTAATGAGTAATGGGTAATTGGTAATTTCTCCCTCATCTCCCTCATCTCCCTCATCTCCCTCATTTCCCTCATCTCCCTCATCTCCCTCATCTCCCTCATCTCCCTCATCTCCCTCATCTCCCTCATCCCCCTCATCTCCCTCATCCCCCTCATCTCCCCCTGCTCCCTGCTCCCTGCCCCCCTGCCTCTTATTCTGGAGTCTTCTGCAAATCGGGGCGTTCTTCGGGAACGATCGCACCTTCTACTGGGCATACTTGGAGACAGATGCCACAATCAATGCAGGTGGCGAAGTCTATCCAGTACCAATCGGTGCCTTTGACGTTTTTTCCTGGGCCGTCATGAATGCAAGCTACTGGACAAGCATCTACGCAGTCAGCGATGCCCTCACAGACATCGGTAACAATTGTGTGTGGCATTTTCTTGATTCCCTCTCTTGAAAGTCAGCTTTTCTAGCCTAGCAATTAGATATATTTCCTAGCTAAGACAATGATTCTATGGTTGGTGAACCATCAGCTTTAATCCAGGCGATTTGAGCAATTCCGCGATCGCGTGCGTATTTTCTGATGGCTTCGCTATCTCTGCCCCCTAAATCAATTTCTACTCGCACTATCTCGCTAGAATCCCGGAGCTTTTGGGCGTAGGCAAAGGCAGCAGCATCAGCATTAGCTGTCTCTGGTACGATTAACCAATCGCTAGTTGGGGGTGCTTGCGGTAATTGCTGAGTAGATTGGATTATTTGGTATAAATCTTCGATATTGAGGGCAAAGCCTACCCCCGGAATATCTTCACCTTGGGGATGATATAGCCCTAAAAGCTTGTCGTAGCGACCACCCCGCCCTAATACCTGGACTTGTCCAGCAGTATCGCTGACTACTTCAAAGACGATACCGGTGTAATAGTCGATGGTTTCAATCAAGCTGAGGTCGAGAATTAAAGGATAATCTCCCTGCGATTCCAGCAAATCTACTAAAGACGCGAGGTTATTCACCGCTTCTTGTTGAGCCTGATCTAAATCTAAAGTCTGGACTTTTCGCAAAACTTCGGAACTTTTACCGCGCAGATCTAAGATGAGTTTGGCGCGATCGCGGAGTGCTTCACTTAGGGGTAAATTCTCGATGGCAATGCGATCTAAATTAGCGATCGCACTACGAACTTTACCCTGTAGGTGAGACGGGAATACACTCAACAGCGATCGGGTAATTCCCGCTTCACCTAAAATTAAATACCATCGCTGCACCGAAAGCGCTGCTAAACAATCTGCAACTAACAACAATACTTCCGCATTTGCTAGCAATCCACCAGCACCGAGCAACTCAACCCCAGCTTGATAAAACTCTTGCTGACGATTATGCCGATTTTCCCAGATGCGGCGGAAGACATTGGCATTGTAATACAGCCTTTGCGGATAAGTTACACCTGCCATGCGCGTGACAACAGTGCGCGCGATCGAAGCTGTCAATTCTGGACGCAGCCCTAATTCTTCATCTTCCGAATTTTGCAGTTGAATTACCGTTTGGCGCTGAATTGCTTCCCCCGCCATTAGGGTATCCATCCGTTCCAAAGTTGAGGTAATAATCCTGTGATATCCCCAACGATGAAATACTTGCTGTAACCTATCTTCAATCCAGCGTTTTTGCGCCACATCTAAAGGTAATAAATCTCTAGCTCCCGCTGCTGGTTGATACACCATTACTTTTTCTTCCCACCAAACAAACCACCAAACAAACCGCCACCTCCCGACTTATCTGGTTGTTTACCAGTCGAATTAGGAGGTGTAGTTACTTTACCACCACCAGATTGTTGACTTAAAGCCTTCTCTATTTTTGGTTTCCAAGACAAAGCTGTTTGGTCATTGGGGTCTAATTTTAAAGTATTATCAAAATGAATCTTTGCCATTTTGAGCCGATTTTGCTTCAAATACACCAATCCTATCAGGCTATGGCATCTACTATTCTTCGGTTCTAATTTCAGCGCATCTTGCAACTCCACCTGAGCTTGCGAAAATTGGTTTTTGTCAATTAAAGATTGTGCGCGACGCAAATAATGTTCCACCACTGAAGATTCTGGTGCTGGTGCTGGTGCTGGCGGAGGTGCTGTTGTATTCGTAGCAGGATTGGGCGGAGGTGGAGCTGAGTTCATTGTGGATTGCATCTGCGGGGTAGGCGTTGCCAATGATTTACCCGCAGTCCGCATTAAGTAAACTAAATTCAGCTCGCTAATTTGGGCAATTACTTGCGGTACATGCTGTAAGTTCTCATATTGAGTTTCGGCAATTTTGGCGATCGCGCTTTTGTACAGTGAATCTATGGTTGATTCGGGCGCAGTTGCTAACTTTTTCCCTATCTCAGTATGTAATTCTACCGAAGTAAACTCTTGTACTAATCGCTTACCCATGTGAGACAGGATAATCATGTATTCTGAGCGACTTCTTTCTACCGTAATTTTTTCGTAAGCTGGGTTAACCAACTTAGATAAAAATTCACTGGATAAATGCTTATCCGTAGGACTCACATTATTATTAGCATCAGGATGCAAACGCCGAGCAATCGAGAGATAGCGCTTGCGGATCTCTTTCACATCAGCATCAATAGGAACACACAAAACTGCATGATGATCGATGAAATCATATTTAAAAAGACCACGATCTATTCTTAATGACATAAATAGATATGCACCAACGTTAGCAAAATAATGCTTCTAGTTTACTTCGCTATCCTATAGATCGTTCAGTAGTTAAGGGTTAAAAGTCATACATTGGAGATTGGGGATTGGGGATTGGGGAACTCGGGGCCCCCTCTGGGGATAAGGGGTAATGGGGATTGGGGACTGGGGATGAGGGAGATGAGGGAGCAGAGGGAGCAGAGGGAGATGAGGGAGATGAGGGAGCAGAGGGAGCAGAGGGAGCAGAGGGAGCAGGAGTGCAGGGGAGAATAGCCATTACTCATTACTCATTACTCATTACTCATTACCCAATGCCCCATGCCCCATGCCCCATGCCCCATGCCCAATGCCCCATGCCCCATGCCCCATACCCAATGCCCAATGCCCCATGCCCCATTCTCATTTCCAACTTGATAACGGTGGGGTGTTCATTAATTCGTGGCTGAGGGTGTCGTGGAGGTAGCCATTAGTAGCGAGGATTCTTCCCGTTTCGATTTTAAAAGCAGTGCGATCGTAGGCTGTGACTTTGCCGCCAGCTTCTAGAAGGAGGATAATACCCGCAGCCATATCCCAAGGGGAAAGTCCCCTTTCCCAGTAGCCATCAAATCGCCCACAGGCTACATAAGCTAAATCCATTGCGGCGGAACCGCTACGCCTGACACCTTGAGTTAAATGGGTGAGGTGACAAAATTCTGCATAATTATTATCAGAGGTTTCTCTGCGATCGTAGGCAAAGCCAGTGACTAGCAAACTTTTCCTCAATTCAGAACTATCGGAAACCTTGATCGGGCGGCGATTGCGTGTAGCACCCAAACCAGCAGCAGCCCGAAATAGCTCATTACTAGCAGGATTATAAATTACACCTACTTGGGGAACGCCATTAATTAGCAACCCAATAGAAACAGCAAAACAAGGATATTGGTGAGCATAGTTTGTTGTGCCATCTAAAGGATCAATTGCCCAAAGATATTCACTATCTTGATTGCCTAATTTCCCAGATTCCTCAGCCAAAATCGAATGCTGGGGAAAATGGCGACGCAAAACCTCCAAAACTACCACTTCCGAAGCCTTATCAGCGGCGGTAACTAAATCACCAGGACGGCCTTTTTCTGTAATTGCATCTTCTAACTTCCCCCAATAGCCTTGCAAAACCTCACCAGCAGCCAAAGCCGCTTCTGTAGCTATATCTAGAAATATTTGTAGGTTTGTCATTTGTTATTAGTCATTTGTCATTTGTCATTGGGCATTGGGCATTGGGCATGGGGCATTGGGCATGGGGTAATGAGTAATGAGTAATGGCTATTCTCCCCTGCACTCCTGCTCCCTCATCTCCCTCATCTCCCTCATCTCCCTCATCTCCCTCATCTCCCTCATCTCCCTCATCCCCAGTCCCCAGTCCCCAGTCCCCAATCCCCAGTCCCCAATCCCCAATCCCCAGTCCCCAATCCCCAATCCCCCACTCACCGATACTGCCGCCGAAACTCTGCGGGAGTCAGGCGCATGGGTTTTTCTGGTTGCCAAATGCCTTGCCCCATGATTCTTGCCCATTGTTGGGCACGTTCTAAACGCTGGTCGTATTTATGATTAGGCGATCGCGGTACAAATAATGCATAGCCTTTTTTGACTATTTCTTCGTTTAACAACAATTTATCTTTCCATACATAGGCTACAGTCCGACCAATTTTATCTTTGTCTTCAATGTCCAACTCTAGGGTGACGATTTGTTCTGCGCCTCCAATCATTTTCTCTAATTCGTCTTTAGCATCATCACCCCAAGGGCGCTGGCGGAGATCTGGTGCTTCAATACCAATTAATCGCACCGGGGAAATTAAGTTTGGTTGTTCAGCCATGCCTAAAACTTCCAAACTTTGCCCACTCACCACCCGCGCCACTTTTACCTGTGCTTGATTAGCGGTAGGCTGGCTTTTGCCTTGACAACTCACTAGCAGTAATAGGCAAGCCAAAATTAATATTTTTCGCACTAATACGCCAAAATGCGCTGCCATAGCCTGAATTTGTACCTTCACACCGTTATATCTACCCTGCCGACAGCTACTAATCAATAGCCAGGATTGCCAAGATTGCATCTCGTGATTTTGAATTGTGTATTTTCAATTGTTTAATCTTCATCCAACGGTAAACCCGCCCTCACTTTACCCCGTGCAAAAAAGCGTCCAAACTGAAGTTCATAAACTTCATCTTCGTCTTGGGTTTCCACTTCTATATCCGAACGGGGATAACTCACACATAATAAGGCATATCCCTTGCGCCGCAACTCTGGCGATAGTCCAATTGCCTCTGGCTGGTAAATTTCTCCCGAAAGTACCCGCACAGCACAAGTAGTACAAGCACCATTGCGGCAAGAAAACGGCAATTCTGTTCCTTGTTGTTCAGCGCTGTGCAAAATGTAGCGGTCTTCCGGCACTTGTATGGTGTATTCCTTGCCAGTATTGCGATCGCGAACTCTAATCTTGTATGTTTGGGACATGATGATTGGGAACTTTTGATTTTTTCTCAAATATCTTCTTAATTATCTTTGCATTTTTTGCGATTTCACCTTAGAATTGTAAATCGTGGCACCTGGAGAGGTGGCCGAGTGGTTGAAGGCGCAGCACTGGAAATGCTGTTATGCGGCAACGTATACGAGGGTTCGAATCCCTCCCTCTCCGTTTAAAAGCTAAATTGCAAGAGCGATCGCCCCTTTAATTTAAACAGCGTGGGGCAAAATGTCACTTACTCTTTAGCAGGATTTAGATCCCCGACTTTTTGAAAAAGTCGGGGATCTGTGCAGCAGTAAGTGCTGGCGTAGGGTGTGTTGTCGCGCAGCGCAACGCACCACCAACAATTCAGAAGTTGCGAAAAGGCGGAAAAGGGGAAAGGTTTTCTCTTTTACCCTTCCCCTTTAACCTTTTCCCTTTCCCCACCTCTTGCAAGAGGTTTAATGCACGGAATCCCTCAGCTTTATCCTGTATAAAATATAGAATTAGGGAAAATTCTGTATTTCAACGGAACTAAGCAAGCAAAATGGCGAAATATGCATTGCTAATTGGTGCTAGTGAATATGAGTCTCCGAAGATAAATAATTTATCTGGAGTAGTCAAAGATATTGAAGCAATGCAGCGTGTTTTGGAGAATTTAGAGATAGGCGGCTTTAAGGAAGTCAAAGTTTTGCCTAATCCTGATTCTGATACTATGCGCTCAGAAATTGAGCAGTTATTCATGGAAAAATGCCAAAAAGATGACGTAGTACTGCTCTATTTTTCTGGACATGGCTACAGACATGAAGACGGAAATTTATTTTTTGTCAGCCGCAATACTCAAATTAATCCCCAGGGTTTAGTTAGAATTGGTACAGCAGTAGATGCTAAGTTCATCCATCAAAATTACATGAGTCGCAGCAAATCGAAGCGACAAGTATTAATTCTTGACTGTTGTTTTAGCGGTGCTTTTGCTGAGGGGATGAGTGCAAAAGAAATTTCCAATCTCAGCATTAAAAATGAAATTGTTGAGCAATTAGGTGGTGAAGGTAGAGCTGTGTTAACCTCTTCCACAGCTACACAAAAATCCTTTGAAGATTCGGGAGGCGCAGTTTACACCCGCTATTTAATTGAGGGAATTGAAACAGGCGCAGCTGATAATGATAACGATGGTTTTGTGACTGTAGCTGAACTGCATGAATATGCCAAGCGCAAGGTGCTGGAAGCCAAGCCAGCGATGAAACCAGAAATATTTGCAGTCAAAGAAGGTTATACAATTCGCCTAGCTAAAGCACCAGTAGGCGATTCGCAATTAGAGTATCGCAAAGAAGTTGAGCAACGTATTAGAAATGGTCGCGTTTCGGTTGTAGGACGCAAAGTTTTAGTTCGTAGACAAACTGAGTTGGGGTTAAATTCGGAAGTAGCAGCAGCGATAGAAGAAGAAGTTCTCAAACCATTCCGTGAGTTAGAAGAAAGCTTGCAGGAATACGAACAAAGCCTGACTGAGGCTTTAGAAGAAGAACCGATTCTTAGTGATGGAACTCTTGATGATTTACGGCGATTACAGCAAATTCTTAAACTTCGAGATGAGGATATTGCAGCTATACATAATCGCTTGATTCCTCAGCAGTCAATTTCGGCAAGTAAAATTATTTCCCCGCAACCAATTTCAACAATTGATACTAAAGAACCGACAGCGAAACAAGACGATGATCTTAGTACAGAAAAAGGCGTAGACTATACCAGGCTGCGCGACTTGCTAGCAGCAGAGAACTGGAAAGATGCTGATATGGAAACATATTTAGTAATGGTTCAGGCTATAGGTCAGAATAATGGTCATTACTTTAATACAGAAGAATTATTAAACTTTCCTTGTACTGACCTCCGCACGATTGATCGCCTATGGACAAAATATAGCAATGGACGATTTGGCTTTAGCGTTCAGAAAGAAATTTACTTGAGTGTTGGTGGTAAGCCAGATGGTAAATATGACGAGGAAGCCTGGAAACAATTTGGCGATCGCGTAGGATGGAGAGTGGAAAGCAACTGGATTGATTACGATAAAGTTATTTTTGATACCTCAGTACCAGAGGGATATCTCCCTATTTTATGTAGGCGTTCGTTCGTTGCCATTTTTGGAAATGTGTCGTGGTCGTTTGTAGTTCTCTTCACGCGTATCGAGGCTTGTAAAGTTTAACACCTAAGGCTTTGAGAAATTTCTAAATATTTATTAAAAGTCCCTAATACACGATAAAATCGACATTTCATAAATTCGTTACCTGGCACTGTGGGGGTATAAAAGTTCGCCTGAATAAATATTTTTGCTACCTTATGCACCTCAGTATCTTCAGCGAAGATGAATTACTTGGTAGGGCACGGCACCGATAAGATATGTGTATCTCCGAAAGTCTGTGGATGCCGTGCCCCTACGATAGATGTGGTTCAAATATGCGACAACTATTGTAAAGTGCGATCGCCCCAGCTTGAACGAAATGCGATCGCCAATCAACTTTAGTCATCAACCTTGACCATTAAGCCTTAAGGTTACAACATTAACCCTTAAACCTTGACCATTAAGCCTTAAAGTTACAACATTAACCCTTAAACCTCGACCATTAAGCCTTAAAGTTACAACATTAACCCTTAAACCTCGACCATTAAGGCTTATTGTTGAAGCGATCGCACTTAACTCTACATGAAAGTGCAGAGGTTGAGCCTGTGGTAGGCATCACCTAAGCTGTCATCATCACATATTCCTGAAACCTAAACAGATTATTTCTCTGAAAATCAGCCCTGTGTGATTAAATTCAGAATAATCACTGGTATAAATCAAAAATTATCTGAAAAATTTGCGATTTTTGCTGAACCGGAACATAGCTTAATTGAGCCAAACTAGCTTTTGAGAGCTAGTGAAGGAGTAAAATATGGCTCGTAAGCAACGTACATCCCGGATTTTAGAAAAAGCTCAATTTAGAGTCACCAGGATGAAAGCTATTGATCCCAATATAACTTTTGATGATAACTGCAACTTGCAAAACCTAACTCAATTAATGCAGCAATTTCAAACGATGCTGAATGAATATAACGATGCGATAGCTTTAATTGACTCTTCTAGAACCAAGCTAGACGAGATAGAAAAAAGCTTAAGCCTGATTTCAGATAAAATGCTGGTGGGAGTTGGTTTTAAATACGGCAAAGACAGTAGTGAATATGAATTTGCAGGTGGGGTTAAAGAAAGCGATCGTATCCGCAAAAGCCGATTAACCCGCTTAAAAAATAGTGCAGAAAAAAACGCAAATGATAATGTAGTAACTGCCTAATCTAGCTACAGGTAATTTATCAGCTAAACCACATCTATTTTGCATCTCTAGAATATCGGTAAATACAGCAGATTGCAAGTTGCTGAGGTACAGATAATTGTCAGGGCATGGCACTGCCATGCCCTTACGAATAATTGTGCTAATTATGATATTAATTACAAAAATAATTGTCATATATAATTTAGTTCATAGGACTTATACTATTTTGAAAAAAGAACGCAACAGATGGGTAGGTAGGGGCACGGCATCCACAATCTTTTGGCATATCAAATATCTTATTGGTGCCGTGCCCCTACAAAGAATTTATCTGTCGCAAACATAATTTGAATTGGTATTACGCAAAAGTTACGTAATTACGTCATTACGAGCGCAGCGACGTAATCGCCTGAGATTCTGGGATTGCTTCCCTAAACTTCATTCCGGTCGCAATGACAAATTTTGCTTGCGTAATTCCTGGTTCAATAAAGTGTATGATGCCGGAGGCTAACGCACTTTTTTAAATCCTTAATGGTGCACTGCACGACAACAAACCCCTGTATATTAATTTCTTAATTCAATACTTGTCGGTTAAAGGCAAAAGGGTAAAGGAAAAAAGTTTTTTCTTGCCCCTTTTCCCCTTACCCTTTCACCTTTTCCCAAAACCAAATTAAGAGTTAAAAATCCTTAACAGATCAGTATTGTTTCTTAATTACGAATTACAGCTTACTTAAACTCCGATATTCCCAAGGATTAACAAACTTAGCATCACCCCAAATCCCACGCTTTTGTTGCTGCGCTTCCGCTTCGGCTTGCTGCACTAAATCTTTACTGGGACACTTATTTAAATAAGGACGATAAACCTTCGCCAATCCTTCCCGCAGTAAAACTTGTTGCACAAACGTACCATCTTTTAAGCGTACTTCCGCCACTTTTCTGCCATAGCGATCGCTATCGGTAATATTCAAAGTTACGCGATCGCCTCCTTGCTTAACCAACTGCTGTAAGCGTTCCTGTGCTTTCGCACCCCAGGTAAATTGATTGCGATCGCTAGCGCGTTTACTTTGCTTTTCCTTGTTGGTATGTGGTACTTCTGGCGCATCCATGCAGGCAAAGCGGACGCTGAATTTGTTACCATTAGGGTCTTTCACAGTTAGGGTATCACCATCACTGATACGCTCAACAGCATCCCCAGAAGCAGGGAAAAGGCGATCGCATCCCATCAAACCTAAAATAATAATTCCTGCACACAGCCAAATTAGTGCTTGTTTATTTAACTTCCGCATTGTCATGCACCAAATTACCTTTGGAGGATGATACTAGCACTGCTACAAGGAAGTCAAAACCTGTAGAGACGTGATTCATCGCGTCTCTATTCAAAGGTTAACAGAACTTTTCACCCTTACCTTTCCCCATTCGTGACTATTTTTGCACAAACTAAAACCCCCGAAACCATTGTGTGGACGGGGGTTTATGTTTGATAATTGCACCTTGAATAAATCCTTATTTAGCTAAGAATCAAGTTGTTTTTAGGTAACAGAACACCTTATTTATTAAGGGTTAGTAAGGCATTAAATGCTACCCAGGACTATAAAACCAGTACAACCACCGCCAGTACCGCCAGGTGGTGGTGGTTGTAAAGGAGTTCCCCAGCCACCTACTACTATTTCCAGTTCTGAATCGCTTAATTCAGTAAACTGTGATATCTGCATAATTTTGTGATCTTTTTGATGCTTGCTAGAGTTATGTTTTTTGGTTTTCATTTTCCGGATTTCTCCTTAATTTACAAATAATGTAGTTATAAAATTAACTCTTACTAAGGAAGATTGGAAAGTACTCTTTAAAGTATTTTTAGAAACTTCATGCAGAAAAAATATGTTTTAAAGATGTCAAAATTCAATAGTAATTCTACTGAAAAATATTATAAAGAATCATAAATTATCCAGGTGTGAGGGACTAACTTTAAAATGGGCATAGGTCATGGGAAAGAAAGACTTGCATTTATGGTGATGAAATTCTTTTAATTGCGTCGACTTTCTCTGCTCTCCCTGCTTGCTAAAGCGATGGATGATTTTTTTAATTGCAAGTTCCTTAACTAAGGTATTGCGTTGCGAAATTATCTGATAATGAACTTTGAGCAACCTTGTTGGCAGGGAATCAGGAAATCTACAGTGAGTCAATATGCACATTAACCAGGAATTATCACTCCCAATAATGGGTTGTGGAACTTGGGCATGGGGAAACCAGCTGCTCTGGGGATACGATCAAAGTATGGATGAGCAGTTGCAAGCCGTTTTTAACCTTTGTGTGAGTAACGGTGTAACCTTATTTGATACAGGTGATTCTTACGGAACAGGAAAACTCAAGGGACGCAGTGAGATACTGCTAGGCAAATTTGCTCGAGAATATCAGGGTATCAACGCCCAAAAGATTTGCATTGCTACCAAGCTGGCTGCTTATCCTTGGAGATGGACGCGTCAGTCAATGGTACAAGCTGGCAAAGCTTCAGCCCAAAGGCTAGGAAGAAATGTAGACTTAGTTCAAATGCATTGGCCTACCGCCAACTATGCACCTTGGCAAGAAGAAAGGCTTTTAGATGGACTAGCTGACCTTTATGAGCAAGGATTAGTCAAAGCTGTAGGATTATCGAATTACGGGCCAAAGCGTCTGCAACGCGTGCATCAAAAATTTACCGAACGAGGAATTGCGATCGCAACTCTGCAAGTTCAATACTCGCTACTCTCCACATATCCAGTAACCCAACTGCAACTGAAGCAAGTTTGCGATGATTTGGGCATCAAATTAATTGCCTATAGTCCTTTAGGATTAGGATTATTAACAGGAAAATATTCCAAAACAGGCCCCTTCCCTAAAGGGATTCGTGGTTTATTATTCAGACAATTACTACCAGGAATTGACCCACTTTTAGCTTGTTTAAAAGAGGTGGCAGAATCAAGAAATAAAACTATGTCACAAATAGCAATTAACTGGTGCATTAGCAAAGGAACTATCCCCATTCCCGGCGCAAAGAATCTCCAACAAGCACAAGATAATCTTGGTGCTTTAGGTTGGCTGTTAGATTCTGGTGAGATAGCCGCACTCGATCAAGTTGCTGCCAGTGTAGATAAAAAAATGGTACAGAATATTTTTCAAACTAAGTAAAATCACGAGAAATAGGGTTTTAGCCTAGCGTGAGTAAGGCTTAATTCTAATATCATTTGCTTACTAGGCAATTGGCTTTTTATTAGGCTATTATATTGTAAGCAAAGTATAAAAAATAGCTACAAACTCTTCCAGTATTGAATATTTTCTGGAAGACAACATTTGTATAGTATATAAATATACTATTATTTTCGGCTGACTCTTTTTTAAAGCAGCCACATTCGATTTGTGCAAAATACTCACTCAGTACAACTCAAAAAATTATTCTTCTGCTTCTAGTTAGCTCCATACGTAACTAATTTCTCCCAATCAAATAGAGTAACTATAGATAAACATTTTTATGCACAATGCTCATGTAATTAAATAGTTGAACTTCATGATTATCTAAATGACATTGTTTAAATAATCAACTTAATGAGATTATTTTATATGAGGTATATTCATGCCTATTTATATCGTTAGAATTGTGCGCGCTGCTGTCAGAGAAATTCAAAAATTACCACATGAATATTTTAAGCTGGTAGCAGAAATAATTAAAAATATTAGTGAAGGTAACCTGGGTGAGCATCGAAAATTAGAGGGATACAAAGATTTATGGAGAACTAAAAAACATGATGTGAGAGTGATTTGGACGAAAAATAAAGGACAGATTTTAATATTAATGGCAGGACAACGTAAAGATATTTATAAAAAAATTATTGAGGATATAAATAGAAACCCAGAAATAGATATAGCTGATGTATTTGAACTTGGACAAAAAACAGTAGAAGATGTTCCTACATATATATGGAATCCTATTCAAACTAACTCTTGGCATCAATTTGTTTATGGTGGTTATTTATATTCACCTGTTTTGACTCAAGAACAAAAAGCAATTTTTGAGGAAGTAAGAAATTCCTCTCCACAGTTTGGAGCAAACCATAGTAATAGTAATATTAATAGCCTTTTAGTACAAAGTGCGCCAGGTACAGGTAAAACAGTATGTGCGGCTTTAATGGCTTGTGAATTATATACACAAAATTATTGGAATATTGCTTTAATTCTGCCTGAAAATCTATGTGCTGAAATTAAAGAATTTAGTGAAATTAAAAAAAAATTACAGCTTGGAAAACCTAATTTTTTTGTAGGAACTTTTACAGAATGGTTATATCAAGCAGCACCAGATATATATGAAACATTAGCCACAACATCAGAAGAATTACAAGCTTTACAAGATGAAGCGCGAAGAATCCATGTGATTTCTTCTCATGAATTTCTTCATATACACGATTTAATGTTATTCAGAGCATTTATTGACCAAAGACATCAACATCCTGAATTTGACCATCCCATTTATCGAGAAAATGAGCATTGGATTGGAAAACTGCAAAGAATTAATCTGCCTAGGTGGAGGCATAGATTAGGAAATAGAATAAGCTGGATAGATGGAGTAACTGAAATTACAGAAAATACTCGTCCTTTAAAGGAGAGTAATACGACACTGTTCATATTTGATGAAGCTCAAGATTATCTGATAGATGAAATTAAAGCGATCGTTAAAATGCTGGAGCGATGGCAAAAGTGTAATAATCACGCTTCTATACTTTTTCTATTGGGTGATATGAATCAAAGAATTACACCCATAGATTTTAATTGGGGACATTTAGAGCTGAATAGAAGACACAGCCTTAAATATAATTATCGCAATACAAAATATATTCTAAAATTCGCTAATAGTTTCCATCTATTTGCACAGAGAGCAAGTTCAGGAGGTAAAAAACTACCTGAAGTCAGTCAACCTGAAGATGCTTTTGAACAAGGTGAACCTGTGAGGATACTAGAATGCACATCACAGGAAGAAGCGCTGAAAATTCTTAATGACCTAAGTGATAAAGTAAGATATACATGCGCTTTAGAACAGCGTTCTATATTGAGACTTCTTTCTAGCCAAGTCAAGCTAATTTATCAAGATATTCCCGAACAATACAGTAATCTTCCAGGATTAGACTATATAAAATTCCATCAAGCTAAAGGTAGAGAGTTTGATGCTTGTGTTGCTTTCTGTGTATTTAAAGGACAGGGACAACCATCATTTGAAGAAGCAAATAATTGGTACACGATTTTTACCAGACCGCGTTACCGATTACTTGTGATTGCAACTACTGATGAAATCAATAGATTTGAAAGATCGCATTTTCAAGAATGCCAATTTTTTAATACTTCAAATGCAGATGTTCTTGATTGGATTACAGAGTGGGCAAATGGAGAACACTTATTTAAAGATATCACAGGATTATGTAACATCATTTACGATGGTTTAAATAATCAGCCTGTACAAATTTATTGGGATACTTATGCTGCATTCAGGCTAGCAAGAATTGATAATGACACAGTTACACAAATTGAGGAGCAAGCAATTAAAATCCTTGCGACTCATTCTAAAGAAAGTTTAGAGGAAGAATTACGGCAAATTAAGCAAATTGATAGTCATAGCGATCGCATTCCCCTGCAATGCTTACTTTTAATGGCTTTAGATAGTTCTTGGGAAGCAGTTAAAGTAGCATCTGAGTTGCAAAGCATCAATAGCCAAGAATATGAAGACTTAATATTAAGAATTGCCAATAAGCTTCAGAGAAAAGGACTTGTATATGAGGCTGCTAGAGTCCTGACAAAGATTGGAATGCATATCCCCGAAAATTTTCCTTTTAGGCAAGAAATATCAAGCGATGAAGGATATTTAATATCTCTACTTTGCAATGCGGCTATAGAAAAGATTGCTAATACAGGTGAATTATGAATGATAAATTCCCGACAGATTTACAAGTTTCCCAAGAACTTGAAGCTTTATGTATAGTTATTAATAAATCTATAGATAAAGCCAAAAATATTCTCGAAAAAGTTAAGGAAATTGATGAAGTTCGAGAACTTATTCAGGAAATTCATCTAAGTCGTGAACAACTATTAGAAGCGAAGGATGATTTAAATCAACATGAAAATCGTGCATTAAGTCATTTAGACGAAGCTAGAAAACTACAAGAGAAATTACAAATTTTACAAGACATACCAAATCATCTGCATGAACTTGGTATAAATGAAGATGTTATACGAGATTTACAACTAATAATTCATAAAATTAATAATAATAAACAAGAAATTCAATCTTTTACTGAAGAGTCTAACTATATATTATTACAGGTTAAAAAATATCTTCAAGAATCACAGAATATACTTCAAGAAGTTAATAAAATAAAACAAATAATCGAAGAATCTCATAAAAATATAGATAATAAATTGATTGAGGTTAAAAATATCATAGATGTATATGATCAAAAAAATCAATATACTCAAAGTTTAATTCAGGAATTAAACCTAGTAATAGAAACAATTGGTGGTGTGGAGGAAATTAAAAAATTTATTCAAGATATACGAAATACTCGATTAGAAATGAATAATTCAGAACAGCGATTACTATCTGCACGACAACAAATGATTGCTGTGCGAGGTCTGGAGAATTATTTAAAGGACTTCCAGCACATTCGTAATCGTAAACAACTAAGGCAGTGGTTGTGGAATGAGTTAGGATTTGTGGGATTTATAGTTTATTTCCTCAGTTTGGTAATTCCAAACAGAAAAAAATGAGTTAGGCAAATGATTTTCAAGGGAGAAATTGTTCAACTACCCTAACGCTTAATACCCTTAAACCTTTCTTGTGCTGCTTTGAAAGCTTCTTGCATTACAGATTGAATCTTCTTTGGATCGGGTTTTTTACCACCCATTAAGTCACCAAAGTATACACAGGCTGTTTCGCCAAGTGACCAAGTGTATGCAGCAGCCCAGGATGCAGCAATCACGCTACCGAAACCGGGAATAAATTTGATCAGTTCTCTGGCTATGGCTTGGGCGAGAAAACCTCCTGCGATCGCACTTACAACTCCCCCTGCTTGAGATGGGGTTAAAGTTTGCCCGTATAAGTTACCTAAAGCAGTTACCATAGATACTTGTAACGCAGTCAGCACGGGCATAGTTGCAAATGGTAGTGGTACGGCTGCAAGTGTTGCTGCCATAATTGCAAAGGGTAAAATGTAACGTCGTCCTGTATCACGGTAAAGATTTCCTAGTTGCTTACCAGCCTCTTCTCGATCCAATAATTGATAAATTGCTTTGGCTTCGGCTTCGGGAAGTAGTTCGGCTAAGTTATCTCGCAAAGCTTCTAAGCCATAGAATACAGGGTTGTAACCGTCTTCTTCTAAAGTAAAGTCTATAAGGACAGATCTGTCACAGACTTTCGCAAAATCCTCTTGAATGGCTGCAAAGGCGCGATTAATTTCCTCATAGTTTGGCGGGTAATCTGGATGATCGGCGATTTCCGGCGGATAAACCTCATGTAAGCAGGTAACCGCTAACAAACAAGGAATATCTGGATACTGCTGACGCAAATCTTGGGCAATTTGACGTAATGTATCCGTAGCAAAATCGTTAATTTTCACCGTCAGAATCAAAACTCTGGCGCTGCGGCTGGATTGTTCTAAATCGCCAATCAATTCGCGAATAATTGCTTGAGTATCTTGTGTGACATCTCCCAGCCCTACCGTATCCGTGAAAACTAGCAATGGTAAATCATCGGAAGGATAGGCGTAACGCTCTGTATGTTGGGTGTGGGGGCGAAATCCTTGCCCAACGATTTCCGCAGAAACCCCTGTCAAACCCCGCACTATCGAACTTTTACCAGCTTGGGGTTTACCAATTAACAAAGCTTCCGTAGTTGGCAGTTCAGCGCGAACTGTCTCCAAAATTTCAGCAATTTGGGTTTCGCTAACACTAAACCATTGCACAACTTTCTGTGCTAAATCATCTACAGGTAATAGCTTATCTAGGCGCGGTGTTGCTTTGCGCCAAACATCAGTAATCCGGTTTTTCCACGAATCATCAGCAGGTTGCGCCGTAGGTAGATTTTGCGACTCTGTGCTATTGCTTTCACTTAACTGCTGAGAATCTGCTGACAATGAATCAGCATCACGTTGCTCAGTCATTGGTATAAAAACGGCAGATAGATGCCAAACTAAATGCTGTTTATTATTTTAGGGCATTGGGCATGGGGCATGGGGCATTGGGGAATGGGGAATGGGGAATGGTAATGGGTAATTGGTAATTGGTAATTGGTAATTGGTGTTTGTTATTTTTTCCCCTTTCCCCCTTTTCCCCTTCCCCCTTCCCCCTCAACCCTAAAGCCAGTTACCTACTAAAATATACGGTGCCCAATAGACTGGATGCTCATATTGCGGATCTTTTAAAAGGGCTAGCTGAGAACGACGTAAGGCTTCGGCTTTCCCTTCTTGGGTGTTGCTCAGATACTTGTAGAAATAACGCATTAAATTGGCTGTGGCTTCATCGTTAACAGCCCATAATGTTGCTAAAGTGCTGTTAGCTCCGGCTCTAACTGCTATTCCTGCTAAACCTAATGCTGCACGCTTATCGCCTGTTGCGGTTTCGCAAGCACTGAGAACCAACAGTTCTACAGATTCTTGCTTTTGCTGTTCGGGTATCTGGAGTAAATTATCTAATTCATTAATTTTGATTTGTTCATCCCAAGCCAAAATAAAGGTTTCTATTGCCTTTGAGCTAAATTTACCGTGGGTGGCAATATGAACAATGGGAAAGAAAGTGGATTTTAAATAGGTTTTGAGATTTTTGCTAGTGAACTCCTCATTTAACAGCACTGTGCTGGGTACTTCGGATTTGATTTTCTTTAATTCTTCTTCCACATACTCTAAGGGAG
Organism: Tolypothrix sp. PCC 7601; assembly: GCF_025677855.1. Taxonomy (NCBI): domain Bacteria; kingdom Bacillati; phylum Cyanobacteriota; class Cyanophyceae; order Nostocales; family Tolypothrichaceae; genus Tolypothrix; species Tolypothrix sp. PCC 7601. The sequence goes on from NZ_CP064879.1 coordinate 5,272,687, forward strand.
AAAAGCCTTGTCTAGCCTCAGTTAATCCAGCACCCAGTACTTTAAAGTTGCGCTTTTGCAACCGCTTGGGAGGTAGTAATTGTAAACTTGGTGTTAAAGCAACACTATATTTTTCAATAACAAATTGCTTCCCGTCATGCAAAGCAGCTAAGGGTACATTTCGGAAAACACCATCTGGAACAAAAACTAAAGTTTTAATGCCGCTTTTGACTAGTTCGGCTTCTACTGGACGAATCAACCAATCATATAGTTGTTTAGATAATGGTAGAAAGTCTTGCTTAGAACGAATAACTAATTTTTTCCGGAATTTTTCTACAATAGTTTCCAGCTCCTCCTCCGGCAAAACAGTGGCATAGTTTTGTAGTGGCTGTTTTGGCAAGCTGAGAATCACTTCTAATCTATCTGCCAAAATAATCGGATAGATGATTGCAGCTTGGGGATCTAACTGATCGATTTGAGCGTATTTTTTATCTAAACAAGCTTCGCGCAGAAAGTCATCGAGTTCTGCCAACTGTAAAGACTCAATCACTTGACGCGCTTGAATGATATCTTTTTGACTAGGTTGAGAGTGTAAAGACTCAATCAATTGACGAGCTGGAATGAGAGTGTTTTGACTAGATTGAGAGTTTCCTGGTTTGAGAAGTAAGCTGACTAGTTCTCGGTAGACTGGCTCTACACTTTCCCGAAAACTAAATTGCACATCTGGATCAATCGCCACCAAATCGGTTCGTAAAGAGTGGAGAGTATTTACAGCCTCAGTGTAGGCTGCGATCGCTCCAGTTTCATCTCCTTGTTTTTTCAAAAGTCGCCCTAATTGCCATTGCCAACGGTAGGCAATTTCTGGTGTATTAATAGCTTGGGCGAGTACAAGTGCTTGTTGGGTAAGTTCTTGAGCAATTTGCCATTGCTGAGTTTGTTCGTAAAGTCTACCCAGTTTACCTAATACGTAAGCTTCTGCTTGTTTATCTCCCAAAGTTTTTGCTTGTTGCAGATTATTTGCCAGCAATTTACCAATGCTTTCCATTGTGGGAGCATCTGGAAGATCTGCCTGTTGGAGGCGAATTAAACTCTGGGCTAAGTTCAGTTGAGCATAAATCGACGCACGACTGGGAGGTAAATTAGCTAGTTGTGGTTGAATTTGACTCCAGAGAGTTTGAGCCAAAGTCCATTTTTTCTGCTCAATTAAAATGCTCAGTTGATTCAACTGCGATCGCATTTTGAGAATTGGCGAGGGTGCGATCGCACTCGCCTGTTGATAGAAACCCAAAGCTGAGTCGGCATCTTGGTTTGCCCGGGCAACATTTCCCAAATCGATTAACGCCGCACTAATATCTAAAGGAGACTGTAATTTTTTTGCGATCGCTAGGCTTTGTTGTAAAACCTGCTGTGCTTGTGTCAAATTCCCGACTAAACGTAGGCTAGAACCCAAGCTACGTAATCCAGCCGTTTTGATTGCAGAATCAGGTTGCTTCTGGAGGATGTCGTTTACTTGAGTCAGGATTGATAAGGCGCGACGATATAAGCCTAAATTCTTCAAAGCTTGAGATTGGTTAATTAAACTCCGAATTACTCCTATCTCATTATCTGCCTTGGTATAGGTAGCAGTTGCTTGTTGCCAAGTTGCTAGCGCCGTTTCGGACTTGCCAATTGCTAACTCTAAACTTCCTTGAGTATTTAAAGCTTGAGCGAGGACATTTAAATTTTCTTTAGTGCGATCGCTTTTTACATCTAACAATTTCAGGCTACTAGAAATTGCTTGTTTAGCTTCCAACCACTGCCCTAATTGTTGATAACTCAATGAGAGGTTATTGAGAACTCTAGCTTGGTTTAGTTCATCTTTTTGCGCCTGGTAGATTTGTAAAACTTGCTGCCAAATTTTGATGGCTTCCCCAAACTGCCCAGCTTCGTAATATTGTCTACCTTGTTGTTCTTGTTGTACTACATTTGATAATCTTTGCCCTATCAATGGCTGTGAATAATTATGAGCAGCAACAGGTAATAGAGTTAACAATAGCCCTAACAATATACCAAGGATGATGACAATTACACGATTATGTAATTTTTTCCAATATTTATGACCAAGCAATAAATATATATTAATGTGCATAAATTTCCCCTGATGATTTTAGCCTTTAATAAGCACATTTTTGGGTTAATCAGCTAAACCACTGCCAATCCTTGTCGGTTAAGGTCAAAAGGGGCAATAAAAACCTTTAACCGTTTGGCTGACGCTCACGGCGTTCGCGAACAGCGTCCCGCAGGGAAGCCTTTTACCCAAACCAAATTAAGAGTTTAAAATCCTTAAACGAGCAGTATTGAAACCACTTCTATTTTGCATATTTAAGATGTCTTTTCAGTTTGTGGTATTGGACATCTAGCCAGCCAAAATTATGCCATTTAAATGTAGAAGAGCTTAATTATCAAAATTGCTGTAATCCAAATTCACAACCTCTTAGCTAGATATTACTGATATTTAAGGGTGCAAAGTTTTGCACCCCTACTCATCTATTTACCGCATTCTTTGATTTTTATTATCCTCTTTGATTATGCGGATGTTTTTCCCAATCAAAGATTTCATTATCTAAACCAGCAGGTTTACGCCAGGTAATCTTACCTCGCAATGTATTCATTAATGTTTTTTCAACTACATCAGCTAAGTTATCCCAAGATAAATCTGGTTCTTGAAGCAAAACTTGCAGTGCTTGTAAAGTAGCCTGTGCTGGATTTTCTTCTTGAAAATCCAGAAAATCCTCTGCACGTAGAGGATCTTGTTGTACAGCGATAATTCCCTGACGTACAGCCGTGGAAATCTTCTGATGAAATTCTGTTTTGCCGCGATGTAATTGCCTTTGCCAACCTCTCTTGCTAGTGGCATAAAATGCAGGCAAACGATTTAATGCATAAGCTGTCACCTCAGATGGGTTGATATATCTAGCAGTTTTAGCAGGTAAAGCTTGAATTTGAGTCTCAACCTCTGCTACCACTAGCACTTCCATCACATTGCGTGAGTTTTTGATAAAAATATGTCGTTTAGATGGCTGAATTGACGAATCAATTGCAGAATCATCAAAGAAACTCCTCATAGAGCAATACAAGTCAAATTACTGGTTATGGGTTTATATTGCCCTTTACTAGCATTGACCTAACAGGCAGATAGTTTTTTTAGTGCTGAATGCTGAGTTAAAAGATTTCTCTCTCATCTCCCTTTTCCCCTTCCCCTTTCCCCATTACCCAATCCCCAATCCCCAATCCCTAATCCCCAATCCCCAACAGCCAAAATAAAACCTCGGCTGCACGTGCCGAGGTTGATGAAGAAAAACCTAAAATTACCCAAATGTCAGATTTTCTTCCTAGTTGTCGTTGTTCAAATATTTAGATTTCTTAGCTTTGTAAGCTTATATTAATATATTTAACATATTCTTCATATAACGTCAATTAATTGAAGTTTTTGTAAAGCAAAGCCCCGCTTATAGGTACTGGGGCTTGTGTTTTTTAACATTCTGGCGAGCCACCTTAATTTTTATAAAGGCAGATTGCGGCTAGCATAGGCATCCATTGCATAGGCAGGAGTGCGTTCACTATAGTCTATTTCTTTACCTGTGATCGACTTTGACAATCTTTCAAAGGCATCAGAACGCCAGTTACGCTCGTGGATAGGCTTGCTTTGTTCTCCCAAGAAATAAGCTAGAGAGCCTACAACCGAAGCTGCTACCCAACCCACAACCAATAATGCAATTAAGATAGTCATCTCAAACCTCTGTTGGTAGTAAAGTAACTTTATATAAATAAAGATAACTTTTTCGTTACAAAACTTGCAATATTAAGCTTGGTGTGTGTACCGATAGTTAAAGTAGGGTAATCCACACTCCAATACTTGGTGTTAAGGGGAAAAAGGGTAATAGGGAATGGGAAAAGGGGAATAACAAACCTTTAACCTTTAACCAAGTGTCATATTTTTTTTCGTTTAGGTTTGTCTAGGGGAGCCAGTCACGTGCGGAGGTTCCCTCCGTTGAGTGAACTGGCGTTCAAATGTCAAGAGTCCAAAAAACCTAAATTTTTGTCCCTTGACATTTGTACAGACGCGATTAATCGCGTCTGTTGCAACTCTTATGCCAGAGGATCACTGTGCCAGTTGAGTAAGTCGTGTATTTATGCAGATTCTAATTCTTAGCAACCTGACAAATCACCATAATATGTGAAAAATATTTATTACAGCTAGAGTGAACTAGTTGTAATCCAGCCTCTTCTAGTTCTTGAATAAGTTCAGGCATTTCATACTTGTGATGTCGCCAAATTGTAATTTCTTCATCTTTGAAAACTGCAAAATTTTTATCTATGCCCAATTCGTTAAAAGTTACAGTGTAATTGCGATTAAATTTTATATTGGCAGTTACACTATCTGTTTTTACATCATATTTTCTGACAAGTTCGCAATCTTCTGCCTTAATTCCTACCTTGTTTTTAATCCATGCATATAGCTCTTCCACATGATATTTACACCCTCCTCGAGCTTTACCATCCCATTGCGAGTTAGAGCCAATTTCGTTAGTGAACACAAGTAAATCATTTTTACTCATGCTCTTTCTGAAGTTTTGTAGTGCCCTAATCCTATCTTGATGATTGCCGATAGTCACACCTAGATGTAAAAATATATTGGCTATATCTTCCTGAGAAGTTGAGCTTTGGCAAAGTTCTAGAGGAATGGCACTAGTTTCTATATCAACTGTGGCACTGTCAAATTTGATGAAAGGAAACCATTTAGTAAAGTTGGCTTTTGATACTTCTAAAAGTTCACTACTAATATCCAAAGCAATATATTGATTAATTTTATTTAATTTAGCAAGCCGAGAAATTAATTTTTTGGCAGGGTAAGAATTACCTGCGCCAACATCTATAATATTGACTTGAGTACAATGTTGATAACTACCATTAACATACTCAAAGTTTTTATTTAATAAATCAATTTCTACATTGGAGGTGCGATACCATTGAGGAGTAATATATTTTTGATAATAATTATTCCAAATTTTTGCACCTCTACCTTTATAGGAATACTTTAAAGGGATTTCTCTTCTAATCTCTAATGCCTGAATTAACTCTAAAACTTCTTGTTTAGAGAAGATAGAGTAAAACTTAGAATTTGGTTCTACGATCCGGCTGCTCAGACTAGATTTATCGGTAAAAAATTGTGAATTACTAGAAAAATTTTTAACCATCTTGTTTGGGTTTGTTAGATGTGAAAGTTGATTAGCATTTCAGCAGCGTCGCTTCTAACTCACCCAAGCAGCCAGAGTTATAACCAACTTTTATGTTTTGGATATGGCTCTGACTGGTAATACCAATTGAAAAAATCTTGCTACATATCAATCATGTGTATGGGTGCAAAGCTTTGCGTCCATAGCTCATGTATTTGTGGCATTGTTTTTTCAGACTGGTATAAGTACTTGGACAGAATTAATTACAGTATTTCATTACGAGCAAAGTGTACTTTTTCCCTAAGGAACGCTACGGGTAGCTTGCTTCTCCACAGGAGTACGGATAACCCATAGGAGTACGCTTCATTCGCAAGGACTGTAAATATTTTCCAGCTACTGAATTGCTTTATTTAGTTGTAATTTTGTTGATTGATTAATTCTTCCACAAAAATTAGGCACAAACAAGAAAACTGTGTAAATATAAAGAAAAGCTTAAGAGGTTAGAGACTCATGATCACTGCCAAAATGATGCGACAACTTTGGGCTGTAATTGAGTCTACTAATGTCAACACCTTACTGCAGTTTGATGATGTGGCTCTAGTACAATTGCTGCTTCAACAATTAAAAGCTAAACAGGAAATTGATGAACAGGCAGATAATAGCCTGGATAATTACATAAAATCTAAACTGCCTTTAATTCGAGACACTGCTGAAGGCAGGATATCTTTAGGACAAGACAATCAATAATACAAAAGTTCACCCAGACAATATGATAAATCACTGGCTAAGTATTGCCCTTGTAGCTTATCTAATGGGAGCGGTAATTGAAGGGGTAAGTACTGCTGGCGAGCTATCTGATTCTTTGGCGGAACTAACCAAAGATAGGGAACAGCAACTATCAGAGTCTACTAATCCCCTTCAGGAGAAATGGCGTATCTTTGCTGCCATTGCCTCAATCAGTCTTTGTGGGGCCTGCATTTGGCCTTGCCGTCTGCTTCATCGTTTAATTAAAAGCAACGTTTCAACTAAGGACTAGTACCTCTGCTACAAATTCAACATGAAGACAGCATCAGCGTTTTGTTAATTTACGAGGTGAATAACAGGCATCAATTGGGTTGCTCTGTTAGTCGTTGTAAAGCATCGTCAATACCTGCGATCGCAGGTAACTGTAAAAGAAATATATCTTCCAGAACAGTACGCAAGTCTTTTACAGTAGTCAGTAGACGCTGTTTTTTGCGACCATCTAAATAATGTATTGTTAGTTGGTGGTTTCGCAGTGCATAACGACAATCTACATCAGGCCTAGCTGCAATTAGTCCTGTAACAAAGATGGAATTGGGGTGTGTGGAAACATACCAATTACTTACCTGATAATCGGGTAGGTGTTGCTCTTGCAAATCGAAACGGTACAGTGATGTCCACTCCTGATTGATGTATGCTTGCATGGTATAAGTTTGGTCAACCATGAGTAATCGAAACGGTTCATGTGTTGTACTCTGCTCAATATCTGGTGTAAAAGACAGCGGTACAGTGAGCGTTAACCCTCCAAATCCCACATCTACAATATATTGCTCAGTATCAATAGTTACTAAAAGCAACATATGACTGCGAGGTGTGATAGTCCCTTCTGGAAGGTTCCAAATCACTCTTGCTGCTAAATTCTTTACCTGAAAGCCGAGAGATATTAAAACTGAGCGCAGTAATAAATTTTGCTCGAAACAATAGCCACCGCGATTTTCGTGGATTAGCTTTTGCTGTAGGGATGCTATATCCAGAAGTACAGGCTGTTTGAGAAACGAATTGAGGTTTTCAAAGGCGATCGCTTTTGTATGATGTAAGTGAATTGCCTGTAAAGTCTTAAATGTGGGAGTGCGATCGCCTTCATAGCCAATCCGCTGAAAATAGGCATCAATATTAATTTCAGTGGGTATGCTGGCCATTTTTACTTCCCCCATGATTGACAAAGATTGCCCTTATTTCCTATTTTCCTTGCAAGCGGCGCAAAGTTACCCAACCCCAACAATGTTTCATGTCATAGCCTTGTTGGTGACATTCTTCTCCGCCACTGACAATTTTTGTTCCCTGACTATTAATATCAATGCTGTTAATCGCGTTGTGACTAGTGAAAATTTCTTTACCTGGAAGCGTGGTGTTCTCTCGCTTTCCTGATGGTGTGAGTTGCCAAACTGTGACTCGTTCGTCATCGCTAATTACCAGTTGGCGAGTGCCTAATGGCCCTGCAAGAGTACCACCTTCACGAAATAATAAACCACGTATCGGTCTTTTTGCTGTTGCTGCCCATTGGTCTATTATACAGTTTTGATTAATTGACTGTTCTGATTTATTTGCAGCAGTTTGGCTTTGACATTGATAATCTAATATAGTTACAAAGCCATCAGAATCAGCCGTTGCTAACAGTTGCGAAGAACCTGGTAAAAAATTGAGGTTCAAAATTCGGTCATTATTTCTTAATACGCTGTTTGTAGCTTGGATAGAAAATTCCGCTTTAATAATATCTAATTGAGTTAAATATTCTTTAGTTAAAGATGTCCGACTTTGCGGCTGACGATTAATTTTCTTGAAATCCAGTAAAGTCAATAACTTTTTATTCCCAGTAATAGCCAGAGTATTTTCATCCTCACTTAAGGCCATTGACCAAGCTTCATAATCGCCACCTAAGCTAATAACTCTTTCTGGTTGTAGTTGCCATGTGTCTTTTGCAGAGTTGTTTACCCAGATAACTATATTACCACTGCCATGCCCAGCTATTAAATAATGATTATCCTTCGTAAATGCTAAAGTAAAAACTCTATCTTTATTGTCAACTATTTCCTGAATTGACAATTCATTGATTTTTTGACGCTGTTTGATATTCCACAGTTGAGTTACTCCGTTATCTAATCCAGCCGCAACTAACTGATTTTCTGGAGAAGCGAATTCTAACGCTAATACAGGTTCGCTATTATCTTCTGATTCTGGCTGATTGAGTTGATGTAAACTCTCACCATCAACCCGCCAAAATTTAATTGTGCCATCCTCAGCACCACTAACAACTAAGTCAGCATTATTGTTTAAACGCACTGCATTCACCATTTCTGTATGTGCAGGTGTTTCTGTATTTAATATTAATGATAAAAGTGCAGATAACAATCCTAATATTACAGCCAGCGAAACTAGTTGTAACCATATAGGAATGATAGGTAAAATCAGCAACTCTAAATCCTGGCTAGTAGGTTCTATATCCTGCAAGCGCTGATTTAATAAGCGGCTTCTAACTGTAAATTTTAATCTTTTTGACCATCCTATCCAAGGGCGTTTCGCTTTAATTTCTAATAACGCTGTGGTGATTTGCTGGATTGTTAGAGCTAAAGTTTCTGGCAATAGTTGAAAGCTAAATCTGCGAGTGTTTTGTCCTTGAACTTGAATATATACTGATTGCTGTAAATTGCTGAGATTATTAAAGATTAGTTCAAAACTGCCAGTATGAGATTTCCAATTAGGTAACCATTTTCCCGTGTGAGGAATTTGCAATTTTTGTGGAGTTACAGCAAATTTGACAAAACCTACGGGCAAAACTTCTATATAACCTTGAGCGCTAAGAGAGTAGCCCTCCGGAGTAATCGCTTCTATAGTAAAGGGATATTCTTCACTGGGTGCGTCTTTTACAGGTGGAGGTTGACATTGAAAAATTATTTCTGCTTGCGCGCTAGCAGGTACCACCAACTTTCTTTCTCTACTTCCTTTGAGCCAAGATGCATCTAATCCAACAAAACGTAGTATTACCTCAACAGGTTTTGGATTACTATTTCGCACCCCGACTTTAATATCAATAGGATTGTTAGGTAGAACTTGATATTTCCGCCCTGAAAGCAAATTGATACTTAAATATTTTGCTCTTTTCTCAGCTTCTCTTTGCAGATTTAGCCAATTATCTTCCATTTTTTCATGTGTGCTTGCTCATGATTAATTCTAAATTATGTTGACTCTCCAGCAGATAAAATTAGAGGCAATATTAGCGCTGCTAAAATGCCCAATATGACAATTATCTCTATGATTGCTAGAGGTAAATTATTTTTTATTAAATGCTTAATTCCTCCCAGATGTTCTGATAAATTACTTAACCAATTCTGCAAACGTTTAGACCATTTTTTCGGATTATCTTCTGGGCGGATCTGAGCCGAAAATATGGAAAGTAACAACGGCACACCACCAACTTTAGCAGACATTAAAACGTGAATTGCTAAACAACAAACTATAATTACCCAAGCAATCAGATGTAAGTAGTACCAACTATGATTTAACTCTCCTGTGGGCAACCATCCTTCTTGCATCATTCTGCCAGACAACACAGCTAAAAGCGCCGCAATTAGCATCAGCGTATTAGCAATTCTTTGCAAACTTACCCACCAAATTGGTTTACCAACCTGAGCTAAATTTGGCAATGAATCTTTTTGCAATAGCCTTTTGTTACCAGCATGAAAACTATAGAAGGCAAACACCGGGAAAAGAACAAAGAAAAAAACTGCAAATGTGCCGTGAATATCGATAATTCCCTCAATCCGAGGGATCAGTATTTTCCCAAATCTGCCATCGAAGCTATTGTAAACTAAAAAGCCTGTAATCATGGCGGCGATCGCTAAAATTCCACTGACACCATGAAGTATCTTTAATAACAAAGGCTGATAGGGGGCAGAACGGGACATGAGCAATTACCTCATACCAATTTTAGATTTTGGATTTTGGATTGAGAGTCTCAATCAAAACACTATTCCAGCAATCTCAAATAATACTACGTTTCCCGTTAGCATTTTCTATCCTACTGAAGTGCAAAGTTTAGTAGAGGTATGGTGTATTATGCCAGATAATGTAACTGTAATGCTTGAAATTGAGGGTGCGTTGTGCTGCGCGACAACGCACTCAATATCTTTCCAAAACCAAACAGAAATTCTAATATCTAACTTAACTGTGCCACGAGTTGATTTTCTAATACCGTGTCATTAGTTAATAAATCCTCAACTGTGATCCGTAAAAAGCGCTGATCGTCAACTTGAAATTGAATTTTGATGCGATCGCTTCCGGGAAATCCTGGTGGTGTTAGTTGGGCTATGGTTCTAGCCCCTTCTTTATCGTTGAGGGGTTTGACGGTGGTTGCGCCACTATCTAAACGACGGGTAATTAAGCGATCGCCATCGAAATACACTTCGGTTCCGCCTGACTCTGCGCCTAATTCACCCATAATTAACTCAATGCTGGGCTGATTTTCTAAGGATGCGCCTAAAACTAATTCTACTGGCTGATTCATCGGGTAAGCTTGCCCAGCCTTAATAATCGGATGCCAACTGTGGCGCTGATTACGCCGATCCCAATAGCGGACACCGTAACTATGGTAGAGAAAGTCTTTGATTTCTATCCCTTGAGTAATTTGCAGTGCACCTTGGGCGATCGCTTCAAAGGGACGTTCGCAACGGATTTTGTCTGAGTCAAAATACTGTTTTACCCATGTCTGCACTGCTGGTAGTTGTACTGTACCACCAACTAACAACACAGCATTAATATCTGCAAGTTCTATCCCCTGTCGTCTTGCTTGCTGTAGCAAACTCGTCATGGAATCATCCAGACGCTCAAAAAATGCGTGTTCTTTGAGGATATTCTCTAAAGTTTCGCGGTTGAGTTCAAGTTCGTAGCTTTCAAATGATTCATCGTCAAAATAAACTTCGCTGGCTTGGTTCTGCGTGGAGAGTTGAATTTTGACTCGTTCTGCGAGGCGCGTTGTCAGGGGACTTACCGCCAATCCTTGAATTTTGGCAAAGTGATCGACTATCCAAGTATCAATATCAGTACCGCCTAAATTTTGCCCAGCTTTCGCCAACACGCGCGCAGTTTTAACTTTCTGCTTGGAGTTTTCCGCTAAGGATTTATTCCCCCACTTCAGCAGAAAACCCACAGGTTTAGTATTTGCTTGCACGCTTTGATCCAAGCGCACCAGGGATAAATCTAAAGTTCCGCCGCCAAAGTCAATCACCAAGAGAATCTCTTCATTAGCCAAGCCATAACCCAAAGCGGCGGCTGTCGGTTCATCCAACATCCGCACTTGTTCCACAGGCAGCGCTTGACAAACTTGTCCTAACCAGTGGCGATAAGTTTCAAAACTATCCACAGGTACAGTTAACACCAGAGAATCTAAACCACCTTCTTGCGGTGCTAACTGTGCAATCACCTGAGTCAGAAACCATTTACCTACTTGCTCAAAGGTGACAATTTGCCCATCAAGTTCGGGTAAGAAACCTTGAATATCCGCACCAATTCCCCGCTTGAAGCTGCGGAAAAATCGCGCCTCGCCCTTGAGATCGAAACCGCGATCGCGCACTTGTTGCCCTACTAAAACTTTACCTTGTGTTGCGTCTTCAACATAAACCAAACTGGGAATCAGTGGCGGATTCAGACTTTGTTGAATTGATAAACCAGGGAGATTGAGGGTTTCTGGCTGTTGGGTAACAGGGTTCCAACGAGCAATGACTGTGTTACTAGTACCAAAATCGATTGCGATCGCCATATTTTAATTTATTATCTCGCGCCAAAGTTAGGGCATTTACTAGCAGAGGTGTTTCTAGACAGTTGGGGAAAGGGTAAGGGTAAAAGGTGAAAGGTATTAATTCATCCTTTGCCCTTTTCCCTTTCCCCTTCACCGCAACTAATTCTGAGGTTCCCTACTTCCAGAAAATGCCCAACAAACTACTTATTTGAGATTATTCTCTATTAACCACCACGAGCGCAAATGTGCGATCGCTTCTTCTTTGCGTTTGGCTTCCACTTCAATCCACGGTGCTTGATAATAAACGCTCGGCATGGCGGTAATCATATCACTGTGTTTGCGATCGCGGAAAGCCGTGTCACCATTAGAAATATGCACTAATTGCCAATCGGGATGTTTCCAAGTTTCCCTAGCAGCGTAAAACATCTCAGCTACACTCGCATCGTCGTAGCTATCTAAATTTTCATGGCAAATATGGTGATGGGCATCAAACACCATCGGCACACCAGCTTGCTGACAGACTGCTAAAATTTCACTACCACTATAGGCGTATTCGTCATTTTCAAAAGTCAAGCGGCTTTTAATCGCTTCCGGTAAATCCGCAATTACCTTTACTAGTTGTGCAGTCCGTTGAGATTTACCGCCATGAATATTCATTAAAGACCAAGGCGATCGCGGTAGACCCAACAAGTCAAAAGTGCGGGCGTGTCGTTCTAAAATTTTGATGCTGGTTTGTAATACTTCAGGAGAATCAGAACTCAGCACCACAAATTGATCGGGATGCAACACCATTCTGATCCCTAAAGACTGGGATTTCTCACCAATTTTCGCTAAATCAGCACTCATTTCCTCTAGGATATTTGCCCCAATCTCATCTTCCATATCACTGAGGGGAAACAAAGCCGAGGATATCCGATATAGCCGAATCTGGTGCTGCTGACAAAAAGATAGCGCATCATTTAAGCGTTGCAAGTTATGCAAATACAATTCTCGCAAAACGCTAGCTTTCTGTTCTAAATCTAGCTTTAAATAGCGAGTGCGCGTGATTGTCCGAAAGCGCACTTGCTGACCAACAGTAATGCAAACTAGTCCCAACTCTGGCTGAGAAACCTTGTGTAAATCCTCTAGATTAGTTAAATTTTGGTACTCGATTGTAGTCATTAACTCTATTGCTCAAGTCTTGGCGCTTCTTAAATTTAACTAACTTTCGCAACCAATGAGTCAGTATCTAAAGGATGATCATGGGCATGGGGCATGGGGCATGGGGCATTGGGCATTGGTAATGAGTAATGAGTAATGGCTATTCTCCCCTGCTGCCTCATCTCCCTCATCTCCCTCATCTCCAATCCCCAGTCCCCAGTAGTTATTGAATTTTGAATTTTGAATTTTGAATTTTGAATTGATTTGTCCCTAATCCCTCCCAGCCCCTTCCAACCATACTTCTACATCATCCGCGAGTAACTTCTGTGCAGCTTCTACCATTGAGGCTGCTATATCTTTGAGGTCTTCGCGATTACTCAAGTAAGTTTTTAATGCTTCCATTGGATCGATGCTACTACTGGCAGTCAGTTCGGGGATGCGGGGTCTAGCTAACTGACTGAGTAATTCTGGATGAATTGTGTAGGTATGAGCCGAACTTAACGCATCATGGAGCGAGGAGTTATCAATTAAATCTAGCTGTTCGGAACGCAGTTTATAGATTAAGCGGATGACAGCATCTTGGATATCATGTTTTGCGATCGCTTTTAAGATAGCTGCTTGTGGATCGTCTGCTTTCGAGATATCCACTTCAATTGTGCGGAAAGTCCTCACAGATAAGGGACAAAATTCCCAATTTGCCTGACCTTTCTCTAATTCTATGAGCACATAACCTTTATCTTCTTTTTCTTCACTAAAATCTACCCGCTCAATGCTTCCTGGATAGATTACTGGCGGGTCATTAGATTTATTTAAATTTTGGTGACGGTGGACATGTCCCAAAGCCACATAATCGAAACATGGACGCGTCAATAAAGATAGCGGTAAAGTAAAGCCTTTACCTACAGCCAAAAACCTTTCGGCTCCCAAAGAAGCATTATCAGCCATTAAATGTGCTAAAAGCACAGTAGGCACTTGTGGATCGAGACGGCGAATTTCCGATTCTAAAACCAGTTGCAGACGTTCAGTTAACAGCTGATTAACTTCTGCAAGTGATAAACTTTCAGTCTCTTGGCGAGTCATCAACGTCGAACGCGTCAGCCAAGGGAGGGTAATAACTTGGACTTTACCACTGCGGGTTTGGATGCGATGAGTTGTCACCGTATCTCCCACCACAAACCCCCGCACTCCCAACGTGCGGTAAATACACAAACTTGCCCCGCCAAGCCCTTGGGAATGCTGGTCATGGTTTCCCACTAACAGCACTGTCGGAATATTACCATCCACCAAACGGCGGAATTGACTAGCAAAAGCTTCTTGCACATACGGGGGTGGCGTAGCATCAGGAAAAGCATCACCGCCAAAAATCACTAGATCAACATTATCTGTTAATGCTCGGTCAATACAAATAGATAATGTATTGACAAAATCCTCCAGCCGCGTATTTAATCCTGTCGCTGGATTAATGCGTCCGTGGGAGAAACCACTCCCCATGTGGATATCGGAAAGATGAAGGATTTTGATCATTATTTGTCACTTGTCCTTAGTCATTTGTCCTTTGTTTATAGTAATGACATATGACTAAGAACTAATACCACCTTGCATAATTCTTAGTGAAGGAAAAGAGGCATTTTAAATTTGAACATACATCAATGCAATTGAAAGCATGAGTGTAGAGGAATTCAAAATATTTTTTCTTTCGCAAGGTTTAATTAAAAATATCACTGACTTGTTGCTCAAATTTAGCAATCCACTCATAAATTTCCGTGAGAGTCATTTTGGCATCTTTTTTAGGTTGCCAACCAGTAGCATTCATCACTTTATGTGAGTCTGTAATAAAGATAGGAACATCACCTATTCGGGTTTCTGGAATGGAGGTAATTGGAACTTTATTGCCAGTAATTTCTTGGCAAATCTGAGTTGTTTCATATAGTGAAAGTGTATTATTGACTCCACCACCCACATTAAAAGTTTGTCCTTTTAATTTCTCTAAATTGTGAATCTGTAAGTCAATCAAGTCTAGTAAATCTGACACATGTAAAAAGTCTCTGACTTGTTTACCTGTTCCTCCATAACCGATGTATTTTAAAGGTTTTTGAAAGTAGTGAAATGCCATCCACAAGGCAAAAACTCCTTGATCGACTTTACCCATTTGCCAAGGCCCAGTTAAAACTCCACACCTATTAATTAAAGTTCTTAGCCCATAAGCCTCACCATATTCCGCAATCAGTAATTCTGAAGCTAGCTTTGTCGTTCCATAAAGAGAGCGTGCTTTATCTAAAGGAAAATCCTCAGAAATACCGTGGCTAGATACACCTGGCAAAGGCTGTTGTTCTAGTAGTTGAAAGCGGGTTTTTTCTTCTGTAAATTTCAAGGAATTGAGGTAATCAATCGGATATATCCGACTAGTAGACAGAAAAATAAAATCTGCTTGCGTTTGACGAGCTAATTCCAAGCAATTAATTGTTCCGACTAAGTTCGTTTGCAGTACATACCCAGGAGATGTATATCCAGCTAATACTGAGGGTTCAGCCGAACATTCTAAAATCAAATCTGGCTTAAGACTTAAAGGATCTAAATCCTCTGAACTTCTCACATCACCATGAATAAATTCAATTCTGGCTTGTTTAAGTCGAGGTAAATTTAATTCTGAACCACGTCTTTTTAAGTTGTCTAACGCAGTTATTTTCCAGTCAGGATAGCGTTGAGCAAGTCCTATACCCAATGCACTGCCTACAAATCCTGCACCACCAGTTATCAAAATATTTCTAGTCATTTACTTGACTGTCAAATTAAAATTTTTATTTTATGGTCTGATTAATCTAAAAATCTCTAAAGGTAAAGGGCTGATTAGAGAAGCTTTAGTGTAAGTAATATGTAGAGCAGGAATAAGCAGATTGCCAAGAACAATCAAGTTTCTCATCTGTGTTTGCCCCCAAATTATATCTTTTGGAACTGCTATCCAACCCCAAACCATTAAAGGCAAAACCATAGCAGCAGAACGGCTCATATCCGCGGCTAAGATCGTGATTAATATAGCTGAAGTCCAAAATAAGCAGAAAACAGCTAAAAAGTAACGGATACCACCTGTTCGGAACAATAAAATAAATGCAATGATGAGCAAAATCCATCCCAAACGAAATGCCATCCACCAGCCCATTGGGAACCAAGGCAGCCAGGTAAAAAAACCACCAAAGGTAGTTTTTAAGAATGTACTAGAAACCGCATCACCTTGAATCAAGGTAGTAAACATCCGAATACTGATGTATGGGACTAAAGCAATCCCAGTAAATAACATCAATTTAAGGAGAGATTGCTGACTTTTTTCCTGAAATGTTTGATGCCAGCGAGTAACCAAAGCCAAGGGTAAAGCGAGCAAAAATTTTTCATCCAGCCACGAACCAGATAAGATAGCAACAATGAGCAAAAGAGGATTTTGAGCAAACGCAACTGTCATCAGTCCGCTTAAATACCACGCATCATTCATACCCAACCACCCAGTAGACACTACTACCGCAGAAGTGGTTGAAACCAAAATACAACCAGTAAAGCTGAACCACCGATTGTTGGTAGTGCGTAAAATTATCCAAGCTGTTTGCGCTAATAAAACGATAACTCCTAGCCAAGACAAAGATAGAGCAAACCAACCCCTAATATTGAAAAAATGACAAAAAACTGGAATTAACAATCGCCATCTTAGTGCGCTTTCAACATCCGCAGCCCAAGGATTTTCAATTTGATGAAGAAAAGAATTAGCACGATCGGTTTCAAAAGTGCCTATTTGATTTAAATCCCAAAGAATGAATCGTGGCGAGAAGAAAAAAACACTTACTGATAGAGAAACAATTACCGTGAAAGCTAAAAATATTAATAATGGTTGTTGTTCAAGTTTTTTCTGAAAAATATCCAGTGGTTTATACATAAATTAGGGATTATTTTTTTGGGGGATTAATGTTTCAGTCTGCTGGCGAATGTAATCTCCACGGGAAAGATACTTCTCTAGCAAAATACTGAGTACAATAAATAAATATCTACTTCCCATTTCCTTAATTTTGAGTTTTGAGATTCCGGCTTTACGATTACTCCATTTAATAGGAATAACTTTATAAGAATATCCTCTAATAATTGCCTTAAGAGGTATCTCAACTGTTAAATTAAAGTGATGAGATAAGAGAGGAGAAACCCCTTCAACTACTTCACGGCGGTAAATTTTAAAAGCATTTGTTGTGTCATTAAATGATAAGCCAAATAAAATTTGAATAAATAAATTAGCTAAACGATTAACAATTAATTTATGAGTGGGGTAGTCAATTACTTTGCCACCCCTAATAAATCTAGAGCCAAATACACAATCATATCCTTCTTGCAGGTTGTAATAATAATCAATGATATTTTCTGGAGAATCGGAACTGTCTGCCATGACAATAGCTACCGCATCCCCTTGAAAGTTTTCTAAGCCGCAACGCACAGCAAACCCGAAACCGTTAGGATAATAATTATTGATATAACGCACTTTGCTGTTTTCAGCATTGAGTTGTTGCAGTAATTCTTCAGTGCGATCGCGGCTGTTATCATTGACAACCAGAATTTCGTAAACAATTTTTTCTGCTTCCAAAATTTGGCTGATAGATTGAATAGTTGTGACGATACAACCTTCTTCATTATGAGCAGGAATTACAATCGAGAAAACCTTAATTTTTCTCGAATTTTCTGATTGTAGGGGTCTTGGTAAAGGAGAGCGATTTTCCAATGCAGGAGCCAATCCTTCTGGATAATAAATTTCTGAAGAAAATTTTGTTGCTCGCTGAGAAGATTTAACAGATGTTTTAAAGACCAAGCGATCGCTAATTATATAATTGAGTGCTGCACTCAACAATACACCTACTAAAGTGTTAATTTTATAATCTACCTTCAACCAATCTAATAAAGGAAATAAAATGAATATTCTTACAATTACAGCAGCACCAGCCGATACATGATAAAGGGGTATTTGTCGCCATAGTACTTCTCTAAAAGTCCAAGCACCTCCCGGCCAAACCCATATCCTGTAGATTAAAAAACTTGCTAACAGCGACAGTTCAATTGACACGGCATTAGCAACATTGCGTAAAGTAGATGTGTTAAATCCTAGCCACTCTATTAAAGCAAATATCAAGAATAAATTGATGGTTGCTGCTATGCCGCCACCCATAATAAACTTGGAGATTTTTGCTTGGAATAACTTTTTCAACATATTGAATAATTCTCTATCTTGCTATAAAAATAAACATTAATGATTCACGGGCGCGATGATTTGACAAAAATTTTTCCTCCAAGAAAATACCATAGCAAGGGTATATCCAGATAGACTTACAATAAATAAAAATGACTTTAATTATCTAAAAATCAAATTTTTTATTGATGGCCAGCGAGCAATATTTTCATTGAAAATCTCTTGAAGAATGTCAGTTATTGTATAAGTTAGTTCCCAATTCGGATATTGGCTTTTGAATTTTTGGACATCACTAATCCACCAGATATGATCTCCAATCCGATTCGATTCCACATAGTTCCAAGTCAGCTTTTTATCAGTTATGGCTTCACAATGGCCAATTGCTTCTAACATCGAGCAATTACTGAAGCGACTACCTCCGATGTTATAAACTTCAGCTACACGTGGAGCCTGATAAAAATGGTAGAAAGCATTGACTAAATCGTAACTGTGGATATTATCACGAACCTGCTTACCTTTATAGCCATACACTTGGTAGGGCTGTCCAGTGATTGTACATTTCATCAAATAGGATAAAAAGCCATGCAGTTTAGTCCCAGAGTGGCTGGGGCCAGTCAAACATCCCCCACGAAAACAAGCTGTTTTCATATTGAAATAACGGCCGTATTCTTGCACTAAAACATCTGCTGCTACCTTAGAAGCTCCAAACAGCGAATGTTTGCAGTTATCAATACTCATTTTTTCATTAATACCCTGGTAGTAGGGATGGGTCTGTTCAATTTCCCAGCGCAGGTCTTTCTCAACTAGTGGTAATAAATTAGGACTATCTCCATACACTTTATTGGTAGAGCAAAAGATAAAGACGGCTTCTGGACAGTGTTGACGAGTATTTTCTAGTAACACCAAAGTACCATTGGCATTGACTGTAAAATCGGTGTAAGGATCATTAGCTGCCCAATCATGGGAAGGTTGAGCCGCAGTATGAATAATCAAACTTATATCTTGACCATAGGTGTGAAATATTTGAGAGATTGCCTCATGATTGCGAATGTCAATATTATGGTGAATATATCGGTCGCCATAATCTTGTAAAAGGCAATCGCGATTCCATTCTGTTGATGCATCTTTGCCAAAAAAAACTTGCCGCATGTTGTTGTCAATTCCAACAACTGTAAAGCCGCGATCGCAAAAAAATCTGACTGACTCGGAGCCAATTAACCCGGCTGATCCTGTGACTAAAACTATTTTCATTGCTCTATGCTCATTCCATAAGAATTTAAACAAAATTACTTACAAAAAATTAAGCGGTAAAACTATAAATTTACCGATATTTTTCCGTAATTGCAGCCATAACATTGCTGCGATCGCTCTAGGAATATTAATTACTTGGTATATCTATCGCGTCAAAAATAGTTATTTGACTAATAATGTTGCCGTGAGTTATTTTCAAAATCAAAAGCTTGCCAATACAAAACTACATTCTGACTACCTATGTCTCTCAAGCCGAAAAACTTGTGGTTTTCAGTATGTGTTAGGTCAAACTCTTAATTCAGAATCCAAATATAATATCAAATTATAAAAAAGCTTTTAAATCTTACAAAGATCTAAAATTTGAGTCAATAACTGATACTTTTTTATAGAGTCAGCGGTTCTAGCTTTTCATAATGTAGTTTTAGCATACCAATTTCTCAAGAGCCACATTTTTAATACCAAAATCTCAAAAATACTTAAATTTTATCCATCCATAACTGACTTATGGATGGATAGAATCCGATATTTTCCATCTTCAAAGAGGAAATAGAAGTATAAGCTTACTTGCAACGATAAACTTATATGTCAATATGTCAATATGTCAAAAAAATGGTAGAGCGGAATTGTGCCCGTCTACCAAAAGAAAAAAAATCACTTCATTAATATTCAAAAATCTTTGCACTGTACAAAATAAATCAAGTGGTTTTTAGGGAGATAACTTAACCTATTGAACAGTGAATAACTTACACCTGTGATATCAGATCCCTAAACCCTGCCTATTTAAGGCTCTTGTTTCCAGCAACAGTTTAATAGCGCACCGCCTGCGATTAACTTCACTAATTCCAATACCCAATAACTGCCGTGAAGAAAATTCATGGATGTGGGAATAGTAGTCTCAGCATCAAACGCATTAAGATGAATTGCGATCGCACTCATCTGTGGAGTCAAAAAATAGGTATCTAGCAAAGCTACAGCTAACAGGATGACAGACAAAACAATACCATTACGCCGCCAGTTAGCTTGGGTTTTGCTCAAAGTTAGTACACCAGTTAATACTACAGCCGCTGACAATAATTCCACGCGATTAAAATTCCAAAAAATCGCATAGCCAACTGTAGAAAAACTTGCCTGGGTCATCATGCCAGAAATATAAAGGCTAGGCATAATTACCCAATCTAAAAGTAAGCTAGCACTTAGCCAAAAGCCCAGAGTCAATAAGACAGCAGGCCGCCAAAAGGACTGCTTAAAGTGAGAGTTAGAAAGAGTATGCATAAGAATAATTGCTGTGTTGTATTCTTAGTTTCCCTCTCTAGACATAATTTTGACAACAGTTATCAATTATCCTTTACAAACAAATAGCGACTTGTGACAGAAAAGATAACAGTTGTTGAGTTTGGTTAATTAAATTGTTAATACAATAATTAAGTTTATATAAGAATAGTTAAATTGCAAAATTAATTGTATGTTTTAGCGATCGCACTATCATAATTATCCCGCCCTTAACGGAAGTTCCGAGCTAATAGCATAAGTCCACTCAAGTGGGCTGAAATATGCAGATTAGTTTACGAAAGTACATCTTAGCTATGAGCTAAGGAATTCCATCCCCAAACTCCATAGCAACGAAGCCAGGATTTACAGCCTCAGGTAAATAAACCACAGGGGCACAATAATGTTTGCCACAAAAGTTGTTTCCAGTATGCTAGTTCGGAAGTATAACGACCAAGAGTATAGTTATCTAAATGCATAAATGTCGATTACCGAATATTAGGATTGAGGCTAGCTCCACTACGTACTAAGACAATCCAGAAGTGAGAATTTTTTATACATCAATCAAATTTATATTTTTTCTTTCTTGCCAAAATTGCCCTATAATAACCATCTGCATATTCAAGAACCTCTACAAATTCAAAATAGGTTGCAAAGATATCAACCATGTATTCTATTTGAGGAACTAGCATATTATCGTGACGTTTGCCACTAGCTTCAATCCATGACCAAAGGACTGCCGTAACTAAAATTTTTCCACCATATACAGGAGCATTTTCAACTGCAACATAAGGAATTTTGATTTCCCCGTTGTAAAGATTTTTTGCAGGCTCGCAGATTGGCATAAAACAAACACCATCATCAGTAAGCCAATCTGAGATATTTTCAATTAGCTGCTCGATTTCTGATATCGATTCTACAAAGCTATATGCCCACCACATTGAAGAAATAACATCCCATTGCCCTTTGTCAATCAGTGATTTATTTCTAAAGTCGCCTTCAATCAGTTTAATATCTGGATTTTTACTTCTGGCAATTTTGAGCATTGCTGGTGAAAGATCAAAACCTGTTCGCTCTACTTCTGGAAACTGGCTGAGAACATAACCTGTACCACAAGCAACATCTAACCATTGTACTGCTTTACCTTTTTCACTTAAGATATTCATTAATATTTTAAGTTCACAAGCTGTTTTGATTTGTGAATGAATATCTATTAAAAATGTCTCGTCATATGCTTTTGCATAAGCTTCATCATAAGTTTCTAGCACTTGTTCAGTCTTCATGTTACTTTTATCCTACAGAATTTTTGTGACACGCGAAAATAAATAATATTAGTTCATACTAATTAAAATCAACTTTTTTCTCTAGAAAATACTGTTTGATTTTGTTAGGAATTTCCCATCTTAACAAACCCCAAATGTCTCTGAACCACCACCATATACGCTGAAAATAGAGTAGCAGATGAACACCTATAATAATTAAATTTACTGAATGATTGCCAATAGCTATACATAGAAACCCTAAGGGATAAAACACGTCATAGTATTCAAATAATAGAATTCGGTGGTTGTCTTGAGGAGCAACAACAACAGGAGCTATTTGCCAGAAATAGTAGCGAAGCCATTCTGTGACTAAATATAATCCTAAAAAAGCCCAAACTAAAATATTATTATAAAGCACAAATATTCCAACAAGTGCCACAATTTCTGCTGGGAAAATGATCCATTTTCCCAAATTTTCTAACGTTTGAGGAGAAGTTTGTAGTGCAAATGTGTATACATCAGCACGAACATCATTATCGAAATCAAGGATTTGATGCCAGAAAATGCCTCTCAATCCAGAAGTCAACGACCAAATAACAATAAAAAGTAACCAGATAGCTGGTAAAGTCTTATTAGCATCATAAACCACCACAAATACAGCAAACATTTGCGGTAAGACATTTGCACCCATTGCATCCGCCAGAGTTCCTAAAAATCCGTGCTGTTTTAGGCGCATGGGGGGTAAGGAATAAACAGTAAAGATTAACCAGTTAGTTAAATAAATGCCGAGAGCCAGATGATTTGAGATAAGTAGTATTGATACTATGATTCCCGGCACAATAGAAGCTATGAGAACTAGTGCGATAAAAAGGTTTGATCGCCCAATCATATAGTTGGATTTACTACTGATCCGATCTTCTTCTCGATCACACACATTATTAATTACGCTAGTGTAGCTTGCACCTATAACCAGAGCAATCAGGACAAATATCAGAGAATGCCAGAGCGTTATCAAAGGTGTGTCTAAAATTGCAGCAGTACCGTAGGCGGTTCCCAGAACAGGTGCTATTTTGTATGCCCACCAGTCATTAGCTCGGACAATTTTAAGCACTTGCTGAAATCGATTCACTGCTTGATTAGTCATAATTACAATTCTTTTTTTGGGTGATTGAATTGTGTATTATTCCCAGTTGATAGGGAGATAGAAGATCGCTTTTTGACCTTGAGCAAGTTGCAGGGCTGGGTCAATATAGCTCTTGACCTCAAAGATAAATGGAGCATCTTCATAACCTTTAAGTCCTAATAAGGCTTGTGTCTCGCACTCAAGCACCGAAGCAATCAGTTGATAGCGACCAGGCATCAGAGGTAAATTATCGATAGTGCCACAAAATTCATTTTCCCCGACTTGCAAACTGTAAGAGCGATCGCCGTAGCCTCCCAACACCACTGCTAAAGGAGACAAATCAGCCTGTCCTAGGGAGAAGCCCAAAACAATCCGAGGATATGTAATCTGAGAATGACAGACTAGGCGAAACCGAACTTTGCATCCTGGTCGAATTTCCCCTCCATCTAATCCATAGATTTCAAACTGCTGAATCTCAACCGCACCAAATTGCTTTCCTAACACAGGCATTTCCTGTATTTCTACTTCTGACTGAGTTGGTAAAGGCAGATTTATCGCTTGCTGGTAGTCTTCTTCTCGCACTTGCATTAGTTCGTAATAAGCGTGAAGAATTTCCATTGTTGGGCCTGTACTTACTACCTGTCCTTCATTCAAGAGAACGCAACGGTGACAAAGTGACTGCATGATGAACAAGTCGTGAGAAATCAGTAAAATTGCCCCGCCTTTTGTGATGTAGTCTCGCAAATAATTTTCAAACTTTTGGCGAAAGCGAATATCTCCCCCTCCTAAGGCTTCATCGATAATAAAAACATCTGGTTGTAATTGTGTGTAAATCGAAAATGCCAGTCGTAACCTCATACCTGTACTATAAGTACCTACTGGCGCATCAATAAAGTTACCGATACCAGAGTAATGGATAATCTCATCAAGACCTTTGTCAATTAGGCTATTGCTGACTCCATGTAGGGATAATTTGTTGTAGATATTCTCTCGTCCTGTCTGAATTGGATTCAGTCCTGAATCACCATCCATCAGGACAATTTGATCGGTGTACCAACGGACTTGTCCCAATGTTGGGCGCAGAATCCCGGTGAGCAAATTCAGTAATGTACTCTTACCTGCACCATTGTGCCCAACTAACCCCAGAACCTCGCCAGCATACAACTGTAGATTTACATCCCGTGTTGCCCAAAATTCACCAGGACGCAAACGATCATCTCCCCAGGGAGAACGGCGAAACTCCCGCAAAATATCCTGGGCAGTGTAACGCAATGCTAGCTCTGGACGGCGACAGAAGCGTTTAGATAAATGCTCTGCTTCTAAAAGAATGTGTGCCATCAGCTAAATAAGCGATCGCTCAATAATATAGGGCAAACAAAGCCGACAAAACAACCAACCACTGACTAACCACAGTATTCCTAGTGGGAATAACAGTAGGGCAAACGCACTAATTTCTCCCACCCCATAAGCCAACCAACGGGTTGCTTCTAACACATGGGTAAGCGGATTCAACCAATAGAGGTGATAAGCCCAACTTTTTGGTTGCACTGCTACAAAAACAGGGGTGACACCGAAGAGCAACCAAGGAAAGAAATACATCAGACTTTCCAGATCTCGACTGAGTACATTCCAGGGAGCAAGAAATAGCCCTAATCCAGCACCTAAAGCAATGATGGTGAAAAAGCCCAAGAATGACAGTAGAACTGTAGCCGCAGGTGAGATATTGAAAAACAGAAACATAGCGATGATCACTGGCAAGCGGACGATAAAAGCAAAGTTAGCCTCAGCTAAACCTGATAAAATTAGCCCTTCAACTGGAATTTTTTGCCTAATCAGCAAATGGCTATAGCGGCTTAGGAACATTCGCTGGCTCTGCATCGCTTCCAGAAAAGTTTGCATCATGATCAAACCAAAGATGCCATAAACTTGAGGTGGAATTGCACCCCTAGTTAAACCAGGAATTTGTGCCCGCTGCCCAACAGTTAGCAAGACTGCAATCATCACTGAGGGCATAAATGCCCAGAAGAGACCAAGCGAAGAATAGCGATAGCGTTGAGCAATGCCCTGAAGAAATATTCGCTTTGCGATTTCGGTGGAAGAAAGCAGATCACAAAGTGCTTCTCTGAGAAATCGCTGACGGTATTGTAACTGGCTGCCACTGCTAAGAATTTTCAGGGGAGTTAGGGGAACATGGTCATCTGTTGATAACGATCTCTGACGATTTAAGGGATCAGGTGCAGTCATAATGACATAGAGGAAAATTTTGAGAGGCTGACGGCATCGATTTCGCTGACATTTTCAGATGTCTGACAAAGTTGCAAGAGTTTATGTGCAAATACGCCATCTGGATCAGGTGGAATAATTTCTCGAATCGATTGAGCAGCTTTGTGACCAATTTGCTCCCATTCATATCGACGTTGCCATGCCCGCTCTAGCACTTCATCAATTGCTTGGCAGGAGGGTTCTTGAGCCACAAACCCTGTAATATTATTGGTAACTACTTCTGAGACACCCCCAACATTAGTTACAATCCCTAATCTGCCACACATCATAGCTTCGACCAATGCTATGGGTAATCCTTCAGCGCGGGAGGGTAGAATTAAGCCATGAAAATTCCGCCAAACTTCCACAATATTTTCCACAAAGCCAGGGAAGCTCACGTTTTTCACCCCTAGGAAATCTGCCATCTCTATCAACCCTTCTCGATTAGCTCCCTCCCCAAAGAATGTAATATGTAGGTTGCGCTGTCTCCACTTTTTTTGCGCCAACACCTGTAATAAGATGTCTTGCCCTTTATCAAACAACCACAGACGAGCAACACATGCGAGTTTAAAGCAACCATCCTCTGGATGCTTCCAAGGCAAAGCACTTGCTACGGGTGTTAGATATGGATTTCTGATTACCTCAGCATGAGATAACTTTTGACTTACTTGCATTTGGGTCAAACATAGGTTGTGCTGAGACACAAAAAAGCATTTCTTCGCTTCCTGAAAAGCCTTTCGCATTAGGGGACGTAAGTGATCACCAGGCCAGCGATCTTCCCCTGCTTTTTCAGAGAGAATCACGTAAGGTAGTTTCATCTGCTGGCAAAGTTCAGCAAATGCCAAGCCATCAAAATTCTCTCCCTGAGAAATGACTACCAAAGTAGGTTGCAATTGCCCCAATTGCCTTGCTAATGGGGAGAGTCGAGAGGTATTAGTAGAGCGCCACTGTCCTGGTAAGCAGGGATTGAGGAACAGATGCAAATGACCTAAACGTTGACGAACTTGCTTCACAATCTGCACGCGACCTAAACGCCCAAGAATTCGATTCACAATCCGACGAGAATTGCGTTGTAAAACAAGGGTGTCAATAATTACAATTCCAGCTTGTTCTAATTCAGCAACTCGGGAATGAGTCTTGTCAACATTGATCTTAAAAACGTATGTCTGATTTCCTTGTCGCTGTAAATACTTTGCTGTTGCTGACCAAAGCTCTTCGCTGCCGCCCCAAGGTTCATAACAAGAACTCATGAATACAATACAACTAGATTGAGTATGAGTGAAAAATTTAGCCGTAGCAGTTAGTTTTGCTTGAGTCCGCATTTTTACATTCAAATAGTTTGTATCAGTATAAGCGTGCTTCATAGTCACTTAATCAAGCTGTATAATATTTAACTAATTGAATAAGCTATTAGGCGAATAAACTTGTATATTTCTCACTCAGGTTGTCAACTCTCAAGAGTCCAGGGTCAAAGGATAGCTCGGACTTTTGAACGTCAGTTCACTCAACCGATAGCGAAGCAGTAGCGAGTCATCTCCCTTGGCGCAGCCTCTCCCTTTGGGAGAAGGGGAGACGCTACGCGAACGAGCGTCGGGAACCTCCACATGTGACTTGCTCCTCTTGACCCTAGGCAGACAGCCCTAACGCAAAAATATTTTATCTAGGTGATTAACAGCTTAATTATTCAGAACTTACGCAACTGGCATATACTCTCACGTAGATCAAAAGCTTTTGGCAATTGATTCAATAAACAGGGTTTCAGCCATCGTGAATTGCAGGGCGATCGCTTCCACATTTATTCTTCACTAGTCTCTAGTTCCCATTCCCCAAGCAAATCCTCATCAAGAATGTGACGGGTATGAATGAATTCATCTGCTGGGGAGATCTGAAGTACATCTTCTACTTTTTCCTGAACTCTGCTCTTGACAGGTTGCGCTGGGTTACCTGCATAAATTGTCATTGCTTCTAAAGAGCGTCCTGTCACTCCTCCTAATGCTAGAACTGCTCCCTTTCCTACTGTCACTCCTGGGCCAATTACCGACTTAGCTGCAATCCAACTACTTTCTTGAATATAGATTTGTTCAGGAATTAGTTTAAAATCTGGATGGTACCAATCATGATTGCCAGTGCAGAGATAAACACCTTGCGATAAACATACATGATTTTCAATCACCACAGATGCAAGGTTATCAATCCAAGTATCTTCTCCAATCCAAACGAAATCACCAATGGTTAAACGCCAAGGAAACTTTACCCGCACTCCTGATTTAAAGCGGACTTTTTGTCCAATCCTAGCGCCAAAACTGCGAAGTACCCAAACCTTCAGATTGGAAAATGGTAGCCAATTGCTTTCAACTATAGGTGACCCCAGGAAATGCCACAAAACTTGCTTCCAGTAGGGTGCGCCTGGGGTATAACTGCCCAGAGTATAGTTATCTAGATGCATAGATTGCTTAGTTGAGATAAGGTAGAGGCGATCGCTATTACTCAGAGATTGATATTGACTAGTACCACCATCAGCCCTATCTATTACCGATGTATGACTAGGTGCAGAATCATTAATTTTTCCTTTTTCAGCTTCAATAATATTAATAGCCAATAGTAATTCTGCTAACACACGCTGAAACGCATAGTAAAAACCTCGCCAGCCATCCAGAATCCCACCTTTGATAATCAGGCAGTAGAAAAATATGATGATGGGGGCGAGTATCTTCTGTTTACGAATGCGATCGCCCAAACTGAGTTCGCTACTTGGTGTCTGTAGCAACTTCTTCGCCTCTATTACCATGTAGCGATCCTGCGCCCATAGCCAACGACTTAGAGGTTTGCGATCGTCATGATATATGTAGCCCGAAAGTAGTGAAGAATTTCCCTCTATGCTGACACGATGAGCGTGACCGTCATCTTGATAAATTGCTTTTGCTTTTTTATATAAAACTGCTCTTGGTGGCAGTAATGTACCATGCAAGGGCTTACCAAAGATACAATACTTGAATCTGACTTTATAACTATCTATATTAGGCTCTGCTGATAATGAATGAATTTCATTAATTAACTCATCACTTATTATATAATCAGCATCTAATGATAGTATCCATTCAGATGTAACTTTTTCTATTCCAAAATTACACTGAGCAGCAAAAGAATCAAACTTTCTTTGAAAAACTTTTACTTGATGGTGAGAAGATAAAATTTCCAAAGTAGCATCTGTGCTGTAACTATCGATAACAACAATAGTCTTTGCCCAAGTCAAGCTTTGAAGCGTACGAGAAATATTAGGAGCTTCATTATAAGTAAGAATAAGAGGTGTTACTTCATTTAGCATATCTACTATTTACGAACTTTAACAACCATAACAGAACCCATAATTGAAGGAAAATATCTACTTAAAGCTTCAAATGGTTGCCTACGTTCAGCACCATAAAAATCTTGTATAGTTTTATTTTGCATATTAGAAGCTGCTATTTTTGAATAGTAATATTTTTTCAAAATCAGCAAGATATCTTTGGGTAACTTGCTCATAATTAAATTCTTGAGCTTTTTGAGTAGCTTGTATACTCATAGTGTTATTATTATCAGAATCAATTATTGCTGAAAATAATTTATCTGATAGATTTTTAGCGGCATCAACAGTCCGATGATTAAAAAAGTAACCAGTTTTACCATCTTCAATAAAGTCCTTAAAGCAAGCTAAGTCTGATACGACGGGAACCAGACCCGATGCCATTGCTTCTAGTGGCGCAACTCCAAAAGATTCGCCTTTTTCTGCCAATGAAGGATAGCAAAAAATATCAGCTTCTCGATAAGCTTCTGCTAACTTATATATATTAAAAATAGGTTCTAAAAATTCTACACTTAAGCCGACAGATTGTGCATCAAGTTTGCGTAAATATGTATCACCACCACCACCTTGATTTTCTTTTATAGGGCCAATAATTCTTAATTTCACTGTGGAAATTTTCTGTGATAAAATTGAAAACGCATCTAATAGAAGATGTACTCCCTTCTCTGGATGAATTCTACCTACATATAAAATGAGCTTTTCTTTTCGAGCTAATTTTGGCTGAGTACTTGGTGAAAATATGCGAGTATCAATAGGATTAGGGATAATTTCCATCCGAGATATAGCCGCAGGATATTCTTTAGCAATAGCTTCCTGAATAGCTTGTGATGCAACTGCAAAAAAACTGGTTCCTGCATATAACCAATACTGTCCTTTAGGAAAGCGGTTAGCATTAATTACAACCTTACCTGCTTTAGGACGTAAACATGCAAATATAGGTAGCCAAAAGTCGTTGATAACTAAAATATCAGCATGAGGTAATCTAGGAAATGTCAACAAGCTATAAAAGAAGTCTTTAAGTAAGTCTAGGGTAATATTAGTGCTTTGTGGAAATCCTCCATGTCGAATGTATTGCACACCATTAATTACCTCCGTGTGAGGCTGACTTGGATAAGAACGGCAGAGAATACTTACTTGATGGCCTCTAGCAGCAAATTCTTCTGCTAGACCTTGCCACAGGCGAGGAATAGCGCCTCCTTGCACTGCCGGAACAGGTAACCACGGGCCTGTTGCAATATTAATAATCACAGTTTTGTATTCCTAAGAATTGTAAAGTTGAACGCAAGTGGGGGGTTGACCACCATCAAGAATCCATTGGTATACATTTGCCATTTCTTGAGCAATTGAATTCCAAGAGTATTTAGCTTGTACTAAATCTCGCCCTTTCAAACCCATCACTTGCCGTTGTTGTTCAGACATCTGCATTGCATCAACTAAAGCTTGCTTTAGTGCTTGCTGATTATCTTCGATCCACCAACCACATCCGTAGTGCTGTAAATCCTCCCAAGGGGCACCTTTAGTAGTAATAACAGGCACACCATAAGCTAAAGACTCTGCGACTGCAATCCCAAAATTTTCTGAATGCGTTGGTAAAACGAATACGTCAGCATTACTGAGTGCAGAGAATTTATGTTGTCCTGATAGCATCCCAGTAAAGGTGACTTTTTTTTTCAAATTTAACTGTTCTACTTGTAATTCTAACTTTTCTTGGTAGCCAATTAAGTCTGGCCCAGCAATAATTAGATGCCAATCAGGAAATTGATTAACAAGAGATTGCCAAACATCTATTAAATGATTTAAACCTTTTTTAGGGTGTACCCTTGATAAAAAAAGTAACCATTTTTTATCAGCTAATTTCGGGAATATATCAATTAATATTTGTCGGCTATATTGCTCTTCTAAACTAGGAATGTTAATCCCATTAGGAATGAGAGCAATGGGTTGTCGATATCCTAATTTACGAATAGAATTTACCTCTTCCGCAGAAGTGGCATGGAAAGCTGTAGCACAGTTTAAATTTTCTTTTTCGTATAAAATCCATGCTAACCATTTTTTATACCAGCTATTATTTAATGACCAAGATTCTAGCATTCCTCTAGGAGAAATAACTAAATTAATCTTGTTAATAACTGCTGCTTGTCTTGCATAAAGATTAGGAAACATCCATAAACCATGATTATGAATTATATCTAAATCTTTTGCGGCTAAATTGAATAAGTAATTGCTAGCTTGAGGTTGAAACCCTCTAAAATATTTTGCGACTTTAGAAGCTTTTTGACTATGAACTTGAACTTCAGTAGTTACAATTTGTTTACCGTGACATTGATAATCAAGCGTGAATAAATGGGAATTAATATTATATTGATATAATACTTGAGCTAAATTAGTAACTGAATAAGCAGGCCCACCAACATTTTCATTAATACTAGCTACTACTTGGCAAACAGAAATCTGATCAACCAATGTTGCATTTGTTGACATTATTAGTTTTTTTGAAAAATAAATATTAGTATCAGGTTACAAAAAAATCTAGGATCAGAATGCTTAATATACTTTAATTGACTTCATGCTGAAACTTTTCCCACCACAACTTAAGTATTACTAAACTCCAGCGACGATACCAAGGTTCAAGAGGGATATTTTTGAGAATATTTAAGTTAGCGAAATATTCACCAAATTCACCTAACATCCATTGTTCAAAGGGAAAAGAAAATCCTTGTTTACGACGCTTAGTCACCCAGTCAGGTAATTCTGGTACAGCTTGAACTAAGAGTTGTTTACCATAAGCTAAACGGATATTACTAGGTATAGGTGCTACTGCCTCTAGCAAAGCTGTATCTACTAAAGGTACCCGCAATTCTAATCCCCATCTCATACTCATAACATCACTGTCTCGGAGTAATTGATTCCGCATATAGCAACTTAATTCTAGCAAGCTGACTTCATCTTCTGGTGTAGACACTTTTGCTGGAAAACTGATCGTGGAGGGGCTATCTTTCACAAAAATCTTGTCACCTACATATTGTTGAATAATTGCACAAGCTTCTTTATTGGAAAAAATGCCTCGAAACGTGCGATAAGCATCTGATAATGTCGGTTCTTGCTCTAGAAAATCACCTAATCGTTTCATTTTGGGTGAACTGCCCCAATTTGCTAAACTCATACCTATGCTAGCTCCAACAAGAGGTAATAATCTTATTTGCTTACCCCAGTTCACCATGCGTGGAATTTTTTGGAATGAATGATATCCACCAAAAACTTCATCTCCACCCAGTCCAGATAGTACTACTTTCATCCCATTTTCATGGGCAATTTTAGATATACAAAAAGTATTAAATCCATCAACACTAGGTTGATCAATAGCTGCTAAGAAATTAGGCAATAAAGTTTTAGCAGATGATGCTGTAATTTTATATTCTGTATGTTTAGCACCAAAGAATTTTGCAACTTCTTGAGAAATACCTCCTTCATTCCATTGACCTTCTTCAAAAGCTATTGAGTATGTAGATAATTGTTGATCTTGGGTCTGGGTTGCTAGTGCTAGAACTGTTGTTGAATCAATACCACCACTGAGAAAAATACCTACAGGCACATCACTAATAAAATGATGTTGAATAGAATCAACTAAAGCAGCACGAACTATTTCTTGAGCATCTGTAGCCGAAATTATTTGGGGTGTAAAGTTGATTTGCCAGTACTGCTTTTTGGTAATTTTTTGACCTTGCCAATATAGCCAGTTACCAGCATCTAAACAATGAACATCTTCAATGAGGGTATATGGTTCTGGAACTGAGCCACTAACAAGATAACCATATAACCCTTGTATGCTCATTTGAACAGTAGGTAACCCAGATGCTAAAACTGCTCTGAGTTCTGAAGCAAAGACTAAAGTTGAACCAGAGCGCCAATAGTAAAGAGGTTTAATTCCTAAAGGATCGCGAGCTAAAAAACAAGTTTTTTCCCAGTCATCCCAAATAGCAAAGGCGAACATTCCGCGTAAATGTTGGACACAATCAGAACCCATTCTTTGATAAAGTTTCAGAATAACTTCTGTATCTGTTTGAGAATGAAACTGTTCACCTTGAGCAATCAAATTCTGCCGTAGTTCTTGAAAGTTATAAATTTCACCGTTGAAGGTTATCCAATATCGTTGATCGGCAGTAGACATCGGTTGATGTCCAGCAGGGCTAAGGTCGAGAATTGCTAAACGAGTATGGGCGAAAGCAGCTTGTCTGTCATTAGAGACATAAATACCATTATCATCTGGCCCACGATGCTTGAGATGAGTTTGTATTCTCTGAATTATCTTTTCTAAACTATTATGATACTGATTAGTTGTCAGAATGCCGCCAATTCCACACATATATAAATTTAGTTGTTGATTGTGGATTTAAAATGATGATTTAAATGCTTATCCAGAGTTATTTGGAAACGCTCAAATCCAAAAGTATCAATAACTTTTTGACGTAAATTTTCTGGCTGATATATTAGACGATTGGGATAGGTGCCTTGTAGAATTTGAATTAATGTTTTGGCGATTTCTCCCACATCATCAGGATTAACCAATGCACCAAGTTCACCATTACACAGAGCATCAATTGCACCATCTTGGTTACCAGCTAAAACAGGTTTGCCACAACCTAGAGCTTCCAAATAGACAATGCCAAACCCTTCCCTTTTACTAGGCATAGCAAAAACATCACAAAGATTATAGTAATCACAAAGCTCTTCATCAGGAACAAATCCAGTTAAGGTAACACAGTTTTGTAACCCTAATTGAACTATTAATTCCTCAATTCTGCTTCTGTCATTCCCTTTGCCGACAATCATATAGTGGACATCAGGAATCATCGAACGAATGTGAGGTAGTGCTTTTAAAATTTGGTCATATCCTTTATAACGCTCAAGCTCTGCTAGCCGTGCTACAGTCAATATTATCGGTTGTTCCGCTTTGAGTTTATACCGTTCTAGTAAATAGCTAGGTTTTGGTGCAGATTGGAACCGATTGGGATCAAATGTGTTGGGTAAGATAGAGATTTTACTAGGATTAAGATTTTGTTCTTGAATTAGGCGATCGCGGGTGTAGCTACTAACGGCTAAAATGAGATCTGCATGGTTTAAAGCAGTTTTCAAAATAGGGTTTTTAATATCCCAAGCTTCTACACCGTGAGCTATTGTCCAGTATGGAATATTTGTTAGAAGTTTTAAAAAGTAAGCACCCATCGCGAAATTTAGGTGAGTTGCAATTACTAAATTAGGGCGCTTTATCAGTGCTTGAGTAATAATTTTGCCAACGAAAAAAGGTGTACGAATTTTCTGTGGATAGGTTCCAGTAAAATGAAATTTTGTCGTAGGCAAATAGGAGATATCCGATGATGCTTTTACATCATGCTTGAGAAAAACATCATACTGGCTTTGAGGATAAAGCGTTTGCAATGCCTGTAAATAAAACGCTGAATAAACCTGGATACCACCTTTAAATTCAAAAATATTAGGAAGCCATAGATGGAATTGCTTTCCATCAGAACGAGTTTGCATTTTGATGAGGTTGGTATTTTTTAGATTTCATAGCAATTTTTATATAATAATTAAATTTATTGCTAGGCAACAGCAGGAATATTAATTTTGCTCTTGATAATGTAATTTAGTGCTTGGTTTAATCCTTGTGTTGCTTGCATATAACTGTAGTCGGATACGATACGGCGGCCTTCTTCTCCCCAAGAATGTAAGCGTTGTCTATCTGAAAATGCTTCTTGCAGGCTTTGCGCTAATGCAGATACATCGCCAGCAGGAAAAATTAAACCATTTTTCCCTGGATGAACCAAGTCTTGAGCGCAACCGACATGAGTACTGACAATTACTGGTCGGCTTAAGCACATTGCTTCGTTAATCGCCAAACCCCAAGTTTCATAGTTGCCATAGCTAGGTAGCACTACTAAATCTGCAATTGCGTAGGTACGTGGCATTAAAGATTGGTTTTGGAAAGGGACAAAGTAAATATTTTCCTGTCCTAATGCTTGGGATTTTAACTCTTTTTCTAGGTTGCCATCGCCTACAAATAGTAATGATACACGGTCAAGTTTGGCTTGTAAAAAAGCCTGAAGTAAATCTACAGGACGTTTTTTAGCTTCAAACTTGCCTGCAAATAAAATAACTGCATGGTCTTGAGGAATGCCAATTTCTTGTTTCCAAGCAATAGCTTGCTGTTTTGCTGTTTCAGCTTGGCTCAAAAAGCGATCGCTATCTACTGCATGGGGCGAGAAAAGTAGCTTATTACTGGGTACATTATGATATTGAAAGTAATCATAGTTGGCTTTGCCTACATAGAGACAGACAGCAAAACGCCGATAAATTTGGCTGATGATCTGCCGACGTATAACTGCTTTTATGCCATGACTAGGAATTAACCGATGAGAATCGCCCCGAAATATTAATGGTATTTGACGAGTATCCCACTGACCAAGAAAGCGATAGATACTGGCATAGTTGTATACCATTAATAGTACAGCATCAGGATGATAGGCGCTAACTTGTGAGCTTAAAGCTGGATTCTGTAGCCCCCAAAAATGATGAGTGCCTGGGTTAGAACTAACATTTGCTACAAACTCATACTCATACCCAGTTAATAAAGGAATATCCCACTGGAGTGCTTTATGAAAACCTGCATCAACTTGCTGAGTAATGCCAAAATCCCAGAGATAAAAAACTTTAATTGCTAAATTAGCATTATTAGTTAAATAACGAAACCAAGGTGCATAATACTGAATTGGATGAGAAGTAATAATTGCTAGCTTTCGCATGTTTGCATTAAATATAAGGCATCAGCCAAGGGAAAATATTCTGCTTCAGACAGAGACACGTGGTACTTTATAAGCTCGCATCAATAAAACTGCAATCCCAGTCAGTGAAATACTAGATTGAAATAAAGCAGCAACGTATACCCCTGCACTATATTCACTTTGAAAGGACAAGCTCATGATTAACATCGCAAATAGATACCTGGCTGAGAGGACTGGTGCATTAATACTCCAACGAGTAGCTTGTCCATAAATTGACCCAAGTAAAACGGCCAGCCCAGCACAGCCGACTAGACCAAAATTGGCATAGGATTCAGCTAGTAGTCCCCAACCAATAGTTGTTTTGAAAGTATCTTCACGCGTTTGTAAACCGTAGTGAATGTTTAATATGTAAGTACCCTCATGGCTAGCAATTTTATTTGTGCTTAAAATCCGGGGAACTAATAGCTGTGGCAAAATTGCATAGGTTGCTCCATAAAGATAAGGTATTTCTTGCGGACTCTGACTTTGAGTCAAAAGCAGCATTTGAATTACACTAGCTCTTTCAAAAAATGAAGCTTTTTCCTCGGAACTTTGAGGTACAGTTGAATCATAATCATTTTGATTTTGCAACAAATAGTTCAAGCTATAGCCTGCCCACTCACTATACCAAGCTGGATAATCCCAGGGTTGTAATTGAGCAATTTGTCCTCCGAACCAGTATTTAGCTCTCATCTCACTCTTGCCATAATTTAGAAATGAGAAACAAATGAGAGCAACAATAATTAGTAATATTGGTAATTTCTTTCTGCCAATTATAAAGGAAATTGTAGCAATCAAAAATAGGGATGCTGCATCTACAAGCAATAAAGTAGCTGTGCTTGTTAGCATTCCTGTTATTAACAAGCATAAAAATAACCAAGATCTCTGCTTTGATAAATCCTTAGTACCTAAACGATAAGAAAGTACAAATGTAGACAGTAATGTCAAACCTAAGATAATACTACGAATGATAGAAAAAACACTGAAATCTAGCGATAGCCAACCTCCTAAATTGCTCATGTTAAATACAACATAAGCTGCAAGAGAAATTAAGAAAAACTGCTCACCTCTACCACTGTCTAATACCAAGTATGACTCGGGAATAGCAGGGGCTGATTTGACAAACTGCAACCAAATAAATGTGCCTAATCCCAAACATCCACTAACTGTAATGCTGGCAAATAAATGGCTAGCAGGAGAGTATTGTAGAACTGTGGGGTGATTGCTAACCAAGGGTAATGCATGAGTCCAAATATATGTCAATGCAAATAGTGGAAAAATGGGCATACCTAATGCATTTCCTGAACACCACAGGTAAGTGGGTAGCAGTGCTGCAGTAGTAATTAGGATAGCTCCAAAATTGCTTTCTAAAGATGTGGTATTGCTAAAAAATAATTCAAAGCTCAATAAAGCTAAGGCTACCAGCCAAAACCCTCGCAGTAATCTTTTTTGCCTTTTGTAGTCAAAGGCAACGGAGGATTGTATTACTGACAAAGGCAGCGATTCTAAATCTTTGGACATAGCAATCTATCTTGGCTAGCAGTTGTAAGAACTTGGTCAAAAACAGCGCATTGTTTACGAGTCATTTCTTTTGCTGTGTAAGGTTGAAACGCTTGCCAGTTTGTATCTGGCTGATAGCCTTTGGGAGTAGATAAAAGCCATTGAAGATCAGGCACAACTTTAGCTAAGAAATCTTGAGGGCGATCGCCTTGTTTAAATGTCACAGATCTACCCGCACGACATTGGTTGAGAATTTCGACAACGGAACTCTGCTCATGAAAAATCGCTAAAAGCGGTTTTTTTGCCAGAATGCAAGGATAAAGCTTGGAAGCAGTGTAGCTAGAATCATCAGAACCAATCAGCAAGATAGCATCGCTATCTACTAAAGTTTGCAGAGCTTCAAAATAAGGAATACGGTGAGGATGTTCTTCTACTAAATCGGCAACACCTAATTCTTGAGCAATTGGTTCCACTGTTTTCACTGCTCGATGATCAAGAGCATAGCTTGTACCAACAAAATGCAACTTAACAGCTTGCCACAGGTGAGGATTTTTGCAACGCTCTGACTGGATTGCTAAAAATAGAATTCGCAACGCCAAAGCCATATCACTACCGCCTCGCCCTATATAAACCCAATGACGCTTACCATCATCAGGGTTAAATACTTTTTGCTGAATATTTAAGGAAGGGAGTTGCTCAAAATCTGTCTCTGGAGCGCCAAAAGGTAAAATAGTAAACTTTTCTGGTTTGAGGTGTGGATATCGCCTTTGTAAAATTTCTGGATATTTCGGTGAAACACTAATTACATAGCTAACTTTGCTTATAGCTCTGGGTTCTAAAAACTTAGCTTGGAGTTGAGAAAATCCGTACTTAAATCTTCCACCAGGAGGTATTTCTCTAGATTGTTTATAATAATTACTGAGCCAGGGATCTTGAAAATCTAAGATATAAGGAATGCTAAAATATCTGTGCCATCTGGGGCCCAGAACCATAGAAATAAATACAGTAGTGGAAAAGTAGATTAAATCAAATTTTTGTTGGCTGAGTAAGCGATCGCCTGCTGTAAGCAAATAAGGAAAACATCGCAGACCTAAGCTACCCATACCAATTAATTTGGTTTGTTCCACGGGTAATGCTGATGTGTAAGTGACAGGGATATGCTTGGGAATAGTTTTTGCTAATATAGAGTCCTGAACACCTTGAACCGATTCTGGTCGCACAGTGAGAATATGAGGTTCCCAACCAAATTTTTCCAGGAAAGGTAGGGACATTCGTACCCGCTGATGATCAGGGGCATTAATTGGTGGGAAATGCGGACTGACAATTAGAACTTTATAATTCAAATTTTCACACCTTCAATACACAGGCGATCGCAAATCTGTAACTTATGCTGAAAATTGAGTGGTTGTACCCAGGTTAAAGGTGCTGGTAGAGAAATAGTTTTCATATGGTTCACGCTATCCAACGTTTGTCATTTCGGAGTGGGCTATTACGTGGAACGAATATCATATCTACTTGCCAAAGAGCTTTATCCAAAGGACGACGGATAAAACTACAGATGTCATAAGCCACCCAATCACGCTCATTTAGCCATGCAATTATCTCTGCAAATAGTGGCACATTCTCATGTATATCTAGTAAATTGACTTCTGCTAGTATTGCTTTAATCGTTGGTAAAGATTTTTCAGCACCCTTAAGTACTTCTAATTCATATCCTTGAACATCCAATTTGAGTAAATCTGGCCCACAACCACCAAAATAATTCTGAACTATTTGATCTACAGTTCGCATTTGATGAAAAGATATAGGGAAATTTTGAGGAATATTTTCAACTAAAATAGAAGATGCTGTTTCAGACTCATTCAGTGCTACTTTATCAAGTTCTTCCGCTCCTAGTAAACCTGGAAATACTTGTATAGCTGAATTGACTGTAGCCATCTTTTGAAGCTGAACAACTCTGTGCTCCAACGCTTCAAAGCAGCTAATTTTTACTTGAGGCCAGATTTTAAGACAACATTGAGCAAAGTCACCTTGATGAGCACCAACATCAAAAATTTGATTCGGTTGAAATTCAAGAAGGGATAAACGTTGTAGTGCCACAGGGATTTCCGGTATTCCTAACCTGTGAGCAAAATATGCACGTATCTTAGACTTAATAGACCAGGAATTATAATTTAATATAGACATGATTTTTTATATATTTATGCCATTTTTTGACTTAGAAGTTTATTGATTATTTAATTACAAATTGCTCAATAGTTGGCGCTGTAAATTTTTGGCTAAACGTTTCCACCAGCGATTATGTTTTAATATAGTTCTAGCACTACTCCAATCTACTAGACTGTCATTCACATCATGAAATCCTCGCTGAGACTCTGGAATATCTCCAGACTCAACTTTCTGAATCAATTCAGGCAGATTATCATAAAAATTCTTTGAACGGTATGGTGGATGTAATGACCACATTCCAGGAGGTTTGCCTAAAAACTCAACTCGTACTAAGGAGTTTTTCAGCATAGCTTCAGTTAAAATTTCTTCAGGTAAATTGTAGGGATAATTACCTTCAATTATGGCTTTAATAATACTACGAATAGCTGGATATTTAAGAGGAAGTTGCTTAATTTGTGATATAAATCGCTCTCTGTCTAACATGAAAAAACGTGAACTGAGAGAAGTAAAACGAAAAGCAGGTGAATAATGTTTTTCTGGTGCTGCAACTTGCGATCGCAAACTACCATCAGCAGTTGGTGGGCCTGGAAATGGCCCGCATACTAAGACATCAGGGCGCTGATCTAATAAATCTACAGCTTCAGCAATCCAGGTAGAACTACCACCCCCAAACATTAAGTCTGAATCAAGATGAAAAATATAGTTATTTTTAGCAGTATATAAGCCAAAAAAGTAGGAATAAAAAGGGCCACCCCGAAAATCTTTAGGCGGAATCGACCGACCTCCAAAAAACATAGCACTTACTTTAGCAACTATTTCAGGTGAATAATCAACTTCTTTGAGGTGTGCATGAGGATACTGATTACAGCATTCATCAATTAATAATTTAATTTGTGGTAGTCTTTCTTCCCAACCTTCAGCAAAGCGTCCAGCACTACGATGTAAATCTAAAGTCAATAGTATTTCATCTACCTGATGAGCAAATTGCCGTAATTGATGTGGTAAAGTATGTTTTGCATGGAGCCAGTCACTAGGTGCTAAATTAATTTGTAGTGTAGTGCTGGAATGAGTTTTCATAATTTCTAAGTTCACACAATATATTAATTCAGCACAGACTCAGCTATTTGAATGAGTTTTTTAGCTTCAATTTCCCAACAGAATTTTTCCTTAGCTGCTTTTAGTGATGCATCTTTTGCAGCTTGCAAAGTGCTAGGTGTTTGAAGTAATTCTTCTATTGCTTGGGCTAAGGCTAAAGGATCATCGCTAGGAATCAATCGACCCATTTCTGGATATTGAGAGAAAATTTCTCTTTGTCCAGCAGTATCAGTCGTAATTACTGCTAAACCAGCTTGTAAATACTGGCATAGTTTGTTACTTGCAGTAAATTGTTTATTAAAACAGTAGGGTGTTTCCAGCGCTAAACCAATATCATGTTCAGCAATGCGGGACACCAACTCATGATTAGAAACTGAGGAATGGATAAATATTTGATTACCCCAACCAGAAGGTATCAATGCTTCTAGCCAAGGATGGTAAGTTTGAGGATAGTTACCTCGTAGATGGATTTCTACTGGTATCTTCAAATAAGGCAGACATTGGAAGAGATTTTCTAGCCCCCGTCCCGGCCCAATAGTTTGGGAAAACCAATGTAAAGATGGTAGCTTTAAATTCTGTCGATCGCGTTTTTGATTTTCAATCTGCGATCGCTCAGACAAAGGGAAGACATTATAAATAACAGTTGGTTTAGGAGCTTGATAAGCTTTTGCCATAGCTTCAGCTAAAGCCTTGGAGGTTGTCAGACAATAGCTACACTCATTTATCAGCTTGCTTTCTAGAAACTTAAGTTGGTCAATTGGTCGAGCAACACGAGCTTCTGGTAAAAGGTCTTCAGAAAACCAATCTTCAAAATCTACTCCTACTCTAAAGCCTTCGTTTAGTAATTGGTTACCTACCCAAAGCCCTGCTTCTGAATGAACAATAGTTAAATCTGCACGTGCTTTACGAGCAGCTTTCAACATTGCTTTTGCTCCGTAGCCTAGCAGTGCAGGTGAAAAGATTTTAAAACGTTGAAAATTCTCTCTAGCTAAACGTCCTTGAAGCCGAATTGTCCAGTTTTTTAATTTTTGAGTTTCTTGGAAGTCGATAATGGGTTCAAATCGCCATTTTTTATTGACCATGAGTAAGTGATCGCGCTTTACTAACTCTGGGTCAAACCAGAAACCATACACTGTAACATCATGCCCAGTATTTGCTAGTGTCTCTGCTTCTTTTTGAGGACGAGGAGATGTACAAAGATGACCACTGATTAAGATAAGAATTTTTGACATTATCTATCGAATGGAAAAAATTTAACTGTGCCAGAATTCAAATTGAAGAGGCTTCTCTCTAAGAACTTGAATAGTTTCCAACCTAAAGCAGCTTTTTTATATCCATATTTATAGGCAAAACTCTGTATCTTTTTTGCTTGCTTCCAGCCCAAAAATAAAGAAAGTATCTGAAAGATTGGCCCACCTATTGGTTTTAATTTACAACAACCAAATTCATGAACCTTATTTTCTGATTTTTGCTCTAAGTCTGGTACTTCTGGATAAATTTCGTAAATAAAACGTTGGAAGACTATTGCACAAGTATGGCGTGTACGTTGGCTATTTTCATGAGCTAATAGATTATTGGTGCTAAGCTCCAAAGCCGCAAATGCAGATTCCCAAGCAAAGCGTGATTTTAAACTGCTAAGACTAGTAGAATTACCAGATCTGTAGTATGACTTAGCTCCCAAACAAAATTTTACTCCTTGACTAGCAAGGAGAATACGGCAGAAGTACTCACCATCATCATTTAAAGAGAGTTGTTCATTCCAAGCACCAACATGATTTGCAATACAGCGTGGAACTAACCAAGCAGCAGGATGCATCATCAAGTTATTTTCCCAGGCGCAAACAAGCCACTCCACAGGTGACATATCTCTCCACAGAGCTTGGGGTATAAATAAAGCTTCCGAGGAATTTTTATAAAATCTGGCCCATTCTGCTGATGCAACATGATGAGAGTTGTAATCAAAATTTAAAATGTTTAGTTGAAGTTCTATCTTATCTGGTGCTAATAAATCGTCAGCATCTAGATATTGAATGAAGTCTCCTTGTGCTTCCTTTAATGCAGCATTCCTAGCAACGCTAGCTCCTTGGTTAAGTTGACTAATGACTTTAACCTGAGAAGATTCAAAGCTTTTTGCAACGGATAGGCTGTTATCTTTTGAGCCATCGTCTACTATAATAATTTCAATATTTTTCCAAGTTTGCACTAAAGTGGATTTTAAAGTTTCTGCCAACCAAGGGGTAGCATTATAACATGGAATAATTATAGAAACTAAAGGTTTCATAAAATATAGCTTAACCCAGTCAAAAAGACTGATAATTTTTAATATTTACGACTAATTTTTATAATTTAAACTATATTTAAATCATCTCTAAGTAATAAATTTTTAATATTGACTTTTGACATCTGCCTGAGGAATTTTTTGTAAATCATTTGCACATATCTAAACTCAAAACTCCGAAATTTCCAAAACGGTATGGAGTCATAAGCTTTCCAAATTTTTTCTTGATAGTCTTTTTCCCAAAGCAGCTTATATTTATCATTAAAACTTTTTGCTTCTGGTTGGATTCTGGCAACTGCTAAAGGCGATTGTAGATGACCTATGGAATGTTTAGGCACTAATCTAAGCCAAAGTTCAGCATCTAGAGCACAATTTAGTTCTTCCCAAATTGGTTGGTGAATACTACTGCTCCAAAATGCAGCGTGAGAAGGGATAATACCACCAAAACGTAAATAACGCTCAAGGACTAGAAAACTTTGTGCATATTTAAGTACCTTCTCATTTTCATACAGTATTAAAGAATCACCATAAATGAAATCTTTTTTTGTTTTGGCGAAATGATTGGAAACTTTTTCAAAGCAGTTAGGCAAATAAAAATCATCACTATTTATCCAACTATAATAATTGCCGCTAGCAATACTAAAACCTAGATTAATAGCATGTCCCTGTCCTCTATCATTTTTACTTTGGCAGAAGCTAATCCAAGGACTATATTTTTCTAATATTTCTTGTGTCTGATCGGTAGAGCCACCATCAAAAATAATATACTCTAAATTTGGATAATTTTGTAATAATACAGAGCGAATAGTCTCTTCAATAAAATCTCCTTGGTTATAAGTAGGTGTAACAATTGAAATTTTAGGAAAATCTATACTATTTAGAGGATGTTTTATAGGTTGAGTTTCAATAGTCCAAGGCCATCCAGATTTCCCTTTTGGTGGAAGTGGTAACTCTGTAAGTAAACCATTAGTAGAAAAAGGTACAGTTTTGAGAGGAAAAGGGGTTTGATCATTGATCAAATTCTGCTGATAGATTTTTAAGTCTGGTAAGATAATTTGAATTTTTTCGGTTTTATTCATGATTCCGGTAATAATAAAAAGCTTTCTGTTTGCACCATACATAATTTGAGAATACTTGAGTGATTCACAGATAGTAGAGATGGAAGCGCTAAGACATGTCTATATCCTAAAAAATCTGCAATATGTAAGAGTTTTTCTGGTTCACAATCGTATGCCTTAAGATGTTGTGCATTCCATTCTAGTAAAATGCCGGGTTGTTCATGCTTAATACAATTAATACCACCTTGCAAGACTTGAAACTCAGCACCTTCAACATCAATTTTAATTAGTGAAACAGCAGGTTTACCCATACTCTCCCATTCTGTATCCAGGGTTGTCATGGGAACAGTGATTCTATTTGTTTCTACTACTCGTTTAGTATTAGCATCTTGGATACTATCAAATGCTCCCATTTTTATTGAAGCTGCTGCAGAAAAGCTTATTTCACCAACCCTATCTCCCATAGCTTTAGCAATTACAGTCCATCTATCTTTATATTGGCTATTCTGAGCAGTAAGAGTTAAAAATGGTAATGAATTAGGAGATGGTTCTACCGATACTACTTTGCAAGAAGAGTATTGATGAAGGACAGGAATTGAC
Organism: Tolypothrix sp. PCC 7601; assembly: GCF_025677855.1. NCBI lineage: Bacteria > Bacillati > Cyanobacteriota > Cyanophyceae > Nostocales > Tolypothrichaceae > Tolypothrix > Tolypothrix sp. PCC 7601. The sequence continues at coordinate 5,316,788 of NZ_CP064879.1, forward strand.
ATCAATCCTATATTCGCCCCAATATCAAAATACACACTATTGGGCTTTACCTGAGCTAGCATCAGTTTGAGGTTGGCAGCTTCGTATATACCTTGATCGCAAGCTAGTTCAAATATATATGAGTCTTTTGGGAAATAAACTTTTGTACCAAAATATGGAAATGATCCAGAAAAGCCAGGAAGACTACCATAAACCAATTTTTTAATATTTTTCTTCAGTAACATATATGTATATTTAAGTAAATTAATGCAAGGATTGATAAATCGCTATTAACTAAATAAATGTTGCCATCCATAGCGAAAATAGCAAGATTTAGAATTTGCTACATAGTGATGTAGCACTGCTTTTGGTTTGATGACTTCTTCCCTTTCTGGCATAACAATATAGTCTTCAGTAGAGGTAACCAAACGTGATTTACCTGCCATGAGCATAGCCACAATAGCCTGCTCTTGGTAGTAACTAGTGCCTTCTTGTTCAATCATTGTTTTGCACCAGTATTCCAATTGCTCCCAATCGATTTCTTCACTTTTTAAGCCACAAATACCAACATTTATGTGTTTAGGTATTTCTGCCTGTGCTAAAGAAGCCATGAGACTATGTGAATATCCATAAGAGGTTTCCACATCAACCATGTGGCAGGGTTGTTGAGGAGATTTAAGCCAATCCAACAGAATATTTGGAGTTCGGAAAAACAACATATCGGAATCAAGCACTAGCTTCCAACCTTTAGAACCAACATGAATGTCCGTAACTTTTCGCATATTAGGATAATTCAAGCGCCGTTCTCTAAGATAAGGAAACTTATTTTGCGGTAAATATTGATCTATGCGTTCTTCTATTTCTGGCTTGAGAATAATTTTTGCATTAGGAAAAATTCGCAGAATCTCGTCCTGATACTTTTTTTCTAAAGAACCATCATCATAAATAATCGGACGCAATGGGAACGTGGTATTTTGTGCCATTGAATAGGCGCAAAAACAGGTCTGATACCAAAACTTTTTGCCAGTTAAAAAATGAATTTCTAACTGATTAATAGCTAACTCATTATTAACTGATTTTAAGTGATAAGTTGCTTTTTCCATTTGCAACTTTGCATGGAATTCTAAAATTGTATTTGTGACACCTTTATGGATTAATCTTTCTAAGAAACCTCTAGGTTGATAGTACAGCTTATAAACTATCAATCCTAAACTTATTTTTTTATTTATAAACATTTTCAATTACGTTAATTAATATATCAATTAAGATAAAATACTATTTATGCTTAACTATAAGAAATGAAGGAAGTTCAACATATTTGAAGAATAATACTGATAATGCTAGACATAATATTAATACAGTAAAATCATAAATAATGTGCATTGGTAAATATTTTATCCATATACCTTGACGATATTGAAGCAATAAATAGCAACCTATAGGCACATGTAATAAATATAAGCTATATGATATTTTTCCAATTTTATTTATAAAATTTTGTTTTTGCAAAATTTCCTTATTATAATCTGAAAACCATATAGTTATAGCCGTAAAAATGGCAACGACTTGGACTTCTATTTGATTATTTACAATAATTGATATTAAACTAATTAGTAATAATAGTACTGCCTTGATATCTTCGCTTCTAGATATACCTTTTAAAGCTATGCCTAGAGAGAATAAACCCCATTGATTAAAGAAGAATAAAAAATTATGCTGTTCAGATATTCTTGGAACTAAACTTAATATAGTGAGCGAATACAGTAATAAGTAGTGGTATTTTGGTTTTAAAATAATAAAACCCATGATCAGATAAAAGAATAATTCATAACTCAAACTCCAATATACCCAGTTAATTGTTGGAACTGAGCTAACAGGACTAGTCGTTAGAGTCAAAGTAGCCAACCATGAATGAAAATTGTTAGGTATATATGCCACATCATTAGTGCCTGTCACAAGCTTACGAAATGCACAAACAGTAATAACTAACAGAATACTAAACAAATACGGTGGATAAATTCGGCACCATCTTCTTAAATAAAAATGTAAAATAGATGTTGAACGTTTAACTGTAAAGTATATACAATATCCACTTACAATAAAAAATATAGGTACTCCTAAATAGCCTAAACCTACAAAGTGAAAGTAAAGATTATCTTCTTGAGGTATAACTTGATTTAAATGAAACATAACTACCCAACAAGCAGCTATTCCTCGAAGAGTATCTAACCATTGATTTCTATTCTTTTCTTCTCGTTGGTTCATTTAATATTTTTAGTATTGTTTTAATAAATCTTATTTTAAATGTAATTTAAGTAATATTATTTATTAGATAGCATAGCTAAACCTTCAAAAGTTCCACATGCACCTTGCCAATTAATAAAAGCAGTAGGACTTTTCCAAGCTTGATAACTCAAAAAAGCCTTCATTTTTCTCGGTATAATAGTTAAAGGAAGAATTTTTTTCCAAGGACAGATATTATGTTCGTTTAAAACTTGAATCCATGAACGTGAAGAGGCATAGTTTAGACGAGCAAGATAATCTTTGGTGAGGCGATTAGCAGAAATTAAGTGGGTTAATTGTAATTCTGGGAAATAACCAACTCCCCAACCTGCATCTAATAGTGTGAGATTAATATCGCAATCTCCTCCTGATTGTAGATTTTGACCTGTTCGGTCTAAAGATAACTTAAAAGAGTCTTGTCCAAGACTATCCACGTAATCTTTAGCTGCTTGATATCTGAGTGCCATTCCAGCACCAATTGGTGCAAATACTGGGTGTTTTTTACTAGCAATAGATTCGTTTTTATAGGAATAGACTTGAACTTCTTCGCCTAAATCTCTGAGTGCTAAACAAACCCAAAAATCTTTTACCCAAGGTTCCGGTGGTACTTCAAATTCTGGTAATGATTTACCGCCAATCGCTCCTAATTGAGGATAATTTTGAAAAATATCAATTACGCTTTTTAGGTAATTAGGATAAAGAACATTATCATCATCTACAAATACCAAATAATTACCTAAGCTATTTTGAATACCTGCTAACCTTGCTCTTGTTAAGCCTAAGCATTCCTCTCTAATGATTCTTGTAGAAGTATGCCAAGAGAAATCAAAACTAGGAATGTATTTGGGATCTGTAGTCAAATTATCTATTACTATAAGTTCCCAGCTTTCTTGATCCAACGTCTGTTTTTTTAAAGCACAAAGCGTTCTTTGTAAACGCGTCTGGTTAGGATTATGGGTAGGGATAATTACAGAAATTAGAGGATTCATGGACGATATCTCACTACTTTTGCAGGAACACCAACTGCTACTGAGTAAGAAGGCAAATCTTTAGTCACAACTGCACCAGCACCAATAACGCAACCATCTCCAACCGTGACACCTCCCAATATAGTAACCCCAGCACCTAGCCATACATCTTCTCCAATACTTACAGGTAATAGAATGTCTGGTTGCGAGCGAATATGAATATTTTTATCAGGAATCGTATGATTAGAAGATAAAATTCGGCATTGCATAGAAATCAAAGTATTTTTACCAATTTTGACCCCACCATGCCCATAAATTACTGTGTATGGGCCAATAAAAACATTATTTTCCATAGCAATACTTCCTCCCCAAGCTTGTAAAATTACACCTTGTTCTAGCATCACCTTTGGGCCTAAGTAGATTTTGCCCATAGAACCTTGCACAAAGCCTAAACTAGCTGTGATATGCTTGCCTAGCAAACAGGAAGAATGTACTTCTACCCCAAGTGATTTAAGTCGAAAATATTCCCAAATATTTCTCAGTTTTTCCTGTTGATTAAAGAGGCGTTTTAACACAATCCTATATGCTAAACAATTTGGTTCTCAAGAATTGAAGGAAATTATGCAGTTTACTACCTAAGCCAAGATAAAATCTTATTTTTGAGATAAAACTTGGTTTACCAATCAAATGGCTGTTCTTCCAAGGAGTCTTTTTAAGATATTTAAAATACTCATGTTTAAAAGGATGGTTACAATTAAGATGCCAGGGTTTAGCACTACCACCTCCAACAAAATGAACAATTGCAGGATCAATCTTAGCTTCTAAATAATTAAATTTTTTATATTTATCCTGATATTTAGAATTAATTAAAGACTCATCATAAAGATAAGGTTGTGAATTCCAAGTCAAATCAACAGGAAGCCAAGAGTTATTCAAGAGAATATTTAATACATCTTGATCCCACCATTGTAATAGCTCAGGTTGCTGATAAATCAGAGCACAACCTCTGTGAAAAACTTTCATCTCGCGCCAGGCTTTAAGGTTAATTAGCATCAATCCAGCGTTAAAGTAGAGGGAGCCTTCTGGCAGATTGATTTTAGAGGGATAATCATCCATACCACTTGCAATAGCAGCAGCATGGCTAAAGCTTTGAATATCAAGAGACCAAAGTTGATCAATGGATTTACGAATAATTATATCTGAGTCAATAAACAAAATTTTATCAATGTTGTCAGGAATAACTTCAGGAATAAATAATCGAAAATAGGTGGCTAACGATATATGATGACTAACAGGAGCTTTTTCTAATTCACTTGTTTGAATTTCAATTATTGAATATTCTTGCTTAATTGTATAAAAAAAACGTTTTATCTTATTACTAATATGTTTTTTTAATCCGTTAGTAATAATGTATATATAAAATTTTTGGTTTGGGTTATTAATAAATAGAGATGACAGCATGACCGCACAGTGTTGTGCATAATTATTATCAATAGTGCAAACAATATTCATTATTTATAATATGCAAGTATATAATTTTTGTTTTATATAGTTAATTAAAAAACGACCTTATAATTCTCAATTATTCATAGTTAATCAAAGCAAAATTTCGCTTTAATAAGATATTAATGAAATCACTATAGTTTGGTCAAAAGATTAGTAAGATTCATGTAAATTTATGCAAAAAATATTTTTTTATAAGATTTTTTATTTTATGTTTGACTTTAAGGAATGTTAGCTCTGCCTTGAATTTTTCAACTTCTGCTTTTAACTCCTTGATTTCAGGTAAATGTGTGTTAATCTCAGAAATTATAGCTATCATTATTTCATCATTATATTTATATTTAGTGTCAATATTGAAGCTCTGATATAGAAACATCATGGAAATAACTTTATTATACCCACTATGATTTGCAGATGCTGTTATACCATTATCATGAAGACGATACACACTCATAACTTCATTTAAATATTTAATTTTCCCCCTTAATGACCATAATAATAACAAAGTTATATCACCACTTTGGCAATGATGAAACCATTCAGGAATCATGGAAACACCATAATTTCTAGCCATAATAGAAGCGGTTGGAATAAACCATCCTCGAAGTAAATCTTTAGTCTCAAATATAGTTTTATCAAGAGACTCATGCATTATCCATTCTCTGAAATTACCTGAGCGCATGAATTGAATTTTAGCATTATGAAAGCATAGTGAATAATCTTCATTTGCCTCTAAAAAATCTACCTGCTTTTGTAGCTTTAAGGAATCTATCCAGTAATCATCACCTTCGCAAAGAGCAATATATTTACCCCTACAATAATCTATTGCTCTAATTACATTAGGCATAAAGGGAGCATTTTTATTTGGCGTAAGTTGACCTTGATTTTTTTTTGCCAGCAGTACACGAATTAGATTTGGATATATTTTTTGGTAGTCAAGTAAGATATCTTGAGTACCATCTGTAGAGCAGTCATCGCTAACAATAAGCTCTATTTCAAAAGTAGTTTTTTGAGCAATAACACCTTCTAAAGCATCTTTTATGAATTGATGATGGTTGTAAGTAATCATGCATATACTGACTGCTGGTTCTAGCGGTAAATCATCTGAAATAATTTCTATTGTATTTTGAGCAATCAGCCATCTTAAATCTTGCAAAGACGATGATTTTGGGATTTTATCGTACTTGTTATCTTGAAGCGATTTAACTTCATTCAAGAATGGAGTATTATTTTTCATTCATCTGTTAAATATGTTCAATATTGATAGTTTTTTAAAGATAATGCGATTTTTTAAATAATTTTGTTTAATATATCTGAGCAGATACTTTAGATTTATTTGCTTCTAACCGTTCTTGAATTTGAATTCCATTTGTTATTGAAAATCTGATAATTTCACAAATTGAGTGTATATGATTTTCTGTTATATTAGTTCCTGTAGGTAATATCATAACTCGTTGAGATAGTTTCTCCGTTTCAGGAAGCAGAAGGCCTGCATGTGGGAAATAGGAGCGATAAGGTTCCATACGGTGGCAGCCTGGATAGAAATAGCGACGGGCAATCACATTTTCGGCATGAAGAATTTTGAGCAGCTGGTTGCGGCTAATTTTCGTTTCTTCTTCATTGATTTCTAAAACAATGTATTGGTAGTTGCAACACTCAGATTGGTTAAAGGTGAATAGGCTGATTCCAGGAATATCCGTTAGCTCTGCTTGATAATGCTTGTAGTTCCGGTAGTTGATTGCAGTAAATTCCTCAATACTTTCTAGAGAAGTTAAACCCATCGCCGCCGAAACTTCATTCATTTTGCCGTTAATGCCAATGTAAGTAACATTGTCATATCCAGCAAAACCAAAGTTTTTCATTAAACGAATTTTATTCGCTAACTCATCATTATTTGTAACTACTGCGCCACCTTCAAAGGTATTAAAAAACTTAGTTGCATGAAAACTGAAAACTTCTGCATCTCCAAAATTACCTATCATGCGTCCCTTATAAGAACAACTAAATGCATGGGATGCATCAAACATTAATTTGAGATGATGTTTCAGGGCAATTTCTTCCAAAGCTTCTACATTACAAGGTTGTCCCCACAGATGCACTCCAATAATGCCTGTGGTTCGAGGTGTAATCATGGCTTCTACTCGCCAAGGATTAATTGTATGCGTTTGAGGATCAATGTCACAAAAAACAGGTGTAATTTCTTGCCATTGCAGTGCATGAGCCGTGGCAACAAAGGTAAAAGAGGGAACAATCACCTCACCTTTGAATTCAGCTGCTCTGATTGCAATTTCGAGAGCTACTGTTCCATTACACATAGCAATGCAATGTTTGACTCCTAATAAATCTGCAATACGTTGTTCTAACTCTTGTACAAAAGGCCCGTTATTGGAGAACCAACGTCTGTCAAGCATATCGTTAATGCGTTCGAGGAGACGTGTGCGATCGCCAACGTTCGGGCGACCAACATACAACTTCTCTTGAAAAAGTGGCTGACTTCCAAAAATACCTAGTTTGTCTAAACTTTTATTTGAGAAATTCATAATTTAAATATCTTTAAATTTCTGTGTAATAACTGTATATGGAATCTGGATAATTGTTGTAGATATTACCAACATAACGATACAAGTTTTTTAATGCCACTGAGAATCATAAATTAGTTAGGTGTGGCACCTTAATTTCTCCAAAAATGTCTACTTTTCATACGCAATAAAAGCTCTACCAAAGCCATTAAAATTAGAGTATTCAGAAAGCCCTATTCGCTCATGACCGTTTAACCACTCTTGGATTGCCTTTTGTTGACCATAAAGAGGAGATCCTCGGTAGCACCAGTAGTCATCAAATAAAATCCAAGTCCCAGTGACAACCAGATCATCAATAAAATTTAATACATCCAATGTAGAAGAGTAGAGATCGCAATCAATATAAATAACGTGAGGAATTCCCTTCTCACGCAGAATAGCTTTTTCTAGTTTCGGAAGCACTTCTGAAAAAAAACCTTTAACTAAGGTTAATTCTTCTTCTTGCATTCTTGAGCAACTGATGATGTTATTTTTAACATAGTCTATAGGCATAGATTTAAAATTACCCTTATAAAAATAAGGAGTATATTCTTGAGCTTCTTGGTCAGATTCTTTGAGATCTGGAAGTCCCTCGAATGAATCAAATCCTAAATAATGTGAGACAACACCTCGGAACTGTCGATAAGCATCGATCATAGCCTCACCATTAAGTACGCCAAACTCCATATAGTAGCCATCAGACATGTTAGCTGCTTCTATAAATTCCCTGATAAATTTGAAGAGATTAGCTCTTTTAAGCAGGTCGCCATTTAATGCTGGAAGTATGGATGGTTTTTTAACTTTTATCATTTTTTCCTATGTATAAGCCTTTTATTAAGTTTAGATAATTGCTCTTTATCCTAATACATTTTGCTTTAAATTAAAAAGTTAGTAATCCAGATTAACTTATATAGATGTAGGTAGGCATTTTTTGAAAATTTCTACTTAGCTATTTTAATTTTTTTGTGCAATGATTGTATATTGAATCGGCATAAGTGCTCTATCTAAGGTTTCTATGCTATTCAATTCCACTATTGCAAATTTATTTAACAAAGCTCTTAGACCATGTTCAGTAAATCGCCAACAGTCTGGTAATGGACCATGAATTCTAAAATTGAATGGAGTGCTGAGGAAAAGCAAACCACCAGGCTTCAATATTCTCCACATCTCATTTACAGCACTAAAAGGCTGTAGGGTATGTTCTAATACCTCTGTACATACTATGTAATCGTAAGTTTCATTAGGTATAGAACTATTAAACCCGCAAATATCACCAATATAAGTACATCCAGATTTAGGATTTATGTCAAAAGTATCTATAATAATCGAATTTTGAAAGAAAGGTTCTGCACCTTCATGAATTTGAGGTGCAATGTCTAGTAATCTTCCTGGATGCTTGGCATAATTAGCTGAAGCATATTTCATAAACTCAACAACATTATGACGAATTACTTTTAAATGTTCTATATCTGTTTGGCTAATAACAACATTTGGCATTTATAGCTAATTCCTTTCATCTAGTAACATTTCTAACATACTACAATCAAAAGTCAAAATACCAAGGCGTTTGCTAACATCTTTGCGCTCACTGAAGCTGTCATCAATTAAGATTGATTTATCGTCGCAAATATAATCTGCTTTACTTGATCTACTATCAATATGAATTATTTGATCAAATATACTGAATATTCTATATTTACTGAGTGTCTCTTTCACATCACCTTTATGCTTAGTGATCAAAATTATATTAATATCTCGATTGAGGCACTGATATAAAAACTTGATTAGCTCTAAATTCAATTTTCCATTCAAAATTAGAGTGTCATCTAAATCAACATAGACCTTGTTATACTCGATATGATGTTTGTAACGGTTTATCAAAGCTCTGTCAATACTTACGTCAATTTGATTTATAAGTATTTCAATTGGTATTCTTTCCTGTTCATAAATGCTTAAAAGAGGAAAGTTAATTCCCTTAACTCTATGAACAGCCATAGTACCAGCAATTCTAGGTGCAATTTCAAGTAACTTATAAATACCATATTGATCCTTTTTGAGTTGAAAAAACCATGCTCCATGAAAACATAATTTTTCTGCTATCAGGCAGGCATACTTTTGAAATATCTCAGATTGGTTATGAACAGTTTTACTGTTCATAGATATGCCACTTCTAATTCTGGATCTCTCTCTACCACTACAAAATAATAGACCTCTATCTCTATCTGAGAAACAGTCTATTGTATATTCATCTCCAGGTAGATATTCCATGAAGATTAGATTTTGTTGTTGATTATTATGTAAATACTGGTATAAATATTCTTGATTATCAATAAGTTGAGTACCTTGAGAGCCTTGACCTTTATCGGGTTTCAGAAATACAGGATAGGTGCTTATTTGTTCAATATCTATATATAATTTGGGAACAGGAATTATATCTGCCAGTAAACGATATGTTGCTGATTTTGAACGGGTAATTAAGCAAGTTTCCTGCGGAGATGATACAATTTTTGCTTTAAGAGACTTTATATTTTCGGCTAAAGCCACAATTACATCATCATGAGCAGGAAAGATATAGTCTATCCCTTCATGAATAATGATTTCATTTAAGCTGTTTAACCAATCTGTCTCAGAAACCGACGGAATGATGAAGTGATTTTTGAACACAAGAGAGGCATGATTTGAAATTCTACTTCCAGCTGAATATATTTGGATATCCTTACAATGCAAAAGTGATTTTTGAATTTCCAATCCAATCTCTGTACCACCTGGAAATACTAATACTTTATATACCAATTTTTATTGCCTCCAATATGTTGCTATTAAAGTAGCAAGATTGTTTTAGTACATTTAGGCTTTTGTAGTATTTAAATGTAATGATAAATAACCTGATGCATTTTATTTTTAGAGAATTTGTGATTGATTTTTATTTTTTAGCTTCGCAAATCAGCATTGAGTCTGTACGAGTTTCTCTATTGTTCAATTCTGATATTTCACTGATACCCCATTGCACATTTCTTAATTCCTTAAAACCCACCTCGTATAATCTACGTTCTAGCTCTTCTTGATCATATAACCATTGATGTCCCCACGATCGAAATGCTACATTTATCATCTCCGCACGTGTTTGAATAAACTTATATTCTTTCCAGCTTAACCAATCTTGATTACGCCAGTTTTCAGAATTATATTTTTGAACTACATAATCAAGAGATGGCATTGCAATACGTAAAACACCACTTGGATTTAGTAATCGATAACATTCAGATAAAAAATTCAAGCCTTGTCCAATGTCTAGATGTTCCAAAAAGTGTTCATTATAAATTAATGAACAAGATTCATCTTTTAAAAAGGAAAATTTTTGAGATGCGTCCCAAATGATATCGGTAACATTAGGAACAAATGCTAAATCTATATTTACCCATCCTTGAAATTTAATATTTCCACAACCCACATTTAGTTGATAGGGATGCTGAAAATTTTTAATGGCATTATCAGCATTCTTAATAGCTATATGATGTTGTTTTTCCGTTGAAAAAGATTTTACTAAATTATATGCTTTTTTAATTACTTTCATTTGCTTGATTACATGATAATTTAATAGTTGAATTCTGGCTTTTAAAATCTATTTCCCATATAAAATTAGGGCGAACTGCGCCCATCCATTTACCATACCAGCTACCTGGTCTTTCAATGTCAGCAATTTCAAACATCAATATATTATCGTGATTAAAAACAACGATAGATGTATCTTTAACAATTAAAATCCTAACTCTATAAGTTCCATCATTTAAAAAATCACCAGGAATATGGCATATTCCTTTTATTAATCCCTGTGGAGAAACTTTTGATTCTGATACAGTATTAAAAATACAGATATCTTGAAGATCATAAATAACTAAACTTAAATTTAAATTTGCATCGGGTATGAAATTCCAATATTCAAACTCTAGCCGAATAGGAGTAGAAACATTCATTTCATCAGATGGATTTCCCGGCTCTGGACACACAGATACACGATGTAATCTGACATTATTGTTACCTGGCGCTTCCTTCTCTTTATCCCATACTTGTTCTGTTACTGCCGAAGCAGATTTAGCCAAATAATTAGATATTACAAAACTCGATAAGCCATCTTCTAAAACTTTGCCATTATTCATCCATATAGAACGATTGCATAGACTTTGCAAAGCCGTCATATTGTGACTGACAAATAATACTGTTCGGCCTTCTTTGCTAACATCATCCATTTTACCTAAACATTTCTTCTGAAACTGTGCATCTCCGACAGCTAATACTTCATCTACAATCAAAATCTCTGGTTCTAAGTGCGCCGCCACCGCAAACGCCAACCGCACATACATTCCGGAAGAATAACGTTTGACTGGTGTATCTAAAAATTTTTCAATCTCAGCAAACGTCACAATTTCATCAAACTTACGCTGAATTTCTGCTTTACTCATACCCAGAATTGCGCCATTAAGATAAATATTCTCTCGTCCTGTCAACTCTGGATGAAACCCTGTCCCCACTTCTAACAAACTTGCAACTCTTCCTTTAATGTTGATGCGTCCGGCTGTAGGTTCTGTAATCCTGCTTAAAATCTTTAATAATGTTGATTTACCCGCTCCATTACGCCCAATAATGCCAACTCTTTCACCCTGTTTAATTTCAAATGAAACATCCTTTAAAGCCCAAAATTCTTCTTGATTATTTTGGGCTTTATATTTGCTTTTAAACGGATTAAGTAAAGCTTTAGTTTTATAGGTAATCACATCCCGAATAGCAGTATAACGTTCCTGCTGCTGATGACCAATAATATATTTTTTACTAACTTTTTCAACTTTAATAATAGTTTCAGACATTGGCTTTTGATTGTTCCCTAGTTTTAAAGCCATTCGCAATTATTTTTATACTGCGGATGTTTCTGCTCAAAATCACGCTTCTGTTGCATGAATCGCTTAATAGTTAATATAAGTGAAGTAAGTTAGCAGGGAAATATATAACTATGTTGGATTTTTTCGTGCCTACTTACATCAGTGTTTTAAATGTAAATGAATCAACGCATAGCTATATTTCTTAGCCCAACTTTTTCAAGTTTGTAATTGGTTACAATAAATGCCTATTAGAGAAAATTTTATATCACATCTGCGAAGTTCTTTTCCGTCTTACGGAAATACCAAATGCCACTTATGAATAGTAATATTACTAACCCCAAAGATAAAATAAACCCAGGTAGATATAACTTTGCTTCACCACCTAAAATTGCCCAACGGAAACCATCAATCACACCTACCATTGGGTTTAAGGAATAAACAAACCGCCACTGTTCTGGGACAATACTACTGCTGAATCCGACGGGCGAGATATATAAGCCAAATTGCATAATAAACGGCACAATATAACGAAAGTCGCGATACTTCACATTTAAAGAAGCCAGCCATAATCCGACACCCATTGAAGCAGCAAAGGCAATACAAATAAATAATGGCAGTGTGAGAATTCGCCAGGTAGGAACAAAGTTATACCAAGCCATTAATCCCAACAAAATCATCCCAGAAATTAGAAAGTCTACAAAGCTGACTGCGATCGCACTTACAGGTACGATTAATCGAGGAAAATAGACTTTGGAAATTAGATTGCCATTACTAACTACGCTATTACTGCACTCTGAGAGAGCGTTGGAGAAGAATTGCCAAGGTAACATGGCGGAAAACACTAGGATTGGATAAGGCGCACCTTGAGAAGGTAACTTTGCTAACTGTCCAAACACGACTGTAAACACCACCATTGTGAGAAACGGACGAATGAGTGCCCAAGCAATCCCAATCGCCGTTTGTTTGTATCTCACTAAAATGTCTCGCCATGCTAAGAAGTAAAATAACTCCCGATAGCGCCATAAGTCTTTCCAATATTGCTGTTCTGTGCGTCCAGCTTCAATTACTAAACTGGGTTGATGAATGTTGTCTTTCATTGTCATGACTTAGCTAACCTTGCTTCCACCATCATCTGCACTACATCTTTCATCTTGTATTTCGCTTGCCATCCCAGGTTGTTTGCAGCCTTGGCTGGATTACCTCTACCCACTGCTAAATCTGTAGGTCGCAGGAGGCTATTATCTATAACAGTATGTTCTTGCCAATCTAAGTTGACTGATGCAAAGGCTGCGGCAACAAAATCCTCTAGTGAAGTACTTTCTCCGGTAGCAATTACATAATCATCAGGCTGTTGTTGTTGCAACATTAAATACATTGCTTCCACATATTCTGGTGCCCAACCCCAGTCACGTTGAATCTGCATATTTCCCAAATAAAGTTGCTCAGTACCACCTTGAGCAATGCGACAAGCAGTAGCCACAATTTTTTGAGTTACAAATCTTTCTGGTCGAAGGGGAGATTCATGATTAAACAAAATTCCCGAACAGGCGAATAAACCATAAGCTTCTCGGTAGTTAGCAACTTCCCAAAATGCAGTGGCTTTAGCTACAGCATAAGGACTTCTGGGACGGAATGGAGTAGTTTCATCTGCTGCCATTTCGCCAGTATCACCAAAACACTCGCTAGAACCGGCATTGTAGAGCTTGATCCGTTTACCTAAAAAGCGAACAGCTTCTAACAAGTTGAGCGTACCTGTGGCTATACTTTCTAAGGTTTCTACTGGTTGTCCAAAAGATAGACCAACTGAACTTTGCCCTGCTAAGTTGTAGATTTCATCTGGTTGGATTTTTGTCAGTACCTGTAAGACGCTGCGAAAGTCAGTTAAAGCCATTGACTCTAGCTTTACTTGCTCTCGAATTCCTAAGTGAAGTAAATTTTGAAAAGATGAAATTTGAGCATCACGGGAAGTACCGCAGACTGAGTAGCCTTGATTGAGAAGTAACTGCGCTAGATAGGCTCCGTCTTGTCCAGATATTCCACAAATAAGCGCTTTTTTCATTAATTTGTCTCACCTCATCAAAATTGATCGGCGGTTCCACATTTACAGCACAAAGGGCACAGCAATACTCATACGTGTCAACTTAAGCTAAAAGCTATATACGGCAAGTGTTGTACAAATACCTCGCGCCCTCATCCCCTAACCCCTTCTCCCGCAGGAGAAGGGGAACTCAATCTCTTGCTCCCCTCTCCTGGTGGGAGAGGGGCTGGGGGTGAGGGCGAAACCTTGCACAAGAGCGGGTTTCACGTTAAGTTGACATCAATGAGCAATACTGCGCCCCTACAAGCATTTGGGGATTTTATTGTAATTCTCTCAAGGCAATTGCAAAATTTAAAAAATTAAAAATTATCTGGATCTACATCCATCGCTCTTAATCTAATAGGGACACAAAAATTTGTGTCCCTATGGTTGGTTGAATAATAATAATTGATGAGTTATCAAGTCGTCGAGATATCTTAGATTGTAGCCGGACTTTCTGTGGGCGTAGATGTACTTACTTTGCGAGCATTCCGCTTACCAGTACGCTTGCGCGCACCCCCAGCCATCTCATATTCATCGCTACGTTTACCATATTTAGAAGCTACCCCAGTTAACATTCGCTCTGATAAATCGGCAAGCGATCGCTCTGCTTGTGAAACCAGAGTACCTGTCTGATCGGCGGCTGACAAAGCAATATTATGAGCCTCTAATTTTCTGCGTGTATCTTCAATTAATTCTAAAAATATTTCGACCGTAAGCCCATTTCCCAAATCTAGTGAGCCATCAATTGTCTTTAAACCAGCTATCCGACGCTGGGCTTTTTCTAAAATTACCGAAGTACGCTTTGGTCTTCCCATAGCAGTATGTCCATGTTTGAAAGGCTACACATAAGTTAACTTATGCTTAACCAATACGGAACTAGTGTTAATTGGGAATCATCAGCGATCAAATTTTCTGGGGAATTGCGTAAATTTCCTAACTTAATGGTTTTTTGTGGTCACAAATGCGACAAAACTTGTAAACACACGATTTTTTACCATAAAAACTTATTCAAAGCTGCAAATATTCGGCTCAAACTTATAAATGCTCCACCCTTCATAACAAAAATTAATCCAAAGCTCTAAAGATTCGACTCAAACTTATGAATACTCCACTTTTTACAATAAATGCTGTTCCAAATCGCTAAAGATTCGACTCAAACTTATAAATGCTCTATTTTTTCCAATAAAGCTTTGTTTATTTTGCATTTTCAGGTGTCATTTTGATCGAAGCCAATTATCTTTAAGCTTCTGCTTCGCTCAAAACGACAGATGTTTGAGTGTTTGCATTAGTATATAAACTTACAATTTTCAATAGTTCTGTAGCGAAGCATCCGAGCATTTCTACTAGTGAACTCCCCCACTGAAGGATTTCTGTGTGGATTAATTACCCCTGTGGCTTGTTGCCAAAGTTCTGGCGGTGCTACTGATAATTCATAAGTGGAATCGCCCTTACAAACGTGGTACCACTTAGTTTGTTGGCATTCATCACACCAAAAAGCTTCCAACCACTCACCGTCTATAGGAATTGCAGTTTTGGCTGCAACTAACATTAAGGCATCTAACCGCTTCATCCCTCGCTCTTGTAGCTGTCCAGCTCGTTCTGCAAACAACCCATATTTTTGACTCATGCTATTTAAATAGCACCCATGTTCTGGACAATATATGGCTCGTCTTTTAGAACGTTTTCGATTTCGATCACACCTTTTCTGCACTTCGGCCCTCCATATCAGTAGACATCAAACAAATCCACAAGAAGGTTGCGTTGAAGGGACTGAGATCATAAAGACCATCAAAGCCCACTTCTTAATCAACAGTGAGTTATTGAATTTTTAGAAGAAAAACTTGTGAACCAGTGCAAGTTCTAAGGAAAATGCTTCACTATCTCTTCTTTAGTAGCAGGTTTCCGTAATCCTACTTAAGGAAGTCTGCATTGACCAGTTTGTCAAACATAACTTTCAGAGTCAGCGTTCCTAAATGATAGATGCACTTTGTTTATATAGCCGCAAATTACGATTGTCAAGCCGAAGATGAAAGTAATTTAATACGTTTTTGGGAATTATGTTGCGTAATAATACTCAAAAGCGTTAAGAAACAGCTTGTCGGAGAACTCTTAAATATTGTTTAGCAATAATCTCGGGCGTAAAATGCGACTGCAAATACCGACGAGATGCCATACCCATGCGTTCTGCTAATTGTTTGTCACTGTTCAATAAGCGAATAAATTCAACTAATCCATAACTGTCACCATTCTCGAAACTAGCACCACATTGGGCATCTGCGATGATTTGCCTTAAATAAGAATACTCTGAACAAATTGCAGCAATAGGTCGCCCTGTTGCTAATGCTGGGTAAAGTTTGCTGGGTGCAACTAAACTTTCCATACCAGCTTCTACACTAACTAAGGAGAGATCGCAAGCTGTTAGAGAGTAAGGCAGTACTTCTTTATCTTGATAGGGTAAAAACAAAAAATTACTTAACCCAAGTCGATTGACTGCTTGGATTACACTGTCGTGTTTTGCACCACCTCCAATACAAACGAACTGAATCGGCTCATCTTGCAGTTGTTTGGCTGCTGCCAATATGGTGTCCATATCATGACACCGACCCATGTTACCCGAATAAAGAACAGTAAATTTATGAACTAAGTTATATTTCGTTGCAAACCAGTTATCTTTTTTGACCATTGGCACAATCAAGTCAGGATCTCCCCAACTGTGAATTACAGATACCTTATCTGCTACCTCTGGACAAACTGCCACTACCCGCTGCTTCATCGCTGGACTTAGCACCACTATTCCTTTAGCTTTTTGCCAAACCTTTTTATTTATGGTTTGCCAAAATCTTGCTAGCCAATGATTTTTAGGGATTACTCCTAAGGCGATCGCAATATCGGGATAAATATCATAAATTAAGCAGACATAAGAAAGCTTAAAAAACAGGTGAGCCAGATATCCCACAATTGGTAAAAATGGTGGGGCTGAGGTTAACAACACTACATCATGGCGACGGCAACATCTAACTAGATGCAGCACAGCACGCAAGGTAAACAAGATACCGTTGATCGCTTTACCACGAACTCGCCGCGACCAAAGTTGAGCAGTGCGCGATCGCCTAATTCTAACTCGACCTACTTGTTCTATGGCAGGAGCATAGGAAGTTCCAAACGCATACCCCGGCTGACCTGTAAACACCTCAATGTTTACTCCTTGTTTACCTAACTGTCTTACCAGTTCCTCAATCAACTGTCCTGTAGCAGCGTAGTCTGGGGGAAAAAACTCAGTAATCACAGATAATTTCAGCGGTTGCTCATACCAAGTTGTATTCATTGATAGAGACTGACTAGGGACTATTGAAGGCAGTACAAACTTGTTAAAGTCCTCCTCATTCTGCTCTTTTATATGATCGAAGTTAACTTTATCACTTAACAATAAGTCTCTATCAGGAGTAAAAAATTGCTGATTCTGAGCACCTTTGTTTGTCGAGATGGTTAGCAACGATTTCTTCAGCCATTCACTGAATGTCATTGGCTATATCGTCCTTTTAAAAGATTCCTAGACCAAGAAATAACCAAGAAAGCGATCGCAGCAATCGATTGCCTTAGTCGCTCTATACTTGCAGTTAAATTCTTTTATAAACGATGTTTGTATAAATTAGGGAAAAAACATAATTTTTTTGAATCTTTATTGCGGTTTTTTGTGAAAGAGTTTAATCAGGATACTTTCTAGCTTTGCTATGATCCAGAGCCAAGGTATTATGCATTAGCTAGATGATGCACCAGATAAATTGCTTGTTTAATTAATAAAAAATTGCAGTCAGCAGTTGTGGCAAAATTCACCATCGAGTTGATGAATCCAGCCTAAGTAAAATAACCGCAATGATTGGAATATTTTTTTGGTAACAAATTATTTTTAAATTTTACGTCGGTTATCGGTGAACAATTTTAAATCATATATACCCATGATACACCAAAGTATTTATACTGATTTTTTAATAAAATATTAGTATAATACTTCTTAAGTATTACTACTAACCGTGAAATCCACAGTGGTACTTTAAGCAAAATAATTAAATTTAAGAGCAGAGATTTTCTAGTTTTAACTGAGCTAAAGGATTTGAACCATGACTATAAAATTCTTGACGAATAGCTAATAGGCAAAATCGTTATGAGTTGAAAAATTTTCACTGTAGCCTACCCAAATATTTAAAGCTGTGTAAGGAGATTGGATAAAGTTATAATACCCACCTAAACCTAAAATTTTTTGACCCTTGACTTTTGTGAAAAACTCCGATTAAGTGTTATTGGCAGAAGACCATACCAGAAAAACTTATTATGCCTGTAAGAGCAGAGTTAGTAGAGATATCTTAAGCAATCCAGCAGACTAGTGACAATCAATCCCGCAATAAAATATCCTATAAAACTCCTGTTTGATTTTTGGAAATACGCCTAAGCTCTATGTAATTGAGGGTTGAATAATTTGTAATCAGGGTTTTAGTTCTGTTTTTGAAGCACGAGGCGAGCAAAATCTGCCTAGAACCAGGTAAGCCTGTAAAGGATTTTGTCTAAACATAGTGAAGAATTCCGAGACTGTCCATCTAAAGGAGGGAGAGGGCTAGATATTTATATCTCAATTCTTAGTTAAGTAATGTATCATATTTTATACTTAAAACTTCCTTGTATACTCAGGTTGACATTGGAAAGCCAGAATATACTTGCCTCAGTATAGCACTGTCCATATTATTACTAGACTGATTTTTAACTTACGTAAAGATACATATGCTGCTGACAAAGTAGTTAACTAAGCTAATCGGAACTAAGAGGAGACAGCCCCAAGCAATTTTAACCGCCTTTTGTTATAGCATCTAAATTTTGGTTGAGGTGCTTTTAAGTATAAATACTATTTTAGATATTCTCCTCTAAAACATTGACTAGTTGTCGTTAGGAGTCTAAAACAGCTATATAAATTATTTTTTTGAGCATTGATAGGGCAAAGAACATAAATGCCAACTCAAAACTTAATAATATGGGATTTACTTTAAGTCTAATATTTAGTTTTTCACTTATATATTTTACTTAACAAGTACAAGAGTGTATCTTACCTTTACTACAACCAGCAATGACCAATTTTACCTAGCTGATTACACAAGATAAATAAATGATGGAGAACAATTTAACTAAACCTTCAACTTACGAGCGCAATGGAAGTGCGATACACCAAGCATTTTCACCTCAGATTACGGCATGGTTTGACAAGGATAGTAATGATTGGGACTTACGACAATTCCTCAGTGTTGTACAGCGACGCATGTTGATTATTGTAGGAGTAGCAACTGTGGTCATGGCTGCTGTGGGCTACTCTACATTAAAGCAAAAACCTATCTATGAAAGTAATTTTCGACTTTTAGTAGAACCTGTAAATGAAGAGAAATCTTTGTCACAACTCACCATTGATCCTAGTAGCTCAGGTAAATCTGGTAGTTTAGATTACGAAAGCCAAATACAAGTTCTCAAAAGCCCAGAATTGATGATAAGCATTGTCAAAGAGATACAGAAAATTTATCCAAATATAAATTATGATTCTCTAATGGCATTGTTAACAATTCGTCGTTTAGGACAGACGAAAATTATAGAGGTACGATTCAAAAGTGAAGACCCTCGGCAGATTAAAGTAGTTCTAGATATCATTGCTAAATCTTATTTAGAATATAGTCTACAAAAGCGCCAAACCAAGTTAAGGCAAGGTGTACAGTTTGTTGAGAAACAACTACCAAGTATTAAAAATAGAGTAGATAGTTTGCAAAAAGAGCTGCAATTGTTCCGCCAAAGGTATGATTTTATTAGTCCAGAAGCCCAGGCAACACAAATTGCCAGTCAAGTGCAAGCCTTGAAAACCCAAAGATTAGCAATTGATCAACAATTAGCTATGTCTCGTGCCAGTTTTGCCAATATGAAAGGGGAACAAGGAGAACTAGCCGCGATCAGCAATACATCTGTATATCAACAATTAATTGCTCAGATCCGTCAATTAGACGCTCAAATAGCTGGAGAACAAACTCGGTTTCAAGAAGATAGCCCACCTATCCAAAGTTTAAGGCAGAAAAAAGAAAATTTATTGCCATTATTAGAAGAAGAAGCCAAGAGAACTTTAGGTGTTAAATTTGCTGAGATAGCTACTCAAGTTCAGACTTTAGAAGTACAAAGCCAAGAATTAAAGAAAGTAGAAATCCAAGTTGATCGAGAAGTTAAACTATTACCAGTTTTATCGCGAAGATATACAGAACTGCAGAGAGAGCTACAAATTGCCACCGAGAGCCTGAATCGGTTTTTAACTACTCGGGAAACGCTACAAATTCAGGTGGCTCAGACAGAACTACCTTGGGAGTTAATTCAAGGAGCATTTGAGCCTGGACAACCAATATCTGCTAATATTCAACGTAGCTTAACGTTAGGTTTTATTGCTAGTTTACTTTTAGGTGTTGGCATTAGCTTGCTACTAGAGAAGGTAGATAATACATACCATACTGCTGACAGTCTCAAAGAAAAAATCAAACTACCTTTGCTGGGAACTTTGCCTTTTGATAGAAAAATCCAAGATAGTCGATATCACAATTCTGAGAACAAAGTTTTGGAAAAAATCTTACCGAAAAATGTTTCCCGCAAAATGCCAAAAATGTCTCATATATTACAACGCCGCTCGTCTAGCGATCGCTATTACGGTCAAGGCAGATTTTGGGAATCTTTACAGGTACTGTATTCAAATATTCAACTACTCAGTTCCGATCAACCAATTCACTCTTTAGTTATTAGTTCAGCATTACCAGGAGACGGCAAATCTACAGTTTCATTCCAACTAGCCCAAATAGCAGCAGCAATGGGCAAAAAAGTACTACTTGTAGATGCTGATTTACGCCGACCCCAAGTTCATGAATTAGCCGATCTAAGTAACCTGTGGGGGTTAAGCAGTTTAATTTCCACGAATATCCCCATAGGACAGGTAATCAGGCAAATGCCAACGATGAACAACTTATCTGTGATTACTTCGGGGCCAATACCGCCCGATCCTGCAAGGTTGCTTTCTTCAGAAAAAATGAAGCAACTAATGGGCTATTTCAATAGAACTTTTGACTTAGTTATTTATGATATGCCGCCGATAGTAGGATTAGTTGATGCGAGAATGATCGCACCCTACACTGACGGGGTAGTGATGGTAGTAAGGTTAGACAAAACAGATAAATCGGGGCTAATGCAAGCTCAAGATAGTCTAAAACTCTCTCCCGTCAATATTTTAGGCATCGTTGCTAACGGAGATAAGACTAAGTACAAAGGCTACAAACATTACTATAAATATAGTTAAGCGAATTGAGCGTACAGCATATGTATGGGGCAAGAGTCAAAAATCAAAATTTTATTTGAGTTGTGATTTTTGACTCTTACATTTTTTACGGCGATGCTAGTGCCCTGTTTGTCCATCATTTTTATTCGCAGTTACTGATGATCTAGCTGATTTCTTGCCATCCATGCATGGGCGCTATGCTTTTAGTCACCCATTCAATCATGATTGGCGGAGCTTCGGAAATCAAGATGCTGGGATAGACTGCTGTCCCCCATTCTGGATGTACTAGTACACAGCATTTGTTTTTGATGACTGGGTAATTTAGCAAAGCTTTGACAACTGCTGTGTCGTCATGAGGAACAATTCCAGGATGAGAAAGTAGCGGATAGCCTGTACGAGGATCTATGAGGTCTGTAAAATAGCTGCGATCGCGTAGATTAAAAGCTAAATCAAAACCAAACCGCATAAACTTTTCTCGTAAGCGTTCTTTCTCTTCCTCTATGACAGGTGTACTTTCCTGTAATTGATACTGTGATTGTTGTAAAACAATCACTACCCATAAAGTTGACTGTTGCTTCCAATCTGGTAATATCCGTTCGCAGTTGGCACAGATATACCGACTAGGAGAATGAATTGAAATCTGAACTGCTTGTCCCGTTTTGCCAACCAAATGAATGGGACAGTTTTGTTTTGAACTGTAAACTGGAGGGTAGTTCACTAAATTGATTTGGTTTTTGCAAGTTTTTCAAGTTAATTCCTGCGATCGATAATAACTCTTAAAACTTCATAAAAATCATCAAACTTGCATAAAATTTAAGTTTCATTTGCTTGTATTGTGGATCAAGTTTACATTTTTAATCCGATTTTTATCTTTTATTAACCTATTACTAGCGAACTGACAAAAAATTTTTATATTTTCTGATGTAAATAGTTAACGACAACTACTTTCTAGAGAGTTTCGCTGCTAACATCCGAGAAACAAAAACTCACTAAAAAGCTGTAAAAATCTGCCTTTATTAGTCCTCCCATAACAAGAAATAGCAATTTGCACTGAAAATATGGTTTGAGATACCGGAGAAAGGGTTTTTCTTTACCTTTCTCCTAGCTCTTAGACTCGAATTGCAGGATAGAATCCTCAGGGCGATCGCACAATCTGGAGCATTATACCAACTTTTGATATAATTAGTTGGTATTAACTGAACAACCTATCAGGTGCGAACAGGACTAAAAAAGTTAAAGATTGGCTAGATAACTACAGGAAAAATAGCCAATTACCGATGACTCATCACTTTAGATCTTTGACTTTACAACTCAGGTTTTTCAGTCAATAACTGCGTGATTGTTTCAGCAATGTCAGGATTAGTAGTTTTGTCATGTTCAAAAAAGCGAGTCATCCAAGGTAAAGCTACTAAAATCCCTGCTAAAACTACTAAAAATATAGAAATACCTAGTAGTTGATCGCGGGGTATTTCTAGCACACCACGTAAAATTACCTCTCGCAAAGCTGAAACAATAGTAATTTCTACTGCTGCGCCTACAGATATGCGTTGTGCTTGTAGGTAATCGATTAACAAGCGGAATAACTCTACTAGAATTAAAATAAACAAAATATCAGATGTTACTTCCCGTAAATCTAATGGACGTAAAAAGGAAGTAAACATTTCTGTCAGACGAATCAGCATTACACAAAATAAGCCTAGACAGAGTGAGATAATAATAAAGTCTTGAAATATTTCTAAATTCCGTACAATTCTATCTCGTTGTAACCAATTATTTAACTCTATTATCAGGCGTTTTGGCATGGTACATCCCCAATTTATAGAATTGCATGTATTTATCTTAGAGAATGCAAATTTACAAATTGGTAACGAATAATCCAATACTTGTCGGTTAAGGGCAAAAGGGGCAAGAAAAACCTTTAACCCTTAACCTTTTACCTTTCCTCAAACCAAATTAAGAGTTGAAAATCATTAACCGAGCAGTATTGAATCGGATTCTGATCAAGAAAGTAGCTAATTTGTCATGAAAAACAGGACTTATATTTTTATAAGTCCTGTTAAGAATTATTAGACTCTTAATGGAAAACTGTCTCAGATTTTACTGAGCTTTTGCAGCTTTTGCTTCTACTTTTACGCTTTTAACACCTTTTTGTTCTTTGACTAATGGCTCAATCTTCTTGAGATCAGCCGTGGTGGGAACTGTCCCTGTGACTGTAACAACGCCGTCTTTGTCTTCAACTACTAACTTGCTACCAGGAATTTTTTCGGTTAACTTGCTGAGAATTAAACTTTTAGTAGCAGTTTCAGTAGCAGTAGTTTTGGTATTTGCAGCTGCTTCTTTGGTTGGAGTTTTGCTAGTTTCGGTAGTAGATTTAGCAGTAGTTTTAGTATTTGCAGCTGCTTCTTTGGCTGTAGTTTTAGTGTTGGCGGATGCTTCTTTGGCTGTAGTTTTGCTGGCTTCATTGGTGGTGGGAGTTTCTGATGCATTTTTGGTTGCATCTTGACAACCAAAACTACCAATTACCAGAATACTGCTGACTAACAAGGGTATGAGCTTTTTCATATCAATCTCCGAATTGACTACTTGAAGCGATTAATTAAGGTGTGTGTTATGTTGAGGAGCAAATCTTAAAAAACAATTAAATTTGAACTTACGCAAGTGCTAGTTTTCAGCACACAGGTGATTAAAATCTGAAACCCAGGAAACTTCTAAAGGCTAGGCTATTTTAGCCAACGCATAGAAGTACCAATTTAATTTCAGTTACGGCTACTAATGAGTCAGACTTGGCATACACTTGATGGTTTTATATCGTCACAATCTAAATACCCAGTAGCTGTCCTCCAAGGTAGGCTTGATTCATGTCTCTCATTAGAAGATAGATGTTATCAGATCTAAATAGCTTTGGCACTAAATTGCCCAAAATTTAATAATATTTCATTAGTGATTTTCATAAATGTGGCGATCGCTCTTGGTGAGTTGATCTCAATCTCAGGGGAAATCGCGCCTAGATTGTTCGGTTCTACGACTGTCGCCAATACACAAATGGCTATAACCTCGTAAGTAAGTAATGAAATGCTTAACCTAGCTGTTATTAGTCGCTTTCCAATCAAGGGGTGAAAACCTGTGTACGAATGGATATTGCCAAGTCTGAAGGAAATCTTAGCTGAGAATCAGTCACCTCTGACTGAGTGTTCATCAGCCAAAGCAGAATGGCAGTGGCGTATCAGCTTGGCAGCAACAGAACATCTGCTGATCAATTCTTTAGCGTCTGCTGCACCTGATAAAACCCAAGGATTAGTTTTAGCTGCACCAGCACCCCTGTTTAGCCAAGCATCACTCACTCAAAGCTTACAAACTCTAACTTTTACAGCCCAGCCATTTAATCCTTTGGCGTTGATGCCATTTGAAATGCCGATCCCCCTAGAAAAGGTAGAGGACGCTGCTTCCCATAAATCAGTATTACGCTTATTGCCTGCCGATCCTCTAGGGACAGAACAATTCTGCTTAGTTTTTACAGATAAATTTAGATTAGTACTAGTGTTGGCTGAACAAAAGAACGGCCAAAAAACATTTTTATTTTCCTTTGAACCAGAGGTAGTACAGCAAGCTTGGCTAGCTGTGGGTGCGAGGGTAATGCTAACTAACCCTGATTTTTACGCCGATTTGGATGCATTAGTACAAAAGTATGCTGTCGTGCCTCCAGATTACCGTACTGTCATGCAGTTTAGTCAGTTTTTACTGCAAGAATTCGCAGAACCAGAACAATATAAAGAGAATATTCCGACTTCACCACCAACACCCACCCCCGCCTCTTCGCCTACTCGTCCGGATGTAGAATTACTGCAAGCATTTGCTCATGAAGTTCGCACTCCTTTAACCACTATTCGCACCATGACTCGCTTACTATTAAAGCGGCGAGACTTACCGGCGAATGTCATCAGTCGCTTAGAAGTGATTGATCATGAGTGTACTGAGCAAATTGACAGGATGGAATTGCTGTTTAAAGCCGCAGAACTAGAGACATCTAACTCGGTGAAATCTAACCACACTCAACTAACACCGATGTCTCTCGATCAAGTTTTGCAGCAGAGTATTCCCCGTTGGGAACAAGCTGCAACTCGACGCAACTTAACTTTAGATGTGGTGTTACCCCAACAATTACCAACGGTAGTTAGTAACCCAACAATGTTAGACAGGGTACTAACTAACTTGATTGAGAATTTTACTCGCAGCTTACCTGCTGGTAGTCATATTCAAGTGCAAGTGATTCCTGCTGGTGATCAACTGAAGTTACAATTGTCGCCGCAATTTCAGTGCCAAGATACTACTAAAGCGCCGACACCGACAACGCCACCTATTCGCAAAGCCTTGGGTCAATTGCTGATGTTCCAACCGGAAACCGGTACAATTAGTCTCAATATTGCGGCAACCAAACATTTGTTTCAAGCCATTGGTGGCAAACTCATAGTGCGTCAGCGTCCGCACTATGGGGAAGTGATGACTATTTTCTTACCTTTGGAAGTTAGCACTAAGCAATGGTAAATAGAACGTTGCAATTAAAGATAGCTGGTAAGGGCTGTCATTGGTCATTGGTCATTGGTCATTGGTAAGGGTTTCAAACCTATTTACGTTTCGTAACATAGCTTGGTTTATTTACACCGACTTACTTAATACGCAATTTCAGATTTTGCGGAAGTTGAACCAGTGCGCCCTTGCGGGTTCCCCGACTTGTAGCAACTGTCTTCCAACTTTCCTTGGCGTAGCCTCTCCCTTTGGGAGAAGACGAATTTTGGATTTTAGAGTTGAGATTTTTAATTCAAAAATTAAATGACTGGCTGATCTTGAACACGCGCTAAACTAACTGTAAACGTTGAGCCTTCAGCTGGTTTACTTCTGACGGCAATTGAGCCACCGCAACGCCAAATTAACTGCTGTACAACTGTTAATCCCAAACCTGGGCCGCTAGATTCATCTATTGTCCCAGAACGCACGCGGTAAAAGCTGTCAAATATTTTGGAAATTTCGGTTTCGGCTATGCCAATACCTGTGTCGCGAAATTCTAATTGTACAAAATTGCCTTGCACGCGCGATCGCACCCAAACTTGACCGCCACTCGGGGTAAATTTAATACTGTTATGTAAGAGATTAATCACAATTAGTCGCAATCCCCCAGCCACACACCACACATACGGCAGTTCTGTGGGTACTGTATAGGCTAGCATGATGCCTTTTTCTTGAGCTACGGGCTGGTATGTACTGACTATACCAGGCACAATATCTGCAAGACTGACCGCTTCTAAGGTGGTATCTTGCAAATTACGCTCTAAATTGACTAAATCTACTAAACCATTAATTAAAGAATTTTGGCGATCGCATTGGCTATTTAACATTTGTAAATAGCGTTGCCGTTGGGGTGGTTTGAGGGTAGGAGAATTTAACAATGACAGCGCTGTTTTCATGTGGGTAAGAGGTGTACGCAACTCTTGACACACATTACTCAAATAGTCATCTTTGGCTTTTCCTCTGTTATATAGTTTTTGATTTTGCTGTTGCAACTTGGTAGTGCGCTTTTTAATTTGTTGTAGGTTAATTTCATCTTGTCGCTGAATTTGCTTGACCAAAAGCTGATTCATGAGTGTAGATTCAGGCATACTGGGGCAAAGAAAATCAGTCGGCACAATTGGCGATGATTCTGCTGTGCTGGCTTTTCTAATGCCATCTAGTACTTGCTGAACTACTCTACCTTCAACAGTATTGATCGCTAGTAAAGGTGTAGCTTTATTGGCATTTACCTTTTTTAATATTGGGTTCCTGCGTCTTTTAAGGGGTCGATAAGCCAAAATTAAACTACAAAACTGTGGCGACAAAATTATAAAAAAGTATTCCCGTTGTAGTTGCCTATTTGGTAATAACTTAATAACTTGATTATTCAGTGCTGGACTCAGGGATCTATTCCTTCTCTCTTCCCCTTTCCGCCTCTCTTCCATCTGACAGTTATAAATCACAACAGACACATCAACTGCAGATTGATAACGCTCTAATTCTGAATACCAAATTTTTCCAGGTGGTAGCTTTACCCATAAAGTCGCGGCAATTTTCTGTTCAATCAGCAAGTCAATTTGTGACCTAACTAGTGATAACAGAGCCGCCGGACTGAGAGGCAATGCTTGAGGAGGCGCTTGCACTCCCGCAACCAAATGATAAACAGACAGATCCTGAGCCAGAAAATCATTCATGAGTCAAGCACAAGAAGGAAAAATGAGGAAGGATAAAGGACATAAATAATTCTGCCTTTGCTTTTCACCCTAATATTTACCTTTTTTACGGAAAATCTACAAAATTTAATATTTATCAAGAAATATGGAATATAAATTGTAAAACTAATGGAGTGTATCATTTACCCTATAAGGTGGCAAGTATATATGGGTAACAATACATTGAGAATTTATTAGTTTTATCATTAATTATCTTTTGATTAATTTAGATATGGATCAAAGGTGTTTGCTGTTTGGTGTTTTTCAGAGGAAATAGGAAACAGGGCATCATCTTGAATGATTTATTTCTCTTATAGGAGACTTCCAGAAATTAAATTATTCCATCAGTAAGGTTAAAGATTTTCAATGAGGAATTTGGTTTAGGGAAAAGGTGTACCCCTGCGCTTCAGCAAGCTACGCGTAGCGTCTGTGCAGGAGAAAGGGTAAGGGTTAAAGGTTTTTTCTTGCCTTTTTCCTCTTCCCCTTTTGCCCTTAACCGATAAGTATTGCCTTGCTTCCTCTGCACCCCTGCACTCTGGGAAAAGAAATGCAGGGAATTTAAATTTATAAAAAGCGGCGGTTTTATATCTTCAGTCTTGCTTGTAAAGCTTCGCGTGCGTGTTCGCGGTCATCAAAGTGGATTTTTTCTGTCCCGAGAATTTGGTAATCTTCGTGACCTTTACCTGCAAGTAAGACACCATCGCCTGGCTGCGCTTGTAAAATCGCCGTACGAATGGCGGTAGCGCGATCGCCTATGACTGTAGGATTTAAAGTTGCGGGAATTCCTGCCAGAATATCTTGTAAAATCTTTTCTGGGTCTTCGGTGCGGGGATTATCAGATGTCACTACAGCTACATCTGCTAATTCAGCGGCAATTTTTCCCATTTTCGGACGCTTAGTGCGATCGCGATCGCCACCACAACCAAATACGCAAATCATTTTACCGGGAATAAACGGACGCGCCGCTTTAAGTAAATTCTCTAAACTATCTGGTGTATGGGCATAATCGACAATCACGCTAATGTCTTGATTAGCAGCAATCTGCACTCTTTCCATCCGTCCGGGAACGCCAGGAAAATCAGGAATTGCAGCTGCAACAAAGTCTAACTCTAAACCCAAATGTAAAACTGCACCTACTGCTGCCAACAAATTTTCTAAATTATATTGACCCACTAAAGGTGAACGAAAAGCTACATTCCCTTTTGGTGTATGCAATGTACCGCTAACACCATTCGGTTCGTAATTTAAATCGCTCATCCACAAATCAGCGTTAGTATGATTAACGCTGTAACTCCAAACTTTGTCTGCACCTAAAGAAGCGATTAATCTTTGACCATAAGCATCATCAGCATTAATTATCGCCCTGCCTTTAAGATAATCTGGGCTAAACAATAATGCCTTCGCCGCGAAATAATCTTCCATATCGCGGTGATAATCTAAGTGGTCTTGGGTGAGATTGCTAAATACCCCCACCTCAAACTCACAACCCAAAACTCGACCTTGGGCTAAAGCATGGGAACTGACTTCCATCACCCCAAACTCACAACCAGCATCTACTGCTGCTGCTAGTTGCTGTTGCAGTTCCACCGCAAACGGCGTAGTGTGAATAGCAGTTTCTGCAAAACCAGGCCAGCGAGTGTAAAGAGTACCCATCAAGGCTGTGGGTAAATTTTCCTTGCTTAAAAAATATTCAATCAGGTGAGTGGTTGTAGTTTTACCATTAGTCCCAGTCACACCCACAAGTTTGAGTTTTCGCCCAGGGTAACCATAAAAAGCACTGGCTAATTGAGCACAAGCTTTCGTCATGTTACTAGCACTAACGACAAAAGCCTCTGGTGTGGGAGGATTTTTTTGCACAGCTTGAGGAGAGACAATTGCACCTACAGCACCCAATGCGATCGCACTTTGCCAAAATTCTCCACCATCTACCCTAGTTCCTGGCATTCCAATAAACAAATCTCCCGAACCGCAAGCATGAGAATTTGTTTTCAAGCCTTTGACTTCCGCATCCTCCAAAGCCGGATGGTTTGGCAATTGCTCTACACTGTCTATTGCTGCTAGTAATTCCCGCAGTTTCATCTTGTGAACCTCGTCACACACTATATCTTGCGTTTATTGTGCATTATTTTACTAATTGGACAAATACTTATGCAGCATCTGCTCCAACTGCTGCACACTAGCACGAGGAGAAGGGCGTGGCAAAGGTTTTTCTATTAAGTTTTCCTCTGTGTCAACTGTGGCTTCACTTTCAGAGAAATATAAAACCGGAACTTCATACTGGTAAGCTAAAAACCAATCATCACGAGTCGTAATATCCCGCAGTTCTAACTCAAAACTAATATTTTGAATTTTTTCCAGCTTTTCCTGCAAACCCTCGCATAAATGACATCCCGGTTTCGTATATAAAATCAATCGCATTTACTTCCTTCCCTAATTAAATTCGTAATTCATAATTCGTAATTCGTAATTAAATAAGAGTCAACAATTGTAGAGACGCGATTCATCGCGTCTGTCACACATTATTTCCCCTTCCCCCTTCCCCCTTCCCCATTACCCCAATCCCCAACCATGCACAAATCCCAAAAAGCAATCACAGCCTTTCAAGATTTTTTATCTACTCCCCTAGAAACACTATTACAACAACATCTTGCAACTTCCGCACAAGCAACAGCTTTAGCTTTATTTCAAGATGTAGCTGCTAATGTACCAGCATACAAAGCTTTTCTAGCAGCAGAAAACATTGATGCGGCAACTATCCAGAGTTTAGCGGATTTCCAAAAATTGCCTGCGATCGCCAAGGAAAATTACATTCAGCGTTATCCTTTAACTGATTTGTGTCGTCATGGACAGTTGTCGGAATGTGACATGATTGCTGCGTCTTCTGGTTCCACTGGTAACCCGACGTTTTGGCCCCGCTTCTTCACCGATGAATTGCAAATCGCCACCCGCTTTGAGCAAATTTTTCACGATAGTTTTTCTGCAGATACCAAACGTACCTTAGCGGTGGTTTGCTTTACTTTGGGTACATGGGTAGGGGGAATGTTCACAACAAATTGCTGTCGTTATCTCGCTAGCAAAGGTTACCCTGTGACGATGATTACTCCTGGTAATAATAAAGATGAAATCTTGCGGGTTGTACAGGAGCTTGGGTTAGGATTTGAGCAAGTGGTTTTGTTAGGATATCCACCATTTTTAAAAGATGTGATTGATACAGGCATTGCCCGTGGCGTACAGTGGCAGCAATATCATATTAAGTTAGTGATGGCGGGAGAAGTATTTAGTGAAGAATGGCGCAGTTTGGTTGGGGAACGCATAGGTTCACAAAATCCCTGTTACGATTTCGCATCGCTTTATGGAACTGCTGATGCAGGTGTATTAGGAAATGAAACGCCTTTGAGTATCTGCATTCGTCGTTTTTTAGCACAACATCCCGATGCAGCCAAAGCATTATTTGGGGAATCTCGCTTACCAACGCTAGTACAGTATGATCCCATCAGTCGATTTTTTGAAGTTGAGAATGGCACATTGCTATTTTCTGGAGACAATGGCATTCCTTTAGTGCGTTATAACATCTTAGATACAGGCGGCATCATTAGTTATGATGCCATGCTACAGTTCTTGGCAGAGTGGGGATTCGACCCATTGCAAGATGAAAGCCTAGCTACCGACATTCAGCTAGCCAGAGGAATTCACCCCTTACCTTTTGTTTATGTTTTCGGACGCTCTAATTTTACAGTTTCTTACTTTGGTGCCAATATCTATCCGGAAAATGTCACAGTTGGTTTAGAGCGATCGCCAATTCCCCAATGGGTCACAGGTAAATTTGTATTGCAGGTCAAAGAAGACGCAGACCAGAACCGCTTATTATCTGTGGTGGTAGAGTTAGCACCGGGAGTCGAGGCTAGCGAGGAAAAAAGAAATGCGATCGCAAACTCAATTCTCTCTGAACTTCTCCGCCTCAACAGCGAGTTTGCTAACTACGTTCCCAAAGAATATCAAATGCCACAGGTTGCATTAGCCCCTACTGGCGATCCAGAATATTTCCCCATAGGCGTAAAACATCGTTATACCCGCAAGTAAAGTAATTCCTAACTACCAATTACCTATCCTATCCACTTGGTTATCCAACTGGATAGTTTCATGATTGCCAGGATACTATCTAATCTAAGCGTGACAATAGCCATGAGATAGTGTTGGCGATCCCCAATACTGTAAGAAAATTTAATCAGCACGTGTCAATCAAGTGCATGTAACCAAAACCTATGTATACAGGTATTTTCAGGCAATAAGCGGAGCCGAGTTATTGATTGCATAACACCGTTTAGCCTCTGGAACTCCACAATTTCCTGACTTTTAGAGGATTTTTCATGACTAATTGGATAGAAATCTCCACCGGATATTCTGGTAAATTAGGCAAATCAACAGCAAATAAGGGACGTTGGCAACCTTATTTTTTTTTAGGGATCACTACCAATTTAGTATTTTGGCTATTAGCTTTTTGTTATTTACTATTTACATCACCAACCTATACTAGTAAATCGGCTATCAATTTACCAGGAGCAGGTTCCAACGCCAATGTTAATTTACCAGGCATTGGACAAGCTTCTTATGAAAATTCATCTCCATACTCTTATAGTTCTACACAAGATCCGCGAGAAAATTATAAATTTATTGCTGGCAGTGAACCTGTACTTAAGGTTGCATCTGCTCAACTTAATATGTCTTTAGAAGAGTTTGGTAAACCGAGAATTAAAGTATTAGATAATACTACCATCATGGAAGTTGAGTTCCAAGGTAAAAGTCCAGAGGAAGCACAGAATAAATCTGTAGCTTTCTACAAAGCTTTAGAAGCAAGGCTTAATGAATTAAGAACTCAAGAAGCCCTAAAAAAAGACTTAGGTATTCAAACTTCACTCAAATCTTCACAAAAAAAATTACAAACTGCCCAGAAACGACTTTCGGATTATAAAGCTAGTTCAGGTTTAAACTCTGAAGAACAACTTAAGGAACTCACAACCAATATTGAAGAACTACGCAGACAAAAAGCTGAAATTTTGGCTCAACAACAGCAAGCTAACACTAGGTTGCAACAATTATCCGCTAATTTAAAACTATCTGCTCAACAAGCTACACAAGCTTTTGTTCTACAATCAGATCAGATATTTCAGCATAATTTAAAAGATTATAGCGAAGCTAGTGCTTCTTTAACTGTATTGGAATCAAAGTTTTTACCAGATCATCCTCAAATTATTGCAGAGCAAGACAAGCGAGACATGGCACTAAAAGCTCTGCTCGAAAGAGGCAAATATCTTTTAAAAGAACCAGTCACCCTGGCTTTTCTTAATCAATTAAACCTAAGTAGCAATAATAATGGTAATACTGCTCAGGATAGCTTGTTTCAACAAGTAGTAACAGTTCAAGCAGATCAAAAGGGACTAACATCTCAAGCTCACGCTATAGAAAGACAGATTACTCAGTTAGAAACTAGACTCAAAAATCTTGCACAGCAAGAATCCAACTTGGATGCATTAAAACGAGATATGCAAGTTGCAGAAGCAGTATTTTCCACTACATTAACTAGGCTTGATATCGGTAAGTCCAATGCTTTTGGTTCTTATCCCTTCATGCAAATTGTGAATGAACCAAGTTTACCTGATAAGCCTAGCTATCCTAAAAAAGAATACGTTTATATTGGTGCGACTGTTGGTTCAATTTTATTAACATCTGGAATATTTTTACTCTCACTGCGCGCTCGTCATCAGCAAAAATAATAGCCTTTATAGAATTAGCAATTATATGTTACATAAAATCAGTTCTAAGAAATTTTTTTAGAAATTCAATGAAACCTCAAAACTTCCCGGAAAAATTAGTTTGGTACTCACTTGTAGGAACTTATGGTTTGTACCTTTTGGGAGCAAATTATATTGCTATGTCTATAGTTATCTGGGTATTAGCTTTTTATCTATTTAAAAAACTTTGGCAGCAAAATTATAATACACCTAATAATGAAAAAATCATCATTACCCCTACTATCTGGGTATGGATTATTTCCATGTTAGTTATGGAAGTAAGTTTAATTGCCGCTCATATAGATTTTGATTTAGGAATAGGTAAAATTGTCACTTCATCAATCAATTGGGCTAGAACATGGGCTTATCTGGCATTATTTCCTTTGATTGGATGCTTAAAAATTCGTCCTCAATTAATTTATAGAGCCATTTGTATTATTTGCTTACAAAGCTTAATATTTATACCCCTCTGCTATATAGCTTCTCAATTACATTTACCGAATATCTTGTATAATTCCCCTTTACATTTAATAGGAGGTAATAGTAGTTTAATGTATAATGTGGCCCTGTATGGATTTGAAGAAGAAACCAATCAAATCCGTCTACAATTATTTACACCTTGGGCACCTGCTTTAGGCTTAACAGGCTGTATTTATTTTTTCTTAGCTAATCAGGAATCTGATAGAAAATGGCGCTTTATTGGTATTATTGGTTCTATAGCAATGATATTAAGTTCATTTTCTAGATTGTCAATGCTATGCCTTGCCATAGTTCCATGTTTTTCCTGGCTAATAGGAAACTTTATTAAACCTAAAGTACAAATTTTATCTGGTATTATATGTTTTGTTGCAGGTATCTTTGCCACTAAGCTAATCAATTTTATTCAGGATTTTAAAGAACAGTTTTCTAAGGTAAGAGCTAGTTCATCAAGAATTAGAGAAATTTTAGGACGCGTAGCTCTAGAACGCTGGAATGAAGCACCTATTTGGGGTCATGGGTTTGTTGACCCTAAGGGGCCTGCAATTGCCACTTTTATGCCTATAGGTAGTCACCATACATGGTTCGGTATCCTATTTGAAAAAGGATTAGTAGGCGCATTTTCATTATTATTTCCTTTTTTATGGAGCTTGATAGATTTAATCCATAAATATCATAAAATTCATACTGCTAAAGTAAGTCTTAGTATACTTTTAGTTTTGTTCTTCTTTACCTTTGGAGAAAATATAGAAACTTTAGCCTATCTTTATTGGCCAGGTTTGTTAATCATGGGTATGGCATTTAAAGAAAAGATTTAATCCTAAGATTACTATAAAATTTTCTAAATAATTAGAACAATATTATAATAAACTTTGTAATCACATGTTAATCAATAATATAAGGCAAACATTATCTACTAAATTTATTCGCAATGTTGGATGGTTGGGAGGAGCAGAATTAGCAAACCGTATTTTTCGCTTAGGCACAACTTTTACATTAGCACGGATGTTTAGTCCCTATGATTATGGACTAGTAGCTGTTATTTTAACTACCAATGAGTTTGCAAATGTTGTAACGCTGAAATCTGGAATTAGCTCTAAGATTATTCAGGCTGATGAACAAAATTTAAAAGTTATATGTAATACTTCATACTGGCTAAATTGGATTGTCTGCATTTTCATGTTTATCCTTCAGTGTACTGCAGCATTCCCAATAGCATTGTTTTATGGAAATAATCGAATTATTTTACCAATATGCTTTAGTGCTTTAGTATACTTAATGTTGCCATTTTTCATGGTTCAATGTGCATTAATTCAACGCGAAAATAGATTAAATATCATAGCTTTATGTAATATAATTCAGTCTCTATCAATTAATATTTTAACAATTACTTTAGCTATATTAGGGTTAGGTGTATGGTCTGTAATTTTACCAATTGTTATAACTACTCCTATATGGATAGTCATTAATAACAGGAATCATAAGTGGCAGCCTCCTAAATCATTTCAGCTAGAACAATGGCAAGAAATTCTATATTTTAGCAAAGATATACTGGGCGTTGAGTTCTTAAATAAGCTCAGAAGTAATATAGATTATTTAATAGTAGGCCGTTTTTTAAGCATTGATGCTTTAGGTATATACTATTTTGCCTTTAATGCTGGTTTAGGTATAAGTTTAAACGTAGTCAACGCATTTAATACTGCTTTATTTCCTCATCTTTGCGAAGTTAGGGCAGACTTTAAACAGATGCGATCACGATACTTTAGTAGTCTTAAGTCTACTGCAACGTTTGTAATTCCATTAATTCTTCTTCAATCCAGCCTAGCTCCTTTATATGTGCCACTTATTTTTGGGCAGAAGTGGGTAACAGCGATTCCGGTTTTGATCCTGATTTGTTTATCAGCTTTATCACTTCCTCTCTACAATGCAACTAGCTTACTAATCAATGCTGTAGGTAAAACTCATATTAACCTCTATTTTAACTTAACTTATACTTTGTTATTTGCCGTTTTTTTACTATTTGCTGTAAGGTGGGGAATTTTTTGGATAGCCGCAACAGTGTTAATTTGTCAATTAGTAATTCAAGGTGCATTTAGTATTTGGGCTATAAAATATATATTTACGAGACCTCCTAATTTTTATATGAGCAATAAACAGTAATAAATATTTATTAACATCAAATACAAATTTGAAAAATTTTACTATTTATGAGATTAGCTTAGTATTTTTTATTGCATAATTTTAGACAAACAACAAATTATTAAACTAATGAAAGATAAAATATTGATATTAGTTGAAAATTATAATTTAGGTGGAGTAAAATCTACTGTTGATGCATTAATACATTCGGAACTGAAAGATAAATTTGAATTCAAAGTTTTATCTATTAAAGAAATTGATTTTATTAAAGATTTTCAGCCTAAAATTATTTTATTTAATGTTGTGAATACTTGGAGGAATATTCTAAAGCTGCTATCGATAAAACTCAAAAATACTTATACAAAAATCATTATCATTGAGCATCATTATTCAAGATGTTTTGAACAATATAATGTACCTAACTTGTCTCGTTTTCACTTGATGCTCAAATTATCGTATAGTCTTGCAGATCATGTAATATCAATATCCCAAAATCAATTTGAATGGATGTTACAAAATCGTTTACTTCCTTCACATAAAGTATCTGTAATCGAATCATGCCGATTACTAGAAAAGTTTTTTGCGATTCCTTCAAAACCTATTCACAAGCCTATTATCTTGGGGGCATATGGGCGGTTTTGTCTCCAAAAAGGATTTGATGTTTTGCTCAAAGCGATGAAATTAGTATCACCAGCACAAGTTACTCTGCTGTTAGAAGGAGAAGGAGCATTAGAAAGCGAACTAAAACAATTAGCCCAAGGACTAGATAATGTCAGATTACTAGGACGTGTTAATGATGTACCTAGTTTCTTAGAAAAGTGTGATGCTGTAGTGATTCCCTCTATATGGGAGCCCTGGGGTCTTGTTTGTTTAGAAGCTAAAGCAGCTGGTAAACCAATTATTGCGTCTGATGTTGATGGTTTAAGTGAACAAGTATACAACTGTGGTATTTTAGTACCTCCACAAGATCCTGTAAAACTAGCTCAGGCGATCACATCTCTATCAAATCAAGATTTAGAAATTTGGGGGAATGGTGGTCGGGAATCAGTCAAAAATGCTTGGCAAAACTACATAATTAAGTTGGAAACTTTGATTGAGGAAATACTTGAATTATAGCTACTCAAAAATGCACATAATATTGTGATTATTTGCTTCTTTGATTTGTGATTATTTTTGCATATAATATCAAGATTTATTAAAACGAAATTTTATCCGTTTTATGATTTTTTCTAACATTAAACAATAACAAACATGAAAATGATTTGTTTTAAAAGAATTCCCCAAAACAATACAGAAGAGAATGACATAAATTTTTCTTGTATTAAGCGAGTAAATTCACAAATAATTATCATATTCACGTAATAGTAAATATCAACAAACAGCTTTAAAAATGTGCAAAATTTCTGTAATTATTCCGGTATATAGAGTTGAAAAATTTATAGCTGCTACTGTAGAATCTGTACTAAGCCAAACTTATACAAATTTTGAGCTTCTGATTATCGATGATGATTCTCCCGATAAGAGTATAGAGATTTGTCAGCAATTTGCAGACTACAGAATTAAAATAATTCATCAGCAAAATCGCGGATTAGCTGGAGCTAGAAATACTGGAATACGCCATGCCCAAGGAGAATATTTAGCGTTTTTAGATGGAGATGATATTTGGTTACCAGAGAAGTTAGAAAAACATATTGCTCACCTTAGAACTTCACCAGATGTCGGTGTGAGTTTTAGCCGTTCCGCCTTTATTAATGAATCGGGTAAGCCATCAGGTACGTATCAAATGCCTAAACTGAAAAAAATTACCATACCTGATGTACTTTGCTGCAATCCACTTGGCAATGGCTCATCTGCATTATTTCGTAAGAAAGTTTTTGCAGATATTAAATTTCAAGGCAATCTTTACGGTACTGTAGAAGATTTTTATTTTGACGAACAGTTTCGTCAATCAGAGGATGTTGAATGCTGGATTCGGATTTTAATCCAGACTAATTGGAAAATTGAAGGTATTCCGGAATCATTAACATTGTATCGCATAAATTCAGATGGGCTTTCGGCAAATCTTTTCCAGCAGTTAGATGCTTGGGAAAAAGTAATTGATAAAATCCGCTCTTATGCACCCTCGGTATTAAATAATTGCGAAGAACTTGGTAGAGCTTATTATCTCAGATATTTAGCTCGCACAGCGTTACGTCTACAAGCAGGTTCAATGTCTGTGAAGCTAATAAATAAAGCTTTAGCTACTAACTGGCGAATTCTCATACAAGAGCCACGACGGACAACTTTTACCTTAGTTGCAGCATATTTGCTTTTTATTCTACCCCAATCTATTTATAAACAAATAGAATCTGTTGCTTTAAAAAGTACAGGCATTACCCAACGGCGACGCATTTTACAAGATCAACGTTCTTAAGTATCCATAGAGATCATAAAGGAAAGCTTCATATCGAATATGGGTTTTAGTAATCAATAATCACTACTAAAAGGCTATGAAGAAAGTTTCTGTCATTATTCCAGTTTACCAAGCTGAAAAATATATTGCTGACACAGTAAAATCTGTGCTTAACCAAACCTATCAAAAT
Organism: Tolypothrix sp. PCC 7601; assembly: GCF_025677855.1. NCBI lineage: Bacteria > Bacillati > Cyanobacteriota > Cyanophyceae > Nostocales > Tolypothrichaceae > Tolypothrix > Tolypothrix sp. PCC 7601. The sequence goes on from NZ_CP064879.1 coordinate 5,355,604, forward strand.
CTTGAAATCCTGATTATTGATGATGGCTCTACAGATCAAAGCAGAGAAATTTGCCAAAAATTTACAGATAAACGAATTACAATTGTCTCTCAAGAAAATGCTGGAGTAGCCGTTGCTCGGAATACTGGTATATGTCACGCTCAAGGAGAATATTTAGCTTTTTTAGATGCAGATGATTTATGGGCCCCAACAAAGATAGCAAAGCACGTAGAACATCTTGATAACTCTCCAGCAGTTGGCGTTAGTTTTTGTCGCTCTGAATTTATTGATGAAGCAGGGAAATCTCTGGGGATCTATCAACTAACCAAACTCAAGCATATTACTCCTTTAGATCTCCTTTGTCGTACTCCCATCGGTAATGGCTCTGTACCGAATGGCACTAAGTTAAGCTGAAGGGTATGCAGCGTAAGGATTGCAGAGGGGCAGGGGTGCAGGGGTGCAGAGGGGAATTTCTATTTCTTGCGTTCGATGCATAAAACTTCTTCTTTCTCCCCTGCTCCTCCGCTCCTCTGCACCCCTGCTGCCTCAACGATTTTCTCTTTTCTTAGTGCCATTCGGCTCTGTACCAGTAATTAGAAGAGAAACTCTAGAAGACATTGCCTATAAAAGTCATTTATATTTTGATGATGATCGCCAACTGCATCCTTCCGAGGATGTGGAGTGTTGGTTACGTATTATGATGACAACTAAATGGCTCATAGAAGGAATTCCAGAAGCTTTAACTTTTTATCGCGTTAATTCCCAAGGATTTTCTGCCCAATTAGTTAAAAAGTTAAATTCTTGGGAGAGAATGCTTGAAAAAGCTCGTGCATATATAAATCCGGAATTAATGGCTGAGTTAGAAAATATCGCAATGGCTTACCAAATGCGATATTTAGCACGTAGAGCAGTGAGTCTGCAAGATGCATCAATGGCTGTAAAGCTGATAAATAAAGCTTGTGTGACAGACTGGCGTGTTCTTTTGGAAGAGCCACGCCGCACGCTTTTAACATTAGCAGCCGCTTATTCTCTATGGTTGTTACCCTCGTCGTTGTACAGTTATATAGAGGCTGTGGCTTTAACAACTAAAGGAAATAATCAAAGAAAGCGCATTTTGCAAGACCAAACTGGTTAATAAGTAGTTAGACAAAATTAATTACATAATTTTTTCCAAATTCTCTGAGAGTTTTTTCAACAGATGCGACAAAGGTCTGCCAATTTTTGTAAGCATCTATTTTAATCCATTCATACTTAATAAACCGCCACAAAATATCAATCAAATTTAACTATGGTGAATAAGTAGGCAATTTAAAGATGGTAATACCACGTTCTTTCCATTCTTCTATTTTGTCAAGAATAGCATCACTAGTATGAATTGAGGATTGACATTGGATTTGTTAAATAAATACTTGAAATTACTCATATTAAAGTAGCAAAGTTTGCGTAATATTCCTGTAACACTAGTTTTCTTCTGTAGATGTAGATGTGTTCCGTAATTCAAGTAATCGGCTATGAGCGATCGCAAATTCTGCATTCCCTTAGTCAATGCTGGCTGCATTGGTATGATGGTGCTGACTACTGCTATTGCAATTACACCTGTAAAATCGAGTTGTAGTGCTACATCCGGCTACCAGTGGCAAAATGTTGCTATTGGGGGCGGTGGCTATGTTACAGGTATTTATCTGCACCCTCTACAGCAAAATCTTGTCTACATCCGAACTGATATCGGTGGCTTTTACCGTTGGAATCCTGCAAATAAGACATGGATACCTTTAACAGAGCGCTTTCCCCTCTCTCAAAGTAACTACTATGGAGGCGAAGCCCTAGCACTCGATCCTCAAAACCCCAATGTTGTCTATATTGCTGCGGGTAAATACACTGGTAGCTGGGCTGGTTTAGGGACAATTTTTAAGTCTACTAATCAAGGCAAAACTTGGACGAAGTTGAATATTGACTTGCCGATGGGTGGCAATGAAAATCAGCGTTGGGCTAGCGAAAGACTGGCTGTTAGCCCGTTTAATTCCAATATCATCTTCTTTGGTTCCCGTACAAATGGGCTATGGAAGTCATCTGATGCTGGTGGTAAATGGCAGCAAGTTACTAGCTTACCTGCAAAACCTCAAGCAGATATTGGCATTGCTGCCATCGTGTTTGATAAAAAAGCATCTGGTGTTGTATATGCCAATACTTACGGTGATGGCATATATCAATCTACTGACAATGGTCTCACCTGGCGTAAAATCCCAGGTAGCCCTTCCCATGTGAATCGCATGACGGTTGTCAGCAACGGTATTGTTTATGCGACCCATAAAGCCGGAGTTAGCAAATATACAAATGGAGTCTGGACTAATATCACCCCTCCTAATGCTCAAGCTGGCTTTGGTGCGATCGCAGTCAATCCCAGCAACCCTAATCAAATTTTAGTTGTTTACGACCAGTATCAAAAAAACAACTCTTACACCATCTTCCAATCTACTAACGGTGGATCTTTATGGCAAGCTAAAAAACGTACTTTAAACTCTCAAGTACCTTGGTGGCCTGATTGGTATTTCGCTTCTGCAACCGCAGATATTGAATTTGACCCCAAAATTCCTGGTAGGGTCTGGTTAACAGATTGGTATGGCACATGGCAAACAGATAATATCAACGTTGAATCACCTATCTGGTCTAATTACGAACAAGGGCATGAGGAAGTGGTTAGCTTTGCCCTCGCTGCGCCTCCCAGTGGTTCGGTGTTATTAAGCGGTTTAGCTGATGTTGATGGCTTTCATCACCAAAAAGGACTCAAGGCTTATCCTTCCACACAGTTTGGTGGCAATAATGGTCTACGGTTTCAAGACACCTATAGTATTGATTACAGTGAAAGCAATCCTTTACGAATGGTGCGTTTAGGCGGCAATCGCTGGAACAATACCTATAATGGAGCAACTTCGACAGATGGCGGTAAGACTTGGAATAAGTTTTCCTCATTTCCCTCTAAGACCATACCTCTGCGTGTAGCCACATCTGCAACTAACCCCAATTTGTTTGTCGTCATCAATAGTCAAAGTCAGCCGCTCCGCACTACCAACGGCGGCGCTTCTTGGAGTCAAGTATCGGGATTACCCAATGGCCCCCAAGGGCCTTGGTATTGGGGTCAGCCACTAACCGCAGACAAAGTCAATGGTAATGTATTTTACTATTACAATGGGGGCAAATTTTACCGCAGTGATGACGGTGGTACATCTTTCAATGTTGTTAACTCATCCCTAGCCAATGAAAATTGGTCTACCCTGAAAACAGTTCCAGGGGTAAGCGGCGAGGTTTGGGTGAGTCTCAACTGGAATGGATTACATCGCTCAACCAATGGTGGTCAGACATTTACAAAGATTCCCCAAGTGGAGAGAGCTTATTTATTTGCTTTTGGAAAGCCACAAACGAGCAGCACAATTCCTGCATTGTATTTGTATGGCAAAATTACTGGTCTAGGTGAAGGAGTATTCCGTTCTCTAGATAATGCCAAAACATGGACAAGTATTGGCGATCCCCAAATACCTATCGGCAATAACCCAAATGTCATGGAAGCCAGTAGACAGCAATTTGGGCTGGTCTTTATTGGTACAAATGGGCGAGGAATTTACTATGGCAGCCCGTAATTGAATACACTTGTGTGTTCATATTGTCTTAAGTAATTTGGTCAAAATACATCTCAGATAAGTAATTGGTAGTGTTATCTGAGATGAATGGCACTAAGAAAAAGTGAAATCCTTGCCTGGACTGGGTGTTGGGGGTAGGGTGCAGGGTGTAGGGAAGAATAAAGAGTTTCTAGAAATCAGTGCCAACATAAATAAATCTTCAACTCACTACACCCCACACCCGACACCCCACACCCAAAAGCCTTATAGGTAATGGGTTTGCCGTTATCTTAGTGCCATTCCGCTCTTAGATATCTCTCGCTATGAAGTTGGTAATAGGGTGAGCTTGAATTATGAGCCTCTAAATTGGGAAAAGATAGTTGTGAAAGTAATTACCCAAATTCAGGCTATTTCTCAATCTCATTTTTGTTTGAAATATAACATTGCTCAATCTCTACCAACCATCTATGGCGATGAGTTAGAGATTCGACGCGTTTTACAAAACCTCCTAGATAATGCTGTGCGTATCAGTGAGCCTCACAAGCAAATATTGATTAATGTTGCTAGCTTCAAAGACAACCAAGTCAAAGTTTCGGTGCGCGATCAAGGTAGAGGGATTGCACCACAGGAAAAAGAACAACTGTTTTACCGTTTTGTACAAGGACGAGGCCGACGTGGTAAATGTGGACTTGGTCTTTATTTATGCCGTCAAATCATTGAAGCTCATGGTGGCATAATTGGCGTTGACAGTTCCCTCGGTAAGGGTAGTACCTTTTGGTTTACCTTACCAGTTAATACAGATAAGGCTAGGTTCCATCATGCATAGTGTTAAAAGTGTAGGAACAGGAATCATGTCTGAGAGTGACGAACAAAAAAACGTACGGATTTTATTAGTAGACGATCATGCTTTGGTACGCCGAGGGATGAAAGGCCAATTTACGATAGAACCTGGTTTTGATGTCGTTGGAGAGGCTACAGACGGCAAACAGGCAATAGAAATAGCGATAAAACTCCAGCCAGATGTGATTTTAATGGACATTGATATGCCAATTATGGATGACATCACAGCTACACAGCAAATCAAAAGCGATCGCCCTCATATTCGCATTCTGGCCTTGAGCGCATTCGACCATGATACCCAGGTAATGGGAATGCTGGCAGCTGGCGCAGATGGTTACTGTTTAAAGAGTATTGAATGGGAGCAATTAATTGTAGTGATTCAATTGATTCTCCAAGGTGGTGCTTATTTAGACCCACAAATAGCGCAAAAAGTTTCCCGAATGCTTAGGCCTGTGGTAGTTGCCCACAAAGTCGCTGTTTCTGAAACATCGCAACAGCCAGTCCTCAGCAACCGGGAACGGGAAATTTTAAAACTAATTGCTGATGGCTATTCCAACCAAAGCATTGCTGATGAGTTATACCTATCACTAGGAACAGTGAAGTCCTATGTACGTATGATCCTCAATAAACTCAGCGTAGACGATCGCGTTCAAGCAGCCGCAATTGCTATCAGAGAAGGATTAATTTAAATTTGGAGGAGTTCTTGCAAACGTATAGACAATTCTGATGGGGATTTAACATTGGTTCTATCCCCATCAACAGTTTGCTCTGACCACAAAATGTAAGGTTGGTCTATACATGACACAAAGCCTTCAGGTAGAGGTTGACAGAGTACAAAAACATGGGGATTGAACAGAGTTATCTCTTCATTGAGCGGAACACCATAGTAAGGGAACACTTCTAAATCCTTTGTCATACAGTAGCGGCTGACACGTTGCACTGTAGTGACTTTGCTACCAATGACCATAACGCGAGGTCTTTCCATGACAACGACCGAATGATTGAGAGGATAATACAGCTAGAGATGATAGAGATAGCAAAAATGTTTCAGGGTTTCAAAAATTATATAGCTTGCATTATTACCCTCTTCATTAAAGACAATAGCAATCTTTAATTAATGAATTAATAGCTATAAACAACGTTTAAATATAGCATTTCTAGAATCGTTTATGCTATATGTATATTTTTAGCTAGTTGACGGCTAGAGTCTCATATTTTTGAGCTACTTTATATAGATGAATTTATTATGAAGTTTCAGCTATCTGTACGCTACAACCAAGCGGATAGCTATGTGGATAATCTTATTGACTAATGAGAATGCTGTATTGATGAGAGCTTAAATAGCCGTTAGATAGTTTTTTATATTGATATGAGCAGAGGAGACTGTACCCATATCAAATAAATAAAATCTCTGGTTATATCAATGCTCTTATTTGTTGATGCATAAGATTGTAATGCGAATATTCTCAAGGGCTTGATAGATTTAGCCCTATGGCATTCCTTGTATAGCAAGCAAGTAAAGAGGTTTGTTTTAACCCTGCATCAAGCGGTGTGTACATTGTGCTGCTATTACAACACCCCAGCATTTACCAAATTTCAATAATGGGTTTCAAAATATATGGCAAACCGAATGAGTTTTATTACTCCTCGTTTTGGGAGTATTTTCTTTTCTAGAAAAATCAAACTCTTAATTAGGAAATATTTCCAACGTTATCGTCATGCGATAGCTCAGGAATTTACAGACAGAGTTAATGTTTTAAATATTGAAATTGATAACTTACTAACAACAGATCTGTTAGAAAGACTTGAGAAAGGTATTGTATTTACACCTAATGTCGATCATGTAATGAAATTGCAACGTGATCGGGAGTTTTTAGAGGCATATAGTAGTGCTGATTATAAACTCTGTGATAGTCAAATTTTGATTTATGCTTCTAGATTTTTAGGTAATCCCATCAAAGAAAAAATCTCTGGTTCTGATTTCTTTCCCGCCTTTTACAATTTCCACAAAAAAAACGAGCAAATCAAAATTTTTTTACTGGGTGCAGCCAAAGGTGTAGCAGCTAAAGCTCAAGAGAAAATAAATACTAAAGTCCACCGCAATATTGTTGTGGGTAACTATTCACCAGCCTTTGGTTTTGAAAAAAATCAACAAGAATGTAAAAGGATAGTGAAATTAATTAATGATTCAGGAGCAACTGTCTTAGCTGTCGGTTTGGGTGCGCCTAAACAAGAAAAGTGGATCTGTAAATATAAAGAGCAATTGCCCAATATCAAGATATTTTTAGCCATAGGTGCAACAATTGACTTTGAAGCTGGAAATATTCCAAGAGCGCCAGAATTTATTAGCAATTTAGGTTTGGAATGGTTGTATAGAATGTCTCGTGAACCAAAGAGATTATGGAAAAGATATTTAATAGAAGATTTACATTTTTTATGGTTAATCTTACAACAAAAGTTTAATATTTATCAAATGACACCTAGCGAAGAACAGAGCAGTAAATAAAAGTCCAACAGGACAAATTAAATGGACTTAAATATTCGCCAAAATTCTGATCTATATTGCTGGCTTTCAATACTGATTGACTGAACCTTTAATTACCATGTCTAAACTCTCTAATTCGCAACCAAGTGACATCCCAGTTGTGAATCGTGCCTATCTTGCCCATGTTGCTCAATTCCCAGTTCATCCTTCTGTTAATAGCAAAGCGAAAAGGGTAATTGACATCTTAGGTGCTGTGATAGGACTAGGGATTATGGCAGTTATTTTGATTCCCGTGGCTGTAGCCATTCAATTAGATAATCCTGGCCCTATATTCTATAGTCAAATTCGCTGTGGGCTGAATGGGCGCTCTTTCCGGATTTGGAAATTTCGTTCTATGGTAGTTGGTGCGGAAAAACTCAAGCATCTAGTGAAGAACGAATCTCAAAACAAGCGTATTTTTAAAAATGAGAATGATCCGCGGATTACGAGGATAGGGAAGTTTCTCCGGCGGACGAGTTTAGATGAACTCCCTCAGTTTTGGAACGTACTACTAGGAGAAATGAGCTTAGTCGGTACACGTCCTCCAACCCCTGATGAAGTGATGCATTACTCAAGTCATCACTGGCAACGTTTAAATGTCAAACCTGGGATGACTGGAGAATGGCAAGCTAATGGGCGTTCTCAAATCAAAGACTTTGAAGATATTTTGAATATGGATATTGACTACCAACGTAAATGGTCTATAGCTTACGATATTATTTTAATTATTAAAACTCTCAAAGTTGTATTTCAGAAAGAGGGTGCTTTTTAGGATTATTTCTATTTCATAATCATAAAAATAAAACGGTGATGGCAATCTGATTTGCTTTGCCAAAATATCAGTATATATAAGTTGAGATACCACTTACTTCAGCAAAACTCACATCCCAGAAACCCGACTTTTTGAAAAAGTTGGGTTTCTAAATGCTCGCTTCCGGAAACATTGCCCCAGCCTGTGGAGTATATGTATTATAAAAATACTAGTCTTGGAAAACTACGGTAACGGCATATGTAGTCCCTGGTCTCAATCAAATTCACTTCAATGGCGAATGCTAGCAATTTCTGATTTTCTCATTTAGAAAAATTGCTGATTCGTTTCAATTCGTCACCCAAATATTTGATTGCTATCAGCAAGGTAGAAAAGTCATGGAACAAATCTATAAATATCCGCGTACCCATCATATTCAGGGTTCGCGGTTGCAACCTGGGGATGAAGACCTAGAGAGTATTCCCTTTGATGCACTCAAAGAAAAGTATGTAGTTGTTGAAGAAAAAGTTGATGGTGCAAATGCAGCCATTAGTTTTGCGGCGGATGGTCAAATTCGACTGCAAAGTCGAGGACACTATTTAACAGGTGGGGCGCGAGAAAAGCACTTCAATTTGTTTAAACAGTGGGCACATACTCACGCTTTAGCTTTTTGGCAGGTATTGGGAAGCCGCTATATTCTGTTTGGGGAATGGCTGTATGCGAAGCACACAGTATTTTATGATGCCTTACCCCACTACTTTTTAGAGTACGACGTACTCGATTTAGAAAAGCAAGTATTTCTCAGCACTAAAAGCCGTCAGCAGTTACTAGCTGGATTGCCTTTATGTTCTGTACCTGTGCTGTTTTCTGGTCATATCCAATCCTACAAGCAAATGATTGGCTTGGTGGCTGAGTCACATTATCAAACCTCCGCACATTTGCAAACTTTCTGCCAAATTTGTCAGGAAAGAGGACTTGATGTGGAACGTTCTCTCAAACAAACTGACCAAAGTTCGTTGATGGAAGGTTTATACATCAAAGTTGAACCAGGAGATACAGTAATTGCGCGTTATAAATACGTGCGTTCCAGCTTTTTAACCACTATTCAACAATCCGATGGGCATTGGCTCAATCGCCCCATCATACCGAATGTGCTGCGTTCTGATGCAGATTTGTTTGGGTAGTTGGGCATGGGGCATTGGGCATTGGGCATGGGGGATTAGTCATTTCCCCCTCATCTACCTCATCTACCTCATCATCCAAGGCTTAAAATTTATGAGTTTTTCTAGTCAAGATTGGTCTTTTCCTTATTGTCCGAATGAAGCCGATTGGTTGATAAATTGGTCGGCGCTGGAAGCAAAATTTGATTGGTTGCGATCGCTTGCTAATTGTCCCCAAAATCCGCGTTATCATGCTGAAGGTGATGTTCTCATTCATACAAAATTAGTATGTGAAGCTTTAGTTGCTTTACCTCAATGGCGAGTATTACCAAGCAAAGAGCAATCAATCTTATTTGCAGCAGCTTTACTGCATGATGTGGCAAAACCTGCAGCTACTGAAATTGCAGAAGATGGTGCTATATCCTCGAAAGGTCACGTAGTTCAAGGTGCAAAAATGGCACAGCAGATACTTTGGGATTTGCAAGTACCATTTAAAGAACGGGAGGCGATCGCTTCTTTGGTGAAATATGGTAGTTTACCCCTATGGTTTTGGGATAAGTCCAATCCAGAACGGGCAGTGATCAAAGCTAGCCAGATTATTCGCTGCGATATGCTGGCGATACTTGCAGAAGCAGATGTACGCGGGCGATACTGCAATGATCAAGCGCAATTACTCGAACGTATAAACTTCTTTCGCGAATTTTGCCAAGAAAATAGCTGCTTTGAGCAACCAAGACAATTCCCATCAGCGCACAGTCGGTTTATTTATTTTCAAAAAGAAAATGGTAACCCAAACTATGAAGCATACGACGACACGCGCTTTCAGGTGATAATGATGTCAGGATTACCAGGTTCGGGAAAAGATACTTGGATCAAAGAAAATCTCCCCGATTGGCAGGTAATTTCTTTAGATAAACTGCGTCAGCAAATGGGAATCGACCCAGAAGACGACCAAGGTGTAGTAGCAAATGCAGCTAAAGCCTTAGCTAAAGAATATATGCGAAATGGACAATCCTTTGTGTGGAATGCCACTAACCTGAGCCGCCAATTACGGGGAATGCTCATTCGGATGTTTGCTAATTATCAAGGTCGAATTCGCATTGTTTACTTAGAAACATCTTGGGAAGAATTATTGCAGAGAAACTGCGATCGCACCGCCAAAGTTCCAGAAAAAGTACTTTATCGGTTGAAAAATCGCCTAGACGTACCCGATATTACTGAAGCACAGGCAGTAGATTGGATTGTATAGAGAATTAGGCATTGGGAATTGGGTATTGGGCATTGGGCATTTGGTATTCGTCATTAATTACTTTTTATCTCCCTACTCCTCAATTACCAATTACCAATTACCAATTACCAATTACCAATTACCAATTACCAATTACCAATTACCAATTACCAATTACCAATTACCAATTACCAATTACCAATTACCCAATTCATAACCACTACTCATTAATTACATCTCCAACCTGAAAAATTTGCCCTTCTACTGTTACTTGATCGCCTGAGAATAATTTTCTTCCTCGCCGGGTTTCAACTATGCCATTAACTTTTACATCACCATCAAGGATTATCAGTTTTGCTTGTCCTCCAGTTGAGGCTATACCTATTAACTTTAAAAATTGATCAAGTTTAATCATATTGAAGAGCTAAATCAGTTTGTATTGAGGATTGGTCATTATTTATAGCACTAAAGCCTTGTCTAATTCTCAAGTAACTTTAATTATAGTTTTACAGATTGCACAATCTTGTGATAGACAAAATTTTAGGGATACCATGTTTCTATAGAACTCATATTTGATTTTTAAAACTTACGTAGGATGCGTTAGAGATAGTGTAATGCATCTGTGGTAATGCTTTCATGCGTTATGGCTGGTGTCTAACGCACGCTACATTACTGATATTTTTTTAGAAATCAAATCAGATTCTTATATGTACTTTTTGTATGTGAAATATAATTCACATTAAAGTATTTTACGATTTTTATCATAATTTTTGGAATATACCATTAATGGATAAAATCATAATCATTCAGATTATGCAAACTAGTTTGGCTCATCAGCTGTATATATCTTTCACAACCAAAATCAGATTAATCATATCCTTAACCAGATATTAAGGAGTATGGAAATAATTTATAAGAAAGCTATATATAGCTAATTTGAACACCTTCTGTCTGCCATAGGCGATTACCTTTTAAGTCTGCTTGCCCATCTTATGTAAATCCGAGGTATTTATGAGTTCACGCTGCAATCATCTCGATCAAATTCAAAGCGTCACCCCCAGTGCCCAAGGATGTGAAGAATGTCTGAAAACAGGCGATCGCTGGGTACATTTACGTATGTGTCTCACTTGTGGACATATCGGCTGCTGTGATTCCTCAAAAAACAAACATGCCACCAAACATTTTCATGCAACTAATCATCCATTGGTACAATCATTTGAACGCGGTGAAAACTGGCGTTGGTGCTATTTAGATCAAACTTTCTTATAATTTTTGCGCCAGGGATATATGCCTTATGGTAAACATTTTCATAGTGAGTTTTCCATAAGGCACAATTATCCAATGAGCATTTCCGCAGGTTTAATGAGTTAGCCTAATTTTGTCGTATTTAGCACGCACTGCTTGTATATCCTGCCACATCAACCATTTTGGGCCGCCTACTTCCCTAGAAGGGTTCCGCAGTAGATAGGAAGGATGAAAAATTGGCATACACAAACGTCCCTGCCATTCCATCCACTGTCCGCGAATTTTCGTAATGCCTCGCTTATCGTTAGTTAAACCTTTAACCGCAGTTGCACCAGTTAATAAAATGATTTTTGGGTCAACTAAACGAATTTGTTCTAATAAGTAAGGTAAGCAAGCTGCCATTTCTTCTGTAGTTGGCACTCGATTTTCTGGCGGGCGACATTTGTTGATATTACAAATGTAAACATCAGTCTCAGTACTCAGATTTACAGATGCCAAGATTTTCTCTAACAACTGCCCTGATTTACCTACAAATGGTAAACCTGTTTCGTCTTCGTTTTGACCTGGTGCTTCCCCCACAACCATAATTAGCGCTTTGAGGTTCCCTCTTCCTACCACAGCATGAGTGCGGTTATTTCCTAATCCACAACGATGGCACTGATTACAGTGTTGTGCCAACTCTGTCATATCAGAATAGGTATTGGCAGGTATAGGAATTTTAGCGTCTGTGGGAATCAGATCTCGCTGATTAAAAGTTGAATCGTCGAATAGGCTCAGTTGGGTTTCGCTGCTCATGACAATCTAGATTTTGGTGAAAATACCACCTGTCTCATCTGAGTGCAACACTAGTGGAATACTTGTGATGTCGAAGATTTTTGGTAAATCAGCTATAGCTGAAATTTTTTATTTACAGAATCTTTATTGTATCAGTTGTATCGGTATCATGAGCAAACCAAAACCATCGTCAGGCAGGGAGCGTTGAGAGATGAGGGGGATGAGGGGGATGAGGGAGATGAGGGGGATGAGGGAGATGAGGGGAAATAACAAACACCAATTACCCAATCCCCAGTCCCCAGTCCCCAGTCCCCAATCCCCAATCCCCAGTCCCCAGTCCCCAATCCCCAATCCCCAGTCCCCAGTCCCCAATCCCCAGTCCCTAATCCCCAATCCCCAATCCCCAATCCCCAGTCCCCATTACCCCATTGTTTCGTACTGCATAACTTTGGCATAATCGCCTAAAGCATAGCAGGCAACTTTCAGGCTGGCAAAAGCTTGTTCTTGACTGCGAATGTCGTTGAGACTAATGGCTAAAAGTAAACGCTGTTCGTGGTATTCAACAGCTTTTGTGTAATCACCCAAGGCTTCACAAGTAACGCCTAAACTCCCTAAAGACTGTTCTTCAGTTCGCTTGTCTTGGAGTTCTCTAGCTAATTGCAAACGCTCTTGATAGTAAATAATAGCTTGAGTGTAGTTGCCTAAGGCATAGCAGGCGTTAGCGAGATTCTTCAGCACGTGAATGGCGCTACGAAAGTTTTTCAGCCTGCGTGATATGAGTACACACTTTTCATAATATGCGATCGCTTTTGGGTAATCATCCAATGCATACCAAGCATTACCCAAGTTCTTCAGTACTTGTTCTTCTCCCCAATGGTCATTAAGTTCTTGTAAAATTGCTAGACTTTGTTCTTGATAATTAATTGCCTGTGTAAATTTACTCACAGCTTTATACACTAATCCCAAATTATTCAAAGCTGCTACTTCACTTCGCCTGTCTTGTTTGTGCTGGGTAATTTTTAAGGATTGCTCTAAAAACTCGATAGCTTTGTCATATTCGTTGAGGTGTCGGAAAGCATTACCTAAATGAGACAGTACTTGCATTCTCACTGACAAATCTGAAGTATCTTCCATCAAGGAGAGACACTGTTGGCAGTAGGAGATAGTTTTCTGGTAATTACCGAGTGTATAAGCTATTAATGCTAGCAAAGAAAGCACTTTTTCTTGCTTAAGCCTATCTCCAATCGCTTGAAACAATACCAGCGATTGCTCTAAAGAGTTGATTGCAGTCGCTAAATCACCAGCTTGCTGCTGTTGTATTCCTTGACGCAATAGCTTGGATGCTTCTAATAGCTGGGCGTTTGTTTCTGGTGAAACAGGAATTTCTTCTAGGGTAGCTTGGTCAAATTTATGGACAATGGTTTTTTGCTTCCCCAATTTCCGATATGGTGTTGGAAGTTTTGCGGAATCTGCATTTGTGAAATCATTATTCCATCCGCCTGTAGACATCGACCAAGTCCTGGTAAGTTTGCTGATAGTCTTTAGTATTCCCAGAATATTGAAGATATATTCACATCAGCCAGTCATTGATAAACATTACATAACTTCAGTCAACGATTCATAGGCGTTTTTGTCTGCCATATTTGTTCAAATTCTGCTTTATTAATAGCAAAATCTTTGACATCCTCTTGATTAAGTTGTTTGTCGCACAATCTGCCATAATTATCTGCAATGTGGCTGGGATCGTAAAACAAGACATTGCCATTTTCGTAAATTTCTATTTGTCTAATTGCATACAAATCATGACCAACTTCCAAGAAGTAAGTGCTAGTACCCCAATTATCATAGTCTCCTCCCAGAGATTCGTCCCAAAACCATTTGCAATAGCTCTTGTTGGTTGGTAATAGAGACATAATTGGTTAACTCCTATATAGAGATTGTTCACTTGCTGCTTTTAGATAACATATAGTAATCCGATTTAATTTGCATCAGTTATTTGCTGAGTTAGGTAACAGTTAAGAAGGAATTAAAGTATTCCTAGCTTCGCAAAAATAAAATATGAGTCCCATACAGGACTTACACAAAAATAACGTAACTCAGTCATTACAAGCGATAGCAAACTAATCTCCCCTAACGCTGGGATTGCTTCCCTAAACTTGGTTTCGGTCGCAATGAAATTATCGGCGTTGCGTAAGTCCTACTATATATTTAGTCGTTATGCTGAGAACGAAGTATTTCTCGCACTTCCATTAAAATTAATCCCAACATATTTTTACCGCTACCATCAGAGCCGCAACCCCAATAGAAATCAATGGGAGAGTTTTCTACTAATTGTTCTTCACCCGTAGCAAGAAGAATTTCTTTGATATCTGCATGGGTTTGAAATTTACGTAATACTGCTTTTCGCATAATATCGTCTTTAACTTGTTCCCAATCTTGGCGCAGAGGACGACTTCTTTCACGTCCCATTCTGGCAGCATCTTTAGGTTTTTTGACTAACCGAATTTCTTCTAAATGTGCAGTACCAACAAATTTTTGGGCTTGAAAATAATGTTCGCTAGTAGACCAATACAAACCATCTAACTCAAAACCATGTGGTGAAAAGTTAGAAAAACAACCATATTGTTCGCGAAGTGCATAAAAATAAATTGTCATATGTGTAGTTACTCAAATTAATATAAATATTGATAGCTATCCGTTTAGAAGGTGTGAAGTTACTCGTTCAGGTAGGGAAAGTAAAGAAGAACTTACAAATCACAAATTAAATAGGAATGCTATTTAAATGTAAGATTAACTATATGAGATGCAATTTTTATTGTAGCATCCTGAAAAGAGAGCAATTATCAATATTAGTGATATTTTTTAGCTCTGTCTACTGTAAAAATACCGTTATTAATATTATTTAACAGCAGAGGGCGAGCCAGAGCGATCGCATTCTCTAGCCATCTGTACAAAAATTGCGAAATCACTCGTTAAAATAGGGAGAAAAATTTACAAATAGACTTATTTTTTGACTTAATTGCAAAGATAAAGGATTTTTTGTGCTATTTCTTTTGGTGATAAAATCCAGTCTACAGCTACAGCATTAATTGCTGCTTTTGGCATTACTGAACATTCAGCAGTAGTAGGTTCTTGAACTATTGCGATTCCCAAACGTGACTTAATTGCTTTTAAACCTTGTACGCCATCTTCATTGGCTCCTGTTAAGATTACACCAATCACTTGTTCGCCATAAATATCTGCAGCAGACTCAAACAAGACATCAATTGAAGGTCGAGCATAGGAAATTGGCTGATCAGTAGAAAGAGCAAAACAGCCAGATTCTACTAATAAATGATAATCGGCTGGTGCTAAATAAACATACCCAGGCATAATTTCGTCTTTGTCTTCTACCTCCCGCACTTGTAGATCTGTGTGCTTTTGGAGAAACTCACTCAATGTATTGTAAGATTCTCGATGCCGATGCTGTGCAATTGCTATAGGAGATTTTAAGTTTTGAGGTAGGTTTCTTAATATCTCTTTTAAAGCAGCAAATCCCCCTAATGATGCACCTATGACTACAATTTTAAACACCACTAATTCAACCTCCGATAGAGCTTTTCACCTTTGACAAGCTCTTGGTATTGATGGTCATGGGGAGTAAAACGAATTGACTCTTGCCGTCCTAATCCGAGAATACCAAAAGGACAAAGGCTATTATAAAAAAGTTCATGTACTTGCTTTTGTAGGGTTTGATTAAAATAAATTAAAACATTACGACAAATGATGATATGAAACTCATTAAAAGAACTATCTGTTGCTAGGTTATGTTGAGCGAAAACAATATTTTCCCGCAAAGCAGCACGAAAAATTGCACTGTCGTAAGCGGCTGTATAGTATTGTGAAAAAGATTCTTTGCCTCCAGATTTTAGGTAAAGTTGGGTATAATCTTGCATGAGTTTCAAAGAAAAAATGCCTGTTCTAGCTTTTTGTAGGACTTTTTCATTAAAGTCTGTAGCATAAATTCGACAACGTTGATATAGGTTTTCCTCCTGTAGTAAAATTGCCATTGAGTAAACTTCTTCTCCTGTGGAGCATCCTGCGTGCCAAATGCGAATAAAAGGATAGGTACGCAATAGCGGAATTACCTCTTTTCTTAAAGCGAGATAAAAGCTAGGGTCACGAAACATAGAAGTAACATTTACTGTTAGACTTAGCAAAAATCTTTCTAAACATTTGCTATCATGTAGCACTCGTGCTTGCAGTTCTGAAACACTTGTACAGCCTTCTATTTTGATAAAACTGTGGATACGACGTTTGAGAGAAGAAACAGCATAATTACGGAAGTCGTAACCCCAGTAACGGTAAACTCCTTCAAGTAGTAACTGAATTTCAATATCTTCTAGTTTTGCTTTGGGTAAATTCATAACAGAGGCGAAAGAAGATAAAAAAGTCTTCTTGCTGTAAACATTTCAATATAAGCTATTCGCTGTGATTGCTGAAATTACTGGCGTAACAAGAGAACAGGGGAACAGTGACAGCAAAGAAGGAATAAAGTTATACCTAGCTTCGCAACAATCAAATATGCATCCTATATCGCCAATTGCTATTACTTAGTAAACCATGTTTTGGCAATATTATCTATTACCGCTAATCGGTATACAATGACAATTGTGGCTGCCAGGACAATCATTATTTAAATGATTGATGAGATTTTGTAGTGAAAATCGAATCTGCTTTAGCGGTACTGCTGCAACTGTGTTTCTGGCTATTGCTTTCGATGTATTCATTAGTCCGCAAGGTTTATATCAATGTTTTTATATATTCAAAATAATGTTTTATCACTAAATTTTCTACTCTCTAAAGTGAGACGAAGATATTACCTAAAGTAAGAAATAGGATTTTTAAATACCACGAAAATCAGAAAATAACCTTAAAAAAATTTAAAGATTGCTTCGCTGAAAAGGCAAAAACCGGGTTTATTTAAAAACTCGGTTTTCCTTGTTAGTTTAATTTTTGAATTTACATCTACCCTATATTTTTAACCAACCTCTTCAAAAAAATAAAAATCAAACAGTAACTGCGCTCAATTTATTTGGCGCAATATTTTTCATCATATTCATATCTTATAATGCAACTTAAAAAAGCACATCATACTGCAGAACCAAAAATAGGTTCGCCTCTTCTAACTCAAGATTTATGGGGGTCATTCGCAAGATAGCAATCAGCAAGATGCAGCAGTTTTGATTAATTCAAAATTACACTTCAGTGATACAACCAAACCCGCAGTAGGGAAAGTAGTTGTTCAGTGTCTACGGGCTTGGTAATATAATCTGAGGCTCCTGCTTCGATGCATTTTTCGCGATCGCCTTGCATGGCTTTGGCGGTTAAAGCAATAATCGGTATTGTGCGGAATTCCTGTAGCTGACGAATGGCGCGAGTTGTTTGATAACCGTCCATTTCCGGCATCATGATATCCATTAAGACGATATCGATATGAGAGTTGGCTTGCAATGTAGCGATGCCATCTCTGCCATTCTCTGCAAATAATACTTGCATTTGATAGCCTTCTAACAAGCTAGTCAAGGCAAAAATATTCCTGACATCGTCATCGATAATTAAAATCTTTTTATTTGCCAGTATGGGATCGGAACTGCGGAGTTGTTCTAAAATGTGCCGTTTTGATTGGGGTAAATTGGCCTGAACACGATGTAAAAATAAGGCAGTTTCATCAAGTAACCGTTCAGGCGATCGCACATCTTTAATAATGATTGTCTCAGCCAAGCGTCGCAATTGGGTTTCTTCTTGGCGCGAAAGTTCTTTCCCGGTGTAGACAATAATCGGAATTTTCAACCAGTTGGGTTGTTGTTTGATTTCCTCAATTAGTTCTAAGCCAGTCATATCAGGCAAACCCAAATCCAGCACAATACAATCTATATGCTGGGATTGCAGTGTAGTTATGGCTGCAGCTGCTGTATGGACTGCTGTACTGTGAACATCGCCA
This sequence comes from Tolypothrix sp. PCC 7601, assembly GCF_025677855.1. Taxonomy (NCBI): domain Bacteria; kingdom Bacillati; phylum Cyanobacteriota; class Cyanophyceae; order Nostocales; family Tolypothrichaceae; genus Tolypothrix; species Tolypothrix sp. PCC 7601. The sequence continues at coordinate 5,373,699 of NZ_CP064879.1, forward strand.
TTACCGATTAGTTCAATAATACTGCGGGCTTGGACTGGGTCATCTTCAATTACCAGCAGATTCTTGACCTTACGCTCAACAAAGCCTTTAATATCGGTTAAAGCACCAACCAGTTGTTCTTTAGTAACAGGCTTTTGTACATAAGCGATCGCGCCTAACTCTAAACCACGTTGTTGACGATCGTCAATGGAGAAGATATGTACGGGAATATGGCGCGTTTGGGAATCATGTTTGAGCCGATCTAGCACCATCCAGCCATCTATATCTGGCATACAGATATCCAAAGTAATGGCATCGGGTTTAAACTGTTGTGCTAGAGCCAAACCTTGTTTGCTGTTTAAGGCTACCAACACCTTAAACCCTTGTTGGCGCGCCATATCCAGCAAGATACGAACAAATTTTACATCATCTTCAATCACCAGCAAAACGCGATCGCCGACTTGAATTGCGTCTCTATCGTCTGCAACTTCAGTTTGCGGAGTGATAGGAACTGCGGGAGGAGGAGAAGCTTCAGCACGTGCGGGAATTGGGAGAGGTAGAGAAATTTTCTGTTTATCTTGTAAAGTATTATCTCTGCTCTGTCCTTGGCTGCGAACTCCCTGGATTGGTAAATAAAGTGTAAAAGTGCTACCTTTTCCTAGTTGGCTAACTAGTTCAATTCTCCCACCTAGCAAATGAGCTAGTTCCCGGCTAATCGATAAACCTAAGCCTGTACCGCCATATTTGCGGCTGGTTGTCCCATCTGCTTGTTGAAATGCTTCAAAAATTAATTGCTGTTTATCATTAGGAATACCAATACCTGTATCGCTGACAGCAAAAGCAACCGTATCTGCGTTGACTAGACTAATTTGTAAGGAAATTCCTCCTTGTTCAGTAAACTTAAAAGCGTTTGCCAATAAATTATTTAAAATTTGTTGGAGGCGTTTAGAGTCAGTATGAAATGTGAGTGGTAAATTACCGTCAATTTGAATATTAAAACTCAAATTTTTCTCTAGTGCTAGCTGGTGGAAATTCCCTTGGAGGTAGCTTTGCAAAGTTATCAGGCTAACTTCTTCTCTTTCAATCGCAAACTTACCTGATTCAATTTTCGCCAAATCTAAAATATCATTAATTAATCGCAGCAAATCATTACCAGCACTATAAATTGTTTGGCTATATTCAATTTGTTTCTCTGTTAAATTACCTTGGGAATTTTCTGCCATTAAGCGCGCCAAAATTAATAGGCTATTCAGTGGTGTCCGCAACTCATGGGACATATTGGCTAAAAATTCTGACTTATATTTTGAGGTGAGGGTTAATTGTTTGGCTTTATCTTCTAAAGATAGCCTTGCTTGTTCAATTTGTTGATTTTTAACTTCAACTTCTCGTTTTTGTGTTTCTAGCAATTCCGCCTTTTCTTCTAACTCCTCATTTAATTGTTGTAATTCTTCGTTGGACTGTTGCAATTCTTCTTGTTGTTGTTTTAGCAGTAATTGCGATTCTTCTAACTCCTGCGCTTGTTCTTGTAACCTTTGATTACTCAGCTTCAGTTCTGCTTGCTGATGTTGTAATTCTTCGGTTAAATCCTGAGACTGCTGGAGTAGTTCCTGAGTGAGCATATCGGACTTAATCGCATTTAAGACTACGCCGATAACTGTAGTAACTTGCTCTAAAAAAGTTAAATGTAATTGATTAAAAGTTTGGAATGATGCGAGTTCAATAACAGCAACTACCTGCTCTTCAAACAATACAGGTAAGACAATAATATTTAACGGCGGCGCTTCACCTAAGCCAGAACTAATGCGAATATAATCATTGGGAACTTGGGTGAGCAAGATTCTTTGCTTTTCTAAAGCACATTGTCCTACCAATCCTTCACCTAAGTGAAATTGATTGGCTAAATTTTTTCTTTCATTGTAAGCATAGCTACTCAATAACTTCATCACAGGGTGATTTTCTACAGAATCCATCACGTAGAAAACGCCTTGTTGCGCTCCCACTAAAGTAGCTAACCGCGATAATATTAATTGTGTAACATTGGCTAAATTTCTTCTTCCTTGAAGACTGTTACTCAAATCAGCCAGATTCGATTTTAACCAGTTTTGCTCTTCATTTAATTGCTTAGTTTCTCGCAAATTAGCAATCATTTGATTGAAACTGTTTGTCAGTACACCTACTTCATCTTGACGTTTTGTATGTGGTAAGTTAGGCGATAAATCACCAGCCGCAATTGTGGTGGCGATGCGAGCAATTTTCTCGATAGGTTTCGAGATATTTCTTGATAGCACATAGCCAATTAAAGCGATCAAGATAAAAGCTATAGGAATTCCATAGACGATAGTAGCAGTAGTTTGATTGGCGGCTGCTTTGGCTTGGCTTGAACGTTCAGCTAATAATTGACGTTCTGCTTGTTTCATTTCCTCAGCCAAGTTGCGAATCTGATCCATCAACTGCTTTCCTTCATTTGAAAGCACTAACTTCTGAGCAGCTTCAAATCCTTGATTTTGGCGCGCCGCAATCACTTTTTTCAGGACATTTATCCTAGTATTAATTAGCGGCTCTAAGCGATTGAAGCGCTGTTCTTGCTTGGGGTTATTAGCAGTTAAGTCGCGGAGTTTTTGTAGTGGTGGCTGTAAAGAGGCGATCGCACTCTCATAAGGCTCTAAATATTGCTGTTCTCCAGTAATTATGTAACCACGTTGTCCAGTTTCCGCATCTTTAATTTTGGAACTCACCTCATCCAAAAATCCCATCACTTGGTATGTACGGTTTTCCAAATAGGAAGTTTTGATTAGTTCTTGAGTTGTACGATAGGAAACGTAACCAATGGCGCTAAGAATTACTAAACCTAAAGCGAAACTTGCTCCTATTTTGCTGCCAATTTTCAAATGATTGAACATTTCTCTTGTGAATTGCAACTATATCTGCTGTCGAGTATGAGTTTTTATATCATCTTCTCCAAACAAAGCTAGAGCAGACATTGCATATTTGGTAGCTACTCAATAGCTTTTGCTGCATACTCTAAACTTTTTAATATTTTTTAGTTTATTTTAACATAAAGTAGTATTAATCAAAATCTTATGTTATTCAGGATACCAAATAATTTAATAAAAGCTGATATTCATTCTAGAGATTATTCAACTTGATTCGGAAGAATTAAATAAATAATGCCTAAATTTAAACTTGCGATAGAGCAGGAAATCACAATAGTGCATTATAAATTGAACTAAATAGATGAAATAAAACGGTGATGGCAATGAGTGCAAATAGTTTTACAATACCTAAATTTTCGCCTGGGGAAACAGTAGAATTTATCGGTGGTATGGGAATGATAGTAAAGTGCAGCCCTAATTCAGCGACTTGGGCATATTATGTAGAAATGCAAATGGGAGACGAACCAGAAATGGGTAGAATCGGTTATGAAACCACAATCTTATTGTTAGAAACAGATATTGCTTCCTTAGCAACCCAGCTGATTGCAGCCTAAATCCCAAGCTGATATCGAATTAAGGATGGTAAATTAAAAACTAACTCAAAGTAAATTAAGTATACAAAAACATAACTTTTACATTTTGCTATCTAACAGCCTGCAAATAAGCTGTTGTTCGAGAAAAATTGAAATATAGCAATCCTCAATTAGTTCCGAAACGACAAATTAAGGTAGGGAACAGGAAGAAAAACGTACAACTGTAGATTGGCTTTCACATATAGGAATGCTATACATCATATTTCAGGCGATCGCGTACAGTAGGGGCACAATATATTGTGCCCCTAAAATTATATATATCTCATCAACCCGCGACTGTAGGATGTGTTAGGCGCGAGACGTAACACATCTAAATCTTTGGGAAAGACGAGTGAGGTTGAATCTAACTGTAAATTCCTGAAATGCTTTACTCCTCAGGAATCAGCTATTTAATTCTTCAACTTAGCCTACCACCAGACAGAGAACTTATTATCTCGAGATAGAACTGACAAAGAGCCTACCTCTATCGAGAAATTATTCCTAGAAATCTTCAAGATGAGTTGAGCTAGCTCAAAATTATATATCAGGAATTATCAAAAACCTGATGAATTATCTTCTTAAGATAGAATCGCTGCCAAAAATAACAAGCTAATCTATAAACATTGAATGACTTGAGCCACATTAAAAAAATCACTAAAATTTAGGAGCAAATGTATGAGTTTAGAAAATAGAGCCAAAGCCGTTGCCAAAAATATCGAAGGTAAAATCCAAGAAGTTGTTGGTGACATCACTGGTAACCCCAATGATAAGGCTGAAGGACAAGCAAAGCAAGTAGAATCTCAAGTGCGCCATACAGCCGAAAACGTCAAGGATGAAATTAAGAAAGCTGTAGATTAATTAACAGATATTTGCATAAGAAGGTAGAAAATAATGCCAATAAAAATATTATTTACTCTACCTTCTTACTTACAGAAGTCATATTCGGACTGATGTCAATACTTGTCGGTTAAGGGCAAAAGGGGAAGGGGAAAAGGGGCAAGAAAAAACCTTTAACCCTTACCCTTTCACCTTTTACCCAAACTAAATTCCGAGTTGAAAATCCTTAACCGAGCAGTATTGGGACTGATGTAAATTTGATTTTGAATGTAGGAATCAGGAAATCAAATTGTCAATTTAGGTTTAACTCATTAATAATTTAAGGTTATAAATTATGTTCAATGTTGCCTTTGCCTATTTTCTTACAGAAGCTTCATTAGCTACAGAAAGCAGTTTTAATTACTCACTAGTACTCACAGTAGTTTTTCTTGTAGGTTTTGTTGCGTCTGCTGTGATTGGTTCGATTGCTTGGTATAACTCCAAACGTCCTGTAGGTTGGGAAGATAAACAACGCCCCGATTTCGTTCCAGATGTAGATAAGTAATTTAATTAGTGTTTCCTTGTTTGCCATAAGTTTATGATAGTGTTTGCTCATTTCAACAGCAGACACTATTTTCTTTTGTTGATGCTTTAACTCATACTAAATCACGAACCGGGAGTTCTAAGCCAAGCTTGTGTTAATCCATCGTTTGCAGCCAGTAAATGGAAAACATGGAAACAAACAATTTTAAACAATTAAAACAGAAAAGTACTTCTAAGTATACCAATAGTCACAGGATCACTATTAGGTGTATGTCCGGGTTCTAATATATGAATGATTCCTGGGGTAATACTAATATTATCTGTGACTTGAAAGCGATAAAAAGCTTCGATTTGCAGTGTCGTTCCTGGTTGTCCGCCTGCACGTCCTAAACCTGTATTAATTGTGTCAGGAACATTGCTACCTGTGCGTAAGTTACTGCTAGTAATTTTTGGCGGTTGTCCGACATAAATTCCGCCCAAATTTCCTTTAGCAAATAAATCAGGGAAATTAACAAATGCCATGTAATTTGTTGTTTCCACACTTCCCGATTGCCCAGGAATGTAAGAACTGGTATAACCACCCCATCCCCCAATAGTAATGCGAGGTGAAATTTGCCAAGTGACGGTTGCACCCACAGCATTGGTTTGTAGAGGTGCGGAATTTGCTGTTAAGCACTCATCACCTACAAAGCTGAGTAAACAACCATCTGAAGAGTAATTATTCACATAATAAAGACTTAAATCTATAGCATCCGTTGGCGTTACAAGTAACTGTACACCAGTCGTAGTATTACTATCAAATATGCCAGTACCTTTACCTGGATTACCAGGATTAAAACTAGAATAAAGTGCCTGTAAACTGAGGCGTTTAGCAATTTGCCAATCCAAAGCTATGCCACCATGACCAAACCCTATATTTAAAATAGGGTTACGTTGTGCGAACAGAGATAGGGGGCCTGTAGCACCACTTTCTGCTCGGTTTGGGCCTCGGAAAGCGGTTGTCATATTGACGTTTTCTGTACCGATCATCAGCGCTAAGTTGTCAGCTGCTAACCAGTGATAATGCAGGTCACTAATGATCAAGCCATCCGTAGGAAATTCGTAGCCCAGCAACACATCATTGCGAGAAATGCTATTGTTAAACCTCGGACTGGTAGCACCGATTCCATGTAAAAGACCTGTAAATAAGTAACTACGCGGCGTAAATTGAGTAGTTAAATACAGCTGACTCAAGGAGATAACATTAGTATTTGTCCCTAGGTCATTTGTATCTTTGATACCATCTCTAGGGTTAATGTCACCACGATTGCTATTTCTTCCTTGTACGCCAATTATGGCGAAGCCACTGAGTTTCGTTGTTGTGGAAAATTGATTGGCTTCAAGTTCGGCTGTGCGCGCTTCTAATTGATCGACTCTACCCCGTAAAGTGGCTAATTCTGGGGCAAATTCTGATTGTAATTTTTGGATTTGGGCTAAGTCTTCGCGGCTAACTAAGTCACTGGTAGCTGTAGCAATTAACTCGTTAACTCTATCTAAGCAAGCATTAACACCTGCGGCAAATTCATAGCGTGTCAATGCGCGATCGCCTCGATAAGTGCTGTTGGGATAACCTGCGATACAACCGTAGCGTTCTACTAAAGATTGTAATGCTTGAAATGCCCAGTCCGTCGGTTGTACGTCTTTTAGCTGTGATACCGATGTTACTTGCTCCATCGGTTCTGGATTTTCTAGAGCAGATTCTTCACTAGAAGAAGGCAAACTATAATCTTGAGCGATCGCTTGTTGGCAAAATCCATTTACGCCCGTAATTATTAACCATGCCAGCATCCAGGTCTTTATTTTAGTGGGGCGTATCATTGGCTTCTACTCTGCTTCCATACTTAGGCCATGAGTGTATTCATATTTATGTATAAATGGCTTGAGTAATTTTACGGTTTTTGTGTCAAATTAGACTGGAAAATTTTTGGGCAATATTTAAAAACCGCGAGTATAAAAGATAAATTATGCAGCCTCAAACTACTTTCTAGATAGAGTGCAAACCAACATGGTCAATCGATTGCGAAAGCTAACTTTAAAACCCTCATGGCAAAACCAGTCTCATGTTGGGAGAAATCAAGATGTCTCTACAACACACCAAAAAAATTCTCAATGGGGAAATAGACTGACATCAACTCTAGCGATCGCCATATTGTTGAGTAGTGTTGGTGTATTAATTACTTTTGCTTGGCTCAGTATTCTTTATATTTTTAATCCAGAAAAAATTATCTGGATGAATAAATTTTTACCGGAATGGGCGCAAATATCTCGGGGTAATTACAAGGATAAACCCCTGACTCTCAAACAAATTAAACTTAGCCTGAGTCAAAAAAAACTCATGGCTGGGGAGACTATAACTGTACCAAAGGATAAACAACAGTCTTTTTTACTGCCAGTTTTCCAACAGCGTCCTGATTGCCTGAATGATTGTCAAGCATTGGTAGAACTGAGGGTTTATCAACAATCTCAAGATTTGGAATTACCATCTCCAACCGAAAAATACTACCGTTTAGCCAGTCAACTAGCCATAACTGGGCCAGAAGAATCTTTTGTGGCTTCTACTGCTGATGAAGTGGAATTAGATAACCCAGAAAATAGCCAACCCTTACCGTTAACTGAAGTCAAGCGCTTTCCGGGTGGCACATCATCAGGATTGTGGCTGAATCTACAAGGTAAACTACCCCAGGGAACTAGTGCGATCGCCTACGGTAATATTATTTACTACAATCCACAACGCAGTACTCTGCAACAGATGTTGACTTGGAAAAGCCCCAATGGACAACTACCAAAATGGCAGCAGGTGACTGGAGATAGTGTCAAAGAATTAGTTATCGATCAAACTATAGGTTTAGAACCAAGGTTACGTATTTATCAAATTAAACCTTTAAAATTATTTCTCCATCCCATTGCTTTAGAAGAAATTTCTTTAAAAATACCAGCCCTGAAAAATCCTGCTTACAAAAACGCCTTATTACTAGCCCGTAGCGGACTGTGGACTCCAGCTTTTGAGTGGCTGCAATCATTGCAGAAACAGCAAAAAGCCACACTTCCTGCAGATGCACAAGCGCAAATCGATGTAATTAGCTTGCATTCCCAACTGACGAAAACCGAAGCTGATAAAACTTGGGCAATTCCCTCTCAAGAGGTGCTAGCAGATTTAATTGATGGTCGCTGGCAAAAAGCATTACAGGTATTTGAAGCTTCGCCACAAAATGTCCCAGAAATTGCGACTCTGCTGCAAATGGATGGAGGTAGGTTATGGAACCGCATCACTACTGCATTGCGAGTCAACCCCAATAGACCAGAGGTAATCGCTTGGGGTGCATTGGTATTAGCTGTTCAACGGGGGGAAGAACACGCGATTTCTTGGTTGAAAGCACAACCACAAATTACTCCCCAAACGATGACTTATATTGAAGGTTTGTTAGCCACACTCAGTAACGAAGGTATCAGACCCAAAATCCTTTCTACTCAGCCCAGCCGAATTGTGGGTTCGGTGCAACTCATTACCCAAGTCAACAAAAAAGATTGGCTAAGACCAAACCTGACAACAGACCTGCAACTCACAGATAACGAAGTTTGGTATCAAGTAGAGGTGAGTGCATTTAATGATGGTAAACGCTGGCTCAATTTCCCCTTTGGGAATTTTCAATTACCTAAAATTTCTCCAGCAAAATTTATGTGGGACACCTTGGGTATTAGTGCTAACCCCACAATTTTAATAGTGGTTTGGTTACCCAACGGAGAACAACAAATGACCACCGCCACAATTAAAGGCGTGCAATTGCAAGGTGGGGTTTTACGCTTGCTAGTATCTGGACAACCAATTGCGGAAAATCAAAATCATCTCCAACCACGACCTTTAGCTTTAACAGATGCAGCGCTGGAATGGGTACAACCATCCCCCATCACTCTGCAAGAACTATCACAACAAGATCCAGCCAGAGTGTCAGCCATGCTACCAACAGTGTGGAAGTCATTACAACAATCAGGTCAAATTCCCAATGGTGCTATGCCCAGTCTGCCACAGATGTTGCAACAAATAGGCTATTGGCCCGTGCAAGTCTTAAATTTAACCAATAATACGCATCCAGAAAGTGTGTTGACTATCTCAGACGAAGCGATCGCATCTTTAAATCATCCAGGAATTGACGCACAAGCAGCCGCCAAAAATCTTTCTCGTCCCCGCACTTTAATCTTGTCTGATAGTGGTAAGGTAATTTATACTGAGTTTCAGCAAAATTACCACCAAACACTAACGGGGATAGCCCAACTTGCAGATGGACAATCTCTAGCGCTATTAGTAGAAAATGGTGATAAATATAGCCTCAAGCGCTGGTCAAAGAAAAATCAACGCTTTGAATAACAGCCGCAGGAAGGTTGAAGGCTGAAGTATAAAGGATGAATTTAATTTAGGGTTGCAAAAAATTGGCTAATTTGGTTTTAGCCTTGAGCCTCCAGAATTCAACCTTCAGCCTGCGTTGAGCTTATTGCTCTTGGCTATCAGCAGACAGGCGTTGTTCCTTCAGGCTTTGTAACTGTAACAGCAAAGATTCTACCTCTGCTCGCAGGTGCATTAATTTAGCTTGTTGGTCGTCTTGGTAGTAAGCCTTGTTTAACTGGCTTTTCCAAAGATCTTGGCAAGGACGATCAGAAACACTAGTAGAAGAACTGGTAGACATAGTTATTTAAATCCACAACTCAACTCACACCATTAGAGATAATATAATAATGTAGTTTTAAGCTTTGTTAAATGATTGTATACTTTCAATCATTTACTCTAATGGGTTTATAGTTTTGTGATAAGAGACTCAAATTGTGATGCCTGTGTTCCAGAAAAAACATCACAGATGAGATTCGCTTTTGGCAAAACTTCTGACAAAGCTGACTAGAAAATGGTAAATAAAAATCTAGGTAAAACGCCCGCACTATAAAAATTACTTTGTTCTTGTGATGAGAGCGTCTCTTGGTGCAAGATGTTTACCATTGAAATTTTTCTGTTTGCACGAAAAAACTGATATAAATTACCGTGACTGTAAGCCTATCTGCTGCTAAATCTCATCGCCAACCTTGGCCCGGACTGATCGAAGCCTATCGTGAATACTTGCCTGTCAGCGAAACAACGCCCGTTGTCACTTTGTTAGAGGGTAATACACCGCTAATTCCAGTGCCCGCGATCGCAGAACGCATTGGTAGACAAGTCCGCGTTTTTGTCAAATATGACGGTCTTAACCCCACTGGTAGCTTCAAAGACCGGGGAATGACAATGGCTATTTCCAAGGCTAAGGAAGCAGGGGCAAAGGCGGTAATTTGTGCCAGTACAGGAAATACCTCAGCAGCAGCCGCAGCTTATGCTAGGCGTGGCGGGATGAAAGCTTTTGTGCTGATTCCCGATGGTTATGTAGCGCTGGGTAAGTTAGCACAGGCTTTACTATATGGGGCAGAAGTGCTGGCGGTAAAAGGCAACTTTGACCGTGCCTTAGAAATTGTCCGTGAGATGGCAGAAAGCTACCCCATCACCTTGGTGAATTCAGTCAATCCCTACCGTTTAGAAGGGCAGAAAACAGCCGCCTTTGAAATCGTTGATGTTTTAGGTAACGCCCCAGACTGGCTATGTATCCCAGTTGGCAATGCGGGGAATATATCTGCATATTGGATGGGATTTTGTCAATACCACCAAGTAGGGAAATGCGATCGCTTACCCACAGTGATGGGCTTCCAAGCAGCAGGTGCAGCACCTTTAGTTAACGGTCAGCCAGTACAGCATCCCGAAACAGTAGCAACAGCAATTCGCATTGGCAATCCTGCGAGTTGGGAAAAAGCTGTGGCAGTAAAATCAGCTAGCCAAGGAAACTTCTACGCCGTTACCGATGAGGAAATTCTTGATGCTTACAGATTGCTCGCATCAACAGAAGGCGTTTTCTGCGAACCAGCCAGCGCTGCTTCCGTAGCCGGAATGTTGCAGGTGAAAGACCAAATTCCCTCAGGAGCAACAGTTGTGTGCGTCCTCACGGGTAATGGTTTAAAAGACCCAGATACAGCCATTAAGCACAGCCACAGCCAATTTAAACAAGGAATTGAGGCAGAATTAGGCGCAGTTGCCACAGCGATGGGATTTTAGAATTTGCGGAAAGTCTGAGCGGCGGCTTCCGCCGATCAGAACTTTCCAAGACGGATTTTGGATTGATCAGCAGATCCCCGACTTTTTCAAAAAGTCGGGGATCTAAATTTCTCTACGTTGATTGAGAATGCTGCTAAGTAGGGAGGCATAATTATTTGTAGGATGGGTTAGCGATAGCGTAACCCATGCGGGTGTTGGGTTTCGTGCCTCAACCCAACCTACGTCCATCTTATATTTAATTCCAACCAGCTACATAGCGCAGATTCTAGAACACCAATAATGAATATCACAATCAGAAAAGAAGTGCCTGGTGATGTTGCTGATATTGAAGCTTTGACAACAGCGGCGTTTCTTAATACGACCTATAGTAGCCACACCGAACAGTTGATTGTGAATGCTTTGCGTGACTCAGGGAACTTGACAATTTCCCTTGTTGCTGAAGCTGATAGCAAAATCGTTGGGCATGTTGCTGTATCCCCAGTTTCAATTTCTGATGGTAGTCAGGGTTGGTATGGACTGGGGCCAATATCTGTATCTCCACAGCATCAAGGCGTTGGTATTGGCTCACAACTAATGAGGGAAGCGTTGGCTACTCTACGCCAACTAGGTGCATCTGGATGTGTATTACTGGGAAACCCTAACTACTACAGCCGTTTTGGTTTTCAGGTAGAGCCTAGTTTAGTTTTACCCGATGTTCCACCCGAATACTTCCAAGCTATTTCCTTTAACGGGCAAATACCAACTGGACTTGTCTCATATCATGAGTCATTTAATATACAAGTTTAATACCAACCAATTTAGTCAGATAGATTTTTTGTAGGGGCACGGCACCAGTCATTGGTGTCAACTTAACGTGAAACCCGCTCTTGTGCAAGGTTTCGCCCTCACCCCCAGCCCCTCTCCCACGGGGAGAAGGGAGCCAGAGATTTAGTTCCCCTTCTCCTGCGGGAGAAGGGGTTAGGGGATGAGGGCGCGAGGTATTTGTACAACGCCCGCCCTATATCGCTTTTAGCTTAAGTTGACACCAATGGACACCAGTAAGATATTTGATATGCCGAAATATTGTGGATGCTGTGCCCTTACTTTAATTATGGATGCTGCGTTGGTGCGTTGTGCTTGGCGAAAACACACCCCACATTAATTTGTGGCATTCTTTTTTCCAAATGTTATTAATTTCCGACCTGTAGAGAATGGGTGAATTTCAACGCTTCAGTTACACTGGAAGAGAGTAAAAGAATGCAAACAAAACAATGGATATACAAACTATAAAAGAACGAATTGCCATCGTTCAAAGCAAACGTGATTATTTACTCAGTCTCTTAGAACAACCAAATATTGGGACTTTGAGAATTGATGTAAATCAAGCCTTAGAAGAATTAGATGATTTGCTGGACGAATTTAGACGCACCGTTCCAGAGGCAGGAAATAATTAAGCCAATCTTAGTTTAAATAACAACAAAATTGCGTTGGTACATAGTTATCGATCAACTGTACCAACGCTTTTAATAGCTATCATGTCCCTAAATCCCCAGAATTCTCTTGCGCTTGGGTTAATCAAGCACTTTCACTGTATTGCATTATTTATATTGGAACTTATACCAATTTGAAAACTGATTGCGATAGATGAATGGCTCAAAAGCTCAGTCAATAAATCTTTCACAATCCTTGTTGGAAAATTTGACGGCAGCTGCTACAAGTCGGCAAAGCTGCCCAACGCAGTGTCTCATCAACAAACTGACTCAACTTTCCGCAAAATCTCAAATCCAAAATGGTATTAACCATTCATTGCTCTGTCTCCTAATTCTCTCACCCTAGCGATGAGTTCAGTGGTAGGTACATCTTTTTTGCAAAATTCATCAAAGTTAGACATACCATTGGGATGAAAATTAGCATCTTCCACTGAAGAGTAAGCCAAGATTTGTGTTTTGGGAGAGATAGCTTTAATGTGCCCTGAAGCACTCCAGCCATCCATAACGGGCATTTGTAAATCTAAAACAATTACATCAGGTTGATAGCGTTTAACCATTTCTATAGCTTCTTGACCATTGCTGGCTAAACCTACTACCTGGATATTCTTTTGACAAGAAAAAGCTAATTGTAGCGTTAGGCGGGTTAGTTCGTGATCGTCAACCACTAAAACACGCAAGGTAGAAGACTCACAGGACAACATTAACATTTAAAAGTTTAAGTACGATAACTTTTATAGTGTATGGGAATTAGTCCTGCGAGTTACTCTATCCTATGGTTGAATAATTAGGCTTTTAGCGCACTAAATAATTTAGATTTTGTGAGGAAAAATTAAAGTTTTCTAAAAGTAGTAGATTTAGCTAATTGTCAAGATAGAAGGAATTCTTTTTTGTATCAATCAGGTTTGAGCTAATACTAGTTGAGCGTAATGCCATATTGATGAGACTTTGTTGTGAGTGTGCTTCCGGGGCGCGATCGCACGGTTGTCGTTGAATATAGCTGCCATTGCCCTGTAATTCCCAAGCTTGGCGATTGTCCGCTAGCATGATTCCCAAGATTTCTTGCAAATCTTTAGCAATATCTGGGTCTTTAATTGGGGTAATTACTTCGACGCGACGATCTAGGTTACGACGCATCCAATCGGCGCTACCAATATAGATTTCTTCTTGGGCATTGTTGTAAAAATAAAAAATGCGGGAGTGTTCTAAAAAGCGGCCGACTATGCTAATGATCCGAATATTTTCACTAATATCTTTCAGCCCTGGGCGCAAGCAGCAAACACCGCGCACAATCAAATCGATTTGGACTCCAGCACGGGAGGCTTCATATAAAGTCGCAATAATCTGGGGATCAACTAGAGAATTCATTTTGGCAACAATTCTCCCAGTAATGCCATTTTTGGCATTTTCGATTTCCCGATGAATTAGTGCTAAAAAGCGATCGCGCATATTCACAGGTGCAACTAATAATTCGCGATAAGACTTTTGCCGGGAATAGCCTGTGAGAAAATTGAATAGGTCGGTAATATCAGCACCAATTTCTTCGTTGCAGGTGAATAATCCTAAATCTGTATATAGTCGTGCAGTTTTTTGATTATAGTTGCCAGTGCCAATATGGACATAGCGCCGCATCCGGTCTTTTTCTCGACGCACAACCATAATAGTTTTACAGTGAGTTTTCAACCCAACTAAACCATAGACAACGTGAACGCCGACTCTTTCTAAACGTCTCGCCCAGTAAATATTATTCTCTTCATCAAACCGCGCTTTTAATTCCACCAATACTGATACTTGCTTGCCATTTTCCGCCGCTGCAATTAAAGCATTAACAATAGGCGAGTCCCCAGAAGTCCGGTAAAGGGTCATTTTGATTGCTAGGACATTCGGATCATGGGCAGCATGGGTAATAAAACGCACCACGGTTGTGGAAAAAGATTGATAGGGATGGTGTACTAACAAATCCTTTTCACTGATGACTGCAAAAAAGTCTTTTCCTTCCTCTACCTCTGGAATTTCCGCACTGAGGCTAGGTTCTCGCAACCATTGTAAGCGAGAAGGAACTACAGATTGTCTTGGTGGATCTTTAAATTCTGGTAGCGGTAATGACATAAAGTACATTAAATCCCGCAGTCCCAAAAGTCCATCGACTTCGTAAACATCGCTTTCGGATAATTCTAAATCTTCCAATAAACGCGATCGCACTGTTTCGGGAGTTTGGGATTGAATTTCTAAGCGGACTGGGGTTCCACCAATGCGGCGTTTTCTGAGTTCTTGTTCAATCGCTAGGAGTAAATCGTCAGCTTCATCCTCTTCCAAAGCCAAATCAGCATCACGAGTAATGCGGAAAGGATGATACTCCTGAATATTCATTCCCGGAAATAGGGAATCTAAATTATGTGCGATCGCTTGTTCTAAAGGTACACCAGTCCAGTGAGCAGGTTGACCGTTGTGATAAATTCCTAACTCTGGCGGTAAGGGTATAAATCGCGGTAAAACTTTCGGGACTTTAACTCTGGCAAAAAATTCTTCTTCTGTTTCGGGGTTTTTCACCACTACAGCCAAATTCAGGCTGAGATTGGAAATATAGGGGAAAGGATGGCTAGGATCAACCGCTAAGGGAGTTAAAACCGGAAAAATTTGTTCTTCAAAATAGTTATCTAAATAATTCCGTTGTTTATCAGTTAACTCTATATAATCCAGAATATGTATTTTATTTTGCGCTAATAATGGTCTGAGTATTTGCTCAAAATGCTGATGCTGTTTAGTTACCTGGGGACTGAGGGTAAACCTGATATCATCTAGCTGTTGTTGTGGTGTGCGACCATCAGGACTTAACTGTGAGACTTTAGCCTCAACTTGTTGCTTTAATCCCGCAACCCTGACCATAAAGAACTCATCCAAGTTAGAGGTAAATATCGCCAAAAACTTGAGTCTTTCCAAAAGAGGCGTTCGCTGGTCGAAAGCTTCATGTAAAACTCGGTTATTAAACTCTAACCAGCTTAATTCTCGGTTGATGTAGTATTGGGAATCGCTCAGATTGATGGGAGTAGTAGCGCTCTTTTTGGATTTTGCCATGATCACCTTAGGGCGGATAGTTGCAGCCCATGCAACTGAATAATAAACATAGTAAATGAAATAGTGTAAGCAAGCGAGCAGCTTTTTAGCAACTACTTTGTTGACTGTTGGCTGTTGACTGTTGACTGCTGAATAATTTCGCAGTCCCATTACCCCTTATCCCCAGAGGGGGCCCCGAGTTCCCCAATCCCTAATCCCCATGTTCCAAGCTACTCGCCGCCGTCTGGCTCTTTGGTACACTGCTGTAACGGCTGTATTACTCTTATTATTTGCCAGTGGAGTATATTTCTATGTCCGTAATACATTGATTGAGCGGATTGATGATACTCTCAATCATGTTGTGGAAGTAGTAGAGCGATCGCTCGTCATTGAGTCAGTTAATAGCGGTACTGAGACATTACGCATTAATTTAGAAGCAAGTTTTCGTGATAATACTGACACAGTAGAAGATGATCATATTGATTTGGAATGGTTTAGCGCCAATGGAGAATTACTTTGGTCAACGCTATCCACACCTTTAAATATTCCCATTCATGCGAATCGCACTGGTGAAACGGTGCGCGTGGGGAATGAAGGTTGGCAAAAGTCACCAGTCTTATTACGCCAAGTTACACACCGGGTAGAATTTGGCCGTCAAGTATTAGGTTATCTGCGTGTTAGCCATCCCTGGTTTGAAGTTAGTAAACCTAGCCGTCAATTTATGTTGGATTTAGCCATTGGTACATGGTTAATGGTGCTTTCTGTGGGTGCTAGTGGTTGGTTTTTATCTGGTAAAGCAATGGAACCAGTAGGGGATTCCTATCAACGGCTCAAACAATTTACAGCTGATGCTTCTCACGAATTGCGAAGTCCAATTACTTTAATTCAAACTAATGTACAAGTTGCGCTGGCTGATTTAGAGTCAGCAGAGGTAGAACCTACGACATCTTTACAATATCGCCAACAGTTAAAATTAGTGGAACGACTGACTCAACGCTTGGGTAGGTTAGTTAATGATTTACTATTCCTCGCACGTCAAGATAGTGGCATTAGCAAAGATAACTTTTCCTCTTGTCCCTTGGATGCTTTGCTAATGGAAGTGCTAGAAGAACAGCAATTATTAGCTAAAGAAAAGAAAATCAGCCTGGCTTTGGATTTGGTAGATCCTGCAGATGGAGACACTAACCCCGAACTGTCTGACAATTGGTTCACACTTGTAGGAAATTGGGATCAATTGGTGCGACTGTTCACTAATTTGATTGGGAACGCTGTGCAATACACCCCATCTAGTGGACGGGTAAATGTAGAATTAGCGCGGTTAGAAGGAATGAATCGAGTTGCTGGCTTGCGCTACAGTAGCGCTCAATTACAAGTTAAAGTCAGTGATACTGGGGTTGGTATTCCTGGGGATGCACTACCAAAGTTATTTGACCGCTTTTATCGGGTAGATCCGGCGCGTACCCATAGTAATGGCAATACAGCTACAGATATTTCTACTGGTTCAGGATTAGGGTTAGCGATCGCTCAAGCTATTGTCGAACATCACCAAGGCCAAATTCAAGTCGAAAGCCGTCTAGGTAAAGGTACTACTTTTATCGTTACTTTACCTGTAACTCTCGAGTCTTAATGCTGGAATTTGCATTTGTTTCTTATGACAGATGAAACAGAATTGCTTTCCCTACTAACTTAGATAGTAAAAATTGCTGTATTGAGATTTTTATACTCTCAATTCTGATGACATCCATTTAATAAACTGCTAAATCTGGCTGCATAAAATTTGATTTAATTAATATTTCTCGAGAGTTTATTTTTACTAACTCATTTTCAATAGGTTGGCTAATTTACTCATAATTTATTATGCAAGTAGACAAATAAATTATTTGTAGGGGCACGGCATCCACAATCTTGTGGTATATCAAATTATCTTAATGGTGCCGTGCCCCTACCTGCCCATCTGTGGGGTTTTGTTTTCAAAATGTTATAACTGGTATAACTTATAAAAAATCAGACAATTATTAATTTCTCATTCTTGGGAAATAAAGAAGAATTACAATTTAATTCATTTTCAGACCTTTGGTTAGATATAAAAAGCTGGCTAATTTGTTAAATTAAAATCACTGAAATCAAAATTATAACAAGCAAATAATTTCAAGATTTGAGTGTAATAAGTGCAAATTTGTTACCTAATGTAATTTGCTGATTTATCAAATTCATCAATAATTTCAGGTAAGATTTTCTAGGAGTATACAATGAATAGCAATTCGCAAAAGTTTCGCAAGTCGGCTGAATTTTTGGCTGCTCTCTGCGGCGGTTTACTGATGAGTGTACCAGCACTTGCACAAACGCCAATACCAGTAACACCACAGCCTAGTTCTGTTGGTAAAGTCAATCCTTGTCCCAGAATTTTCTATGAAGAACCACATAACAGTCGAGTTTTGGTTCCTCAAGGATGTCCCCCTAATGCTTTAACCCAACAAGTGCAATCCCAAGGAACAGTTCCTTATAATTCCACTAACCCATCACCAGAACAAACAAATATGGGTGTAGGTGGGGATACACCAGGAAGTGTGACTAACTCACAGCTTAACCCTAATCCCAGTGTTTTTCAGCAAGCGCCTTACAATCGCACCCAGCAACCTGCGCCAACTGGAAGTTCAACTCCATATTCCACACCACAACAGGTTCCTTCACAAACAAATTCTTTAACTGAACCCTCAATCAGACAACAAGGAATAAGACCTATTGCGACAGTGGCGCTCACAAATGGTAATGTCAATGTCAGGCTAGTGAATGATACTGGTGCGAATGTAACTTATCAAATTATTGGCGATACTAACGAGCGATCGCTTAGTGGAAAATCTGATATAGTACTACAGAATTTACGTGCGCCTATCACTGTGACATTCCAACGCGAAGATGGCGGATTATTGTCAGTGAATGCACAACCCTCCGAAACTGGATTATTAGAAGTCAGATTGAATGAAACCACAGACGTAGCTCAAGATGCAAAAGCTATGCGAATTCAATCTAATGGCTCAGTATTTTTGAATTAGGCATTTGTCATTTGTTATTTGTCATTTGTCATTTGTAAAAATAATAGTAGGGCTGGTGATGTCCAACCCTACTATTATTAAGTGATTGCTTTCAAAAACTAAAAGGTAATAGGCAATAGTTTCGTATTTGGAAATTAAAGCCGATTCTGAAAATAACTAGGGTTTTCAAAGTAGAAGCGGTTGAATCCAAAATCTAAAATCTAAAATTGTCTTAGTGTTTAGGTAATTTAGTCAGCTTATCAACCAAAAATACCTCCTGCTTGCTGTCTTCCAACGTTCGCGCTAATACGAGCGCTCTTTCGTAAAAGTTCCGAGCAGTGAGATAATTATTGAGTTTTTCGTATATCTTGGCGTAGGTCATAAAAACTCCAAATTCTTCCTTTAGATTTTGTGAGTCTCTAGCCATTGCTAGGCGTTGCTCTAATAAGTCGAAAGCACGCTCATTGCGTCCTACAGAACTATGAGCTGTGACTAAACCGTCAATAGCTCTTACATAATTAGTGCGATCGCCTGTAGTTTTCGCTATCCTCAAAGCAGCGCCATAAGTGCCAATAGTATCGTCATAATTACCCATTGCGAAGTAAGCATCACCCAAATTGTTGAGGGTATTTGTCTCACCAATCACATCACCACTTTGGCGACGGAAAGACAAAGCAGTTTCATACAATTTTATTGCCTTGCTGTAATTGCCGACTCTGGCATTTACTAGTCCCCAATTACTCAAAGACAAGCCTTCTCCGGCAATATTTTGGACATTTTGGGCGATTTCCAGTGCTTCTTGTACTGTTTTACCTGCTGGGATGAATTCTCCTTTTTGTAGCAGAACTGTACTAATATTATTCAGTGCAAAAATCTGAGACTGAAAATCTTTAGTATCGCGAGCGATCGCTAACCTCCGGCGTAATGCATCTTCCCCTTCTTGCAAACGGTCTAGCTGGATGTACGCTTTTGCTAGCAAATCATAAGTCATACCTTGGGCTTTGTAGTCACCCAAGGAGTGATAAATTTCTAGTGCTTGCAAGCAAGAATCAAGAGTTTTATCGGCATAACCTAACTTGTATTGTTGTTCACCGATATTTAATAAGCTATCTGCTTGGTCTCTTGAGTCTCGTAACGTCGAACGATTTAACGGACGGTGCAGTTGTTGAGTAATATCAACCGCACTGGCTGCTAAGGGACTAAAAGCCACAGCCAAAATTAACAAGCAAGCAGTCAAAAATTGGGATTTACCACCCTGGCGCGAGGCGAGGATAGCACAATCCCAACTTCTTAATCCTGATTTCAGGCGGGGATTTAAATTGAGAATGCTAGCCTCTGGTAAGAAATACCGTTGTTTCATAAAACTTACCCGAGAAATGTCGCTTTTAAGTAGAAGGTTTTATAAGCAAGGCTAAAACTACCTCCGATTATTTTAAAATTACGTGTTTACACTTAGACTAAGATTAGGCTGCATCTTCGCCTAAATAAATCGCACGAATATCTCCAGGTAATTTGTCCTCTAACATACGATATCCTTCCTGGAGAAAATTGGCTACTTCGTTTGGGGTAAAATTCTCGCCCTCAGCTTGGAGATAAGCAGCAATTCGCGTTTCACTCCAACGGAAAGTCTGGGCCATTAAGACTACAAAGCGCAAAACTGGGGGTAGTTGATCCAATGCTTGCTCAACATAGCACCATAAAGCAGGGGAAGTAGCTTTGAGAGAATAATGAATTGCTTCTGTGGGTGGTAATTCAATCTCATTAATGCAGTAGGCGGTGATGTTAATCAGCCAATTTTGTAGAGTTAAGGGTTCTTGGTTGGGTGTTGGGCTATTTAAATCTAGCCCACCGAGTTCGTAGTAAATATGTCGCCAAGTGAGGGCGAACAAATAATCTGCTTGCACAGGCGATCGCGCTGAATGCCGAATTAAGGTGTAAACTATCGGGCTATAGCGGCAAAAAATCGCTGTAAAGTACTTTCCGCTTTCGGGAGAGCGTTGAAACAGATTTACTAGTTCTTGGTCACTTTGATGGAACAGCGACTTAACCAGGGGGTGATTAGCTTCGGGAAAGTGAGGGATTTGCACGAGCCGTAGGTTTGATAGTTGTTAATATAAGTTTGGGATTGTCAGTTTCCCATTGAGCGCACAATAACTTCATGTTTGTCTAATTTTGGTTCAGACTCACACCACTGGAGTATTGATACACTATAAACAAGGACTTAATTTTAGTCTTTATCGACAATAATAAAAGCCATTCCCTTATACAATATTTGACTTGTTCATGGTTATAGCCTCTAGTGTGATATCGTTCCTACTTAGTCCTTTAACTTTAGGCTCGTTTCTGCCTTCCCTGCCCCTGGATAGCCTACTCTCCACCCAAGGCATTATGGTATTGCTCCTGGCAGCTTACGCTGGAGCAATGTGGATGTTCCTCACCAGTGCGCCCAAAGTACACACCGTCATGGTGTCAGATTTGGAAATTGCTCGACAGTTGTATGAAGGGCTGCTAGATTTACCAGCCGCTGAAGTGCCTTTGCACTACTATTACAATTACGAACAAACTATAGGAGCAACAGGCATAGACCCGCTTTATATGTCTACAGGGCCTAGTTTCTCCAACAAAATGATGAATAATGCCAGTGAAGGCTTGTGGTATCAGTTAAAGAAAAATACCCAGTTGCACGTGATTACTGGCGCTAGTTTAGGCACAAAAAACCAGCAA
The DNA here is from genome assembly GCF_025677855.1 of Tolypothrix sp. PCC 7601. Lineage (NCBI taxonomy): Bacteria > Bacillati > Cyanobacteriota > Cyanophyceae > Nostocales > Tolypothrichaceae > Tolypothrix > Tolypothrix sp. PCC 7601. The sequence goes on from NZ_CP064879.1 coordinate 5,394,975, forward strand.
CGCCATGTTTGCTTCGACCGCGATTGCCTAGAAATGATTTTAATGCGAGTAGAAACACGCGGTTTGAAATTCAAGATTCGCAACCAAAAACCCCTTAACTTTTTAGTTAAGGATTATGAAGAACGCATTATTGAAATGGCTGAGGTTGCGAATTAGTTATTAATTAGGGGTGTAGTCATCAGGTAACCATGAGTTAGGGGCGCAAAGCTTTGCGCCCCTACATATTTTTAGGTGCAAAATTTTTTAGAATTAGTTTATTTCGCAACAACAAAATAATTAAATTCCTACCGCGTAACCTGACAAATTTTGCAAACCCTATTTATAGGAAAATACGGTTCGGATAATACAATTCAATTGACGTTAAATCCTGTAGAGACGCGATTTATCGCGTCTTCAGCAACCCGAAATCGTGAAGAACAATTAAGTAGTTAAACAAAATTAATTACACAATGTCATTGCGAATGGAGCGGAGCGGAATGAAGCAATCGCAAGGGTTGAGATTGCTTCGCTGCGCTCGCAATAACTGTAATTAATTTTGCGTGGTTACTTATCCCGCTTTTGTCACTCTCCGGGAGGGCGATCGCTAGAAGCCCGATGAGGCAATCAATACAAGCTATACTATTAGAAAAAAGTTGGTCTTGTATTTGTTATTAGAAAATAATCGCGCAAACGCTTGTTATACAAAAGCTCTAGAATTCAGAAATGGCAAAAGTTTTCGGAGAGTGACAGAACAGGGTTATTAACTTTAGCGAGATTTAGATACCCGACTTTTTGAAAAAGTTGGGTATCTGGGTAGCAAGGTTTGCGAATTTTTGATATCTCGGTGCGTTGCGCTGCGCGACAACACACCCTACTACCTAGCATCAGCACTCAAAACTCTAGAGATTTTTACCGCGAATCTCTTCTAACTTCTCTAAGAGTTCTGCTGCTAAATTAAAAAGTTCAATTTCATCAATTTCAATCGTGCTGTAGCGGTAACTGTCTCCCACAACCACCTTACCTGCTAAAAAATTTTTAATAGCAAAAATCTGGTCTTCTTGTGGGAAACTCAAATATTTGTCCAGCTTGCTAGCAATTTCACAGATGGGTTTGTCTTGCAGTTGCTTGCGTACCCTAACAGCTACCCAGTTATCACTTTCCAGGAATGCTATTACAGCAGCTTCAAAACTCTGCGGCTCTTCTTCTACCCATTTTTCCCACCAATCTTCATCAACATCATCAAAATATAAATTTACACAGTCAAGTCCATAAGTCATCCATTCTCTTTGTAATTGCCTAGCTGCTTCTAAATGTGCCAAAAAATTTTCTAATCTTACTTGAGGTTCAACTGGAATTTTGTGCCCCATAATCATGTAGTTTGGTGAAGACAGTGAAGGAAAATGGTCTACAACTATAAATTGAATTTTAAGTAAATACCTGTTGGCAAGCGATCGCTGTTGTATAGTGAGATATTCACTACCTGATTGACAAAATCCGTAATGTGGGGATTGTAACTTAAGAACAAACCTCTATCTATGCTCCAAAGTAGCAAGGTATTTTCCCAATTATCAGATTTTTCCTGAGAAAATTCATCCGAAAGACTAGTGATCTGAATACACAGTGGTTGCTTCTCTCGATTACTAACAATTATATCAGTTGCCATTGAGAAGTCTGCTATATAACACTGCCAAAAAGTTCCTTCCCGATGGATGATATCACTAGCAATCAATCTCAAAACATTGATATCCGCTTGATGGTACTCTCCCGCCATCAATTTCTGTTTCCAAATAGAGAATTTTGGATCTACTTGATTCAACCATTTGGGGAATAAATAACTATACCAATAGTATTCCGTTGGTGTCATCCGTTCATAGTATTGTTGCCGCTCCTCTAGTGATGCGGAGGACTGAATATCAAGCCAAATCAGTGCGTCTTTAATTATCTGTTGCAGAAAAAAAAGTACAAATTTCTTAGATGTTAGGGAACCAGGCTTAACATCTTTTACCCAACGATTGATCTCTTCTAACCTTTTCGCTAAACCAGGATCTATTAAAGATGCTTCATCTATGAGTAATCTTAATTGTTTTTTAATATCTTTGGCTTGCAAATAATGATAAACCTCAAAACTGGAGTGAGCGGCAAGAATTATAAAATTATTTTATAGCATTCTTAATTAATAACCTGCAAAAACGCAAAAGCTTACGTCTTTACAGGTGTTTTTAGCCATGTAATTGCTAGTTGGGATTAAGTTGTAGCCTCTAGTCCGATTTTTTGGGTTTGAGGAGGGGGAAAGCGATCGCACATTATCTTAAACCCTGACAGATGAAAGCAGACCAGTAACGCGGATGTGAAAAGGGATACTCTTCCGTAGAACTTTCGATGGCTTGAATTAATCGGTTAAATCGAGCATACATCTTATATTCACGCTCCCATTGGCGATGTTCTAATGTCCCAGGGCTGTATTGTTTTCTACTTTTTATCAGTTCCCTTTCCCTGGCTTGTGCTTCTGGAGAAATTTCTTTAATATCCTCTTTCCTTAAACTGCGTAAGGAGATTTGGGCTTGTCGTAAAGCTTCCGGACGACTTTTACCCTGTTGTCGATGTTGGTAGTAAAATACTGAAAATACTGCTGTGGCTAAATCATCTACTGCCCAGAGAGTACTGACAACGCTTCTCGCACCAGCACACAAAAAGCCAGTGGAGAGGGTGAGAATATCATCTGTTAGCCCAGGAATACCCAAATTCGTCTCGCAGCAGGAAAGAAAAACATCAGAGAGATTAGGTAAACGCCATCCTGGTGTCATTAACTGCCCTAAAGTAATAGTGCCATCCCCCAATTTCAAATATGATGCCAGGGGATTGTCAAGACATGATTCAGCATGATGACAGCAGTGAAGTACTTGGACTTGTTGAGCTAGCTGACGATAATTAGCTTTAGTCGCTTGAATGCTACCTCTCAGGCGTTGAGAGTGAGGAATGTTGTATAGTTTGGCAAGTTGTTCACCTTCAAAACTGGCGCAGGGTAAATCATCTGTGGCATCTTCAACAGTGCCATACAATTCGCAGTTTTCTATCTTGTCGCGTTGTTGACAAAACTCTAAGATTTGGCAGCTAGGAGTATAGCGAATCAGAAACTGATCTCCTAGATATTGATGATTTCCAATTGGTAAAGCCGCAAAGGGAATTTGGTGCAGCAACAAGTGAGGTACTAGAATTAGTTCTTCGATACCTTCTAAATGTTGAGAAATTAATTCAGACAGTTGCAAACGTTGAGCTAGTTCGCCCAGACTCTGATTAATTTGGCTATTCCATGTCTGGATATCACTTGTATAAGCTGATATCCAATTCTGCTCAATCCAGTCTTGCAGCGTTTCTATCCCTTGTCCGGCGCAAGTGTGAAGGGTAATTTGATTTTGCTGCAGGACAAAGATATGGGTGTCGTTATCGGTAGTATAAAAACTGAGAATAGCGGTAGTAGGCTGGTCAATCAGCTTTTGGATTGCGGAAAAATTAGGGGCGCTAACTTGAATTTCGCCAGCTAACACAGGATCTAAGCGTCTGATTTGTTCCCAAACTTGCTGTTTTTCTGCTTCCAAGGATGCGATCGCTTCGTTGTAAGCTTGGAATACAGCGCGTGTTTGACTACCATTATCGTTGGCTTTTGGGCGATCACGTTCTTGATCAATTTGCTGTTGCAGTTGTTCATACTGCTGCAATAATTCCTTGACTGCTGGGGGAATTTCGCCGCTTTGGTAGAGGTCGTTACTTGCCATTAAGTCTACCAGGCGTTTAGAGCGCGATCGCTCGGCATATTCAAAGGCTTTTTCTATTTGTCCTGCTTTAATGCAGATTTCTACCATCTCTTGATAAACATCAATAGCTTCTTCTAGAATTTCTTGGCGGCGAGTTTCAGAATTATCCCAGGTACGATAGGTTTCGATCGCTTCTATAGCTGTGGCGTAGCCTTGAATGGCTGTTTCCCACTTATCTTCCATAAGACTTATGAAGGCAAGAGATCTTCCTGCGTCATAGGATAGCCGAGGAAACCTATTAGGTGTATATATTTCTAACTCTTGCTGCCAACAGTGGATAGCTAAAGCAATATTTTCTTGATGATTTCCTTGGATGCGATTTGCATAAGCACCACCGAGATTATGTTGAATATCAGCCCATCTTTCAGGAAAGCGATCGCGAGTACATACTTGTAATGCTTCTTGGAAGTGATATATAGCTTTTTCAAAATCCTGAATTCCACCATAAGCAATCCCTAGTTCCATGTGAGTTAAACCACAAAATTCTGGATTGCGCTCTGGAGTATATTCTTGCAGTGCTTGCTGAAAATAGAAAATAGCCTGTTTAATATTCTCAGTTTTAGAACCGCGCATTCTATCGACGTAAACTGTAGCAAGATGTAATTGAATTTCTGCCCATAGGTGTGGATCGCGAGCGCGGATATCCACTTGTAAAGCATCTTGGCAATGTTGAAGAGACAGTTCTAAATTTTCCGATTTATCTCCATCAATACGTCTGCGAAAAGCAATACCTAAATAGCTTTTGGTTTTAGCCCATGCTTCGGGTAAATGTTGTTGCGTCCTTACTTGTAGAGCTTGCGTAAAACAATCGATAGCCGATTCAATATTTTCGGCTTCATCTCCTCGGATACGACGCAGATAGGAATTACCCAAATGTTGTTGAACTTTGCCCCACTCTTCGGGATATGTTTCTGGGCTAAATACTTGTAATGCTTGTGTATAAGAGTGGATAGCTTTTTCTAAATTTTTAGCTCTATCTCCTGTATGATTGACATCATAATAATCACCAATATTTAGTTGGATATTTGCCCATTCTTTTGGGTTTTCCTCTTTTGTAAATAAGTTCCGTGTTAACTGACTGAGTTCCTGTTGAATATCTTCTATATCATCTTCCGTGTTTTCAACGGAAATGCTAGCAAGATTAGACTTAAGCTTGAACCATAGTTCAGTAAACCGTTCTGGTGGAAATGCTTGGATGGCCTCTGTCAGATGCTGAATTGCTTGCTTAATATTCTCAGAACGTTCACCTTTAATGCGATCGCTATAGGCAAGTCCAAGGTCATTCTTTGCGCCTAGCCATTGTTGAGGATAGCGCTTTGGTGTGTGTATTTCTAATTCTTGATAAAAACAGCGGATAGCTTTTTCAATATTCTCTGCTCGTTCTCCTCTCCAACATTCCAGGTATAATTCCCCAAGATTGTGTTGAATCATCGCCCATATTTCGGGAAAGTGAGAACGAGTAACTAACGTTAGTACAACTTCATAACCAGCAATGCAAATCTCCTGACAAACAACTCTATTTCCCTGCTCAAACTTATTCAACAGGAGCATTAATTTTAAAGTAGCATCTGCTGTAGCATAAGCTTGTTGAGAATTTGTAGATAATTTAGTTGTTAACCAGCGCCTGAAAACTGGAGGAAATTCCTGATTCAACTTATCTTGGTTAGCTTCAAGCAACCGATAAGCAACTTTAGGTTTATTTGGATTAGATGAAATTACCTTTAATAATTTTTGTAAAAAATTAATATAAATTGTATATTGATTTTGGTTCTTTTTTGGTTTTTTAACACCAAAACCTTTCACTATATTATTAAAGCTCATGTTTAGTTATGTTTATCAATGAAATCTACTAACTTCTCTACTAGTTCTTCTGCTAAATCTAACAACTCAATTTCATCAATCTCATTATTGCTTCCGCGATTACTTTCTCCAACCGCCACACTACCAGCTAATACATTTTTAATAGCAAAAATTCGGTCTTCTTCAGATAAATTCAGACATTTTTCTAACTCTAGAGCAATTTCCTGTGTTGTCTTTGTACTCAACCGCTCTCTTACTTTCACTGCTACTAAATCATCACTTTCCAGCAGTTTTACTAAAGCTGTTCTCAGTCTATTATCCTCACTAGAAAACTTCTCAATTGCTGCACGAACATATTCCCGCACACTCATGTTTGCAGCTAATGCCTTTTGTGCCACTATCTCTGGTACATCTACTAGCAATACACCATCATTATCGCTAGCTTGATATAAGTCATCTCCTTGCTTGACTGCTACTAGCAAATCTGCACCCAAGGTATGTAAATAGTGCAACACAGATTCCAATTCATGGTCTTTTAGCGCCGATTCTAGCTTTGACACCGCCGCTTGCTGTACTCCCAGTTGTTCGGCTAGCTGTGCCTGAGTTAATCCTGCTTTATTACGTATTTCCCGCATGGCATCGGTAAGATAGAGGCGTAAATATTCTAGCTTCCCCGCCAAAATCACCTCTGAGTCTTCGCTGATTGGCTGTTGTAACCAAGCTTGAAAATTAGGCTTTTTCATGATTCCTCTGCTGCAATTGCCGCAATCTCTCTCTTGCAGGCGCTTTGTCTCTTTCTTTGATAGCGTCGTTGTATTTTTTCATAAAGGCATGTAGCACCACAAATCGCTGAGGAGTCACAGCCGTTAAGATAAACCGTGGATTATGTTCACTCTTGGTCATCCGTAACTCATACAGATCATCTTCCAGCTTTTCAAAAATGCCGCTGGTGAGTGATGCTAGTCCTTTGTTGCACAGGTAGCCCAGATTAACCTGCAAGCGTCTGGTTTCGGAAGCACTGAGTAATGGCTTTGGTGGATTTTCTGGTTCCTCCTCTGCTGGAATCATCCTGATGAAAAAAGCAAGTAAATCTTTGGGGATTTCTCCATTGCCATCTTGATAAACTTCCCAAGTCCAGGTCACTTCCTACCTCACAATATATTATTCCTTATAAGGAATGTCAAGCTCATTATTCTTTATAAGGAATATCATAGAGGATTAGTGAGTGCAAGTAAGATAATCAAATATTGAATGATAAAACATAGTGCGTTAGGCAAAGCCATAACGCACCTTACTGTTTTTATGCAATTGCGAGTGTTGATTAGGTAGTTGCTTCTGGGGATGAGTCAGATTTTTCGGGTTTGAGTAGGGGGAAGGCGATCGCATCCCGAATACTGGCAGAATCAGTTAATAGCATCACCAACCTATCAATCCCAATTCCCAATCCCCCTGTAGGTGGCATACCATATTCCAAAGCTGTTAAAAAGTCCTCGTCAACGCCTTGGGCTTCTAAGTCGCCAGCAGCTTTGCGTGCAGCTTGGGCTTCGAGACGTTCTCTTTGGTCGATGGGGTCGGTAAGTTCTGAGAAACTGTTACCAGTCTCCCGCCCTACAATGAATAACTCAAACCTTTCTACCAAACCAGACTTAGAACGGTGCGGCTTCGCTAAGGGCGAAATTTCTACGGGATAGTCAATAACAAAAGTTGGCTGAATTAAGTTGGCTTCTACTTTTTCTTCAAAGGCTAAATTCAGTAACTTACCAATAGATTGAGCTTCATCTACACCAGGAATCCCAGCATTTTTACTGGCTGTTTTTGCCTCTTCTACTGTTTGGAAGGCATTAAAATCCAAGCCTGTGTATTCTTTGACTAAGTCATGCATTGTTACCCGCCGCCAAGGTGGTGTCAAATCAACAGCTACTCCTTGGTAGGTAATCTGCAGTGTGCCGAGTACTTCTTGGGCAACAGTGGTGATAATTCCCTCTGTTAGCGCCATCATGTCATTGTAGTCAGCGTAGGCTTGGTAAATTTCAATTGTGGTAAATTCCGGGTTATGTCGAGTCGAAATTCCTTCGTTGCGGAAAATTCGCCCTAACTCAAATACCTTTTCAAAACCACCAACAATCAACCTTTTCAAATGCAGTTCTGTGGCAATCCGCAGATACAACTCCATATCTAAGGTGTTGTGATAGGTGATAAACGGACGTGCATCCGCACCCCCAGCCTCACTTTGCAGCACTGGCGTTTCAATTTCCAGAAAATCGCGCTGTTCTAAATAGCGACGAATACCCGCAGTAATTTGGGCGCGGCGGCGGAAAGTTTGTCGCACTTCAGGGTTAACAATCAAGTCAACATAACGCTGACGGTAGCGTTTAGCCACATCAGTCAACCCGTGCCACTTGTCGGGTAGAGGTAATAAGGATTTGGTTAGAATACTGTATTGTTTGACGTAGACAGATAACTCGCCCTTTTCAGTCCGTTTTATAGTGCCTTTGACTCCCAGGATGTCGCCTGCGTCTGAGAGTTGCTTGAGGTGATTGAAAGCATCAGCATCAATATCAGCCATGCTTTCTTGAATGCGATTTTTCTCTAAATAAAGCTGAATCGTGCCTGTTTCATCTTGCAAGGTGAAGAAAGCCAGTTTACCAAAGACACGACGCGCCAGAATGCGCCCAGCAATGGCAACTTCTAAATCAACTTCTTCACCACTAGGTAAATCAGCAAATTTTTCTTGTAGTTGTGCTGCGTGGTGGGTAGACTCCCATCGATAGGCATAGGGATTCATTCCCAGTTGTTTTAGCTGGTCTATTTTTTCCAGCCTCGTGGCACGGATATCTTCTTCCGACATGGTAACGAACGCTCATAGGGCAAGATTAATTATAGATGCTGCAAAACTAGCCGCGACTCTCAAGGCGGAAGATTTACTAATAAGAAATATTTTTAACCAAATTAGCTAATAATCTTACAGACCTGAGTTTAGTGACACATTTCCCCGTCACAGGCTACAACAGAGTGAATTCTGGCACACAATCGAATCTACTCCTTTGTGGAGAAATATGCAAAAATGGTACCTTTACCTCTTATAGTTGACACAATTATCTCAAATTTGCTTGAAAATACTGCTAATAGCATTAGCAGAACAATCGATGAAATCGCTACTAGTTATAGTACTTCAGCTTTCTTGGGATCTTTACTTAAGGATGACAATCGCTACATAGAAGCAATCATACAATCTCAAGTAATTAGCGACAATCACCTTAATGAGTTACCAAAACAGTTGCGTGTGGAGTGTAGTAAACAACTTCTTGAATTATTAGGTGAATGGCAAACTAATCAAGTTCAGCGTCAATTACCAGATATTCGCAACTTCTTTGAACAAAGAAATTTATCAAATATTTTTAGTCGGGAAGAAACTTACAATATTTTAAGTAATGGGCAAAAAAAACATCGGTTACTAGTATTAGTGGCACCACCACATATTAGTCCTCATTGTCCATCTTCTTTGCAACATGATTTACCAATTGAACTTCCAGAAAAATTAAAAACTTTTCTCCATAGAGATTATCCTCTCAACAGTGACCTATGCCCTGTAGAATTCTATGGCGACTATTTTATGCGTGCCATTAGTGATACAGATATCCTTCAATTACAACAAATTTTGCCGCCTATTCCTACAGTCGTAATGCACAGCAAAATTACTGATTATGAAGTTTATTTTCATGTAAATTTTTGGCATCCCAATAATAGCAAAATAATTAAAATTAATCTACCTACTTGGAACTGGGAAGAAGCCTATGAAGCTTTACAAGCAGCTGATTATAATGAGACGCGGGCTATTCGCACTATTAGGCAAATTATAGTGACGCTTCACCAACTGCTAGCAGCATTGCTCACAGATTGGTATTACTTACATCTCAATCATTTATACGAACCACAACTATTTGATTTAGAGCCAGAGTTGGCAATTGGGCAATGCTCATCAGATTTGCTCAAACCATATACTGATATCCTGCACGATTTTTATCTACAGCAAAAGCAAGCCCATCAAGAGACTTTGAACTATTTAATTCATGAAAAATCTGCAAAATTTAGTGAAATTAATATCGGAGTTGAAAAAACTATAATTAAACCAGAATATTTTAGAATTGGTCAAGACGATGTTCAAATTTTTAACAATAAATTTAGTATAGATTACTCTAATTTGCAGCTTCTTCTATCAGAAAAAAACTGGCAAGCAGCAGATATAGAAACCACAAAAATTATTTTCACTATCGCAAGTCAACAAATAAACAACTTGAATTTAGAGTTACCAATGATGAATCAGATATTGTTTTCTGACGAATCTATTGCAAATTTTCCTTGTGAAGATTTGCGGATCATTGATAAGCTCTGGTTGAATTATAGTAATTTACATTTTGGATTTAGTATTCAAACTTGTATTTGGCAAAGAGCAAGCCAAACATCTGAAGAGCTAAATTTAAAATGCAAAGATTTTACCGAGCATGTCGCTTGGATTGTAAATGGTAAGTGGCTCAAAGACGAGCAAATAAATTATAGTCTTGAGGCTCCTTTAGGGCATCTTCCCTTTGATTTCACGAACTTATTTATCAGTAAAGATTTAAAAAATCTGAATAAATGGGGTTGTTGGTATGAGTTGTACGATCGTATCCAAACTTGTGCAATATAAAATAAAGTTTAGATAATTTTGTGGTGATTTTGGGTGGAAAAATATTGCAATTTTATTTAAAGAAAACTCTAATTTATTAAGGTATAATTTCTGTCATTTGATGTATTACTGGTAAGTCAGAAAAATTATTACAAGCTAATGAGGTTTAGTTAATACCAATTTGAAAAAAGAATGCGACATACTTTAGGAGCAAGGAAATGCCTTGCTCTCTAGAATATATTGATGTGATGTGTAGCAAACATTATTTGAAGTGGTATAAGCTCATTAGCGATTGATTTATCCTTATTAAAAAAGCCAACAGAATTGGGGGATTCTCCCCCAAACCCCCGATTGGGTGACGGTTGCGTCCCCCAAACCCCCTCCAAAATTATTGCTCTGTTTTCTTTGTTGAGTAACTAGTTTTTTGGTTTTGTTAAGCCAAACCACATCTAGTTTGCATAATCTTCAATTGTATATTTATTGTGGGGTGGGGCATCTTGCCCGCCCAATATATGCAAGTTAAATATGGAACAGCTTATCGATTAATTTTTTTAGCTGAACTATTTATTATTAGCAACAATATTCAAGTAATTTAAGGGCGCAATATATACGCCCTCATACATGAGTTGCTTTATTTATGCTTGACTTTTTTGGCTCTTAGCTAAGATTCTGTAGACTCTGTTGATTTATGATTTCTGGGAATCACTAGTACTTTATCAACTCTGTTGCCATCCATATCCATGACTTCAAAACGCATCCCCTGCCATTCAAAATGATCTGCGGCGGCGGGTATTCGGCCTAGATGAGTAATCACAAAGCCACCCAAAGTTTGATAGCTACCTCGCTCATCTGGTTGCCATTCCTCCATATCAAATATTTCTAAAAATTCTTCTACAGGTAACATTCCATCTAACAGCCAGGAACCATCTTCTCTTTGTACCGCTTGGGGTTGATCCTGACTGGGATCGGCTGGCACATCACCCACAATTTCGCTCATGATGTCATTGAGGGTTACTAGTCCTTGAATTACACCATATTCATCCACGACCAGCGCCATGTGAGTCACAGTTTGTTTAAATAATTCCAAAACTCTTAAACCACGGGTACTTTCTGGCACAAATACAGGCTGTCGTAATCCCACAGTTAAATCGAGGGGTTCACCCTTAAAACTCCTAGCTAATAAGTCTGTCACCGGGATGACACCCAGGACGTTATCTAATCCTTCTTGACAAACTGGATACCGAGAATAGGCACTATCCACCATTTTCTCGCGGTTTTCTTCTGCACTGTCTTCCAAATCCAGCCAGACAATATCAGGGCGAGGAGTCATAAAAGCGCTGACAGGCCTATCGCCTAAGCGAAATACTCGCTCTACCATATCCTGTTCAGCTTCTTCAAAAGTACCAGCCTCGGTACCTTGCTCAATTAAGATTTTAATTTCTTCTTCCGTGACTTGCGGCTCAGTAGATGGTCTAATTCCTAACACTCTCAACACCATTTCCGTAGAAGCACTTAACAGGTAAACTGCTGGAGATGCGATCGCAGCTAAAGCCCGCATTGGTATGGCTACAAATGCAGCAATGGCTTCTGGATTGTTTAATGCCAAGCGCTTCGGCACTAATTCGCCCACAATCAGCGACAAATAAGTGATAATTAAAACTACTAGCCCAAATGAAACTGGCTGACTGTAAGCTGCTAAAAACGGGATTAACTTCACATAAACTGCTAATTTTTCCGCAATAGTCGCGCCACCAAACGCACCAGTCAGAATTCCAATTAGGGTAATCCCAATTTGAATGGTAGAAAAAAATTGATTGGGAGACTCAGCGAGTTTCAATGCTGCTCGTGCTTTTGCGTCTCCTTGATTAGCCAACTGCTGTAACCTTACCTTACGTGCCGAGACGATGGCCATCTCGGACATAGAAAACACCCCATTGGCAATAATTAATACCAAAATGATTAAAATTTCAAAAGTCATGGAGGACATTCTTATAATTGCCGCTATCAAGAGCGAACTTAGCTTAACTCTTAGTATCTAGTATTAAAGGTGCATCGATAAACGCTTTAATTGTACATAAAGAGAATGGGGCATGGGGCATTGGGCATGGGGTAATGGGTAATGGGTAATGAGTAATGGGTAATGGGTAATGAGTAATGGGTAATGAGTAATGAGTAATGAGTAATAGTAATTGCTCCTTGTCTCCTTGTCCCCCCTGCTCCCTCATCCCCCTCATTCCCCAATCCCCATTACCCCTTATCCCCAGAGGGGGCCCCGAGTTCCCCAATCCCCAAGTCCCCAGTCCCCATTACCCCTTATCCCCAGAGGGGGCCCCGAGTTCCCCAATCCCCAGTCCCCAGACGGCTGTTAACAGTATTTAAAATGGTTGACATAAGCTGCCACTCGACGACTCCAAATTTATAGTAAAAGTTATGGCATTTTCTTCTATTGTGCGTGCTTTAGTGCGATCGCCACTAACCACCGAGCTAGTTTCTAAACTCAATCGTCAACAGGATTTGCGGTTAAATGGTATTCCCCGCCTTCCTAAGGGTTTAGTGGCTTCAGCATTGGCGCAAAATTCTGAAAAGAATTTATTTGTGGTCTGTGCCACTTTGGAGGAAGCTGGACGCGCTTATGCACAATTAGAAGCGATGGGATGGAAAAATATCTATTTTTATCCCACCTCCGAAGCTTCACCCTATGAGCCTTTTGACCCCGAAACGGAAATGACTTGGGGACAAATGCAGGTGTTGGCTGATTTGGTCAAGAGTCAAGAAGCAGCCAAAAGTCAACAGTCAACGGTCAACAGTCAACGGTCAACAGTCAACAGTCAACAGTCAACAGTCAACGGTCAACAGTCAACAGTCAACAGTCAACAGTCAACAGTCACCAGTCAACAGTCAACAGTCACCAGTCAACGGTCAACAATCGCGATTGTGGCGACAACGGGGGCGCTACAACCTCATTTACCACCACCAGAGGCTTTTATCCCTTATTGCTTGACTTTAAAAAAGGGGATGGAATTTGGCTTAAATACCTTTAGTACCAAACTCGCTACTTTAGGTTATGAACGAGTACCCTTGGTAGAAACAGAAGGGCAATGGAGTCGGCGCGGTGATATTGTTGATATCTTTCCGGTAGCATCAGAGTTACCAGTGCGGCTGGAATGGTTCGGAGACGAAATCGAACAAATCCGGGAATTCGATCCCTCAACTCAACGATCTGCCCTTGACAAAATTGACCACATTGTTCTCACTCCTACAAGTTTTGCGCCCATTGTTACAGATGAACTAAAGAATCATGCTGATTTCGCAGCCATAACTGCTGAATTAACTTCAGACTCAGGACTCAACACTGAGGACTCAGCACTCTTAGAAGGAAGCCGTCGCTTTTTAGGGTTAGCTTTTGAGCAACCAGCATCTTTATTAGATTATTTAAGCGAAAATACCCTAGTTGCCATTGATGAGCCAGAACAATGTCATGCTCATAGCGATCGCTGGGTAGAAAATGCTGAGGAACAATGGTCGCTGGGAACTGGGGAAATTGGTCTAGGTTCTTTACAATTGCCGAAAATCCATCGGTCTTTTGATGACTGTTTAGCAACAGCAGAGAAGTTTAAACGAGTATATTTATCGGAACTGGCAGAAGAAAATACCGGAATTAATCTCGCCAGTAGACCTGTTCCCGTTACACCACATCAATTTGCTAAACTGGCTGACACATTACGCCAAGAACGCGATCGCAATTTTTCGACTTGGCTAATTTCGGCTCAACCTTCTCGTTCAGTTTCGCTGTTGCAAGAGCATGATTGTCCGGCGCAGTTTATCCCGAATCCCCGTGATTACCTCGCAATTGAGAAGCTGCAAATTAACCATATACCTGTAGCACTTAAATATTCTGGATTGGCGGAACTCGAAGGTTTTATTCTCCCAACTTTCCGCTTGGTAATAGTTACAGACAGGGAATTTTACGGACAACATTCCTTAGCTACACCTAGCTATATTCGCAAGCGCCGCCAAGCTGCATCAAAGCAAGTTGACCCCAATAAGCTACGTCAGGGAGATTATGTAGTTCACCGCAGTCACGGGATTGGTAAATTTGTCAAACTCGAAAGTCTGACAATTAACGATGAAACCCGTGATTATATTGTGGTGCAGTATGCTGACGGTTTGCTGAGAGTTGCAGCCGATCAAGTTGGTTCTTTATCGCGGTTCCGTACTACCGCCGATAAAGCACCCGAACTGCACAAAATGACGGGTAAAGCTTGGGAAAATACCAAAAATAAAGTCCGCAAAGCCATCAAGAAATTGGCAGTGGACTTGCTGAAATTATATGCAGCGCGATCGCAGCAAGAAGGCTTTAGTTACCCACAAGATATGCCTTGGCAAGAGGAAATGGAAGATTCTTTCCCCTACCAACCGACTACAGACCAGCTAAAAGCAGTACAAGATGTCAAACGCGACATGGAAAGCGATCGCCCAATGGATCGCTTGGTTTGTGGCGATGTCGGTTTCGGGAAAACGGAAGTTGCTATTCGCGCCATTTTCAAAGCTGTCACAGCTGGTAAACAGGTGGCTTTACTTGCACCAACAACCATCCTCACCCAGCAACATTACCACACCCTCAAAGAACGCTTTGCCCCTTACCCAGTGAATGTTGGCTTACTCAACCGCTTCCGGACTGCGGAAGAACGGCGAGAAATTCAAAAGCGCTTATCGACGGGGGAACTAGATGTAGTAGTGGGAACACACCAGCTTTTAGGCAAAGGTGTATCTTTCCGCGATTTAGGACTGTTGGTTGTGGATGAAGAACAACGCTTTGGCGTTAACCAAAAAGAGAAAATTAAAAGCCTGAAAACTCAGGTGGATGTGCTGACACTCTCCGCTACACCTATCCCCCGTACCTTATATATGTCTTTGTCAGGGATTCGGGAAATGAGCTTAATTACCACACCACCCCCATCCCGGCGACCAATTCAAACTCATCTTGCCCAGATGAATTATGAAACTATCCGTACAGCTATTCGTCAAGAACTAGACAGAGGCGGACAAGTATTTTACGTAGTTCCCCGGGTAGAAGGCATTGAAGAAACAACCGCAAAATTGCGCGAAATCATTCCCTCAGCTAGGTTTGCCGTAGCTCACGGTCAAATGGATGAAGGACAATTAGAATCAACAATGCTTACCTTTAACAATGGTGATGCAGAGATTTTGGTTTGTACGACAATTATTGAATCTGGTTTAGATATTCCCAGAGTCAACACCATCTTAATTGAAGATGCTCACCGCTTCGGGTTATCGCAATTGTATCAATTACGCGGTCGTGTGGGACGTGCGGGGATTCAAGCTCACGCCTGGTTATTTTACCCCCAGCAACGGACATTATCGGAAGCCGCACGCCAGAGATTACGGGCAATTCAGGAATTTACACAACTGGGTTCTGGGTATCAACTAGCAATGCGCGACATGGAAATACGTGGTGTCGGGAACTTGCTAGGTGCAGAACAATCCGGTCAAATGGATGCGATCGGCTTTGATTTGTATATGGAAATGTTGGAAGAATCGATTCGCGAAATCCGCGGTCAAGAAATACCCAAAGTTGACGATACGCAAATTGACCTCAACCTCACAGCCTTCATTCCTGCTGATTACATCCCCGACTTAGATCAAAAGATGAGTGCTTACCGTGCAGTCGCAGCAGCGAAATCTAGAGAAGAATTAAACCAGATTCAAGCCGAATGGAGCGATCGCTACGGTACAATTCCCGCGCCAGCTAGTCAGTTATTGCTAGTAATGGAACTCAAACAGCTAGCTAAGAAATTAGGATTTAGTCGCATTAAACCCGAAAACAAACAGCACATTATTTTAGAAACTCCAATGGAAGAACCAGCTTGGAACTTACTCGCTGCGAACTTACCAGACAGTTTGAAAACACGCTTTGTCTATTCTCCAGGTAAAGTAACAGTTAGGGGTTTAGCAGTTCTCAAAGCAGATAAACAATTGCAGAGTTTACTTGATGCTATGAGTAAAATGCAGGGTGCGATTCCTGAAGCGGCTGTTGTTTGATTGGTTGGAAGCATGACAATTTAGAGAAAAAAGGACAAGTGCCTGATGCTATATAAAGTTCCATTATTGCTGACACCCCAACCTGAAGGCGGATTTACCGTCACATCACCTTTGCTACCAGAATTAGTTACTGAAGGGGATACAGTTGAGGAGGCTTTAACAAATGTTAGAGATGCTTTGACTGCTGTAGTCGAGGCTTATGAGGATTTGGGACGACCTTTACCAATAAATATGCGAGTTGCTGACACCAATCATGCTCTATGGTTGGAAACTGTGGTGACAACTCCATGAAATATCGTGAGGCGGCTCGAAAATTAGAAGCACTGGGTTGTCAAGAATTACCTCGGCGAGGTGGAGGTTCTCATCGCAAGTGGTTTAATCCCGACACACAGCAAGTCACCGTATTACCAGATTGGGGAAGTCGGGATCTCAAACTCGGAACACTTCGGGCTGCAATTCGCCAGCTAGGTGTTGACTGGGAGAGTTTCAACAACACATAGATTATTCTGCTACTTAAATGAGAAAGTTAAAGCTCATTTTAAGTAAGTCAAATGCCATTTTGCTGATTAAAATCGACGTTATTTCTTTTTTTGATGAAATGATCAGTTATGGCGATCGCAGAATATGTGAAGAAGTTGCAATAGAAGCTAACAGGTTAAGCGATCGCCTTTTCTCTTAAATCAGGAGCGTTACAATTTAATCAACTCTGTCAGCTGTTGAATTTTCGCAGAGTTGATTTGTTATATCAATTAGGAATTACTTTGACAATCTTGGCAATCCTGGTTGCACACACCAAAATGGTATGCAAATATTCAGCAAGCCTAGATGAAGGAGTCAAGAATTATGACCGACGCTATTCCAGAACGCCCACGCCGTCGTCGCTCTTGGGCTGAACCATATAAAATTAAGGTGGTTGAGCCGTTAAAAATGACTACCCGTGCTGAACGCGAACAAGCGATCAAAGAGGCGGGTTACAATACTTTTTTACTGCGTTCTGAAGATGTTTATATAGATTTACTGACTGATAGCGGCACTTCTGCCATGAGCGATCGCCAATGGGCTGGCATGATGGTGGGAGATGAAGCCTATGCTGGTAGCAAAAATTTCTATAGTTTAGAAGAGGCTATCCAAAAATATTACGGCTATCGTTACATACTGCCCACCCACCAAGGACGCGGTGCGGAAAATATTCTCTCCAAAATTCTGATTAAACCCGGTGATTACATCCCCGGTAATATGTATTTCACCACCACCAGGCTACATCAAGAATTGGCTGGCGGTAATTTTGTTGATGTCATTATTGATGAAGCCCACGATCCGCGATCGCTACACCCATTTAAAGGTAATGTCGATTTACAAAAGTTAACTGACTTGATTAAACGCGTTGGTGCGGAACGCATTCCTTATATCAGCGTTGCCGGTACCGTTAATATGGCAGGTGGACAGCCAATTTCTATGGCAAATTTGCGTGCTGTCTACGAATTAGCTAAAAGTCACGATATCCGTATTATTCTTGACGCTACCCGTGCTGTAGAAAATGCTTACTTTATCCAGCAACGAGAAGCAGACTATCACCAGCAATCAATTGCCACCATCTTAAAGGAATTTTGCTCCTATACAGAGGGTTGCACTATGAGTGGTAAGAAGGATGCATTAGTAAATATTGGTGGTTGGCTAGCCTTGAACGACCCCGATATTTACGAAGAAGCACGTAACATGATTGTAATTTATGAAGGATTGCATACTTACGGTGGTATGGCTGGGCGTGACATGGAAGCTATGGCCATAGGTATTGAAGAATCAGTCCAAGACGATCATATTCGGGCAAGGATAGGGCAAGTTGAGTATTTAGGTCAAAAGCTACTAGATTGGAATATTCCTATTGTTATGCCTATTGGGGGTCATGCAATCTATTTAGATGCGAAAGCTTTCTTACCCCACATTCCCCAAGACCAATTTCCCGCACAGCTTTTGGCAGCAGAACTATATCGAGAGGCGGGTATTCGGGCTATGGAACGTGGTATTGTTTCCGCAGGACGCAATAAAGATACAGGCGACCACTATTATCCAGAGTTAGAACTAGTGCGGCTAACAATTCCCCGCCGTGTTTATACTCAAGCTCACATGGATTTAACTGCAGAAGCAGTAGACGAAGTCTATTACAATCGCCATCGTCTACGGGGATTGAAGATGGTTTATGAACCAAAATATCTTCGTTTCTTCCAAGCAAGATTTGAGCTGCTCTAAAGGTATAAATCTCGATGATCCAAAAAACTAATATAAAGAAAGTCTCAAACAGCGATCAATTTACAACTCTCCATGCAATTTTTCAAAACTTTACTACGTGTTCGTCACTACGAAATGGATGCTCTCGGACACGTTAACAATGCTGTCTACCAAAATTATCTTGAACAAGCAGCAATTGAACACTCTGAACACCTGGGTTTAAGTTTCGATGTCTACAAACAATCGGGTGGTGTATTTGTGATGCGGCGGGTAGAAATTGACTATCTCCGCCCAGCCGTTGCAGGTGATACTTTAGAAGTCACAACTTGGTTGCGGGAAATACGGGGGACTCGCTGCTTTCGACTTTATGAAATTCGTAAACAAAACCAAGATGAGTTACTAGTCACAGCCGAAGCCATGTGGGTATGGGTAGATGCTAAAACCATGCGTCCGCGACCCATTCCCACTATGATGTTAGATAAATTCTCAGCAACAATAAACTCTAGCGTCGCCACGAACTAGTGGTTATCTATGAAATCCTGATGAAAAGTTTCTAGTAATGATCACGGTTCCAGTTTCAACTCTCAATATGTAAATTTGATACAATATGACGCGATAATTCCGGAAAATCCAGACTATGATATGTAATCTCAAAAAGATACAAATTTAGTCACCGCATTCAAAATCGTGCCAATCAATTCACATTCTCAGGTCAATCTTATGGAGCAACGTCAGCAAGAAGAACGGGAAACTGCAGCCCAAGAGTTTGAAGCAGCCTTGGATGAATTGGAGACTATTTTACAAGGAAATCCAACCCCAGATCAAACTACATCAGGATTTTCTAATGGTAGTCTCAGCGATGCTCAACTCAAAGCTGAAGAAGAAGATTTAGCTTCTATTGATTTAGAAGCTTTTGAAGATGCGGTGGCTGATATTGAGAAATATCTTGCGGAACGCATCAAATAAGTAGGCTGGTGCAATTAAATATTAAGTGGCGAAGGCTGTCATTTGTCATTAGTATGGGCTTAAAGCCTATATTCACCAACTTACTTCAATCAAGTATTACTGACGATAAATCATTTGCCTCTGGGCTTCGTATAACATCAACGCAGCTGCGATCGCCACATTCAAGGATTCTACACCTGGACTGAGGGGAATTTGTACTTGCTTGTCTGCCATTGCTGCGATCTCTGGTGACAAACCAGCACCTTCATTGCCCAATAAAATTAAACTGGGTTTGCGCCAATCTACTTCCCAGTAAGTTAACGTAGCGCTGGGTAAAGTAGCGACGACTTGCATTCCCGCTTGCTGACTTTGCACAATTGTCGCTGTTAAATCTTCTGTGACTGCTGTTGCTAAACGAAACCATTGTCCAGCAGAGGCGCGTAAAACTTTCGGGTTATCTAAATCTACACTATTCCCACTCAGCCATAAACCTGATGCACCTGCGGCTGCGGCTGTACGAATAATCGTGCCTAAATTCCCAGGATCTTGCAAAGTTTCCACAGCTAGCACTATCCCAGTCTCAGGTAATTGTGTTTGGCGATCGCGCCTTTTGGCGGTGGCGACTACCCCATCTGGTTGGACTGTGGTGGCGATCGCATTTAAAACTTCTGCACTGACAATTTCAGCGCGATCGCAACTACTACAGGCTTGCTCCCAAAGTTCAGGGTGAGAAGCTTGCCATTCTGGAGTGCAACAAACTACCACTAAAGGATAATTTACCGCACAAGCCTCTTCTAACAAGTGCGTCCCTTCTAATAAAAATAATTCTTGCTTATGCCGCTCCTTCGCCGCGTGCAGTTTGCGAATTTGCTTGACTAGGGGATTTTGTAAACTGGTCAACATGACAGTAGTGAGTTAAAAGTGCTGAGTGCTGAGTCTTGTTCCTACTCAGGAATCAAAACTCAGCACTCATTACTCAAATGCGGAACCCGGGACTTGAACCCGGAAGCCTTGCGGCACTAGAACCTGAATCTAGCGCGTCTGCCAATTCCGCCAGTTCCGCTGGCATTTTTTAACATGACGATTTTTGATTATTACGCATTTATCTAAATTTGTCAAGTCCTTTGTCTGGTTTTTCAGGACTATGGGATTGTACTCAGCTAAGAATTTCTATGTTTGCTGGGTGTCAAAAATTTTAAATTCTTAGAAACTTTGCCCTTACTAGTTTTCAGCCATTATCCCCAACCCAAAACCACCATTGATTGATGCAAGAAATAGGCACAGAATGTAGACAAATCAAATCTTTACTGTAGAATCAGAACCAACTTCAAACCTTATAAAATTGACATATTTATCTTGGAGGTAGGCTTATTAATCCTTCTAGCAGCTTACCAGATGCCAAATCCACTCTGGAAGCAGACTCCTCAGTCTTGCAAATTTGGGGCGGGCATCCTTTGCGGGGTCATGTAAAAATTAGCGGGGCCAAAAATTCAGCACTGGTAATCATGGCTGGAACCTTGCTATGTTCAGGAGATTGCCGTATTCATAATGTCCCCTTATTAGCGGACGTGGAACGGATGGGTGAGGTTTTATCTGCTTTGGGCGTTCGCCTCACGCGCAACGGCGACATTTTAGATATCAATGCCAGTGAAATTACCACTTCCAAGGCTCCCTACGAATTAGTTACCCAACTGCGGGCAAGTTTCTTTGCCATTGGGCCGATTTTGGCAAGGCTGGGAGTAGCTCAGATGCCATTACCAGGAGGTTGTGCAATTGGAGCTAGACCAGTTGATTTGCATGTCCGAGGACTGCAAGCGATGGGAGCCGAAGTTCAGATTGAGCATGGCATTTGTAATGCCTATGTTCCTGGAAGCAATGGCAGATTAAAAGGAGCCAGAATTTATCTAGATACCCCCAGTGTGGGCGCAACTGAAACTTTGATGATGGCTGCTACTCTTGCAGATGGCGAAACCATCATTGAAAACGCCGCCAGGGAACCAGAAGTAGTTGATTTGGCAAACTTCTGTAACGCGATGGGAGCCAAGATTCAAGGTGCTGGTTCCAGTACAATTACCATCGTCGGCGTGTCCAAGTTGCATTCGACGGAATATACAATTATTCCCGATCGCATTGAGGCTGGAACATTTTTAGTTGCAGGGGCAATCACTCGCTCAGAACTGCTTCTCTCACGAGTCAGTCCAGAGCATTTAACCCCAGTCCTTGCTAAATTACGCGATATTGGCGTAACCATCATCGAAGAAGCGCCCGATTGCTTACGTGTTCTCCCTGCGACAACTCTCAAAGCCACCGATATAGAAACTCTACCGCATCCAGGCTTTCCCACAGATATGCAAGCGCCGTTTATGGCTTTGCTAACTTTGGCGGAAGGTGACAGCCTGATTAACGAATCTGTGTTTGAAAACCGCTTACGTCATGCTTCCGAATTAAATCGCTTGGGGGCTGATATTCGTGTCAAAGGTAACACTGCCTTCGTGAGGGGGGTACCAATGTTATCAGGCGCACCAGTATTAGGCACAGACTTGCGAGCATCAGCAGCGCTAGTCTTAGCAGGGTTGGCAGCAGAAGGCACAACTACAATTCAGGGTTTACACCACCTAGATCGTGGCTACGATCAATTCGATCTCAAGTTGCAACAGCTGGGTGCGAAAATTCTGCGTGTAGGTGAACCATCCACAGATGGTTCAGCTTCTAGCATCAGTAATTCCCCCGCCTCGATTCAGTCCTAATCAGTAGGTAGGCATTGCCCGCCCTACTAAATCGTTATACTGGGGACTAGGGGCTAGGAAAAAGCAGAGGGAGCAGAGGGAGCAGAGGAGCAGAGGGAGAAATTTTTACTCCAATGCCCCATGCCCAATGCCCAATGCCCCATGCCCCATTCCCTTTTACGCTTCTCACACCATGTCATTAAAAACACCGCTGATTGGTTTAAAAGCCGACTCTTTTCGTCATCCCTTAGACTTGGAAGCTACAAAAACTCTCAAACAGATCCCAGGTTTAGATATGATGGTGCGGAATCTGCTTGGGCCAATGGCAGAGCAGGTTTTTTATGTAGAAAATATTGCCTCTAGCGTTTTGGTAGGTGAAAAACAACTGCCAGATTTATACAAATTGCTGTTAGAAGCTTGCAAAATCTTAGATATAGAGCCTCCTCAGTTATATATCAGGCAACATCCAGCGCCTAATGCCTATACCTTTGCCATGCGAGGTCAGCAACCTTTCATTGTGGTGCATACTTCGCTCATAGATATCCTTACACCAGAAGAAATTCAAGCGGTCATTGCCCATGAGTTAGGACATCTTAAATGTGACCATAGTGTTTACCTAACTCCAGTAAATTTACTCGTCTTAGCAGCCGCAATCTTACCTAATGTCGGCTCTTTCATCGCTCAAGCCATACAAACACAATTGTTAGAATGGGTACGCTGTGCTGAGTTTACTTGCGATCGCGCTGCATTGTTAGCTACCCAAGATCCCAAAGTTGTGATGTCAGTTTTGATGAAGTTAGCTGGTGGTTCGCCAACTTTAGCACCGCAACTTAACCTTGATGCTTTTGTTGCCCAAGCTCGTGCCTACGATGATATTAGCAAGAACGAACTCGGCGAAATGGTCAAAGCCGCCCGCACAGCCCAATTAACTCATCCAGTACCAGTACTGCGAGCCAGAGAAATTGACAGATGGGCAAGTAGCAGAGAATATCAAAACTTATTGCACAACCATAAACCAACCGAACTTACACCCAAAGGTGGATGGCGAAATTGGTAAGAGTTTTCAAAAGAAGAAGCGAGCATTTTAAATCTCGTCTTCTTCTTTGCGCCCTGCATCTAGGCGTGAGATATTAAAATACCGAACGCCTAGCCAAAATCCACAATCACTTGCAACCAATCAACCTTTTTGAATACGAACAGCTAGCAAAACAGCACCTCTCGCAAATGGCGCTTGATTATTACAGTAGCGGTGCTGGAGATGAAATTACATTACGAGATAACCGTGCTGCATTCGAGCGCTTAAAGTTGCGTCCACGCATGTTAGTAGATGTGAGCGATCGCAATTTATCTACCTCTATCCTAGGGCAACCGCTTGCCCTACCTTTACTAATTGCACCAATGGCATTTCAATGTCTAGCTCATCCAGAGGGAGAAATCGCTACCGCCACAGCAGCAGCAGCAGCAGGTGTGGGTATGGTTCTCAGTACTTTAGCGACTAAAACTATTGAAGATGTTGCAGAGATACGCCAACATTTCCCTAATGCTTTGCAATGGTTCCAACTTTACATCCATAAAGATAGAAGCTTAACTCGCGCTTTAGTTGAAAGAGCCTATAACGTAGGTTACAAAGCATTATGTTTAACTGTAGATGCTCCCATGTTAGGAAGGCGCGAACGAGATCAGCGTAACGAATTTTCCTTACCACCTGGCTTACACGCCGCTAATCTTGCAACCATCTCAGGGTTAGATATACCCCATGCACAAGGTGAATCTGGGTTGTTTACTTATTTTGCTCAACAGCTAAACCCGGCATTAACTTGGGATGATTTAGCATGGTTGCAATCAATTTGCCCTCTACCCTTGGTAATAAAAGGTATATTACGAGGAGATGATGCCATACGTGCAGTCGAGTGCGGAGTCAAAGCCATAGTTGTCTCTAATCATGGTGGCAGACAATTGGATGGTGCGATCGCATCTTTAGATGCTTTAGCTGAGATTGTCACTGCTGTAGATGGTAAAGCCGAAATCTTGATGGATGGTGGTATCCGTCGTGGTACAGATATTCTTAAAGCCTTAGCATTAGGGGCAAAAGCTGTACTCATCGGACGGCCAATTTTATGGGGACTAGCAGTAGCCGGAAAAGCTGGTGCATCCCATGTAATTGCGCTGCTACAGGATGAGTTAAGTTTAGCTATGGCACTTAGTGGCTGTGCCAAACTCGAAGATATTGATCCTTCTTTAGTCAAATCCTTAGAAAAATAATTTTCTATCCTTGTTGAAAAACTCTCAGATAGTGTATATTAGTAAAGTTGCATCTAAGGGCGGGTGGCGAAACTGGTAGACGCACCACACTCAAAATGTGGCGACCTTGCGGTCATAGGAGTTCGATTCTCCTCCTGCCCACTTTGAATAATAGAGTTATCAGAATTTTTACTGAGCGGCTCTCTAGCAAGGCTCATAGAATTATCGTAATTGACTTTTTTTAGGTAAGCAAGTTACTAGTTGCTACAAGCTAGCATTACTAGTCTTTAGCTGAGTAAGCTGAAGCATATCTAGTGTATACGCCTAAAAAGTCGAAAGTATTATGAGGTAGGTATTTTGTCCACTAGAAGTATGCAATTTGAATATGGAATAGCATCTCAGCGCCAATTATTTTTTTGGACAAAGGAAACTATACAACAGTTAACTGCGTCTAGATTTTGAAATGATACTATCTGCATTCCATACATTATGGTCTTCAATATCAAACTCCGAAATCATCAACTATCAAAACCAAGACTCATCAGACTTAGCAAGAAGTAGCTAAGATTACATATTTGCTACCACTTAATACTTGCATACTATGTATAAGATTTCTTCTAATATAAGTGTTTATACTCTTATTTGGTTCATGCCTAACTAACCATGAAGATTTAATGCTAATATAGTTATGAGCTAACGATGAGATGCAATAATTCCTCCCTAATCAAAATTAATTGATTAAGTTTGTGTCTGCATTTCGTCATAGTCACCATTGTTTTTCACTTTCCAGTTACACAAAGAGTAAAAAATATGAGATTGAAAAGATGGGAATCCCCTCGCCGAGAAGGAAGGAATGACAAGGGGAAAGGTGGTTCAGCAAGACAGCGACAACTTAAAAAGCAAAGGCAAATGTTGCGACAAAGGCTAAAAGAAAATCAAAAATCGGACAATAAAAATAACAATGCCAAGGGAGAAGAAAAATTAATCTTCTCCTTTTTTATTTAGTTGCAAATGCAAAAAATATAGATTTAAAAGATAATTGTCTGAAATATAAACAAAAATTATTAAGTCATTGAATTTTTAATTAAATTTTAAATTAGATATCAATACTAGGGAAGATGACGCTGTTAATTGCAGAGTCTAGGTGATAAATATCAAGTCAAAAAGCGTTTACAATCAGGTGAGTCTGTGTTATCAATGTACGAAACAGTTATCTGCAACACTATCAGGGAACTATTACTGTGTTGGGCAGTCGTTAGCTAATTAGGAAATCAAACTTGCTTTTGTGTGGAAATTAATACTTTATAATTTGATTAAAGTGTAATATATGCACACAGACAATTCTTCAGCTTACATAGTTTTTAATTTTTAGCTTGAGTTTGATACCAATTTCAGCTAATTTGCTGATGATCGCAGCACCTGCAGACAGTTCTGGAGGATGCGAAAATCTCTAGATAATCACCCTAATTGAATAGACAAACAACAATATACCGTAGCAAAATGTATCTTGATTAACTAAAACTTTAGTTACTGCCAATATCTATTTTCAGAGAGTTCATGAGATTTTTTGTCTCTACTATCTTCGAGCTAAAAGCTTGAAAATATTATTTTCCAGTTGTTCTACGTAATTCTTTTTCCAGATGATCTTTTACTCAGTTCATGATATTTAAATAAAATGTAATCTTTATGTAAAGGAATTGCAAAGCAAATATAAAGTAACCATAAAGTTTATAGTAGATTTTGGGAAAAGCTTCAGATAAGCTTGTAAACTAAGATACGAGGAACGCATGTTTTAAAAATACCAGGGTAACCAGAATCTTACTGATAAAGCTATTGCATCTCCATGTGTATGAGTCAGACCATGCCAAAAACTGAGAAGAAAGTCAGCAATAGGATCACCTGATTGTTCCACAGTTGGCAATGAACTAATTGATGTTTAGGATTTTTGACACAGGAGGAATTTATGGGAGAGGTAAAATTAGTACCTACTCAAAAAGTTCTGGATTTTCCCATTACTGCATTAACTTTTGAAAACCAAATACAAACAATACTGAAGTGGGCGATCGCTCGGGAGAGTAAAACAGTCTGCGTTGCCAATGTACATATGCTCATGGAAGCTCATTGGAATCCCGAGTTTGCTAGAGTACTAAAAACTGCAGATGTCGTCACTCCTGATGGAATGCCTTTAGTTTGGATGATGCGGCGGATGGGTGCGCGTTCCCAAGACCGTGTAGCAGGGATGGATATTCTACAAGGATTATGTAAGCTAGCTCAAATACAAAATGTTAGTGTTTTCTTTCTAGGTTCCCAAACCGAAATCCTTGCCAAAATGCGAAAAAGGCTGGATCAAGAATTTCCCAACCTGAAAATAGCAGCGATGGAACCTTTACCCTTCCGTCCTCTGACAGAAACTGAAGACGCAGATTTGGTCAAAAAAATCAATAAAAGTGGTGCTGGTTTAGTATTTGTATCATTAGGATGTCCAAAACAAGAAAATTGGATGGCTCAACACAAAGGTAAAATCCAAGCTGTCATGATTGGAGTCGGTGGAGTTTTCCCAGTTTACGCAGGAATCCATAAGCGCGCACCACGCATAATTAGAGAATTAGGCTTTGAGTGGCTTTATCGCTGGATTCAAGAACCGCGCCGTCTCTGGAGCCGTTATATGACAACAATTCCACCTTTTATTTGGCTGGCTACAAAACAGTTACTCTCATCCAGTCGTTTGGCAGAAGTCTTCCTTCAAGGAAGCGGGGATTGAGCAACCTCAAATTTGAGAAATTTCAGATGTAATTAAATTAGAAAATTTAGCTATGGGTGTATTCCACAATTGGTAAACACCAATAATAGCTATGTTGAATGGGTATGAATATTGAGAGACAAAGATCAATTTTGGACACAGGGAAGTGACCATCATCTTCAACCTAACCGAGATTCATGAAAAATCTTTCTTCTAGTGAAAAACAACAAAAGTATTTTAATACCGATCATCTCAAAGCAGATTTAAAAGGTCGCTCTGTGCGTGGTGGTGCAATCACAATGGTTGCCCAAATTGCCAAGTTTGGCTTGACTTTGGTATCTAACGTAGTTTTAGCTAGATTGCTGACACCTCAAGATTATGGTTTGGTCGGAATGGTGACTGCTGTTACAGGGTTCGTTACCTTGTTTAAAGATTTGGGATTGTCAATGGCGACTGTCCAAAAGGAAGAGATTAATCATGAGCAGGTTAGTACTTTATTTTGGGTGAATGTAGGTCTGAGTGTTGTCACAGCTTTAATAACAGCTGCGATCGCACCTGCAATTGCTGAGTTCTATAATGAACCTCGTTTAATATGGATTACCTTAGCTTTGACAAGTGGATTCATTATTAGTGGATTAAGTGTGCAACACTCAGCTTTGCTGAATCGCCAAATGCAGTACAAAGTACTCATGTTCAACGATGTGTTTGCTACAGTTCTCAGCATAGTAGCTGCAATTGTTGCAGCTTTTTATGGATTGGGTTATTGGGCATTGGTTATTATGCCACTAGTAGGTGGAGTGATTGGTACTGTAGGTCTTTGGATTACCTGTAGTTGGCGTCCTGGTTTCCCTGCAAGGCTCATGGGTGTGCGCTCAATGTTGGCTTTTGGTGGACACTTAACAGCCTTCAGTACAATCAACTATTTTGCCCGCAACTTAGACAACGTGCTAATCGGACGTTCTTGGGGCGCTCAACAGTTAGGTTTATACGCTAAAGCTTATCAATTATTACTTCTGCCCCTTAATCAAATTAATGCACCTATTACTGGTGTTGCTATTCCTAGTCTGAGTAGATTGCAACAGGAACCAGAAAAATTTCGCCATTACTATCTTAAGGCTCTATCAATAGTTGCTTTTCTAACCATGCCTACAATTACTTTTATGATTGTGGCAGCAGAAGAAATTATTGGCACCTTACTTGGCTCTCAATGGCAAGATGCTGTTGCTATTTTTAGATTGTTAAGTATCTCTGCAATAGTTCAACCTATTTGCAATACTACTGGTTGGCTTTATATTTCCACGGGTAATACTCAGAGGATGTTTAAGTGGGGTTTATTCTCCTCATCCCTAGTTGTGGCATCATTCTTTATCGGCTTGCCTTATCAGGCTTATGGAGTTGCTTTATCTTATACTGTTGCAATGCTTTTACAAGCTGCTCCATGCATTTATTATGCAACAAGTGGTACATCTATTACTATCTTTGATGTGCTAAAAGCTGTAAAGCAAGTATTTATTTCTTCTATAATATCTAGTTCTATAGCATGTGCAATCAAAATTGTTATAAGCTCAAGCATACCCATGTGGATCTGCTTAATTATTTATTCTCTTGTAATGATTGCAGTATATGTTTTATTAATGTTTTATATCTTTGGGCAAAAGGATTTTTACTTGAGCTTCTTAAGAGAATTTAAAAAAACAAAATAAATGAATTTATCTTTTGATTAGAGTAATTACAGAAATAATTCTATACACTTTAAATAATCGTATGCAAAATAAAGATTTTTGGGAAGAAACAAAATTTGTACAGACAACCAAGGGATATAGAGCCTCAAATAATCCTATTCATGTTGGCGTTGGCTCTCGCTTTATTGTGAATATTCTAGGACGAACTTATGAACCATTAATTAACAAGTATGCAAAAGGTTTATTGCTAGACTTAGGATGTGGCAATGTACCTTTGTATGCTATGTATAGAGATAAGATTGTCGATAACGTTTGTGTTGATTGGTCTAATAGTATACACAAAAATAAATATCTTGACTATGTATTTGATTTAAATGATAGATTGCTTCTTGAAAGTGAACAATTTGATACTATTCTCCTAACTGACGTACTTGAACATATCGCTAATCCCGAATTCTTAATAAATGAAATAACAAGGCTTCTAAAGCCAGGTGGTCATCTTATTTTGACTGTACCTTTTTTTTATTGGATTCATGAGCAACCTCATGATTATTTTAGATATACAGAATTTTGTATTAAAAGATTTTGTGAGAACAATAAGCTCAATGTGATTTTATTAGAACCTTATGGAGGTGCGCCAGAAATAATTTTAGATATAGTTGCAAAAAATTTGATGGATGTATCACCTATGTTATGCAAAATTCATTGTAATGTTAGTACATTGTTTATCAACAGTTATATTGGTAAAAAAATCTCTACCAAAACTTCTAAAAGCTTTCCATTAGGTTATTCCTTGATAGCGCAAAAAGGAAAATTATAATTATTACTATAATATCTCATATAATACTAATGAATCTGATAATAAGTACCATTGAAAAACACTCTATCACAGATTAATTTGAGCTTTATGAATAAAACTATTGCTGTTATAGCCCGTCAAATTGGTGCTCGTTCTGAAACTTTCATTAAACGACATATGGAAGATATACTACCAGGTAAAACGGTAGTAATTACAAGTTATGTTTCTGGTTTTGATGCTGGTTATTGGAATGTAAATTGTCCTGTCTTAAAAGTTTATGACCTATCTGAACGTAGTGGAGGGATTAAGAGAGTAGTACGTGCATCTACAGCAAAGTTTGCTGTTCAAAATTTTTTAAAAATACATAAAGTTGATGTTATATTAGGTGAATTTTTGCATTATTCGTGCAATTTCTTCCAAATCGCCCAAGAGCTAGGTATCCCTTTTTTTGCCCATGCTCATGGTAAAGATGTTTCGGAACTATTACGAGATCCTTATTGGCAAAAAGAATACTTACGCTACAAGAAAGCAGCAGGCATAATTACTATTAATCAGGTCAGTCGAACCAGACTCATAGATTTAGGTTTAGATCCCCAGAAGATACATATTATTCCCTCTGGTGTAGACGTACCAGATGAACCTTTAAAAAGGTCAGAAAAAGAAATAATTCGTTGTCTTGCCGTAGGTCGTATGGTACCGAAGAAAGGGCCAATTTTACTACTAGAAGCTTTTCGCAAAGCGGTAAAAGTATACCCCAATTTGCGACTAGATTACATTGGTACAGGAGAGATGTTACCAGCAGTCCGGCAATTTATTCAAGGACTGGATCTTACTAACAAAGTGACCCTACATGGCGGTCAACCCCATGAGTTTGTTCAGGAGTATATGAAAAAAGCTGATATTTTTTTACAGCACAGTATAGTTGACCCAGACAGCGGAGATGAAGAGGGTCTACCTGTATCAATTTTAGAAGCAATGGCTTGTGCCCTTCCTGTAGTTTCCACTATACATGCGGGGATTCCTGAAGCTGTATTAGATGAGAAGACAGGTTTTCTAGTTAGCGAGGGAGATTGCTTGAGTATGGCACAGAAAATTATGATCTTGGCACAAGATGCTGATTTACGCTCAAAAATGGGTTTTGCGGGTTGGCAAAGAGCTCAAGAATTATTTACATGGGAAAGAGAAAGAGATAGTCTTCTCCAAGTTATGGGGCTAACTAAAAATTGAGTAAATATATAGCTTGGATAGAAAATAAAAAATTTTGTACAAGCGTATATAAATTACTCGACTATTAGTCGATTATTGATGCGACTAGCAATAAAAAATTCTCAATACTAAGGATGTGTTGGTGCCAAAATTATGTAATTTTACCTGAGGTTAATTATGCAAAAAATATTTAAAATACATACATTTTAATCATATAAAAAATAATTACAAGGCACATTTATGAAAGTAGCTTTCATCACTCATTTTCCGAATTTATATGGGGCAAATCGCTCCCTTCTGAATTTAATAGATGGCTTAAAGCCTTATGGTGTAGTACCTCATATTATTGCTCCCTTTGAGGGACAATTGACAGCCCAATTAAAGATTCTCAATATAGAATATGCGGTAGTTCCTATTCAATGGTGGGCAGATGAATTTAAAGGTAGCTTTATAGACAAGGCTTACCAAATTGCTTCATTTTATCCGAAAGCTTTTAAACGTTTGTATTTGAATTTTAAGTTAATCCCTACTTTAGAAGAAATATTAAAATTATGGAATATTGATGTA
The DNA here is from genome assembly GCF_025677855.1 of Tolypothrix sp. PCC 7601. NCBI lineage: Bacteria > Bacillati > Cyanobacteriota > Cyanophyceae > Nostocales > Tolypothrichaceae > Tolypothrix > Tolypothrix sp. PCC 7601. The sequence goes on from NZ_CP064879.1 coordinate 5,426,427, forward strand.
GTGTATACAAATTCTTCTGCAACTCCAGCAGGTAGTCTAGTAGCAGAGAAACTACAAGTTCCACATATTTGGCATCTTAGAGAATTTCTAGATAAAGACTATAATCTATATTTAGATTGGGGTAAATCATTCTGCAGTTATTTTATTCAAAAATCATCTGCAAAAATTGCTATTTCTAAAGCAATTGCATCGCATTTTTTTCCGGATTGCTCAACAGAAAATTTGCATATTGTATATAACGGTATTGCTTCAACCGAAGAATTACAACTTCTATATCAAATAGGAATTTCCTCATTAAAGGTTAATAGGCCATTTACATTTACATTAGTCGGTTTAATTCATCCAAATAAAGGGCAAGATGTGGCTATTAAAGCTTTTGCAAAAATAGCCAAAAAATATCCTCAGGTACGCTTATTAATAGTTGGAGATGGTGATAATGATTATCTTGATCAACTCAAGAAATTAACTGAAGATTTGGGAGTTCTAAATCTAGTCGAATTTTGGGGTTATTTAGAAGATCCTTATAAAGCATATTTAGATTCAGATGTTATTTTGATGTGTTCTAAAAATGAAGGAATGGGCCGAGTTACCGTAGAAGCGATGTCTGTATGTCGTCCTGTGATTGGTTATGATAATGCCGGAACATCAGAGATTATTCAACATGAATATACTGGTCTGCTATATCGAGGTGATCATGAGGCGCTTGCAGCATGTATGAAGCAACTTATTGAAAATCCTGACTGGGCAAAGCAGCTAGGAATGAACGCATGGAAGAGAGTTGTTGAAGAGTACAGTATAGAAACTTATTCTCAGAAAATTTATGAAATTTTACTATCAGTGGTTACACAGCATAATATTTCAAAACAATTAATACATATTTAGTATCTCGCTCTTGGCAAATATTGTTTTTAATCCTTAGAGGTAAAGCATGATTAGTATTATCACCCCAGTTTATAACGGCGATCGCTTCATTGAAGACTGCATCAAAAATGTTATTGATCAAAACTGTACTGATGTTGAACATATTATTGTCGATGGAGGCTCCACAGATAGAACTGTAGAAATTATTAAAAATTATGCAGAACAATATCCACATATTAGATGGATATCTGAAAAAGATAAGGGACAGTCGGATGCCATGAATAAAGGTATTACCCTAGCGGAGGGAGAGATTATCGGATTTCTGAATGTAGATGACTATTATGAATCGGATGTTTTCAATAGAGTCATAGAAATTTTTAAGACCTTACCCGATCCTAGCTTCCTCGTCGGCAACTGTAACTTATGGAACGATAGGGGTGAGCTTTTTCAAATTAACAAACCCCGGAAAATGCAGTTTAATGATTTATTGTTGGGATGGCATATAAACCCTTTTCCTGCAAACCCATCTGCATATTTTTATCATAGTTCAATACATCAAATAATTGGTTTATATGATGTTGATGATCATGATGCTATGGATTTACATTTCCTCTTACAAGTAGTGCAAATTGCTACAGTTAAATATGTAGATGAAACTTGGGGAAATTTCCAAGTAATCAAAGGCACAAAAACTTACAATAGTAATCAAAGTGGTCAGACGCTAGAGCGTATAGAGCGAATTCTAAATACTTATCGCCAAAGGCTTCCTTTATCTCAGCAATTAAAATTAGCGTTCAAAGGTAATTTTTTGACCAAGAAAAAAGGCATTGAACGTAGAATAAAAAGCTATTTAAAAACATAACTATTTGTATTAAGTTTGGAGCAATCTCTTGATGGTATTTCCTCACTTATTACAAATATTAATTAGAAACCCATCTTCTTTGTATAGCTAAATCAATTTTAGAAGTCAAGAGAGAAAGCTTGTGAATCCTAGAGTATCTATTATTATTCCTGCTTATAATACCGATAACTATATCAAACAAGCGATAGAATCTGCATTAGGGCAGACTGAGTCAAGGATTGAAGTCATCGTAGTTGATGATGCTTCCACAGACAAAACAGTAGAAGTAGTGAGAACTTTTACAGATCAGCGCCTTAAGCTCTTAGTTAATGAAAGTAATAAAGGGCCAAGTTACTCACGTAACCGTGCTCTAAAAGAGGCAAAAGGCGAATGGGTTGCTCTACTAGATTCAGATGACTGGTATGCACCAAATAGATTAGAAAAGCTGTTGCAAGTAGCTTATCAAAAAAATGCAGACTTGATTGCAGATGATATGCATTTAATCGCAGATGATACAGATTCCTCTCATAATACATATTTTTCTGGAAAAAAAATAAACTTTAAAACTCCGATAAACATAGATACTACATATTTTATTGATTTCAGCCTCGGCATCACAAAGCCTTTAATAAAACGTGAATTTTTGATTTGTCATGCTCTTGAATTTAATGAAGAATTGAAGTATGGAGAAGACCTTTTTCTCTTCTTATTATGCTTAGTTAATGGAGCCTGCTTCACAATTGTGCCGGAACCTTATTATTTTTACCGTAGTCGTACTGGCTCACTTATGACTGAACAGACACAATTTTATGAGCAAGCTTACAATACAAATTTATATCTTTTACAGCAAGAATTTACAAAAAAAGATCCAAAAATAGCAGCTTCTTTATATCGGCGTTTATCAGAAATGAAGCTACTTAGAGCATTTTATAAAGTAAAACCATACATCAAAAAAAAGGATTTTTTAAATGCATGGATTGTAGCCATGCAAAATCCAATTTTCTTTTGGGCATTATGCGTCAGGATACCAATAATTTTAAATTACCATCTTTCTCGTCGCCTATCGCTTTTAACTCAAATTTTTACAAATCAAAAGACTCAGCATTAAAACTATGAATCAATTAAATATACGCAAAAAATTGAATAGACCAAAACATAACTCAGCCATGCTATTAATAAAGGAGACTCTATTATGAAAACTGATTGGCTGATTATAGGTGCTGGGTACTCAGCCTGCGTGCTAGCTGAACGAATTGCTACTCAACTTGCACAAAGGGTACTTATAGTGGAACAGAGAGACCATATCGGCGGTAATGCTTACGATTACTACAACGAGCATGGCATTTTAGTTCATAAGTACGGCCCTCATATTTTTCACACCAAATCTAAAAAAGTTTGGGATTATCTTTCACAATTTACAGAATGGAGACATTACTATCATCATGTTCTGGGAGTAGTAGAGGGTAAAAAGGTTCCTATCCCCTTTAATTTGAACTCTCTTTATGCCCTGTTTCCTCCAAAATATGCAGAAAAGCTAGAAAATTTGTTGCTAGAGCACTTTGGTTTTGGAGTAAAAATACCTATCCTAAAACTGCGTGAAAGCGCTAGTGGAGATTTAAGCTTTTTAGCTGATTACATTTATCAAAATATCTTTCTCCATTACACCATGAAGCAGTGGGGTGTAAAACCAGAAGAACTAGATAGGGGAGTAACAGGACGTGTTCCAGTTTACATAAGTCGGGATAACCGTTATTTTCAAGACCCTTACCAAGCTATGCCTAAGCTGGGTTATACCGAAATGTTCCGTAAAATTCTAGCTCATCCTAACATTAAGGTACTCCTAAATACAGATTACCGCGAGATTATCAATGATGTAAAGTTTAACCGAATACTTTGTACAGGGCCAATAGATACCTTTTTCGATTATATGTATGGCGAACTGCCCTATCGTAGTTTGCGCTTTCAATTTGAGACTCTAGATCAAGAATGGTATCAAGAAGTTGGTACAGTCAACTACCCCAATGACTACGATATTACACGCATCACCGAGCAAAAATATTTGTCGGGACAAACATCTCCTAAAACTACCTTGGTAATGGAATATCCTCAAGCTTATGTACCTGGCAAAAACGATCCTTATTATCCTATTCTCAATGAAGAAAACCGCGATCGCTTGAATTTGTATTTGAAAGAGGTAGAAAAACTCAACGGTACAGTAATATTTGCAGGTAGGCTGGGAGACTATAAGTACTATGATATGGATCAAGCAGTAGTGCGGGCTCTGGGTGTATTTGAGAAAGAAATAGCAAATTCGATTTAGGAATTAAAACACAGATTGCGTTAATTCAAATCTTAGGATTCAGCAAATGCAACAATTGCAAACTCAAAATTTACAACCAATAGAACTACCTCAACTGCCAGATAGACCTTTAATATCAGTTTTAGTTCCCAACTACAACTATGCAAAATATATTGGCGAGACTCTAGACAGCGCTCTTCAACAAACTTACACCAATTTTGAAATCATAGTTTGTGATGATGGCTCCAAAGATAACTCTTGTGAAGTTATCGAAAGTTATCTTCAAAAAGATTCCCGAATCAAGTTGATCCGCAAACTAAATGGAGGTGTTGCCACAGCATTAAATACAGCTTATAGCCACACTAAGGGTGAAATTATTTGCATTTTAGATGCCGATGACATTTGGATGAATAATAAGTTACAGAAAATTTTAGAGGTATTCAGACTTAACCCTAAATGTGGCTTTGCCATTCATAATGTAATTCAAATTGATGGCCAAGGTAATTTATTAAAATCAACTCCTATGTTTAGGCGTTTAGCTTCAGGTTGGATGGGCCATTCTGCTTTACAAAATGGTGGATTCGTTGACAATATTCCTCCAGCATCTGCTTTAAGTATCAGACGCGAAGTAGCCAACTATATCTTTCCCCTGAACGAAGCATTTGTACGTAATGCAGATAGTTTAATATTCCGTTTTGCTCCATTTATCACAGTAATTGGTTCAGCACCAGATGTACTAAGTAAATTTCGCTTACATGGCTCAAATACTACTAGCCAAACAACTGTGACAGCAGATTTTCTAGAGAAAGAGCAAGTGACTTTAGCACGTGTACATCAAGAACAAAAACAGTTTCTCCAAAAAATTTATGGTACAGCCATTGCAGATAGCCTAACAGATTTGCATTTTAGTGTTGCAGTCTGTCATGATCTTTATTTACTAGCTCGTTTTAAGCATTTATCTAAGTTAGAGCGCAGGACAATACACCAGCAGCTTGTGACTCATCCCAATTTTAATAATTGGTCTGTAGCTCAACAGTGGCTATTTCGCTGGGGTGAGTATTTACCAGATAATATTTTTCAAAAATGGTTTGATCTGATCTATGGACAGAGCCGTCTGAAGCGCTTAGTCAAAGAGCTAATTGACAGAAAATTTGCTCTAACTTAACCAAGTGCATAGCTTCATTTGCCATTACCTTAAAAAGTTAAAAAGAGGCGTGGTTCAAGGTACTCATTTCAGCAATAATGATGGGGTTGTGAGAGTAGGGAAGGAGCTATTAATAGGTTTATTTGCACAAGCAATTAACAAACAGAAATTGATGTTAATTTCATCCCTAACTTGACTATTGCTAGTCCAGCTTGCTGAATGGGATCGCTATTAGAATTTCCTAATAACTTGCCAATTCTCAACAGAATTTATGGTTTGGAGTCCAAATTTTATGTCTTTAAAAATAACGTCTACACGTAATACCACAGGAGAGATTTATGAGCGGTATAATGAAATCTCTTGTAGACCAACAGTTAAAGATCATAAAGCCAAAGAGAAAATTTGTAAATCCTTCCAACGTTCTTTAAAGCATTGGTTACCAATAGATAGATCGCTCAAAATATTAGACGTGGCTTGTGGCGAAGGAGCTTTATTAACTTTCTTAAAAGAAAAAGGATATAAGAATCTTTCGGGGTTCGATATTTCCGAGCAAAATGTAGCTATTTGCCATGAATTAGGATTAACATTTGTGCAGAAATTTAATGCAGAACAACTCAACCAATTCAGAGATGCAGAAAAGTATGATCTCATTTTTGCTTTAGATATTTTGGAACATTTACCAAAGCAATCAGCAAGTAAATTTATCAAGCAAATTAGAGAAAAATTGAAACCTAATGGCTGCCTTGTGATTCAAACACCTAATATGGGCAGTATATTTAGTTGTCTGTGCAGATATAATGACCTGACTCACGAATTCGGAGTGACAGAACACTCTCTTCTGCATCTTTTATTACTAGGTGGATTTGATGCTAATAAAGTTGAGATCAAACCACAGTGGTCTGCATCTACAATCTTGGGACGGTTCAAAGAAACTTACTTGTGTTTACTACATCAACTCATTTTTATTGCTGAAGGAGCAGGTCGTCCTAGAATACCAACAAAAAACCTCTTGGCTCGAGCATATCGCTCCTAGCAGCCTTGCAAAATTATGTTCAAATTATAGTGATAATTGCCCACAATGACGAACTCTAAGCTGCGTGTACTTTTTGTTAGTCACGCTTATGTAGTTGGTATAAACCAAGGTAAGCTGAATGCGATCGCAGAAACCGGTAAATTTGAAGTTGGCTTACTAGCTCCTAGCAACTGGAAAGCGCTGGAGTGGAATCGCCAGTTTGAAGTTGAAAAGCCTTATCCCAACATTAAAGTTTATACAGCACCTGTACTGTTTTCTGGTCGTGGAGGTGCTCATGTCTATACACCTTGGCATCTGTGGCAAGTTCTGCAGAATTTTCAACCTGACATAGTGCAAGTGGAAGAAGAAGTATTCTCACTTTGTACTTTTGAGTTAGCAATTTGGAGCAGAATCACAGGCAAGCCAATGGTTGTATTTGGCTGGGAAAATATGGATCGCAAACTGCCTGTTGCGCGTCGCTGGGTACGTCAATTTGTCATGAATACAGCCAAGTTGATGCTTCCAGGTAATCAAGATGGAGCTAATTTATTACGGCAATGGGGTTATACCGGACTGATGGAAGTGATGCCACAGATGGGAGTGGATACTCAATTATCTAGTCCGCGATCGCCTGAAAAGAAAAATGAAGAATTCCACATAGGATTTCTGGGCAGATTGGTTCCTGAGAAGGGTGTTGATACTATATTTGGTGCTGCACGACTACTGAAAGAAAAAGGACTCAATACCCGGATTATTATTTGTGGTTCCGGTTCCCATGAACAAGCGCTCAAACAAGAAGCTCAAAAACAGCAAATAGCTGATTTAGTAGTTTGGCGCGGTTCAGTCCGTCATGAGCAAGCACCCGAAGAAATTAGTAAATTTGATGTTTTAGTCCTGCCTTCCTTAACTGCTACTACATGGAAAGAGCAATTTGGTCACGTTTTAATTGAAGCAATGGCAATGGGTGTTCCTGTAGTAGGCTCTAGTAGTGGTGAAATCGCCAATGTTATTGGTCGTTCTGATCTGATATTTCCAGAGGGTGAATCAGCAGGATTAGCAGCAATTTTAGAGCGAATGATTTGCAATCCGAATTGGCGGCAAGAGTTAAAGCAACATGGTATGGCTAGAGTTAATCAGCATTATAGCCATGAAAGAATCGCTGAACGTTTAATCAACCTTTGGCAACCTCTCATCCGACAAACTAGCATTCATGCCTATGCTATGAACAAAAGTTGAGGTTAGTTGAAAGTTGGAGTGTGATGCTAAGGGGAATTAATCATGCGTGTAATTATTGTGCGTACTATGCAAGAGTTCAGCATGGATATCTATGCCAATGGGATTATTTCAGGTTTAAAAACTGTCAGACCTGACTGGGAAATTGTGGATTTAGCACCGCGTAATTATGATAGAACAAGTTCTTCTCTTTTACTAAGAGTTATCAAATACTATGAGCGCTTTTGGCGCTTTCCCAGCTTGGTAAGACAACAATCAGCAGATGTTTTCCATATTATTGAACCTGCAGAAGCTCATATTGTTTATTGGTTACAAAAAACTACTAAAACTGTTGTTGTTACTTGCCATGATTTAATCAACTTTTATTACTCAGGCAATCTTCAAGGTTCGGTGCAATTGCCATTTGTGAGTAAAAATGTCTGGTTATTTGCTGTCAAAGGCATGAAATATGCCGATCACATCTTTTCTGTTTCTTGTGTAACTGCTAAAGATACTACTAAATTATTAAATATAGAACCTGCCAAAATTACTGTAACTCCCAATGCTGTAGATCCTATATTTCGGCAGTTATCTCCATCTGAGATTGATGCTTTTTACCAAAATCATAGTTGTAATGATCAAACAACTTATCTCCTAAATGTAGGAGCCAATCACCCTCGTAAAAATATTTTTACTATACTTGAATCTTTAAATATTTTAAAACAAAAAGAAATATCTTTTAAATTTTGGAAAGTGGGGGCTGACTTTACAGATGAGCAAAAAGAATATATTCAAGAACATCAGTTAGAAAATTATATTACTTACTTTGGTAAACCAGATAAGAAAACGCTAATCGAAATATATAATGCTGCTGATATTCTGATAGCGCCTTCGCTGCATGAAGGATTCGGCATCACAATTTTAGAAGCTATGGCTTGTGGCACTCCAGTTATTACTTCCAACACTTCAGCTATGCCGGAAGTAGCAGGAGATGCAGCTATTCTAGTTAATCCCCAAGAACCACAAGCAATCTCAGAAGCAGTAGTGCGATTGCATAATGACACAATATATTATCAAGAATTAGTCGATAAAGGACTGTCAAGAGCTCAATTATTTACGTGGGAAAAAACAGCAGAAAAACTAGCTGAAGTTTATGAAAAATTATTAGCTAATAAAAATTAATGCATCAAAATTTTTCCATTTAGCATCTGTTTGATGCAAATATCTAAATAACATTGTTTACCAGACTGTATCTTTATCTGCTTATGAAAATATTAATTTCTGCTTATTCGTGTGAACCTGGAAAAGGCTCTGAGCGTGGTGTCGGCTGGAATGTGGTTTGGGAAGCTGCCAAATACAATGAAGTTTGGGTATTAACGCGACCTGATGAAAGTAAAGAAGCTATTGAAGCAGAGCTGGCCTCTAATCCAAATCCTAACTTGCACTTCGTCTATTTTACCTTACCTATATTGGGTGGACTGTGGCGCTTAGGGTCGAATGGGGCAATGCAAATCCATTATTATCTCTGGCAGATACAAGCATACTTTGTAGCTCGGAGATTGCATCGTCAAATTGGTTTTGATGTTGCACATCATGTAACGTTTGTTAAATATTCCAATCCCAGCTTTTTGTCATTATTGCCCATTCCCTTTATCTGGGGCCCTGTTGGAGGTGGGGAAACTGCTCCCAAGGCATTTTGGCGGGATTTTGACTTTCGCGCTAAAGCTTACGAAGCAGCACGTATTATCTCTCGTTCTTTAGGGGAACTCGATCCATTTGTACATATAACTGCAAGAAAGAGTGCTGTAGTTAGAGCCACAACTGAAGATACAGCTAAAAAGTTGTATAAAATGGGCGTGAAATCTGTAGATCTTATTTCGGAATCAGGTTTACTTACAGAAGAAATCTCTGTACTTAACCAATACCCTATCCCTACGCAGCAACCTGTCAGATTTATTAGTATGGGCAGACTTTTGCATTGGAAAGGTTTTCACTTAGGGTTACAAGCTTTTGCAAAAGCCAACCTAACTGAAGCAGAATATTGGATTGTTGGGGATGGCCCAGAATGGGAACGATTGCAAAGCATGGCAACCCAGTTAGGTATTGCACATAAAGTGAAATTTTGGGGTAGATTACCTCGCGAGAAGACTCTAGAAAATTTAGGAAATTGTCATGTATTAGTTCACCCTAGTTTACATGATTCTGGTGGATGGGTATGTATTGAAGCTATGGCAACAGGCCGCCCAGTTGTCTGTTTAGATTTGGGAGGCCCAGCGCAGCAGGTAACAGCAGAGACTGGCTTCAAAATTGCTGCAATTAACCCAGAGCAAGCAGTTGATGATATGTCAAAAGCCTTGATTACTTTAGCTAAAGATCCAGAACTGCGCGTCCGTATGGGACAAGCGGGAAGGCAGTTAGTTCGAGATACTTATAGTTGGCAGGTTATGGGTCAACGCCTGGCTCAAGTCTATGAAGAAGTCATATCTTTTCAAAAACCAAAAGTACTTAATTAAATTAGCAGATTGTTAAATAAAAAATAATTACACTAGTGCGCCTTGCAAAACTAATTTTTGCTTAAAACCAAATAAAAAGACTGTTCAAGTATTGATAGCTAATAAATGACATAGTATTTAACTAGAAAATATTCGAGGACAGTAAGATGGATAAGAAAGCAAGATTTGCAGGAATCGATTTATGCCGTAGTATTGTGTTCTCTCTCAAATTATATGTTCTTTACATAGTTTTTTATTAGTTGGCTAGCTGTGCATTTGCTGATAAAAAATAGAACAATTGCTAAAAATTTATTTCAGTAATTAAAACAAGTACAACATTTTATCTAAATCACTAGTCAATTATTTAATCAAATCATGCATCTTTTAATTGCTGCTTTACACAGACCAACAAAACCTACTGGAGTTTGTAGACATGCTGCAAATCTTGCAAAATGCTTGGCTGACACAGACAAAGTTAGCAAAGTTAGTTTGATTATCGGTTCATGGCAAAAAGCATATTTTGAAAAGTCTTTTTCTCTAGAATCAGAAAAAATTAAATTGGTAATTGTAGATATTAAAAATACCGCCATTCAAAGAAATATTTGGTATTTATGGAGTTTACCACAACTTGCCAAACAACATCATGCAGATTTAATTCATCTTTCATTTCCGCTACCGTTTATTCGTCAACTGTTCCCATGTCCTGTGGTAGCTACTATTCATGATTTATATCCTTATGAGTATCCTGAAAATTTCGGTTACCCTAATGTAATATTTAACCAACTGTTTCTAAAGCAATGTATTAGTAATAGTGATGGATTATCTTGTGTTTCTCAATATACTTTAGATAAATTACAAGAATATTTTTCCAAAATAGAAAAGCGCAAACAAACTGCTGTCATTTATAATTATGTAGATTTTAGTCATGTTACTCCTCAAGCTATCAAATCTACTAATATTAAATCACATTTTTTATTAGCTGTTGCCCAGCATCGCAAAAATAAGAATTTAGATATTCTCATCAAATCTTATCATATATTATTAAATAATAAACAGATAAACGATGCAACTCAGTTAATTATTGTAGGTAGTACTGGGCCAGAAACAGAAAATATACATCACCAAATCCAAGCACTTTCTCTACAAGACCGTATTCTAATGATGACATCAATAAAAGACGAGGAACTACGTTGGTTGTATGAGAATTGTCAGCTTTTGGTTGTACCGTCTTCAACAGAAGGCTTTTGTTTGCCTTTAGCTGAAGCATTATCTCTTGCTTGTAAAGTAGTCTGCTCTAATATTCCTATATTTAGAGAAATTGGGAATGAGAATTGCAATTATTTTGAACTAGAGGGAGATATAGCCCAAAATCTTGCTAATGCGATTACTGAATCCTTATATAATCAGGATTATAAGGAAATTGTTCCCGATCAGCGTTTTAGCAAACTAAACACTGCAAATCAATATCTCAAATTTTATGATATGATTTGAAATAATTTTTTTAAATATTTTTAATAACCGAGGCTGATTAAGCCATGTTGTGGAAAAATTAATTGATAGATTATCAATTAATCAACTGAATTTTCTGGAAAATCTATGGATAGTTTGATTCATGAATCACTAATTTATCAAAAAAAGAAACCTGGGTATGTTAAAAACATATTTTTAATATTATTTGCCTTCGCCAGCGCTTTTTATCCTCGGATTATTAATGCAGCTGGTGCCCCATCAATTATAAATTTTGTTCATTTTCTAATTGTTCCTGTTGTTTTTCTAATTGTCATAACCAGTACTTCTACAAGAAATCGGGTACAGATAAAGTTTTCTAGGGAAATTCTTGCTGGATTATTGGTATTATTAGGCGTAATGGTAGCCAGTGCACTATTAAATCGTGCAGGTTTTATTAATGTAATATTAGATTTTATATTACTGACTGAGCCTTTTATGCTATTGCTAGCGATATCATGTCTGCCTCTATCAATAGCCAGTTGGAAAAAATTAAGGTCTTTTACTTTAGTTTCTGCAGTTATTAATATAGTTTTAGCGATCGCGCAATATTTCCTGCTGATTACAGGGATCATGAAATATTCTAGATATTCATTATTAGATAACGTACAGGGTGTATTCTACTTATCGGGAGCCGGGAATTATGTATCTGTTTCAGTTTCAGTAAGCGTTGCTTTATACTATCTTATAAATGCTAAAAGCGCCCCTTTGTGGTGGCGAGTTTTTTGTATATTTGCCTCATTTTATCACTTAGTAGCTTCTGACTCTAAACAAATATTAGTAGTATTTTTTCTGGCTTGGATAATATTGGTGCTAACTAAATTTAATGATTTTCGCAAACTGCTCTTATATTTTGTAGGAGTAGTTATTGTTATTGGAGGTTTCTTTTGGGCAATAGAAAATCTAGATATAGAAGCTTTAGGAGCATTTAAACATTGGGCAAATAGAACATCACTTTACATTCCTCCCGATGGAGAAGGTTATCAGGCTAAGATTGCAGGTATTCGCATGATATCTGGTTATTTTCGCTCTCCTTTGAATTGGTTGATCGGTTTAGGCCCTGGTCATACTGTGAGCAGACTAGGAGGATGGGTATTCCGGGATTATGCAACGATGCTTGCTCCGTTAGGTGTTACCACTCATCCTGTAACCGAAGAAATTTGGGCTTATGTCAACTCTAACTGGTTGATTCTGGAATCTTCTCTGTTTATCCCTCTTTTCAGCTGGGCTGGTATTTGGGGCGATTTAGGCTTTGTGGGTTTACTTACCTATCTGTATTTGGGATATATCGTTTGGAGTCGTATGTGTCGTGACGATTTAAGCAAACTGCTAATGCTGACTTTGTTCATTTACGGACTGATCATTACTCAGATGGAGGAACCAGGCCAAACAATGATTGTAGCTATTTTGATTGGTTTGCAATGGCATCAGCGACAAATGAGCAGGCAATCGCTTGATCCTCTAGCACAACTAGAAGCTAATGAAACCAGTAGCTAATTTTATACTAATTTCATGAATATTGGCAGTATATTCACTATGTTTCCATAAAGCAAAGCAAATAATCTTAAATTTTTTTGCTCAAAGTACTTGACACTAACCCAGCAGTAGCTGCTATATTATCTAAAGTGCAATCTTGCATTGGGGCGTAGCCAAGTGGTAAGGCAGCGGGTTTTGGTCCCGCCATCCCTAGGTTCGAATCCTAGCGCCCCAGTTAAACAGTTATTCTAAAAATAAGAACCAAAAGTTTTGTAGGGCTTCCACAGTGTACTCAAAATACCACTGTACACTGAATTTTTTTATTTATTTTTATGAAGCAAGGCAAGCGATCGCTGCTTTGCAAGCAACCTTCATATTGAGCCTGAGCAGAACTAAGTCAACAGTAAATCCTGTTAGATACTTGTACTTCTACCTCTTGATTGGAACTGAACTTACCTGCTCCACAGTCTTTTTAGGAGACTTTGAAAACAGTATTGAAAATAACTTTAATATATTTCAAGTAGAAAAAGGAAGATTTTGCGAGTAAATATACTTGCAAAATCTAAGTAATAAGGTATATTTCAAGAGTGATTTTACCGTATTTATACTAGAAAAACCGACCTATGTTAAGAAAATTCTACTTAATCTTTTAAATAATTTCACCAATTCTTCTTGCGTAATGCTACTGTAGTTAAAGTATATGTATTCAAGTTTATTTGAGCTTTATATCAAGTCGTCAAAGCTAAATCTTTCCTCATACGTAGTTCTTGCGTATTAAATATTACTACATTTATTAATGGTATTATCTAAGTAGTCAATCAATTCAATTGATTTACGTGGGTGCAGAAACAAAAAAGCTTACTTCGGAGCAATCTAACTACCTATCCAAGATTGAATCGAAGAATTCACCTGTTAAAGGAATATAAGTAGTTTAGTTGACAAATGCTATGCTGAAGTCGGAAAAATATTCTCACCCCTTGTCACAATCAAACTTTACCCAGTTAAACGATGAAGAAGGTGGATTAAACCTGGGTCAAGTTGGCGCAGTTTTGCGTCGTAGACTATTGTTAATCGGTGGTACAACAGCCTTAGTAGCAACAGCAGCAGTACTTAAGGCGGAAACCGATCCCCCAATTTATCAAGGCACTTTTGATATTCTTACCAAACCAGTGACTGGTGAGGATAAGGTAACGGCTAATGTTCCTCAATCTATAAGTAGTCAAGACAAAGTAGCACCTCCTGAGTCAACAAAGGAAGTTCAGACAACGATCGCAGTTTTACAGAGTCCTAAGGTGTTGAATCCGATTGTGGAAAAGCTGCAGGAGCAATACCCAGGAATCACATATGACTTGCTGGTCTATTACTTGACTATCTCATCTAAAAAGCCAAATATCATCAGCATCGAATATCAGAACTCAGATCAACAACTAGTGACTGATGTGTTAAAGCTACTTGCTGATGCTTATCTGCAATATAGTTTGCAGGAACGGCAATCAGATGTGGAAGTGGCTATTCAGTTTGTGGATAGACAAAAACAGCCATTAGAGAAGAGTTTAAAATACTGGCAAGAGCAATTGCGAAATTTGCGGTTGGACAATAATTTGATTGAACCTGCCCAGAAAGCTCAAGAATTGTCTGGGCAATTGACAGTTTTCCGACAACAGCGAATAGAGAATCGAGTCCAGCTAGAACAAATGATAGCTAAGTATGAAGACTTACAACGAGAATTAGCCCAAGAACCTGGCGAAAGGGCTGGTAATTCGTTGTTAAGTGATAATGCTCGTTACCAAAAGATTCTCGATCAGATCCAAGCAGCAGATATTGCGATTAAACAACAGTCAGCCGTGTTTACAGATGAAAACCCGGCAATGATTACTTTAAAACAAAAGAAAGAATCATTACTGCCATTGCTAGCGCAAGAAGAGGCGCGGGTACAAAAGGACTTTCAAAGCCGCATTCAGGAACTTTCAGCGCGCGATCGCTCCCTTGATGAAAAAATCAATAATATTTACAGTGAAATTAGAAAGTTGGCAACTATCAGCCGTAATTATGACAATATCCAAAGAGAATTACAAATTGCCAACGAAGCTCTGACTCAATTTACAAGTAAGCAACAAGCTTTGCAAATTGAAAAAGCGCAAAAGCAACAACCTTGGGTACTGCTAGATCCGCAACTCTCTAAAGTCAATGAACCTTTGGCAATCTCAGACAGCGCAAAGAAAAATTTAGCTTTGGGTGGTTTGTTGGGTTTAATCTTGGGTGTAGGAACAGCTTTAGTTGTAGATAAACTCAGTAATATTTTCTACTCTTCTCAAGAACTCAAAGATGCTACCAGGTTGCCATTACTAGGAATAGTTCCTTTAAGAAAAGAACTAGAAGCAGGGACGAAAGACGGTCTCTCCAGAGGTGGGCAAAATACAGAAGGATCTTCTTTCTTTGAAGTTTTCCGCTCGCTTTACACGAATATTTTGCTGTTGGGTTCGGATACACCAATTCGCTCACTCGTCATTAGTTCAGCTGGACAAGGAGATGGTAAGTCTACAATTGCGACGCAGCTAGCACAAGCAGCAGCAGCAATGGGACAACGAGTATTACTTGTGGATGCTAATTTGCGTGCGCCTAGTCTACACAATCGAGTTGGACTCATGAATATTCAGGGTTTGACTGATGTCATATCCCAAGATTTAGACTGGCACAATGTGATTGAGCCATCTCCTCAAGAAGATAATATGTTTGTGATGCCAGCAGGGCCGATTCCGCCAGACTCGATGAGGTTGCTTGCGTCTCAAAAAATGCAGAATTTGATGGAGGAATTGCAAGTTAGTTTTGACTTAGTAATTTATGACACACCTCCACTTTTAGGATTTGGAGATGCTTACTTATTAGCAGCCAATACTGATGGGCTTGTACTAGTTGCAGGTTTAGGTAAGCTCAAACGTACTGCACTACAGCAAGCATTAGAACAGATTCAAATTTCTGGCACTCCGCTATTAGGGATGATCGCTAATAAGTCTAAAGATGCTGCGCCTGTTTCTTATCAGTACTATCAACAATATTACAGACAAAGCATGAGTGGTGAGAAAGTTAGTGTGGAGAAAGTCTCAACCAGTGCTAACTCTGCCAATGTCTCTTCTAACATCAATAAAGCTAACCGCAGTTAAAAGAGAAATGTGGGTAATTGTTATTCATGGTTAATTAACTTAGCTACTGATTAACAATTACCACAATACTGTTAAGTACTATCTACTATTGGTCGGGTGATTTTAAAGCCTGATCTAGAACTTCTCTTGCTTGTTCGGCTTTAGTTCTAGCTTCGTGGAACCGGAGATTAACTTGGGCAAAATTCTTGAGAACTTTGAATCCTTCTTTCAGGCGGGTAATTTCTTCTTCAGTAACTGAGTCATCTGAGAACAGAACATCAACCGCCTTGCGGATTTCTATGGCTTCATTGCGTGATTCTTGAACTTTTAGCTTAAGTGTGGCTAAGTTGCTGAGAATCTGGACAGCTTGAGTAATAGCATCTTCACCACTAGCGGTATCAGATGCTGTCTCTTTAACTTCAATTAATTGTTGCGGGCCAAATCCTTCTTCTAGTTCTGTGGGTAGCTTACCTGCATCCATCAGTTCTATCAGTTGATCCATTGCTTTCTCACGGGCTTTGGCTGAGTCTTTGCCAGAAACAGTGAGGATAATTTCTGGACTTTGAGCGAGAGTATACTGAACCATATGACGAGCAGAAAATTTGCTGTTTAACCAAGCCGAGGAAGATAATTCTAACATGAATAGAATGGCCACTAAAACCGCAAATTTGCAAAAATCGGGAATTGGTTTGCAGGTGAATCTTGAATTGGCGATCGCACTCCCCAGACACCCCAAATAAAACTTTATACTTGAAGAAAGATAGTAAAGATATTTAACAGGAGGGGAGAGCAATGACTCCCAATCCCACCATTATGCAGGCTGTGGAACAACTGGGTTATCGCGTCACAGTTGGTGATGTCGCTACCCAGGCAGGATTAAATATTGCACAGGCTGGACAAGGGTTATTAGCTTTAGCATCTGATGCTGGCGGACATTTGCAAGTAGCAGAATCAGGTGACATTGTTTATCTATTTCCCAAAAATTTTCGCGCAGTTTTACGCAACAAATATTTGCAGTTACGCCTTCAAGAATGGTGGCAAAAGATTTGGGGCGCTCTATTTTACTTAGTGAGGATTTCTTTTGGGATTTTCTTAATTGTTTCTATCGTCCTAATTATTATTAGCATCTTCTTAATTCAAAGTTCTCTTAACTCAGATCGTGATAGCAACAATAGAAGTAGTTATTCCGGCGGTGGAGGCTTCTTCTTTTTTCCTGATTTATTTTGGTATTTAAGCCCCAATTATCATACTGAATATCAGCAACGACGACGGGAAAGAAACCAGAGTAGTAATCTAAATTTTTTGGAGGCGGTGTTTTCCTTTTTGTTTGGTGATGGTAATCCTAACGCCAACTTAGAAGAACGCCGTTGGCAAGAAATTGCGGCTGTGATTCGCAATCATCGTGGCGCAGTAGTAGCAGAACAAATTGCTCCTTATTTGGATAATCTGGGTGAGAAATATCAACAAGAGTACGAAGACTATATGTTACCTGTACTCACAAGATTTAATGGGCAACCAGAGGTAAGTTCAGAAGGGCAAATTGTTTATTACTTCCCAGAGTTACAAGTTAGGGCTAGCAAAAATTATCGTCAATCAATACCTGTGTATTTAGAGGAATCATTGTGGCGTTTTAGTGCCGCAAGTTCTGGACAAATTATGCTTAGTGCTGGGTTAGGCATACTCAATTTTGTGGGAGCCTTAGTACTGGGAAGTTTGTTAAGAGATGGTACAGTTGCAGCGCAATTAGGTGGGTTAGTAGCTTTTGTACAAAGCATTTACTGGCTACTGTTAGCTTATGGAACAGGTTTTTTAGCTCTACCTTTACTGCGTTATTTCTGGATTCAGTGGCGCAATCGCCAAATTAGCGCACGTAACCGTGATCGCCTTTCCCGTGCGAGACTATTAACAGATGTGGATGCCAGTTTACAGCAAAAAATTGACTATGCTCGTCAGTTTGCAGCAGAGAAGGTGATTGGCAAAGAAGATTTGGTGTACTCTAGCGAAACTGATTTACTGGAACAGGAATTTGAGCGTTCTGCACAAATTGATGCGGAATGGCAACGCAGGTTAGATGATACCAAATCAAGTTAAATTACTGATTTTATTCCAATACAGTTCAGATCATTAGTGATTGATTTGTCAGTTGTGGAAACAGCTAGCAAAATTGGGGGATTCTCCCCCAAACCCCCGATTGGGTGACGGTTGCGTCCCCCAAACCCCCTCCAAAATTATTTGTTTTGTTGTCAATTTATTTTCTTAACTGAACTGTATTGGATTTTATTCTGGAGTTATCACCAGTATGACTCTGCTGATAACAATTTGACTGTATAGTGAAAAAACTATGCGATCGCTAATTTGAATTTAGTTGTTGTAGCCGCTGTAAAAACTTGGCAACATCCTTACGCGGTTCGCGATTTAGCTTTAATTCAATCAGAGTGGTTGTAAACGGCCAGAAAAGTCTCACTTTGGATTCCCGTAATAGGTATGAGATATCCATCTGTGCATCCCACTCTCCTTTATTATTCACTCCCAGATAGTCAATTAGCTGTGAACCTGATGATGCAATAACGCGCATCATCAAATTTGGTAAATTCGTTGGTTGCTGCAAATTTTGGGGATTGAGAATCCGATTTAAGTTGACATAAAAACAGCGAAGACTTTTATCCCCACTATATGTATGTACGTTGGCAGCAAAATTATCTATGGCTTGGAAGTTATCATTACCTTGGGTGAATACTTGAATGTGGTAGTCAGGAATGGGATCGTCACGTTCATCTACGGCACGAACGACAAACTGCTGCCACAAATCAATAGTCTTTGGTGAGAGTTTCTCCGTAGTTTTTAGATGCCAATCCTGAATTTTTTGTTCGGGGGTGAATTGCAGTGCTTCACAAACTGCATCCACTAGTTCATCACGGGGATTGCTCATAATTGTCTGGTGATTCAACCCCTCAACTAATACTGTGGGTGCAATACCATCATTTTTAGAACCATCAAAATCGATGCGCTGTTCCTCCTCCTGCTGCTTGGTTAAGTCAAGTGCAATCTTGCGGCTATTTAAACCACAACCCGCCCAGCGCACAGTACCATCAGTTCCGGGATCGCTGACTAATTTGGCTAAACCGCTATAGGGACTGGTACCACAGAAGGTAAATACATAAGGGGTATCATTTTTGTTCCCATAGAATATTTCACTACCAAATAAATCTTTATGTGCCAAATCCCAAGTGAATTTGCTTCCCAGTTCTAAGCCATCCAGGACTAAATCCCCAGCTTCTAGAAAGTCGGGGCCAAACTCTTTGTTTCCTTTAAACATTGCACCTAACCAACTCCGTCCCTTATGGGCTAAGGGAGAACCGAAGGTGGCTGGTGCTAATCCAATCACGTGTTTAAGTCGATTTCGTCGCTTTTGCGAGTATGCAGTTAACCAAGCGCGAATCACCAGCATTCCAGTTGAGTGCACAATCGCATCAAATTCCTGATCTGGGGCTAACCCTCCCTCTATAGATAATGCCCGATCAAAACCTTCGGCAATATCTTTAATTGTGACTTCGTTAGTCAAGGTTACATAGCTACAAACATGGATAGTTGAGACATCATACCCACGCGCTTCTAGCTTTTTTTCCCACACTTTGAAAGATTCACCAGAAGCAGAGTAGCCGTGGATTAAGACAATTGGATTACTGCCCATATACTTTTGTTAGATATTACTTAAACAGGCAAAATCAAGATTCTGAACTTATGCAAGTAGTCCAAAATCTTACTTTTTAGAAATGCTCAAGGCTCACTAAATATTGCTATAGAACTTAAAGGCACATTATCTCAGGTTTAATTTGTAATTAGGCTGAAACTTTGAAAAAATTTGCTTAATGTCACATCTGCTTTGAAAAGGGAATAAAAAGCTGCAAAATAGTTATTTTCTATGCAAGAACGTAAAATTGCGCGTTAAGCTACTGATTATGATCAGGGTATGAAATTTTTGTACCCTTACTTTAGCTTGGGTTGTAGGAATTGAATAATTGATTGTTGAGACTGTTCTGACTGCAGTATTTATCTGTTTGCATCTTTTGTAGCGAAATATTTATGACTATTGCTACGCTATACAGGAGATTTATTTAAAAATACTTGTAATCCCAACTTTAAAGACCTTGCAACACATCAATGATGAATAAGAGCGTACAGATGTGCGCTCTTATTCATATATTTACGCTGGTATAAATACATTATTGAAAACTAGCTATTGCTATCAAGCAGTGTCGCCAAAGAATAATAAATTTAATTATGAGCGTAAGCGATGGTGCTGAGAAGAGCGTTTTCTGCTTGTCGTGAATCTAACCGGGTATGCTGTACGACAATCGGTGCATCTGACTGAATCACGCTTGCAAAATCAGTATCGTGAGGAATTGGTTCTGGATCTTTGAGATCATTAAAGCGAATATGTTTTGTCCGTCGTGCGGGAACAGTGATTTTGTAACCACCTACAGGTTCTCTATCGCTATAGTAAATTGTGATTTCTACATGAGCATCTTGATCCCCAGCATTTAAAATACAGACTGTTTCATGACTAATAAACTGAGGTTCAGGGCCATTACTATAAGCAGGAATATAACCTTCTGCGATCGCCCAGCAATTACGTCCAATTGACTGACTCATTTACTTCTCCTGGTGCTAAAGAGCATAATCTTGCGGTTATCTATTTAAATTACAAGATTAATATGAGCAAAAAGTGACATAAAAAAAGTGGTTCTATATGAAATAGAACCACTCTCAATTTTGTCAAATCCTGATTAACTAGCGGGCCATACCTTGAGCAGAAACCGCATCAATGGGCTTCATGAGGTACAGCTTAACCATATGCCAACCAATTGAGGTGAGAATTGGCAACTTCTGGAAGAATTGCAGGAATTTAGGAGTGTTGGAGTTGGCGTTCCCCGAAGGGGTTGTCGAAGACATCGCATTTAATTTTGCCATCTTCTCAACACATATATCCAAGCGTTGATAAAACTCTGGATTATCAACATCCAGCATCAACGGGAAAACTCTTCCTGCGGTTTCATTGGTCTTTTTGATCACATGGATGTCGTATTCCCGTGCATCCAATCCTAGAGAAGCGTAAAAGTCTTTGCGTTGCAGGTCATTGAGATACATCGTCACAAACACTGACAACAGGAAGAAGCGACTCCATAGCTTCGCCTTCCAGTCATTCAACATTTGCGGTTGAGATTGCATCACGGCATCAAAGAAATCACCATGACGGTTTTCATCCTGACACCAGTTTTCAAAGAACCGGAAAATGGGATAAATCCGGTCTTCGGGATGTGCTTCTAAATGACGATAAATGGTGATATAACGCCAATAACCGATTTTTTCAGAAAGATATGTGGCGTAGAAGATAAATTTCGGTTTAAAGAAGGTATAATCGCGGCTCTTTGTCAAAAACCCTAAATCTAGAGAAAGATTAAAGTCTGACATCGCTTTATTCAAAAAGCCAGCATGACGGGCTTCATCCCGTGACATCAAGTTAAAGCACTCGGCTAAAACTGGGCTTTTATCTTTTAAGCGGCGGCCAAGTTCTTTGTACAGCAAAAACCCGGAAAACTCGGCTGTACAGGAACGCTCTAAAAATTCAACGAATAAACGGCGAGTTTCCCCATCAATATGATCCCAGGATTGTTCAAACTCGGCATCCCGAACAAAATGATGGCGGTTGTAATCAGCACGAAACTCTTCGAGAATGGCTTGTAACTCGTCTTCATTGACGGAGATATCCATCCGCGCCATTTCATCAAAGTCGGTGGTGTAAAACCGGGGTGTTAATAGTGTTTCTTTTGCCGGGACTTTAATCCCTGGACGCAATTCTTCAAAGCCTGGTTTTTTGAGGGAATCTACCATGTTTTGATTTCTCTTCTGTCTTTATTATCTTCAGTACACCAGAAAGCCAACGTCAGACGCTCTCAAGGCGTAACTAGACGACATTGACGCTCTCCCATCTGCAAAAATTTGGGAGATTCTTGAGCAGACATTGCCTAGTTACATTTAGTAGTTATGCTACTAAAATTGGCTAGGTCTTACATATCTTGTCCTACCCGAACCAACTAGGATATTACGTGTTTACCTAGAGTCCTGTTTATGGGTAGCTCTCCAAGCATTTAGGGTTGATCTGGTGAGATTGCTCTCTAACCCTATTTCCTGTATGCCCTACAGTACACTCTATAATTCGTAATTCTTAAATGAGCTTTTCATTACGAATTACGAATTATCAATTACAAATTATATTATTGCTAAATCCTCTAGCTTTTGAGCAAGGGATACAGTACTTATCACTAAGGCTGATAAAGTTCAGTCTATCAAGGTACAGGCTCAAAATTTGTAGATAAAACGTTAAGAGTTGCAACAATAGTTATATATTCTGCGGAATCAGCAATTTGGTATTGGGAGTCAGCTAAGGTCTTTGTACTCTTTTTTGCATCCAGCTTGTGGGCGAAAAGCTAACAACAGACTGAGTATGAAACAAAACAGCGCCACAAAAGCGTCTCAGATTGTAAGCGCGAATCCAAGGGAATCAAAACAACATGAAGGTTGATAATAACACCAATCAAGACCGTCTTCTTGTTTCCTACATCTTGTGTGCTATGGGGTTTTTCGGCTTGGGGGGACTGCACCGGATATACAACGGCAAAATCGGGACGGGTGTGTTGTGGCTGTGTACGTTTGGGCTATTCTACTGTGGGCAGTTCGTCGATTTATTCCTCATCCCTAATATGGTTGACGAATATAGCCTCAAACTGAGGTCAAAAGCGGGTTTATCTCCCTTGGGTGTACCACTGAATCAACCTGCGATCGCTTCTCAAGTTTACCGCCCTACTGGTAACCAACTGATAGTTAAACTGATTGAAGTGGCAGAAAAAAATGGTGGCTATCTCACTGTGACTCAAGGTGTGAAAGGTACAGGAGCTAACTTTGCAGAAGTAGAAGCCGCCCTCAAGGAAATGTATAAATCAGGATACGCCAAAATAGATAACGACCCCAGAACTGGAGCCGTTACCTACCATTTCCATGAACTCTAAAGGTACTAAGTAGGTCGGCGAAATTAAAGATAACTGGCTGAGGCTGTCATTTATCCTACCCTGCGGGAAGCCGCTAAAGCGTCTAGGTCATTGGTGAGCCACTGCGTTGGACGGGTTCCCCGGCTTAAAGCAAGTGGCGACATTGGTAAGGATTTCAAGCCTATTTACGTTTTTTAACATAGTTTGCTTTATTTCCACCGACTTACTTACTAGCATTTTTGTCATTTGTCTCATAACTAATGACAAATGACAAATGACAAATGACAAATGACTAATTTCTACCTAGCCACTTTTGCCCGTTTAAGCGCTGCACTAAACCAAATACTAGTAAGTCCAGAGTGATTTTACGTTCATCTATTAAGAAGGATTCTAGTGTGCTAGGTTTTTTACCTTCATTACAAGAGAATCCTTTTTTCCCTTGAATATCTTCATCGGGGAAATAAAGATTAAACTGGCGCAAACCGTTTTGCCAACTTCCCACAAGTTGGTAGCAGTCCTCGGCTGATTCAAAGCCAGAGATAGGAACTTTCTGTTTAGCAAAAGACAACTGTAAATCAGCAACACCTTGCTGAGTAATTGCCGTTTGTACAGCAGGTAAGTAGTGTTGCTGGATAAACTCTACAAATGGCTTATCTTCAACAGCAGGAGCCTTTTCTTTTTTGGCTGCGGCGGCTTTAGCAGCGGGTTTTTCTTCTCCATCTGCTGTAGCGGCGGGTTTTTCTCCTGCGGCGGCTTTAGCTGGAGGTTTTTCGCGCTTGGGAGGTACAGCAGTTGCTTTGGAATCTGGCTTATTGGCAGTAGGGAGGTCTGTCGCTACTGGTTGGTCAGTGGTGGGAGCTACCTCTCCCGCTTGATTTTGATTGGTTTCGTCTGCCATTGCTCAGGTCAATCCTTTATCTAGCTTTCAGAGCGATCGCTCACCTTATGGTATTAGTTATTTTCATTTTGGCATAGGAGCGTATAGCTATAGCTAGCAAAAATAAATCTCAGCAGTTCTTTTGTAAGAGTCTGTGATTTTATTCAGATAGCAAATTTTTACCATAAAATTTTTCGATACTCACTATAAGCATCTTATGTGACAATGAAAAATCTTTTTAAGCATCTACCAACTAAAAGGGGAAGAGTAAGTAAAAATCAATAAGGGATTCAAATTTGACTTTTGACCCTTGACCCTTGACTCTTAAAAAATCACATATACTAATGTATGCAATTTATTTTCCTCAAATTGAATTCTTAATATCATTTACCAGTTCATCAATTCTAGATTGTGTAGTATTCCAAGAACACACAAAACGGACTCCACCCACACCAATAAATGTATAAAATTGCCAGCGTTTTTCTTTTAAAATTTGAATAGTATGTTCTGGTAGTTTGGCAAACACAGCATTTGCTTCTCGGGGAAACATCATCTCAACGCCATCAATATTGATTAATTTATTTTCTAAATATTCAGCACATTGATTGGCGTGTCGCGCATTCTTCAACCATGCGCCAGTTTCGAGTAAACCTAACCAAGGAGCCGAAATAAATCGCATTTTTGAAGCTAGTTGACCTGCTTGTTTACAGCGATAGTCAAAATCTTCTGCTAAAGCTTTATTGAAGAAAATAATTGCTTCTCCTAAAGCCATGCCATTTTTTGTGCCACAAAAACATAATACATCTACACCACTTTTCCAAGAAATTTCCGCCGGGGTTTTATTCATAGCAGCAACTGCATTAGCAAAACGAGCGCCATCCATGTGAATTTTTAAGTTATACTTGCGCGCAGTTTCTTTAATTGCTGCTAGTTCATCCAAGGAATATAAAGTTCCTACTTCTGTAGCTTGGGTAATACTAATAACTTTTGGCTTAGGATAATGAATGTCAGTGCGCTTAGTTACTAGTGATTCTATAGCCTGTGCTGTTAACTTACCATTTTCGCCTTTAGCTAATAGTAATTTGGAACCATTAGAAGCAAACTCTGGTGCGCCACATTCATCTGTTTCAATGTGGGATGTTTCATGACAAATAACGCTGTGATATGACTGACAAAGTGCAGCTAAAGATAAAGAATTGGCTGCTGTCCCATTAAAAGCAAAAAATACTTCGCAATCAATTTCAAATAACTCACGAAAATAATCTGTTGCTTTTTGCGTCCATTTATCATTTCCATACGCCGGAGCGCTACCCTCATTAGCTTTTAGCATATATTCTAAAGCTTCAGGGCAAATTCCAGAGTTATTATCACTCGCAAACTGTTCTAATTGATTAGACATAATTTATACTTAAGATTTGGAATAATTTGATTAGGCTTTATTACTCAATAAATTAAGAGTGTTCCAAAAAATAAACGATCCAAAACCTGTCATTGCGAGCGAAACGGAGTGTAGCGAAGCAATCTCAGCCCTTGCGATTGCTTCATTCCGCTTCGCTCCATTCGCAATGACAATTGAGCATTTTTTTACTTGGAGTACTCTAATATTTCAATTTCTCAATTTTAATCATTTTTCAAGAATCGTCTATATCTGAAAATAATGTTTCTAAATCTCTACGCGCATTCACTACACGTAAAATTTCCACACCATCATCCACCACTCTATACAAAATGACGTAACCATCAAGCGGAAGACCACGCAACTCCGGCTTAATGTGAGAATAACTACGCCCTATATTGGGAAATTTAGCTAAGTTTTGACATTTTCTATTGAATTCTTGAAAAAGCTTTTCTCCTGCTTCCAGATTGATTGTTAAAAAATAATCTGCAATCTCATTTAAATCTCTGCTTGCAGAAGGAGAGATGATGTAACGGCTCATTCTGCCGCCTCTCGCGCTTTTTGGAATCTTTCAAGTATTTGCATAGTAAATGTCTCACCGTCTAATCCTTCTCCTCTTTCCATTTCAGCAATAGCGACTTCAACTTTTTGGCGAGTTTCTTCTACCCATTGGCTGTACTCAGCATTCAACTTTTCTAGTAATTTCAAT
This sequence comes from Tolypothrix sp. PCC 7601, assembly GCF_025677855.1. NCBI lineage: Bacteria > Bacillati > Cyanobacteriota > Cyanophyceae > Nostocales > Tolypothrichaceae > Tolypothrix > Tolypothrix sp. PCC 7601. The sequence goes on from NZ_CP064879.1 coordinate 5,452,438, forward strand.
GCTGTACCAATTACTTCATCTGCATTTGTAAATCTACCACTAGCAATTTGTGCTTTTATCAATTGCTCATGCTCTGGTTTAAGATTAATAGTCATAGGTTAAATACCTCTACTTAAAGATAATAAGATTATTTTAGATTGTTCTATCCAACTTAATTCCATCACTGGATTTTAACGGATAATTTAATATGTTGTTAGTACATTTAGTCTGAATGCTTATTCACCAAATTTAGAAAATAAATCTGCTAAAACTACATTAGAAAATAAAAATCCTTGGGGATCGGTTAGACGTAATCTTTCATTTATTACCTCTACCCAGCCTTTTATTAAATATGGCTGTAGGAATTTCTGAAGTTCTTCTAGTTTATCTTCGCCAAAATCCGCCGCTAAAGCTGCTAAACTCACGCCTTTAGCCAAGCGTAAGCCTAACATTAAGGTTTCTAATAACACTTCATTTGGTGGTGTGATTTCACAATCAACGACACAACCAGCTTTTACCCATGCGTAATACTCTTTGGTTTTACGTGGACGTGTGAAACGCTTACCTTCAATATAGCTGGCTGCACCCATACCAAAACCATAATAAGGACGATTTTCCCAATAAACCCGATTATGCTGACATTGATGTCCAGGCTGGGCATAATTGGAAATTTCATAATGTTCATAACCTGCATCAGTCAAAGTTTGCTGTGCCATTTGGTACATTTTGACTGTGGTTTCATCTGTGGGTAAAGGATTCGCGCCAGGTTCATAGTATCGGCCAAAGGCTGTACCTGGCTCTATGGTAAGGTCATAAATCGAGATGTGAGTTGGTGCGATCGCCACTGCTTTAGCTAGGGAATCTTGCCATTGCTCTAAAGACTGATGCGGTAAACCAGAAATTAAGTCTAAACTCAATTCGGGAATCTCGACTTTGCGGACTAATTCCACAGCTGCAAAAATATCTGCAATTGAGTGCGATCGCCCAGCGAGTTTTAACAACTCTTCTTGAAATGCTTGTATACCTAAACTGACACGATTCACCCCTAAACTGCGGTACCCTGCTATATGTGCTAAATCAAATGTCCCTGGGTCTATTTCCATAGAAATCTCTGACCCAGGTAAAATGCCAAAATGCTGCTCTAAAGCTGTTAATATCTGCTGTAACTGCTCTATTGATAGCAGCGAGGGTGTTCCACCACCGAAAAAAATTGTCTTTAAAGGTTCACCAAATCTTGGTGCGGTAGGAATTTCCTGAGTTAGCACTTCTACATATTGAGAAATTGCATTAGATGTTTCCCCGCGCAAGCGATCGCCCACAACAGATATGGGAAAATCACAATAAAAGCACCGCCGTCTGCAAAACGGAATATGCACATAAGCAGAAGTGGGAGTGCTATAAAAATTAACTTTTTGAGGCATTGTAAGAAACAATAAAATTCATCATACTGAGAATGACAAACGATAAAAATTAGTAGTTTATTTACAAGTATTATCGTTTTACAACAAAACAATTAAAAATATGAAGCTAAAACTATTTGGTTATAATATTTGCAGATATTACCTGCTTAAACCCCTAGAGTTAAGTAAACATTTCTAAAGCTATTTGCCTATGAAATAAAAAATACTTACACTTTTTCGGTTAATACAGTTGCAGGAAAACCACAAGATCATGCTTGATGCCATTATTATTCTCTCATTCATCCTAGCAGCATCGGGAATTGGGTTCTACAGCATTGAACTACTACCCAATGGCTCGCTAGACCGGGTAACAAATTTAGAAGCCTTGCGCTTAGTGGTTGCCGTCTTTGCTGCAATCATTGGTGGTGCAATTGGGCTAAGTTTCCAAACTACATATCGCCGCCTAGAAGCACAAGTCCGAGAAATGCCTCTAGAAGTAATTTTAACGCGTGCTATTGGTTTGGTGATTGGGTTATTGTTAGCCAACTTAATGCTTGCACCGTTATTTTTATTACCCATTCCCCCAGATTTTAGTTTTATCAAGCCTTTAGTAGCAGTGGTTGGCAGTATTATATTGTCGGTCACTGGTATGAATTTGGCAGATACCCACGGACGCGGCTTATTGCGGTTTATTAATCCCAACACCGTAGAAACGATGGTAGCAGAAGGTACTCTTAAACCTGCTAATACTAAAGTTTTAGATACAAGCTGTATTATTGATGGTCGGATTGAAGCACTGTTAGAAACTGGGTTTCTAGAAGGGCAAATTATCGTACCGCAATTTGTCTTGCAAGAATTGCAACAAGTAGCTGATGCGAGTAAAGACCAAAAACGGGTACGGGGAAGAAGAGGATTAGAAATTCTCAACCGCATTAAAGAAGCTTATCCAGAACGCATCCTGATTAATCCCTCTGATTACGAAGATATTCCCACTGTTGATGCGAAGTTAGTCAGATTCGCTCAAGATATCAACGGCACATTGCTAACTAACGACTACAACTTATCAAAAGTTGCTAGCGTTCAGAAAGTGCCAGTTTTAAATGTCAATGACTTAGTTAACGCTGTCCGTCCCACCTATTTACCTGGCGATAACCTTGATTTGAAAATTCTCAAAGAAGGTAAAGAACCCAGCCAAGGAATCGGCTACCTAGACGATGGCACAATGGTTGTCGTTGAGGAAGGTAGTGGTTATGTAGGTGGTGAACTGCGAGTAGTAGTCACTAGTGCTTTGCAAACTACAGCAGGACGCATGATATTTGCTAAACCACAGGCTTCAGCATTGGCATAAGACAATAGAATGTTTAATCCATCTGAATTGGCGATCGGTGCAGGTTAACTGCACCGATTATTTATTGGATTCATGAGGATAATGTAATCAGCAAAGTTTAAAATTTATTGATTATTGGTAACTGTCTAGGTAGGGGTGTAAGAATTATTTTATTGCAAGAATAATTATGGTAGTTTGCATAAAAGTATTGTCTGACTTTAAGGGCAAAGTTGTTCACGACCATTGGCAACCCTATGCTTCTTCTCACTTACTCAAGAAAGTCAGGCAAAGCGATTGATTATTTTTTTATTTGGAAGTCCTTGAGACGGGTAAGGTAATAATAAATTCTGTAGATTGATCGGGAGTCGAGTGGACGTGAATTGAACCTCCATGTTTTTCCTTGATTACTTGATAGCTAATTGATAGCCCTAAACCTGTTCCTTTACCCACAGGTTTGGTAGTAAAGAAAGGGTCAAATAAACGCGATCGCAATTGTTCTGGAATGCCAATGCCGTTATCCCCGATAATAATCTGCACCTGGTTTTCTTCTGTCTTGGCTGTGCGAATCCAAATTCGATTAGGGTTACTAGTGATCTCCGCGAAACTGCGACCCCGATTGCTCTCTTCCACAGCATCGATCGCATTCACAATCATATTGATAAACACTTGGTTAATTTCTTTAGCGTAGCATTCTACCAATGGTAGCTCACCATACTCCTTAATCACTGCAATTTCTGGACGTTCAGCCTGTGCTTTCAGTCGAACTTGCAACAGCATTAAGGTATTATCAATGCCTTCGTGGAGATTCACAGCTTTGTATTCTGATTCATCCAACCGCGAAAAGTTACGTAATGATAGGACGATTTGGCGAATCCGTTCCGAACCAATTTTCATTGATTTCAAAATGCTATGTAAATCTTCACTTAAGAAGCTAAATTCTAATTCTTCTAGTTCTAATTGTAGCGATGCGGGTGGATGAGGGTAGTGGGATTGATAGGCACTTAATATGTGCAGTAAATCTTGTGTATGTTGATGAATATAATCTAAGTTGCCATGAATAAAATTAATCGGGTTATTAATTTCATGGGCAACTCCTGCTACCAATTGTCCCAACGCTGACATTTTTTCGGATTGAACTAATTGCGTTTGAGTGCGTTGTAGCTTTTGCAAAGTTGTTTCCAGATTTCCCTTCTGTTCACGCAGTTGGTTTTCCATCTGTTTGCGATCGCTAATATCTCTAGCTACGATCACTACTTTGTCTTCACCCATGCAAGCGATATTGCCATCAAACCAAATCTCACGCTCGCCGATTAGTAAACTATATTCAATTTTCTGCGCTTTTTTAGTGGCGATCGCTTGTTGAATGTTCCTCACGAAATAATCAGCCATATCAGGCGGAAAAACTTCATGGGCAGTTTTGCCGATAATTGCGGTAGGAGGTTTGTATAGTAATGGTGCGCTACTAGGAGCAACTTGCAGGTATCTGCCATCTACATCTGTGACAATAATCACATCTTCAATGGCATTGAATAATGCTAATAGTTGCTCGCTTTTTTCTTCCGATTCCTCAGTCCGGGCTGCAACTTTCTGTGCTAAATTGCGTGAATATGCTGTTAATTGGCAATACAACTGAGCATTTTTCAGGGAAATTGCTATTTGGGCATTCAGGAGTGGAATTAATTGTAAGCGATCGCTTGTAAATGCGTTTTGGAGGGACTTATTTTCTAAGTACAGAACGCCAATTAATTTTTCTTGCTGCGTCAGGGGAGTACATAATACCGATTGGGGTTGGTGGGTGGTAAAGTAGCAATCGCCGGCAAATTCCACTGTTTGACTGAAGTTGTCTAACACAGCCATCTGTTGTGTCTGCACTACCGCATCAATTAAAATCTGAGGTATTTCTTGGTATCGCTCAAGGGGTATTTCTAAACTTTGGATCTGTTTGGTATCTCCTTGTGCCACTACTAACCATTGTGTATCTTGGTAAAGAATTAAACAACCAATTTGCGCTCCCATTGATGCGATCGCTATCTGCAAAAAAGTTGTCAATATTTTCTCTAATTCTATTTCTCCTGATAACTGATATAGCTCTGCACTCATTTCATCTTCAGGAATACTTACTAGAGTCATATCCTACTACCCAATTATTGATACTTTCTAGATTTAGTATTCCCAGATATGCAGCAGAGATTTAGTCTAACTTCCCACGGTGGAAATGTACTCAACAGACTTTAAAAGCATCGATAGCCAAAGTGTAAAAATTGCCGCGATGGTGAATCAAGATGTGGGTTTTGATGCAGGCAAGAAATTGCAATTTTACCAAGTAGTGTAGCTTTTATTTAATTTAAGAATTAAACATTAGCTCTCATAAATTTCTAATGGCAAGTTATCCGGGTCTTTAAAGAAAGTAAATTTTTTGCCTGTAATTTCATCAATTCTCATATTCTCAACTTCTATACCTTGCGATTGTAAATCAATCACAGTTTGCTCAATATCATCAACTGCAAATGCTAAATGTCTTAACCCACAAGCTTCAGGCGTGCTAGGTCTTTGCGGAGGATTAGGAAAAGAAAATAATTCAATTTGGCTATTCTCGCCGACTCGTAAATCTAGCTTATAAGAATTGCGGTGTGCGCGAAAAGTTTCTTCAATAATCGTAAATCCTAAAACCTCTACATAAAACTTTTTTGAGCGTTCGTAGTCAGAACAAATGATGGCGATGTGATGAATGCCATTGATTTTCATAAATTACGAATTACGAATTACGAATTACGAATTACAAATTACGAATTACAAATTCTACTCACCCAAGCAATTATTCTTGTAAAACTGTCTTTGAGACAATTCTAGTTTTCTTCCGGTCTGCTTCCGAAAGTTCTTCCCCAGCTTGTAGGCGAGTAGCGGAAGTTTGTAATACTGTGGCTGCGCCTGTATCTCCTATTTGCAGGGCGGTTTTGGCAGCTGTTTGCAACATTGTGGCTGCACCAACGCGATCGCCTTGTTGTAATTTTGCTTCGGCTAATTGAGTTTGGCGATATTTGGCTAATGCCAAAATTGATTGCTGTACCTGGGGATTAACTGTTGGTTGGTAAACTCGCACCACATCTGCATACACAGGTGCGATCGCAGATAGTAAGCCTTGTTTATCTAAGGCTGGATCGTCGTAGCGGATTTGAATTTGCCCGATCTCTTGTCTACCTTCTGGTAACTGACCAAGATAAATATTGGCTAAAACTAACCGTTCTACATCTTGCATTAAGTCTCCCAAGCGCACCGCAAAGCGGCCATCAGCTTCTTGTTGCACTGGTAACTCAATTGTATCTGGGGAAACTTGGGCGATGGGTTTGAGTTCTGCTAGCCGCACATTTGGCATTAAGGACAGTAGCAAATAGGCGTTAGTTAACCCTACAGATTGAATACGTCTAAATAAACGACTAAATTCATCAACTGCTTGTTCTGGATGCTCAATATAAGCTAAAGTCCCACCACCAGCATCGGCAATTTTTTCTAGTAAATCCTGGTTCCAGTTAGTCCCAAATCCCAAAGTATTCAGAGTCAGGTTCAACTTAGCCGCCTTGTGCGCGAGTTCCAGACAGCGTTTGTTGTCATCGGGGCCTAACTCCCACTTCCAAATTTTCAAGCTGCTTTCACCCTGTCCATCTGTGAGTAAAAAAGCCTGGGAAACAGTTCCTTTGGTTCCTTTCATCAGTTCTGTAATTCCCAAGCCTAAACCCTCAGCAATTACCGTCCCACCGCTAGCGTTAAGTTTGCTTTTAATCTGTTTTTTGATGCTGTCTAGGTCTTGGACTTCTTGGTTAGGTACAATCACTTCAGCCGCACCAGCAAAGGCGACTACCGAAATGCGATCGCCAACTTTAAGTTGATCGACTAATCCCTCGACTGCTTGAATCACTGTGTTGATGGGTTTTCCATGCATGGAACCACTTTTATCGAGAATCAAGCATAAATTCAGGGGAAGATAGCGATCATATTCCCCCGCAATCGCAGAAATCGCAATTCCTAGTTGACGCTGGCTACTCGATTGAGCCAGATCGATATTAGTATCACTTAGCGCCGACAGTAATTTTACTTTCATGGGCGGGGTGTATCTTGCAACACGGTTTTGGAGACAATTCTGGTTTTCTTGCGATCGCTTTCAGATAACTCTTGGCCAGCTTGCAATCTGGTGGCGGAAGTTTGCAACACTGTGGCTGCTCCTGTATCTCCCATTTGTAAGGCAGTTTTCGCAGCAGTTTGCAGCATAGTGGCTGCACCAGCGCGATCGCCTTGTTGTAATTTGGCTTCTGCTAACTGAGTTTGGCGATACTTCGCTAATGCCAAGATAGACTGTTGCACTTCAGGATTAGCCGCTGGTTGGTAAACTCTGGTGACATTGGCATAAACTGGGATGTTGGGTGTCAACAAACCCATTTGGTTACTAGCTGGATCGTCATAGCGGACTTGCAAATTGGCGATCGCTTGTTTCCCTTCGGGTAATTGTCCCAGATAAATATTAGCTAAAATTACTCGCTCTGCATCTTTCATCAAGTCTCCCAGGCGCACAGCAAATCTGCCATCGGCTTCTTGTTGAAAGGGTAACTCAATTGTATCGGGGGAAACTTGGGCAATGGGTTTGAGTTCCGCTAGCCGCACATTTGGCATCAGGGAGAATAGTAAATAAGCATTTGTCAAGCCAATTGTTTGAATACGGCTGAACAGACGGCTAAATTCATCTACTACCTGATCGGGTTTTTGAATATAAGAAAGTGTACCTAAACCAGCATCGGCAATTTTTTCTAAAACATCCTGATTCCAGTTGTCACCAAAACCCAAGGTGTTTAAAGTCAAACTATAATTAGCAGCTAATTGGGCAAATTTCAAACAGCGATCGTTATTGCCATGTTCATTCTCACCATCAGTTAACAAAAAGACTTGGGAAACGGTATCTTTTTTGCCCTTTGCCAACTCCTCAATGCCCAAACGCAAACCTTCATCAATTGCTGTGCCACCATCAGCAGTTAGGCGGTTAATTTGTCTTTTAATATATTCTGGATCTTCAATAACTTGATTAGGGATTAGGACTTTAGCCCGGTGATCAAAAACTACAACCGTCAAGCGATCGCCTGGTTTAAGTCTATCAACCAAACGAGTTGCTGCTTGCTTGACAGTTTCTAAAGGTCGCCCATTCATCGAACCACTATGGTCGAGAATTAAGCATAAATTTAGCGGCACATTGCGATCTACAACTTCTGCGATCGCGGAAATGGAAATTGCTAACTGACGCTGACTATTCGTTTGATTGGCATCTAAATTACTATCATTTAGGGTCGGTTGTAAGTTAACTTTCATAACTCAAAGTTCCTAGTTAGGATACAGATATTTATAAATAACTTCAAAGCGTAACATTAGCGCTACGGAAAATAAATAGATTTATAAGCTGTAACGTTTTGAAATGTCAAAAGTCACAGAGACAGGTCTCAAATTTTTTGAGCTTTGATTTTTGACAACCTTAACGAAAAAATATGCAACTTAAAATCGCAGTAGCTTATATTCAGAATATCTTAGAAGCTAAGGATTGGCAGATGCTCACCCCCATGAGCCATTAGCCAGAAATCCACACCTTGAAGATAACTAGCATCACGCTAGTATGTATTACAGTTAACGGCATAATTTCAGGCGCTCAGTTGCTATGGACATTTCCCCCATCAAGGCTGTTCAAGCCCCCTATTACGGCGATAACTCTTACCGGACACCGCCGCCAGATTTACCCTCACTCTTATTAAAGGAGCGAATTGTCTATCTGGGGATGCCACTGGTGCCAGCTGTCACGGAATTGATCGTCGCTCAACTCCTTTATTTACAGTCTGACGACCCAGACAAGCCGATTAAAATTTATATCAACTCCACCGGTACATCCGGTTATAGTGGCGATCCCATTGGCTTTGAAACCGAAGCCTTTGCCATTTATGACACCATGAAATACATCAAGCCACCCATCCATACTATTTGCATCGGTTCCGCAATGGGTATGGCAGCGATGTTACTTGGTGCTGGTACAAAAGGTTGCCGCGCTAGTTTACCCAACGCCACCATTATCCTGCATCAGCCCAAGAGCTACGCCCAAGGACAAGCAACGGATATTCAAATTCGGGCGAAGGAAGTTTTGGCAAACAAGGCTTCGATGGTTGACATCATACATCGCACCACCGGACAACCCCCAGAAAAAATTACCAAAGATATGGATCGCCTCTTCTACATGACTCCTTATCAAGCCAAGGAATATGGTTTGATTGACCGAGTCTTTGAAAAAGAAGAACTGGCAAATCCACCTCTACCTGCAAGCATTCTTTAATTTGTCATTTGTTATTTGTCCTTTGTCCTTTGTCTAAAAACTCATGACGAATGACGAATGACTAATGACTAAATACTTAAATTACAAACGGAGTAGCGAAAATGCCTATAGGTGTTCCTAAAGTTCCTTACCGGATGCCCGGCGGTCAGTTTACTGATTGGATTAGTATCTACGATCGCCTGTACCGGGAAAGAATTATTTTCTTGGGGCGTGACATTGATGACGAAATAGCCAACCAAATTATTGCCGTTATGCTATACCTGGATTCCGAAGATCCAGGTAAAGATATTTATTTGTACATCAATTCCCCTGGTGGTATGGTCACCTCAGGCTTGGCGATATATGATACCATGCAACACATCAAATCTGATGTGGTAACAATTTGCGTCGGTTTAGCCGCTTCTATGGGTTCTTTCCTATTGGCAGCGGGAACCAAGGGCAAACGCATGGCATTGCCTCATTCACGGATTATGATTCACCAACCTTCTGGTGGTACCCGTGGACAAGCAACTGATATCGAAATTGAAGCTAGAGAGATTCTGCGGATTCGTAACCAGCTCAATCAGATTTATGCCAACAACACAGGTCAGACTCTAGCCAAAATTGAAAAAGACATGGATCGTGACTTTTTTATGTCTGCCGCCGAAGCGAAAGAATACGGTTTAATTGACCGCGTGATTGAAGAACGTCCGTAAGAGGTAGGGGCAGGGGGCAGGGGGATGAGGGAGATGAGGGGGATAAGGAGAAATTACTATTACTAATTACCCAATCCCCAATCCCCTATGCCCCATGCCCCATGCCCCATGCCCCATGCCCCATACCCAAGACAAATTGTTAAAACTGAACTTACACTTAGAAAATTACTTTTTATTATTAAAAACTCAACTTAAAGCTTTTTGCTTTAAGCTGAATATTCGCTAGCTCATAGCTCAAGATGGATCTTGGAGATTGCTACCGTTTATTGGGTTTAAGAACAGGAGCCTCTTTTGCCGACATCAAAACGTCTTATAGACGATTGGCGCAGCAATATCATCCTGATATCAACCCAGATGACAACCAAGCTAAAGAAAAGTTTATTGCCTTAACCGAGGCTTACAAATTCCTGTTGACGGTAGTAATACCAGAAGACACTTTTGGCGAAAAGTCGAGTCAACAGCCAGTATCTAAGGCTGAGGCAACAAAGACAGCTTCTCAGCCGCAAGAGAAAGCCACTGCTACTTCGGTAAAAACGCCAAAGCCACCGACTACACCAAAGCCGCCCAGCGTGACTGCCATAGAACAACGGCTAAAATGGAAGACTTATGAGCAGTTGCAGCGCTTTTTAAAAGAAAAAAGATTTCCTCAAGCGATCGCACTCGCAGAGGCTTTAGCAGATCGTTTACCAGATGATGCAGAAGTTCGCCAGTGGCAAGCGATAGCTTATCAACTTTGGGGAAGAGTGCTAATTGATCAACACCAAGTGTTAAAGGCCAGAATTTATCTGAAAAAAGCTTTAAAAACTGACCCCAACAATAAAGCTTTGTGGAATGAGGTGCAACGCGATTTCCAGCGCTTAGATCAGATTTTTTAAGATATTAGGGTAGGCAATAGCAAAAAAAATCAATTATCTACTATCTTTATATAGGAATCCGCTTTGATTCCTGAAATTATTTGCGTAGGGAGGGAACAGGGAACAGGGAAGAAGAAATAAAAGTGTACTTAGGTTTTTTCAAAAATCAAATATGAGTCCTATATTATTAGTGATGCGTTAGGCAAAATGCTTAACGCATCATACTTTTTGCAATTATTAGAGTGATATTTATAACTATAAAATCTGATTTTTTCAGATTTTATATAAATTGTATTAACACACTTATCTGAGTCAATCTATAATTCTCTATATTAAGGTAGTTTTATTTAGATACTCATCTGGATTATCTGCATACTATCGGCGTTTATCAGCTTTTATTGGCAGTTATTCATTCATTATTTGAAATTTTTACATAAGTCTGTAGTATTATATTTTTAGGCAAATTTTTTGTTTTTAAATTACAGTAAACTCCAACACAATCACCCTAATAGGTAAAAGTTACTTTGGGTAAATAATCCCTGAATATGATAGTCAGGGAATAATAAGTTTTATTTATGTCAAATTCTTCAATCAGTATAACCGTCAAGTTATTTGCTGCTTATCAAGAAGCGTATGGGACATCAGAACTAGTATTAGAATTTCCCAACGGTACACCAGTGAAAGCAGTATGCGATCGCTTGATTAGCGATCGTCCAGAACTAAAACAATTTCGAGACATCACCCGGTATGGGATTAATCTTATATTTGTGGAACCAGATACCCCTCTTCAAAATGGTGATGAAGTGGTATTAATTCCCCCAGTTAGCGGCGGTTAGTGGTCAACAGTCAACAGTCAACAGTCAACAGTCAACAGTCAACAGTCAACAGTCAACAGTCAACAGTCAACAGTCAACAGTCAACAGTCAACAGTCAACAGTCAACAGTCAACAGTCAACAGTCAACAGTCAACAGTCAACAGTCAACGTTTGATATCTTGACAAATACCAAATGCCAAATAATCAAAACAAACCAATTGTTTGGGTGCATGGAGACTGTCTGAGTCCCTACAATCCTGCATTGCAAAAATACCCTGATGTGCCAGCTATTTGGGTTTGGGACGACGATTTAATAGAAGAATGGCAACTCAGCCTAAAACGCCTCACCTTTATCTACGAATGCTTGCTAGAGTTACCTGTAGAAATTCGCCGTGGCAATGTTGCTCAAGAAATTTTAACCTTCGCCCAAGAGCATAATGCCAATTTAGTTGTGACAGTCACCAGTCCCAGTCCCCGCTTTACTGATATCTGCAAGTTGGTGAAATCGTCTTTAGCGATAGAAGTGCTAGAGGTAGAACCATTTTTTGATTACGACGGCTATATTGACCTGAAGCGCTTCTCACGCTACTGGAAAGTCGCCCAGAAATATGTTTGAGACTAGTTAGCTCAGACAGCTAGCTGTGTTGTCACTTAAGGGATAAAGTGGCCGAAATTAAAGGATAAAGTGGCCGCCTTAAAAACCTGCAATGCTTATTTTTGCGTCACCCTAATTTCGCCATACTTTACAAGCGATCACACTCAATTCTCTCAAATACGCTTCTGTCATAGGTTCTGTTCTGCGGCCACTTATTGCTTTAAAAACGGTCACTTTATCTTTTAAGCTACATGTGTTCTAAACTGAAACTAAGTTGTAAACACTCAATGATGACTCAAGTCACATTTAAGGTAGAAGCATTTTGGGACTCAGATGCACAAGTCTGGGTTGCAACTAGTGATGATGTGCCTGGATTAGTGACAGAAGCTTCTACGATTGAAGTTCTGACGCAAAAGTTACGAGAGATAATTCCAGAACTGATCATTCTCAACAAAATTGTTCATCAAAACTATGTAGGTTCTATCACCTTTGAATTAACCAGTCATCGCCAAGAGTTGATAGAGGTAGCTTCATAGATGAGTGTGTCATTTACTCCTGCGTTAGTACTTATCTTGTGCATCCAAGACTGTAATTTTGTACCACTACTAATTTTGGAACTCACTAGCAGAAATTGCGCGAATAATTAGAAAATAAATGCAGTTCGTCATGCTTACTACCTGGAAATGCCGACTAAACTTGCTGATGCACAAAATTTGCTTTCTGACCTAATCGCCCGCTACTCATCTCAAGTAGATTATTTGATGATCCGCCTGGAAGAAGCAGAAGGTACAGACATCTTATTGCGTGGTGATAAAGTAGAAACACTAAGCGAGGGTATCTCCATTGGTGGACATATTCGCGCTTGTTATAAAGGTGGGTGGGGTCTAAGCTGCTTTAATCAGCTTTCGACAATTACAGCACGGATTGAAGAAGCGATCGCAGCTGCACGCATGGTGGGAGATGAAGAAACCATACTAGCCCCCATTGAACCGATACAAGCAATATGCAGTCTACCCTTAACCGGGACAGACCCGCGCAAAATTTCTCTGATTCAGAAAAAAGAATTGTGCGATCGCTATTCTGAGTTACTCAAAAGCGTTGATCCCCGGATTAGTACTACTTCGGTACGCTACGGTGATAGTTCCCAAAAAATCATCCTGGCTACCTCAGAGGGAACATTTATTGAGCAATCTTGGGTGGATATGGAAATGCGCTTCGCCGCCACTGCAAGAAACGGCGAAACTGTACAAACAGGAAGAGAAACTACTGGTTCTCGCAAAGGCTATGAAGACTTAACTCATTTAGACGCACAAGTTAAAAATGCAGCCGAAAGAGCGATCGCAGCTTTATCTCTACAGTCAGTTAAGGGCAATACTTATACTGTGGTTATTGACCCCATATTAACTGGTTTGTTTGTTCATGAAGCTTTCGGGCATCTTTCGGAAGCAGACATGGCTTACGAAAACCCCGATTTATTGGAAGTCATGACAATCGGACGGCGATTTGGCCCAGAAGAACTACAAATTTTTGATGGTGCTGCGCCTCCAGGACATCGTGGTAGTTATTTTTACGATGATGAAGGTACACCAGCCACCACCACCCAACTCATTAAAGATGGATTTTTGGTAGGAAGATTACATTCTCGTGAAACCGCAGGCAAATTAGAGGAACCACCTACAGGCAATGCACGTTGTCTCAACTATCATTTTATGCCCATTGTGCGGATGACAAACACATGGATTGAACGGGGTACAACACCAGTTGTAGACTTATTTAGCCATATTAAAGAAGGAGTATATGCCCGTAATTGGCTAGGTGGCATGACAAATGGTGAAATGTTTACCTTTAGTGCTGGTGAAGCATGGATGATTAGAAATGGCAAAATTGCTGAACCTGTGCGTGATGTCACACTTTCAGGAAATGTTTTCCAAACTTTAGCTGATATTGAAGCCATTGGTGATGACTTTTACTGGGATGAATCTGGAGGTTGTGGTAAAGGTGGACAAAATGGTTTACCTGTAGGTTGTGGTGGCCCAAGTCTACGAATTCGAGATGTAGTAGTTGGAGGCGAAGCTTAAAAAATTCATAATTTGTAATTAATAATTCAGTTTGAAACATAGAATTTTAATTACGAATTACGAATTAAAAATTACGAATTAAAGGCATATTTACCTGCACCAATTAGCAAGCTCTAAGCTATGCTTTTAAGCATAGGGTAAACACATTTTATTTTTAGCTGTTCTCACTATTCAGAACGGTTTGCATAATTTTCATGACATAGTATTCATGGAAATTTTTTGACATTGGTCATGCTTTGCGTAAATCCTGTTGAGTTTTGATTGGCATCAACTAACAGAGGGGAATTCTACAATCAAAACGCTTTTGTTCTGTTGTTAAACAGCATTTAGCGTGAGAGGTATTTAATTGTGGATAACGCTTCCAAGACGCAAAGCAATGCCAGTATTCCCCTACTGAGCAGATTAAGTTTAAGAGTTACAAAAAAAAGAGTATTTACTAGCTTAATTTTATTGTTGGCTGGCATCAGTTTGGGTAGTTTCTGGTTTTACAACAGATATAAAGTTGCCAATAAAATGGTAGCCAAACTCCAAGAATTATCTAACGCTGAGTATCCAGGAAATCCAGCATTATTGAGCAAAAACTATCAAAGATATTCTAACCGCAAGTTAACTATTATCAAGAGAGATGATACTCACTTCGATTTTGTACTAGAACCAAACAACAAAACCACAGCAAAAATAGTCATTAAAAATATTGACCTAAAACTCTTAGTACCCAAGACCCCAGAATGGCTCAAAAAAGATAAAGATTTAGCATTAATTACTTTGATTGAGCGTGAATGGAACCGACAACAGGTAACTTTTCCTGCTAATTCAGAAAATATCGAAATCATCGGTGGTGATGGTTTTGAACAACAAAATCTCACTGAAATTGCCTTAACTAACAATTGCTTAAATGCTGGTTTTTGGGAAATTGCCCTTTTCACTAAAGAAGATAGCAATAAAACTCTTTACTATCAAGGTTGGTTTGATTTTCCCATAGGGCATTATAAAAATATATTTGAAAATGCCAATAAAATTTCTTATTGGGATTATTGGTGGAGATTAGAACATTGGCAAGAACCAAGCGGTGCAATTATTAAGAATAATCTACTCAGAAATGTAATTAATGAAAAGTTAGCTTTAACTAATTTCCCTCTGGATGAAAAGATAATATCATCGGGAGAACAGAGCAGAAAAGTACGCACCACGCTGACAAAAAACCTCACCACTTGGAGAGATTTTTATAGCAATCAGCAAGAAATTCAATTTGCAACTTTTCGTACCCCAGGATTTTATCAGCCAGAACAACCTTGGAATACCCAGTACTGGAGAATCGGTAAATTTGAAAAAGCAACATTGCGGAATATTAAGCCAATTAATAGCCAATCAACTTTACAAGAAATCGAGTTACTATTTAGCGATACGAAGACAGGTGAAAAAAATAGATTGTTGATTGGCGGTGTGAACTTCAAAGATTTGCCAAAGTTGGCAATATCGGATTATACCAAAGGCTTATCTATGCCATTGGGTATCAGCTTACCTCCATTTTTCCAAAGCTACGAAGATTTACAAAATAATCATCCAGATGAAAGTCCCTTCTTTAGCTTTTTGGTAGATTCTCAAAATAGATGGATTAATCATCATCAATTAGGGGTTGATGGTTCAATTATGCATCTGGATAAAGATAACCCCAATTTATTGCATCTTTATTTACTTTCCTATGAAAGGAATACCTTAATTGCACACTTTCTCGTAAATCTTGAATAAATGATGCATAACTAATAAGATAGCCGAATTATGAAATAATTCGGCTATCTACTGCTTTTATAAAAAATTCTGAGTTTACTCAAATTTCAGTCCAATTTGACTTGCTTCACTAAAGCTATCCACATATCAGATGGATTTGAGTAATAATCAATTTCTTCAACTTGATATTGATAAGGTTGACAGCCAGACTGTACCAGAATGTAATCGCTGGGTTTAATACCTTTTCCTGTACCAGTCATGTAACCACCTAAGCCTCCGTGTAATTGATCAAAGACATAGTCTCTACCACGGACTAATTGGCTATAATCATGTATTTTATGCTTTTGTTTTGATTCATTTAATATAACAAGCATTGGTAAGAACCCACTTACTAAACTGAAGCTGAAATTAAGACCTGTTTTAATAAGAGACATAGTGAGTTCTCCGCAAGGTTACTTTGATAACGAGGGTCGTAACAAGGTTTTAGAACACTAAGCCGAGAGAAGATTGTGTATGAAATCTAATTAGGGAATAACCTTGAAATTTATTGAATTACAAACAAAACAATATCCTATAAGGGCAGCAATTACCCCATATAGTTTAGTTAGTCTTGCTTATTTTTTTGGATAAACCTTAACCTTTAATTCAGCTAAGGAATATCTAACCCAAGTTTTATCTGCACCCTATAAAAATGTAAACTAAAAAACAATTAGCATTTTTTTAACCAGGTAAAAATAATTCTATACTATTATTTAGAATTATTTTTCTCAAAAGTAAATTAGGGCATATATTTTAACTTGTTACAATTTACACTATTTGTGATACTAAAGCTCCATAGTTCATAGAAACCAGAAGTATCCAATCTGTAACTAGCTAATTATCTACCCTCAATATAGAATGCGCTCTTAATAAATAGTCTACATTAAGAGTAATCTCGCCGTCTACTGTAAAATTACGAAGATATTGTGTAGATTTGATTGATATTGAAGTTTTTTATGTGGAATATTGGTCTATTAATTAATCTACCAGTATCGAATATTTTGCCACTAGCGATCGCATGTATTTTAAGCAACAAAAATCTTCTATTTGGAGCTATTTGCTTTCAGTGCCTCGTCTACGTGCTTAAGTAATGATTCTACGGAAAATGAGTTATTTAATACATAATCTGCTGTAGCCATTTTTTCTTTAATGGGCATTTGGCTAAGTATTCTAGCTTGTGCCTGTTCCTTGTTTAAGTGATTTCTTTGTATTAATCTTTGCATCTGCTGTGATTCGGAACAATACACTACCCAAATTTCTGTCACTAAATTAGTCATGTTCGCTTCAAACAACAGAGGTATGACTAATACTATTGTTGGTGCCGAGGATTCCGCAATTTCTTGGAGGAAGCGATCGCCTACATACGGATGAATCAAACTCTCTACCCAATGGCGTTCCTCTGAAAGATGAAAAATAATTTCGCCTAACTTTTGGCGGTTTAAGTTACCATCTGGTAGTAAAATCTCTGAGCCATAACGTTGAGCGATCGCACTCAGAATCGGTGAACCTACAGACACCGCATCTCTAGCATAAATATCTGCATCTAATATCGGTAGATTGTAAGCACTAGCTAAGTAATTAGCGACAGTACTTTTACCTGTAGCAATACCTCCAGTTAGTCCAATAATCCGTTTGTTCATTTGTCATTTATTCGTGTTGTCTTGTCGCTTTATCGTGTGGTTTGGTGTTTGGTGTTTAGGATTGGTATTCTATATCTTCCCATTACCAATTACCAATTACCGATTACCTAGTCCCCAATCCCTAATCCCTATTTTTCGCCCAATTAATTAAAGCTTGAGTTAAGCCATCTAAAGTATATTCTTCGGCTTCTACATCTACGCGTCCAATTAAAGAATGACAAGTTTTGGAGGTTTGGGGGCCAATGGAAGCAATACAGACTTCTGCTAAGATATCCAAGTGATTGGTAAATCTACTACTAATTAGTTGGCAGAAAAACTGTACAGTTTTAGAACTGGCAAAAGTAATTATATCTACTGAGTGATTTTGCAGAGCTAATTCGGCAGCTTGGGGAATAGTACTAGGACAGCAAGACTGATATGCTGCAACTTCTATGACTTCTGCATTCTTAGCAGTTAATTCCTTCACTAAAACTTCTCTACCGCCGCTTTCCACTCTAGGAAATAACACCTTTTTCCCCGCTAGATTCTCTGGGAAGTTTTCTACTAAAGAATCTGCAACAAAATTAGGGGGAATAAAATCGGGTTGTAAACCTCGTTGTTTGAGACTTTGGGCAGTCTTTTCGCCAACGACAGCAATTTTAGTATTGGCTAAAGTACGTGCATCTTTGCCCTGTGCGGTTAATCTATCAAAAAAGTAGTCTACTCCATTGGTAGAGGTGAGAATTAACCAGTCGAATTGAGGTAAATTAGCGATCGCACTATCCAAAGCTTCCCAACTCGAAGGGGGGCCAATTTCTAAAGTAGGCATTTCAATTACAGTAGCACCTACAGCTGTGAGGCGATCGCAAAATTGGCTTGACTGTCCAACTGCACGGGTGACTAAAATTGTTTTACCACAAAGAGGGAGCTGAGAGTTGCCTGACATAGTAGAAGGGCTAAAAGTTTGGGCTAAAGTTAAATTCTCTGAAGATATTGTCTCAGGTTGTAAGTAATTGCGTAGCCCCACCACCTCACCAATTACTATCACCACAGGCGAAAGAGATAAGCCAGCCGTCTGTTCGAGAATATTACCCAGTTGGGCTACCCAAATTTGTTGGTTGGGAGTACCAGCCCAACGAATAATTGCAATTGGTGTCAGACGCGATCGCCCTTGCTTAATCAGGCGATGTACAATCTCTGCAAGATGCTGTCCACCCATCAATATCACTAAGGTTTCCAGCCGTGACAGTGCTTCCCAATCTAAAGCCTCTGGTTCATGGGCTGTCAAAACGGCAAAGCAACGGCTTAAAACTGGATCTGTCAGAGGAATAGCTGTAAGTAAAGGTGCAGCTAAAGCCGAAGAAATTCCTGGTACTACTGCAAATGCACAGCCAGCAGCTTTCAAAGCTTCAATTTCCGCCGTACAGCGCCCAAAAATAAACGGATCGCCTGACTTTAGTCTAATAACTCGTTTTCCTTGCTGACAATAGCTAACTAATAACTTGTTAATCTCAGCTTGGTTGGTGCTGGGTTTACCGCCACGTTTACCGACATCTACCTTTAAACAATCAGGCGGTACAAGCTGCAATAATTGCTCATCTACCAGGGCATCGTATACCAACACCTGAGCTTGCTGCAAAAGATTGTAAGCTTTTACCGTGAGGTATGCCACATCTCCTGGCCCAGCACCGACAAGGTAAACTTTACCCATTGCATCAATCATGGCTGAGATTTTTTACTGATATGATTTCCTTTAAATTACTCTTACAGATTTTGCAGCTAAATCAACGAATTAGTACCAAAAATCTGATGTGCAAAATTGAAATCAATTAATTTGTGAGTTAATCTTTTGCAGCAATTGCTCAATACGCTCAACCATCTCCTGATTATGCTCAGATTGAAATAACTCTCTAGCTTTTTGCAGATTGGCAACCGCTTCATCTCGTTGGTCTTGTCTGCTGAGAGACACACCCAAATTATAATAAGCGAATGCAGAGTTCGGATCTAGACTTAGCGCCTTTTTGTACTGAGCGATCGCTTCTGGAATTTTGCCTTGATCAGACAGCGCATTTCCCAAAAGGCTATACCCAAAAGAATTTTGCGGCTTGAGGTTTATAGCTGCTGTATATTCCACCACAGCCTCTTCCAGCTTACCTTGATCTTGGAAAGCACTCCCTAAATAATAGTGCGCTGCTGCATATTGCGGATCGATTTTAAGCGCTTGTTGATATTGGGCGATCGCTTCTTGCGTTTTACCTTGATCGTACAAAGCATTTCCTAAAGCTGCATAACCTGCTGGGTTTTTCGGTTCCAAGCGAATAGTTTCTTGATAATGGGCTGATGCTGCTGCCAATTTTCCTTGATTATATAGAGCATTGCCTAGCCGATAATGAGCCTCAGCATCATCAGGCGCAAGCCGAATCGCTTGTTGATATTCTGCGATCGCTTCATCTAAACGCTCAAGCTTTGTCAAAGTCAAACCCAGATTTAAATAAGCTTCAGCATCGTTAGCATCAATACTAATAGCTGTTTTATAACTAGCGATCGCTTCTTTACTTTTACCGCGATCGTCGAGAACATTTCCTAACCCAATATAAGCTTTAGCATAGTTGGGTTCTAATTCAATCACTTTCCGAAAAGCGGTTTCTGCGCCTTGTAAATCTCCTTGAATATAGAGACTAATTGCCTTTTCTAAGCTAGCGATCGCGGCTTTATTCTTAATTGCTTTTGTTTGATATGAGTTCTGCCATTTTGCTAAACTCCTATCCAAATCCGTTGCTAATACAGCAGTCGTCTGAGTCAAACATAAGCCTATAATTACCGCAGGCAGCAGAGTTCTGATATTTAACATTTTTACTACTTTACCTACATTCTAGTTCAGCTTATCCTGTGTATCTCACAAACAATTTTTACCGTAAAAACTTTATATAAATTTAATTTTGTATATTTTGTATATTTTTAACTAAATATTGATTTTTATATTTTTAATTAGATGTTTTTAGCATCTTAATCAATTGAAAAAATAATTTGATGAATACATGATTATCAGCGTACAAATGTGCGCCTATAAAGATAATTGATGTATACCAAATATTATTAAACTGGTACGATTTCCTACCCTAAGAAAAATTGCTGCACGTATATATATTGTATGTATGAAAAATAGATTAGTCTGATGGGTTATACCCCCTATAAATAGATAATAATAGGGGCACAAAATTTTGTGCCCCTAACGATGTACTTCATTTACCTGAAATACGCTGTAAATTAAACCGAAAAATTACTTAGCTTACTTCTCACGCCACGCAAGCATTACGAATTACGTAGCGCTTTGCGCTTCCCGAAGGGTATTACAAATTAGTAATTACTACTTAGATTTAGCATTCATTTTTTCTAAAACCTGGGCAACTTTCTCAGCCTTTTCTGGTTGACGTTGTTTCCGCAATAAATCTTGTGCTATTTGCAAATTAGCCTTAGCTGCTTCTCGCTGTTCTTGCTGCATTAACACATTTGCTAGACGCAAGTAAGCTTGGGGATTTTTCGGACTGCGAAGAATCACGTCTTCAAACCATTCTTTTGATTCTGCAATTTTACCTTGCTGATTTAAAGTATCTCCTAACAGCAAGCGCACCATATCATTAGTGGTATTACGAGCAATTACCTGGCGAAAAGCAGCTTCTGCGCCTTGATAGTCTTGCTGCTGATAAAGATTGACACCTTTTTGAAATAAATTCGAGGTAATCAAAGTTTTGACAGCAAAATAAATTAGTAGAGCAATGCTAGAAGCTACTAAAACAACGGCAAAAATATCAATGGTATGAAAATTATTGAGCATTTTTTTTAAGCCAAAAGACAGGCGATCGGAAAAATCAAATATTCGATGAAAAACAGCTTCCAGATAAATTGGTAGAATTGAGCGATCGCACTTTTTTCTTGCAAGTCTACTCCCAAACTCCGCACCCACAGAACACACAGCACTACTAGGTGGGTAATTACCAAAAACAGGATGTTAACCGAGGCTAAACGCAACACACCCACTAAAATCATCCCCACATAACAGATAGTGAGTACCCCTAGCGCCAGATTAAACACAGCTTGCGGCCCTAAGTGAATAGTCAAAGTTCTGATATTGTACAAGCGATCGCCTTCCATATCGGGCACATCTTTAAAAATTGCGATCGCAAATGTAAACACCAAAATAAATACTGTTAGCACCCAGACTGTAGCGGGAATAGATGTATTCTTTTGTGCTAACCAACTAAAGTGCAAAAATAGCCCTAAATTAACAATCGTTCCCCGCACCGAAAAAATACAGAAAGCTGCCCAAAACGGAAACCGCTTCAAGCGAATTGGTGGTAAAGAATAAGCAGTACCAATCGCCAAACTAATAGCCACCATACCAAATAGAAATGGCCCAGATAATGCAGCAATGACTAGCGCCAAAACACCAGTAATCGCCACAATTATCTGTCCCTGTTTTTTAGAAAAATCCCCTGATGCTAGTGGTAAATGCGGCTTATTAATCTTATCAATCTCAATATCTTCTAGTTGATTCAGCCCCACAATATAAACATTGCCGCACAAACAAGCAAACCAAGTTGCTAAAACAGCAGAAAAAGCATAATTGCTATTTCCCACAGCCACAGCAATTAAATACAAAGCCAACACACTCAAACTCGTACCAATAATTGTGTGTGGACGAGAAAATTGCCAAAAAGCATCAAGCCAACGACCCCAAACACCAAAAGGCTTTTGCCCAGAATACTGATTCATAAATAATTTTTCGATGCCAAATCTTCAATATAGAATCTTGGGTGAACAAAGAACTAGTACCGCAACGCGGAAATCAATCTCCCTAATCTCCCTAATCCCCCTCATCCCCCTCATCTACCTCATCTCCCAATCCCCATTACCCCTTATCCCCAAAGGGGGCCCCGAGTTCCCCAATCCCCAGTCCCCATTACCCCTTATCCCCAGAGGGGGCCCCGAGTTCCCCAATCCCCCATTCCCCATTCCCTCACTTATCCCCGCACAATAACCCAAACCGAATCAAACCACTCTGATAGCCTCGACTCATCAAACCTAGAGATAGCGCCCCGACAATCGTAGTCCAACCCGCAGTTAATAAACCCCAAATTGCTTTAGGTGTAAATGCTGAATCAATCACAAAATCCCAAAACGGGGCTACAGCTTTTGACCAATCAGCCGTGCGAACATTTTTTAAGGAAATTTGATTAGCGATCGCAGCATACTCTGGCAGTGAAATTACGTAGGGTAAACAATACACTCTGTAAATATCATGTAAGTGCTTGCGTTCATCATCGGTCAGTGGTGCATTATCAATTGGGCGATGACACCAAGTCACCATAATCAACTTTCCACCAGGTTTCAGCACTCGGTAGCACTCTTGTAGAAACTTGATTTTATTGGGCATATGTTCGCCACTTTCCAAAGACCAAACCAAGTCAAAGCTATTGTCAGCAAAAGGCATTTCTTGAGCATCTGCGACCAAAAATTGACTTCTATCGCTCAAATTCAACTTTTGGGCACGTTCTGTAGCCCTATTCGCCTGTACTGGACTGAGAGTTATTCCTGTCGCCTTAGCATGAAACTTTTCTGCCAGGTATAGCGAACTCCCACCAATACCACAGCCTACATCCAAAATATTCTCTGCTGTTTCTACTTCTGCCCAATGGAGTAATTCCTCAATTAAATCAATTTGCGCCTGACGACGGTCTTTTTTCTCAGTACCGTCTGGCCCGTAATAGCCGTGATGCATATGTTCGCCCCAAATCTCTTCCCAAAGACCAGAAGATGCATCGTAAAACTGCTGAATTTGTTGGTACAGTGTTGTGCTCATGAAGAAAGCAGTGTTATGACAAAGCAGAACTGAAATAAACCTACTCGTAGGCTACCATGTGTGTTTTTAATTAAAGAAGGGTATTTTTGGTTCCGAAGAGGGAAAAGCCTATTTATACCTCTGGGTATAAATAATTAATTG
This sequence comes from Tolypothrix sp. PCC 7601, assembly GCF_025677855.1. Classification (NCBI taxonomy): domain Bacteria; kingdom Bacillati; phylum Cyanobacteriota; class Cyanophyceae; order Nostocales; family Tolypothrichaceae; genus Tolypothrix; species Tolypothrix sp. PCC 7601. The sequence continues at coordinate 5,475,920 of NZ_CP064879.1, forward strand.
GACTGTGAACGGCTGTAAAATATTGGAATTGATTACAGTCAGCCCCCAGCATTCTCAGTAATTGAGAATTTTTTGATTTGGAATTTTAAATTATTTATGACTGTTGCCCGAACAATTTGCTTAGGATTTTTGGCGGTCATTACTGTAGGTACTCTCCTACTGATGATGCCTTTTTCCACTGCTAGTGGTAATTGGAACGATCCAATTGTGGCGCTGTTCACCTCCACATCCGCAGTTTGTGTAACTGGTTTATCGGTAGTTGATCCTGGGACTTATTTTTCCTTTTGGGGCCAATTCTTTATTTTGCTATTGGTTCAGATTGGTGGTTTGGGCTACATGACAACCACCACCTTTCTAATTTTGCTGATTGGGCGCAAGTTTGACTTAAGAGACAAAATTGCAATTCAACAAGCTTTAGATCGACCAGGGATGAGTGGTAGTAACCAAGTCATTCGCTCTATTATTGCCACTACCTTAATTTTTGAACTCACTGGTGTCTTCTTACTAATACCAGCATTTGTCCCCACTTATGGTTTGGATCAAGGGCTATGGTTAGCAATTTTTCATAGCATTAACTCTTGGAATAATGCAGGTTTTAGCCTATTTAAAGATAACTTAATTGGCTATCAGACATCGGCTCTAGTAGTATTCACCGTTTCCGGCTTAATTATCTTTGGTGGGATTGGTTACCAGGTAATTTTGGAAATGTACTTTTGGTTACGCGATCGCCTACAACAAAAAACACAAAAACAAATTTTCTCACTAGATTTTAAAGTTGCTACCAGCACAACTTGCATACTTTTGTTTATTGGGACTATTGCATTTTTAGCTATTGAAGCCAGAAATCCCCAAACCTTTGGAGGTATGAATTTACCTGACAAATTGTTGTCAGCTTGGTTTCAATCAGTAACGCCAAGAACTGCTGGCTTTAACACCATCGATATCGGCAAGATGACCACTGCTGGTTTATTTATCACAATTGCACTGATGTTTATTGGTGCTAGCCCTGGTGGTACAGGTGGCGGTATCAAAACTACAACTTTAAGAGTTCTCACCAGTTGCACGCAATCAATTCTCCAAGGCAAAGAAGAAGTTTTATTATATGAACGTAAGGTAGCAATATCTTTAATTCTTAAAGCTGTTGGTGTGTTAGTTGGATCTGTAGCTACTGTAATTTTATCGACCGTTTTAATTTCCCTCACAGATCCCAAGTTAGATTTCATTCAAATTTTGTTTGAAGTAGTATCTGCGTTTGCAACAGTCGGGCTTTCCACAGGGATTACTGCAACTGTTTCCACCGCCGCCAAACTAGTCTTAATTGCCACAATGTATATTGGAAGAGTTGGTGTATTGCTCCTCATGTCTGCTATCCTTGGAGACCCACGTCCTACCAGAATTCACTACCCTGAAGAAAATCTATTAGTGGGATAGTTGAAGTTAATAGATAGGCAAAAAGTCAACTCCAGTTGCTACTGCACAACCTGCTACAATTTACACTACCAATTAAAAATCAATGTTTAAATCTGTGACAAATTAAATTTATCTTTGAGGAACAAAAACATTATTAAGTAGGCATCTTGTTTTTCCTCATAAAACAACTTCAAAATATACTGACTTACTTCAGCCCGTATAGATTTTTCGCCATTAACAAAGGGTGTACTAATAAAGGATAGTAATTGTGAATCTTTCAGCCTTAAATTTTTTTCGCAGTTTACGTAAAGACAATCACCAATTTGCAGTCATTGGTTTAGGTCGCTTTGGTCGCTCTGTATCCTCTACATTGCATAGATTAGGTTATGAAGTATTGGCAACAGATATTGATGAAAAGCGAGTATCTGAAGCACTCACAGAACGTATCGTTGGTCATGCATTACAGCTAGATTCTACAGAACCAGCAGCACTTAAAGAAGCCGGCATTTTTGAATTTGATACTGTCATCGTAGCCATCGGTAATTATATTCAAGAAAGTATCATCACTACCTTAAATGTCAAAGAAGGGGGCGTACCTCATGTAGTAGCCAAAGCCTCTAGCGAAGTTCACCAAAAGCTGTTAAAACGAGTGGGAGCAGATCATGTAGTATTCCCAGAATACGAAGCAGGTTGCGCCCTTGCACGTACACTTACTAAACCATCAATTCTAGAACGTTTTGACCTCGATCCAGATAACAGTATTGTCGAATTGATTGTACCCGACGAATTTCATGCCAAAACCATCACAGAGTTACAATTACGTAACCGCTACGGCTTAAATTTAATTGCAGTCAGTCAGGATGGTAAATTTATCATTAATCCAGAACCCACCAAACGTTTAGAGCGCGGTTCTGCGATGGTAGTAATTGGTCACAACAAAGATATCAATCGCTTGCCAATTTGAGTAAACTATCAAATATTTCAGCACGCTGAACTTTAATCGTCACTTTCAAACATTAATGTATTGAAAAGCAATGATCAAATTATTTACACATAAGAATTTAACTTATTTTCTATTACAAACTTCATCGCCAAATAGTAATTTAAAACATTACTAACTGGTCAATTAGTAATGTACCAGGTAAGCAATTCTTACGAATGCTGATTGCTCTACAATATGTTATCTCTAGTTAAAGAGCTTGATTGAAATTGTTGTAGAGAATCTAATGCTTAACATTACGCAGAAACCACAGGCTAGAATGTAATCTAGAAAATTCTCCGAAAATTGCACAAGTTAAAAAAACAATATACCTTATATTCCTTCTTGCAGAAGTCGGGAAAAGGAGAAGGGGAAAGATTTTGTACATTCCCTTTTTCCTTTGTCTACCTTTTGTAAAAATCACTTTTGCAAAAGGTATACTATTCACTTTTGGATACTTTGTGAGTTCTCCGAAAGAGTACCCTATGAGTATATTTGCTTTATTTACACCCTGATGCACTAGCGCCAAGTGGTTTCCCCAAATTGAGCAAACAGTCGATTGGGGTTGCTCTCGTTGTAGCAAGTGGACTGGAAACCATCTGCTTACCAGTCATTGCTCCACCTGTTCCCTTTCTACATGAGTAATTTCAGCAATCAAAGCCGTTCCTATAGCTGATTTCCATCAGCCTCAGATTTTCCTCATTTTTCAGGTCTAAGTTAATAGATAGCAAAATAACCTGTAAACCTATACACGCTAATTCCTTAAATCGGTTACACAAATATGTATTAGATATGAATTTTTTAGTATTGAATACAGATTTAATGAGAAATAAACCCGAATTAGAGCTATTTAGCTGAATTAATCTTTACTTTACCTAATTTATTTCTCAAAATCCCTACTTTCAAGCTTAATAGTCAGTTGTTAATGCCATAAAACTTACTTTTTCGTTCTTAAACTAAATGATAGAAGCTAATGTTTTTGTAGATAAAATTTTGATTTATACCATAAAGATCAGATAAATTTAAAATATTTAGATGTTTTTCACATTATTGTTACAATTGCTGAATAACCACCCATTTATTGGCATTACAGATATATAAACTAACAGTGTATGCATCATTAAATTGCCAATAATTAGATTTTATATACGCTTATACACGTCAATAAATTAATTTAAATATCTTATTTTTCTTTGAATAAATAAAAATAAGAATCTATCAAGAATTTTACAGATTAAAAGTAATAATTCCTTATTTATACGGAAGTTTTTTTTCAATAAAACAAGCTAGATTTTTATTTACCCAATGAGTTAAACAGCACGAACAAAGAAGAAGTCTTTCTGATGCAAATAAGTCTTGGTTATCAAGAATTAATACTGCTAAAGTTAGAAAAGATGTCTTTAAACCTCTACTGGAAAAGTTTTTGAGTTCAATTATTCATTGAACTGAGCAAATGAGCTTCCTAAGACTGTAAAGTTTTAGGCTAATTTAACTTGGCAATTGCCAGATGAATGGCTAAAAAAAATCCTGCTTGTTTTAGCAGGACAGATTTCGATTGAATATATACACCTCTATCATGCCAAAAACTAAGAGATTTATCAAACAGCCTTCAAAGTTCTACCGTTCTTTGGTAGCAACAGTATTATTGGCTAACGGCATTTTCCAGTTTGTTACACCTGTATTAGCTGAAGGGACAACTGCTGGTCAATCAATCAGCAACACAGCAACCGCAACTTACGAAGATCCCAACAATCCAGGGACGACTATTAATGCAACCTCTAACACTGTAACTGTGACAGTTGCAGAAGTTGCAGGTATTACCTTAGCACCTAAGGGCGTACCAGAAGATCAGACTCCTGCTGATCCTGTTAAGGTCGGTGATTTAATTATCTACACATACGAAGTCAAGAACGTAGGTAACGACCCCACCAGATTCCGGATTCCTAACTTAGCAACCACAACTGGGCCTGGTACAGTTTCCGGCACACTACCTGGTAGTACCACTAGTGGCGAATTGCAATACAGTACTGATGGTGGTACAACCTGGCTCAACTTCAATGCTGCTGAAGTCGTCACACCTTCAGTTCCAGTTAACGGTACTGTATTAGTACGTGTACCAGTTACCGTCCAAGCTGGTGCAAATACAGGTGACCTGATTACAGTTACCTTAGGTAACACACCTGGTAATGCTCAGAACGTAGAACGCATAGGACCTAATATTAACGGTGGTGACGTTTACACCGTAGATAACCCAGATGGTACTGGCGCTCCTGAAATCAATGGCGCACCAGTCAATGGTACTCGTGAAGCTAGCGACATCCAAGAAATTCAAGTTGGTGCTGTTCAGAAGAATCTAGCCTTAGCAACATTATTGAAAACTCGTGGTGCTTACGTAGATAATGATGCAACCCCTGGAACACCAACACCTGCCGATCTCTCAGATGATAGTGTTACCTACAATTTGAGTGTCAGGGTAGAAGGCAATGATGTTACCGGTTTAGGTATTACTCCAAATCCGTTAGCAGGTACTACAGGTATTAGTGTAGATGGCAATACCAGCAAAAATTACATCTTAATTTCTGATGATATTCCTACAGGTACAGTCTTAAAAGCAGCGCCAACAGCGCCTGCAGGTTGGACAGCAGTTTACAGCACTACAGCTATTGGTTCAACTAAAGCTAACGATGGTACTTCAGTACTATGGAAAACCTTCCAAGCAGGCGGTACTTTACAAGGTGCTGATACTTTAGCATCTGTAACACGTGTGGGTTTTGTCAAAGAGACTTTAGTCGCTGCTGATAATATTCCTGTAAATACAACTTTGACAGGCTTCTCAATTAAATTAGGTGTTGTTGGTACACCAGCAACTTTATCTATCAACAACATCGCGCAAGTATTTGGTCAAACGCCTAATGGTGGTTTACCTGTTTATGATGAATCTGGTGACCAAAATCCCAGTAACTACGATGGGCCTGTAGGTGGTATGACACCTCCTGCTGGTACAGATCTCAATAATGATGGTCTACCTGATAGCCCAACAGCAGTGAATAATACCGTTACTAATGGTGTTGCTGACCCGACTACACAAGGTGTTGACGCAAGTAATGACAACACTGGTGCTGGCCCTGGCGGTGAAGTTAATACCTTCCAAATTCAAGCTGCTACAGCTGCATCTGTACTGAATGGGCCTTTAAATGCACCTGGCGCAACCGGGCCAGATGGTACAACTGCAACTGACTTTACCAACAAATCTTCTTTAATTCCTGCCAATACATTACCAGGTAGTAAAATTGACCCGTCACCAGTAGGTTTCACTAACACATTACAGAACACTGGTACAGGAACAGGTAACATCACGCTTACACCGATCACACCAACCAATCCTTTAGACTTACCTAGTGGTACAACAGCAACTATTACCTTTGGTAGTAATTCTGCTGTTTATACCTATACTCAAGGTTCTGGTTTCGCCCTGACTAGTGGTACAGCGATTACAATCTCCAACGTTGCACCAGGTACACCTACTAGCTATGGTTTAGAAGTTAATTTACCAACCGGTACCAAGCTGTCAACTGATACTTTGACAGATTATGCAAATGATGTAGAATTTGGTTACCCTGTACCAATTCAAGCCACTATTACTGTTGGTGCAAATACATCCACTAACGTTACTATTGACCGGGTATATACTGGCTTCCTCAAATTAGTTAAAGTTTCACGAATCTTACAAGGAAACGGGCCAGCAGTAGGTACAGGTCAGGATGACTTTGAAAGTACACCGAAGTACACAAATCCCAACACAAACGTAGATATCGATCCTAATCCCACCGTTACTGATGTACCCAGAAATCCTGCACCTGGAAATATTATTGAATATCAGATTCGATACACAAATATTTCCAATGTCCAAGCTGGTGCTGGTAATGTGGTCTTGAATGCAGGCAATGTCGTAATTACTGAAGATGGTACAGCATCTCCCAATAATTGGGCAGTAGACAATGATGGCAACGGTATCATTGATACTAGTAACATAACTAATCCACAGGCTGCAGATTCTACGAGTGGAACAATCCAATTTTTCCCATCTGGTAACCAAACTGGAAGTACTCAAGCCACAGATGTTACTAAGTATGTAGACACCGCTAACGGTAATGTTATCCCGCAAGAGCAAAGAACATTTACCTTCCAACGTCGGGTTAACTAGAACCCCTCACCCCCTTTAGAGAAGAGGGGTTAACAAGTCCGTAGTCATGACTACGGACTTAAAAAATTAATGACATAGACCACTAGAACAATTTTCTAGCACCAGTAGGGAAAAATAAATCACTTATCAACATCTGAAAATATTCTGAGGTTTATTGACATGAAGCATGTTTCTATTGCAGGTATGGGAGCGATCGCTTTAATTGCGACAATTCCCTTTGTGAACCAAATACCAGGAGTAGCAAGCATTTGGCAATCGGGAAGTGCGATCGCACAAAATAGCAAATATCAAGGTCAAGTGCAGTTGCGCCTGGATGCAGAAAAGCAAGTAATCGAAAAGGATCAGCAGGGTAAACAAACCAAAAAATGGCAACCTTTAAAAGGGCAAGCTGTAGTTCAACCAGGAGATGTACTGCGCTACACCTTGAGTAGCGAAAATAAAAACGCTAATCCAATTAAGAACCTCACTCTCAATCAACCCATTCCCAAAGGAATGGTTTATGTGCTGAAATCTGCAACTGTGGATGCTAATAAAGAAGCCAAAATTACTTACAGCATTGATGATGGACGCAGCTTTGTAGAAAATCCCACTGTTAAAGTTACTCTACCCAATGGCAAAGTAGAAACTCAAGCTGCACCAGCCACTGCTTATACTCATATCCGTTTAAAACTACCATCCGTAGGTGCAAAGTCAATAGTCAAAGCATCTTATCAAGTGCAAGTACGTTGACAAAAAGGATGAGGGACTAGTACCGCTACCTTGGAAGTCAAAAGTCATTAATTATTTCTTCCTCATCTTCCTCATCCCTCATCCCTCATCCCTCATCCCCAGTCCCCAATTCCCATTCCCTAGTCCCCAGCCCATAGTCCCCATTCCTCAATTAAATTCACAGTCTTGGTATTTCATAGGAGAAATGTTAAGTGCTATTTCCCCAAATCCAAAAGCATTTCACTCCTAATAGTAGATTGTTGCAGAAATTAACTGCAACACTTCTTGTTAGCAATATCTTGCATGGTTCTTTACCAGTAAGAGCACAAGAAGCTGAAAACCAAACTGTGCGTCCAGCATTTATTAATCAAGCTCAATATACTTATACAGATACAGCTACTAATGACAAATATGAAGCAACTTCTTCTCAGATCAACCTTGGCTCTGATAAATTAGTTGACCCATTAGGCAGAATTTTAGGCTGTAGTGGGGAATTATTACCTGATTACACTGGATTTTCTATTGCTGTCTATGAACTCAATCCCAACGATCCAACAGGAACAGAATTAGGGCAATTATTACCACTAACGCGAACAGAATTTCCTGATATTGCTGACAATCAGATACCTGGTGGATTAAAACCAAATACTGAAAATAGTAATCCCTACTTTCTGACTAATAGCGAACCAAGAGGTACTTATAACTTTTTATTAGATCCAAATCAAGGACAAACAAATACAGGTAGCACTTATATTTTAGTCATCAATCCACCTGCAAATTCAATTTACCAACAACGACGTATCAAGATTCAAATTGTGGAAAACAATGGGGATGACAATAACAGCATCATTAAATATGTTGCTACTTCCCTGGATGGTCAACCAATTACCACTACAGGTGGTACTAATTTTACAGACACAGTAGCCCTTGTCCCAAATGCAGAAACCGTAGGACTTGATTTATTAGCATTTCGATTCACCACAGGGATGTGTCAACCCAATCAAGTACAGATTATCAAAACAAGCGATCGCGCTACTGCTGAACCTGGGGATACAGTTATTTACCGCCTGACAATCAAGAATTTATCAGATGCTGGTTTAAATAATCTGGTAATTACCGATAACTTACCGCTAGGATTTAAATTTTTACCACAATCAATCCGTGGTGAAATAGACTCTCAACCAGTCGCCATCACTTCAAAAACCAATGGCAACATTATTACATTAAGCGCAGATGTTACTGCTAGCGTCGGAAAAACACTGAATATTGTTTATGCGGTGCAACTTACCACTGATGCAGTGCGCGGGACGGGTCGCAACAGTGCAATTGTGAATGCACAAAGAACTGATAACGGTTTCAGTACTAAGGATGGGCCAGCCACTTACCAATTAAAAATTCGTCCCGGAATTGTTTCGGATTGTGGGACAATCATCGGTCGTGTGTTTGTTGACAAAAACTTTGACGGTGAACAACAACCTGGTGAGCGAGGAATCCCTAATGCTGTGATTTTCTTGGAGGATGGTAACCGTATCACTACAGACCCCAATGGACTGTTCTCCGTAGCTAATGTTTTACCAGGAAACCATACAGGTGTATTAGACCTTAGCAGCGTCAATGGTTACACTCTAGCTCCTAATGAGAAATTCCGCGAACGTAATAGTCAATCTCGCTTAGTGCGTTTAGAACCTGGTGGGCTAGTACGTATGAATTTCGCCGTCACCCCAGCCTTCCCGGAGCAAATTAAGAAATGAAACCCAGACTCCACCATACAACTACTTTCAACCTCAGCTTGATCGGGGCTATGGCAGGAGCCTTGAGTATAATTTTGTACCCAGTTGTTGCTCATGGGGAAACTACTGATAATTCACAGCTTGCGGTTGAGGTTAATGACAACTTCAATTCTGCTTTACAGGCGGAGAAGGTTGAACAAATTACAGTCAGTTCAGAAGAACCAGAGAGCAAGGTTCCTGATACAATAATCGATGTAAATTCAGCTGATATTTTTGCGAAAAATCAACAGCAACTTACAACAGCTAGCTTGATTGAGAGTTCATCTATCAATTTTGATTCTTCAACATTTGATACCGAATTTAGCGATCAATACGACACAATAGCTACAACTGAAATTGAGAAAGAAATACAGCCTTCTTCACTAATACAACCCTTTCAACCAACAGTTGAGACCACATTACCCAGAGGCTTATCTAAAATTGCTGCTGATGTTTCTAGTAGTACTACGTCAGCAACAACAGAAATCCCAACCTTTCAACCAACAGTTGAGACCACATTACCCAGAGGCTTATCTAAAATTGCTGCTGATGTTTCTAGTAGTACTACGTCAGCAACAACAGAAATCCCAACCTTTCAACCAACAGTTGAGACCACATTACCCAGAGGCTTATCTAAAATTGCTGCTGATGTTTCTAGTAGTACTACGGCAGCAATAACAGAAATCCCAACCTTTCAACCAGCAGTTGAGACCACATTACCTAGAGGCTTATCTAAAATTGCGGCTGATGCTTCTAGTGATAGTACGGTAGCAACAACAGAAATCCCAACCTTTCAACCAGCAGTTGAGACCACATTACCTAGAGGTTTATCTAAAATTACTGCTGATGCTTTTAGTGATAGTACGGTAGCAACAACAGAAATCCCAACCTTTCAACCAACAGTTGAGACCACATTACCTAGAGGCTTATCTAAAATTGCAGAGGGAATCAAAGAGAGTATAGATTCTAATTCGCCATCTCCTAATACTTCCCCCATTTCCACAGGAGTGAAAATCCTAACCCCAACAGCTGACAGTGTTTTAGATGCTCCAGCAACTACGGTGAGTGTACAATTTCCGGCTGGGAGTCAAGTGGAACTGCGGGTAAATGGAACGCTGGTAGATTCTTCTTTAGTTGGACGAACAGAAAGTGATAGTACTACTAACCTAGTAACGCAGACATGGTATGGAGTCTCGTTACAATCAGGAAAAAACACTATTTCTGCACAAATCTTAGGTAGTACAGAACCGCCAGCGACAGTGCAAGTAGTAATTAGAGGCACGCCAAAACAACTCACATTAGAAACAGTAGAATCTCGGATTCCTGCTGATGGACGTACAACAGCCACAGTAAAGGGTCAATTAATCGATGAAAATGGCAATCGCTCTAATCAAGATGCTGTCATCACTTTAATACCTACGGCTGGGGATTTTGTTGGTCAAGATTTCAAGCCTGACCAACCTGGATTTCAAGTGGAGGCGAAGGGAGGACAATTTACAGCTACGCTGCGTTCTAATCTGAAAGCCCAAACTGTCAGAATTCTGGCCAAGGTGAATGATCTAGAAGCCTTTACCCAACTGCAATTTGAAACAGCGTTACGTCCTAGTCTGCTTACTGGTGTAGTCGATTTGCGTTTAGGTGCTAGAGGTACAGATTATTATGGCAGTTTTCGTGATTTTCTCCGTCCAGACAGAGATAACAGAACTCAATTAGATTTCCACTCCGCAATATTTGCCACTGGTGCGATTGGTGATTGGTTATTTACTGGTGCTTACAACAGTTCTCGCAACCTCAACGAGGACTGCAACTGTGATAACCGTCTATTTCGTAGTAACCAATTCAGCGAGCAAAACTATCCTGTCTATGGGGATAGTTCCACATCTACCGTTGTCACGCCTTCCATTGACAGCGTGTATGTACGTTTCGAGCATTCATCTGGTATCCCAGGGACTACTCCCGATTATTTTATGTGGGGTGACTACAATACAGAGGAATTTGCTCGAGCATCGCAGCAGTATACCGCCACTACCCGTCAACTACACGGTTTTAAAGCCAACTACAACCTAGGAAATCTTCAATTTACAGCATTCTATGGCAATAACCTCCAAGGTTTCCAACGAGATGCGATCGCTCCTGATGGGACTAGTGGTTATTATTTTCTGTCTCGCCGCATCTTAGTTCCTGGTAGTGAAAATGTATTTTTGGAGTTAGAAGAACTCAACCGTCCGGGGACAGTACTACAACGTAAACAACTAGACCGAGGTTCAGACTACGAAATTGATTACGATCGCGGAACTCTATTATTCCGCGAACCAATTCTCCGCACTGATGTTGATCAAGATGGACAAGTTTTAGTCCGGCGGATTATTGTCAGCTATCAATATGACACTCAAGATTCTAATAGTGATATTTATGCAGGTCGCTTACAATACAACTTCTCTCGCGCTGTCAATCAGGAAAGTTGGTTAGCTGCAACCTACGTCAGAGAAAACCAAGGGGTGCGCGGCTTTGAATTATATGGCGCTGATGCCATGATTGCTTTAGGTGGTAACAGCAAGTTAATAGCAGAATATGCTCATTCCACCAATAATTCTGATGTTATGGGTAAGGTTAGTGGTGAAGCTTACCGCTTAGAAGCTGAAGGACAAATTTTTAAAGGTATCCAAGGTCGTGCCTATTATCGTTATGCTGGGACGGGTTTTGCCAATAATGCCACCATCAGCTTTGTCCCGGGTCAAACTCGTTATGGCGCACAATTAACAGGTCAAGTTTCTGCAACTACCAATATCCGACTGCAATATGACCACGAAGATAATTTTGGCATTGCACCTCAACCCCTAGATACATTTGAAGAACTGTTTTCACCACGTTCTCAAGCTGTTCCTGGTAGTCAAGTAAATAATTCCCTAACGACAATTTCCGCTGGAATTCAACAACGTTTTGGTAGCACCACTGTTGATTTAGATTGGATTCATCGCAACCGGGAAGATCGGATTCCTGCAAATGCGCTCAGTAGTAATTCCGATCAATTGCGATCGCGTTTGACAGTTCCCTTAGCGAGTAACCTGACTTTCCAAGCACAAAATGAACTGACTTTATCTTCAACCAAGGATACTGTTTACCCAGACCGGACTATTTTTGGACTCAACTGGGCTGTCATCCCTGGTATTAATATCAGTCTTGCCCAACAGTTTTACAGTAGCGGTCAATTGTCCGGTAATTCTATTACTAGCCTCAGTGTGAATGGCGAACACAAGCTTGGTACTGATACCACCTTGACTGGTCGTTACTCAATTTTGGGTGGTGCTAATGAAATCACTACCCAAGGAGCCATAGGTTTGAATAACCGTTGGTCTATTGCGCCTGGTTTGCGGTTAAATCTGGCTTACGAACATGTATTTGGCAGCTTCTTCCAAAAGACTGGGGCGGGTCAGCAATTTAGCCAACCTTTTGCTTCTGGTCAAAGTGCTTCTGCTATTGGGTTTAATGGTGGTGATAGCTACAGTGTTGGGCTGGAATACTCTGATAATCCTCAATTTCAAGCCAGCGCCCGTTATGAGTATCGTAGTTCCGCCGGTGGTTCCAATACTGTAATTTCAGCGGCTGCAACTGGTAAGATTTCTCCGTCGCTGACAGCTTTAGTACGTTATCAACAGGCAAACTCTTCTAATCAAAAACTTACAGGATTAGGAGATACAGTCAACCTGAAGGTGGGTTTAGCCTACCGTGACCCCCGTAGCGATAAATTTAACGCTTTGTTGCGTTATGAATACCGTCAAAATCCCGCAACTATCCCGGACACTATTTTGTTAGGTAGTGGTACAGGTTCCGAAGATCATACTTTTGCTTTAGAGGCTATCTATGCTCCCAATTGGCAATGGGAATTTTATGGCAAATATGCTTTACGTAATAGTACCTCTTACCTAGCCAGTGATTTAGTTGGTACTACTACAGTCAACCTGGCCCAATTCCGCGCTACTTATCGCTTAGGGTACAGCATGGATTTGGTTGGTGAAGCCCGTGTGATTAATCAATCTACCTATACAGAAACAGGCTTTGTCATCGAAGCTGGCTATTATCTCAGCCCTAATTTGCGGCTTGCTGCTGGATATGTTTTTGGCCGAGTTGATGATCGAGATTTTTCTGGTACTCGCTCTGCAGGAGGGCCATATTTAGGTATCACACTGAAGCTCAACGAATTATTTGATGGTTTTGGGCAGCAAAAAGTTACCCCATTCCAAGAAAAAGAATCTCAAGTACCAGGAAAGTTAAGAATATGACGAAATATATACGTATTTTTTTAAGTAATTTAACCTTAAAATCAAACAACTCACACACCATAAAAGCAAATAAAAAAAGAAAATTAGGAGGGTGAAACAAGTTACGCACCAAATTGCTCTAGATATCAAATTTTACATTGATGAGGGCAAGAAATGTTAAATATAATCTTACTTGCAGCAGCAATTATTATAGTCACCGTAGTGATGATTTTACACAATCAAATAAGTACTAAATTATACCGAAATTTTATAATTGGCTTTCTAAGCCTCATCCTATTTATCAGTCCGCTCAATTATCACAACGACATCGTTCTCGCTGCGGGAAATGACCCTTGTGCCACACCCGGAAAAGATGGTTTTGGCACCATCAACGGTATTGTCAATTCCTATTTCGCTGCTAATTCTGGAACCGTCAATAGTGGCGCAACTTCGATTACCGTAGGAACCAAATTGCCTACTTCAGCCCCCAATATTGCAGTTGGGGATTTGCTGATGATTATTCAGATGCAAGATGCTGACATTGACTCCAGCAACACAGCTAGCTACGGAAATGGTACTAGCGGAGATGTGCCAGCCTATAGTAGTCCTGAGCCAACACCGCCTACAGTGGCTACTGATACTCCCCCTTCTACAGGAGCCAGTGGCTTTACAGTAATTAATAATGCCGGACATTATGAATTTATTACAGTTACTAGTGTGTCGGGGTCAACAATTGGGATTAAGGGGACTGGAGCTAGTAAAGGACTGAACTATACATATCGCTCCGCTTCAGCCACGAGTACAGCAGGTAGACGTAGTTACCAGATTATTCGAGTACCTCAATACTCTAGCGTTACCTTGAATACGGGCGTGACTGCTTTACCTTGGGATGGAACTGTTGGTGGAGTTTTTGCTATAGATGTAGCAGGCAAAATGACTTTGGGTGGTGGTACTATTGTCGATCTGCGGGGTAAAGGGTTTCGTCCCGGAGCAGGTCGTCAATTAACAGGAGGAAGCGGTGGTGCGAATACAGACTATCGCTCTATCAGTACAAATGGTTTTAATGGTTCCAAGGGAGAAGGTATCGCTGGTACACCTAAATTCGTACTTGACTACTTGAACCCCAGTACCATTAGTGCAACCAATGGTAACCCACCGACGGCACCAACAACAATCACCAATACTGACGAAGGATATCCCAATGGTAGCTATGGACGAGGTGCGCCTGGCAATGCAGGCGGAGGTAGCACAGATGGCAGACCCTCAAATAACGACGAAAACAGTGGTGGGGGTGGTGGTGCCAATGGTGGAGATGGCGGTCGTGGGGGACGAGCTTGGAATAGTCAAGTACCATCGGGCGGTTTTGGAGGTAAGGCATTTACCACAGCACTAATTAATAATGGTGAACGCCTATTTATGGGCGGAGGTGGTGGCGCAGGTACAACCAATAATGCCACAACTTCTGTTAGTAGAACCCTTGGTACGACCTATACTGGTGACCCAACCTATGCGAATGGTGCAGATTTTAATGGTAGTAATACAACATCAGGTACTGGTATCTACAGCAGTGGTGGTGCAGGAGGGGGCGTTGCCTTAGTTCGGGCTGATACTATTGCTGGCAGTGGTACCTTTGATGTTCGAGGTGTACAAGGTTTAAGCATCGGAAATGACGGAGCTGGCGGTGGCGGTGCGGGAGGAACTGTCTATGCTGTTGCCTATGATGTCAAAAGTACAGGTACAACAGGTATTAGTAATCTCAGCGTTAATGCTGCTGGTGGTGATGGCGGTTGGTCAACTTTTAGAGAAGCTCATGGCCCTGGTGGCGGTGGTGGTGGTGGCGTTGTCATTAGTACGAGTGCCGCAGCAACTGTCACTAGCCTTGCGGGAGGAGCAGGTGGTCAAACTGGATTATTAGGTAATGCCAATCCGCGTAACTTTTATGCAGAAGGCGGCACTGGTTTAGTAGCCCCAATTTCTGCGAACGATAGCCCAGGAATTAAAAGTGGTGCTCAGTGCTTACCGAAATTAACCGTAACTAAAACCACCAGCACTCCCACAATCACTAAACCGGGAACGGGTGCAATGACAGCGACTTATACCATCACAGTATCTAACGCTGCTCTCACATCCTCAGCTACTAATGTGGTGATTTCCGATTTGCTGCCTACAGGTTTCACCTATGCTTCGACTACTTCAGTGACTATGAGCAGTGGTGCAACTCGGCCTACAAGCACTAATCCAACTGCAGCAGCAACCAATCCCAGTTGGGGGACGTTTAAGATTCCGGAAGCTGAGTCTGTCACCATTGTTTTTAAAGTTGATATTCCTAACGCTACTGCCTTAGGAACTTATCAAAACCCAGCAACAGCCACCTATGACGATCCAACTCGGACTACAGCAGGTGGAACTACAACTGCTAGTTATAATTCTGCCTCGAGTACGGGAGAAGATGTAACGATTATTGGGATAGATTATGGCGATGCACCGGATACTACTAGTGGTACAGGTGCAGGCGACTATCAAACAACTTTAGCGAATGGAGGAGCCAGTCATAACATTGTTAGTACTCTCAAAATGGGGGCAAATATTGATGCTGATGATGGCACATTGCAAAATGCTAATGCCAATGCTGATGATACAACGGGTACACCTGATGATGAAGATGGTGTGACTTTACCTGCTATTAACACCAGCACCACATCTTACACTGCTACAGTCAACGTTACTAATACGGCGGCGGCGGCTTATTTAGTTGGTTGGATTGACTTTAACAAAGATGGTGTGTTTGCAGCTAGTGAAGGTGTGGCTTATGATTCCAATACAGGTTTAGCAGGTATCCAACCGATCGCAGTTAGTGCTACAGCCCAAAACATCAATATTCAGTGGACAGGGATTACGGGATTAACTGTGGGTGATACTTATGCTCGTTTCCGCTTGAGTGATAGCGCCACTCTCACAACCTCTACTCCCAATACTGCGATCGCCAATGGTGAAGTTGAGGACTATAAAATTAGCATTGGTGCTGTGCCAAATCTTAGCCTAGTTAAACGAATTACGGCGATTAATGGCACAAATATTACCACTGCCTTTGTTAATGATTCCACCGTCAATGATGACGCAACTGGCTGGCCAACTAATAAAGATAAATATTTGCGTGGAGCGATCGCCTGCAATACTGGTAATGCTTGTAACTCAGTCTCTGGAGTATTACCAGGAGATAACCTAGAATACACAATTTACTTTCTTTCCAGTGGTACAGATAACCTCAAGAATGTGAAAATCTGCGATCGCATTCCTACTAATACCACTTTCCAAGCAAATACTTACGCCTCTGGCAATGGCATTCTTTTTGGTTGGGATAATACAGCACTGGCTGATCCTAGTACTTCAACAGGAACAGGTAAAGTACAACTCACCAACACTGCAGATAGCGATCGCGGTCAATTCTATAGTGCGGGCACATCATTACCCAATCCTCCTTGTGGTGCAGCTACCAATACGAATGGTGGAGTTGTAGTAGATTTGGGTGCCAGCACTATCGTTCCCAAAGCCACAGCAGCTGGGACACCTTTTGCTTCCTACGGTTTCGTCCGCTTTAACGTGAAAGTCAATTAATCCACTGCCAATCAAACTTATGTTATTTACTTACTCAGTAATAAGCCCAAAATCCTTGCTTTTGCCTCTAAGTGCGATATAAATAACGTGTTATTATTGCACTCTTTTTCTCATACTCAGGGTTTATACGGAGAAATACCAGATATGAGTTAACCCTTCTGCCCATTAGGGGGAGTTACTTTACAGCCAAAACTAGATAATCGCTATGTCAACCTCCTTTCTTCGAGCATCGACTCGCTTATTTTTAACCACTGCCATAATTTGTGGCAGTTTCTTACCTTTACTCAAAACGGTTTTGGCTGATTCGACTCCTCCGGGGACTACTATCGACAATAGCGCCACGGGCAGTTTTGAAGGAGAGACATCAGGCACTACTAATACCGTGACTTCTAACACTGTCAGCGTCACTGTTTTAGAAGTGGCAGGAATTACGATTAATTCAAGTAGTGTGCCAACAGAAGCCCCTAGTAATGTGACTAATGCGGGCACATATCAAGGAATTGCGGGAATTAATACAGGTGATGTGGTCTATTTTGACTTCACCATTACTAATACTGGTAATGATCCGACGCAATTTTTTATTCCTGGTACAGCAACAATTGCAGGTGGGACATTAGAAGGTATTCAGATTATTGCTGTTGATCCTGATGGTACAGGTGCGGCTTCACAGGCAACAGTTGCCGTCAATGTTCCCAGTACCGGGGATAATACAATCAATTTGTTAGGTACGACTAATGGTTATATCCCTGTAAATGGCACAGTCAAAGTGCGAGTAGCTGTCAAAGTTACAGAAACAGTGGTGAATAATTCTATTACTGTAACTTTAGGAAATACACCTGTTCCTCCCAATCCCAGCAGCCAAAACCAACCTTATACAGCCAATGGCAATCTTGATGTTTATACAGTAGATTTGCCCAATGGGACAACGATTCCTAGTAGCTATGCCAGCATTCCTACAGTTAGTCAAGTTGCAGAAGCTAGCGGTAATCCTGCTAATGGCGATTCTACCAATCATCGCCAAGAAGCAAGCGCAAATCAATCTATTGCATTAGCAGCTACACCAAATACTTCTGGTTATAAATCAGTACAATTAACCACCGACAATGATAGTACCAATAGCGTTACTTCTGGTGACAAACTTACCTGGAGAGTTACCTATGCTAATACTGGTTCGGTAGATATTAGCAACTTCCAAATTACAGATGCTTTACCAGCAGGAGTAACACTATCCACAGCATTAGCTGCTGCGAATATTACTGTCAATGCTACACAAGCAACAGCACCATCTGCTAATACTAGTTATAACGGTACAGGTAATAATAATCTCTTTGCTGCTGGCGTAACATTCAAAGCAGGTGGAGTGATTACAATTGATATTCCTGTGAATGTGAATGCAGCATTACCTAATGGCACAATTCTCAGCAATCAACCTACTGGTAATGGCTCAAATTTACCGACAGTGGGCGTAAAAACAGACAATATTGACAATACTACGACAGGGTTACCTACAGGAGTTACGCCGTTAACTAACAGTATTCTGCAAACTCAAAATTCTAGTATTGATCCCACAACTGTAATTGTGGGAACTCCTACTGTAGTTGGTTATAAATCAGTTAAATTAACAACCGATCAAGGTGCAACAGGTCTTGACCCTGGAGACACTGTAACATGGACAGTAATTTATAAAAATACCGGAACAGTTGATGTTCCTAATTTTCAAATTACTGATACATTACCATCAGGGGTAACTAAATCAGGAACACCTACTGTTGTAACTGCAAGTGGTGGGGGGCAAACTTCTCCGACAATTAATAGTAGTTATGACGGTGTTAGTAATACTAACCTCTTTACTTCTGGAATTACATTAAAAGCAGGAGGAACAATAGTTGTTAATATTCCTGTAACGATTAATAGCGGAGTATCAGGTACAAAATCCAACCAAGCTACAGGCAAAGGTAATAACTTAACAACCGCAGGCATCAATACAGATAACGTTGATAGCGACACAGGAATAACAGAAGTTCCTGCAGCTAGTATTAAGCAAACTCAAACAGGAACAATTGACCCCACTGTTATTAATATTCCTGCTACTACACCAACGCCAAATTTATCAGGTTATAAATCTGTAAAACTGACAAATGATTTAGATAGTAGTAGTAGCATTACTACAGGAGATACAGTTACATGGACGGTTACTTACATCAATACAGGTACAGTTGATGTAAGTAACTTCCAAATTACTGATATATTGCCATCAGGATTAACAAAATCAGGCAGCATTAATATTACGACTAATAATACTCAAGGTACAGCACCAACTGCCAATAGTAGTTATGATGGCACTGGCAATAATGGTCTTTTACAAACCCCAATTACTTTCAAAGCTGGGGGTATTATTACAGTTACAATTCCTGTAACTATTAACGCTGGAGCATCTGGTACAAAATCGAATCAAGCAACAGCTAATGGTGGGAATATCTCAGCCACCAATACAGATAATGTTGATAGCACTACTACCGGATTACCTACAGGTGTAACCATACCTAGTGGTAGCGTTACGCAAACACAAAATCCTAGCATTGATCCAACTACATTTACAATTATTGCGCCTCAAGTATCAGGTTCCAAATCTGTGAAATTAACCACAGATGCAGATACAAGTAATAGTGTTACGCCTGGAGATACAGTCACATGGACAATTATTTATAAAAACTCGGGAACAGCGAGTGCTTCCAATTTTCAAATAGCAGATGCTTTACCAACTGGAGTTACAAAAACCGGAACACCAACTGTCAGCGTCAGTGGTGTAGGGCAAACAACGCCCACCGTTGATACTAACTACAATGGTAACGGCAATAATAATCTTTTCAGTACTACAGTGCCTTTAGTCGCTGGGGGTGTAATAGCTGTTAAAATTCCTGTGACAGTTAATGCTAATCAAGTAGGAGATAAAGTTAACCAAGCTGTAGGTACAGGCACAGGCATCACCGCAGTTAATACAGATAATGTAGATAGTACCTCCACATTACCTAGTGATGTATCCGCTCAAATTGAAACAGGCAGTATAGCACAAACTCAGCTAGCATCTGTTGACGCTACTAAAATCAGTATTCCCGAAGTTCAAGGATTTAAATCTGTCAAATTAACTAATGATGTAGATACTAATAATGTAGTTACTGCTAATGATGAATTAACCTGGACAATTGTTTATAAAAATACTAGTAACGTACCAATTAGTAATTTCCAAATTACAGATTTTTTAGATACTAATGTGACTAGAACTGGGGCAAATCCGATTTCTGTAAACGTGAAAATTGCTGGAGTTAGTCAAACAGCACCTACTATTAATTCTGCTTACACAGGTTCCAATCCTAATGCGAATTTAATTGATGCCTCTACTCCCTATACATTACCTGCTAATGCTGTTATTACTATCAATGTTCCTGTAAAAATTATCAGTGCTACTCCGGCAAATACAGTTTTAAGTAATCAAAGTATAGCCACTGCTAGTAACTTGCCTAGTATTGGTATCAAAACAGATAACGTTGATAGTAACCCTAGCACTACTTTACCAGCAGATGTCACTATACCCAGCGATAGTATTGATCAAACAGAAAATGGCGGAACAATTGACCCAACTACTGTAACTACAGTTGTTCCCCCTGTAAGTGGTGTTCCGAATTTACTGTTGGTGAAAAGAATTACCGCGATTAATGGTTTGAATATCACAGGGTTTGTAGACGATACAACTAGTTCTCAAGCTAGTGATGATGATAATGCTAACTGGCCTACTCCCAAGAATACCTACTTACCGGGAGCAATCAATCTCAGCAATATTAAACCAGGCGATCAGCTAGAGTATACAATTTATTATCTTTCTACTGGTACTCAAGATGCGACAAATGTCACAATTTGCGATTTAATTCCTAGTAATACTACCTTTTTGGGAACAGCATTTAATGGACTGACTGCTGATACAGGTGGTTTACCACAAGCAGATATGGGGATAGCATTTGCCAATAGCAACACTAGTTTACCTACTGTGCCAACAGTTTACATGACTAATGTTGCTGATGGCGATCGCGGTTTCTTTTATGCGCCAGGGACTACACCTCCAAGCATTTGTAAAAAACCCGTTAGTTTTACTACGATGACAGCCGCAGATAACACTAATGGTTTAGTAATGGTTAATGTAGTGACAAGTCCTACAACCTTACCCAAAGCGACTGGATCTGGGAGTCCGACTAATTCTTATGGATATATAAGGTTCAAAGTTAAGGTGAATTGATCAGCTGTTACTCATTTAAATTGTATATCTCGCGCTCATTGGTCAAGGGTCAAGAGTCTTTGACTTTGGACTCTTGACTTTTGACAGACCTAACACCAGAATATTTGATTTAAGCACGTATCAACGTAAGTTTTGAGGTAATAGGATAAATATATAAAATAAGGGCACAAAGTTTGTGTCCCTACAGAATATAAATTAATACGCTTGGGTTAAGCTCATTAGCGATTAATTTATCACTTATTAAAGAAGCCAGAAGAATTGGGGGATTCTCCCCCAAACCCCCGATTGGGTGACGGTTGCGTCCCCCAAACCCCCTCCAAAATTATTGTTCTGTTTTTTGTTGAGTAACTAGTACCGCAAGGCGGAAGTCAAAAGTCAAAAGATTTATATATCTGGGCTTTTGACTGTTTGAAACGGTAGCTTTATTTACGCCGTGTTGTACTAGTTTTTTGGTTTCGTTATCAATTAATTTTCTTAACTGAACTGTATTTGAATATAAATGAGTTGCAGATATTGTTTGAATTTGGATAACAGTCTCTAATGTTTAACGTAAAATGGGGCAGCTATTTTTTAACAGGTAATACCAATTACAATCATGTTTGTGAAAAATTGGTATTACCTATTCTTTTGTTAAGGTAAAAATTTGGATTTATCTCAAATAAAAACCGCATTAATGAGAATTCATTGATGTTGGTTGTGGTGGCACCAAAATTGGTACATAGCCAGGTTCACCTTGAATTTCTTGAGGATTTTCTTGAGAATTTTCTTGAGGAACTTCAGGTTGATTTGTTTGTTGTAAATTATTGTCTGGAAATAGATTAATGGCGGCGGCTGGCGCAGCAGGAGTCTCTGTCTGAGCAACTTGAGGTGGTTTAGGCGCTAATATTTGAGCCATTTGTTGCATTAACGTTTGCATTTTCTCAGCTTGCGCGATGTTCCCTTGAGCATTGTACTCATGGTGGGCGCGTTTAAAGGCACTATTAGCAGTTTTAAAATTACCTTGATTGTATAAAGCTACACCCAAATTATAGTAAGCTGAGGCGTTTTTAGGATTATGTTGAATAGCTTGCTGGTAAACAGCGATCGCCTCTGACGTTTGCCCTTGCAATGCCATCAGGCTACCCAAGTTACTGTAAGCTACGGCATGGTCTGGATCTTGTTCTATGAGTTGTTTGTATGTAGCGATCGCTTCTTGAATTTGACCTTGCTGTTGTTGGGCGATCGCTAAATTAAAGTAAGCATTACTATTGTGAGTATCCAGATTAATTGCTTGCTGATAAGCTGCGATCGCTTCTGGTATTTGCCCTTGTTCGTACAATACTACGCCTAAATTATATTCTGCTGCTGCGATTGTCGGATCTATCAACAGGCTTTGACGATAAGCAGTAATTGCAGCTTCTCTTTGACCTTGACGTTGCAAGGCTAGACCTAAGTTGTAGTAAGCTTGGCTGGAATTAGGATTAATCTTAATTGCCTCTGCAAACTCTTGTACAGCTACATCCAAGCGGTTTTGTTGTAGGAAAATGGTGCCTAGGTAATTCCTAGCCATTCCTATTTTAGAATCTAGGCGCAATGCTTCTCTGAAGGCATATTCGGCACCTTGCCAGTCTTGACGGTGATAACGCATCACTCCCTGCTGAAAGAAACTGGCGGCTTCTAGATTCTGGCTGACGACATTCTGGGCTAAAACCTTGCTTCCTGGTAAATTAGTCAATGTTGGTACAGCCAATACCAACATTGCAACAGAAGTTGAGAGCAGCTGCCGATAAGCACTTCGGTGCAGCGCTAACTGAGAAAAACTACGAAACCACTGGCGAAGTTGATATTTCTCTGACATGAGTGGCAGGCCTCTACTTGTTCCTTAGATCCTTATTAGTCAGAGTACCCACCACAACATGAAAAATTAAAAGTCAAAAATAAAGATTTTACGGTAGTGATGTATTTGGGGAATGGGGAATAGGGAATGGGGAATGGGGAATGGGTAATGGGTAATGGGTAATAGAGTATTTGGTGTTTCCCCTCCCTCATCTCCCTCATCCACCTCATCCACCTCATCCACCTCATCCACCTCATCCACCTCATCCCCCTCATCTCCCTACTCCCCCTCATCTCCCTACTCCCCTGCCTCTTCGCTTATGGCAAAATTAACATGGCATCACCGAAGGAATAGAAACGATATCGAGCAGCGATCGCTTCTTGGTAGAGATTGAGCAATCTTTCTCTACCAATTAAAGCACTCACTAGCATTAATAAACTGGAGCGTGGCAGGTGAAAATTAGTAATTAGACCATCTACTACCCGCCATTGGTAGCCGGGATAGATAAAAAGATTTGTTTTGCCACAGAATGGTTGTAATTCTCCAGATTGAGCCGCTCCTTCTAAGGATCTGACTGCTGTTGTACCTACCGCAATTACTCTACCGCCTGCTGCTTTTGTGGCGCGAATTTGCTCTACTGTAGCGGCGGGCACTTCTATCCATTCTTCATGCATCTGGTGGGTGGTGACATCTTCTACTTCTACAGGGCGAAATGTACCTACACCCACATGTAATGTGATGAAAGCTTGATTAATGCCGCGATCGCGCAAATTTTCTAGTAATTCGGGGGTAAAGTGTAGTCCTGCTGTTGGCGCTGCGATCGCGCCTGGATGTTGGGCATACACAGTTTGATACTGTTCGTCAGTCGCTTCGGAGGCTGTGATGTAGGGTGGTAAAGGAACTTCTCCAAATACTTCTAATATTTGCACCAAAGGCACTTCCCCTGGCACATCAAATTGCAATAGCCGTCCCCCAGTTGCGGGATCGGTTTCTAAAACTGTAGCTGTGAGAGATAAAGAGGAATTCACTTCCTCATCTCCCCCTGCTCCCTTGCTTCCTTGCTTCAAAGCTCCCCTTGGTTCAAAAATGATTTTTGAGCCTACTTTGAAGCGCTTACCTGGCTTGACTAAGGCTAACCAACAGTTATACTGGCGTTCTTCCAACAATAACACCTCAATTTCCGCACCAGTAGCCTTCCGTCCATACAGTCGTGCTGGAATCACACTAGTATTATTCATCACTAACAAATCACCTGCTTTTAATAAATGTGGCAGGTCGCGAAATATATGATGTATACTTCGGGAATTAACTACCAGTAGCCGCGAGCTATCTCTGGGAATGGCAGGATTCTGGGCGATAAGTTCTGGTGGTAGTTCGTAATCATACGCAGATAATGAACGGTCTAATTCCGTATTTACTACATCATTATTTGAGTTTGGGGTCAAAGCTGCTGGTGTTAATTGTTGCTCCATTGAATTTTATTCTGCCTTTAATTCAGCCTGTTTGAGCTTTCCTTGCTCATCACAACTCTAGGCGATCGCGGCTCGATTTTACTCCCTGAATTTTTGATTGATACTATTAGGTAATACGGACACACTTAATTGAAAATTGGGTAAACCTCCCTATCCAAAAACGGGGGCTTCTACCCTACCGGGAATTGGTAATTATTACGAAGATAGAAATGTAGGATTGGCTTTGATCCCAAGCACCAACATGGAATACTTGTATTACCTGGCAAATGCCAGTCTAACTCTGAGGGTCGTTCAATACCTGCACGGCAGACCCCAGATGCCTGTTTCGTTCGTTACCGTCATCCATCAAATAGATGGTTGGGTGGTGAGGATAAAACTAAAAGGTCAAGTGTCACCCCAGGTTGATGGTGATTTTCGAGCTTTTCTGAACGAATTAGGAATCAGCTACGAACCACCAATGCGGGTGCAAATGGCACTTTGGAGTTTGGAAGCAGGACAGTGCCCTGTAGACGTGATGCGTCGCTACCAAGTAGCAATAGTTTCTCATGGTAGCCCAGAAAGAGAGGAAATTGAAGCATTTCGACAACAGTTTGTTCGGGGATTGGGCTATTGTCCCGAAACATTAGCATAATCGCCTTTAGTGGTTACATTGATAGAAAATAATTGAGTAATTGGTCATTAGTAATTTAGATGTTATATCTATTGCTGATGACCAATTACGCGTTATCAATTACAGAGTCGAAAGCGGCGGGAATGTATTCTTGTAACTGGAACTGATAACCCGCAACTACAGAAGTAGCTAAGACTTGAGGGTTAGATATCGCTTCATAAAAGTTTTTGGGGATTTTTTGGCAATAAACAATTGCCACATCAAACCGACAAGGGTAATCTGCTTTGTCTGGGTGTTGAGCTAAGAATATCTTTGCAGTCCGCCAAAGTTTTGTTTGCTTTTTTGCTGTGATGGCGCTTCTTCCCCCTGTATCCCAGTTACCAGGGCTACGAGTTTTGACTTCTATAAATGCCAAGGTGGAGTTCTGAGTGGGACTGTCATGATATTGAGCAATAATATCGATTTCTCCCCAGCGACACAAAAAGCGCCGATGCAAAATTAACCAACCTGTAGATTGCAGCCATTGTGCTACTAGGTCTTCACCTACGTCACCAATGTCGGGATAATGGGATGGAGGAGGGTTCGCCATTGGTTAAAAATATGATGAATAAAAAATTAAGTATTAGGATTTGCACAAGTATACTCTGTGTATTGCTGGGGGGAGTAGTTGCCATTACCGCAATTATTGGTTTTGTACCTACAGCTTTGGCACTAGAATACAACAAAGAAATTTTGATAGAAGCTGATTTTTCTAACAGAGATTTAACAGATTCTAGTTTTGCGAAAGCTAATCTCAGACAGAGCAACTTTTCTGGTTCAGACTTGAGTGCTGTTAGCTTCTTCGCAGCTAATTTAGAATCGGCAAATTTTGCAGGAGCAAATCTTAGCAATGCTACTTTAGATTCAGCTCGTCTTATCAAAGCAAATTTGACAAATGCAGTGTTAGAAGGTGCTTTTGCTGCTAGTGCTAAGTTTGATGGTGCGATTATTGATGGCGCAGATTTTACTGATGTATTGCTGCGTCCAGATGAGCAGAAAAAATTATGCAAGGTTGCTAAAGGCACTAATCCCACTACAGGACGGGATACGCGAGATAGCTTGTTTTGTCCTTAGCAATTGAGAAAATAAATTTCAGTTTTTTGCGGCAATGTTTTAGACTTGCCAGCAAAACTTTGAGTTTTGAGATTGAATGATGGTGTTTGGCAGGCGATCATACTGTATCTAATCATCAAGCTCCAAACTACCAAAATTCAATCCTACTTTTGCTGAAACTGGCACAGCAACCAAGCGCAGACTTTAGATTGACTGATTTCAAGGCTACGGCGTAAGGCTTCGGCATGATTATCTGCAAGCCCCATACACAAAATATATTCGTTTATTTACTTCAAAGCGATCGCATGATGGCGAATGTGGTCTTCGATAAAGCTGGCTATAAAATAGTAGCTGTGGTCATAGCCTTCTTGATAGCGCAAGTTGAGGGGTTGGTTGACGGCTTGACAACTTTGCTGAAACACTTCTGGTAGCAATTGTTCAGCTAAAAATTTATCAGCAGTTCCTTGGTCAATGAGAATGGGGCTATGATACGCTCCTAGCTTGATTAATTCACTAGCATCATAGTTACGCCAATCTTCTTGATTTGTTCCTAAATAACGGCTGAAGGCTTTTTGTCCCCAAGGACAGCGCATCGGTGCAGTAATGGGTGCAAAAGCGGAAACTGATTTATAAAGATGGGGGTTTCGCAGCGCACAAACTAGCGCCCCATGTCCCCCCATTGAGTGACCGAAAATACCTTGTTTTTGAGCGATGGTGGGAAAGTTGGCGGTAATGATTGCGGGTAATTCTTGGACAACATAACTATACATTTGATAGTGCGATCGCCAAGGTTCTGTTGTCGCATCCACATAAAAACCTGCACCTGTGCCAAAATCCCAATCCTCATCCTCACCGGAAATCCCTGTATTGCGCGGACTGGTATCTGGCGCAACTAGCATTAACCCATACTCTGCTGCGTAACGCTGCGCCCCAGCTTTAACAATAAAATTCTCTTCAGTGCAAGTTAAACCAGCTAGGAAATAAAGAATTGGTACAGGTTGTTGACTCGCCTGTGGTGGTTGATAGACTGCAAAGCGCATTTCCCCGTTACAAGTCGAGGAGAGGTGGGAGTAAAAGCCGACTTTACCACCAAAGCTTTTAGATTCGGAAATTAGTTTGAGGTTTGTCATTTGTCATTTGTCATTTGTCATTTGTCATTTGTCATTTGGTAATGGGTAATTGGTAATTGGGTGTTTGTTACTCTTTTCCCCTCATCTCCCTCATCTCCCTCATCTCCCAATCCCCAATCCCCAATCCCCAATAATGACAAGCTTCATTTTGGGAATACTAAATTCACCTCCCAGTAAATTTCATCACTCAACGGTTATGGTTAGCACGCAAGTTAGTATTCCCGGTTATCGCATCAGCGAAGAAATCTACAATGGCTCGAGAACGCTGGTTTATCGTGGGTATCGAGAGGCTGACCATCAACCTGTGGCAATTAAGCTGCTAAAAAATTTTTATCCTAGTTTTAGTGAATTGGTGCAGTTTCGCAATCAGTATACCATTGCCAAAAATCTTCCATCGCCTCTGGTCGTGCAAACCTATAGCCTGGAACCCTATCAGAATGGCTATGCATTAGTGATGGAGGACTTTGGGGGAATTGCGCTGAACTTGTGGTGGGATAGGGGGGAAGCTGTAGGTTGTTTGCTGGAGTTTTTGAAGATTGCGATCGCTCTATGCAATATTCTAGATGTTCTCTATCGCCAGCGCATCATTCATAAAGATATCAAACCTGCCAATATTTTAGTTAATCCCGAAACTCATGAAATTCGCTTAATTGACTTTAGTATTGCATCTTTATTGCCAAGAGAAAGTCAAACTGTTGTCAGTCCTAATATTTTGGAAGGAACGCTGGGATATTTATCTCCAGAACAAACGGGGAGAATGAATCGCGGAATTGATTACCGCACTGATTTTTACTCTTTAGGTGTAACTTTTTACGAATTGCTGACTGGAGAATTACCATTTCAATCAAATGACATGATGGAGATGGTACATTGTCATATTGCCAAACAACCAGATCAATTCAAAATTCAAAATTCAAAATTCAAAAATGGGGAATTGATTCCGCCAGTTCTGTGTGAGATAGTCATGAAACTGATGGCGAAAAATGCGGAAGAGCGCTATCAGAGTGCATTAGGACTGAAATATGATTTAGAAACATGCCTTGAGCAACTACAGACAACGGGGAAAATTGATAGCTTCCCAATTGCACAAAGGGATGTGAGCGATCGCTTTATTATTCCTGATAAACTTTATGGTCGGCAAACTGAAGTAGAAGCGCTGTTAAATGCCTTTGAGCGAGTGAGCAAAGGTAATACAGAAATGATATTAGTTGCTGGCTTTTCGGGAATTGGTAAAACTGCTGTTGTCAATGAAATCCATAAGCCGATTGTCCGTCAACGTGGTTATTTTATTAAAGGTAAATTTGACCAATTTAATCGTAATATTCCTTTCTCGGCTTTTGTGCAAGCTTTACGCGATTTGATGGGACAATTGCTGTCTGAAAGTGACGCACAACTACAAATCTGGAAAAATCAAATTCTCCAAGCTTTGGGTGATAATGCTCAGGTCATTGTGGATGTAATTCCGGAACTAGAACAGATTATTGGTGTGCAACCACCTGTAGCTCTACTAGGAGGAAATGCAGAACAAAATCGCTTCAATTTACTATTTCAAAAGTTCATTGCTACTTTTACGACAAAAGACCATCCTCTAGTCATATTTATTGATGATTTACAATGGGCGGATAGTGCTTCGTTAAAGTTAATAGAACTATTGATGGGAGAAAATCATCATGGCTATCTATTGTTAATTGGCGCTTACCGGGATAATGAAGTATTTCCAGCCCATCCTTTAATGGTGACTTTAAATGAAATTAGCAAAAAGCAAAGCAATTTTTCTACCATTACCTTAAGCCCACTCAAAATATCACAGATTAATCAACTAATAGCTGATACGCTCAATTGTTCTCTGGATATAGCTTTATCTTTAACTAAGTTAGTTTATCAGAAAACTCAAGGTAATCCCTTTTTTAATAACCAATTTCTGAAAGTCTTGTATGAAGAAGAGTTGATTATCTTTAATATTGATGTCGGTTATTGGCAATGTGATATTGCTCAAGTTAATACCTTAGCGCTGACAGATAATGTAGTAGAATTTATGGCAATGCAGCTACAGAAATTGCCACCAGCTACACAAGAAGTTTTACAATTAGCAGCTTGCATTGGTAATTTATTTGATTTAGAAACTCTCTCGATTGTCCATCAAAAGTCCCAAGTTGAAACTGCGGCGAATTTATGGCGCGCTTTACAAGTGGGTTTAATTATCCCCACGAGCGAAGTTTATAAGTTTTTTCAGGGAACGAGTAATAATTCTGAAGGCAAATTTGCTCACGATTCTCATAACCAGGTTGCTAGTTATAAATTTTTACATGACCGCGTTCAACAGGCTGCTTATTCTTTAATTGCTGAAGACAGAAAGCCCCTAACTCATTGGCAAATCGGCAATTTATTATTAAATAATACGCCTAAAGTTAAACAAGAAGATAAACTATTTGAAATAGTTAATCATTTGAATCTTGGAAAAATATTAATTTCTGAACCACAAGCATCTTTAGAATTTATTAATTTAAATTTAAGAGCTGGAACAAAAGCTAAAGCAGCAAATGCCTATGCTGTCGCATCTGAATATTTAAAAATAGGCGTAGAATCTTTGCCTGCAAATAGCTGGGAAACTTATTATAATCTGACCCTAGCGCTGCATGAAGTAATTACAGAGGTATTGTGTCTCAGTGGCGATTTTGCGGCAATGGAAACCTACGCTGATGTCGCGTTGCAAAAAGCCAAATTGCTACTTGAACAAGTGCCTATTTATAACATTAAGATTCAAGCTCATATGGCACAGAGTAAGCATCTTGACGCTTTACAAGTCGCGCTGAATGTGTTGGCAATGTTAGGTATAGAATTACCGAAACACCCTGATAAAAGCAATATAGAGCATGAGTTGGATGTGACCAAGCGTCTATTAGCAAATAGAACTTCGGCAGATTTGCTCGCACTACCAGTAATGACAGATGTCACTATTAAAGCTGGGATGCAAATTCTTTCTAATATTATTTCTGTTGCTTATCAAGCTGCTCCTGAGTTATTTAGGCTAATTGTACTCAAGCAAGTTCAACTATCTCTCAGCTACGGTAATGCGCCAGAATCTACCTATGCTTATGCTACCTATGGCTTGATGTTATGCGGCGTATTAGGCGAAATTGATGCAGGCTATGAGTTGGGACAACTAGCATTAGAGTTAGTCAATCAACTTCATGCAGTGAAGCTAAAATCAAAAACTATTTTTGCTGTCAATTGTTTTATTAGACATTGGAAAGTTCATCTCAAAGAAACCTTAAATTCTTTATTAGAAGCATACACTTGCGGTTTAGAAACAGGAGATATTGAATATGCGATGATGTCTGCTTATGTGTTTGGTAGATACGCTTACTTAAGTGGTCAAGAATTGGGCGAATTAGCGCAAGCTATGAGCAATTATGCCAATGTTATGAAGCAATTAAAGCAAACCACATACTTGAACTTTAATAGTATTTACCAACAATCGGTTTTTAACTTACTAGGAATGGCAGATAATCCTTGTTTGTTGATTGGTGAAAGCTACAACGAAGCAGAAATGTTACCATTACATTATGCTGCTAATCAATTCAGCATTATTTGTCAGGCTCATTTTTGTAAGTTGATTCTTTGCTATTTATTTGGCGAATATGACCAAGCTGTAGAAAACGCCAATGTAGTGAAGCAGTATTTCAGCAGCATTACTAGCTTGGCTGTGATTCCAACTTTTTATTTCTATGAATTGTTGACACAATTGGCTTTGTATCCAGATTCACCATCTTCACAGCAAGAATCTATGATTGAATATGTCACCAACAATCTAGAAAAACTGAGAAAATGGGCTAATTACGCTCCTGCAAATTATGAGCATAAATTCTGTTTAATTGCAGCAGAAAAACATCGAGTATTAGGGCAAAAAGCGGAAGCTATTGAATATTACGACCGCGCTATTATCCTGGCTAAAGAAAATCAGTACTTGCAAGAAGCAGCACTTGCTAATGAACTGACAGCTAAGTTTTATTTGGCATGGGGTAAAGATAAGGTAGCTCAATTTTATATGCAAGAAGCTTACTACTGCTATGCTCATTGGGGTGCCAAAGCCAAAATTCAAGATTTAGAAAAACGCTATTCTGAACTGTTATTGCCGATATTTCAAGCTCAAAATCATCGCTTCCAACTGAGCGAAACTTATATTTCTACTATTGACGCGTCCTCCTATCTCAATCAAACTATCCAAACTACTAGATCTAGTAGCAGTAGTAGTATTTCTAAAAATCTTGATTTTGGCACTATTTTTAAAGCCTCACAAGCTTTATCTAGTGAAATTGAATTAGCAAAATTGCTCAATACCCTCATGGAGGTATTGATGACAAATGCGGGTGCAAAAAAGGCAGTTTTATTAGTAGTTAGAGATGGCAATTGGTTAATTGAAGCAATTGCTACGACAAACGAAGGTACAAATCAGCAAACTGTACCATTAGAAGTTAGTCAAGCGATTCCGGAAACATTGGTAAATTATGTCAAACGTAGCGGTAAAACTGTGGTTTTGGATGATGCAACTTCCCAAACTGATTTTATCGCTGACCCTTATTTGATGCAGCAACAACCAAAAAGTGTGATGTGTACACCAATTTGGCATCAGGGCAAATTAATAGGTTTATTGTATTTAGAAAATCAATTAACGATCGCAGCCTTTACTCGCGATCGCACAGAAGTTATCCAACTATTATGTACTCAAGCTGCCATCTCCCTAGAAAATGCCCATCTTTACCAACAAGCTCAAGATTATGCCCAAAAGTTGGAACAGATGCTGAAGCAACTGAAGCACACACAGCTGCAAATGGTACAAAATGAGAAAATGGCTTCCTTAGGTAATTTAGTTGCAGGGGTAGCCCACGAAATTAACAATCCTGTAGGCTTTCTTAAAGGTAGCTTGAATAATACTGAACAGTATATTCAAGACTTACTTACCCATCTGCAATTGTGGCAAGAAAACAACCCGATTCTCGCTCCTGCAGTTATCGATCATGCCGAAGAAATTGATTTAGAATTCCTAACAGCCGATTTACCCAAGCTGGTGGATTCAATGAAAGTTGCATCTGAACGCATCAAAGATATTAGCACCAGTTTGCGTACCTTCTCACGGGCGGACACATCGGAAAAAGTTGCTTGCAATCTCCATGAGGGGATTGAAAGTACTCTGTTGATTTTGAAATATCGCTTGAAAGCTTCAGAAAAACGCCCAGCTATTCAGGTAATCAAAGATTATGGTGATTTACCCCAGGTTAAATGCTTTTTAGGGCAGCTCAATCAAGTATTTATGAATATCTTGGGTAATGCGATTGATGCCTTAGATACAGCCAGCGAGGGGCTTTCTTTTGCTGATTTAGAAGCTTATCCTCAGCAAATTACTATTCGTACAGATATCTCTGATGATGGACGCATAGCAATTATTGGCATCAAAGATAACGGCCCAGGAATGCCCGAGTCAATTCGCGATCGCATTTTTGATCATCTGTTTACCACCAAAGAAGTTGGTAAAGGAACCGGATTAGGATTAGCGATCGCGCGTCAAATTGTTGAACAAACCCACAATGGGCGTTTAAGCTGTAACTCTGTTCTGGGTGAAGGGACGGAATTTGTCATCGAAATTCCCGTGTAAACTCTACTAGCCATGCAATACTTGTCGGTTAAGGGCAAAAGGGGAAGGGGAAAAGGGCAAGAAAAAACCTTTAACCTTTTCCCCAAACCAAATTCCGAGTTGACAATCCTTAACCGAGCAGTATTGACTAGCCATGAATCTATGAAGAGGGGCGCAAAGCTTTGCGCCCCTGCAGATGTTTGATGTGTTGCAACAATCTTTTCCAGATGAGATTGATGTCTAATCATTTTATTATTACAGATTATGAAGAATTTTTAATCTATGCTGGTGCTTTGACAGTTAATGTACAGCCTTGTCAGCAGACTGAAGAACATACCCGAGGAATTATCCACAAGCGCAAATCCTTTTTGTGAGAGTGATTGGTGATATCAGATAGCAAAACAGTTACTAGAAAACATTTCTCTACCTGAGAATCTAAAGAAATTGTTAAGTATTAGAAATTATTGCTGATTGCGTGAGATTGTAAATAAACAATAAAACCTCTCATTTTAAATGGGGTCAGCCATTATAAAGACCCTAAACATAAAGCTACTTGGCACTCTCACTGTTTTTGACTTTGGGGGTGCCAAGTGCTTTTGAGACAAATTTAGGCATTTATAACTGTATTTGAGCGCTAACTTGCATAAATAACAATATATCTCGCCAAATCTGCTCCTAATATTAGGAGCTTGAAAAGAATCTCTATAAATTTATTCGTTATTTTCTGTTACTTGTCTACGTAAAAAATAGTTCTAGAATTCAAACTGGATTGTTAGAGATATGCAATTTATCTACTCTTTACTAAAACTTACGCAAGTGTCATATTTTTTTCGTTTAGGTTTGTCCAGGGTCAAAAGTCAAGAGTCCAAAAAACCTAAATTTTTGACCCTTGACTTTTGACTCTTGACTCTTATGTCAGAGAATCACTGTGCCAGTTGCGTAAGTGCTGTTTACATCTAACCTGGGCGAGGTAAAGTTTATTTACTCATTTATAAAATGCTGAAAATAGTTGGGAATACTAAATTTCTGGGAACACAGATTTAATAATCCAATTATTATGGTTAGCATCGAAGTTAGTATTCCTCATATTCCTGGTTATCGCGTTAGTGAAGAAATCTACAACGGTTCCAGAACGCTGGTTTATCGAGGATTTCGAGAGGCTGACAATAAACCTGTGGTATTGAAACTATTAAAAAATTCTTATCCTAGTTTCAACGAATTGGTACAGTTTCGCAATCAGTACACTATTGCTAAAAATCTGCAATCACCACTAATTATTGGGACATACAGCCTGGAAGCATATCAGAATGGCTATGTGTTAGTTATGGAGGATTTTGGCGGAATCGCTCTGAGCCAATGGTATAAAATTAGAACAAATGTATTGAGCTTAATGGAGTTTTTCCAAATTGCGATCGCACTGTGCAATACATTAGATATTCTTTACCGCCATCGCATTATTCATAAGGATATAAAACCTGCGAATATTTTAATTAATCCCGAAACCAAGCAAATTAAATTAATTGACTTTAGTATTGCATCTTTACTACCACGAGAAACTCAAACACTTATTAGTCCTAATGTATTGGAAGGCACACTCGCTTATTTATCGCCAGAACAGACAGGGAGGATGAATCGCGGGATTGATTACCGTACAGACTTTTATTCTTTGGGTGTGACTTTTTACGAAATACTCACCGGAGAATTACCATTTCAATCAAACGATCCGATGGAGTTGGTACATTGTCATATTGCTAAAATGCCTACGGCATTAGGGAATAGGGAACAGGGAACAGGAAATAGGGAAGGAATACCGCAGGTACTTTACGATATTGTGATGAAACTGCTGGCGAAAAATGCGGAAGACCGCTATCAGAGTGCTTTAGGGTTGAAATATGATTTAGAAAATTGCTTAGAACAACTACAGACAACAGCTAAGATTGAAAGTTTCCCGATTGGAAGGCGGGATGTGTGCGATCGCTTTCTTATCCCTGATAAACTTTATGGCAGAACGGCAGAAGTTGAAAAGCTGCTGACAGCATTTAAGCGAGTCAGTATAGGTGCTAAGGAAATGGTATTAGTAGCAGGCTTTTCTGGGATTGGGAAAACTGCTGTTGTCAATGAAGTTCACAAGCCAATTGTGCAGAAGCGAGGCTACTTCATTAAAGGTAAATTTGACCAATTTAATCGCAATATTCCCTTCTCTGCTTTTGTGCAAGCTTTACGTAATTTGATGCTGCAATTACTGTCAGAAAGTGATGCACAATTGCAAAAATGGAAAAGTCAAGTTCTCACAGCCTTGGGTGAGAATGCACAGGTAATTGTGGAAGTAATTCCCGAATTAGAACAAATTATTGGTGTGCAACCACCTGTACCTGAATTAGGAGGAAATGCATCTCAAAATCGTTTTAATTTACTATTCCAAAAATTTATTGCTATTTTTACTACCAAAAAACACCCCCTTGTCATCTTCCTTGATGATTTGCAATGGGCAGATTTGGCTTCTTTAAAGTTGATGGAATTATTGATGAGCGAAAGCGATATTGGCTATCTCTTATTGATGGGAGCCTATCGAGATAATGAAGTTTCTCCAGCTCATCCTTTAATAGTAACTTTAAATGAAATCCAAGTAGCTGGGGCTAATATCAATACCCTGACATTACCTCCTCTAAAATTATCTCAGATTAACCAACTAATTGCTGATACACTGAGTTGTTCCCTGGAACTGGCATTACCTTTAACAAAATTGGTATATCAGAAAACTCAAGGTAATCCCTTTTTCAACAATCAATTTCTCAAGGTTTTATATGAAGAAGGATTAATTACTTTTAATGTCGAGCAAGGCTATTGGGAATGCGATATTGCTAAAGTTAATGCCTTAGCACTCACAGATGATGTGGTTGAGTTTATGTCTATGCAATTACAGAAATTGCCTCCAGCCACTCAAGATGTTTTAAAATTAGCTGCTTGCATTGGTAACACTTTTGATTTAACGACACTAGCAACTGTAAGACAAAAATCTCTAGTAGCAGCTGCTGCAGAATTATGGTCTGCTTTGGAATCTGGGTTAATTTTACCGCAAAGTGAGGTTTATAAGTTCTTTCAAGAAGTTGAGAATCATCCCGATACCAAATCATTCAAATATCAAAATTCTCAAACTCCTACCTATAAGTTTTTACATGATCGTGTACAACAAGCAGCTTATTTTCTCATTCCAGAAGCGCAGAAAAAATTTACCCATTTAAATATCGGGAGATTAATGTTAAAGAATACTCCCAAAGCGCAAATAGAAGAGCAAATATTTCAGATTGTCAATCAGTTAAATCAAGGAGTTGAATTACTCACTTCACAGGATGAGAAACATGAATTAGCTCAATTAAATTTCCAAGCAGGATACAAAGCCAAGAATGCTACGGCTTACAGTGCTGCTTGGGAATATTTGACGATAGGGCGGCAGTTATTAGCTGATGATTATTGGCAAAGTCAATATAATTTGACGTTAAGTTTATACGAAGCATCAGTAGAAGTTGCTTATCTCAGTGGTAACTTTGCTGAGATGGAAAAATTAGCGGAAATTTTGCTTAAAGAAGCAAAAAGCCTATTGGATCAAGTTAAAGTATATGACGTTAAAAATCAGGCTTTGGTAGCACAAAATAAATCTGTAGAAGCAGTAAATAATGGGCTACAATTTCTCAAATTATTGGGCATAGAATTTCCTACAGAACCCAGCCAAGCTGATATTATAGCCGGATTACAAGCAACTCAAAGCCTTTGGCAAGACAAAGGAATTGCCGAATTAATTAACTTACCTGTAATGAGCGATCGCATTCAGTTAGCAGCGATGCAAATATTATCTAGCATCTCAGCAGCTAGCTATTTAGCAGTGCCGGCACTTTATCCGTTAATTTATTTTAAACAGGTAAGTTTATCAATTAAATATGGCAATACTGCCATTTCTACCCATAGTTATGCCTGTTATGCTCTCATTCTTAGCGCCATAGTAGGAGATTTTGAAACAGGTTATCAATTTGGTAAACTCGCTTTAGATTTATTACCCCAACTCAAAGCCAAAGAACTGGAATGTAAAGTTCAATCTATGGTTTATGGGTTTGTCAAGCATTGGAAAATTGCTGTCAAAGAAACTTTAATACCTTTGCGTTCAGCTTATTATATTGGTCTAGAAACTGGGGATTTACAATTTGCTGGCTACTCAGCCGTAATGTACTGCGGATTTACCTATTTTGCAGGCATAGAAAAAGAATTATCTGAGTTGCAACGAGAAGTATTTGCTTTGAGCGATTCTATCAATCAAATTAAGCAGATAGCTTGTTTACAATATTTCCAAATGTTGCAACAATCAATACATGATTTACGCACAGGCAGAAGTGTTATTGAATATTTACAGGGAGAATATTACGACGAAGAAAAAATGCTAACTCAGCATTTACAAGCTAATGATAGAC
The DNA here is from genome assembly GCF_025677855.1 of Tolypothrix sp. PCC 7601. Taxonomy (NCBI): domain Bacteria; kingdom Bacillati; phylum Cyanobacteriota; class Cyanophyceae; order Nostocales; family Tolypothrichaceae; genus Tolypothrix; species Tolypothrix sp. PCC 7601. Next base: position 5,513,364 of record NZ_CP064879.1, read on the forward strand.
TAGGTGTTTTTTATCTATACTCTCATAAATTGCTGTTGAACTATTTGCTGGGCAACTATCAACAAGCGGTTGCAGATGCTGCACTTACAGAACAATATGTAGATGGTGCTGCAGGCTTTGCTTATGTTCCCATATTTTACTTTTATGATTCTCTGACACAGTTGGCAGCCTATAGAGAAAATCTGGTTGTAGACAAAGAGAAGTTAGTTGCAAAAATCACAACAAATCAAGAGAAAATGAAAAATTGGGCGCATTATGCGCCCATGAATTGCCAATACAAATTTGATTTAGTCGAGGCAGAATATCAACGGCTATTTGGGGAAAAATGGCAAGCAATGGAAATGTACGATCGCGCCATTGCAGGGGCTAAAGAAAATGGTTATCTGCGTGACGAAGCACTGGCTAATGAACTTGCTGCTAGCTTCTATTTAGATTGTGGTAAAGAGAAAGTAGCTCAAGCTTATCTACAAGAAGCTTATTACGGCTATGCTCGTTGGGGAGCCAAAGCCAAAATCGAAGATTTAGAACAGCGCTATCCCCAATTGCTCAAGAGTATGTTGCAAAGACAACAATATTCTTTGAATGCAACCACAACCATTGCTAGTACTGTCTCTGAAAGCAGCAGCACGACATTAAGCGATCATACAGTTTCAGAATTTCTCGATTTGGCAACTATTATCAAAGCTTCTCACGCTCTCTCTAGCGAAATTCATTTAGAAAAGCTACTTTCAACTTTGCTGTCTGTAGTCATGGAAAATGCTGGTGCAGATAAAGGTGTATTACTGCTACAGAAACAAGAAAAGTTAGTACTAGAAGCCATTGCTACATTAGGGGAATCACCTACACTGATGCGATCGCTGCCTTTAGAAGAATCTCTAGATGTCCCAATTTCTTTGATTAACAGTGTTAAACGCACTCTGCAAGCCGCAACCATTGACAATGCAACCATAGATCCCATTTTGATGGTTGATGCTTACATTATTTCCCAACAGCCCAAAAGTTTGTTGTGTACGCCAATTATCCACCAAGGTAAGCTGCTAGGCATTCTTTATTTAGAAAATCACCTGACAGTTGGAGCTTTTACCAGCGATCGCCTCACTTTACTCAATTTATTATGTACTCAAGGAGCAATTTCTCTAGAAAATGCCCGCCTTTATCAAGAATCGCAAGCTAATGCCCAAAAACTAGCACAATCCCTCAAAAAACAGAAAACCTTGTTTGATGTGGTAACGCAGATGCGAGAGTCTTTAGACTTGGATGCCATATTTTGTGCAGTTACCCAAAATATGCGACGAATTTTAAATGCCGATCGCGTTGGCATTTATCAATTTGAGGCAAAATCCAAGTATGAATATGGCCACTTTATTGCCGAAGATGTCATCCCCGAATTTCCTTCTGCTCTAGCTGTTAACGTTAAAGATCATTGCTTTGGCGAAGACTACGCCAACCTTTATAAACAAGGGCGGATCTGCGCTATGGCTGACTTAGATTCAGCCCAGGTACTAGATTGCCATCGTGCGATTTTAGAACAATTTCATGTCAAAGCCTCCCTAGTTGTCGCAATTATTCAAAATGGTGAACTGTGGGGTTTGCTGTGCGTTCACCAATGCGATCGCCCCCGTGAGTGGCGAGGTTCGGAAATTCAATTTGCCCAGCAAATAGCTGCTCAATTAGGGGTAGCACTCCAGCAAGCAGACTTGTTGCTGCAAACTCGTCAACAAGCAACTCAACTCGAACAAGCGCTTCAGCATCTCCAGCAAACTCAACTGCAACTAGTGCAGAATGAGAAGATGTCAGCTTTAGGTAATTTAGTAGCTGGTGTAGCTCATGAAATTAACAATCCCGTGGGCTTTATTGCTGGTAACTTGGAACCAGCAAAAGACTATGTGCAAGACTTGTTTGATTTAATAGAGTTATATGAAACATTGCCCTATGACAATGCGGCAATAGAAGATAAAATTGCCTCTATTGACTTAGAATATCTGCGCGAAGATTTACCTAAATTGCTAGATTCGATGTCATTGGGCATTGAACGCATTGGTAATATTAGCACCAGTTTACGCACTTTCTCCAGAGCCGATAAAGCCTACAAAGTCCCGTTTAATATTCACGAAGGTATCGACAGCACAATTTTAATTCTCAAGCATCGCTTAAAAGCTAACGAACATCATCCAGCTATAGAGATTGTCAAAGAATATGGGGAGCTACCAATGGTAGAATGCTTTGCCGGACAATTAAACCAAGTATTTATGAACTTGTTGGCGAATGCGATCGATGCTTTAGAAGAGTCAAATACTGGACGCAGCTTTGCCGAAATTCAAGCCAACCCCAATCAAATTACAATTCGCACGACTAAAAGTGGAGATGGTAAACAAGCAGTAATTAGCATTCAAGATAACGGTACAGGAATGTCTGAGGAAGTCAAACACAAGATATTCGATCATCTATTTACCACCAAAGGAGTTGGTAAAGGCACTGGTTTAGGATTAGCGATCGCACGTCAAATTGTGGAAGAAACTCACAACGGGCGTTTGATTTGTAACTCTATTTTAGGTGAAGGTACAGAATTCCTGATTCAAATACCTATGTAAATTTTTGGGGGAAAAGGTTAAAGGGTAAGGGTGAAAGGTTGTTTCTTTCTCTTTTCCCATTCCCCTTTTTCTCCTTAACCGAAAAGTAATTTTTTGGAGAAAGGGTGAAAGGTTGTTTCTTTCCCTTTCCCTTTCCCCCTTCCCCTTTTCCCCTTTCCCATTTAATTGACTGTAATCATCACTCCCTGGCTTTCATTCGCTAGCCTATCGACGGCGCACACAGCGTATGTTCCTGGGCCGACAGTAGCAAAGTTTGTACCAGCAGATAAAATGCGCTGAATTACCCAGCCATCAGTAGTTTGGCGATAAAGTGTCCAAGAACGAACTTGCTGATCGTCTCCAGGTTTCCAATTGAGTTTACCGTTCACATAAACTAGCCCCGTGGGTGCTGCTGGTGCTGTGGTAATTTGGGAAGACCAAGTAGGAGAAATGGCAGGTTTGCTATAAATTTGAGTTTGGAATTTATCAGCAATACCTTGGCTATTTTCCATCAAAACACCCAAATTAAAGAAGATATTACCCAGGGAATACCTTCCAGCTTGGCTACGACTAAATATTACCTGCTTTTCAATCTCTTCACTTTCCCGACTCTTGTTGCTGGGTTCGGTCAAATTGTTACCAGCGTAAACGTGTTTTTGCTTGGTGTTTACCTGTGTCCACCAATTGAGTAAAGCAGGATAACTTTGTTGTGTTTGGTCGGTACGCCAATAAAGTTGAGGCGCAATATAATCAACCCAGCCCAGTTCTAACCATTTCTTGGAGTCAGCATACAGGACATTATAGGCATCTAAGCCCGTAATACCTGCTGGTTGTCCAGGGCGATAAATTCCAAAGGGACTAATGCCAAATTTAACGTGCGGCTTTGTGGCTTTGATTCCTTCCGATAACCGCAGCACCATCAGATTGACATTTTCTCGTCGCCAATCGCCTAAGCTAAGTCCACCGCCAGCGTTTTTGTAAGTGTCATAGGTTTTGTTGTCGGGGAAAGTTTGCCCAGATATGGGATAAGGATAAAAATAGTCGTCTAAGTGAACGCCATCGATATCATACCGACGCACAACATCAAGAATAACGTTATAAGCCCTGTCCTGAACAATTTTAATCCCTGGATCCATCCACAATTGATTGCCCCATTTATAAACCACGTCTGGATTCGTGACAGCTATATGGGGACTAACATTAATTCCGCTATTGATACTAGTCTTAGCGCGGTAAGGGTTAAACCAAGCATGAACTTCAATGTTGCGCTTGTGGCATTCTGCGATCGCAAATTCTAAGGGATCATAATATGGATCTGGTGCTTTTCCCTGAGTTCCGGTAATCCAAGCACTCCAAGGTTCTAAAGTCGAAGCATACACAGCATCCCCTTCTGGACGCACCTGTAAAATTAAGGCATTAAAGTTGAGTTGTTGTAATCGAGTAATAATCGCAACTAGTTCCGATTTCTGTTGTGCAACAGGTAGTCCAGGTTTAGAAGGCCAATCACCATTCCAAACAGTTGCTACCCATGCTCCACGAAACTCCCTTTGATGACTTAGCCTCACAGTATTCTGTGGTACTTCTACCTTAGGCGGCTCAACTGGAGGTACTACTACCACAGGTGGCTGAGGATCTACTACTACTACAGGTGGCTGAGGATCTACTACTACAGGTGGCTGAGGATCTACTACTACTACAGGTGGCTGAGGATCTACTACTACCACAGGTGGCTGAGGATCTACTACTACAGGTGGCTTTGGAGGTACCACTACCACAGGTGGGTTTGGCGATGGCACTAAGTACGTAGAGGTAATTTTTTCTGCTTGCCCCAGATATACCAAAGCTTGATAGGCTATGACCGCTAAATCAGCACGGGTTGCGGCTAGATTAGGGTTGAGTAATTTGAGATTTGGGTAGTTAACTACTAACCCTGCACTCGTAGCAATAGCTACTTGATTTTTGGCATAGCTGGCGATCGCAGTCGCATCTGTATAATATTGTGACAATTTATTAACTAAGTCAGGTTTTATCTTAGTAGCAATTTCCAAGCCATTAACTATTGCCACTAAAACATCACCCCGAGAAATTCTATTATTGGGGCGGAAAGTTTTATCAGGGTATCCAGAAATAAACCCTGCTTCATAAGCATTTTTAATAACAGTGGCTGCCCAATGATTAGTTGGTACATCAGTAAACGGGGAATATTTCCGCTTAGAAGTAACTGTAAAGACTTTTGCAATAAGGGCAGCAAATTCAGCACGAGTTACTGAGTTATCTGGGCGAAAAGTACCGTTAGGATACCCATTGATCAAGCGCCGCCCTGATAAAGCTTCAATAAATGACCTTGCCCAATGGCCTTTAATATCTGAGAACGCTGTAGAAGTAGATACCATTGTTGATTGCAGCTAGCGTATTGTGATTATCTCTTGTTAATTTAGCAACATCAGCCCCATAGCTGCATTTCTACATTTTTCTTGTTAAGCTATTCTGCTTTTAAGTTGCACAATCCCTCATGAGGGCTGTTGACCGTTGACCGTTGACAGTCAACCGTTAACAGTTAACAGCCTTCTTGAGTAGTTATGCAATTTAGGCGCGCATTAGCTTACTTCTCCTCATTCCTTTCATCTGCTTTACTTCTAATATGATTATGCCTACCTTACAATTTGTATTGATTTATTTTAAAATTGTTTAAATTGTGGTATATTTGCCAAAATTTGTAACCACAAAGTTTCTGATTGCAGTTAAAGGGAACCTTTTTGAGGCTGACTAGTTCAGATATCAACTAAGTGTAATTATTATCTAGCAATAGAAATTTTTTCAATAGTATGTTTATGATATTCAGCAAAAAAAATCGCTTTACAGTTGGTTTTGTTACTTTATTACTTTTTGGTTTTGCCAATAGTCATCTCTTGGCTCAGTCACAAGATAAACAAATCGCTTCAGCACATCAGACTACACAGAATATTGTTACTGAGTCGGAAAAACCCCTAACTTTATCCTCTTTCCTTCTTCCTTTAATTAAATCTGCTCAAATACTTGCCGCAAGTGGGCAAAATTTTGCGCCCCTTCAACAAATAACTGCTGGGACACCTAGCAATACAGATAATAATACATTGGCTCAGAGTGTAGTATCAGTCTCTACAAAATATAATGTAATTGATGAATTTAAGAAATTTAAATTTAGTGTTAATAATAGTCAAGTTTTCTCGGCTGGTAAATTGCCAGCGACAAAGATAAGCTTCAACCAAAAAGATTTGTTAACTGTTCTTACCAATACCAGAAAATATTATCAAGACCATGCTAATGCAGACCCTGATGTTTTACGTACAGGGCTGCTAGGTACTCAGGGAGTAACTATAGATGATGTTCTCAAAACCTTAGATTTCATGGTTGCTGTCTTACAAGAGGACATTGCTAACAATCGCACTACGCGGTTACAAAATGCTAATTTTATTAACAGCAATTTTAAAGTCATCAAATGGACTCCTTATAACCCCAAGCAGACCAATCAACCAAAATTACGAATTACAAAATATGCTGTTTTTAATCACCCAGGCTCCCATAAAAAAACAGCTACATATAATATTCCAATTTATAGCCTAAAAGATAATTTAGCTGCTGACAAATTCTATACCAGATATACCAAACAAGATGTGCTCTCAGGAATTTATGAACCTGGTGGTAAAGAATATGGCAAAGTTGAACCCATTGCATATTTAACCCGCCAAGGTTTAGAAGAAGCCCTGATGGAGGGAACAATATTAATTAAATTTACCGATGGCACAGAAGAATATTTCAATGTTGATAGAAACAACGGAATGCCCTATATCCGGGGATTAAAAGCTACTGCCCAAAAGCGTTACTGGTACTTTAGAAAAGTCAATGCTATTAAAGGTTATGGCTATAAAATTGATGCCAAAATTTCCATTAAACCAGGAGTCACCTTTGCTGGTGATGTGCTCAATATTGGCTTAGGGAAAATCATTGTACTTGAGCATACTATAAGTGGACGCAAGCAACTGCAAATGGGCGTGATTGCTGACACAGGCGGAGCTTTTTTACCTAACCTGCATCAGCTTGATTTTTTAGCAGGTATTTTTAATAATCACCAAGAATTTGGAAAGAAGATTGCACAAATGCCTGACTATGCTAATGCATATATATTAGTGAAGAAATGAAAAATCAGGCGTTAGGCAAGATGAGGAGAACGAGGAATGATTGATTGAAAGCGGCGGGAAACTCCATCCCCTTGTGGGTGGAGAGGGACAGCTGCCCCGCCGCTTGGGGCATTGGGCATTGGGCATTGGGCATTGGTAATTTCTTCCCCATGACGGCAGTTGCTACAACGGGGGGAACCCCCGCAACGCACTGCCTCCCCGATGCCCCATTCCCCATGCCCAAAAACTCCATCCCCTTGTGGGTGGAGTTTTTCATACAATGATTGATGATTGCTCAATCAGTGCATCAGGTAAGCGTCCCCATTCATTCCACGAACCATCATAATTTCTGACTTTGGGATAACCCAACAAATATTTCAAAACAAACCAAGTATATGCCGATCGCCCACCAATGGCACAGTAAGGAAATACTTCCTTATCAGGCGTAATCCCTTTACTACTGTAGATCTGATGCAACTGTTCGGCTGACTTGAATGTTCCATCTGCATTCAAAGTCAAGGTATGTTCAATATGGACTGCACCCGGAATATGTCCGGCGCGTTCTGTTCCTTGTGGCGGCTGCATCATGAATAGTTCGCCATTGTACTCTTGAGGAGTACGCACATCTAATAATACACGCTCTGTTTGCTGCAAAGAGGCTTGAACTTCCGCCAGCAAAACCCGCAAGTTAGCATCGGGTGCTTTGGCTTGGTAGTGTGTGGGTGTAAAAGTAGACAACTCTGTTGCTAGTGGCCGACCTTCTGCGACCCATTTCTGATAACCGCCATTGAGAATATATACGCGGTTATGCCCAAAGAGTTGCAACAGCCAGAAAATCCAACCTCCGGTTCCAGGATAGCTACCATAGGCGACGACTGTTGTGTCAGGGGAAATACCCGATCGCGAAAGCAGCTTTTCTATAGATGTGGGATCTAAATTGATCCGCAAATCGGGAGTTAAGATATCCGTGAAGATATTCCAAAAGACTGCACCAGGGATGTGAGCATTTTTGTATGGTTCTGGACTCATATCCACCTCAACCACCCGCACACTAGAATCGTTGAGACGATCCATCAGCCATTGCGTATCGATCAGAACTTCAGGATGAGCATACTGAGACATCGGCGGTTCTCCTGTGATTTACACTAAAACTAAGATTAGGAGAAGAGACTTAGCTCGCCCAGTCCTCGATCGTGTACAGTTTTCGACACAATAATTATGAGAAATTCCTTGCAGATGCTCTTTGAAGCCATCAACCAGGCCCAGAATGAACAGGAATTGCGATCGCAAGTTGTGCCGAAACTCGGTGAGTATTTTACGACTAAAAAATGTGGCGTTTTTTTCTTTGATCAACTACGCCTTTTAGATCGCAAACTGCAGAAAATACTAGAAATTGCACTATCAATCGAACATAATCCAGTTGCACGTTACTTGGTGGAACGTCATACTCCAGTTCATGAAGCCTTAGTAACATCACCCCATGTCTGGAGAATGATTTGTCCCCGAAGCGATCATTGGCACGTCATGGCAGGGCCGATTGTCAGTGAGGGAAAATTAGTAGGTGCAATTGGCTTTACCCGCGAACAGAAAATGGCTGCATTTGATGCCCAAAATTTAGCCGATTTAAGTGCGCTGTGCCTGCACCTCTCGATTTGGAATGCGACAATGCGATCGCAATCTCATAATTTCAAGTGCGATCGCCTAACACCTCGGGAATTGCAAATTGCTGAATTAGTGGCTTTAGGTTACACCAACGCCGAAATTGGTCAGCAACTTTGGATTACTGAAAATTCTGTGAAACAAGCACTGAAGAGAATGTTTCGTAAGCTTGAGGTTTCCTCTCGCGCTGAGATGGTTGCTCAACTTGCGGCAGTTGCACAGCATTCTTCACCAATAACAAATAAAATACAGCAGATTGCAGGTACATGAGGCAATACTTATCGGTTAAGGGAAAAAAGGGGAATGGGAAAAGGGAAAGAAAAAACCTTTAACCCTTAACCTTTCACCTTTCCCCCTTAACTAATTTTGAGTTCAAAACGCTTAACCGAGTAGTAGTGCTATGTTAGCCCTCATCATGCCAACCAATTTCTCTTTCTATAATTTCCTTGATGAATTCGGGAATACCTTTATTCTGTGCAATAGCCTGTTGTTGTAATCTTTCATATATACCAATATCTTCTCCCTGCCACATTAAATCTATTCTTCTGATTTGTCGCATAGCAATATGTGTATAGTTTTCTGGATAAGCCCAGTAACAGGATAAACAGATAGACTTATCCTTGAGATGATTCCAGTTTTGGCAATGCTCACAAGACCAAGATTTTGCTCGGTTGGCAGAGCCACAAAGCAGCATAAAGTTATCAGCTAAAAGTTCAGGTTCCCCATCAACTTCAAAAGGAATACGGTGATCTATCTGCAATTCACGTTCATCTAATTCCTCCAAATAAATGAAGCATTTACAGCCATATCTTTTAATTAACTCATGCTTCAATTGTTTTGATAAACCAGTTCTACCAGAGAATTTAGAAAATCTAGCCTTACTAATATCACCAAATCTATAAGCAGCTATCCTTCTACTATCGCTACCTGTAACACGGAAAGTTTCTAAAGGAATTCCATGTTCTCTAACATCTCTGGCTGCTCTGGGAGGATGATTATAGCCATATGTGTTCTTGAGTTCTTCTGTCGTTACGAAACCATGTTGCAAAATGTGATCGATAACAGCTTTTGGTCTTTTGGCAGTAACGGACTGACAAAGTTTGATGAAATCATCGGGGAGTTGCTGAGAACTGTCCATGCTTCTCCAACAGAATAAGCTGTTTTTGTGATTGGCTAATATAGCGCTCTATCTCTGAAGTTTGATGACGAAGTAAAGATGGTGATAAGTACAAAAACTCTATTGTTACTTCATCTTTACCCAAGAGTGTTGCTTGGGATGAGCGCCCAACTTCGATTTCTATTTTTTTCAGCCCTAATGCTTCTGGTAAGGACTGGCCGAAAGTTTTATTTCCTCTTTTGCCATCATAACTAACTGCAAACGCAACTTCCTTGCGATTTAAATCCTCAAGAGCTAGAACAAAATCATCAAAATTTATTCCCGAAAAATATCTTTTATCTCTATTACCACATACACCTTGATAAGGCGGATCTAGATATAAAAAATCGCTTGGTCTAACTGTAGATAAAACTTCTCTATAATCTAAGCAGGTGAACTTACACTTATTTTTCAACAGATGAGAAATCCCTTCTATATTTTTTCTCATTTTGTTAGGCTGAGTTCCCTTGCGCCTTTTATCAGGGCTTTGATTGAAAAGACCTTCAGAGTTATATCTAACAGAGCCTTTAACACATCTAGCCAATAAATAGAGAAAAATTTCAGGGTCATTATTTCTATTAAACTGATCTCTAGCTTGATAGTAATGTTTTAAGGAATTACTATGCTGCTCATTCCAGATATTTGCATAAGCGTTTGCTATTATTTCAGGTTGCTCTACGATTAATTCTAATAAATCAATTAATGGCTTGTTTAAATCATTGAGCCAAAAATTTTGGGATATTTTTTGAGCAGATGCAGCAATACTAATTGCAGCAGTTCCCGCAAATGGTTCTACCAATCTCTCCACATTTATAGGGAGAAATTTGAGAATATCTGAAGCTAGGTTTCTTTTACTGCCTTGGTATTGAACCAAATGCGGAAGACTTGCCATCTTAGCCAAGAACAAATGATCTAATTCAGCTTATCATAGGTGTTAAGACAGCTAATAGATGAGAGTCCCTCAACTGAATTCCTTTTTACTCATACTCATGCAACGCCCCTAGCTTTCGCATCTCTGGCCAAATCATCGCGGTTGCAACCACCACCAGAATTGTGCCAATTCCACCGCCAACTACGGAAACTATGGGGCCGAACAAAGCCGCCGCTAAACCTGACTCAAAGCCCCCTAATTCATTAGAAGCACTAATAAACACGCTGTTAATTGCTGCAACTCGACCGCGTAAATGGTTGGGTGTGCGAATTTGAACTAAGGTATGGCGAATCACAACGCTGATACTATCTAATGCGCCACTGAGCGCCAGCATCAGCAACGACAGCCAAAACCAGCGCGACAAGCCAAATATAATTGTGACTACACCAAAACCTACCACAGACCAGAGTAAGGCTGGCCCAGCTTTACGCATAGGTGGCAGATGGGCTAAAGTTACCGCCATAATCAGCGCACCTATGGAAGGAGCAGCTTGCAAATACCCCAACTCTACAGGGCCAACGTGCAAAATATCCTTAGCAAAGATGGGTAATAAGGCTACTGCACCCCCTAGTAAGACTGCAAACCTAGGGTAATTGCTGCTAAGATTATCTGATTTTTCCAGACAAACTCAGCACCCCCAGCTAAGGCTTTGAGTGAGATTGGTTCTTTAGAAAGAGTGGTGTTTTGCTGTTTAATTGGCAATGTTAAGGCGAAACATAAAAATGCTGCCACAGCCGCTAATATATATACGCTTGTAGCATTTCCGAAAGCTGCGATCGCAAATCCTCCCAAAGCTGGGCCGATGACTGTTGCTAGCTGAAAGCTGGTACTATTCCAAGTAGCGGCATTGGTAAAGGCGCTTGTTGGTATTAATTGCCACATCATGGCATCGCTGGCAGGCTTTAAGAACGCTCTAGCTACACCTGAGAAGACTAAGCAGGTATAAAAAAGACTAATTGTACCTTGAGTATAGGAAACTACTGCCAAAGCTAATGAGGAAAGAGCTAGTAGCAGAATAGATAGTAGGGTTGTAAGTTTGCGATCGCGTCTATCTGCTACATGTCCAGCAATTAATGTCAAGGCGATCATTGGTAGCACTTGCGCCAGTCCTACCCCACCTAATACCATCGCTGAGTTGGTGCGTTCATAGAGTTCCCAACCGATAGCTACTGTTTGCATTTGTGAGCCGGTAAACAGTACTACTCGCCCAATAGTAAATAATCGATAATCGCGAAACCTTAAAGCTGCAAAGGAGTCGTGTTGTTTTCCCTCTAGATTAAGGAGCTTTTTTAACTTCTGTTTGCTCAAAGACATTTTTTAGTAGAGTCAACCCTGCTTCAATTTGTGATATTTGTTCTGGTGTCAGACCATCAAGAATATCGGCAATATGAGCGCGAGTAGTTGCTTGGGATTGCAGCAACAGAAATTTTCCTGATTCTGTTAAATTCAAAACTATTCGCCGCCGTTCTTGAGGATGATCTGTACGCTGTACTAAATCGCGTTGTACTAAGCGTTCAATTGTTGTTGATGCTGTAGCGCAGGTAACTCCTAAATGCTCTGCTACCTCAGATAATGATGCACCAGGATTGCGATTGAGAAAAGCTAGCGATCGCAACTGAGGTATGGATAGAGATTCAGCATTGTGACTACGCATATCTGCTCGGATAAACCGCATCAGCAAGGGAACTGTTTCCATTACTCTCGCAGCACATTCTTCCGTGGGTTTTCCGAGCTTGGGCATCTTTTTCTCCTAATTACATAGCCACCCGTGGGTACAATCGTCCACAGATGATAGTCAAGCCTATTAATGTTAGCAAGAGAATTGTACAGTCCAGACCAAACCCATAGATACTGGAGCCATGAGCGATCATTGCACCGCGTAAGGCGTCAACTTCATAAGTTAAGGGATTGATACTAGAAATTAGATGCAACCAACCTGGCATGAGTGATAAGGGATAGATGGCATTACTCGCAAAAAATAAGGGCATGGTAATTAATTGCCCTATACCTGTAAACCTTTCTCTACTTCTTACCAAACAGCCAATAATTAATGAAAAAACACAAAAACAGGCTGCACCTAACAGCACAATTATCACGACTTCGAGAATAGCCCAAGGATGCAAATTGAGCTTGACACCTAACAGCAGGGCTAATCCATAGATAATTACTATTTGTGATAAGCTCCTGATTCCACAGGCTACAGCTTTACCCAACACCATTGCAGCGCGGGGTACAGGACTAGCGAGAAATTTATGTACAATTCCTAAATCTCGCTCCCAAATCAGCGTCATCCCACCAGTGAAAATGGCTACAAAAAGTACGCTTTGAGCGAGAATCCCCGGAGCCATAAATTCTAAATAAGATAAGTCTCCTGTAGGGATAGCGCGAGTGCGGGTGAAAACTTGCCCAAAAACTAACAGCCACAATGCAGGTTGTACGCCCCGAATTAATAAATCATAGGGATCGTGGCGCAGTTTACGTATTTCTAGTTCAGCGATGACAAGAGTTTTGCTAAATAATTCTGCGATCGCAGAAATAAAATTACCTCTATTTCGAGGCTGAGGATCAACCCAACCGTTGAGCATTACGTCTGGTTCTTGCTGTGTCACGATAACTAACTCCTGATGCTAATTCGGCCCCTGTATAGTGAATAAACACATCATCCAAAGTGGCGTTTGGTGTATCTAAAGCAGCTTTTAAATCTGTGGGTGAGCCAGTTGTAATCACCTTACCCCGATTCATAATCGCTACTCGATTACACAAGCTGTCCGCTTCTTCCAAAAAGTGAGTAGTTAAAAAGATAGTTGTGCCGTAATTTGTATGGAGTTCCTTAACCAAATTCCAGACTTGGTTGCGCGCCACCGGATCGAGTCCCACAGTTGGCTCATCGAGGAACATAATTTGCGGCCGATGCAAGATGGATTGGGCAATTTCCAGTTTGCGAATCATCCCCCCAGAATAATTTCTCACTAAGCGATGGGCGACTTCCTCTAAACCCATGAATTCCAGCACATCACGGATGCGCTGTTGGCGACGCTGAGATGGAATGTCATACAGCTTGGCAAAGATTAAGAGATTTTCATAGCCTGTAAGACTCCCATCAGCAGAAAGCGCTTGTGGTACATAACCAATAGCTTTTCTTACAGCCTGAGATTGATGAGTGACATCATAACCAGCTATGGTTCCTCTACCAGCACTGGGCGGTAGTAGCGTTGTCAACATCTTAATTACTGTGCTTTTCCCTGCTCCATTGGGGCCAAGCAAGCCGAATACTTCACCTGCTGCTACAGATAAATTCAAGCCATCAACAGCAGTAAAGCTGTCAAAACGGCGTGTGAGTTCGTGAGTTTGCAATATGACCGATTGTGGAAAGTTAGTAGCAGTTTCCATTCGGTCTGCTCTTCCTGTCAGTTTTGTCACAAGTCAGATGCACTTCCTTGAGAATTAATTTAGACAACCTAACTATTAGCTTCTCATATATTTACTGGAAGTCAAGAGTCTGGTTGTAGAAAAAGTTATCAATAATTGACTAGGTAAGTCTTTGAAGAAACACGGGGGAAAGGGTAAAGGAATTGAATTACCGATGTTTCGTTATGATCGGCAAGAGAGTTTTTAAACGCAAAGTATTGCAACGGTAGCGCGGAGTGGCGCGGAGGAGTTTTGAAGTTAATTTAGTTGGCAGTAATATTAGCTATGGAAGAGTATTACAAAGAAGACCTCGCATTTATTCATGATGTCGGTTTTAATGATTATGCTCTCAAGTCTGCTCCTGGGATATTGGAAATTCTGGCACAACACAATATCCGAGAAGGGCTGCTCGTAGACTTAGGTTGTGGTAGCGGTTTATCGACGCAAGAGTTTACCAAAGCTGGGTATGATGTTTTGGGAATTGATATTTCTAAGTCGATGATTGCACTCGCACGCGCCAGAGTCCCAAATGCTGAGTTTAGGATTGGTTCATTGTTTGAGGCTGAGATTCCGCCTTGCAATGCTGTGACATCAATAGGTGAATGCCTTAACTACCAGTTTGACGCAAAAAGCGATCGCCAAACCCTCTCTCATCTTTTCTATCGCATATATCACGCCTTAAATCCTGGGGGTGTCTTCATTTTCGACATTGCAGAACCAGGACAAATTACCCAAGGAATCACTAAGGGATTTAGTGAAGGTGAAGATTGGATAGTACTGGTTGAGAAGCAAGAAAATCAACAGCAAAACATTTTAACCCGCCGGATTATCACCTTTCGCACAGTGGGAGAACACTACAGACGTGATGACGAAATCCACTATAGCAATCTTAAATGATTTGTGAAATCTTACATATAGGTTTGTTGACTGTTAACCGTTGACCGTTCACGTAGGATGCGTTAGCGATCGCGTAACGCATCAGTGCTGAGATTTTTCAGAAATAAAATAGGATTTCTATATATCTTATAAGTGACCTCTTATTTATTTAGATATCTTAGTTTTTACTGTTGAAATCATCAAGATAATTTCAAGAATCAATCAAAATAATTCTTCCTAGAAAGAATGAAATATTACTTGAACACCAAGGGCATCAATTTGGATTATTCCTTGTTTTGTGTTATCGAAGATTCGTTACTCGGGGTTAGGTTCGTTATTTGTATGGAATCTTTGTGATAAATTTCTGAGATTCTAATTCAGACCTTAAATTAAACATTTAATAATCTTTTCTTAATCATTGTTACATAAAAGTAATAGAAATGTCATATTTCTCGCTATGACAGATACAAAAAAGTCTCAAAACAATTCTTATTGATTGGTAAATATTTATGTTAAATACAAAAATAAATAGGTAATTCTGCATTTTTTGCAACTACAGAATAATTTCAATTTATTCAATGCATCGTGTCATTAAAAGATGAATTGAATAGTAGATTTGTTGACTTTAAATGGAGAATTTCAAGAATGAAAGGTTCATTGCATCCTAAAAATAATATTACTCTCAACCCATCTAGTAACGAGTCAATTTATGACGTAATCAATCGCGTCAGTATGAAGCGTCGGCGCTTTATTATGACGGCGGTAGGTGCGTCAGCGCTAACTGTTCTAGGAGATGTCTCTGTAAGTGGTTTGCTCCAAACTGTTGAAGCTACACCAGCACCCAAAAGTAAAGGTTTTGGTGGTATTGGCTTTAAGAGTGTACCGCCAAATCTACTCAATAAAACTACAGGACTTCTAGAAAAGGATCTTGTGAGTGTTCCTCAAGGTTATACAGCCAAAGTACTGGTTGCTTGGGGAGATCCGGTTGTCTCTGGTGGCCCTACTTGGTTGGTAAATGCTTCCCAAGATGCAAGCGCACAGGAAAAGCAATTTGGGATGCACGCCGATGGTATGCATTACTTCCCTTTTTCACCAGGAAATTCTTTTGGTAGAAGAGTAAGTTCACAAATTGAATTCTTTAAGAGCTTTTTCAACAAGTCAACAAATAATGGTTTGTTGTGCGTCAACCATGAGTATACTCAAGAATCTCTTTTGCATACTGATGGTCTAGATCAAGTCACCATTGCCAAGGTGCGAAAGTCTCAGGCTGCTCATGGTGTGTCTGTTGTGGAAATTTTCAACAAGGGCAATAACTGGAAATATAATCCCAATTCCCACTATGGTCGCCGCATTACTGCTAACACCGAGATGCAAATTTCTGGGCCTGCGGCTGGTGATGCTCTATTGAAGTCTAAGAAGTTTGAGATCACACCAAATGGCTCTATTGACACAGGTAGGCTCAACGATGGCTACACCGCATACGGTACAATCAACAACTGCTCTAACGGCTATACACCTTGGGGTACATACCTAACTTGTGAAGAGAACTGGAATGGCTACTTTGGCAATCTTGGTGAGACTCTAGTTTCAACTCCAGGTATAGTAGACTCCGAGATTCTCGCAGGACAAAATCGCTACGGTCTGTCACGTACAGGAGCCGGCTATCGTTGGTACGAGGTCGATCCACGCTTCAACAGTCGTACAAACCCACTCGAACCTCACTTATTCGGTTGGGTAGTCGAGATTGACCCTTTCGATCCCTATAGCAAACCAGTTAAACGTACAGCTCTTGGTAGATTCAAACACGAGAGCGCTCAGGTTGTTGTCGATGACAATAACCGTGTTGCTTTCTATATGGGTGATGACGAACGCAACGAGTATATCTACAAGTTCGTGTGCGCTCGGCGCTTCAATTCTAGACAACGTAGTGCTAACCGCAATTTACTTGACGATGGCGTTTTATACGTTGCCAAGTTTAATGATAACGGTACTGGTGAGTGGATTCCGTTGGTTTATGGTCAACGTGGTCTCACACCTGAAAATGGTTTCAGAAGTCAAGCTGAAGTACTGATCAAAACACGTCAGGCGGCGGATCGAGTTGGTGCAACGATGATGGATAGGCCAGAGTGGACAGCAGTACGTCCTCAGATTCGTGGTTTTAAAGATATTGAAGTCTATTGCACGCTAACTAACAATAGCCTTCGTGGTACAACTCCACCCTCCGTAAATAATCAAGATGGCTCGACAGGAGCAGCCACTGCGCGTCCTCCTGTTGATGCCTCTAACCCACGTCCTGACAACCGTTACGGTCACATCATCCGTTGGCGTGAAGATGGGCGCAGTGTGACCGCTACAACCTTCAAATGGGATATTTTTGTTCTGGCTGGTGACAAAACTAGAGCAGAATCAAACCTGCAAGGTAATATCAATGGTGATGATTTCAGTTCACCAGATGGCCTGTGGTTCGATGACTTCGGTCGTCTCTGGATTCAGACTGACCATGCAGGAAATGGTAGCGGTGACTTGGCAAATATTGGTAGTAATAATATGTTGTGTGCTGACCCCAACACCAAAGAAGTTAGACGCTTCTTGACTAGTCCTATGAATTGTGAGGTAACAGGCGTAACTACAACCCCAGATGGTAAAGCCCTGTTCATCAATATTCAGCATCCAGGTGAAGGCGCACCTGCTTCAAATCCCACCCAAACTAGCAACTGGCCTCACAGTCAAGGTTATGGCCCATCTGGTCGTCCACGTTCTTCAACTGTCGTGATTACCCGCGATGATGGTGGCATTATCGGTGAATAACAAAAATCAACCAAATTCCTCATCGTAGCTGTAGAAATAGATAGTTACAAGAGGAGCGTTACGCGATCGCATAACGCTCCTCTATGTGCATAATACTCAAATAATGTCTGCGACACATCAATAACACGGGGATGTGAGGACACCCAGATAAAGTAAAAAATCCAGCATTTCTGCCGGATTGGAGCGTTTATCTACACCGTTGTTTGTCTTCTACCCGAGCGAATCGTCTCACCAAACGTCTTTTTTTACTGATTGCACTCAATGCAGGAAAATAATATCTCGATATTAATTTGAAGCCTTGAGAACTATTTGTACAAAGGCTTTTAAGCTATCTTTGATTTGCGTTTAACTAAAGATCCAGCACTTAAAGCACCAAAAGCAAGCAAGCCTAACATGGAACTAGGTTCGGGAACAGACTGAGAAGGTAATCCAGCTAACTGTCCAATAGAACCCTTAGTGCGGAATATTGTGTAATTAGTATTTGCAGAGGTTCCTCGTTGTTGCTTATCGGCAGTAGTCACATTCAGAAAATCTGCATTTTGGGAAATTCCTGCAATTGTACCCCAAGGTGTAGTGCCATTAGCGCCTCGTCTTTCCGCACTACGCCAATTTCCTCCTTGAATTTCTCCGACTAAGTCTGTTACCAGAGGAACATTTCCTTCAAAAGTATCACCTGTTCCTAAGAAACCCTGATCTTGTTGAGTCACGGAATTTCTGAGGGTGTATGGGTTAGCTCCTTTGCTGATCATGTATTCCCAATCAGTTGCTTTACTCAATAGAGTCTGACCCGTAGAAAATTCAAATTGACCAATCCAAGATTCGTCAACACTTTGATCGTCCCAAACAACTAAATATAAATAATCAGATGCATTGACATTAGTATTCCAAGTTTCTGCATTAGACCAGTTATACGCTCCTGAACTCCCCTGGCTTCCCAGCTCGTTACGACCTACAAAACTTAAAGAGTTGCCACTTGCATTTCCATAGAACAATCCATAGTGATTGTCTGCGGTAATAGTTGTTTTCATATCAACCGCAGAAGCTTGTCCTGCACCAGCAATTGCTAAACCAAAAGTCAGGACTGTTCCTGTTAAAAAGCTTTTTAAGAGTTTCGACATGGTTTTTTAGTGCTTTTGTTACCAATACCTTGGCATACAAAATAGTTAATTGTCTAGATAAAAATAATGTTTTTTCTACAAATTAAAGCTTATAAAATATCTCTTATTAAAATATTGTTATAGTATTTTTTATTTTTGCTATTTAATAGTATTTACTTAAATAAATCTAATGTTTAATATTAAAATAATGCTGAATAGATAATATTTATGTGATATCTACTATATCTAAAATATGTCAGCAACAATAATCATCCAATCTTTAGTGGATTTAACTTAGATGAAAATATAAAATATGTGGAAAATACTGCAAAGTATCATGCGCTTACCCTGCTAGTACAAGTTGGCGTAAATAAACAGACTATCTGTAATTGCTAAAAGGCTTGTGGTATAAGTATTCTTTCTTTTTACTTTTTACGTTTGCCTTGTTGTACTAGCAATTTTTATAGTTTAGCTGATGGCTTGTAATGAAATAGTTTGAGGAAAAGCTTTTATACACATATAATAAATTCGAGTTTAAATTGACAAACTCCAACCGTGTTAATACGTAAATTTAGTTTATAGATATAAACTTGTTCCTATTTGGCAATTGCAGAGAAAGATAAAATAGTCAGCATTAAGGTTCTTAAGATAAATCTCAAAAAAAATGACCAGCCTCCCACAGCTGGTCTAAAAAATATTTTCCGCGTTGTCTTCTCATTAGAGTTAAAACCCTGTTGCGCGTTCCCAAAATGCAACGGGCAACGTTTCTTAACAATATTGTAGCAGTCAACACAGTTTTTTCAGAAAAATTTACCAAAAAAAGATACTGTTAAGGTTTGATGACCTCTATCTTTGAGAATAATTCGATATGTCTATCAAAAGACAGATGACTTAATAATCAAAAGTTACAAAGTTTGACCTTTTACTATTGATTGTGGTTGTCCCCACAGGATACGCTCTTGCTTGTAAATGGCAATTCCAGGTTTCGCACCTTTAGGTTTGTAGACGTACTTTGGCTGAGTGTATACTACTGGCACTTGGTCACTTTGACGAGCGCGACTATAGTAGGAAGTAAGGTTGGCAGTAAATTGCAAATCGGCTTCTTCAGGGACTGCGCCTGGTTCTAACCGCAGTAAGACATGACTACCAGGAATTTCTTGTGCGTGGAACCACAAGTCATAATCTCCAGCTACCCGAAAAGTTAATTGGTCATTCTGGCGATTGTTGCGACCAATTAATACTTCAAAGCCGCTGGGAGTACGATAACGATGAAAGTTGCTGCTACTATCTTCGTTAGTAGTACGGTTGCGGTATTCTGGGTCTTCTAGATACCGTTGTCCAATTAGCTCATCGCGGATTTCTTCGAGCGCTTGTAAATCTTCAGGTGTTTGATATTTTTCTATCTGAGCGATCGCAGCTTCTACTTGCTCTAAGTATTCTATTTCTGTGTTCACTTCTGCAAGTAGTGGTTCGACCGCAGCACGTGCGCGTTTCAGCTTTTGGTGCTGTTTATAAAGGCTTTGAGCATTTTGCACCGCATTTTTATCTGGTTGCAGAGCGATCGCTACTGGTAAGTTAGTTTCAAAATCAGGAAGGGTAATTTCTTTCATCCCTGCTTCCCAGTTATGCAAGTTAGCCATCAATAAATCGGCTTTGTGGCGATATTCATCGGCTCTATCTGATTGTTGCAAGCGTTCTGCAAAGGTGTTTGCCTTTAGCCGTAATTTTGCCAAGATATTATTTAGTTTTTGGTTCAGCTGATGGCGGAGTTGAGCAAATACTTGTTCGTTGAGTTGGTCGGTATAGTAGCGGTTGAGTAGTTCTTGTGTATCCTTTGCTGGTGTTACTCCACCCCAACCCATGACGGTGTATCCATCATCCATCCAAGCAGGGTAAAACTTTTCTACTTGTAATGCTTCTAGCCATACTTGCCATTGTTGAAACAATCTTTGCCAATCTTCCGGTGTCAGGCTATCGGTGGTTGTTTCTGGTGGTATATTTGCTGATCGCACCATTGATTCTACCAGCGATGCACTTAAACCACTATAACTTTTGAGCAACTGACGCTTAATCGCTCCTGGTACTAAACTCACTCGTTCTTGCCAGCGTTGTACAGATTCACTCACACTAGGAACTGGGCCAGTGAGTTTCGGTGGAGTTTCATAAGTTTGTCCGGTTTGGATGGGACGGACGCTAGATTGTTGCTGACTAACTTGATGGGCGGCAGTGATAATTAGATTGTTAGCATCGGTGAGGATGACATTGCTGTATTTCCCCATAATTTCCACGTAAACGTGATATAATGCGCTTTCTTGGGGACGACGAGCAAATTGGAAATCGATAACACGCTCCCAAGGTGCGATCGCTTCAATACCTACTAATGCCAAACCACCCAATTGGTGTATAAGTTGTTGACTAAAAGTAAAAGTATCTGGTACCCGTGGCGGCGGATTACCAATGCAGATGCGTGCAGCTTGGGGATGCCAAGAAATCTCTAGCCAACCCCGCTGTTTGAGGGTACGTAAGGCGATAGAAATAGTATAGCGATCGCGCTGGAAAACCTGCTCTGTTCTGGATGGTAACCAGTAAGTGCGAAGTTCGCTACAAGCAGCGGTGAGGGTAGTAAAATCAACTGGTTGCACAACAATTAGTTAGCCATTGGCGTTCATACTATCGATGCTAAGTATAGTCCTAAATGCCAAGAGTCAAGAGTCAATAGTCCAAGATATCTAATAGAATATCTCAAAACCAATTACCCTTGACCCTTGTACAGACGCGATTCATCGCGTCTCTGCTGTTGCTGTTTATCTTTGCAAAGCTGGTTCTTTACTAACTTGCGCCGCAGGTTGCGCGACAGATTTTTCCAAACTAGACACCAAAGCTGGTACTAAATCTGGAACTACAGGCTGTTCTAACAGTTGGGTGTAAAGTTCACTCAACTGAGATGCCACACCATCCCAACTAAACTTACTGATCACACGTTCCCTCGCAGCTTTCCCTAACTGTTCTCGCCATTCGGGATTCATCAGAATGCGGTCAATGGCATCTGTAAAGGCTGGTACGTCTCGAGGTGGCGCTAATATCCCAGTTTTTTCGGAAACTACAGTAAATTGCAGACCACCCACATCACTGGCGATGACTGGTGTACCGCTAGCCATAGCTTCAATCGCTACGAGTCCAAAAGGTTCGTAGTGGCTAGGAACAACGCAAACATCAGCCGCAGCGTAGTAAGTAGGTAGGACAGTTTGACAGAGGCGACCGGGTAGGGAGGTCATCTCTTTCATACCCAGCTCATCGATAATACCTTCAATGCGATCGCGTTCTATACCGTCGCTGTTACCTGGGGTGCTACCACCACCAATAATCAATTGTAGATTTTCCGAACCACGTAATTTTGAGGCTCCAACGGCACGTACTACGGTTTCTATACCTTTACGAGGGTCAAACCTGCCAACGTACAATACTACTTTTGCATCAGATGCAATTCCTAACTTAGCTCGCGCTGCTTCTCTATCTATAGAGCCAAATTGCCGAATATCTGTACCACAGGGAATGATATCAATATTGCCTTTGGTGGAAACGAGCGATCGCATATGCTGCTTTTCTTGGGGACTCGTCGCCACAATTGTTTCTGCTGTCTCTAATACTTCTTTTTCTACTGCTAAACGTTTACTAGCAATTGCTGGAATATTGTCTATGGTGTTGTACTTAACTGCTCCTAAAGAGTGGTATGTATGAACCTGCTTACTTCCTTGGATTTTCTTTAATTGCATCCCCACCCAGCTAGAAAGCCAGTAGTTGGTATGAACTAAGTGATAGGTAATACCGTTTTCTTGCTGGAATTGGCGGAACTTTTCAATAAATTCTGGTAAATAAACAAAAAGATTATCTCTTGGCACAAACTCTAAAGGCCCAGCTTGAAAGCGAATGGTGCGGCAGAAGGGACTGTGCTGCACAATTGTTTCTTGCTCCGCACTCACTTGGCGGGTAAACATATCAACCTGCCATCCTAGCCGCGCTAGTGCTTCACCTACGTTGCGGACGTAAACATTCTGACCGCCGGCTTCTTCCTTTCCTATTTCAATCGCCGGGTCTCCGTGGACTGAAATCAAAGCGATGCGTTGTTCCGTGGTAGCGTTCATAGTTTGTTGTTGTGCTGATTGTTAAAAAGTTGCAGGCAGCTCCAAGATTGCGCCTAGCACTTTTACTGAAAAGATTTGATAACTTTTGATTAAACTTGATTTTAATTTAATAGGTCAATTCTTTTTATGCATCTACTACGGGAAATATGCTTTTCGGCACCGTATTTATATTTAATCTTTTTATCTGTGCATTGGTATATTTATATCTAATCCTGGGGATAGAGGAGTTTCTAAAAAATTTTTGCTACAAGAGCATACAGTAGGATGTATATACGTTATTAAACGTTTTTGACTGCCAATACTCTACTTTCTACGCATCATTTTTAGCTATTTTGCTTCAGTTTTAATACGCATTTAAATATGTATTAAACGCTAGTTAACTATATATGAATTTTTAGTTTTAGCCTTGAAAAGTTTGATCAATCAAGAGTTTTCTTACTGTGGTGTTTTCCCTCAGAGAATATACCAAAATAAATACATTGTATTTTCTTATACTTTTAAAAAGATAAATATTTTTTTGTTACATAAGATACAGCATTTACAAAAAGTAATAATTTGTGCCTTATTACAAAGGTTCATATTGCCAAATATTAAGCACAAGAAAAAGCTTATAGAAGCTATAGGATATACTTATACTTCCAAATACTTGAGCAAAAGCCGCAGCAAATTTGTTTACGAGTGATTTAAGCGATTCAACAACTAAGCAATAGGATTCACTTGTTGATTAATCATGGGTGTAGCGGTACCTATAAAAAGCTATTAAGCAAGGCAAAAACCAGAAATTGCGAGTAAAGTGGAGAAATATCTAGCCTAATTTCTAGCTGTTGTGCGATCGCAGTTATGTGTAATAAGACATAGGTAAGATAAATTGTCATCTCAAGTTTATGCAGCCACTCTCCCAAACTCAATTCCTGCAAAAGTGTCCGCTAACGCTAGCGCCGAATACATCAGTTGAGTTTGCAGTCCAAGCCATGAACCAAGAAAACAGCAGCTATGTCTTGGTTGTAGAGCAACACCAGCTTGTAGGAATTTTTACTCAAAGAGATTTGGTAAAGGCGATCGCATCTGGTGTGAATTTGAGTGTGGCGACTTTATCAGATGTAATGACTGACAATGTCATTACTGTTAAGGAATCTGAGTTAGGCGACTTATTTAAGATATTGCGACTGCTGAAACAGCAGCAAATTTCCTACCTACCAGTTTTAGACAAAGAGGGAAAATTAGTAGGTGCGATCGCGCTTGCGAATATGCAAGCAGCATTGCTCCTAGAAATTGAGCATCGTGAACAAGTTGCACAAACTCAACCAAATTACCAAACTCAGCTTGATGTCATTCTGAGCAGCACGAGAACAATTATTAGTAGAATTCGGCTACTATCCGCGCCAGAATTCCGTTGTGAATATATCTCTCCTAGCTGTCAAAGCATTTTAGGATATTCTCCTGATGAATTCTTAGCAGATCCTCTGCTTTGGGCTTCTAGGCTATTACCAGAAGATCAGAATGTGATTTTGCATCATATTCAGGATGCGATTCAGTCTGAGAAAATACTTACCATCGAGTATCCCTTCAGTCACAAAGATGGATCAATTTGCTGGATTTGCGATACTTTTAGTTCCGAGTGGGATGAAATTACCCAATCCTGGCAGGTAATGAGTGTCAAAACAGACATCACTCAGCGCAAACAAACCGAAGAAGCCTTACGCACAAGTGAAGAACGCTTGCAGCTAGCCTTAGAAGCCTCTGGAGAAGGGGTTTGGGATTGGAACATAATTACAGGGTATCTTTATCTCAGCCCTCGTTGGTGTGAAATGCTTGGCTATGCTGCTGATGAACTAGCTGATGATATCACTACTTGGGAGCAATTGCTGCATCCAGAAGACCGTCCTTGGGTAATGGATGTACTACAATCTCACCTGATGGATAGTTCCATTCCCTACACTTTTGAATATCGAATGCGAACTAAATCGGAAGGGTGGAAATGGATTGCTAACTATGGCAAAGTCGTGAGTCGAGATAAAAACGGTCAAGCTTTACGGATGGCGGGAATTCACCGCAATGTGACCAATCGCAAACGCGCCGAACAAGCTTTACAAGAACGCGAAGCTTTTTTAAGGGCAATAGGAGATAACATTCCCCATAGTTATATTTACCAAGTAATCCGCGAAAGGGATGGTAATTATCGCTTCTACTATATTAGTGCTGGTGTGGAAGCTACAAATGGATTCCATCCCACAGCAGTTTTAGCAGATTCCAGCTTACTCTATAACAACTTGCTCCCAGAGGATCAACTTTACGTCAGCCAGAAACAAGAGGAATCTGCCCAAACAATGTCAGTCTTCGATGTTCAGGTGCGAGAATATACCCCGCAGAGAGATATTCGTTGGATACGCCTCTGCTCCACACCTCGGCATTTAGATGATGGGCGGATTTGTTGGGATGGTATTCGACTGGATATTACCGAACAGAAATTAACTGAAGAAAGACTACGCAAAAGCACGGCTCTACTTACAGAAGCTCAACAGGTAGCTCAAATTGGCAACTGGGAATATGATTTAGCTACACAAAAAATTACTTGGACGGAAGAGCTTTTCCATATCTTAAACCGAGATCCAGCACTACTAGAACCTAGCTATGATGAAAACCTGCAAATTTATCAGCCACAAGATGCAGCAAGGTTGCACAAAGCCGTTGAAACCACAATTACAACTGGTGAATCATATAAGCTCATACTAAAACGCAATCCCCGTCCTGATGGCTCTATCCGCTACATTGAAGGTACTGGACAAGCCGAGTTCAATGCTGATGGACAAGTAATTCGGCTTTATGGAACCGCCCAAGATATTACAGAGCGTTTCTTAGCACAACAAAGCTTACAGAAAAAGGAAGAATTTTTAAGCAGTATTTATAACGGTGTTGAACAATGTATTTTCGTAGTTGATGTTTTGGTAGATGGTGAAATTTCCTTTGTAGATATCAACCCTGCCTATGAACGGTTAACAGGGATTAGTGCTTTAGACATCCAAGGTAAAACATTAGATAAGTTACTACCACCAGAAGTTGCATCATTAGTGCGCCAGCATTATCAAGCCTGTGTTACCGCGAGAGAGACTGTTACCTATGAGGAATGTTTACCAATCTCCGGACAAGATACTTGGTGGATCACTAGTTTAACTCCTTTACTTGACGAAAATTCATGTGTGTATCGTATCGTTGGTAGCAGTACAAATATTAGCGATCGCAAACGGTTAGAACTAGCACTGCAAGCTTCTGAAAGCCGATTAAATAATATTCTCACTACAGCTAACGCTTCTATTGTGTGTTTTCGTGTCTTTGCCAATTACGACTGGGAATATGAGTATCAGTCTATAGGTAGTGAAGCTCTATTTGGCTATACTCCGGCAGAAATTGTATCTGACAAACAGATGTGGATGTCACAGGTATTTGCAGAAGATAGAGAACAAGTTTTATATCCGCTGTTTGAGGAAATTTTGGCGGAACGCACTAGTACTATTGAGTATCGGTTTCATCACAAAGATGGTTCTCTGCGCTGGATTTCTGCAACTTACTCCTCCCATCGAGACAAAGTGGCTAATTGTTGGATTGTCACGGGAGTAAGCATTGATATTAGCGATCGCAAACGCTTAGAACTAGCACTGCAAGCTTCTGAAAAACGATTACAAAATATTCTCTCTACAGCCAGTGCTTCTATATTTAGTTTTCGGATCTCTGCTAATCAAGAATGGGAATATGAATATCAGTCTGCTGCTAGCGAAATAATTTTTGGTTATTCTCCTGCAGAAATTCTAGCAGATAAAAAGCTGTGGATTTCACGGGTATTGCCAGAAGACAGAAAACAAGTTATGTATGCTCGGTTTCAGCGAAGTATTGCTGAAGGTACTAACTCTATAGAGTATAGATTCCGTCACAAAGATGGTGCTGTTCGCTGGATTTCCACCACTTATTCTTCTGTTCGCCAAGAAGAAACTGATACTTGGGTGGTTATTGGTGTCAGCATTGATGTTAGCAGCCTTAAACTAGCTGAAGAAGCCATGCGCCAAAGCGAAACTTTATTTCGGACTCTCAGCGATTCTGCACCTGTCGGTATTTTTAGAAGCGATACTTTGGGCACAAATATCTATACAAATCCCCGCTTTCAAGCAATTTGCGGATTAAGTTTAGAAGAATCGTTTGGTGATAGCTGGTTACAGTATATTCATCCAGAAGATTTAGCAGTATTCTGGCCCCAGTGGCAAGAGTTAGCAACTGTCAACCTAGAGTTTTGTACGGAGTTGCGTTACATTCGCCCCGATTCAACATTACGCTTTTTACGCATCACTATTGTCCCAATCATCTCTTCTCCTCATGAAATTATAGGGTACGTTGGCACAATCGAAGATATTACTGAAAGTCGCGCAATTGAGAAAATGAAAAATGAATTTATCTCAATTGTGAGCCATGAATTACGAACACCTTTAGCTTCTATTCGCGGTGCTTTAGGATTGCTGTCATCTGGAGTATTAAAAACGCAACCAGAAACGGCTCAACAAATGTTAGATATTGCTTACAGCGATACGGAACGTTTAGTACGTTTAGTAAATGATATTTTAGATTTGGAACATTTAGAATCCAACAAATTTTCTCTTGTTAAGCAGCGGTGTGATGCTGCTACACTGATACGCCAATCTGTCGAAGCTTTACAGCCTTTAGCTACAGCTAATAATGTTGTATTAGAGATGTCGCTAACCTCTATCCAGATATGCGTAGACCCCGATCGCATTATGCAAACCCTGCTTAACTTAATTGGGAATGCCATCAAATTTTCCCCAGCGAATAGTACAGTCACGCTAAGTGCCGAAGATTTGAGCGATCGCATTTTATTTAAAGTTCAAGACCAAGGTCGAGGCATACCTCATGATATGTTAGAAACTATTTTTGGACGCTTTCAACAAGTTGATGCCAGCGATTCCCGCCAAAAAGGTGGCACAGGTTTAGGATTAGCTATTTGTCGTGGTATTGTGCAACAACATGGTGGCACAATTTGGGCACAAAGTGTTTTAGGTGAAGGGAGTATTTTTTATTTTACAATTCCTAAACCAGAAGTATAACCTATACACTAGAAATTTAAAAATATTTGTAATAAATATATGTAAGATCTGTTGTCGCCCAGCGCTGCACCGATGCAAAATAAACAATTCCAGGTACTATATCTTTAGTATGAACACACCCTATTCTAAATTTATATTTGTTCTCATAATTAAAATTTTCTCACTAAATTTCCTTAATTTTGAATTTTGAATTCCCCGTAGGGATTAGCTGGTATATTACAATCTCGCTCATCTAATGCTGAATTCAAATAGATAGTATTGTGGGAAATTTCTGGAAGTATTTAATGATTAGGATATTTAATCTAAAATCCAAAATCTTCTTAATTCCAACCCAAAATGCCTGCTACCTGTTCCGCCAGCCGTAAAGGATCAAAAGGTTTATTAATCACGCCTGCAATTCCTAACTGGGCATATTGTTCATGCTTAGTAGGTTCCACTTTAGCAGTGATCAACATAACTGGAATACTTTGAGTTACAGGGTTCTTTTTTAACTCTTGTAACACAGTAAATCCATCTAAATCTGGCATCATGACATCAAGCAAAATAGCATTTAGCTTTTCAGTTTGGGCTTTAAGTAAGCCTTCTCTGCCAGATTCAGCTTTTAGTACTGTCCAATCGGCTAAATTTTCTAGACAGGCTTGAATTACTGTGGACAGCGATTTTTCATCATCAATCAAAAGAATACGTTTTCTGGACATATTACAGATGCTAATTTTCAGTATCGAAATACCATAGATACGCGATTACGCAGTTAATCCTAGATTTCGCCATTGGGTTGTTAAGAGTCCTGATCCAAATACTAGATTGGACATGAGAACGCCAGCCACCTCTCCCATAGGTGATGCTACGCCTAGCTTGCTTCCCCATAGGGGTAGAAGTTGCGATGCGATCGCTATAGGTACTGACTCCTCTGAACAAAGGAAATTTGAATCGAAGAATAAATTATCTCAGCGCGTATCGGCTGATCTTTAACCAGCCACAAAGAAGATAAATAGTCAGCCAAACTATTTCTTTATCTTCCCATTATTTACCTTTTTCCCGCTAAACTTATTACTTAGACTAAAAAATAAATATGAGGAAATTATGAGGTATTTTCTTTATTGAAAAATAAAAAAAATAAAGCCATTTATGCCCAGTTTTAACACAACCAAGCATAAAAATCTGTCTTTCCGATGTCCTATGCCCTATGCCAATTTTCAAGTTAGTATATTTTTTAGCTTAAAGCCTTAAAACTGCCACCCCAGAGTGTTTGCAACTAGTTCTGATAAACGCAAAGGATCAAACGGTTTAGAAATCACTCCTGCAATGGACAATTGGGAAAATTCCTTTAAATCTACTGTTTGGACTTTAGCTGTTAGTAAAATTACGGGTATATTATTAGTGGTCAAATTTTCTTGTAGCCGTTGAAACAGCAACATTCCATTGATATCTGGCATCATAACATCTAACAAAATTGCATCTGGATGTTCACTTTTAGCTACAGCTAGACCTTCACTACCAGATTGTGCCACTAAGACTTGCCAACTTCCAATATTTTCTAAACAAGCTTTAATCACTGTACAGAGATTTTTTTCATCATCAATGACTAAAATGCGTTTTTTTGACATAGCGTCACCCTGGCTACTGGTAATATTTATGTAACAATTTTTTGCTCAGATGTGTCCGTTCTAGCCGATTCAAAATCCGAGCAATTAATTCTGGCTCTACAATTGGTTTTCTGATGTAGTCGTCGGCTCCAACTAAATAAACTTGATAGAGTATTTCCGGTTCAAAATGGCCAGAGAGAAACAAAATTGGTAAGCGATGCCAAAAATGATCATTCCGGATTATTTGGCATAATTCTATACCATTAAAATCTGGCATCTCAATGTCTAAAATTAACAGATCTGGTTTAGTAGATTCTAATACTTCCCAAAATCTTTGCGATTCTTGTAATGGCGTAACTTGTAATCCCCAAGGTGAGAGCAAAGTAGTCACCTTTTTGAGTATGAGCGGATCGTCATCCACAACTAAAACTTTTGCATCTGTAGCAGTTTGTTGATTAAGCGCTATATTAATAGCGCTTAAAACCTCCACAGCAGACATGGTTTTATTTAAAAAGCTTTGTGCGCCTAAACGAGCAGCTTCTACCCTGTTTTGTAATTGATTATTAGTAGTCAAGACTAAAACAGGAATTTCTGGATGCGTCTCGCTTAGTTCCGCGAGAAAAGTTAAACCATTTTCTTCTTTAGCAGGAAATGATAAATCCAGTAAAATAACTTCGACTGAATTTAAGGAAAGGATAGTTCTCGCTGTTTTGATATCTACTGCTACATCTACATTAAAACCCCAGGATATAGCTTCTAATTTAATACGTTCCGTCAGGGTCGTATCGTCATCAACAATCAGCAGGTGTGCTGATGATGTAATTTGAGCATTGGCAGGGATAACTGGTGAAGATGGCTGTTGCTGCAATGTTTGTTTGAGTAATTTCAGTAACTCTACCAACTGCAAAGCTATTCTCTGGTAGGGAACAGTGTATCTTTCTAGCAGTTGTTCTATGTCACGCGCTATTTTGGAACCTTCTAGAAAACCGTAACATCCCAAAGAACCAGCTAAACGGTGTGCTTCCGCCTGTGCTTGTTTTAATATCCGCTTATCTGGAGTGACAGTTGATAATTGCGCGATCGCTTGTTCTAGTAACTCAAACTTTTCGCTAAAACTTTTGAGAAACTCTTCCCGCATATTTGCCACTACAGCCATGACTTTGGCTTCGGCTTGCTCTTTCTCTGATAAATTCTGACTGGGAAGATTTTGCTTTTGTGGCTGATTTTTTGGTTCTTTCAGCCGATAACCTAAACCATATACTGTTTCTATGAAATCTGCAGTCATTCCTGTTGCTTTTAGTTTCTGGCGCAAACCCTTGATTTGGGTTGTCACCGCTTCTTCCCCAGGAAACTCATCAGCAGACCAAATTCTATCTAATAAAACACTTCTACTAAATATGCGGCGCGGATTTTGCAAAAAAAGTTCTAACAAACCATACTCTTTAGGGGTAAGGTGCAGACGCTTGCCAGCATAGGTGACTTCTTTGATGTTAATATCAAGCTCTAAATTCTCCCAGACTAACACCTTAGCAACAATTGTCTTACCTCGCCGCATTAAAGCTCGAATTCTGGCGATGAGCTCTGATAGCTCAAACGGTTTGTTAATATAATCATCTGCACCCGCCTCTAAACCCATGACGCGCATACTAATATCGTCCTTAGCAGTCAGCATCAGAATGGGTACTTGAGATCCTTCCAAACGGAGTTGGCGACAAAGACTAATCCCATCCAATTTTGGTAGCATCACATCCAAAATTAGCAAGTCGTAATCAAATGCCTTCGCTAACTCTAATCCCGTTTCACCATCGTTAGTGGTCTCTATTTGGTAATTGAGAGTCGAAAGCGCTTTCGCTAGAACTAAATTTGTCTGCTTGTCATCTTCTATTAAAAGAATTTTCACACAATTTTTTCCCCAACTTATCCATAACTCAGGTATTCACTTTTGCTTTTCAATGCCTTACTTTTCTACTCGGCATTGCAAAAAAATTTCTGAGGATGGTCTGCTAGGGATATTATTCCCAAT
Organism: Tolypothrix sp. PCC 7601; assembly: GCF_025677855.1. Taxonomy (NCBI): domain Bacteria; kingdom Bacillati; phylum Cyanobacteriota; class Cyanophyceae; order Nostocales; family Tolypothrichaceae; genus Tolypothrix; species Tolypothrix sp. PCC 7601. The sequence goes on from NZ_CP064879.1 coordinate 5,544,882, forward strand.
GCCACAGTAGTTTTCATGATTTTTTATGATTCTTTATCACAAAATTACCAACAGTGGGAACACAATAGCTGATTCGTTTTCCGTAATGATGCGGATGGGGACTGGATTGAAAATAGGGATTAGGCGCTAGATAATAAAGATTCTCTCACAAGTGATTAGCTTGAAGATAAGTAATTTTGAATATGAGGAGCGGGACTTTTATCCCTTGTGCGTGTAACTCTTGAGAATTTTCTGATCGGCAAATTCTCAAGAATTAATAATTAACCGCCGATAAAAACACTTAATACTTATGGAAAACAAAATTGGACTCCAAGCAAAAATATACGTACCAATAACAAAAACCTCAACTATATTCTAGAAAAGGCAAATTTAGTTACTTCACAGGTAACTTGCTATATAATGTTGTAAATTTTTTGCTTTGGTTTTCCTGCTAGTAAAAAATTAAAAATTAAAAATCAAAAAAATTCTGATTTTTAATTTTTAATTGCTTTTGCATCAAGATTAATTTGTAGTTTGTGCAGCTAGCATCTGCTTCAGCTTTTCTAATTCAGAAGCCCAACGGGGATCTGGACGAATAGCATCTGAGTCAGATGTTGTAGTCGTTTCGCGTCCGCCACTAGCCGCACCACCACGACGAGACTTCTTAGAAGATTTGTCGCGACGGTTGCTTTCTTTGTGGGTAACAGGAGCAGGATTACTGCTACCAGCGCTTTGAGCAGCTTTGGGTGCTTGCTCGTCACCTTCGTCGCCCTTAGTGCGTGGTAATGCCTTCTCTAACTTGATGGCAGTGTCTTTGAACAATTGACCATTATACTTTTCAATAATTTGATCGGCTTGTTCATCATTATTCACTGTGAGAAAGCCGAATCCACGGCATTTGCCTGTTTTCCGGTCTTTAATTAATTTTGTGGTGACAGCATCACCTTCAGCCGCGAAAACTGCTTGCAGTTCTTGACGATCTATTTCTTCTTTTGGCAAATTGCCTATATATAGGCGAACAGACATGAACTATACCTCCAGAGTTGAATGAACAAGGCAAAATGAGAAAACAATCACTTGGCTTTGGCTTTCAAATATATGCTATTTCCCAAGACTGCCATAAACCAATTTTTTTACTCAAAACTGTCAACCTATACAATACAATTTTTCGTCGGGGTCAAGCTTGTTTAATGCCAAAGAACAAACGAAGCTCAATTAAATACCACCTTAGTTATAAGAATTGTAAATTTAATAGTTTACTGTCTGCTAAAGTAAACGTTTTCTTGTGCCCCTGTTCGCAGAATTAAACACCATCCCTTACATTATCACGGTATTTTCTACGTAGCTAGTTCAGCGCACACATTTCTGGCATATTCTTGTAATCGAATCGTAACATAAAATACAATTTTTTCTCAACAGGTAAATATTAGGAAACAAAAACCAGCCGATGGCTGGTTGATTTACTGCTGTGTTGGGAGAATTACAAAGATAGATTGGCGCAAGCGTTGGTGATAAATAACTAAGCTGGAGTGCCGAGTTATATAAATTAGAAATGTTTATGTAAATAAATGTAACACCTGCTGGCGAAAATTGCAAATTTTTGTAACATTTTTGGGATGGGGCATTGGGAATTTGTATTTCTTGTCCCCTTTGCTTCCTCTTCTCTAGCTCCTAGCCTCTGAGGAAGATGAAAGCGCCCCATGCTTGGGCTGCTACTGCGATGATGGTAGACCAAATAGGATGAGCGCTGTTAACGGTTTGACCGTTTTGGGTTTGCATGGTTTGGATATCAATCCAGGGGGTTGCGCCACGCCGGAACCAGCCTGTAACTGTAATTTGCCTACCAATGAAGTCTTGAGGATTGATGGATTGTCCCAGCCAGGGAATGTGGTGCAATTTCACTAACCCGATGTTGGTTTGCAAAATTAAGTCTTGTGCAAGAGAATTGCTGATTCCTGGACGACCTAAGAGCTTACCTGCAAGGCACACATTGATACTATCGATGGGGATAGCTGAAGGGTTAGCTAAAAGGCTGGGTAAGCGATCGTCAGTTTGTAAAGCTTGGGGTTGGATATCTGGGAAGAAAGAATTCATGCGGATCACCATACCGATACTAAAGCCAATCAGCAAACAACCTGAGACAAAAGACCAATCCTCATAGATCCATTTGAGGTTTAAAATTTTGAGTGCAAATGCGATCTGCCAACCTAACCAGATCAGACCTGCAAACAAAAAACCGAAGGGAATACCCAACCAAGGAGCAATTTGTAAAAAGAAAGGATGCTTTTTCGGTCTTAAGGATTGCTCGTTGATCAGATGTAATTCTGGTTCCAAATGCCAGTGGCGGGCAATTTTACTAAGGCGTTGAATGCGATCGCCTATTAAAGGATGACTATTATTAATAGTGAACCAGTGACGATGGGGATTGAAATTATCCCACATCAATAATGATGTAAAAGGAACTTGACCAGCTAGACTACCTAAAGAAATACTTTGCTGATAACTCACAGGTGCTACCAGATTCAAGCTTTCTAACTGCCAACTAGTTTGTTCTTTGTGGGAAATATCACCAGCTACACCAATAGCAATTTTCAATAAGGCGCGGGTTAAAGCATTGGGATTACCAGTAATTTCCGAGGCGGCGCGATCGCTATAATAAAGCCGCAACTTCGACAACCACAAAGCTATGCCAGTCAGTAGACACCAAATCCCATAAGTAAGACTAGCTAAGACTCTAGCAGGCCAGCGCCCAAATGCCGATGAGATGCTGTTGCCCCACTCCGATATACTCTGATATATTTTGTGGACAATCACGGTCACTAGCAATATCAGAGACATCACCATAAAATCTTTGTGGATGATATGCCCTAACTGCGTGGCGTAAATAACGGCAATTTCATCATCAGCTAGTTGATCTAATAGCCCTTGACTGATGACTATCCGAGCATTGCGAGCTAAATTACCATAGGTCAGAGCAATAGGAGCAGCCATTGGCAAAATTCGCAGTTTAGGAAATGGCCAGCCTTTCTGTTGACAAGAACGTTGTAATACCCGAATTGCTTCCCGACTGCGATTATTTAACTGCTCCTTGGGTAATTCTTGCTGGCCATAAAAATTTGTGAGTAACCGATCTAGCAACCAAGGTGATAAAGCCAGCGCTATCACTAATACCGCCATGACAACCACAGTTGGATCGCGATATAAAAATTGCCAAGGCTCTAAATAAGGTAGTTTAACTAAAATCTGATTTATTAAACCCATTACCAGCTTCAGCATTTCCCGCATCACCCAAAATAGAGCGAAAAATGTGCCAGTAGCCAGTAATTTTAAAGGAATTAAATTTAGCTTATGTAGGGGTTGCCAAACTTTTGCCCGGCCTGCGTGTCGCCAATAGATAGTGAATAATTTAGGTTGTGGGCGATGGAGAGAACCAATATAATTGGCTCCCATCATGGTGTCTACATTGGTATTTTTAATACCACTGGCTGGTAAAGTTGATGTAGTGCCCGCATGATTCGTGGCTTTCACCCCTGAATTTTTGGTCTGCTGTGGTGATGCAGTATTTACAGGCGCAGCATCTGGTTTATGAGAATGATCAAAAGCAACAAATCCAGTTGCAGAATTTTTGGATGAGGTCTTTTTACGTTGTTGGTGCTTTTTTAAATGCTCAAGAGCACGTTCTGCCCACTCTTGAACCTGCGGATTTGGACTCACAATCAGATTGTTACACACAGCGATCGCTTTGGGGACTTGGCCACTGCGCGCATAAGCCATAACCAAGCCCACCTGCGCCTGTAAGCCAGTTTTGCCATCTTGCTGGCTATTGGCCACAGGTTCCAGGTGAGCGATCGCTGTGGGATAATTTCCCTGTTTTAGAGCAACTAAACCAGCCTCCAAAGACGATTCGGCATGTGAAGGCATAGAATTTCTGGCACTCCCATCTGTTCTAACTGATCCACGTTTATGCTCAAGCGCATAATGTTTAGATTCCCCAGCTCATAGCTTGCGTCCGGAATTATCCCTCCACTGATTGCTGAGTAGAATACACCGGAGCGATCGCGCTTAATTTTAACTTGGGATGATCTCCCTGTAACTGTTGGCAATTCCATTCATTACGGAAAAGCAATACTGGTCGTCCCATATTGTCTTTGACTGTGGTGGTATTGAATATTCGCCCCACCTCATTCAATGCTTCCCAACCGCCTTCCACCCAACGGGCGACGCTATAAGGTAGCAAGTCTAATATGGTTTCTACACCATACTCATTTTGTAAGCGGAACTGCACTACCTCGAACTGCAACTGACCCACCGCCGCTAAAATTGGATCGCGTTTGGCTTCGTCAGTGGAGTACATAATTTGTACTGCACCTTCTTCCCGTAATTCCGAAATTCCTTTTTGAAATTGCTTAAACTTGGAAGGGTTGGGGTTCCTTAAAGTCGCAAACAATTCCGGTGAAAAATAAGGAATTCCTTCATATTCGAGCTTTTGCCCAGTGTAAATAGTGTCGCCGATCGCAAAAACCCCAGGATTATTTAAACCGATGACATCGCCTGGAAAAGCGACATCAATTGATTCTCGCTCTTGGGCGAAAAGTTTTTGTGGGCGAGACAGACGGACGATTTTGCCTGTGCGGGCGTGAGTCACCGTCATATCTTTTTCAAACTTACCCGTGCAGACGCGAATAAACGCCACGCGATCGCGGTGCTTCGGGTCCATGTTAGCCTGGAGTTTGAAGACAAAGCCAGAAAACTCGGGATACGTAGGGGGAACTTCACCAACGCTACTATTATGAGTTCCTGGTTTCAAGGCATAATCCAAGAAGTGCTTCAAGAATAGCTCTACCCCAAAGTTGGTCATGGCACTACCGAAGAATACTGGTGTCATTTTTCCTTGATGCACCAAATCTAAATCTAGTTCCGGCCCGACTCCTTCTAAGAGTTCTAAATCGTTTTTCAGTTGGTAATAGAGATCCTGTTCCAGCAGTTCCTCAATTTTGGCATCACCCAAATCAACTATTGTATCTTTCGCTTCTCTGCTACCGTGAGCGCTACGTTCAAATAAGTGAATTTGTTGATTTTGGCGGTCAAATACACCTTTAAAGCGATCGCCCATGCCAATCGGCCAGTTGACTGCATAGGTTTGCAATCCCAATTCTTGCTCGATTTCGTCTAATAATTCCAGGGGTTCGCGCCCGGGACGGTCGAGTTTATTTACAAAGGTAAAAATGGGGATACCGCGCAACTTACAAACTTCAAATAGCTTGCGAGTTTGGGGTTCCAAGCCTTTTGCCACATCAATCAGCATCACTGCATTATCGGCAGCAGCCAGCGTCCGGTACGTATCTTCACTGAAATCTTGGTGTCCAGGAGTATCTAATAAGTTGATATAACAGCTACGATATTCAAATTGCAATACTGTAGATGTAATCGAAATACCCCGTTGCTGTTCCATCGCCATCCAGTCTGAGGTGGCTTTACGCTGGGCCCGGCGGGCTTTGACTGCACCAGCTTCGTGAATCGCACCTCCGTATAACAGAAGTTTTTCGGTCAGTGTAGTTTTACCTGCGTCGGGGTGTGAAATAATCGCAAAGTTGCGGCGAAGTTCAACAGCCTGATGCAGATCTGAGTTGAGTTCAGTTGACATAAGTGTAATTGTTTGCTCTTTAGTTAACTTAACTTAATTTTTTTTCAAGATTGGTGAGTCTTTTCATCTTAGAACAACGATGCACGCGATCGGGTACGAGGAATTGGGAAGCAGTAGTAGTTCCACACACAAATATTGACAGGTGTAGATTGGCGAACGGGAAAAGGGGAAGGGTTTAAAACCTTTAGCCTTTCCCCCGCCTGTCAAAACAACTTTGGCAGACTAGTAGCAATAGAGTGAAGGGTGATTTTTTGCATATCAAACACACATCCTCGATAAAAATTACTCACGATCAACTATGTACCCAGAGAAGGATGCATTTTTTGTGTCATTTATGTTTTTGATTTGTGCCTAATATTTCTAAAATTCAAAGGGTAAAAGCGCCAATTTGTACACAACTAATTAATAAAAATTTTTATTTTTTCAATCCCAGTCTGCAAATAGGATTCACAAAAAATGCCAAAGAATCTATTAATTTCTTCTTTAATGTATAGCTTTATGGAAGAATAGATTGCAGTACTACTTTCAGTAACCTTGAGATTGTTCCCCTCATAGGTAAAGGGTATCTACTAAACTGGGGGCTAATTATAGTTTTGGGCAATAGTGCTGCTATTTGGCAACCCAGATTAACCATACCGTTAGGCGTTCAGTTGCAGAGGTTGTTTCGCGCTAATTATGGTACTTGGTAATTCCGCAGCAGTCATTAAGTAATTGAGAATATTTATAGTTGAGAAACATTAGTTTTTGCACTACTCATTACCAAATTTCTGCAATTAATTTTGGGGGATTTTTATCAGGTTTTTTTTGCAGTGCGTCGAAGTGATGTCTATCACGCTGTACAATACGAAATTGCCCCACAGCTTCATCAACAGTAGGGCAAAGGACAGTTAAGCACTGCTGGTAGTCTGTCCTAAATAAGTAAGGTTTTTCCTTGCTTTTGTGACGCTTTCTATTGTGTCTATTTGCGTTGTAATTCTTCATAAAACTTTATGTTTCCAACTCACCGCCCCCGCCGTCTGCGTACACATCCCCAACTGCGCCGGATGGTACGAGAAACTGTTTTATCAACAAGTGATTTGATTTACCCACTTTTTGCGGTACCAGGTGAAGGAATTGCTAACGAAGTCAAATCCATGCCTGGAGTTTACCAGCTGTCGGTAGACAAAATTGTTGAAGAGGCAAAGGAAGTTTACGACTTAGGAATTCCCGCCATCATTCTATTTGGTATTCCCGCCGATAAAGATGTAGATGCTACTGGCGCTTGGCATGATTGCGGTATTGTGCAAAAAGCAGCTACTGCGGTGAAGGAAGCAGTACCAGATTTAATTGTGGTGGCTGATACTTGTCTGTGTGAATATACAAGTCATGGTCATTGCGGTTACTTACAAGTAGGTGATTTAACGGGAAGAGTTTTAAATGACCCTACTTTAGAATTACTGAAAAAAACAGCAGTATCTCAAGCCAAAGCTGGTGCTGATATTATTGCGCCTTCAGGAATGATGGATGGCTTTGTGCAAGCAATTCGTGCGGGTTTAGATGAAGCGGGATTCCAAGATACACCAATTTTATCTTATGCGGCTAAGTATGCTTCGGCTTATTATGGCCCATTCCGGGATGCGGCGGATTCTACACCGCAATTTGGTGATAGAAGAACTTACCAAATGGACCCTGGTAACTCCCGCGAAGCGATTAAAGAAATTGAACTTGATATCGCAGAAGGCGCTGATATGCTGATGGTGAAGCCAGCCTTAGCATACATGGATATTATTTGGCGTGTTAAGGAAGCTAGCAACCTTCCTGTTGCAGCTTATAACGTTTCCGGTGAGTATTCCATGATTAAAGCTGCTGCTCTCAATGGTTGGATTGATGAACAGCGTGTAGTGATGGAAACTTTAACTGGCTTTAAACGTGCTGGCGCTGATTTAATTTTGACTTACCACGCCAAAGATGCGGCACGCTGGTTAAAGTAAGCTGCACAATTGATGTAAAAACTCATCTTTTATTCAAAATCTCATGCACAGGTACAAAGGCGCAAATGGTATTTGAGTGTCTTGGTGTCTGAGCGTGAGATTATTGTTTCGATAGCTATGATCAATTTCCCAAATTTTGAGAATACATTAATTATTTATAAGGGTGCAAACCTTTGCTTTTCTACCTCATGTATTGGTTGTAGGATTTTGTCCAAAAACTAAAGTATTGATTTTGCTTTTGTCAAAATCAGGAAGTATTTTTTTAAAGCTAATTTTTATACGCTATTCTACGGATATTTAAAATTTCTATCAAATATTTCTTACGGGTTATTACAGAAATAAAGGGTTGCGGCGTTTGCCATAGAAGTAAGCGATCGCTTATAAAGTATATAGTTAATAAAATGCTAACAATTGATATTTTATGTCAATTGATTTAATAAACAGAATGTAAATTATTCAATAGGAGCATGGGATTATGGATATGCAAGTCCTGAGAGAACGTGCTGGTCTTAGCCGTGCTGAGGTTGCCTTCAGGCTTGCAATCAGTGAAACCAGTGTTCGCAACTGGGAAGCTGGGCGGACTGAACCCACAATGACACCAAAGAAATATTTAGATGCTTTGCGTTTGTTTAAATGCACACCTGAAGAATTGGCAGCAGCTAGTGAAAAGTCCATAAACCAGAGGCATAAACGCAAACCAGGAAGACCAAAACGCTTTCCAGACGCAGTGGTAGCTCAAGTCACTGATTCGCTTGCCAGTTTGTAGTAGTTAGGGACTGGGGACTGGGGACTGGGGACTGGGGATCAGGGACTGGGGAGAAGGAAGCAGTCCCAATGAAAAAATTTTCACAAGCCTTGCATGAAAGTCGAGGCGGGGATTTTTACTCAGCAACGCCAGTTGCTTGAAGTCGGCAGAGCCGCCCAACGCACTGGCTCCTCAGCACTCAGCACTTTCAAACTAAGGGAGACAGGGAGATATAATACCTGTCTAAATTTCGGTGCCCCATACCCAATGCCCTATGCCTTATGCCAAAATTTCCAAGTAGTGCGATCGCTCACGGTATTTGCCAACGGTGGCGCGATAAGATTCTAAAACAATAATTGTGAATACAAGGTTTAAATGGCAGAAACTCTTTTCTTCAACGCCCTCCGTGAAGCCATTGACGAAGAAATGGCGCGTGATTCTAATGTATTTGTTCTTGGGGAAGATGTCGGACACTATGGTGGTTCCTACAAAGTTACCAAAGACCTTTACAAAAAGTATGGTGAACTAAGAGTTCTTGACACCCCTATCGCCGAAAATAGCTTTACTGGCTTGGCTGTGGGAGCTGCGATGACTGGGTTAAGACCCATCATCGAAGGTATGAATATGGGTTTTTTGCTGCTAGCCTTTAACCAAATCTCTAATAACGCTGGGATGTTACGCTATACTTCCGGCGGGAATTTTAAAATTCCAATGGTAATTCGTGGCCCTGGTGGTGTTGGTAGACAGCTAGGTGCAGAACATTCACAACGGCTAGAAACTTACTTTCAAGCTGTTCCTGGATTAAAAATTGTTGCGTGTTCTACACCTTATAACGCTAAAGGACTTCTGAAATCAGCAATTCGCGATGATAACCCAGTACTGTTCTTTGAACATGTTCTGCTTTACAACTTAAAAGAAGACCTGCCATCAGAAGAATATTTACTTCCTTTAGATAAAGCCGAAGTTGTGCGTCGTGGTCAAGATGTCACAATTCTTACTTATTCACGGATGCGCCATCATGTATTACAAGCCGTGAAAACTTTAGAAAAAAAAGGTTACGACCCAGAAGTCATTGATTTAATATCACTGAAACCATTAGATTTTGATACCATCGGTGCATCTATTCGCAAAACCCATCGCGTGATTGTCGTAGAAGAAGCGATGCGGACAGCAGGTATTGGCGCAGAAGTCATAGCTTCTATTAATGACCGCTTATTTGATGAATTGGATGCGCCTGTACTACGCCTTTCATCTCAAGATATTCCCACACCATACAACGGTAATCTAGAGCGTCTAACCATTGTTCAGCCAGAACAAATTGTAGAAGCCGTAGAAAAAATGGTGGCTATGCGAGTTTAGGTTGGGAGTAGGGGACTTGGGTAAAGGGAAAGGGGAAAGGGGAAAGAGAACAAACAGCAATTACCAATTACCCATTACCCATTACCAATGCCCTATGCCCAATGCCCTATGCCCCATTCCAGTAATAATTCTTACTAATAACCAATAACTCATAACTATTAAAAAGAGCGCTATTATAGCCTTTGTCAGTTGCGAGTGATGGTTATGGTATGCAGAGACAGCGATCGCTATTAGCTTTAATTGTAGTGTTGATTATCGCCGCTTTTGCGGTGATTTTCACAATCCCTATTCCTCTGGGGTTAGATTTGCGGGGTGGTTCACAGCTTACAATTCAGGTAAAAACTACCCCAGAAATTAAGCAAATCACCGAAAAAGAATTGGAAGGGGTGAAGAAAGTTGTTGAAGGACGGATTAACGGACTTGGCGTTTCTGAACCAGTAATTCAAACTGTAGGTACAGACAAGATTCTAGTACAACTGCCTGGGGTTAACGATCCAGAACAAGCAGAACGAGTACTTGGTGGTACAGCACAGTTAGAATTTCGCAAACAAAAATCTGGTACAGAACCTCAACTGTTTGCTTATCAAGCATCTAGGGCAGAATTAAAAGCCAAGCAACAGGAATTGAGAACCAGCAATGATGCTGCTGCGATCGCTAAAAATCAAGAAGAGTTGCAGAAAAATAATCAAGCGATCGCAGAATTGTTTGAAAGTACCGATCCACCTCTGAGTGGTCAATATCTGGAAAATGCCTATGGTGAACCCACCCAAGGTAACAACTGGAATGTTGCTCTCCGCTTCAAACCAAAAGGTGGTGAACTGTTTGCTGAATTAACCAAAAGCCTTGCTGGGACAGGGCGCGGTATTGGCATTTTTCTCGATAATGAATTGATTAGTTCTCCTAGTGTCGGCCCTGAATTCGCAGCTACAGGGATTACTGGTGGTTCTGCGGTCATTACAGGTAGGTTTACTGCTCAACAAGCCAATGACTTAGGCGTACAGCTACGTGGTGGCGCATTACCTGTACCAGTAGAAATTGCTGAAAGACGGACAGTCGGGGCTACCTTAGGTAAAGATAGTATTCAAAGCAGCATCTATGCTGGGCTTGGGGGTTTGACTTTAGTACTCATATTTATGGTTGTGTACTATCGACTACCAGGGCTAATTGCGGATATTTCATTAGTAATTTACTCTTTGTTAACTTGGGCGTGTTTTGCGTTGCTGGGTGTAACCTTGACTTTGCCGGGAATTGCTGGTTTTATCCTCAGTATTGGGATGGCGGTTGATGCTAACGTACTGATTTTTGAGCGTACCAGAGAAGAACTACGTGCAGGTAAATCATTGTATCGTTCTGTAGAATCTGGTTTTTACCGAGCATTTTCGAGTATTTTAGATAGCAACGTCACAACATGGATTGCTTGTGCTGCTCTGTTTTGGCTAGGTTCTGGCTTAGTCAAAGGCTTTGCCTTAACTCTAGCTTTAGGGGTAGCAGTGAGTATGTTTACTGCAATTACCTGTAGTCGCACATTGTTGTTTTTGGCAATTTCCATTCAATCCTTACGGAAGACAGAACTATACTGTCCTAACGTACCAGTTGCGAATAAGGCAGAGGTCGCACAATGAAACTGACTGTTAATAAATCGCGATCGCTATGGTGGGCTATTTCCGCTGCCTTTATCCTCAGCGGTATCATCTCAATGGTGATTTCTTGGCAAAACCCTAATATCCATGCACCCCTACGCCCTGGCTTAGATTTTGTTGGTGGTACGCGGTTGCAATTTGAACGCGACTGTACAAAACCAAGTAACTGCGATAAACCAATTGATATTGGTGTAGTGCGGGATGTCGCCAAAGCACAAGGGCTAGGTGATAGCAGTATCCAAATAGTTGGTGAGAACGGTATCTTAATTCGGACAAAAAACCTGGATGCGGATCAGCGTACCAAATTACGCAATACCTTAAGTGAAAAAGTTGGTGAATTTGATCCGCAAAAAAACCAAATTGACTCTGTTGGGCCGACTTTGGGAGCAGAGTTATTTCGCTCTGGGGTTCTGGCTTTGGTTGTGTCCTTCGTGGGAATCACCGTTTACATGGCCTTCCGCTTTCAATGGGACTTTGCCATTTTTGCGATCGTTGCTCTATTCCACGATATTTTAATTACCGTTGGGTCTTTTTCAATTTTGGGTTTGCTATTAGGCATTGAAGCAGATAGCTTATTCATCGTCGCCTTGCTGACAATTACAGGTTTTTCTGTGAATGACACAGTCGTAATTTACGATCGCATTCGCGAAACTATCAAAGTTCATCCAGATAGACCAATTGCTGAGATTGTCGATGATGCGGTTAATCAAACTTTAACCAGGTCACTTAATACAACCCTAACCGTATTGTTGACATTACTGGCTATCTTTCTGTTTGGCGGAGAAACTTTAAGAAATTTCTCCCTAGCTTTAATTATTGGCTTCACAATGGGAGCTTATTCGAGCATTTTCATTGCCAGTACTCTATTAGCTTGGTGGCGAGAACGTACAGGTCAATCTGTAGCAGTAGCAACTGCTAATGCAACTGATACCTCCGCCAGTTCTTAATAGAGTTAAGCTGGTTTATGTTCATAACTTGGGTCGAACAATTTTGGATTTAGATTTGAGATTTGAGATTAATGCATATCACTGAAGATTAAAAAATTAAAATTCAGTGAAACACAATCAAAATCAGTGTTAGTAATCAAAAATATCAAATTCTAAATTCCAATTTGGTACAACCCAAACCTTGCAGTTTTACAGGATATGGAACACTCAGAACAACCACCAATGAGTGGCAATAATTTTGATAATTCTGACCCAGTTTTTGGGCAACAAGTCCAAAGACTACATCAATTGACAGTATACGGAAGGTGGTTGTTTGTGGCTTGTTTATGGCTCACAATCGCACCTATTTCCTTGTGGAATTTACAATCAGAAATTGCCCTTTGGAGACAATACTTTACCTGGGTAGCAGTGCGATACGGTCTTGTATACCATCCACTGGCTACAATTGGTTTAGCATTTTGTATTGCCATGACAGCTTCTGTTTTAATTTGGCAAAGTCGAAATATTTTAATAGGGCTACCAGAACCAGAAAAGCAACGTTTAGAAAAGCAAGTTTTTCGCATCCGTCAGCAGGGACAAAGTCATCCTTTATGGAAGTGGGTTTGTCAGACTAAGCGAGAAATTAAAGATTAAAAATTCTTGAGCAAGATGAGTAAGTCTCTAGCAAAAATTTAAAATTGGCTGATTTGAAATTAATTACTATCAGGGTAAGTCTAGGATTGAAATTAATTTGGTTTTACTTTGTTTATATTCGATAAATCAATAGCGTTTAGTGCTGATTTTAAATTTCTATATTAAAATCAAAAAATCTTTTTTGCTTTGGTGATTCGAGGCTGCACTAATGAAAAACATGAGTGCGATCGCTAGAGATGATAGCGTAAAAATAGCAGATTCATCTGTGGCAAAATCTGTAAAAATTGAAATAATCGGTAGTCAAAATACTGCTAAATCGGGTGTTGTACATGAACTATCCTCAAATTCAATTTAGCGATCGCAAGTCTGAAATTGATCTAGAACAACTGCAACAGCTATTTAATCTCTGCGCCTTTTGGGCTAGAGAACGTAGTATTGAAGATTTGAGTATAGCGATTAGCAACAGCGAACCAGTAATTTCTGTATGTGATGGAAACCGACTCGTTGGCTTTGCTCGCGCCACTTCCGATGGAATTTATCGCGCCACAATTTGGGATGTTGTCATTCATCCAGACTATCGTGGTACGGGATTAGGAAGCAAATTAGTAGAAACTATCTTGAGTCATCCTCGGATGAGGGTTGAGCGTGTTTATCTCATGACTACTCACCAGCAAGGTTTCTACGAAAAGATTGGTTTTCAGCGCAATACAACTACCACTATGGTGCTATATAACCAAGCTAATCTTGATTCTCTACCGACTGGGGAAATTCAGCTTCAGGAATTACGAGGGGGATAGATACCTGCAACCTAGTAATTTCGGGAATTTCTGCTTGATTGGTTGGAAATGGCACAATTTCCAACTTTCCTCCCATCTCTTCTAACAAGGTTTGATTGAGTAAGAGCCTCATTCCTGGAGATAATGTAGAACTCTCTGTTTTGTTACAAATAGCTTTGTCTGGCGAATCCAAAAAATCTATCGATTTGATAAAATCTATAGACTCGCTCCCAGGTAGAGTATGAGTTGGCACATCTAGCCAAATATATACAGAATCCTTACTAGGTGAAAGACTACTAGAAATGGAGATTCCGCCTTCTTCCATTTGAGAAATACTGGTGTCTACTAAGCTAATTAAAACTTGGCGTAGCCACCGAGGATCTGCCAAAACATAAATTCCTGGATCTGGCGGCGACACTTGCAACTTAAAGTTACGATTCGCCGCCAGCATATAAATTAATTTATCAACTTCTTGTAAAACTTCTTTGAGTGATAGAGGTTGAATATCTAATTTATTGGTTCCATGCTCAACTCTGGCAACATTGAGAACTTCATCCATCAATTTGAGCAACTTGAGCGCTCTTTCGTGAGCCTGAGCTACAAATTATCGCTCTTCTTCTGGATTTTCGCATAAATCAGACAAAATTAACTGATGTAAACCAATTAACCCATTGAGAGGCGATCGCAATTCATGGGTAGTCCGCGCTAAAAAACCCGCTTTAAACTGGCTCATCTCCTTTGCCATTTCGTATGCGAGTTGTGTTTGCTGTAGCTGTGGAAAATGCTGTGGTTGTGTTGTTTCTATTACCTGAGTGCTAGTTCTAGCGTTGGTAGATTTGGGAAATAACCACCGCACACTTATACCCAACACCAGCCCCGATCCTAAATATACCCAATTAATCCAATCCATAATATTTAGCAGTTGTTCAGCTTTATTTTTTGATCGCAAAGGCTCAAAATCAAGTTCCTAGTTCTCATGATTCATAACGGTAAAATTGCCGATGTTTTGCAGAAGTGAGAAAAACTGTGACAGAGCAATAGTGGTAAACAAAAATACCATACCCTAAAAAGTTATGGCAGTTGCCAATTTAAACCAGACTGTACCTAGAAGTAATACAAATTGAATTTGGTGAAAGGGAAAAGGGTAAAGGTTTTTTCTTTCCTTTTCACCCTTACCCTTTTTCCTTCAAGTATAAAGAGATAGCTAACTTGTTGATACAGCTATAACTTGATCGTACCTTGCCGCAAAATTTGCCAACTTGTCCCCGTCCATTTAGCCACTGTAGAAGGTACACCCATTGCTGAGACTTCCGTTTGAAATTCTGTGGCGATTAAAGTCAAAGCTTCGGGAAACTGAGCGTCAATTTCTGCCATCGTCTGCAAAGGTGGCTGTCCAGAAAGATTAGCGCTGGTGGTAGCCATAGGGCCTGTTTGCGCCAAAATTTGTTGGGCGATCGCACTTGCTGGTACTCTAATTCCGATTGTGGTAGGGTCTGTAGGGTTCATCTCCTTTGGTACTAAAACAGAAGCTGGTAAAACCAAAGTTAGACCCCCAGGCCAATATTTAGCTGTTAATTCTTGCCAAATTTGATATTCGCGATCGCTTCCCTGCACATAAGTCCACAAATCTGCTCCGCTAGCCGCCATTAAAATCAACGGTTTATCTTGACTGCGCTGTTTAGCTGCAAATATTAAAGCCGCTTTTTCTGGTAACGTTGCTAGTGCAGGAACCGTATCTGTAGGAAAGCTAACTAAATTGCCAGCACGTGCGCCAGTTACCAGTTCAGCCAAAGAAACTTGTGTCATCGGAAGTATGAAGGATGAAAACTCATAAATATTATGAGGCTATGGTACAAATGCTTGCATTTTTTATACCAATTTTGAAAAAAATGCGACAGTAGGGGCAAGGCACTGCCTTGCCCTCAAGAATATTATTGATGTGTCGCTCAAGAATATTATTGATGTGTCGCAAACTCAGAATTGGATTTCATAAAAAGCGAAAGGGAAAGGTGAAAGGCTGTTCTTTACCTTTTCCCCTTACCCTTTTCCCTTTAACCCCAAACTTAAACAAGCAATCAGAGGCTAAGACCTCCAATTTTACGCCTTTCACCCTTCATCCTTAAGGTAAGCTAAGGCAAAACGTTCAATTCCCTCTAAATCAGAGTGAATTTGAATATTTTTATAGCTACCGTGATTTTGCAAAATTTCTCGCACGTTATCAGCCTGTCCTGCCATCATCTCAATTAGCCATACGCCACCAGGCCGTAAATAGCTAGGAGAGATTTCAATTAAATGGCGGATGCAATCTAAGCCATCACCACCACCATCTAAAGCTAAATGTGGTTCATGGCGAATTACTTCTGGTTGTAGGGTAGGTAAGGCACTGGTAGGAATATAAGGCGGATTCGATACCATACCACTAAACTGACCTTTCATCGGTGTTAGTGGCTCCCACCAGGAACCTTGATAAAACCTAATTTGGTTGGCAAAACCTAATTTTTGGGCATTTGCCGCTGCGATCGCCAAAGCTTCAGGACTGTAATCCACAGCGTGAATGGTTGACTCTGGAAAGACACTTGCTAGTCCGAGAGCGATCGCTCCACTACCAGTACCTAAGTCCACCCAATGTCCTTTTGTTAATGATGGGATAGTCCCACTAGTTGCAGCTGCTGTTACAGCTAAATCAATTAAGCATTCCGTTTCTGGCCGGGGAATCAAAACTGCGCTCGATACGGCAATTTTAAACTGTCGCCAAGGTGTAACTCCTGCGATGTACTGTACTGGCAAGCGATCGTGTAACCGCCTTTGCCACAATCGATCCAAATCTTCTAAAGACAACTCCAGTTGAATTTGAGGCCAATTTTTGTACGATTCCAAACGAAGTGCCAAGCGATCTAAACCAGCTATCTCTTGTAGCAGCCAATCAACTTCCGCTACTGAAACATCTGTGGCGATCGCAGCTTGAATTGCCTTCTGTCGCCACTGCCAAAGTTGTAAACCAGAAATTACTTTTGGCTGTGTATCCGTCATGCTTTCAGGTTATCGAGGCTTGGGAGCTTGTGTATTGTTCCGCGCGGGAGCCTTGGGTGCATTGGCATTATTATCTCTAGGCAGAGTCTTGATATATTCTCTAGATTCTGGAGATGGCACTAAAACAACTTGATTCAGCCAAGGATCGTTTTTATCCTGTAATGTTTTAATGACTCCGTCTACATCAATCACCTGAATATCAGCCTTGGGATATTTTGGCTTGACTTGGCTTAATAAACCCTGTGCGTCTTGCTTACTTAAAAACAAAGGAATCAACTGCTGTTCGTTAGCAGTCAGTTTAATCGGTACATATCCTTGATCTGGCGCAAATCTCACCGCGAAAATCGGCACACTCTTAAATTGATCTACTTTTTGACCGCTTTGGCGTAGCAAGTCCATTGCCCCTTGGATTTCCTGATCTACAGGTTTAAAGGCAAATAAAAGACGGTTGGGTTGGTTTTTGCTTTGTTGTAATTGCTGATAAATTACCCCCAGAGGCACTGCTGTCACCTGGAGACTTTTAAGCATGTCTTGAATTTTCGGATCTTTTTCTTTGGTATTTCGCAAATCGTTGATAAATTTTTGGGCTTCTTGTCTGCTCAAGTAAACTCCTGTCACTGAGCCACCAGGTTTTTGTCCGTTTTGGTTTTCTGGTAAAGGACGGCTGAGGGGTAAACCTTTGTCATTCGTCACCAAATACACAGGTACGGAATCTAACTTGTCTTTTATTTGCTGTTCAGACAATGCCAGCACTGGTATATTGCCTGCAAAGACTGATCCTAGGAGTGTACTGCCGACTAGACCTAATGTTGCGCCCCAGCGAACCAATGATTTCATGACTACTCCTCGTGTCAACAATTTAATTCTTTCAAGCAAACAGTTGGATTTGCAAAACCAACTTGTTTTAGTTATATAGCAATCCCTTAAAAATGTGAAAAATTGCTGCTATCTATTGCATGTAAATAGACAACCCTCAAAAAGTAATATTCTCCAATAATTTAGGATTGCTACAGGATCGCCTTCACCTATTGATGATGCTTAAATGCTGCTTACTCAATGTTAACTAGGCTATTTTTGCTCTTGGGCAGAAAATGCCGTAGATGCTTATTATATGGTGCGATCCAGACTGGATAAATTGCTCAAATTATTTCAGCGCTAAATGTCATTTGATTTTCTTTACCCTGCTATAAATGACGACATTATATAGTGAATCGTTCCAATTGCCTTTAATTTCAAATCTACTGAAATTTATCTAGCTATGTATAATATTCAGGCTCTAGATAACTAGCTCCTAAACTGACAATTTAGTCTACAATCGCTCACACAATAGCCTAAGAGCAACAAAGCTAAATTACACTTCTCCGAAAAAATATCTAATTTAGCAGCACATATATTCGACAAAACAAACCCCCAATCAATCATCGATTTTTCTTATTCAATAATTAAAAAACCGTAGCTCTACTTATGGAACTACGGTTTTTTGAATTTAATTCCAATCGGGATGACAGGATTTGAACCTGCGGCATCCTGCTCCCAAAGCAGGCGCGCTACCAAGCTGCGCTACATCCCGTTAGTGAATCTATCTTTCAGTTGCGTGATCGCATTCTAAAAAAGTAGCTTGAGCATTGAACAACTACCAAAGTTTACTAATCAATTTGCTAGATGAGCAAAGCACTATGCTGATTATATCAGACTTAGCAGATATTTGCTAACTTTTTTCTGCATCTGCCAATAATCTAGATTCTACCAGCTTTTAGCACCCATAAATAATAATTAACGCCAACCAAGCTTAACCATCAAGGTAGTTGCTGGCATCCCAAATAAACCTTTAAAACTAATTTTTAGAAGATTCTGCCTATATTAACTAAATTAGAGTGGCAAGTTGGTGATTTCTCTAAAAGATTTAATGAGGATACCAGAACATACCTTTTATACCTTCTGGGTCGGCCATAAAACCCATAGTCCGATAAAAATCGACTACATGGGGGTCAGCAAAGAGAGTCACATTGCTAATCTCTTCGCTTCTGAGTTTTTTGAGGACATATTTCATCAACGCTTTCCCCAGTCCTTTCCCTTGAAAGTCTGGGTGAACTACCACATCCCAGATTGTGGCATTAAAAGCATGATCGGAAGTAGCGCGAGCAAAACCAATGAGCCGCCTTTGGTTTCCTCGTACCTGCCACATGGTGGCGACGAGAAAACTATGCTCAATAGCTTTTTTAACTTTTCGCAACGGACGACGCGACCAACCAACGGCATCACAGAGTTCTTCGAGTTCATACAAGTCAATCTCTCGCTCTGTGCTAAAGACGATGCGATCGCTACTGGGGCTAGAGTTGCCCATCACATCCGCACTCATCTCTTCAAAGGCACCTGTTCTGGTTGCCGCAGTAGATTCAGAAGTACTAAACCAAGTTTTCCAAAAACCCATGCCAACGCGGTTCGGGTAGTATAACTGAATTGGTTACCACTATAAATAAAGTGGTGATTCACGTTTCACAAAGCCAGTACCATCTAGTATCCCTCACACTCAAGGTTATTTTGGTGTTTTGCGGATGCTCAATGGCAACACTCTGCTAGGGCGTGTTTCGCACCAATCATTTTCAACTTTAGCATTTTGTTGCAAAGCTAGGAGAAATTCACCAAAAGGGAAAGATAAGTAGAGTGAATTTTATATAAGGATTAATGACTGAGTATGAGAAATGGGCAAATAATTAGTCGCCAGCGCCTATCTTTATATATATGGAGAAAAATTATAGGTAACCGTATACTGCAACACTTGAGGCGTACTGATTTCTATCCAGCGCATTTATTTCGTGGAGTTACCCAGTCCTTAGTGCCCATTGTTAATCTCTCTTTTCCTAGCCCCAGTTTCTAGTCCCCAGTCTCTTGTTGACTTATCTTGCGAGTCTTACACCAAAGATGGCTTCTGGTTTAAAATCTTCCACACTTGAACTTCTAAAGCGCTTTAACCGAGCGTTTCCCCAGTTTTATGAACAGTTTGTTAGTAGTGAAATTCAACTACAAAACCTACGATTAGCCTACCGTCTCTATAAAACCAGACGCGCCGTAATCGAGTTGAAACCGGAAGGTAGTAAAAGTGCCCTACATTTTGCCTACCGTAACCAGTCTTTTCTCCTCAGCGATATTTTTGGCGTGCTGGCGGCTTATGGGCTAACAATCCACGGTTTGAGCTTATACGGGCAAATTCGAGCGCCGATGCTAGTTTTTATCAAGCTGCTAGTGTCTCGCGGTAGCAAAGCTTTGACCGAAAAAACCGCTGATAATGTCTGTCGAGCAATTCGCGAGGCATTAGGAGGACGGTTTGAGGTAGAAGAAATGCTGGCTGTAGAATTCAATCTCGATAGCGGCTTAGATTTAGTACAGACAGAATTTTATGTCGATCCGGTTTTTCATCTCCCAGCCCTAGTTATTGAGGCTGATAACCAACCGGGATTATTCTACAAAGTCATGTACGCCATCTGGCAGGAAGACCTGTTGGTAGTCAACGCCAACTTACTAGTTTGGCGTGGACGTACAAGGCTGATTCTGTATTTGCTGGGCCCCAACGAAAGCTTGATTCCCGAATATTTAGGTCACAAAATTGCTGAAGGAGTCCGGCACCGGTTATTAGGTAAATAAATTAAGAATTATTAATTAAGCAGGAGAAAATTTTTCTACTTTGGCGTTTCTCCTTCATCCTGTAGCATTGCGTATTTAGTCGTACCCGCCCTTAAAGGTACGATATTAAGTATGGCAACCATCGAAATCTTGGGCGTTCCCCACGCATACGAATTAACAGCTCCCACCTCTTGCCCTCATACTTTAGTTTTTATCCACGGTTGGCTAAATAGCCGTGGATACTGGCAGCCTGTTATTTCGCGGCTGTCATTAGATTTTCAGTGCTTGTCTTACGATTTACGGGGTTTTGGCGAATCGCAGTCCCAACCAGAAACAGACTTTAATCGGGAACAAATTTCTATAAATCTACCTCCCACTCCCAGTAATCCAGTTGGCTCCAGCTTCGATCCTCTATATACTCCATCTGCCTACGCTCAAGATTTAGCAGTTCTGTTGCAGCAGCTAAATATTACCAGTGCTTGGCTGATCGGCCACTCTTTAGGTGGGACGATCGCTCTTTGGGCAGCAGCACAAATGCCTGATTGTATTCAGGGAGTCATCTGTATCAATGCCGGTGGTGGTATTTATCTCAAGGAATCCTTTGAGCAGTTTCGTTCGGCTGGGCAGCGATTTTTACAGATGCGTCCTCGCTGGCTATCACAAATACCTTTGATTGATTTGCTGTTTACCAGAGCCAGTGTAGCGCGTCCTTTAGAGCGTTATTGGGCACGTCAGCGCGTGATTGATTTTGTCGTAGCCGATCCAGAAGCAGCTTTAGGATCGCTGTTAGATTCGACCACCGAAGAAGAAGTTAACCGCTTACCACAATTAGTCTCCCAACTGAAGCAGCCAGTTTATTTCTTAACGGGAACCAATGACAAAGTTATGGAACCCAAGTATGTTCGCCACCTAGCTAGCTTTCATAAGCTATTCCAATACTCTGGAGACAATGTGATAGAAATTCCTGATTGCGGTCATTTGGCAATGTTAGAACAGCCAGACGCGGTGGCTAGTCATATTAGCTCAATTGTTGGAGCCTAGGGATGAGGGAGCAGGGGAGGAGAGGAAGCAGGAGAGTAATAACTTATACCCGATGCCCAATGCCCAATGCCCAATGCCCCATGCCCACTAACCTTGTTGATACAACTTCATCACCTGAGCCAGCGATAACCTAGATTCTACGCCTAGCGTTAGGGGAGAGGTATGCCCTCGCGATAAATGTTCGGCGGCAGCACAGGCAATCATGGCAGCGTTATCAGTACAAAATTTTAAGGGCGGGAAGAGGACGCGCAAGTTATGCTCGGCAGCTGCTGCTTGTAAGTTTTTTCTTAATCCACTGTTGGCTGCTACACCTCCGCCTACAGCAATTGTACTGAGTCCATAATCTAAGGCACAGGCGATCGCTCTTTTGGTAAGCGATCGCGCTACAGTTTCTTGAAAGCTGGCTGCAACATCGGGGATAGGGATGGGAGTATTATTCTTCTCTAATTGCTGCACTAACCGCAGTACAGCCGTCTTCAAGCCGCTAAAACTGCCGTCATAGCGATGATATCCCCCGCCAGGGAGGGAAACTTTGCCTTCTGGCAAAGCAAAGGCTTGAGGATTGCCTGTCTGTGCCAATTGATCAATTACTGGCCCCCCTGGATAACCCAGCTTTAACAGCCGCGCTATTTTGTCAAAAGCTTCTCCTGCCGCATCATCACGGGTTTCTCCCAGAGTTTCGTAAATACCACAATCCTTGACATAAATCAAGCTTGTATGTCCTCCCGAAACGAGTAAGCTAAGGAAAGGGGGATTTAAAGTTGGCTCGCTCAAGTAAGTTGCGTAAATGTGGCCTTCGAGATGGTGAACTCCCAAGAATGGCTTTTTTTGGATGATTGCTAAAGTTTTGGCAGCAGTTAACCCTACCAACAGCGCGCCGACAAGTCCAGGGGCGCAGGTGGCGGCTATGCCATCAATTTGCTCCCAGCTGAATTGGCTTTGCTCTAACGCTTGCGCGATCGCCCAATTGATCGTTTCTAGGTGCTGGCGAGATGCTACCTCTGGTACTACTCCGCCATACTGCTGATGGATGGGAATTTGAGAAGCTATGATGCTGCTACAAACATGACGATTGTTAACAATTGCTACGGCAGTTTCATCACAGCTAGTTTCGATTGCTAAAACGGTTGCCATTGCGACACAAGAATTATGAGTATTGAATGGGGAGTCTAAAGTCCTGGGTTTTGGCGTTCAGTGATCAGCCTTGAATATGCTCAAATATTACGAAATTTTACTCGGCAGTTGGCACGCTGAACTCAGAACTCAATAGAAACTTAGTTGAGAAGCTTTAACTTTTATTTACTTAAACTTTACTCGGTTCCCCGGCAAGAGTATGATGACTTGCTAGTTATCTAAATAAACACTGTACAAGCCGCTTCGTTTTGTACAAAAAACTTTTTGTTTTGTAATAAAAGGAAACAACTCCATGCGACGATTGTTTGCTTTGGCTTTAGCGATTTGTCTTTGGTTCAATTTTGCCCCGCCTGCGAAGGCACTGGGGGCTGATCTGAAACCATGTGCAGACACTCCCGCTTTTCAAGAGCTAGCAAAAAATGCCCGTAATACTACCGCCGATCCCCAATCAGGCCAAAAACGGTTTGAGCGTTATGCCCAAGAATTATGTGGCCCTGAGGGTTACCCCCACTTGATTGTGGATGGTCGTCTCGATAAAGCAGGTGACTTTTTAATTCCCAGCATTCTCTTCCTTTACATTGCTGGTTGGATTGGTTGGGTAGGTCGTACTTATCTACAAGCCATCAAAAAGGCATCTGATACTGAACAAAAAGAAATCCAAATCGACCTCGGTTTGGCGCTACCAATTATAGCAACAGGCTTTGCTTGGCCTGCCTCTGCTATCAAGGAATTGCTCTCAGGTGAATTAACCGCTAAGGATACAGAAATTCCCATTTCCCCACGCTAATTCATCACCATTAATTAACTTGTTTTGGAGGCTAAATTCATGGCAGACAAAGGCGATAGCTCATCGTATTTGATTAAGTTTATTTCCACGGCACCTGTAGCTGCTACCATTTGGTTAACAATTACAGCTGGGATTTTAATCGAATTTAACCGCTTTTTCCCAGATTTACTTTTTCACCCATTACCATAAATTGAAGACGGTATTTTCATAATTTGAATTTGTTGTCTTCTGTCTTAATATCCTGTAGTTATATACTTCAACCTCATGGGGTGAAAATATAACTACCATAGGGTTTATCAATAAATGAAACTCGTAATGCTGTCAACAGGTTGCGAGTTTCATTTATTGAAATTAGCTAAATTAATTTTTCTAAACTTCTCTGCCAAAAATCACCGTTAGATACAATTATTATTAATATGAAACTGCCAACAATTCTAAATTTAGAGGCAACATAAAATATGCAAGCAGTAGATGCATCCAAAAATAATCCCAGCGATCCTAGAAATCGTGAGGTTGTTTTTCCCGCAGGACGCGATCCACAAATAGGCAACCTAGAAACACCAGTTAATTCTTCTCCCTTAGTGAAGTGGTTTGTTGGTAACTTACCCGCATATCGTCCTGGTCTCACTCCATTTAGACGTGGGCTAGAAGTTGGTATGGCTCATGGTTACTGGTTCTTTGGCCCCTTTGCTAAATTAGGCCCACTGCGGAATACACCCAGTGCTGACTTAGCTGGCTTACTAGGAGCAGTCGGCTTGGTTGTACTTCTAACCGCTGCTTTGTCTTTGTATTCTCACAGCAATCCTCCCAAAGCACTTGCTAGCGTTACCGCTGGTAATCCTCCAGATGCTTTTACTAGCAATGAAGGCTGGAATAACTTTGCCAGTGCTTTCTTAATTGGTGGTATTGGTGGTGCAGTAGTTGCTTACTTCTTAACAATTAATTTGGAACTAATTCAAGGCCTAGTAGGTTAAATTTACCTCTTTTCATCCCAGCAATTGCTGTAGCGGAAGAGAGCGAACATGGGGCATAGGGTATGGGGTATGAGATATGAGACAAATATCAATGCTCTGTTCTTTATGCCCCAAGTATTTTGCTGGCTGTTCATACCGTCTTGAATTGGCATGGACAATCAAGCGCCGACTAACTGTAATAAAACCAACAAGGACAGATAAAACAGCTAGACTGTTTTATCTGTCCTTTTATCTAGTAAATTGTGAAAGCGCTCAAGCTGGGAATAAAAATGCCAAATTACCCGAATAAATCTGCTTCTAGCGCATTTAAAGCGGTTTCAAAATCGTCATTAACGATTTGAACATCAAATTCATCTGCTGCTTGAATTTCTTCTTGAGCGCGGCGCAGACGACGAGCGATCGCTTCTTCAGAATCTTGAGCGCGACCGCGTATCCGCTTTTCCAGTTCATCGAAGGAAGGTGGCAAGATAAAAATGCTATGGGCACTAGGGAAAGAAGCACGAATTTGCCTTGCTCCTTCCAACTCAATTTCTAGTACCACTAACTTTCCAGAATTGACCTGGTTAAGCACGATTTCACGGGGTGTTCCGTAGTAATTACCAGCAAATTCTGCCCATTCCAAGAATTCGCCTTGGGCCACTAATTGTTCAAACTTGCTACGGCTCACAAAATAATAATTTTTGCCGTTGCTTTCGCCAGGACGAGGAGAACGAGTCGTCATGGATACAGAATAATAGAGTTCCGGATGACGTTGCAAAAGTACACGCATTAAAGTACCTTTGCCAACTCCACTGGGACCAGTTAAAACAATCAGCCGACCATGAGGCAGGCATTCTTTAGTAGTAGCAGCACTCTGGATGGGTAGAACTTGCATCATCCGCTAAACCTGTAAATTAATCGATAGACGGGATTTCTTAGTTTAGTATTTGTTAACTTGTAACTTTCGACTAAGAAATTAGTAACAGGGGTCACATAAAATATCGTCTAATTCACATAGTACTGCCGATGTGGTGCAAATAGGGTAGGGCTAATAGCCCACCCTGATTTAATTTTCTACATTTTGATGTTCGCGGGAAATTACGAAGCGATTCGCTACAGTTTCTGGTTGAATCGCTGACAAAATGACGTGGCTGGAATCGGTAATAATCACAGCTCTCGTCCTCCGACCATAGGTTGCGTCAATCAGCTGACCTCTGTCGCGGGCATCAGTAATGATCCGCTTAATCGGTGCAGACTCTGGACTAACAATGGCAACTACGCGGTTGGCAGATACGATGTTGCCAAAACCTATATTAATTAGTTGAATTTCCATAAATAAACGGATACCAAATGGTATGTGAGCAGTCAGTACATAATTATTTCCATGTTATCCCTAAAAAATTCGAGTTACAACGCTTAAATTAACGTTATTCCTAGTTTTTATATAAAAATTGCTATCTTTAGCGATTTCTACACTAATTTACCCGAAAATCATCCTAAAGATATATGCAAAATAAACCTTAGACAAATTATACTTACACGTCTTTTTTAATACATAAACCTATTAATACCAATTCTTGACAATTTGGCAACAGGTTCCCACCCTCAAACCTAGATTAGGTGAGATTTTCGTAATAACGGGTTGGTATAAAAATTTTATCGGCGCTTATACTAATTAAAAACCTATTTTACACATAATAATTTATACAAACACACCAATATATGCTTATGTTTATCTGTTTATCGCATTTGATTTTCAACCTGGTATCAGGGTAAAAACAAAAAAGTAAGGGAATTACAGTTTCTCCCTTACTTCAAGTTTGTAAATCATCGTTAGAAAGCTTAGGTCATAAATTTTTTGAATTCAGTTTAGGGACTTCCAGAAATTAAATTATTCAATCAGCAAGGGCGAAGGTATTGAGCAAATTCTTTCTCTCCCTCTGCTGGCCCTGCTACCCCTAGCGATTGGTGATTTTTTTCTTTGAAAGTCCCTTAGTGGTGCTAGTTGTTACTTCTTGCCACCGTTGTCGTAGTTGCTGCAAGTTAGGAGTATGGCTACCATAACGCCACTTCACATAGGCTTGACAAATTTCATCAATTATCTGGGCGTTACTTGGGGCATGATGCTGGTAAGCAACTCTGGCGTACTCTAAGGGTGTTTGTGCCGGATGTTTGCCTAAACCTTGTTTTGCTGTCCATTGCAGCATTTGTTGATAAAGGCTTTCCATTGGTGATAATCTTTTTAACCATCGACGGTTCAGCCACTCGCGCCACTGTACCCAACCCAGCCAAGTAAAGAAAGCAGTTGTGGTGGACAAGATTAAGCCAGTCAACACACCTAGCCAACCCTGAGAGAATAAAGCAAAAAACCAAGCGATCGCTTTACTCAAAGAGATAAATATTGTCCCAAATAGATAATCCAGCCAGCCTTTAACAGGAGAAGGTAACCAGCCAGCCACCCAGCGCCACAGTTGATTTAGGACGCTAAAAGTCTGAGTATCTTCTATTGATGGGGGTATAAGCGGATGGTTAGGAATTGGATCAAAGGCAAACCAGCCATATTTAGGAAAGTAAACTTCCGTCATGGCATAGGCATCTGTATTACGGACAACATACATCCCCGTAAACGGATTGAATTGTCCTGGGCTAAATCCTGCTACCAAGCGTGCAGGAATGCCTATAGAACGCAGCATGATTGTGAGTACTGTAGAAAAGTGGTCTGGGTAGCCTCCTTGGTACTTAAACAAGAAAGTATCCACTAAATCTTCTTGATCACCTAAATAAGGTAGCCCTAAAGGATCATCGGGAATAGAATAGTTTTGTTTTAAGTACTGGGCTAGGTAAAGAGTTTTTTCATAGGCAGAATCTAAGGTTTTATTTGACTTACCTACTCGTTCACGATTGTAGTTAGCGAGTATTTCTTCCGTGCGTTGTTTAACTTTTTCGGCAATTTCTGGGGGAATTTGCAGATAATAATTTTTGATGCTTTGGGGATATTTAGTAGAGGCTTGTCCTAAGTTAGTGCGATTGCGGTATGGTACTTCCGAAATGACTGTATAGGTGAGATCCTCTGATAATGCCACAGGCGATCGCAAGCCATTTTCTTTATCGACAGCGATGATCGATGTGGGAAAGTAAATTTCTTTGGGATAACTTAGTGCAGGGATTAAGTTAGGTAAATCTGATACAACCGTATAAGTTTGTACTATCTCTTGAGTTTTGCCCCCAATAATTGGCCTCGGTAGAAAAATTTGGTAAGACCAAGGCGATCGCCGCAGGGTGGTAACATCTTCATTGCGAGATACTTCCCAGCCTTTACCTGTATAGCGATCAAATGCTAATACGCGCCAAAAACCCTCAGCCTGCGATCGCACCCGCATCACTACCTTGGGCTTCATTGCGCCCCGCAGGTTTTGGTTCATTTGGCTATTAAAGCCGTAATAAAAATTATCATCTATTTTGCCTGGTTGGCCGTTTGCGCCTTGGCCATTCCCATCACCATTGTTACCATCGCCTGGATTTTTGCTATTACCTTGACGGACATAACCAGGATTAATAATGCTCCGACCTGTAAAATTACCTTTAATAGGAATAGAAGAACTAACAGGAAAAGTACGTAATTGATAACCAGGAAATCTCGGTAAAACCGCAAAAATCGCCAGCCCTAGAGCCACAATTAATGTAAATAGTAAAAAATAAAAAGGTAAAAGAGAAGATAATTTTTTCTCTTTTACCTTTGCTGGTTTCAGGTTTAGTTTCTCCAAGCCCAGTCTAGAGCGATAATCTTGGACTAAAGTTGGCAGTGCGATCGCTAAAAATAACAACAGCACAGGCGCAAATGCTAAAGTCTGACTCAGGGTTGCTGCCACCCCTAGTAAAATGAGCCCAATGACAATTGAATAGCCCAAATCTTTTCGACGGGGCGTATCAAAGCTGTGGAGTATTTGAAGTTGAATCAGCAACTCTGCTAAACCCAACCGGGTATCATTTAATTCCCCTAATAACCGCCCAAAGAAAGCACCCAGTGCTACTAACATTCCTATGGCAATGCAGAACTTGACTGTAATATTGGCATTGCGGCGACTACGGTAACTCCAAATTGCACCCATAACACTTACAGGAATAGCCCAAAGACTAAAATTAGTCTGGGCAGCAATATCAGTTGCCCCAATTCCCGTAATTACCAAAGCTAACACTAGCACCCGTAAGGCAATTGAATCTTCCACTTCTATCAAAGGCGACTTCTGCTGATTTTGCCGCCAATCGTCATGTCCTACAGGTAGACGCCAAAACCGATTGATCCTGGATAAGTTAAACATTTAAAGTACGAGCCAAGCGATGATGTAGACGCTAAGACACTATGCTGGGTATGGAAATTAACTAACCTACCTCCAGCTACTACCCTACCCTACTCTATGGAAATGCCTTTAGCGAATGGGAATTTCCTAAGTAAAGTGGTAGCAAAATATAAATGCCTCTCTGTGAATCTACGCGTCTTGTGCTAGGTTCTACCAATCAATATATGTTTGCGTAGGCTCCTTCAATACCGCTTGTTGAAAAAAAAAGATAAGTTTCAAAACCAGGATAATCTGCAATTATCTATTGACGTTTATCAAACTAGGGTGCTAGTAATGACCATTTCACTTATGTTGGATTAATCACAAACAAAAGTGGCTGTTGGTCGATTTCTGGGAAATCCACTTCTAAGGTATAAGTTTGGTTAATGTGCTGGCAAGGTAATTCTACAATCAAGCTTCCCACACTAGAAGACTGGGCTACGGCTTGGGTACCATTACCTTGAAGTTGGAAAATACCTCTTGTGGGTAACTCACCTTGAACCCGCAGTTTTCCTTTCTGGGATTGGTATTCAATTTTCAGCTTCAGAACACCCACAGTAGTCAGCCATTCTCTTTCTACCACTGAATTGGTGAGTGAGATGGGTATAGTTAAAGTCTCTAGTAGTTGCTTAACTGTGAGTAACGACAACGCCATTTGTTGAGATTCTTTTAAATCTGAATAATCGTTCTGAAGATTAGGCATTGTCTCCAGTGCTTCTACAGATCGAGAAGGACTTCTCAGAACTAATCCAGCTATGCTGTTGAGGTTGTTTAGGGTTTGAGTATCGCTAGGAAATAACTCTTCCACAGCCTGAACTAATTTTGCCCCCAAAGGTAGGGAAGATGTCAGTAATACTTGACATTTTGCTAACAACTGACGGAAAATGCTTTCCGGCAGAGTAACTGGCAAATTCAGCTTTGACTGTTGTGCTATCCAACCCCAAGTAGGAACAAAAGCTACCGATGGTTCGTCGGCGTAATCGGGGTAGTCTACTAATTGTGTTTCCCAAGGGAATAAGGGAGGACGGTTTTGAATTTGAAGTTGTAACCGGTGTTTAATGACGGCTTGAAAACGTTCTTGCACAGTAGGAATTTCTCCCAATTGAAAGGTTTGGGGTGTCCCACCCAACTCTTGCCTCCCACCTTCAAAGCCGGCAGTTTGCTTAAGTGGGTTTTCCACCCCGTTAATTTCCTGACAATCTACCGAGGAGAACTCAGTGGTGGTGACATCTTCTGCCAACACCAAACTAAGTAATTGGTGATGAAAGGATTCTGAGTCACTATTCATGAGTAGATGCACCTGATCCGGACACTAAAGAGTTACGAATTTCCCAAGCTTGTTCAAGAATTTTAAACCAGCGTTTTTGTAGTTGAGCCATAGACAAACCTAAGGTTTTGGCAATTTTTTCATCAGGTTCTCCTTGCTGCTTCATATCTAGTAGAGACCGCTGTTTTTCATCTAGCTCTGCTGTATATGCTTGCCATTGCTGGGGAGTCAAACCTAAATTCGTAGGTAATGAAGCTTCCAACCATTCATGAACCAATTCCCAACGATGCAACAAGGCAAACCGAATTAAATGATATTTAAACCTTTGTTGTAAGTAATCCCTCTGGCGAGGGGTTAAGCCCAAAATCGACTCTATTTCCTGTGCTGAGAGATCCTGAAGGCGGAGGCTGAAGTAATCGGCACAGTCGTTTTGTTGGCGTTGTTCCAGATAATTTAATAGTTCTGTAATGACAACAGAGCGTAGTGTGTCTTCTTCGGGTTCTGGTTCTGCTTGCGTAGCCATTGCCGAACGCAGTTGTTGTACTGCTGGTTCTTCCCAGGAACCATCAGCCTCGTTAGCACTACCTTCTGAGGCTTGTTCAATGTCTACACTGGTTTCTGGAGGTTGCTGTTGCGAGAAGGTTTGCGCTCGAAGAATAATTAGCTGCTGTTGTCGTCCTGGCAAAGGTATCCGTCGCTTACCATAGCGCTCGGTAAATGCCATGTATTCTGCCAATTCCAATAATGTTTGGGGGCGATAGGCACTACCCAATTGATTTTCGCGGCGGAAAGCGTTCAAAGCCTCCAAATAAAAGCTCTGTAGGAAATCTTCAATGATAGTTAACCGCCCTTGATAACTCAATTGCTTCTGAGGCGGGTTAATATAGCGATAAATGATGGCACTTAAAGTGCTATGTAGTTCGACCCTACCCCGATTTGAACCCAACTGATAGTATCTAATACACTGTTGGAGTCGGTGTTTAGCTAGAGTCATCGCTGAATTTTCTATAGCACCGGAAGCTTGAATACGTTTACTCTCGGTGCAAATGCGGTATACTTCGGCGGCAATTCGTGTTGCCACATCATGGCAATTCCGTTCCGAAGCTTTGGTTGACTGTTTAAGCTCCTTGAATAGGAGTTGAAATATCACCTCCACGCCGATAGAATCTTCTCCCTGAATAGTTGCGGTTGCGGCTGAATTCATAGTCTCTGTTTTTAAAAGACCCTAACATACTTAAACACAACCTGTACGACCGTGGGTGTTGGCTTGATGATTTTGCGTATAAGCTAAACGCAGACCAATCCTGCATTCAAGATTTGGTTTAATTTATTATTCCCAACTTGGTTGGGTTGATCATACTCTGTTTTGATGTTATGGCCATTACCCAGGAGCCGTGGACAAGTCATTATGGATTTAGAAGCACAAATTCAATTGTTGATTGATAATGCACCTCACGATGGTATAACACCACAACTTGTTACAGCAATTGCCCCTGCTTTAAAGGCGATCGCTCATCAGTTAAGTCACTCTCAGTATTATATTCTCCAAAGTGTGGAGTCTGAGTGGGTTTTAACTACATTGAGCAATCGGGCAAACCCAAGATTAGAAAAACATGTTATTTACGCATTTCCTACCTTAAAAGATGCCTCACTGGCCTCATCTGCGGGGGTTGAGGAGCAAGTAATAGCTACAGAAATTCCTGTAACTCACATTTTGTTCCAACTGGTGGCACTAGAAACCGTAGATAGTATAGTATTTTTTGAAACTTCTGGCATGAGTACAAACGCTGTTGAGGTGCAGCGTTCTGATTTACAAAACCGGATTCAGCAACAACTGCAAAAAAAGCGATCGCCAAGACAAGTACCACCTGATATTGCTTGAAGGGAATGGGGCATTGGGTATTTTCATATACTACCCAGTTTCTAGCCCCTAATCCTTAATACAGCCTACTCAGTACATAGTTAGCCATGTTAATTAAGGCTTGACGCGATTCTGAGGGTGGTAGAACAGCAATATGTTCAGTGGCGAGTTTTGCATGGTGATCTGCTAATTCTCGCGCCTGCTGTATTCCTTGGCTTTCTTGAATCAGTCTCAGCGCTTGCTCTAAATCTCCTTCTTGAGCAAACTCTCTCTCAATCAATACTTCTAAATAAGGTTTTTCCGCTAGAGCGAATAACACTGGTGCAGTGAGATTTCCACTCTTGAGATCAGAACCCACTGGTTTACCCAAAGTCTCTACTGAACTCGTGAAATCGAAAATATCATCCACAATCTGGAAAGCTAGACCCAGATGGCGACCGTAGTTATACAAATGTTCGGCGGTTTCTGGGGATACATCACTGAGTAAGCCAGCTGCTTTTGAGCTGTTGGCAATTAATGAAGCAGTTTTGTAATAGCTCTTGTTTAAGTAAGTCTCTATCGAGATATTAGTATCAAAGCGATTTAGTCCCTGCTGGATTTCTCCAGCGGCCAAATCCATAATCACTTCAGAAAGCAGTTTCACGACTTCTAAATTGTCCAAGTTGGCTAAATACCAGGAGGATTGGGCAAAGAGAAAGTCTCCTGCTAATACGGCTATGCGGTTACCGAACAAACTATGAACAGTCGAGACACCGCGTCGCATTTGAGATTCATCCACTACATCATCGTGCACCAAGCTTGCTGTGTGGATCATTTCTGTAATCTCAGCTAAACGTCGGTGACGGGATGTAATGTCTTGTTCTAGCATGGTCGCTCGCGCAATCAGCAGAACTATAGCTGGTCTAATGCGCTTTCCCCCAGCACCAAATAGGTGTTCGGCGGCTGCATAAAGTATGGGGTGGCGATTTCCAACTAGCTGTTTGAGATTATCTGCTAGTATTCGCAGGTCTGCTTCCACAGGGGTAAACAGGGAGGTGGCTGGGGTCATGGATGGGCGGACTCTGGCTTAGGTTACGAAAGTTTACATATCCTATACTCATTTTAAGATAACCCAGGGCCAGCGCAAACTTTTGATCCGGGAATACCTCACTCAGAACTCTTCAGTAATAGGCGAAAGTCTTGATATTCCTGATTTATTAGTTTTTTTATGTTGATTAAAATAGTGGACAGGGCAAAATTAACTGCCATCAGCAACCGCAAAATTCTCATAATTTTTCTTTGAAACATCGAAGTCTATTGTCTTTTAACCCCTTTTAAGGTGATACTCGTTCCTAGTTCCCATAACTAAAGTGTTAGTCCTTCAGTTAAAATCCTCTTCCCTCGGACAATTTGAAGCATTGGCATTAACCTTTGGTAAATCAGGGATTACTCATGAGTGACTCAAGCTTTTGAAGTTCGGCTGAATTATTGAGGAAAATGTATCTTCAGCTACAGCAAAGGTTTATAATTATCTGCATCTTACTTTTTCAAGACAAACTTGAAATCTATCAGGTTTCTAGCCTCTTCAGATGAGTTCACCATATCTTTACTGGTGAATAATAGGAATTACTTAAGTACTGTCGTATTATTTCGTAATAGTAGTTATTTTTAATACTTTAAAAAATCTCTGCCTAAAAACTATTTTGCAGAGCTATATTTCTCTATTCAAAAAATTTATTATTTAAATTTTATTTACTGAGTTACTTTTGTTACAGTTAATTATTTGTACCAGTTATCAATTATTTAGTATAATTAAGTACCCGCATCATGAGTTGTTAAGCTAAATTGTTCTCACTTGTTGAAGCCCTTGAGAAATTTTAAAATTTAGCCACAAAGTTGGCTTAAAAGTCGGGAACCTTGTGTTACGCTAAGATCTAGGGATTTTAAATTTTTCAGATATTCACTCGCCGAAAGTAAATTACCTTTAGGTAATTATACTCTTTAGGAGTTGTGAGTCAATAGATTGTCGCGGTTGAGTCAAGGGAGTGATTCCTGATTTAATATCCGCGGCTTGCAGCCTCTTGGTTTGGAGTTATACGCCAGCCCTACAGGGCACCGCTCGGTTTTACTTGACATTGAGCTTTGGCGTAACTCCTGTAAAAGCGGTGTGAGCAGCAATAACACGGACTAGGTAGACTGCTGAAGAGAGTAGTTAGGGATTGCCGTTTGGCAATTTAACTGCTCTGGAATGTATAGTCCGTGAAAAATTAAGTTAAATACTAAATCCGTTTTCCGTAGAGAATTTATCCCTACGGAGTAGTCTAGCATAGCAAACTACAGCCATCAAGAATCCTCTTGGGTGGTAGAAGTTTTACTTATGTGTTGAAAGTGCATATTCGTTTGAGAAAGGTGCTGGTAGAACAATGATTTACGGAAATATGCCTATGATGATTTTTATTTTAGCTGCTGGATATTTGTTCACCGTTTACCTACTCTTAGCACTAGCAAAGCGAACAGGAAAAAACAGTGATGCTACAAATGTAACTTTGGCAGGGCAGAAGAAACATACACAAGAGCTATCAGTAGCACCAAAGGTGACTGAAGTTGTTAATAGTCAGTAGTCAAGGTTTGGAGAGACGCGATTAATCGCGTCTGCACTCCACAAAAAATTGTTTTGGACTGTGGACTCTTGATTCGTAAACACTACTACAAACAAATTTTTGTTATAAGTGAGAAGCTTTAGCTTCACTGAAGCTAACTTCCTCAACTAATGGAGTATAGCCTAACCACTGTAATCCTGATTGGGCAAACTGTTGGGCACAGCCGCTAACCGCAAAGCGTGTGGGTAGTGGGGGATGGGTATTCCTTAAACCTAATAAGTCTAAATCTTGGATACAAGCGGCGACAACATTAACTGCTGGATCAACTAGCTTCACATGAGCAGGAAGAAGCGATCGCAGGACAGGGGCAAGGTGAGGATAATGGGTACAGCCGTAAACTAAAGTATCGATTTCCTGCTTGATTAAGGGTTCTAAATATGAGCGAGCCACTTCAGTGGTGTAGGGGTCATGAATCCGGTTTTGCTCAATTAGAGGCACAAATTCTGGGCAACCAACTTGCCAGACTTGGACATGAGGATCAATCTCTAGTATCGCTTGCTTATAAGCATTACTTTTAGCCGTGGCGGGGGTAGCAATCACACCAATCCGCTTGCCTTGTTGCACCGCGGCTCTAGCTCCTGGGAGAATCACGCCAAGAATAGGCAGATTAAATTCTGCGCGGACAATATCTAAAGCTAAAGCCGAACTGGTGTTACAAGCCATAATTACCATTTTGACCTGTTGCTGTTGCATCCAGGTCAAAATTTCGCGCACATACTGTAGAATTTCTGCTTGTGAACGAATGCCATAGGGCAGTCGCGCTGTATCGCCAAAATAAATAACAGATTCGTTAGGAAGTTGCCGATAAACTTGTCGTAATACCGTTAAACCACCCACGCCGCTATCAAAGATACCTATCGGGGCGCGTTGTGGTTCTTGCTCGGAAAAATTATAAAGATTGCCTTCAAAGATGGAAGATGAATACACGGGCAGATATGGGTTGAGGTTTTTTGATTTAAGATACAGGATTTAGTAGCCAATTTGCTAAGACTCATAAATCCTGTACGCAAAAGAAGTCTGATATCACCTCTTTAACTAGGTAAGTTCTACTACATTTTTACCTTCTTTGTAAGTACTTGAGAATGCCATTAGCGATCGCTTCTGCCATGCGATTTTGGTAATCTGGGTTACCTAGTCTCGGATTGTCTTCTCGACCAGTCATATAGCCAGTTTCTACCAAAATTGAAGGCATAGAACTCTTTCTGAGGACGTAGAATCGCGCTTTACGCGTACCTCGGTCTTTGATAGTGCCGATATTCTGGAGAATCGACTTGCGGACAGTTTCGGCTAGACCGTAACCGCTGTCGTAATAATATACTTCTAATCCATTCACATCAGGGCGACGATCAACTGAGTTAGCATGAATGCTGACAAACAAAGTCGCATTTACTCGCTCGGCGATATCTACCCGTCCCTGAAGTTCTACAAAGAAGTCAGCATCCCTAGTCAACACTACTTGTACGCCATTTTGCTGCAAAATCGAGGCTACTCGTTTGCCAATGGGTAAAACCACATCTTTTTCTAGCAGTCCGCCTAAGCCAGGTGCACCAGAATCCTTACCACCATGTCCGGGGTCAATCACTACTAATAATTTGCCTCTAGGAACTGTGGGACGTGGTGTTGGCTGCGGTATAGTTCGGGGATTATCTGCGGGGTCTGGTAATTGCCCTTGGGTGGGTGGTAAGGGTGGTAAAGCTACAGGGGGTATTCTGGGCGATGTAATTGCTCGAGAGCGTTGTAGTTGTAATGCTACTAACTGATTCCCAATTTGGTTAAGTTCGCCAATTTGTACGCCTGCTGCTGGTTGAACATAGACAACTACTGTATTTGGTTCTTGGGGTTGTAGTTTCACTCGCAGAATCGGGCTACTGGCGTTTAAGTCGGGCCCGTTCACCCTAGGAGCTAACTTAGCATTAGGAATAGTAATGCGAAACAAGCCAGAGGATCTATCCCAACCACCTGTAGCAGACAAAGCTTGGTCACCGCGAATTATTAACTGCGTACCATTCCCAGCTAATTCTACAGATTGAATTGTCGCTGGAGAGTTGGTACTGGGGATGACAACATTGGCATTGTTATTCCCTGCAGGTAATCTCACTCCACCACTATTGGGTAAAAGTACAAAGCCACCCACACTGCTATTACTGGCTCGCCAATCGGGACTATTGCTATCTACCCGCATTGTCATCCGCACGACAGGCGGTTGAGATTGTAATTGGCTAAATTGAATGCGATTCACGCCATAGCGGTTAATTGAGACATCCTGCTGCTCAAATGTGGGTGCCAAAGCAGCCCCAGCAATATCAATATTAATTGTCTTTCTGTCTTCAGTGCGGTTGACCTGAATTTTGGGGTTACCGCCACTGGTACGGATAAAAAATCCATCACCTGTGGGTTGTAATTTTTGAATTTGAGTTGCGCCTGAATTAGAGTTAACCGCAGTGCGATTATCGATGGGAGTAACCGGGGCGGTTCTGACTACGTTGTAAATATTTCTCGGCGGTAATGAGGTGGCTGGTGGTTTAGCAGGAGTGATAGTTCGAGGAACTGGTGTTTGTTGCTCTGGAAGATTATTAGACGCAGACACCTGCTCCATTTTGGGATTCGGTAACTTTACTGACCACCGACTGGCAGTGATACCTGTAAATTTTATTTGTTGCGGGTCTATGGTGTACCCTGGGTTCAGTTCGACCACAATACGAGTTGTTTCTGGGTCGAACTGTCCCACACGCACTGAACGAATTCCGCCGCCTACTGGTTGGGTTACCTGAGGACGACCAAATACAGTTTGTGGTAAATCAATTACCAAACGAGTAGGGTTGAAAATGAGTTGCGCCTTTGGTTGTACGCCACCGGCGGTGTTGATTTCTAACTGATTTTGATTGGCATCAAAACGCCAAGATTCTAGTCTCGCTGCAAATGCCGGCGACGACAGTATGAAGATGGTTCCAAAAGTACCGGGTAGTAACCAGTGTAATTTCACAGTCCTTTCTCCTGATTCGCATTCATG
Organism: Tolypothrix sp. PCC 7601; assembly: GCF_025677855.1. NCBI lineage: Bacteria > Bacillati > Cyanobacteriota > Cyanophyceae > Nostocales > Tolypothrichaceae > Tolypothrix > Tolypothrix sp. PCC 7601. The sequence continues at coordinate 5,582,255 of NZ_CP064879.1, forward strand.
GGAGCCGTTAAGCTTTCAAAATATTGATAAATCCTCACACCGTCACCGCCCAAACATTAGCTTTAATGCAGCAAAAACTTTTGGCGCTGGCATTAACAACATACTTAATGGCGTGGAATTTTAGCATATTTTTGCAACTTTGCCATGTTGTGAATGCTGCCAAATTCCATCTCCAAAGCATTAAGGTACACCAAAAAAAGATAATTAGAATTAAACTGACCATTGAAGTATGTTCGTAAAGTGTTTCTGAAGAATCAGGATAAAGTCTCAAGAAGTAAAAAACAGAATTTTCTCCAAAGTAAGTAAATTTAATTAGGTCGCACAATAAAGAGGTATTTTGAGGTCAACTCCCGTAAAAACCAGGTAGCTTGTTGTCGTCTAGCAGATTTATCTTCAGGTATGAGCTTCATACTTCCCTCTTTACCCTTTATCCTGCAGTTAACTGTTTGTTTACTAGTAATTAATGCACCTAGTGTAAAACTCTAACTACGTTTAGTTTGTGTACCAAGGCTAGTGACAGCCACTCTTTAATATTTAGAAAAATATTTTATAGATGGGTGTGTCGAACTGTACAGATGAGATTAATTGACTTTATAAGTGAGTTAGCTTTGATAAATTTTTCAGCATGATTATCTGGAAAATAGTCCTAAATGTTGACTGTTGATTGTTGAGCGTTGACTGGGAAGAAAGAGTTTCATCGATATTTCTTGTAGTAGTTATTCAGCAATAAATATTTTAATCCTTAAGTTGGTATTAAAATTACGTAAGTATCTATTTTGAGAACCCGCTGCTAGTGAAATTACTCAACTTTTGCTGCTTGATTATCTTTGTTTAAGATACTGGAGGATACCGCGAGCGATCGCTTCCGCCATTTGATTTTGATAATTTGAGCTTTGGAGGTTGGCAACATCCACTTGACCAGTTAAATAGCCAGTTTCTACCAAAATAGAAGGCATAGAACTTTTTCTGAGGACATAAAATCTAGCTCGTCGCACTCCGCGGTCTCTGATATTTAAACTTTGGAGAATGTTGCTATGAACAATGCGAGCCAAACTGAGACCACTGTCGTAATAATACGTTTCTAATCCATTCACATCAGGACGACCTGCACCTGCTGAATTAGCATGAATACTGACAAAGACATCAGCTCTTGCTCTGGCTGCCATCACAACTCGCCCTTCCAAGCTGACAAAATAGTCAGAATTACGGCTCATAATTACTTGCACGCCATTTTGCTGCAATATCTGTGCCACTCTTATGCCAATGGGGAGGATGATATCCTTCTCACGCACTCCACCAATCCCAATGGCTCCTGGGTCTTTACCGCCATGTCCGGGGTCAATTAGCACTACCATTCGCCCATTGGGAATTGTGGAACCTGAACCAGGTAGGGGAAGATTGTTATCTGGTAGATCTGAAGGCGATCGCGGTGGTAAATCGAGAGGTGGTCTAACTTGGGAAAAGCGTTGTAATTGTAGCGCTATTAGCTGACTACCAACTTGGTTAAGTTCGCCAATTTGCACTCCGGATGCTGGCTGAACTAAGACAACCACTGTATTTGGTTCTTGGGGTTGGAGTCTTACCCGCAAAATTGGACTAGTAGCATCTAAAGCTGGCCCTTGAACCCTGGGAGATACCTTAGCATTGGGAATTGTAATGCGGAACAAACCAGAAGATCTATCCCAACCACCTGTTGCAGATACAGCTTGGTCAGCACGAATCAGCAATTGTGTGCCGTTCCCCGCTAATTCTACAGATTGAATATTGGCTGGGGAGTTGCTAGAAGATGTTACAGGCGGTCGATTATTATCTTCGCTGGATGCCACGCCACTATTATTGGGCAAAACAACTAACTCACCAACCCTGCTACTCATAGCCCGCCAATCAGGGCTATTACTCTCTACCCGCATTGTCATCCGCACTACAGGCGGTTGATTTTGTAATTGCTTGAATTGAATCCGATTCACGCCATAGCGGTTAATTAAGATATCCTGTTGGTCAAACCTTGGTGATAAAGCAGCGCCAGAGATATCGATATTAATTAACTTTTTGTCCTCAGTCCGATTCACTTCTATCTTCGGGTTACCACCACTAGTCAAGATAAAAAATCCATCACCCGTGACTCGTAATCTCTGAATTTGAGTCACTCCTGCTGTGGCGTTTATCAACGGGGGTAACTCAGGTTGAGGTGCAGCATCTGTTGCAGCTGGATTGTAAACATTGCGATCGCCAGATGGTATTTTCACCACTTCTGGATCGGGTAATTTTACCAGCCAACGGCTGTCATTAATCGGGGTAAATTGTACCCGCTTGGGGTCTATGGTATAGCCTGGGTTGATTTCGACTACGATGCGGGTTGTTTCTTGGTCAAACTGTCCCACACGAATTGAGCGAACTGCTCCGCCAAAATTTTGCGTGACTTGGGGACGGCCAAATACAGTTTGTGGTAGATCAATTACTAGACGAGTAGGGTTGAAAAGTAATTGTGCCTTCGGTTGCACAGCACCCATCGTATTGATTTCTAGCTGGTTTTGATTGGCATCAAAACGCCAAGAATCTAGCCTCGCTGCCAATGTTGGTGATGCTAGCAACAAAACAGTTCCTAACGTACCAGGTATTAACCAATTTAGATTCAAAGTCATTTCTGCTGATTTACATTCATGGGAGTAGTTAATATTTCAACATATTGGTAAATTGTCACACTTGCATCACCTAAAATGAATTTTTATGCCTATTTGAGCTTGAACATTGCTATTAAGACATCAACTTAAGAGCATCAAATTTGCCACAAGCTTTGATTTTGCTAGCGATCGCACCAGACCACAACCACAAAAAATCACCAGAATTGACTTTAAGCAGTAAATCCCAGTCAGTAAAACTTGAATTAGTCAGGTAATTGAGTTCAAGTTATGCGATCGCTAGCAAAAGTTGTGAGTACAGAGTCTAAGTAAAAAATACTAGTCTCTATTCCCTTGCTCATACTTGGTGTATGCCGTTCATGACTACTACTTACTTCCTCACTGCTGAAAAAATAACCAAAGTAAAGATAGTAAAACAGGGAAAAGCTAGCAACCGATCAAAGGACAAATACTGGTCTGAATGAGAAAAAACCAAATTAACAATCTTAGGGGACGGACACTCAAAGCTATAAGTTTCCCGTGACCATAGGAAAATACTCAAGTACATTGAGAACTATGATCACGGAATGCTACGTAGCCAACACCGAGAGCGATCGCATTTAAGCTGACTGAGTTCTGAATTGTAATGATTCAGAACTCAGTCTTAATCTACCTCAGTAGATAATCAACAGGGTGTTTCTACTTAAGAATCCAATTAAGTCTCTGAAGAATCCGGAGCCGATTCTAAATTAGCTACATCTGGCGATTGTGCGGTCATCAACTGAGGTTCTTCGATTGTTAAGGATGTAGCACCAGCACCATCTAATACCAATGTCTCTGTATCTGTTGTTTCGCTAGCTGGATCTGGAAAGACAAACCGTAACAGAGGTGGTGCCAAAAAGGTTGTCAAAATTACCATCATGATAATTGCTGCTCCCAGTGGTTTGGAGAGTGCCCCACTAGCAGCACCAACACCAGCAAATACCAATCCTACTTCACCTCTGGGAATCATCCCCACACCAATGGCTAAACGGTTGATTTCTGGCTGACCAAATACCGTTAAGCCTGTAATTACTTTTCCAATAATGGCTACGATAATCAGGAAACTAGCCATGATTAAACCTTCCCGATTAGTGGGAATAGCAGGGTTTAATACACCCAAATCAGTTTTTGCACCGACAGTGACAAAGAAAATTGGCACTAACATATCGGCAATGGGAATGACTTGCTTTTGCAATTCTTTACGCTTATCCGTCTCTTCCAAGACTAAACCAGCCGCAAAAGCTCCCAAAATTGCTTCTAATTGGATTACAGCAGCGAGATATGCCATCACAAAGGCAAAGATGAATGCTGGAATTACCAATTCACCCCGGGTTTTGAGACGGTTGACGATGGATACAAAAGACTTGTTGAAAAAATTGCCTAGCAAAATTGCGCCTAGCAGGAAAGTAGTTGCACTGATAATGAGAAAAATAACTTTAGTGACATCTACTTCACCATCTTTAGCCAAGCTAGCAACCACTGCCAAGACAATAATTCCTAGTACGTCATCAATTACAGCCGCACCTAGAATAATCTGCCCTTCTTTAGAATTGAGTCGTCCAATTTCTGAAAGTACCTTGGACGTAATCCCAATACTTGTAGCAGTCAAGGCTGCGCCAGCAAAAATCGCTGGAACAGCATCGATACCAAACAAAGTCATCAACCCCACAGTACCTGCAGCAAAAGGTGCTACTACTCCGACGACTGCAACAATTGTGGCTTGGATACCAACCGCCATTAAGTCTTTTAAGTTCGACTCCAAACCAATTTCAAATAGCAGAACGATTACACCCAATTCTGCTAACACAGAAATCACTTCTGACTGCGCTGCAAACACACCATCAGCAGCTTGTGGAGTTAACCCAGCAGTAGATTGTAGGAAGGCAATAATTAAAGAACTAGAACTATCTGTGCCACCTTCAGGAAATACTAAAAGGTGCAACACAGAGATACCGACGACAACACCGCCTACCAGTTCGCCTAAAACTGGGGGTAAACCAACCCTGTTAGATAACTCTCCGCCAACTTTGCTGGCGAAGTAAATTACCACTAAACTTAGCAGCACTGCTGCCATTACCATTGAACTGTCTACTGTTTCTGTGGCGCTGGCCAACAGGGGAACAGAGGAGCTGATTGCATTTAAAAACTGCATTGGTTCTGCGAAAATCTTTCTCTTTATTTTTACCTGTTTCCACGAGAAGCCTGCTGCTATCTCGCCAGATTAGGGACTTTTTAGGCAGCCCTAATTAAAAAAATTTCACCGTCATGTATAAAAGTCTCACTGGCATTTTTACTCAGCAACGCCAGTTACTACAACGGAGAGAACCTCAACGGACAGTTTGCTCCAGTCGGGAAACCCGCCCACGCAACTGTCGTCCTCAACGCACTGGCTTCTGAGCACTCATTTGTTGTTTGCTAACTGCATTAAGCGTTGCCAATAGGATTCTGAAACTGGGACGACAGATAATCTAGAAAGTCTTAGTAAGTCAAAGTCTTTAAAAAAACTATCTTGCTTGATTTGAGCTAAGGTAACTGGCTGTTTGACTTTCTGTATTGCCCGTACATCTACAACTGTACGTTTGGCATCATTTAATGCTGGATCGGCGTAAGGTTGACTGACTATCTCTGCTATACCTACAACCTGCCGTTCTTTCCCTGTATGGTAAATCAAAGCCAAGTCACCAATCACCATTGTTCGCAGATGTTTTAAAGCTAGAGGATTGTTGACTCCATCCCAAACTGTACTGCCTTCTATTGCTAAATCAGAGTAGGAATAACTATCGGGTTCAGTTTTCAGCAGCCAATACGCCATCAAAATCTCCACAGTCAAACAATTTTAGATTGACCCCGTAGCGAAACGGGAGCTTGAAGATTTTATATTGATTCCACAGCAAAACGGCGGCTTGTACCATCAATGAATTATTGGTCAGTTGTAATTTTTTTAGTTTCAAAAAATGAAACCATTTCCGTTTTTGACTGTAACAGTGTCAAAGTATAAACATACAAATCGTATCTATTCAATCCCATAAGAATTGTGAAAACTTAGTGGTGGCGGTTGACTATGCACAGTTAACCGTTAAATGTTGATTGTTAGATATGCTCTATGACAAACATCCGAGATAATTTTTTTGAGGAGTGCAAATTTTATGTTGAGAGCCGCTTTATCCGGTTCACGGTTTAACGTTGGCAATTTTTGTAAAACCCTACCTTTAGCTCTGCTTGTCTGTGTAACTTTTATACAACCAGGGTTAGCTCAAGAAAAAGAAAAATTGTGGCGTACTCTGACTGTGAGTGGTCGTGGTATGGAATCAATTCCTACTACCCTATCTTTAGTTAACTTAGGGGTAGAAATTCAGGGTAAAACAGCCCAGGAAGTACAGCAAGAAGCAGCCCAGCGTTCAGCAGCAGTAGTGGCGCTACTCAAGAGCCGGAATGTGGAGAAGTTACAAACCACAGGTATTCGTTTGAATCCAGTTTATAGTTATACCAATAACGTGCAGCGAATTACTGGGTATGCTGCTAGCAATACCGTTAGTTTTCGGATTGCAACAGAAAAAGCTGGCCCCTTATTGGACGAAGCTGTAAAAGCTGGTGCTACACAAATTAATGGTATTAGTTTTGTGGCAACTGATGAAGCGATCGCAGCTGCTCAAAAGCAAGCACTCAAAGAAGCTACCCAAGACGCGCAAGCACAAGCACAAGCAGTTTTCGGTTCCTTGGGTTTGACATCTAAAGAAGTAGTAAGCATTCAAGTTAACGGTGCGAGTGCGCCCCCACCATTACCTGTTTTATACCGTGCTGAGTCTGCGAAGCTAGCTCAAGCTGATGCTTCGACTCCAGTAATTGGTGGCGAACAGCAAGTAGAAGCATCGGTGACATTGCAAATTAGTTATTAGTCAACAGTCAACAGTCAACGGTCAACAGTCAACAGTCCAGTGTCAAACTCTATGACCCTGGACTTTTGACTTTGGATTCATTTTAGAAATGTTCTGAGGACATATCTGTCATTGCTGCTTCACTGTCTCGTTTAGAACCTAACAACTCTAGTTGGTCTACTCTGATAATTGGCGAAGATCTATTTGCTCCAGTTTGGCGATCGCTCCATGTGTCAAACTTTAAGGAGCCTTTGATACCAATTAAGCTACCTTTCCGCACATAATTACCAGCAATCTCTGCTGTTTTATCCCATAATTCTAATGTGAACCAATCAGGCTCATCTCGATTTCGCGATCGCCTGTTGACTGCTAACGTCAATCTACACTTGACACTGCCTGACTGTTACAGTCGATAAGCAAGTCGCCCTGCTTACCTCTGTTTCAGAACCGTGCGTGCGACTTTCACCGCACACGGCTCCTCAATAACTCAGCTTGCGTGTGTACCTCTTGCGTGTATGATGTCATGGCAATGTCGATGCACCAGTGTAAGATTGCTGAGTTTGTTATTTCCGCGATTTTGATCGATGTGATGAACTTCCATAATGTCTTCACTGGTAAACATGAGATGACATTCGCTACATTTTTTCTCCTGTTTAATCAAGAGTTTGGCTACTACATGACGTAGCATAGGATGTTGAGCCAGACGATTACTCCAGTAAGTTAGGTCGCCATCATAGGGGCTTCTTTCCCCTTTGATTTTGACGTGCCTTTTGATGTGAGTGTCCCGGTATCTTTCTAGGACATACTCATTATCTGGAGTCATGAATTTCCAGCCTAATCCTCTGTTGACCCCCCAGTAATTGGAGACTAGCTCAGTATTGTTTTGTCCCCGATTTTTTCTTTTCTTAGCCCAGGCAAACAATTTCTGGTACAAAATACTATCCATATTGTTAAAAGTATGACTGCTAGCAACAGTTGAGTAATATGCTGCCCACCCTCTAATAACTGGGTTAAGCGCATTAATTACTTGTTCTTGGCTAGATTTGCCATTTCTTTCCAGTAGGTCATCAATTTTGTTCAGGTGTCGTTTGATGGCTTCTTTACTGGGTCTGATGAACGTTTTGTATCCTCGTTTTCTTTCAGTTCCGCCAACTGACCCACTTTGTTTATCACTACATGGATACTGTCGGATATGAAATCCCAAGAAGTCGAATCCTACCTTTTCTTCATATTTCATGAATGTATGAGTGATTCGCGTCTTAGATTCTTTGAGAACTAACCCCATTTCACTTAACCATGTTTCTATTAACTGTTTTGCTTCTAGAACTACTTCCAAACTCTCATCCATAAGAACAAAATCATCTGCATATCTGACGAAACTAGGTTTTCGTTTTCTGCTAGTTTTTCCTGTTCTTCTAGAGAAATTTTTCGTCAACATTTCTTCGATTCCATGTAAGGCAATGTTGGCAAGTAGAGGTGAAATTACTCCCCCCTGCGGCGTGCCTTCTTCTGTGGGGAATAACGTTTTTCCATCCATAACTCCAGATTTGAGCCAAGCTCTAATCTGTCTTCTAAATGTTGGCGTTGTGTTGAGTTTATCAAGTAGCTTTTTATGGTTAATGCGGTCAAAGCACTTCTCAATATCTGCATCTAAAACATATTTTGGCTTCTGCACAATACCGTTATAAATTGCAGTTATTGCGTCATGACATGACCTACCGGGTCTAAAACCGTAACTGTTAGGCTCAAATTTTGCTTCCCATTCTGGTTCTAGAGCCAGCTTCAATAGGGCTTGCTTCGCTCTTTCTTTCATCGTTGGTATTCCTAACGGTCGCATCTCACCACTCCCAGGCTTGGGAATCCATACCCGTTTTGTTGGTTGAGATTTGTCACTCAAGTTCAGGTTGTTGGCAAGATGAATTTTCTGGTGATTTCTGAGTCTTGAGACTCCATCAACCCCAGGCGTATTTTTGCCTTGATTGTCCTGAGTTACTTTGCGGACTGCTACCGCTTTGGCGTTCCAAGATTTGGTCAACAGCCTCTGTAGCCGACGAACTGCCTTGACATCACCACGCTCTGAGGCTCGATAGATTCTTTTTTGAAGCTTAAAGACTAATCGCTGGGTTTTTGACCAGTTGATTGTCTCCCATTCATACATCGGCTTGTTTGCCGTGTCCATGACTTTTTGACTCCTACTGAATTATCCATCTCTGAGTTACCGTGGCTCTGTCTGCATATCCTTTGGCTTTCCCAAAGGCTTTGGCTTCTGAGCCAATCCCTCCCTTCAATTCCATGCGGGTGACTCCCTGCTCACAAATCGACCACTGTGAGAGAAATTGAGGGGTTATCCCGTTCCTAGCTCCTGCTTTGCGATGGGGTTAGAGTTCTACTATCCGCCGGGTTTGTGTGGGGATGCTCTAGGTCAAATTTCGGATTGCCTAGCCCAAATCCTTGCCTTTTGGCACAGCCAATAACCTGTGTAGGCTGATATAAATGACGACGGCTCAAACGTAGATTCAGAAAATCTTACTCATGCCCATCTCTGCTTGGGGGGATTCTCTGTCAGGTTCAGAGTTACCTCCGTTACTCCCCGCTTCACTAGTTTGATAGTCAGTCGCCCTAGTGGGGGTGTTGCATCTCCTTGCATCTAGAAGGAGGGAATTGAAATTCTAAAGAGTTTATTAAAAGTTTGATTCCTCTTAATATTTCTTAGAAATCTCACCCTCTCAGAAGCTAAGTTGTCAAGGTTATGTAGGCATTCCTACTTATCCTTGCGAATGGCTTCCAACCTCAAAAGAGATTGGTTTCCCATTCAACGGGTCGCACCAAAATATTTAATATCTGGGTCGCTGCCTACACGACCGACAAGGGTGACAACATTGATGCTCATGTGCGTTACCTTTCAGTACATACGTACTTATTGATTCTGAATTCCATCATAGCGAATTGTGAAAGTGTTGAAAATATGTTAAAGAATTAGCAATATAGTTGCGTCTAAAAATGATACAAATTACTCAGAAGATTGTAGAAAAGTTTACGGATATACTGAGTCAATCACAGAAGATCAAAAAATAGAACGACTGAGTTGTCGTAAAGATTGCCAAAAGTTATTGAAAAAAATAGCCTGCTTTACTGGACTCAGGATCAAAAACATAATAGAATCCAGCACGATTAACCTAACCATTTTAATCATCAAGTATTGCAAATAGGGGGCGTAGGACGCGTGGGTCTTTTCAGGAACTTTCGCTCATCGTGGGATATGGGTATCGACCTCGGTACTGCTAATACCCTCGTTTATGTATCTGGTAAAGGTATTGTACTCCAAGAGCCTTCGGTAGTAGCCATCGATCAAAACGAAAAGATTGCACTGGCTGTAGGTGAAGAAGCTAAAAAAATGCTTGGTCGTACACCAGGAAATGTGATTGCGCTCCGTCCTTTGCGTGATGGTGTAATCGCTGACTTCGATACAGCTGAACTGATGTTGAAAAGCTTTATTCAACGTGTTAATGAAGGCAGATCGCTGATTTTACCCCGGATTGTCATTGGTATTCCCAGCGGCGTGACGGGTGTAGAAAGACGAGCAGTGATGGATGCAGCTACCCAAGCTGGCGCTAGAGAAGTTTATTTAATTGATGAACCAGTCGCTGCGGCTATTGGCGCAGGACTCCCAGTTGCTGAACCAACTGGCAACATGATCATTGATATTGGTGGCGGTACCACAGAAGTAGCAGTACTTAGTCTTCAAGGTACAGTTATTAGTGAATCAGTTCGCATTGCAGGTGATGAACTAACAGATTCCATCCTGCAATATATGAAGAAAGTTCATAATTTGGTGATTGGAGAACGTACTGCGGAAGACATAAAAATTCGCATTGGTTCTGCTTATCCTACCAATGATGATCATGATGCCATTATGGAAGTCCGAGGCTTACATTTGCTTTCTGGTTTGCCTAGAACTGTAACTATCAAAGGCCCGGAAATTCGTGAAAGTATGTTGGAACCGCTATCGGTAATTATTGAAGCGGTGAAGCGAACATTAGAACGGACACCTCCCGAACTAGCAGCTGACATTATTGATCGAGGAATTATGCTCGCTGGTGGTGGTGCTTTACTGAAAGGATTAGATACTCTCATTAGCCATGAAACAGGTATCGTCACACATATTGCTGCCGATCCTTTATGTTGTGTGGTTTTGGGAACGGGTCGTGTGTTGGAAAACTTCAAGCAGCTGGAACGGGTATTCAGCGGTCGTTCTCGCAATATGTAATAAAAAATATCAGATATTGAGTTCTAAATACGTAGAATTCATTATCTGATATTGGGTTTCCTATAAATAGAACCCAAAATTCTTCACAATATTCAAAGATATAAAAATCGGGTATGGATAGATGGTTATCTTACGTCGTTGGTGGGAACGCAAAGGTCTACAAATTGGATTAATCGCTCTCGTGTTAAGTAGCGCTTGGATTTTACGCCAAACCCAAGGAGCGCTATTACTGGAGATGTATCAAACGATTACTCGTCCTTTGCAAATGTTGCAGACGGGGCCTACTGCAGAAGAACGCCTGAAAGATGCGCGGACATTGGAGTTACAAACACGTATTGCTGATTTAGAAAGCCAAAACAAAAAGTTACAAAATTTATTAGGCTACGTAGAGAAGGAGCCAGCTACTTCTCGCCCAATGACAGCGCGGGTAGTTGGACGTAGCGCTGACCATTGGTGGCAACAAATCACCTTGGATCGCGGCTCAAATGCTGGAATTCAAGAAGGTTACATTGTGAGGGCAGAAGGCGGATTGGTCGGTTTGGTAGAAAGCGTCACCCCCAATACTAGCCGGGTTTTATTAATTAGTGACCTGAAAAGCCAAGTTGGTGTCACAATCGGTCGCACCTCAGCCAAAGGGGTTTTGCGCGGAGATTCTTCGGCGGAAGCAGTGCTGGAATTTTATGAAAAAGTTCCGAATGTGAAAGTAGGCGATTATGTTTCTACTTCCACTTATAGTCAAAAGTTTCCTGCTGGTGTCGCAGTCGGCAGAATTAAATCTTTAGATTTAAAGAAACTTCCAGCTTCAGTCGCAAAAGTTGAACTTTTCCCACCAATACGATCGCTCGATTGGGTATCTGTATATCCAAAACCCGAAAACCCCATCCCCGCAACAGAAAATCCTCCAACGACCAACCCAGAACCGCCAAAATCTAATTAATCAGTTTGTAATTTGTAATTCGTAATTCGTAATTCGTAATTAAATATAGTTTCAAAGGATGATTTCTAAACTGGCAGCTAGTGGGTTAAATACTACCCAGGCAGCACTGATGTCGAAAACTGCCAAGATGTCAAAAACGCAAACTCTATAATTTTGTTGCGTAAATCCTCATGACGAACTAGAAATTACGAATTAGTAATTAATTCTTACCCTCCCCATAACTGTTGCACCAACATGAAGATGCCTGCATTTACTGGTCGCCGTCCAAATAAGTCAAAACCGTCAGCGCGGAGAGCCAAATTTAAAATCCCGCCGATCGCACGTTGGAATCCTCGCACACGTCAGTTTGTCGATTGGGCGGTGACAGCGGGATCTGTGTTGTTATGTTTGCTATTGTTACCAGCCCGCTTACCAGGGATGGAATTATTGGGGATTGGGCCGAACTGGTTGTTAATTTGGGTGGTGGCTTGGAGTGTAAAACGCACAGTTTGGTCTGGGGCTTTTGCTGGTATAGTTTTGGGCTTACTTCAGGATGGGATGACATCGCCTAACCCCACTCATGCCTTATCGCTAGGAATAGTGGGGATGTTGACTGGTTTGCTTCAGAAGCAGCGTTTTATTGAAGAAGACTTTATTTCTATTGCCTTGATTGTCTTTGTGATGGCAGTTGTCGCTGAGGCAATTTTTGGAGTGGAGTTGAGTTTAATGGGCGATCGCAAAACCGAATACATCTGGACTTATTATCAGCGTGTTGCCTTAGCTTCTGCTATCCTCAGCAGTCTTTGGGCTCCAGTAGTTTACTATCCCCTGAATCGTTGGTGGCAAGAAATGAAATTGTTCGAGCAATCTTAAATTTGCTGCGTCAACTAGTGTTTAGGTGTGGTCGAGATTAAGGAAAACACCATTTTGCAAGTAAATATACCAAGCTGGGGGCACAACAATGTTGTGTCCTTTTGATTTTTCAGCAACATTCAGGCTTGGAAGTGCAAAGTTCTTGTTTGGAACTAGAACATTCTCGTTTTGAGGTGCAACGTTCATGCTTTTTGCTTCAACGTACTTGTTTTGAAGTCCAATGTTCGAGCTTTTTGCTTCAAGTTTCGCCTTCTGAACTCGAAGATTCTCGTTCTGAGGTGCAACGTTCTTGTTTGGAACTGGAACATTCTCGTTTTGAAGTCCAATGTTCGAGCTTTGAGCTTCAACTTTCGCCTTCTGAACTCAAATTATGCACTGCGCGATCGCCTTTAACTACAAATTCAGTAAATGGGTAAAAATCTTTACAGTCATTGCGAGCGAAGCGAAGCAATCCCAGCCCTTGCGATCGCCTTCCTTCCGCTCTGCTACGTTGTGTAATTAATTTATCTGACTAGTTATTTAACCCTGCTCGTCTAACAACTCGTTGAGTGTGTTGCGATCGGCAATACCCCGCAGGATAGCATTGATAATTGGAGCATCATAAAAATCCAAAGGCTCACACAGCAAATCTTCATCTCTCTCACCGTCTAATATCAGGTGAATGGCAGCTACGAGATTAACCAAACCAGCTTTGATCAATTCTTCCAGCACAGGTTCTAGCTGTTGCTTCACTTGTGCATCATTTACCGTCGTAACTACCGTAGCAATAAACCACCCAAACCGTTGTAACTCATAGCGCGTCCCCGCAAATGCTGCCTTTGCCTGCCGCGACAGGCGACGATAGTCTTTAGCTTGGGTGGTTTCGCCTAGTTTTTCAGTAATATCTGCCAAAATATGGTAAATTTTCCAAATCTCAGCCGCAGCAGGGTCTAATGTTTCCTCGATAGCCAATGCTTCTTCTGCTAATTGCCGCGCTTCTGGGAGGCGGCAGGGTTGGTTTTGCAGGAGGTCAGCGAGGTTGTTGAGTGACCTTGATGTTTGTAACCTATCTCCCGCAGTTTTTGCACCTGCGATCGCCTTGCGAAACCAAGCCTCTGCATCTTCCTGTTTACCAGTGTCTGCATTTATTAAAGCTAATTCATTCCAAGTCGTTACAGCACCTTTTAGATTCCCTTGAGATTCATTAATTCTTGCCGCTTCTCGGTAGGCATGTTCGGCAGCATCCCACTCCTTAGCTTGTCCATACACCCTACCCAGTTGATGCCAATACATAGCTTCCACTGCTGGTTCATTCAGTCGCTGGAAAGTAGTCAGTGATTTAATGAAGCATTGTTCTGCTTCTCGGAGGTTACCTTGGCGCAGAAATAAGGTGCCGAGTTCCCCATTTGCTACTGCAATACCTCTAAAGTCGTCAATTTCCTCTTTAATAGCTAATGAAGCCTCATAGGCTTCTCGTGCTTGATCGTAATGCCCCATATACATCAGCGCAACACCCAGATCAGCCTGCAAATTTCCCATCTGACTCTTTACATCGTTAGACTGTTCCAAATGCGTTGCCATTGCCAACCCCTGATGGTAAAACTCTGCTGCCTGTGCTGTTTGTCCTTGAAACCGCAAGCAATTTCCTAGATGATTTAAAGTCAGACAGCCTTCATAACTCGGTTCCTCACCTAAGCCCGTGAGTATCTCACGAAACACCTGTGCCGCTTCTTGATAGCGTCCGGCGTTATATAATTGCTGACCTACATTAGTCCTGGCAAGATACCATGTCTGGGAACCTACTTCCACCTGCACCTGTTCAACTCGTTGGGTGAGTGCAACGCTATCTCTGTTGAGTCCGAATACCTGGAGAATATGGTTTACATTACGAACAAACTCCACCACCCATTTTTCCCCCGTATCCAACGAGCCGTTGACTGCATACAGCAAATTCGGCAGTTCTCTCTGGGCAATAATACGGGTAAAATAAGGATCGTTGCGATCTTCAAAATACAAATATTTAGATGATTCATAATGCCATAGGCGATAACGGGCGAGGAGTTCGCTTTGTACTTCCGGTGACAAGCGCGACCACAAAACAGGGGCTAAGGTGGGATGAAATTTCAGGAAAGGAACACTAAAACCAGGCAGATTTTCTGGTTGTATCAAGCCTGTATTTTCCAGTGCTGGGCGTAGCTGTTGCCATTGTGACTCAGAAATCTCGGTAATTGCTAACAATAAATTTTCCATCGCCCCTCCCTGAAACACGCCTAACTTCGGCAACAACTCCCGCGCCTTATCATCCAACCGTTCCAAAGACAAATTCAAGGATGCTAACAAGGGATTATCGGGTGTTTCCTCAATTAACGCTGCCAACCGTTCCCCCAACTCTGCCACAGGGCGCATTTTCAACTGTCGTGCCAATAAGCCGAGGGAAAGCGGATGAAAATCTACTAACCGAAATAATCGCCTCAACTCATTTCGTTCTGGCAGTTTATATACAGGTGATGGCGGTAGCTTCCACAAACTCTGGATATAAGCCAAAGCATCTTCCCACTCTAAGCCCGACAATGGTAATGAGCGATGTTTTAAACTGCCTTCAATGGCATAATCTGAATGATAAAAATTCGGTGTGCGGCTGGTGAGTAATAGGCGACATTGCCCTACCTCAGACCATTGTTTCGCCACGGTTAACAATTCTTGCAATGCTTCTGGCTGTAAGCTTTCCAAGTTATCTAAAATTAATAACGTCGGTGTTTGCCCCAAAGCAGCAGTCGCGGCTGACACATCAATTAAATTCTGTCCCAATACCGTCGCTAAGGTACTGACCGCCAAGCCTACAGCATCCACACCCTGAAACGCGGCATAATTCACAAAACATACTTTCTCAAACATCCCCGTGCGGGACAACCACCGCCCCGCCTCGGCTGCTAAATAGGTTTTTCCCTGTCCACCAAAGCCGGATATGGTAATACGCCGCGTTCCTTGAATAAACCAGCGTTCTATTTCCCATAATTCCCGACTGCGACCGAAGAAACCAGCTTCTTGGAGTTCGGGGAGGTTGGTAGTAGGTGGGGGGGATGAGGGAGATGAGGAAGATGAGGAAGATGAGGCGGATGAGGGGGTTAATAAAGGGGTATCTCCGGCGGCTTGGTATAAGGCTGGGAGAAACCAGTCTTGTAATTTGAAAATTATTTGCTTGTCTCCTCTTCGCCTTTCGCCGCGTTCTTTGTTGAGGTACAAGTCCCGTCGTCCATTATCTAAGGCTGCGCCGATACCTTCAGCCCGCACTAAGCGTTGATAAAATTTGGCAAACAATTGATGGGCTGTGACTACTAATACTGAATAGGTCATCGCCAATACTGCGGGAATCCCTGCATGGGTTAATCTGGCGGCGACACAACCCATAGCATCCTCACCCGCCACTGTTGCTGACTGACAAGCAGAGAGAACAATTAACCCGACTTTTTGACGGTGCAGCATTTCTCCCAAGGTTTCGGCGCTAATCAGGGCCATCTTGCCTTCTGTATTCTCAAATAACAGATAACCCATATTGCTGCCATTGCCATTTTCCCCTTTGGTCGCTCCTTCTGGGTCACTAGATTTCGCCAGCTTATGGAATCTGCCATCAGGGTCATATACGCCATGCCCATCAAAGTGGACAATATCAATCGCTGGTAGGCGTGAGTCTTCTAAGCGGGCGACTAAATTATCCAAAGTCGCGGGACGCAAAAATTCTACCTCAATTTTTCCTGCTGCTTCTTGAGCCACAGCATCTAACACCGCTTTGGCTTCTCCACGAGGGTCAATAAACCCCGCATCACTGGGACGACTGACTACAAATAGCAACCGCAAACTCTCTTTTGGCTGAACTTTAAACGGTTTGCGTCCACCACCCGCCCCCGCCAAGCGACGACGCACAGAAATCCGGGGATTTTCATTAAATAAATAGATATCTGATGCTGGGTCGCGTAACAACTCCCAAGGTAGAGATAAAATTGCCGGATGACTGGCGCTAATAGTTAATAAGCGTCCTGGTTCATCTGCATCTTGAAAATCATTAAATATCCTCTGGGCGGCGCGATTCTGAAAAACAGCCTCAAATAAGCCTGCACCCCATTGTTGAAAGTTATCTTCAATCCGCTTCGCCCGTTCATCATCCACATCAGCCGTGTAACTTTTAGCATAGACTTCAAAATACCAGCGAATATCTTCCAAGTCTTCGGCTGTTAAGGGAGATATAAAATTTAGCGTGTTAGTTTCTTGGTCATCAAGCCTGACAATAACTTGATTAATTTCCGGAAAACGTAAATTTAATT
This sequence comes from Tolypothrix sp. PCC 7601, assembly GCF_025677855.1. NCBI lineage: Bacteria > Bacillati > Cyanobacteriota > Cyanophyceae > Nostocales > Tolypothrichaceae > Tolypothrix > Tolypothrix sp. PCC 7601. The sequence goes on from NZ_CP064879.1 coordinate 5,599,144, forward strand.
CCATATTCAGGCGAATAGCAGCTTAAGTATAGGGATGATTCGATTGTAAATAAGCTACCGCCACATTTGCTCGATTCCCAGAGTTTGGGGAAATGAGAGATGAGGAAGATGAGGAAGATAAGGGAGATGAGGAAGATAAGGGAGATGAGGAAGATAAGGGGAAATAACAAACACCAAACACCCAATTACCCATTACCCATTACCAATTACCAATTACCAATTACCCATTACCAATGCCCAATGCCCAATGCCCAATGCCCCATGCCCAACCCTGTAAGTTAAGATCACCAAAAGTAAAAGCTGAATATTACTGTGAAAATCTCGCGCAAAAGAGCAGCTAGCGTGGAAAATATTGAGAGTGTTCCCCAAAATTATGGATAATTCTCCTGTGGTCGCTCAAGCAGATGCATCTCCTAACTACACTCCAGAAAATACGCTTCCAGTTGATTCGGCTGGGAACAGGGTAGGAAGTGATTTTGATTCCCTGATGATGCGGCGGTGTTTGGAACTCGCCCGTCGTGCTTTGGGACGCACTTCCCCAAATCCTTTGGTGGGTGCAGTGGTTGTTAAGGATGGGGAAATTGTGGGGGAAGGGTTTCATCCCCGTGCTGGTGAACCTCATGCTGAAGTTTTTGCGCTCAGAGCAGCAGGAGAAAGCGCTCGCGGTGCTACTGTTTATGTGAGTTTGGAACCTTGCAACCATTACGGGCGCACTCCGCCTTGTTCGGAAGGTTTGATTAATGCGGGAGTGTCAAAGGTGGTGGTGGGGATGGTAGATCCAAACCCACTAGTAGCAGGCGGCGGGATTGCGCGGTTACGTGCTGCAGGTATAGAAGTTTTAGTAGGCGTGGAAGAAGCAGCTTGTCAGCAACTCAATGAAGCTTTTGTACATCGCATTCTCTACAAACGCCCTTTAGGTATTTTGAAGTATGCCATGACTTTGGATGGCAAAATTGCTACTACTTCCGGTCATAGTGCTTGGGTAACAAATCAAGCAGCCCGCGGTGAAGTTCATCAACTACGGGCTGCTTGTGATGCTGTTATTGTGGGCGGTAATACTGTGCGGCAAGACAATCCTTACTTAACTAGCCATCAGGTAGGGGCCCATAATCCCTTGCGGGTGGTGATGAGTCGCCATCTCGACTTGCCAGAAAATGCTCACCTGTGGGAAACAGAGGAAGCTCCTACTTTAGTGTTAACGGAGGTAGGCGCTAATCCGAATATTCAAGAAATGTTACGGCAAAAGGGTGTAGAAGTGGTGGAGTTCACGTCACTCACACCAGATAATGTCATGGGGCACTTGTATGAGCGGGGTTTTTGTAGCGTTCTGTGGGAATGTGGTGGTACTTTAGCTGCAAGTGCGATCGCACAAAGAGCGGTGCAAAAAATTCTTGCCTTTATCGCTCCCAAAATCATTGGTGGTAGTCATGCTCCCACGCCTGTAGGCGATTTGGGTTTTACCACGATGACGGAAGCTTTAACTTTAGAAAATGTTCGCTGGCGTGTAGTTGGTTCTGATTGCTTGGTAGAAGGTTATTTACCCCAACAACATCAATAGCCAATAGCCCAATTTTACTGCCCTGACACTGAGGACTAAGATATTGCGATCGCTCTTGTCTTAACACTGTCGTTCATAAGCTAAATCGCGAATCAAAGACAAACGAGATTGTATGTAATCACAGAGAAAATCTGTTTCTTTCGGTTCTAACAATGCTTGGGTGTTGGTTTGTTTGACTAACCATTGCACCAAGCTAGCATCGTCTAGCTGTAATAGGGTCTTGGTTTGCGCGGTTTCAACCACAGACCATAGCTGACGCATAATCGTAGGAGTCATCAGACCTCAATTTCATTATTAGCTTTAGCTGTTTTCAGATTACACAATTACAGCAGCAAATAACGGAATGAATGTCGAAGCTGAGATAAGTATTATTAAAACCTTAATAAACTGATTTATTTCTTTATGAACGTTCAGAATCAGTTATTTAAATTGACAAATTCCTTTGAAGATTTGACTAAAATTATACAGTATATATGCTTAATTTTACTAGTGTTTTTTGAAAAAACAAAATTAGTGTAACTGCCTACAACCAAATAGAATTACATAATAATTGGTATAATTTTCGACTTTATAGTTGTTGCTGGTAATAAATCTCTATTGCGCCTACAGCTTTTAATAAGGGTGAATCTAAATTCTCAATCCAATCAGCAACTTCCCGCGCCAAGCCTAGTGTGACAGTTCCACCTGATGATTCTAAGCGATCGCTAATCGTTTCGGCTTTAATTTGCTGTAATTGATCGATTAAGTTATTTAATCTATCTGAAGACGGATATCCAGTATCAAGCATCGATTTTCCTACATCTAGCGCTTGATCAATCAGCTTCAGAAATTCTACTTTTTTTGCTTCCATCTTTTTAATTAGAGATATTGGTAAATAATGTTGCGATCGCCGTTTATGAGCATCTCAGTTTTTGGATGTCGGTTAAATATCCAAAATTGCGATCGCAACTTTGTACAAATTTTATCTGGAAGTGATTAATTTGGCACCTTTTATAAAGGACACTTAAATTCTGCTACTTGCAATGGGGTTCCTTCAGACCATTTTAAGTTTGGATCTTTGGAATTCTGAATAAATATTTGCTGTCCGCCGCCTGGATAACATTGTGAAGGTTCTTGAGGCGCGACTATTCCTTGATACACTTTCGTTCCAGCCGGTACAGTGACTGTTAACATTATTTTCGCTTGGTTGCCCCATTCTTGTTTTAAGGCTAATTTTCTAATTACTTCTACATTATTGTTGTAAAGATTGGTAGTGAGATATCTACCAAATTTATTAGTATCACTACTGAAGTAACGGTAGTAAGTTTTAGCTTCTGTGAGTTTCACTTCTTGACATTCAGATTTTAAAAATGTTACTGCAATTTCTGTGGGTAACGGGCAAGTAGAAACAGAAGTAGAAGTATTAGCCTGTGCTTGTAAGCTAGCTTGATTTGCAGCTTTATTTTGAGCCAAGCTACTGCTAGTCATGGTACTCAGGGAGAGAGAGCATAAAGCAAGGGTGGTAAACAAAGGCTGGTATTTTGCCATAGTGGTTTTGAAATCAAAAACTCATTGTTGCTAGTATATAGTTATACCTTTATTGATTGAATTTGTACAGAAAAAAAAGTAATACCAATTTGAAACAAGAATGCGACAGATGGATTGACAGAACTCTTACACAAAGACTAATTCTCAATCCAAAATCTAAAATCTAAAATCCAAAATGGTATAAATAGTGGGTATCTTCAGTCACCCATAAAAAATAGCTCCCCGAATTAACATCGAGAAGCTGAAAGGTTAACCAAAGCAAACTTTAACTAAAATTATTCTTGATACTCAACCCAGCTATTTGCTGTTTCTGAAACCCTTACTTTGAGTTCTACATTTGGCGGTAACTGCTGCTTAGTTCGGTCATAAATATACTTGGCAATCATCTCAGCAGTGGTTTCATATTCTGGGGGTAAGACTTCATTAAGCACGCAGTGGTCGAGTCCTCCTTTAGTTACGTCTTGTTTCGCCCAACGCAAAGTTCTAAAGTCAGCCACCATAACCGGATGTGGACAAAATTCTGAAGAGTGAAGTTGTGATGATTTTGCCTCCATTCTGACTTTATAGGTATGCCCATGCATCCGGCCACAAGGGCCATCGTAATCTTTGATGTAGTGAGCGCTATCAAATGTAAATTCTGTTACTAGTTTCCATTCGGGCATTTTGCAATCACCATAACGAGTGCTAAGTCAGGAAGCAATTTCAACTTAGCACACAGCAAACCTGCCCCATCAGGTTGTCAGTTACGTATTCCATAACTACAGGCTGTTGGCTATAGCGTCCTGATTGCTGTTCGAGAAGCGATCGCCTTTGTAAAGACAAAAGTGCTTCTAATAATTCTCCTTCAGAAATTTTCGGTACAACATCTTGTTGTAATTCCGTTAGCGTTACCCAGGTTTGTTTGAGTGCTAGGGAGTACATGACTTGCTTTTCGTTAGCAGACAGGCGGTGAAACTGTTGCTCTAAAATTACCCAAATGTCACCGAAAACAACTGGCCCTTGCTGTAAAAATTGGGAAATATCGCCATCAAATAAGCTCTGGATCGTTGTTGCAGCAATTTTCAATGCTAAAGGATTACCTGTATAAGATTGAATTAGCTGCTTAGTTTCGGCTACTGAATTGACTAATCCTTTACTTGAGAGGATTTGCTGCGATTCTAATTGTGGTAATCCAGTTAATTGAAGCGATCGCACTGGCAAAGTGTCACCTTCCCTTGCTGTAAACCCGCTGGGAGTCTCCCTAGTAGTAAATATCAAACAACTTTGATGTACTTCGTCTCCCACACGGCGCAAAAGTTGACCATATCCCTCATATCCTGGGGAATAATGTCCTGCGGTTTCCCCTTCCTGAAAAATCGATTCGATATTATCCAGCAAAATCAAGCAGTGTTGGGAACGTAAATACTTAATCAAACACGAAATTTGACCATCTGTGGTTTCTGGTAAATTTACTTCTGTCTCTTGCGAGAGAAACAGAATTAAATCCCGCAGGAGAGTAGAAATCGGTGGGCGATTACGGAGACTACGCCAAATTACAAAATCAAACTTACTCTGTAACTGTTCTGCTACCTTCACAGACAAAGCTGTTTTACCTATTCCCCCCATTCCTAGCAGCATTACTAAGCGGCATTTTTCTTGGATAATCCACTTTTCCAGTAATGCTTGTTCTGCTTTGCGTCCATAAAAAATTGAAACATCTATCGCTTCTCCCCAATCTTGACGGCGCTGGGGTTTCGCATTGGGAAATGCTGTAGTGTTAGATCCTGCTGATTCTGCTGGTACAAAGTTGGCATAATACCTTCGCAGCACTGTTTTAACGTTACTTTTAGCGATGTTTTCTCCCAGTGCTTTTGAAAGTGTCTGCCATAACCGAAAGCCTACATCTCGGATGTAATCATCGTCATAACCTGAGCTTTCAGCAATTTCTGCATAGGTATATCCTTTCCAGCACAATCGCAATACTAACTCTTGAATGTTACTTAAATGCTTTGTCTGCAACACTCTGTCTAATACCAGCATTGCTTGCTCGAAAGTTAATTCTACGGCTGTCACATAAGGTCGTCCTACTAAAGCTGCACTAACCTATCAACGCTTCATCAAGATTTTATGCAGTCAACCCATCAATTTACATTTCTTAGCAAACTGGGTAATAGGTAATAGGTAATTGGTAATTGGTAATTGGGTGTTTGGTGTTTGGTGTTTGGTGTTTCCCCTTGTCCCCTCATCTCCCTCATCTCCCTCATCCCCAGTCCCCAGTCCCCAGCCCCCAGCCCCCAGTCCCCAATCCCCACTTAAAAATCCCCTCAGTGATATAGGGAAATCTAAAATATCACTAAGGGGATAGTTTTTATCAAAAAAATTTCTCCAGTATTTCACACCACTAAACCCCTTGATCAAAGCAGGTAATATGTTATAATCATCTGCGTTGATTAGTGGTTACGCTCAAAAACGGAGCGCAGCATTAATAGTAATCGTGTTGTGGTTCCGGTTCTGGTTGAGTCATTGCAAAGTTTGATGCGTCGTAAAGGTAGCGGCTTGCTTCCTCTTCTAAACGATGAATCAGATAAGGCTCGATTGCGTTGCCGTGCCGCAGAGCGGCGAGATATCCATCCAAATACATCCGCATATCATCCATGCGATAACCACGATTCCATAGCTCGACGAAGGCGTCGGTCAGTCTTTGGTAATAGCGGATGGTTTGTGTGTCTTGGAGCATAACTGCTGAATTAATCTCTTTGGAATGAGAATTGTAAATGATTCACGCGGAAATGTGAAGTGTCACTTTCCCCCTGGCATTGAGTCAAAATCAATATCTCTGTTTTGGGCATTACCCTCCAGCAGCTACAACGTATTTAGATCCTATTCCAGAAAAGCGAGAATAAGATTATTTGGTAAGCTATTTTTATAATTTACTTTTAGTAACATCTCAGCTTTATCTGTGTAAGTCAACACTAAACTGATGCAAGGTGCAATCTGTTTTCACCATCAAGCTGAAAGATAAGAAAGACAAATAGCTAAGGGTTAGCTTTTTGGTGATTAAGTTGTGTTGGATTACTGCGTTGTAGGAGCTTGGATGTTCATCTAGCACTAATTTAAATAATTATAACAAAAATTTAATAAAATTACTAATTGGCTGGGGCTAAAGCATAAGTTAAACTTCTAGCCAATATTTCTATAAGGAAATATAAAGAGAATAGTAGTAGGAGTAACAAAGACTACAAAACCTTGAGACTGGGCTTGTTACTTTGAAATTCATCAACGCTAAGGGGTCTTGCCACCGTGGGTTCGGTTTGTATTGAAATCGTTGAGGGGAATCCCCATCTCAGGTCGTTGCTAGGTTGGCACTTACAACAGTTGGAATATCGAGTACACCAAGCCGCCAGCATTTATCAAGCAAGGGAAGTGTTTTTAAACCAGCAACCAACATTGGTAATTCTGGATGCTGATTTACCTGATGGTGATGGCATTGAGTTTTGCCGTTGGTTGCATCGTCAACAACAACCTTTAATTTTAATGCTATCTGCTCGTAGTAATGAATCTGATATTGTCGCTGGTTTGAAGGCGGGAGCAGATGATTACCTGAGTAAACCTTTTGGAATGCAAGAGTTTCTCGCCAGAGTAGAAGCACTAATTCGCCGCAACCGCACACCAGTAGCACCAGCTTATCTGGATTACGGTTCGCTGCAAATTGATTTAGTGCAACGCCGGGTGAGATTTCAAGGGGAGTTTATTGACTTAACACCCCAAGAATTTAGTTTATTATACGTTTTAGCCCAAGCGGGAGGAGTACCTCTTTCTAGATCCGAGTTACTACGTCGTGCTTGGCCTGACGCTATTGACAATCCCCGAACTATTGATACTCATGTTTTATCGCTGCGGAAAAAAGTTGAACTAGATCCTCGCCAACCTAGTTTAATTCAAACCATCCGCAATGTGGGATACCGATTTAACATGGAAATTTTGAATTCCAATATTCCCAACTCACCAGCAAAGTTAGCTAAAGAGAGATTTAGCAATCAGCGTTCAACCCTTAGTACTCAACGTGTATAGCTGAATCAGAGCAGAAAATTCAAAATTAAAAAATTTCATAGATTTTTGACTTTTGACTTTTGACTCTGGACTCTTAATCAACCCCATTCTTCAGAGGCTTGAGCTTCTGCGTGCATCAAGCTGGTGCGTAAGTTGAACCAGTCTATTTCAGACACTGGTTGATTTGCCAACAACCGACCTTGTTGTAGGTGTAAAAGTCGGGTGCAAAATTCCTGTGCTAGTTCTAGCTGGTGATTTACCATCAGAATTGTGATGTGATGAGTGGTAGCCAGCTGGGTTAAATTTTCTATAACATGAGACGCTGTACCAACATCCAAGGCAGAGGTTGGCTCATCTAATAATAAGATTTTTGGTTGGATAACTAAAGCACGTGCGATCGCTACTAGCTGTCGTTGTCCAGCAGAAAGTTGCACTTCCGTCCTTCCCAACCAATCACTAGGGATACGCAGTTGTTCTATCCAATGACTTACTCGTTGCTGAATTGTCTGTTTGGATAAACCACGCAAAACTAGTGGATAAGCTAAAGCTTGCTCAACTGTCATCCCTAAAAGCTTAGACTCTTGCAATACCAGTGTCACTACCTGGCGTAACTGGAATATAGGAATTTGGCGATATTCCTGATTTTCCAGAAATATTTTGCCATTAGTCGGCTCAATCAGGCGGTTTATCAGCTTGAGTAAGGCTGTTTTTCCTCCGCCTGATGGGCCGACAATCACAATCCGTTCTCCAGCGCGTACCTCGAAACTCATATCCTGCAATATTGGGTATCCTTGATGATTGCTGGAAATTTGGGTTTTGAGCTTTGTAAATAGATTGACTTGCTCTAACCTGAGTGTGGCTTTAGGGGTGACATTATCCAAGTTCAAGTTGCTGGGGAAAGGGTCAATATAATTCGTAATTGATAATAGCCTGCGGCAAGCCCTTCGGGTTCAGCAGTTGCTTCAAGTCGGGAAACCCGCCCAACGCACTGCTTCACCACTGCGCGTCTACGTAATTCGTAGTTAATCTTACTGGAGTTGAAAGAAGAAATAAATATTTATTTTTTCCTTCAATACCCTGATTTACTATGCCTTGTTAATTACGAACTACGAATTACGAATTAGTAATTATTGATTTAAGGCTGTGGTGATAGTCCAGCTATCTACCAACAGTAATAATAACGTGAAACCTAACAAAATTATATACATCCAAGGCTGGGCTAACGGGCGAACATCTGTAGTATCTATACCCGTTTTTTCTTGTACTTGTCTTACCAGTTTGGCAAATCCCGCTACACGCACTGGTAATAAATAAGCTTGTCCTGACTGGCTGAGAAAATAATATACTATACCTCCTTGACCTGTGGTGCGGGGTTTTAATTCTTTGACATCAGACCAGTTTAATAACCAACCTTTACGAAAAAATCGCGGTACCCAGACAGGATAAGTCACCTGAATTCCTTGGTCATCTAAAATGACTCGTTCTGTCAACACTGCATACAAAGCCATAAAACCAATTCCAATTCCTAGCCACAATAAAGCTGGTGGTGTAGGTGCTGCTGTTACCTGCGCTAAAAATGGTAATGGAACTGTGAGTGCTAAGTATAAACTCAGCAGCGTTATTCTAATCAACGGCGAGAGGCGAAAAACAGAAGTTGAGGTGTTAACTAAGTTTGCAGTCACGGCTCAATTACAATCATTGACTTTTATTTCATCCTAACCAAGGACTGAGCAAGCCGTTCATTTTCGCTGAAATTAAAGAGCTGCTTTCACACTTTGGCATATAAATACAGCAAGCACTTTAGTGCTATGTTCAGCATTAAAGTGCTTACTAATTTAGAGAATTGCTTTTGCGATCGCATCTCAATAGTACTTTTATACTAATAAGCTCAAGAATTAAGGTAAATACTTTTGGACGACACTCCAACCTGTGAGTGATACCCAAGCAAAACCTATAAACAGAATAATATTTGTGCCTACGTGTAAAGTTCTCACCCAAGGTCTTTCGGGACTAATTTGGGTTGCACTAACAGCAGATAGCAAAACTAATCCTACTACTACCAACCCAGCAGCCAAGTGAGATGAATGTCCTAGCGAACCGAAATGGCCCAACGTGCCAATAATACCAATCGCCAGTAGTAGTAGCACTAAACCGACCATACTAATGCCTATTGTATAGTGGAGCGATCGCATCCCCGCATTTCCTCTATTTAAGAAAGGTATATTAGGGGGATTTTGCGAACTTCTCGCTTTAAACATCCAAAAACCGGTGGTCGCTAACATCACGTATGCTAGCAAGGATAACCCCATTGACCAAGCCGCTATTTTCCACAACCAAAGAAAAGAAGGCAAATTCATACATTGATTGTAGAAGAGAAAGGGTCATGGGGGCTGAGGATTAGGGATTGGGGACTGGGGAACTCGGGGCCCCCTCTGGGGATAAGGGGTAATGGGGACTGGGTATTGGGGACTGAGAAATGAATTAGGAGATAAAAAAGCAAAGGGGACAAGCAACACCCTATTAACCCTCTTTTATCTTTTTCGGGGAAGAATAATCTGGAATGCTGATAGCATAAGACTTTTACCAAGAAAAAATCATTTCAGCCATTGTGTTAGAAAATAAACGCTCAAATGTCCTTTCTATCTACAGTTCAAAATTTGGCTTTGATTTTTCTTTTCCTGGAGTGACAAAAGCGGGATTAATATGTAAATTCTCTCAAATCTCTTCCTTAATACCTGTTAAAACGTTTCTCTAACAAACACCAAATACCAAACACCAAACACCAAACCACTACTCAACAAAAAAGGCTGCTGGCTTCAGCAACCCCTAATTTTGAGAAAATTTTTTTAATCAACGGAAGCTAAACCAGCGATTGTTAAAGGTTTTGTTGTATCGTCAGTTTTTGTATTAATTGGCTGCACTATTGATGTTTTATTAATAGAGTCTATTGCTACTGATGAGCTGCTACCCAACTCATAAGTACCATCCTCATTAATTGCAAGGCGAACACAAGGAATAGTATCCGATAATATTGCGCTTGCCATCATCCCTGTATGAATCTCCATTTGAGCTTCTTTAGGGGCTGCAAACACGAGCCGTTGTCCAGGAAAAACAACCCTTTCAAAATACCAATTAGGAATGTTGGAGATGCGGGCAACCTGGATTTTGCTCGTGGCATTTACGTAGCAGCAGAGAATAGTTCCCGATTGCTCAGGTGGTAGTGGATCTAATATTTGAGCCATAACTGCTGAGGAGCTTTACGCCACAATTTTACATTACATCTGTAAAAGTAACACTGGGCGATCCCCATAAGCTGTAACTCCGACTACCAACTGCATATTTCTGCAATATTTCTATCTAAAGATATGTATAAGTTGTGAAACTTTTGTAAATATATCTAATTTTTCTATAATTATACACTATAAAGGAAGATCTTGTATATGCATTCCTTGATAAACAAGTTGTTATATAACTTCTTTAATCGCAGAAATTTGAGTGTAGAGGATAACGATGATCCCGCGATCGCTAGGCTGTATTACAAGTAAATTTTTTTGAGCGACTAATTCCCAGAGTTATAGATGAGAATCGTCGCTTAAGGAATAGACTCAATGTTATGGTAAAGCTATAAGCAAAAAATCTTCATAAACCAAACCTATGGCTATCATACCTACTGGTATGCCGAGCAATTTTTGCTATTTCAAAAGTTACCAGTAGGGAATTCGCTTTGAGCGAGACATAGCTTAAATGTTAAGTGCGATCGCGCTCAAATCAAGCAGCCTAAATCAATACATACAGTTAACAACTGGATGTTTTTTCACTCACTTTCCCCACAGAAACGGCAAGATGGCAGTTAACGCAAGCACAATGGAAAATCGAATTCTTTACGTTCGCCTTCCCTGTAACCCCATCTTTCCCATTGGGGTTGTCTACCTTAGCGATCATGTCCACAAACAGTTTTCTAATATTGAGCAGCGTATCTTTGATTTGGGATGCGTACCACCTTTAGACTATGCTCAAGCCTTAGAGCGCTGTATCGATGAATTTAAGCCTACACTGCTAGTATTTTCTTGGCGAGATATCCAAATATATGCCCCAGTGGGCGGTCGTGGTGGCAACCCGTTACAAAACGCTTTTGAATTCTACTACGCGAAGAATCCGCTGATAAAATTACGCGGGGCTTTGGGTGGCTTGCGAATTTTCATTGCTTACTACGTAGAGTTATGGCGCAATCTGGGATTAATTAAACGTGGCTTAAAACGCGCCCAGAGGTATGCGAAAACTGCGCGTGCAGTTGTTGGTGGTGGTGCAGTTAGCGTATTTTACGAACAGTTGGGTAAAAGCTTACCTGCAGGCACAATTATCTCTGTAGGTGAAGGAGAAACCCTCTTAACTAAATTTTTAAGTGGTAAAGAGTTTCGTGATGAACGCTGCTATGTAGTCGGAGAAGCGCAACCAAGACAGCGCTTAATTCACGAACAACCCACACCGCTAGAAAAGACTGCTTGTAACTACGACTATATCGAAACCATCTGGCCAGAATTTAACTATTATCTCCAAGGGCAAGACTTTTATATTGGTGTCCAAACCAAACGCGGATGTCCTCATAACTGCTGTTATTGCGTCTACACCGTAGTTGAAGGCAAACAGGTACGCATTAACCCAGCCGATGAAGTAGTAGCCGAGATACGTCAATTATACGATCGCGGTATTCGCAACTTCTGGTTTACCGATGCCCAATTCATCCCCGCCAGAAAATTTATCGATGATGCAGCAGAACTGTTACAAAAAATCGTCGATTCTGGGATGACAGATATCCATTGGGCAGCATACATCAGAGCCGACAATCTCACACCCGAATTGTGCGAATTGATGGCGAAAACTGGGATGAATTACTTTGAAATTGGAATTACCAGTGGTTCTCAAGAACTCGTGCGGAAAATGCGGATGGGGTACAACCTGCGTACTGTCTTGCAAAACTGTCGCGATTTAAAAGCTGCTGGTTTCAATGACTTAGTTTCCGTCAACTACTCCTTTAACGTTATTGACGAACGTCCCGAAACCATCCGCCAAACCATCGCCTATCACCGTGAACTCGAACGCATTTTTGGCGCAGATAAAGTTGAACCAGCCATTTTCTTTATTGGACTACAACCTCACACCCATTTAGAAGAATATGCCTTTAAACAAGGTATTCTCAAACCTGGGTATAATCCTATGAGCTTAATGCCGTGGACAGCCAAAAAACTCCTGTGGAATCCAGAACCCTTGGGTTCATTTTTTGGTGAAGTCTGCTTGCAAGCTTGGCAACAAAACCCCAACGATTTTGGACGTGAAGTTATGAAAATCTTGGAAGAGAAATTGGGTTGTGCTGATTTAGAAGCAGCACTATCTGCGCCAATGGAGAAAAACGACAAACAATTAGTAGGTGTTTAATTAAGCATCTGGGGTAGGCTTTTTGCCTACTCCAAATTTGAGACTCGCATCTTCAAAATCAACCCACAACCAAATAAGAAAATCTATCTTTCCCATGCCCCATTCCCAATGCCCCATGCCCCCTTCGGGTTCGCAGTCGCCTGCGGAGGGAAACCCTCCCGCAGCGCTGTCTCACCATTCCCAATTTACGTAAGCTAACTTTTGTATAAATATTCAGACTTTTGGTCTGTAGCGTAATTCATACAGCAAAAAGTAAACTGAAAAAGTTATAGACAAAATTAAAATTTTTTATCTTACGCCCACCTTCGCGGTTGATTTAAACAAACCCCATGTTAGAAGGCTCCATACTCCAACAATTAGAAAGTAATCATCGCCGTAGTGTTAGACCAATTCGCTTCGGAGTGTATTACAAAAATACCCTAGTTGCCTTGTGTCATGCCTTGGAAGACCATATTCTCAAAGATGATGGTCAGCCCTTAGTGATTACTGCCTTCCAACGAGGTAAATGGTATCTCCAAGAAGCAGAAAGATACGCAGACATCGCTCAAAAAAGCGGCCAAATTGTGATTATGGCTGCCTCCGATGCTGGTTTTGCGGAACATTCTACCAGCAAACTACCGAATGTAGACTTAGTAGCTTTAGATCCCACCGACCCTGTAGCTCAAGAGTGGCACTTAATTATTCTCTCGCCTAATTACACAGCAATGGTAATTTGTCAAGAATTATCAGAAGCTGATTATGGCAGTGGTGGGCTACCCGCATCAGACTTAGAGCGTAAATTTTATGGCTTATGGACATTTGAGCCAGAGTTAGTCAGAGAGACAGCAGAATTAGCGATCGCTCATATTAAACCATTAAACCCAGAACTAGCAGACAAATTAACTGCCTATAAAGATGCCATTAAGCCTAGTTTAGTGACACCAGAAGATTTGAGTGCAGTTGTTTCCCTTGTCGTTGATTACCTCCAGACTGGGCAGGAAAATTTACCCGTTCCCACAGCGCTACGTCAGCAAGTACTAGACAACAACTTGGTTTCTAATGAAATCCAAGCATTCTTGCGGATGGCACAATTAATAGATTTGGCAGATATTAATAACCCAATGGCTGCGGCGGAAGTCGTAGCCCTGTCCGAAACAGTAGGGCAATTATTAAATCTCCCTGCATGGCAAATTAAAAGATTGCGCCTAGCCGCTTTGTTGCACCGCATAGATCCTTTACAAAAAGCCGAAAGCGTTCTGGTGCCAGGTAGCTCTAGACGTTACCACGAAGAAGACTCCAATCGTCCCTTAAGCTGTCCCCTAGTACCCGGCGCACAAGTATTGCGAACCATGCCCAGGTTACGAGCAGTTGCTCAAATTATTACTCATCAAACTGAGTGGTGGGATGGTTCAGGAGAGCCAGCCGGTTTAGCTGGAGATGAAATTCCCCTAGAATCACGCATTTTAGCCTTAGTTGCAGACTTTCAATGGCGAGTCAATCAGAAAAAATCTCCCCAAATCAGCCGAGAGGAAATTTTTACTCAAGCTTTAGATGAGTGCAAACAACAATCAACCCGCTTTGACCCTAAACTTGTAGATACCCTAGCTTTGTTAGTCATGGGTTTGCAACAAGGATTAGACTTACCTTTAATAGAAACCAAAGTCAGTGCCGGAATGTGGCTAATTGATTCCCGTTGGGATAGTCACAGTAAGAGTAGTGAGGAGATTGGTAGTTACCCACAATGAATATTGAAGCTATTAAATTAGGAACTCTTAAACAACTCCCAGGAGCAAATTTAGAAGACGAGGAACTCTCTCAACTTGATTTAAGCCGCATCAATCTTGCAGGTGCTACCCTTGTAGGTGCCAATTTCACTGGTTCCAAATTTGAAGGTGGACATTTAGAAGGCGCAAATTTGATGGGAGCCAACCTCCAAGCCACCGACTTACGGGCAAACCTCATGGGAGCAAATTTGATGCAAGCAGATTTAACTGGTGCTGACTTGCGTGGTAGCAATTTGCGCGGTGCTAACTTTATGGGTGCGACACTCAGTGATGTGTCATTGACAGGTGCTTTTTTGAGTGGCGCTAATTTGATGAACGTCAATTTACAAGGCGTTGATTTACGCAGTGCTGACTTGCGCGGTGCTAACCTCACAGGAGCAAATCTCAAAGGTGCAGACTTAACCCGTGCTGATTTGCAAGGGGCGTTGTTAAGCGAAGCCAATCTCGAAGAAGCCGATTTGCGTGGAGCGAACTTAGCTGGAGCTAATTTTACTGGCGCAAATTTATTATGTGCTGAGTTAGAAGGTGCGAATTTAAACGGTGTGAATTTAGATAGGGCTTGCGTAGTAGGAACAGTTGTGGAGAGAGTTTAATCAGACTTAAGCATTGTGAGAATTTTCTCAGGTGAAGCAGGTGAAAAGTTGTGAGCCTAAATGATGTAATTAAGCTAGCAAAGCAACTTTCTAGTGTGGACAAGTTGCGATTAATTCAGGAAATTACCCCTGATTTAGAACGCGAATTAATGTATGGAGTGCCCATTCCGCGCAAATCATTGTGGGGTTTGTGTGCTGATTTAGGTTCAGCCCCCAGCACAGAGGAAATTGATGAATCCCGTAGCGAGGAATGGATCAACTTCCCACGGGAGGATATTTAATGCTGCGTGCTGTAGCTGATACCCATACAGTCATTTGGTACATTTTTGGCGATTCCCGGCTATCGACAACAGCAAAAGATATGATCGAGCAAATAGTATCTGATGGCGATCAAATTGCATTTGCTTCGATTACCTTAGCCGAGATTGTTTATTTAAGCGAGAAAGGACGCATTTCTGCACTAACGTTGGGAACGTTGGCTTGCAGCTGTTGATGCAAGGAATGCTGTATTAGTTGAAGTTCCTTTTGATCGTCATATTGCTCAAGCTTTATGTTTAGTTAATAGCACACAAGTACCAGATTTACCAGATCGCATTATTGCAGCTACAGCCTTATATCTCGGAGTTCCTGTGATTAGTAGGGACAGCAAGATTCAACTATCTAGTGTTCACACTATTTGGTGAAAGCAAATTTGTGGTTTTTCCTCGCATCCACAAAGCTAATATAGTCATAAATAAAACACCCATTGCACCTTGTAAAGGATTATTATTCACACCTGTAACCCAATCAGGAACTTGCCCAGAATATTTGATTAATCTCCCAATATTAATAATGTAATAGCCCCAAACTAAACCACCATGTAACCCAATTGGTAAACCAAGTCTGCCTCTACGCCAGCGCTTGCCCCATACCTGCGTTAATCCTAATAATACTAAAGCTGGAAATTGCGGCAGTGTATGAATAATTGCTGCTAAAGGCTTAATAAAGTGTAATCCAGCAAATACAATTGCATCTATCCATAAAGAAATATTTGGGTTGTAATTACGTTCCAATTCATTCAACAACCAACCTCGGAATAATAATTCCTCAGCAAAACCTACAGCGAAACCAACAATTAAACCTTCTAAAACAATTTTTAATAAAAAAACTTGCGGTTGTTGCCACACTAACCAACCAAAAGCACCTTGCAATCCAAATACTATCAATACAGTAATTAATCCAATCGCCAAACCACGCAGCCAATCTACACCGTTCTGACGAGAAATTTCTAAGCCATAATGCCGTAGTATTTGAGGTTCTTGATCAACATACTTACCCCATAACCGCAGTAGCAAAATAAATTCTACATATAGCAGTACCATTGTTAATATACTTTCTAAATTAGAATCATCCACTAGTAAGTATATTGGTGCAGCAACAGGCAACCATAGCAATAACAAAGCCAAAATAAAACAACCCAGCCTTATAGGGGCAGGGCGTTGAGCTAAATCGAGCAGGTTAATTTTCATGTAAAAACAGTCAACAGTTACAAGTCAACATTTTAAATTGAGACTCATAATTGATGACGTATGATTATTCATCAGGTTCAATAGTGCTACTCAAACCGTGACTTTTCAAAGTTTCACAGTAGAACTCAGCATGTTCCTGAGCGCAAGTAATCACTAAAGCTAGCCCGTTAGTATGGGCTTCCATCATAATGCTAATAGCCTGGGGCTGGGTGATGCTCGGCACTGTGGTCATTAGTACCTGTACCACGTACTCCATAGAGTTGTAGTCGTCATTATGGAGCAAAACGCGATACTGAGGCGCGAGCTTGCGGGTTGTGGAACGCTTCTCAATGGTTTCGACTGACACGGCTCTTGCTCTTTCTTGGTTGATTTACTACAACAGAGTATCTGTCTTGCGATCGCTTAACAGTTATTCACCTATTTTATAACATTTATATTCAGACTGAGTTTGATTGCGAAATCGAGGTCTAAAAAATTGTAGCTGTCATGGTATTACCTTCAGGTTGCAGCTGTAGCGCCATCTCAGTTTTACCATGAAGAAAACTACAATATTATTCCTGCTGCTTGAAGCTGCTTGATTATGGAGATAAGCCTGGAATTTCAATCAGGACAAATTGTTTCGTTAAAACATGGCGACAAGAATTTATATGCAGAAGTCATTCAAGTCGTGGTTTCGCGCCAGTTGTGCTGGGTACGTCCTTTAGTGCTGGTCGATTTTTTTACAGAACCGCCCCAAATCACTGACTTACGAGATGCATCCGATTTGCTATGGCCTGTAAATTTATTTCAACCGGCCTTAGACACAGAAGTCATTACAGTATTAAGTCAGGTTTTAGCGAAAGAACCCAAAACAGAACCTGACGCACTAGCCAAGCAGCAACTGCATCAGTTTATTCACTTAGTTTGGCAGGAAGGGGTTAGGGGCTAGGGGGATGAGGGAGTAGGGGAGAAACTCAAAAGTTCCATTACCAATTACCCATTACCAATGCCCAATGCCCAATGCCCAATGCCCTTATGCCTCATATCTAATCCCAGCATCTTTTAGGCGTTGAATTGCTTCATGCATTCGCTCATCCGTTATGGTTAAGGCAATCCGGAAAAAGCCTTCTCCAGATGTGCCATAACCATTACCTGGAGGCACAAGAATGCCGCATTTGTCAAGTAACAGGGTAACAAACTCTGTGGATGTATATCCTGGGGGAACTGGAACCCAAACGTAAAGAGTAGCTTGTGGAGGCTGAATTGGCCAGCCTAGAGATTGCAACCCTGTGACAATAATGTCTCGACGATTTTGGTAAACGCAGATGAGAGATTGTAATTCTGCTTCATTGGTAGAATAGGCTGCGATCGCACTTTGTTGAATTGCCTTAAATACCCCAGAATCGACGTTGCTTTTCACCTGGGTTAAGCCTTTAATCCCAATCGGATTCCCAACCGCAAAACCAATCCGCCAGCCTGTCATGTTGTAGGACTTAGACAGACTGTGAAACTCAATTGCTACATCCTTGGCACCTGGAACCTCTAGCACACTGGGGGGTTTGTAGCCATCGTATGCCATTTCTGAGTAAGCGTTGTCATGGCAGAGCAAAATATCATACTGCTTACAGAAAGCTACTAATTCTGCAAAAAAATCTAGTGTTGCTATTGCCCCCGTCGGATTATTAGGATAATTAATCCATAAAAGTTTCGTTTTATGGGCAATTTCCTCTGGAATCATATTCAAGTCAGGCAAAAATTTATTTTCTGCCTTCAGAGGCATTGTATAAGGCTCACCACCAGCAAATAATGTTGCAGTTCGGTACACTGGGTAACCAGGATCGGGTATGAGGGTATAGTCTCCTGTTTCGACAAAAGCTAAAAAGGTGTTATGAATCGCTTCTTTAGAACCAATCGAACAGACAACCTCTGTATTTGGATTTAAATCGGCCACACCAAACCGACGTTCCATCCATTTAGCGGCGGCTTCCCGAAATTCTTGAGTACCTTGATAGGGTGGATAGTTGTGAGTAGCAGCGTCATCTATCGCCTCATGCATTGCCTGGAGAATATGAGCCGGAGTTGGTTTATCTGGATCGCCGATCGCCAAATTGATGATATCAACTCCCTTAGCTTCAAGTTCATGCCGTTTGCGGTTAATTTCAGCGAACAGGTAGGGAGGAATTTTTTCTAGGCGTTTAGCGAACTGCATGGCGACTTACTACTAATGCAAATTTTTGATGCTCACTAGCACAGTTTACGCCAGAGTAGGTAACGAAATCTCCAACTCACGCCAAAATAACGCCAAGCTCAGGGCATTATGTTGGTATGGCTGCGGTGACAGACCAACACCAAAAGGTAAAAAATCAAGCTGCTTCAGAAATTCGTAGCCGTGGATATGCTGACCATTCGCGCTTTAACGCTTCCCTAGGTTAGGTTCAGGTAGCTTTAATTTTACCAAGCTGTACTATTTGTCAAGGCTACAGTCTTACAATTCTCGGAAATATTCTCAATTTATATAGCTCTAGATAGAGGCAAAAGCTACAATTCTCAGCGATTGTTGTTACTAACCTAAGCTAGGAACTAATTTAATTCGACCTGCATCCATCTCTGCCATTAATAACTCTAAAGCTTCATAATCAACGTCAGATATGTAACCCATTTCAGTTAATTCTGAATTGATTTCATTTTCAATTTCAGGAGTTAATTTTTTAATATAAAGGGCTTTTTCTACCAATTGACGAATAGCATGTCTAGTTCTCATAAAGACTTAGCCAATTTGTATTTGCTGTTAATTATCCAAGATAAAGTTTGGTATAAAAAGTGATCCAGATGCCCAACTCGATGTGATATAGATCACAAGTGTCTAGTAAAAGTACAACAAGATGAAAGCTAGTATCTGCGGCTGACAGGGTGAAGACTGGGGGCTTTTACTAGTAACCAAACGTTAATAGACATCATCCTTAGCTATAGATAAAATCAACAGTCTCAGCATAGCTACGGAGATTGATTTTGCTCTTGGAATTGCTATGTTGATTGTTTTTGAACTTGAGTGAAAAAAAAGTATATATACATACATTTTAACTAATAATTACAACAATCTTTAAATAGAGGTAGAAAACCTATAAAGATTTAGCAAAGAAACATAAGACAAATGGTCGATGTTATGAAAAAAAGTTTATGTTCAAATACATCTAAGCTTTAAGGTTCAATAACTTTAAATTAGGATTTCATTATGCAAGCGGTACTTAAATGTCCAAAAGTTACATTTATTCGTCCTCAAGGCTGCCTTAATGCCGCTAACGCTTTAGAATTTGAGCGGGATCTAACTACAGCGTTGACACAAGATGATACTTCGATCTTGTTAGTGGATTTGGCAGCAGTAGAATCATTAGACAGTGCCGGGTTAATGGCATTGGTCTCTGCGCTGAAACTGGCTGGGAGCTTAGGACGAAGTCTCCAGCTTGGCTCTGTGTCTCCGTCAATTAGAATTATTTTTGAATTAACACAACTCGATCAGGTATTTGAAATCGTTTAAGGTCGCCCTGATGTGCAGCAGCTTGACTTCACAATAATTAAGCAATGCTGCTGTTGAGGGTAACCGGGACAGACAACTTTGTAACAGAATTGTAAGTTGCGGTAAACAATTCTGTAGAAAGACCTAATCAATGCTAATGTTGGAGGTGAGTAGCTGTAATTAAGGTAGCTAGAAGATAGCACAGTGGCTGTTGCAGTTGAAAAGTTAATCACACCGGATATTTTAAAACCAGCGCGTTACTTAGGTAATGAGCGCCTAGCAGTACATAAACCTTGGGACACCGCATCAATACGTTGGGTGCTAACCTACCCGGAAGTATATGAAGTCGGAGCCTCCAACCTAGGACATATCATTCTCTATAACATCCTCAACGCCCAGCCGCGGCAGTTATGCGATCGCGCATACCTCCCTGGGACAGATCTGTCAGCTAAACTCCGAGCAACAAACACACCATTGTTTGCAGTAGAGTCGAAGCGATCGCTGACAGAATTTGACATTTTAGGGTTTAGTCTGAGTTACGAACTGGGAGCCACCAATATTTTAGAAATGTTGGATTTGGCAGGTATACCCCTTACCTGGGAAGAACGAGCAGCAGGTAATTACCCCCTGATTTTCGCGGGAGGGCAAACAGCAACCTCTAATCCAGAACCTTACACAGACTTCTTCGACTTTATTGCCCTCGGCGATGGCGAGGAACTACTGCCAGAAATTGGTTTAGTCTTGCAAGAAGGTAAACAAGCTCTTTTGAGCCGCAGGGAATTATTGCTGGACTTAGCTCAAATCCCAGGGGTATACGTTCCCCAGTTTTACCAAATGGCGGCAGATGGTTCAGTCAATCCTGTAGCGAACAATGTCCCCAAACGAATTCTCAGACGGGTAGCTACACCCATACCTGCTTATTCTATTGGGCTAGTGCCTTATGTCGAGACAGTACATGATCGCTTAACAATTGAAATTCGCCGTGGTTGCACTCGCGGTTGTCGTTTTTGTCAACCAGGAATGCTGACCCGTCCAGCGCGGGATGTCGCGCCAGATAAGGTAGTAGAAGCCATTGAACAGGGAATGCGGGCGACTGGTTACAATGAATTTTCCCTGCTGTCTCTAAGTTGTTCAGATTACTTATCCCTCCCAGCAGTAGGGATGGAAATTAAAAATCGTTTAAAAAATGAAAATATTACTCTGTCTCTTCCTAGCCAACGAGTAGACAGATTTGATGAAAATATTGCCAACATTCTAGGCGGAACCAGACAATCAGGGCTAACCTTTGCTCCAGAAGCCGGCACCCAAAGAATGCGGGACATTGTCAATAAGGGTTTGACCAATGAAGAACTGCTCAGGGGTGTAAAAACAGCTTGGGAGCAAGGCTGGGATAAAATCAAATTGTATTTTATGATCGGCTTACCAGGTGAGACAGATGCCGATGTCATTGGCATTGCCGAAACGGTGAGTTGGTTACAAAGAGAATGTCGCGGACAGGGCAGAAGACCGCTAAATTTTAACTTGACAATTTCTAACTTTACCCCTAAGCCCCATACACCATTCCAATGGCATTCAGTTTCTACCGCTGAATTTCAACGCAAGCAAAAGTTACTCAAACAAGAATTCCGCCGCATTAGAGGAGTAAAAGTAAATTTTACTGATGTGCGGCTGTCGGCAATGGAAGACTTTATAGGTAGAGGCGATCGCAGTTTAGGAAAAGTTCTCCGCCGCGCGTGGGAATTGGGTGCAGGTATGGATTCCTGGTATGAAAGTATGGACAAAGCGTTTGCAGCTTGGGGAAGCGCGATCGCGCAAGCAGGTTTAGACTGGAAATACCGCCAAGTGGAACAGGGTGAATGGAATTTATTTGCCACCACCCAAGAGCAAAGCAGTGAAGTTGGATTGTCTCCTTCCCTCGATGCTCCTCTCCCTTGGGATCACATTGATACAGGAATTGACAAAAAGTGGCTCAAAGAAGACCTACAAAGGGCCTTAGAAGCCGCGATCGTTCCTGATTGCTCTTTTGAGGGGTGTTCTCACTGTGGTGTCTGTGGCACCGATTTTGGACATAATATTGTCATTGAGCCACCAGCAGTCCCAGAATTTGCTGGGGAATTTGTACCAAATACCGCTAGAGTCCAACGCGTGCGAGTCTGGTTCGGTAAGCAAAAAGACATGGCTTTAGTCAGCCATTTAGATTTGATGCGTCTATTTGATAGAGTAGTGCGAAGAGCCAGCTTACCAGTCTCTTTTACAGGTGGTTTTCATCCCCATCCCCGGATTTCTGTGGCTAATGCTTTAGCTTTAGGAGCTACAAGCACAGGCGAAATTGTGGATTTTGAGCTAACTGTGCCAGTAGATGTCAAGACATTCCGAGCCAATTTAGCGAAGGAGTTACCCCCAGATATACCTATATATGATGTCAAGGAATTGGATTTAAAAGCTCCCGCAGCTAGCCAAATTATAGAAGCAGCAGAATATTTAATTACTGTTTCTGTTACAGGAGAAGCCACACCTGCACAATGGCAAAGCTGGATTGAGCAAATTCACACCAAAACAGAAATTCTCTGGGAACAAATTACCAAGTCCGGTAAACACCAAATCGTAAATCTGCGCGATCGCTTGTTGGAACTAGAGTTAGTCGCAACTAACACTAATCAACCAGAGCCTACAGCTACCTTGCGTTATCTAGGTATCTGTCGTCCCGATGGTGTGCTGTTGCGTCCCGAACAAATCCTGTTTATGCTAGAAAATGTAGCTCACACAGAATTTCATCTCTGGCATATCCAGCGCAATCGGCTCGTTTTGGGTATATAATCCGTCAAGGGCAACTGGCTAGTAGTTGCCCTGACATCATACATCGTGGGAATTGATTTTTGGCAAGGTTGCGTTAGAATGGGATGAAGAGAAATTTTCTGGCGCTGCATTGAATTAGCTGGTTCACAACCCTGATACTCAGGGAGCAAAGGCAAAGATATGAGAGTGCAACTTCTAGGATTTTATCCCGGATAAACTGAGGCAGGTTAAAGAACACACTCTCTCTATAGCTACCGTGTGAATCAGTAACTCACAATAGGCTCCGTCGGCAACTCTTCCTCTATGCTTTTTAAACAACTGCTGAATACCTAATCTTTCACTGGTGAAGGTATAGCATCAAAAATCAACCATAGATGGTTGATGTAATTGCTTAAACATATGCAGCCTTTCTGGAATAATCAGGCGTGTAAACGCAATCACAGTATCCATAGCTCTTTCACTGGGAGCTTAAATTCACAATTATTATTATCAGCTGCACCTTTTGGGGCTTGCAGGGGAGAGAGGCTAAAAAAACCTCCTTTACCCATCGGTGCAACGAATTTTTGAGGGAATTGAATGCCAAAGCAAATTATCATCGCGGAACAGCATCAAATTGCTGCTGTATTTTCGGAAGATCAAATACAAGAACTTGTTGTAGCCACCGGTCATCACCAAATTGGTGATATTTACTTAGGAGTGGTAGAAAATGTACTACCAGGTATTGATGCAGCTTTTGTAAATATTGGCGATCCAGAGCGTAACGGCTTTATTCACGTCACTGATTTGGGGCCGTTAAAGCTGAAGCGGACAGCCGCCGCAATCACAGAATTATTAGCACCACAACAAAAAGTGTTGGTGCAGGTAATGAAAGAGCCAACGGGCACAAAAGGGCCAAGGCTCACAGGTAATATCACTATGCCAGGACGCTACGTAGTCCTGATGCCCTATGGTAGAGGTGTAAATTTATCTCGGCGGATTAAAAGTGAAAGCGAGCGTAACCGTCTGCGGGCATTAGCAATTTTGATCAAACCCGCAGGTATGGGTTTATTAGTCCGCACAGAAGCCGAAGGTAAACCAGAAGAAGCAATTATCGAAGATTTAGAAGTATTGCAGAAACAGTGGGAAGCCATTCAACAAGAAGCACAATCCACCCGGGCCCCAGCATTGCTGAATCGAGATGATGACTTTATCCAACGCGTCTTGCGAGATATGTACGGCGCGGATGTGAATCGCATTGTAGTCGATTCTAGTACTGGTTTAAAACGCGTTAAGCAGTATTTACAAAACTGGAGTGGGGGTCAAACACCGCAGGGATTGTTAATTGACCATCATCGCGATCGCTCACCAATTTTAGAATACTTCCGGATTAACGCCGCGATTCGAGAAGCCCTCAAACCAAGAGTAGACTTACCTTCTGGTGGCTATATCATCATTGAGCCAACCGAAGCCTTAACAGTCATAGATGTTAACTCCGGCTCCTTTACACGTTCCGCAACAGCTAGAGAGACAGTACTGTGGACTAACTGCGAAGCCGCTACAGAAATTGCCCGACAGATGCGTCTGCGGAATATTGCTGGGGTGATCGTGGTCGATTTCATTGACATGGAATCACGACGCGATCAACTGCAAGTACTGGAGCATTTTAACAAAGCCCTGAAAGCAGACAAAGCTCGTCCCCAAATTGCTCAACTCACTGAACTGGGTTTAGTAGAACTCACCCGTAAGCGCCAAGGTCAAAATATTTACGAATTATTTGGTGAAACTTGCCCGACCTGTGGAGGTTTAGGGCATACTGTGCGTCTACCGGGAGAACTAGAAAGTAGATTGCCCACCATACCCACAGAAGTACCAGAACGCTTTATCCCTCTGCCGAATAGGGAACCAAGAGAGGCGCGAGAACCACGGGAAGCCAGAGAACCTCGTCAGCCAGTGGCCCGCATTCCCGATCCACGGGAGACCTACGATGGATTTGGCGATACATTTGATAACGATTCTGACTTGGGTGCCCTCAACTTAATCAATCATCCCAGCTATCAAGAACTGAGCGATCATAACAAGCGCCGCACCCGCACCCGTCGTAGTCGCATTGGTATTGGTGCGCCCAATGGCAAAGATGAAGGACGGATTGTCAACAATCCACTCGCTTTTGTCAACGACCCCGACTTAGACTTAGATGCTGATAATGAACTAGCGCCAGCACCAGAGATACCACCACCAAGCTTGAATAAACAAGGTTGGAGTGATCGAGGAGAACGGGCTAAAGTTACCAAAGTAGAACCAATCAAACCAGTGGTAGAACCACCGGAAATTAGAACTGTAGAAATGACCCATGAAGAACAAGATGTTTTTGCTTTGATGGGTGTTTCTCCCTTGGTGAAGTTGGATCGGGAAGTGAAAAATCCGAAATCAGTAATTATCAATATTGTGCAACCAGGACAACTTCCCACTACAGAATCTACCTCTGATTCTACCCCCACGGAAAAAGTCAGCACTGCTGTCAGCACCATCAAAGTACCGACATCACAACTTGAAGTAGAGCCAAAACCATCACCCCAACCAGTTATTGAATCACCAGGATTTACTGCGATCGCAGAAGAACCTGAAGCCACGGAATCTAATAGTACTGCTGCTAGCCGTCGCCGTCGTCGTCGCTCCTCGGCCATCGACGACAACAATGAAGACAGCTAACTGCCATGATGGTAGAGCCAGAGCAAACTGCCGCCAATCATAATTCTGCGATACCTCAAAGTGAACTGCTGTGGTTAGAATTGTCAACCTTAGCGGGTACTGCGGGCATAGCTGGTGTGGATGAAGTAGGGCGAGGTGCTTTGTTTGGCCCTGTAGTAGCAGCCGCCGTTATGCTACCAGAGTGTGCTTGGCCAGAATTGATGGCAGCTAAAATCAAAGATAGTAAAAAGCTGTCTAGCTCTCGCAGAAAGGAACTAGCACAGCAGATTTGTGCATTAGCAATAGACTGGAAAATTGGCTTCGCTTCCACTGCGGAAATTGACCAAATCAACATTTTGCAGGCAACACTGTTAGCAATGAAGCGGGCTGTGCTCAAACTGAAAGTACAGCCTGCACTGTGCTTAATAGATGGGAATCAGTCAGTAAAAGACTTGTTATTACCCCAACAAACAATAGTCAAAGGAGACGAGCGATCGCTCAATATTGCCGCCGCGAGTATTGTGGCTAAAGTTTGGCGTGATGAGCTAGTAGTGCGCTTGGCAACCAAGTATCCCATGTACGACTTAACAAGTAACAAGGGCTATGGTAGTCAAAAGCATTTACTAGCTCTACAAAAATACGGGCCTTCACCGTTGCACCGTAAGTCCTTTCGTTCTTGTCAAATTCAAAATTGAGGTTAAATAAAACGCAGAGACTCCTAGAGTAAATTTACTCCATATTTAATATGGGCAATTCTGCGCTATCTTCGTTCAGCTTTTGAACATTCGTTTGAGAAATTACCCAGCGACGATAATCGGCTAATAGCTGATGTAGTAGCCGCTGTTTTACCGTCAATAGCACACTCTTAAGTAAGCCATTACCAGTGGTTTCTAAAATTGGTTTGGGAGTAAAGCAAAATGGTGGTGGTAACTCTACCTGCACTTCTAAATCAGCTTTGCCTTGCAGGTATGTACCTGTACTGAGTTGTGATGGTGACAAGTAACCTTTTAAATTCAAAGCAAAACGTTGATTAATATACTCAACACCAAGAATTTCACAACCTACAGATCGCAAACAAATAGTGCCATTAGATTCTGCCCAGACTCTCATGTCTACAGTTGGTTGCAAACTAAGTGACATAAAAGTCAGAGGACGCATTTTTAACCGAAATACTTCTTCTGAAAGTTGCTGAATGCGATTATTGTCAACTAAAGCATGAACCAAACGTTGTGGTTGACGCAAATAGTGCTGAATAGGAATAGGCTGCTTTGGAACAGCAATTTCAACTGATTGAGAAGCCGTAAACCGGGTAGCCATGAGTAAATTAATATATATGTTGTTTAATTTTAATATTTTTTAATATATTAGATTGATTTTGAGATAAAGTCTCAGCTTTATTGATTATAAAAACTATTGTGACTCATAAACTATACATTATAAATAATAAAGTTAATAATTTGATGACTATCTTTAGTTAGAGAAATATATCAGTAATCATCAAAATTAATCATTGACAAATTAAGTATTGTATGCAGTTAAAAATCTGCCAATAATAAAATTTTGAGCAATTCTCTGAGGAATTAAAATACAGATTAATCAGCAGAATTTATTTCAGAAAATGGCTGTTAAAAATGTGTAGTTTACCTATCTGTAAACAAATCCAACTTGCACCTCAAAGCTAAAAAGATGACACTAGCGATCGCACATTTAGGGCCTCCCGGTACTTATGCAGAGCAAGCAGCTGTTTTTTATCTCAATTGGCTGGCTCAAACAACAGGAGTTGCAGCTACGTTACGTCCTTATCCCAGCATTGCTCAATCACTCCAAGCTGTTGCTCAAGGACAAACGCAGTTAGCAGTTGTGCCAGTGGAAAATTCCATAGAAGGCAGTGTCACCATGACAATGGATACATTGTGGCTATTGGATAGTTTGCAAATTCAGTTGGCTTTGATATTACCTATTGCCCATACCCTAATTTCCTGTGCCTCAGGTTTAGAGCAAATTAAAACTGTTTATTCTCACCAACAGGCGTTGGCTCAATGTCAAAGCTGGTTAGGGCAATTTCTGCCGACAGTACAGATAATTCCCAGCAATTCCACTACCGAAGCATTACAACTACTAAAGCAAGATTTAACAGCTGCGGCGATCGCATCTATGAGAGCAGCTGAACTCTATAACCTCCCAATACTAGCCACTGGTATCAACGATTATCCAGAAAACTGCACTCGCTTTTGGGTAATTAGTCAAGCTCAAACTGAGATTTCGCCACAGAAATATTCAACAACAAATACCCATACTTCCTTAGCTTTCAGCTTACCCGCTAATCTCCCAGGCGCACTTGTCAAACCCTTGCAAATATTTGCTCAACGAGAAATTAACCTCAGCCGCATTGAATCTCGCCCGACAAAGCGCTCTTTGGGAGAATATTTATTTTTTATGGATTTAGAAGCAGACCGCAATTCACCCAAAATGCAATCTGCTTTGGCAGAACTCAGCACCTACACAGAAATTTTAAAAATTTTTGGTAGCTACAGTATCCTACCGATTACAACTCTACAGTCAGTAGAATCCATTGATTAACTTATAATTTTTGATTAAAAGTGTCTTTAAGAACTGTACGAGCTGCCAAGTGATTGCGAGTAGAAGTCAAAATTTCCGATTCTCTTTCCAAGCGAGCTGCTGTATCACGCATTTCTAGCAATGACTGCTGTTCTGCGGCTACCCCATAAAGGTTACTGGCTACCCAATAAGATAACTCGGTAGGCAGATCGGGTACATCTTCTGGTAGTTCAATATTTTGTTCAGTTAACTTTGCTGAAAGACGCACAACATCTCGTAGCAGTTGTTCTACTTCAGAAGCTAAAGGTCGCAGATCTTTTGTTGGTGTTTGGTCTTCAAACCACTCAACCAAAGCCACTCGGTAGGGTTTTTCGCGAACATATTCTAAAACACGAAATCTTTGCTGACCTAAAGTTAACATTTTCATCCGGTTATCTGGCAATCGCTGGTAATGAATAATCTCTGCACAGCAACCCACATTAGCAATGGTACCTTTGACTGGATCGACCATCAAAACCCCAAACCTGCGATCGCTTTCAAGAATCGTATTCATCATGATTCTGTAGCGAAATTCAAAAATATGCAGGGGTAATGGTCTGCTAGGAAAAAGAACTACTTCAGGTAACGGGAACAGAGGTAGTTCGCGAACTGCAATTCTAGAAGAGGATGTCATAGTTACTCTGGTATAAATTTAATCGTTAAAATTTATGAGTCTCTGTTTCTCCCGTACAATGTTTACATTCTATCATTTGTTTTCAAGCTCAGAAAAAGCCCTGAGAGATATTTCTTCAGGGCTGTGTAAGTATTAATACAAAAGTGACTATCAAGCGTCGAAGGTCAATGGTGATTACACTTTTGACCATGCCAATTTTAGATTTGAAATTTGGAATTTTGGATTGTTTTTCATACAAGCCCCGCCTCTTTTGGGGCCACTCTCGTGGGCGAGTTTCTCACGCCAGTCCGAACCACAGGGAGCGACTGCGATCTTGGGGTTTCCCCAAGAGGAGCAAGTGGCGTGGTAACCCCCGCAAGCGGCTGGCTCAACTGCAGAGAAGTGGCGTGGCGGAACAAATCTAAAATCTAAAACCCAAAATCAAAAATTGTTTGACTTTTGACTTATAAAATTAAAGTTTTACTTCGATGTCCACACCAGATGGCAGATCTAGCTTCATCAGAGCATCAATAGTTTTAGAAGAAGGCTGATAAATGTCAATAATCCGGCGATGGGTGCGAGTTTCAAAGTGTTCGCGGGAATCTTTATCTACGTGAGGCGATCGCAATACACAATAAATCTTACGTTTTGTTGGTAAAGGAATAGGCCCGATAGCTGTGGCGTTAGTGCGGTTAGCGGTGTCTACAATCTTCTCGCAAGATGTATCCAATAAACGACGATCAAAAGCTTGTAAGCGGATTCTAATTTTCTGCTGCTGTAGAGTTGCCATCTTTAGTTTTCTAGGTTCTGATTATTTAAGGGACTTTAGGAGATTAGAGATTGGGGAGTGAGGAGTTGGTACTAGAGATAAAATCTCCATCCCTAATCCCTAATTCCCAATTGCTAATCACTTGAATTGAAGGAAGAGAAAGGAGCAGAGAGTTTGCTATCTCTGCTCCTTTTTAATTAAGTGAAAAGGTGCTATTTGACGATCTTAGAAACGACACCAGCACCGATGGTACGACCACCTTCACGAATCGCAAAGCGCATTCCCTGCTCAATTGCGATCGGGTTGATCAATTCTACAGTCATCTTGATGCGATCTCCTGGCATGACCATTTCTGCAGCGCTGCCATCATCAGCGGTGAAAGCTTGGATGGTACCAGTTACATCTGTTGTCCGTACATAGAACTGAGGACGGTAACCAGCAAAAAATGGGGTTTTCCGACCACCTTCTTTTTCTGTCAGAACGTACACTTCACCTTCAAATTGAGTATGAGGTGTAATAGAACCGGGTTTAGCTAGTACCATACCCCGTTCAATATCTGCCTTTTGGATACCGCGCAGTAATACACCTGCGTTATCACCAGCTAAACCTTCATCCAGACTCTTCTTGAACATTTCGATCCCGGTAACAGTGGTGTTGCGGGTGTCTCTAATGCCCACCAACTCTACCACATCACCAACCTTAACTTTACCGCGTTCAATCCGACCAGTAGCTACGGTACCACGACCAGTGATGGAGAATACGTCTTCTACAGCCATCAAGAAGGGTTGATCAACAGCCCGCTCTGGAGTGGGGATGTAGGAGTCTACAGCATCCATCAGTTCATAGATTTTATCTACCCACTTATTCTCACCACGCTGGGTCTTGGGGTTAGCAGTCATTGCTTCCAGTGCTTGTAGACCAGATCCTTTGATGATGGGAATGTCATCACCAGGGAAATCGTAGCTAGAAAGCAGTTCTCTGAGTTCTAGTTCTACTAGTTCTAGCAGTTCTGGGTCATCCATTAAGTCTTCTTTGTTCAAGAAGACAACCAAGCTGGGAACGCCTACCTGTTTTGCTAGCAGGATGTGTTCGCGGGTTTGGGGCATGGGTCCATCGGTAGCAGCTACTACTAGAATCGCTCCGTCCATTTGGGCTGCACCAGTGATCATGTTTTTCACATAGTCAGCATGTCCTGGACAGTCTACGTGAGCATAGTGGCGATTTTCGGTTTCATACTCAACGTGAGCGGTATTAATAGTAATACCCCGCGCCTTTTCTTCTGGTGCGTTGTCGATTTGGTCGTAGCCTTTAGCTACAGCTTGGCCAAGAGCTGCCAAGGTCATGGTGATGGCTGCTGTTAATGTTGTTTTACCGTGGTCAACGTGTCCAACAGTACCGATGTTAACGTGGGGTTTCTTCCTTTCAAACTTTGCGCGTGCCATGAATGCTCGTTTCCTTTTTTAATTAAGCGTTCCCTTTGCTTTTTGCAATGATTGCCTCAGCCACGTTGCGAGGCACTTCGTCGTAGTGGCTAAACTCCATTGAGAAGATGCCCCGACCCTGAGTCTTCGACCGGATATCGGTGGCGTAGCCAAACATTTCTGCCAATGGGACTTTAGCAGTCACTTTAGCAAGACCTTGCTCAGATCCCATACCCTCAATTTGCCCACGACGGGAATTGAGGTCACCCATGACATCGCCAAGGAAGTTTTCTGGAACTTCAACCTCGACTTTCATCATAGGCTCTAAAAGAACGGGCGCAGCTTTGTGAGCCGCTTCTTTCATCGCCATAGAGCCGGCGATTTTGAAAGCCATTTCTGAAGAGTCTACATCATGGTAAGAGCCATCAACCAAAGTAGCTTTCACATCAATGAGTGGATAGCCAGCTAAAATACCAGATTCGCAGCATTCTTTCATTCCTTGTTCTGCGGGGCCAACGTACTCTTTGGGTACGGAACCACCAACAATCTTAGAAACGAATTCAAAGCCGCTACCAGGTTCACCTGGTTCCAAATCGATCACAACGTGACCGTATTGACCTTTACCACCACTTTGGCGAATAAATTTACCTTCAACTCTGGTGACTGGTTTACGAATTGTTTCGCGGTAAGCTACTTGGGGTGCACCCACATTTGCTTCCACTTTAAATTCGCGTAACATCCGGTCTACGAGAATTTCCAGGTGTAGCTCTCCCATACCTGCAATCACTGTTTGGTTGGTTTCAGGATCGACGTGGACACGGAAAGTCGGGTCTTCTTCTGAGAGAGATTGCAGTGCCTTGGATAACTTATCCATGTCGTTCTTGGTTTTGGGTTCAACCGCCACCGAGATCACAGGCTCAGGAATGAATAGAGATTCCAGAATTACTGGTGATCCTTCATCAGTAATTGTGTCACCTGTTAAGGTATCTTTCAAACCCAAAGCTGCGCCTAAATCACCAGCCCGCATTTCTTCGACATCTTGTCGTTCGTCGGCTTTTAAAATAACTAAGCGGGAGATGCGTTCTTTCTTACCTTTAGTAGCGTTGAGAATGTAGCTACCCTTCTTCAGGACACCAGAATAAACGCGTACAAAGGTTAAGCGACCATATGGGTCAGCCATAATCTTGAAGGCCAGCGCTGATAAAGGTTCGTTATCATCAGCCCGACGTTCAACGGTATCACCATTAGGCAATGTACCTTGAATTGCTGGTACATCAATTGGTGCTGGCAAGTAATCTACAACTGCATCCAGCATTAGCTGTACGCCTTTGTTTTTAAATGCTGAACCGCAAAGCACTGGCACAATCGTACCTGCAATTGTTCCCTTTCGCAGAGCAGCCTGAATTTCTGCTTCTGTAAGTTCTTCACCCTCGAAGTACTTAGTCATCAGATCGTCATCAGTTTCTGCTACCGCTTCGATCAGTTTGGTGCGGTACTCTGCTGCTTGCTCTTGCAAGTCGGCGGGAATTTCAGTTTCCTGAATATCTGTTCCCTGATCGTTGTTGTAAATATAGGCACGCATCCGTACCAGGTCAACGATGCCTTTAAATTCGGTTTCACTACCAATTGGCAGTTGAATGGCAATAGCATTAGCTCGCAAGCGATCGCGCATTTGTTCGTGAACTCTATAGAAGTTCGCGCCTGTACGATCCATCTTGTTGATAAAGGCTATCCTCGGCACTTTATAGCGGTCTGCTTGCCGCCATACTGTCTCTGATTGGGGTTGTACGCCACCTACAGAACAGAACACGGCGATTACACCATCCAACACACGCATGGAGCGCTCAACTTCAATAGTGAAGTCAACGTGACCTGGAGTATCGATAATGTTTATTTGATGATCTTTCCAGCTGGTACTAATAGCAGCCGCGGTGATGGTGATTCCTCTCTCCCGCTCTTGCTCCATCCAGTCTGTGACGGCGGTTCCTTCATGGACTTCGCCAATCTTATGAATTATCCCAGAGTAAAACAATATTCTCTCTGTTGTTGTTGTCTTGCCCGCATCTATATGCGCCGCAATACCGATATTGCGTACTCTCTCTAGCGGGATCGTACGTGCCACAGTAGCCTCCTATAGTTTTTGCCTCATGATATCTTGTATATTACTCTTTGTTAAGATTCTATACTTTTACGGAAAACCGTCTTTTTTGAAAATCCGCGATATATCGCTTTTGAATGCGCGATATATCGCTTCTAAAATTAGTAACGATAGTGAGCAAAGGCTTTGTTGGCTTCTGCCATGCGGTGTGTTTCTTCCCGCTTACGAATGGCATTGCCGGTTTCATTAGCAGCATCCATTAGCTCATTAGCTAATTTGCCTGCCATTGTCCGTCCGGCTCTAGAACGAGAAAATTGTACCAGCCAACGTAGCGCTAGGGTAGTACCCCGTTCTGAACGCACTTCCATTGGTACTTGGTAAGTTGCTCCACCAACCCGGCGAGCTTTTACTTCTACTAGAGGCGTTGCATTCCGTACTGCTCTTTCAAAGGTCTCTAGAGCAGGATTACCAGTGCGTTCCTCGATAGTTTTTAATGCATCATAAACAATGCGTGCTGCAAGTGATTTTTTACCATGACGCATTACTCGCCGCATGATCATGCTAACTAGGCGGCTATTATAAACTGAGTCAGGCGGAACTGGTCGCCTTTGACTAACACCACGACGTGACATACTTCACCCTTAATTCGGTTTTGGCAACGAAATTATATGCTATCAGACACCGGAAACTAAAAGCGGTAGGAAACGCCGCTCAAACTTCCTCAATTTTTTCATCTTACAGATGCAGCCAGGCAAACTTACTTTACTTGTTACCTGTCATCAGACAAACAAGGCGACAACGTTAATAAACCTTAATATTTAGATTAAAGCGTTGCTGTCACTCAAATACGATTCGGATCAAAATATCCTACACTTGCTCGCTTAGTGCAGGACTTGATTTGTGGATACAGACACAAGAACTATAACTAATGCTGCGATCGCAAATGCCAGTTTTTTCTCCCTCAGCTATTCTAGGCTAGACGATTAATCGTAATTCATGCGATTAACCGCCTATTTCCTATTTTTTCGCTGCTTTGGGACGCTTGGTTCCATACTTGGAACGCCCTTGTTTACGGTCTTTGACTCCGGCTGTATCTAAAGTTCCACGAATGATGTGGTATCTCACGCCAGGAAGGTCTTTAACCCGACCGCCACGAATCATCACAACTGAGTGTTCTTGTAGGTTGTGACCAATACCTGGAATGTAAGCTGTTACTTCAAATCCAGAAGTCAGCCTGACTCTTGCCACTTTCCGCAGTGCTGAGTTAGGCTTTTTAGGCGTAGTTGTGTATACTCTGGTACAAACACCCCGACGTTGTGGGCATTGCTTCAGAGCCGGAGATTTGGTTTTCTGACGCGCTTGTTCGCGTTCATTACGGATGAGCTGCTGTATTGTTGGCATGAGTTACAGCGCGTAAGCTGCTTAGTGTCTAAGTTTTAACAAATCCTAATTATAACTTTTTTCAAGGTTTCATGTCAATTATTATTTGTGATTTGGGTCAATTGCTCAGAAATAGTTGTTTTTACTACTGATTATTGCTCAATGAATCTTGATTTAAGTTAAAAGAATTACCACAGCCACAAATAGAACTTGCTAGAGGATTTTGGAAGCGAAAGCCACCACCCATCAGATCTTCTGAATAATCAACTATTAATGCATCAACGTATTTTAAACTATCTGCATCTACAACTAACTGGATGCCATTCAGGTCAAATACGCGATCGCTGACTTTTACTGTCTCATCAAAAGACGTATCATAAAACCACCCAGAACAACCTCCGGGTTTAATTGCTAAACGGAATAAAACGTTTTGCGGCTGCTTCAACTTTAATCGCTTAATTTCACTGGCAGCGGCTGGACTCAATTGCATCATGGAATTTATTGTACAAATTTCCAACTCCATATTTACAGTATTACAGAATGGGGATTGGGGACTGGTGATTGGGGATAAGGGAGATGAGGGAGATGAGGAAGCAGGAGAGAAATTTCCGTTACCAATTACCCATTACCAAACCCCAAATCATAAAAAATCCCACCTTTTATGCGGTGGGATGAGTATAGAAAACTTATAAGGCAAGAATAGGGCTAAATGAGCGATCGCATCTTAACGGCTTTGATCGCCAGTACGGGCATAATCATCTTGATAGCGAATAATATCGTCTTCACCTAAATATTCACCATTCTGTACTTCAATCAGCACTAAGGGAATTACGCCAGGATTTTCTAGGCGGTGGGCTGTACATTGAGGTACATAGGTAGACTGATTATTGCTTAACAAAACTTCTTTTTCTCCACAAACTACCCTAGCTGTACCAGACACAACAATCCAGTGTTCGCTACGGTGATGATGCATTTGCAGGCTGAGGCGATGTCCTGGCTTTACTTCAATACGTTTAATTTTATATCCTCGCCCTTCTTCTAAAACTGTAAAAGAACCCCAAGGGCGTAATTCAGTTGCTGCAACGCCTCTGGAAGTTATCGCTGGAGGTAAGGGCAGAGCGTTAGTTTGTGTTGTTTCTGAAATTTGAACCATAGTAACCTCATTTAAAGACATAACAAACCGTCTGTACTTTAGGAACCATTGATGAGAATTCTGGCGTTACCGTGCAGTTGCGAAAATCGAGAATCGTGTCGCACCTTGCCAACGATAACAAAAGCAATCTTGAGGATGTAAAAGACTGCTACTAAAACTACAGCGTCTATACCAATTCTTCATCAAACACAAGGGCAGCTTTTTCTTAACTTTATGAAGGAATTGGGAATTTTAGATTTTAGATTTTGGATTTTAGATTTAAACCTTAATCCAAAATTGCAAATCCGTCTTGAAAAGTTTGCTCAACGGGGGGAACCCCCGCACGCAACTTTTCGCAAAATCCAAAATTGAATTGCCCTATGCCCTAAATCACTTTTGTTCTAAGAAAATACCTATGCCGTTGTGGACACGTGCAGCGGTACTGGGAGAACGATCTATTAATTGCCCTCCTAAGTAGAGACTGGTAGAGCTACCACCGTCTAAATTGAGAGCATCTACACAACCTAGAAGTTGCATCAGCCTTGCGTGTTCCGCTAATGTAGGGCCAGGGCCGCCAGCACGGTTATGTACAGCAGCAATCATCAAATTACCTGTAGCATTTGTGCAAATACCACTACGAATTGCTTTTTCGGCAATAAAAGCATCACTGAATTTTTCGCTCTTAGCATCAAGGACAATTTGACGGTTTTTGATGAGTAGTGGCCCCGCACCGATGATATTGGCATAACGATTAAATTCATGAGGAATTGTGCCACTTGTAATGCTAACTACGCTGCCAACGGGTAGTTGGGCAGCAGTATTCACTGCATTACCTCGTAAAGTGACAAGATAGCCATCTGGAGGAATAGGAAAGTTAGTTTGCCCAGCTTTACCACCTGGTAATTGATTGGTAACCTGGTCTTGCTGAACAGTTAAGATGATTTCGTTATCTGTAAGGGGAGTGTAAGTTTGACCCCAAGTAGGCGTATAACGAGCAATACCACTCTGAACATAGGCACTATTAACAAACAGAATTGGCGATCGCAAATTATTCGGCCCAATTAAAGTTTCCTGTAAGGTGAGGCGATCAAAATAAAATTCGCCGGAATCATTCCAGGCGATCGCACCTCGGTTTAATATCGGGCCTGATATCCACTGACCATTTTGACGAATGGCACCCAGTGGTAAGCGATTATTGCGGTTAAAATAACCACCATTAATTGCGGCTGCTGCTGAGAATTTAGGGGCCATTTGAATTAACGGTGCAGTCCCTACCGCACCATTAACATTACCGCGAATAGGTTTGAGCGTTAGCCCAAAAGCACGGGGATTAATTTCTAACCAAACAACTGGAAAGCGATCTGTGCCTAAATTAACTAACTGTTGTCGCCAATTCAATCCCCTAGCCCAAGTAATATTCTTTTCTACTAACGCATCGGGTCGAACTTCGATAATTAAGCGGTTGGGGTTAGCAACAGTATTAATTCGGGGAGACAACCCAAACGGAATGCTCAAACTAATTACCGTTTGGTTGTTCGCTACTTCTACTTGCTTGATTAGTGTTTCTGGTGCAGGGGTGGGTAATAATTGTTTGAGCAGATTTGGTATTGGCGCTGGTAAGGGTGCTGGTGGTAAGGGAGTATACCTTTGGATTAAAGCTGGATCAGCAATGCCATCGATAGCAATTTTCCAGACTCTATGAGGAATTTTCGCAGGTTTAGCTGTTGCTGTATCCGGATCTTGCGGACTTTTAGCTGGTAATTCTTGTGTAACTTGCCAAGGAGTTGGTCGGTCTAAATTAATAATGACGCGATCGCCAAAACTTTCTTGATTTTGTGAGATTTCTGTGACATTCGCAGCAGGTGTAGAAATTGCTAAAATGTTGCCATTGGCTTGTATCTGCCATCCTGCTGTTTGAGCAAAACTAGTAATATCTAAATAACGATATCCTCTTTGCAACCAAGCATCTAAAATTAATGGTGCTGTGCTATACGAAAACCAATTTATGGGTTGTCTAGCTGGATTGTTGCTGCTCAACAAATCTATGCCAATTAATTGCCTGAGTACACCATCACTCAGATGAGTTGTCAGTTGATCGGTAGTTCCTGGTCGCTGCAACCAAGCTCCTGATAAAGTACGACCATTGAGCGATATTTGATTGCCAGAGGCGATGACTCTAGAAAAGGGAGCTTGAGTAGACTGGGGCTTGATTGATGGTGTGGAAATATTTGTTGGGGGTAACTGTTGGGCCCTTGTAGCACTGGTAGTATATAAACACAGCGCTGTAGCGATTATTGGCGAAATCGGAGCCAAAACCAACCTGCTATGACTTCTTTTAAACACAGCAGTATGGCATTTGTGTCGATAATTATGCGGCATTTTTAACATGATTTGCTGGTACTTGTGAAAGCTATCACCCAAAATTGATATTGACTGATGATGCAGAAATCTAAAACAATAACGATCAAAGCTTTGAAAAAACGTGATACTATATATGATGGCTTGTTGTCTCTTGCAGACACAAAAGGGCATTTTTGACTAAAC
This sequence comes from Tolypothrix sp. PCC 7601, assembly GCF_025677855.1. Classification (NCBI taxonomy): domain Bacteria; kingdom Bacillati; phylum Cyanobacteriota; class Cyanophyceae; order Nostocales; family Tolypothrichaceae; genus Tolypothrix; species Tolypothrix sp. PCC 7601. Next base: position 5,637,066 of record NZ_CP064879.1, read on the forward strand.
AACCACTGCAATTAAGTGTTTTAACTGGCACTTCCAGTAGTCTAAAACGGCAGTTTTAGAGATTAGCGCTGGATTAAAATATTCCCTCCTCACCGATGTTTGCTACTGTTGCTACTTAAGTGAGGTATAGCTAGTAGTAACGCAAGTGGCAATCGATAATTAACCAAAATCTAGATAACAACAGAAATATTTAGGAATTGTCAAATGGGCATATAGTGTAATAGGCTGATTTTGTTACCGCAATCAGGTAATTTCGGCAACAAAATTTAGTGAAGCGATCAGATTGATTTTCGTTTCAGGTGAGCTATTACTAGCTTTACTTGAAAAATAGCCATCATCTGGAAAAGCAAGAATTGAGAAACTACTTAGCTTCACGCAGGATATCAATATAAAGACATTTAGGGCAAAAGTAATTTGTCTAACTCAGCATAAACACATAAAAAAATAACGCGATTATTTTAACACGGGAGAACAACAACAACTGACCGAAGTTAAAATTTTTTTTCCCTAAATTTCGGTGAATGTTTATATTCTCCATTGCGAAATCTTAGAAATTTTTCTCATTGGCGGCGGCAAAATTAGTAACTCAGCATTTCAGGATTAGGCTATGAATAATACACCAAGGAATCAAGTGCAGAACATGTCATTTGCAGATAGGGAAAAAGATAGTTATCAGGGTCAAAGGTGGTTAGTTGAGGAAAGAGATGCCTGTGGTGTGGGATTCATCGCCCATCGCCAAAATTCTGCGAGCCACGAAATTATTGCCAAAGCCTTAACAGCCTTAACTTGCTTAGAACATCGGGGTGGTTGTAGTGCCGATCAAGATTCCGGGGATGGTGCAGGTATATTGACCGCCATACCTTGGGAGTTGTTCCAGCAAGAGTATATCCAAAGGGGGATAGAATCTTCATCTACAGGTAATTTGGCTGTGGGGATGATCTTTTTACCCCAAGACCCCCAAGCAGCCGCCAAATCCCGAGCAATGGTTGAAGAAATTGCGGCTGAAGAACAATTCACGGTACTGGGCTGGCGCGTAGTTCCAGTAAAGCCTGAGACATTAGGGATACAAGCAAAAGAAAATCAACCCCAAATTGAGCAAATTTTTCTAGCTGCTGCCAACAAAAGTGGTGAAGAACTAGAAAGGGCGCTGTATATTACCCGTCGTCGCATTTTTAAAGCTGCAAAAAACATCTCCGAGGATTTTTACGTTTGCTCTCTATCGAGCCGGACAATTGTCTATAAAGGCATGGTGCGTTCCGCGGTGTTGGGAGATTTTTATCTCGATTTAAAAAATCCCGCTTACAAAAGTGCCTTTGCTGTTTATCACCGCCGATTTAGCACCAACACTATGCCCAAATGGCCCTTAGCACAACCAATGCGGTTGTTGGGTCATAATGGCGAAATCAACACTTTATTGGGTAATATTAACTGGATGATGGCGCGAGAAGCGAGTTTAGCCCATCCAGTTTGGGGCGTTGGCGCAGCCTCTCCGCAGGAGTCTCGCATTGAGGAATTCAAGCCCTTAGTTCATATTGACAACAGCGACTCTGCCACCTTAGATAACGTCTTAGAACTATTGGTGCGTTCTGGACGCAGTCCTTTGGAAGGCTTGATGATGCTGGTTCCAGAAGCTTATCAAAATCAGCCTTCATTACAGGATTATCCTGAGATTACCGATTTCTACGAGTACTACAGCGGCTTGCAAGAAGCTTGGGACGGCCCAGCCCTTTTAGTATTTAGTGATGGGCAAAAAGTTGGTGCCACATTAGATCGTAACGGACTCAGACCTGCTCGCTATGCAATCACCAAAGATGACTACATCGTCGTCGCTTCCGAAGCTGGTGTAGTAGATTTACCGGAAGCTAGCATCGTGGAAAAAGGTAGACTGGGCCCAGGGCAAATGATTGCCGTGGATTTAACTACCAATGAAGTGCTCAAAAATTGGGAGATTAAGCAGCGGATTGCCAAGCAACACCCCTATGGGGAATGGTTGCAAAAGTATCGCCAAGACCTGAAATCCTTGGTAGCTGATTATTCTGCAGCCAGCAATGGTAATGGCAATGGTGCAACCAACAGCAACGGTAACGGCTATGCTGCAACTAATAATGAACACCTAGCCGCAGAAACAGTTGACAGAAAAACCTTGTTGCAACATCAAGTAGCCTTTGGTTACACCACAGAAGATGTGGAAATGGTGATTCAGCCAATGGCTATGCAAGGTTCAGAGCCAACCTTCTGTATGGGTGATGATATTCCCCTAGCAGTGTTGTCTGAAAAACCCCACTTGCTGTATGACTATTTCAAGCAGCGCTTTGCTCAAGTCACCAACCCAGCTATTGACCCCCTCAGAGAAAAGCTAGTTATGTCTCTGAAAGTCGAGCTAGGCGAACGGGGTAACTTACTAGAAGTCAAGCCAGAATATGCTAAGAGAATCAAACTAGATTCACCAGTCCTGACCGAAGCAGAATTAGAGGCGATCAAACTCTCTGGCTTTACAACTGCTCAATTGTCAACTTTATTTGAAATTGCTGCAGGGCCAGAAGGCTTAAAAGCAGCAGTAGAGGCTTTACAAGCCAAAGCTGCGGAATCAGTACGGGCGGGTGCCAAGATTTTGATATTGAGCGATCGCTCTTCCCTAGGAACCGAATACAGCTATATTCCACCACTGTTGGCTGTAGGTGCAGTACACCATCACCTGATCCGTGAAGGGTTGCGGATGAAAGCATCCCTGATTGTTGATACTGCTCAATGTTGGAGTACTCATCACTTTGGCTGTTTGATTGGCTATGGGGCTGGTGCAGTTTGTCCTTACATGGCTTTAGATACTGTCCGCGATTGGTGGGGCGATCCCAAGACGCAGCAGTTTATGGCTAGGGGTCAAATTGCTAGCATTACCCTAGACCAAGCGATCGCTAACTATCGCAAAGCCATCGCCTCTGGATTGCTAAAAATTCTCTCGAAAATGGGAATTTCTTTGCTGTCCAGCTATCAAGCAGCGCAAATCTTTGAAGCTATTGGGATTGGTAGAGATTTGCTAGAACTAGGATTCAAAGGTACAGCTTCCCGCATTGGTGGGTTGACTGTCAGTGACTTAGCCCAGGAAATTCTCTCCTTCCATCACAAAGCTTTCCCCGAACTCACAATTAAGAAACTAGAAAACTTGGGCTTTGTGCAGTACCGTCGTGGCGGCGAATATCACATGAATAGCCCCGAACTGGCCAAAGCATTGCATAAAGCAGTCGATGGGAAGCAATACGACCACTACGAAGTGTACAAAGAACACCTGAAAAATCGCCCAGTTACGGCTTTGCGTGACTTGTTAGATTTCCAAAGCGATCGCGCCTCCATTCCTTTAGAAGAAGTGGAATCAGTCAGCGAGATTGTCAAACGCTTCTGCACAGGTGGAATGTCTTTAGGTGCGTTGTCCAGAGAAGCCCACGAAACTTTAGCGATCGCCATGAACAGGATTGGTGGTAAATCCAACTCTGGGGAAGGTGGCGAAGATCCAGTCCGCTACAAAGTTTTGGATGATGTTGATGAATCTGGTCACTCAGCTACTCTCCCCCACTTAAGAGGTTTGCGGAATGGTGACACAGCTTCCAGCGCCATTAAGCAAGTTGCATCGGGAAGATTTGGTGTCACACCTGGTTACTTAGCTAGCGCCAAACAAATTGAAATTAAAATTGCTCAAGGTGCCAAGCCTGGGGAAGGTGGACAATTACCAGGGCCGAAAGTCAGTCCTTACATTGCGATGTTGCGGCGTTCCAAGCCTGGTGTCACATTAATTTCCCCACCACCACACCATGACATCTACTCTATTGAAGACCTCGCCCAGCTAATTTTTGACCTGCATCAAATTAACCCGAAAGCACAGGTATCTGTGAAGTTAGTTGCAGAAATTGGTATTGGTACCATTGCGGCTGGGGTAGCGAAAGCTAACGCTGATATCATCCAGATTTCTGGTCATGACGGCGGTACAGGTGCGTCACCGCTAAGTTCGATTAAACACGCGGGTTCACCGTGGGAACTCGGATTAAGTGAAGTACATCGCGTCCTGATGCAAAATAGCCTGCGCGATCGCGTCATTTTGCGTGTAGATGGCGGTCTCAAGAGTGGCTGGGATGTGCTAATCGGTGCATTGATGGGCGGTGAAGAATTCGGTTTTGGTTCCATCGCCATGATTGCTGAAGGCTGTATTATGGCGCGGATTTGCCATACCAATAACTGTCCTGTAGGTGTTGCTTCCCAAAAAGAAGAACTCCGTAAACGGTTCTCCGGTATGCCCGAACATGTGGTCAACTTCTTCTACTTTATTGCAGAAGAAGTGCGGAGTCTGTTGGCGAAACTAGGCTACCGTTCGCTATCGGAAGTCATTGGACGTGCAGATTTGCTAAAACAGCGTGAGGATATCAAACTCGCCAAAACCCAATCACTCAATCTCAACTGCTTAGTGCAGCTACCAGATACCAAAAATGACCGTAGCTGGTTAGTGCATGAAGAAGTTCACAGTAACGGCCCGGTTGTAGATGATGAATTGCTAGCCGATCCAGATATTAAAGCGGCAATTTTTCACCAATCTACCATCGCTAAAACTGTGAAAATCGTTAACACCGATAGAACAGTCGGTGCAAGATTAGCAGGTGCGATCGCATCTGAATATGGCGATAGCGGCTTCGCAGGACAAATTCATCTCAACTTCCAAGGTAGTGTAGGGCAAAGTTTTGGAGCTTTCAACCTACCTGGGATGATTCTCCGTCTAGAAGGAGAAGCTAACGACTATGTCGGTAAAGGAATGCATGGTGGTGAAATCATCATCAAACCTCCCGCTAATGCTACCTATAACCCTGCACAAAACGTAATTATTGGCAATACCTGCCTCTACGGTGCTACAGGTGGGGTGCTATTTGCCAACGGTCTAGCAGGAGAACGCTTTGCTGTACGTAACTCCAAAGGTTTAGCAGTCATTGAAGGCGCAGGCGATCACTGCTGTGAATATATGACTGGTGGTGTGATTGTCGTCCTGGGTAAAGTTGGGCGCAACGTTGCTGCGGGGATGACTGGAGGATTAGCTTACTTCTTGGATGAAGATGGTTCTTTCCCTGAATTAGTCAATAAGGACATTGTCAAAATTCAGCGAGTAGTCACAGAAGCCGGGGAGAAACAACTGCAAGAATTAATTCAAACCCATTGCGATCGCACTGGTTCACCAAAAGCGAAGTTAATTCTGCAAAACTGGCAAGAATTCTTACCTAAATTCTGGCAATTAGTTCCACCTTCCGAAGCTGATAGTGCAGAAGCAAATCCCCAAATTAAACAGTTGAGTACAGTTTAGTAATTGAGTGGAATTGTTAGGGATTTCCTAACATCATCAAAATCTAAATTCTTCTTGTAGGGTGGGACGGAAAGCCCGCCCTCTTTTGTTTCAAATTATCCATTCACGGCAGATTTTGGCACAAACAAGCATGAAAATTTTCCCATGCCCTATGCCCCAATACAGTTCAGTTAAGAAAATTAATTGATAACAAAACCAAAAAACTAGTTACTCAACAAAAAACCGAACAATAATTTTGGAGGGGGTTTGGGGGACGCAACCGTCACCCAATCGGGGGTTTGGGGGAGAATCCCCCAATTATGCTAGCTTTTTCCCAAGTGACAAATTAATCACTAATGATCTTATCTGAACTGTATTGCCCCATACCCTTTTTCATAGGTCATAACAAAACCCCACATAAGCTTTGAGAGGCTAACACCAATACCTAAAGCTTAGGTGGGGTATTTTAATTTGTAAGTTAACTTAAATAGTAAATTATTAGTGATACCTTTTACTTTTTATTAGCAATTAACTTTTGGTCTTTATCTTGCATTTCTAAAAGTTCTGGAATAGTCACAAAACTGTAACCTTCCTTCTTAAATCTGGCAATAATAGTTGGTAAAGCCTCTACTGTTTGGGAACGATTGCCACCACCATCATGCATCAACACGATTCCGCCCGGTTTTGCTTCCCTAAAAACATTATTGATTAACCGTGGCACACTTGGACGGGAGTAGTCCATAGAGTCTGAAGACCACATGATTACTGCATACTTACTATTTTTCGCATAATTAGCTACACCATTATGCATCATGCCTCCTGGTGGTCTAAACAGATTTGTTTTCACACCCGTCGTTTTAAAAATTATGTCTGTTGTGTTGTCAACTTCATAAGCAGCTGTTTGTGCATTCATAAAATGATACCAGTGATGCCACGTATGGTTAGCAACAGTATGACCTTCAGCTGCCACCCGCTTTAAAATGTCGGGAAAATTCTTGACATTCTGCCCTACTACAAAAAACGTTGCTTTGATATCATTTTTTTTGAGAATATCTAATACTTGTGCAGTACTCTCAGGCCAAGGGCCGTCATCAAAAGTCAGTGCAATGACTTTTTGTCCTTGAGTGAGTTTTGCTGCTTTGATGGTCGCCCCTACAACACTTGCTGGTAAAGGATAAGCCATACCCTTAGCTTGTGCTTGTTGTTGCCAGCTTGTCAGCATTGTCGCCTTTAAACTTTCTATCCTTTGTTGAGTTCCTGCTTGAGCAGATATAGTGGTTTCACTTATACTAGGCTGACCTTGAGCATCAGAGGCATTTGGTTTGACAAGCATCATCAAGCCAAGACTGAAAGTCCCAACTAAGCCAACTAATGCAATCAATATTCCTTGTGGCCAAAAAAACGACTTACTGTTTTCCACTTAATATAGCTCCTTCAAGGGACGAACCATCAGTTAAGTACCTGACGGTAAGTTATAACACATTTTCTCTAGATACTTAGATACAAATATAACTACTGATAATCCTGAAATTTGAATCAAGATTAACAGATAATTTAGCAATCGGTAATATAGATATAACAAGTTTCTCTGAACACCAGATTATCTGGCTTGATGAGAACCCTATCTATAGGGTATTTGGTAGTGTGGAATGCCCAAGCCCAAAACCACAAAGATTGGTATTTGCACTTGTAAATATCAATAGTTAAATCTAAGAAACAGTACAATCCGATGATTGACTGCACTTTTATAAGGTTTATGCTAGCAGGATTACTGATATTGACTCAGCTACCTTGTCTCATGAGTTGATTAATTTGCACACTCTTTACCTCTTAGTAATAAGCTTTGTTTTACTTTTACGCAAGAGGTTAGCTCCCCAATTAGCCTAGATAGAAGGCTACATATACGCTCCTAGCATTGAAAGGATTATTCAGTTTCATAGTTTATCAGGTATATTGTACTGCTGAGAGTGATTTTTTTCTTTTTAAAAAAAAGTTAAATTGTTAACTCTCCGACTGTTACTGTTTGATGCCATTAAATAAATAGACTACATTCAATCGAATATAGTTTCTCATTGCTTAAATAAACTTAGTCGTTAAGCTAGATACTCTTTACTAATGACATCAAATAAAATTTTATTTGGTTATCAGCTAGAGATTTTGATCCTGATACTTTCTGCAGTAAGTGGCTGAAAAATTATTGCTAATTGTAAATAGTTAAAATCAGCAAACTTTTCTACACTTTATCAATGCATAAGTTTAAGAATTCACGTATATATTTCTATAATTAAGAGCTATATATTACCGTATTTTTACTTAAAAATCTACAAGAGATGGCTGTAATCATATCATAACTTTGATTTCATTTAAATATAATTTCTACTGTGATGGCTGTCATCAGCAGTTTTAAAGTATTTTTCTAAAATATATAGTTTTAGATTATACTGCGTAACCTAAAATTGATGCTGATTGCATAGATCAAGTTTCTTCTACCTAACAGATTGTGGATTAATACTTAAACTAAAGGTTGAGGCTGGGCATCAATAATGACACAAAGTATAGCACCTATGTAAACAGTATTAAAGCCAAGTTAGCGGTATTGCTTAAGGAAAACATTTGGAGTAAAAAATAAAACTCAGCAATGTATACTCCGATCACGACTGCTGAGAATAGGAATGATGAATGAGATGCGATCGCCACTCAGGTGTCACTTCAGTACTAAAATACCTTCCAGAGGAAAAATACCAGCAGTTAATGCTCAACAACAATTTTGATGAGTTAGTCGTCAGCACTAACATACGGTATAGGGCTAAAGCAATCAGACTAAATTTCTGACTAAGAATCTGTTTCTAGAAATTGAACGTCAAGATGATGGTAGACAATTTAAGATATCAGTTCATAGTTTTAACTATGTAAGCATTGATAGTTTGTGGCACAAAATCTTTGGTTAAATTTGTTTAATAAATATGGCTGCTCCCAATTTTTTTAGAGTCAATAAAGATTACTTCATATTATTCATAATTTGGTTAATCGCCTTAATTATAGATAGGACATGGTTTTTCTTAGATGAATCTATCCCTGCTTACGATCAAAGTGCCCATTTAACAATGGCATTACACCATTATCGAGTTTTTCAAGATTTTAATCCTTTCTCTGGCGATTGGTGGTTATCTTTATGGCAGCGCAGTCAGAGTTACCGTGCACCTTTTGTTTATATTTGTACTGTACCTTTTTTCTTATTATTTGGTAGAGGATACGATCAGGCTACTTTAGTGAATTTATTATTTACTGCAATAATTATTGTATCTGTATATCATTTAGGCAAATATTTATTTAAGCGTAGTCAGGTGGGCATAACCGCCAGCATATTTTGTCTGTTATTTCCTATTTTGGGAATTATGCGGACAGATTATTTATTAGATTATGGGTTAATGGCAGTTGTTATCTTTACTTTTACGATTTTAACGGTTTGGAAAGATAGTTTTACAGGTTTTTATTCCTTGATATTAACCCTAAGCCTAGGATTAGGAGTAGGGTTGATAATGCTGGCTAAACCAACAGGATTTATTTTTATTTTAGTACCTAGTATTTGGCTATTTATTGGCTTTATTAGAAAACGCCAATATATTAAATTGCTACAAACTGGTTTAGCCTTAACTGTAGCTTGGTTAATTTGTGGTTTTTGGTACGGCTTAAATTGGCTGACGATTATTACCTCTGCATTAAATGCTAACAATGTTGGTAAAGCTGAAGGCGATCCACCAGCCACAACTCTTGCTGGATGGTTAGTTTATCCAAATATGCTACCTGAAAGTATTGGATTACCAATATTATTTACTAGCATTGGTATTTTATTGGTTTATCTAATTAAAAATAAATTTAAAAAGGCAGCAATTAAAGCTATATGGCATCAACCTGGTTTAAATTGGTTATTAATCTTCTTATTCAGTAGTTATATATTCTGTTCCCTAGGCACAAATAAAGATATTAGATTTATTCTGCCTGTCTTTCCTGTTATTAGTTTGATTTTGGCTTATTTATTGCATTTAATTGAGAATAGATGGTTTGATAGAGTCAGATTTACGGCTATTGGACTTAGTGGCATAGTTTTAATCAATAATTTATTTCCATTACCCCTAATTCAAGCATGGGGAGGAAAGCATTTACCTAATGATGAGGGAAAAAAATATCCTTTAACGCAATTAATCGATAAAATTAACCAAACTAATCCCTATTTAAGGACAACTTTAGGAGTAATCCCGGTTTCTACGCCTCAAGTTAATGAGTTTACATTAGATTATTTTGGTACATTAGCTGATTTTCGCGTCTCTGGTAGGAAATTAACTACTAACTTATCTCAAGTAGAGCAAGATTTAGAGAATTTTTCTTGGTATGTGACTAGAGATCATGAACCAGATGAACCTGGTGAAAGAGGGGAAACTAAACGCAAATTAAAATCTTTAGTTGAGTCCTCTCCTGATTTAAAATTACAGGGTGAATGGGGATTGCCTAATGCTGATCAATTACGAATATATCAGCGCGTAAATCCGGCTGTAGTGGTTGAAAAATTAAATGAGAGTAATGCTGCCATTAGTTTAAAGCAAGTAATAGCAGCTAATCAGTTAATTGTGGGTAAAAATAATCCTATTACTTATCAAATAACAGGTTCATGGGATGATTTGCAAAATGGCTTATTACTTTTAAAATGGCAAAATGAACAATCAGCTTGGTATCACGATCATGCCATTGCCTTAGGTAATTTATATTGTGGGCTAAAATGCCATCCTCAAGGTAGTTTTCAAGTCACGGAAAATCTATCTACATTTATCCCAACAACGCTACCAATCGGGAAATATCAACTATCAGCCTTGTATTTGGATAGAAGAAATGGCAAAGTTACACCTTTCAATATTCCTAACACTAGTGTGGATGTGACAGACACAGGAAATATAGCAAAATCACCAGCATTAGATTTAGTTTCTCGAATGTCGCAATTAGCTGGAGAATTTCAGCAGGGTAAGCTAGATAATATCTTTGTGCAAATAGGGAATTTTAACCAATATGATGCTAACAAAGATTATTTAAATCAAATTGAATTCGCGGCTAACTATTATTTGCAGAATGAACCCAATAACCTCAATTGGCGTTATACTCTAGCTTTATCACAACTTTTACAGCGTCAAGTTCCAGAATTAATTCAAAATTTAACAGAAATAACTAAATATGATGCCAAAAATCCTTATGCATGGCTTTACTTAGCGTTTGTTTATTTATATAATTTTCAACCTAGACAAGCAGAACCAAAATTAGCGATCGCAGAAAAACTTAAACCAGATGTACCCGAATTAAAGACTTTAAAAACAGTCACAAATATTATGAAATTTTTGCCGTTAATTCACTTTTAAAATATGCGCCCATTCACAGACAAAGAATGGTTATTAGCTTTATTAGCAGCTTCCCTGGTTTTGTGGCTGATATTTTTGGGTAACTTACCCCTACGAGACTGGGATGAAGGGACTTATGCGATTGTCGCTAGAGAAATTTATCGCAAAGGAAACTGGCTTTACCCTACTCTTCAAGGAGAACCATTTTTATTAAAACCACCTTTAATGCAGTGGTTAATTGCATTGTGCTACCACATCGCAGGAGTGCAAGAATTTACTACTAGGTTTCCTGGCGCGTTGTTAACAGCCTTGGGAGTACCTTTACTTTACATGGTGGGGCGTTTGGTTTTTTTAGAAAGTTTACCAGCGCTGTTTTCTGCTTTAGTTTACTTAACTATGCTTCCTGTGGTGCGTCACGGTAGATTAGCAATGTTAGATGGAATGACAATTTCGTTTTTTCTACTATTGCTGTTTTGTTTATTCAAGGCGCGTCATCAGCAAAAGTATGCTTTGGGTGTGGGTTTTTGTTTAGGGCTAATTACTCTTACTAAGGGAATGTTAGTAGTAGTGTTGGCAGGAATTGCTGGGTTATTTATTCTGGTAAATAGGCAATTCATTTTATTAAAAAATCCTTATTTATGGGTGGGAATGTTGTTAGGTAATGCACCTGCGATCGCATGGTATGTTGCTCAATATCAACATTATGGTGATGCATTCTTACAAGTGCATTTTCAAGCCCAAGCTTTAGATAGGCTGGGAACAGCAGTAGAAGGAAATACTGGCCCGCCTTGGTATTATTTACTAGAGATTCTCAAATATGGTTTTCCCTGGCTATTGTTTTTACCCGGAGGTTTATATTTAAGCTGGAAAAAACGCCAAACTGCTTGGGGTTGTTTAATTCTCGTTTCCACAATTGTCTATTTAGGGATTATTTCCTTGATGAGAACAAAACTACCTTGGTATGTAATGCCGATATATCCTTTTTTAGCTTTAGGAATAGGTGTTAACTTAACTGAAATCTGGCAACAAGATAAGTTAAAAGTGAAAGCCTTAACTGTATTATTTGCTGCCTTATCTGTTGTTGGTTGTGGAGGTTGCGTTTACTTTTTAATTGCCGATCCACAGCCTAGTTTAATCACCATGAGTATTGTTTTAGCAATCACTATGGGTATGACAGCATGGTTGATTAAACAGCAGAATTGTAAGTTTATTCCAGTATTATTTGCTGGGATGTATTTAGTTTTAGCCTTGTTAATGAGTTCAAAATCTTGGGTTTGGGAGTTAAATGAAACTTTCCCCGCCAAACCAGTAGGCGCATTAATTCGGGCAAATGTACCAGCCGGAACGCAAATTTACACTTCTTTTGCTTATGGTCGTCCTAGTGTAGATTTTTATAGTGATTGTAAGGTTACAGCTGCTCCTTTGCCTGTTTTACAACAAATGTTAGCTAAAAAGTCTTATTTGCTGTTAGATAAAGATGCTATGCAAAAAATAAATCTTAGTAAGAGTAAAGTTAAAGGTGAAGCTGAAGGATTTAGTCTAATTGCACCATAAATTAACTACTCTTTACTAAATAAATACACATCATCACGCTGATATTGCAATTTAAATTCCGGCTGAGTTTGCAACTGATTGTATAAGTTCTGATAATCTTCTGGACTTGCTGCCCAACCAGGATGGCGCAGATTCAGCAATATATAGTGATAATTATTTACGTCGTTGAGATTATATTTAAAGCTAATTAATTCTCTATGGGTTAAATGTGGCGTAATTATATCTGTAGTGAAAACGCTATCTGGAGTTTTAATTAAAGCGATCGCATTTTTAGTGGCTTGCGAATTATCTACATTTCTGAGATACCTAGAAGTAAATAATCCCCATTTACCTAGAACTAAAAACCCTATTAAAGACCATATAATAATTACCCGATTTTGCTTTATCCAGGCTTTACCACTTGCAAGGCTGGCAATTATCGCTACCATTAAAAATGGTAATGCTGCTAGGGAGTAATGCAAAACCAAATTTTTCTGTGAGGGATGATCGGCAAGTATATTCAATGCGATACAAGGAATTGCACCTATTAAAGGTATCATATATTGTGGTTTTAAACCCCATAATATAGGCGCTATTAAACTCACTAAGTATTCTAAATTGATAGATGAAAAAATATTTTTGAAAATAACTTCTGGGTGGGATAGTAAAATTTGTATCGTTTCCGAAAATGAGTTTCCTAAATAGCTATAGCGATAAAGATGACGGTTGAGTAATGCTGCTTCACCACCAAAAAACGGGATAATCAACTCATTCGCAATCAGAAACCATGCTGTACCGTTAAAAAGTGCGATCGCACCATATAATCGCTGCTTTTCAAAAAAGAATAACCACACCCCCATAGCCGCTACCGTCAAGGAAAGTACGGCTTTACAACCTAAAACCAAAATAATACTAATGCAAAACCAAATTATTTTTTTGCTTCTAGCAGCGAAAATTGCTGTTAAAAGTGCAGGAACAGCAATTACATCGGGGTGAAAATCACACAAATTGCTGTTATAAACTACTGGATATAGTAGGTAAACAGCCATCATGACGACTGCTTGAGTTTTGTCTAAACCTGCTTGCAATGCTAGCAAGTATGTAGGTAAAGCACCTAACGCTAAGGCAAAAGATTGGACTGCAAACAGCCAATAAACGCTAGGGTAAATTTTGTAGAGTAAAGCCAAAAAATATAATATCCAAGCAGCATGATCTGCTAAAGCATGAAAACCAATTATCGAAGAAACTGGTGTTTTTCCCTGACTAATTAAGTAAATTCCTTGGTCAAAAAATGCTAAATCTCCAGATGAGTTAAATAATTCATGTCTGAGGGTACTAGAGATAAATAAGATGATGGTGCTAATCAAAATAATTGCACCAACAGTATTCAATTTGGGAATTTTTTTATCCACTAGAATTTATGATGATTCTCTAGGAAATTTTGGCTTTTAATTTCGGATAAATCATATCACAATGACGCACAATAAACCAAAGCGTAAAACCTAAAGGAAAAGCAAATAGTTTGATATATATCGGAGTTCCTAGATAACCAAAAAATGAAGCCATTTGTACTGATATGGCTACCCAGCGATATTGAGGAAAATAAAACGCAAAGATAATTGACAATATATCAGCAGGGTAAAAATATCTTTCGTGCATTTTCGGCAGAATATAGGGCATAAACAAAACCGATATAGTTGCCAAATGAATCAGTCTGTCTTGAGTAATTTCTAACCGATTTTTGAAAACAACAAGATAGGCTAATAGCAACATAGCTGCTACTGTTAAAGCTAAACCTATCGGCACTACAATATTATAAAAATCGTTGGGAATCCATTGATATAAATTTGGTGAGCCTTTCGCTAGTTCCTTATATTTATTAGCTTGGTTAAAGTAGACTAATAGTAAATCAGGCATGGGTCTGCCTGCAAACCAAGCTGGTAGCATTAAAACTATATATACCAAGGGTACTATAGGCAGCAAATACCAAGAGATTCTTTTTTTCAGCACCATGATTAAGAGTAAAGGTGCTAAAAACATCGCTTGTAATTTAAAAGAAACGGCTACACCAAAACTAATTAAAGCTGGAATTTGCTTGTAAATAGATAAAAAGTAAACGCAAGCAACTAATCCCGTTGTATAGATAACGTCACATTGACCCCAAAGGGAACTATTGTAAATAACTGTAGGGCTTAAAATAACTGCTAAAAAAGCAAATATTGCCATTCTGCCAGATGGATATTTTAATTTAACAATTTTGTAAGTGAAAAACGCACAAACAAAATCCATAGACATGGCAAAAAGCTTAATTCCCAGTATTTTTGGCAATCCAGAAAGCAGCGTTGCTGCAATCAAAATCCAGTAGAGATAGGGTGGTGTATAGTCAGCAAAACCATATTTTAAAGCACTAAATCCACCGTGGGAAGCGATGAAATCATACCAAGGCGCTAAAAAATATTTATAATCAACTGATTTATTGGGAATACAAAGCCACCGAATGAATACAGCGAAAATAATACCAAGACCCAAATATACGCTAACGGGGTAATTGAGCGGAGATTTGATAAATTTAAAAAATGTCTGCTCTGAAGTTTTCGCCATAAATGATTATCTATTCTTCAGAAATTATAAAATCTTTCTATTCCTTTTCTGCAAAAATTCGGATGCTGTTGAGGCAATCCCTACAATTGTTTACGCCTAAGCATCTGCTGCCAAATCAATAGGGTACAGCATTGCTGTACCCTAAAATCGTCAATATTTACCCTACCCAAATTTGCTTGGCAAAGCCTACAGCTAGCCTGGCAAGTAAGACAGCAAACAAGCCCAAGGTTAAATAACCCCAGCGATAATGCCGAGATAGCAAAACACCTACGCCAACGCTTAAAGGCACAATACCATAAGCAAGACGGCTGAGTGAGAGCGTACCCCCAGAAGCTAACAGTAAACCTATACCGCAAAAACCATAGATTGTAGTTACTGGGGTGAGTTGCTTACGCAATCGCCACAAAATGAAGCCACCACCCAATACTGTAAACAGGTTCAGGAAATTATTAATGAATTGTTCGTTAACCAGAAAGAAAAATATTCCAGCTAAAGCATACAATCCATAAAATACCTTAGCCTCAATTAAGTATTTGCGGAAGCGCCATAAAGGATAAGCGCTGACAAGTATGATGCTAAACAACAGAGGGTGCCAAGGATTTTTTACCCAAGCATCCTGCCAATTGGATGTTCCTATGGCAATTTCCATCACCATATTCCACCAACCTTGCCCATCAAACCCAAGAGAAGGTCGCCAGCCGCGTTGCGCTTGAACGAAGGCTAATGGGTGACCAAATTTAATCAGGCAAAAAAGGCTGAATGACAGGATACCAATCGCTGTAGCCAAAGATGCTACATAAGCGATCGCAGGTCTACGTTGTCTCCAAGATGCGATCGCTAATGCTGGAATCAGCGCCATCCCTGTTGGCCGTGTGGCTGTGGCTAGTGCGCCCCACAAAGCTGTCCAACGATATTGCTGTTGATCAAAAGCCCGCAAAGCCGCAGTACTCAAAAATAAATACAGCCCCTCTGTATAAACCACTCCAGTAAACATAGCTTGAGGACACCAAGCCATCACAGCAGTCACCCACTGCGCGGCGATGATTCCACAATGCTGTTTCACCCAAAAGTAAACACAGTACAGGGCGGCGCAAAATGCGATGTTATTGATCAGCGTTCCTGCTAATTCAAACGATAAGCCCAGCTTCATTAACAGCCAGATACTTAGGGGAAATAGGGGAAAGAACGCCAGATTATGTTGGTTGCCATCATCGACAAACTCATAGCCAGACGTGACTATTGAGCGATAATGTACGCTATCCCACGCATTCACAACTTCCCAGCCAAAGTTAGGAGTCGTTCCGTCCGTTGGATCTGATAAATGTGGGGCTAGCAGCAGCATGGCTATGAAGATGAAAATTCGGCTGAAAACCCAGACTGCTGCCGGAAAAATGAGTTCATTTTTCCATAAAGATTTTGCTATAAATATTTGAACTTTAGCCATAGACTTGAGTTTTTCAACCGACTCCTTGATGCATCCTTTGAACTATGGCTACCATTCTAAAATTTCTAAGTATCATTCAACACCTCACACTCATCCACTCACTCAATTAATCAACTGTAAAAGAAAAAGGCTTGTAATGTTATTAGCCTTTCTTAATCAGTAATAGCTGTCGGTTACTAATTGCACAAATTCTAGGCAATTATGATTAAATTTATAGTATTTATATACACTGTTTTGAGCAATGCTCAGGAAGAATCAACTAGAGAGGGCTGTACAGAAGTCTAGAGCAATTAATCCCATCTGTACTCAAGAGTCAAAAGTTAAAATTTCCGGGTAAAGTATATTTCTGAATTTTGAATTAAAAAGTGGCAGCGAATCAATCAGGGAATTTATTCAAATGAGATTTCTTGATCCTCTCTGCTCCCTGCTAAGGGACTTCCAGAAATTAAATTATCCATTTAAGAGAGCGAAGCCCATAATTGTCTTCTTCCTCCTCTGAGGTGAAAGTGCTGAGTTCTGAGTAAAAATCCCATTACAGCTTTTATGCAAGGCTTTGGAAATTTTTTTCATTGGGACTGCTTGCCAAAGCGATCGCTATATTTGTTAAATGAGAAGCTTGTATCCTCCTGGTGCGGATATCAATAGGGCTGATAGCAGTATGACTTCTTAATCAAGAGTAATTCTCTATCTTGAGTTGCATTGATTCTACCCATGACTGTGATTAAGAGTCCTCAGCAATTTATAGTGAGAATTGTTTGTAAATCCTTAAACAATTGTGAAAGCTATTACTCTTGTTGGTTCCACTGGCTCTATTGGTACTCAGACTTTAGATATTGTCTCTCAGTACCCAGATCAGTTTCGGATTGTAGGATTGGCAGCGGGAAGCAATGTAGAAATGTTAGCTGCTCAGATTCGGCAGTTTCGACCGCAGATAGCAGCTATTTGTGTAGAAGAAAAATTGCCAGCGCTACAAGAAGCAATCAAAGACCTCGATCCGCAACCAATTCTTCTAGGTGGCGAAGCTGGGGTTATAGAAGTTGCGCGCTATGGTGATGCCGAAACTGTTGTGACTGGTATTGTTGGTTGTGCAGGTTTGCTACCAACAATTGCGGCGATTGAAGCAGGTAAAGATATTGCCTTAGCAAACAAAGAAACTCTCATTGCTGGTGGGCCTGTAGTTCTGCCTTTAGTAGAAAAGCATGGCGTAAAATTGCTACCTGCTGATTCCGAACATTCCGCAATTTTTCAATGCCTCCAAGGTGTACCTAAAGGCGGTTTAAGAAAAATTTTACTCACTGCTTCTGGTGGTGCTTTCCGAGATTGGGAAGTAGAAAAGTTAGCAGAAGTCACCGTTGCTGATGCCCTCAAACATCCTAACTGGTCTATGGGGCGGAAAATCACAGTCGATTCTGCGACTTTGATGAATAAGGGTTTAGAAGTAATTGAAGCTCATTTTCTCTTTGGCATGGATTATGACCAAATTGAGATTGTTATCCATCCCCAAAGTATTATTCACTCGCTGATTGAACTACAAGATACTTCAGTTTTAGCTCAACTGGGCTGGCCAGATATGCGCTTACCCCTACTGTATGCTTTATCTTGGCCCGATCGCATTTACACAGATTGGGAAAGATTGGATTTGGTAAAAGCAGGAAACTTAACCTTCCGCGAACCAGACCATCAAAAGTATCCTTGTATGCGGCTAGCTTATGCAGCAGGTCGCGCTGGCGGTTCCATGCCGGCTGTGTTAAACGCTGCCAACGAGCAAGCTGTGGCTTTATTTTTAGAAGAAAAAATTCGCTTTTTAGATATTCCCCGTTGTATTGAATCGGTGTGCGATCGCCATCAAAATGATAACTGTAAAAATCCCTCTTTAGATGACATTTTGGCAGCAGATAAGTGGGCAAGGCAAGAAGTTTTAGCAGCAACTGAAAATTTAACAACTCAATCGCGGGTAATTTCTCTGCGATAAATTATTAAACCCAACAAAGCAATTTTGTTTTGTTGGGTTTTTTTGGTAATGGGTAATTGGTAATTGGTAATTGGTAATTGATACAAACACCAAACACCAAACACTAAATACTTTTCAGTCTCCCTTTTGTAAAACTTCCTGAAGCATAGGCGCGAGTTCTTTACTTAAGCGACCAGAACGCACAAATTCCGCGTAGGTGTCTGCCTCAATAGAGAAAAGTTCTCCGCGCAACTGTTCAAATATAAAGCTTTTTAGGTTGGGATATTCATTTTGTAATTTGTCTATTTCTGCTTGTAAATCTTCAAGTTCACCTTTAATTAATGCCTCTTGATAACGGTAAAATTCTGGGTCTATACCTGGACGCTGATCGGTTTGCAGGTGTTGCAGAACTCTTTCTAAAGCTACATGACGAGCCGATAATTCTAAATAGCGATCGCGTAAGGGAGCATCGCCTAAAAGATTGAGTTTTTGCAACAAAGGTTTAATCGTTAGTCCTTGAACTAACAAAGTAAATAGAACTACTCCAAATACTGTAGCGATAATTTCTTCTCGCTCTGGCAATATTGTTGGTACACTCAATGCTAAAGCTATAGAAACAGAACCGCGCAATCCTCCCCACCACAAGATAGTTTGGTCAGGTAAAGAAATTTCTGAGTTAGTCAGTTTTGTACTTAATTTGCTGAGAAGATAAATCGCAATTAATCGCATCAAAATCATTGCTGCAAGTGTGATAGCAATGATGTGGAGGTTTGCTGCCAAACTTGTAAAGTGAATTTGGTCGCCAATCAATAGAAATACTATTGAGTTAACAAAAAAAGCTAAAAATTCCCAAAATTCAGAAACAATAATTCGGGTACGGGGATTCATGCCGATACGAGAGCCAAAGTTACCTAAAATTAAGCTTGTAGTTACTACCCCAATTACGCCAGAACCCCCTAAGTCTTCAATAATTAGGTAAGTTCCGTAAGCTGAAACTAGAGTTAAAGATTGTTCTACTAAAGGTAAATCGAAGCGTTGAGTTAGGTAGGAAATACCAAACCCAATGAGACTTCCTACTGCCACACCAATACCAATAACTTTCAAAAGCTGTAACAAAATTGCTTGGATTTCTAATTCTGCATTTCCTAAAGGTAATGCCACTAAAAAACCAAAAGCTACTACCGCCATACCATCATTGAATAAGCTTTCGCCTTCCATGAGAGTGACCAGTCGGCTGCTTACTCCCAATTCTCGAAACACAGCAGTAACAGAAACCGGATCGGTAGCCGACAAACTCGCCCCAATCAGCAACGCTGTAGTTAAAGATAAGCCAGCAAATTGATTGAGACCTATTGCCACCCCCACAATAGAAATCACTACTCCCAAAACTGCATATAAGCAAATTGGCAGCAAATCGCGCTTCAAATCAGACCATTTCAAATTCCACGCAGCTTCAAATAGTAAGGGTGGTAAAAATATTAATAAAATCAATTGCGGCGAAAGGTTGACTAAGCGAATATCCGCAAATGCCAAACCCAATCCCACAATTACCAGTAGCAAGGTATAAGGTATCTGGCGAAACCAGCTAAATATTTGCGGTAGGGTTGCTACTCCTAAAGAGACTGACAGTACTAAAAGAAATTGCTTTAAGTTAGCTGTAATAACTTGTTCAGCAATTGCTGGTTCAAGCGTCATAAAGAAAATCCTGGTAAAGTGTTTTACTTACTCTGCATCTGACCATTTCTAGATGACATCAGTCAAATATAGGATTTTAATGAACCAATGACTAAAAATTCACCTTTCAAGGAGGATGGTCTTGGGTAATAACATTCGAGACCGCTTTAAAAATTTTCGTCGCCAAGGATCTCAACCAGAGCAACTCCAAAAAATCCAAACGGATTTGCTGGCGGAATCAACCTTAGACGCATCCTACCTAACTTTGATTGTGGGTTCCTGTGCGATCGCTACTTTTGGTTTATTGTCCAATAGTAGTGCTGTCATTATTGGTGCGATGATTATTGCGCCTCTGATGCTACCGATTCGGGGATTAGCCTTTGGCGCATTAGAAGGTAATGTAATTCTCTTCCGCAAAGGGATAATAGCCGTCGTGGTGGGTACGTTCTTGGCGGTAGTCATGGCTTACAGCTTGGGAATGCTTGTACCTATACCCAGCTATGGTAGTGAAGTGCTAGCCCGTTCTGAACCCACACTATTAGATTTAGGCATTGCTGTCGCCGCAGGTGGTATCAGTGGCTACGCCAAAGTTGAGCCGAAAATTTCTGGTAGTGTGGCGGGCACTGCGATCGCAGTCGCACTTATGCCCCCTATCTGCGTGATTGGTTTAGGCTTGGCGCAAGGCAACTGGTCACTAAGTATAGGCGCAACCCTGCTTTACCTCACCAACTTATTGGGGATTACTTTATCCTGTATGCTGACATTCTTGGTAGCAGGATATACATCTTTCTCTCGTGCCCGTCGTCCTCTCATTTGGACATTAGCTTTAACCGCAGTCTTGGTCATTCCTCTAGGTGTCAGCTTTGCTCGGCTGGTAAGACAAGGGCAATTGGAAATGAGCTTACGCAGAGCATTATTGAATCGAACTGTTACCTTTCAACGCTTACGCTTAATTAATAGTAATACCAACTGGCTAGCAAATCCGCCAGAAGTGCGTTTAATTGTGCGATCGCAAGAACCCGTCACACCTCGACAAGTGAAGTTATTAGAAAACTTTATCGAGCGCGAAATGGGACAATCCTTTACCCTAATTTTTGAAGTTGGTGAGGTAGAAGAAGTTCGCGCAGAACAAAGTCAAGCAAAATAATAATATTTTCATAATTGTAGAGACGCGATTCATCGCGTCTTTACTCCAGAGTCAAAGAGACGCGATGAATCGCGTCTGTACAAGAGTCAAGGATTATTTTTACCCAGTCCCCAGTCCCCAGTCCCCATTCCCCCTTATCCCCAGAGGGGGCCCCGAGTTCCCCAGTCCCCAATCCCCACCTACACTTCCTGCGTAATTTTAGGATTTTGCAGCTGATATTTCGCCATCAAATTTTTAACTTGAGCCACCACTAGGGGATGTTTGTCTTTTTGCAATTGGGGAAGTAGTTCTACAACAACACGACGTGAAACTACGCTGAGATAGGTAATTGCAGCTTCCCTGACAAAACCTGTGGGATGGCGCAGAGAAATCATGATTTCGGGGATTGTCAGGCGGATATGGCTAACTTTCGCAAAATGGAAACAGCAAGCTAAACACCAGTCAGATAGGAAGTTGGACAACATTAATAAACGACGCAGGCGATCGCTAATTGACATTTTTTCATATTCTCCTAACCCGGCTGCGCCCAACAGATAAAGTTTTTCTTCAGGCGATCGCCGATCTAACATATTCAGCAACAATGTTTTGCAAGGTAAATTGATCGTATGGTCTAAGATTTCTAAGCCTCGTGCTAAATTCGTGCCGGAATCAGACCGGAGATTAAAGGCTGCTGCTTGCATTTTGTCTGGGGAATAAAGCAGCTTTAATAGCAGTAGGATTCTTTCTCTCACATCGATTTCTAACTCTGCTAAGGAGCGTTGCAGTAAATCAAAAACTAATTTTGACTGCTCATCTGTAGTAGTTTGTTGTTTAGTAAAGTCTATAAAAGCGGCATAGATTTCGCCTAAAAATTTTAATTCCTGTTCAATAAAAGTTCCCACTCTACCTTCATAAAATCTATCTTCTAAACTCTGAATTTCTGGTTGTTTATGGATTTTCAATAAGCTACGCAAAATATGATATCTAGTAGCACCCCAAGATTGTTCTAAGTTTTGCCATAAACAATCTACGGCTTCCACAGTGCCTATTTGACCAATAGTACGCCAAGCGTACATCCTCAGTATTTCTGGTTTGTAATTATTAGTAGCCAACTGCAACAGCATTTCTAGGGCTTCATTTTCTAGTTTCACTAAGGCACTCATTGCTGTGTTGCGGGTGGATTTATAGTATAGTGCGGCTAATAGTGCTGAATAGTATTCTTCTAAGCGAGTAGAAGCAATCATTTCTAAAACAGCACAGCGTACCCGTAAGGATTCATCCTGTAATAAATTTGGGATATGAATCCGCAATGCTTGCAAATAAACTGCTTCTCTTAAGGCTTTAACTCCATTCACCCGTTCCCGTTCTAGTTTATGAGTGAGCATCCTCCGCATAGTTGTGGTAGCTGCTACCTTTTGCATTGGCGTTCCTTGACGCAAAAGTAAAGCGGCGGCTGTAGCACGAATGAGTGAGTGTTGTCGGGGATTGAGGTAATCTTCTAATAAAGCTAAATTAGGATGTGGTTCAGCCAGCCAAACGTAGCGCAAAGCTAAAGCAAATACTTCTGGGGTAACACGCTGTTCGGAATATTCTAATAAAGGCCGGACATCAGGTAAATATTTTGGATTGGCCTCAGCCATCAGCATGACTTCCAAACTTTGACATTGCAAATCTGAAGGTAATTTGATGAGCAGAGGTGCTAAAACTTCGACTGCACCCTGGAGGTCAATTTGGGTTAAAAGTTCAATACAAGAGCGTTTATCTGCTAAACTACCTTTTTCTTCTAAAGCTTTGACTACACCTTGTTGTAGTACCCGCAAACCGACGTTTGTAGCACTTAGCTCTCCCCGATCTGCACTCAAAACTAACAAATCGACATAGTGCGATCGCAGTAACATTACTACTTTTAAACAGATAGCAGCTACGATTACTGTTTCAGCAATAAATACCCACTTTTGTAATTCTTGAGGAACAAATTGCGCGCAAAATAATAATGTCAGAAAAATGACTACACCAGCCAAACCTGTAGCGATCGCATCTGCTGTTCCTCCTGATAATATCTGCGTTCTGTTCCGAATGCGTTCGGGGATTGGTTGGTACAGTGCTGGGCCGCTACTCATAATAAAGGTGTAGCGCAACAGTTCATCGAAGAATTTGAGAATGATTAACCCCCAGAAAAAACTGGAGAATTGCATTGTGGGAAATAGATTGAATAAAGCAATCCCAACAGGTATGAAACAACCTACCGTAATTGGTAATAACGCTGCGGCAAAAAATACTCCAATCCTTTCAATTAAGCGGCTGGAAATAAACCACTGTGTCATCAACTCACACAGTCCTACCATGCCGCCAAATAAACCTAAGAAACTTGCCAGTTCTTTCTCGTCAAAATTAGATTTCAGTTCGCGCAGATATTGAAAATCGATTAACAATCCCAGTACTTGCAACAGACCAACAAAAGCAAACAATTGCCAAATATAAACTTTGAGTGGCTCTTTGAGGCGATGGTGCCTAGAAGCTTCTTCTGGAGCCTGTAGGCGTTGTGGTGCGTCGGGAAAGGAAGTGCGATAGTGATGACTTAGATATAAAAGAATTACTGACCCTAAAATAATTACTGCACAAGCAATAACAATCACTTTACTGAGCTTCGCATATTCCAGTAGCCACGGCAAACTAAAACCGCTAATCACATCAGCTACTAACAAACCACTGCTTACCAGGGGATAGGTGCGTTTAATTTCGCGAATATTAAATAGTTGATTAGCGACTATAGAAGTATTTAGGTCATTGACTACATAAAGTGCGTCTACCCATAACCGCATCAAAAATACAATCACTACCGTTAAATAGGAAATATGTATTTCCCAATGTAAAAATACTAATAAAACTAATGGCGTAACCATGCAAGGTGCGATCGCCACAATCACCCAGCGCAAAGGAAATATTTTTTGTAGCCAAGAATATAAAACAACCAGCCCAAAACCGATTACCGCGCTGGCAATATACATCAAAGGCAGTGGATCGGCTCCATATTCATCTAAAAACAGCGCTACTGTACTATCTTCAGCCCACCGTAAACCTACAGATACAGTTGTATAAAAAGCAAACATCATCCATGTCCGTTCGCTTTCCTCAGGCCGGAGATTCAACCACTGTAGCAGCCGTGCCACAGTGCCTCTATTTGTAGGCAACCAGTTATTTTTCTGTTCCATTTAGTTTTACTTTCTGGTAGTTTTATCGCGTATTGGGTAATGGGTAATAGGTAATTGGTAATGGGAATTTGTCTATTTTTTCTCCCCCATCTACCTCATCCCCCTCATCTACCTCATCTCCCTTATCCCCAGTCACCAATCCCTGACCAACAGAACTTACCTAGAAATGGCAAAAGTCCTGAACAACTGAGTATTAGTTTTCCCACTCAGTATTCAGGACTATCATCTTTGGATAAATTTTACCGACTTATATGTCGAGGTGAAATCTTCAGTTGTAATTTATACTGTTTAGATAAGACAGCTGGAAGATTACTTTTTGGGAGAAATCAGCATCATCATATTTCTGCCTTCTTTTTTCGGTGCTTGCTGCACTTCTCCAAACGGCTCTAAATCAGTAGCCATCCGCTTGAGCAATTCTTCTGCTAAGTCACTGTGTTGAATTTCTCGACCCCGGAACATAACAGTAGCTTTGACTTTGTCTCCATCTTTCAAAAAGCGCTCGGCTTGCTTGACACGCACGTTGTAGTCGTGTTCTTCTATTTTGTAGCGCATCTTGACTTCCTTCACATCAGCCGTGTGCTGCTTTTTCCGGGCTTCCCGCGCCTTCTTCTCTTGTTCAAACTTGTATTTCCCATAGTCCATAATCCGACAAACTGGCGGGTCAGCCTTGTCACTAAGCAGCACGAGATCCAATTCTTTTTCTTCGGCTAGCTGTAGTGCTTCTGAGGGAGTAATAATTCCCAATTGGCTACCGTCAGTATCAATGACGCGAATTTTCGGAAATCGAATACGTTCGTTAATTTGGGGCAGATCGCGAGTTCTTTTTTTCTCAATCACAGGCATTATGATTTGTGGGAGCTCTTTATTTAAGAATTTGGCTTGGTCTTGATTGGCCTAGGTTTTGGTTGGTACGCCTCAGAGTTAAAATATAAAAACTACTGAGAACTGAAAAATCAGCCATAGTTCTAGATTAACTAATCTATAAAATGGTTGTGTCTGATTCTGTATTTGTCATTCTACTCATTATGAGAGAATTTCTCTAAAATCGTTAATCTAAATTACACAACCTGGCGAAACGTTAAGTATTGTAACAAGTATTTAACACTTGGTTGACATAGAGTTTTACAAGTGTATTTCCAGAATAGCAAGTTTACAGATAAAATAGCTTTTCGCCAATAAAATGTAATATTTTATACAATAATTTACAATTCGTATAACGTCAAGCCGTGAGCTTGGAAGCTTCTTGATTTTAATCTGTTTGCGGCAGTAATCCTGAATTTATAGCAATTTTTGCAGGAATTACGAAATTACTCGTTAATTTAGGGAACAGGGAACAAGAACATAGCAATGTACTTTCTCAATAAATGCGATCGCTCTCTTCGCCCTCTTAATATGGAAGTTGAGAGGGTTTTGCTCTTGAGACATGGGAGGAATATGTGACCACTGGATTACATTGGCAGCAACGGGTTGGTAATCAAAGAGACTGGATTTGGCGAGGTTGGCAAACTCGCTATACTTACATCCGTTCTGCCCAAAATCACCAAAACACAACGCCCCTGATTTTGCTGCATGGGTTTGGTGCTTCTATTGGTCATTGGCGGCATAATTTAGAAGTTTTGGCAGCACACCAAACAGTCTATGCTCTGGATATGCTGGGTTTTGGCGCTTCGGAAAAAGCTGCGGCTAGTTACAGCATAGAATTGTGGGTAGAGCAGGTTTACGATTTTTGGAAGGCATTTATTCGTCAACCCGTTATTTTAATTGGTAATTCAACTGGTTCACTAATTTCCTTAGCCGCCGCTGCTGCTCACCCAGAAATGGTAAAGGGTATAGTGATGATGAGCTTGCCCGATCCTTCATTAGAGCAAGAAGCTATACCAGTTGGACTGCGACCAATTTTAATGCCGCTGATTACGACAGTTAAAAAGATAGTCGCCTCCCCAATCATACTTAAACCTGTGTTTAATTTTGTACGCCAACCAAGTGTACTACGTCGCTGGGCTAGTCTGGCTTACGCTAACCCAGAAGCCATTACCGATGAACTCATAGAAATTTTAGCTGGGCCTCCTCAAGACCGAGGTTCAGCTCGTGCTTTTAGTGCGCTGTTCAAAGCGACTATGGGCGTTAACTTCAGCCCCAGCGTCAAAAAAGTATTACCAACCTTACAAATTCCTATGCTGTTGATTTGGGGACAAAAAGACCGCTTTGTTCCTCCTATACTTGGTAGCCAATTTGCTCAATACAATGAGAAATTGCAACTGCTTAATTTAGAAGATGTAGGTCATTGTCCCCACGATGAATCTCCAGAGCAAGTCAACCAAGTAATTTTAGATTGGATTCATCAATGTCTTGAGGATAGCCAACAGCCTGTTGTCATCCCCGATGCAGAATCTATCCCAGAAACTCAACAATTTTGATGTGTAAGTAGTCATGCACAATTAAATATATATTTGTCATTGCGAGTGGAGCGTTCGCGTAGCGTCCCGTTCGCGTAGCGTCTCCGTCAGGAGAAGGGAAGCGAAACGACGCAATCGCAAAGGTTTGGAGATTGCTGCGCTACATTTCATTTCGCTCGCAATGACATAAATAATTTTGCTTAAGCACTTATCATTGATGTCATTAATCAAGACTTCAGTCTTGATTGTTAATGTGCTAGAAACAAAGGTATTTCACTAACCTATTGTGACTTGGTTAGTCTCAACACCTGCAGCACCATTGACTGAACGCGCTACAGAAACCATGCGGTTGAGAATCTCTTGGCTGGGAACTTTACCTTTGAGGACTACAGTACCGCCTGTCTGAGCAACCCAGAGAGTATCAACATCATCAAGTTGTTGGTCTTGGTCAAATGCTAATGCTACACGCTTGGCTAATCCACTTTGGTCGTATTCTCCGTTTAAACCTAACCGTTCTGGGGGGATGGTTTGAGTAGAAGCAGACGCAGCGCTAGTCTCAGGAGCAAAGGTAGCGTTAGAAGATTGTGGTACTGCTTGGGGAGCAGGATTTACTTGTGCATTTTGCGGTTTTTCTAAACCAAATAGTCTTTTTAGCCAACCCATAATATTTTTTCTCCTGTAAGAGGTCTGTACAATTTGAGGATAAAATTTTTACAGATACTCCACATCTGCCAGTGAAAAGATATCAACGCTCAGAGGTTTCTGCTTACAGGATGATTTGTCCAGAAATTTAAGTTCTATCAGAAAGTGTAATCAGTGCAGCCTTGAGTTTAAAATTAGAAAACAGATTTCCTTATAAATTTTAGTAGGCAATACTTGTAGGGCAATTATTAGCTAATGTTTGTATTAGTAAAATGATGCCTGAGCCTGTTTTGGCAAAGATGAAACATACCCTTTCAGTTTTGGTAGAAGATGAGGCGGGGGTTCTGTCCCGCATTTCTAGTTTATTTGCGCGTCGCGGCTTTAATATCGAAAGCTTGGCTGTAGGGCCAGCTGAACAGGGAGGAGTATCCCGAATTACGATGGTTGTACCTGGTGACGATCGCGTGATCGAACAAATCACCAAACAACTCTATAAGCTAGTTAATGTTCTCAAAGTGCAGGACATTACCGAAACTCCCTGTGTAGAAAGAGAATTGATGCTCATCAAGGTGAATGCTACTAGCAGCAACCGTTCTGAAGTCATCGAACTATCTCAGATTTTCCGAGCGCGAGTGGTAGATGTCGCAGAAGATTCTCTCACGCTGGAAGTAGTAGGCGATCCCGGTAAAATAGTGGCGATTGTGCAAGTGTTACAAAAATTTGGTCTGAGGGAAATCGCCCGGACTGGCAAAATTGCGCTGACACGTGAATCTGGTGTGAATACTGAGTTGCTTAAGTCTTTGGAAGCAAAGGTGAGTTAGCAAGACTTACAAACCCATAGAAGCTAAAACCAAACGGTCATAGACTTGACCGGGTAAAAGATACTTGAGCAATGAAGCAATTTTCGCGTCTTGTCCTACGAGATAGCTCGTTTTGGGCTGTTTTGCAGTTAATGCATGAACAACAGCCTGAGCGACAAGATCCGCCGCAATTCCCTTGCTAGCCATAATCCCCACTTGTTTGCGGACTGTATTCATTGCTTGTCCGTAGAGATTTTGTGCGAATTCGGGAAGATTATCTCTATCAATGTCAGCTTGCGTTAGAGATTTATCCCAAATTGGTGTAGCAATTGTACCTGGGCGAATAATTGAAACGGAGATTCCCCAAGGTCGCAACTCCAGCCGCATTACTTCGGTAATTGCTTCTAGGGCGAATTTAGAAGCATTATAAGCACCGAGAAAGGGAGCAGCACTTTTGCCACAAATCGAACCCATATTGACAATTCGCCCCTGACCTTGGCGGAGTAAACCCAGAAATGCTTGGGTAACTGCAAGTTGTCCGGTGACATTAACTCGCATTTGATGTTCAAATTCGCTAATGGGGAGCAGTTCTAAAGGGCCAGGAATTGCTATTCCCGCATTATTGACTAAACCTGCTAGCTTTCCATTGCTGGCTTTGCTGACAGTTTCAACTGCTAATGCGATCGCATCATTATCTGTAACATCTAAAAAAATTGGGGTGAGTCTGGATGAGGCTTTCCGCTTAAGTTTTTCAGCATCAATTTCTCGACGCACACCAGCAAACACATTAAAGCCTAATTTATCTAAGAGTAAAGCAGACGCTTCGCCAATTCCTGTGGATGCGCCTGTAATTACTACAGTACCTCGAGTTTCTGCCAGCATTTTTTTCTCTGGGCTACAACCTCTCAAATATAGAGTCACTCACTAGCTACAAATGATAGCTTTGTGACGGCCGCATCTTTGTCACGCTTTTGTAATACCCACGTCAAAACCCTGTGTGATATTGGACATGGTATTTGGTTACAAAATGCTTTCAACTCGGTTAGAGGTAGGGTTTCTACCTTTAACTGATTTTTTTATGAGCAATTTTTTTGCCACAGTATAGACACAGGATGAATAATTTGTAATTGGGTAAGCCAGAGTAGTGGACTAATAAGATTTTGGATTTTGGATTGAGAATTAGTCTTTATATAACAATACGCTTGGGTTAAGCTCATTAGCGATTGATTTGTCACTGATTAAAGAAGCCAGAACAATTGGGGGATTCTCCCCCAAACCCCCGATTGGGTGACGGTTGCGTCCCCCAAACCCCCTCCAAAATTATTGTTCTGTTATGTTGTTGAGTAACTAGTTTTTTGGTTTTGTTATCAATATAATTTTCTTAACTGAACTGTATTTCTTTATACTTTATATAAGAGTTCTGTCAATCCATCTGTCGCATTCTTTTTTCAAATTGGCATAACACAGCTAATTTGGTACTTTAACAAAAATCTCTTTTATCCATGTGTATCGGCGTTTATCTGCGGTTAATTTCATCAAGCTTGTGATAGCTAGTTCACTTGAGGTAAATCAGCAAGTTCAATCCGGGGATGGTGCGGGAGAGTGTCCACAGAACTAAGGTAATATATAGTAAACCTAGGCTCCATTCATACCAGCCTAATGTGGCGATAATGCTGGGTAAATGCTCATCTCGCATCCGAATATCGTTAAATCCTAACCTGACTAAGTTATTCAGGCTAAAGTCATAATAATTCAGCCAGTTCCAACGCCGATCCCACAAAAGATGCATATAGCGTTCGCGAAAGGTAGGATTTCGGGGAATCACAGGTAAGCGTCCAATTAATAAACGTAGCTGGCGAAAGGTACCGTCTTCTGTGAAGTAGGAAACTTCTAATAAATCGTGATAACGACCTTGCTGGTAAAGTCTAGTTAATAAAATTATCGGTATGGGGACAATAATCATCAAAAGACACCCCAGGGTTAGCCAAGGTTGTTCTGCGCTGCGGAAAATGGCTAATAAACTCAAAAATTCTAAGCAGCTAAAACTAATTAATATAGATATGGTTTCATAATAGGTGGGGATAATCGGCACGGGACGCAAACGCCGATAGCGATCCACTAACCAAAATAGCAAGCCAAAAAAAGCGATCGCCACACCACCAACACCAAATACTAGCCAAATATTTGTACCATAGCCACTCAATAACAGCAGCACACTCAACGCTAGCCAACTCCAAGCTTGGAGTAACCACACACCGATTGATAAAGGTTCGCTGACAATTAGGCGATCGCGCAATTGGCTGTAGGTTTCTAAATCAATATCTGCTAAAGTTAGTAATTCGCTGCTATTGCGGAATGGTTTTACTTGACGACGTTGGGCGATCGCTTCTGCTTGAGTTGTAGAAAAACCTAATTTATTTAACCTGGTGACGGTAGCAATATTGATATTTGTCCCTACCAAACGCCGAGTTAACTCCATTAGCCGCAAGCGCTGTTTTGTATATTCGAGCTGATTTGCATCGGCTATTTGCTGTTGCTGACGAAAATTTTGCCCCAAATTCCGCAAGACATTTTGATTTCCTTGCAAGGTAGTGACGCAAAATCTCTTGCCAATTTCGCCAGAATTACCTAATATTTTCGCTTGATTAGAATTAAAAGTCAGACCAGATACACCTAAAAAAGCTGCTTTGGCAAAGTTAGCATCGCTAAAATCTGCCAGATTAAGAATGCTAGCACCTTGCAGACTCACAGGTTGATCAAACTGCGCTTCGCGAAAAATCACTGCTTGATCAAAAGTCGCTGCTGTCAAAAACAAAAACTGATCGAAATTAGCTTTAGTAAATTGTGCTTGATTGAAAAAATGCACATCCGAAAAATCAGCATTTCCTAACCATTGCACAATACTAAATTTAGCCAACTGCTTAAAATTCGCCTGATTAAAGTTGGCGATATCTTCAAAGATACTGTTTTGAAAGTCAACAGGTTCCTGAAATTGAGTTTGTTTAAAATTAGCCTTGTTAAAAAAAATACTGCCTTGAAAGTTACTTAATTGCCGAAAGGTAGCACCAGTAAAGCTGACAGCCCGGCTGAATCTAGTTTCTGTCCAGTTGGTAGGCTGGATAAATGTTGCACCTTGGGCATCTACAGACTGCAGGAAGAAAATATTAGGAAACCATACTTCGCCATTAAAGCGAGTATTTACTAGTGTCAAAGAGCCACGAAATACAGTAATTTCACTAGATGTATCTGGCTGCGTTCCTAATAGCGATCGACAGTCTTTAGCGTTGGGTAAGGAAACTGCTAATGATTGTAAGCAAACAAGGCGCAAATTTTCTAATTGCTCTTGTTCAGTTGGGGTAAAAATGGGGGCGATTTCTTGGGCGTAAAGGGGAGTTCTTAAACCCAACTCACTACCCATAAAATCCCCTTGAATCAGAGAATAGCTCAAATCTAAACCCAAAGGTTTCGCACCAGTTTTTTGTAATTCTTTCCGCAGCAGTTGATAAAAAGCATCGCGGAAACTGGCATTTTCTGGGCGTAAATCAATCACCATCTGCCGCAAATCTATTGTTAAATTACCTTCCCGCAGTATGGGTGTACGCACCCTTTCTTGTAACAGTTCCAGAGTTAAGGGTGTACGTTGTAGAGAAGTTTGAACTGCGGAGGCTGGGAGAGCAAAGCAGAAGATAATTAATAAAACGCAGAGGAACGCAGAGGTAAAACGCAAAGTTACACAAATTAAGCTCATCCCACCCATAAAGGGGAGTGAGATTTCGCGGGCATTGGGCATTGGGCATTGGGCATTGGTGGCTTTTCCCTTGCCCCATTCCCCATGCCCCAAGTCGGCGGGCGGCGGTTCATCCCACCCCTTGAAGGAGTAGTCTTTCCCACCGATTTTCTGCAGTTTCTCTGTGAGCCTTTGCGCTTTCCTTTGCAAGCCTTGGTGTTGCCAAAAAAATTTACTCAAACTGTTGTTTACTATTCATCGCTCATCAGCAGAACAATTTTACCTGCGATCGAGCCATTTTCAAGTAATTGGTGAGCTTTTGCTGCTTCTTCTAAAGTAAATTTGTGGCTAACATGGATTTTTAACTTCCCTTGATCGATCCAAGTGGCGCATTGTTCGAGAATTTCTGCATGGTGCTGAAGACTTTCTACTAAGCCTTGAACCATCGGTGTTAACATCAATTCCAAACCAATGCGGAGGTTGCGGTTTCGCGCAACTTTCCAAACAGTTTTGGGATCGGGTTCTAGAATCGTCACAATATCGCCATAAATTCGGACTGCGGGGAAAGTTTTACCAAAGGTTTCGCCACCAACAGTATCAAAAGCCAAGTCTACCCCTTCGCCATTCGTCCAATCTAAAGCGGCTTGCACAAAGTCAGTTTGTTTGTAAAAAATGACTTCATCAGCACCGAGTTCTTTAACGAAGTTCGCCTTATCTTGAGAACTGACTGTGGTAGCGACATTCGCACCTTTAAGTTTAGCTAGTTGAATTGCCACATGACCAACTCCACCAGCACCCGCATGAATTAAAACATTTTCCTTGGGTTCTAGCCTTCCCCGTTCATATAAAGCTTCCCAAGCAGTAATCAATACCAAAGGTGCGGCTGCGGCTTCAGCAAAAGATATAGAATTCGGTTTATGGGCGACAAAGCGCTCATCGACAACAGTATATTCAGCATAATTGCCTTGGTGTGAGCCTAAGCCACCATAGCAGAAATACACCGCATCCCCTGGGCGAAAGCGCTGCACTCCAGCACCTACCGCTTCCACCACACCTGCACCATCACATCCTAAAACAGCAGGCATTTGTTCGGGGTAAAAAGTACCTCGTTGACGAAGTTTTGTATCGATGGGATTTATACCAGCTGCTACCAAGCGTACTAAAAGTTCCGTATCTCCTACAGGAACACCAGGATTGGTAATTTCCTGTACCTTTAGTACATCAGGGCTACCTGCGGCTGTCATTAAGACTGCTTTCATAAGTTTTTTCCTCCTAACTCCAGCTAGATGCACGCACATTTGCAACTTTAGCGTGTCTCTGTAACTAGTGATGCGAAGACTTTTCGGTTAAGGGTAAAAAGGGGAATGGTTCAAGGGAAAGAAAAAACCTTTAACCCTTAACCTTTAACCTTTTCCCCAAAACCAATTTTGGGTTCAAAACGCTTCACCGAGTAGTATTGCTAGTGATGCAGTATCGATTGTATTTGCTGTGTACTTTGTAATGGCGCTTCTGGAGTGCGGTTTAATATAGTCACTGTTACCCCCAAAGCCGAAAGCGCAGCCACAGAAACCCCAGCTAGCCATCGGACTTGCTGACGCAAAGTTTTAATCTCTCGGCTCATCTTGTCTACTTCTAACTGAGAGTATGGTTTAACTTCTGAAGCTGCTACAGCGATTTCTTGAGGTAATTCTGTTGGATCTTCAAAAGCAACCTTGAGTTTTAGCCAATCAGCAATTAATTGCGGACAGTTCTTTTGAAACCAATGCCATGCAAAAATTCTAAACACCGGTTTAGACATTCTGGCAATTGATTTCATGGTGCGGTTTAAAATACGCGATCGCAATTTTTGATTAATTAAGTTAACCGAGCCAATATCATAGAGACAATCAATAATTAGTTTAATAGTTGCTTCTTCACTATGAGCTAAATTTTGTAGTAATAGCTTCACATCTTGCATTCGCTCGTCTGCAAGACGTTGTTGAGCTAAACTCTCAGAAGGTATTACCGATTGATGCAGACGATTCCTGGTAACTATTGTCATATTTGTATATTAAAATCGCGATCGCTAAAATATGAGTATCTTTAGTTAGAAATATTAGTTATTAACAAAGAGGATAAATTAATAGTATTTTTGCTATTTTGACAATATTTCTAAAGATGTAATTTAAAAAATATTAAACTGTCAAATTTTATAGATATTGTCTTTTTAAGAAAATCAATCTTTTGGCTATGGAAACTATCATAAATACTCGAAGAATCATTAACCATTGATTTTCAACAAAAGCCCTTGATGAGCAAGGGTAGGCTAATACTTTTGATAGAAGTGATTTTAATCTTCTGATAGACGTTTAGGCAAACGACAGCAGTTATTCTTAATCAAAGTTACCTTGACGGATAGCAAACCGTCGTGGGGGTTTTTACGAGGGTACAAAATATTGTTCCTTTAATGTTGCAGTTCTAAATCAAGTACCAGGATCATACTAAAAGCAGAAGTTTTTTCAGAAGATAAAAATCCTTATGAAAATAATGAGAACGCTCTTGTTCTTTAACTATCGCTGAAAACTGCCCAGGCTTTCTTCCAATCTTATCTACCGGATGTTTTGAAACCTTTCACCATTAGTTGGCGGGTTCCTCAATCTGTCGTGTTTCAAAAGACTGAATTGAGTAACATATTCATTTGCAACAGCATTTTGACAATCTATCAATCACGAAAATATCAATTAAATTAAGGAACCATAATCATGAGGCATTGGAATTTATCTAAAGTTGTTTTGGCTGGTGTGTTTGCTCTCAGTTTTACTGCTGTACCCTTAAGTATGTCTGCCTCAGCCCAAAGTGGCTCTTCTGGTGGTGGCAGTTCTTCTGGTGGTAGCGCTGGTACAGGAAGTGGTTCTGGTTTAGGTACCACAGGTAGTGGTTCTGGTTTGGGTACTTCCGGTTCTGGCACTACAGGTAGCGGTTCTGGTTTAGGTACCTCCGGTTCTGGCACCACAGGTAGCGGTTCTGGTTTAGGTACTTCCGGTTCTGGTTTAGGTACCTCTGGTTCTGGCACCACAGGTAGTGGTTCTGGTTTAGGTACTTCCGGTTCTGGCACTACAGGTGGTGGTTCTGGTTTAGGTACTTCCGGCACAGGCACCACAGGTAGCGGTTCTGGTTTAGGTACCTCTGGTTCTGGCACCACAGGTAATGGTTCTGGTTTAGGTACTTCCGGCACAGGCACTGATAGTACAGGCACAACAGGCACAGGTTCCACAGGTAGCGGCATTAATAGCACAGGAACTGGCACAGGCGCAACAGGTACAGGTTCTACTGGTACTGGCACTACAGGCACAGGCACGGCTACTGATGGTACAGGCACAACAGGTCTTGGCACGGATGGCACAGGTACCACAGGTACTGATGGCACTGGTACAACAGGTACAGGAACTACGGGAACTGGCACAGGCACCACAACTGACCCCTCATTACGAGAAACTAGCGATGTCAGAGGCGATCGCGGTGGTTCTGATTGGAGTTGGTTAGGTTTATTAGGGTTAGCTGGTTTAGCCGGTTTAGCTCGTAAGCGCGAAACACCCAAAGCTTATGCAGATCCTAATCAAGTTACAGGTTCTGGTTCCTCAACAAGATATTAAATCGCTGAAATGTTTTGGTTAGCCACTGAGCATCAGGCGATTGCCTTTTGAGTGAAATAGTTTTCTTACTGCCAAAAGCCTTCTCTGATATAGTGAAGGCTTTTTTATCAACGTATAACCTAACTGCTGATTTGCTGCAAGACTTCTGCCATAGGAATAGCCTTTCCCTCTATCTGTAGAGAGACGATGAAGCTAAACGCATAATAATGTCAATATACTTATTAAGTAAGACACCCTTCTTATGCTAAACATTAAATCTCCATATGTTAGAAACAAAGCCATCCGAGGCTGAACCTGCTGTGATTGCAGCGGTTGCTGACTATTTCAAGGTGCTATCAGAGGTGAGTCGGTTACACATTTTAACTTGTCTAAAGTCAGGGTCAATGAATGTGATGGAAATTGCAGAAGCGACTGGCTTGGGACAGGCAAATTTGTCTAAGCATCTCAAAGTGTTAACTCAGGCAGGGATTTTATCTCGTCAGCCTAAAGGTACCAGTGCTTATTACGAGATTGCAGATCCAATGATTTTTGAACTCTGTGATTTAGCGTGCGATCGCATTAGTGAACGCATTCTACAACAGGTGGAAAGCCTCAAAGGTATAAGGGGCAATACAGCTGGTTTTTGATAACCTCGGACTAGCCGCGCACCATTAGCTTTTTTGTTCCCTATTTTCTATTCTTTGTTCCCTATTCTCTGGTTGCTTCAAAACAACCGCACGGACGATACACAACCCTCTACAAATGCCAGAAATATCGGTAATTCTCCTTTTACCTTTTACCTTTACCCATATTTTATACAGCAAAAATAAAAGCACCCTTAGCGCAAGGGTGCTGATAAGTAGAGAAAAGAAGAGATACTATCAATTACAAGCTAACTAGCGATGCTTGGTGCGGCTGGAGCGATCGGATGAGGGGGAAGAGGCAAGGGGGCAGGGAGCAGGGGAAGGGGAGAAAGAAGCAACGACAAATCCAATTACCAATTACCCATTACCAATTACCCAATGCCCAATTAAAACCTGTCAAACAGACCACCTCACTGATAAAATTACTTATCAGCTATTTAGTTAATAAATGAACAAGTCTGTTATGACCCATGTCCTTCCTCCCCTACGGATTGGTAAACATATTGCCCGCTATCCTATTGTTCAAGGTGCAATGGCTGTGCGTGTTGCGGGCGCGAAGTTAGCTGGTGCTGTTGCTAATGAAGGCGGAGTGGGTATCATTGCATCTCTGGGACTGGGGTTGTATTCTCCTGATTTTGACCAACGCAAACGCGGTAGCTTTTTTACAGCGAATAAACTCGCTTTGATTGATGAACTAGCTAAGGCGCGCAGTATCAGTCCAGATGGTGTAATCGGCGTAAATATTTTAGTTGCTACTAAAGATTATCCAGTATTGGCTCAGACTGCTGCGGCTGAAGGAGCAGATTTAATTATTACTGGAGCCGGATTACCTTTGACTTTACCAGAGTATACTGCAGACTATCCTGATGTAGCGCTGGTGCCAAGTGTTTCTAATGTGGAAGCAGCGCAGTTCATCTGCCAAGTTTGGCAAAAACGTTACAATCGCTTACCTGATGCTTTTATTGTGGAAAATTGCCAGAAGGTAGGCGGACATTTTAGCCAGTGCGAACAGATTAATCCCCCAGGATTTTCAATTGCGTCGGTGATTGCACAATTACGGGAGTATTTTGCAAATCAGTTAGGTGTGAGTATACCGTTGATTGTCACCGGAGGAATTTGGGATAGGGGTGATATTGATAAGATGTTAGCGATCGCAGCAGATGGTGTGCAAATTGGTACGCGCTTTATTACTACAGAGGAATGTGATGCCGATCGCCGTTATAAAGAATTTCATCTTCAGGCTTGTGCAGAAGATATTATGACAGTGCCTAGTCCTGTAGGCAAACCTAGCCGGGCTTTACGTAATGCATTTGCAGAAAATGCGATCGCAGGTTCATCATCAATAGAGCGGCGATGCATTGCCAATTGTTTAGAATCATGTCTGTGTCGTGATAGTGGTAAAACCTACTGTTTGCTACAAGCCCTTGCTAGAGCAGGACAAGGTGATGTAGAGAATGGTTTAATCTTTTCTGGCGCGAATGTTAGGTACACTGAGCGAATCGTGTCTATTGCCGAACTGATGGCAGAGTTAACCCAGCCTCAAACGGCGATTGCGCTTTAATTATTAATCAAAAGTTGAGTGATATGAATTTGGATGAAATTCTTAAGCGTTACGGTACTGGAGAAAGAAATTTTCAGCGAGTCAATTTACAAGAAGCAGAGCTAACAAACGTCAACCTCAGTGGTGCAGATTTTAGCTATGCTGATTTACGTCAGACTAGGCTCGGTAAAACTAACTTCAGTCAAGGTTGTCTGCGTGAAGCAGATTTAAGTGAATCTATCCTCTGGGGAACAAACTTAAGTGAAGCAGACTTGTATGGTGCAATCCTCAGAGAAGCAGATTTAACTGGTGCAAACTTAATTAAGAGTAATTTAGAAGCGGCGAATTTAATCAAAGCTAGTTTATGTGGCGCTAATTTAACTGGTGTCAAGCTTTCTCGTTCTCTGTTATTTCAAGCAGATTTACGCCCTAGTTCCGATCAGCGTACAGATTTGGGATATGCGGTTTTGACAGGAGCAGACTTGAGCTACGCTGACTTGAGAGCTGCTGCATTGCATCACGCCAACTTAGATGGCGCAAAATTGTGTCGAGCAAACCTCAGCCGGAGAGTGCAGTGGGGAGATATGCCCACAGATTTAACAAAAGCGAGTTTACAAAATGCAGACTTAAGCTATGTCAATCTCAGCAACGCCATCCTCCGCAACGCCAATTTAAAAGGCGCAGACTTGACAGGCGCTATTCTCACAGATGTAGACTTCCAAGGCGCAATTATGCCTGATGGCAAAGTCCATGATTAAAAATGTGCGATCGCTCTCCAATATTCAACAAAGATGCGATCGCCCATTCCTTCAGCAATTGCTAGGCACACAGACGCACCACATTATATTAAGAATGATTAACGGCACCTTCTATAATTCGCTTCCAGTTATATAGTTGAAAAGCAATCTACCAAATTGGCGGTGCATCAGTAGTGGTACTCATCTGCTGTTCGTGATGTCAGTCCCTTCAAATACCACAACAACCCGTTAGCTTTGGCATTAATTATTTACGTGTCAGCTTCAATTACCTATTCAACCAACTATAAAGTGTCTAATTTTTATTAGGTCACATTATGGTAGGAATCAAGCGGTTAATTAATAATGATTATGCCATTTTTTATTTATCTATCGCATTAGTTTTGATGAGTTTGTAGCAAGCACTTCAATGCAGCAAAGTTAAGAGCGAAACTCCTGGCTATAAACTCAATATTTGTCGGTTAAGGGAAAAAAGGATAATGGGAAAAGGAAAAAAACCTTTAACCCTTAACCTTTAACCTTTTACCCAAAACCAATAAGCATAAATTGTAACTAATACCATCAATTACTACTCAACATTCAAAGGTTGATATTTTGCTATGTTCAATCAACTGTATAAATATATTCCCAGAATCCCCTCCGAATTGCGTTACAGAATAGATTTAATGCGCCATTCCAGGAAATTACCTGCGCTATCTCCACAAGATAAGTTGATTGTTGATACTCTGCGTCAAGAAGGAGTTGTGACTACTTCTTTGCAAGATTTAGCACTTCCCAAAACAGCAGCATTGATTCCATCTGCCGAAAGCCAGTTGGCTAATATGGAATTAGCTTTAGCTGCTAAATATAAAAATCCGCAAAAATTTGGTAGCTTAGAAAATCCAGCTTATCCGCAGATTTTTACTGTCACAGATTTACCTGAGTTTTTTCACTGGGGAAGTGAACAAAGGTTACTGAATATTATCGAAAACTATATCGGTCTACCGATTGCCTTTCAAGGCGTACATTTACGGCGAGACTTTGCCAATGATGAGCAACTAACTACAGAATTATGGCACCTAGATGCAGAAGACCGTCGCATGGTTAAGGTAATTATCTACCTAAATGATGTGAGTGTAGAAAATGGCCCATTTGAGTATATTCCTAAATCTCAACTGTCATTAATTCAACAGTTGCAAATTCGCTCTAAGATTGTACCCAAAACCGCAAAAGGTTTAGTCGGGCTGAATGATGCAGAGATAGAAAAAATTGTGCCTAAGTCACTGTGGAAATCATGTCCAGGGAAAGCTGGAAGCATAGTTATTGCAGATCCGAGAGCTATTTTCCATCACGGTAAACCCCGTACACAATCACGGTCTACTCTGTTTTTTGTGTACACTGCTAAGAATCCTTTACGTCCAGAATGTTGTAAGCAATATAGCGATCAAACCTTTGCAAGAGTATTGCCAGCTTAGGGACTTTTAACTAAAAAAATATTCCATTGCTGTGTATGCAGAGGAGAAAGACTCTGCCAATCTGAAAATGGGATAATTTATTTTCTGGAAGTTCCTTAACATCCGTCATATCTATCATCTGTTGTAGGGGCATAGCACTGCTATGCCCTGATTATTTAAGTTAAAAGGTGGATGATCGCAAATTAGGCTTCCTTAACTATCCGTTGCTTGTAAGTAAAAATTGCTGCCATAATACCAAATTAGAGCAGATATAAGTAATTTCCACATTGACTTTGAGTTTATGGAACTTGTGACGCTAACGGTTGTGGTGAATGCGATCGCCTCTATACTTTGGAATAAAGCACAAGAAAAAATTGGCGAAAATATTGGTGATGCGGTTTGGACGCAAAGTGGCAAGTTAATAGACAAGCTACGTAAGAAGAATAAATTGCCATTGCTGACTGCGACTGTAGAAGCTGATGAAACCCAAAGACTAGATTATGGTCAAGCAGTGCTGGAATTGAAAGCAGCAGCCGAACAAGATCCAGAAATTGCTCAAGCAGTTGTAGACGTAGAAGCAGCCATTAAAAACGATCAGTCTGAGACTGGGAAAGAAATTCAAAAATTAGTAAAAGAAATCACCTCAAACCCTTCAGTTGTCAACAATGCCAAGTTAGCAGATGAGATTAAGAATGTCTTCCAAGGTAATACATTTAGTGGCTCAGTCACTTTTAACTGACTGGAGTCGCCCGACGGGGAAAAGCGGGTAAAGTTAACTCCCAATGACTGGCGGAAAATCTGTCGTCAAATATTGACAGACAGGCGCAAGCTGACTACAAATCCTTTGACATTAACTGAAGGAGTCACCCTGCAAGTTGATGATGTTTACGTACCACTGGGATTAGTTGAGCGCAAAAAACAATCTAAGCATAAAGATAATACTTCTTTAGAACAGGGGACAGATAAGATTCAAGATGATGTTTCTCCAGAACAGGGATCTGAACTTTATAAAGAAACAGAAATTACCAAAAATTTTGAGCATGACGCTTTTCTGGAAGAAGTTTTAAAACAGAAGAACACGCCTAAAAGTCAAGGTAAGCGAATTGCCATTATTGGTGAACCAGGTGCAGGAAAGACAACACTGTTACAGCAAATTGCTGATTGGGTATCTCGTGAGATTCAGCAGTCGATTGTCATTTGGGTATCATTAGCAGATTTGCGCGAGAAGGAATTAAAAGCTTATCTTTTTGAGACTTGGTTAAATCAGGTAGCTGAGAAAATAGGTAAAGCTGAAGCCACCAAGCAACTAAAAGATGATTTTGTTGCTCTGTTTAATCAAAATAATGTGTGGCTACTGCTAGATGGGTTAGATGAAATGTCCGCATCTTCAGGTAATTCGCTAACAGAAATTTCGCGTCAATTGCGTGAAGCAGGAGCAATTTCTCAATCGCGAATTGTGCTGACTTGTCGGGTTAATATGTGGGATGGCAGTATTAATGCACTTGACGATTTTGATACCTATCGCACTTTAGATTTTTCTTATCCAAAAGATGTAGAGAAATTTATTGATAAATGGTTCAATAAAATTGAAATTCCCCAAGCTGGGAAGCAGTTATGCATAGCCTTGAAAGAACCGGGGAAAGAACGGATTCAGGATTTAGTGAAAAATCCTTTGCGGTTAACGCTTTTGTGTTTGAATTGGCAATCAGGAGATGGGAAATTACCAGATACTCAATCCGGACTCTATCAGCAATTTGTTGATGACTTCTACAAATGGAAAAAAGACAAAGTTGCGATAACTCCTGCCCAGATTCAGCAACTAAATATTCAATTAGGAGAATTAGCTAAAACAGCAATAGACCAAGAAACCACTCGTTTTCGCTTGCAGCAGGATTTTGTTAATCGCTTTTTAGGAGATGCTGAAGATAAAAATTCTTTGCTGAGTTTGGCATTAAATCGAGGTTGGCTGAACAGTATAGGGATAGATACACATAGAAAACCTGTTTATGCTTTCTTTCATGCCTCATTTCAAGAGTATTTTGCTGCTAAAGCAATTGATGACTGGAACTTTTTTTTACCCCGTAAACACAAAAATAAACCTGTTAAATTTAAAGACGCAAAATACCGCGTCTTTGAACCGCAATGGAAGCAAACAATATTGCTGTGGTTAGGAAGAGAGGAAGAAACTTTCAAACAGCAAAAGCAACAGTTTATTGATACTTTAATTAGTTTTAAAGATGGATGTCAAAAATTTTATGAATATCGCGCTTATTTATTAGCAGCCACAGGGATTGCAGAGTTTAAAGATTATGTAAGAGCAGATGAAATAATAGCACAAATCGTCAATTGGATAATTGATAGTCACAGTTCTCTAAAAGAGGAAGCTAGGTCAGCTTTACAGCAAACAGACCGGACAAAAGCGATCGCCGCCTTGGTGCAACTGCTGCAATCACAAAATCTGTCTGACTACACCATTGGGC
Source organism: Tolypothrix sp. PCC 7601 (assembly GCF_025677855.1). Lineage (NCBI taxonomy): Bacteria > Bacillati > Cyanobacteriota > Cyanophyceae > Nostocales > Tolypothrichaceae > Tolypothrix > Tolypothrix sp. PCC 7601. The sequence continues at coordinate 5,679,327 of NZ_CP064879.1, forward strand.
AGGTAGTAGAAAGTTTAGAGACAATCGGCACAGGCAATGAAGTTGCGATCGCTGCCTTGGTGCAACTGCTGCAATCACAAAATCTGGATTACTCCATCCGTAGGCGGGCAGCAGAAAGTTTAGGGAATATCGACCCAGGCAATGAATTTGCGATCGCCTCCTTGGTGCAACTGCTGCAATCACAAAATTTGGATGAGGACACCATTAGGCAGGCAACATATAGCATAAATAAAATTGGCACAGGCAATGAAGATGCGATCGCCGCTTTGGTGCAACTACTACAATCACAAAATCTGTCTGACTACACTATTAGGGAGGCAGCAGAGCAATTAGGGGAAATCGACCCAGGTAATGAAGATGCGATCGCCGCCTTAGTGCAACTGCTGCAATCACAACATCTGTCTGACTACAGTATTGGGCAGGCAGCATATAGCTTAGGGCAAATCGGCACAGGCAATGAATTTGCCATTGCTGCCTTAGTGCAACTGCTGCAATCACAACATCTGTCTGACTACACCCGTTGGCTAGCAAGATATAGCATAGAGAAAATCGGCACAGGCAATGAATTTGCCATTGCTGCCTTAGTGCAACTGCTGCAATCACAACATCTGTCTGACTACACCCGTTGGCTAGCAAGATATAGCATAGAGAAAATCGGCACAGGCAATGAATTTGCCATTGCTGCCTTAGTGCAACTGTTGCAATCACAACATCTGTCTGACTACACCCGTAGGCTGGTAGCATCAAGCTTAGGAACAATCGACCCAGGCAATGAAGATGCGATCGCCACCTTGGTGCAACTGCTACAATCACCTAATCTGGATGACTACACCCGTAGGCTGGCAGCATCAAGCTTAGGAACAATCGACCCAGGCAATAAATTTGCGATCGCCGCCTTTGTGCAACTGCTGCAATCACCTAATCTGGATGACTCCACCCGTAGGCTGGTAGCATCAAGCTTAGGAACAATCGACCCAGGCAATGAATTTGCGATCGCGGCCTTGGTGCAACTGCTACAATCACAACATCTCGATGAGGACACCATTAGGCAGGCAGCATATAGCTTAGGGAATATCGACCCAGGCAATCAAGTTGCGATCACGGCCTTGGTGCAACTGCTACAATCACCTAATCTGGATGAAGACACCATTAGGCAGGCAGCAGAAAGCTTAGGGAATATCGGCACAGGCAATGAAGATGTGATCGCCGCCTTAGTGCAACTGCTGCAATCACAACATCTGGATAACTCCACCCGTTGGCAGGCAGGATTAAGCTTAATCAATATCGGCACAGGCAATGAAGATGTGATCGCCACCTTGGTGCAACTGCTGCAATCACATAATCTCGATAACTCTACCCGTTGGTTGGCAGCAGAAAGCTTAGGAAAAATCGATCCAGGCAATGAATTTGTGATCGCTGCCTCAGTGCAACTGCTGCAATCACATAATCTCGATAACTCCACTCGTAGGGAGGCAGCATCAAGCTTAGGGAGAATTATCCGAGATAATAAGCATCGATTTACAGCAGTTAAAGCTTTAAGCAGTTATTGGCGATTAGATGATAATTTCTACAATTTAGCCTGGGAATGTGCCAAGAATATGCCTTACCCCGATTTCTATCAAGCTTGGCATCAACATAATTTTGCTACGCGTACAATGAGAAGCATTATGAAAATACTCCTTACAGAAATTTGAGTGTAGCCGCGAAGGTTGGATGCCGTTCCCATGCCCCATGCCCGCAAAATCCCACTTACTTTTACGTGTAGGATGAGCTTAAAGAAGCGTTGGTCACCAACGTTTGCTCTTTCGTGACCAACGCTTATGTCTTGGTCACCAACACAAAAGTTTTACTTATCAAACAATGACTTTGGTCACCAACGTTTGCTGTTTCGTGACCAACACTTATATCTTGGTCACCAACACAAAAGTTTTACTTATCAAACAATGATTTTGGTCACCAACGTTTGCTGTTTCGTGACCAACGCTTATGTCTTGGTCACCAACACAAAAGTTTTCATGACCAAAGCTTGTATTTTCTTAACCAAGGTTATAACGTCTATCTGTAGTCATGAGAGTTACATACCTTGTGCAAATCTTCTCTTAAATCAAAAAGACTAGAAGTAGCTTTTAACTTACTCCTAGTCTTTTTAAAGTGATGGGCAGTACCAGACTCGAACTGATGACATCCTGCTTGTAAGGCAGGCGCTCTACCAACTGAGCTAACCGCCCGCTCGTTTTCACTCACATTTATAGAATATAGCAAAAGATTTTGAATCGCGCTAGTATTTTTGAGAAAAAATTTTTGAGAACTTATTAAATGCCCTCTGGTCGAACCCACGATAGCATTACGCTGTATGCTCTGCCGATTGTTGCGGGTGTGACTTTCTGGCAGACTGGCAGTAGCAATGTAACTTTATTCGTTTCCGGCGGGTTTCTGTTTGGTGGGCTGATGTTCGGCCCAGATTTGGATATTTACTCTATTCAATACCAACGCTGGGGCTTCTTGCGCTGGATTTGGCTACCTTATCAAAAAAGTTTACGCCATCGCTCTTTTTTATCCCACGGGCCGATTATTGGCACGACGCTACGAGTAGTTTATCTCTGCTGCTTGCTAGCGATCGCCACAATCGTTTTCGTAGCCATTGCCGAAAAGCTCTTGAATACCGCCTCTCTTTGGCAAAACGTCGGTGGAACAGTGGAGCGATCGCTCACAAGTTACGGTACTGAATTCCTCGCCCTATTCTTAGGCATGGAACTCGGTGCTATGAGCCATACTCTCAGCGATTGGAGCAATTCCACATACAAGCGAGTCAAAAGGCAAGGTGTTCGGGCGTTGCTTCCTAGTGGCAAAATTAAGAAACGTAAACCAACTCGTCGGCGAGTGGGTGTGAAAAAGCAGGGGAGCAGAGGAAGCAGAGGGGTAGAGGACGCAGGGGGACAAGGGAACAAGAGGAAATGACCAATGCCCAATGCCCCATGCCCCATGCCCCATGCCCCATGCCCATTGACCAATAACAAATTACTATGAACGAAAATCTAGCAGCATTACAAGAATTAATTGATGTGGTGGCAAAATTGCGATCGCCTGATGGTGGTTGTCCTTGGGATTTGGCACAAACGCCGGAAAGTTTGACACCTTATGTCATTGAGGAAGCTTATGAGGTGGTGGATGCAATTAAGAGTGGCGATCAAAATGCGATCGCAGAGGAATTAGGAGATTTACTCTTACAAGTAGTCTTACAAGCTCAAATTGCCAGTGAAGCTGGGCAATTCTCTCTTAAAGAAATTGCTGACGGTATTTCCCAAAAGTTGATTCGTCGTCATCCCCATGTATTTGGTGATGTGACAGTAGCGAGTGTCGATGAGGTGCGGCAAAACTGGGAAGAAATTAAAGCCGCAGAAAAAGGCGAACCATCCCCAGAACATCAAAAACTTAGTACTAAACTTAGCCGCTATGGGCGTAGCCTTCCCCCATTAACGGCGGCGATGAAAATTTCCCAAAAAGCTGCGGCTGTAGGGTTTGAATGGGAAAATATTGCAGGAGTATGGGAAAAATTTCATGAAGAGTTAAGCGAATTCCAACAGGCTTTAGCCTCAGAAACAAAAGAAGCACAACAAGCAGAATTAGGCGATTTACTGTTTGCAATTATTCAGCTAGCCCGTTGGCATAATCTCGATCCTAGTGATGGATTGCAAGGTACAAATCAGCGATTTATCCAAAGGTTACAAAAAATGGAGGCAGTTGTTAACCGCCCCCTTTCGGATTACAGCTTACAGGAGTTGGAAAGTTTGTGGCAACAAGCAAAAGCTCAAATTGCACAAGAAGGCTCATAATAATTCGTAATTAGTAATTCGTAATTCGTAATTACAGAGGTAGATGCGAAATTATTGCCTTCCATTTATTCATCACTGCAAATGGTGATTGTTTGGCAGAACTTAAGATTTTTTAACATCAAACCACTTATCATAAAGGGATTGATAAGTGCCATCTTCTCTCAGACTTAACAATGCACTATTAATTTGTTTGCGGTAAGTACTGTTATTTGGTAGGACAATACCGTAGTTTTCTTCACGGAAGACGCTACCAACAACTTCTACCTTACCTTGACCTTCATGAGCCGCATAGAACAGGAGTACGGGAGCATCAAATACGACAGCATCCGCTTTTTTATTTTGCAGAGCATTGTAAGCTTCCTCAATTTTCGGAACTTCTAAGGTAGAAATATTATGTTCTTTGAGATATTTGGCGGCTGTACTTCCAGATGTTGTTGCTACTAGCTTACCGGGTAAATCATCTACACTTCTAATATCTCCTTGAAGCTGCTGTACTGTTAGCGATGTAGTAGCTGCGGCTGTGAAGTAGGCAACAAACAACACACCGATAAACATCCAAATAATGGCGATAAAACGTCCTACTACTCCCTTGGGCATTTCGTCAGCTTGGGTTGCTAATGTGGCTGCAGCCCACCAACAAGCTTTAAAAATCCCAGGAAAGTATGATTTATCAATCATGCCTTCTTTATGATTGCGTTCGGACAGCCAAATAACATGAGCTGCTACTACAATCAGCAGCAGTGCAATGCCAACTACTTGCAAAAGTGACGCAGAAAAAACCAATTGCAAAATATTAGATAAAGCACCACCATTTGTTTCCGGTGGTCTTACCATGATCTGCAATCCAGCAGCAAACATTGGTAAAGAGAAATCAAAATTCTGCTGACGTTCAGCTGTAATGGAAATAGCTGCAATTCCAGCATTTGCTTTGCCATCCTTAACAGCAGAAAGCAAATCTTGGACATTGGGATATTCCACAAATTTTGAGTTGATACCTAATTTGGTTGTAATACTGCGCCATAAATCAATACTAAAACCAGATAGTTCACCTTTCTCCGCAAATACAAAGGGTGCTATCACCCTTGTAGCGACTACAAATTCATTTGTTGATGCTTCTTCTGGTTTTGGCGCTACTTTTGCTGTTGGTGTTGGTTCTGGGTTTTGGGCTAGTCCTGGGTGAACTCCCGTTAGCACCACCAACAGCGCTAATATTCCACCAACTAATACTAGCCACAGATGGCGTTTTGGGAAAAGCTTGCTTTTGTTCTTACTGTAAAGTCTGTAAAAATAAGCAAACGGTGCGATCGCATTTATCATTGCAACTTTCTTTAGGTGATATTCAATACCTTCTTATAATTCCCACTTACAAGGCAATATAACTGAATAATCAATGATGATTTGTAAATTCAGATATGTGGGTAAAATTAGACACCTAGATTTTACGACACAATCGGGTTTTACAGAGGCGATCGCACTATTAATATTTAGACTTCTTGCATAAGTCGGGAAAAGGCTAAGGGGGAAAGGTTTTGTGTTTTCCCTTTCCCCTTTTTCCATCTCTTGCAAAAAGCACTTCTGCAAGAGGTATATTGCACTGTCCACCCAACAAAATCGTGAAGTGAGGGGGTGAAATCCTTTAATCGTCAGCCGTATCCTATAAAAGCTGCGCTTATCCGCCGACTTTCTACACCAGACTCCATCGAATCTAGCACAGCATTTCTCGTCACCTAATTTGAATTAAATAAGTGATTGGAAATAAACCAAACTAGATTACGAAATAGAAATAGGCTTGAAACTCTTACCAATGACTAATGACAAAGGACAAATGACAGCCTTAACTAGTTATCTTTGAATTACACCGACCTATTTAATCTCACTCTTCCTCAGTATTAAAATCAACTTTATCGTAAATATCAGCTAGTGTAATTTGAAAAGAAACAGACGCTAGAGATAAAATTACATCTCCATCTTCATATTCAGAAAATATCCATTTATTGTTTTCAGTTTTAAAATACTGCTCAACGTGCATTCTATATTGGTCAATCAAAACATACTCTTGAAAACCAGGAATAGTCCGATAAGCAGCAAACTTTTCATCCCTGTCATAACTTTTAGTAGATTTTGATAACACCTCAGCAACAAATATTGGATTAATCAGAGTATCACGTCTTCCTTCTTGATATTCCAAAGGTGTTTTGACTATCATTACATCAGGGTAAGTATGAATTCTCTTATTAGGAATCCACAAACGCTGATCAGTTACAAAAGCTTGATAAGGTTGACGCTTGAGCGCAAAATTTAGCGCACCGCTAAAGTTTAAAGCAATTTGATTGTGATTTAGTGTTCCGCCTGTCATAGGGATAATTTGACCATCAATATATTCATGTCGTTCCTCAGAATTAACCTCTAATTCGAGATACTCTTCCGGTGAATAATACTTTTGTGTCTGTGCAATAGTCACGTCGCTTTGCTCCGAATTCAAAATTCAAAATTCAAAATTCAAAATTAAAGACCCCACGGATAAATCCGGGGGCTTGTATCATTGTTTCTTTCCGTCATAGGATTTCACCTAACCTAATACTTCCGCTTCTTCGACAGCATTCATTTGGTCAAGAATTCCCCAAACTTCCTGTAACATCGGTTCCAAACCAGTGCGGGTAACAGCTGAAATTACGAAAACTGGAGCATAAGAGAGGTGATTTAATTCTGTAGCTAATGCCTCTAAGTCTACAGTTTCTCGATCAACCGCATCAATTTTATTCAGCGCCAAAATTTGTGGACGTTCTGCTAAACCTCTTCCGTAGGCTTTTAATTCTTGTTGAATTGTTTTGAAATCACCTAATACATCTTCGCTGGTAGCATCAATTAAATGCAGCAAAACTCTTGTACGTTCAATATGGCGCAAAAAGTCATATCCCAACCCTGCACCATGAGAAGCCCCTTCAATTAATCCAGGAATATCGGCAAAAACTGTACCATCACCAGAGGGTTTACGTACTACACCTAAATTCGGAATTAGGGTAGTAAAAGGATAATCAGCAATCTTAGGACGTGCAGCCGATAAAGATGAAATTAAAGTGGATTTACCAGCATTTGGTAACCCAATAATTCCTACCTCAGCCAGAAGTTTCAATTCCAAACGTAGAACCTTCATTTCTCCAGGTAAACCGGGAAGTGCATATTCTGGGGCGCGATTGCGGTTACTCAAAAAATGCTGATTTCCTAATCCGCCTTTACCACCTTCCGCAACACGAAATCTTTGTCCAGGTTCGATTAAATCTTCTAATAAAGCACCTGTTGTCGCATCATAAACAGCTGTACCACAAGGAATTTCAATAATTAAATCCTTTCCTGAAGCCCCTGTGCAATTATTAGGGCCACCACGACCCCCATTTTCTGCCTGAAATCGATGATTGTAGCGAAAATCTAGCAAAGTTTGCAGATTTTCGACAGCTACAAAAATTATTGAACCACCACGTCCACCATTTCCACCAGAAGGGCCACCCGCAGGCACATACTTCTCTCGACGGAAGGCGACAATACCATCGCCGCCTTTACCAGCTTCTACTTCGATAACTGCTTGATCAATAAATTGCATATTTTTGGAGTGCTGAGTCTGAAGTCCTGAGTTAGAGTTTTAAATTATAAGTTTTATTGAGACCACAATCTTGCTTGCGTTTGTATCTATGGGCTAAACAAAACAATATTGGCCTTCTCTCTTTACTCTATCGTTTTAACTCAGCACTCAGCACTTAGATATAGGGCGAGACATCCTCACCACATTCATCTGCTAGATAGGAAAGGGCGCGAAAACGCAATCCTACCATTTGTTCATACAAAGGATTAATTTTACATAGTGGCGGAATATGTACAATTTTACGACCAAACAGCTTCACATCCCGTTCAAAAGGGCATTGTGAAGGAATCATTTTACATAAGAAGCGAGCAACTCTAGGATCTTCAATATCTAATCCATCCATCCAATCGCGCAGGGGAGTGAGTGCATCCTGAGGAGGTGCATAGGGCGCAATTGTTAAAGAGGGATTCGCAGATGCTTCGCGCTGTAGGAAACTCTCTACAGGATCTACATCATCTATATGTTCTAGGGTATGACGCAGAGCTTCAATTAAATCCTTTGGCTGTCCCAGGGCATGACATAACTCTTGCAGAACTTGGTCTTCGCTGGGAGAATATGTACCATCTGCGATCGCTACCATCACCGCAGTCCGCAAAAAGTTCTCTGCTGCTGCGGTACCTTTGCCCAAAGTTTTGGCTAATTCCTCTGGTGTGATAACTTCCAGCGAATCAAATTGAATCCCAGGGGCCAATTCTTCCTCTGTGATACTAGCAATTAACTGCTGTTCATGAGGGTCAAAGTTACCATCAGCCCAAGCGATAGTCAGCAATCCACGCAGCCAGACTGCAACTTGTTCACTACTGTAGGGGGATTGAACGACACTTTTCATAAACAATGCCTCAAGCTGTCCTCAGTCCATACACTAAATACTAAGCTACCTTCAAGGTAATTAAACTGTTACATATTTAACTTTAGAGACTGTAAAAATTGGTTTTTTGTCAGCCTCAATGCAGAAATCTGCCCTTGATATCGCGTTCAGTGAAAGATTTTTCATTCAGATCAAACAGAAGTAGGAAGTCAAGGGAAAAAGCGTTTTTGCGCTTTTGTACAGACACAGGAATTATAACTAATTAACAAAAATTGAGATGACTCAACAAAATAGGCAACAGTGCTTATTTCTTTAGCACTATTTAAACACATTTAGAAAAAAGTATTGATAATTTTTATATTTAAGCTAGCTGTATCTGCAAAAAGCTTTTTCGCTTTTGAGCTTCAAAGAGCAGAATAGTCATAGGATGTAGCCAAATTATCAAGATTTTTGCGGCAATTAATTACAAATTTGTTACACTAACTATTGCAAAACTATCTCAGGTAGCTAGCAAAGATGAGGATTTCAAAACTCTATTCTCATCAACAATAGCTGTGGAAATAGCTTTCCAACCAGTTCTCAGCACTCAAATTTAGCTGAACGCCAAATCTTTAAGGAATATAATGATGTTTTTTTTCGGGATTGAACATGAAGTTGCTTTTCTGAACCAAGCAGGAAAGTTTGCTGATTTTGCAGAGACAAAATATGCAGAATTCAATCAAATTGTGGAAAGGTTACCCACCTATCCTAATGATTATTCTCAGCTACGCGTTGGTGATGCTGGTATTAAAAAAAAGAGATGGTATATTGAGGGATTTGAAAGATTCGCTGACTCTGATAAAGTCATCGATTGCTTACCTAAAGGTATTGAAATTAGAACAACTATACATTCTCATATTCAAGGTGCTGTTGATGAATTGACAGAAAGTTTTCGCTTATTGCGTGAAGTAGCAGCAGATTATGGCTTTTCACCTGTTTTAGCTAGCTTTAATCCTTACAAGACAATTTTTGAACCTAACCCACCATTAAATGATTATGAAATTCAGCAGCTACAGTCTTATCCTGACGAGCATACTGCTAATATCTACATGGTTACTTACGGGCCAGATTTAAATATTTCTATAGCAGACTTGTCTGTAGAAAAACTAATTGATGTTGGCAGAAAATTAACTTATTACAGCCCTTATATAGTTCCTTTTAGCTATAGTGCGCCTTTTTATAATGGCAATTTATGGGATGGATTGTCGGTCAGAACATTTGTCAGAACTGGTAAAAGACCAGCTACACTAGTATTTGTAGAAAAAGCAGAACAATTAATTACCAGTGTTCCTTCATTAACAAAAGTAGCGCGTATACCTGCTGAAGTCGGTAGAATTGAATTTAAAGCTTTTGATAGTTGCGATGATTTTTCACTTTATGCGGCTCTATTAGCTTTGTTGAAAGGTTTAGTTTTAGATGAAACTTTGACAGGTAGAGCCACTATTCCAGATGCCGAATTACACCAAGTTTCGGCAAAACAGGGATTTAGTAATGCAGAGATTTTTGACAATGCCAATAAGATTTTAAAAGTAGCAGCAGCAGCTCTTAAAAACGACCCAGATATTGATTTCTTAACTCCACTAAAAAATATTTTAGAGAGTGGAGAAACAAAGGCTCAAGCACTTATAAAACAATATCAGCATTTGAATTCTATAGAAGCGGTTTTAAAACAAACTTACTTAAAATAAACCCAATTTTTATATCTATTAGGAATCCGATTTGATTTCTGAAAAAATCTCAGTAAGCCGTAATCCACAAAAATCTTTCGCGCTGATGCGTTACGCTATCGCTAACGCATTCTACTAGAAATCCAAAAATCAAATATGACTTTTATATCATCAGGGTTTCAACAAAATATCTAGTATTATCAACCCTGATGATGCAAATTAAATGTTAGTTGCTTACTTTACTGTACTCCCCGCAATTTGCGAGTATTATCCACTAAACTTTGAGCAAATTGATCGAAGCGTTGGGAGAGTTTTTCATCTAACAGCTTACCTTCAGCATTGAACGCGCCCCAAGCTTGTCCAATCGCAATTTGTTCTGGAATTACCCAACCATGTACCCAGCGCAAAATTAATCGTAGTTCATTGAGGGCATTACTATTGGATTGTCCACCTAATACGCTAACTACCCCTGCTACTTTACCAGACAGTTCATCAAAACTGAGCAAATCTAGAGTATTTTTCAGTACACCGCTAACGCCACCATGATACTCAGGTGTAGCCAAAATTAACCCATCAGTATTAGTTACCGTGTCTCGCAAACGTTGAACATCTGGATAATCGGAATAGTCTTTACCACCATTGCAAAATGGTAGCTGCATCTGCCGCAAATCAAGAATTTCTACTTCTGCACCTAATGCTTCTACCCTTTGCGCTGCAACTTGTAAAGCAATTTGGGTATAAGAGTTAGGTCTTAAACTGCCACCAATACCAACAATTTTTACCATAAAATCCACCCACAGACTAAATAAATTTACTAATTAGAGAATTGGGAATTCGGGTAATTACCAATGAAATGACCAATTACCCATTACCAAACACCAAGTATGAAATGCCAAAAACTTTTAACCATCCTGCTACTAGCAGAGATGACCGGAAGTAGCAAGATTTTTGAAAGGCGGAATCATTACGATTATGTTTATCTTAGCGATTTGTTGCGTAATATGTCAAATTACATCTCTAAGAAAATTTTGATGTTAAGGGGGTAAAAGCCCCACCTCAGACAGAATTTTGTCAGAATAGTTACTATGTATGCAGCTTCGAGAGGAATGTCAGCACTTAGCAATCCAGGAAACTTCAGATCAGTTTTCAGGTTCATTCCCCTAGTAGGTAAATTTCCCCTTGCAGATAGGAGCGTATTCCTCAAAGCTGATAGAGAGTTTGGGAAATGGTTTTATGTGGAAGTTAAACTAGATCAGAATTCAATTATTTCCAGTTATTTCAATTTCTTCTAGAAGAATAGGCATAAAATCAGCGTTCAGCTTTTGCCAGCAGGAAAAGGGTAATTATTATGACAAATTTAGGGAAAAAGGCATTGAACAAACAGCGAACGGCAAAGCGTGTTCCTTGGACTGGTGCAGTAGCAGCCAGCTTAATATTATTGCCAGGCATTTTAGGTGGAAACCCTGCCTTGGCGCAAAAAGCCGAGCGTAACTCTTTGACTTATGGGGAGTTGATTAAAAAAACCGAAAGGGGAGAAGTTGCAAAAGTCGAGCTGGATGAAACTGAACAGATAGCCAAGGTTTATTTAGTTGGGCAAAAATCAGATTCACCCATCCAGGTAAAACTGTTAGAGCAAAACCCAGAGTTAATTAATAAACTCAAAGAGAAAAATGTGGATTTTGCGGAAGTTTCCTCTGCTAACAGTAGAGCGGCTGTTGGGTTATTGATTAACCTGATGTGGATTTTGCCACTTGTAGCTTTAATGCTATTGTTCCTCAGACGCTCAACTAATGCTTCTAGTCAAGCGATGAACTTTGGCAAATCGCGCGCGCGCTTCCAAATGGAGGCGAAGACAGGCGTAAAATTTGAAGATGTTGCCGGCGTAGAAGAAGCCAAAGAAGAATTGCAAGAGGTTGTCACTTTCCTAAAACAGCCAGAAAGATTTACAGCTGTAGGCGCAAGGATTCCTAAAGGTGTACTGTTAATTGGCCCTCCTGGTACTGGTAAAACTTTATTAGCAAAAGCGATCGCAGGGGAAGCTGGTGTCCCATTCTTTAGCATTTCCGGCTCGGAATTTGTGGAAATGTTTGTAGGTGTAGGTGCATCTCGCGTCCGTGACTTATTTAAGAAAGCTAAAGAAAATGCTCCTTGTCTCATCTTTATTGATGAAATTGACGCTGTAGGTAGACAAAGAGGTGCAGGAATTGGTGGTGGTAATGATGAAAGGGAGCAAACCCTCAATCAACTGCTCACCGAAATGGATGGTTTTGAAGGTAACACAGGCATCATTATTATTGCTGCTACCAACCGTCCCGATGTCCTTGATGCAGCGTTACTCCGTCCCGGACGCTTCGACCGTCAAGTAATGGTTGATGCACCGGATCTGAAAGGGCGCTTGGAAATTTTAAAAGTTCATGCCCGCAATAAAAAAATTGATTCTAGTGTATCCCTAGATGCGATCGCCCGCCGCACACCCGGATTTACAGGCGCAGATTTAGCTAACTTACTCAACGAAGCTGCAATTCTCACCGCCAGACGTAGAAAAGAAGCTGTTACCATCCTGGAAATTGATGATGCTGTAGACCGAGTAGTTGCAGGAATGGAAGGCACAGCTTTGGTTGATAGCAAGAGCAAACGCCTCATAGCCTACCACGAAGTTGGACACGCTTTAGTCGGCACCTTAATTAAAGACCACGACCCAGTACAGAAAGTCACTCTCATCCCCCGAGGACAAGCATTAGGGTTGACTTGGTTTACTCCTAACGAAGAACAAGGTTTAATTTCTCGCGCCCAAATTATTGGCAAAATTACTTCAATTTTAGGTGGCCGCGCTGCCGAAGAAATTGTTTTTGGTAAGCCAGAAGTTACCACAGGTGCAGGTGATGACTTGCAAAAAGTAACAAACTTAGCACGCCAAATGGTAACAAGATTTGGGATGTCGAGCTTAGGCCCATTGTCCCTAGAAAATCAAGGAGGAGAAGTCTTTTTAGGGCGCGATTGGATGAATAAATCAGAGTATTCTGAAGAAATAGCTTCCAAAATAGATGCTCAAGTCCGAGACATTATTAGCCAAAGCTATCAAACAGCAAAAACAATTCTGACAGAAAACCGCATAGCCTTAGAACGTCTTGTTGATTTGTTATCAGATCAAGAAACAATTGAAGGTGAATTATTCCGCCAAATTGTTGCTGAATATAATCAGGTAACTGATGAAAAAATAGCTGTATCTCATTAAGTAATTACTAATTCGTAATTCGTAGTTGCTACATTTTGAGTTTAATTCTAGTACCCTACAGTAACACCTAAAATGCAGGTAGCTGTAGGGTATTATGCATAAAAGATTTACAATTTCAGGTAAATACAGCAAATCTAGGTGTAATTTTTATGCAATCAATTTTCTGGACGGTAGAAGAAGTAGCCCGAAGAGCTAAGGAATTTTATGAAAACGATATTCGTCAAAAAGTTGAGTATGGTGACAATATAGGCAAGATGATTGTAATTGATGCAGAAAGTGGTGAATATGAAATTGATAAAACTGGTGTAGAAGCAGCATTAAAGCTAAAACAGAAAAACCCTAATGCTAGGTTATTTACTATAAGAATTGGTTATGATGTAGCCGTAAGTTTTGGTGGTGCAATGGAGCGTACTGCTTGATGATTTATGGAAAAGTAATTGATGGTAAAGCAATCATTCCAGTAGTTTTTCGCTTACCTTTGCAGCCAGAATTTTCTTTAGATTTTGTGATTGATACCGGATTTAATGACCATCTGACTTTACCACCACAGGCAGTCAATGCAATGAATCTTCCCCTATATTCAAGTACATCTGCAAGGTTAGCTGATGGTAGTGAAGCTTTATTATCTATACATTTTGCAACAATTTTATGGGATGGTATAGAAAAATTAGTACCAGTTCTAGCTGCTGGTTATAAACCTTTGCTAGGAACTTCTCTGATGGCAGGATATCATTTAGAAGTAAATTTTCAAGAGAATGGTTTAGTGTCATTAGAAAAAATGTAATCAATTATTTATTGTTTGGGTAGCTTCATTCATTTCAAAATCCCATCCGATGTTATGAAGAATAACCTACTCCTGTCAAAGTCTTCAAATACAAGAAAGTTTTATGCTTGATCTGACAAAACTAGCGCGACAAATGCAAGGTTTAAGTCAGCATCTTACCGTAGAAGCTGCTGCCAGTCGCCAGCGTTTAGAATTAGCGCAAAAACATCTGCAACAAGCTTACGCATTTCAAAAAGATTTAATTGATCGACAGGAAAAATGGCGCGATCGCATTCTCTTTGCTAATGCTACTCCTATGGAGCCATTAGAAACCTGTATTGATATTCCAGTTCCCCCAAAAATTCATACTGTAATTGCTACGGATGGTTCGCAAATTGCGCCTAACCATCACGAAATTGCTTATTGTTATTTGCTCAATATTGGCAGAGTCGTTTTACACTACGGACAAAATCGCCATCCTATATTAGATAGCTTGCCAGAGGTATTTTACCGTCCAGAAGATTTATATATGTCTCGGCAGTGGGGAATTAGAACTGAGGAATGGATGGGTTATCGCCGCACTGCTAGTGAAGCCACAGTATTAGCAGAATTGGCTTGTGCTGTGAAGGGAGAAGCACCATCTCTCGCAATGGTAGATGGTTCTTTAATTTATTGGTTTTTAGAACAGTTACCTATTGATGCGCGCGATCGCATTTTACCGCCGATTATCGAAGCTTGGCAAAGACTGCGCGATGCTCAAATTCCACTGATGGGCTATCTTAGCGCCTCACGCAATGTTGAGGGTATGAACTTTCTGCGCCTGTTAGCTTGTCCCCACCCCGTACCAGATTGTATAAGTTATTGCCCTAACCAGTTAGAAAAGATACCTTGTAAAATCTTTGAACCTTTACGAGATACATCCCTTTGGTCAACTCAACTAAAACCAGGACAGCGCGGCCCTTTATGGCGCAGTAATGCCAAAATTCTAGATTTATATGACGACCAAAAAATTTACTTTTGCTACATCCATGTAGGCACCGAAATTGCCCGGATAGAAGTTCCAGCATGGGTAGCAGAAAATACAGCTATATTTGACCAAACTTTAGGATTGATGCTAGCACAGGTACAAAAAGGCTATGGTTACCCAGTTGCGATCGCAGAAGCACATAATCAGGCTGTAGTCCGCGGCGGTGACAAAGCACGTTTTTTTGCCCTCTTGGAAAAACAAATGATAAAAGCCGGCTTGAAAAATGTCGGTACTTCCTACAAAGAAGCTCGCAAGCGTGGAAGTATCGCCTAATCATTTCACTCAATTGCTAAATGTTGAGAAATAGCAAAAAAAGGAGCCTGATTTAGGCTCCTCATTCAAACACAGTAATGAAAAATTAATTACTTCACTGTTACTGTGCCACCAGCTTCTTCGATGCGCTTCTTAGCATCTTCAGCAGCTTCCTTAGCAATACCTTCCTTAACAGGCTTGGGCGCAGCTTCTACCAAATCTTTGGCTTCTTTCAAACCTAAGCCAGTGATTTCGCGAACAATCTTTAGTACAGCAATCTTCTTGTCAGCAGGAACTGATTCAAGAATCACGTCGAATTCGGTCTTCTCTTCTACTACTTCAGCAGCAGGAGCAGCACCAGGAGCTGCGATCGCTACGCCAACAGGAGCAGCTGCACTTACGCCAAAAGCTTCTTCAATTTGCTTAACTAATTCAGCAGCTTCTAGCAAGGTCAAAGATTTCAATTGTTCTAGAATGTTATCGGTTGTAGCAGACATTGATATAACTCCTGTGATGTTTGATTTAGTTATTAGTCATTAGTCATTAACTGTTGACTGTTGACCGTTGATTTTTGACTTTTTTCTATTCGCCAGCACTATCAGCGCTACCGCCTTTTTCTGCATCAGCCACTGCTTGCAAAGCACGCGCCAGTGAACCAGGAACTTCGTTGATACCAACAGCAATCTTGGTAGCCAAAGCGTTGATTGCTCCAGCAATTTGACCCATGAGTTGTTCCTTAGATGGCAAGTCTCCTAGAGCCTTAACATCGGGTTCCCTCAGCAAGCGACCTTCCATAACGCCGCCACGAAGTTCTGTCTTCTTGGTAGCTTTTTGGAAATCTTGGTAAGCCTTAATTGCAGAAGAAAAATCGTCTTTAACTAACAAAAAGGCAGAAGATCCTTTTAGCAGTTCTGACAGTGGTTGCCATTGTTCTTGATCTTGAATAGCAATGCCCATTAAGGTGTTTTTTGTTACCTTACAAACAGTACCACTCGCACGTAACCGCCGCCGTAAGTCACTGATTTCAGCAACAGTTAAACCCTGATAATCAATTACCAGTGCCAATGTTGACTCACTCAAAGTTTCTTTGAGATCGGCTACTATCTCTTGTTTGTTTTCTAGCGTTCTTCCCATCTTTATTTCACCTCCTAGGGCAAAATCATTAATTTCCCCTACGCGTTTTGTTATGACTTACCCAAACAATAAACCCCAGCTTTTAGGGCCGGGGTTTAGTAGCAAGACTCTTGCTGCCATAGTAATGACACCGTTAAAGGTTCTACTTCAGGCAATTTAGAGCTTCAACCTCGGCAGGATATTAAGCCAATGGCTCCTGCTGTCTCCGGCTTTCTTTATTCGATTAGGATTGATTGGGTATTGGTCATTGAGTATGGTAGCTTAATCTTCTAGCCCCTACCCTCTAGCCTCTATTATGCGGCTTCGTTCAGTTTCAAATCCCGTAGAGCGCTGATATCGACTTTAATCGATGGGCCCATTGTGGAAGATACGTATACTGTGCGCCAATAACGGCCTTTAGCTCCTGAAGGACGGTTACGATCAATTGTCTCTTGTAACGCCTTGAGGTTAATTAACAAATCTTCTGGCGAGAAGGATGCCTTACCAAACATAACATGGACGATGCCTGTTCTGTCAGCACGGAATTCTAATTTACCAGCTTTAAATTCTGCGATCGCACTAGCGATATCAAATGTCACGGTTCCACCTTTAGGTGATGGCATTAAACCACGGGGCCCAAGCAATTTACCTAGCTTTGCTACCTGAGGCATGACATCTGGTGTGGCAATTAGCTTGTCGAAATCCATTCTACCTTTTTGGATTTCGTCAATTAGCTCTTCTGAACCTACAACATCCGCACCAGCATTGCTTGCTTCGTTGACCTTTTCACCTCTAGCAATTACTGCCACACGTACTTCTTGGCCTGTACCCTTGGGCAGTGCTACGGTTGTCCGCAATTGTTGGTCTGTATACTTGGGGTCAATTCCCAACCGGATATGCGCTTCGGCTGCTTCTGGAAATTTTGCTGTTGCTGTTTCTTTTAGGAGGTTTAGCGCCTCTAAGGGTGCATAATCTCTATCTTCTACTTTTGCTTGCAATGCCTGCAAGCGACGTGAAATTTTTCTTCCCATCTTTCTCTCCTGGGGTAATTCCGAAGCTTTGCCTCTCCCCCGATAATTTTTATTTATGAGTACTGAGTCTTTTGACTTTTGACTCTTGACTCTTGACTAGTCTGCTATCGTTACGCCCATGTTCTTGGCAGTACCTTCCACAATCTTCATTGCCGCATCTATATCGTTGGCGTTGAGGTCAGGTAGTTTAGTTTGAGCAATTTCTTGTAATTGCGCCCTGGTGATTTTACCAACTTTCTTTTTGTTGGGTTCATTGGAGCCACGCTCAATCTTCGCCGCCTTGCGAATCAGTACTGATGCAGGAGGGGTTTTGAGTACAAAGGTAAAACTCCGGTCTTCATAAACCGAAATTTCTACAGGGATTACCATTCCAGCTTGGTCTGCTGTCTTGGCGTTGTACTCCTTGCAGAACATCATGATGTTAACGCCATGTTGACCCAAAGCAGGGCCTACTGGCGGTGCTGGGTTGGCTTTTCCAGCATTCAGGGCCAGTTTAATGACCGCCACTACTTTCTTTGCCATTGTTATTTAGCTCTGTTTTTCTACCTGATTAAATTCCAACTCTACTGGTGTATCTCGTCCAAAAATCGATAGTAAGGCTTTGAGTTTACTCCGCTCTGGAGAAACTTCAATTACCTCACCTTCAAAGTCTTTAAACGGCCCAGAAAGCACAACTATCTTATCACCAGTCGCCATATCAATTTTGACTACTGGCTCTTGTTCGCTAGTCTGTTTGAATATACGTTCAACTTCTGAATGACCCAGAGGTACTGGCTTAACGTGACCACGGCCTTTACCGCTGCCACGTTTTTGTTCTGCTCCCACAAAATTAATTACATGGGATGTATTGCGTACTACCTGCCACGTATCATCATTCATGACCATCCGCACCAGCACATAACCAGGGAAAACTTTTTCCTCTGTGTGCTGGCGACTGCCATCTTTACGGATTTTGACCGCTGGCGTATGTGGAATTTCGACTTGGATAATTTTATCAGCCACATCAAAGGTTTGGATGCGCTGTTCCAAGTTTGTTTTAACGCGCTTTTCACAGCCTGAGGCTACTTGCACCGCATACCACCGTGCTTCTTTGAGCGCAGCTTCTGCGGCTTCCTCTGACTGCAACGTTGAGTCGCGTGGTTCGTCTGTTGCAAAAGTCATCAGAACACCTGTTTTGCTGCCCAGCCAAACAATCCATCAACCAAATATATTAAAGATGCGGAGAGTGTCACCATTAACAAAACAGCTGCTGATTCGCTCACCAGTTGTTTGCGACTTGGCCACACTACTTTCTCCAGTTCTTCTTTAGTTCCTTGAAAAAAGTTGTTTAAGGCTGACCCATTATTGTTTTCTGGGATTTCCGCTTCATTTTTCTTGGCCACAGCCGTTCATACCCCCGTTTTGTAATTCAGGTTTACAGCTTGACTCAACCCCAACTTAAATCTGGAAGCAAAAAAGCTGCAAACATAATTATACCCGAAAATATCAATACTAACCGCTAATTATAGCAGCTGTGTTGTTATTTCGGGCTTTGTTTTTTGCTTTTGAGCGCGCCCTGGAGGACTTGAACCCCCGACATCAGGTTTTGGAGACCTGCGTTCTACCAACTGAACTAAGAGCGCACAAGCTGTCTTCGATTCAGTGATTGCGCTGAACTTTTTTATTCTAACGCAATTCCGAATCTTATCTTACCTTAAATATTTCTCTTGGGCAAGTGAGCGGCAGATGCCGCTTTTTGTCTAACACATCTCCCATACCTGTAATTGTAAATTACAGAGGGCGATCAAAGCGTTGCTTGATTCGGGTTGCTTTACCCACACGTTGACGCAGATAGTAGAGCTTGGCACGACGTACTTTACCACGACGCATGACTTTGATGCTTTCAATGCGAGGCGAATGCAGCAGAAATACCCGCTCAACGCCAACGCCTTGAAATACTCGGCGGACTGTAATTGTTTCGTTAATACCGCCGTTACGTCTAGCAATCACTACACCTTCATAGGGTTGAACGCGATATTTATCGCCTTCTTTAATTTTCACGCCTACTTTGACGGTGTCGCCCACATAAATTTCGGGCAGATTCGTTTTTAGTTGTTCCGCTTCAATGGAACGGATGATCTCTTGAGCGTTCATTGACTGTCTGGTTTAAAAAACTCACGATCATCAATCATAAATCTATTCCAGCCAGACAGTCCAGTAGTTTTTAGTGGATGATTTTCCTGATACGTAAATTATCTTAGAGAAAAAATGTTACATAAGAATGTAAAAAATTTTATGTAAAACGTGAACTATAAAGCTGAGAATTTGATTTTTCCAATCATTCCTAGCTGTAAAAGCAGATGTTCACTGAGCTATAACTAGTCTAATTCGTAACATTAGCTTAGGTGATAAAGCAAATCACCCATTTTTCAACTTGGATTGATCAAATTTTTCTCAGGAGTCAACACCTGAAAAACAGCCCTGTAATCAGGGTTTAACTGTAAACCTCTAGTGGTTGTAACTATGAAATTTAGTGTCGTTATCAGCACTTATAATCGCTTAAACTTACTTAAACGAGCTATTAATTCCGCTCTTAACCAAACGATTCCCTGTGAAGTGGTGGTGGCTGATGACTGTTCTGCTGATGAAACTGAAGCTTACGTGAAAAGCTTGGGTAACTCTGTAATTTACCATCGCAATGAGGTAAATAAAGGCCATGCAGCTACAGTGAATGCGGGAGTTACCAAAGCCAGTGGCGACTGGATTAAGTTTTTGGATGATGACGACTATCTTGCGCCTAATTGTATAGAAGAGATGGCAAAGGCAATTTCTCTCCATCCCAGTGCTGTTATCTGTTCTTGTATTGGCTCTCAAGTAGACAGCAATGAACAGGAACTCAGCCGCACACCAAAAGTTGGGCCAGGGTTAGCCTTTTATATTCCCCAAGCTGATATTCATTACGGTATGCTCTTAGAGCTTGTACCTTTTGGCACGCCTGTACAAGTAGCTTGCTGCCGTGATACTTTCTTGAAAACTGGTGGTTGGAATCCCCAGCTTGATGCTAACTGCGATGATATTGATTCTTGGATCAGCATTGCTCAGTTTGGCGATGCTATTTTCTTAAATCAATGCCTAGCTTATCGCACGATTTGGCCTGGTGCTTATAATCAAAAATTTTCGCTATTGAAGCGCTTAGATACAAATATTTTGATGAAAGAGAAGATTTATGCTTTAGTTGAGCAGAAACATCGTTTTCATCTACCTAGTCTTGAAAATACGAGAAATTACGTTAAATTGCACTGGTTTATTGTAGCACTCAAGCATAGGCAGTTAACAGAACTGTTCAAGATGATAGATGGGGGAATTTTATCTCCCATCGCTTGGTGGGTTCTAGTAACTGCTGCTTTATCACGCCGTCAGAATTACCGTAATTCCCATCTCAAAAAATTTGTATTGATTGAATGATTACCAAGCCAATATGGTGCGTAAGGTTTGGGAGCATGGCAAAGCATAATGGGAATTTATGCATAGTCAGGGTGGGCTGTCCGTCCCACCCTACAAGATTTTGAAACAATTTAACCTACAAACTTAGATGTTTTGCGGTTTATGTCACGAAAAATTTTTCTTCCATAAACGCAGTTGCATAAAAATTGGCTTTGTCCAACCCCAACTAAAAATATCGTGTAGCAGGGTATAAAAGCAGGGAATAATAAATAGAGTCAAGAGTGTTGCTAAGGACAAACCAGAAAACACTACTACGCCTAATGGTTGCAAAAATTCTGAGCCTTCACCAATTCCCAAAGCCAAGGGAAACATCCCTAAAACTGTAGTAATTGTGGTCATCAAGACTGGACGCAAACGTTGCGGTGCAGCTTGTAAAATGGCTGTTTTGCGGTCAACTTTCTCTCGTTCTAGAATTTGATTTGCCAGTTCTACCATGATGATGGCGTTGTTAACAACAATACCTACCAACAACACAGCACCGACAATCACAGTTGCACCAATAGCTGTTTTGGTAATATAAAGTCCAAAAATACCCCCAGCTAATGCTAACGGAATTGTAAACATAATTACCAATGGGTCAATCAAGGAATTGTATTGCACCGCCATCACCACAAAAACTAAAAAGGTAGCTAATCCCCCTAACAGTTGTAATGCGCTTTGCAGTTGTTGATTAGATTCAACGGCTGCACTTGGTAAAATACTGACACCTTCGGGTAAATCAAGACTATTTATGACTGTATTTACCTGCGCTAAGGCATTACTCAAACTTGCACCTTCACTCAAATTACCAGCAATCAAGAACACCTGACGTTGATTAATCCGTTGCACTTCTCCAGGTGCTTGAGCTTCGATAATTGTGGCGACATCACTCAAACGGACTTGGCGATTGTTCTCGACAAATAAAGGTAACCTTTCTAATTGCGAAGGTGCTTGTACAGAGCTTTCATTTAACTGCACCCGCACATCTACTAAACGATTACCACGTTGTAGTTGAGTGGGAATACTACCTTCGATCGCAGTTTGAATTGTGTCTCCTATTTCTTGAGCAGTCAAGCCAACGGCTGCAACCCTCTCCCAGTCGGGACGAATCTGAATTTCTGGTTGTCGGTCATCAGCATCAGGACGGAATCTGGCTAGGGTGGCTTGTTCTTCCAAGGCTGCTAATACCTGACGACCAGCTTGTTGCAGTGTCTCTGCATTATTTCCCTGTAAAATCACATCAACATCAGCGCCTCGGACTGGAGAATTGTTGACAATTAAACCCCGAACTTGTCCTGGTGCAAGGCGCAGACGGATTCCCGCTAAATTCAGCTTGTTAAATTCTTGACTAACTCGTTCAGTATAAGCTTCTACATCACTACCGGGTTTGAGGGTAATGTTGCTGGTACCTCTAAGGGGGTTGGCATTGGTAGTATTACCAAAGAGCGCACCACCAATTGTAGTGAATACATATTCGGTTTCTGGCTGGTTGCGGAGAATTTCGTTCACCGCATTCATCACCTTTTGGTTGGTTTCTAGGGGAGTACCGGGAGGAAACTGAGCATTTAAGTTTGCTTGTCCGGTATTAATTCGGGGCAAAATTTCTTGGGGAATTTGGGGAGCCATCCATAAACTACCGCCACCGAATAGCAGCAAGGCTAGGGCGACTGTCACTAACCGCCAGCGCAATATTCCTGATAAAAAGCGCCCATATCCAACCGTAGCTGCATCAAAACGACGATTAAACTGCCGCAGAAACCAAAATTGACTCAATCGACTGGAAAATCGCCATGCTAGCATTCGTGAAGCCAGCATTGGGACAACGGTGACTGCAATCAAAATGGAGGCGGCTACAGAAAAGCTAATAGTGATAATTAACTCATTAAAGAGTAAGGCAATAAAGCCACCAATGAGCAAAAACGGTAACACCGCCACTAAGTTGGTACTCGTGGAAGCAATTAAGGCTGATTCTACTTCTTGGCTACTTTGTTCTGCTTGGGAAATTAGTTGCTGAGAACTCAAGCGGGTTTTCGTATCTTTACCTGGAGTCATCCCCGCACCTTCGGCAATGTTTTCTAACATCACGATGGAGTTATCTACAACAATACCCACACCCAGCGCCAAACCGCCCAAACTAAAAACGTTGAGGGATAAGCCAAATATTCCCATCAAGATAATCGCCGCGAGAGTGGCTAAAGGAATAGCAACGACGATAATAAAAGTTTGTCTCAAGGAACCAAGAAATAGTAAAACTGCGATCGCAGCTAATGCAGTACCCACCAATCCTGAACTGGTAACATTAGAGATGGAATTACGGATAAATCTTGATTCGTCTAAAGTTGGTGTAAAAATAGTTCCCTCAGGAATGACACCAGATTTTCGCAATTCTTCTAAACGTTTTTTCACACCATCCACAACATCAATGGTGTTAGCATCTGGCTGCTTTTGAATACTGACTTTTACAGCTTCTTCCCCGTTGAGGAGG
This sequence comes from Tolypothrix sp. PCC 7601, assembly GCF_025677855.1. Taxonomy (NCBI): domain Bacteria; kingdom Bacillati; phylum Cyanobacteriota; class Cyanophyceae; order Nostocales; family Tolypothrichaceae; genus Tolypothrix; species Tolypothrix sp. PCC 7601. The sequence goes on from NZ_CP064879.1 coordinate 5,702,679, forward strand.
ACGTAAACTCGCTGTTGTTCTGAGCCATCAATGACTTCGGCAAAATCTCGCAAATAGACGCGGCGTTGCGGAACTGTAGTTGGGGAACTGGTAGCTGTGCCATTAGCTGGAGCAGAGCCTACTTCAAACGACAAATTTCTAATTTCGTCAGCACTTTGAAAACGCCCCACAGTACGGGTTAAAGGTTCGGAATTTTGCCCCAAAATCCGACCGCCAGAAACATCGACGTTACGGTCTCTCAGTTCATCTAAGACATCGGTTAAACCTACACCCAAAGCTTGCAAGCGATCCAAATCAATATTAATTCTGACCTCTTCTTGCACTCCACCTGATACATCTACCCCTGCAACGCCTGGGACAACACCCAATTCTCTGGCTAGTTCTTCTTCGGCAAAAACCCGTAAATCAACACCTGCTAAAGAAGGTGAGGTTAATGCTAATTCATATACAGGTAGCTGGGAAGGATCGACTTTAAATAAACGTGGTTCTTCAATGGTGTCGGGTAAGGTGCTTCTAGCTCTGTTAAAAGCTGCTGTCGCATCATTTAAAGCCTGGTCAATATTGCCTCCTGGTTGGAAGAACAAATCTATACTGATTTGGCCTTCACGTGTTTGGGAAAAAACCTGTACTACGCCCTCTGTGGCGGAAAAGGCTTCTTCTAGAGGCTTAGTGACTTCATCAACTGCTACTTCTGGGGAGACACCAGGAGCTTGTACTCGTACCCCAATCCGGGGATAGGTGATGGATGGCAGTAAATCTACTGGAAGATTAATGATAAAAAAAACACCCATTACTATCACCGCCAAAGTCAGCATGAGTGTGCCAATATGTTGGCGGATGGAGATGGCGCTTAGACTGAATCCGCTACCGTTTTTAACCTGCTGCATCTTTCTAATTGTTTTTTCAAAAATTACTGTTGATTCCCCGTAGGGGCGGACTAAGATTTTTCTGAAATAATTGAAAGACGCACAGCGTCTCCATCTTTTAGTGGTTTACCACTACGCACTACATAGCGATCGCCTGGTTGTAACCCAGATAAAATTTCGACTTTGCCATCAGATCTTTTCCCCAGGGTGACAGAACGGGCGGCTACCTGGGCTTTACCTTCGACATTGGTGACTACAAACAAAGTTCCAGTTTGGTTATCTGACTCTTGTTTACTGGTTTTTGGTTGGGAAGAGGCGGAATTTGTGGCTTGCTTCTGAATAGCTGTTTGCGGTACTACTACTCGCTGTGCGGCTTGGGTGGCAAAATTGACGCGTGCTAGCAGTCCACTACCAATTTTGCCCTCCCTGTTGGCAATTACTACCTCTACTGGTATCAAACGAGCCGTAGCATCGGCGGTTGGGGAAATGCGTGTCACTCTCCCGGTTAATGTTTGGTTGGGAAAGGCATCTAAGCGGACTTGCACAGATTGCCCCACGCGAATTTGTGCTAGTTCTAATTCAGAAACTTGCACTACGACTTTGATTTGGTTAAAGTCGGCAATTTTTAAGACTTCGCCCCCAGCTTGGAGCAAATTGCCTGGTTCTGTAACCTTTTCGGTAACAACACCAGTAATGGGAGATGTCAAACGGCTGTAGGATCGGCGTTCTTTGGCTTGGGCGACTACTGCTTGTTGGGCGACAACTCTACCTTGGGCGGCGGCGACTGCTTGCTGTTCTGTACGCACTTGCTCGGTAGCGGCTCGAAGGGCTTGGGCGGCTGTTTGAGCTGCTGTACGGGCTTGTTGGGCTGTTTGCTCGGCGATCGCACCTTGTTTGACTAATTGCTGCTGGCGTTGTGAGTCGGCTTGGGCTTGCAACAATTCTAAGCGCGCCCTTTCGACTTCGGCACGGGCATTACTTACCTGATTTGTTGCCCTTGCGACTTCTGATTTGAGGGATGCTAACTCTGCTTCTGCTTGCTTTAAGTCTGTGAGCAAGAGGACATCATCTAACTGGCCAATGTTTTGCCCTTGCTTGACTCGATCTCCCACATCTAGATTTAAAGCTAATAGCCTTCCTTCTACTTGCGATCGCAGTGAAACTGTGCGGAAGGGTGTGGTAGTCCCTGTATATTCTGGTGCTGTTTGCAAGTTCTCTGTGCGGGCGATCGCCACATCTACGGGTGTTGCGCCTCCCCCTTGTCTTGCAGTACTCGGCCCTTGAGATTGTGCATCGGCTGATTCTTTAGGGGAGGAACCACAACCTACTGTCATCAAGCTCAAGCCTAGGAAGCAAGCAATCAATAAACTAGACTGAGATCCACAAAAATGAGGAAACTTCCGCCTATGTTCTTGATTACTTGTGTGGTGTAATTGAGAGTTAATTAACTGAGATGCTTTGATGGTATTTGGCATTGTTGAGAATTTGTGCGGTTGATTTCCGTCCAAAATCATGAATTTTGCTCGTCATTAGGCGGCGTTGAATAACAACCTTCTACTGGCGAGCTGTATGAAATTATTCTTTAAATCTAAAATCCGAAAAATTTCCTGGGCTTGTCTGCTGATGCAGAGCCAGGGAATTTGAGCATACTGAATCCAAGGGTAAATTTAGTATACGTATTTTTAGTCTTACTAAGATCTGTCGGAAGATATATGACCGATCCAGACTACAAAAATACTTTCTTAACTTTTTGCTTCTATCCTTGGGCAGAAACAATTTGAAATGCCGATGTTTAGCATTGTAGCCAAACTATCAGTAATGTTTTTAATATCTAGTTTAGATTAAAAATAGTAAAGAAATTTGGTATTCGGTACAAACTTAATGTATCGAGTTTCAAAACCCAACAATCTCTATCATTGTGCTGAAGGCAGGCAATTAGTGACATTACCAGTAAAACTTGTACAAACAGTTGAAAAATCCGAGATTGCTGAATTTTTTCAGGAATCGGTTGGTGAATGGCGATCGCAACGGCGCTATTACACCCTGTCATCGGGGACTACCAAAGAAATTGTTAGTGCGATCGCTATTCGGTATTTAGAACAGGGAAGCGCAGAATTACAACAACTAGCTAAGTTGCATGAATTACCAGATGCAGTCAGTTTAGTCTGCGGTACTGAAGTAATTTGGGAAAGTACAGATTCAGTTACAGGTAAAAAAGAATCTCAAGGTTCAACTTTATTTGGTGCTTTAGGAAACATTTTGTATCGCGATCGCGGTTTTGCGACATCAAAACCAATTACCGCAGAATTCTATTTCCCCAATCCCAAAACACTTTGTTTACGAACAGAGTACAATAACTCAGTTTTTGAAGAAGAGTTAAAGCTAATTGGGAGTAAATACCGTACCCGCCAGACAATTATCTCTCGTGCTGGTGAACAGTTGATGATTGGTCAGTATTTGGAAACCAGAGTAGAGAGTGTCAGTATGATTCCATAGGGGGTCTCAGGAGGGCAAGGGGAACAAAAAATTCCAAGTTAAAAATCAAAACGAGACTTTTGACCCTAGGCCCTTAAATCTTGAGCAACATTCAGGACTTTCATAATTTAACTTTAATTTTTAACCCTTTACTTAAAAGTTTTTTTTAACCGTTCCTCTTCAAGAGGTAGTTGCTATATCATTAATTAAAGATGAGAATTAATTCGGTGATAGTGGTTTTTGTTAGTATTGACAGGCTTTTTCCTTTTGGTATTTTCAGACTCTCTCCGAAATCTAAATCTCTACACGTTTATGATTTTGGAGACATTTTATGTCAATTTACGTAGGTAATCTTTCTTACCAAGTTACAGAAGACGCTTTAACTGCAGTTTTTGCAGAGTACGGTTCTGTAAAGCGAGTTCAAATTCCCACAGATCGCGAAACAGGCCGTGTACGCGGCTTTGCTTTTGTCGAGATGAGTTCAGATGATGAAGAAACAGCCGCTATTGAAGCACTTGATGGTGCTGAATGGATGGGCCGTGACTTAAAAGTCAACAAGGCTAGACCAAAAGAAAATAAAGGTGGTTCCTTTGGTGGCGGTGGCCGCGGTGGTTACGGCGGTGGCGGTGGCGGTGGACGCAACCGTTACTAAGCTGTTTTATTGATGTCAAAAGCGATGGGGTGTTTTTACCCCATTGGCTATATCAACTTCATAACAATATTGTAAAAGCTCAAGCGATCATGCTTGAGCTTTTTTGATGGAATGATAATTAAGGGTTAACTCCTTGAGGCAATACAGATCAGATAATTAGTAGACTTCTTGCACCGATTTTCGCCTTCTCCTTCGCGTCTATGCGTGAGACAAAAAATATTTATGCTTTTGTGGAAAAAGCTAGCTCATTTGGGGGATTCTCCCCCAAACCCCCGATTGGGGGACGGTTGCGTCCCCCAAACCCCCTCCAAAATTATTGTTCAGTTTTTTGTTGAGTAACTGGTTTTTTGGTTTTGTTGTCAATTAATTTTCTTAATTGATACCAATTCAAATCCTGTGTGCGACAGATAAATTCTTTGTACGGGCACGGCACCAGTCATAGGTGTCAACTTAAGCTAAAAGCGATATAGGGTGGGCGTTGTACAAATACCTCGCGCCCTCATCCCCTAACCCCTTCTCCCTGCGGGAGAGGGGCTGGGGGTGAGGGCGAAACCTTGCACAAGAGCGGGTTTCACGTTCAGTTGACACCACTGGGCACCAGTAAGATATTTGATATGCCAAAAGATTGTGGATGCCGTGCCCTACTACCAATCTGTCGTGTTCTTTTTTCAAAATGGTATGACTTAACTGAACTGTATGACCCCTGAAGGGGAATTCAAAATTTAAAATTCCTGTTCCTTTTACTTAATAATGGGTTCCCGACTTACGATGATGCACTGCTGTGACACCATCTTGATTGAGGACTTTGCCATTCTCGACGGTTGCATAAACGAGCCAATGATCGCCAGATTCTAGCCGATTTTTGACGGAACACTCTAAATATGCCAAAGCATCATTCAGAATCGGAGAACCATTTTCAGATTCTTCAGTGGCGACACCTGCAAATCTGTCTTGTGCTGGGCCAAAGGGTTTGAGAAAGTGTTTCATCAAACCTAAATGATTTCCTTCTTTGAGGATATTCAGCACAAATTTATTTCCTGTGTGGGTCAAAGTTTCGACAGCGCGGTCTTTAGCAACGGCGATGGTTAACCCAGGGGGACTAAAGCTGGCTTGAGCAACCCAAGAGGCTAACATGGCACTGGATATATCTCCTTGCTTGGCTGTAACGATACACAAAGAACCAATTATTCTGCCTACAGCTTGTTCTACATTGGTAGCAGGGACACTTTGCGATCGCACTTTTCTTGCTTTCTTCAATGCTTGCGCGAAGTCTGTTCCGGCTTCTTCGCACAATTGCAAGGTAGGATCGTCGGGTTTAAACTTCACGCGGATGGTGTCAAAACCAAAACGATAACCTGCGTCTTTGAGTTTATCTTCAATTAAATCGACTGCTTCACCACTCCAGCCAAAAGAACCAAATACCCCAGCCAGTTTATTGGTGGTAGCGGTGGAGAGTACAATCCCCAAGGCTGTTTGTACGGGTGTGGGTGCATGACCACCAAGAGTAGGCGAACCAATGACAAAGCCAGCAGATTTCTCGACAGCAGCACGGATATCTTCTGGATCGGTGAATTCGCAATTAATTGATTCAACAGCGACACCAGCTTTGGTAATTCCCCGTGCGATCGCTTGGGCTAAGGTGGCTGTATTCCCGTATGCTGATGCATAAATTAAGGCTACTGTCAAGTCAGCAGTGGTTTGTTGCTGACTCCATTCGCGGTAAGCTTTGGTAAGTTCAATCAGCGCATAACGCACCAAAGGCCCATGTCCGGTGGCGTAAATTCTCGCTGGAAAATCAGCCAGTTTATCTAATGCTGTTTCTACTTGGCGCGCATGGGGAGCCATTAAGCAATCAAAATAATAGCGGCGGTCTTCGTTAATCGATTCCCAACCTTCATCAAAGACTTGATCGCCACAAATATGCGCCCCAAAGAACTTATCTGTGTAAAGAATTTCCGTTTGAGGGTCGTAGGTGCAGAGGAGGTCTGCATAGCGGGGGTTGGGAGTAGGAATAAATTGCAAATCGTGACCCTTACCTAAATTCAGGGTTTCTTCCCCCCGCATCACCAGAATTTTTAGGTCTTGGTTTTCCAGGGCCCCACGTAAATTGATCGCCCCTGGATTAGAACAGACAAAGGTAATTTGCGGTGCAACTTCCAGCAAAGCCTTTAAAGTAGCGGCGCGGTTGGGATTGACGTGACCTAAAATTACATATTCAATGGTTTCAACATCAAATCTTTCCTGCAAAGCCTTTAAATAGATTTCTGTAAAAGTTTCTCCAGGTGGGTCAATCAGGGCAAGTTTATCGCCTTGAATCACATAAGAATTAGCAGTAGTACCCTTAGCCAAAGCATATTCGATTTCAAACCTTAACCTTGACCAACTGCGCGATCGCAGTACGGTAGTATCGGTAGCTATGGGGTAAACTTGAACGTCACGAGGTTTATTTGTAGGCATGATTGGGTAATGGGTAATGGGTAATGGCTAATGGGTAAGGGGTAATGGGTAATGGGCATTTTTTATTTCTCTTTTGCGTTGCTACTTCCTAGTACCCAGTCCCCAATCCCCAGTCCCCAGTCCCTAATAATGGTTACCAACTTTACGGTGATGTACGGCAGTTAAGGCTTCTGGGTTAGATACTCGTCCGGCGTAGACGGTGCTGTAAACTGCCCAGTGATCGCCGCAATCCATGCGGCTTTTGACTTCGCACTCTATATATGCCAAAGCATCGGTGAGGATGGGTGCGCCGTTTTCGGCTGGCTGAGTTTTGACTCCTTCAAAACGATCTGCACCAGGGGCGAATCGTTTTAAAAAGTGCTTCATCAATGTTTGATAATTACCTTCTTCTAGGACGTTAAGTACAAAGCGATCGCCTACTTGCATGAGTGATTCAATCGCCCTGTCTTTGGCGACTGCGATGGAAAATCCTAGTGGTTTGAAGCTGGCTTGGGCTACCCAAGAGGCTAACATGGCGCTCGAAACATCGCCTTTTCTGGCGGTGATGATATATAAGCCACCGCTAAGTCTACCGAGTGCTTTGTCTAAATCAGCACCCAGAGATTTCATCGCTTTAATACTGCGATCGCGTGTTACCCATTGGGCTAAGTCTGTACCCGCTTCTTCGCATTGCTTGTAGGTGTTTTCGGTGGGGTTTTGTTTGATGCGAATTTCTGGGAAAGCTGTTGTCAGCCCTAAGTTACGGAATTTACTTAATAATGGATCTATCGGTTCGTCGTCGCCACCACCAGTTTCAAATACGCCGATACCTTGTTTTTCTTTGACAGATCCTAAAACGGTACTCACGGCTGCTTGGATGTTAGGACTGCTAGAAACTGGCGGTACACCTACCACTAGTCCCGCGCAACGACCTACCAATTCTCGCAATTCTTGTAAATCAATGCCTGAACCCAAGTCTACCCATTCTACAGCTACCCCTACTTTGCCGATACCATTAGCAATTGCTTGGGCTAGGCGATCGCTATAGCCATATTCGGAAACGTAAAATATTCCGATTACCGTTTCTGGCTTGGCTTGGGTTTGACTCCACGTGCGGTAGCGTCGAGTTAATTCCTCTACATGATGAGATAGTAACGGCCCGTGACCAGTCGCAATCATCCCCACACTTGGTAGTTCGCCCATGCGCTTCAAGGCTGACAGCACTGACCGCGCATTCGGCCCCATTAGGCATTCGTAGTAATATTTAAAATCTGGTTCAATCGCTTTTAAATCATCATCAAAGGTGCTTTCGGTGCAATAGTGCATCCCAAAAGCATCGCAGGTGTAGAGAATTTGGGTTTGGTGGTCAAAACTGAAGATAGTATCCGGCCAGTGAAGATTTGGCGCAATCACAAATTCAAATTCATGACCATTACCAATATCTAAGCGATCGCCATTTTTCACAATCCGGCGTTTAAATGGCTGATGTACTAAGTCTTCTAAAAATTGAATCGCCACTTTCGAGGCGACTACAGTAATATCAGGAGCCATTTGTAATAAATCTTTCACCAAGCCGCTATGGTCAGGCTCAGTGTGGCTCACAATTAAATAATCAATCTCCTTCGGATTAATTAGCCCCGTCAGCGTGTCAAAATACAGCTGACGAAACTTTTCATGGGAAGTATCAACTAAAGCAGTCTGCTCACCGCGAATCAGAAATGAGTTATAGGTCGTACCATTTTGCAGACCAAATTCAATATCGAAGCGATCGCGATCCCAATCCAAAGAGCGAATTGCCGTAGTATCTGCAGCAATTTCTACAGTTTGTATGGTGAGCCTTTTTTCTATTCTTTCGGTGAGCGCTACCATAACTCCCTTCCTTAACACAATGAGTATATTTTCCTCTAATTCTATTGTTACACGTGTTGAATGTTAATTTTTATTAAAAAATCTATAGATAACTTAAGAAATTTAAATTGGGCATGGGGGAGGCAGTGCGTTGCGGAGGACAGTTGCGTGGGCGGGTTTCCCGACTTGAGCAAACTGTCCGTTGGGGTTCCCCCCGTTGTAGCAACTGCCGTCATAGGGCATTGGGCATGGGGTATTTGGAAATAATATGTTTTTATAAATATTGGTGTGATAAGTGATTAAAAAAAATAATATTTGGCTAGCCTTGGAAATTGGTAATTCCCGGCTACATTGGGCATTATTTTTCGGCTCAAAGCTTGACTATACTTGGGATACTGAGTATTTATCTGAGTCAGTCATACAGCAGTTAGCACAATGCCAAACCCTGGATGATTTACCACTAGAAGTTTTCCCCCCCATTTACAAAAAAGCACCCCAGGAAAAATACACATCCCCCTCATCCCCCTCATCCCCCTACCCTCTCCCCCTCGCCATCGCCTCTGTTGTTCCCAGTCAAACAGTACTTTGGCAAAGTTACCCCAATGTCCGAGTAATCACCTTAGACCAGATACTTCTCAAAGGGCTTTATCCCACATTAGGAATTGACCGCGCCTTAGCTTTGTGGGGTGCGGGTAAAACTTGGGGATTTCCCATGCTGGTAATTGATGCGGGTACTGCACTAACTTTTACGGCTGCGGATGCGGAAGAATGTTTAGTTGGGGGTGCGATTTTACCAGGATTAGGCTTGCAATTTACCTCCCTTGGTCAGAAAACCGGACAATTACCTTTAATAAAAACGCAAGCAATTGCATCTCTCCCGCCACGGTTTGCGTTAAATACCACAGAAGCCATACAAAGCGGTGTGATTTACACAATTTTGGCGGGAATAAAAGATTTTATAGAGAATTGGTGGCAATTATTTCCGGAAGGTAAGATTGCGATTAAAGGAGGCGATCGCACCATACTATTAAATTATCTGCAAGCCTTATATCCTGCGATCGCATCTCGTTTGACTGTAGAACCCAACCTGATTTTTTGGGGCATAGAAAAAATAGTCAGAATCCCTTAAAGCTACATTTGTTAAACTCATTCAGAGACGGGAAAGAATATCAATGCCCAATGCCCCATGCCCAATGCCCCATGCCCCATGTCGGCAGTAGTCTTTCCCGCCGACTTTCTGTAAAGTAAGAGTCAAACAGTAGCAAATAGCAACTATGTACGTGCTAATTGGTGGATCTGGTTTAGTAGGATTGAGCTTGGCGCAGAAATTGGTAGAACTAGGACATACCGTAGCTGTAATTGACATTGATCCTAATGCTTGTCGCTACGCACGTGAACAGGTGGGCGCAATGGCTTTTGAAGGTAGCGCCGTGAGTACGCAAATTTTATTAGAAGCTGGAATACGAAAAGCCAACGCCTTAGTTGCTGTGCTGCGAAGTGATGCTTTGAACTTAGCGATGGTAACTCTTGCTAAACATTACGGTGTTCCTCATATTGTGACTCGGATGCGTCATTCCGATTTCGCTGAACCTTTTCGTTTAGCGGGGGCTAATCATATTATCAGCACTGTGGAACTAGCGGTTTCCACAATGGTAAATGCTATTGAATACCCACTAGTAGAATCAATGATGCATTTTGAGCAAGGACAAATTGAAGTTTTAAAACTTTCCATTCCCAACAATTGCTATGTTGCAAATCGTAGCCTTGCCGAAATTGCTCAAGATTCTCGCTTTCCTACGGGTTCTTTAATTATTGGCTATCAAGCCCATCCCCTCGAAGATTTAACAATTCCTAACGGTAGTACAATTTTAGAACCTGGTTCAACAGTTTTAGTTGTCACTAAACCAGGCTCATTGCATCAAGTCATAGACTTTATGGAAGGTTGTAAGTAGTACGGCGAAATTAAAAATAACTGGCTGAGGCTGTCATTTTCCCTTAGTCATTCATTGGTAAGGATTTCAAGCTGATTTACAACCGATTTATTCCTCTTTTTAATTCATCCTTACAATGAAGCTTTACCCACGCTTTTATATAGTATTTGCTTTGATTTTTTTAGTATCTTGCACATCGCCAGATAGTCAAGCAAAATCGCCATCCACAACTACTTCATCACAAATATCGCAACAAGTAGTTACTTTAGATAAAAATTTTAAAATAGCAATGGGTCAAACTATTTATGTCCCTATTTATTCCCATATTTATCATAACGATGAACGGAAAGTTTTAGATTTAGCAGCCACATTAAGTATTCGGAATACAGATTTAAATAATCCCATAATTATTACTTCTGTTCGTTACTATGATTCCGATGGTAAATTAATTAAAAATTATTTAGATAAACCTATACAAATTAATGCTCTTGGTTCCACTGATTTTTTTGTCAACAGAACAGATACTAGTGGCGGTTCAGGAGCAAATTTTATTGTAGAGTGGGTATCCTCAAAAATAATTTCTGAGCCAATAGTCGAAGCAGTAATGATTGCAACTGAATTTCAGCAAGGAGTTTCTTTTGTAAGCCAAGGTAAGGTAATTAAAAACTTAAGAAACTCCCCAGTCACCTCTTCCAAATAAATTTATGATTTTCTCCAATGAAAATATTAATAAAAAAAGAGGCTATTTATAAATCATGGATGGTGCATTACAGCTAAATCTAATTGTCTCTAAGTCCCAAATCCTTACATAGCCGTCACACACCCTACTAGACTTTGATAATTACCAATTACCAATTACCAATTACCAAACTCAATCATCCTCCAATTGCAGCAATTGCTCATCAAGTTTCTTCAAGCGTTCATAAACTATTTCTTCTGAGAGAATTCGCTGACGAATAGCCTGATTGAGTGCCGCTTTTTCTGCTAAAAGTAATCGACGGCGAATAGCATCAAGTTTACTAGAGCTACCTCTTTTTTCCTCTAAATCATCCGCACGACGATTATATAATTCTCGTAATGTTTTTTCTGCACTTGCTACTTGCACTTGATAAGCTGCACGCATCTCTTCATGAACAGCTTTTGGTAATACCCCTGTTTTGAATAAAGTATCTAATTCATCCTGTGCTGCTTTAGCTGTAATTAATTGCGCTTGTAATTCTTCAACCTGTTGACGAGTTGCTGATACTTGAGACAGTTGCAACCGCTTGACTAACCACGGTAAACTTACTCCTTGCCCAACAACAGACAGCAATACTGTACCAAAGACTATAGCAATCAGCTGTTCTCGTCCTGGGATTGTGACGGGGATACTCAACGCCAACGCCATCGACAGCGAACCCTTAATATTGCCAAAAAACAGAACATGTTGCCAGCGCCAAGGTACTGGACGGTCAAACCAACGTACTATAGCTAAGAGTGGATAAACAGAAACTATGCGTGCTATTTGATAAGCTGCGATCGCTAATAGTACAGCAGGTAAGATTTGCCAAAGAGTTGTTAAGTTAACTTCTATACCAATTAATAAAAAAATAAAGCTATTAACACCAAAAGCTATAGATTCCCAAAAGCTTAGTAAGGTCAACCTTGTAGAAGCCGATACTTTACCTGAAAGACCTACACTGCCGACAATTAAGCCAGCAACAACTACAGCCACAACCCCAGAAACGCTAAAAGATTGCCCTAGTTGAAAAGCACCTAATGCTACAGCTACTGTGAGCAAAATACTACTCAGTGGTTCGTCTGCACGGACAAATAAACCTGTACTTAAATATCCCACAGCTAACCCTACTAAGCTGCCACCAACAACCACCACAAATAATTCTTGTAGTCCTGCAAGAAATGTGAGTGAACCAGCCTCATGCGCTTTGACAATTAAGCTAAATAAAACAAGTGCTACACCATCATTAAATAAACTCTCGCCCTCAACAATGGTTGACAAGCGCGAAGGGACAAGCACCTCCTTAAATACAGCAATCACCGATACTGTGTCTGTAATTGCCAAAATTACGCCTGCTAGTAGTGCAGCTGTCCAATTTAACCCCAATCCCCATTTTAAAAGTGCAGCTGTAACACCAGAAGCAATTACAATTCCTGGCCCAGCTAATAAAGAAATGGGCTTTATAGTGCTACGGAGGCGGCTAATATCAGTATTAATAGCTGCCTCGAATACTAGAATCGGCAGAAATAAATTTAAAATCAGGGAATCGTTTAAACCTATACGCTGTGGTAAAAGTTCTGTCAACGCTAAACCAGCTAGAACTAAACCTGCAACATAAGAAACGCGTAACCAACGCGATAGCAATGCTACAGCAGTGGCTACAAGCAGAAGAATAATTGAAACAGTGACTAATTGAGCAACACTCACTTAATAAATGCGGAATAAAGGGTTATATTTGACTCTGGGTAATTATGCAACTTAAATGCGTAACAGCTTATTTCTTAATATATTCCCTAATATCTTCAGCTATTACCCCAACACAAGATTCTGGTAAATCATTGCCAGCATGAGCAACCATTTTAAACTCAGAGTTAGGCAGCGATTGAGCATAAATTTGACTTTTAGCAATGGCTTCTGCCGTATCTTTTCCACCTTGTAAGATTAAAACCGGAAATTCAATTAAGGACAATTGATTTTGCAGTAATTCTGCTTCAACCTCTGGGGGTTTTCGATCAAATAACAATTGGCAACCTGTCGGATATTGCAACATTAAATTACGTAGCTGCAAATATTGTTGAACTTTTTCCTGCAAGCCCACAATTTTAATTAACGGACTCAGCAGTTTTAATACTTTAAATATAAATGGTGATAATTTTGCTACGCGCTGCATCCTCTGCCATTGCTTTTCTTGTTTTTCTATTTTTACACCTTCTGGTGATAGCAGCACTAAACCATGAACTTGTTCTGGATGCTTTAACGCATAGCTAGTAGCAATCCAACCTCCAAGAGAATGGCCGACTAAAAATACTTTTTCTAACTTTAAGGCTGTTAAAAACTCAGCTAAACATTCTACTTGCAAATCAATAGAGTAATGAATATTGGGATTATCTGATTCTCCAAATCCTAGTAAATCTGGTGCCAAGCAATGGAAATTATCAGATAACAAATCTATCAATGGTACCCATTGACTGCTATCGTTCCATGCACCATGTAATAAAATTACCGGAATACCTTGACCTGCTTCTCGCCAAAATAATAATCCTTGCGAGAGTTTTCTCCGGGAGTTACGAAATAACGTATCCATCTTAAATTTTAAAAGTTATAGCAATTATCACTTGATGATGTAACTAAATTTTGGCATGAAAAAATTGAGAACAGAGAACTGTCCCCGCAACACCGAAATTCTCATTACACTCAAGTGTAAACCGCTTTAAGTTGTAGCATAATTTAGCCAACAGTTCATAGCCATTAGTTATAGGGAACAAAATTTAGCAAAAAACTAATGACTAATGACAAACAAAATCTTGTTATGCCACTATTGTCAAACCATTCAAATAGTCTTGCAACTGCTGATGATGGTCATGAGACATTGGTTCTAGAGGTAGAGAGTCAGGAGAAAACGCTTGGATATCTGTGACTTCCAAAGTATCCTGAACCTCCATTTTTCCTTGTACTTCTGCTTCCACAGCAATACAAATTGAATGAATTCTCGGATCTCTGGTTGGCGAAGAATAAACTCCTACCAATCGGCGAATTTTCACCAAATCTAGTCCAGTTTCTTCTTGTAATTCCCGGCGAACTGTACTAGGAATATCTTCTCCCCAGTCCACCATACCTCCAGGCAAACTCCATCGGCCATTGTCACTTCTCCGAATCAGCACAATCCGACCATCAGGTAAAATCGGGATAATGCTGGTACCAGTAATGGGATGGCGAAATATCAGACCCAGTACTGTTTGTCCAATGCGCCATAAGTTACGTGTGGACTTGATAGCTATCGTAAACAAAGCAAGAACGTTCAATCTGCAAATGTTTTTATTGTATGCTATTTAGTTCTCACCACTTAACATAGATGTCTAAATATCAATTTATTGAGTTATGTATTATACAGCTATGTTGATGGTTTGAGATTTTATTCTAGCATTTACTCAATCCTAACATTACGTTTAAATATATCAACGTGTACATTTATACAAAAAATCATGAAAAAGATGTTTTAACTTTTTTGCTTTTATCTGTATTTATCATTTAAAATCACAAATAATAAACTCTTGACAATGATAAATATATATGTTCCGTCCTCTAGAATTTGATAAATTTAACTTTCAGAAAATATACTGCTGAATTCTATAGGAATCCGCTTTGATTCCTGAAATTATTTGCGTAGGGAGGGAACAGGGAACAGGGAACGGGGAACAGGGAAGAAGAAATAAAAGTGTACTTAGGTTTTTTCAAAAATCAAATATGAGTCCTATAGTTCATAAATACTAATTATATTTATCAAGTAGAGAAAAAATTGTCAGTAGACCTGGTTTTCCTGCCTCTGGAGTTCAATCAAATTTAATTTTGAAATCCTAAAACCCTGACGCAGAAAAAAATTTTGTGAAGGCAATACTTGAGTAAAGACAATTAGGCATACCTCTCAAGGATGATTTAAACGCAAATTCTGATTTGTTAAAAAAATATTTAATATTTAATTTGACTTAAATATGTTAAATACGCTATAATGATATGCTGTTCAAGCTTTGTGAATGGCTAGACTGGGCTAAAATTATATCAATAACAACGGTAGCTGATATGGCCTAGTGGCTTTTTTTTGTTGTTTATTTAATGAGGTGAACATGGCTAAGCGCCGTAACCCGAAAAAAGAAAAGGCGCTACGGAACCAGGCATATGCCAGAAAGTTTCGTAAACGAACTACTACAGGAAGAATGCAGAGAAGGTTCCAACAAAGACCACCTAAGAGTGAGGACGATGAGGGCGCAGCAGCAATTGATGCTGAGTAAGTCATCTAACAATATTCTTGCTCTGTGAATTTTGTAATTTTGGGCGTACATAACTTTGTACGCCCTTATTTATTAGGGTTTGGGGTTTGGGGTTTGGATTTTTTTTACTTATTCCCATTAAAATACTGCTCGGTTAAGGATTTTCAAATCGGAATTTAGTTTGGGGAAAAGGTGAAAGGGTAAAGGTTAAAGGTTTTTTCTTGCTCCTTTTCCCCTTCCCCTTTTGCCCTTAACCGACAAGTATTGATTCCCATTACCCTTATCCCCAGAGGGGGCACCGAGTTCCCCAATCCCCATTGCCCCTTATCCCCAGAGGGGGCACCGAGTTCCCCAGTCCCCAGTCCCTATTCCGCCATTTGCGCGCGGGCGGCTTGGATGGCGTTGCGGACTTGGGTAAAGCCTGTACCACCGTAACTGTTACGTGCAGCGACTACTTGACGAGGCGAGATTGCCTCATAAATATCGGCTGCAAATGCTGGATGGATTTGTTGCCATTCTTCTAAAGTTAAATCTTTGAGGAGTTTACCTGCGGCAATGCTGGTTTTTACCACTTTACCCACCATGTTATAGGCTTCACGGAAAGGTACACCTCTTGCAGCTAAGTAATCTGCTACATCTGTAGCATTAGAAAAGTCTTCTGCGACTGCTTCTGCTAAACGTTGAGGACGAAATTCTAAGCCCTCCCGCAGCAAAATTGTCATCGCTTCTAGGCAAGCTTTCACTGTGTTGACGCTATCAAATAAACCTTCTTTGTCTTCTTGTAAATCTTTGTTATATGCCAAGGGTAGCCCCTTCATAATCACCAGCATCCCTTGCAGATGACCAAATACACGCCCTGTTTTTCCTCTGACAAGTTCTGGCACATCAGGGTTTTTCTTTTGGGGCATGATGCTGGAACCTGTAGCACAGGTATCTTTGAGAGTCACAAAACGAAATTCCTCTGATGACCAAAGAATCACCTCTTCTGAAAGACGACTGAGGTGAACCATAATTAAACTAGCAGCACAGAGAAATTCGATCGCAAAATCGCGATCGCTCACACCATCAAGGCTGTTAGCATAAATCTGCTCAAAATTCAATAGTTCTGCTGTGTAGTGGCGATCGATGGGGAAAGTCGTTCCTGCTAAAGCACCACACCCTAAAGGTGAAATATTCACCCGGCGATAAACATCTCCTAGGCGTTCCCAATCACGTTGCGTCATCTGAAAGTATGCCAAGAGATGATGCGCTAAACTCAGGGGTTGGGCGCGTTGCAGGTGCGTATAGCCAGGAATTAGGGTTTCAACGTTTTTTTCGGCTATATTTAGTAAAACTGCTTGAAATTCTCGTAATTGGCTCTTGATTTGTTGGATTTGTTCACGCAGATAGAGCCTAGTATCAGTGCCAACTTGGTCATTACGCGATCGCGCAGTATGTAATTTTTTACCCACATCGCCAACAATCTCTGTTAATCGCCGTTCCACAGCAAAGTGGACATCTTCAGCATCAATACCCGGCTGAAACTTTCCTTGGCGATATTCTTGGCGAACCTGTTCTAAACCTGCAACTAGTTGCTCTCCTTCTGCTGGGGAAATGATACCAGTATGAGCTAGCATTTTGGCATGAGCTTGAGAGCCAGTAATATCGTATTCGATTAACTCAATATCGAAACTTATACTGGCATTAAAACGTGCGATCGCGGGATGTAACGCTGATTCAAATCGCTGGCTCCAAGTTTGTTGTTCGGTCATAAACGTAAAGGGTGGGAACGTACCACTTACGTGCTAATTAAAACCACAAAAGTCCTAACCTGAACTAATCCTAGCTTCAGTGCTGAGATTAATTTAGGTACGGACTTGAGGATTAATCAACCGTAACTAGTTAGATTCCGAATCATATAGCCAATGACCAAACCAATCAACAACGCCCAAATTTGGCCTGTCTTGACAAAGTGATTCCAACCATGCTGCATCTGTCCCAAAACATCTGGATCGGTAACGTTTTGAGCTAGCGTAGAACTCACAGGCAAACGCCAAAATAACTCAGATAGTAAATCACTGAAGTAATTCATACTGTGTGATCGAGAAGACTTTTATGTCATAACCTCTAGTTAGGGTAATGTCCAGTGAAGGGGATTGGGGACTGGGGACTGGGGACTGGGGATAAGGGGAAAGGGGAAGGGGGAAGGGGGAAAAGGTGAACAAATAACGGACACCAAACGCCAATTACCAATTACCAATCACCAATTACCAATCACCAATTACCAATTACCAATTACCAATTACCAATTACCCATGCCCAATGCCCAATGCCCAATGCCCAATGCCCCATAAATTGCCACTTATCCCTCAAATTTCAACTTTTGGGCTGTTCGCAAAATTTGCCCTGCTAAAACTGCTGCACCAAAGCCATTATCAATATTGACTACGCCGATTCCTGGGGCACAAGAGTTGAGCATTGTTAAGAGTGGTGCTAGTCCACCAAAACTGGCACCGTAGCCGATGCTGGTGGGAACAGCAATTACAGGACAATTGGCTAAACCTGCAACCACGCTAGGTAATGCGCCTTCCATACCCGCGACAACAATTAATACTGATGCTGACTCAATCAGGTGGCGATTATTCAACAAGCGGTGAATACCAGCAACACCAACATCCCAGAGACGCAATACCCGAAAACCAGCAAGTTCGGCTGTAACTGCGGCTTCTTCTGCAATGGGTAAATCAGCAGTTCCCGCCGACAAAATACCAATGACACCCTCAAACTGTGGTTCGAGTTCATCGGGAGTAATAGCAGCAATCCGCGCCATTTCGTAATATCGCAAACCTCTAACTTTCGATTGCAGTACAGCATAAACTGCTGGTTCAATCCGAGTAGCCATCACTACCGGATTGCGGTGACGCATCACTTCCATAATTTGAACAATCTGATCTGGAGTTTTGCCTAGTCCCCAAATTACTTCTGGGAACCCAGTTCTTAAACTGCGATGGTGATCGATTTTGGCAAAATCACCTACTTGTTCATAGGCTAAGTCTTTGAGAGAGTCTAATGCTCTATCTGGGGTAACGTTACCATGAGCCACTGCTTCTAAGAGCGATCGCAAAGCTTTCTCATTAGCCATTTGTGATGTTCTCCTTGGTCTTTTGTTATTTATCATTTGTCATGAGGTAGGGTGCGCTGTATGACAACGCACCCCACTAGAGCGATGGCTACGCCCGCCGCAGGCATCGCAAAGTTTTTTTATCGGTCATTGATCATGAGTTGGAAACAAATCACAAATGACCAATAATCAATGACTAATCTACAATTTTGATTTCATGAATGTTCCAGAATGCGCCACCAAGTCCAGAGTATTTAATACCTTCAAAGCGATTACGCACTGCTGACATTGAATAGGCATTCACCAAGTAAATAAATGGTAAATTCTCCTGAGTAATTCGTTGAGTCTCAGCGTAAATTGCTTTGCGTTTGGGTTCGTCTAATTCTCTAGCTGCTTTGATGTAAAGTTCACCAATTTCTGCTTCCCAAGGTGCTACTTCCCAACCTTTAATTGGTTTTTGTCCAGCTTGGGGTTTTTGATTAAACATATGTAATCCCCCTTCCGGAGACCAGACGTTAGCACCATCATTTGGTTCTAAACCACCTGTTAAACCTAATAAAGAAGCTTCCCAATCTAATGAATTAGAAAGTTTATCTGTGTATGTATTCCATGCCAGTGGCGTGAAGTCTACTGTAATCCCAATTTTGCTCAAATCTCGTTTAATTTGCGAGCCCACTGCTTCGCGAATCTTATTACCTGCATTCGTCAGCAAAGTGAAGCGTACATTGTTACCTTGAGAATCGATTAGCTGATTTTTTTCGTTGTATTTAAAGCCAGCTTTGAGTAACAACTGCTTGGCTTTATCTATATTGTAATTATAGACTTTTAACCCTTCTTGCGGTGAAAGATAATAAGGACTTTGTACAGAAATAGGTGAATTTTGAGGTTGACCTAAGCCACGAAATGTATTGTTGATCATTGTTTGTCGATCAATGGCATAGGCTACTGCTTGCCGAAACTCTACAGTATTAAACCAACGTGATTTTATAGGATCTATGAGAGGTTTACCATCTCTAGAACCCTTATTTAAGTTGAAGAGTATAAAAGTTGTACCAGAACCAGGCCCGCCATTATATATCTTGAAATTACCCTGGTCTTCTTGTACTTTTAACAACGAAAAGTATTCTGGTGACACACCAACAGTATCTAACCCACCAGAACGGAATTGCAGTAAAGATGTATCTGTGGATTCAACAATTTGCCAAATTATTCTTTCAATATAAGGTTGGGCTTTACCTTGAGCATCTTTGCGCCAATAATAGGGATTACGTCGAAAAACTATCCGTTGGCTAGTATCATATCTTTCTAATTTAAAAGGCCCGTTGACAATCAGTTGAGCTGGAGGTGTATCTACACTCCACTTTGATAGAAACTTTGGTTTACCTTCTTGGTCTTTTGTAGTTACTGATTCTCTCAATGCATGGGCTGGTAAAATTGGGTAACCTGTAGCACTACGTAAAAAAGGCGCAAACGGTTCTGGAACAGAAAATTCCACCCGACGATTATCAATTTTTCTGACAGTTGGTAGCTTACGACTTTCGCCAATTCTCATACCATCTCTGGCATCTGTAGGAATGGCTTCATTCAGATAAATTTCATTATAGGTAAACACTACATCATCTACTGTTAGTGGTTGCCCATCAGACCATTTAAGATTATCTCGCAGGGTAAAAACTATTTTTAATTTATCCTCAGAAATTTGCCAGGATTCTGCTAAAGCAGGCTCTACCTTTCCCGTCTCGTAACTTTCAGTAATTAAACCTTCATAAGTAAGTCCAAAAATATTCGGTGACTCGGAACTGAGAGCAAAGTTAAATGTTTTAGGATCGCTAAGAATACTAGTTACTAATTGGGGAACTTGAGCCGCATTTGTTTTAAAATTCGATGGATTACAAGCAGCTACTGTCAAGCCTGTTACTATGGCGATTATTATTAGTAGCCACAAGCGTCTTATTGTAGACCATATGTTAGCGAATAGCATAATTTTAATCATTGAATAGTAAGTCTAAGTATTTTGGGAATTGAGCCAATCTAGAAACTTTTGAGTATTATTTAAATACTTGATTCCATAATTATGCAAGATATTTCTAATTTCTGGTTTACCAAAGTCTTTGCTATTACCGCTTAAAAATACCTTGCTTTCTCTAGGATACAAATTTGCATGATGAATAATAGACTGCAAAATTAAGTTATCCATAATATCTTGTTTAATAAGTAATGTTTCTGGCTGTGTAATTACTGCTTGGGAAATATTACGAATTATTGTATTGTTTAAATTTATCACCTCTGCCTTTTGCAGAAGCATATCTATAGCATTAAAAAGACGAATCTGAATATCGTTGAGTAACAATTGATTCCAGATACGTGCCTGTTCTAAGTGAGCCAAGAAAATTTGAGCATTAGAAGAGGTTAAATCTCGTTTTGAGTTATTTATCTGTTTATCAATATTTTTTTCAAATTCTTGTACATAATATTTTTCTGTTTCCCACCTATTCAGGGCTTCAACATAACAAAAGTTTGGGATAACTATCCGAATGGATGAAGGTAAGGAACATAATAGATTTTCTGCCTCTAAATCTTGCCTTTTTGCAATTGCCATCAAAAAGTTAGTTTCAACGTAAAGTATTACCATCAAGATTTACCTGAGAATAAGAAATTCCTCCTGAATGAGCAATTACTACTTGTAGCTTTTTGCAATAATTCTATTGCTACTAAATTTTCTGAGTAGTTCCTCCTTGTAGTTTTTGCAATAAACCTATTGCTGCCAAATTGTCTGATGCTGGTGGCATTTCTGATTTCCAATGATATGCTAAGTCTCTCAACCAAGCTTCTACAAGGGTTTCTAAATATAGACCCAAGATTTTTCTGTCGCTAAATTCAGGATCGTAATGACTAAGTATATTAGCAGTTTTAATTGCGATTAAAGATTCAGACAAATTTTTACCATTCCATTTAAAAATCTCAATATCTCTGAGATTAACCAACATGAGAAACATTTCATCAACTAAAAATAAATGATTATTTTTAATTTCATTTTGCAGATATGAATTTAGTTGTGTAATAGCTTGCTGTTTGGCAACTTTCCCTTCTACCTCTGTACTTTTAACTTCAACTAATAAAACAATTTGTTCATCCTTGTCGAGGACAATAATATCAGCAACATAATTAGGAATTTGAAATTGTGCAGCTTCCATTGTCCTCATCTCCCAAATAGATTAATAATTTATTGATGCCGCTATAGCTTGCATATTCCTATGCTAGCTATTGACTACTCCTAAATATAAATTTCCGTTAATTAGCAGTGACTAACAACACAACAGCATAAGCGCATATACCTTCTTCACGCCCTACTGGGCCTAATTTTTCGTTGGTAGTAGCTTTAATACCAACTTGATTTGGTTGCAGTTCTAAAACAGCCGCTAACTTGTCGCGCATTGTCTCAATATGAGGTTTCAATTTTGGACGTTCTGCGACTACTACAGAATCAATATTGCCAATTTGCCAACCGCGATCGCGAATTAGCTGATGTACTTGGCTTAATAGCTCTAAACTATCTGCTCCTGCCCATTTGGGATCTGTAGGCGGAAAATAATGCCCAATATCCCCTAAAGATAGTGCGCCTAACATGGCATCCATAATCGCATGGGTGAGGACATCAGCATCACTATGTCCCAGTAAACCTAGTTCATGGGGAATTTTCACTCCTCCCAAAATCAAAGCGCGATCGCTTACTAGTCGATGAATATCGTAGCCGTTACCAATACGAATGTTTGTCATTTGTCGTTTGTCATTTGTCATTTGTCATTGGGCGTTTGCTCACAGGGAACAAAGAACAGGAAGTTGGGATTAATAGCATAGTTACTCTCCTTGCTTCCTCTGCTCCCCTGCTTCCTCTGCTCCCTTATCCCCAGTCCCCAGTCCCCATTGCCCCTTATCCCCAGAGGGGGCCCCGAGTTCCCCATTTCCCCTCTGTTGCTGCCATTTTTCCAGTAAATCTGGGCGGCGATCGCTTGTTCTTTGGATTTGTTGTTCGTAACGCCACTTGGCGATTGCAGCATGATTTCCTGAGAGTAAGACATCCGGCACTTTCCAGCCGCGAAAATTTGCTGGGCGGGTGTATTGGGGATAGTCTAATAAACCTTCCTCAAAACTCTCTGCTGTCAATGACTCTACCTTGCCGACAGTTCCGGGTAAAAGTCTCACAACGCCATTGAGCAAAGCCATTGCGGGAATTTCGCCACCTGTGAGAATAAAATCTCCTAAAGAGACTTCCCGGGTAACTAAATTGAGAACGCGATCGTCAACTCCTTCGTAATGCCCGCAAATCACAATTAATTGGTTATAATTTGTGGCTAATTCACGTAAAAGTGGTTGATTGATGGTTTGTCCTTGAGGACTCATCAAAATTACCTCTCTTTGCGGTAGAATCGGCAGCGACTCTACAGCGGCAAAAATGGGTTCTGGCTTCATTAGCATCCCCACTCCACCGCCATAGGGTTCATCGTCTACTTTTCGGTGCTTGTCAGTGGTGAAATCCCGAGGATTAATCAGATTGACTTGAGCAATCTGCTTGGCTAAGGCTTTAGCCAGCAATCCGGAATTTAAAACAGAGGTAAAACAGTCAGGAAAAAGCGTAACTATATCAAAGCGCACAGTTATTCGTATTCAAGAACACTAATCTTAAATTTGAATGTCGAAGAACAACAACAAGGTAATGTCTGCTAAAGCTACAGATAAGGTTTGTCAATAGTAACTAAAAGTACCAGAAAACTAAGCTCTTTCGTGAGATCAAAAGTTTTTCTAATTACTTAATTTATGTTTAAATATTGTCACAACTACATTTAAATTAATAATCTGTCCAAGTTAACAACTTCCAGGATGCATCGAGCCAGCCTCAGAAAACAGCTTGTCAAAACCTGCTCGCCCAACTCTAGGGCGCAGCGTAGCCTCCACTTAGCCCTACTCGCACTATTTTGCCAAACTAGCAAAAGTGGACAGGTAAACAACAAGGCGCTGGCTTTAGAGGATAAGGGACATAGGAAAACTGAGGCATTGTTTGGATCAAGCGAGAAGTTGGCAAGAAGGCTTATGCCAATCCAAATTTCACAAAAGTGTCCTCCCCAAAAAGCAAAGCGTGAAAATCATCAGGCTACTGAACCTTGTTATATTCACACGCCATTCGCCACAAGCCGACGGCACTTCCTTCAAGTCGGCAAAGCCGCCCAACGGAGTGCCTTGGAAACCCATCCCAGGCGATGGTTCCTGAAGTTGTTGACAGGAGAAACATAATGCCGCAATTACAAGCTAAATCGCTGGAAATGAGGACACCCCAAGCAACTAAAACCGCCGTTCTGGTTATCGGAGGCGCAGAAGACAAAGTTCATGGCCGCGATATCCTCAGAACTTTTTTTGGCCGTGCTGGTGCTAGCAAGGCATATATTACAATTATTCCATCTGCCTCCCGAGAACCTGCCATCATCGGTGGTCGGTACATTCGGATATTTGAAGAAATGGGTGCTGAAAAGGTTGAAATTTTAGATATTCGCGAACGGGAACAGTGCGAAGCCTCGCATATTAAAGCATCCTTAGAAGCCTGTAGTGGCGTATTTTTAACAGGAGGGGATCAATTACGTCTCTGTGGTGTATTGGCAGATACCCCAGTGATGGACATTGTCCGACAGCGAGTCAGATCAGGGCAGCTTACCTTAGCAGGCACAAGTGCAGGGGCAGCAGTGATGGGACATCACATGATTGCTGGCGGCGGTAGTGGGGAAACCCCAAACCGTTCTCTGGTCGATATGGCAACTGGTTTAGGATTTATTCCCGAAGTGATTGTAGACCAACACTTTCACAACCGTAATCGCATGGGGCGCTTAATTAGCGCGATCGCCGCTCACCCCGATCGCCTAGGTATTGGCATTGATGAAGATACTTGTGCGGTGTTTGAACGTGATGGTTGGTTACAAGTGATGGGTAAAGGTAGTGTGACTATAGTTGATCCCACGGAGGTAACTCATACCAATGAACCCCATGTAGGTGCCAACGAACCCCTAACAATACATAATTTACGTTTACATATCCTCAGCTATGGCGATCGTTTTCACCTGTACCAGCGGACTGTATTGCCTGCTGTACACCGGATCTCCAGCTGACGGAATAGAGTATCTGAGGTTACACTGAGTTGATCGCTGATTTATTTCTTACTGTAGAAAAATCACTTGAATCCTATCTAAAAAGAAAAAACTGTTCACCATAAACAGTTTAGCGATCAAAATCAGTAAGAAACTAGAATATTGGTTCCGAATCTCCATCTACCTATTCCCATGAGAATCCTCAAGATCCAGACCTTACGCGGCCCAAACTACTGGAGCATTCGACGCCACAAGTTGATCGTCATGCGACTCGATTTAGAAAACCTAGCCGAGAAGCCCTCGAATGAAATCCCTGGTTTTTACGAAGGATTAGTTGAGGCGCTGCCAAGTCTGGAGGGCCACTATTGCTCCCCTGGCTGTCGTGGTGGTTTTTTAATGCGGGTGCGAGAAGGCACCATGATGGGCCATATCGTCGAACATGTAGCTTTAGAACTGCAAGAACTAGCTGGAATGCATGTAGGCTTTGGTCGCACCCGCGAAACTGCTACACCAGGCATTTACCAGGTAGTAATTGAGTACCTGAATGAGGAAGCGGGACGCTACGCGGGACGAGCTGCTGTGCGCTTGTGCCAAAGTATTGTAGATCGCGGTCGCTATCCCAAAGCAGAGCTAGAGCAAGATATCCAAGACTTAAAAGACTTCTGGCGAGATGCGTCTTTGGGGCCCTCTACAGAAGCGATCGTCAAAGAAGCAGAAAAACGAGGTATTCCCTGGATGGCTCTGGGGGCGCGCTTTTTGATTCAGCTAGGTTATGGCGTGAACCAAAAGCGGATGCAAGCAACCATGACCGACAACACGGGCATTTTGGGAGTAGAACTAGCTTGCGATAAAGAAGCTACCAAACGTATCCTCTCTGCTGCTGGTGTACCAGTGCCTAAAGGTACAGTCATAAACTTCTTGGACGATTTGGAAGAAGCTATTGAATATGTTGGTGGTTATCCCATAGTTATTAAGCCTTTGGATGGTAATCACGGACGGGGTATCACCATTGATATTAGAACCTGGGAAGAAGCAGAGGCAGCCTATGAAGCCGCCAGACAGGTTTCCCGCTCAGTTATTGTCGAGAGGTATTACGTCGGACGCGATCATCGGGTATTGGTGGTAGATGGCAAGGTCGTCGCAGTCGCCGAACGTGTACCAGCTCATGTAGTGGGTAATGGTAGATCTAGCATTGCGGAACTAATTGAGGAAACAAACCAAGACCCCAATCGCGGCGAGGGACATGATAATGTGCTCACCAAGATTGAACTTGACCGGACTAGCTACCAGCTTTTAGAAAGGCAAGGTTATACCCTAAATAGCGTGCTTCCCAAAGGTACAATTTGTTATCTCAGAGCAACAGCTAACTTAAGTACAGGAGGCTGTGCTGTAGATCGTACTGATGAAATCCACCCGGAAAATGTTTGGCTAGCACAAAGAGTAGTCAAAACTATTGGGTTGGATATCGCGGGACTAGATATTGTCACCACCGATATTAGTCGCCCCTTAAGGGAAGTAGATGGCGTAATTGTGGAAGTTAACGCTGCCCCAGGCTTTAGAATGCACGTTGCACCTAGCCAAGGCATTCCCCGCAACGTTGCTGGCGCAGTGATGGATATGCTGTTCCCCAACGAACAATCCAGCCGCATTCCGATTCTGAGCGTTACGGGCACTAATGGTAAAACCACTACTACAAGACTGTTAGCACATATCTACAAGCAAACAGGCAAAGTAGTAGGTTATACAACTACAGATGGAACTTATATTGGTGATTATTTAGTAGAGGCTGGTGATAATACTGGGCCGCAGAGCGCTCATTTAATACTACAAGACCCCACCGTAGAGGTAGCAGTATTAGAAAGTGCGCGAGGGGGTATTCTGCGTTCTGGCTTGGGGTTTGAAGCCGCAAATGTTGGTGTGGTATTAAATGTTGCTGCCGACCATTTAGGTATAGGTGATATAGATACCATCGATCAGTTAGCTAACCTCAAGAGTGTAGTTGCAGAAGCTGTATTCCCTGATGGTTATGCCGTACTTAATGCTGACGATTATCGCGTAGCGGCGATGGCGGAAAAAACCAAAGCGAATATTGCTTACTTCACCATGAACCCTGATTCAGAATTGGTGCGGAAGCACATTCAAAAGGGTGGAGTAGCGGCTGTTTATGAAAATAATTATCTTTCAATCGTCAAAGGCGATTGGACACATCGCATCGAAAGAGCAGAAGCTATCCCCTTGACAATGGGTGGGCGTGCGCCATTTATGATTGCTAACGCCTTAGCAGCTAGTTTGGCAGCCTTTGTGCAGAATGTCTCGATTGAGCAGATTCGCGCTGGTTTAAAGACATTCCGTGCTTCTGTGAGTCAAACGCCAGGACGGATGAATTTATTTAATTTAGGCAACTACCATGCTTTGGTAGACTATGCTCACAACCCAGCTAGTTACGAAGCTGTGGGTGCTTTCGTCCGCAACTGGACTTCTGGACAGCGCATTGGTGTAGTTGGGGGCCCTGGCGATCGCCGTGACGAAGATTTTGTTACCTTGGGCAGATTAGCAGCCGATATTTTTGATTACATCATTGTCAAAGAAGATGATGATACCAGGGGCCGTCCCAGAGGTTCTGCCTCAGAGTTGATTACTAAAGGCATTACCCAAGTTAAACCGAATTGCCGTTTTGAATCAATTCTCGATGAAACCCAAGCCATTAATAAAGCCTTAGATATGGCTCCGGAAAATAGTCTGGTTGTGGTTTTACCAGAAAGCGTCAGCCGCGCTATTAAGTTAATTCGCGCACGTGGCGTAGTCAAAGAAGAAACACAGCAATCAAATACACCCGCAACTGTTGTAGATTCTCAAAATGGTGTGGCTTCTTCGATCATCAACACGCTGCTTTAGTCAATAGTAGAGATGCGATCGCTCGTATCTCTACCATTGACCTTTGCTATGCTGCCAATTTTGCCGATTACTGGTCTTGGTCTGAGTTATTATCCGCACTAGAACCTTTAATTTCCTCCTTAAAACCCCGTAGAGTTTTACCCAGCGCACTTCCCAATTCGGGGATTTTTTTGGGGCCAAAAATTACCACAGCGACTATCACAATAATGGCAACTTCTGGCCATCCAAGTCCAAATAACATATAGGCTTCCTCTCAAGGATACTTAATTAAATCATAGAGTAGTAAGAGATGAGAGTAGTTGGGTAGGTGGAGAAGAAATATTGTTTAGCCTCAATCTCATCTAATAAACTCGCACTATTTATGGACAATACTAAAGATATATTTTTCCTATCATTTATATAACAAGCGTAAATTCTTATAAAACTATAGAATTGCTTTTATTTCAGTCTGGAATTAAAAAGCTAACATGACATTTTTTGAATCGAATAAGATTAAGACTGTTGAAGTGGATAACGTTACGTTTGAAACTGTAGTATCAGATAGGGAATTAACCATTCCAGAAGTAAAGCGTGGTGTTTATACTCTTGTAAGGCTTGGTATTCGGATTATCAATAATAGACAAACACCCTTATACTTCCCATACCATTTTTATTCGATGTTTCCAGAAATGATCGCACCAGACGGTCAAGTCATGTTAACAGGTTTACACTCTGAACGACTTAGTAAACGAATTGAATCTGATTATGTACTACTAATTCCAGGAGAGGCAGTAACTTTTTATCGTGATAGCTTTCTTTTTTGGATACAAAACCGAAAGAAAAAGCGTGAACGCAAGTTGACGTTGAATATACCATTTCCATCTGAAGATATTTATATTTTCCGTCCACTGTATCCGGGAATATATCAATTTCGGTTTAAATATAATGAATCTCATGAAAGTATCAAAGATTTTTATCAGTGGAATGAATCAACAAAAATAAACAATATCTGGGTTGGAAAAGTAATAACTCCGCTTGTAGAAATTCACTTATTAGAGCCATAAATTAAGGTTTAGATTATTTGTTTTAGATGTCGATTTCTTTAATCACTTCAGCAAAAGGGGATTGGCGGAAAAATTCTGAGAGTTTGCTTGGTTGCTCTGGGTTAGTGTTATTTGTAGTCAGGCTTTGAACCAAAATTTGGATAATATACAGTTTCTGGTTGGGAGAAAGCTGAAGGAGTTTTTGTTCGAGTTCTGGTATAAGCAGGATGGGGTTTCAGCAGAAAATAATTTCCTATTGTTTACTAATTTCTATGCCTAACCAATCGCTTAATTCATGGGCTAACCATTCTAGTTCTGCATCCGATTTAATACTATCGTTACCGCCAATTTGATATTTTTGGACACCAGCCCAGATATCTAATTGAGCAGGAACTTGAGTGCGGGTACCTTCTGAGTCTTTAGTAAAATGCTGCGGCGTATAAACTAACTTAGTAATATTTTCTCTGGGTGATGGCTGAGGGCGATGGGATTTAAATCCTAATAAATTGTAAGTTAAAGTAATTTTTTGCCGATCAAGGTGTAAGCGGATGCTTCCCCAAAGGCTAAATATAAAACCATACATCATCAAGCCGCCTGCACCCCAAAAAGGCAGAGAGAACAAAGCAAAGGGGAGGTTGACAGGAAAAGGGGCGGCGAGTGCGTTAATTGTCCAAAAGAGAATAAATGAATTCCAGGCGATCGCAAACGTACCTAAGAAGATCATTGATGGTTGCCAGCCAGTAGGCGGAATAATAATTTCTAAGGCATCTCGATGTTTAGTTAGTTGAATTTTGCTCCCAGGTGGTTTCGCAGTAGTTAAAGCCAAAGCATGGGGAATTTCCGGTTTTTCTAAGGCTTTGAGCGCTTCTAAGGCAGAACTAGCACGCTTTTCTAAGTTAGGTTCAATTAACCATTGCAACCAATTAGTGAAGCTGGGGCTGAGATTCGCTGCTTGCTCAAACTGAATGCGAAAATCTTTTTGGGGTAAATCTGCTGGCTGGATACCCGTTACCAAATAAATTAATGTCGCCCCTAAACTGTAAAGATCCGAAGCTGGGACAGTACGCCCACCAAATTGTTCTGGTGGCATATAACCGTAGGTTCCCACTATAGTACGAGTAGAGCCTTCAGTCGCCAAAACAGTTTGTACTGAGCCAAAATCCACCAAATAAACTTGACCGACGCTATTACCAGAGCGATCGCCTAATAAAATATTGCTGGGCTTAATATCACGGTGAATTACGGGTGGATGTAGTCCATGCAAGTAACAGAGAATTTCTAAAAGCGCTTTGGCTATCTGCTTAACTTCTGCTTCTGTAAATATCTGCCCAGCTTTTAAATATTGCTCTAAAGTTTGTGCTGAGATATAAGTTTGTACTAGAGCAAATCCATTAATAGTAGGTGTATTTAGCTCAAAATAATCTAAATAGCGAGGAATAAAGGGATGCGATAAAGATTTTAAAGTTTCAGCTTCTCGCTCAAACAGCTTGAGATCATCCCATTCAAAGTCACCACCAAAGGAAAGTAACTTCACAACTACAAGTTCTTGAGTTACCAAATCACGGGCTAATAGCGTCCGCCGCCCAGACTTTTTTCCTAATTCCTGTTGAACTTCGTAGCGATCGCTTAATATTTTCTGAGTCATGATGATTACTGATAACGCTACGTCTAAAAGCTTTTGATAGCCTACGACCACTCAAAACAGACAAGCTGATATCTTTAGTATAAATATGTAATTTTATGTCCTCCCAAATATGGCCTTATATTACCCCTGGTATTCCCGATGAGTTGTTCGAGTACTTACCTGGAATCCCCTTAAGCCAACGCGAAGTTAGGCTATTGCTGATTGCTCAACTACGACTGCAAGCAGATTCAGTGTTATGGGATATTGGTGCAGGTACAGGTACAATTCCTGTAGAAGTGGGACTTTTATGCCCTGGTGGCAAAATTATCGCTGTCGAACGGGATGAAGAAGTAGCTAACCTCATCCGCCGTAACTGCGATCGCTTTGAAGTCAAAAATGTCGAAGTGATTGAAGGTAGCGCGCCGGATTGTTTGCAGGATATTAAAGTTACCCCTCACCGTGTTTGCATTGAAGGGGGAAAGGCCATTCAAGAAATTTTGCAAGCTGTGTGGAATTATCTACCACCAACAGGGAGAGTGGTGGCCACAGCTGCTAATCTAGAAAATCTATATGCTATTTCTCAGACTTTTTCTCAATTAAGAGCTCGCAATATTGAAGTTGTGCAATCTTCGGTGAATCGCTTAGAAATGCGCGGCTTTTCTCAAACCTTTACCGCCGTTGATCCTATATTTATCCTTAGTGGTGAGAAACTAGACTAAATCCGAAGGATGAAGGCTAAAGTATGAAAAATCAAGTTAAACAACTAAATTACTGAAAATGCGGCAATTCATACATAAAACCTGATATTTACAACTTCATCCTTCTCCTGCAAAGACGCTACGCGTAGCTTGCTTCTTCGGAGGGGTACATCCTTATTCTTTCATTCTTTATTGCTATGCCTTGGTCTCGGATTATTAGTGGAATTGTGGCGATCGCACTGGCTCTGTTTGCAACCCTGTTGGGGGGTTGGTACTTTACCATTGTGATTGCTATTGTGGTCTTTTTAGGACAACAGGAATATTTTAATTTGGTGCGAGCCAGAGGCATAGCTCCCGCAGCTAAAACCACCATGTCTGTCAGCCTCATCTTACTGGCAATTTGTACCTTGGATGGGGGGTTAGCTGATGCGGTGATGCCAATAGCTGGGACATTTATTTGTTTTTATCTATTGTTTCAACCCAAAATGGCGACGATTGCTGATATATCAGCATCAATTATGGGGCTATTTTATGTAGGTTACTTACCAAGTTACTGGGTGCGGTTGCGATCGCTTGGTAGTGCTGCCCTGAGTAATATACCGTTAGGAGGTTATTGGCCTACAGGTTGGACAGATATCCTAGACCAAAGAAATCTTGCATTACTACCGCAAGGTTTAACAGCAACAGTGCTAACCTTTCTTTGTATTTGGGCAGCTGATATCGGTGCTTATACTATTGGTAAATTCTTCGGCAAAACCCGTTTATCCGATATTAGCCCCAAAAAAACAGTGGAAGGAGCCGTCTTTGGGATCAGTGCTAGCGTTGCCATAGGTCTTGCTGGTGCTTATTATCTTCACTTACCCAGAGCGCTCTATACTGGTCTAGCATTGGGGCTATTGATTGGTATTGCCAGTTTGTTAGGTGATCTGATTGAATCTGCCCTAAAGCGTGATGCTGGAGTGAAGGATTCAGGACAGTTAATCCCCGGACATGGTGGAATTTTGGATCGTACAGATAGCTATATTTTTACCGCTCCCCTAGTTTATTATTTTCTCACTTTGTTGTTACCGCTAATTACGGAGAGTTAATCAGGGGTAATGGGGAATGGTTAATTGGTAATGGGTAATAGTGATTTTTCTGCTTTTCCTCTACCTTGTGCTTCCCGATCCCCTTCTCTCCTATACTACTCATTACTCATTACTCATTACTCATTACTCATTACTCATTACTCATTACTCATTACTCATTACTCAGCATTATCTCGTAGATGATAACTAATGCCAATTTCAGTGATTTCCACGAACTTTGGCATGAGAATTATAAATTATTATAAATACTAAGTCTCTTGAGTTTTTGATTATTAATCATCAGGGGTTAACGTTAATTCGCCCGCGACATACTAACTTACCGGGGATCAGCGTGAGTTCTTGGATATCTACCTCTGGGCCAAGATCAATATTGTGTTCTTGATTACTTTCTGTTTGCACTACCATGTCGTACTGGATTTGGATGGGTGCTAGTTGCAACTCCTGAGCGTTGATCAACTGTAAGCCCAGAAAAATCTTCACGGGCGTAGATTCCCCTTCGGATGCTAGAATGCCACTCAGTATAATTTGATTGGTATCCAGGATAATTTCTTGCCAAGTAGTAGACTTGGTTTTTGTGCAGTGTTCTGGTAAAAGTTTAACCAGTACATCATTTAAAGCCGTTGCTAATAACTCCGAAGACAGAGATTGATTGAGATCCTGTTCTTCCATACTCAGTTCACCAAAAACTGGTACTGTCTCTAACAATCGTAGCGGCTTGCCCTTGATGACTGAGCCGATGTTGACTTGTATGTTTTCTGCCACTAGTTGAATTTTTCCTATATGGAGACCTCGGTAAACGGCATGACTAGCAAAAATCGATACCCAAGGAATCTTTCCCGAGAGAAGTTGGCGATCGCTTGCTTTAATTTCCACTTCGATTTGCGATACTTGAGTTACCTGTGCTTTCAACCACAGCTTAAGTGCGGTTTTCAGCATATTGGTAATTACGCGGATTTTGCCGTTACTTTTGGGGTCTGAATTCTGCTCTGGCATTCAACTCCTGTGTTTATGGGTGAAAACTCTACAATTGGCTGAAGTTAAACAAGCCTTAAATGTAACATTTATGGCTATTAACAACAAAATGCAAATATTATGATTTAAATGTTAGCGAGAGAATAAGCAAATTCCACATGGAGGTACGGTTACAAAAAATTCTTGCCCAATGGGGTATTGCCTCACGGCGTGAAGCTGAAGAAATGATTCGGCGATCGCGCGTGCGGATCAATGGAGTATTGGCACATTTAGGTCAAAAAGTTAACCCCCAAACTGACCAAATTACAGTTGACGGTAAGCCCGTAGTTACTAAGCAACGTCCGTCTTTAACATATTTATTGCTGAATAAACCTGCTGGAGTAGTTTCCACTTGCTACGATCCTCAGGGAAGAACAACTGTTTTAGATTTACTACCAAAAGAATTACGCCAGGGATCAGGTATTCACCCTGTAGGGCGTTTAGATACAGATTCTACAGGAGCATTATTACTTACTAACGATGGCGAACTGACATTTTCTCTCACCCATCCTAGCCATAGTGTCCCGAAAACTTATAGTGTATTGGTTAAGGGACATCCATCGGAAGTAGTTTTACAGATATGGCGACAAGGTGTGGTTTTAGAAGGGAGAAAAACACGACCAGCCCAGGTACGCCTAATAGAAAGTTTTTCTACTAACAGTAGATTAGAAATTGTGTTAAAGGAGGGACGCAACCGCCAGATTCGCCGTATAGCCGAACAATTAGGCTACCCGGTGATTGAACTACATCGGACTGCTATTGGCCCGATTCAATTACAAAGATCCAAACAACCCTATTTAAAACCGGGTAACTATCGTTCCCTAAAAGATGATGAGATGCGCTTTTTGCAACAGCAAATTAAGCACACACCTATTAAGGATTCAGCTGAGTTAAGGAGTGTAATCAACCATGACATGGTTCAGAAGAAAGAATAATCAGCCGCAAACCCTTTCAGTAGAGCAACAAAGAGCTGAAAAGTTAGCAGAAATTGGCGCGCAACTTTGGGCTTCTCGTCAAGAACAGGGTTTATCGCTAGAGGAAGTAGTTGTGATGACTAGAATTCCTAAGCGGCTGTTACAGGCTATTGAAGAAGGTAATTTAAACGAGCTGCCAGAACCAATTTATATTCAAGGATTGATTAGGCAATTTGCTGATGCATTGGGCTTTAACGGCGTAGAATTTTCTAGCACTTTTCCGATTGTTTATCAACAGGTAAGTTCTACTTCTACTTGGACAAATAAGCCCATTAACCAATTGCGTCCTCTGCATCTTTACTTACTTTATATATTTGTGATTGTTTGTTCTGTGAGTGGCTTATCTCAAATACTGAATAACGCTGCTTTACAAGCAAGTACTAGCCAAACTAACCCAACCAACGCTCAAAAAGAGTCTTTCGCACAACCAGCTCAATCAACAAAGCCCCTGGAGATTAAACCATTTAGCAATACTCTCCTGAGTGCCAAAGATGGTCAGCCAGTGCAGATTGGTGTAATTTTGAAATCCTCATCTTGGATTCGTGTGGTAGCTGATGGCAAAACACAATTTGAAGGTACGCTACCACAAGGAACTCATCGGACTTGGAAAGCTCAAGAGCAATTAACAGTGAAAACTGATAATGCTGGTGGTGTACTGATGAGCGTTAATCAGGAGCAACCTAAGGAAATGGGAGAGCCAGGAAAGGTAGAGGAAATCAAAATTGCGGCTAAAACTAGATTTTGAAGAGTACTCAACCAAGTTGTTAATTATGTAGATAAAAGGTTGGGATTTGGTAATTGGTAATTGGTAATTGGTAATTAGTAATTGCGAAAAAATTTTTAACTATTACCTATTACAAATTAAACATTACTAGTCTGAAAATGATAATTAGCAACTTATTCACATCGATTTTTGGGGCACAAGCAACGCTTGTGCCCCTTTAGTTTATGTATTCAAAACTCATTACTCAGGACTCACCACTCAGCACTAATCAGGAAGACTCTTTAGGCGCACGTCCATATAAAGTGGTGAGACGTTTGAGTTTGTGGCTTAATTCCTTAGTTAAAGCGTTTTCTTGGTAGCGCCACTCCCAGTTCCCCTCAGCAACACTGGGGAAATTCATCCGTGCTTCTCCGCCTAATCCCAAAATATCTTGTAAGGGAAGAATTGCTTGATTGGCAATGGAACTTAAAGCGAGTCTAATTAAATCCCAGTGGATACCGTCAGGACTGACACAACCTAAATAAAGCAATAAGTTTTCCTTTTCCCAGTCGCCAGCTTTATTGAACCAACCGATAGTAGTGTCATTATCGTGGGTTCCGGTATAAACTACAGCATTACGTGGGTAATTAAAGGGTAAAAATGGATTACCAGGATCGGAACCAAAGGCAAATTGTAAAACTTTCATTCCTGGAAATTCAAACTTGTCCCGTAATGCTTCTACCTCTGGTGTAATTACGCCTAAATCTTCTGCCAAGACTGGAAGTTTGCCTAATTTTTGGCGAATAGTTTCAAAAAAAGCTCCTCCTGGCGCTTCTATCCATTCACCATTAATGGCAGTTTCTTCACCTTGAGGTACAGACCAATAAGCTTCAAATCCTCGGAAATGGTCAATCCGAATAATATCTACATAATCTAGCATCGCTTCAAAGCGCTGCAACCACCACTTAAAGTCTTGCTTTTGTAATTCTTCCCAGTTGTATACTGGGTTACCCCACAATTGACCTGTGGCGCTAAAGTAATCTGGTGGTACACCTGCCATTTGCGAGGCTTCGCCAGTTTCTTCATCTAAAGCAAAGATATCAGGATTTGCCCAGACATCAGCACTATCATGGGCAACGTAAATCGGAATATCACCAATAATATCTATACCGTGTTTATTTGCATAGGTTTTGAGTTCTGACCACTGCTGGAAGAACTCATATTGGATGAATTTATAATAAAAAATCTCCTGAGTCAGTTGTCGCCTTACCCGATCCAGTGCTTCTGGTTGACGCTTGGCAACTTCAGGTTCCCAGGTATGCCAACTGGCACCATTTTGAGTATCTTTGAGCGCCATAAATAAGGCATAATCATCTAGCCAATAAGCTTTGCGATCGCAAAATTCGGCAAATTTTTTCTGCTGCGTCGATGTTGCCTTGGTGTGAAAGTTCTCGCAAGCCTTTTGCAGTAAAGAATTTTTAATTGGTACAATCTGCTCGAAATCTACTTTGTTTGCCGGAAATCCTGGTAAATTAGCAAAGTCTTCCTCTGTGAGTAGGTCATCCTTGAGCAGTTGTTCTGGGCTAATCAGCAAGGGATTTCCCGCCATTGCTGAGTAAGACATATAAGGCGAATTGCCATACCCAGTAGGGCCCAAAGGTAGAACTTGCCAGTATTGTTGGTAGCTATCTTTGAGAAAATCAATAAAACGGTAAGCTTCTAAGCCTAAATCCCCAATGCCAAATCGGCTGGGAAATGAAGTTGGATGCAGCAAAATGCCGCTGGATCTGGGAAAAGGCATATTTAACCTGATGATGTTTGAGGAGGGGATGTCTACGACGGGCTACGCCTACGCATCGAATCTATCACGGTAGGGACTGGTTTAGAAGCTACCAATGGAGGGATAAGTACAGAATGTAATAAATCCCTATAAAAGCTCATAATTACTACTTAATACTTAATATTGCCTATGAATTACCGTAATCCCGCTCCGACTGTGGATGTAATTATTGAATTAATCGATCAACCTCATCTACCTATAGTATTAATTGAAAGACATAATCCGCCTCTAGGTTGGGCGCTTCCTGGTGGTTTTGTAGATTATGGTGAATCTGTGGAAACAGCAGCGAGGCGGGAAGCTGAAGAGGAAACGGGTTTAAAAATCGAGTTGGTGGAGCAATTTTTAGTCTATTCTGACCCCAACCGCGATCCGCGTCAGCATACTATGAGCGTTGTATTTTTGGCGACAGCGAAAGGACAGCCCAAAGCTGGGGATGATGCTAAGAATATTGGCATTTTTGAGTCGTGGCTTGTGCCTGGTAATCTGTGTTTTGACCACGATCGCATTTTGCGTGATTACTTGCAATATCGGCATTATGGGTTACGTCCGAGGTTGGGTTAGGGGAACGAACCGCAAAGGCGCAAAGGGCGCTAAGAAGAGGAACAGAGATAAATACCTTTGATGCAAAAGTATCGAGATTATACTGTGTCAGAGGTATTTAAGGGCGCATTATGGATGCTGAAGAACTTTTAAAGAGATATGCGGACGGTCAACGGGAATTTCATTCAGTAAATTTAAGAGGGGTAGACCTCAAAGGTGCAAACCTGAGTGAGATAGACCTAAAAAGTGCAGATTTGACAGGAGCGAATTTGAATGATGCCAATCTCAGCAAGGCATTGCTTTATGACACTAACCTTACTAGGGCATCCTTGACAGGTGCTGATTTGCGTGGAGCAAGCATCAATAGGTCTAAATTCAGTAATGCCAGCTTGGATAATGCCAATCTTAGTGATTCTAATTTAGAATCTGCTAATCTAACTCAAGCCTCATTGAGAAAAGCAAATCTTGTGAGAGCAAACCTGGGTGGTACTAATTTTACTGGGGCTAACTTGAGTGGAGCTGATTTAAGTCAAGCAAACCTCAATAGCGCAATACTCAAAAATGCTAATCTCGAAAGAGCCAAGATTCGGGGTGTTAATTTCACTCAAAAGGATTTATCTGGCATAAATCTAGCTGAGGCTGATCTGGGTGCGGCAAATCTAAGAGGTACAAATCTTAGAAAAGCTTGTCTACAAGGAACAAATTTAGAGAGAGCAGATTTACAACAAGCTGATTTGATGAAAGCAAGTCTCAGTAGAGCAAGCCTCAAGAAGGCTGATTTGACTTCTGCTCATGTCTACGGAGCTAGCTTTAAAGATGCTGACCTAACTGATGCGATAATGCCTGATGGAGAGGTTTACAAGCCGATCGCCTGTGAGGTGGAAGTCGGTAAGCAAAAAGCATCTTGGGAAAAAGTAGTATCTATGACACGTCAAGTTATTCGTACTGATAATGCACCTGAACCAGTGGGGCCATATAATCAAGCGATCGCAGCTTCTGGTCAAATGGTGTTTGTAGCTGGACAAATTGCGATCGATCCTCGCATCGGTCAGGTTGTCTATACTGATGATGTGAAAAAGCAAACTGAGCAGGTAATGGCTAATTTAG
The DNA here is from genome assembly GCF_025677855.1 of Tolypothrix sp. PCC 7601. Classification (NCBI taxonomy): domain Bacteria; kingdom Bacillati; phylum Cyanobacteriota; class Cyanophyceae; order Nostocales; family Tolypothrichaceae; genus Tolypothrix; species Tolypothrix sp. PCC 7601. Next base: position 5,740,603 of record NZ_CP064879.1, read on the forward strand.
AAGCTATTTTGACCGCAGCAGGGGCAACATTTGCAAATGTGGTTAAAACCACTGTCTTTCTCGCAGATATGAATGATTTTGCGACAGTTAATGCGATTTACGCGAAATATTTTCCCGAAGATACAGCCCCAGCCCGTGCTTGTGTGGAGGTATCACGGTTACCAAAAGATGTGTTGGTAGAGATTGATTGTATAGCCGTAATTTGAGATTTACAACCTATTTCGGGTAAATAAGGTAGGCAGGTAGGGGCATGGCATTGCTATGTCCTTAGAATTATCTGTACCTCACTCTTTCTCATCGAAACTCCATTCTTTTGTGAGTGGAGTGTTGATATTAGTACGTTATACTTCCCGATAACGTACCATATAAATTAACGGTAATTAATATATCTAATTCAACCAGTATTTTATGGTAAGTTACGTATGTTTTTGCGAAGAAATATACATCTTCAATGTCGCAAAACATACTTTGTAAAATATTCAACACGATTTAAGTTTTTTACCTGCATAAGTGACTTTTAGTTACTACGAAATTGTACAAAAAGTCATGAATTTTTATTAACTTTAATCGCTGGTAATTCTATTTTTATTGTCCAAAATCAAGATTTTGTATAATTCGTAACTTTTTACAAGTTAAATATCGCACTAATATCACAATTTAATGATATTTACAGCTACCTAAAAAGTTAGCTAAATCTTTGTGAGGAGCAGTACAAAAGATAATGAGTAGACGATTTAACAGACGCAGGTTTTTAATATACGGTTCCGCAACCCTCGGTAGCACAATTTTTCTCAAGGCTTGTACAACTGAAACTCCAACTGCTACCAATAGTCCAGCTACATCTCCTACTGCTGCGCCGGCTGCGGCTACTAGTGGTAACACAATCAAAGTAGGTATTTTGCATTCTCTCAGTGGCACAATGGCTATTAGTGAAAAAAGCGTTGTTGATGCTGAAAAATTAGCAATTAAGGAAATTAATGCTAATGGTGGTGTTTTAGGAAAGCAAATTGAAGCTGTAGTAGAAGATGGTGCTTCTAACTGGGATACCTTTAGAGAAAAAGCTACTAAGCTGATCGATCAAGATAAGGTAGCGGTAGTTTTTGGCTGTTGGACTTCTGCTAGCCGCAAGAATGTCAAGCCAGTTTTTGAAAGTAAAGACCATATGCTGTGGTATCCTGTGCAGTATGAAGGTCAAGAGTGTTCTAAAAACATCTTTTACACAGGCGCAGCACCTAATCAACAAATTGAACCTTCTGTTGATTGGCTGTTAAAAAATAAGGGTAAACAATTCTTTTTAGTCGGTTCAGACTATGTTTTCCCTCGCACTGCTAACACCATTATTAAAGCGCAATTAGAAGCACTAGGTGGCAAAACAGTTGGAGAAGATTATTTACCATTAGGTAATACCGAAGTAACACCAATTATCACCAAAATTAAGCAAGCTTTGCCTAATGGAGGCGTGATTTACAACACCTTAAATGGTGATAGTAATGTGGCTTTTTTTAAACAATTAAAAGGTGCAGGCTTAACACCAGATAAATATCCTTCGATGTCGGTAAGTATTGCCGAAGAAGAAGTTAAAGCTATTGGTGTGGAATATCTCAAAGGTCACTATGCAGCTTGGAATTACTTCCAAACAGTAGACACACCTGCAAATAAGAAATTTGTGGAAGCTTTCAAGAAAGAATATGGCGCAGAAAGGGTAACAAATGACCCGATGGAAGCTGCATATATTGCTGTTTATCTGTGGAAACAAGCAGTAGAAAAAGCAGGTACTCCTGACTTAGTGAAAGTGCGTGCTGCGGCTTATGGACAAACTATCGATGCGCCAGAAGGTAAAGTCACAGTCAACGCCAATCATCACATATCTAAAATTGTGCGAATTGGTGAAGTGAGAGACGATGGTTTGTTTAATATTGTTTATGCTACACCTGCGCCTGTTGAGCCAGTTCCTTGGAATCAATTTGTGAAAGAAACTAAGGGATATGCTTGTGATTGGTCAGATCCAGCTAAGGGTGGTAAGTACAAAAAAGCCTAAGGCTAGCTAATGGGTAATTGGTAATCGGTAATTGGTAATTACCAATTATGAATAGCTTAGGTCTTAGTTACCCTACTTTCAATAATTAGGGAACATCAAAATTTCAATTATGCTTTATTCCCTGTTCCCTGTTTACTCTTTCAAATACCAAACACCAAATCCTCATCATTAGGTTAAAAAAGTGTTAACAGGTTTTTTAGATGCGGTATTTAATGGAATTAGTATTGGTTCTGTATTGTTAATTGCGGCATTGGGATTAGCCATTATATTTGGCTTGATGGGCGTAATTAATATGGCGCATGGCGAATTGATGATGTTTGGTGCTTATACCACATTCGTTGTGCAAAATGGCTGTAAACAATTGGGCGGGTTTTGGTTTGAGATTTATATATTTCTGGCTTTAGTTATCGCTTTTATTTTCACAGCTTTTATCGGCTTAATTCTAGAAAAAGGCGTAATTCGCTATCTTTATGGACGACCGCTAGAAACTCTCTTGGCAACTTGGGGAGTGAGTTTAATATTTCAGCAGTTTGTCCGCAGTGTAAATTGGGTATTAATCATTTGCTTAGTTTTATTTTCTCTATTATTTTTTGGGGGTTTGTGGTTTTTAAATTCCCGCAATAATTTAGAGAGAGTGCGTAACTGGGTTGTAGCGGTAATTTTATTGCTATCTCTAGCAATTACAATCACTACAGGTAATTTATTAAGTCAAACTTACAAACTAGCAGTAACTCAGCCTTGGTTTGGGGCGCAAAATGTGGATGTCACAGCACCAAGATGGTTGCAATCTGGGATATCTGTTGCTGGTGTACAATTACCTTTTGCTAGGTTATTTATTATTGGTTTAACAATCATCTGTGTAGCGGGAATTTACCTCTTCTTACAGCGTTCTAAGTGGGGATTAAGAATTAGGTCGGTTACCCAAAACCGCAGTATGAGTGCTTGTTTAGGTATCCCAACTCAAACAGTTGATGCTATCACTTTTGCGTTAGGTTCTGGTTTAGCGGGTGTGGCTGGTTGTGCAATTAGTTTACTCGGTTCTGTAGGGCCAAATACCGGACAAAATTACATCATCGACACCTTTATGGTTGTGGTTGTTGGTGGTGTGGGTAACTTAGCAGGTACTATTGTCGCTGCTTTGGGAATTGGGACAGCTAACTTTTTAATTGGTTCTGGAACTCTGGCTTTGTTATTAACTCCTGTAAAGCCTTTGGTAGATTTCTTCACCTTTTTTGCTACTACAAGTATGGCGAAGGTGATGGTATTTGTCCTGATTATTCTGTTTTTGCAGTGGAAACCTGCGGGGATTTTTCCGCAAAAAGGGCGTACTGTTGATGCTTAGGATTTTTGGGAAAGAAACCGCTAAGGATGCAAAGTAAGAAATGAAAAGAAAGGCAGGAAAGTTAATATTAATTGAAGTTGGGGTAGTAGTGGCGATCGCACTTATCCTGATTTTAATTATGCCAGTGGTGTTATCTGAGTTTCGCTTGAATTTGTTGGGGCGATTTTTGTCCCTGGCGATTGTGGCTTTAGCTATTGATTTGATTTGGGGTTATACTGGCTTACTCAGTTTGGGACATGGGATTTTCTTTGGCTTGGGTGGATATGCGATCGCTATGTACCTGAAGTTGCAAGTCCCATCTGGTGAGTTACCGGATTTCATGGGATTGTATGGTGTAACTGAACTTCCCTGGTTTTGGAAGCCTTTTTATTCTTTTCCCATAGCAGCCGTGTCGGTGGTATTAATTCCCGGTGTGCTGGCGGGTGTGTTGGGATATTTAGTATTTCGCAATCGGATTAAGGGCGTTTATTTTTCGATTTTGACCCAAGCCGCAATTATTGTCTTTTTTAACTTCTTTAACGGTCAACAACAATTTTTTAACGGTACCAACGGGCTGATAGATTTTACAACTTTGTTTGGTGCCACAGTCAGCGACCCAAAAACCAAATTTATTTTCTACACTCTCACAGTCATCTTTCTCGTTGCTACCTACGGTGTTTGTCGCTGGTTAACAAGTGGACGTTTTGGGAAATTATTAATCGCCATTCGCGACGATGAAAGCCGGGTGAGATTTTCTGGCTATGATCCTACAGAATATAAAACATTAGTGTTTGCAGTTTCCGGCGCGATCGCAGGGATTGCAGGAGCATTTTACACCCTCCAAAGTGGTTCTGTTTCACCTAGAGCAATGGATATTGCATTTTCCATTGAAATGGTAATTTGGGTAGCTGTAGGCGGAAGGGCTACTTTAATTGGGGCGATTGTGGGAACTTTATTAGTTAATTATGCCCGTGCTTTTTTAAGCGAACAATTTGCCGAAATCTGGCTATTTTTCCAAGGCGCACTATTTTTAATAGTAGTAACAGTGCTTCCTGATGGCTTAGTCGGATGGTTGCGTCAACACAAGATTCCTTTTATCAAACCTCCTCAAGAAATTTCCACATATCCCAGCTTAGAAGAAGACCCGGAAGTGCAACATGAACGCCAAAATTTTGGAAACTGAAAACGTAACTGTAAGTTTTGATGGCTTTAAAGCACTCAATCAGTTAAATTTTAGTATGGATGTAGGGGAATTGCGAGTAGTAATTGGCCCCAATGGTGCTGGTAAAACTACATTTTTAGATGTAATTACAGGTAAAGTACAACCAACTATTGGACGGGTTTTATTTAAAGGTAAAAATCTCCGTTCTATACCGGAACATCAAATTGCTAGGCGAGGAATTGGGCGTAAATTCCAAACGCCGAGAGTATATCTCAATTTAACACCACGCGAAAATTTAGAAATTACCAGCAACCGCAATAAAAATGTTTTTTCTACCTTATTTGGGCGTGCTGATAGTTCGGAAAAAAATAGTATCAAAGGGTTATTAGAAACAATTGGCTTAACTGTCAAAGCAGACATCCCCGCAGCTTTGTTATCTCACGGAGAAAAGCAACGTTTAGAAATTGGAATGTTAGTAGCCCAGTCTCCTGACTTACTGCTAGTTGATGAACCAGTTGCAGGTTTAACAGATGAAGAAACATATAATATTGGCGAACTACTGTTAACACTCGCGCAAAATCATTCAATTTTAGTCATTGAACATGATATGGAATTTGTACGCCAAATTGCCCGCAGAGTCACAGTATTACATGAAGGTTCAGTATTATGTGAAGGTAATTTTGAAGAAGTGCAGAATGATCCAAAGGTAATTGAAGTTTATTTAGGTCATCAAGAGTAAGTTGGGGACTGGGGACTGGGGACTGGGTAATGAGTAATGAGTAATGAGTAATGAGTAATGAGTAATGAGTAATGGGTGATTGAGAAAGATAAATAAATTTTGAATCTTGTACAGACGCGATTCATCGCGTCTCTTCAACCGATAATCCTGTCTCTACAATATGCTAAACATCTCTAACCTTAACGTTTACTACGGTGAAAGCCATATTCTTCGCAACGTAGATTTGAATGTACCATCTGGGCAAATGATATGCCTAATTGGACGCAATGGTGTTGGTAAAACAACTCTACTTAAAACCATTATGGGTTTACTTAAACCCCGCAGTGGCACAATTAATTTAGAAGGAAATTTAATCAATTCTAAATCACCCGACCAAAGGGCAAAAATGGGAATTGGTTATGTTCCCCAAGGAAGAGAAATTATTCCCCGATTAACAGTTAAAGAAAACTTGCTGTTGGGGTTAGAAGCTAGAAAGAACCCAGTAAAAAAAGCTGAAATTCCAGAAGAAATTTTTGGCTTATTTCCAGTTTTAAAAACCATGCTGTCGCGCATGGGTGGTGATTTAAGTGGAGGACAGCAACAACAACTTGCGATCGCACGTGCTTTAATGGGACAGCCTCGATTACTCGTCTTAGATGAACCCACCGAAGGTATTCAACCCTCAATTATCCTAGAAATTGAAGCCGCAGTGCGTCGCATTGTTGAAACTACAGGAATTTCTGTTTTATTGGTAGAACAACACTTACACTTTGTCCGCCAGGCTGATTACTATTACGCTATGCAAAAAGGCGGGATTGTGGCTTCTGGTTCCACCAATGAACTTAGCCAAGATGTAATTCAACGATTTTTGGCTGTTTAGTCAGTGTGGCTGAATTTATCTAAACCCATTCAAACCCCTGTGCTGCTAAATATTCCTTAGCTGATTCCAAAACATCTTCTCTCAGAATCAGCTTGATTTCTGGCGAACTGAGATACAAACGCAACCTTTTCTCAAACAGTTGGTTCGCTACTTCTATTTTTCTAACTGCATTCCAGGGAATTAGTAATGGCGGTAACCCAAAGCTAAACAAAGGAAAAATACTCAAGTAAAGTCCTTGACGACTGACACCTACATTTAAAGTTGCTTTGTAATATATCAAACCTACAGCACCGCTTTGCATCAGCCAGAAATTTGGTGGTGGTTCTTCATAGGTGCGATAGAGTTCAGCAAGGCGACTCCAGTCATGACGAAATGTCAGAATCATACCTACCATGAACAAGGCTGGGAAAATACCGTATATCCAATGAGATGTTGCTGACATTAATTGTTACTAATAAAACAAAATATTATAAACAGTATGAATCATGCTAATAACTCTGTAACTATACATTGAGTTAATTTGAGCAGAAATTTACTGTTTAGGACTTACCCAAAAGTCACGGAATTACGTCATTACGAGCGTAGGGAAGTAATCGCATAAAATTATGGGATTGCTTCCCTACACTACGTTCCGGTCGCAATGACAAATGTTGCTTGCGTAAGTCCTGCTGTTAATGTTTAGCTATTTGTAGAAGTGTAATTTTTGACTTACCATTATTTTTCTTTCTACATATTCTTATTGAAAATAGCAAAGTAAATACACCAGATTTCCTGAACTTGCAGATTTGCTCTATGGATTTCATTGATTAAACGCTATACATCGTAGTATTGACTTTTATTCCTAAAAGCCCTAGATTCTACTCTTGGAGTAGTTGCAAGTTATTTGCAAAAATACTGAGAATACTTCCTAATGGAGAGTGATCAATGAGAGTGAGCAAGAAGGGCTTGTTGGTTGCTGGTTCTGCATTGGTATCACTTGCAGGGCTAGCATTTAGCACGTTTGGGGAAATGCAAGCAACGAGCGCTAATTTTGCTCTTAAGCAACAAACACCAAGTTTGCTTGCCCAAAAATTAAAAACTTTGACAGTAGTTTTTCCTAGCAGATCTGATTCTACAGATTTGCAAAACAAAGCCAATGCTGTGGGAGCATTTTTATCGAAAGAATTAGGTATCCCAGTTAAAGCACAGGTAAGCGATGATACGGCTGCGGTAGAAGCTTTGAGAGCAAATCGGGCTGATGTGGCTTTCCTGAGTAGCCGTCCAGCATTGAAGGCTGAACAATTAGCAAATTCTCGTTTGTACTTAGCTGAAGTCCGTGATAACTATTCGGGAAGACACACTTATAGCTCAGTATTTGTTGTCCCCAGCAATAGCCCTTTAAAAAGCAGAAATAACGCCAAAGCTACTCTAGAACAACTCCGTGGTAAAAGAATGGCGTTTACTTCGCCTACTTCGGGTTCTGGGTTTATTTTCCCTGTAGGTGAATTGGTCAAACAAGGATTTGTTCAAAGTAGCGATCGCTTGGATGGATTCTTTGGTCAAGTTAGCTACGGTGGTAATTACAGCAAAGCTTTACAAGCAGTGGTACGCGGTCAAGCTGATGTAGCCACAGTATCAGAATATGCTCTCAATAGCCCGTATATCACCCCAGAAGAAAAGAGCAAGTTACGCGTACTGTATCGTATTTCTGGTGTACCAGCCCACGGTATCGCTATTGATGACGACGTTCCCGCACCAGAACGCGAAAAAATTATTAACGCCCTCCTCAAGTTAAATCAATCACAAAATAATGCGTTACTACGCAATTTATATAACTCTACAGAGTTGGTGAGAGTCGATCACAATCGTCACCTAGCACCCGTTCGGGATGCGCTAGCACGTGTTGGGATTGCACCTTAATTCAGCTGTCAGTCAGCGATGAAGGGGAAAGGTGAAAGGGTAAAGGTTTTTGCTTTTTCTCCTTTTGTACTTCACCAATATGGGAACGGCTATCAATTGCTAGGTGAAAACTATCAATTAACTGTTTAGTGGAATTGAACTAGGGATGAACGACCATATCATTGAGTGCCACAATTTAGAGACAGCTTATGCGGCATCTCTTAATCGCCCTATCTTAAATGGGATTAATTGTCAAATTCAACGGGGTGAATTTGTAGTATTGCTGGGACTCAATGGTGCTGGTAAGTCTACCTTATTGCGATCGCTTGTTGGGTTGGTTCCCCTAGTAAAGGGAGAAATCCAAATCAATGGTGTGACGCTGAGTAAGCGCACACTAGGCGCAATCCGCCGGGATGTCGGGATGTTATTTCAAGGCGGCGGATTGATTAAGCAATTATCAGCCCTAGAAAATGTTCTATGTGGACGGCTAGGTAATCGCACAACTTGGCAAACTTTATGGGGATTTCCCCAACGCGATCGCCTTTTGGCATTAGAGTTATTAGATCAGTTGGGCTTAAGAGAATTAGCCAACCAAAAAACCAGTCAACTCAGTGGTGGACAACAGCAAAGAGTAGCGATCGCCCGGGCTTTAATCCAATCACCACAAATATTATTAGCCGATGAACCGATTACCGGCTTAGATGTCTTAGCTTGTCAGCAGGTAATGCAGACTTTTTCAGACTTGCACGCCCAAGGAATGACGATTGTTACAGTGTTGCATGATTTGGGCATCGCTGCCGAATATGCCCAACGTGCGATCGTTGTCGATGCAGGGTGCATTGTTTATGACGGCCCTTGCGATAACTTACAAGCAAAATTTTCCCAAGTTTCAGCATAAATCATGAATGACTTGTTGAATTCCTCTATTTTCCGGCGCTATTCTTGGGTGAGTTGGCTGATTATCCCCTTAATAGCTGTTGTCGTTTATATTTGGGCGTTACAAGGGCTAAAAGTCGATTATGCAGTCCTGAGTACTAGCTGGCCATATATCACTGATTTTATCTCCAGGTTATTCCCCCCAGATTGGACAGTTTTAGATATCGCAGTTAAAGCATTGATTGAAACTGTACAGATGTCACTTTGGGGAACTACCATCGGTGCAATTATTTCTTTACCGATTGCGATCGCTAGCGCCAGCAACGTTGCGCCCCAATGGTTGCAATGGTTAGCGAATTTACTCCAAAATACTGTGCGTTCCGTCCCGTCTATTATTCTCGGTTTAATTTTTGTCGCCGCCACAGGATTAGGCGCACCAGCCGGGACATTAGCCTTAGGAATTTACACCATCGGCTACCTCGCTAAATTTTATCAACAAGCAATTGAAGCCGTTAACTCTCGTTCTTTAGAATCCTTAGAAGTGATTGGTGCATCCAAATTGCAAATTGCCCAATATGGAATTTTGCCCCAAGTGCTGCCATTAGCATTAGGTTATACCTTCTGGATGTTTGAATACAATATCCGTGCTGCTTCTGTTTTAGGTGTCGTGGGTGCAGGTGGAATTGGCTTTCAGTTGAAGAGTTACATTGACGGATTTGAATACAACAAAGCTACAACCATGATGTTGGTATTGCTGGTAGTAGTAACAGTAATTGATGCTTTTAGCAGTCAATTACGCCGTCGTTTAGATTCGATGTAGTCTAGCTGAATATAATTCCTTTAGGCACTCCATCTGCAAGGTACAATTTTTAGCTCGCCAATCATAGATGCGATCGCAAACCGCAAAAATAAAAGGTACATTATCCCGAAAAATCGCAATCCCACAATTAATTTGCCTTGTTTTTGTATAGTTAAAAACCAGATCGCCATAATTAATGGGGCTATGAGCAACATTTCTAGCTTAAACAACCACTCTCCCACCTGACGGCAAATGTAATAACAAGCACTGTAATAGCCAGAAGATGTACCTGTACACCAGCTCGTCAACCCAATAAAGTGCAGCACATAGTAGGCTTCACTTAAGAGAAACACAGGGATAATTGAAAACTTCAAACAATTTTTCATATAACTAATTAATTACAGCATTTCATTAATTCGTAGTGAATTAGCTGGAAAAATACTCTTCGTGACTTTACTCTCACCTCCGCTTTCCTTTGGGTTTCAAAAAGTTACGCACTTCTACAAAACCTGACTAAGTTTTCAAACAAGAACTTTAAGGAGGCCCAGCAGGAGGTGCATAGCGCATTTCTGGGTATATTTCCAAGTAGTCATGATATCCATTCAGCCATTGACAACGCTTCAGAGTCATTTTGTCCCAGTAGGTAGAGACATACTTTCGCAGATCCTCAATATATCTGGTTTCCCCAACTAATAGTGGTGTACCTAATGAGTAATACAATCCTTGAAATCGTCGATAGGGATTGTAATCACGAGCCGCATTGCCCTCCTTATCCAGAATTTCTAGTTCAGCGACAATTGCCTTTTGTGGGCGATCGCTATGATTAGTCACTACCAGAGTAAAATTCACTTCATACTCGGAACGCGTCCATTCTTTGATCTGACAACTAGATGCTGCCGTTAGTGGGGGTGAACTATAATTTGTGGGGACATTTTTGGGCCAGCGATCGCTTGTGGATTCTAGCAAATTTGCCATGATTTCTCCGTCCTGGCGTTCTAATTTATCCACAAAGATATTGCGGTAATAAACCTTGCCAGAATAGGGATTGGGTAGATAAGGATGCTGCCAGTCACTCCAATTTGAAGGCTTGTTAAGATTAAAATTATTAGGTTTTTTCGGCTCATCGAACCCCATCATCAGATAATCTGCTCTTAAGTAGCGGCTAGGAGGTATTCTCTTAAAAGCTTTCAGAGGTGGTAGTAACTGATAAATCTGATGCTTGCTTGATAGCTGCTGGTAAAATTTGGGATTAATTTGCAACTTTTGAATATCCCACCCATCTTTGAAAACATAAAGTATCAAAGTATCAATACCCTGATCCGCTAGTAAACAGCCCTGTCGATAACCATTCGGCAATTCTGGAAGTGGGTAGGTAAAAGAGATGCGTTTCTCTGTCACCGCTTGCTGGAATTGTTTCCAAATCACACAAGGCGGAACAATGGTTTTGTGAGAGAGATTAGTGACTTGGGTTAAGTGAGAAGATATAGAGGCGATCGCTGGTGGAGGTTCTACGGTAACAGGTTGAGAATCTGGCTTTTGTTCACAACTGATGAAGAAGAAAATAAAAGCTGCTACAAGAACAGCCATCTGAATGCGACGTTTAGCATAAAAACGCATAAATAATGGTGATTAAACACCGAATTTAGTTCTACATATTAGAAATACAGATGGTACAAACAAAATTCCTGTAGAAATGTAATTTTTTGTAATACGAAGATTGCAGGCTACTAAAAAAACATCAAGAAGGCTGAGTTTTCCCTATTCCTGTTCAAAGTTCTTTATAGAACCATAGAACAAACAACTCTGCTGGCGTAACTTCAGGAACTGGGTTTAGTAACAATGCTCGCTCAAAATGACTGCGCTTCAATACAAATATTCCATGCTGGGCTAAAATATCTGTTGCCTCCGCTAGTTGAGCCTGCCACTCACCAGCAGGTAGTTGATCCAGCATCATCCAGTCGAAATCTACGAAGCCAACTGTGCCAGTCACAAAAACACCATTTTTATACACCTGCCTTGAGTATCCTGCACTATAAACTGCGATCGGTGCATCGCGGTTAATTTCCAAGACAATTCCGTGTATGATTTGCTCTACTCTATTTTCATCTGTAATTGTCAGTTGTGATCCACCTTCTTTAAGATAAATAAATAGGTGAAAGAATGAAGTGAAACCTTCACCAAAAGGATATTCGATCAACCAGCTACCAGGAGCGTGATCGGGGAACAAATCAAAGGTTTCTGCTCCCTGAAAATCTGTGATAACTCTATCAAAATATGCGTCTTTTGTATCCCAATCTAGGTTGTAGGGGGGTTGTTCGTACATACTAGGGGGATGATGAATTATATCTACGAGTTGTTTCAGTATTTGATCGGGAACTGTCATTATGGCAACTACCAGATTAAAAACGGGAGCACAAAGCAGAACAGCTAGTTTTTTATGAGTCCTAGTGTATGTATTTGATGACGGCTAGGTTAACAATTTCGTTTAGAGATTTTTCCATCAGGCATTTTTGTATTACAGAGCTTGGCTTGATCCATCACAGACCCTTTCAAGTTAGCACCCTCAAAGTTAGCTTCACTTAAGTCAGATCCTGTAAAATCAACATTTGGCAATCCTAAATCACCGACTGGAGTCCGTCCAACATAACTAAAATTAGCACCAGTTAAATTCGCATTTCTAAAACTTGTACCATCCAGATATGTACAAGTGCCAGCACCACAGTGAAAATCAGCTTGAGACAAATTTGCACCATCAAAAATAGTATTTTCTAGATTGGCTTGCCGTAGCACAGCTTGTTGAAGATTAGCATGAGAAAAATTAGCGTTCCGGAGTTTAGTGGCTCCTAAAATTGTGTTTTGGAGATTTGCCTGAGAGAAATCTGCATTGTTGAACTGTTTCAATGATAGGTCTTTGTTCGATAGGTCACATCGCTGACATTGATTAGTTTCTCTTTGCAAAAAACGTTGCTTTTGAGCTTCAGGCCGATTCCAAAATAAAAATAAGATGATTGGCAGAGTTATTATTCCAGCTAGATAGCATAGACAAACTACAATACAAGAACGCTTATTCATCCATTCTTGTCTGAGAGGGTATTGAGGCGCATCTCGGTTAAAGCTTGGCATTGAATTTGCAACTAAAAAATGCACATCATGAATTAACTGTGTGCATTAGTGATTATTGTCATTTAAAACTTTACCAAGAAAACTCACAAACTACGTAATTGTCACTTAACTGCCACCCAATGCACTAAAGTACTTACTACATAGGCTGTAACATCTGATTTATGTGACACTGATTTTGCAAAAATATTGCAAAACTTCACAGTCGATCAAGAAAAGGGAACACGAAAAATTTCTTAATTATATTTTCACATGAAATTATCACTATTTAACTAACTATTGCTGACAACAGATATCACTATTTCTTTTTGAGGCTCTGGCTGCTGGTTTTCGCTATTTTTGGCAAAATGCTTATCCATGAGTGCAGGAACTTGTGCGGCTTGAATGCGACTGTAACGAGTTTTATCTGGCATTACTAAGTTAGGCCCACCTTTGCAGTTTTTCATACAGCCAGTACCTTTAATCGTAACTTGGTCTTCCAAACCGCGATCGCTTAATGCTGCTTCCAACGCTTGGCAAAGTCCTTTACCACCGCGTTTCATGCAATCAGATTTTTGACAAACCAAAATAGTGCTTTTCGGAGATTTCTCTTTAGTTTTATTAATAGATGGCGCTGCTGTTAATGTCGTAATGTCATGAATTCGGGAGACTTCGGGGATTGCTGCCATGACACGTTCAGCTTTCAACGTGATTTTGCCGCTTTTTACTTCATGCTTTTTTGTCCCGACAATTTGCAGCCAAGTACCTGGCGGTAAGCGCAAATCAAAAGCATATTTTAAATGTTTAGCAAGTTTCACATAAGATTCACCTTCAGCAGTCCCGATGAGCAAGCCTTTGAGCTTATAGCCATCCTTAATCACAAATTCCAGAAATCTTCCTTCAAGGCAAAAATCTGATACTTCGGTAGCGTGCGATCCACTCATGTTGGTTTTACCTGTTATTTATAAGACAACCTTGTTAGCGAGATAGCTTCAACGATTGAAACGTAGCCAGCTTTTCTCCAAACTCGAAATTATGTCTTGACGGGAAACACTGAACTGGCGCATGACACTCCAAAGTTGAATTATTGCTAAAGGATTAGTAATTTCAACTTGCAATGGCTGGTTAGACTCACACCAACAGGGAATCTCTAATTGCTGTAAGCGTTGATAAACTTGCCAACGATCCGCCCAATTCACTTCTAAAGTGTGTCTGGTTTCTACTTCTGAGCTAAACGATTTCAAGAGATGTACCTTCAAAATGCAACTATTTTGCAGTAATTATGCTGGTTTTGCTCCTTGAGGTTTCCCTTCTCTAGGAGTCCAGCTTTATAAATAAGCATAGCTTAGATGCAAACAATTCTCATTTATTTTAGATAAAAATCTCTAATATTTGCAATGTTCTTTTATTAATGGGGGTTGGGGATTGGGGAACTCGGGGCCCCCTTTGGGGATAAGGGGTAATGGGGACTGGGGACTGGGGATTGGGGATTAGGGACTGGGGATTAGGGACTGGGGATAAAGGGGATGAGGGGATAAATTATTTTGAGCCTTGACTCTTGTACAGACGCGATTAATCGCGTCTCTGTGACCCTGATTCAGCAGAGCAACCCTTCAGTATAAGAATGAAATTGCATAATTTTAGTAATGAAAAAATTAAAAGTCTATGAAATAAATTGGAATTGCTTTTAATTTTTAGAGTGTTAATATGTAGAAACTTCAGAAGTTCAAAACCTTAACTGATTAAAAGCGAGGAGAACAATGTCTGATACCACTACTGTGTTAAGAAACTTTGGTCATGTTTATGACAATCCAGTTTTATTAGATCACAGCGTAACTGCACCAGTTACTGAAGGATTTAACGTTGTCTTAGCAAGTTTTCAAGCTCTTTCCTTGCAATACCAAAAACATCATTTTGTGGTTGAGGGTGCAGAATTTTACTCTCTACATGAGTTTTTTAATGATAGTTATAAAGAAATACAAGAACATATCCATGAAATTGGAGAGCGCTTGGATGGACTAGGTGGTGTACCAGTAGCTACCTTTAGCAAGTTGGCAGAATTAACCTGTTTTACACAAGAGCCAGAAGGGGTATTTTCTGCGCGCCAAATGGTAGAAAATGACTTAGCAGCAGAGCAAGCAATTATTGGCTTGATTCGCCGCCAAGCTGCTCAGGCAGAGAGTTTGGGAGACCGTGGTACCCGTTACCTCTACGAAAAAATTCTTTTGAAAACTGAAGAACGCGCTTATCACTTGGCTCACTTCCTAGCAAAAGACAGCTTAACCTTAGGTTTTGTTCAACCTGCTCAGAACTAGAACCTGATAAATTTCGATAAGTCTGTTTAAGTCAGTTAATACTGAATAATAATTAGTCAGTAGTGAGTCTTAAAAAAATATAAAAAATTGCAGAGATTAGTATTTCTATATCTCTGCAATTTTTAATCTTGTTATATCAATGAATAACTATATAAACTATGATGATAATTAACAATACTTTTCTAATATCAGCTAATTAAAAATTACTGTTATTTAATAAAATCTATCTTTAGATAGATGCATTCTCTGGATTACTTTAAATTTAACATTATTGTCATATCAACTACCGCTACTAATAAAAAATATTACCAATTATTTGCAATATTTACTAATGATAATTCCCAATAATTTCAACATACAAAAAACCGGAGATTAACCAAGTAAGAGCAATCCCTAGTCCCCAGTCCCTAGTCCCTAGTCCCCAGTCCCTAGTCCCCAGTACCCAATCCCCAGTCCCCAGTCCCTAGTCCCTAGTCCCCAGTCCCTAGTCCCCAGTACCCAATCCCCAGTCCCCAGTCCCTAGTCCCTAGTCCCCAGTCCCTAGTCCCCAGTACCCAGTACCCAATCCCCAGTCCCCCAATCCCCTCCTGTCATCAAACTTTAGAAAACTTGCTAACAAACAGCGTGACCAGGGAGAAAGAATCTTAAAATAATCAGGATTTGTATTCTCTTACTCCATCCCTTAAGACTATGCCCCGCCGTCAAGACCTCCGGAAGATACTGCTGTTAGGCTCTGGCCCAATTGTGATTGGACAAGCCTGTGAGTTCGACTACTCTGGCACTCAAGCCTGTAAAGCTTTGCGAGAAGAAGGTTATGAAGTGGTGTTGGTGAACTCTAACCCAGCGACAATCATGACCGATCCAGAAACAGCCGAGCGTACTTATATTGAGCCGCTGACACCGGAAATGGTCGCAAAAGTCATTGCCAAAGAACGTCCAGATGCTTTATTGCCAACTATGGGAGGACAAACTGCTCTGAATCTCGCCGTGGCTTTGGCGAAAAATGGTGTTTTAGAAGAGTATGGCGTTGAGTTAATTGGTGCGAAACTCCCAGCTATTGAAAAAGCTGAAGACAGAAAACTGTTCAACGATGCAATGGATAAGATTGGGGTGCAGGTTTGCCCCAGTGGTACCGCCTCATCTTTAGAAGAAGCAAAAGCGATCGCTCGCCGCATTGGTACTTATCCTCTAATTATTCGTCCTGCTTTCACTATGGGTGGTACGGGCGGCGGTATTGCTTACAACCAGGAAGAATTTGAGGAAATGGCACAGGTGGGTATTGATGCTAGCCCTGTGTCACAAATTCTCATCGATCAGTCCCTACTTGGTTGGAAGGAGTACGAATTAGAAGTGATGCGGGACTTGGCAGATAACGTGGTGATTATCTGCTCCATTGAAAACCTCGACCCGATGGGTATCCACACCGGAGACTCAATTACCGTTGCACCAGCTCAAACCCTCACCGATAAGGAATATCAACGGCTGCGGGATATGGCAATTAAAATCATCCGCGAAATTGGGGTAGAAACTGGCGGTTCTAATATCCAATTTGCTGTGAATCCGGTAAGTGGGGATGTGGTGGTGATTGAAATGAACCCCCGTGTGTCTCGTAGTTCTGCCTTGGCTTCCAAAGCTACTGGTTTCCCGATCGCCAAGATGGCGGCGAAGTTAGCTGTTGGCTATACCTTGGATGAAATTAAAAACGACATTACTAAGAAAACTCCCGCATCCTTTGAACCCACAATTGACTATGTAGTCACCAAAGTTCCCCGCTTTGCCTTTGAGAAGTTCCCTGGCTCAGAACCAGTGTTGACAACCCAGATGAAATCTGTGGGCGAAGCAATGTCAATTGCCCGGACATTTAACGAATCCTTCCAAAAAGCTCTGCGTTCCTTAGAAACTGGACGTGCAGGTTGGGGTTGCGACAAAGCCGAGAAATTACCTAGCGGCGAACAAATCCGCGCCCAGTTACGGACACCTAACCCAGAGCGCATTTTCGCCGTGCGTCATGCAATGCAATTGGGGCTAACTAATGAAGAAATCTACGAACTGACAGGTATTGACCCTTGGTTCCTCGATAAATTGCAACAACTGTTAGAAGTCGAGAAATTCCTCAAACGCACTCCTTTAAAAGAGTTGACAAAAGAGCAGATGTATGAAGTGAAGCGTGAGGGATATAGCGATCGCCAAATTGCTTTTGCTACCAAAACTCACGAAGA
Source organism: Tolypothrix sp. PCC 7601 (assembly GCF_025677855.1). NCBI lineage: Bacteria > Bacillati > Cyanobacteriota > Cyanophyceae > Nostocales > Tolypothrichaceae > Tolypothrix > Tolypothrix sp. PCC 7601. Next base: position 5,757,908 of record NZ_CP064879.1, read on the forward strand.
TGAGGTACGCGCATACCGCAAACAGTTAGGAGTCGTTCCAGTTTACAAAACTGTAGACACCTGTGCTGCTGAGTTTGAAGCCTTTACTCCTTACTACTACTCCACCTACGAAGAAGAAACCGAAGTTTTACCCACCGACAAACCCAAAGTGATGATTTTGGGTGGTGGCCCCAACCGGATTGGGCAAGGAATTGAGTTTGATTACTGCTGTTGTCATGCAGCCTATGCTTTGAAAGGTGCAGGCTACGAGACAATTATGGTCAACTCTAACCCAGAGACAGTTTCTACAGATTATGACACCAGCGATCGCCTGTACTTTGAGCCATTAACTAAAGAAGATGTCCTCAATATCATTGAAGCTGAGAATCCTGTAGGCATCATTGTGCAATTCGGTGGACAAACACCATTGAAGCTAGCAGTACCTCTGCAACAAATACTCAGCAATCCCGAATCAGGACTCACTACAAAAATTTGGGGTACATCGCCAGATTCTATCGATATGGCAGAAAACCGGGAACGGTTTGAAAAGATCCTCAATCAGTTGAATATTGCTCAACCCCCCAATGGAATTGCTCGGAGTTACGAAGACGCGCTGATTGTCGCCAAACGCATTGGTTATCCAGTGGTGGTACGTCCTAGCTATGTGCTGGGGGGAAGGGCAATGGAAATCGTCTACTCCGATGCAGAACTAGAACGTTACATGACCTTTGCGGTACAGGTAGAACCCGATCACCCAATTTTGATTGATAAATTTTTGGAAAATGCCATCGAAGTTGATGTAGATGCGATCGCAGACCACACGGGACGAGTGGTAATTGGTGGTATTATGGAACACATCGAACAAGCGGGGATTCACTCTGGTGATTCAGCTTGCTCTTTACCTTCCATTTCCCTACCGCCAGCAGTGCTAAATCAAATTCGCACCTGGACAGTGCAGTTAGCACAGGCGCTTTCGGTAGTTGGGCTAATGAATATTCAGTTTGCTGTTGTGGGTGCTAGTAGCTATTCACCGCAAATTTACATTCTAGAAGCCAACCCCCGCGCCTCTCGGACTGTGCCCTTTGTTTCTAAAGCAACCGGTGTGCAATTGGCAAAACTCGCATCCTTAATCATGTCAGGCAAAACCTTAGAGGAGCTAAACTTCACTCAGGAAGTCATCCCCTCCCATATTGCGGTTAAAGAAGCAGTATTGCCATTCAATAAATTCCCCGGTACTGATACGATTTTGGGCCCTGAAATGCGCTCCACTGGTGAAGTTATGGGAATTGACACAGATTTTGGCCGCGCCTTTGCCAAAGCTGAAATCGCTGCGGGTGAGCGTCTACCATTGTCGGGCACAGTATTTGTATCCATGAGCGATCGCGATAAAGCTCCAGCAGTAAACGTCGTCAAAGAATTTATTGATTTGGGCTTTACAGTGATGGCAACATTTGGCACGCGTAAAGTTCTTCAGGAACATGGGCTACCTGTTGAGTTAGTCCTGAAACTCCATGAAGGTCGTCCTCACGTCCTGGATGCTATCAAAAACCAAAAAATCCAACTAATTATCAACACCCCATCGGGAGAAGAAGCCCATACTGATGCGCGGTTAATTCGCCGCACAGCCTTGGCTTACAAAATCCCCATCATCACCACCATTGCAGGAGCCAAAGCCACTGTTGCAGCCATACATTCTCTGCAAACTACCACTTTAGACGTAAAAGTCATCCAAGAATACTGCCTGCTGCAATAGGAATGTTGATCATCATCTCTTGCAAAAGGTACTTTTACCAAATCTGAGAAAGCGGTAAAAGTTAAAAGAACGGGCATGGGGCATGGGGCATTGGGCATGGGTAATGAGAAGTCAGCATTTGTTTTTCTTCCTCATACCCCTAATCTGTCCCTGCTCCTTTCCCAGTCACCAGTCCCCAGTCACCATTACCCCTTATCCCCAGAGGGGGCCCCGAGTTCCCCAATCCCCAATCCCAACAAAAGCAAAAGTTAATTAATTGTTATAGAACATTATTTATACTTATCATTGATTTATTTTAAGAATTATGAGAAACAAATTTCTTCCTACAGAGACATTTATGAAGTCAGCTAATAAGCGAGATTCATCTATATGACAGCGTTAGAGCTATGGGAACAGCCTTTAAAATTCCGAACTCAAGGGTATGAGATTTTTATCATAAATGTTACAATTATTAATCATGAGAAAAACCAAAAAATGTTCTACTCAATACCTTTTATCTAACTCTAGATACTTGTGAAACTGGGTAAATAACTGTAACGTCTAGAGCAGTTAAGAACCTGAATAGATTAATATGAGCAGCCGAATTTTTCGGACAGTGAAATTGCCAACCATAGTCTGGGTTCCCATTCAAACTGGTTAGCAGCCTGGCAAAGCATTTATCACTAAATGACCATACCGTCAAATCCAACATTACCAATGAGTAGCGCCATGAAGACCGCTCAGACAGCCACGGACCTCGTGCGGACTTACCTGCGTGAGATTGGCCGTGTGCCACTCTTAACCCACGAGGAAGAGATTTTTTATGGCAAACAGGTGCAGCGTTCAACTGCTTTGTATGAAATAAGGGATGAGCTTGTCACCCAGTTAGGTCGTCAACCAACTTTAGAAGAGTGGGCCAAAGCTACAAATCTAGAATTGGCAGAGTTGAACGAAGTGATCGCCGACGGCGAATATGCCAAGCGCAAGATGGTAGAAGCTAACTTGCGATTGGTTGTATCTGTTGCCAAAAAATATATTAAGCGCAATGTCGATCTCCTAGATTTAATCCAAGAAGGCAGCATCGGGATGCAACGGGGTGTAGAAAAGTTTGACCCCACAAAAGGTTATAGATTTTCTACCTATGCCTATTGGTGGATACGTCAAGCTATCACCAGAGCGATCGCCGAAAAAGCTCGTACTATTCGGTTGCCAATCCACATTACAGAGAAACTGAATAAGATTAAAAAAGCACAGAGGCAATTATCCCAAAGGCTGGGACGCGCTCCTTCTGCATCTGAATTAGCTAAAGAATTGGAATTGACACCTAAACAGGTACGAGAGTACCTGGAAAAGGCCCGTCTACCTCTATCCCTGGATTTGCGGTTGGGAGATAATTACGACACTGAACTGGGAGAAATGTTGGAAGATCCTGGCGCTTCTCCAGAAGACTTTGTGATGCAATCTTCATTGTCTAATGATTTAGAGCGCCTGATGGGGGATCTGACTCCCCAGCAAAAGGAAGTAATCACCCTGCGCTTTGGCTTAATGGATGGTCAAGCTCTAACTTTAGCCAGAATTGGTGAAATCCTCAACATCAGTCGTGAACGAGTACGGCAAATTGAGCGGGAAGCACTCACTAAACTACGTAAGTCTAAAGCCAACATGGATGAATATTTGGCCAGCTAGTCATTTGTCTTTTGTCCTTTCTGACAGAGTTCTGAGCACCTCAAACAGGCGCTCAGGCTTTGTGCTTTGTTATGAGCTATTTACAAAGGACGAAAGACAATTGATTAGAAATCAAGGTAGTGCAAGCCTCTGGCTTAGGGTATTAGCAGTCTCATCAATATGAGGTGAGAAAACACGCCGGGTTTGGTACGGTTACACCCACTCACTAATCAAATTGCACTTGTTACATTAATTGACAGGAACAGCAAAGTACTAGCTGAGGTCAATACGAGATAAGCACTTATTTTTAAACTTTATAAAAACCGTAGCTAGTAGTATTAATCAAGGAGATGCAACGTGAGTAACCCATCTAATCGAGTTTCAGAATTTTTTGACAGTGAATCAGAAACTACCGATGTACTCTGGCAATATGTTAAATCCTTGAGTCCAGAGGCAGTTTCTCAGTTATCAAAACCCAGTTCTCCGGAAGTTCTGCAAGTAATGGAACGCAATATTATTGGTCTTTTGGGTAACCTACCTTCGGAACACTTTGACGTTAGCATCACTACTAGCCGCGAAAGTTTAGGACGGCTTCTCGCCTCTGCAATGATTAGTGGTTATTTCTTGCGTAATGCTGAACAAAGAATGAATTTTGAAATGGTTCTTCAAGGTACTGAAACAAACAACAACGAAATTGAATAACAATGTTGTTGGGTTCATCTATAGACCTCCTACAAGCCAAAATCAGCAAAAAACATTACTCTGCGAAATCTAGATAGTATGCTGATAATTCACCCCTTATCTATAGATTGAAATAATAGCTATGATTAGGGGTAGCATACATACAATCTGAAATTTAGACAATCAGAATAGCTAGGCAAATCGAGGCAAATAAATTTAAAAATTTGTGAATGCATAATACAATATAAACTCGGCAAACATTTAGAAAAGCTTGCCGAGTTATATGTTTGCTTATTAATTTTAAATTCTGCCTTTTTTTGCTAGTTTATTCTGTACCCATCAACCATGAGTGAAACTATTTCTCTCCTCCCCCATAAAATTATTGGTGTCGCTGTAATTTGGAATGACCAAGAACAAATATTAATTGATCGTCGCCGTGCGGGAGGAGCAATGGGTGGTTTGTGGGAATTTCCTGGCGGCAAAATTGAGCCTGGCGAAACTGTTGAAGAGTGCATTAAACGCGAAATTTACGAAGAACTGGGAATAGAAATAGCAGTAGGAGAACATCTCATTACTATCGATCACACCTATACAGAGTTGCGCGTTACCCTAACTGTGCATCAATGTCGCCATCTAGCAGGTGTACCTCAAGCCATAGAATGTGATGAAATCCGTTGGGTAAATTTAGCAGATTTAGAACAGTTTGCCTTTCCCAAAGCAAATGTGCAAATTATCGCAGCGTTGAAGGCGCGATTGGGGACTGGGGACTGGGGATGAGGGAGATGAGGGAGATGAGGGAGATGAGGGAGATGAGGAAGATGAGGGGGAAATAATTTACCAATTACCCATGATCCATTACCAATGCCCAATGTCCAATGCCCAATGCCCAATGCCCCATTCCCATTACAAGTAACGATGTATGAACTGCATCAGGTTACGACCCGCAATTTTTTAAAATAAACCCAGAGACTTTGATAAAAGGTGTTAGCAGACAAATGCCTAAAACCGTTGCCGACGTGATGAGCCATGATCCGGTGGTTGTCCGATCTGAAACTCCACTGAAAGAAGCCATACAAATTCTTGCAGAACGACGCATCAGCGGATTACCTGTAGTGGATGATGTTGGTAAATTGGTGGGCATTATCTCAGAAACAGATTTGATGTGGCAAGAAACAGGTGTGACTCCTCCGGCTTACATCATGTTTCTCGATAGTGTCATCTATTTACAAAATCCTGCCGATTATGAGCGTGACTTGCATAAAGCACTGGGACAAACTGTTGGGGAAGTGATGAGTAAGAATCCGATCACTATTTCTCCTGATAAAGCTTTACAAGAAGCAGCCAGAATTATGCACGATCGCAGTGTGCATCGTTTACCAGTTTTAGATAGCGCAGGTCAAGTCATTGGTATCCTTACCCGTGGTGATATTATCCGCGCTATGGCTGCCGAGCAAGATTAGTCAATAGTTAAATGTCAACAGTCCAATATCAAAAGTCAAAAGTAATTAGTCATTTGACTTTTGAGTGCAGACGCGATTAATTGCGTCTTGGCGACGTTTGACCCTTTTTGAAACTTTAGGATAAATATAATGAGTGTTACTCCTGAGTCGGTGCAGCAATTGCTCGGTTCCGAAAATTTGGGCGATCGCTTGCGAGGTGTGAATCAAATCCGCGATTTAGAACCTGCGATCGCTTTTGAATTAATTCAAACGGCGGTTAGTGACAGCAATGCTCGTGTCCGTTACTCAGCAGTGAGTCAACTGGATACATTTGGTACACAAGATGCAGAATTATCATTGAATATATTACGCGAACTACTGAAAGACCCAGAACCGGATGTGCAAGCAGCCGCCGCAGATTGTTTGGGTGCGCTGAAACTCACATCAGCTTTTGATGATTTACAACAGCTTTACGATGCAAGTCCTGAATGGCTAGTCAAATTTAGTATCATCGCTACTTTGGGAGAGTTAGGCGATCCGCGAGGCTTTGAATTGCTCCAGCAAGCGCTCACATCTGACAATGAGTTAATTCAAACTGCTGCGATTAGTTCCTTTGGCGAATTGGGAAATACAGATGCTGTCCCACTTTTAGCGCCTTATGCCAAAAATCCCGATTGGCAAGTCCGCTACAGAGTTGTGCAAGCTATGAGTCACTTGGGTGGCGCAGATGCGAAAGCTGTATTAGAGACTATGGCTAATGATGAAGTAGAAGCGATCGCCAATGAAGCGAAAAAATCTTTGCAGGCAGTTTAATTTTACATAAACTTGTCTGAAGGGTAAAATAACAATCTTTAAGGGTACAAAATTTTTGTGCCCTTATTGTGTAGTCACATTGCCATTAATAGCCTCATAAAAAAATTCGTAGTAACTTCTTCAGTGATTACTACGAACACAAAGCTATAACACTTAATGAAAACCAAAATCGAAATTATTTTTACATATTTCTATTAATAATGATACTCCTTTTCTGTCTACAATTTAATTTTTATTTTGTGGGTAATGCTCAAGAACTAGCTTGAGCTTTGCGACGGCGAGACATAGCCATGACTGCACCTACAGCACCCAAGCCAAGTAATGTAGTTGGTTCAGGAACAGAGGCTACTGTCACACCTTTGAAACTTGCATTAATTGTTCCACCTGTACTGTATGCATTCTGTGCAGTTGTGGCATTCAGTAAAGTAGTAAAATCAATATTTCCTACTGCTTGGCTACCATCTTCAAACAATCCAGTGAAATTAAAGCTAACGTCTGTTCCTCCGAAAACAGATGTAAATGTTGGGGAAAGAATACTAGTCAAACTCAGAAGTTTAACGCCATCTGCTGCACCAACATCTATAAATTTAGAAGGTAAACTAGTATTTAAGAAACTGTAAATAGTGCCTGTGGAATCTCCAAGAAAATCTCCAGTTTTGATTCCTAATGCAATTGTTCCAGGATTAGGATTAAAGGTGATACCAGTCTTGCTAATACCAGCTACAGTGCCAGAACCGTCAAATGTAAACCCACCACTATAAGCTTGAGCAGAACTAGCAGAGGTTACTATTCCAGCAATAGCTAAAGGAAGTACAGCAGTAGCAGCTAAGGCAGAGTTGATGACTTTAGATTTAATAGCAAACATGGTGATTTAAGGTTCCTGTAAAAAGAAATTAGTTTATTAATTAGGTGTAATTCTAAAACTAGTTATGGATGCGATAAACCATCAATAAAAGAGCATTAATGCATCCTATCTTTGTCATCTAGATTAGAATTATTTTCTGAATGAATTAGGTAGAACAATGACCCTGTTGGTTTTTAGCGAGTGATTTATTTATCACTCTTACAGAATGACATAGCTGTTTACTAATACGCAAGAGCTACCGATTTATCTTGATATAAACTTTATTGATTCCATAGTGGCATTTACTAGATACGTCATTTGGTAGTCTCTAAAATTACGTAATTTTCCTGGATTAGCGAAGGTTTGGCTTCAGTATGTTTAACAAACTGCTAGTTTTCATTTTTAAAGATTTCTATACAAATTCTGTGGATGATACGCACTTCAATAACTCAGTAAAAATTGTGTTTTCTAGATGAACTCTTTTTGTCTTTTAGATAAGCTGAGTGCAAAGAACTTATAAACTATAAATGAAGACTTTGTTATGGCTAAAAAAGCAGATTTTCTCTCAAATCTATAATGTTATTAACCGGGTTTTTGTCACTAATAAAATAGGGTGGGCAATGAATGCCCACCCTACTAAAGTTTTATTGAAAGCGGCGGGAAACTCCATCCCCTTGTGGGTGGAGAGGGATAGCTGCCCCGCCGCTTGGGGCATAGGGCATAGGGCATTGGTATGTTCTTTCCCATGCCCCATGCCCAATTCCCAATTCCCAAAAACTCCATCCCCTTGTGGGTGGAGTTTTTCATTTGCTTAATCTACAGGAATCTTAGCTGCCATATATTTGCGGCCAAGTGTTCACTATAAAAACTACCACTGCAGCGATCGCTAATATTCCTTGGAGTAAATTTCCCACGACTGTACCAACGACAATTCCAATACCAGCCTTGATTGCGACTCCTAGTTGACGCTGGTAAAGGTATTCACCAATGATTGCGCCCAATAATGGCCCCATTAAAATACCTAATAGCGGCCCGCCAAAGGGTAAAGCTGGTAATAACCCGAAGAATCCCAAAAGCAACCCCACAAATGCGCCTATTTGTCCCCACTTACTAGCGCCAGCTTGTTTCGCGCCTATATAGCCTGCTAAAAAATCTACGCCAATACTCAGAAGCAATACAATCACTGTGACAATTAGCGGTATTTTAATTGCTGCAAAGGAACTGCTAACAACTCCCCAGATAATAATTGCAATTAATATTAAACTGGTTCCAGGGATGGCAGGAACTACAGCGCCGATAACACCCACAACCATCACTGCAATCAGTAACCAATAGATAATTTGCATAAAGTTTTAACTTTCTGACTCAACTTGCAAATAGGAACTGAGAGTTACAGCTAATTTATCAGCAATTCCAGATATCCAATTTTCATCTTGTTTGGTGTAACTGCGAGGTGCATTTGCTCCTAAAATTAATACACCTTGGTTACCGATAGGTTGACAAATTACCCCTTGAGTATTTTCGGGTAAATAATCAAATTCTATTTTGCCTGGATAGACTTTTAATGCAACTAAATAAACTGGTTTTTGTGTTTCTAATACCCTTTTTAAAATTGGGCCTGGTACAACCTCAGATTTAGGCGAGAGAATACCGCGACGTAACAGAACCTTACCTTGGTAAAAAACTAAGAGCGATCGCGTGACGGTGTTAGTTAATAATAAATGGGATGCCCAAGCTAGTTCTGTTTTCACGGCTTCTGGTAAATCCGCAGCCAACACAAAACCTTCCTCCCCAATCAGTTGTACAGTATCAGGCGATCGCGGTTGTACTTGCTGCCAAATTAATCCAGTTAAAATTAACACCGCACTTAGAATCACGCCCAGTACATCCCCACGGGCTTGGGATTCTGTCAGTTCCGGTGTTAACAAGCGGTTAATTAGCAAAAGTACAGCGCCTAAACAGCCAACTACTATGGGTAGACGGCGTAAAACTAGATTGGGATCGGGTTTATTCATTTGTTATTGGCTATGGGGCATTGGGCATGGGACATTGGGCAAGAAGGCAATAGGTAAGTCTCCCTTATCTCCCTCATCCCCCTCATCTTCCTCATCTCCCCTATTTATTCCTCCCCAGGTTCAATTATCCGTTGGAATAAATAACCAGTGCCACGGGCGGTAAGAATCAATTCAGGGTTGCTGGGATCGTCTTCTAATTTGGCGCGCAAACGGGAGATATGCACATCCACCACGCGGGTATCTACATGGCGTTCTGGTGTGTAACCCCATACTTCTTGCAAAATTTCTGAACGGGAAAAAGCTTCTCCGGAGCGACTAACCAATAACTCTAGTAAGCTAAATTCCATACCAGTTAGGCGAATGCGCTCATCACCTTTGTAAACTTGTCGCTTATTCGTATCAATTTTGATATTAGCAACGTGGATGACTCCAGAACTAGGAATTCCCGAAGCACTGGTTTTGTCTACCCGTCTGAGTACAGAGCGAATCCGGGCTTCTAGTTCCTTTGGGGAAAACGGCTTAACTACATAGTCATCAGCGCCTAACTCTAATCCGGTGATGCGATCGGCTACGTCCCCTAAGGCTGTTAGCATAATAATAGGGACATCTGACTCCTTACGTAGTTCTTGGCAAACACCGTAGCCATCAAGTTTTGGCATCATGACATCCAAAACTACTAGATCGGGGTCAGCTTTGCGAAAAGTTTCCAAAGCTTCTTCTCCATCACCAGCCGTCACTACATCGTAGCCAATCATGGAAAGGCGCGTTTCCAAAATCCGGCGAATGCTGGCTTCGTCGTCTACCACCAGGATTTTTTCTTTATGACTTTCCAAGTTTCTCAACGCTCCTTAACTAAAATTTTTCATGATTAATTTTTAATACCATAATATTAAGATATCATTCCATGAATTAGATGAAAAAAAGCTGTAACTACTACTATTATTGAACTTTTCTTTTCGCCAAGAATTAAGGAAAAATTAAGATTATTTAATAAGATTTAAGAATGGCAAAGTCCAAAACCTTTTACATTTGTAACGATTGTGGTGCAGAATCTTCTCAATGGTTTGGTAAGTGTCCCGCTTGTGGTACTTACAATTCTTTAGAAGAACAAATTTCTATCCAATCATCGGTCGATATACCCAGCCGAGGGGGAGTCAGTGGTTGGCAATCAGCGTCTACTAATGGCAAATCTCATAATAAGCCAGCAAAACCGCGCTCTTCCTTAACATTCGATCAAATTAGCGATCGCCAAATTGCTCGCTGGGAATCTGGCTATGGAGAATTAGATCGGGTTTTGGGCGGTGGTGTTGTTCCTGGTTCGATGGTGTTGATTGGTGGTGATCCAGGAATTGGTAAATCAACTTTACTGCTTCAAGTCTCTAATCAATTAGCGCAGAGATACCGCATTCTCTATGTCACAGGTGAAGAATCAGGTCAACAGGTAAAATTAAGGGCTTCACGCTTGGGTGTAGCAAAAGGTGTGAATGTAGTAGGAGATGAAAATACAGTTGTAGAGGCAGTAACACCTGTTCCCATAGATCCTCAAAGTGAAGTCATACCTGTTGCCATAGACAGCAACAGTATAAACCCTGACAATATAGGCGCAGATTTATATATATTGCCAGAAACCGATTTAGAAGAAATTCTCCGGGAAATAGACTCTCTTAAACCAAATGTGGCAGTAATTGATAGTATTCAAACAGTGTTCTTTCCAGCACTGACATCTGCACCTGGTTCCGTAGCCCAGGTGCGGGAATGTACAGCCGCACTGATGAAAGTGGCAAAGCACGAAGACGTGACAATGTTAATTGTGGGACACGTGACCAAAGAAGGTGCGATCGCAGGGCCGAAAGTTTTAGAACACTTAGTAGATACCGTATTGTATTTTGAAGGCGATCGCTTTGCATCCCATCGGTTATTACGAACAGTAAAAAACCGCTTCGGTGCAACTCACGAAATCGGTATTTTTGAGATGGTATCTCATGGATTGCGTGAAGTTCCTAACCCCTCAGAGCTATTTTTAGGTAATCGTGACGATCCAGCACCAGGTACTGCTATCGTTGTGGCTTGCGAAGGAACTCGCCCCATCGTTGTGGAATTGCAAGCTTTAGTCAGCCCTACTAGTTACCCCTCCCCCCGGCGCGCCGCCACGGGGATAGACTATAACCGCTTAGTGCAAATATTAGCGGTGTTAGAAAAACGGGTAGGAATTCCCATGTCGAAGCTAGATTCTTATGTTGCTTCGGCGGGGGGATTGAATGTTGAAGAACCAGCAGTAGATTTAGGAATTGCGATCGCCATTGTTGCAAGTTTCCGCGATCGCATCGTCGATCCAGGTACAGTCTTAATTGGTGAAGTCGGGTTAGGGGGACAAGTGCGATCGGTTTCCCAGATGGAACTGCGGTTAAAAGAAGCTGCGAAGTTGGGATTTAAAAGAGCGATCGTCCCCAAAGGGCAAAAATTCCCTGACCTTAATATCGAGATTTTACCAGTTTCCAAAGTAATAGATGCAATTATCGCCGCTATCCCCCATCAAGAACTCACAGAAGAAGATTTGGAACCCGATGAAGAAGAGTAACCCCACCCCAACCCCTCCCCCGAAGTTCCGATCGGAGGAAGCCTCCGCTCGGACTTCTCTCCGCAAGCGAGGAGGGGCTAAATTACTCACAAACAATCCTTCGACGATAGGAAAGTTTGGAAAATTCCTCCCCCCTCTCTGCTTGCGGAGAGGGGGGTAGGGGGGTGAGGTTCTTTCCAACCTTGACATCACACCAAAAGCAAACCCCACTATGACAACCCTCACCCAGAACTATCAAATCACTTGGGAAAAACTACCCGACGATTACAAACTCCCAGACGATCCAGTGGACAACATCAACCAACCAGCCTTAGCTGCTGCACTAACACAAAGTTTAGAACTTGCTGGTAAACTTCCACCCAACGCCCTCACACCAACAAATTACGGTATCTGCGCCACATTAAATGGCAAAATTGTCGTCAAAGCCCCAGACTGGGCGTATATTCCCAAAATTAGCGTTAATCGAGAAGATGTAACTCGCAGTTACACACCACAGCTACAGGGAGAAATTCCCTTAATTGTCATAGAATTTCTTTCTGATACAGAAGGTGGGGAATATTCCATCAAACCCACCTACCCCCCAGGTAAATGGTTTTTTTACGAATGCGTCTTAAAAGTTCCAAACTACGCCATTTTTGCACCTGATAGCGGAGATTTAGAATTTTATAGTTTAGATAATAATACTGGCAGATACGTTGTCCAAAACCCTAACGAAAACCAGCGTTACTGGATAGCCCAAATGAATCTTTATCTTGCTGTATGGCAAGGTACTCGTGAAAATCGTACCGGAAATTGGTTGCGCTGGTGGGATGAACAAGGAAATTTACTACTTTGGGGTTCAGAATTAGCTGAAAAAGAAAGACAACGCGCCGAACAAGAAAGACAACGCGCCGAACAAGAAAGACAACGTGCTGAAAGATTAGCAGCACAATTACGGGCGGCGGGAATTGAACCGCAAGATTAGATTTTTTGTAAATAATTTATAGTTGCTAGATTAGCCAATAATTTGCTAAATCTAGCAATTTTTTTGCGTTTAGCCCCAATGGGCGTTGGCTTAATGCTGGAGATGATAGCGGAAATATCAAAATTTGGCGATCGCAGCTAGTTGTACAATAACAGCGTCAAAATATTATTAGAACTGGCGAACAATAAACACAATATGAAAGCATACGAATTCCCTGCTAATGTCACCGATGAAGGCAAAATAAAATTACCTAATGCTGTTTTACAACAATTAGCAAATAACCAGCAGGTAAAAGTAATTATTCTCGTCAATGAATCCACAGAAGAAGAAGCCGCTTGGTATCGTCTTGCAGCCGAGCAATTACTAAAAGGCTACAGCGAAGATGATGTTATCTATGACATGATTTAATCTTAGGACTTGCAAACAATCAGATATCAGAAAAATGCTAGAAATTACTAAAAATTACGTCATGGATGAAAATCAGCAACCTATCGCTGTACAAATTCCTATTGCTGACTTTGAAAAAATTGAAGAAATATTAGAAAATTACGGCTTAATCAAGCTAATGGCGGAATCAGAAGACGATGAACGTCTCGCTAACGATGAAGCATGGAAATATTATCAATCATTAAAGCAAAAGAATGTGGAAAGTTGAATATACTAAAAAGTTCTTAAAAGAATTAGCAGATTTACCACAAGATGTGCAAGCTCGCATTGAACCAATCGTCTTTCAAGAACTAGAATCAGAAAACCCCTTTGATTTAGGCTATTTGCAAAAAATGAAAGGCTACGATGATAAATATAAAATTCGTGTCGGTGATTACAGAATAGGTATTAGTATTGACAAAGAGACACAAACTTTAATTTGTCAAAGAGTCGCACATCGTAAAGATATTTATAGGACTTTTCCTTGATACAATATCTGTGTAATAATCGCTCAATTAGCTTTGATATCTTTGGGTTATTGCTGACATAAACTGTATTGCTCTACAAAAATATCAGGCGTTAGCTTAACTTACCCTAGCTATGGTTCTTTAGGGAACATCAACAAATAAATTATCCCGCTTGTAGGGGCACGGCATCCACAGACTTTCGGTAATAACGATAAAATATCGGTGCCGTGCCCCTACCGATATGGTTGTTTTGTCATGATAATTTCTTTAAAGAGCAACTGTTTAGTTCTAAACACAAAAATTTTCACTAGAAACGAAAACGTTCTCACTTCAACCCAAAACGTTCTCGTTTCAAACTAGAACATTCTCACTTAAAACAAAAACGTTCTCATTTCAAACCAAAACATTATCACTGACAACCGCAAAATTTAAGCTTCTGACTTGGAGTTTTTCATTTAAAACTGAAACACCCAAGTTCAGAAGCTCAAAGTTGATGTTTTTATCTAAAAGCGCCGAGTTATAGCCTTTCCTAACCACATGAGTTATATCATAGCCCCCTCCTCGCTTGCGCTACGGTGTACACACAAGTCTTAAAATTCCCCCTAGCACTTGGTTTGGTCATCTAGGCTTAGGTTGTGCGATCGCTCCCGAAGCCTGGGAGCAGCGAGGAGGAACGACGTAGACACGAAGTGGCTTCCCGTAGGGTAGCAATCGCAAAAACCACGGGATTATGTGATTACTTCGCTGGGCTATCGCTGCGCTCGTCATGACAATTTAAGGGGTCTATAACGCCTGAAACCCTTACAGCTACCACTTGTGTGTACACCGTAGCCTCGCTTGCGGGGAGGGGGTTGGGGGTGGGGTTCTTATCCCTCACCAATAACGATAAATGCTATATCTCATAAGAGTGCGACATTTGCGGTTGCACTTTTTTCGCTTTCCGGGCAAATCTTCGCCCTAAATCATCAACCATTGAATCTAAACCAGCGCCTTTACCACTAGCCTTGGCATAGTTATATACTAGCAAACCCGCCGCATAAGCTTCACTGCCAACAGCCACAGAAGTATCATCCACCAGTTCTTGCAATTGCGTCAATGACAGCAAAATCGGATACAAAGATTCAAATAATTCAATATCTCGCCGCATTTCATCCACATCAAAAGAACGCGGTAAGAAATCAGGATTTTGTGCAGCTATTTCCAACGCCTTACTGACAAACGCGCGGCTCTTATCCCCCAGCTTCGGTAAAGCTTTACGTTCCTCAGTAGACAAATCAATCAAAAACGGTAACTTTTGCCGAATCGTACTAATAGCTTCCATCACCGCTTCTCTATCTGCTGCGGAAATCTTGGCGCTGACTTGAGTGTCTGCCATTTTACATACCCCTTGATTAGGACTAAATTTCAGTATTCCCCAAGATATTTAGGCAAATATAGTTGTTTATCACTAATTAAGACAAAAATTTTTATACCATTACATCAGTGATATCTCAGAATCACCAGCCTGGGAAAAGTCTGCTTCAGTAGGGGCGGGTTTACAGATCAGTGGTGTCAACTTAAGCTAAAAGCGATATAGGGCGGGCGTTGTACAAATACCTCGCGCCCTCATCCCCTAACCCCTTCTCCCGCAGGAGAAGGGGAACTAAATCTCTTGCTCCCTTCTCCCTGCGGGAGATGGGCTGGGGGTGAGGGCGAAACCTTGCACAAGAGCGGATTTCACGTTAAGTTGACACCACTTGTTTACAGATATACTCCCATAACTCACGACTATCGCGCTTAACCCGCCCCTACTTGGGCTATTAGCCTCTTAATTCATGATACTGTTGGCGACTATTAGCAGAAAGTTTGCAGCAATTAGGCATGAATATTGATGATTTAGGAGAATTATTGTAATTGTCGGTAAGCTAATAGACCTACAGATAGAATTGCGATCGCCTGAAAATTGTCACAATAAATGACGACATCCGTTATTTTGGGACAATCAATCCTATGGCATTTGGAATTGGCGATTTATTCTGGATTTTCCTGCTCCTCTCTTCCCTACAACCCATCTGGCAAAAGCGTCAAATAGAATATCGTCGTTTGCGCGCTTTACAAGAATTTGAGCAAGGACGTAACAGCCGGGTGATTTTATTAATTCACCGTCAAGAGTCTATCAGCTTACTGGGCATACCCTTATCACGCTACATCACCATTGAAGACTCAGAACAAATACTGCGCGCAATTCGCCTCACTCCCCCAGAAGTTCCCATCGATTTAATCTTGCATACTCCCGGCGGTTTAGTTTTAGCTACCGAACAAATCGCTAGAGCATTAATTCGCCACCCGTCAAAAGTTACCGTGTTTGTACCCCACTATGCCATGAGTGGCGGCACAATGCTGGCGCTGGCTGCTGATGAAATTGTTATGGATGCAAATGCTGTCTTAGGGCCAGTCGATCCCCAATTAGGTAATTTCCCCGCAGCAAGTATCTTGAAGGTGGTGAAAGATAAACCCATCAGCGAAATTGATGACCAAACATTAATCATGGCAGACTTGTCAGGTAAAGCCATTCAACAGGTACAGCGCTTTGTGAGGACTTTACTCAAAGACAGTATTCCTAAACAAAAAGTCAGCCCAGAAAATATTGAACCAATTATTGAAGCTTTAACAACGGGACGTGTCACTCACGACTATCCTATTACCGTAGAGGAAGCAACAGAAATGGGGCTACCCGTTACAGTTGGATTGCCCCATTCTATTTATGAACTCATGGATCTGTATCCTCAACCACAAGGAGGTAGACCCACAGTTCAGTATATTCCCATGCCTTACGATGACCGTCGGCCAATGTTACCGACACCCAAAGGCAGACCTTTAGAAGAACCAACTCAGACAAAATAAAGAATAAAGTGAATTATTTGGTTGCACCCAAACAGTGCAACTATCTTCAGTCTTTCCCATAATTGTATGAGCCAGTTAATTTCAGACTTCAGACTTTACACTTCATACTTCAAGTAACGCCTAGAGTATCTATTGAGGTGTTGCTGTAGAAGTTGGTGTCGGAGTAGATGTAGGTGTCGATGTAGGCGTAGATGTAGGTGTCGATGTAGGCGTAGATGTAGGTGTAGATGTAGGTGTCGATGTAGGCGTAGATGTAGGTGTCGATGTAGGCGTAGATGTAGGTGTAGGTGATGCTGTTGGTTTTGCTGTCGGTTTTGCTGTTGGTTTACCAATAGCATTTTTAGCTTCTGTATTCAGCTTTTGGCGGAAGGCTAAATCAGCAATTCCCGTTTCTTGTAGCTGAAATTTTTTCTGAGCTTCTTTAACAGCAGCTTCTGTCTGAGGCCCATAAAATTGATCCCGGGGTAGGGGGGTTTTGGGTTTAACTACTGCATTTAAATTGGCTTGCAAAATTTGTATTATCTGTGCAGCCCAATCTTGAGTTTTTGGGCCTGCTATCCCATCTACGCCTAATTTGTAGCCCTTTTGAAATTCACTGATTGCTTGTTTTGCTTCATTATCCGTTAAGGCTGCATTATTGACGGTGATTTTATAGCCTAAACCATGAAGCACCGCACGAAATTGCTGCGGTGTATAGTTACGCTGACGCGCAGCAAAAGAAGTGCTTGCAGACACTACACTTGCTGTAACTAGGCAAGCAGTAACAATGGTAACGCTTGATTTTCCAAAGCCACACCACATAAATTAAAACTCCTTTGGTTTAAATCAGCAGAATATATTAGTAGGACTTACGCAAGTGTCATATTTTTTTCGTTTGGGTTTGTCCAGGGTCAAATGTCAAGAGTCCAAAAAACCTAAATTTTTGACCCTTGACCCTTGACTCTTGACTCTTATCCCAGAGGATCACTGTGCCAGTTGCGTAAGTCCTGATTAGGTTAACAGGTGTATTTTAAGTTTCTTGAACATCTGTTTTCTTAATTATTAATTATTTTTGATTAAAAATACTTTTATTGGTTAAGTTAATTAATCTTTGATGATAAATTTTCATCATTCTCAGGAAAGATTTTTAACTACCACTCCTGCCATCTAGGAAAGCTCAAAAATTACAAGTAGGTCTATGTTAAAAATTGTCGTTATGACAAGACGCAGGTGAGCCACTGCGGTAGACGAGTTCCACAGCATAAAGCCAGTGGCGCACCATAAGGACAGAAGGCAGAAGAGAAGAGGGTTTTAGGTAACTTGACTTTTCGTTACATACTGCGGTTGATTTGCACCATTCTACTTATAATTTAAAAACTTATAGCCAATTACTGTATAATTCAACACTAAAAAAATGGCTAATATCAAATCTTCCCAGAAGCCACAACTTTACTTTGAAAAAGTTATGGCAATTACAGCCACAGCAAATTTATGCTTAGTTTTGTTTAATTTGAGTTACGTACCTTGGCGAGATTTTTACTACAGAAAATTACCGCAAATTACCCAAATTTATGACCCAATTAAAGGTATTGAACCCCACCGAGAAACGAAAAGCTACCTGCAAGCAGTCACAGCATTAGAAGAACAGGTAAGCCAGACAGGGTTACAGTCACCTCAAGTCCAAACCAAGCTAGAAGAAATTAGCCGTCTCAGCACGGAGATAGTTGACACCAACCCCTTTGCCGCAGTTGGTAAGAGTGGTACCTTAGAAAAAATCAAAAACCGAATGCGCGATCGCGTCGGTCAAGAATCAGCCAAGCAAGCTTTTAGAACTTTTTGGAGCCAGCAATATTTATCGCAAAAGGGCTGGAACCCAGAAATTAATTTTTTTAAACAGAAGATTCGCCCTTTAATTGCTGGTAACTACTATCGCCGCATAGGTGAAGATGGCGAATTACTAGATAATTTTTGGTTAATTGATTTACCATTTGTCGGTTTATTTGCGCTGGAGTTATTAGTACGTAGCTTTTATATCAGACGCAGTCATCCCGGTTTTAGCTGGTTAGATGCTCTGTTATGGCGTTGGTACGATTTATTATTACTGTTGCCGTTTTTGCGATGGTTGCGAGTTATTCCCGTTGTCATCCGCCTCGATCAAGCGCGGTTAGTAAATTTACGTCCAGTATGGCGGCAAATTAACCAAGGAATTGTCGCCAATTTTGCCGAAGAAATCACCGAAATTGTGGTGGTGAGAGTCATTAATCAAATTCAGGGATCAATTCAACGTGGGGAATTTACTCGCTGGCTGATGCAACAAGAGAGTCTACGTCCTTACATAGATATAAATAATGTCAATGAAGTAGAAGCGATCGCAGGTTTATTAGTACAAACCGTTGTTTACCAAGTATTGCCCAAAATTCAACCAGAAATTAACGCCATTTTGCGTCACAATATCAACACTGCCTTACAGCAAGTACCTCTGTATCGCAACTTGCAAACTCTTCCAGGTGTAGGACAAGCCCAAACTCAAATTAGTGAGCAGTTAGTAACCCAAATCACAACTAGTCTATATAACGTATTAGTGAGTGCTGTAGAAGATCCCGTTGGGGCAAAACTCACCAGTCAATTAGTCCAAAGCTTCAGCCAAGCCCTAGGTACAGAAGTCCAAAACAAACAAGTACTTTCCGAAATTCAGAGTTTACTATCTGACTTTTTAGAGGAAGTCAAACTGAATTACGTTCAGCGCTTATCTCAAGAAGATATAGACCAAATTCTCCAACAAACCAGGCAGTTACGCACACAAGTACCATTCCAACCAATCACAGGTAGTAGTGCAATAACAGCCCGGGAAAAGTCAGGGAGATGAGGGATTGGGGACTGGGGACTGGGGACTGGGGATTGGGGAAGATGAGGAAGATGAGGAAGATGTAGACGCTTTGCGGCTTCCCGAAGGGTGGGGGAAATAATAAATGCCAATTACCCATTACCCATTACCCATTACCCATGCCCCATGCCCTATCCCCATATAATAATTTCTTCCTACTCCCTCCAAAAGAAATGCGCTAAACTCAGATTAGGTCGAACCATATTTGGTTCGTAACAAGACTTCTTGGAAGATATCCCTATCGCAGGAAGTGGGTCGATGCCCACTTTTTTTATTGGATTTTCGCATGGCTCATCCTTTAGTCCCACAAATTATTGATTTGGCAACACCAGTGGCAGAAGAACTGGGATTGGAAGTTGTTAGTGTGGTTTTTCACACTAACCAACGTCCACCAGTGTTGCGGGTAGACATTCGCAATCCTCAGCAGGATACTGGTTTAGATGATTGCGAGCGGATGAGTCGAGCTTTAGAAGCTTCTTTAGATGCGGCGGAGATTATTCCAGATGCTTATGTCTTGGAAATATCTAGTCCCGGTATATCGCGACAACTGGTGACAGACAGGGAGTTTATTTCTTTTAAAGGATTTCCTATCATCGTTTCCACTTCTCCACCCTACGAAGGACAGCAAGAGTGGACAGGTCAGTTGATTCGCCGGGATGAGCAAACGATTTTTTTAAACCAAAAAGGTCGTGTAGTCGAAGTTCCCCGTGCCTTAATTACTAAGGTGCAGCTGGATGAGCGCCGATAACCTAGAGGTTAAAGGCTAGAGGCTAGAGGCTAGGGGCTAGAGGCTAGAGGCTAGGAGCTAGAGGCTAGGGACTAGAGTAAAACTTTTCTCTAATCCTTAATCTCTAATGTGTTGTTTTCACTACCTAGTCCTGAATTTCTAGCCCTTAGTCCTAGTCCCTAGCCTTTTCCATCCTTGATTTTTAAAGGAGATTACTTATGTCAATGGTTACTTTACCTGGATTAAAAGATTTAATTGAAAGTATAAGTCGTGAGCGTAATTTACCTCGGTTGGCTGTGCAATCAGCAATTAGAGAAGCTCTGCTCAAAGGTTATGAACGCTATCGTCGTGCCCAAAATTTGGAGCGCAAACAATTTGATGAAGATTATTTTGAGAATTTTGAAGTAGAACTCGATATTGAAGAAGAAGGTTTCCGGGTACTTTCAACTAAAACAATTGTCGAAGAAGTTAGTAACTCTGACCACCAAATCTCTCTAGATGAAGTACAACAAGTAGCGCCTGAAGCTCAGTTGGGAGATTCTGTAGTCCTTGATGTTACCCCAGACCAAGGGGAATTTGGCAGGATGGCGGCGATGCAAACTAAGCAAGTACTCGCTCAAAAACTGCGGGATCAACAGCGCCAGATGGTACAAGAAGAGTTTCAAGACTTAGAAAGTACGGTGCTGCAAGCAAGAGTTTTGCGGTTTGAGCGACAATCAGTAATTTTGGCTGTTAGTAGTGGTTTTGGTCAACCAGAAGTAGAGGCGGAATTACCAAAACGAGAACAGCTACCTAATGATAACTATCGAGCTAATGCCACCTTTAAGGTATATCTCAAAAAGGTTTCTCAAGGTCAGCAACGTGGCCCGCAATTATTAGTTTCTCGCGCTGATGCAGGCTTAGTAGTATATTTATTCGCCAATGAAGTACCAGAAATAGAAGATGAAGTGGTGCGAATTGTCGCGGTAGCACGAGAAGCCAATCCTCCTTCTCGTTATGTCGGCCCCCGGACTAAAATTGCCGTAGATACTCTCGACCGTGATGTAGACCCAGTTGGCGCTTGTATTGGCGCACGGGGATCGCGGATTCAAGTGGTAGTGAATGAATTACGTGGTGAAAAAATTGACGTGATTCGCTGGTCTCCAGACCCCGCAACATACATTGCTAATGCTCTTAGCCCCGCACGAGTAGATGAAGTCCGCCTCATGGATCCAGAAACGCGGCAAACTCATGTGCTAGTGGCGGAAGATCAGCTGAGTTTGGCTATTGGTAAAGAAGGACAAAATGTCCGTTTAGCAGCCCGTTTGACAGGATGGAAAATTGATATTAAAGATAAAGCTAAATATGATCAAGCTGCAGAAGATGCTAAATTTGCTGCTGCTCGTGCTAAATACCAAGCAGAGCAAGAGGAAGAAGATGAATATGAATATGAAGATGAGGATGAATCCGATCTACCAGAACTAGAAGATAGCAATCAAGAAGACTTAGAATTAGATGATGACTCTTTTGACCATAACGATGACGAGTAGTTTATTAACATCCAGTTATTTAAGTAACAACACTTTGATAAGATGTATTAATAATTGCTTCGTATTTCAGGGTTAGGATAAGCAAAAATAGAAGATTAAAGCATCTATGCTCAACCAAACTGCTGAGGTGAGGTAGCAAAAAATTCATGAAACCGAATTATCGGCGTTGTGTGAGTTGCCGCCAAGTAGGCTTAAAAGAAGAGTTTTGGCGGATTGTCCGCGTCTTTCCATCGGGAAAGGTACAATTAGATGAGGGCATGGGGCGTTCTGCTTACATCTGTCCACAGACGAGCTGCTTGCAAGCCGCTCAGAAAAAAAATCGACTAGGGCGATCGCTACATGCAACAGTGCCAGAAACACTGTATCAAACATTGTGGCAGCGTCTAGCCAATAGCAATACCCAAAATCAAATTTTAATTTAAGAAATTTGTGACGGTAATCCCTAGAGTAATTGTGCCAGAAGCCGAACTAGCGCTAGTAACACAGTCTCTGTTGATTGCTGGGGTTAGTGTCAAAATAGTAAATGGGTGTAGTTGACAAACGCCTCTTTTACAATTAAGAGAGACGAAGTAATACTCCCAACAAGTTTTACTCGATTGTGTTGTGGAAGACTCAGAATCAGCAAAACAAAAAACTACAAAATGGCAACCTGGTAGCGCTCAAGCGCAGTTCGGCATCCAGAGCACCTATAAAGATTTTTTATTTAAAAAGCTTTTATGGGTGCCCAGACATCATGATTACTGGTGGGGATGCCAGCAATGAACCGAGACATCTCTCTTTCCTGATTGGAGGCACCGACAAAATCTAAACGGCAACCAAAAAACAGTAGTCAAAGGATGGAGATGTCACAAACCAGGCAACCATCCGCTAAAACTGTAAATTAAAGGGGAAGAGTGGATGAACAACGGCAAAGTTAGAATCTATGAATTATCAAAGGAATTAAATTTGGATAACAAAGAGCTATTAGCAATATGCGACCAGCTCAATATCGCGGTCAAAAGCCATAGCAGTACAATTTCAGATTCGGAGGCAGAACGCATCCGTTCCGCTGCAGAAAAATTCGCAGCAACGAATGGAACGCCTAAAAAAGACACAGGCCTCAACACACATCAAGCAAATGGGCCACAAGCTGGCTCTCGCAATCGACCTGCACCACCACCTCACAAACAACAAATTTTGGAAATTCGTAAACCCAAAATATTGAGAAATCCTAACTCTAACGCCCCAGAGGCATCAGTTACTACTAATACCCCATCTGCTTTGTCTGAAGCTAATCCTCCTTCACCTCCAAAGCCCTTCGCTACACCAGTCTCACCCATGCAGCCGACGGCACCAACTCGACCCGTACCCCGGAATCAATCTGAGACCCCACAGCAACCAGCTGTTAAAAATGCGGATACAACGCCTAATGCCCAACCGAAAGAAAAAATAGTTGGGGAAAAGCCAGAAAAACCAGTTTCAGCTAAACCGAGGCCAGAGAAACCGCAAAAACCTCAACTAGTTGCGCCACCAGCCAGACCAGTATCTGAAGCACCAGAGACCGAGCCTCTGAGTCAGGCAGACAAACCAATTCTCAAACGCGAACGCCCCAAACGCGGCGAAGAAGAACGCGAGCAAATTAAGCCCAGGGCGGCCAAACCAGGCACAGATCCAACAGCACAGCCTACACCACAAAAACAGGCTCGTGCTACACCCGGCCCAGTTAAACCGGAACAAAGAGGAAATCGTGCTCCTGGTGGAGCACCATTCGCCGATTCTCAAAGACCCAGCAGACCAGTTCGTCCCAGCGAATCTGTAGCAGCAATGCCTATTGCTACGCCACCCAGACCCATGCAAGGCGGAGCAGGGAAAGCAGCAGCAACAACAACACTGGATGAAGCGATTCCTGCTGATATCCTTGATTTGAAACGTCCCACACCACCTCGTCCATCCAAAGGTGGTAAAAAGTGGCAAGAAGAAGAAATAATTGATGAAATCAAAGAAAAGTCTGGCAAGGCTGGTGTTAAAGGTAAGCGAGTCAAGCCACTTTTAGATGATGATTTTGAGGAAGACGATTTACTGGATGAAGAAGGTCTGGAAATTCCAGCTACAATCCAGGTCAGCCTTTCCATCGCTCGTCCTCCCAAACCAAAAGCTACGCGACCAACACAACAACCTGCAATAGCTGTTGCTAGCCCTACCACTAGAGGGAAAAAGTCTGCTGCTACCAATCGCGACCAAAATCGTCGTCAAGAAGTAGAGACTAAGCGGGAACGTCCAGAAAAATTGGTGGTAACTGGGCCAATGACAGTGCAGGAACTGGCTGACGCTTTAGCGATCGCGGATACAGAGATTGTGAAAATCCTGTTCCTCAAAGGTATGGCAGTGAGCATCACCCAAAATCTGGATGTGCCAACTATTACCTTAATTTGTAACGATTTAGAAGTAGCAGTTGAAACCGCCGAACCAGAAGCAGAAGCCCGCAAAGTCACAGAAATGCTGGATCTGGCAGACATGGAAAATCTCCATCGCCGTCCACCAGTGGTGACCATTATGGGTCACGTAGACCACGGGAAAACCACCTTGCTGGACTCGATCCGCAAAACCAAAGTGGCCGCTGGCGAAGCTGGGGGGATCACTCAGCATATTGGCGCATACCATGTGGATATCGAACATGAAGGTAAGCCACAGCAAATCGTCTTCCTCGATACCCCTGGTCACGAAGCATTCACCGCTATGCGGGCCAGAGGAGCAAGAGTCACAGATATTGCCGTTTTGGTAGTAGCTGCTGACGATGGTGTACGTCCGCAAACCATTGAAGCCATCAGCCACGCTCAGGCTGCGGGAGTGCCCATTGTTGTAGCCATTAACAAGATTGACAAAGAAGGCGCACAACCAGAGCGGGTAAAACAAGAACTTACCAACTACGGTCTGACAGCAGAAGACTGGGGTGGTGAAACAATTATGGTTCCCGTGAGTGCGATCAAGGGAGAGAACCTCGATACACTTCTGGAGATGATTCTGCTAGTTGCAGAAGTTGCCGAACTATCTGCTAACCCAGACCGAGCTGCGAAAGGAACTGTCATTGAAGCACATTTGGATAAAGCCAAGGGCGCAGTTGCTACCTTGCTGATTCAAAATGGCACCCTGCATGTCGGCGATATGTTAGTCGCTGGCTCCGCATTTGGTAAAGTGCGGGCAATGGTCGATGACAGAGGTAGAAGAGTAGACATTGCTAGCCCTTCCTTTGCTGTCGAAGTCTTAGGGTTGAGCGATGTACCAGCCGCAGGTGATGACTTCGAGGCTTTCGAGAACGAAAAAGAAGCACGCGCCCTAGCCAGCGATCGCGCCGACAAACAACGTCAATCCCGACTCTTACAGGGACGCGTTACCCTCACAACCCTGTCAGCTCAAGCACAAGAAGGCGAGTTGAAAGAACTCAACTTGATCCTGAAAGCAGACGTACAAGGTTCCGTGGAAGCGATTGTGGGATCGCTCAGACAAATCCCGCAAAACGAAGTTCAAATCCGGATGCTGTTAGCAACTGCTGGCGAAATCACCGAAACAGATATCGACTTAGCTGCTGCTAGTAACGCCGTCATTATTGGCTTCAACACCACCTACGCTAGTGGAGCCAGACAAGCTGCTGATGAAGCTGGTGTAGATGTGCGGGAATACAACATCATCTACAAACTCCTCGAAGATATTCAAGGAGCCTTGGAAGGTCTGTTGGAACCAGAATTGGTGGAAGAACCCCTGGGTCAAACCGAAGTCCGTGCTGTCTTCCCAGTTGGTCGCGGTGCGGTTGCTGGTTGTTATGTACAATCTGGCAAACTAGTCCGTAACTGCAAAGTGCGGGTACGTCGTGGCAATAAGGTAATTTACGAAGGCGTTCTGGACTCCCTAAAACGGATGAAAGAAGATGCGCGCGAAGTCAATGCCGGTTATGAATGCGGTATTGGCATAGATAAATTCCACGATTGGGCTGAAGGTGACATCATCGAAGCTTATCAAATGGTAACTAAGCGTCGCACCCTGACAATGACAAAGTAGTGCTGAGTCTACTAGTGCTGAGTTCTAAGTAAAAGCTCTGAGTTTTGAGTTCTCATTCTCAATACTCGCAACTTACAACTCAGCACCTACCACTCAGAATCGAGAAATGTAACTATGGCCTCATTTCGCTCTGAACCTATCTTGTGGCTTCATGTCGCTGGTTTGGCGACGCTGCCAATTTTTTTGTTTTTGTGCCTAGTGTTTCTATCCGTAGGCGAGCCAGTCTTGCCTGTCTGGATGGAGCTATGTTTAGTGGCGGCGATTGGTGTATTACCACTACTGTGGATGCAATTTCGTCGCCCATTTTACATATTTGCGATTTTGGGCGTTGCTCTCAAACCAGAGAATCTGACTGAGCAGCAACGCAAAATTCTTTGTTTAATTAATACTAATTTAAATCGCGTGCTGTCCGTTTTAGCAGCAATATTATTAGTAGGGGTGCTGTGGCAAATGTACCAAGCTGCGCCACTGGTAGCCAACATTGCCAGTTTTCTACCCCAATGGCGCAGCGTCGGATTGCTGCTAGCTGCTTTAGCTTTTTTTGCCAGCAATCTGTTTTTGCAAATTCCCGTGAGTGTAGCCAGAATTTTGGTGACTAATGACACAGAATTTGCAGCCATAGAACCATTACCTTTAGATAAGATTCAGCAGGATTACACAATTGTAGGGGTGCGGGTGAATCAAATATTGCCCCGGTTATTTAAATCCGTGTTAGGTATGAATACAAACACCCAGCAGAACCTAGAGCAAAACACCGATGAAGATTAGGAAAAAATCATCTATTTTCTCCTGTGAAAGTCGGATTGCAAAAAGTGAAACCTGCGGTACATTTTGAAGTTAAAACCGAGGAATGAGAAACTATGGCTCAAATTCCAACTTCTAGCGATCGCCAATTTACTGATGATAGTGAAATTTGGCACAGCCTCAAATCCGCGATCGCCGCTAGTTCTGGTTTCCAACGCTGGCAACTAGAGCACGATTTGCAATTAGATGGAGTACGTCTGGAACAACAAGTACAACGCTATTTGCGGGAAACTTTAGAAACACTGGCTTACTAAACGCCCATCAGATTTTCTATGTTCGTCTGCAAGCGCCGGAGTTGGCGGTAGGCAGTTTCCAACCGATCCCCGTCAACTTCCACTTCTGATGTAGGATAATTTTTTAAAATTTCGATTAGCGTTATCTGGCTATCTTGCCTAGCAGAAAGCACTAAAGCAGCACGTAAAGCTTGCCTGTCTGCCTTTTGGGACGGTGTATGAATTACTTGACTAATTTGATCCAAAATCACGTTACCAATGGGCGTATTTAAAACCCTATCTAAAAACACTGGGTTTACTTTCACTGGTTGCGTTAAATACTGACGTACTGCTTTGGGGTTTTGCCGCGCCAAAGCAAAATTTATGTTGAGGGAACTAGAAAGTTCGCCTGTTTGGGCAAATCTCGAAATTTCCTCTACTGAAAGTGATTCCCGAAAAACTTTGTAGTTCAACACTACTTGTTCTGCTGCCCAGGCAGGAGTAGCAACTGTCAACAGCAAAATCTGCACTAAACTCAGAAAGTGATACCGCATGTCTGTTGATTTCCCAAAAGCTGGCTGTGGTGGAAATGATATTTCTGCAAAATCTATTGGCGCATCCGGCGCTGAATATGTATTGATACCCGCCATCGAGTGATATCAGTTCTCGAAAGTGGCTTTACAAAAATTTTTAGTGATAAATAATATAAGTTCTGTAATTTATCTGTGAAATTTAGCTGATCAATTGCTGACGATCCGGTATAGTTTTGCATGGGTTTGGCAGCTTAATAGCTGTCACCTACCACCTTATTGTTTAAGGTAACTTCATTCAGCACTTCACAGACATCAAAAATGAAATATCGGGGTTTTCACATTATTCCAGCGAAAGGTTTTCGCCCTATTTTTGGCATTCTTCTCAGATCTAATCTACCATTAAGAGCCGGAATTAGTACTGTTTTAGTAGTTTCCAGTGGTTTAACAATATTACCTGGCGTAGTAAATGCTGATTCCATTCGGCAAGCTGGTATTGCTCCTACTCTGACAGCACAAACTCCAGCAGCTGCAACTGTAATTTATGTAAACTCAGCAACTGGTTCAGATACTGCTGCAGGTACAACACAAGCGGCTGCTTTAAAAACTATTACTTTTGCCCTGACTAAAGCCCAAGCTGGGACAGTCATTCAATTAGCGCCTGGTACTTATAATCAACAAAGTGGAGAAACTTTTCCACTCATCCTTAAACCAGGAGTAACTATACGGGGTGATGAAGCCACCAAAGGTCAGGGAATATTAATTAAAGGTGGAGGTTACTACACCAGTAAAACATTTGCCAGACAGGATATTACAATTCTGGCCGATAATAGCACCACGATCGCAGGTGTCACTGTGACCAACCCCAATCAACGGGGTACAGGTGTATGGGTGGAATCCACTAATCCCCTGATCACAAATAATACTTTTACTGAAAGTCTTAGAGAGGGAGTTTTTGTCACGGGGACAGGAAATCCCAAAATCGAAAGCAATGTTTTCGTGCAGAACTCAGGTAATGGGGTTTCTGTAGCTAAAACTGCCCAAGGCGAAATTCGGAATAACTTGTTTCAGAATACTGGTTTTGGTTTGGCAATTGGTGGAACTTCCACACCTTTAATTACAGAAAACCAAATTATCGAAAACCAAGACGGTCTTTTTATTTCAGAAACGGGTAAACCTATACTACGTAAGAATTTCATTCAGAACAATAAGCGGGATGGTGTTGTAGCAACTGTTAATGCTGCACCAGACTTGGGTACAAATGAAAGTCCTGGTGGTAATCTCATCCGCAATAACACCCGTTATGACGTAAATAATGCCACCAAAAATCAGATTGTCGCTATTGGCAATGATATCGATCAAAAGCGCATCTTTGGTTCTGTAAATTTTGTAGCAGCAAACGTTGGCGGTGCTACTGCCTTTAATGATGTACCAACAGGTTACTGGGCAAAGGCCTATATAGAAGCTCTAGCCTCGCAACAAATTATTGCTGGCTTTCCTGATGGCACCTTTAAACCCAACGATCCGGTAACACGCGCTCAATTCGCTACTATTGTCACCAAAGCTTTGGCACCAGCATCTAAACGCCCAGCGATTAGTTTTAAGGATGTCCCAAGTAATTTTTGGGCTTATGCTGCTATCCAATCTGCTTACCAAAGCCAATTTGTCTCTGGATATCCTGATGGTACATTTAAACCACAGCAGCAAATTCCCCGAGTGCAAGCTTTAGTTGCTTTAGCTAGTGGTCTTGGGTTAACTGCGGATAATCAAAATATCCTGACTTTTTATAGTGATGCGGCTCAGATTCCCAATTATGCGCTGAATCAAGTTGCTGCTGCTACTGCACGGCAAATAGTGATCAACTATCCCACAGTCAAGCAACTTAATCCTAATCGTGACGCTACTAGGGCAGAAGTTGCTGCTTTTGTGTACCAAGCACTAGTTAATGCTGGACGTGCCCCAGCGATCCCCTCTTCTTATTTGGTCAAGGTTCCATAGATGAATGTTAGTGGGCGATCGCAAAAATTTTGCTAGCTTTGTAGTTATTGATGAGAGTGCTTAAAGATACAAAAATTTCGTCATGACTCCGAATTTATTCTAGCGTCATAATTGACGTGATTAAATGCTAGTAGCCTGTTTCATGAATGTAATTTTGATAAGTTCGTAGTTAGCACAAAATTTGCCTCAAAATCTAGGATATTATTCCTGACTACGAGCTTATTTCCTCATAATTATGAATTCGTAAAATTAAAAGCGCCAAGCTAACAATTTGTCAGTCTTAGCGCTTTTAATTTTGTGTTTTTCCTGAAATTTAGGGTCTAAAAATTTAGCTGACCCTCATTTAACTTCGCTTATTTATATTCAAGGTCTTTATATTGGCTGACCTCGTTTCAACAATTTTTAGTTTCTCAGAAAATTTTGTATTTTTCGATTTCCTAAGATTTTTTTTATTTTTTCTGACTGTATATTTCAAAAATTCAACTATCGTTAATTAACTTAAATATGATAGAGAGATATAAAGAAGTAGCATTACTTGAGGACGAGGTTCTGTGAGTAAAATTGTGATTTTTTTTGAAGCTAATCTCAAAAATTCAGGACTTACGCAAGTAAAATTTGTCATTGCGACCGGAACTTAGTGTAGGGAAGCAATCCCATCATTTCAGGCGATTACGTCGCTACGCTCGTAATGACTTAATTCCGTGACTTTTGCGTAAGTCGTAAAACTTAGGAACATCTAATCAATTTAAGAGCGTTTTTGCTTTTGCTGTTCCCAACGCCAGAGAAATACCATTAACGCAACAATTCCTACTTGCAGTAATAGGCTAGGCAAACTGCTATCCACATCCCGCCCAGCAAGCAGTCTAAAAAAAAATACGAAAACGCCAATCATCCCAGAAGCGCCACAAGCGATATAGATAAATTTTCGCAAGCCTCGGTAAGGCGCTGCCATTTCAGCTTTGAGACGGGCGTATTGTTCAGGGCTAAGGCGACTTTGAGGATTTGGTTCTACCATGAGTCAAAATTATGCTACAATCTTGGATTGTGTACGCCGATGTGGCTCAGTGGTAGAGCAGCTGATTCGTAATCAGCAGGCCACGGGTTCAAATCCCGTCATCGGCTTTCATTAAGTAAAGTGTGACATAAATGAACCTTGTAGCCAATTAGGGTAAAAACTTTGCTTAAATTTTTATGTGAGACTTGATGTTTACCCTATAGAAGGATAAACATCAACAAAATCTGAATTTATGTTTCAAAAACTCTCAAATTCCATCTATAAGTCTTCAGAAAAACTCTCTGTCTGTGGAATTTATTTGCCTATTTTCAATTGTTTTTACTCCGCTTTAGTACCTGCCAAAGAGCTTTGATATGTTGGTAAGCTTCATGGGGAGGTATTTTTCCACTTGTGACTAAATTAGAGATATAGCTAATGCGCTGGCTAAATTCTTGTAAATTAGCATTAAAAGCTACATTTTCAGGCTTAGTCTGCCCATAGTAGCGACTACGAGCATAGAGAAAATCATTTTGGTTAACCAATATGTTTTATCCTATTTATTAATTTTTAATTAAATTGACAATAAAAATCTAGCCAAGTAATGAAAAAAAAATTTTATTTTAATCAAACAAAAACAGCAGGGCTAACGAATCTCAACTCTAGAGGTTGTATACATCAGGATTATAATTCCACCCAATATTGACATTGAGTAAACCTAATCCTTAATGGAAACAAGTTTGGCAAGAAAATGCGTTAACCCTACTGGAAACTGACGTACTCACTATAAATTTATACCGTCCAACTATCCTGTCTTCCTAGGGTAAAAAATCATAAAAAATCAGGTATTTGCTTTAAAGGGAAAAATTGTTGCTTTGGGAGTATTGCATAATTGGTGGAATTTATGCGATCGCACTCACTCACGCCCATATAGTCAAGCAGGATAATTTTCACAAAAGTTTTGCAGTAAAGATATGCAGTTAGCGATCGCGCCTAAATGAGCAATTTCATAGCCATGAGTGTTTTGTGTCGGAAATGCCAAGCAAGCAGCACGCCCTACATGGCCAAATTTCATGGCAATCGAAGCATCACTACCAAACTGACTGAGAATTGTGAGTTGCACTGGAATCTCTATCTGTTTGGCACAATGGCATAGTTGCCCATTCAATGCCTCATCATATATGCCATAGGCATCTTGAGAGAGAATCACCGGGCTTTTACCATCCTCAATCGGATATTCGCTGGATAAAGGACAAATTTCCAAAGCAATCAACGCATCCAATACCTGATTTTGGGTGAAAAATAGCGCCCCGATCGCACCTACTTCTTCTTTGGCTGAGGCGACTAAATAAACATCGACTGCTGGTTGTTTGAGTTGTTGCGCTAGTGCTAGCAGAATGGCCACAGAAGCTTTGTTATCTAGAGTGTAGCTGGCAATGTGATCCTTTAATCTAATGGGATGCTTGCGATGTTTACCAACTACCATTCTCGTACCAGGACGAATCCCAGCTGCTTCTAACTCAGCAGTGGTACATTTGGTTTCAATCCAAGCATTTTCCCACTTAATGCTAGTATCTTCCTGCTGGACTTTTTGGGGTGATTCATGGGAAACATGACGAGAACCAAAGCTGAGAATACCGCTAATAGTTTCGGCATCGCCTAATAAATCTACAACACCTTCACCGTAAATCCACGGGTAAGAACCACCGAGTTTGCGGACTTCTACACGTCCGTGATCGCCAATAGTTTTGACAATCGCACCAATTTCGTCTTTATGAGCAGTAATCGCAATTGCTCTGTCAGGATTTTTACCAGGAATTTTGGCAATGACATTATCAGCGCGATCGCTCCATACTTCTACACCCAGTTTGGCAAATTCTTGCAGTAAAAATTGGTTAATTTCCGCCTCTACACCACTGGGAGAATGATGCATCACCAATTCTGCAATTATTTTGAATAAATGCTCGTAATCCCACATAGAGCTAAAATTTTAAGCTAACAATTAAGTATAAAGATTTTTACGGACAATCATATATCCAAAGGTCAAAATGCAAGCAATATCCAGGGCCAAGCCAAACTTTTTTCAGCAACCCACCTTTGCTTCGTTGAAAGAAGAACGTCTACACCGCAAGCAACGCCTAGCAGCCGCATTCCGACTGTTCGCCCGCTTTGGATTTGATGAAGGTATTGCAGGTCATATCACTGTCCGCGATCCAGAAAATCCCGAGCAATTCTGGGTTAATCCCTTAGGAAAACACTTCGGTTTAATGCGCGTGAGCGACCTAATTTTAGTAAACCAGAAAGGCGAAATTGTCGAAGGCGATCGCCCCATCAATGGTGCAGCTTTTGCAATTCATTCCCAAATCCATGCAGCCCGTCCTGATGTAGTAGCTGCAGCTCATGCCCATTCGGTTTATGGTAAAAGTTGGTCTAGCCTTGGTCGCCTGCTTGACCCCTTAACTCAAGATGCTTGTGCTTTCTACCAAGACCATAGTCTATTTGATGACTATACAGGGGTAGTTCTCGAAGTTGCTGAAGGTAAGCGAATTGCCGAAACTTTAGGCAACAATAAAGCCATAATTCTGAAGAATCATGGCTTATTGACAGTTGGTCACTCAGTTGATGAAACTGCTTGGTGGTTTATCACAATGGAGCGTTCTTGTCAAGCCCAGTTACTCGCTGAGGCGGCTGGTAAACCTCAACTAATTAGGCCAGAATCAGCTAGCTTGGCACATCAGCAAGTGGGCGGACATGACTTAGGCTGGTTTAGCTTTCAACCTTTGTATGAATTGATTGTCCAGCAGGAACCAGACTTGCTGTCTTAAGCAGTGATTGTTTGCGTTTGCGCTTGAGTAATGCTGCTGCACCAAAAGCACCGATAGCCACAGTCCCCAATGCTGTAGAGGGTTCGGGGACTGGCTGCATAGATTTTTCAATTTGCTGAAAGGCGTAATCACCTAAGATTTTATGAGCAGCAGTTGTGGGATGAAGCCCATCCCAAAAGAAATATTGATTTTGGATGCTTGTGTCAGCTGCACAGGAGGGATCAACTAGGCAAGGTTTTGCCACTTCTTTGAAACCATATTTGACCCCCTGCATATTTTTTGTATCGTTCATAATATCTGTAAATACAGAATTAGCATCCAGACTGATGAGTTTTACATCAGGATTGAGGACTTTGTTTAAATCAGCGATCGCATCTGATAACTCTGAGTTATGCTCTTTAGTCAAATCTGTAAGAGCTTGGGAAGTACCATTAGCCACAGGGAAAGTCGGATCTAAATTTTGAGCGCGAGGTAGCTGGCCTAAGTCGGGTAAGTTAACTACCAGAATATTTTTAGCACCAACATCAGCTAGAGATGCGATCGCTATTTTTAAACTATTAATTGTCGTTGTTGGATCGGTAAAAGGTTTGAAATAATTGGGATCAGCATTCGTAGGTAAATAATCATTCGCACCAGTCCACAATACATAAAGTGCGTTTGAGTCAGCATTTTTAGTTTGCAAAAGTGGTGCTGTAAATGCTGCAATCTGCTTTTGAAAGCCAGGTAATAAAGGCGAAATAGTGTTTTTATCTATACTAGTAGCTCCACCAAAGGCAAAGTTAATGCCGTTTTTCGGCGCAGCACCTTTGGCAACATCAGTAACAAGAGTAGGAGAACTATCTAGTTGCAGCTTTTTAGCAAGCTCATCTATCCAAATCGGCCCATTGGAAAAGTTTCCGTCAACATAAGGCGGTGGCGGAAATCCTATTCCTGTATTGGGGTCTATAGTAGAGTTGTATACATTACCTGAATCTGAAAGACTGTCCCCAAATACGTAAATCCCACTAAATTGTGCAGCAGTTGCTCTCAACGGCAACATAAAAGAGAAAATAATAAAGCCTGCTGCGACAAAGCGTTTTTTCATGATCGTGCAACTCTGGTTATAATTTGGTACGTCTTAATTAAAAAATGCCAAGTGTCTCAATGGATCTACTGGCATGGGTTTGAAGTCTGGCAAAATCCAGCTTTAACTTCAAATCTTCAAACTCATTTACGTGTTTTTAATGAGACAATCTAAAATTTTTATTGCTTCCAAGAATATAAGCTAAAAATGCTGTAAGTGCCTAAATTCACTGAATTTTTATATATTACCTACATTTTTTTTACAAAAAATTTTTAGATTTTCATGCCAAATATCAGTACAGTTTGTAATCCGGATGATAAAGTGAGCTACCCTACTTAAGTAAGACATGAATCGGCAATCAAGTATCAAGTTTGGGGACGCTTTAGCTTTAAAGCATCAACAGCCGATATTCCTTCACCTTGAATGCCGAAGTACCACAAAGCCGCCGCCGCCTCTGCACGAGTCACAGGTTTTTTCGGTTGGAATAGGGTTGTATAGCCAAATACACGGCGGATATTTGATTGTTCGCCATTTTGGTAATCAGCTACCACAGCTCTTAAAGCTTTCGGATCAATTTTCCCTGCATCTTGAAAACCCCAAGTTTGCCTTACCACCTCTAAATTCGCTGATGGTAAAGCTTGGCGAGTATCCAAAGGTAGTTTCCACAGTAGCAACTGTTCCCTTGTTAGGGGTGCATCAGGACGGAATAAAACTGCTGTAGTATCCCCAGATAAGGAACTAGGAATTAATCCGGCTTCCGCTAATCCTTGAATCACAGGAAAATCAGAGTCTTTGGCAGACACATCACTAAAAGCAGGTTGAGCGCTTTCCGATACTGAGCGAACCTGTTTCGCTGGATTGTTAGCATACATAGCATTATTAGCCGCCACTAACCAACGAGCATATTCTCTACGAGTTATGGCTTTACTAGGCGCAAATTGGTTGCTTGTAGTATTGGAGTTGCCCTTATTAACTGTAGATTCTGGAGATAAAACTCCTAATTTTGCTAAATCTTGAATGTGTTGCCGCAGTTCTTGAGGTACTTTATTCAAATCGCTAAATTCTTGAGCTTCCTCGGTAAATGTCGCAACTGTTTGGTTATTAGATGTATTTGCTGGCTGTGTCGCCACGTTTGTAGGTAGTACAGGGCCAATAAATTCTGGATTACCAGGTTGGGAAGTATCAATAGGCGTTTGGGCGTTAGTAGTTTCGCTGGAATTATTAGTTGGCGTAGGTTGTGCGGTGGCTGTGGTTGCAGGAAGATACTCAATTAGTAATTCAGTGGCTGTTTGCGGCTGATTTGGTGTAGGGTTCGTTACTGATTGAGCTTGAATAGAAACTTTCACCTGCAAATTACTGCGTTGCGCCTCAAAAACGCCTCCTAAATCATCTGTGGGTTGCTGTGAAATTTGCCAATTATTCGCTTGCAGTTGTTCGCGGTAGAAGTTGGCAATAAAATTACTCGGATCAGAACTGAGCCAGCGAGTAGATGTTCTGTTTTCTGTAGCGCTAGGTGGTGTAACTGCTTCTAATTTGGCATTAGGATATAACGGAATATCTTGGGGAAAATCAGTTGGCAATTTAACTGTTGATGCGTTCTGTTGTGCTTGCTGTTGGCTATCCTTAGCTTCTCCAAACACAACTGGGTTATTTTGCAACTGAGGATCAGCTGCCAAAGATTGCTCAAGGTTTTTGGCAGTGGGACTGTTGGCACAGGCTGTTAACGAAGTGAGTAAAACAGCCAAACTCAGAAATATAGCCGGACTTTTACAGGGCAGCACAGGAAATCACAAATCTAGTGTCAATTCCTACCCTAGCGCAGACTGTGAACTCCAGTTCAAATTTGAGTATGAAATTTCACGGAGAAGATTTTTAAGATTTGATTATCTACAAAATAGATAGAGTTTTCCTTGTTCGCTCTTAGTTTTGTTAAAAATTCCATGTTAACTGTCTCAAAATTGCAAACCGCAGTAGCCGCAAAGGAAAGTTAGAACCTTGGAGAACTTTCACTCGCAGAAAGCGTCCAGTTCCCAAACGAGCAATACCCTTAAGCCTTGCCCAAAATCTTACCCTAAACAAGTTGAGTTTACTATCTTTGGCAGCATACAAGGGCATAAAGGCAAGTTTACCGTAGAGGACATCAGCGCGATGAGTTTTACTGAGATTATTTTTGTAATGCTCTAGATTTGGTAAACCTCCATGTTCGCCATAGTTACGCCAAGGAATATAGTTTTTCAGACCTTTACGTCGGAGAAAACTATCAATAGTTGAGTCCCAACTCGAATAGTTAGTTTCTCCTACATTGGTGCGAATTTCCTCAGCCAGTTCTAGTAAGTAGCGGGCACTTTCAGGATTTACAATATATGCAACTGCTGAAGTAGAAAACCCTTCAGCATAGCCATCAGGTGAGACGTAATATATCTGTGGTGCACAAGTATATAGCCAGCTAATCCCCACATTACTTTGGTAAGGATTAAAAGGTAAAGGTAGCTTGCCAAAATTAACTACTGGTACAAAGTCTGCCTCAATAATCATTGTTGGTTGAGTTTCTTGCATCGCCCTTTCCCAAGCTGTGCGATGGTTCAAAAGACACAGATAACTCCGAGAGTAATTTTGATATTCGGGTTTACGTTCCTGTCTTATAACTTCGCAGTTCAACCCTTGATTTGTTAATACTTCTTCTAAATCTTGAGTTGATTCTTGATAGGCAATAATAAAGGCTCTACTAATATGCTTCATCAAGGAATTTTCATCATTGCCATCCTGGGCGACATTCTTAATTTCTGAAGCGTTTTTTGGCGGAATTTGCATATTAAAATTAAATTACAAAACAATTTACCTAATCTTCTTGATATTGGTAAAATTATGAATATGAACCAGATTTGATAAATCTAGAAATTTAATTATTGAAATTCAATAAATATTTTTTGTAAATATAAAAGGGGCTAAGAAAAGCTCCAATTAAAAGTTCCAACTCACAAGCAGCTATAATATCAGTCTTCAGCACTAAGCGATATTTAAACCAATGAAGAAATATCTTGCGGATATCGTTAACCATATAAGCTAGAGAAACAAAAGGCTGTTGCCAAATTTGTAAGTCTAGCATCCTGGTATAATGACGGCTGAGACCTACACCACGCATTAATTTCAATAGATATTCTTTTTCTAAGCGCTGCTTAGGAATCCGGTGATAAATTTCCATTTCGGCATTATGCCAAATTTCCCACCCTGCTTTTTTAATATGAGTTAATGCTTCTATATCTTCAGCAGTAACTAACGAACCGTTAACTCGACCTTGAAAAAAGAGATTTTTCGGAATATTTTCAATCCATGCTTGTTTACGAATTACTAATCCGGCTCCAGGTGGAAGCATTTTTTTATACAAAAAAATGTTTTCTGAAGAAGTATAACAGAAAGTTGTTTTTCCTCCTCCAATGGCTAAAAAGGGGCTAATTCTCTCAAAGTTATTAGGTGGTGTTACTTCATAGTCTCCGTAAATACGTCCACCATAAGCCCCAGCTTTAGGATGATGTTTACCAAAACTATAAGCAGCTGCAACCCAATTCGGAGTAGGTAAATTATCATCATCCAGAAAACCTACAAATATGCCTTTGGCTTCTTGAATAGCACGCTCTCGCGCATAGCTTAATCCTTGTCTAGATTCAAAGCAGTATTTAATCGGATAAGGTGTAGGCCAATCTTCTTGATATTCCTGAATTACTTTAGCAGTATTATCTTTACTATTATTATCAATAATGATAATTTCCCAAGTTATATTTTCTTCATTACTCGATGTTCCTATACTATAGGCACAACAATCTCTTAGCTTATCTAAAAGAATAGGTAGACGTTCTTCACCATTAAAAGTACATATTGCCACACTAAAATCAATCATATTTTTTAAGAAAATATTGAAATCTAAATTATAGAAAAGTTTGCATTTTTATAAAATATACGTAGAGGCTAAACTCTACTGTATCTAAATATTTTTTAGTTTTGATACATTACTTAATCTAATTTAAATATGTTTTTATCTATTTAGCAAAGGTTTGAGTTATTGACCTATGATTTTCAGCAAATTTTTGATATTTAATTAATAATTTGGCATAACAGGTAAGGAAGAGCCATAATTTTTTTGTTGAAATTAACTAGCAGTCAAATTCAGTACCTTAAGATACTGTAAAGTTGATGCTTTTAAAGTGAATTGTTCAATCCAGTTAGGATCAACTGTGGGGTAATTGCCAGATAGTATATTCAAAATAGCCTCTGCCATAGCTTTACTATTACCTACAGGAACTAAAGAACCGTATTTACCATTAGCTAAAATTTCCGCAGGTCCACTCTCGCAGTCGGTGGAGACTACTGGAGTTCCTACAGCCATCGCCTCTATGAGTACTGTCGGCAAGCCTTCCCAAGCAGAAGATAAAGCGAACACAGATGCTTTCGCCATGTAAGCATAAGGGTTTTGCTGAAAGCCAAGTATTGATACGTGATTTTCCAAGCCTAATTCTTTGATTAGTTGGTTAAGACTAGAACGCTCACTACCACCCCCTAAAATCATTAACCGAGCAGGTCTAACTTGTTGCACTAAGTTAAAAGCATGAATAAGTGTGGAAAAATCCTTTTGGGGTGTCAACCGCCCTACTCCCAAAATAAGCGGTATTTCTCCAGGTTTTAGCCAAGGATGTTCTACCGACTGTTGAGACTTTTCTAACATTTCACCAGTCACGACTGGATTATAAATCACATGAATCTTCTCAGTATGTAATCCTCCTACTTGGCAAAGATCTTTTGCTACCCCATGAGAAACAGTTACAACCCCATCTGCCCAAGGGTAGAAAAGCCTTGTGGTTAAGGGTGTAAGACGCATTTTTAAATTGTCTGTGTTGTTTACCTCTAAAGATAGCGTGCTGTGTTCGGACACCACTACTCTTGTGGGCATTCTCGAGAGATACTTAGCTCCTACAGCAATTTCACAACAGTAATGACCAGCACAGAGCAAAGTAAATGGTCGATTTTGCCTTAAATAGGCTACTAACTTAGGCAAACTGCTTGCTAGTTTTGGGGTTTGTAGATTTACTATCCGCACTTTATGTGGTAACTGTAAGCGAAATGGTCCAGCTGGCTCTGTGGTAAGCAGTAAATCTACCCTTAAACCCTGCTCAACAAATCCCTGTGCCAAGTTCAAAATTACTCGCTCTACGCCACCATCCATTAAGGAGCGAATAAATATAGCAATATGAGGATAATCATCAAACATAGTTATGCTTTACTAGGATCTCTGGCTCTCTATTTTGTAGAATTCCCTAAAATCTCAGCAAAGTCACATAACTCAGAAAAAAACTAGAACGGCAAAATAAACTAGAGTAGGTTTGTAATGATTGAAACAGGCGTAAATAAGTAAACCAAAATTTTCAACAATGACAAATTTACGAAGTTTGAGTTTTTGCTCTAGCTAGCTTTGCCACTCTAGAAAAAAACCAGAATCAATATTTCATAGATTGTTGTAAATCAATAATTGTTGGGTCGTGAAACTGATTTAAAACTCGCCACAGCACAGTGTAACTGCCATCAGCACGACGACGAACTGGGCGAAAGGCTAAAAGTATATCACTGCTATGTAGTTGTGGTGCTTGCCCTAAATATTGCCGTTCTTGGGGTGAAAGTTTTCTATTGTTCAAAATAATGTCTGGTAGCTGGAATTGTAGCGATCGCACTAAGTAAGTATGGTTTAATTGAGCTTGAGCGCTCGCCAAAATCACCTGATTTAAATTCCAGTTCTGGTCTTTACCAGTCAAGAAGCGTCGCCGTTCTACTTGTAAGTCATCTAATTGCTTAGGCGGTTGGTAGTTGAGGAAAAATTCTCTTGTGGATTTGACCACAGTTTGCAACTGAGAATCTAACTTAGTCAGGGGGATATCACCCAAATCCACCATGAAGCTGTAATCTACACCTTGATGTCCTAAGGCAAAGTGATCGCCAACTAGTTGAAGTGCTAGACTGGGAGTAAATCCGCCTTGAGTATCAGCCAACAAAGGGAAAGGATAGCGTTCACTGACAGTAGGTGCCAAGCGGTTCTGGATAGTATCAAGCGGACGCTGGTAAGCAGAATCAGGTAAAACGCGGAAAATCCCAGTCCGAGGCAATTTTAAAAAGGTAGCGTAAATTTGAGGTTCTTGGGGGTCGATGTCGTAACTAAAGTGGTCAAGTACTGCAGAGGTTTCCTGAGGATTAGTAAATTGATTTTTTAAGGGGAATTCCACCTGGGCTGCGGTCAAAAATTTCTTCGCATCTGCCAAAATTGTCAGTGCTTCAGCAGGAGGTGCGATCGCAGGTTGTGCAAGTGGTACATAGTCTGCTATTGCAGTTTTCGCTGTTCTACCGATAATAGGTAGTGGAGGTGAAACTAAATTGGGTTCTTGGATGGCAAAAGGTGTCGCTAGCTTGTCCAAATTAGGAAGCTGCATCGGCGCGATCGCCAGCACAGAATCTGATTGTCGTTCTCCTGAAACCAAAGGTAGCGGTCTGACTAAGGCTAATTCCCCACGTCGGGATAGTAACCGATCTAATACTGGGGTAAGTTTTAATAATTCTTGGTTAGAAGCATACAAAGAGCAGTAAATTTTTATTTGTGACTCAGTTAATGGCTCGGCTAAAAAAGATAAGTTCTCCGTAACATCAACTCTGGAAATACATAAAGTTTTGGGGTTTTTGTATTGACGGTTGAGAAAAGCGTCTACAAACTTAGTGTAGACAGTTAATTGCCCTTGAACGGATCGCATCCGATTAGCATCAGGCATAGTCATAGCTTGCTCAATGCGGGCAATCAAATCAATCTGTTGCTGTACCATTCGGCTGGCTGTAGTATAAAAGCTTTCATTGGCCGGTACTGCTGCCAAATTTTGATCAGCTGATAATAAAGAGCGATAATCAAGGCTCGAAAGGTTATCAGGAACAGAAACCAAGGAAATAGGTAGCAAAAAGCTGAAGAAGATGTGTCTCATCTGAAAAATGCAGGACTGATAGGTGTAGGAAAAATCTAAAATAGATATTAAATTTAAAAGAAAGAACGACCATCGACCAGCGTCAGTCCATCTTAAACTTTCTGTCAAGCGCCGCCGGGTTGTTACCAGTGCTGAAACACGATTACATGCCAGTTTCCCAAGATCAGCCGATCTATTCTGAGGCTCCACTCCAGCTGTTGCTGTTTGTTGATGGACGGCCCAAGTCCCGACAACAGGTACAGCGAATACGTGCTTACTTAAAAGAATTACAGGCTGGGTATCAGTTTGAACTTCAAATCATTGATGTTGGACAACAACCTTATTTGGCGGAACACTTTAAATTAGTGGCAACGCCAGCCTTAGTCAAAATCCACCCGGAACCCAGGCAAATTATTGCTGGTAGTAATATAATCGGTCAACTTAAAAATTGGTGGCCTCGTTGGCAAGCTTCTGTCGATGCCTATTTAAAATTACAGGAAGATTTACAAGAACGTCTAGAGGACAATAGCCGGGTGGTAGCACCCAAATCTACGATTAGTTCCGTGGCTGTTTCTGCCGAACTTATACGTTTGTCAGACGAAATTTTTCGTTTGAAACAGGAACAAGAGAAACTTCACGAACAGTTGCAATTTAAAGATAGGGTAATCTCTGTGCTGGCCCATGACCTCCGCAATCCTTTAACTGCTGCTGCGATCGCCATAGAAACGCTACAATCTAACTACAATATCGAAACTGGCCAATTCCAGCGCCTCAAACCAGCAATGACGGCGCACTTACTCAAGCAAGCCCGGACTCAAACTAAAACAATTGACCGTATGATTACGGATCTTTTGCAGGTGGGTAGGGGCAATGATACAGAGTTACCAATAGTACCCCAAAAAATGGAAATCGGCAAACTCTGTTTCAGTGTATTAGAAGAATTGCGCGATCGCTACACTGCCAAATCCCAACAGATAGAAACAGATGTTCCTCAAGACTTGCCTTATGTTTATGCCGATCCAGAGCGCATTCACCAAGTGTTAATTAACCTGTTGGATAATGCCATTAAATATACGCCTACTGGTGGCAAAATTAGCGTTACAGGACTACACCGCACTACCCAAAAAGTTC
The DNA here is from genome assembly GCF_025677855.1 of Tolypothrix sp. PCC 7601. Taxonomy (NCBI): domain Bacteria; kingdom Bacillati; phylum Cyanobacteriota; class Cyanophyceae; order Nostocales; family Tolypothrichaceae; genus Tolypothrix; species Tolypothrix sp. PCC 7601. The sequence continues at coordinate 5,800,082 of NZ_CP064879.1, forward strand.
AGATTAGTATTGGTGATACTGGCCCAGGGATTCCTTACGAAAACCGCGATCGCATTTTTGAAAATCACTTCCGGTTACAGCGAGATGAAGGTACTGAGGGTTATGGCATTGGTTTGTGCTTATGCCAACGGATTATTCGGGCGCATTATGGTCAAATTTGGGTAGATTCTGTCCCCAATGGTGGCGCATGGTTCCACTTCACCTTGCCAGTTTATCCCTCTTAGCCATATAAATTTCAATTTGCAATTGAGTTTCTACCTTTGAGCGTGAGCAGAGAGAAGAAACTTAAGATTGTCTATATTCAATTTGGTTGCTCAATAAGTTAATGAAGTAAAAACTTTAAATATTTATTGGTTAATGGATACAAGTAGCTCAGGGTTAAAAATTATCGCTATGACAAGGCAGGAGGGAAGAGGGTTATAGCTTGGTTTACCTTTCTTAACTTAGTTTTGTTTTTTCCCACTGACTTACTTACAGCATTAAAACTGATAATTAAAATTTGATTTTTAAAGTAAAATTTAAAAGCAAAATCCTAGAGTCAAAGCCTAGGATTGACAGACTCTCTATCAATTAATCACTTGAGAATAATACGATTTCGTCCTTCTGCCTTTGCTTGGTAAAGTGCCTTATCAGCAGTCACAATTAAATCTGAAGGTGAAGATTCCCAAGTAGGAACAACAGTTGCTACACCCATACTTAATGTGACATGTTGACTAACTTGCGAACCTGCATGAGTTATTTGCAAATTTCTCACCCCAGCTTGCATTGCAGCAGCCACATGAACTGCACCAAAAGCATGGGTATGGGGCATAATTACAGCAAATTCTTCACCGCCATAACGCGCTACTAAATCCTGATTTTTTTGGGCGGTATGACTTAAAACTGCACCTACTTTTTGTAAACAAACATCTCCAGCTGGGTGACCATATTTATCATTGTAAAATTTAAAAAAGTCGATATCACATAAAATTAATGACAGAGGTGCTTCCTCTTGGGCTAAATTAATCCACTGAGTATTGAGATAATCATCAAAACGGCGACGATTAGCCAATCCTGTTAAGCCATCAACGTTGGCAATATGCTGTAAAGCCTGGTTTGCTGCTTCTAACTGTTTGTATACTTGTGCTTGTTGTAATAGTCTTCGCAAGCGTTGGCGTAAAACTGCCCAGTGGATAGGTTTAGTTATGTAATCCATTGCTCCGGCTTCAAAAGCACGATTGACAGAATCTTCGTCATCTAAACAAGTGATCATTAATATGGGAGTTCGCTCCCATAGTTTAGAGATAACAGTATTGCCGAGAGCAGAATCTGTATCAAAACTAGCTAGTGCTGACATCAAGTTATTTCTAGCAATCTTGAGTAATTGTTTACAACAAGTAAAGCCATCCATGACAGGCATGACTGCATCTAGCAAGACTATATCTGGTTTAATCGTATCGTAAGCATCTAGACACTGTTGGCCATCATTGACTTCAACCACTCGATAGCCTTCTTGTTCCATAGCTTTACGCAACAGCACTCGCATGGTCTTGTCATCATCAGCCACTAAAATTAGTGGCGGTTGCTTAGAAAGAGGAAATGGGCTTATGCCTGACATGAGTTGCGTTCCACAGAAAATAAAAGTATCGCTAAAGGCGAACTTGAAAAGACTTGCCCCCTGAACTAAATCGCCTGTAAGCGATAGTTTTTGCGGTAGTCATCAGATTAGAGAAAACAAAAGTTTATAGTGTTCTGGTTTTCACTGGATTGTGAGAAACAGGAAAGATTCTGCTTCTTGATGTACCAGGTTGCTAGATGTCCAGTAGTGCAAATTTTCGCTGAATCGGTATAAGTAGTGAGTTGGCAAATGAGTACGAAAAAAGGTTGTGCTACTAGAAGCTAAGGATACTTGCTTCCATATAAATGCCAATACTTGCAAGCACAAGGTATGCTGCTGTTGGTGCGTAAAACGTTCCATGATTTTCAGCCAAGCAAATGGTAGATTACTAGGTTGCATAGACAATTTATTGAAAACACAAAAGCAATTGCAATCTGGTTGTCCAGGTAAGGACATGGTCAGAAATGTATTGTTGACGTTTAATGAGAATTAAATCTTGAAACCCTGATAATTTCGTAGTTAGCCACAAAACGATGATTGTGGACTAATCTTGAAACCCTTATGGCATAAGAGGCGTTTCTAATTCACATTAGGCGTACTATTTATATTTCCCTAGACCTGAAGTCGAATTGCCATTTCCGGGAAAACTTCTAATATCTACCCTCTTTTTCAGTTATACAGTAATTTTTAGCACTCAGCATTTTATGGCAACCCATAAAATGCTGCAAAAAAATATAAAGATAAATTCTGAAAATACTTGTTTTTCAAGTCTTTACGGCTAATATTAGCTCTTGATAGTTTTTTATCGTAATATTGCTATAAAAGGTGGATTTAAAAAATATATTATTCACCAAAATTTTGCTATATCTAAGTGTAAACACGTAAAAACATCTAAAAGCAAACAAAATATTTAGGCGATTGAGAGTAGGCGATCGCAGATCCACAGCATTTGTCACATTCGCCAGATTGTTGGGTCGCCAGGAGATAGGAATATACAGCCGATCTTAGGTACATAAAGTCCAAGGCTAGGAGTACAGCCATGTTCCCTACAATTATCTGTGCCTTACACAGTTCCAAGCTGCTGTATTTTGAAAATATGATGCAATTTTGAATATTGGTGCTAATCTACTCAACTAAAATAAAAGTAAAGATGAAATAACATAGCTCACAGCCTCATTAGTCTGAATTCAATTTCTTCAAAAAACCGACCTTTAACAGCAAACACCAGTAATCTCAATGCCCGATCCATTAATGTATTTACAGGATAATTATGTTGTCCTAGAAACTAACCAAGCAGAACAGTTTTTAACTGCCTCGGAGTTATTAGAAAAGTTGAAGTTAGTTGTCCAAAACATCTCTGTTGAGGATTTACCACCCGATGTGCAGAAGATTGATGAGGTGGAGGCACAAGCCCAGTATTTAATCGATACAAGCTGCGAATTGGATTTAGGCCCTGGTAAATATTTACAGTGGTATGCAGTACGCTTAGAAAAGTAAGTTGTATCCACAATATTTTTAATAAAAATCAGTGGAAGCTGTAAACTTCCACTGATGGAAAATCACTAAATTTTTGATTTAGTAGAGCTTGTCTGGAAATTATGAATTAGTAGTTGTAGTAATCAGCGCCAATTCAATTTTATCTTCCTCTGGCTGTGTAATTTGAATCTCAACACCAGGGCCAAAATATTTGAGCATTTTTTCTTGTTTTTCCTGCCAAGCATCAATTGGGAGCAGTGGCGAATCAAATTCTAAAATTAAAGCGTAAGCACCATTGATTGCCTTTTCTTTTAATCCTGTAACGATTGGTGTGTCTTCGTCTGTTTTACCTAAACCGAGGAAAGAGAGTGCCCTATCAAGATGGGCGTTTTGCCCATAGCAATAGCGGGTGATATCTTTACGGATTTTATTTTGAGTCACAGTGGCTTGTTGTTCGCGCAGTGCCAAAACTTCAGGTGTAGTAGTTTCGCTAAAGGGTATAGGCTTCAGTTCATTGGCTTTGAGCGCTAATCCCCCTAACAATAGGGGAAAGCCGTAAAAAAAGCCCACAAGATTGAGTGTGGCATTATCAGCCGCGTAGGCGACAAAACCAACAATGGTTAGGATAGCACCGACAGTTAAACCGATGGTTCCCAAAGAAATTTGGCGTAGCATGAGCTGAGATTGTATAAATTCTTAAAACATTAATTTTATTATCATCGGTTATTTGTGCCCTACTCAGATGAAGTCAACATCAGCTACTGGGTAGGGCCTTTGTGGGATGGGTTGCAATACTACAAGGGATAGCGTTTTGAACTCAAAATTGGTTTTGGGGAAAAGGTTAAAGGTTTTTTATTGCCCTTTTCCCATTCCCCTTTTTCCCCTTCACCGCCAAGTATTGAGATGGGTTGTGCGTCGCACAATCACAGCGGACTGTCCCACCCCACAAAAGTTTGATTAAATTTAAGATGTAAATTTGGTGTGTTTTAGCTTATTAGCTGTTAACTGTTGACTCCAGAGAAAGATTTTCCTGTGTGTCATGTTCAGTAACTCGTTCCCTAGTCCAGCTATCGATCGCATCACCCAAGGCGGTAGTTAAATTATTGCGGGTTTGAGCGTGGTTGTCTTGCTCGGTTTTCAAAGCTTGCAACAAGCGATCGCGTTCTTTAATGACTGTAACTAATTTCGTTTTCAAATCTTCTACCGATTTTATCTGTGATAGTTCCTGTTGAATCGCTGTGACTGCAGTAGCATCGGGGAGTGCGTCTGTATCTAAACCCTGAACTCTTTGTAGTTCGGCTTTTAGAGATGCGATCGCCTGTTGCGATAACTGCGTATCTGTACGACGTTGTTCTGCTTCGGTGTTATAAAGTTTACGCCATTTTTGGGCACTTTCCCAAGCTGCATCGCGATCGCGCTGAAGTTCTGCCATTTGCTGTTTGAGAGATTGGATTTCACTCAACCATTGCGTTGTTAAGTCTTGACTCATAGCGATTGTTGATTGGTTAATAGTCATTAGTTATTAGTTATCAGCAAAACGTAAAAGTCAAGAGTCAAAAGTTAAAAATAACAAGGAATAGGGCATTGGGGATTGGGCATTGGGCATGGGTAATTGGTAATTGGTAATTGGTAATTGGTAATTGGGTGTTTGGTATTTCCCCTAGTCCCCAGTCCCTAGTCCCCATTACCCCTTATCCCCAGAGGGGGCCCCGAGTTCCCCAGTCCCTAGTCCCCAATCCCCAAAAATCATGTACCAATCTCGGTTTATCCGCTTCTTTCGCCACCTTACCTGGCGCAACCTGAAGAAAACTTTTGCGAGGACGCTCGAAAGGCGACTTTTAGGACTGTCCTCGGAAATTGCTTTCAACGCCATGTTATCGCTGTTTCCAGCAATATTGGCTTTCTTTACAGCCATTGGCTTATTTGCAGAATCTTTGCAAGATACTTTTAAACAACTGGCGGCGCTAGTCAGTCAAATTGCACCGGAAGAAGCACTGGTGCTGATTCGGGATTTTGCTTCTCGAGAAATCGCCCACTCCAAAAATGGTAGCTTGTTCTCTATCAGTTTTGCGATCGCCATTTGGACTGCTTCAGGTGCGGTAAGTACGGCGATGACAGCCTTAGATCAAATTCATCAAATTCCCCCAGAAAAAATGCGTCCTTTTTGGAAAGCCAAGCTGGTTTCTCTGGGGTTGACAGTCGGTACTATGTTGCTTTTAGTATTGGCATCATTTTTAGTTTTTCTCAGCGACCTACTCTTGGCAATGGTAGTCAGCGAAAATAATGCTTTAATCTTCTTATTTGATATTTGGCAACTTTTACGCTGGCCTTTAGCTTTAAGTATTGTTGCTTTTACCTTTGGCTTTGTCTATCGCTATGGCCCCAGTATCTGGACTCCAGGTATGCCAATGATGCCAGGAGCTAGTTTAGCAGCTGTTTTTTGGGCAGTTTTGTCAGCTTTATTTCGACTTTATGTAGCTAATTTTGGTAACTACAATAAAGTATATGGTGCTGTTGGGGCTGTGATTGTCTTAATGCTTTGGTTATGGATGAGTGCGGTTGTGCTACTGGTAGGCGATCAATTAAACGTTACAGTTGGTGAAGATATGCAGTTCCGCAAATCGTCAAAATTGATTAAACAAAATTAATTATTTAATAGACAGCAGTAAAATACTTAACTATTCAAATTCAATCAAGCGATCGCACTCATGCCTGATTCACCTTCTCGTTATCCGATTATTGAACCTGATGCTAAGGCTCCTAGAGTAAGGCGACTGCGTCAGCTAAGTAGAATTTTAGATAATGCTATTACTATTCCCGGTACGCAGGTTGGTGTTGGTATAGATCCAATTTTAGGATTATTACCTGTTGGCGGTGATTTTTTAGGGGTAATGCTTTCTTGTTACATTGTTGTCGAAGCTGCACGCTTAGGTGTACCTAGAGCCACCATTGGCAGAATGGTGTTTAATATTATCGTAGATGGTTTAGTAGGCTCTTTCCCCATGTTGGGAGACTTGTTTGATTTTGCTTGGAAAGCGAATAGTATGAATATTCAGCTTTTAGAAGATAACTTAAAGTTTTCTAGCCAAACTCAAAAAGCCGACAGGTTATTTATCTTTGCTCTAGTCGCTGGATTATTGGTGATTGCCATTGTCTTAGTTGTCTTACCTGTGATACTAATTAGATTGCTGTGGCAAGCCATCACTGGTGGCTAATTTAGGTATTAATTACAGTAATGAAAGATTGGTGGCAGGCTACTTTTCCTCAAGGGCGACAAAGTTTAATTATTACTGATACTAAAGGTTATCCTGTACACATTGCTTATGGTGAAAAAGGTACAGGTAAGCCACTCATTTTATTACATGGTATGGGCAACTGGAGCTATAATTGGCGTTACAGTATTGACCCCTTGTCGAAATATTTTCGGGTAATTTGTTTTGATGCCAAAGGCTTTGGTTTCTCCGAAAAACCTGTATTTAGAAGAGAAGATAACGGTCATCAAGTTCTAGAATTAGCGCGCATAATTCAGGAATTATGTGATGAACCGCCAGTGATTGTAGCAGAATCTTTAGGTGCCTTAGTTTCTCTTTCTCTGGCTCAAGAATATCCTGAATTAGTAGGGCGGTTAGTAGTAGTCAATGTGCCAATTTTTGCTGAGAAATTGCCGCATTGGGCAATGTGGATACTATCACAAACGCCGCTAGAACTCATCCAAACAATTGACAGCTTACGTCTAGCATATTTCTTCGCACCTCTATTTAGAGAAATTATGGCAATAGAGCGGCGACAGGTGCTATTCGATCCATCAGTATTAACCCAAGAAGATATCTATTGGATATCCTACCCATTTATTGAAATTCCTGGGACACTCGTAAAAGTTGCAGAAGACTTACAAATAGCAGCGAGAGAAATTGAGCATTGGCAAACCCAGAAACCAAATATGCTCAGTACAATTCAAAAAAAGTTAAGTAATATTGAATGTCCCACTCTAGTTTTATGGGGTGAGCAAGATAATTGGTTTCCTGTAACTCATGGAGAGAAATTGTATAGATGTCTCCCCAATGCGAAGTTAAAAATTTTGCGTAACTGCCGTCATGATGCCGCAATTGGTTCTGCAAAGGAAGTCAATGCAGCGATTGTAGAGTTTTTGGCAGAGACAAGCTTTTTGTAGACTTTGAAAGTGCAAAAGATTTGTAGTTTGGGCATTTAGTAGGTCAACACACAAATATTGACAGGTGTATATCGGGAAAAAGGCAAAAGGGAAGGGTTTAAAACCTTTACCCTTTTCCCCTTACCCCTTCTTATCAAAATAAACTTGATCACCTACTAGCTCGCTACAGGTGTTTGATATTATTGCAATAAACCACTGCCAAAAGCAGCTGAAGTCATGTTTGCTCTAATCTCCCCAGAAAAGATTCAATTGCCTCCTGGTGCTGTGGTACGTTTACCTGCTAGCTGGCAGGATTACCAATGTCTTTGTGAACAGCGGGGAGATGCTTCAATTCCTCGCATCAAATACCGCGATGGGGAAGTATTACTGATGTCGCCTTTGCCTGTACATGGACGAGATGCCAATTTACTGGCGGATATTGCGAAGACACTTTTAGATCATTATGGACGGGAATACGATGCATTTACCCCTATAACGATGACGCTACCTGAAGAAAGTGGCATTGAACCTGACTATTGTTTCTACATCGATAATTGGCAAGCGGTTTCAGGTAAAAAGCGGATTGATTGGAGACAAGATCCACCACCGGATTTGGCGATTGAAATTGACGTAACTAGTTATTCCGATATCCAAGATTATCTTCCCTACCGAGTTCCAGAAGTTTGGTTATTCAAAAAGCAGCAGTTATTGATTTACCAATTACAAGGCACTGATTACCAACTGCAAACTCACAGCCGCTATTTTCCAGAGTTTGACTTACAAAATGCCATTACCCATTGTGTTCAAATTGCTTATGAACGTAATACCAGTGCTGCTATCCGTCATTTGAAACAGTATTTCAAAAATAATTCTTAGGGTTAATGAATTACTTTGGTGCGTTACTAAATTTTGGATTGAAAATGATCGCCTTTCTTTTGGTTCTAGTTGTCACGGTGCGGGACGAGTTATGAGTCGTGCTAAGGCAAAGCGGTCAGTTATAGGCGATCGCTTGCGTGGAGAACTAGAAAAAGAAGGAATCAATATTCGCGCTGGTTCAATGTCTGGTTTAGCTGAGGAAGCACCCCAAGCTTACAAAGATGTTATACCAATTCAAAATTCGTCTTGAAAAGTTGGCTCAACGGGGGGAACCCCCGCACGCAACTTTTCGCAAAATTCAAAATTCAAAATTAAGAAAACCATATGTAGCAAGGGTTTTTGAGTTTGGATCTGTTGCTGAATTTTGGAGAATTGGTATTAGCTGTGTTGTTAATGTGGTTCACAATGCTGGTATTGCTCGTAAGGTAGCACGCCTCAAACCTGTCGCTGTAATTCAAGGCTGATACCCATCAATAAGTAGAGGGGTCTAGTTATTAGCAACCAGACCCCTCATATCTGTGAGCCAATTTGATCCAACATTGCCTCCATAACGAGTTTGTGTTTACAGGTCTTGCATTTATATCTGAACCTCCCGTAGTCGCTTCTTCCTAAGCTATGGGTTGGCATGACTCTTAATCAAAGACTTGCGATCAGGGTGTCGCCACATTCACCTATTTGAGAGGTTCTCTGCAATTCCACTATTATATTAACACAGTTTTCTATAAGTGAAAGGAAAATTTTTAAATTTTCAGCTATTAGAAATATGCTCTTTTTTTGCAGTCTTTGCATTTAGCTATCTCTTTGATTGTAAGCGTGACTACATGATAAGTTTACGGACTTTTGTTAAGAAAAACGAAAAATACTCAAGCTTAACTAATAAATCTTACTGTTTTTGTTAAGCTAAAGACATTAAGCATCTACTATGAGAATTAAGAGTTTTTACCTTTCTTGTAAACCTTACCAAGCAAAGCATAGGGTAAGTTATGTGTTTTTCTCAGGTTAGGCTTCTAGCTCACTTGGAAGAGACTATTTACCCTCAGAATAGTTGCTGCGATCGCTTAATAATTGCTGTTTAATACAATCCGGCTAATTTCATCAAAAGCCGTCAATTTGTGAATGCTCAGTTGGTAATTGTTTACCCCTAACTGAAGCAATTAAAAAAATTTTGTTTGTAAGCTCAATAGTTTACCAGCACTAATTTTAGTTTTTACCCAGTCTTCAAGACAGATGCAGTAAAAATCTAACAGCCAGGTGAATAAATACTGAGAATTTGCATATTTTTGCCATCTTTCGATGGCAATCAAAAACCATATCGCCGAAATCAAGAAATATCAAGATTACCAGAGGAGTCAGAAATGGAAATCTTTGATTATGTGATTTTAGGAGCTGGGTTAGGTGGACTGTCAGCAGCAGCCTGTTTAACCAAGCAAGGATACCGTGTAGTAGTTTTGGAGAAACATTACTTACCAGGTGGTTGTTGTCACACCTTTGATTATGGAGAATACAGCTTTTGCGCGGATGTGCATTATATTTCTCAATGTGGTTCAGGTAAGACTATCAACCAATTTCTCAACTACATCGAACGGGATGTACCCTTTAACAGCCTCGATCCAAACTGTATTGACCGAGTAATTACACCAGAAGCGAATTTTGCGATTCCATTGGGATGGGAAAATCTGCGTCAAGCCTTGCTGACTAGCTTTCCTGAAGAACAACGAGCCATTAACCGCTACTGTGATGAGATTAAACAAATCCATCAACAAATTCGCAGCTTAGTTCAAGAAGTGCGTTGGTTTGACCGTAAATGGTTGGATTGGTTGAAGTTACCAAAATACTGGAATCTCTTTTGGAAGCGGAATTGGACTCTACAAGATTTGTATAACTATGTTGGCTTGTCGCCAAAACTGCAAGCTGTATTAGCAGGACAAAGTGGTGATTATGCATTACCACCTAAAGAAATTGCCCTACTTACCCATACTTCCTTAGTTTGCGACTATTCCGAGGGAGCCTACTATCCAAAACATCACTTCAAACACTTTGTAGATAGCATTACCCAAGCAATTACAGATGGTGGAGGCGTAATTCAATACTCAACGCCTGTAGAACATATCCAAGTTAGTCACAACAACATCCACAGCGTCATTGCCGATGGTATCACCTACAGCGCGCGTCAAGCTTATATCAGCGACCTAGACCCGAAATTAACAGTAGAGTTGATGCATGATGTTGAAGCCTTGAGCCACAAGGAACGTCAACGCTTAACAGGCTACGAATACTCAGCCAGTGCTTTTAATATCTACTTAGGTTTAGATAGCAGCTTCGAGCCAGAGCGCTACGGTATTGGTAACTGGAATATCTGGTACTATCCTACAGGCAACCTCAACAGAGAATATCAACAACAATTAGCAGGAGACCTCAGCCATCCGTGGATTTTCCTCTCTTGTCCGACAATGAAGTCTCAGGAAGCAGGGATGGGGCCACCAGGTCATCATATTCTAGAAATTGCCACAGTCTGCCCTTATGAGCCTTTTGAATACCTACACAAACACGACCCCAAAGGCTATAAAGCGAAAAAACGGGAAGTTTATCAGCAAGTAATGACCAGTGTCCGCGATTTAATTCCCGATGTAGACAAATATGCGCGGATGAAAATTTACGGTACACCTACCACCAGTGAATTTTATCTCGGACAACCCCAAGGTAATATTTATGGTGCGAAATTAGTACCCAAACAAGTAGGCTTAGAGCGTCTGGGATATACAACAGAATTACCAAATCTGTTCTTAGTAGGTGCGAGTGCAGGCTATCCCAGCGTACCTGGCGTAATTGGTAACGGTATGGATGTAGCAGAATTGCTGACAGGACAATCCGTGCGGGGGAGAATTGAAACACCGAAGCCGTTGGTATCTGTGGGATGAGGGAGATGAGGGAGATGAGGGAGATGGGGAAATAACAAACACCAAACACCTAATTACCAATTACCAAACCCCTAATTTTGAGATTTTGGTATTGAATGAGTTGCGGATTTACGCCCCAACTCATTCAAATTACGAATTACGAATTACGAATTACGAATTATTTAAAACGTTGGCTTTTCAAATAGCAACACAGACAATAAGAAATCCATCATAAAAATTGACACCCAAGTAGTCACAACTGCTGTGGTGGCTGATTCTCCGACTTCTTTTGCTCCACCTCTAGTAGTTAAACCCCAACTACAACCATTGACAGCAACTATAGCTCCAAACAGAAAGCCTTTGAGTAAAACAATCCATAAATCTGAAGGTGTTAAAAAATTTCTGACTGACTCTAAAAATGTCTCTGGCATAATCTGATAAAACTGCGATGCGGCAAAAATTCCACCGATAATGCCAGTCAGTAACCCAAAAATTGTTAATAATGGTGTCATCAAGCAGCAAGCAATGACTCTAGGAAGTACTAGATAATCAATTGGATCGGTTCTCAGCATATGCAGCGCATCAATTTGGTCTGTGACTCGCATTGCACCTATTTCTGCTGCGAAGGCTGAACCTACTTGTCCGGCGATGATACTAGCAGACAAAATGGGAGCCAATTCTCTGCAAAAAGCTAGTGCAAAAGCTCCTCCTACCGCACTCACAGCACCAAACTGCACTAATTCTCTGGCTGTTTGGATGGTGAAAATCATGCCTGCAAAACCGCTTACTAAGAGAACCGGACACAGAGAAGCTGGCCCAGCAGTTACCATGTGTTCCAGAATTTTGCGGTGATAGGTCTTTCCTTGGAGCAAATGTAGCAAAACTTGCCCAAAAAGCAGAAATACAGAAAAATAGCGCCCAATTGAAAATTGTTTGAAATTTTTTCTATGTTGTACTTTTACTACCATTTACTATCCCCTCACAACCTTGATTGTGGAAAATTCGCTAGACTGAAAACTTGCTAGATGCAAGAGACTGAGGGAAAAATCTGATTTTAGGCATTCAACGTAATGAGATAACAAAGCAATGTAGTAATTGCTAAAGACGCTTAAAGAATATCTAATTCTAGCTGCTTGTGTCCATCTTTAGGCCTATGCGCTTTGGGTGAAGGCGATCGCATCTCAATACGCTTAGGTAAAAGGGAAAGGTTTAATGCACCCTTAACCTTTTCACCTTAGTCTTTTTGCTCAAACTCAAAGAAATAATGAAAAGTGGTTATTCGTAACCTATCGCCAACCTACTATCAGGTTTGCTACCCCCTTAGGGAAAATAAAATAGAAATAAACACTCAAAAATGAACCAGGTAGACTACCTCCGGATTAGCTTAATCGATCGCTGCAATTTCCGGTGTCAATACTGTATGCCAGAAGGCGCAGAAATCGACTATATTCTCAAACAACAACTTTTAACTGATGAGGAACTGCTGACCCTCATTGCAGAAGTATTTATCCCTGTAGGCTTTACTCGTTTTCGGTTAACTGGTGGGGAACCTTTGCTACGTCCCCATGTGGTGGAATTGGTGAGGGCGATCGCATCTTTTTCCCAAACTCAAGATTTATCGATGACAACCAACGGGTTCTTACTCGCTCCCATCGCCCAAAATCTCTATGATGCGGGTTTGCGGCGCATTAATATTAGCCTCGATTCTCTAGAACCAGACACCTTTGACCAAATTATTGGCAATCGCGGCCGTGGACGCTGGGAGCAAGTTTGGCAGGGGATTCAAGCAGCCCATCGCGTCGGTTTCGACCCCTTGAAGCTGAATGTAGTGGTGATTCCTGGGGTAAATGACCATGAAGTGCTAGATTTAGCTGCTCTCACCCTTGACCGCAACTGGCACGTGCGGTTTATTGAGTTTATGCCGATTGGCAATTGGCAATTATTTGGCGATCGCGGATGGGTTTCTTCTGCCCAACTGCGGCAACAAATCCGCGACCGTTGGGGATTGACAGATTCTCAAGTTTGTGGTAATGGGCCAGCCGATATCTTTCAAATTCCGGGAGCCAAAGGAACACTGGGATTCATCAGTCAGATGTCAGAGTGTTTTTGCGATCGCTGTAACCGGATGCGTTTAAGTGCCGATGGCTGGCTGCGTCCCTGTTTATTAAATGAAACGGGTCAATTAGATTTAAAAACTGCTCTCCGATCTGGTGTCAGTACCGCACAATTACAAGAGCAAGTTAGACATTTATTAGCAATTAAGCCGGAAATCAACTTTAAAGGGCGCGAATCTGGTACCACAGGCATTTATTCACGTACTATGTCCCAGATTGGCGGGTAGTCATTTGTCCTTAGTCATTTGTCCTTGGTTATTTACAAAGGACAAAGCGCAAAGTCTGAGCGGAGGAAACCTCCGCTCAGAACTTTGTAAGAAGGACAAGGGACGAATGACTATTACGCTTGGCGTGAGTAGTATTCCACAACCAGCAGTTCGTTAACTTGCAGCGCCACCCATTCTCTTTCAATAACACCGTTGACTTTACCAACAAGCTTGGTTTTATCAAACTCCAAGTGACTGGGTAGGTTAGCTAATCCAGGATATTGGAGGTTGGTTTCTGCCAACTTACGGGATGCTTCTTTGTTGCGAACAGCAATTTCTTCACCAGGACGGCACTGATAGCTAGCAATATTAACTACACGTCCATTCACAGTGATATGGCCGTGATTTACTAGTTGCCGTGCTGCGGGAATAGTGGGAGCTAAACCCAAGCGGAAAACTGTATTATCCAAGCGCATTTCTAGAAGTTGCAACAGCGCTTGTCCGGTAGAACCAGTAACTCGTCTGGCTTTACGGACATAACGTAGCAGTTGCTTTTCGGTTAGACCGTAGTTTAAGCGTAGTTTTTGCTTTTCTTCTAACCGGACAGCATACTCAGAACGCTTTTTGCGGTTTTGACCATGCTGACCAGGTGGATAAGCACGTCTAGCGCTTTTACGAGTTAATCCTGGTAAATCGCCTAAGCGGCGTACAATTCTGAGGCGAGGCCCTCTATATCGGGACATGTGTTTCCTTAATCTATTCCTGTTTCAACTTTACCTAGACATACCATTGTGGCATTCCCCCAACTTAACAAATCAAGCGATCGCTTATTTGTTTCTCAAGTCGGGGGATTCTTAGTTCGCTGAAAACCCTAGCTCTAGTAGAATAAATCTAATTAGAACAGAGGTATCTTTTCCACACCCAAGGCTTTAAGTCGGTAAAACCGACGGTAGTTAATTGAGCTTTGTTTCTCAAAGCAACACACTACTTGCCCCAGGCATTGGTTCCCAAGCGTCAATTCCCCAGTGCCCCTAGGTACTCGAATACATGAGTTTTTTGTTTTGTGGTTTCGTAGGCGACTCAATCGCTAGATTGATTCACGTAGCATTTCTACACAGAAATACTTTTTATGTTACCTACTTAATCTTCGATCAAAATATCGTAGCACATCAACATGAGATAAATCTTGTAGCGGGGTGAGGTATTGGGCATTGGGCATTGGGAATGGGGCATTGGGCATTGGGTGTTTGTCATTAATTATTTCTCCCCTGCCCCCTTGCTTTTCCTAGTCTCCCTCATCCCCCACCCTGCGGGTACTCCTCTCCTACTCTGCGAGCAGGGCTACGCCCAACGGAGAACTCGCAGAGTAGCCGCAAAGCGTCTACATCTCCCGTATATGCTAGTAAAATTCACTATATTAATGAGGATTGAGCGTAGTTATTGAGTTAGCATAGCCATTGGGTGTTTGGTGAACGGAATATTCAGGAGTAAAAATTTATGAGCAAAAAAGGCGGTTCTAAATATAGGATGTTGTCAACTAAAGCAATTAGATGGACAGGGCCAGTTTTAGCGATCGCTGGATGGTTGGCAACGATGGTTCCCTCTATGGCGGCCGCCACCTACAGTAATAATGATTACCGTGCCTGTGCTGGTCAGCTTTTGCGCGTCAACATTAATACCAACTCAGCATCGCAAGCTTGTGCTGGCGCATTACGTCCACGGGAATTGTCTCGTTGTGTGGTCAAAATTAGCAGACAAACTCAAATTAGTGCTGTAGATGCTCTTAATTCTTGTACGTTAGCACGCCGTCCCGAAGAGTTGGCTACCTGTGTAGTTGATATTAGCCTTTATCCTAGTAAGGAAGCCGCTAACCCCGCAATCTTAAATTATTGCGGTCGCAGTTTGTTGCCTGTGAGCTTTTCTCAGTGTGTCGTAGGCTTACGAACTGAAACTAAATTAGATCTAGTTCCTACCCTAGATACTTGTATTAGTGGTAGCGACAGAGTCAGCAGCTTTGTACCTTCCTCGACATCACCACTGCAACCAACCACACAATTTAACCCAGTGTTTGAAACTACGCCGATTCCTGCACAACCAGTGAATAAGTAAAAATTATGGTTGGCAAGTAACTGGTTGATCAGGGCAAATTTAAAACATGAAAAGAGCTATTTCCGATTGAAAATAGCTACATTTACCATCTATAAGTTTTATATGCTTCTGTGCCTCTGCTTGGGAAAGAAACGATTTCTTTAACCACAGAGGCAAACAATAAGCTGTTGCATATAAGAAAGCACATTGATTCCGCAGGGAAACAAGGGGCAAGGGAGAGGGTTTGCAGCTCTTACCAATATGAAAATGATGCAATTTAAATGACGATTAACTTACCAATTCAAAATTTGTTTTGGAAAGTTTAACTCTTGACATCAATTAATTAGTCTTCTTTTTTCCCAAACACCATTTGTAAAATCATAGGAACGCCGCCTTCTTGGTGATACCTATCTGCCCAAGCGCGAATCACTTCGTCCAGTTCTTCTAGAGCCTGTTCTAGGCGTTCTGGCGGAATATCCAGTTCTTCCAAAGCGCGCATAGCATTTTGTCGCTTTTCTGCCCAATCTTTCATTAAACGGAAATATCGAGCGGTATCTTCGACCATGATATAGGTGCGCTCTTGGTCGTCAGCAGGCGCATAGAAGGGACGGGTGAGTGCGTAGAAAGGCATTCCCCAAGGAGAATCAATGCGTGTCACCGTGCCAGAGTACAGCAGGCGGCGCTTGATATGCTCCGCTAAAGCTTCACTCAAAGGCATTTGGTGTTCAGGAGGCATTTCCTCCTGCGATCGCTTGTGTAAAAATTCAATTAACTCTAGAAACTCAAAAGAGGTAATTAACTGAGCATCGGGCAGATTACTCGGTAATTTATGCTCGATTTGTTTCTTTTCCTCGGTTGTCAGACTGGTGCCGGGAATACGTGATTTCCCAGGCCGCCAAGGAAATTTTTCCATCCAGACATAAGGCAATTGAATCAAATAGCGAGGCTCTTGAGAACCCAGCATTTTCAGCAACTTACCTTCAGTCAGGGCTTGTCTGACTTCCTCAACAATGATTTTGACCCGCTTCGGTTCTAAGTGGTGTAAATGACCAGTCATCCGCAGGTTTTGCCCCTGCTCTAGATAGGTCATGTAAATTGCACATTTGGCTGCCGTAGCAGCTGCATCTAAAAATGCCCCATGCCTGTGCCCACTAGTCCGCATGGCACTAAAAGCCAGATAAAGCATGATCTGATCCATCGCACTGGGGCCGAGACGTTTGATCAGATCTATGTCGTTACTCATATAACAGACAGTTAAATAGCACGTTTACAAATTTATTAGCCGTAGGAAAGTAAGTAGTATACACCTGACTGAAGGCAATATTTTCACTTCAGATTATTTATTATGCTCCAAGTATGAAGTTCTTGCTAGTCAAAACCATGAAATTCGGTGTAATTTCAGACACATACTTTAGAAAAATGTAGTTAATGTATTTTATATAACTTATCTCCGTAATATTACTGCCATTTTTTTAGCCCTCCATTCTTATACTGCAATTCCCAAGCTGGTTTTTTAAAAAAGATAAGATCAGCAAGCTGTATCAAAACGCTTATACTTGCCTAAATATTATTTCGCTCCAGTTTTTTAATTAATTTAATACTGAAAGATGTTTATCAAGTTATTCAAAAAAATACTTGTCAGCCAGTAATTCAAGATAATTAGCTACTACGGAAAGCCACAGACAAGTTGGTCATCGAAAAATCGATATCAGCAACTGACGATTCAATTTTGATTAAGAAATTTAACAATCAAGCTACTTAGTTTTGCAGATTGAAGTACTTTGACTCCATAAATGCAAGATTTGTTATCGTTTGCTGTTTCAGTAATTGACAAATTACTGAGAATAGCAGATAACAAATAAAGCTCGCTCGAGCAGATTTTTAAGTTCCTTATTTATTTGTTTGGAAATATTATTCCTTAATTGTAGCATTTTATTTACTTTTACTTATATTAAGTCAGGAAATTTAATGATTGCACTAAATTATTATTTGATTTTTTTATACAAAAAGTAAAATTAGGTTTCACGAGATTTGTGTCATTAAGACTAGTAAAATGCGGCGTAAATAAAGTTACCCTTTCAAAACTATGTATCTATAGGGAAAACAACGCTAACTATATTCGGCTTGTAAGCTTAAGTAGGTTTTAAAACATAATTTCATCTCTATGGCAATCATCAATTAGTCAAAAGTATGGCAAAAATTGTTGATTAAAAGCCTAAAAATTGGTTTTGCTAAAAATAATCTATATGTCACACTGCTCAATGTCATTATATTCCCGAAGTATTTTAATAATAGTCGGGAATATGTATAGATTCAGCTTGCCAAAATTAAATAGCACTAGAGTTGCCATTTAATTTACAGTATTTGAAGACTTTGGTTGATTTCGCATTTTTTCAAAACTAAATGCTGCTGCTCCAAATGTCACTAATAGGACTCCCAAAATTTGTGCTACTTCTAAATTTTCTTGAATAAGCAAACCCGCAAAAATTACAGTGAGGAATGGTACACTGGAGCCGATAATTGCAGAACGGATGGCACCAAGTTGGCGGATACCAACGTTATTAACCACATAACCAAAGAGAGTCAGTACACCCAAAATAAATGCACTTAAAATAATTTCTAACAACTTATTAGGATTCAATACTAAACCTAAGTCTTCAGGCAATGGCACCATTAAACCGATGAAGCTTAACAGCAACATGGTAGCGAAGTTAATTAAGGTAAAAGATACTGGATGTACTTTATTAGCACATATTCTTGTGAGGATGACGTAAACAGCAAAAGCTATACCTGACATAATTGCAGTGGTACTTCCTAGGGGAACATTACCTAGAGTTGAACTAGTAGCACCGCCTAACACTAGTAATTCTCCGCAGAACAGCGCACCCATCGCCCCATAACGGAATACATTAGGGCGATCGCGGAATAGTAACCAAGCCAAAAGACTGCTAATTAGTGGGTAGATAAAGAAAAGTGCGATCGCCATCCCTGTGGTAACTTGGCCGATAGCAATATAGATCAGCACTTGCGATAAAAACAAAAAGCATCCGCTAGCAATTGATAACTGCAAAACCTTCCTGGTTTTGGAATTATCAGGATTAGAGTTTCCTTTGAATGAAGCAAACAAATTTTGCAAGTCTTGCCAGACTGGTGGATGCATCATCGGCGCTAAGAGTAACATTAATGGTACAACTACCAGCAAGCGCAACATTAAAATTAACAGTGTGTTGCCTAAAGTTGGCACAAGCAAACGCTCTACTTCAACTACCCCCAAAATTGCTCCATCTTGGAAAATCACTTTAATCGCAACGTTATAAAGTGATGACACCACTGCTGACAATACAATCAGCAAGAAACCTATTTGGATAGTTGATAGCTTAGAGGAGTTAGGTAAATTCAGCGATGGTGGTTTGATTTCCTGCTTGGGCGATCGCACCACAGGTTCTGGCTGATTTTCGCTCTCCGATAAGTTATTAGAAAGCACAGAAATTGGTTCATCTGAGTTGCTGGTGAATGGCGCAGATGTTTCCTCTGGTTGAGTTTCTCTTTCCGATAAGCTATTAAAGAAAACGGAAATTTCCTCCTCATCAGCGTTATTTGTTGACGGTGGAGGGGTGGCTTCCGGTGATGGAACAGTGGGTTCTGCTGTCGTTTCATTTTCAAAGAAGTAACTAGAACGAAAAGACATTGGTTCCGTGTCATTTTCGCTTTCTTGTAAAAATGCGTCTGCTTGCTGCGCCTCTAAGTCTGGTTGTGATGTAGTTTGATTTTGTGAACTCTCTACAGGGATGGTATTAAGTGGTTCGACAGCTTGGCTATTGATTCCTGCTGGCTGTGAATAACTATTCCCAGAACTTTTTTGTTCTTCAGCCGGTTGCAAAACTGTGGGGGGTGATACTTTCGCTACTGGTTCTTCAGCCGGTTGCAAGATGGTGGGTAATGATACTGTAGGTGCTGGCTCTTGGGCAGGTTGCAAAACAGTAGGTGGCGATACTTGTACTGTTGTGAGGGGAGTTTTGGCAATGGTTTTTTCCAGACCTTGCAATCGGTTAATTAACTCCGCTATAATGTATTCCCCTTGCTGTTGTTGATTTTGCATCCGAGACAACTGCTGAGAAATATTGCTTTGATAATTCTTTAACTCTTGTTGCAGTGAGTTAAAAGTAATGGTAAGAGTATCATCCAAAGAGCCAAGCATTTGCTCTACTTTTTCACCATTATCCGTCTGGCTTGCCCCTAATGCGGCTCTTTGGGAAGAATTACTTTCTATGGCTTCGTTAGCTAAAGTTGTCAGAGAGGATTGCAGTTGAGAAGAGATATGCTTCGCCAAAGCTTCTGCTAGCTGACGGATTAACACCTGTTGCTCGGTGATTTGGCGCACTTGTTGTAACTGTTCTTTTTCTTCCTGCAGCCGTTGAATGTCATCTCCTAAACGGTTTTTCTCCGCCTGAAGTCGCTTTACTTCTTCCTGTAACGATCGCAGCACGTGCTGTTGAAGATTTTCCAAGTCTTCAACCACAGCCCACAGAGCATTTTCGGCTGCTCTGGATAAATCACCTCTGGCTCTGTCTGGTTGCTTCTCAAATCGCCCCATGAGCTTTTAACCTCTAACACCTTGACAATAAAGCTGCTTCCCGCATAACTGCTTGGCACTCATACTAATTTTTTGTACCTTCTTAGATAAACCAAAAATTTTAACAGGACTTACGCATATCAACGTAATTTTGTCATGCTGAACACAGAGTTGGCAAAGAGAATAATTTAACTCATAGCTGAATAAACTGTGTTTCTTGCAGCATTAGTGGTATAAATATCCTCTGTTTTTGTACATTGGGAAGTAAATAAAATTGCCATCCCATGAGCCACAACCATCAGTGTCACAAGTCACTATTCAGTTAGGCGACTCAACACGCAGGCTTTTGTTGACTTCCGCACAGAAGTATTAATTCAATCATCTATGCTTTTGAGCAGGATTGTTTCGGGAGAAAAATTTTTACCCCAAATCAATACATATTCTTTTTGTGCGATTAGTAATTGTCAAAAAATTGTGAAGGACTACTGAGCTAGTATCAGGCGAGCTAAACTGTTAGAGTTATGTCTAAATTATGGTGTAATGTAACTTACGAGACAGTTTATATTTCTGAATGAGATTAAATTATTTGTCGGCGTAAATTAAAATTATTGCTGATCTCTGAAATATATTTTAGTGAATTAATCACCATTCTGCAAAATGCTCTAGCAGGAGCGTTTATCTATATTTATTAAAAATTAAATGATATCATCTCATCGATTGTAAGGCGATTTATTTCTGAATGCCTGCAATCAGGAAAATTACAAATATTTATCCCAATTTGTGCAGTTTTTTGATTAAATACCTCATACCTGATGACTAAAAATTTAGGTATAAATTTAGGAAAAGAGGCTAAAACTAGGGAATTATACTAAAAATAAATGTTGCAGAAAATTTACAAATTAAAAATTAGAGATATCTGATTTAACTGTAACTGCCGAGTAGGAAAATCTAAGGTAATTTTTACAGAAAAATCATCCGGACAAGACTAAATATAGCTGCGCTGAGAATTGCACTAGCAGGAACTGTAATCAGCCATGCAGCCGCAATACCTTTGAGGGTTTGGAATTGAATCGATTTGATATTTTGCACTAGTCCAATGCCAACGACACCACCAACAAGAGCGTGAGAGGTGGATACAGGTAACCCCAGGCGAGAGGCAAGTAATATAGTTGTGGCGGTTGCGAGTTCAGCACAAAAGCCACTACTGGGTTGCAAAGAAATAATATTTTCGCCAATGGTGGCAATGACTTTTTTACCCCAGATGGCTAAACCCCCCACAATGCCGATACCACCAAGGATTAAAATCCATAAGGGGGTGGTAATGCCATTTATCGGTACGCTGCCAGTCTGATTAATATAAACGATCGCAGCTAAAGGAGCGATCGCATTCCCCACATCATTAGAACCATGAGCAAACGCGACAAAGCAAGCGCTGAGTAATTGGAAGCGAGCAAATAAGCGTTCGGTGGGATTGGGGATTGGGGATTGGGGATTGAGGATTGGGGATTGGGGATTAGGGATTGGGGATTGGGGATTGGGGACTGGGGACTGGGGACTGGGGACTGGGGATTTATGTCCTAATTGGTTCCAGCTATAGAAGGTGAGTCCAACTGCGGCTACTGCACCAGTGAAGATGGGAATATCGTAAGCGGGAAGATTTAAGCCAATTTGGTTAATTAAAAAATTGCTTAAAGGTTGAGTCAGCGATGGGAGAACAATTACGCCAAATGTGCCTATGAGTAGCGCACTCAACCAAGGAAGCCACTCATTTAACTGCACCAGTTGATTTGGTTGGTCTAAAATCCAGCGCTTGATTTGACTGTAGAATAAAGCCGCGATCGCACCACTAATTATCGGCGTTAAAATCCAGCCAACGGTAATTGAGCCAATGGATGACCAATCAATTGCACCAACTCCCAAAGCTACCCAACTAAAACCTGCGATCGCACCGACTACTGCATGAGATGAGGATACAGGTAAACCCCGCGATGTGGCAATTTGCAACCATACCCCAGAGGCTAGCAAAACTGTTACCATTCCCATAACCAAAATTTGGGGTGTAGCCGCAAATAAGGCGGGGTTTGCAACTTTTGTTGCTAGCGTTTCTGTTACCTCATGCCCAAACAATACCGCACCTGCAAACTCTAATACCCCAGCAATAATTAACGCCTGTTTCAAGGTGACAGCTTTGGAACCAACAGACGTTCCCATTGCGTTAGCAACATCATTAGCGCCGAGATTAAAAGCGACGTAGAAAGCGAGTAAGGCGACGAGTGCGAGGGTGATGGGCATTTTTTGGGGATTGGGGAAAAGGGGAAAGGGAAAAGGGTGAAGGGAAAAGGGGAAAGGGGAATAACAAACAGCAAATGACAAATGACGAATGACAAACGCCAATTACCAATTACCCATTACCAATTACCCATTACCGAATGACACCTTGATTTACGGATAAATTAAGATTTTGTACGTTTCTGGTGTGGGGGCGATCGCTTGATCGACGGCGGCTGATAAATTTTGTAGGGGATAGCGATCGCTAATTAATGCTTGTACATTAATGCGTCGGTTAAATACTATATCTGCTGAGAGATTTTGTAGGCGATAGGATGAACTATAACTGCCCATTAGGTCAATTTCTCGGCGATATAGCAGATTGGGGTTGATGGGAATTTGTACTTCGTCGGGGAATTCTGCAAAAAAGAGAATTTTGCCGCCTTTACGAGTGCAATCTAAAGCTTGAAAGAATGCTTTATCGCTGGGGACTGCTAGTAAGGTGACATCAACACCCATCCCACCAGTGATTGCATGGATTTTCGCTGGTAAATCGGGATCGCGTGCATCAAAAGCAGCTTCCGCACCGAGATTTAAAGCTTTTTCAATTCTAGAAGGTAGTAAATCGGTAGCGATCGCTCTCGCGCCGAAATACTTGACTAACATGACAAACATTAAGCCAATTGGCCCCGCACCAGTAATCAACACAGTTTGTCCCGGTGCAATTTGCGCTTTTTTGACGGCTTTTAAGCAGCAGTTAGTCGGTTCTACAAAACTCGCTTCTTCAAAACTAATATCATCGGGGATGGGAATTAAGCCGCCATTTTGTACGATATGTCCTGGTACTTTGACATATTCCGCAAAACCACCGCCACTGGCGTTAAATCCGGCTGTGGTGGAGATGTTTTTATAAACATCACACATGGAATAATTTTCATTGAGGCAGTAGGCGCAACGCATACAGGGAATATGGTGCATTACCGCCACCCTTTGTCCCACTTGCCAACCTTTAACCTCAGAACCTACAGATGCGATCGTTCCCGCCGTCTCATGTCCAAAAATCCGTGGCGGTTCGTACAGGGGATAACGAATTTTTTTAATATCTGATTGACACAACCCTACCACCCGAACCTGAACCAGCACTTCATCCGGTTCCAGAGTCGGTACTGGGATTTCTTCGTAGGAAAGTTGATTTACGCCTCTAAATACCTGTGCTTTCACGTTGGTTTTTCACCTCTCAACGTTATTAGATGTAGCATTTAGTGGTTAAAGTTAAGCTATCAGGTTTGAGATTTCTGCTTTTCATACAGTACCTCTGTCAATATCCGAAGTTGTAAAAACTTGTGGAACATAGTTAGAGATGTGATGCTACTACTGCAATCGTAAAGCGTAATGGTAGAATTCTACATCTTTGACATATCCTTGTGATTCATAGAGTTTCTGGGCAGTTGTATTAGAAATATGAGTGGCTAAAACTATCCGAACTGCACCACTCTGTTTTGCATAATCTTGTGCAGCATTAATCAATAATGTTGCTACTTGCTGACGGCGATGTGATTCTTTAACATACAAATCGTTTAATATCCAAACTCGCTTCATCGAAACTGAAGAAAAGCTGGGATAAAGTTGAGTAAAACCTATGATTTCTTCATTAACCTGAGCTAAAAATACTACTGAATCATGATGCTGAAAACGCTCTTTCAGAAATTCTTTTGCAGCTTCAATGTCTGATGCCTGCCCATAAAAAACACGATATTGATCAAACAAGATTGATAGGCTTTCGAGATGATCTGTATTAGCTAAAAGAACTTTCATTTGCTATCTTCATCCATTCAATTTTAACAATTTTAATATTCATACTTGTAGAAGCCCAACTCTTGACTTGTTGCAATTAATTCATCTAATGCCAAATCAAATAATGTTGGCGACACATCAATATATTCTAGAGGGCATGGCACTGCCATGCCCCTACAATCTGTCGCATTCTTGTTTCAAATTTTTATACCAATTTACTAAGCTTTTCATCTCGCTGCTGTTTATACTTCTTTAAATCATCGAAATTTACTCGAAGATGGAAACCAACTTGTATATATGGAATTTTCCCTTGTTCAAACAACTTGATTAAATAGGGGCGTGATACGTTGAGAAAATTAGTGGCTTGTTGTGTTGTGAGTTCTCGTTGTTCAGGAACTACAGCTGCCGTCTGGCATAATGCCATTTTATGCACAACTTTACATACTACATAAACGAAATATCCGAAACAAGATTATCTTGTCCTTATATACCCTATTCAGAGACAATATCTCGAACAATGAATGCGGTTAAGTAATGATGAATCAGACATATCAAGCTGATGTTTTAGTTGTAGGTGGCGGAGTAGGCGGTACATCTGCAGCAATTCAGGCGGCGCGACGTGGGGCAAAAACTATCCTGGTGAGTGAGTTTGCTTGGTTGGGGGGAATGTTAACCTCTGCTGGCGTATCTGTCCCTGATGGAAATGAATTAGAAGCTTTTCAGACGGGGTTGTGGGGTGAGTTTTTACGAGAATTACAGCACCGTCAGCCAGAAGGTTTGGATCACAGCTGGGTAAGCTTTTTTAGTTTCGATCCCCGAGTTGGGGCGCAGATTTTTGCAGATTGGGTGCAGGAATTAGCAAATCTGCATTGGATTGCGGGGGAAGTTCCCTTAGAGGTATTGCGTGAGGGAAGTTGTGTAACTGGGGTTCGGTTTAGCGATTTTATTGTTAAAGCCAAAATTACTCTCGATGGCACAGAATTAGGCGATTTATTGGCTTTGGCGGAAATACCTTTTCGTTGGGGTTGGGAATGGCGATCGCAATGGGGAGAACCTAGCGCCCCAGAATCTCCTAATTCTCTCACGGAAAAATACCCTGTACAAGCGCCAACAGGAGTGGTGCTAATGCAAGATTTTGGTACAGATATCGCCCCAGAAATTCCCCCAGCGCCTAATTATGATCCATCCAAATTTGCAGGTGCTTGGGATGGTTATGGTGCAGAACAATTTTTAAATTATGGGCGCTTACCAGGAGGTCTATTGATGCTCAATTGGCCTATCTGCGGTAATGACTATGGCGAAGGTTTAGGACGGCTTCTAGGGTCAAAAGCTAGTAGAGATGAGTATATCCAAGAATCTCGGTGGCATAGCCAAAATTTTGCCCATTATATCCAAAATCAGCTTGGTAGGCGCTATGGTTTAGCAACACAGGTATTTCCCCATTCACCCACAGCTTTTGCTTTGCATCCCTATTACCGCGAAAGTCGGCGCTTGGTGGGAATGACAACGATTACCGAACAGCATATCTTACCTGTGTCTGGGGGTCAGGTAGCATCATTAAATATAGATGCAATCGCGATCGCAAATTATCCTAACGACCACCATTACCCAGGCTTTAACTTTCCCCTGCAACCGAAATCTATTCGCTGGGGAGGACGCTGGACAGGGACACCCTTCACAATTCCCTACAACAGTCTGATTCCTGCAACTACAGACGGCTTTTTAGCCTGCGAAAAGAATATTTCTGTTTCCCATATTGCTAATGGTGCAACTCGACTGCAACCTGTGGTGATGGGTATTGGTCAAGCTGCGGGAATGGCTGCGGCGATGTGCATTGAGTTGAACTGTCAACCGCGCAATTTACCAGTGAGGGCGCTACAAATGGCTTTATTACAAGACAAGCGATCGCCTACGGCAATTATCCCGTTGTTCAATTCAACACTGGCTCATCCTCAGTGGATACGGTCGCAAATAAATTATCTCCACAATCCTGCCAGCTATCCGCTTGATGGTAACTGTCCAGGCTTAATATCATCTACGTGTAATTACGAGACTGAAAATCCAGTACTCTCACGGTTGAGTAATTGCGTTACAGGTGTATTTCATCGCTTGCATCAGCAAGATTACAGATTCCGCATTATGACACCAACAACGCATCAAAAGCAGATTTGGCAGCTTGTAACCTTGCGATCGCACATTGATCACCAACTAAAAGCTTGTCTAGATGGGCAATTGGTAACAGTTTACGGTCGCTTAAACTCGGCTGGTAATTGGATACTAGTGGAACATTTTGTGATTTAATAAATTTGATTTTTATTCAGTAAAAAAAAACACGTTTTAGGGATTTGTCCGGATGCAGTAATAAAAACTAAGTAAGGTGGGAAAGAGAGTTCTAAAATAAACATCTGCTATGCGTGCTGTAGTTTCACTTTTAGCCTCCAGTTTGGTAGCTGTTTCCTTCGCTATCAACTGTCAAGCTACGATCAATCAATTCTCACGTTTGTTACCATCCTCATCTGGCTCAGAACAGTTGCTCTCAGCCAGACCCAAGCCCAAGCCTAACCAGCCAGAAAAACCTGTACCGCATCGCGGTAGTGGGCGTAGAGAACTGATAGAATCCTACAAAAATGTTCATCCTGCCGTTTGAAAATCCAGCAATTTTTTTTGTCTTCGGGGAGTTAAATTACAGACAAATAAGGTGTCGTGCTTCACATACTTTACACAAATTTCTTAGTAAAGATAGCACAGTGCATACATATATCAACTCAGCATTTGCCCAGTATTTGCTCCGTATGGTGTGTATACATAATCTGATTCAACCCTGAGGTTCAGAATGTACGCTAACCAGGCTCCTGTATTAATCGCATCACCAACTCCTCAAAAGCTACGCTTACTGCTTCTAACTCCTGTAATCGCCAGAATTTGATAAAGGTTATCGGTTGAGATCAAGGGTTGCTAATTCTGTTCCAGTCATTTACCAGGCCCATCCATACTCATATACCGAAACCTAGATGAAAATGGCTTAAAAGCTTATATTCATTGGTTTTTGAATTATAAATTTTGTAGAAATCTATAAGCTGACTTTTCATAGAGTATTTTCAATCTGTGTAGAGGCGTTTTTGCCATGCGCCAAGATAAAAGGAAAGACTTGGTTTAAGTTCACCCTTGTCTGCCAATTTCTAGTGGGCAAACAAGGCTGTTTAACTTGTGCTATGGAGTCCTTCACAAGAGAGTCATAGGGGCTAGGCTAGGGCTAGAGGCTAGAGACGAGTATTTTTTACTCAGAACTCAGGACTCAGCAACGCCACTTGCTACAACGGGGGGAACCCCCGCAACGCAGTGGCTCCTCAGCACTCAATGAATCAAAATGCAATTTGCTCCCTTGTTTCCAATTATCTATCGCCTTCTGCAACCGACATTTCCTAAATGTCTGTGGAATGGCGATCGCAAACGCAAAACGATCGCACTCACGTTTGATGACGGGCCTCATCCCCAATATACACCTGAAGTATTGGCAGTTTTAGACCGTTATCAGATTCCAGCGAGTTTTTTTTGGTTAGGTGCTTGTGTCAATTGTTCACCACAGATAGCTAAAGCAGTATGCGATCGCGGACACTGGATTGGATTGCATGGGTATGATCATCGTTCTTTCCCCATGCTATCCCCAACGGCGTTGAGAGAAAGTTTGGCTAAAACCCAAGCTGCTATTTACAGTGCGTGCAATCTCCCACCCGAACAAGTCAGGGATGTCCGGCCTCCTAACGGTTTTTTTACACCGCAAACTTTAAATTTATTTTTTGAGTGGAATTATCGTCCAGTTATGTGGAGTGTTGTCCCAGAAGATTGGGTAAGACCTGGCGTTAATACCGTAGTGCAACGAGTTCTAGAGCAAGTACAAAACGGCTCGCTGATTGTCTTGCATGATGGTTATGATGGCGGTCAAGATGTTGCTGCAACAATCCAAATTTTGATTCCCCAATTATTACAACAAGGCTATAAATTTGTGACTGTGGATACTTTGTGGCAGCAAGTCAATCTCTAACGGGAATTCAAAATTCAAAATGATGCTCGTTCGCGTAGCGTCTCCCCTTGGGAGAGGACTCGCTCTAAGGGAAGCTATGCCGTTGGCGCAGCCTCTCGCAGAGAAGGCTTTACGCTGCGCTAACAAAATTCAAAATTAATTAACCTACCGATAAGGTTGTAGGGTAGACACTGTGAGATATTCTGTGCAAACCCTGATGATAAATACAGGACTTACGCAAGCAAAATTTGTCATTGCGACCGGAACGAAGTGTAGGGAAGCAATCCCAGAATCTCAGGCGATTACGTCGCTGCGCTCGTAATGACGTAATTACGTGACTTTTGCGTAAGTCCTAAAATAGTGTCCACCCTACGATTAACTTGCCTACGCTTTTTTCAAGCTTTGATGACAAAGTGAAAGAGTGAGCGTAGGGTAAATAGCTGTATGTGGCACGAGAATTTTACCAACACAGCTAGAAGTAATCATTAGTCATTTGTGTTTGCAAAGGGCAAAGGACTAATGACTAATGACTAATGACTAATGACAGTCTCAAACAGATAATGTGCAACTTAAATGCACACCAGCTGATGTCAGTTAGCTGAAGATAGATTTCAGCTACTTGTGGCGTGTTGCGTTGGCGCAACTTCGGCATTAGGACTGAGGTTAGGGGCAGGGTTCTCAGTTCCTAAGAGATTGTGTATTTGACTTAACGAACTTGGTGGAGTGCCTGGTGTTTCTGGTGACTCGCTCATATACTCAATTAGGTCTTCTACTCGGCAATTAAGCGCCTTACAAAACCTAACAATTCTTTCAATATGATCCGTTCCAGTCCTGCCACTTTCCCAGTTCTGGATAGTGCTTTCCGTCACGCCAACAAGACGCGACAACTCAAGCTGGGTTAGCCCTGCCTTTTCACGAAGCAAAGCGATCCTTGGTTTTGCTTTTTGTTTCACAGCTATAGCACTTTTCTCCAAATATTTATTGTCGTAGATCCTAGCATTAAAGAAAAGCAACTCTAAAAAAACACCAGAAAAAATTTGGTTCTACATTTTTAGTGAGATATCTATTAACTTCGCTATTGATACATTTGTTAACAAGTTATACCAATTAGAAAAAAGAATGTGACAGATTGTAGGAGCACGGCAATGCCGTGCCTTCTAGAATATATTGTTGTGTAACCAACATTATTTGAATTGGTATTACAAGGATAAGTTTTGTAATAAATAACACTTTTTAGAGCCATTTATCACAAATTTATCTGATTTACAGTCAGGTGTGTTACGGCGCTACAAGGGATAATTGCGAAATCTAAATTCCATGATATAACCCCATGTATCACCTAATATTTGTACTGCTATTCAGATACATGTATGGTTGATGTGCAGTTCCTAAAAGGAGATTATAACGTATTTTCATCTATTTTTTTAACATAGCCGCACTACACTTAACTAATTCATTCTATGGCTATGATTACAGTCCATTACCAATTAAAATAAAGGGTGCCCAATAAAAGGGATGGCTGAATTCATTTGCGGAACCTGCACTGATAATACGACTACTTTTATTTCGTACTCTAGCTATTTCTGCGGTTTTATTCACTCCAGCATAATTACCTGTAATTAAAGCAATTTGGGCTTTTTGCAAAGCTTCAGCTTTTGTCAGATTACCCGATCGCAAAACTTGATAGAAAACATTCATTAACGCTTGTGTACCACCATCAGACACAGACCATAATGAAGCAATGGCAGCTTTTGCGCCCGTCAGTTGAATTTGATATCCTAATCCTAGAATTTCTTGACCGTTACCTAATTTATCGCCCAAGCCTGTTTGACAAGCGCTCAAAACGACTAAATCAACATTCGGTAAAGACCAATTTTCGATATCCCGTAGAGTTACATATTGTCCATTACCAAAGAGAATAAATGAATCTTCGGGATGACCTTTAACTAATAGCCCATGAGTTGCCAAATGCACAATTTTGTAATCGTTCATTTGGGGAACTGTGGTGGCTGGACTAAACAGATTATCTAGTAATATTTTAGTACCGGGAATGGTCTTAGCTAAGTTTTCTACTTCTACTTTGGCAAACTGCAAGCCGCTAAAAACTTCGTCACGACTGGCAATTTTGACTGTGTAATCGCCTTTGGTAAAAGCCGCAGCTAAAACGTTGATATTCTTCTCTACTTTATTGTCAAATTTCGTTAGACTAGCTGATGTGATATGATTAACCACAAAACGTTGTACTAGCCAATCTTTACCATCATATAATGCTGCTAAAGGGATATATCTCAGTTGTCCATCAGGAGCATAAATAATTGATTTAGCATCGGCTTGCTTTAAGTCGTTTTCTATCGGCTTAATTAACCAGTTATACAATTTCAGTGCTGGTTCTTTAATACTTCTACGGGGAACTACTATTGTTTTTCTGTACTCTTGAATTGTTTGATTTAACTCTGCTTGTGTAACTTTAACTGTGCGGTGTATGGGTGGTGAATCTGCGGTGACAATAACTAACTCTAATCTGTCTTCTAAAACCAAGGGATACAGTAATACAGCTTTATGACGTAACTGACGCAAATTATCCCGAATGGAATTGAGTTGTCGTAAATTGAGATTTTCTTGGTTAGAAGTTACAGATAATTGCTGCACCAGCGCTACCACAGCCGGACTTTTGATAAACTTATTAAACTCCGCATTACTATCCTGTTCAAATTTCACAAGTTCAGCCATCCGTTTTTCTTGTGCAGATGTGCGTTCTTTAGGATGAATTTTCCGCAGACTTGTGAGTTCTTTACCTAAAAGAATGACTTTATCTTGAATAGCGCTATATTTTTGCGAGATTTCTTGTTCTTGGGGTTTGAAAGGTAAGTTTTGCGCTGTCTGCAAATCGTTATTAGCTATTCCGCGTTGAGGATTGGCTATTTTAGGGGGATTATTGGCATTTTTTGGGGTGTTTACTGGGCTATTGCCAATAAAATCTTTAACTTCCTGGATTTTTAATAAATCCAAAACTTGTTGTGCTTCCGATGGACGATTTTGCTTGAGTAGTAAATCGGCTAAACGGCGATATCTGTCAGCAACAGTTTCGGTGTAAGATTTTTGGATATCTGTAGGAACGACACGCAGACTTTGGCGAATAGTTTCGGTAAGATTGACTGATTGTTTGTAGAATGCGATCGCTAATTGTGGTTGATTTTGGTTTGCGAGTACATCACCGAGATATTTGAGAGTGGCGGTTTCACTGGCTTTATCGCTAACTTCTCGGTGGATGGCTAACGCTTGCTGATAAAGTCCTAAAGCCTTATCGTATTGATTCTGTTTTTGGTAAATCTGTCCGAGATTGCTGAATGTCACCCCTTCACCAGTGCGATCGCCTACTGCTCTATAATTAGTCAAAGCCTGTTGATTAGATTCGATTGCTGGGGCATATTTGCCTGTATTGGCGTAAATATTAGCAATATTATTTTGCGTGACAGCAATACCTGCGGGATAATTGTTTTGTTTGTAAATATCTAAAGCTTGTTGATATAGTTTCAGTGCTTGGTCATATTTACTTTGGCTAAAGTAAATTTGCCCAATGTTATTGAGGTTAAGTGCTTCGCCTTGAAATTGAAAAGAATCCTTACCAAATGCATCACCTACAACTGCCCGACTGGTAATTTGTTGCAAAGCTTGGGGATTTTGTCCCAAAGCATCGTAGAGTAACTGGATATCTTGCTTATTGGTTCCCTGATATTCACCAGTGCGGAATTTCTTGTAAATATTCGCAGATTTCTCTGCTAACTCTAAGGATTTTTGATATTGCCCTAAACTAAAGTAAGCGCTGGAAAAATTATTTAAAATTGCGGCTTCGCTACCGTAATAGCAAGTTAATTTTTCTTTATAGCAGAAGTCTTGAACAGTGGTTAAAGCTTGTTGGTAGGAATCTAGCGCTTGAGTGTAGCTGCCTAAATTAATGTAAACGACTCCTATATTATTCAGAGTATCTGCGCTACCAATTCGGTCATTATCAGCTTTTTGGATTGCTAAGGTTTGTTGATAAAGCTCCAACGCCTTTTGATATTGACCCATCCTAAAATATAATGCCCCCGTATTAGCCAGCATTCCTTTTTGACTGGTAGAGTAGCTGGAATCCTTGGGGTTAGCTGTGCGGAGTTCTTTGAGAATAGTTAAAGTTTCTTGATAAGCATCTAATGCTTTTGGATATTGACCCAGATTGATGTATGCTTCACCTATATAGGACAGAGGTATCCATTCATTTTGGCGATCGCGTGTTTGTTTGCGAATTGCTAAAGACTGTTGCAAAAAGTCCAAGGCTTTAGAATATTCCCCTTTCCGCAAATAAACATAGCCAATATTGGTAAGACTGTTAGCTTCTCCAGCTTTGGCATTGTATTTTTTGAAAATAGCCAAGGCTTGCTGAAACATTTCTAACCCGGCTTGCAAGTCACTTAAACCGACTAAATCTTTATATACAATACCTTCACCGTTATTATTCAGGGTAATCGCCTCTGTAATCTTTTCTTCTGCAGTTGGTGTTGGTGCTTGGGCGAGAACCTGTGTGGAAGTCTTAAGGGGTAAGGTAGGGTAAGCTAATGCCAGCAAAATGCTGACAGTAATTAGACGTAGTCGCATAAGTAATATTTTTATATTTACTACTTAAGATAACTCTAGTACTTCCGTGGAAAATCAAAAAGTTAGAAAACTTTGATTAGGAAATTGGGGATTGGGGATTGGTTAAGGGATAAAAAACCTTTCCCCCTCTTCAATACTTTTCGGTTAAGGGGAAAAAGGGGAATGGGAAAAGGGAAAGAAAAAACCTTGAACCCTTAACCTTTCACCTTTCCCCCTTCCCCCTTAACCTTTACCCTCTTGTAATTACGAATTACGAATTACGAATTACAATTATTTTTCCACCGCACCCAAGGCTTTGAGTGTGGCTTTCTGCGCTTGGGTTAAACCTGTTACTCCAGCGATATTCATACCTTCATAAGGTCTTTCTACTCTGAGATTTTCCCAGCATTCGCCTGTGTTGATATTCCAGAGTTTAATTGTGCCATCGCCGCTACCGCTAGCTAAGGTTTGTCCATCAGGATGAAATGCTACTGACCAAACTCTGTTGATATGTCCTGATAAAGTCCGGATGCATTTACCGTCACTGACTGACCATAACTTGATTGTTTGGTCATCGCCGCTACTGGCTAAGGTTTGCCCATCGGGACTAAATGCGACTGACCAAATCCAATTTGTATGTCCTGGGAGAACTTGCAAACATTTGCCATCATTGAGTGACCACAGTCTGACTGTTTGGTCGTTACCACCACTAGCTAAAATTTGCCCATCGGGACTAAATGCTACTGGCCCAACTGGCCCTGTATGCCCTTGCAAGATTTTAACTATTGTACCATCGTTGATTGACCATAATCTGACTGTGAGGTCATAACCAGCACTAGCTAAAATTTGTCCATCTGGGCTAAAGGCTACTGACCAAACCTGATTAGTATTTTCGTGTAAAACTTGCAGACATTTACCTGTACTAAGAGACCATAGCCTGATTGTGCTGTCATAATTACCACTGGCTAAGATTTCACCATCGGGACTAAAGGCGATTGACCCGACTCGATGGGTATATTCCGCTAAGATTTTGAGAAACTCGCAATTTTTCACTGACCATAATCTGATTGTGCGGTCATGGCTGCAACTAGCTAAAATCTCTCCATTCGGGCTAAAAGCCACTGACCTGACTTGCTGAGTATGTCCAGTGAGAGTGGTGCGACATTGGTGATTACTCAGTGACCATAGCCTGACTTTTTGGTCGAAACTACCACTAGCTAAGGTTTGACCGTCAGGACTAAAGGCTACTGACTCTACACCATTGAGGTATCCTTGAAAAACTTTCAGGCAATGACCATCGCTCACAGACCACAGCCTTACAGTTTGGTCATAACCACCACTAGCGAGAATTTTACCATCAGGACTAAATGCCACTGACCAAACGCGATCGCCATGTCCTTGAAAAATTTGGTAGCGTTGTCCATCACTCACTGACCACAGTCTCACAGTTTGGTCGTAACTACCACTGGCGACAGTTTGGCTATCGGGACTAAAGGCGACTGATAAAACTCTGTCACTATGTCCCTCTAGCACTTGTAAGCATTGACCATCACTCAGCGACCAAAGCCTAACTGTCTCATCGTGACTACCGCTAGCAAGCAGTTTACCATCAGGGCTAAATGCGACTGACCGTAAACCATCAGTATGTCCGTGGAAGACTTGCAAACAGCTACCGTCGTTAACTGACCACAGTCTCACGGTTTGGTCAAAACTACCACTGGCGACAGTTTGGCTATCAGGACTAAAGGCGACTGACCAAATGTGATGAGTATGTCCTGCGAGAACTTGCAAGCATTGACCATTATTAACTGACCAGATTCTCAAAGTCTTGTCAATACTGCCAGTCACTAACAATTGACCATCGGGACTGACTGCTAATGACTCTATGCGATCGCTATGTCCTTGTAAAGTTTTGATGCATTTACCATCGCTGATTGACCAGAGTTTAACGGTTTTATCCACACTAGCACTAGCTAAAGTCTGACCGTCGGGACTAAATGCGACTGACCGCACAAATCCTGTATGACCTTTACAAATTAAAATTTGTTGACCATCATCTATTTGCCATAGCCGAATTTCACCATTAGCATCACCTGTAGCGATAATTTTACCATTAGGACTGAAGGCAACGGAGAAAATAGTTGTCAAAATATCGGTAAAAACTGACCTTTCTATGGCAGCATTGTTTAATTTGAGTTTCTGCAAGTTAGCACCTTTGAGATATGCTTGCCACAGTGCTAAATGCGAAAAATCATAATTGCCTAAATCTGTTTCTAAGTAACAAAATAAATTTAAAATATTCCCACCAATATACCCTGGATGTTGGGGAGATTTTGATTGTAATGTAGCGATAATTTGATTTAGCTGCGCTTCCAGTTTTTTCTGACTTCCCAGCCTATCGAGTAGTCTTTCTGCTAGAGGTTTAACAATTAATCGAATTTGCGCTTCGCGGATATAATCTTTCGCCGTCGCCTTCATTAAAGCATAGCGATTAGCAAAAGTAACTTCGCCGCTAATGAGATTTTCTGACACTTCTGCAATCAGGCGATCGCTTAAATATTCCATCACCACAGGTTGCAGGGTAAAGAGGGCGTTACTTTTCTCAATTAACGAACGTCTAGCTAATGACTGCAAAGCTTCCATCAAATTTGATTGTGATGGTAAAGCAACTATATCTTCTCGTAATTCGCTAATCCCTACAGGCTCACGATTTATCGCCAGCCAATACATCACCTCTGTTTCTAAATCTGATAGGCGATGAAATTGCTGATTTAACAGTTCGCGGATACCACCAAACACTACGGTATTTTGTGATAAAAATTCGGCAATTCTGCCATCAAATAGTTCTTTAATGGTTGTGGCAATAATTTTTAAAGCTAGAGGATGCCCTTTATAAAATTCGATGAGTTTAATTTGTTCTGCATCTGTACCTGAAAGTCCTTGAGTCTGGAAAATTTCTTCGCCATCTACGGCTTTTAATCCAGTTAATTGCAAAGCGCGGACTGGTAGATTTTCTCCAGATGACGCGGCGATTTCTGGAGGGTTTTCTCTACTCGTTAAAATTAAGCAACTTTGATGAGATATACCACCAATGCGTCTGATTAATTCTCCATAAGCCTCATAACCTGCGCGATATGCTAAAGCACCAGTCTGCAAAATTGATTCGGCATTATCTAGGATTAATAAACAGCGTGAGGAGCGGAGATAATCAATTAATAAAGAAATACCATCATTACTATCTTTTGGGATATCAAGTTGCTGCTGATGCGAAAGAAATTTGATTAACTCCGCCAAAATTTCTTGTATCGGTGGCGCATTTTGCAGACTACGCCAAATCACATAATCAAATTCATCCTGAATCTGCTGTACCAGCTTAATAGCCAGAGAAGTTTTGCCAATTCCCCCGATTCCCAACAGCGCTACCACACGACAGCGTTCTTGCACAACCCACTGTGTTAACTTACTAAGTTCTTCAGCGCGCCCATAAAATGCTAGTACATCCACCGCCTCACCCCAATCAACGCGATGTGCAGTTTGAGGCTTTAGCTGGGGGATAGGGCGTGGATTCTCTACTGATGCAATTGCTGGCTGCCTTTCGCGCCGTTTATCTATATAATCTAAAACTTGCACGGTGCTAGCAATAAAGCCAATTAAGCCCACAATAAAGCCGATTGTCGCGGAGATAGGATCCATCTTTTTAAGTAGTTGTGCAAAAGGTGGAGAGAGGGAAGGGGGAATGGGGACTGGGGACTAGGGACTGGGGACTGGGGAATGGGGAACGGAAAAGAAGTTTTGGTAATTAATTATGTTGAGGTATTCATTTCCCTACTGAGGAAATTTCTGATTTAAATTTAACATTCGCCCAGGAAAGCGGGGGAAAGGAGAAGGGGATAAAAACCTTTTCCCTTTTTACCCTTACCCTTTCCCCTTTCACCTTTCCCCTATAAAGCTTGACATATTTCGGATAAATCGCACCTACTTACGAACTGTGAGGGGAAATTGTAGAGAAACGCGATCGCAATTAGGAATAAATGCACAAGAGTATTTATCATATACTTACGAGGGCTGATAGATACTGAACAATGACCTACTGCCTGAATCCCAACTGCGATCAACCTGTAAACCCACAAGATAGCAATTTTTGCCAAGGTTGTGGGATAAAATTGACACCACTATTGCGGAATCGCTATTGCATTATTCAACCATTGGGAGGCGGTGGATTTGGCAGGACTTTTTTAGCAGCAGATGAAGATAAGCTAAAAGAACATTGCGTGGTGAAGCAGCTATCACCGCAAGTAAAAGGCACTAATGCGCTACGTAAAGCTACAGAACTGTTTAAAGAAGAAGCAAGACGTTTGCAGCAGCTAGGAGAACATCCTCAAATTCCTACTTTGTATGCTTACTTTGGTGAAGATAGCTACCTCTACTTAGTACAGCAGTTTATCCAAGGACAAAGTTTACGACAGGAACTAAAACAACAAGGTACTTTTAGCGAAGCCAAAATTTGGCAACTTTTAGGTGAATTATTACCTGTACTCGATTTTGTCCATGAAAATCAGGTAATTCACCGCGATATTAAGCCAGATAATATTATGCGTCGTTCCCCCCAGTCTCAAAGCACCGGGGGGAATTTAGTGTTGATTGATTTTGGTGTATCCAAGCAAGTAACTGCTACCTCGATGGAATTGACAGGTACTAGCATTGGTTCTTATGGCTATGCGCCAATGGAACAGATGAAGTATGGTTTAGCATCGCCAGCTAGCGATTTATTTAGTTTGGGAGTAACTTGCTTTTCGCTGTTGACGGGAATTCAGCCATCGCATCTGTATATGGAAGCTGGCTATAACTGGGTAAAGAGTTGGCGAGAACATCTGAAACATCCCATATCTGCACAATTAGAACAGATATTAGACAAGCTATTACAAAAAGAAGTTGAGCATCGCTACCAATCAGCAAATGCAGTTTTGCAAGATTTACCACAGCAAACGCAACAAAAAACTTTACTACAGGATAGTACGGGTAAAATCAAGGTTTCAGGCTTGAACCTCAAAGCTGCAACTCATCTGCAAAAGCTGCTAGGTAAAACCCAGTTACCATATCAACTGCTGATGGGTGGCGCAATTGTGCTGCTAGGATGGGCAGGATATGGATATTGGCAAAGTTTACCGCTAACTGGACATGGTGGAGAAGTTAATACCCTGGCTTTTGTGCCAATTTCCCCATCTTCTAGATCTCAACGTCAACAACCAAATGTGGCGCTGTTACCCTTACAGCAAATAGCCACAGCAAAAGAAGGCATATTAGCTAGCGGTAGCGACGATCAAACAGTTAAAATTTGGAACTTGCAGCAAAAACAAGTAATTCGTACCCTGAAAGCGGATTCTGGTTGGGTGTATGCTGTGGCAATTACCCCAGATAGTCAAACTGCGATCGCAGGTTATAAAAACCACACCATCAAAATTTGGAATCTCAATACTGGTAAGGAAATTCGCACTCTCAAGGGACATCGCGATTTAGTTAATTCTGTGGCGATTACCCCAGATGGGCAAACTGTAGTCAGTGGTAGTTACGATAAAACTATTAAAATCTGGGATTTGGCGACAGGAAAGGAAATTCGCACCCTCAAAGAACATACAAGAGAAGTTTTAGCTGTAGCTATCAGTCCCGACGGTGAGAAAATTGCTAGTGCTAGCGCTGATAGAACTATCAAAATTTGGCAGCTAAAAACAGGGAAAGAAATACACACACTCAAAGGACATTCCCTCGATGTCAACGCTTTAGCCATCAGTCCCAATGGACAGTTATTAGCCAGCGCCAGCGATGATAAAACCATTAAACTCTGGAATCTAAATACAGGCAAGCTAATTCGTACCTTTGACGGACACACAGCCGATGTGAATGCGATCGCCTTTAGTCCCAACGGCGAGTATATTGCTAGTGCTAGCGATGACAAAACTGTAAAAGTCTGGCAAAAAACCACAGGAGAAGTCATCAAGACTTTTCAAGGACATACAGCCGAAGTGTACGCTGTGGCTTTTAGTCCCAATGGTAAAACTTTAGTCAGTGGTAGCAAGGATAAGACGATTAAAATTTGGCATTTGCCCTGATGATAGCAAGCGCAAATTGTAGAGACGCGATTAATTAGAGACGCGATTAATCGCGTCTCTACAAGGGTGTGTTGTACAATCTGAAATCTGGTTGAATTTCATCGTAATTTCATTTTGAATTGCCAAACTATGAGTAATACACAAAATTACTCATAAACATAATCCCTATGCGATTCTCTCACTGGAAAAATAGTTTTTTGTCATTAAGCTTAATTGCGATCGCATCTGTATCTAGTAACTTGGTAACAGCTTGTTCCCAAAGTACCGCCCAAAACCATACCAATAACGATCACCAGATGGATCACGGGGGTATGATGCATCACGGTGGTGGGATGAATCACAGCATGGCAATGGATTTAGGGCCAGCCGATGCTAATTATGATTTACGCTTTATTGATGGCATGATTGCCCACCATCAAGGCGCGATTGTGATGGCGAAAGAAGCACAGCAAAAATCAAAACGCCCAGAAATCAAAAAGCTAGCAGACGACATTATCAAAGCCCAAAATCAAGAAATTAGCCAGATGCAAACCTGGCGCACAGCTTGGTATCCCAAAGCGGAGGCTAAACCAATGGCTTATGATGCTCAACAAGGTAAGATGATGGAGATGTCATCAGAGCAAATGCAAGCCATGATGATGAGCATGGACTTAGGTGCAGCCGATAAAGAATTCGACCTCCGCTTTATTGATGCGATGATTCCCCATCATGAAGGCGCTGTGACAATGGCTAAAGATGCTTTGCAAAAAACCAAGCGTCCTGAGATGAAGAAATTAGCGCAAGCAATTATCAAAGCACAAGACGCTGAAATTAACCAAATGAAACAGTGGCGAAAGGCTTGGTATAACAAGTGAGGGGAATGGGGATTGGGGATTGGGGATTGGGGATTGGGGAAGGGGGAATGGGTAATTATGTAAGTCTTTAGCCTACAAAAGTTGCTTATGAATTTGTGTAAGGCGATGCATTGCGATTGTGACTCGATACATTAACAATGCAAGGCGATACATTGCGATTGTGACTCGATACATTAACAATGCAAGACGATACATTGCGATTGTGACTCGATACATTAACAATGCAGGGCGATACATTGCCATTGTTACCCCATACATTAACAATGCGAGGCGATGCATTGTGATTGTGACTCTATACATTAACTTCCCTAGTCTTCAATCCCCAGTAACCTATGCGAGTTCTCTTAGTAGAAGATGAAGAAGATTTAGGTAGTGCCATCGTTTGAATTTCATAAATCAATACTAAGCTTCTAGCTCACAATAATGCCAAATCCTCTTAGCATTGTGGGTAAATAATCATCAAGATTCTTAATATGTTCATCCGTAAGTTCAATCAAATTCAAATCATATTTCTGATAAATATCCTGTTTTTCTCTTTTACGTGATACATATTGTGGGTCATTATCGTAGCCCCAATACTCAATATAAACTCTACCAGCAGGAATATAAAAATCACAGTAAACTTCTTCTGCAACAGGAAGTTTTCGCTCATAAGCATGAACTAAACCAGCCATGTAAAGCCAGTTATCAATTGACAATTCAGCTTTGGAACGAACCCAATGTCCATCTGTAGCGCGATAATTACCAGCATGAAACTTCTCGCGAAAGTCTGACTTACCGTTATCAACAGTTAAGTTTGCTTCCACATCATATTCGCTAATTTTGCGAAATGTATCCAGAAAAATTTGATTATTGAAGATTTCCTCTGTCCAAACAACGTAAGGTTTTTTGCCTTTGTCATCATACTTTTGTACTCCTCCAAAGTTCAACCCTAAATTTGTAGCTATCCAACCATTCTGAACTTTATCTAATAATCCGAGTTCAGCCAGGATAGGATTAATAGCATTCCGCGATACACCAAGCCGCTCACTGATTTTGGTAGCTGATATTAATGTAGCAGTAGAAGCCAGACTATGAGCATGAGATGTAGAAGCAGCTTGAGAATCTATAGAGTTATTTGCTTTTGAATTATTGACTTTCCAATGCTTGTAGCAAAGTTTATAACCTGGCTTTGAAACTAACTGGTTGCAACCTAAGACTGTACAATATTCTGCCATTATAGATGACGTTGTATATAGTAAATATACAGACATATATAACATTCGTAAAAATTATCAGCACCCGAATTAATACTAAATATTAATTACAGCCACAAATTCAAATAAATTGATCATTAAAACAAAGTCAATCGTTTTGCGATCGCACAACTCACAACTACAGCTCATTCCTTGGTTGGTTGAGCATCAGCGTTCTATGGGCTTAGTCAAAGCTGTTCGTCAGCGACACCGACGCAACGCCGCCAGGTCGCTTGACATTTGGGCTTCTGCCTTAACTTGACACCTATGGCAAGATGCCCGCCCCACAAGATGGAATAATTTATTTCTTGGAAGTCCCTAAGTGAACTCGCTACATTAACAATGTCAGCAGGAAGTAGCGATAAAGGGTATGTAGACGCGTAGTAGTGTTCGCGTCGCTTGCTTCCCCGTAGGGGTACGAGAACGCTAACGGCGAATCCGTAGGGTGAGAGATGCAAAAGCATAGAAGAAATTCCCATTACCCATTACCCATTACCAAATCACGTTGCTCCCCTCACCATTCGCGTAATCCAAATCGGAAATAATTAATTCCCAAAAAACCATGAAATTCCTACTATATATAGCTTTGGTTTTGGTAATCAGAATAGAAAGCTTACACTTACCCGATTTCCCTCAAAGATTTCAGTAGGAATCTGAATGTATCGGTGCGATCGCACCGTCATCGCACTGTGAACTAACCACGCCTCTAAAGGGTATATGGATAAAAGTTTGATGCGATTAATCCTTTTTTTGTAAGCCTTTTAACCATTTTGATGAATTCTTTATTTTCAGAATCGATTACGCGAACGATGAGGACTAACGGTAGAATATACCTAATTTTCGTAGCTTCAAACAACGAAGTATGACAATGCATTCTTCTCTTCAACGTGCTTTTGCTAACCGCTGTGTCCTGAAGGCGATCAGCGGTTTAAATAACTTTGATAGCGATCGCGTCGCCGCTACTATCAAAGCCGCCGATTTAGGCGGTGCTACATTTGTCGATATCGCTGCCGATGCTGATTTAGTTAAATTAGCGAAAACATTGACCAATTTACCAATCTGTGTGTCAGCAGTAGAGCCAGAAAAATTTTTGCAAGCTGTGGCAGCTGGTGCAGATTTAATTGAAATCGGAAATTTTGATTCTTTCTATGCTCAAGGACGTAGATTTGAAGCTGAGGAAGTTCTCGCACTAACTCACCAAACCCGCGCCTTACTGCCAGAAATCACCTTATCTGTTACTGTTCCCCACATCCTGACACTAGATCAACAGGTACAACTAGCAGAAGAACTAGTCAAAGCTGGCGCTGATATTATCCAAACCGAAGGCGGCACTAGCAGCAACCCTGCCCACCCCGGAACCTTAGGCTTAATTGAAAAAGCTGCTCCCACCTTGGCAGCAGCCTTTGAAATTTCCCGTGCAGTTTCCGTACCAGTATTGTGCGCTTCCGGCATTTCTAGCGTCACAGCACCACTTGCGATCGCTGCTGGTGCAGCTGGTGTTGGTGTTGGTTCCGCCATTAACCAACTCAACAGCGAAGTAGCCATGATTGCCGCCGTTCGCAGCATCGTTGAAGCCTTAGCAACCGCTAAAGTAGAGGTTAAATAGGGCATGGGGCATGGGGCATGGGGCATTAATTATTTTCCCTTGTTTCCCTTGTCCCTGCACTCCTTACTCCCTTCTCTTCTACTCAGCACTCAGCACTCAGCACTCTTCTATCCCAAACAATCTTTCAGGGCGTAAATCACTTGGTCTTGTTGTTCTTGCGTGAGTTCTGGATACATGGGTAAAGCAATCACTTCATGAGAGATTTGCTCTGATACTGGTAAGTATCCTGGTTGATAGCCGAGGTCTTGATAAACTGGCTGCAAATGTAAAGGCAGGGGATAATAAACCATTGAACCTACGCCCCGTTCCTGTAATTGCTGGCGCACTGAGTCTCGATATTGGGCAGTAGCACCATTGCGCCCTTTACCAGAGACGCGTATTGTATATTGATTCCATACCCCAGCGCCCCCGGCTAATTCTTGAGGCGCGATTAAACCGGGAACTTGGCTGAGGAATTCGTGATAATAAGCTGCGATCGCCCGCCGTCTTTCATTCCAATTATCTAAATAACGCAGTTTAATTCCCAAAATCACTGCTTGTATTGCATCCAAGCGGCTATTTACGCCAATTTCTTCATGAAGGTAGCGAACTTTGCTACCATGCTCACGTAATACCCGCAGTTGACTAGCAATAGCTGGGTCGTTAGTAGTGATTGCACCCCCATCACCGCAACCGCCAAGGTTTTTTGTGGGGTAAAAACTAAAGCAACCAATATGTCCAATACTACCTACTTTTTGATTGCCCCAACTTGCGCCTGTAGCTTGGGCACAATCTTCAATTACCACCAAATTATGAGATTGTGCGATCGCCATTAGCGCCGTCATATCTACAGGTTGCCCAAACAGGTGAACTGGGATAATAGCTTTAGTTTTGGGTGTAATTGCCGCTGCTACCTGTTGTAAATCAAAATTAAAAGTATCATCAATATCAACAAAAACCGGCTTGGCACCTACAGCACTAATTACCTCAGCCGTAGCAATAAAAGTGAAAGTTGTCGTAATTACTTCATCACCTGCACCAATATTTAAAGCACGTAGCGCGAGAAAAAGTGCATCAGTACCAGAATTACAAGCTACACATTCAGTTACGCCATGATAAGCAGCAAACTGTTTTTCAAAACCTTCTACTACAGGCCCGCCAATATAACGACCAGAAGCCAAAACTTCTAAAACAGCAGCACTCACTTCTGCTTCTATAGTCGAGTATTGCTGTTTAATATCAAAGGCAGGAACGGAATTTAAACTTTGGATCATGAGTTTTTATGAATCTGGAAATACAAAAGATGCACTTCGACAGCCAATTGTTGCTGATTAAATTGTCAATTAGAAAATCACAGCAGACTGTCGTTGAAAATACTTATTATTGAGGGTTTATACTGGGCATTTGGTAATTTGGTGTTTGGTGTTTGGTGTTTGTTATTTCCCCTATTCTCCTTGTCCCCATTACCCCTTATCCCCAGAGGGGGCCCCGAGTTCCCCAGTCCCCAATCCCTAGTCCCCAATCCCCAGGAGGTAACTAATGCCAGATTTGATCAAATTAGATTTAGCTGATTTAGCGATCGCAATTGGCTTGATGGCGATCGCAGTTGGTTTATCTGCTTGGGAAAAGTTAGGGCTAGAGTTGAG
This sequence comes from Tolypothrix sp. PCC 7601, assembly GCF_025677855.1. Taxonomy (NCBI): domain Bacteria; kingdom Bacillati; phylum Cyanobacteriota; class Cyanophyceae; order Nostocales; family Tolypothrichaceae; genus Tolypothrix; species Tolypothrix sp. PCC 7601. Next base: position 5,844,183 of record NZ_CP064879.1, read on the forward strand.
CTTGGTTTTCGCTACTGGAAGAACTATTCTCCAGCTACTCGTCTTGGGATACGTTTTGGACTTCATCTTTGCTGTAAACAACGTTTGGGGGGTTTTGGCAATTTTAGTAATCATGCTGACGATTACGGCGATTGTCGCACGAAACCGCATCAGTCAAAAACTTCCCCTTGTGTTGCCTTGGGTGTGGGGGTCAATTTTTGTTAGTACAGCATTGACTGTGCTTTATAGCATCTTTTTGATTATTCAACCAGAAAGATGGTACGAACCAAGGTATATAATTCCGCTAGCTGGGGTAGTTTTAGGTAATGCCATGAATGCAGCTGCGATCGCAGGGGAACGTCTGGTAAATACCATCAACTCTTCCCATTTAGAAATCGAAACTCACTTAAGCTTAGGCGCAACTCCCCAGCAAGCTATTACCCAGTACCGCAAAGAAGCCATTCGCGCTGGCTTAATGCCTACCTTAAATCAAATGATGCTCATCGGTATGGTTGCACTCCCAGGAATCACCACCGGACAATTACTCGGTGGCGTACAACCCCCCGACGCTGTATCCTACGAAATTTTATTGTTATTCATGGTTGCTTTTGCGAACTTGCTCACAACACTGTTAGTCACCAGAGGTTTATGTCGTCAGTTTTTCAACTCCACCGCCCAATTGGTAAGGTGATGAGGGGGATGAGGGAGATGAAGAAGATGAGGGAGATGAGGGGGATGAGGGGGATGAGGGAGATGAAGGGAAATAACAAACACCCAATTACCCATTACCCATTACCCATTACCAAATGCCAACCTCCCATTTTTGTTACATTTGTTTGTGAAAGTGGAAATCAAGCAGCAAGAAGTATTCCGTGACTAAGCAAATATACCGCAGGATATTGCAGCGCCAAAGCCATTTATCGAAAATAATGGGAGCAGGATGGATTGCGATCGCACTTTGTTTAACAGGATGTGAGCAAGCGATCGAGTATTTGCCACCCTTACCACACATTGAAATCCCATCCAACAAACCACCACAACCGCCACAGCCAGCACAAACTCCCCAAACTGCCGAAATTGAGTCACAAGTTCGCCAACAAATTAACCAAGTACGCCAAAAAAATGGGCTTCAGCCTTTAAAAAATAATGAAAAATTAGCGCAAGTAGCCCGCAATTACAGTCAGCAGATGGCAGAAAAAAACTTCTTCAGCCACACCGGAATTGATGGTAGTACCCTCAGCGATAGAGTCAGCGCTGGCGGAATCTCCTATTGGATGGTAGGAGAAAACTTATTTAGAAGCAAAAATATTTCTCAGCCTGTACAACCTGCCGTTGATGGTTGGTTAAAAAGTCCAGGACACAGAGAAAATATTCTCCGTCCAGTCTTTAGAGAAACAGGTGTAGGAGTGTGGCGTAAGGGTAATACCTACATCATTACCCAATTATTTTTACGGGGTTAAAACTACTAGTAGTCTGCCAAACCAAAAATGTTAGGTGGAGGTTGGGTAAAGGTTAAAGGGAAAAGGGTAATGGACAAAAACCTTTCCCCTTTACCCAACTTTGCTGGACTGCAAGATCCCCGACTTCTTAAAGAAGTCGGGGATCTGACCCCTCACCAATTCTCATCACTTTTGCGATCGCCCACTAGATTTAACTAGCTGGATTATTAGGCGGTAGTTGTTCTGGTGGTGCTTCGGCTGGGGGAGCCAGTACAGCATCCGGTGCAACTTCTTCGACGGGAATCGGTTCTTTATCCTCAGCCTCAGTATGTGGTTGTGCAGCTTCCACTAATTCGGGAGATGGGGGATTTGGAGGAATTACTTCTGGTATTGTCTCGCTGGTTGTGGTGGTTTCGTTAGTTGTGACTACCTCATCTACTGGTGTTTCTAGTATCAAAGTGGGAGCTTCACTAGTTGCGTTCACATCCTCTTGTGGTGTTTCTGGTGTAGCTGTGGTGTTGTCAATAATTTCTACAGTAGGCGGAACTTTGGGTGTAGGGGTAGTTGTTGGAGTTTTCGCAACTGGTGAGGTTTTTTTATCAGTTTTTTGGAATCGATTTTTCACACCGCTCAAGGTGTTACCAACACCCTGTTGCAACTGCGCCAAGCGTTCTGTGAGTGACAACTTAGTAACCTGCTGCTGAATAGAAGTTTTCACAGCGTCGGAACTGGGAACAGGTGTTTGTTGGGCCTTTGGTGTCACTTGTCGGCGTAATGAGAAAGTTTGCCAACCAAACCAGCCTAAAAGCGCGACACTAGCTACATGACCCAGTAAAAGACCGCCATTAATACGTGGTGCAAAAACCCATAACATTAAGGCGTAGAATAGCCCTACGCCACTCCAGATAAAGTCATTCTTCCGATGGATTTCTGGAAAAAAGAAAGCTGCTAAATAAATGGTTAAGCTACCAAGGCCCACCGCCAAAGCTAGGACAAATGCCAGCATTATTTGGTTTCTCCTTTTACTAGGGGTTAGGGGTTAGGGTTTAGGGCTGAGGGGTGAAACATCACTCTATTCCCTAGTACAAAACAGCGCCAATCAAGCAACCATTGGAATTAGGCCAAAGCCTTGATAGGCAAAATGTTTGACGTTTGACTTTTGAGTTTTGCTACAACGGGGTTCCCCGCGTAACGTGCTGGCTGCTTTTGACTTTGTCGCAGCAGTACTAGGCCCCATTCTCTAAGTTCCTCGCCCCTTTGATCAGATATTTTAATTTTGCAAATTTTGCAACCTAATTGTTGATTTAGATACAAATTAAAATTAATCACCTATGTTAGCTGCGGATTAATCTCGCTGAGATTAATCCTTTCTTAAGATCTTCTTTAGGAGAGAAGCTAATATCTCGGACTACCCTTAAAGATAAAAGGATCTGCAAGAGTTAGCCAAACATAGTTTATGACCCTACAAAGCTTTGGTGTGATTGGTTTAGCCGTTATGGGCGAAAATATCGCTCTAAACGTCGAGCGTAATGGCTTCCCAATTGCAGTTTATAACCGCTCCAGAGAAAAGACCGATGCCTTCATGGCTCAACGCGCGACAGGAAGGAATGTTAAAGCCGCCTTTACCCTGGAAGAATTCGTAGCTGCACTAGAACGTCCCCGCAAAATCTTGGTGATGGTGCAAGCTGGTAAGCCAGTAGACGCAGTTATTTCTCAACTCAGACCTTTGCTAGACGAAGGCGATATCATTATCGACGGTGGCAACTCTTGGTTTGAAGATACAGAACGACGCACCCAGGAATTAGAGCCTACAGGTTTGCGATATCTGGGTATGGGTGTGAGTGGTGGCGAAGAAGGCGCACTCAATGGCCCATCCCTAATGCCTGGTGGTACAAAAAGCTCTTATGAGTATCTGTCACCAATTTTTAACAAAATTGCGGCTCAAGTCGATGATGGCCCTTGTGTAACTTATATTGGGCCTGGTGGTTCTGGTCACTACGTCAAAATGGTGCACAACGGCATTGAGTATGGTGACATGCAGCTAATTGCTGAAGCCTACGATTTGCTGAAGAATGCGGCTGGACTTGACCATAATCAGCTGCATGAAGTCTTCGCTCAATGGAACACCACCGATGAACTCGATTCATTTTTGATTGAGATTACGAAGAATATTTTCCCTTACATTGACCCAGAAACAAATCTACCTCTAGTAGATTTGATTGTTGACGCAGCAGGGCAAAAGGGAACTGGACGTTGGACTGTGCAGACTGCATTGGAATTGGGCGTTTCGATTCCCACCATCACCGCCGCCGTTAATGCTCGGATTATCTCTTCTATTAAAGAAGAACGGGTAGCAGCCTCGAAAATTTTGACAGGCCCTAGCGGTAAGTATGATGGGCAAGTCAAAGACTTTATCAACAAAGTTCGTGATGCGCTGTATTGCTCAAAAATCTGTTCTTACGCTCAAGGGATGGCGCTGCTATCTACAGCTTCCGCCACTTATAAATGGGATCTGAATCTGAGCGAAATGGCGCGGATTTGGAAAGGTGGCTGTATTATTCGCGCTGGCTTCTTGAATAAGATTAAGAAGGCTTTTAACGAAAATCCAGCATTGCCTAACTTGCTATTAGCTCCCGAATTTAAGCAAACAATTCTCGACAGACAAGCAGCTTGGCGGGAAGTAATCATGACAGCAGCTAAATTGGGGATTCCAGTTCCAGCGTTTAGCGCTTCTTTAGATTATTTTGACAGCTATCGCCGCGATCGCTTGCCTCAAAACCTCACTCAAGCACAACGCGACTACTTCGGCGCACATACCTACCTGCGTACCGATAAGCCTGGAAGCTTCCACACTGAGTGGGTTCCCATTGATGAGAAAAAGTAAACTACATTCTGTGATGGTGTAGAAAGCTTCAATATTTACTTGGTAAGTGGTTCTGATTTTCAGAGCCACTTTTTTGCCTTGTGTTTCAGGCGGAATATTCCATAGCTTAATACGCTTGGGTTCAGGTATTTAGAGATTGATTTGTTAGTTGGTTGAAAGGCAAAGACTTGGGGGATTCTCCCCCAAACCCCCGATTGGGTGACGGTTGCGTCCCCCAAACCCCCTCCAAAATTAGGCTGCTGTTTTTTGTGTTTTTTTGTTGAGTAACTAGTTTTTGAGGTTTGTTGTCGATTAATTTCAAGACTTACGCAAGCAAAATTTGTCATTGCGACCGAAACAAAGTGTAGGGAAGCAATCCCAGAATCTCAGGCGATTACGTCGCTGCGCTCGTAATGACGTAATTACGTGACTTTTGCGTAAGTCCTAAATTTTTTTAACTGAAGTGTATTGTTTATTTTTGTATGTATGGCTGTTTTCGTTTATGCATCACATCATAGGGAACAATGCTGTGCCCTAATAATGATCTGTATTCTCAGCAATTGAGAACCGCTATAAACTTTATAATCATCCTTCCGTATTGTTTTTGATAGATTAGAAAGAAAGCTTATATAATTTACGCTGACTTATCATAATTTCCCATGACAACTTCTAAACGCCGCTATCACATTACTACTTTTGGTTGCCAAATGAATAAAGCCGACTCAGAGCGCATGGCTGGCATTTTAGAAGACATGGGCTTTGAGTTTGCTGAAGATGCCAATAATGCAGATCTGATTCTCTACAATACCTGCACAATTCGGGATAATGCCGAGCAAAAAGTATATTCTTACTTGGGTAGACAAGCCAAGCGCAAACACGAGCAACCTGATTTAACTTTGGTTGTTGCTGGTTGTGTTGCTCAACAAGAAGGTGAGAGCCTGTTGCGGCGTGTCCCCGAATTAGATTTAGTGATGGGGCCGCAACACGCTAACCGCCTCAAAGATTTGCTGGAATCGGTATTTGAAGGTAATCAAGTTGTGGCTACTGAGCCAGTTCATATTATGGAAGACATCACCCAGCCGCGACGGGATAGTAAAGTTACCGCTTGGGTGAATGTGATTTATGGCTGTAACGAACGCTGCACTTATTGTGTAGTTCCTAATGTGCGTGGTGTAGAACAATCCCGCACGCCGGAAGCCATTCGTGCTGAAATGGTAGAGCTAGGAAAGCAAGGTTACAAGGAAATTACTTTACTGGGTCAAAATATTGATGCTTATGGTCGTGATTTACCAGGGGTGACACCAGAAGGACGACATCTGCATACCTTCACAGATTTACTGTATTACGTGCATGATGTGCCAGGAGTTGAAAGAATACGTTTTGCTACTAGTCACCCTCGTTATTTTACTGAGCGATTAATTAAAGCTTGTGCGGAATTACCCAAGGTTTGCGAACACTTCCATATTCCCTTTCAATCTGGGGATAACGAATTATTAAAAGCGATGGGGCGTGGTTATACCCATGAGAAATATCGCCGCATAATTGACACCATTCGCCAATATATGCCAGATGCATCGATTAGTGCAGATGCAATTGTCGCTTTCCCTGGAGAGACAGAAGCACAGTTTGAGAATACCTTGAAACTGGTAGAAGATATTGGCTTTGACCAATTGAATACAGCCGCCTATTCTCCCCGTCCTGGTACACCAGCGGCTTTATGGGAAAATCAGTTGAGCGAAGAAGTCAAAAGCGATCGCCTACAAAGATTAAATCATTTAGTGGGCATCAAAGCAGCCGAGCGATCGCAACGTTACTTTGGACGCATTGAGGAAGTTTTAGTAGAAGACCAAAACCCCAAAGATCCAACTCAAGTAATGGGACGCACAGGCGGTAATCGTCTGACTTTCTTTACTGGCGATATTAAAGAACTCAAAGGACAATTAGTGAAAGTCAAAATTACTGAAGTTCGCGCCTTTAGCTTAACTGGCGAACCTATAGAAGTGCGCCAAGCTGTTTCAGTTTAGGCATAGTTCGTAATACCCTGCGGTACTCCTACTCTACGAGAAGGGCTACGCCCAACGGAGAACTCGGAGAGTAGGTTTTGCTCATCTACGTAATTCGTAATTACGAATTCAAATTAAGGTTAAGGGTTAAAGGTTTTTTCCTTACTTTTTCCTATTACCCTTTTTCCCGTTAACCGACAAGTATTGATATAAATGCGATCGCTTCTGGTAAAGCCGACTTAAACTAGCTTCATAGCATCGAATTTACGTGCTGCATCTTTGGATTCCAAACATCAAACACCAAAAAACTAACGTAGTAATTCCTCTATTTGATGTTGACTCCACAAAGTTCTGTAAAGGCCTTCTTTTTGCACAAGAGTTAAGTGAGTACCTATTTGGACTATTTTCCCCTTTTCCATCACAAAAATTCGGTCAGCAGCAGCCGCCGCCGATAGTTGATGCGTAATAAAAACGACAGTTTTCTTGACTGTACCAGTCGAAAGATTTTTGAGGATTTGGGTAGCTGTTTGATTATCGACGCTAGAAAGAGCATCATCCAAAATTAACACTGGGGCATCAACTAACATAGCTCTAGATAAAGCAGTACGTTGTCTTTGACCTCCAGAAAGAGTAATCCCCCGCTCACCAACTATAGTGTCATACTTTTGGGTAAAATTGTTAATTTCTGATTCAATTTGCGCCATCTTCGCTACGTATTCTACATTTTCTTGCTCGCTAAGTGGGTCGCCGTAGCGGATATTATTTCTAATGGTGGTGCTGAACAGAAAACTATCTTGGGGGACATAGGCGATCGCAGCTCTTAAATCGGCTAAGGCTATTTTGGTAATGTCCGTTCCATCTAGAAATAACTGTCCTGGCTCAATTTCTAATAAGCGAGGTAAGGCGTTGGCTAAGGTAGATTTCCCAGAACCAATAGCACCAACAATTGCCACGGTTTCCCCAGGATTAATCGTGAAGTTGATATTATCTAAAGCTGGGGTGGTAGCGCCTGGATATGTATAGGTGAAATTTTTGGCTCTCAGTTTCCCTTTAACTTGGGTTTTTGGTAGATGAACAACATCATCTGCATCTTGAATTTTGGGTGTAACGCTGAGAATTGATTCTAAGCGATCAATACTCACCTCACCTCGTTGGTAGGCGGTAATGGTAAACCCTAACAAAGCAGTGGGAAAAACTAAACGCTCGACATAAATTAGGAGTGCTAAAAAATCCCCCACAGCTAGGTTTCCCGCCGCAATGCGGGATGCTCCCAACCAGAGAATTATCAGTGAACTAATATTGGCTAAACCCCCAATCAGGGGAAACAGTGTATTGCGGCTTTTTGCGAGTTCCAAGTTAGCCGTCAATAGCTGCTGATTTTTCTCGGCGAAGGCGCGACGTTCGTTTTCTTCTTGAGCATAAATTTTAATTAAGGCAATACCACTAATATCTTCTTGAATGAGTTCGCTAATGTCAGATAGTTGTTCTTGAACTACAGTTTGTTGTTTACGTAGGCGATCGCTAAACAAATGCACCAACAAGAACATTAAGGGGTATACTGCCAGCGAGGCTAATGTCAAATCTACGCTAATTGCCAACATCACAGGCAATGTTAGAACGTAGGCAAAAAATGTATTTGCTAAACTCAGGACGGCAAAACCCAACAACCGCTTGATATTTTCGACATCACTAGTAGCCCTACTAATTAAATCACCGATAGTATGTGTGGCGAAGTAAGAAGGCTCTAGCTTCAGTAAATGTTCAAAAATCCGTTGTTTTAAATCAAATTCTACCTCTCTTCCCACTCCGAACAGCCAAATGCGGGAAGACATCCGAATTAACCACATTGCTGAACTGAGCAAGAAAATGACGACTACGTAATTGAGAATTTCATACCAGTCGAAATTTGTTGAAAGTCTGTCAACGCAACCGCGAATCAACCAAGGTATATAAACGCCTAATCCATTGACAGTCAGCAAAGCTATAATGCCTAAAATTGCCTCCCGCCAATGGGGACGCAGGTAAGCACTGAGTTTAGCAAGTCGTCGAGATTGTAACATTCAGAACTAGCACAGAGCAGGGAAGTGGGGAGCAGAAGATGAGCAACTCAAAATTCAAAATTGAGAAATTTTGAACGCCAGTCACTTCTCCCAAAGGGAGACGCTACGCGAACAAGTCGGGAAACCCCCCCATAGCGCTGGCTCTTATTGCAAGCAACACTACTCACCCTCCTCCTATTCTGACAGAAATAACAATTTAAATAAGGCCAGCCACCAAGACATAGTGCTTTGGCCTTGCGATTAATGACCTTTTAGGCTTATCCTTGACGACCACGCAAGAAAATATAAATCTGGTTAAGATAACTTTCCCAGACTTGGGTTGTTACTTGCAGGGTTTCGGCACTTGGTACAAAGTCTTCAATGCGTAAACCACGGTTTCTGATGTCCTGAGGATTCTGCAACAAATAAGGCGGGACTTTCACACCAAATTGATTTAAAGCTATGGTTGACTGACTCATATCAGCTGGAGGTAGAATACCATTCGCTGCCACATCAGAGACATTACCGATGGTATTTGCTGGGCCTAAAGCCACCAGAGTTTCTGAATCAGGAGTTAGTTGGGAAGCCGCAGACGCTAACCTCATATACTCAACTCTTTCGAGCGCTGCTAACTGAGGATTACCCACCGTTGCAACAGGTGTCCTGACTAAAAAGTAAGCAATAGCGGGTGTACTTGCTAACAGTAAAATTGTCAGCGCCCAACCTAGTAAATATCCTCCTGGTTTATCGATTCCACCCCCCTTGATTCTCTGTGCCGCGAAAATCAACATCAAGACCGATGCACCTAGAGGTTTTAGTGGAAATGATACCATCCTCCACAAAGATGCTACAGCTGGTTCGTTAGGGTTCAGAAACGCCAGGGCTACAACAATCAACAGGATGACTATGACTAATCGTCCCACAAAATTCCCCGCAGGATAGAATCTTTGGAACAAAGAGTATACAACAGTGCCAATTAATAGCCAAAGTAGTACTCGGCTTAACAGTAGAAACATAGTAGATTAACTCTCAAATTTTCCGATGCAGTGAGCCATTGCGGTAGACGGGGTTCCCGACATATAGCAAATAGCATTCCTTTAAGGGACAGCCTCAAGGTTTCGGGCAGCGGATTTATTTTCTCGTCAAATTGTAAACGCACTGTTACCTGACTTAAAATACCTCACACCTCACACCCAAAGACTACCGTCGTAGTGATTTTAGTGCAATTTTTTGACACTGCGTCTATTATTTAAAATTTTCCCAATGAGTAATGAGGCACCAGTACATTAGATTAGTTGAGTAACTGTAACTCAAAAGGATAAACTATGTCACCGGAAAAGCCCACTATTTTAGTGACAGGAGGAGCAGGATATATCGGTTCCCATACCGTGTTGGCCCTGAAGCGAGCAGGTTATGAAGTGGTAATACTTGATAACCTCGTGTATGGACATCGTGACTTAGTAGAGCAGGTGTTGCAAGTAGAGCTTGTAGCTGGTGATACTGCCGATCGCCCTTTACTTGATAAATTATTTCAAACCCACAATATTACGGCAGTGATGCATTTTTCTGCCTACGCCTACGTGGGAGAATCAGTTACAGACCCAGCAAAATACTATCGCAACAATGTTTTAGGTACCCTGGTGTTGCTAGAAGCGATGCTAGCGGCATCTGTTAAGAAATTTGTATTTTCTTCTACTTGTGCAACCTATGGAGTGCCAGAAGTTGTACCAATTCCCGAAAATCATCCCCAAAATCCGATTAATCCCTATGGCGCTACCAAGTTAATGGTAGAGCGGATTCTTTCTGACTTTGATACTGCCTATGGTTTAAAATCGGTGCGTTTCCGCTACTTTAACGCTGCTGGTGCCGATCCTACCGGACTACTAGGAGAAGACCACAACCCCGAAACCCATTTGATACCCTTGGTATTGCTGACAGCTTTAGGTAAGCGGGAATCGATTTCTATTTTCGGTACAGATTATCCCACACCAGATGGTACTTGTATTAGAGACTACATTCACGTGAGCGACTTAGCAGACGCTCATGTTTTAGGATTGGAATATTTATTACAAGGCAACGACAGCGAAGTCTTTAATTTAGGCAATGGTCTAGGCTTCTCAGTAAAGGAAGTAATTTCCGCAGCCGAAGATGTAACCGGATTAACCATCCCAGTCAAAGAATGCGATCGCCGTCCCGGAGATCCACCATCCTTAATCGGCAGTAGCGAAAAAGCCCGCAAAATCCTCGATTGGCAACCCCAGTATCCAGCCATCAAAGATATCGTCCTCCACGCCTGGCAATGGCATCAAAAGAGGCATAAATAATGGGCATGGGGCATGGGGCATGGGGAATGGGTAATGGGTAATGGGTAATGGGTAATGGGTAATGGGTAATGGGTAATGGGTAATGGGTAATAGTAATTTCTCCCCTGCTTCCTCATCTCCCTCATCTCCCTCATCCTCCTTCCTCATCCCCCTTGTCCCTTTTTTCCTTTTTACCTTTTCCCCAGTCCCCAATCCCCATTACCCCTTATCCCCAGAGGGGGCCCCGAGTTCCCCAATCCCCAATCCCTAATCCCCAGTCCCCAATCACCTCCGCCGCTTCTGCATGACAGCCAGGACAATACCTAACGTGGCAAACACAGCGGCGGCGATCGCCCACAAGGGTAAGGGTGGAGATTGAGTTTCTATGGCTTGATTATTGACAGGTTGATTGACATTCTGGGGAGCTTGTGGTATAGTTTGCGAACCTGATGCCACAGTAACTTGAAACTTTAACTCAAAAGGTTTGAAGCTTTCCCCAGAAGTCGGTTTACCAGTAAGTGCCAGCTGATAAGCCCCTGGCTTGGGAAAGGTAATTTCTGTACCTGGCGTATCTTTGTAACGTTCAGCAGACACAGGTTTTAAAGGAGGTTCTAACAGAGGTGGCTCTTGTGGTGTATGGGGTTCAGCATAAATAGCCAACCGACAATCACAATCTTTAAGTGCGATCGCTTTTCCACCTTTGCGAGTGAGTGCAAACCAAGCTTTTGCAGGTTGTCCCGCTTGGGGATTATCATTCGGTTCAATATGTAGAGTGCCACCAACATCTGCGGAGATTTTCACTGAATGAGCAGAAGCGGCGTTAAGGGGAGTTAAGGATAGCAGTAATAAGAAAATTAAAGGAATAGAAGATTTAGCGTGACTTAGTTGGGGGAACATAAAATTTTGCTAAGGTTAACTTTGACCAAAAACAACGTGAACGCAGCAGCAACACACAAAGGGTAACAAACCCAACTGTAGCTACTGCTAGTTTATTTCCCCCAGTTGATTGTGAGGAACCCAAATAATGGGAACCAATTATAACTGCATGAATTACGCTTAACAGCAAAGCTGGCACACTTAATAGATGAATTTGTCGCCAACGCTTGCCTAAAGATTTTTGTACCCAATCAAAACTTGTCAAGGCTGCTGGAGTCATCAATACCAAAGCGACAGCACCAGCAATTATGCTCCACTGAAAATCTGGTTGTAAAAACCAAAAGGCAGCAAGATTCCATTGCAATAAATGTTCCATCATGTGGAAAGTGTGAACCACAGACAGCACAAATGCTCCTACTCCTAAAGCACGGCGATAACGTAGGGGTGATGCCCAAATTCCACTAATGGGACGAGCAATTAGGGCTAAAATCAAGCAAAATAAAGCAGCGTGTCCGGTGTAATCGGCCATTGTGTCGCCGGTTCGCAGCAAAGTAATTGCCCCAATTGCCAGAGTTACCCAACCACCGAGGCGAAATAACTGACTACGCTTGTCTTGGCTTACCAACGACGCAGAAATTCCTGCGCCTAACATCATCGGTAGGGTTCCCAAGCCAAAAGCCAGCATAGTTGCTGCACCCATCCATAAATTGCTAGTTTCGGCAGCTTTGATTTGGGCAGCATAGAGAAAACCACAAGGCATTAAACCCCAAGTCATGCCCAAAAGTGCTGGTGTCCACCATTTGGTTTGTAAGGAAAGGTTGAACATTCCTTTACTGAGATGATTATGTAAGCCTCCTTGTAATAAAGGATGTAAAACAGGAATTTTTGGCAGCAAATCTGGTTTGATTTGCCCTAAACCAAACCAAATCAGCATCAAACCAGTGATAATGGCCATCCAGCGACGTAAATCGCTACCAACGCCAGCTACCTGTCCCCCCTCTAGTAACACTGAACCCAGCGCCCCAATCCCCGCGCCTACTAGGGTATAACTCAACATTCGCCCTAGATTCAGCAAAAGATGAAATTTTAACTGCTGTCGCCAATCAGAATTTTCTTGCTGATGTGATAAAGAGAATGCCATTGTTAAGGGGCCACACATCCCAAAACAATGTCCGAAACTGCCCAAAAAACCCAGGATGATGATGAGTGATAAATCTAGCATTGGGGATTGGGGACTGGGGACTGGGGACTGGGGACTGGGGAACTCGGGGCCCCCTCTGGGGATAAGGGGTAATGGGGATTGGGGAACTCGGGGCCCCCTCTGGGGATAAGGGGTAATGGGGATTGGGGAACTCGGGGCCCCCTCTGGGGATAAGGGGTAATGGGGACTGGGTAAGGGAAGAAGTAATCTTGTACAGACGCGATTAATCGTGTCTCTCCAACTCAGCACTACCTACTGCGGAAATTTAGGGGAAATTGTTGACTCTGTCAAAAGACGAGCTGTCAAACTTGCTGTTTGCGCTACCTTAAGAGTCTGAGAAGCAAGGATAAACCCACATGAAAAAATGGATTTGGCTGGTGCTGTTGCTTTTGGTGGTAGTTGTAATTGTAAGTAGTAAAGGTACTGCGAAAAATCAGTTAGTTGATAGACCTTCATCATCGGTAATTGTTGAGCGCATCCCAGCCGAAAAGATTCCCACACAGAAGTCTTTGCCAGTAGCTAATGATTTGCAAGTGTCTGCTGACAAGCTATTGAAACATATTCAAAATTTGAATTTTCCCCGTTACACGATCGCAGCGCGATCGCGCACTCGCACTTATATTACAACTGAACTGAGAAAATTAGGCTGGACACCTAAGTTAGAAAAATTCTCTGAGGGGATAAATATTGTTGCTGAACGCCCAGGAACTAAAAAAGCGGCTGGTGTAATTTTAGTGGGAGCGCATTATGATACAGTTGCTGTCTCTCCTGGGGCTGATGACAATGCTAGTGGTGTGGCTGTAATGCTGGAAGTTGCCAGAATTCTTGGTTCACGTCCCACACCCAGAACATTGCAACTAGCTTTTTTTGATCGCGAAGAAGGCGGACTTTTAGGCAGTAAGGCTTTTGTGAGCAAAGCAGAACGCTTGCAAAACCTCCGAGGTGTCATCGTTATGGATATGGTGGGTTATGCTTGCTATACTGCCGGATGTCAGCAATATCCTACAGGGTTACCAGTTACGCCACCTAGCGATCAGGGCGACTTTTTAGCAGTAATTGGCGATACAGAACATTTACCTTTATTAAATGCCTTTCAAAACTCGCAAACAATCTCCCCAACTGCTGTAAATAAAGCAGATACCAATCTCCCAGCAGTGCTGAAATTGCCTATTCCGCTTAAAGGCTTGGTTGCACCAGACACCCTACGCAGCGATCATGCGCCGTTTTGGTATCAAGGAATCGGTGCTGTATTGGTAACGGATACAGCTAATCTGCGTACTCCTCACTACCATGAGCCTACTGATATACCAGCAAATATCGAGCGATCGTTTTTCACAGGTGCAGCGCAAATCGTCTTGAATGCTACTAATACATTGTTAGAGAGTGAACAGGATTTAGCGACTCAACCATCATAAATTTTTGCAACCTACATTTATAAGGAGACTCGTTGAAAACCTTGTGGCTTTAGCCCTGTTTACGCCTCATTCACTCTTTCTATGCCTTGGTATACTTATGCTATTTATGTTAGCATAAGCATGTGGTAAATTGGTCGATGCCCATGATTGTTTACGAGTTCAAAGTCAAGGGAAAAGACAAACAATATCAGGCGATAGACGAAGCAATTCGTACTAGCCAGTTCATTCAAAATAAGTGCTTACGCTACTGGATGGACAACAAAGATTCAAAAGTAGATAAGTACGCATTGAATAAATACTGCGCTGTATTAGCTGCAGAATTCCCCTTTGCTGATGAACTCAATTCAATGGCTAGGCAGTCTGCGGCTGAACGTTCTTGGAGTGCGATAGCTAGGTTTTACGATAACTGCAAGAAAAAGGTTAAAGGTAAAAAGGGGTTTCCAAAGTTCAAGAAAAACTGCCGTTCAGTGGAATATAAATCAACTGGATGGAAGCTTTCATCAAGCAGGAAAGCCATCACCTTTTCAGACAATAAAGGTATTGGAACTCTGAAATTAAAGGGAACCTATGACCTTAATTACTATGACATCAAGCAAATTAAACGGGTGCGCTTAATGCGTCGTGCTGATGGATATTATGCCCAATTTGCGATTGATGTTAACGTCAAAATCGCAACTCAACCTACAAATCAAGTAGTGGGTATCGACTTGGGGTTGAAGTACTTCATTGCTGACAACAAAGGTAATGTTGAACCATCTCCCCAGTTTTACCGCAAGTCACAAAAGCAATTAAACCGCGCCAATCGCCAAAAATCCAAGAAGTTCAGCAAGGATAGGAAAAAAGCCAAACAACGGCAATCAAACAATTACCACAAGGCTAGAAATAGATATGCCCGGAAGCATTTAAAAGTAAGTAGGCAGCGAAAAGAGTATTGCAAGAGATTGGCGTACTCCGTCATCCAATCTAACGATTTGGTAGCCTACGAAGATTTAAATGTGAAAGGGTTGGTTAAAAATCGACATCTAGCTAAATCTATTTCTGATGCTGGCTGGTACACTTTTCGCAGTTGGTTAGAATATTTTGGACACAAATATGGAAAGGTGAGTGTTGCAGTTCCTCCCTACAACACAAGCCAGAATTGCTCTAACTGTGGCAAGAAAGTGAAAAAGTCTTTGTCTACTAGGACTCACGTTTGCCCTCATTGTGGATACACAGAAGACAGAGATATCAACGCAGCAATCAACATTTTGAGGCTAGGACTCAGTACCGTGGGACACACGGGAACTTACGCTAGGGGAGATTTGCCCTCTTGGGCGGTTGGCGCAAGCCTGCTGTCTAACGGCGAGTCGATGAACCAAGAATCCCCTCACCTTTAGGCAGGGGAGTGTCAATAAGATAGATAAAGTGCGACTTATTTCTATTTCTATAGTTAGTGTGAGGATATCTTGAGCATGATGATTAACTGAATAAATATGCTCATGGGCTAAAAAACATCTAATTTGCATATATCTATGCCGTCAAAATCTTATGAAGATGGGCATTTTACCCAACTAATTGATGTAATAGCGATATGGAATAGCTGATTTCATGTGCCAGCATTGATCGATCGCATACCAAGCTTTCCGACAACTATCAAAACTGCAAATATTGATATAAGGTCATTCTATGATTCTAGTCACTGGAGCCACCGGGGGAATTGGTCGCAGAGTCGTGCGACTATTACGCCAACAAGAGAAATCAGTGCGAGCATTTGTGCGTCTGAGTTCTCGTTACAGCGAATTAGAACACCGAGGAGCCGAAATCTTCATTGGTGATTTACGGCAAGATAAGGATATTCAACAAGCTTGTAAAGGTGTTGACTATATTATCAGCGCTCACGGTTCCGGTAGTGATGCTTTATCCTTAGACTACCGCGCCAATATTGAGCTAATTGACCAAGCAAAAGCTAATGGAGTCAAGCATTTTGTTTTGATTTCCGTATTGGGTGCTGACAGAGGCTATGAAGATGCGCCTGTGTTCAAAGCTAAACGCGCTGTAGAGAAATATCTAGAAGCTAGTGGCGTGAACTACACTATTTTACGTCCGGCCGGATTAGCATCAAACTTGCTACCATTAGCAGAACGGTTTCGTGAAACAGGGTTGTATCTGCTAATTGGCGATCCCAAAAATCGGACTTCGATTGTCAGTACAGATGATTTAGCTAAAATAGCGGTCGATTCTTTGACAGTGGAAGGCGCTCGTAACCAAACTTTAGCAGTAGGAGGGCCTGAGATTTTAACCCGTGGTGATATCCCGCAAATTTTTGGTCGCATCTTCAACAAACAGCCAATAGTAATTAATGCGCCCCTATTTGCTATTGATGGATTACGCAGTGCTTTGGGTTTATTTAATCCCCAAACACAACAAGCTTTGGGAACCTATCGGACTTTACTCGCCAATGAATTTTTCTGCACAAAAGACGAAATAACCAATTTAGAAAAGATTTTTAACTTTCAATTGGAAACTTTAGAAAATTTTGTGCGGCGCTATTTAGCTGTTTGAGGAATAAGGGATTGGGGATGAGGGAGATGAGGGAGATGTAGACGCTTTGCGGCTTCCCGCAGGGTGGGAGAAACAATAAACGACAAATCCCATTACCAATTACCAAGTTTACCCCTTGCCCCATGCCCAATGCCCCATTCCCAATGACAAAGGACAAATAACAAAACTTCTATGAAATATTCCCTAGTTGCGAATGCTACTCAAGCGCGTCAGACAAAAGAGCGATTTGCTAAACCAGATGAACAATTGTCTTATGAATTGGGTAAGGCAGTACAGGAATTGCCACCGTTATACACTAGATTGTTGGCGGGAACGGTTAGCCTGATTGTATTTGGGGCGATCGCATGGGCACATTTCTCGGAAATTGATGAAGTAGCGATCGCGTCAGGGGAATTAATTGCATCTACACAAGTCAGGCCCATCACCTCTTTAGGTGGTGGCACAATTATTAAAATTAAAGTTAGAGAAGGCGATCGCGTTAATAAGGATCAAGTTTTAATTCAACGCGATCCAGATTTACAACAAAGTGATGTGAATCGCCTGGCTAAGTCTACTCAGTTGATTCAAGAAGACTTACAGCGTTTGGATGCTGAACGTGTGGGAGTTAAAAGTACTGGGACAAAAATCCAAGATGAGTTGTTAAACTCGCGGCTTACAGACTTCCAAGCGCGTCAAGCAACTGCGGAAGCGGAAGCCAATCGCCAGCAAGCAATTATGGCTCAGGCTAAAGTGCGACTCAATCGGTTACAAGAAAACCTCGTTAATGCCAAAACTAGTTTAGGTAATGCCAAAACTAACTTAATTAACGCGAAAACTATCAGTTTGAAAACAGAAAATAATTTGGCGATCGCGCAAAAACGAGAACAAAGCCTACGCACTTTGATGACTCCTGGTGCTGTACCCAGAGTTGATTACCTAGAGGCGCAAGAAAGATTAAATCGGGCTACTACAGAAATTACCAGGTCTAAAGATGAAGTAACTAACGCTCAAAATAAAATTATCGAGGCACAAGATAGAGTTACATCCTTAGAAAAAGATATCGCCGCCCAAGCCCAAGAAATTCGCCAAGCCGAAGAAGCTTATCAAGCCGCACGCAATCAAGCACAGCGTTTAGCTTCAGAACGCCAAAGTGAAATTCTCTCCCAAATTAACAAGCGCAAAGAAGAACTCACCAATGTTGCTGGGCAATTAGAACAAGCTAAAAAGCAAGAAGACGATGAAACAATTAAAGCCCCCTTTGCAGGCACAATTTACAAAATTAAAGCCACTAAAGGGCCAGTACAAGTTGGTGAAGAGTTACTTTCAATTTTGCCAGAAGGTGAAGAGATGTTATTAGAAGTCAAAGTCCTCAACCGCGATATCGGATTTATCCGCGAGGGGATGAAGGCAAAGGTAAAAATGGCAACTTTTCCCTTTCAAGAATTTGGTGTGATTGAAGGTGAAGTGGTGCAAGTTAGCCCCAATGCAGTTACTGATGAAAAATTAGGTTTAGTATTCCCCACCAGAATTAAACTCAATAAACATTCAATTACTGTCCGGGGTCAAGAAGTTGCATTTACCCCAGGGATGGCTGCTAATGGTGAAATTGTCACTCGTAAAAAGTCGGTTTTAACATTCATTATGGAACCAGTAACCCGACGCTTTAGCGAGGCCTTTTCTGTGAGGTAGGATGAGAATTAATAATTGTCGGTTAAGGGTAAAAAGGGTAATGGGAAAAGGGAAAGAAAAACTTTTAACCTTTAACCTTTTTACCGTAACTAATTTTGTATTCAAAACGCTTAACCGAGTTGTATTGGATGAGAATTCAATAGGTTTTGGCTAAGTTTTGATATTCCTTGTATTTGGTAAAAAGGGGAAAGGTTTGATTACCCTTTCCCCTTTTCCCCTTAACCAAATATCTTACAGCTTTATGCTGATGCTATCTTGTTAAAATTCAACTTGTAACTACTATCCACTGACAGCTTGTTGCCAAGAGAATCTAGATAGTTGGTGGCATAAACATCGATATAGTAATTACCTGCAGCTAGATTAGAGAGATTAAACGATTCTGATGTGGTACCAGTATTAGCAGAAGTGGCGATGACTTCTCCTGTATCAATCAAGCCATTATTATTGGCATCGTAAATTAACCTCATATCTGCATTCGCAGTCAAGTTATCGAGAGTTGCTGATATCGTACCTGTACCACCTAGTTGAATGCGGTGGAGTTGGTCAGTAAATTCGCTATTGACGACATAGGAATAATATCCGCCTGTGAAACTAGTCCCTGCGGCTACGACATTGCCGTTGTTATAGTTATAAACCACGTTAGCCAGGGAACTTGGAGTTCCACCTAAAGGCAAACTATAAGGTTGGGCTGCACCAAAGTTAACATTCCAACCAATATCTCGCAGCGCCGCTAGAGACAATTGGCTAAAGGACGAGGTTGCGCCTTTGGTGATATGAGTCATGGTTTCGCTACCAAAGACTTCCTCTTTCCAATGGATATAGTCAGAACCTTCGCCGATACCCGTTGTCATGGGGATGGCTGTTTGGCTAAATGTTCCTCTTAATTCCCCATAAACCCAGCCTGCATAAGTATTGGCTTTATAAGTTCCCGTAGCTGGATCAACAGCTGAACTGTTGAGTAAGCCGACAAGTCCTAAAGCGTGACCAATCTCGTGAATAATTATATCTGGAGTATAATTAGCAACCGTATTTAAGGTATTGAGATAGCCACTACTGAGTGTTAATTTCCCAGAAGTCGGTATGATATGACCTTTAGCATCTGTGGCTGTGGTTAAATAGTTACCTTGAGCTAAAGTACTGCCAGTGATGGAAGTGTCTTCAACAACTGTTAATGCAAAAGTTTGAGCAGTATTGAAACTGCTATAAGCGATCGCACCCTTCCAGAAGTTAATTGCCTTTTGAATCGTAGCTTGTGCAGTGGCGTTGATGTTGCTACCAAAGGAAGGACTAAGAGAAAAACTCAAATTATCGCTAGCAGTAGGGGTAAAGTCCGTGCTGAGATTATAGTTAGCAGTTTGATTGTTATAGCTCATCACTTGCAGATAATAATTACCTGCATCCAGAAACCGACGAATAGATTCGCTAATAGTACCACGTTCCCATTGCCAAGCGAGAATCTCTCCAGTATCTAAAACTCCAGTTGTAGAGTTGTAGAGTTGAGCAGTATCAATCGCACCACTGCCATTAATATCTTTAATTAAGCGAACATCAGCATCGCTAGTTAAACCAGTTAAATTGGCTGTAAACACACCAGACTGATTCACACTAAAACGGTAAAAATCATTAATATCTGTAGCACTGACTTGTTCACTCCGCGAGAAAACGGCTGAGTTTTCTACTTCAGCATTACCTAAAGAATTACCTGGATCTGTTGAAGGAGTAGCAGAAACAGTCAAATTATAGTTAGTGGCAGTACTACCCGATTGATAAACTTGAATATAATAGTTACCCGCACCTAATTTCAGGCTCATAGATTCTGCTGTCGAGCCAGCATTAGAGCTAGTTTGAATCACTGCTCCATTACTGTTAAGCAGTTGCACATTAGCATCTGCAGTTAATTCGTTCAGTGAGAGGTTAAAGTCGCTATAAGTCGATAAGTTGAACTCATAATAATCATTCAAGTCAACAGCACTGAGGCGATCGCGGAAATTACCACTACCACTCACTGTACCCATCTTAAAAGCATTAGCAGTGGTATTACCAGCAATATCAATAGCAGTTGGTTCGCTCCAGTTAGTACTAACGCCAGTAATTTGCCAGTTAGCATCGGAAACGCCATCAAAGAATACACCGTTGAGGAGTTGAGCGCTACTCATGTACCATAAGGCATTTTGCCCATTAGCAGAGTTACGCCATACGATGTCTGAGTAACCATCATTATTGAAATCAGCCGTTCCCTCAATTTTCCAGCTAGTATCAGTAACGCTATTAAAGAATACACCGTTAAGAAGTTGATCGCTCTTCATATACCACAAGGCATTTTGCCCTGTAGCAGAATTGCGCCACACGATGTCTGAATAGCCATCCTTATTGAAATCACCCGTTCCTTCAATTTTCCAGTTAGTATCAGTAACGCTATTAAAGAACACACCGTTGAGAAGTTGATCGCCCTTCATGTACCACAAAGCATTTTGCCCTGTAGCAGAATTGCGCCACACGATGTCTGAGTAACCATCATTATTAAAATCAGCCGTTCCCTGAATTTTCCAGTTAGTATCAGAAACGCTATTAAAGAACACACCGCTGAGGAGTTGTTCGCCATTCATATACCACAAGGCATTTTGCCCGTTAGCAGAGTTACGCCACACAATATCTGAATGACCGTCATTATTGAAATCACCACTTCCCTCAATTTTCCAACTAGTATCGGCCACACCATTAAAGAACACGCCGTTGAGAAGTGTATCATTATTCATGTACCACAAGGCATTTTGCCCTGTAGCAGAGTTGCGCCACACTAAGTCTGTTTGATGATTTTGAGTTGATACAGAAAGACTGTAATTAGTCTCAGAATTATTAGTACCTTGGTAAACTCGAATGTAATAACTTCCAGCATCCAGAATACTATTAATTGATTCAGATATACTGT
Organism: Tolypothrix sp. PCC 7601; assembly: GCF_025677855.1. NCBI lineage: Bacteria > Bacillati > Cyanobacteriota > Cyanophyceae > Nostocales > Tolypothrichaceae > Tolypothrix > Tolypothrix sp. PCC 7601. The sequence continues at coordinate 5,865,439 of NZ_CP064879.1, forward strand.
TGGAATTTGCCGAAATAGCAATCAATTCACCACTACTGTTGAGTAGTTCTAAATTCGCATCGGCAGTCAAATTATTGAGGCAAAGACTTAAGGCACTGCGACTAGTAAAATTCAAACCATAGTAATCGTTATTATCTCCAACTCCCACCCAATCGGTGAAGCTTTGGGTGCCGGAATTAAGATTAAAACCTAAAGCTGTATTTAATGTATTACCTGCATTGTCAGAAGGCATAAATATACCTATATTATTGGGCTAAATTACCCCCTTGAAGACCTTGCTAGCTAAAGGTTTCATCAGGAAAAAAAGACAGAATTGATTTGATTCTGCGCTGTAGTAATACAAAATAGCCTGGGTATACCTGCCCATTTTTAAATAAAAATATGATTATTTATCAGTATATTTTCGTTATTTGTAGATAATAATTAAGCCAAAATATGGCGCTATTTCTATGTTAAAATTCGGCAATCAATATTTATACTTGATACCCAAAGTCTTAAATTAACAATAGTATTCAGTAAATATCACGGGTAACAAGGGGAATGGAAAAAGGAAAAGAAAAAACCTTTAACCCTTAACCTTTAACCTTTTCCCCAACATCAATTTTGAGTTCACAACGCTTAACCGAGTAGTATTGGAACACTAATAAATTCGTCAAAAATAACTGATGTATTAATTTAAATTAGGAATAAGGTTTTATTAGGGTATTTTTACTTAAATAAATAATATTTTTGATACTTAAACTTAAAATTTATCAAAATAAAATTTATAAATGTAAATTTTTATACAAAAATCGATAAAATGGGGAAATTTATCTGTCGATGGCTTTCATTTATGGATACGTAAGCGATCGCATAGTAAAGATTTTGAGTACTGCACTTTGAAAGGCTGGTGTGCTTATACCAATTTGAATCAAGAATGCGAGAAATGGGTAGGGGTCAATACCACTCACTTTGAAGAATGTAGAGATAAGTGGGATGGAAACGATTGGACTCCTGATACCGAAGGATCTGAAACTGGTATCTGTGAATCCAATTTTGATTTTGACGCTTGGGCAGAAGAATACGAAGGAGAGTGAAATGAGAATATTAGTTAGAACTTGGCACAAAGTAAGAGTTGATGGTCAAAAAGAGTTTCAAGAAAAGAATTTCTTGAAGTCTGTAGAATTGCCAGATAATGCTGTAGAGCAAATACTGCAATGGGCGAAAGACTATCAGACAAATTTACTCATCCGTAAATATAAAAAACCTGCACTAACCTTCTCGCAATCTCAGTCTCAAGACCATCTAGTTGCAATGAATCGAATTTTTAGACAACTACAAGAAGATGGACTGAACTCAGAGGATGAAAGATTGGCTATTGGGTTTCTGTTTGGACAATACAGAGATAATCCAGAGCTAATAGATTTGCAAGTCGCTTCTCAGTTTTTTGTTGAAATCGAACAAGAAAGGCAGACAGCATAATGAAACGGACTGTTAGTATCCCAGTTGACTTACCAGCAGAAAGGCTTTTGCCTCTGATGAATCAGTGTGCAGAAATATTTAACGCACACGTTGATTGGGCTATCGCTAACAGTACCTACAACAAAAATAAGGCACACAACGAACTGTATCACCTGTTAAGGGTTCAGTATCCAAGTGTGCCTTCTGCTTTGTTGCAAACAGTCAGAGATAATGCACTTGAAGCAATTAAGGCAACCAAGTTTAAGAGCTTTCCCAAGAAAAAACCAACATCAGGATTAAGGTATGATAAGCGCACCATGACGCTGAGAGGAAAACAATTAACTCTTAGTTGTATTGGTAAGCGAGTTACCTTAATTCTTGATGTGCCTGATTATTTCAAGGAGGTTTTTGAGACTTGGGAGTTTTGTGGGGCAACTGTCACTTATACCAAAAACACTAATCAATTTTGGGTGAGACTGGTTTTTGAGACAGAAGACCCGCAACAAATAGAAGGACAGATTCAAGGAATTGACCGAGGTTTGTACCATCAAGCTGTAACCTCAAATGGTCAATTTTTTAGTTCTTCTAAAATTAGAAAAGTGCAAAGACGTTACTTATACAATCGTCGCAAACTCCAACAAAAAGGCACTCGCAGTGCCAAGCGTCGTTTAAAAGCGATGTCTGGTCGTGAGAAGCGGTTCATGAAGGATACGAATCATTGTGTAAGTAAAAAGTTAGCCAACCAACCAGGAATAGCGGTCTTTGTGCTAGAGGATTTGTCCAGCATTCGCACACAGCGAAGGGGCAAGAAAATGAATAAATGGTTGGGCAGTTGGGCTTTTTACCAACAAGAGCAATTCTTGACTTACAAGGCAGAAGCACTGGGTAAGCGAGTAGTTCATCAAGACCCTCGTTACACTTCCCAGAAATGCAATATCTGCAAGCACATTCGCAGGACGAACCGCCACAAGTCTAGATTCCATTGCAAAAACTGTGGACATCGGACACACGCGGATCTCAATGCTGCAAAAAATGTCAGGGATGATTACATTCTCTCCTCTACCCAGCGCAAAGTCGGAGCGGAGGTTTCCTCCGATCTGAACTTTGCAAGAGAAGGGACAGAGGAGCAGGCATCAGTCAATATGCCATACGTTTCAGCCGATTCTTTCGGTTAGTTACAAGCCCCATCCCCTTGTGGGTGGGGCGGTTGACCGAGATTTAGCTCCCGACTTTCTCAAAAAGTCGGGGAGCTGGACAGTAGCGTTTGCTGTAGGCTAAATGTTAACGAACCATTTCCGCAATTCATCCACTTGTTCTTGGAATTGTCGCAGAATTTTTTCTATATCGGTTGCTGGCTCATCATCATTTTTTGGCTGATCTTTCAAGCTGTTGTAACTGCTGCTATTGAAATCGCTCTCATAGTATCGCAATTGTGACCAGTTAGCAGCCTGAAAATTATAATTGCTTTCAGCCTCAGAGGTAATATTCAAGCTGAAATCAGAGAGATGATTATCATTGAGGGGACTAATATTAAAGCTAGAAGTAGACAGTTGTGTACTATTAGCTGCTATATCTGCAATGAACTGACTAAGAACGGAACCAGCACCGAAGCCAAGGTTGGGATCTGAGCTATTATTACCTGCAGTCTGTGTGAGAATTTGCCGGACTTGAGCATCTGTTAGCAGAGGATTAGCACTCAGCATTAACGCTACTACTCCAGCAACGTGGGGAGTTGCCATTGAAGTACCACTATAATAACCATACTGATCGCCAGGTAGTGATGAGTAGATATTTACTCCTGGTGCTGTGACGTAGGCGAGTTGAGAGATTCCTGGTTGGTTAGAAAAGTCAGCAATTTTATTGTTCTGATCTACAGCTCCAACTGCTAGTCCCCACTGGTCAGCATAGCTGCCGGGGTAAGATATGACGGGTAGACCATTATTACCAGCAGCCATCACCACAACGACCCCTTTTTTGCTGGCATATTCTATGGCTGATGCTAGGGTGCTGTTAGGAAAATTGCTTCCAAGGCTGAGATTAATTACATTTGCTCCTTGATTGACAGCATAGTAAATACCATTAGCGATAGAGCTAACCGAACCTGAACCAGCATCATTAAGAACTTTTACAGGCATAATTTTGGCATTATAGGCAACGCCAGTCACACCAACACCATTGTTTTCTCCAGCAATGGTGCCAGAAACATGAGTACCATGACCATTTCTATCGATGACTTCATTGGTGCTTTCTATAAAGTTCCAACCGTGAATATCATCAATGTAGCCATCGCCATCATCATCTATGCCATTACCAGCAATTTCTCGAGTATTAGTCCAAATATTATTTCTTAAATCTATATGGTTGTAGTCAACCCCAGTATCTAGAACAGCAACTACAACGCCTTGACCTGTATATCCTCTCGCCCAGGCTTCTGGTGCTTTGACAAAGTCATCACCCCAATTTTCGCCACCAACATCAGGAACATCAGCAAAGGTATTTTGACCAATAGCTTTAGCAACTGCTGCTGACGCATTTACCAGACCATAGCCTGTAGCAGAGTCATAACTTTGGGTATTAAAAGTATCGTTACTATTAATTGTTGCGTCAAAACTACTACGGCTACTGTTGTTTAAGCTGTAGTTATCTCGAGGATTAAAAGTATCTACTGAGGAGATAGGAGTGACATTTAGCCCGTTATCAGTTAATGATTTTTGATTAGTATACTCAAGGGGCATAAGTAATTTTTCCTCAAAGATAAGAAAATTTTTGACAGCCAAAACTTTTAAAACCTCTGTCATTAAGAGGCTTTAAATAACAACAATTGGTATTGCCAATAATTACTATGAAATTAAAGAAAAAAAAGATATTTTAATTACAAAGAAGTTGTGAAAAACTGTAAAAAAATTGGGATTATATAGGAAGAGGATTCGAGTTATGAAAAAATCTCAATTACCAGTAACGCACGAAAATTTAGACCAGAGATGCGTTACGCTATCGCTAACGCATCTTACGCATTACGCACATATAAGACTTACGCAAAAGTCACTTAATTACGTCATTACGAGCGCAGCGACGTAATCGCCTGAAATTCTGGGATTGCTTCCCTACACTTCGTTCCGGTCGCAATGACAAATTTTGCTTGCGTAAGTCCTGACATAATTGCAAAAATTAAATACGAGTCCTATATCTTATCTGTATCACTACACCCCAGTTTTGTATCATTTAAAAATTAAATCTAAACGTTGCTGGGTAATATTTAGGGCTGCTGTTGGAGAATTTTTACCTAACAATACAGATTCAATTGCCCGACCTAGATTATCAGAAATCCTGGTGTAATTGGGAAAAATAGGACGCGATCGCCCATATTTTGCTTGGTCTAAAAATACCTTAAGTTGCGGGAATTTCCCAGTAAATGTTTGATATTTAGCACTTTTGCGGGATTTTAAATTGACAGGTAAATAGCCAGTGCCTAAGGCTAGTTCTGTTTGAAATGCTTCACTAACCGCATACTCAGCAAACTTAAAGGCGGCTGCTTGTCGTTGGGGAGTGGTTTTAAACAGGAACAAATTTTCACCACCAATACTAGTGGCAGGATTTTGTTGAATGGGAATAGGAAAAACTCCAAAATCTACACCACTTTGTTGGAATTCTCCCAAACTCCACGGGCCTGTAACTTGCATAGCAACTTTACCGCTAACCAAGGCATTAATTTCATAACCCCGTTCTGGTTCGGATAGCATAGCGGAACCATCGGCAATTAAATCGTGCCAAAATTGCAAAGCTGCGATCGCACCTTGATTATCTTTTAAATTTACACTTGCGGCTTGCTGGGATTCTCCACCAATCAATTCACCGCCGCCACTCCACATAAAGGGTAACCAGGTAAATACAGTAAATTCGCCTTTCCCCAAAGGTAGCAGCATCCCATAACTATCAATTTGCCCATCACCATTGGTATCGTGAGTTAATTTCTTAGCTACTTGTCTTAACTCTTGCCAAGTTCGGGGTAATTTTTCAATTCCTGCAGCTTTGAACAAACTGGGACGATAAAAAACGCCAACATTATTTGTCGCAAAGGGAACTGACCAAATCTTGCCCTCATATTCCATTGATGTAAATAATGTGGGGTCAATTTCGTCTTTAATCGGGGAATTTTCTAGCAATTCATCCAAAGGAGTTAAAGCATCAAGTTCTACTAATTGACCAGCAATGGTTGGGTTGTACCACAATAAATCAGGAGGTGCATTACCTACTACAGCCGCCAAAATTTTTGGCATTTGCTGATCCTGCTGTCCCACATACAGCGACTCTACTTGAATTGTGGGATGGGTTTGGTTAAATTTATCTACCAGTTTTTGCAATACATCTCGATTTGGTGGTGGATTTACCCCTTGCCATAAGGTTATATGAACCACCTGTGCATCTGCGACTCGCCTTTGGATCACTTGACATCCTGTGACAACTAATACGCCTACAAGCATCAACAGCAACCAGCGTTTGAGGTGGCGAGAAAATATCTTGCTGTGTCGCTGGGGAAGGCGAGGAGGCGAAAAAAAGTTATACATAGCCTTGATTAATCATCAACTATCAAAAGCGATCGCCTCAACTTTTTACACCTTATTCCCAGATTGCACAATCATCTTAAGTTAGGGATTGGGGATTGGGTAATGAGTAATGAGTAATGAGTAATGAGTAATGAGTAATGAGTAATGAAAATTTCTCCCCTTACTTCCTCATCTCCCTCATCCCCCTCATCTCCCTCATCTCCCTCATCTCCCTCATCTCCCTCATCTCCCTCATCTCCCTCATCTCCCTCATCCCCCAATCCCCCATGCCCGGCTATATCTTAATCTGGAGATAGAGTCTAGATAAATTTAGGTTATGGCGGGACATAGTAAATGGGCAAATATTAAGCGTCAGAAGGCGGTTGTGGATGCCAAAAAGGGTAAAACCTTCACTCAGCTTTCACGGGCGATTATTGTGGCGGTTAGAAGCGGTATTCCAGATCCAGCAGGGAATTTTCAACTGCGGACTGCGATTGATAAGGCCAAGGCGGCTGGTATTCCTAATGATAATATTGAACGGGCGATCGCTAAGGGTGCGGGGACATTTGGCGGTGATAACTCTAGTTTTGAGGCGATTCGCTATGAAGGTTACGGCCCCGGTGGTGTAGCAATTTTAATTGAAGCCCTCACAGATAATCGTAATCGTACTGCTGCGGATTTACGTGTGGCTTTTAGTAAAAATGGTGGCAATCTTGGTGAAACTGGTTGTGTTAGCTGGATGTTTGACCAAAAAGGCGTTTGTATAGTCCAAGGCATAGTTGATGAGGAACAGCTTTTAGAAGCATCCTTAGAAGGTGGGGCTGAGTCTTACGAAATGGCTGAGGACGAAATGGCGGAAGTTTTTAGTGCAGTAGAAAATTTAGAGACTCTTAACAAAACCCTCAAAGATCAAGGCTTTAAAGTAACTGATGCGGAATTGCGCTGGATTCCTAGTAATTCTGTAGAAGTGACAGATTCCGATCAAGCGCGATCGCTTCTGAAATTAATTGATACTTTAGAAGGTTTGGATGATGTACAAAATGTCACATCTAATTTTGAAATGGCAGAAAACCTGATGGCTTTGAGTATGGTTTAGTTAAATATTTATTAATTTGTTGTCTAAATCACATTGCTAAAAATAGACATACAAATTTCATAGAAATTGCAAACTTTTGACATAAGGCTATGGGATGCTTTGATTGTTCATATATATATGAATCATCACCAAATTTGTCTAATCCTGTAGCCGTTTTCGCACTTCCAGCCCTAGTCAAGATTTTTTTGCTCAGAGTATTACCTAGTAGATAAAATTTGCTATGGCTATTAAAACAGTGTCACCAGAGTAATGAACAACCTCTAAGAGAACAGAGAACACACAATGCTTGATGCCAAGATAAGGAAAAAAGGAGAAATCCCAGAAAAAACATTTAACCCTTACCCTGCAAGCTTTTCCTCAAATCGAATTCAAAGTTAAAAATGCTGTAATTTTTATTGTCGAGCAAAAAGGAAGGTATAATTGTATAAAATTTTTCTATAAATAAAATCATAGCCAGACATAGCATTTGCGGGAAACGTAGTCACATAGCTATCGGCAAAAACAATTTCTTCAGAGAATAATATAAAAATCTACATATAAAATTCATATAAATTACAAGATATTGGCACAGTATTTTGTCATACTAATATTGTCTGTTATTGAATGAGATTAACATCTCAGAGAGAGGCGTTAGCTTGAACTTAATTTCTCGCTTCAGCCTTAGCTGCTACTCACAAGCTTGTTTAAGACCAAGTCATTTGAGGCTCCTACGCAGCAGACTTTAGCAAGAAACTGTTAAAGCTAATCTTGAAGTTTGATAGCAGATATATATTAATTTTTGATTTTCCCGTAACTACACACTATACCATTTAGACCTGGTGCCTCTGGCAGCGGGTTTTTTTGTGTTCTGGATTGAGTAATTACAGCAGATCGCAACTTTTTGATACCAATTAAAAAAATGATTGCGACAGATAGATTTACAGAAGTCTCAATCAGAGGACAATTCTCATGTTGCTAAATTTTGGTGCATTGTTATTAAACATGAAGATAAATTTTACTGAGTTTTCTATTTCCAGAATCCATCGTAATTAATGAGATTTTTTTATGTCTAGGTAAAAGCCAACACAATATATGAAATTATGCCATAAGCAAATTGTGAGAAACTAGTAAATCCATAATGTAAATAAGTTTTTTTTATCAAACAAATTACATCAAAAATTCATAGGAATAACAAGACAAAGTCATATACCTTTGGGATAGTTAAATTGTTCAGATTTGAATCAAGGAAATCTCCAGCTACCATGAATAAATTCGTTAAAGGTGTATTGTTTGCTTTAGTAATTGCTACCCCTGTAGCTATTGCTGCGCCAAGTTTTCAAGCTGAAGCTGCCACTCAAAATACCACTCATCATCTGGTAAGTTCTAAAACTAAAAGTGGTAAATCTTTGAAGCATAAACATCTCAACCACCATCTAAAGAAACATACAAGCACAAAAATTAACAAAAAGTAAATTATTACTTTTTTAAAGAGTTGATTTCAGAAATATTGGAACAATTACCCAATATTTATAGTTGCTTTGTGTCCAATTTTTTCTTTATTTATCTTCGCTCAAAATTCAGAATATTAAACCTCGCTACCGCGTTAGTCATTAGCGAGGTTTTTTCTTGTTTAAACAGATGCATGAAGAAGGGGAAGGGGAAAGAGGGGAAGGGTTAAAGGGGCAGGGAGCAGGGGGAGAATTATCTGTAGCTCTGATTTAGAGCATTGGTAAGCTAAACCACATCTAGTTTGCATAATCTGAAATTATATATTTCTTGTGGGGTAGGCATCTTGCCCGCCCAATATATGCAAGTTAAATGTGGAACATCTAATTAATCTAAAATCTAAAATGGTATAACTTGCTCTAGACCACGCGATCGCGTAAGAATAATAGTTAAGATGCTGTAACTTGTCTTAACAATGCCGCAAACTCTCACCCCTCCCCAAATATCCACAGACAAACGGGGATACGACTATGATTTGGTAATTGTAGGCGGCGGGATTATTGGATTAACCCTAGCCTCTGCTTTAAAAGATTCTGGCTTGAGTATACTGCTGGTGGAAGCGAAAGTAGCGTCAGCCGCAGTTGCTAAAGGTCAAGCCTACGCAATTCACATGCTTTCGGCGCTGATTTACCAGGGAATTGGGATTTGGGACAAGATGTTGCCTCAAATCGCTAAATATCAGCGTGTACGCCTATCTGATGCTGATTTTTCAGAAGTAGTGGAATTTGAAACAGCAGATTTAGGTACACCAGAGTTAGGTTATGTAGCAGAACACCAAGCGCTGTTACAGCCGTTGCAAGAATTTGTGCGAGATTGTGCGAATGTAACTTATATATGTCCGGCAGAGGTACTAAGAACAGAGTACCAAAAGGACATAGTAGCTATAGAGATTAAGGTAGCCGAAGAAATCCGCACAGTTCGCAGTAAATTAGTGGTAGCCGCAGATGGATCGCGATCGCCAATTCGCCAAGCCGCGCAAATTAAAACTCACGGCTGGAAATATTGGCAATCTTGTATCGTCGCCTTTGTTCAACCAGAAAAACCCCACAATAATACTGCTTACGAGAAATTCTGGACTAGCGGGCCATTCGCGATTTTACCTTTACCGGGGAACCGTTGCCGCATTGTGTGGACAGCCCCCCACGCCGAAGCTAAAGCCTTATGTGAATTAGATGACGAGCAATTTTTAGCAGAACTTAGCCGTCGCTTTGGCAATCACATGGGTAAATTGAAACTATTAGGCGATCGCTTTATTTTTCAAGTGCAACTCATGCAAAGCGATCGCTATGTCTTACCCCGATTGGCTTTAGTTGGTGATGCAGCCCACAATTGCCATCCTGTAGGCGGACAAGGTTTAAATCTCGGGGTTCGTGATGTCGCCGCCTTAGCCCAAGTCATCCAGAAAGCCAACGCCTCTGGCGAAGATATTGGCAAAATTCAGGTACTCAAACGCTACGAACGCTGGCGACAACGAGAAAACCTGACAATTTTAGGTTTCACCGATTTATTAGATCGGATGTTTTCTAATAACTTCCTCCCCGTGTTGTTAGTGCGTCGCCTAGGCTTATGGATTATGCGCCGAGTCCCAATCCTCAAAATCAACGTTCTCAAATTGATGATTGGGTTAAAAGGAAGAACTCCAGAATTGGCGAAAAGGTGAAATTTTTATGGGGCATGGGGCATGGGGCATTGGGCATTGGGCATGGTAATGGTATTTATCTCCTTTTCCCTTTCCCCCTTTACCTTTCCCCAGTCCCCAATCCCCAACCCCTCAACAACTCCGCCACTGATTCCGCCCTACAGCTTGAGCAATTGTGGCTGCTAAGTCTGATGGGTTGATGGGCTTGGTAATGTGGGTTTGAAAACCGGCGGAAAGGGCTTGTTGTTGGTTGATTTCTCCGGCATAGGCTGTCAGGGCGATCGCAGGAATTTGTCTGCCTATTTCTGATGGCATGGATCTGAGTTGCCGAATCAGCATATAACCATCCATATCTGGCATTCCAATGTCGCTTAATAACACATGGGGCTGAAAGTGGGTTAAAGCCTGTAACGCTTCCAAAGCCGATCGCGCTTGCATGACTTCTGCTCCCGATTCTTCCAAAATGAAGCTAATTAATTCTCGGGTATCAACTTCATCATCAACTACGAGAACTTTTACACCCTGCAAGTCTGGCGAGAAGTTGATTGCTGGATCGCTGCAATTGCTGGCTAAATTTAGCTGGATGATTGGCAGGGTGACGGTAAAGGTTGCCCCTTGCCCTTCTCCGGCACTTTCGGCTTTGACTGTGCCTCCATGTAACTCTACTAAGTGACGGACAATAGCTAACCCCAATCCTAAGCCGCCAAATTTCCGGGTACTGGTGCCATCGGCTTGGCGGAAGTAGTCAAACACATAAGGTAAAAATTCTGGGCTAATGCCTTTACCTGTATCCCGCACCTGCAACTGCACTTGAGAAGCTTGGTATTCTACAGCAATTTCTATCTGTCCATGTTTGGGGGTGAACTTAACGGCGTTAGATACTAAATTCCAGACGACTTGTTGTAAGCGCGCCGAATCACCAACCACAGGAGCCATATTTGGTTGCACTGAAACCTGTAGCTGAATGCATTTGGCTTCTGCTGCTAGTCGCACAGTTTCAATCGCAGCGTTGATGGTTGCTGCTAAATCAACTTGAGTAATATTTAGACTCAGCTTGCCTTGGAGAATGCGAGAAACATCTAGTAAATCTTCTATCAGTTCAGTTTGCAGCTTGGCATTACGTTCAATAGTTTCTAAAGCCCGGGCTGTAGTGGCTTCATCATACTTTTGAGTTCGCAGTAATTGCGACCACCCCAAGATAGGGTTGAGTGGTGTACGTAGTTCGTGGGAGAGAACTGCTAAAAATTCATCCTTGACGCGGTTAGCTTGAATTAATTGCTCTGTTTGCTGCTGTAATGAAGCCATCAGTTCAGCACGTTCTAGCGCGATCGCAATCTGGTCGGAAGTGGCTTGCAACAGCGCTATCTCTTCTGGGGTAAACTGAGTGCGAGTGCTACTGCCAAAAGACAGTACACCGAGTAACTTACCGCGCGCAATTAACGGTTGGGCTGCATAAGCTGTAATTTTCAATGTGCAGAGTATTTGAGTATTGGGATGGGTAGAATGCTGCACATTGTTAACAATAATTTGTCGGCGCGTTTGGGCTGCTAATCCACAAACTGCTTCCCCAAATTCTAGCGATTCAATCAATGGCAATATTTCCTCATCAATCCCACTCCACGACTTCAACCGCAGTTTTTGCCGATTTTCTTGGGTATCAATTAAATAGTTGAAGTAAAACTGTAATTCCATCTGCGCTGAGAGTTTGGCGAATAAATCGCTCATCAACTCTAGAGGATGCTCAGTAGAGAGCAAATCGCTGGCTGTTTCTGAGAGTAGTTTTAGGCGATCGCTATGCTTTTGTAGTGCTTGTTCTGCTTTTTGGCGTTCTCGTAGTGCCCGTTCGCGTTCAGTAATATCAACTGCGACTCCTCCCACTAAACGTTGCCCAGAGGGATCGGCAATGGGAAATTTATATACTAAAAAGTCGCCAGTTGAGCCATCTGGCAAGGGGGCTAGCTCAATTGCTTCTACTACTTCATTTGTCTGGGCTACCTTTTGAATGTTTTTCAGAAATTTTTCTGCAATTTCTACCGGGTAGAGGTCGAAAATACTTCTACCGATCGCATCGTTGGTTAATAATTTGAATGTGCTACTGTAAGTAGGGCTTAGGTAAACTATCCTGCCTTTACTATCAGTAATCCAAGCGGCAGCTGGGCTGTTATCCATAAACGCCTGAAATCTCGCTTCGCTTTGGTGTAGAGCTCTTTCCGTTTGTTTACGGCTACTAATATCCAAAATAAACGCCACTGACTGCTGACGTGATTCCCGTAGTAAGGAATACCCTACAACCACAGGCACTCGGGAACCATCTTTACGAATAAATTCTTTTTCATAGGGAGTACAGGCTCCCTTAACATGAGCTTCGGCAATTCCTAATTCATCACAATCAAAGTATTCTGGTGGTGTAATATCAACCCACCGCAGTTGTCCAGTTTGCAAATCGGTGCGACTATAACCAATAATTCTTAAAAACTCATCATTGGCTTCTCGGATACTACCGTTTTCATCGCCAAAAATAATTCCCACTAAATTCGCTTCAAAAAAACTCCGCAGCCGTTCTTCGCTAGCGCGTACTGCTGCTTCTGCTTGTCTGTGTGCGGTGATATCCATCATCGTCACTAACACACTGTCAAATTCAGCAGTTGGTGGCGGAAAGGTAATTGTAAATAAGATATTGAGTTGCTTTCCTTGCAGGGTTTGGAGAATTGTTTCTGATTCCAAATAGTTTTGCCCAGCAACTAATACCAAAAGTTCTTGAACAAATATTTCTACTGTTTCTGGGACAAATATTCGGTGCAGGGAACCCAACAGTTGATTTTTGCCTTCAGCGCCAAACATTTTGACGGCGGCGTTATTGGCATTCACAATTCTCACTGTGCCAATTAACTGTTGCACAACATCAGGATTTTCCGCAAAGAAGGTGGCAAAATCTTCAATACCTTGGGCTTTTAAAGTATCTAATGCTGTTTTGACGAGGGAAAAATCTTCTTCAAAAATTGCTACACCTGCGGCTTCAAAAATGTAACGGTATTTCCGTTCTTGGATTTTGAGCGCAGCTTCGGCTTGCTGGCGATCGCGTAGCGCTACTTGCTTGTCGCTAATATTGTGAAAATATGACGTTATTCCCTGCTCAGAGGGATAAACATGGATATCGTACCAGCAGTCACAAGGTTGATAATAAAATTCAAAGTGAATCGCCTCTCTGGCGGCGAGACATCTATGATATTGCTGGTAAACTTCTGTATTAACTAATACTGGGCACAACTCCCAGAGATTTTTACCCAATAATTCATGGCGAGGCTTACCTATGACAGACTCTCCGCCTCGGTTAATGTAGGTAATACACCAATTACAATCTAAGGCATAGAAAGCATCGGTCATGCTTTCTAAAATGTTGGTAACTTGCTGTTTGGTGGCTGCTAGCTCATCTATTAATTCTTGTTGGTGCAGTAAAGTAGCCTGGCGCACTTGACGCATCTTCAAATTGACTTCAATCCTTGCCAATAATTGAGAATCAGAAAATGGCTGGCTGAGATAATCATCAGCACCAGCCGCTAATGCTGCTGTACAAATCTCTTCCTCAGCCTTTGCTGATAACAAAAAGACAGTTAAATCTTGCGTTTGGGGATGGGAACGCAGCGATCGCATCCACTCCCATTCATTGCTTCCTGCTAGCATCACATCCGCGATGACTAAGTCAGGAAGCGGCTGTTGTTGGATTGTACTTAAGGTATCTAGTCCCTCTCCTACCTGCACCTCATACCGTTGGCTTAACAGCTGCTGCAAGCGGCGCATTTCTGTACCGTTGTCAGCCAAGAAAATTTTGGCGGCAGGGGTATTTACCTTTGCTTCCCAAGTCACAGTCTCAGCTCCTAATTATTAAAAGTACCTGGACTAGGAGTGCAGTAACTCCTCAATCTGCTTCAAAGGCAACTGTAATGGTTGTTTCCATCTCTTCTGCCGACAGTTTCCTGTTTCGAGAGCACCTCTTAATTGGGTAGTTAACTGTTCTGTGGACAGATAAATTTTCTGCCGCAGAACACAACCTAAATCTGAAAAATTCAGATATTTTATTACAGGCATCTTATGTTTTTTATGTTTATATATAGATTGAAGATTAAAACAAATCTCGTGTTCTTGGTCTCTTACCTAAGAAATATTTTAATGATTAATATCATTCTTAATTATGTATATTCCCGATGACAGAAGAGACCATAGGCTTATCGCTGAGTAAAAGCCATGAGTATTTTGAGAGATTGTTTTGATAATTATTAAGATTAGTTCTAGCTCTAATCTTAACCATTATTTAATATTTTAATAAAGATTGTATATCTATAAACTTACCAGCATTTCATAGATAATTATTCCTAAAATTACTGAGATAATTTTGATTTAATTTGCATTAATTGATGACTATCAAAATTTTCAAAACAAATAATTTACCAAAAGCTGAAGCTATTTTTATTAAAAATAATAACAATTTATTTCTACATATTAAGATAGCAATTTTACTCAAGAATTACTCACCAGCCAGGAGAATTTTTCTCAATCAAAATATGGTCAATAGCTATTATCTATTAAATTGGCTGAGATTTATGATTGCGTCTGCTTTGCCTACTCTATGGTGAATACAACATTAATCAAAAGTTGGAGATTTAATTTATCAAATAGGCTCCAGGCAAAAAGAATCGCCCACTACCAGCAAATTGAGAGTGAACAAAGAATAAAACTTAACTTTTATTAAGTGTATTTAATTGCGAAATTTTCGATTAGAATAGCCTATCCTATACTGAAAGATAGATTTGATGGGATCGCTGATGAGATAAAACTCATGACAATCCGGGATCAACCTATCATTAACAGGCTTTACAGCTTTGTGCATCAGATTAAAAAGCAAAAATGGAAAAGTGGCAACACTGACCGCTACTAATGTTAAAGTTTCAAAGACTTCATCTGAAAATTTCAGCGGGTATTCATGCTGAAGCAGCTTAAAAAAAATCCAATTCCTGTAATTGCCGGTGCTGGACTCTGCGCTTTCTTAGCCGGGGCAATGGTTTCAGCACCTCAGCTTGGAAAATCTGTAGGGCAATGGCTAAAGTACGGCAACGAGAAAACTGAGCAAATATCAGAGGCTAGCAAAGCGAAATCAGCCGTTTATCCCCTGGTATCCAAATCTCTACCAGAACGGGCGGCAAAATTAGCAGAAATCGCCGAAAATTCGCGTTCTCCAGACCGAGAACGGGCACGTTATTTATTGGCGAGTGACTATGTTGAAAGAACTCAAGGGAAAAAAGCCCTAGTTTTACTCCAAGGGTTAGAAAAAGAATATCCTATTCTCGCCCCTTATATATTACTGAAACAGGCACAAGCTCAAGATTTGCTGGGTGAAGATGGCAAAGCCTCAGACTTGCGGCAGAAAGTGCTGAAACAGTATCCCAAAACAGCAGCCACAGTCAAAGCCATCTATTTAATCGCCCAACCAAAACAACAAGATATTGCGATCGCACAATTTCCCACTCATCCCTTAACCTGGGAAATTATTCGCAAACGCTTAGACGAAAATCCCCAACAGCCACAATTGCAGTTAAAGTTAGCCCAATATGCAGCTGACCAACCTGGAACCGTGGGAGTATTGGATGATTTAGCTAAGGAGTCAACTCTTAAACCTGAAGATTGGGAAATTATTGGTACAGCCTACTGGGCAAACAATCAATTTGAGAAAGCCGCAAAAGCTTACGCCAAAGCACCCAAGACACCCCGCAGCCTTTACCGTGCTGGACGTGGTTTGCAAGTAGCAGGTAAAGAAAGAGATAAAGCGATTGCAACTTATAAACAATTAGTACAACAATTCCCCGAAGCCCCAGAAAGCGGCACAGCCTTACTGCGGTTAGCAGAAATGGCGAAAACTCGTAAAGATGCCTTACCTTATCTTGACCAAGCGATCGCAAAATTTCCTAATGTCGCCAGTCAAGCAGTAGTAGAAAAAGCCAAAATCTACCAAACCCTCAAAGATAATAAATCAGCTGCCCAAGCCTGGCAATTACTGATTGGCAAATACGCAAATTCCGATGAAGCCGCCGAATATCGCTGGAAAATCGCCCAAGAAAAAGCCAACGCTAAAGATTATATCGGTGCATGGCAATGGGCAGAACCAATTCCCACCAACAACCCTACCAGTATTTTGGCTCCTAGAGCAGGTTTTTGGGTTGGTAAATGGGCAACTCAGTTAGGGAAACAGCAAGAAGCGAAAACCGCTTATGAATACGTCATTAGCCAGTTTCCTTACTCTTATTATGCTTGGCGATCGGCAGCAGTCTTAGGGCTAAATGTCGGTAACTTTAATAACCTGCGGCAAATGCAGCCCGAAGTTGTCCCACCCCAGCGTCCCGTCCCCCCAGCCGGTTCTGAAACCTTCAAAGAATTGTATTTGTTAGGACAAGATAGAGATGCTTGGTTGCAATGGGAAACCGAATTTGTCAATAAAGACCAACCCACAGTAGCCGAACAATTCACCGAAGGCTTAATGCAACTAGCCAGAGGCGAAAATAAATTAGGAATCGACACAATTTCTAAATTAGAAGACCGAGAAATTCCCGAAGAAAAAGCCGAATATCAAACTCTTAGCCAACAGATCACTTACTGGCAAGCCCGTTATCCCTTTCCCTATGTCCAAGAGATTGAAAAGTGGTCAAAAGAACGCCAAATCAATCCCTTGCTAGTAACTGCTTTGATTCGCCAAGAGTCGCGCTTTGAAGCCAACGCCAAATCCGTAGCCAACGCTATGGGCTTAATGCAGGTATTACCCTCCACAGCCCAATGGATCGCCCCACAAATCAAGGTTGATGGCAAAACCTTAAAGCTAGAAGATCCCAACGACAATATCATGTTGGGGACTTGGTATTTGGATCATACTCATCAGCAATATAGCAACAACAGCCTGTTAGCGATCGCTAGTTACAACGCTGGCCCCGGTAACGTAGCCAAATGGCTGCAAACCCTACCCACACAAGACCCCGATGAATTTGTCGAAAAAATCCCCTTCGACGAAACCCGAAATTACGTCCGTCAAGTATTAGGCAACTACTGGAATTATTTACGACTATACAACCCAGAAATTTCTGCCCTAGTCGCGCAATATTCCAGCGAACACCCGAAATTACCTAGCAAGTGATGGGGATTGGGGACTGGGGACTGGGCGATGAGGGGGATGAGGGGGATGAGGGGGATGAGGAAGCAGGGGAGAAATATTTATTACCAATTACCCATTCCCAATGCCCCATGCCCAATGCCCCATGCCCAATGCCCCATGCCCCATGCCCCAGTACAATAGTTAGCAAATGTTGCCTAATTGCTGAACCATGTCGCCACAAAATTTAGACACAGAAACTCAGTCCGATTTACCGGAAGAATACCCAGAGATATCTGCTGCTACTCCAACCGAAATTGACGTAGAGGTAGATAGCGATTCTGAGGCTGATCCGCTTGATGATTTACCTGGTGAAGTCGAAATGTCCTTTTTCGACCACTTAGAGGAGTTACGCCAGCGGATTTTCTATGCGCTAATTGCTGTTGCAGTAGGTATTTTTGGCTGTTTCTTATACGTCAGGCCGATTGTTCAGCTGTTAGAAGTTCCCGCACAGGGAGTAAAATTTCTTCAACTTGCGCCTGGGGAATATTTCTTTGTTTCTCTGAAAGTTGCAGCCTATAGCGGCTTAGTACTTTCTACCCCCTTCATTCTTTACCAAATTATCCAATTCGTTCTGCCCGGTTTAACTCGTCGCGAACGTCGCTTATTAGGGCCTGTAGTTTTAGGTTCCAGCGTGCTATTTGTGGCAGGGTTAGTATTTGCCTATTTTCTACTTATCCCTGCTGCTTTAAAGTTTTTCATCAGCTACGGTGCAGATGTAGTAGAACAACTTTGGTCAATTGAAAAGTATTTTGAATTTGTCTTGTTGCTACTATTTAGCACCGGGTTAGCATTTCAAATTCCTGTTATTCAACTATTACTTGGTGCTTTAGGAATTGTTTCTTCTAAACAAATGTTTGCTGGTTGGCGTTACGTCATTATGGGTGCAGTAGTTTTAGGTGCTGTCCTCACACCATCTACTGACCCCCTCACCCAAAGTTTGCTAGCTGGCGCAGTTTTAGGACTTTATTTTGGTGGGATTGGCTTAGTGAAGGTGATAGGGAAGTGATTGGGGAATAGGGCATAGGGCATAGGGCATGGGGCATTGGAAATTGACAAATAACAAATGACAAATGACAAACCTAAACAAATCACCTATGACGACTTTGAAAAAGTCGAAATTCGTGTTGGTAAAGTTATTCAAGTTGCAGATTTTTCTGCAGCACGAAAACCTGCTTATAAACTTTGGATAGACTTTGGCGATTTGGGCATTAAAAAATCTAGTGCCCAAATTACTAAACTTTACCAACCAGAGAATTTAATTAACAAATTAATATTAGCTGTAACTAACTTTCCACCCCGCCAAATTGCAGATTTTATGTCTGAAGTTTTGGTATTAGGCGTAGTTCTTGATGGTGGCGAAGTAGTTTTAATTCAACCAGATAGAGATGTATCTTTGGGTAAAAGAATTTTATAAGCAAATACAGTTCAGTTAAGAAAATTAATTGATAACAAAACCAAAAAACTAGTTACTCAACAAGAAAACAGAACAATAATTTTGGAGGGGGTTTGGGGGACGCAACCGTCACCCAATCGGGGGTTTGGGGGAGAATCCCCCAATTGATCTGGCTTTTTTAATAAGTAACAAATCAATCACTAATGAGCTTAACCCAAGCTGATTGTTTTATAAGCTGTCACGCCCCTACCTTTTTACAAATTATGCAACTCTAACGCAAAATTTTGTCAATCATTCTATTGGCTTGAGAAGCATAACCGCCACCAAATAAATTGAAGTGATTAATAATGTGATAGAGGTTATAGAGGGTTTTTCTCTGCTCATAACCTGCATCTAAAGGAAAGACTTCGTTATAACCTTGATAAAAAGCTGCTGGGAAACCACCAAATAATTCTGTCATGGCGATATCAACTTCGCGATCGCCAAAATAAGTTGCTGGATCAAATATCACTGGTTCACCCGATACTGTACACCCAGCGTTCCCTCCCCATAAATCGCCATGTACTAAGGCGGGTTCTACCTGATGATCTGCCAATAATTCGGGGATAGCGGCTAATAACTTCTCTTGATTGGGAAAACTCCCCCCTCGTCGCCTCGCTAACTGAAATTGATAACCCAAGCGATGTTTCCCATAAAATTCTGCCCAATCTGCTGTCCAAGTGTTGATTTGGGGCGTTGAACCAATCGTATTGTTGATTTTCCAACCAAAACCTTGGCTGCTAGTGGCTTGATGCATTGCTGCTAGCTTTAGCCCCATTTCTTGCCAAGATTTGGTATTACCTCCCCCCATTTCCAGCCACTCCAACACAATGTAGCCAGAATTGCCAGCCGTACCCCAGCACAAGGGTTTTGGAACGCGAATACTAGCTGTATTCAGCATTTCCTCCAATCCCAGCGCTTCAGCCTCAAACATGGCAACTTGAGATGCTTGATTTAGCTTGACAAAGTAAGTGCGTTCATCATCAGAGACAGCATAGCCTTGGTTAATACACCCACCACTCACGGAACGCTTTTGCTGACTCTGAAATTTTTCACCAGTTACCCTGCTAATATGGGCATCAATTTCTGTCCACATTGTGTTTGTCATTTGTCAGTTGTCATTAGTCAGTTGTCATTTGTCATTAGTCATTTGTTGTTTGGGGTTTGGTAATTGGTAATGGGTAATTGGTGTTTGTTATTTCCCCTTTTCCCTTTATCTCCCTCATCTCCCTCATCTCCCTCATCTCCCTCATCTCCCTCATCTCCCTCATCTCCCTCATCCCCATGCTCAATGCCCTATGCCGGCTTGATGACAACTACACCATAAGCATCGGGAGAAAGATATTGTTGGGCGGCTTGCATTAAGTCGGTTGCTTCTTGGGCTTGAATGTTTGCGGGGTAGTTAAAGGCTGGTTCTAGATTTCCTAGCATGGATTGATAATAACCATACAAGCCAGCGCGATCGCTTGGTGTTTCATTACCAAAAATAAATCGGTTGGCTACACGTCGGCGTACACGGGCAATTTCTGATTCTTTGACTAGTTCTGTGTGTAAAATGCGGATATGTTGTGCGATCGCTTCTTCTACTGCTTGTAAGTTTTCTACTGCACACTTGGCGGAAATATAAAACGTGCCTTGCAGTTGATTACTCATATTACTGACAGAAATCGAAGACACTAAATGCCGTTCTTCTCGTAAATCCTGCACCAGTCTTGATGTGCGTCCGTGGGCTAAAACTCCCGCTAAAACATCCAGTGCGTAAGTTTCATCAATATATTGCAACCCTGGAACTCGCCATACCATTACTAGCCTGGCTTGCTGGAGACTTTCATCAACAAATTCTTGACGGACTATTTCTGTAAACGCAGGTTCGGGTAGATGTGGTGTGTGATAAGCAGGGAGTGGTGCATTTTTGTTACTAGTAGCCTCAGCAATTCCTTGGGCAACAATATCAATTAATTCTGCTGTCGGTAAATTTCCTACAGCCACAGCCGTAATCGACTGGGGTTGATACATACTCCCGTGGAAATTCCGCATTTGCTGGGGTTTTAGTTGGGAAATCACCGATTCTGGGCCCAACACTGGACGACGATAAGGTAACCGTTCAAACGCCAATTCCATCGACCGCCGAAAAGTCCGCCGCTGGGGATTATCTTCGGAACGCCGAATTTCTTCTAGTACTACCAAGCGTTCCCGTTCAAAAGCGTCATCATCAATACTGGGATTCAATACGACATCAATTTGTAGCGGCGCAAGTTCGGCAAAATCTTTGGGAGCAGTAGTGATGTAGTAATGAGTGTAATCTTGGCTAGTAGCCGCATTAGTAACGGCTCCCCGTTCTTCAATGCGACGTTCAAACTCGCCACTAGCTAGGCGTTCTGTACCTTTAAAAATCATGTGCTCTAAAAAGTGAGCCATGCCATTAATGGTATCCGATTCTACTGCCGAGCCTACCTTAATCCACAAACTTAGGTTAACGGCTTCAATCGGCATTTGCTCCACTACTATTGTTAAACCGTTGGGTAGCTGGTGTAGTGTTGGAGCGTTGAGACGAGGAAATTTTACCAGGGTTGAGGTCATTGCTAGTAGTGAGTGGTGAAGAGGACAGAGAGAAAGCTTTCTTACTTCTCTATCTTATCTAGGAAGGAAGAAGGATAAAGGATGAAGTCTGAAGTAAGAATCTCTACAAACTGAACTTTTTTTACAAGGCGCTAATGCCTAGCTTGCTTCCCCATAAGGATACGTCTCGTTAGCCTAAAGCTTCTTATGGGCGAAAAATAAAATTTTTCCTTATTCATCACCCAATTTTTTTATTAGTGGGTTAATTTTATACTTCATCCTTCACCCTTAACAAACAAATGCAACAAGACTTTTATCTGTTACTGATTCCTGGATCTATATTGTTCTGGTTATTTTTGATTTTTTTACTCAGTTTTGATTGGAATAAGCTGGCGAAACTATACCGCACCAATGAACCAGCACCAGCAAATCTCTCACGCTTTGAATATGGTTCTGTGGGTATGGCGTATTACAAAGGAAGTTTAAATGTTGGTGTGTCTCCCCAAGGGCTGTATTTGAGTATTTTTGTTTTGTTTAACTTTGGGCTTCCAGCGTTGTTGATTCCTTGGAGTGCGATTAGAAAAATTGAGTCAGCTAATCAATTATTTGTGCAGCGCTTTCGCTTGTATCTGACTGAGCCAGATGTAAAGATTATTCTGAGGAAAGAGGCTTTGGAAGGTGCGAGGAAATATTTAGCTGCACAGGGTATTGAGTGGATTTAGATTTTGCCTTCCAGAATAGTGCCGTGAACATTTGCACTTTCAATATTCACATTTTGCAGAATCGCGCCTTCAAGATTGGCACTTTCAAGAATCGCACCTTCAAGATTCACATTTTGCAGAATCGCGCCTTCAAGATTGGCACTTTCAAGAATCGCACCTTCAAGATTCACATTTTGAAGAATCGCACCTTCAAGATTCACTATATTAAGATTTACCTCTTGAAGATTCACATTTTGAAGAATCGCGTCTTGAAGATTTGCTCCTTCCAGATTTGCCCATTCAAGATTCACTCCATTAAGATTCACCTGCTGAAGATTTGACCCTTTAAGATTCACCTGCTGAAGATTTGACCCTTTAAGAATTGCCCGTTCAAGATTTGACCCTTTAAGAATCGCTCCTTCAAGATTTGCCCCACTAAAATCTTGGGAGGATAAAATACAGTTTTGTAAATTTAAAAAACTTAAGCAATTTAAGGACAAAACATCATTACTATAACGCTCAACTCTGTGTCCACGTAGGCGATAAATCCAATTACCAAAAGCGTCAGGATAAGGCCATATAATCTGAGAAACCTTTTTTATCACCCTTGCACAAGCATTCAAAATAGCTAACAGCACTTCTTCTGCATTACGTGCTTGCCGATTTGCTTCCTGAAAATTGGTTAACTGCAATTTCTCCATCGGCATTCCATTTTTTAACATATAACCTATTAAGTCACATATTGTCTGCTGCCATTCAGCAACATCAACCTGATATTTATCTTTCTGTAATCGAATTTCATCGATAATAAATCTAAAAATATCATTATCCATAGCGGTTGAACCGCATAACTTCGCCCAGCGTTCTAAAGCTTGTAGCTTATTCCATCCATAATCTGAATCTTCTTTGTTAGCTTTTAGCTGATTATTAATGAGTTTTAATTCCTGCACAATACGTCTTGCAGTTAAATACTCACCAAAGCTTTTGTGAGTAAATTCAAAAGTCTCCTCACGACCTTTTAAGCCACGTTGACGGAAATAGAAAGCAGTTAACAAACGAGTTAAGCTAGCTTTTTTATCTTGCTTAAAGATATTTAATATCCGTTCCAGAATATTCCTATCACAATACTTATCAATTTCTGAAACCGTCGTTACCCTAACATCGCCTCCATGCCAAGCAGCAACAGCAATACTTTCTAGAATCCGAACAAAATCTTTTTCTGTAACTCCCTTAATAATTGGATTATCATGACCCCAACTTCTTTGATAAACTGCTGTGAGTAAATCTGCATAAATTTCATTGAGGTTACTATCATCGGAAAATTTAACTGCACCACGAACTAAGCTTAAAGCAACCAAGTAATTTAATAACGGCTGGGATGTAATTTCTCTTAAATGTCCCTTGTCTAATTCTGCAGGTAAGCTGTCATATCCACGACCGCTAGCTTTACCATAATTACACCACCAAATTTGCCGTTGGTCTTGCTTTAATAAATTTTGAGCATCAATGTAATTATTCTGCTTTCTTTCTTCCTCATCTACAAAATAAGGAAGAACATGAAGGATTTGCTTAGGTTTACGAAAATCGCTTTGATTTTTTTGGATAACTAATTCTCTTCCACTAATTAAAACCTGCAACCGAATTTGAACATGATTAAATGTAGTGACTTGTCTTTGGACTTCACTTAAAAACTTTTGAGCAACTTCCTCTCCCATCTTGCCCTGCATAGCTAATTCATCTAAACCATCAAAAATAATTAGTAATTTTTCTACCTTGTTGTCTTTATCTAAAGGATTAGGTGGTAAAGGAATATCACGCAAGTCATTAATAAAATTACCGATACCATTAACTAAATCATCTTCTGGATCAAACAGGTGCAAGGGAATAAATAAAACTGAGATTTTGCCTATCTTTGCCTGTGTAGCTGCAAAAATTTTAGAAAAGGAAGATTTACCACTTCCTGGCCCGCCACTAATTACCCGGATAGCATCTTTTTGATCAGCTTCGTCTAACCAAGTTTGGAGTTCTGCTTGTAAATCAACAATAATCCGTTCAGTTTTTTTATCTAGTTTATAGTTCTGTCTTACCCCGCTAGCAAAATCATCATCATCTTCACCTGCTATTTTGCGTTCATAGTAAGCACGGAGGGGAACATAAACTTGTTCCAGACTAAATGCTTCAGAAAACATCCGTTCATTAACTTGTTTTTGCAACCATATAGAGTAACGTTGCCAAGCTTGTTCTCTTTCGCTTGCTTTAATAAACGGGGTATTTAGTTCAGTTTGTAAAACTGTATATTTATCGCTATTTTTCTTCCATTCCTCAATGAGTGAATAGACAAACTCTGTAGAAAGACGATTACTAATTGCTTCTGCTTGTGCTGGTGTGGTGACAAATTCTGTTAACCACTGGCGAAAAGGTTCTTTGATGGCTGGAACAATGGCTAATTCTTCAGGATGAGCAAAAAAATTGCTGTCAATTGTTAATTCTGTGGCTTCTAAATTTTGGAGACAGTTTTCTAAACGGTGTTTAACTATAGTCTCAATCTCATCATTATCAACTTTTTTGAGTAAATCCTGATTATCATCTACTAAACTAGCCATTGCTTGAATTAAAGAACGAAAAATTAAAAGCCAAGCTATTTCTCCCGGTTCTTTAGCCAAGCCAACAGCAGCACCCATCTCTACCAAATTTTCGGGAACGTTGCTAACATTACCAGTCAACCCATTCACTACAGCTTTGGTTAGCGCTGTAAAACCACTCCCGAAGTTAACATTAAGACGCTTGCTGAAGACGGAAACAGGCTGCTTGATGAGAATTCCAGGTTTGCTGCTCATAGCTGTTGTATTGTATTGATAAATATGGTTAGCTCATACCAATTCCCCAAAATTCTGATACATATAGATTCTTCGTAGGGGTTTAGCACTGCTAAACCCTCACCCATATATAAGAATCATGATTAAAGTGAAACGGTATGAGATATTGAGACGATATTTGCTAGTAATTGTACGCAAATTTACTCTTAAATATTCTTATTTATACTAATAAGCTTCAAGTTTCAGCCTCAAAGCCTCAACTGTCAGCCTCAAAGCCTCAACTGTCAGCCTCAGAACCTCAAGCTTCAGCCTCAAAGCCTCAACGTTCAGCCTCAGAACCTCAACTGTCAGCCTCAGAACCTCAACTGTCAGCCTCAGAACCTCAAGTCTCAGCCTCAAAACCTCAAGCGTCACCCTCAAAACCTCAAGCGTCACCCTCGAAACCTCAAGCGTCACCCTCAGAACCTCAACTGTCAGCCTCAAAGCCTCAAGTTTGGTAGGGTGTGTTATCGCGTTAGCGTAACGCACCGTAAATCTCTGGTGGTGCGTTAGGACTAAAGTCCATAACGCACCCTACACCGATTCGCCCTTGTTTTAGTTGATAGTTGTTGCGCTTTTCTTCTTCTTAGAACTGCGAGTAAACCTACGTCCCATCTCATCTATAACTGCATCTAAACCAGCAACATCACCGCTAGCTTTGGCGTAATTGTAAACTGCTAAAGCTGCTGTATATGCTTCACTACCCGCAGTGATACAGGTATCATCCACGAGTTCTTGCAGTTGCGTCAGGGATAAAAGTACTGGATACAAAGCCTCATACAGCGCTACATCCCGGCGCATTTCTTCTACATCAAAGGAACGGGGTAAAAAGTTTGGGTTTTGCGTCGCTACTTCCAACGCTTTGCTAACAAAGGCGCGACTTTTATCACCCATTTTTAAAATTGTGCGTTGGTCTTCCGTTGTCAAATCTACCAAAAACGGTAACTTTTCGCGAATTGTTGCGATCGCCTGCATTACTGCTTCCCGATCAGCAGGGGAAAAGTTAGCACTGAGACGATTATCAGCCATTTTTGTCACTCCTCTGAGATAACTCTTCTCAGTATTCCCAAAGTAAAACAGGTAATTGGCTGATTTAAGCTCACAATACCTGTTCCTTACCAAATTGCAGCTGATAAGTAGTTGGACAGAATTAATTCACAATGTCATTGCGAATGAAGCGAAGCGGAATGAAGCAATCTTAGCCCTTGCGATTGCTTCGCTCTGCTCGCAACGACTGTAAATATTTTTGTTCAACTACTTACAAGCTTGGATTACGGCTTGGCGAAAGAACCACTTTTGTTAAAATTAAGAATAATATTAAGAAATATAAACTAAAGTCTCAATGCCCAGTCTATCGCTTGACAAAAAAGCATCTCGTGTCATTGTCGTCGGTGCAGGAATAGGTGGGCTAACTGCTGGTGCATTATTAGCCCATAAAGGTTACAGCGTTTTAATCTTAGACCAAGCCCTTGTACCTGGGGGTTGTGCTTCTACGTTTAAACGCCGAGGATTTACTTTTGATGTCGGCGCAACCCAAGTCGCTGGTTTAGAACCTGGGGGGATTCATCACCGGATTTTCTCAGAATTGGGAATAGATTTACCTGCAGCCACACCTTGCGATCCGGCTTGTGCGGTTTATCTCCCAGGGGAATCGACACCCATCAACGTTTGGCGCGATCGCGAAAAATGGCGAGAAGAACGCCAACGACAATTTCCTGGTAGCGAACCATTCTGGCAATTGTTAGCAACTCTATTTGAAGCTAGCTGGGAGTTTCAAGGACGCGATCCGGTGCTACCACCACGTAATTTATGGGATTTGTGGCAGTTAACTCAGGCGGTACGTCCCAGTACATTAATTACTGTGCCCTTCACTTTATTTACTGTGGGCGATGCTTTACGGCTATATGGATTAGGTAACGATCAACGCTTACGGACTTTTTTAGATTTACAACTGAAGCTGTATTCCCAAGTCAATGCAGAAGAAACAGCCTTACTTTATGCAGCCACAGCGTTGAGTGTCTCCCAACTTCCCCAAGGATTATTTCACCTCCAGGGTAGTATGCAAGTCCTAAGCGATCGCCTGGTAGAATCTTTGGAAAGAGATGGCGGTAAATTATTGCTGCGCCACACCGTCGAAAAAATTACTGTAGACAATGCTCAAGCCAAAGCCGTCACTATTCGCAATCAACAAAGCGGCGAAGTCTGGACAGAAACAGCCGACCATATTATTACCAATGTCACTGTGCAAAACCTCGTCCAGCTTTTAGGCGACGCAGCGCCAGCAGGTTATAAACAGCGAGTCGAAAAATTACCCCCATCATCAGGGGCGTTTGTCGTCTATTTAGGTGTAGATGCTAGCGCCATTCCGCCCGAATGCCCACCGCATCTGCAATTTTTATACAACCCCGATGGGCCAATTGGCGAAAATAATTCTCTATTTGTCTCCGTTAGTCATCCCGGAGATGGTCGCGCCCCGGAAGGTAAAGCCACAATTATTGCCTCATCTTTTGTAGATACACGTAGGTGGTGGCAAACTGAGAATTATGAAGAACTCAAGCAGCAGTATACAGAAGAAGCGATCGCCCGCCTAGCAAAATTCTTCTACCTCAAACCCGAAACCATCATTCACCAAGAAGCCGCCACACCCCGCACCTTCGCCCATTTCACAGCACGCGATCGCGGTATCGTGGGCGGTATCGGTCAACGTATCCCCAACTTCGGCCCCTTCGGTTTTGCCAATCGTACACCAATCAACCACCTCTGGTTAGTCGGTGACTCCACTCACCCCGGCGAAGGAACAGCAGGAGTAAGTTACTCAGCGCTAACTGTCGTGCGACAAATATTAAATAGCTGAGTCAACCGTCAACCGTCAACTGTCAACAGTTAACATCAAAGATTTTGTAAAGTAAAAATCTATGGCAATACTTGTTGGTTAAGGGCAAAAGGAGAAGGGGAAAAGGGGCAAGAAAAAACCTTTAACCCTTACCCTTTCACCTTTTCAGGGAAATGCTGCACTCATATCACTTACTTTTCCCCAATTAAACTTAACAGCCCAACAGATTTTTGATGCTGCTCAGTGAATTACCCAAATTTGTGCAGAAGTTCTTTCATAAAAAAGGGCACATTTCTGTGCCTTTATCTACATAGCAAATTAATTGATAACAAAACCAAAAAACTAATTACTCAACAAAAAAACAGAACAATAATTTTGGAGGGGGTTTGGGGGACGCAACCGTCACCCAATCGGGGGTTTGGGGGAGAATCCCCCAATTGATCTGGCTTTTTTAATTAAGTGACAAATCAATCACTCATGAGCTTAACCCAAGCGTATTGATCTATATAGGTCATTAACCTTTGCCTAGAAATTAAGTTGTAGTTACACCTGTTAGTTTGGAGTGCCAGTACTAGTTGGCGAAGGTGACAAAATTTCCGGCACAGCTGGCGCAGGTTCAGGATTGAGAAAGTTTCGCCAAGTCTTGATTTGCTCTTGTGCGGCACTGTAAGCAGAAGTACCTCTAGGAATTAACTTCGCCGTCTCAATGCCTTGATACATATCAGATTGACCTTGAGAACGGGCGATATCTAACAACTGCTGACTCCATTGGTCAATGGCAACATTAGCATCCAAGCGTAAGATACTCCGCCGGGGAACTTGTTGTGCTAGTTGTATAGCATTTACCAAAGCTTCTGCTGTACCAGGTAAAGCAGCATCTCGCGCTTTCTGCCAGTTTTCTTTGGCGCGGATTTGCACTCGCCAATCGTCTATGGCTTCTTGGGCTTCGCCAGAAAGTGCCCGTCCTGATGATGCTATGGATTGAGCCGCACTAATTGCCCCATTTAAATCGCCTCGTTGCGCTAAGTCTTTTGCTTGATCTAAATAAGGTCGGTCTTCAATTCGCTGAATTTTTGCTGTCCAATTACGGATTTTTCTGCGTGCTTCCGAGTATAATGCCCGACCATTACGGATTTGGCTAGCTTCTGCGATCGCAGCTTGCAAGGAGTTGATATCATCCATTAATGCAATCTGATCGGCACGATCCAAGAAAGGTCTATCTTGGATTGTCTCCACTTCAGCTTGCCAACGTCCGGCTGCTTGTCTGGCTTCGCTAGCACGGGGGTTACCGCTAGGAATGAGTTGAGCTTGGGCGATCGCCGCACTTAAATCACTGATTGTACCTTGGCTAGCTAATGTCCGCGCCTTATCTAAACGGGCGACATCTTCAATTTCCAACTGCCAACGGGCAATTAATTGTTGTGCTTTATCATACACAGCCCTAGAAGCATCGATTTGTTGCGCTTGGGAAATTGCTGTCTGTAAACCATCAATGGTTCCTAGCCAAGCACTTCTTTGGGCTTCAGCCAAGCTGATAAAATCTTCAACTTCCGTTTGCAATCCCGTATTTTCTGGAATTTGGCGCACGATATCTAGCGCTGCATCTGCATCTCGCTTATCTAACTTAGCTTGAGCTAAATCCAGCATCTTGCGCCCATATTGGGGAATTAACTCTTGCGCTTTTTGATAAATGTAACTAGTGGGGCTAATTGACTCCGCTAGCTTAATGGCTTCGAGTATCTGATCGGCTACCCCACTTTTAGCTAAACTATCAGCTTTTGCTAATTTTTCGCCATCTTCTCTAGCTGTGGCAATAATGCGGTTTAATTCGTCGTATTTAGTAGTTGCCCAGTGCTTATTATCAATACGCAACAATTTAGCAGACAGCATAAAAGCTGATTGCCAATTTCTTTGCCGCAGTTCGCCTTCCGCTTCTTGATAAATGCCCTCTGCTTTTGACCAAATCGACTGCCATTTATCTACTTGTGCTTCTACATTGCTATAAGCAGGCAAATCGTTAGGTATTTTTCTGGCAGTGGCGATCGCTTCATCTAATTTTCCCGCTTGAAAACTTTGATCGGCTAGTTGCAAAATATCCTTAGACCACCTCTCAATAAAGCGATCGGCTTCTCCACGCAAGGGGTGGTTTTTCGGCAATTGCTTCACTAAGTTGATCGCTTGCAGTAAGTCGGTGACTGTTTGTTTAGAAGCCGCTAATTGCGCGCAGTGTAACCGTACTGACTCACTAGCCAAAGGCCAGAAGATTTTGGGGCAGTTAGGGGCTGTTGGCAATTTTAACAGCATTGCCATTGCCAGGAATCCTATCCCCCCTGGAATCAAAGTTAATAATACTAACCACACCACCCAATTTTGCATCCAGCGGGGCAATTTACTGAATATATAATTGGGTGAAATAGTTTTCTCTGACTGATTATTAAAAGGTAATTCTTCGGAATGATTATCTGTTTGCCGCTTCACTGACTTAGAGTTAGAACCAGTAGCTGGAATATTAAATAAATGAGGTTCTCCGAATTGTTGTGTTTCGGATAATCTCGCCATTTCATCCTGATCTCTGGCTCTGCCTCGGGACCAACTGTCTGTAATATCCCGCTCTGTCATCTCTCACACCAAAATAATTGAATAGCGATCTGTTGTAGATCGATAATTCCATTGTTGCCATAGTAACTTTCTCATAATTAAAAAGCTACCTTTTTTATTATCTTTCGCCACAGATACCATCAACAATTGGAAAAATCAGTGTGGTTTTACACCCTAACCAGAGACCGAAGATTCCGTCTGCAAATCGACAATTAACTGAGCCAACTGATCGCTGCTGGCCTGGTAGACTCGGCCGCAAAAGTCGCAAGTGGCTTCAGCGCCATCATCTTTCACGATCATATCTTGTAGTTCAGCTTCTCCCAAGATTTTTAATGCTCCCAACATCCGATCAAAGGAGCAACCACAGTGGAAGCGCAGAATTTGGCTTTCCGGAAATATATTCAGATCCATATCTCCCAGTAAATCTGTGAAGATTTCCGGCAAGTTCTTGCCTGCTTGCAATAATGGTGTAAATCCTGATAAAGCAGCTACTCGTGATTCTAAGGTGGCAACTAAAGCTTCATCCCTAGCAGCTTTAGGTAACACTTGCACCAACAATCCACCCGCCGCCGTTACGCCATTTGCGCCCACAAATACACCTAAAACCAGCGCTGAAGGTGTTTGTTCAGAACTTACCAAGTAATGGGCGACATCATCACCAATTTCACCAGAAACCAGTTCTACCGTACTCGAGTAAGGGTAGCCATAACCGATATCCCGGACAACGTAGAGAAAACCCTTACCTACTGCACCACCAACATCTAATTTACCTTTAGCGTTAGGTGGTAATTCTATAGATGGGTTACCTACGTAGCCACGGACTGTACCATCTAACCCCGCATCTACCAAAATGCCACTCAACGGGCCATCACCTTTCACCCGGACGTTCACTCTAGAGCCTGGCCGCTTCATACTAGAAGCCATTAACAAGCCTGCTGCCATAGTCCGCCCCAGTGCTGCTGTTGCCACATAAGATAGCTTGTGACGTTGTCTTGCTTCTTCTGTGAGGCGCGTAGTGATCACACCTACGGCTCTAATCCCACCGTCGGCTGCCGTGGCGCGAATTAATTGATCCGCCATGAAAAACCTTACCAAATAGTATGTTACTAAACGCCTCTGCTATGAGGCTGGGACACTAAAGTCTTATTTAGTATAACTTAGTATATCTAAACTAAACTTAAACATCTTTCTCATACTAAGTTCCGTAGGTAGGGATTTCCCGACAGTACATCAATAAATCAACTCTGCCTATCTGCAGTAGGTTTCAAAAATCAAATTTAACTGCTATGCAAAAATAAATAATTGATTATCCAGCTTGATATTTAAATGCAACAACCCTAATTATTTTCTGATTTTTGATTCTATATTTGCCATACTACTAAAATAGTAATTAATTTTGGCTCAGTGTCATCCTAAAAAATGCTAGGTACTTTTCAAAAAAGTCAACTGCGGATAGAAATCGAAGCATCAGCAAATGCCATCCATGACAGTCTGCTACGTCCAGCGCAATTACAAAAATGGCTTTTAGGGCAACGCTTTGCTTCTGGAATGCCAGAAGAACTACAGTCCGGGTTTCAGTTTACTACTTGGACAGGGCCCATCCAGATTCATCATCAAGTAAGTGTGGTTAAGCCTAATTGCCTACGCTTGTTACTCAGTGGCGGAATTGATGGTTTTCATGAATGGTATTGGGGAGAAGGTTGGGTACAGTCCCGCTTAGAAGGAGTGTCACTATTACCGTTAAATTTAGGACAAACTTTCAGCTTATTGAGTTTGCGGCAATTTTTAGCAAGCCAAAAATCATAAGAATTTTTATAAATTTTGATAGGGCTGTAGTAAGTATTTTCGTATTGATAATTTAAATCCGAAATTGCTTACTACAACCTACAAATCTGTGAGTAACCTGGCTTTTCTTAACATAAATGTCAATACAGTTTCTTCCTGGGCAATAATATCGGCTGTTACTTCCATACCTGGTTGAATGCCATAGGATTGATTACCTTTAATTAGCTCCAGTTTATCCGGCTCGATTGTGACTTCATAGTAAGGTACAACTGCAACATTACTATTAGTTTGGGGTGCAATTGCATCAGCGCTAATGCCTCGAACCGCACCATTGAGCGTGCCATAATCTGGGTAAGGATAAGCAGAAACCCGCATAATAACTTTACCCTGGTTACATTGCGTTACTTGAGTAGCTTGACATAGGCGCACTTTACTAATATCAGCCGCCGCTACACGGGCTTTCACAATTAAAGGTGCTTGATTAGGGGAAATTTGCGCGATCGCATCTCCCGCACGCACTACCTGCCCAGTATTTCTAATTTCCAGCTTCAAAATTGTACCCGCCTCTGAGGTGCGAATGACAGTTTTTTGCAGTTCTGTAGAGACTTGTGTTAATTCTTTTTGGTCGCTATTAATCTGGTTTTGGATTTCAACTTGACGGCGAATTAATTCTTCTTGTTCTTTCTTCAAAGTCGCCAGTGTCGATTCGCCTTTAGCCTTTTCTTGGGCAATACGTTCATTAGCGATTGTCACAGTCGCATTACTGGGGTTAAGTCCAGCTTGAGCACGTTTGAGTTTAGCTAATGCTGCTTTATAAGCCTGTTCTTTCTCTTTAATTTGCAGAATAGCGATCGCACCTGTATTTCCTAGTTGCTGATATCGCTTCATTTCCTCCTTAGCTAATTCCAGCGCGGCTTCTGCTTCTTGCACTTGTGTGAAAGTGGTGATTTTTTGGTCTTGATAATCTCGTTGGTTGCGCCTCAAGTCAGCCGCCGCCGCCGCGATCGCTCGTTGCATAGAATTAGATTCCGCCGCGATTTGAGTTTGTAGCGTCTTGACTTGGGCTGCAATTTGTGATAACTGTAAATTATTCTGGTGAATCGTACCTAAAAGCTGACTTTTTTTAGTTTCCAGTTGCGAAGAATCAATATAGGCGATCGCATCCCCTGATTTCACCACCTGATTTTCTTTCACCACAATCTTTTTCACAACTCCCTCACTACCTGCTTGCACTAAACGTACATCTCCTGCAGGGCGAACGATAGCGGGTGCTGTAACGGTGACGTTGTAGTGAGTTACCGCAGCCAAAACCAAGGCTATACCTACAGTGCTAACGAGAAATAAACCCCCTAAAGTTGTCCAGAGACTAATTGCTGGAAGAAACTGATCGCTGCTGATGGGGCGAAACAAGTCTGGACTGGGGTCATTATGCATAAATTACGATGAAAGGTAGGCAGTATCTCAATTCATGCACAAGCAACCAAGTAGCAGCAATGGAAATTCCACTGAGTTAAATTTAAATTTAACCCTCAGCAGTTAAAACTTGCTCTACAGTTAATTGCAACTCTGGAAAAATTTGAGATTTTATGTAATCACCATCAACGAACTCTACAGGTTCGTATAAGTCTTCAATTAATGTAAACACAGTTACTTTCTTGAGTAAAGGATCAACAATCCAATACTCTGGAATATTGAGAACATTATACTCAACTCGTTTAGCTCGATAATCAACAATCTTTGTTGATTCACTGACGATTTCTACAACTAACAACGGTGGTGGTTCGTTAAGTTCAATTACTGCTTCGCGGTTTCTTAACTCACGCCACTGAGACATGGGAATCACCAATACATCTGGAATTCTGGAGGTATCCCATCGCCCAGCATGTGGGGAACGAATACCAATAACCATTTGTTTAGAAGTCCAATCTAACTTTAAACGGTTAATTTCACTGCGGAAACAAACATTTAAAAATTCTGCAACTGCACCATGTTCCCCACTTCCCAAACTTATCGGAATTAGTTCTCCATTGACCAATTCATAGCGGGTATCGGTGCCATCGTCATAAGCTAAATATTCCTGAAAAGTTAGTCGTTTAGTAACTGCAGGAGTTATTGTCATGGCATTCTTTTATTGCCTTTAATTCATTCTAATTTGGCTTTACCACCAACACCGAACAACTCGCTTCTTCTACAACTTGAATACTCACAGAACCCAGGACAATTCGCTTCATTCCTGTTAAACCACGACTACCAATAACGATTAAGTCAGCATTATAAATATTTGCCAAGCGAATAATCTCTTCCGCCGGATCGCCATTTACCAGTTCTAATGCACTTTTAACTGACAAACTCTCTTGGTAAGCTTGCAGCTGCTTTTCAATATGAAAGAAAGACAATGTTGGTGAATCTGAATGAGGTTTATCGGCGGGTAGTTCCATCTCTGACTCTGGTGTAGGAAAAACATGACAGAGAATCACTTTGCTATCTTCTGACAGCGCCAATTCATCTAAAGTCTGAATTACCCGTTCTGCAACTTCCGAACCATCCAGAGCTACCAAAATAGTTTTTAGCACCGCCCCCGTCTCCTCAAGAGTAGACCCCTTAAACACATACTGACTAAAGTTTGTTGGCAGCTATACCAACAACTAGCTGTCAACCAAGTTTCTATATGACCTGATTAGCCAAACTTTTGGTTTGCAGCCATCTATTGACTTTTACCAAAAGTATAAGCAAAAATTCTGCACTTTCAATCATTCTTCACGCTGAATTCGTCTTCTTACTGAATCGGCGTGAGATGGGAATCCCTCTGCTGTTGCCAATACATCAATTGCACCAGCTACCTTCTGCAATGCAGATTGGGAATATTGAATAATATTGGAGTGTTTCATGAAAGTTTCTACACCCAACCCCGAAGCATAACGAGCTGCACCAGAGGTAGGCAAAGTATGATTTGGCCCAGCTAAATAATGCCCGATAGCTTCCGGTGTAGAGTCTCCTAAGAAAATTGCCCCAGCATGGCGAATTTTTGGTAGTAATTCCCAAGGGTCTTGAATTTCTAATTCTAAATGTTCAGGGGCAAACTCATTAGCGAGTTCTGCTGCGGCATCGAGAGATTCTACAATCACAATTAAGCCATAGTGAGCGATCGCTTTTTCTGTATCTATTCTGCGGGGATGATCTACCAATTGTCTTTCCACGGCAACTTGTACGTTTTTTGCCAAAGCCGCATCCGTAGTCAACAAAATCGCTGCTGCCATTGGGTCATGTTCGGCTGGTGCTAACATATCAGTAGCCACATGTACGGGATTTGCGGTTTCATCAGCAATAATTAGCACTTCGCTTGGCCCAGCTAAACAATCAATACCGACAGTACCATAGACCAATTTTTTTGCCAGTGTCACATAAATATTCCCTGGGCCAGCAATGACATTAACTTTAGGAATTGTTTCTGTACCATAGGCTAAAGCCGCGATCGCTTGTGCGCCCCCAACGCGATAAATTTCTTGAATCCCAACTTCTTGAGCTGCGACTAAAACAGCCGGGCTAATTGCTTTGCCTGCTCCTGGAGGGGTTACCATAACTAAGCGCGGTACACCAGCCACCTTGGCCGGAATTGCATTCATCAGTACCGTGCTAGGATAGCCAGAGCGACCACCAGGCACATATAAACCAGCACGATCCACAGGGTTGTAGCGTTTGCCCAGTACTACATCATCATCACCAAATTCTACCCAACTTTTTGGTACTCGCTTACGGTGAAAGGCTTCAATTTGTTGGCAAGCCAGCCGAATCGCTGCCAGCAACTCTTGAGAAACTTGTTGGTAAGCTGCATCTAGTTCTGAACCTGTAACGCGCAGTTCCTCTGGCTTGAGAGTTTGGTTGTCAAATTCGGCTGTATAATGCAACACAGCCTTGTTGCCTTGGCGCTTCACTGCTTGTAACACTTCTCGCACCGTTGCCTCTTTGTGAAGCACCTGGTCATCATGGGTGCGATCGCAGATACGTTGTAGTTCTGCTATAACGTCTGCCTGCTGAGTAATGATTCGCAGCATGGAGTAAGGACAATGCCAAAATTAGAATGTTCCCGCCTGAGAATCAGTCTTGCTTTTTCCCCCAAGAGGTACCAAGCTGACGCTAATTCTCTTCTCTAGCTTAACCTGGATTTTTTTGATACTTCCAGTGTTCTCACTGCTGTATTGCTTGAGTAGGCGACTTCATTGCTCATTCCCACAAGCTTTAGTGGCTTGTAGCAGGGAGTTGGCGTGCCAAGTTCCACTACCCTTTGATCCCATCACTCAATTGCCCGCCAGTATAGATATCATGTGTTTGCACATCGATTCACTCTGAATCGAGAACTTAGTTAGGGACTGAGTATAATTTTTACTGACTTTTCTTAATTTTACTAGCTAAAAGCGATTGCGAAACAATGTGTTCAATCTCTAAATTTTCACCTTTAACTGTAACTAGTAATACTTATTTGCCTCTGAGATCTAGAGATAGTACATCGGCAAGTTGACTCCTAACGCATCCGCCAGGAAGCTAAGATAACTATGATTCTTTATGGGAGTAATTTATCTTAACGCATTTCTCATGTTGAAGGCACATCTAAAACCCCCGCCAAAACTGCAGTACCAGTCAACAACGGCAAAGATCTGAGATAGAGCAGGGATTTCCCACTCAATAAAGTATCCAATCTCTATGCCCAATGCCCAATGCCCAATGCCCCATATCCCATATTTCTAAAAAACTCAGCAGTGATATTTTTTCGGAAATCTTAACATTGGCGATCTGGATGCTATATTAGTAAATCTAGTAGTGTGTGTACATATTAATAGTCTTTTTGGAACTGACTGTGGCGAATACAAAGTCTGCTCTCAAGCGCGCCGAAATCGCAGAACGTAATCGTTTGCGTAATAAAGCATATAAATCAGCTGTTAAGACGCTGATGAAGAAGTACCTTAGTGCAGTACAACTTTATGCTGCTAATCCCACTCCTGAATTAAATCAACAAGTACAGGAGCGGTTGGCTGAGGCTTACAGCAAAATTGATAAAGCTGTCAAGCGAGGTGTACTTCATCCCAACAATGGGGCCAGGAAAAAGTCAAGATTGGCTCATAAACTCAAACCACTTACACAAACCGCACAGTAGTCCAAAATCATTTAGTCATTAGTCTGGTACTAATGACTAATGACTAATGACTAATGACTCTTAAACCAAAATGCAGCTAATTGACACCCACGTTCACATTAACTTTGACGTTTTTCAACAAGATTTAGCAGCAGTGCGATCGCGATGGCAAGAAGCAGGTGTAGTGCATTTAATACATTCCTGCGTCGAACCATCAGAATTTCCCAGTATCCAAGCCATAGCACATGAGTTTCCCGAACTCAGCTTTGCCGTAGGTTTACATCCCTTAGATGCTAAACAATGGACTGATCAGACAGCCGATGAAATCTCAAAGTTGGCGCAATCTGACGCGAAAGTAGTAGCAATGGGGGAAATGGGGCTGGATTTGCGTAAAGCAGATAACTATGAGCAACAGCGCATGGTATTTGAAGCGCAATTAGCGATCGCCACTGAACTTAATTTACCGATAATTATCCACTGTCGTGATGCTGCGGCACAGGTAAGAGAAGTGTTGCAAAAATGGCGAGAACAAAAAGGAGAAAAATTACGGGGTGTAATGCATTGTTGGGGTGGAACACCTGAAGAAGCTCAATGGTTTATTGACTTAGGGTTTTACATTAGCTTTAGCGGGACAGTTACCTTCAAAAACGCCAAGCAGATCCAAGCTACCGCCGCAATGGTACCGAGCGATCGCTTGCTCATTGAAACAGACTGTCCTTTTCTCGCTCCCGTCCCCAAACGAGGTACAGGTAGGAATGAACCTGCTTACGTCCGTTATGTAGCAGAGAGCATAGCCCAACTGCGTGGGAAAACAGTAGAAGAGATAGCTAATCAAACTACCCAAAATGCTTGTGAATTATTTGGTCTGGTACTATAGACTGTACCTGTAAGTGTAGTTAGCTGTGTAAAAATAAATAAACACCTCGGAGGACGGAAATATGCTAAAATTATTTCCTCCAAAACATTTTGCTTGCGCCATAATGATAAAGGAAGGAAATCAATACTTCTAAGATTGGTAGTAACCTGTTATCAACTTGACCATCGCCACCCCCAGAGCAGTTCCCCTTTGGGTAACTAAGCTGCTAATTTACAGGGGTCGATCATCCTCCTATCTCTACAAGCGGATGTACGAGCCGCGATCGCCAAGCCTGAAAATATAGTAGGTTGAGCTAGACGCTTTCAAAAAAATACCTTTTCCGTATTTCACCTATAGAAAACTGTTAAACGTAATTGCCTTGTGAGAATAACCCAGCAAGAAAAAGACATACTAATCCAGAGTCGGTTAACAGCCACTCGGTTTCTTAGTTTTAGGATATCACCGTGAGTCTAAATATAGAGGGGTATTGAAGACACAACAGAACAAAGCTGCGGAGTCTAATTAACGCGCTTGTGGGAGGGGAAGTGACGACAGCCAATTTAATTCCAGACTATCTCAACCATCTGCTTTTGAGCAATCAACCTAGTAGCTGGTTATTAGTTATAATGGTCACTTTTAAGGGAGTACTTTCCCCCTTGTCAAGATAGCACTTTCCAGCTTTAATTTCTGCGTTTGCCCGTACCTGCGCTCTAGCAGGTGGCGTTAAGGAGAAGTTCCCAAACAGCTACGGACACTGGCTAGCGGTGGGAACCGTGAAACAGCAGTGTCCAATGGTAAGTTTAACCAGGTTGACAAAGGTAGAGGCATGACAAACGAAACATATATTGAACCCGCCTTTCTGTTGCCCGACTTGATTGAAATCCAGCGTTCCAGCTTCCGTTGGTTTTTAGAAGAAGGGCTAATAGAAGAACTAAACTCCTTTAGTCCGATTACAGATTACACTGGCAAACTAGAACTGCACTTTTTAGGTCAAAACTACAAACTTAAAGAACCAAAGTACAGTGTCGAAGAAGCCAAACGGCGAGATAGTACATACGCCGTCCAAATGTATGTTCCCACAAGGCTACTCAACAAAGAAACCGGGGATATTAAAGAACAAGAAGTCTTTATTGGCGATCTGCCGTTGATGACCGATCGCGGTACTTTCATTATTAACGGTGCCGAACGGGTAATCGTCAACCAAATTGTGCGATCGCCTGGAGTTTATTACAAATCAGAAATTGATAAAAACGGTCGCCGCACCTATTCAGCTAGCTTAATTCCCAATCGGGGTGCGTGGCTGAAATTTGAAACAGACCGTAACGATCTAGTGTGGGTACGGATTGATAAAACCCGCAAACTCTCAGCCCAAGTGCTGTTAAAAGCCCTAGGTTTATCAGATAACGAAATCTTTGACGCTTTACGACACCCTGAGTATTTCCAAAAAACCATTGAAAAAGAAGGGCAATTTTCGGAAGAAGAAGCCCTAATGGAGTTATATCGCAAATTGCGTCCTGGTGAGCCACCTACAGTTTTGGGTGGACAGCAGTTGTTAGATTCCCGATTCTTCGACCCTAAACGTTACGATTTGGGTCGTGTAGGGCGCTATAAGCTCAACAAAAAATTACGGCTGTCGGTTCCTGACACCATGCGCGTCTTAACCCCTGGCGACATCTTGGCCGCAGTAGACTACCTGATCAATCTGGAATATGACATCGGTAGCATTGACGACATTGACCATTTGGGCAATCGCCGGGTGCGGAGTGTTGGTGAACTGCTACAAAACCAAGTACGTGTAGGTTTAAACCGCCTAGAGAGAATAATTCGGGAACGGATGACAGTATCCGATGCAGAAGTTCTCACCCCAGCCTCCCTAGTCAACCCCAAACCACTGGTCGCCGCCATTAAAGAATTCTTCGGCTCCAGTCAATTAAGTCAGTTCATGGATCAAACCAATCCCTTAGCAGAACTGACTCACAAACGCCGTCTCTCTGCCCTTGGCCCTGGTGGTTTAACCAGAGAAAGAGCTGGGTTTGCTGTGCGAGATATCCACCCCAGCCACTACGGACGGATTTGCCCCATTGAAACCCCAGAAGGGCCCAACGCTGGTTTGATTGGCTCCTTAGCAACCCATGCGCGGGTCAACCAATACGGCTTCTTGGAAACTCCATTTAGACCAGTGGAAAACGGTCGTGTGAGGTTTGACCTGCAGCCAGCTTACATGACTGCCGATGAAGAAGACGATTTGCGAGTTGCTCCTGGGGATATCCCAGTTGATGAAAATGGGATGATTATTGGCCCGCAAGTGCCAGTCCGCTATCGTCAGGAATTCTCTACCACCACCCCAGAGCAGGTGGATTACGTAGCAGTATCTCCCGTACAGATTGTATCGGTAGCTACGAGTATGATTCCTTTCTTGGAGCATGACGACGCAAACCGGGCATTGATGGGTTCCAACATGCAACGGCAAGCAGTACCCTTGCTCAAGCCAGAGCGTCCATTAGTGGGTACAGGCTTAGAAGCCCAAGGCGCTCGTGACTCCGGGATGGTAATTGTATCTCGTACTGATGGCGATGTGGTTTATGTCGATGCCACAACAATTCGCGTCCGCGTCAAAAACTCAAATTCAGAAATTAAGTACACCCTATCCAAGTATCAGCGTTCCAACCAAGACACCTGCCTTAACCAAAAACCCTTGGTAAGGATAGGTGAGCGTGTTGTTGCTGGTCAGGTATTAGCTGATGGCTCCTCTACAGAAGGGGGAGAATTAGCCCTGGGTCAAAATATCGTCGTCGCTTATATGCCTTGGGAAGGCTACAACTACGAAGACGCGATTTTGATTTCCGAAAGGTTAGTTCAGGATGATGTTTACACCTCAATTCACATTGAGAAATATGAAATTGAGGCGAGACAGACCAAACTGGGCCCAGAAGAAATTACCCGAGAAATTCCTAACGTTGGGGAAGATGCTTTACGGCAACTAGATGAACAAGGAATTATCCGTATTGGGGCTTGGGTAGAAGCTGGGGATATCTTAGTTGGAAAAGTTACACCCAAAGGTGAATCTGACCAACCTCCAGAAGAAAAACTACTCAGGGCAATCTTCGGGGAAAAAGCCCGGGATGTGCGCGATAACTCCCTGCGAGTTCCTAACGGTGAAAAAGGACGCGTTGTTGACGTGCG
Organism: Tolypothrix sp. PCC 7601; assembly: GCF_025677855.1. Lineage (NCBI taxonomy): Bacteria > Bacillati > Cyanobacteriota > Cyanophyceae > Nostocales > Tolypothrichaceae > Tolypothrix > Tolypothrix sp. PCC 7601. The sequence continues at coordinate 5,906,765 of NZ_CP064879.1, forward strand.
TCTATTTACCCGTGAACAAGGAGATGAACTACCACCAGGTGCCAATATGGTAGTCCGGGTGTATGTCGCCCAGAAACGAAAAATCCAAGTCGGCGACAAAATGGCAGGACGACATGGCAACAAGGGAATTATCTCCCGCATCTTGCCCTTAGAAGATATGCCTTACTTACCAGATGGTTCACCAGTAGATATCGTCCTCAACCCCTTAGGTGTACCCAGCCGGATGAATGTCGGACAGGTGTTTGAGTGTTTGTTGGGATGGGCAGGACAAAACTTAGGTGTCAGGTTTAAGATTACTCCCTTTGATGAAATGTATGGGGAAGAATCATCTCGCCGAATTGTGCATGGCAAATTGCAAGAAGCACGGGATGAAACAGGTAGAAATTGGGTATACAACCCCGATGATCCTGGCAAAATCATGGTCTTCGATGGCCGCACTGGCGAACCCTTTGACCGACCAGTAACCGTGGGCGTAGCTTATATGCTGAAGCTGGTGCACTTGGTGGATGATAAAATCCACGCCCGGTCTACAGGCCCCTACTCTCTGGTGACGCAGCAACCCTTGGGTGGTAAAGCACAACAAGGTGGTCAGCGCTTCGGAGAAATGGAAGTGTGGGCATTGGAAGCCTTTGGTGCTGCTTACACCTTGCAAGAATTGCTGACAGTGAAATCAGATGATATGCAGGGAAGAAATGAAGCCCTCAACGCCATTGTCAAAGGCAAGGCTATCCCCAGACCAGGTACGCCAGAATCCTTTAAGGTGTTGATGCGAGAACTGCAATCTTTAGGCTTAGATATTGCTGTCCACAAAGTAGAAACCCAAGCAGATGGTAGTTCTTTAGATGTGGAAGTTGATTTGATGGCAGACCAATCAGCTCGTCGCACACCACCTCGACCCACCTATGAATCTCTATCCCGTGAATCACTGGAAGATGACGAATAAAGATTAGGCAATAGGGCATAGGGAATAGGGCAGAGAAATTAATCTCAATGCCTAATGCCCAATGCCCCTTGTCTAACGCCCAGTTTTCAACAAAAAACTAAATATACTCATAACTCAGAACTCAGCACTTAAGTATGAGAAACGCCCAAACCAATCAGTTTGACTACGTAAAAATCGGCTTGGCATCACCAGAACGCATTCGGCAGTGGGGCGAACGCACTTTGCCTAATGGTCAGGTTGTGGGTGAAGTTACCAAGCCAGAAACAATCAATTACCGTACTCTCAAGCCAGAGATGGACGGCTTATTTTGCGAACGCATCTTTGGCCCAGCAAAAGATTGGGAATGCCATTGCGGTAAATATAAAAGAGTTCGTCATAGAGGCATTGTTTGCGAACGCTGTGGTGTAGAAGTTACCGAGTCACGGGTGCGGCGGCACCGCATGGGATATATTAAACTCGCTGCCCCAGTTGCTCACGTTTGGTACCTCAAAGGGATTCCTAGCTATATTTCCATTTTGCTAGATATGCCCTTGCGGGATGTAGAACAAATTGTCTATTTCAACTCTTATGTTGTTCTTAGCCCTGGTAATGCCGAAACCTTAACCTACAAGCAGCTACTCAGTGAAGACCAGTGGCTAGAAATTGAAGACCAAATTTATAGTGAAGATTCCCAGCTACAAGGTGTAGAGGTAGGTATTGGTGCTGAGGCCCTGTTACACTTACTCGCTGATATTAATTTAGAGCAAGAAGCTGAAAGCCTCCGGGAAGAAATTGGCAATGCTAAAGGACAAAAGCGAGCCAAGTTAATTAAACGCCTGCGGGTAATTGACAACTTCATCGCTACGGGTTCTAAACCAGAGTGGATGGTAATGGCAGTTATCCCTGTGATTCCTCCAGACTTACGCCCAATGGTGCAACTCGATGGTGGTCGATTTGCCACCAGCGATTTGAATGATTTGTATCGCCGAGTCATTAACCGGAATAATCGTCTGGCACGCCTACAAGAAATTTTGGCACCAGAAATTATTGTGCGGAACGAAAAGCGGATGTTGCAAGAGGCAGTAGACGCTTTGATTGATAACGGTCGGAGAGGACGCACTGTAGTCGGAGCCAATAACCGTCCCTTGAAGTCCTTATCTGACATTATTGAAGGTAAGCAAGGGCGCTTCCGGCAAAACTTGTTAGGTAAACGGGTTGACTACTCGGGTCGTTCTGTAATTGTGGTGGGGCCAAAATTAAATATCCACCAGTGCGGTTTGCCCAGAGAAATGGCAATTGAGCTATTTCAGCCCTTTGTGATCAATCGCTTGATTCGCAGCGGTATGGTCAACAACATCAAAGCAGCGAAAAAACTCATCTCTCGTAACGATCCCAGCGTGTGGGATGTACTGGAAGAAGTGATTGAAGGACACCCCGTACTGCTGAACCGGGCACCGACACTGCACCGCTTAGGGATTCAGGCATTTGAGCCAATTTTGGTGGAAGGGAGAGCTATTCAACTCCATCCTTTAGTCTGTCCGGCATTTAACGCTGACTTTGACGGTGACCAAATGGCGGTACACGTACCCTTGTCTTTAGAAAGTCAGGCAGAAGCGCGGTTATTAATGCTGGCTTCTAACAATATCTTGTCGCCAGCTACCGGGAAACCAATTATTACACCCAGCCAAGACATGGTATTGGGAGCATATTATTTAACTGCAGAAAACCCTGGTGCAACCAAAGGGGCAGGCCGGTATTTTGCTTCTCTTGACGACGTAATTATGGCGTTCCAGCAAGAGCAAATTGACTTGCACGCCTATATCTACGTGCGGTTTGATGGAGAAGTAGAATCAGACGGGCCCGACACAGAACCACTGGAAGTGACAGACAACAGCGATGGTACTCGAACTTTGCTGTATAAATACCGCCGAGTCAGAGAAGACGCTCAAGGAAATTTATTGTCTCAGTATGTCCGCACGACACCAGGCCGCGTTATTTACAACAAAGCAATTCAGGAAGCACTGGCAAGCTAACTTGGGGATGAATCACTAATGACAAACGAACAGGCAATTTTCCGCAATCGCGTAGTTGATAAAGGCCAGCTGAGAAATTTAATTTCTTGGTCTTTTGTAAATTACGGTACAGCGCGTACCGCAGTCATGGCGGACAAACTGAAAGACTTAGGATTTCGCTATGCCACCAAAGCAGGGGTATCTATCAGTGTCGATGATTTGATGGTGCCACCTTCCAAGCGGGCGCTGCTAGAAGCAGCTGAAGAAGAAATTCGCGCTACTGAAGCTCGTTACCAACGTGGGGAAATTACGGAAGTAGAACGCTTTCAAAAAGTAATTGATACCTGGAACGGTACCAGTGAAGCTCTGAAAGATGAGGTAGTTGTTCACTTTAAAAAGACCAATCCCCTCAATTCCGTGTACATGATGGCATTCTCTGGCGCACGGGGTAATATCTCCCAAGTCCGGCAGCTGGTAGGGATGCGGGGATTGATGGCAGATCCCCAAGGGGAAATTATTGACTTACCCATCAAAACCAACTTCCGTGAAGGACTCACCGTTACGGAATACATTATTTCGTCTTACGGTGCCCGCAAAGGGCTGGTAGATACAGCCTTACGGACGGCTGACTCTGGTTATCTGACCCGTCGTCTGGTGGACGTATCCCAGGATGTAATTATCCGGGAATTTGATTGCGGTACTACCAGAGGCATTCCCATTCGGGCAATGGTAGAAGGTGGCAAAACAAAAATTCCTCTAGCTACTCGCTTACATGGGCGGGTAGTGGCGGAAGATGTGGTAGATCCTAAGACAAAAGAAGTGATAGCACCAAGGAATACCCCAGTTTCCGATGAATTGGCAGCAAAAATTCAAAAATCTGGGGTAACTGAAGTATTGGCGCGATCGCCTCTCACTTGTGAAGCGGCACGTTCAGTTTGTCAACATTGCTACGGCTGGAGTTTAGCCCACGCCAAGATGGTGGACTTGGGTGAAGCTGTGGGGATTATTGCCGCCCAAAGTATTGGGGAACCTGGTACCCAGCTAACCATGCGGACATTCCACACAGGTGGGGTGTTCACTGGGGAAGTCGCACAACAAGTACGTTCAAAAATTGATGGTACTGTCAAAATTCCTCGGAAGCTGAAGGTAAGAGCATATCGTACCCGTCACGGTGAAGATGCTCTGTATGTTGAGGCCAACGGTATCCTGATTTTGGAACCGAAAAAAGTCGGCACCGACACCCCGCCTCCCCAAGAAGTACATCTAACTCAAGGCTCGACACTTTATGTATTTGATGGGAACCAAGTAAAACAAGGGCAATTGCTAGCAGAAGTTGCCCTTGGTGGACGTACAGCTCGTGCCAATACTGAAAAAGCGGTAAAAGACGTAGCAACAGACTTGGCAGGGGAAGTACAGTTTGCGGAAGTTGTACCCGAACAAAAAACAGACCGCCAAGGCAACACCACCACCACAGCCGCTAGAGGTGGTTTGATTTGGATTTTGTCTGGGGAAGTCTATAACTTACCACCTGGTGCCGAATTAGTAGTGAAAAATGGGGATGCGATCGCTTCTAATGGTGTATTAGCAGAAACCAAACTCACTACCTTGCACGGTGGTACAGTCCGCTTGCCAGAAGCTACCCCTGGTAAGAGCACTAGAGAAATTGAAATTATTACTGCTTCTGTCGTCTTAGACCAAGCTACTGTCACAGTTCAAAGCTCCCAAGGTCGCAACAACTACTTAGTTACTACTGGTAATAACCAAGTATTTAACCTCAGAGCTACACCAGGCACAAAAGTGCAGAATGGTCAAGTAGTAGCGGAATTAATTGATGACCGCTATCGCACCACCACTGGGGGCTTCCTGAAATTCGCGGGTGTAGAAGTTCAGAAAAAAGGTAAAGCCAAGCTCGGTTATGAAGTAGTACAGGGTGGTACCCTGCTGTGGATTCCCGAAGAAACCCACGAAGTCAACAAAGACATCTCCTTGCTGTTGGTGGAAGATGGACAGTTCGTGGAAGCTGGCACCGAAGTCGTGAAAGATATCTTCTGCCAAAACAGTGGTGTAATTGAAGTTACTCAGAAAAACGACATCTTGCGGGAAGTCGTGATTAAGCCAGGTGAACTGCTGATGGTAGACGATCCCGAAGCAGTCATCGGTCGAGACAATACCTTCATTCAACCCGGAGAAGAATTCCAAGGTACAGTAGCTACCGAATTGCGCTATATCCAGTATGTGGAGTCTCCAGAAGGCCCAGCTTTATTGAGCCGCCCCGTAGTGGAGTTTGCTGTTCCTACCAACCCAGATGTGCCATCCACCACATCTGTTAGCCAACAAACTGGGCGTTCAATTCAGTTACGGGCAGTACAAAGACTACCTTACAAAGATTCTGAACGTGTCAAGTCTGTAGAAGGCGTAGAACTGCTGCGTACCCAACTAGTTTTGGAAATCGAGCAAGAAGGCGAACAAGACCACAATGCTTCTCCCTTAGCAGCTGATATTGAATTAATACCCGATTCTGACGATGCAGATCTGCAGCGCTTGCAGTTAGTAATTTTGGAATCTTTGGTGATTCGTCGCGATATTACCGCTGACGCTACTCAAGGTAGTACCCAAACTTCACTAGAAGTACAGGATGGACAAACCATCGCCCCTGGTGCAGTTGTCGCCAGTACCCAAATCTTGTGTAAAGAAGGCGGTACAGTACGGGGTGTACAGAAAGGCTCAGAAAACGTCCGCCGTTGTCTAGTTTTACGTGACAGCGTTGACAAAATCACAATCAATACTAACGTCCAACCCAACCTGAAGGTAGGAGACTTGTTAGTCGAAGGTGCAGAAATCGCTCCTGGCATCTTTGCTCCTGAATCTGGGCAAGTCATAAATATCAGGAATACGGCCGCTAGTTCTGCTGCTGGTGAATCAGCACTCAGTACTAAAAATTACTCCGTTGATATCCGTATCGGTCGTCCCTATCGAGTCAGCCCTGGTGCTGTGTTGCAAATCGAAGACGGCGATTTGGTACAGCGTGGTGATAACTTGGTGTTGCTGGTATTTGAACGTGCTAAAACTGGGGACATTATCCAAGGTTTGCCCCGGATTGAAGAACTACTAGAAGCCCGGAAACCCAAAGAAGCTTGTATCTTATGCCGTCGGGCTGGTGAAGTTAAGGTAGTTTACGGCGATGGTGATGAAGCGATCGCAATTAAAGTAGTAGAACCGAATGGAGTAGTCACAGACTATCCTCTCGGCCCTGGACAAAACTTAGTGGTAACAGATGGTTCCCATGTAACTGCAGGACAGCCCCTCAGTGATGGCCCTTCTAACCCCCACGAAATTTTGGAAGTTTTCTTTAGCCTGGGTTCCGAAGATGGAGTCTACGCTTGCGCTAGCCATGCTTTACAAAAAGTGCAAACCTTCTTGGTGAACGAAGTGCAGTTAGTATATCAATCCCAAGGTATTGATATTGCTGACAAACACATCGAAGTGATTGTTCGCCAGATGACCAACAAAGTTCGGATTGATGATGGTGGTGACACCACTATGCTTCCCGGTGAATTGGTGGAATTGCGCCAAGTTGAGCAGGTGAACGAAGCAATGGCTATTACTGGCGGTGCTAGGGCACAGTATACCCCCGTATTATTAGGGATCACCAAAGCATCCTTGAACACCGACAGCTTTATTTCTGCTGCTTCTTTCCAAGAAACCACCAGAGTCTTAACCGAAGCTGCCATTGAAGGTAAATCTGACTGGCTGCGGGGGTTAAAAGAAAACGTGATCATCGGACGCTTGATTCCTGCTGGTACTGGCTACAATGCCTATGAAGAAACAGGAGCCATTGATGATTACGCTGCACTAGATAGCAGCAGCGTCTTAGATGAAGTAGACGATCCGTTAGATATGGTGCTAGATGATCGCACAGCTCGTACCTACAATTTAGATGCTCCGTCTCTGACTGAACCTACTTTTGGTGCTACCAGACGTACAGAACGCTCTATTTTGGATGATGATGACTTAATCGCCGATGAAATCACCGACCTTGTAGATGATGATGACTACGAGGATGATGATGACGATGATGAGGACGATTACGAATAAAAACCTGAACAGGTAGAAATTAACTAAAGGCAAAAGAAAATTTTCTTTTGCCTTTTTTGTTGTTATAAAAATTATGAGTTACAAATTCACTAGCCCCACTAAAATGAATTGATGACAGAGTTTGTTGAGCTAATCATTACTTAATACCAATTCGTAATGCGTAATTCGTAATTCGTAATTTGTGAGGCGATTGCTGGCGAATGTCATCTGTTATTAAGTTGTTAATGACGAGTAAATATTATGTCTCTCAAGATTGTTCAAAACTTTGATAGCAGTTTTTCCCTGGAACCCCAACTTCAAGAGAATCTATATAAATTATTAACCAATGAGACATTTATTCAACAAATTTCTCAACAATTAAAATGTGCAAAAGTTGAATTTACAAAACTACTTTTTCAGCCAGTTCCTTATAGTTTAAATACTCCTAAAGGAATGCCTAGAGAATTTGAAAAATATCATGAGTCTAAAGAATACGCTATTATCAACGTACCGCCAAACTTTATGTTTAATGCCAAAATTTTTCAGCCCAGCCGCCTTTGTGCAATTTACAAAATTGTTTAATTTTATTTTGACCTTCTGTTTAGTGAGAAAATTATTCAACTTCAATTTAGCTTATGGCTACTGAAACAAATATTCCGTTGTTGGCGACGCTAGATTATGTCAATTACATAGATGATCATGGGCAAATACCTGAACAGTTTCAAGGTAAAATTGGAGTCTATGCCATTTTTGACCAAGACAAAGTACTGCAATTCGTTGGCTACTCTCGCGATGTTTACGTTAGCCTCAAGCAGCATTTAGTACGTCAGCCGCAACAATGCTACTTTGTCAAAGTTCAAACTATTGACCGTCCCAGCCGCGCTATTTTAGAAAATATTGAGCAGGCTTGGATTGCAGAAAATGGTACTGTGCCATTGGGAAATAGCGATCGCAAAGCCGAATGGACAACCGCCATCAATGCGAAAGCGATGATGACAGCCGCAGAACAGGAAAATTATCAAAATCCTGTCAATGATGAATTGGCACAGATGAAAATCTTGAAAAATGTCGCACGGCGAGTTGAAGCGGAGATTTTAGCGATATTGGAAAGCCGGGGTTTACAAACGCCGATTCGCTTCAATCCCAAGTTGAAGGAAGAAGGATTGCTGGATTTGAAATAAATGTAGTTTTTTCTACATATAGTTTAATAACTTAAATTATTAGTCAGCATTTCAGAAGCCCCCAAAAATTCAATGGGGGTATTAATATTTGATCGATAAACTTAATTTAGGATGTCTAGTGTACTGATTGTACGGTGCCTAAGATGACAAATACGCCTCCCGATCCTGAGTCATCCCCAAAAACTGCCCTTGGTTTTGACGAATTTATTGCCGTTCTGGTCGCTTTTAGCACAATTGGCGCGGTTTTATTTTGGTCGTTATCCCGTAAAGATACTAGCTGGGATTTTAACGGTTTACTATCTCTATCCCCAAAAACCTCAGCTACGACTCAGCAAAAACCAGTTTCACCCTCGCCTGTTCCGACAGTACAACCAGAAGCAGATACAGATGTAGATAATTTGCGATCGCCTCTACCTGCACCTATTGTTGTACCTAGCAGCTATCCCTCTCTGGTTAACCAGGCCCCTGCAACCTCAGTTTTATTACCTGCTGAAGTTGCGCCAACTATTTCCCCCCAAGCACAAGGGCCTGTACCATCTTCTGTCACAGTCAATCCCGAACCATTTTCTCTGGTAACTCCCTCAAAACCAAAGTTAACCATCCCGCCACCCATAGCATTTAATGATGTCCCGGCTGATTTTTGGGGTCTGGGTTTTATTAATGTTCTGTCTTCGCGGGGTATTATCAAAGGTTTCCCAGATTATACTTTCCGACCAAATCAACCTGTGAACCGTGCTGAGTTTGCAGCTATATTGCAAGGAGCGTTTGAATATAAGCCAGTTAAGAATAAACTCAAGTTTAAAGATGTCACGGATAAATCTTGGGCAAATACTGCAATTAACCAAACTATTAGTGCAGGATTTTTGAAAGGGTATCCTAACCAAACTTTTCAACCAGAACAAAAGATTCCGCGAGTACAAGTTTTGGTGGCTTTGGTTAGTGGTTTAAATCTCAAAACACCTGCATCACCAGAGAAGATTTTAACAGTATATAAAGATGCTAAAGATATTCCTAAATATGCCACTGAGAAAATAGCAGCTGCTACTGTTAATGGACTAGTTGTTAACTATCCAGATTCGGATATCTTTGCTCCCAACAGAGAAGCTACCCGCGCTGAAGTAGCCGCAATGGTCTATCAAGCTTTAGTCAAAATGGGAAGATTGGAAAAAATTCCATCGAAAAATATTGTCCGTGTACCGCAGTAAGGTAGAAAATACTCAGACAATAAAGGGAGTCTGCTTTCACAGACTCCCTTTATTTATATGTAGACTCCGCACCATTAAAGAGTGGGAGATATCTAACTCAATACAGTTCGGTTAAGGGGGAAAGGGAAAAGGGGAAAAGGATTAAATTCACCCTTACCCTTTTTCCCATTACCCTTTTCCCAAATCACGAGAGAGATGCAAAATACTCATCTGAACCGTATTGATATATAACCGAACTTGATTGCGATCGCTTTTAGTCAGATTTATAGCTAATAGCAGGGTCAAGCTGACATATTAGGCTGAAAAATTGCGATCGCTAATAAATTACTCGGAAACGCTTTTGCCAACAACCTGTGATTTCAGAGTTGTAATTTCGTTGGTTAACTCTTTCCGAGTTGAAGCTTTGAGTAAATAACGGTAAACAAACCAGGCTGAGTAACCAATACCGATCAATTCAAAGGTAGGCGCTACCAAAGGAATATCGTTCAAAGAGTCTAATATCGCCAAAAGTACCCTAACAGCAACAATTGCGCCTACAATTAAACCTACGGAAATCAACGGCTGCTTGTATTGATTGAAGAAGCTACCCAGATATTCAGGGAGTGTGCCTAAAAAGCCTGAAATCTGTTCTCCGTACTTGAGCCATTGTTCTTGGGACTGCGCGGGAGGCTGGAGCTTGGTTATGGTTCCTGTTTGGTTGTTGATATCTGTCATCGTGGTCTCTGAGGACTTGGTTTCTGTGTATTCCGGTTCTGGCATTTTCGTTTCCATAAATTGTAACAGTTGAGTTTCTCTAATCTGGACAATTACAACCAAAAGGCTGTTGATTAGGCGATGTATGAATGCATCTGTACAACTGAGTTTGGGGTTCAAAAGGGTTTTAGTGTCCTATCACCATAATTGCCCCTTAACTACTACTTGATCAACTACAGGGTAGGAAGTCAGTAGGAGGATAGAAGTTCAGAAGGCGGTAAGGAGCTGTTTAAATTAGCTTTCTGAGTTCTGCGGTCTTAAATCAACTGGAATCCTCAGGTTGCTATTATCCCATGTCATGCCAATTGCCCATTATCGTACTTATTAGAAGTACAAATCTTGCAAAAGTCAGTCCACCTCTCATTTATACAGGTTTAAAGCTCGATTTCAGCGGATATTAAAGCTATCTTAAGCACTAATTAGTTATCGAACCTATAGGTAGTGATATTAATACTTAATAAAATTCTTTATGTATTCAAATATACTAGACATATAAGCTGATTTGTGATATGTAGGTCAGGGGCTACAAAAGAGTTATTTTCAGCCCTTAATTGTGAAATTCTCAGATGAGGGACTAGGTGGAAAAATTGCTGAGTTTTGAGGATTTAAGTATTGATTAAAAATACTCATCCCTCATTCCTAATCTCTAGTCCCTATTTTATTGATTGAGACCCTAGTACTTATACCTCTTCAGGAATAAATAGAGCCAGAGAAATTTCATCCACAGAAACACTGAGGCGATATTTTGAGTTCTTGTAGAGAAATTTAGGGATAAGCGATCGCAAGTTAATGTTATTTTGCTTATCCCCAATTTACTACTCTATGTAGTGTTGATGCTTACTTAGTTCAGCCTATTTCCAATCAGGAATTTCTACTGCGTCTTCACCACCAATGCCGATACCAGTATGATAAATTTCTGCATCAGTAAGAGTCAGATTATCCATTGAAGCGCGATATACATTGGAATCGTAAACTTTAGCGCGAGTCAAATTGGCATTATCAAGATTGGCTTGCTTTAAATTCACATTGGTTATGTAAGCTGAAGTTAAGTTAGCGCCTGACAAGTTTGCACCCGTGAGATCTGCACCCTCAAGGTTAGCGCCGCTAAGATTAGCATTTTGAAGATTTGCATCTCTTAAATCAGCACCAATCAAATGAGCGCTACTAAGGTTGGCTCCTCGGAGATTACACCCTACACATTCCCCAGTGCTCAACAACTTTTGCAAGTCTTGCGGATTATCAGCTTTTACTGCACCAGTAAAAAACAGGGGAGTCGCTAAGGCTAATGCCGCTAATAGCTGGAGTTTCATAATTGTCCCCCTTTGCACTTAAATTATGTCCGTTCTTTTCCTCACAAATCTATTATCTCACTAAATTCAAAAAATAATGTTAATTGATAGTACAAACTGCTATGACAGCTATAGAAAATTTGAATTCAAAGACTCAGAATCTATCTATAACAAGCTTTTCATAAATTGTGAATCTTTGGTGTATTCATGCTGCACTGTAAAATTACTTATATTTTAGGGGGATGTTTACGACTTATTTATTTACAATTTTGTTCCCAGGACACTTTTGTTAAAATTTTTTAAGCAAATGTACATTTTGCGGTATTTTGTTAGGAAAAGCTAACATTTTTTATCTTGCCTAGTACAAGACTAGACAAGATAAAGTAAGCACATTTAAATGCTTAAAAAATCACGCATATACTGATTGACTAAATCTGGTTTTTCTTGCTGTACCCAATGGCTACAGTGAGGAATGTATTTAATTTGAAAATATTGGACGTAGGCTTCTGTACCATAACTCAGTTCTTTACCCAGTGCTGTATCATCTTCGCCCCAAATCATCAGCGTCGGAACTTGCAAGATTCCCCAATTTTCTTGTAAGAGTTTCTGGTCGAAAATGTTGCGATAATAATTGAGCATTGCAGTAAGGGCACCAGGTTTGGCCGCAGCATTTTTATAAGCGTCAATATCTGCTTGGCTAAAAGCATTTTTGTCAACTGCCATACCTTTAAAAGTTGCTTCAATTGGGGCATAATTTCCCATTTGAATAGCGAATTCTGGTAACCAAGGTAACTGAAAAAATGCCATATAAGAGCTTTTGAGCATTTGTTGCGGATTGCGTAAACCTTGAGAAAATTTTGCCGGATGTGGCAGATTGAGGATAATTAGCTTGTCTAACATCTCTGGATGAGTATATGCGAAATTCCAGGCGATCGCACCTCCCCAATCATGTCCGACTAATACACATTTTTCGTATCCTAAACCTTCAATTACCCCCTTAACATCTTTGACAAATTTAGCCATTACATAAGCAGATTTGTCTTCTGGTTTATCGCTATCGTTATAACCGCGTAAATCCAGAGCAACGACTTTAAAATCTTTGGCGAATTCTGGTATTTGATACCGCCAGGAATACCAAAACTCTGGAAATCCATGTAACATCAACATCAAAGGGCCTTCGCCTTGGTTGACATAGTGCAATCTCACGCCATTAGTAGTGATATATTCATGTGTCCAAGTGGGTTGAACTACAGCAGTCATAAATCTTACTCCATTGATATAAAATACCGTTGGTTTATCTGAGAGATGACTGCATTATCTTTTCTTAGACTTCGTACAACATCTGTTAAAAGAAAAGTTTCAGTAAGAGATTTAATGAATATAAGATTGATAAATATATCTTGAGATAATCTAAATATTGCCAATAGATAGATGTTAATAATATGTGAATTTTGCTAAAAGAATTTGCATAAATTATGGACAATACCATGACACAACATCTGATGGATCGCCCATCATTATGGGTAGAAAGATTAGGCAGATTTGGTTATGCTTCTAAAGGAATAGTTTATGCTATCGTTGGTTTACTAGCAGCACAAGTGGCTTTTGGTACAGGTGGCAAAACAACTGATACTAAAGGTGCTTTACAAACACTTGTAGAACAACCTTTTGGACAAATTTTACTGGCTTTGGTAGCAATTGGTTTAATTGGATATGTACTTTGGCGCTTTGTCGAGGCTATTAAAGATCCAGAACATAAAGGTAATGATGCTAAAGGTTTAGCACAGAGAATTAGTTATGCAATCAATGGTTTTATATATGCAGGTCTAGCTTATAGTGCTGTGCAAATTCTCTTGGGTTCTAGCAATAGTGGTAATAGTAACTCCACTCAAGATTGGACAGCACGCCTACTTTCTCAACCTTTTGGACAATGGTTAGTAGGAACTGGCGGCGCGTTCGTTATTGGTTTAGGTTTTTATCAATTTTATAAAGCTTATAGTACTAAGTTTCAAAGAGAATTCAATCTATCTCAGTTGAGTCATCAAGAACGTAAGTGGATGATTGGTATATGTCGCTTTGGTTTAGTCGCCCGGGGAATTGTATTCTGCATTATTGGCTGGTTTTTTATTCAAGCTGCAACACAATCTAACGCTCAAGCTGCGGGAGGCTTGGATGAGGCGTTACAGACTTTGGCACAACAACCCTATGGCCCTTGGCTTTTAGGCTTTGTAGCATTGGGTTTAATTGCTTATGGTATTTATATGGCCATTAAAGCGCGGTATAGTCAGCTAGTCGTGAATTAAAAATTGCGTTCCTCACTGGGGTTAACGCAGGTAGCGCACGCTTTGTTTTTAGATACGCACATGAGCTTAATAGAAACACGTGGTGTCTGGCTGACTAATACCGATAGTAAAGTACTCAAGTCACAGCAACGCATTGCTGAGGCAATGGATTTTCTGGCTGAGACAGGATTTAATGTTGTATTTCCTGTGGTTTGGAATAAAGGTGTCACCCTGTATCGCAGTCCAACGATGCAGCAAACATTTGGGGTAGAAATTGACCCCAGTTTTGCTAGTCGTGACCCTTTAGCGGAAGTAGTTGCACAAGCGCGGCGGGTTGGATTGAAAGTTATTCCTTGGTTTGAATACGGCTTTGCAAGTTCTTATAACCTGAATGGTGGAATGTTGTTGCAAACAAAACCGGAATGGGCAGCGCGCGATCGCGATGGTAAACTACTCAAGAAAAATGGCTTTGAGTGGATGAATGCCCTTGACCCACAAGTGCAAGAATTTTTATTGAGCTTAGTACGGGAAGTTGTGCAGAATTATGATGTTGATGGCATTCAAGGCGATGATCGCTTTCCTGCATTACCATCTGAAGGTGGTTATGATGAGGGTACAATCGCACGTTATCGTCAGCAGTTTAACCAAAATCCGCCACAAAACCCTAAAGATAGTCAATGGTTAAAATGGCGTGCGGATATTCTGACAGAATTTTTAGCACGTCTCTATCAAGAAGTTAAAAGTATTAATCCTAATTTAATTGTGTCGATGTCTCCCAATATTTATGATTGGGGATTTAAAGAGTATTTACAAGATTCAGCTACCTGGCTAAATCGTGGCATTGTGGACATGATTCACCCACAAATTTACCGCCGTGATTTCCAAATTTACAAATGTATTGTTAATAAGTTGATTTCTGAACAATTTACAGATGCAACTTTACCCAAGTTAGCACCAGGAGTTTTAATGAAGCTTGGTACTTACTGTATTACTCCTGAACATCTTCTGAAAGTAATTAACTGCAATCGTAAACGCGGTATTAACGGAGAAGTCTTCTTTTTTTATGAAGGTTTAAGAGAAAATAATAATGCTTTAGGTCAATTATTACGGAATGGCCCCTATGCTCAACCTGCGTCATTTCCGACTTTAGCTGATTTGACAGTAAGTCGTGCGGATAGCAGAAATACATTATCAATTTGGCAGAAGTTGGTAAGATTTTTTAGAAACCTTTTCTAATCACATTTGGGGAATAATAATGCAGGTAGAACAGGTAATTGAGATTCTCAAACAAGATTTACCAACTCTGTTTGAAAAAGATATTTCTTATGATATCTATACGCAGAATATTTACTTTCGCGATCCAGTCAATAAATTTAAATATAAATTCAACTATCGGATTATATTTTGGACGTTAAGATTTCACGCGCAGCTATTTTTTACGCAAATTTATTTTGATTTACATGAAGTCTATCAGTCAGCCGAGGATACGATTCTAGCTAAGTGGACAGTGAGAGGTATATTGCGTGTTCCCTGGAAAGCGAAGATATTTTTTAATGGTTATTCCACCTATAAGCTCAATTCAGATAATTTAATATATGAGCATATTGATACTTGGGATAGAAAACCCAGTGAGATTTTGCGACAGTTTATAGAAAAAGGCGGAGATAATTAATCCAGTAGGATGCGTTAGCGATCGCGTAACGCATCATATTATTAATTACCACCTACTCAAGCAAAAGTCGCTGTCCAAATCCCCGAATTTTTCAGAAATTCGGGTTTATAAATGTCAGGTAATAGCTATTTCCTCAACGTAAAAAAGAACTTGCTACCTTGACCCACTTCCGATTCTACCCAAACTGTACCGCCATATAGCTCTACAATTTTCTTGACCAAAGATAAACCGATTCCCGTACTATCTGAATTATCATCATTAGATAATTTCTGAAACATTTGAAAAATTTTTGTAAAATACTTTTCTTCAATACCCGGGCCATTATCAGCAACAATAAACTGCCAATAACTATTATCTTCAGTACAATTAATAATTATTCTACCTTGTGGCTTATCGATAAATTTAATAGCATTACTGAATAAATTTTGAAAAATTTGTTTGATTCTTGTTGTTTCAGCGCTAATAATTGGTAATGTACTTATAATCTCTATTTGAATATTTTCTGGTGGCGCAAGTAAATCGATTACATCTCTCACCACATCATTTAAATTAACTTGGGTCTTTTCCTCTCGATAACTACCAGCGCGGGAATATTGTAAAATTCCATCGATGAGAGCGTACATTTTTTTGACTCTACTAATGAGCAATCTGACTAATTCTTGTCCCTCATCATCAAATTGATCGCCATAATCACTTAACAACCATTCCGATAATGAACTAATTCCCCGCAGAGGTGCTTTCAAATCGTGAGAAACTACATAAGCAAAATCATTTAAATCTTGATTGGCACTTTTTACAGCTTTTAATAATTCAGCCATTTTTTCTTGAGATTGCTGACGTTGAACAATTTCTTGTTGGAGTTGCTCATTAGTTTTAGCTAGTTCAGCAGTGCGTTGTTCTACTAATTCTTCTAAGGTTTCTTTGTATTGTCTCAACTCTTGCTCGACTCGCTGTCGTTCTGCATTTTCATCTTTTAAAGCCATATATGCAGCTTCCAATTGTGCAGGACTGGGGAGAGCTAGCGCTTGGGGAACTAGAGGTATAAGAGTAATTGCTGTATATAAAGAAATTAGTGCAGTGATAGCTTTCATTGCACCAGATAGCCAATAAACAGGGTGCCAAAGCGTCCACACTTCCATCAAATGTGTGGTTCCACAAGAAATGATAAAAGCTCCAAATAATAGAAAAATTACTTTAAATGGAATGTCATCTCTTTTACGAACAAAATATATGAGTGTGAGGGGAATTGAGTAGTAAGAAAGTGCAATGAGAGTGTTAGCTAAGATATGCAACCAAACTAACTCTGGTTTCCACAGGTAACAATGGCCATGTGGAATGAAATTCCCTGAGGAGAAGAAATTATAAAGCAATTCCACTAGCAACCCTCCAACAGATAAGCTGATTTTATGAGACTTACCCAAAAAATTATATCTGTGGGAAGAGACATTTGTTTTAGTTTGTTGCTTAAGTTGTAGAGACGCGATTAATCGCGTCTCTACAAGATTTAAACGTCAATCGATTTGTTTGATCCGAACTTTATTCTCCGCAATGTTACTTCTTCAAAGCTGGATACTGCTGCAATACCTGACGCAAATATTCGCCAGTGTAAGAACGGGAATTTGCTGCAACTTCTTCTGGTGTTCCTACTGCAATTACTTCTCCACCTTTATCGCCACCATCTGGGCCTAAATCTATTACCCAGTCAGCGCAACGAATGACATCTAAATTGTGTTCAATTACTAAAATTGAATTGCCTTTGTCTACCAAACGTTGCAATACATCTAGCAATTTATGTACATCATAAAAAGATAAACCTGTTGTAGGTTCATCAATTAAATAAAGTGTCTTACCTGTGGCGCGACGAGATAATTCTGTGGCTAATTTTACGCGCTGTGCTTCGCCACCAGATAAGGTGGTAGCTGGTTGACCTAATTGAACATAACCTAAGCCAACATCAACTAAAGTTTGTAAGCGGGTAACAGCTTTGGGGATGTTTTGAAAAAAGTCTAAACTTTCTTCAACTGTCATGTTGAGAACGTCGGAAATGGTTTTATCTTTGTACTTCACCTGCAATGTTTCACGGTTATATCTTGCACCTTTACAGATTTCACATTGCACATAAACATCAGGTAAAAAGTTCATTTCTATGACATTTACACCCTGTCCGCTACAAGCTTCGCAACGTCCACCTTTAACGTTAAAAGAAAATTGTCCGGGTTTATAACCTCTCGCTTTGGCTTCTACTGTTTGGGAAAAGACATCACGAATGACATCAAAAACACCTGTGTAAGTTGCAGGGTTAGAACGTGGGGTTCTACCAATAGGGGATTGGTCAATAACAATGGCTTTATCAACAGAATTTAATCCTTTAATTTCCTCTATTTCTTTGGGTAAAGGAACTCTCTTTGTTAAATGGTGTTGTAATGCTGGGTAAAGTAATTCATTAATTAAAGTTGATTTTCCTGAACCAGAAACACCCGTGACAGCGACAAGTTTACCCAAAGGAATTTCGACATCAATATTTCGCAGATTATTGCGATGGGCGTTTTTAATTGTCAAACTCCGACCGTTTCCTTCACGGCGTTCGGCTGGTGTATGAATTACGCGCCTTCCTGATAAATAAGCACCTGTTAAAGAATCTTCTGCTGTTAGTAATTCCTGCAAATCACCTTGGGCGACAATATGACCACCATGAATTCCTGCACCAGGGCCAATATCAACAATGTGATTCGCTGCACGAATTGTTTCTTCATCATGCTCTACCACAATTAAGGTATTACCTAAATCGCGTAATTTGGTTAAAGTTTTGAGTAATCTGCCGTTATCTCTTTGATGTAAACCTATACTGGGTTCGTCTAAAACGTAGAGGACACCTGTTAACCCAGAACCAATTTGTGTGGCGAGCCGAATACGTTGAGCTTCACCACCAGAAAGGGTCATGGCGGGACGGTCGAGGGTGAGGTAATCTAATCCGACATCCAGTAAAAATTGCAATCTGGCTTTAATTTCTCTCAGGACTAAATCAGCAATTTGAAATTGGCGATCGCTTAATTTTAATTGTTCAATTCTCTGGCGAGAATCGCGGATAGAAACCCCAGTTAAATCTAATATTTTGTACTGTCCCAAACGCACTGATAAAGCTTCCGGTTTTAACCGCTTACCATGACAAACTTCGCAGGGCTGATCGATTAAATAATCTTCTAATTTCTGCTTAATTAACTCCGAACCGCCTTCATATTGCCTTTGCAGAATGGGAATTACACCTTTGAAGCTCTGTTTGCGCTCGGCTGCGGTAGTTGCTTCTTCTCCATACAACACAATTTGTTGCTGTTCTGCTGTTAATTTACTCCACTGTACTTGTAATTCAAATCCATGAGCTTGCCCTAAAGCATAGAGCAATTCTAAATAGTAAGAATTATCTTTTTCTGACCAAGGCGCAATAGCAGCATAAACTGGTGCATCGCTATCAGGAATAATTAAATCCGGCGAAAATCTTTTTAAACTACCAATTCCATGACAGTTAGGACAAGCACCATAAGGTGAGTTAAACGAGAACAAGCGCGGTGATAATTCTTCCATTACTGCCCCATGTTCTGGACAGGCGAAGTTCTCGGAAAATACTAATTCTTCTTCAGGGTCATTTGTACTTTGTTCTTGAGCATGACCGATAACAATATTAGCAATTCCACCTGATAGTTTGAGACACGTAGACAGTGAATCAACTAAACGTTCTTGAATGCCATCTTTTTTGATTAAACGGTCGATAACTACTTCAATAGTGTGAGTGAAATTCTTGTCTAATTCAATGGAATCGGATAATTCTCTGACTTCACCATCAACACGCACCCGGACAAAACCTTGCGAAGCTAAACTTGATAACAGTTTGCGGTGAGTACCTTTTTTACCTCTAACTACAGGGGCGAGAATTTGAAAGCGAGTGCGATCGCTTAAATCCATAATCCGATCTACCATCTCATCAATGGTTTGCGGCGAAATACAGCGATCGCATATCGGACAATGGGGTTCACCCGCCCGCCCAAACAACAGCCGCAAATAATCGTAAATTTCCGTCACCGTCCCCACTGTGGAACGGGGGTTATGAGAGGTAGACTTTTGGTCAATCGAAATCGCCGGACTTAAACCTTCAATCGCCTCCACATCCGGCTTATCCAATTGTCCCAGGAATTGCCGAGCATAGGCGCTGAGAGATTCCACATAGCGGCGTTGTCCTTCCGCGAAGATGGTATCAAAAGCCAAAGAAGACTTACCCGAACCAGAAACGCCAGTAAAAACAATCAGGCGATCGCGTGGTAATTCTAAATCAATATTTTTCAGATTATGCTGCCTAGCACCCCGAATACGAATCGTATTCTGGTTGTTGTGGCTCTTGTGCGGAAGATGTCCATTTAAGGATGCGGCTAGCTTTTGCTCTGACATATCGGCAAGCTGATGGTGAGGGAGGCGTGAAACAGTCCTTAATAATACTATCTTTACTGGAGTTATAGTAGAACGTGCGTACTGTTTTATTTTGGTAGTAATTTTACGCCCGCTTGGGGAGATGAGGGGGATGAGGAGGATGAGGGAGATGAGGGAGATGAGGAGAAATTACTATTACCCATTACCCATTACCCATTACCCATTACTCATTACTCATTACCTATGCCCCATGCCCCATGCCCCATGCCCCATGCCCATTATTTAACTTCTTTCTCAATCACCATTGCTAATTCATCTGGATCAACAGGCTTAGTAATGTGGTTTTGGAAACCTGCGGCGAGAATTTTATGATTATTTGTTTCGCCAGCAAATGCAGTCAGAGCGATCGCAGGTAGTTTTCCACCTTTTACTGCTTCCATTTCTCTGACTTGACGGATGAGTGTATAACCGTCGATTTCTGGCATGGCGATATCACTGATTAATAAATCTGGTTGAATTTGGGCGATCGCTTTGATGGCTTCACGGGCGGAAGAAACGGCTGTAACTTCAATGCCATATTGCTCTAAGATAAAGGCGATTAGATCCAGGCTATCAACATCATCATCTACGGCAACTACTCGCAAACCCTGAAGATTTGGGCCATGATTTTGCAATTCATGATTTTCAATGCTGTGAGAGGCTGGAGTCATCACGGGTAGCGTGACAGTGAAGGTTGAGCCGAAACCTTCTCCCGGGCTGCTGGCTTGAATCTTACCATCGTGAAGTTCCACTATGTGACGGACAATTGCTAGCCCTAAGCCTAAACCGCCAAATTTGCGGGTGGTTGCTGCATCTGCTTGCCGAAAACGCTCAAATACGTAGGGCAAAAAGTTGGGACTAATTCCTTTACCTGTGTCGGTAACCTGAATTTGGGCATTAGTTCCCAGCTGCTGGAGTTGGATGTAGATGCGACCTCCTTCTGGTGTAAATTTCACAGCATTGGTCAGTATATTTACTACTACTTGCTGCAAGCGGTTAGGATCGCCTTCTAATTTACCAACCGTGGGGTCAAGCTGGGTCTGAATTTGAATCGATTTCGCTTCAGCTGCTAAACGCACGGTTTCTACAGATGCTTCCACAATGGCAACTAAGTCAACTTCACAGATATTGAGGCTGAGTTTGCCACGGAGAATCCGTGAAACATCTAATAAATCATCAATTAATCTTGTTTGTAATTTGGCGTTGCGCTGGATGATTTCTAGGGCTTGAGTTGTCTTTTGGGCATTCAATTGGCGGTTGAGCAGCAGTGTTGACCAACCTAAAATCGGATTGAGTGGTGAACGTAATTCATGGGAGACAATCGCGAGAAAATCATCTTTCATCCGGCTGGCTTTTTCTAGCTCTATGCGCGCCGCACGTTCCCTAGCTAAAGCTTGGGCGCGTTCCTCAATTGCCAACTTTTGGTCGTGAATATCGGTACAAGAACCAAACCAGTTAATAATTTGACCTTCTTGATTACGTAATGGAAATGCTCGCCCTAAATGCCAGCGATATTCGCCATCAGTACGCAAAAAACGATACTCAATCTCATAAGTTTTGCCAGTACGCAGGGAATCTTGCCAAACTTCACTCGTGCGTTGCACATCATCGGGATGCAAAACCGTTTGCCACCCTTCACCACGCGTTTGTTCTAAGGTTTTTCCTGTGTAATCATACCAGCGTTGATTAAAGTATTCATGATAGCCATCTGGTTGGGTAATCCAAAAAATTTGCGGCATTGTATCCGCTAATGTGCTAAACATTAATTCCCTTTGGCGGAGTGCTGCTTCTGCTTGCTTGCGATCGCTAATTTCAAACAGCATTCCCAACATCCGCATCGGTTGGCCTTGTTGGTCGTACTGGAAGCGTCCAAAAGCTGACACCCAATGTAAGCTACCATCTGCCCAAACTACTCGGTATTCGTCTTCATAGTTTTGGCGTTTTGTCATCGCTGTTTTAATTGTTACCTCAAAGCGATGCAGATCCTCTGGATGAATGCGGTTCAGCCAATCCTGATAAGTTCGATGAGGGTTTCCAGGCTCATAGCCAAAAATCATTTCATGGTAAGGAGTCCACATCACGCGATCGCTCAACAGATCCCAATCCCAAGATCCCATCCTAGCGGCATCCAGCGCTAAAGCTAGACGTTCTTGGTTTTCCCGCAATGCATCTTCTACCTGTTTTCGTTCTGTAACATCCAAAAATGCGCCAATTACACCGCGAATAGAACCAGACTCATCCCACAATGGCACAGCTTTGCCGTAGACGGAGCGCACATCTTCATCACTAAAAACAAATTCACATTCTGCCTCAACTAGTTTCCCAATACGACCTGCTAATTGCATTGGTAATTCGTTTGGTGGAATGTCTTGACCATTTTTTTGGATTTTGAATTGAAAGGGAAACTCGCCATCAGCCGGAGTTGCAGTTAACACTGAGCCTGGTGGTAGCCGCATCAATTCATAAGCCGCTCGGTTAACGCTCATGTTATGACATTGCGGATCGTGGGCAATCCAAACAGCAGCAGGAACCGTTTCCATGAAAGTTTCTAGTTCTTGCGCTCGTGCTTTAGCGATCGCTTCACTTTTTTGCAGGGCGAATTCTGCACGTTTACGCTCGCTAATATCAACATTAATACCCACCATGCGTAAAGGTTGACCCGCATCATCGTAAAATACCTTCGCTCTGGCGTGCATCCAATGAATACTGCCATCTTTCCAAACCACACGCCAATCAGTGAAAAATTCCCCTGTTTTCAGCGAATTCATCAAATCTGCTTCGGCTTTAGCTAAATCATCGGGATGAACCCATCTCGCCCACTCTTCATAACTACCGCCAAACTCACCAGGGTTTAAACCGTAGAGTGCTTCTAACTCTTTTGACCAAATATTGACATTAGTTTGAATATTCCACTCAAAGCTGCCACTTTTCGCTGCTGCTTGGGCTAAATCTAACCTTTCTTGCTTTTGTTGCAGTGCTGCTTGACTTTCTTGCAGGGCGACTTCGGTTTGTTTACGTTTAGTGATATCAGTGAGCATGGCGATCGCACTCGAAAATTCACCCTGCTGATTCAAAATGGGGCTAGTGGAAACAATTGCCCAAAGTTCTGATGTGTCTTTACAGCATAAACACAAGTCAAATTGCTGGTTAATATCTTGCAGATTGTACCTTTGTTGCGTTAACCAGCGGTCTAATTCAATTTCAACTTGATGTTCTACAAAGTTGAAAATTGGTTGACCAATCATCTCTTCTATGGCGTAGCCTAGCATTTCGGCTAAACGCTGGTTGACATATTCTGTTTTGCCTTGATTGTCAAATATCCAGATACCTTCATTAGCTGTCTCTAGCAAGCGACGATAGCTGACTTGAAGTGTTGCTAACTTGGCTTCCGATGCTTGTTTAGCAACCTGCAATTCTGCATTTAACGAACTAATCAATAGTGATACTGAACTAAATATGATTAGCTCTAAAGCATCAGAAGCATTATTCAGTGTAAAAACGTATATAGGTTGTGTAAAAAAATAATTATTAGCTAAGATGGCCAAGACTGTAGCCACTAAACCAGCAGAGAACCCACCAGACCAACTACTAAAGACTACAGCCGCAAAAAAAAGTGACGCAACCTTTATTTGTAGCAGTTTTTCCAGCATTAAACCTAATAGCAACGCCATTAGCACTGACAAAATAGCAACACCGTAGCGTTGCATTTGTAAACGCTGGACTTTTAACATACTGCTTTTTGATGAGGTAGACTCTTATTTTACCTTGGGCAACTGGCTGGAGTAATATAGCTTTGGGGTATCGCCAATTGCAGTAAATTAGGATATGTAGGGCGATCGCTTTGCAAAATTGCAGAGAAGCTAAAGAGACTATAGACTTAAATTTGATTGCGCTAACGAGGCAGTATCACCATGCTCGCCAATGCCGCCACCTATGAAGTTACCTGGGAAAAATTACCAGATGATTTTGTTTTAGATGATGAGCCAGTGGATAACATTAATCAGCCTGCCCTTGCTGCAGCTCTGACAGAAAGCTTAGAAATATCAGGGAGATTACCAGCCAACGCTTTAACTATAACTAACTATGGCATTTGTGCCACCTTAAACCGCCAGTTCGTAGTTAAAGCCCCAGATTGGGGATATGTACCCTCTATTAAAGTCCCACGTGCTGAGGTGAAACGCAGTTATACTCCACGGCTCCAAGGCGATATTCCTGTAATTGTCATGGAGTTTATTTCGGATACGGAAGGTGGAGAATATTCCAGTAAACCAACTTATCCGCCTGGAAAATGGTTCTATTATGAGCAAATTTTACAAATACCAAACTATGCCATTTTTGAACCTGATGCCGGAATATTAGAAGTTTATCAACGAGATGATTCCGGACGTTATCAATTGCGATCGCCAGATGCAAATAACCGTTACTTGATTGCAGAAATGAACTTATTTTTAGGTATCTGGCAAGGAGTGCGCGAAAATCGTTCTGGCTTGTGGCTGCGTTGGTGGGATGAACAAGGCGAACTCTTACTATGGGGAGGAGAACTAGCCACTAAAGAACGCCAACGTGGTGAAAGATTAGGAGAACAGTTAAGAGCCTTGGGAATAGAACCAGAGCCTTGAGATAGATATAGTGCGATCGCTAGTTTAATTTCTCATTTGAACAAAAGAGCGATCGCACAAGTAAAATCAGGCAATATAGGTGATGTCAATTCATCATCATGGAATAAAGTCACAGCTAACTTTAAAATCCCTTGTTCTCTGCGATAAACTTCTATTTGTTGCTTCCGCCAATCCACAATCCAATATTCTCTTACACCTCGCGATGAATAGAGCTTGAGTTTTAATTCCCTATCTCGCTTTTCATTCTCTATTCCCGCAGATAGCACCTCTACCACCAATTCTGGTGCAGCAGTCAAATGTCCCGCCTCATCTAACACAGTAGCTAGTTTCTCATTGCTAGCCCAGACAACATCAGGAATCACATGATCGTTGTCGCCAAAAATTATACCTGGCGCTGTGACAACTTCTCCTAAACCACTAACTTGTGACCAGTTATCCAAAACCCCGCTAATTCTCACACAAGTTTTCTGATGCTTCCAGTGAGGCGCTCTCGCCACAAACAATTCCCCGTCAACAATTTCATAGCGGTTCCCGTTATCTGGAAACAAGTCCAAATCAGCGGTTGTCCAGCGAACTCTCTCAGTTGTCTGCTGGTTCATGAGATATTTCTTGTGGGGTATTTACCTAATTTTAGCTTGAGGAGGTGGGTCAAAAGGGAAAAGGTAATTTATTCTCTCTTCCCCATTACCCATTACCCAGCCTCTAAACTACAACCTTTTCCAAAATCAACTTAGAACGCTTCACCTGCTCAGGAATAGCAACGGGGTAATCGCCTGTAAAGCAAGCAGAACAGAAACTATTGGTGTCTTCTCTGGTGGTTTCTAGCATTCCCTCCCAACTGAGATAAGCGAGGGTATCTACTTCCAATTGCTTGGCAATTTCTTCTACTGACTTGGTAGCAGCAATTAACTGATCCTGGGTGTCGGTATCAATGCCATAAAAGCAAGGATGAGTTACTGGCGGAGAGGAAATTCGCATATGTACTTCTGTAGCACCAGCTTCCCTCAGAGTTTTAACTAATTTCCGGCTGGTGGTTCCGCGCACAATGGAATCATCTACAATCACCACGCGTTTGCCTACTAGCACATCTTTGAGTGGGTTGAGTTTCATCCGCAAACCAGACTCGCGCATGGATTGAGTGGGCTGAATAAAAGTGCGTCCTACGTAGCGATTTTTAATCAAGCCTTCACCATAGGCAATGCCAGAAGCTTGGGAAAATCCAATGGCTGCTGGTATGCCAGAATCAGGAACCCCAAACACTAAATCAGCCTCAACCAGAGATTCTGCGGCGAGTCGCCGTCCTAAACGCATCCGGTAACTGTACAAAGTCTCGTCATGCATGAGGCTATCAGGACGAGCAAAGTAAATCATTTCAAAGATGCATAATTTACGTTGGGTCTGTTGTTGCCATTGAATGGAAGTTAAACCTTCTTCGTTAATCCAAACTAATTCCCCTGGTTGAACATCTCGCACGTATTCTGCGCCAATAATATCTAAGCCACAAGTTTCGGAAGCTAAGACATAACGGTCTGGCTCACCAGCTAACATGCCAATGACTAATGGACGAATCCCATTAGGATCACGTACACCCATCACGCCATCAGGAGTCCCAATTACTAAACTAAAAGCTCCTTGGCAACGACGACAAGCTTCAATAGCGGCATCTAGCCAATTTGCCCCAGCATTTACTTCTTCTGCGATCGCAAAGGCAATCATTTCTGAGTCTGTCGTTGTCACTAAGTTGCATTTGTTTTTAAGCAACTGTTCGCGCAGTTCTACAGTATTGACTAAATTACCATTATGTGCTAAAGCTAATGAACCTAAACTAGTCTCGACTACAGCAGGTTGGGCATTAACCTTGCGACTAGAACCTGTAGTTGAGTAACGAGTGTGTCCTACAGCGAGGTTACCCGGTAACTCTTGGAGAACGGTTTCATTAAAGACTTGAGACACCAAGCCCATATCTTTATGCAGGTGTACTTTTGTACCCTCAAATGTGGCAATGCCAGCAGATTCTTGACCCCGGTGTTGGAGTGCATACAATCCAAAGTAGGTTAGTTTCGCAACGTCTTCTCCTGGTGCGTAGATACCAAAAACTCCACAAGCTTCTTCTGGCTTGTCTGGACGATTTTCATCACTATTGATGGCGTTGTCAGATTGTTGAGAGTAATCATCCAAAGAGTCGGGATGGTAGGGAATCATGCTAGCTTTGCTCCTGGTGGTGGTGTCGAGTCACTGGGATTGTGCAATCCCAAATGGGCAGAGATAGTATTATGGGAGATTTTTGGTCTCAGTCTTGTAGGTGATAGAAACCTTGTCGGCAAAGTTTCTACCATCCCAAATCCAAAATTTAAAATCCCCGATTTCTATGGGTGGATAGATGCAGACTTCTTAACAAATCTTTAACCATCCATTAAAACAGTACCGTAATTATGCTAAATGATGCTAATAATTCCCATAGGGGGGATTATACGAATTAACTGGGGGTAGTAATATGAACTGCTAATCGTTTAGCGATCGCTTGGGAATAGCGATTTGTCATATCGTTGATACTACCTTTTATTAAGGTTTGGTTATCAGAGGTTAAGACCCCCAAACCCATCTCTGAATTAACCACTATGCCCAGTTTTTGCCATTGTTGATTGAGATGTTCCTGTAAATAGGATTCCCAAATTTCCTGTTGTTCTGAACCCACGGACACTAAAATTTGTCCACCACCTTCGCCAAATAGCAATGTATCCCACCTTGTGGAGTTATTGGCTGGTAATTCTAAAGTGATTTGCGCCCCCAAGTTACCAGCAATACAAGATTCGGCTAAAGCCACAGCTAATCCGCCCTCAGCACAATCATGGGCTGAACGTATCCAGCCTGCACGAATCCCCTCACGACAAACTTTCTGAATCCGACGTTCCGATTCAAAATCCACCTTGGGCGGTTTACCAGCGATAGTATTGTGAATTGCGACTAAATATTCGGAAGCACCTAAATTATCATTAGATTGTGGCAGTGACCCTAAAAGATAAATCGCATCACCTGCAGCTTGCCAAGCTTGACCACAAATTTTGCTGATATCGGGAATTAATCCCACCATCCCGACAACCGGAGTCGGATAAATCGGCTGGGGATTTCCTTGAGAATCCAGGGTTTCATTATAAAGAGAAACATTCCCACCAGTTACAGGAGTAGCCAATTCCCGACAACCTTCAGCTAAACCGCGACAAGCTTCTGCTAATTGCCAGTATCCTATGGGTTTTTCTGGGCTACCAAAATTTAAGTTATCTGTCACAGCTAAGGGTTCAGCACCCACACAGCTAAGATTGCGTGCAGCTTCAGCCACCACAGCCTTAGCACCTTCGTAAGGGTCAAGATAAACATAACGCGGATTGCAATCTACTGTTGCGGCGACACCTGTCTTACTTCCTGTTTTTCCAGGGGGTTCTAAAGGACGTAAGCGCACCACAGCCGCATCAGCACCACCAGGGAAAATCACCGTATTATTCTGCACCTGATGGTCATACTGACGATATACCCAGCTTTTAGAAGCAATGGTGGGAGTATCCAGCAAAGTTAACAGAATATCATTCCAACTTTGCAGACTTCCTTGAATTTCAATCCCAGTAGTATTGCAAGGAGGTAACGAATCAGCCTGCCATTCCCAAGCTTGGCGCGCATATTCTGGAGGTTCCGCCAACAATTCCCGATGATAAAGGGGAGTGTTTTCTGCTAAAGCATCAGCCGGAATTTCGGCTGCGATTCCACCCTCAAATAGAATCCGTACAATTGGTTCCGCAATCACATTCCCAGCGACAACAGCCTGGAGTCCCCAACGGTGAAAAATATCAATTAACTCTTGTTCTCTTCCCTTGTGGGCAACAAACAGCATCCGTTCTTGCGATTCCGAAAGCAGATATTCATAGGGAACCATCCCCAATTCCCGCACCGGAATTTTATCTAAATCGAGTTCAATACCGACACCGCCTTTAGCAGCCATCTCTGATGTGGAACAGGTAATACCTGCAGCACCCATATCTTGGGCGGCGACAACCGCACCTGTCTTAAATGCTTCTAAACAGGCTTCAATTAATGATTTTTCTAAAAATGGGTCGCCAACTTGCACAGCCGGACGGTCATCTAAAGATTCATCACTCAATTCTGCACTAGCAAAACTTGCGCCTCCCATACCATCGCGTCCGGTGGTGGAACCGACATACAGCACAGGGTTACCAATCCCAGAAGCCCCAGATTTGACGATTTCTGGAGTTTCCATCAATCCCAAAGCCATGACATTTACTAAGGGATTGCCAGAATAAGCAGGGTCAAAGTAAACTTCACCACCAACAGTGGGAACTCCAACGCAATTGTGGGTGATAATACCAGAAGTCGTAACGAAAAGATGAGTATTATCTACTTCTACATCGTAGACATTGCATTCATCAACGTTTTTGGTTTCTATACTGGTAATTTTGACCACTGCTAAGGTATTTGCAGGTTGACGGAAACGTGGGAAAGAATATTTTGTTCCGTCATACCGTGCCAAAGCAGTAGCTAGTTCTGCCGTTCTTGCTTGAGAAAATACATTAGCTAAAGCGGTTAGTCCAGCAAAGTTGGTAACTTCTAACTGCCATAATGGTAATCTTGTATGCTTGCGCCCTTCTATCTCTCCTACTGATGCTGGTCGTTGATAAATGTAAGGAATTGCCCCTTGATTTTGAATTAGCATCAGAGTTTGCTCAAACAACTTGTGGCTAGTTGTCGCAAACGATATTTTGGCATGACTGCCATGAGTTTTTGTAGTTAGGGAACCATCGCCTCTAAGTAAACCCTTGAGGGCTTCACGTTGTAAATGACTTGGCCATGTGAACACAAAACTGGGAAAAGCTTTATTGCTGGCACCAGCACCACACTGCCAAACATTTTTCAAGATATGCCCAAACAGCCAAGAAGTAGCATAAACGGCGATTGTTGAAGACCGTTTTTCCACACATGGGCGTAATCCCAAATCTTTTAAAGCGCTGACAACATCTTCGATATATTCACTTTCATGGAGAGCGAAAGTAAAAATAATCTTATAGGTATTGCCATTTTGAGAGACACATCCTTCTGAGAGGTAATAGCCCAGTAATCGTGCAAAACCTGCATCAGGGGTGATAACCGCCCGCATATAATTGGCTTTGCCACGACGGAACAGGCGGACTTCGCTCCGGGATATTTTGAGTACGGATTCTAAAGCGAGAAAATATCCTAGGGGCAACCTACCATCTTTCAAGTACTGATGACGATTAACCGCAGAAGGTTCGAGTAATCGCAAAGCTGTACGAATTTCTGCTGTCGGTTGCCAAGTTGCGGGGAGTTCCACATATACATCTTTACCAGTCCCATCTTCTGGATTCAAAGTAGATATTAAATCTAATGGGAGAATTTCTTCGGCGCGATCGCTTTCTGGTAAAGCAGTAAGAATGGGGATTTCATCACCTACTTTTAAAGATTGGGCAGTACAGATATCCCATTGACCCTTTGACTGCACCAACATGGGATGATCTGGTGTCACCGTGAGAGTACGACCCAGATTTGTACGAATAGTTACCAGAGTTTGAGTGCGTCTCTTGAAAATCCGCCGTACACGCTGCCAACAACTAGCATGAGTATCAGGGTCTAGAGAAAGAGTTTCAACTGCAATCGCATCATCTAATTCTAGAGTGGTAACATTTCCACGCAACCGCGATTCGACAAAGTTGCCAATTTTGTCGAAATTGACACCATTGCGATCGCGCCAGATAAATGTTTCATTACCAACCAAGCAATTACCATAGTGGCTAATCCCAGCTACAACACCTTGGAACAGCCTTTGAGTTTTACCATCCTCTAGGGAACCAAAGCGCAAGGAATTCAACAAAGCTATGGGACGCGCACCCATCGTAAAGATATCTCTCAGGATACCTCCGACTCCCGTTGCCGCACCTTGGAAGGGTTCAACTGCTGAGGGGTGATTATGAGATTCAATCTTAAAAGCAAGTTGTAATCCGTCGCCTAAATCTACAACACCAGCATTTTCACCAGGCCCAACCAGAATTCGGGGGCCTGTTGTGGGAAACTGTTTGAGTAAAGGCCGGGAATTTTTATAACAACAATGCTCTGACCACATTACCCCAAACATTCCTAGTTCAGCTTTGTTGGGATGTCGCCCTAACCGTCGGACAATTTCTTCGTATTCTTCTGGTTTCAAACCTTCAGCGGCGATTTCTTGGGGTGAAAAGGGAGCAGAGGATTGGGCAGTCATGTAACTAATGCACCAAAAGGACAGAGAATTATTCTATCGGTTTCTTACCTAATCGCGTTACAGATAAAGTAATTGTCAAGTTCATTTTCCAGGCGATCGCTTCTATTACAGAATTCCACAGCATTGCTAGTGCTAGAGTTGTATTAACTGCAAGCTTTTGAGCCTACTATGAATACCATTACAATCCAAATTCCAGATGAGCATTTGCTGAAGTTGCAACAAAGAGCTACTCGTCTGGGAATATCAATAGAAGAATTGGTGTTAATAGGTGTTGAAGAATTGCTCAATCAGCCAGAAACATCATTTCCAGATGCAATGGACTACGTACTCAATAAAAATGCTGAACTGTACAAGCGTCTAGCATAATGCGCTATCTGACTTTGCAAGAGGTATTAGCACTTTATAATCGCATCATTGAGCAGTCTGGTGGTTCTGCTGGTATTGCTAACCTTGGCGCTTTGGAATCAGCTTTAGCGCAACCAAAAATGACCTTTGGTGGAGAGGAACTTTATTCAACCATCGTTGAAAAGGCTTCAGCACTAAGTTTTTCACTGATTAAGAATCATCCTTTCATAGATGGAGTGCGATTCGTTGGCTAGAAACCAATCCCAATAGGGCTTAAGGAGGATTAGCCGCTTAAGATTCATGAGAATCTTTTGATAACTGAATAACAATGTAGGTGCAAAACCTACCCTCCAAGTGCTGGAGTGAAAGCATATCCCCTACTGTAGAGACTAGCCATCAATCGGTAAAGCGGGGATAAAAGGTGGAAATACTGCAAGCCTAATGTGGTAATCACCAAGCAAAGTATCCATGAGTAAAGCCAAGGCTTAAAGACACGTCTGAATCATCGTGATAAAACAGTAGCGCAATCAGGCTGAATCGCTACAACCAAAAGGTAAAGGATAAGGGACTGGCAAATTTTACCTTGACCAGTATGCACTCCCAATAAACCCGGTGAATAGTGTCACTCTAAAGATACATAGCATTGTTATTCGGAACGAAGTAACCCGTTATTTACTCTCAGATGGTCGAGTATCTGAGTAGGTGCTAACCGGATGTAATAACGTGGAGAGATTGAGTAAGAAGCAAATGTTTAATTGTAATGATTGAAATATGCTGACGTACTCACAATGATTTGAAAGGATTGGTCTGATTAGGAAGTATATATGTCTAATACGAGTTTAAAGACTACGGCGGAATGGAATACGATACCCTGGCGAAAGTTAGAACGTAGCGTATACAAGCTTCAGAAAAGAATATACCAAGCTTCTCAACGTGGTGATACTAAGGCAGTCCGCAAACTCCAAAAAACCCTGATGAGGTCTTGGTCTGGAAAAGCTCTTGCAGTAAGAAAAGTCACCCAAGATAACCAAGGAAAGAAGGCAGCAGGTATTGACGGTGTAAAATCCCTTAAACCATCAGCCAGACTCACTTTGGTAATGAATATGAAGCTTAACCATAAGGTAAAAGCAACTCGTAGAGTATGGATTCCAAAACCCGGAAACGTTGAAAAACGACCACTAGGAATACCCACAATGCAAGATAGAGCAACTCAATCGCTTGTCAAACTGGCATTAGAACCAGAATGGGAGGCAAAATTTGAGCCCAATAGTTACGGTTTCAGACCCGGACGCAATGCCCATGATGCAAGAGAAGCAATATTTAATAGTATCAGATACTCAAACAAATGGGTATTAGATGCTGATATTTCAAAATGCTTCGATAAAATAAACCACGAAAAACTATTGACCAAAATTAACACATTCCCGACCATGAGGAGGCAAATAAAAGCATGGTTGAAAGCAGGAGTACTAGACAATG
Organism: Tolypothrix sp. PCC 7601; assembly: GCF_025677855.1. NCBI lineage: Bacteria > Bacillati > Cyanobacteriota > Cyanophyceae > Nostocales > Tolypothrichaceae > Tolypothrix > Tolypothrix sp. PCC 7601. Next base: position 5,939,330 of record NZ_CP064879.1, read on the forward strand.
GTCATTTCTCAGAAACTACTGAGGGAACGCCACAAGGCGGTGTAATATCTCCACTATTAGCCAATATTGCCTTACATGGGCTAGAAAAGCTAGTAAAGGAGTTTGCAGCCAGCCAGAGAGGAGGAAAGGTGAAGAATCAGAACAGTATATCCCTAATTAGATATGCAGACGATTTTGTGATTCTTGCCCCCAATAAAACTCAAATAATAGTACTCAAAGAAATAGTAAAAACGTGGTTAGCAGAAATGGGACTGGAATTAAACCCTAACAAAACCCGTATAGTTTCGACTTTCAAAAGCTCAGAGATATTCGCCTCGCAAGAAGTAGGATTTAATTTCCTCGGTTTCAATGTGAAACAATACAAAGTGGGAAAGAATGACTCTGGAAAATTATCGAACGGTAAAAAGTTAGGGTATAAAACACTCATCAAGCCTAGTGTAAAATCAGTAAAGAAACACTACGATGACATAGCAAGAATAATCGATAATCACAAAAATGCTGCACAAGAAACACTAATAAGTAAACTTAACCCTGTAATCAGGGGATGGGTTAACTATTACTCAACATCAGTGAGTAAAGAGATATTCTCAAAGCTAAGTCATCTAATATATCAGAAGCTGAAACGCTGGGGAAAACGTCGTCACCCTGACAAGTCTAATGTATGGGTAACCAAGAAATATTGGCATACAGTAGGTGGCGATAACTGGGTATTCGCAGCAACAAAGAACGGAGAAATCACAATGAGGCTATTCAAACACTCACAAAAAGAAATTGTGAGACACGTAAAAGTAAAAGGTGATGCCTCACCGTTCGATGGGAACTTAAAATATTGGAGTTCAAGAAAGGGCGAAAATCCCTTAGTACCTAAAAGAGTAGCAATACTACTTAAAAAAGCAAAAGGGGAAATGCTCTCATTGCGGATTGTACTTTAGAGAAGATGACCTAATCGAGATTGACCATATCATTCCTAAATCGCAAGGTGGAAAGGATGTATACGACAATCTGCAAGCATTACATAGGCATTGTCACGACGTTAAAACTGCCACTGACAACTCTTATAATCAACCTAAGAGCGATACAGAAATAAATGTGATGTGGTAGTGAGAAGTACCCACGACTTGGGTCAAGTCATTGAGGAGCCGTATGAGGTGAAAGTCTCAAGTACGGTTTTGAAGACCAGCAGGATTGGTGACAGTCTTGCTGAGTTTAATAATAAACGCATCGGTCACGCTGCAATGGAAGTTTTCTTGATTTTGAATGGTTTTGAGATTAACGCCACAGTGGATGAACAAGAACAGGTAATTTTGCAAGTAGCAGCCGGACAGTTAGGAAGAAATGAATTTACTGAGTGGCTTCGCAGCCATATTGTTTCTATAGCTGATTTTAGAGATTTTCCCTAGGGTGCTTAAGCACCCTTAATTCTTTCACAGTTGTTCACTATTCTCTGATTTAACCAACACTCCCACTTGCTTTTTGTGGCGCAGAAATAATAAGCCAGCACCCGCGATCGCTAATCCAGCTAAAAGCGAAGACTCTGGGACTTCTACTGTCCGCTGAAAGCTGATAGGAGTATTAACTAACAATTGATCGCTACTGCTAAAAATCTGGTCTAAGCTAAGGTGTAAGCTTTCAGTTGATTCACAATCTTACTGCCTCTTAATCTCTCTTTAGCAATTGTTTGGCTTAAATTAGGGAGATTTTAAAAGAAGATGAACTCTACATCTACTATCCAGCAAGAGATTTATCAGCTATAAATATCTCTAGAATTTACCGTTGAGTTTGCTGCTGATGGCGAATCGGGGAATTTTTATGTATTCCACTGGTGACCAAATTCTCAGTAATCACCTATCATAATTAAATCTAAGTCTGCTGCATTTAGTATTAGGGACTTCCAGAAATTAAATTATCCAATTTCCGAGAGAAAATATTTTCTTTATCCCCCCTACTCCCTGCCCCTTTGCCAAAAAAGCGATAGTATATTTTTTAGTTGGAAGTCCCTTAACGAGCTACCTCGAGATTCTGTAAAATCAAGTCAGCTCTTGGTGTAAATCCGTCGCCATATGCTACTGGAAACTGGAGAATAACATAAAAAACTTTCCCATTTTGCTGACCAAGGTAAACATCACCCACAATATCTTTACCTTTACTAAAAACTATCTTTTCTTTTGCCCAAGAATAGGAAACTTTTTGACTGCGGCTAACAGCCCGCCAGCCATTAGATGCAATTAAACCATTTTTGCCATTTATAAAACTTCTTAACTGATTGATAGTTTTTAAATCATTTAAAAAGGCAACATGGATATATGCATTATCGTTTTTACTCCCTCCAAAATTAGCAATAAACCTAACTCCAGTTCCTTCACCAGAACTATTACCTTCCGCTACAAAATCTTTTTCAGGAAAGTAGGTACTAAATAAATCGCTGTATTGGTTATACAGTCTGAGGGTAATAGGAGTTTTTTCTCCTTCAATGCTAATAGTAGCGGTTTTAGTGGCTGGTCTATTGGCTTTTGAGTTATAACTGGTTTGGATAGCAGTGGGTGCAGGTGTAACGCTATTCCCTGAGGAGAGTTGATTCTGCGCTGATGTGGCGCAACCTAAGGTTGTTACCAGCAGAATTGCCCCCGTAATCAAATTCACAAGTTTAAGAGTCATTGTCCTTAACAACATTAGTTTTACAACATAATAACTAGACTTTGTAACTTAAGTTACAGTTCCTAATGCTATAATGTGCACTTTTCTGGCTAAGTCAGAAAGTCCTGGAGCAGATACAGTTAGGTACTAACCATCCAGTGACAACAATCACTAGTGCCCATGATTAAGATCCTCCCCGTACACAGGTCAACCTGGCATACTTCCTTATAACTGAACTCTAGCCGAGTCATTAATAGGGAACACAATACTTGCCGACAGTCTTTATATTAAGGGCTGTCGGCTTTTTGTTATTTGGGCATGGGGTAATTGGTAATTGGTAATTGGTAATTGGTAATTGGTAATTGGTAATTGGTAATTGGTAATTGGTAATTGGTAATAGATTATTTCTCCCCTGCTTCCTCTGCTTCCTCTGCTTCCTCTGCTTCCCCAGTCCCCAGTCCCCAGTCCCCACCCATAAAAGTTCCCCACAAACGGTTGATAACTTGACATTAGCTTGCCAAGGCCACAACCAGTTGTGGGGAGAGTATGATCAAATTAGGAATGTTATCGATTTTGAGTGCTCAATGTCAGCACTCGCTGTAGTAGACGCAAATCCACTACTCGAACCAGTACACAATTTGTATCAAGACATAGCCTGAATAATGTAATCAAAGTAGGGTGATGCTTCCGCAGCGTCTTCTGCACTCAATAAGTCAAGGGCAGCTTTTTTGAGGGAAGCGATCGCTTCTACCATTCCAGGTACGGGAACACCAAGTGAATTGTACATTTCCCTTACACCAATCAAACCAATTTTTTCGATTGGCTCTTTGTCGCCAGCAAGTACGCCGTAGGTAATCAGGCGTAAATACCAACCAAAGTCACGGATACATAGAGAACGCTGACGTTCGCCGTAAGCGTTGCCACCAGGAGAAATAAAGTCAGGACGCTTCTGCCATAATTGTTTGGTTGCTTCCTGAACTATCTTTTTTTCGTTTTCAGCTAGAGTACTGGCAATCCTGGTGCGCTTTACACCAGTTTGCATAAAAGCTTGGATGCTTTTCAGTTCGCCACTGCTGGGATAACGCAGTTCATCGTCGGCTTGGAGAATAACTTGGCTAATTACAGTCATGATTATTGCAATCACGCGAAATATTATTTGCTAGTTTAACGAGTTGGAGGTACACAAGTGAAGGGTTATACGCAGCGATGTATTGAATTGAAATGATTAGGGATTGGGGACTAGGGATTGGGGACTAGGGATTGGGGATTTGGAAAAAGCAGGCGGCAGGGAGCAGGGGGAAAAAATAAATTAAAAATTCCTCCTATTACCAATTACCAAACCCCAAATGACAAATGACAAATGACTAATAACAAATGACTAATACAAATTGGCAACAGGGTGAATTAATTGAAGTGACGATCGCGGATTTGAGTGATACCGGTGATGGTGTTGGCAGATATAACGATCGCGTTGTCTTTGTCCCCGATTCGGTACCAGGCGATCGCGTTGTTGTGCGCTTGTTACACGTGAAGCCGAAATACGCCCACGGCAAAATTCAGGAATTATTGCAACGATCGCCTCATCGTCAAAGACCAAGTTGTTTTGTGGCTGATAAGTGCGGTGGTTGCCAATGGCAGCATATTAATTATGAATTCCAACTTACAGCTAAACGCAATCAAGTCATCCAAGCTTTGGAACGCATAGGTGGTTTCACGCAACCATCTGTAGATCCTGTACTTGTACCAGTTTCTCCTTTGGGTTATCGTAACAAAGCTACATATCCAGTCGGGAAATCTTCTACAGGGCAGGTACAAACTGGTTACTACCAAAAAGCTAGCCACCAATTAATTAACTTGAATCAATGCCCAGTGCAAGACTCGCGATTAAATCCCATACTTGCTGAGGTGAAGTTGGATATTCAAAAGCGGGGTTGGCAAATTTATGATGAACGTCGTCATCAAGGGCAAATCCGCCATCTAGGTTTACGCATTGGGCGGCGCACTGGGGAAATTTTATTAACTCTAGTTGTTAAAGATTGGCATTTACCAGGTATTGAAACCCAAGCACAGGAATGGGTGCAACGCTATCCGCAGTTAGTAGGTGTATCGTTAAATCGCAATCGCGATCGCACTAACGCCATCTTTGGTAGTGAGACTCGCTGCATTGCTGGTATGCCATACTTGCGCGAAAAATTTGCAGGATTGGAATTCCAGGTACTACCCGATACGTTTTTTCAGGTTTATACTGAAACAGCAGAGGCACTTTTAGAAGTAATTCAGTCAGAACTGAATCTACAAGGGTATGAGGTGTTGGTGGATGCCTACTGTGGAATTGGAACTTTGACCTTGCCTTTGGCGAAACAAGTACAGCAAGCTACCGGGCTAGAAGTACAGGCAGAGGCAGTACAGCAAGCAATTTTGAACGCCCAACGTAATGGAATTAATAATGTCACCTTCCAAACCGGGGCAGTAGAAAAATTGCTGCCACAGATGGAAAGCGTCCCAGATGTGGTATTACTCGATCCGCCTCGCAAAGGTTGCGATCGCGCTGTCATCGAATCTTTACGGCAAACGAAACCACAAAGAATCGTTTACGTCAGCTGTAAAGTAGCTACCTTGGCTCGAGACTTGAAGCTGCTCTGCCAAGATGGGCTATATACGCTCACACGGGTACAACCTGCTGATTTTTTTCCGCAAACTGCTCATGTGGAAGCTGCCGCATTTCTTGCGTTATCACAATAATACGGGGGTACTGCCACCTTGACAAAAACTCAAATTTCAAATTTGTAGTCTATTGCATAGTAAAAATGCTAAAATTGAATTAAGCTAAAAATAGATTGATTTTTTTAAAAAACTGAAGTTGCATAGGCTCAATTAAATTATGAATCGGATTGTTAAATGCCAAATCGGCCAACAGACATAACACAAAAATGCTACTTTTAATTATTAGCATTTTTTTAGTGCCTGACTGCCTTTGGATATAACTCCAAGCCGTTTTATGTATTAAACAATCTCTAATTCATAAATAGAGTCAATGCTCCCTAGCATTTTCAAAATTTAGTTTTAAAGACGCAAGTTTGAAGGCAGCATGACCACCTCAATATTTATCAGGGTGCCTGTGATAGCAAACTGATGTCTAGCTAACTGAAAGCTATGGGGTTTCTCTTGTGATTACCATCTCGCTCCGTCCAGTTGGACGTTATTGGGGCACTATTAGTTTTGCCTCAACTCTCTATCTGTGTCCAATCTTAGATTTACTCTTGGCAGAAATTCCAGAAAGAATGCAAGCAGAACTGAGGCTAGGACTCCAAGAGGCCTTAGTCAACGCGGCAAAACATGGTAATAACCTAGACCCTAGTAAAACAGTCTTAGTACGTTTTTCCTTGATAGATAATCAATATTGGTGGATTATATCAGATCAAGGTAACGGTTTTAGTCCATCATCTGAATCTGAATCTGATTCTGATTGCGATCCCGATCCCATTGACTATCTCCCTCCAGATGAAGCAGAAAGTGGTCGAGGTTTATGTCTACTACATCAAATCTTCGATCAAGTAGAGTGGAACCGTAAGGGCACAGAATTAAGGCTTTGTAAACAGCTAGAAACCCCGCGCCCCCGCCTATCTCTGCGGCGGTGATACTAGGGATTGGGGATCGGGGATCGGGGATTAGTTATTGGAGATTGGGTATTTGTAAAGAGTTTAGAGTTCAAAGTCAAGAGTCTAAATTTATTAATTCTCCTTTTTCTCAGTCCCCAGTTCCCAGTCCCCAGTCCCCAGCCCCTACTCCCCAGTCCCCTTCCCCTTATCCCCATGAGTCGGACAAGGGGGAGCAGAAATAGAACGATCTAACCAACCAGTAGCCTGTTCCAATCGGGCGAGTGCTTCTTGTGGCTGATCCTTCAGTAGAAACACCAGAGCGGCGGCGGCCTGTTCACGAGCGCGGGAATTGCGGTTAGACTTGAGGCGATGCCAATCATTAGGAGAAATGCTGAGTCTCTCCATGAGAGCTTGGGCTAGTTCCAGAGTGCTAAATTCATTCAGTTGACTGGTTTTAGGCAGCTGGGTAGGTTGAGACATAACTCTAAATACTGAGTACTAAATGATAAGTGCTGAGTTAGTCTATAGTCTCAATTTTAGCTATTGACTATTGGCAGACTCACATTTAATCATAATTTACTACTGCAAAATGAAGCCGCCTAAACAGTTTTCTAATTCTTCAACCGAGGGAAATTCCGAAGCCGATTTTGAACAAGAACTGCAAGAAGTAGAGCGATCGCTTTTCTCTCTTAAGGAACGATACAATCAAGTGCAAAGCGATCGCGAACAAAAGGCACAATGGCAACAGCGTCGCCAAGAATTGCAGCAAAATAAAAATCCTGCCCCAGAAATTAAAGCAGAGTTACGGCAAATTAAACAGCAGTTGGAAGCGCTAGAACTCAACCTAGAAAGCCAATTATTTTCTTGGCGTAGCTTCAAGAAACCTTTCTGGCAAGCCGTCCGCTTTGGTGGAATGGGCGTTATCATAGGCTGGATATTAAAGTCCTGTGCTGGGTAAATTATGGTAAATCGACGAATTGTAGAAATATTGCGAAGTGGTGAACCTGATGACTCTCTCTTAGTTCAAGGCTGGGTGCGGACTAAACGCGAGTTGAAGGGGTTTGCTTTTATAGAAGTTAATGACGGTTCATCTTTGGCAAATTTGCAAGTTGTGATCAACGAAGATGTGCCAGACTACGAAGTGATTTTAAAAAAAGTCAATACAGGTGCGGCGGTAGAAGTAGCTGGTGTGTTGGTAGCTTCCCAAGGGAAAGGACAGCGAATTGAACTGAAAGCCGAAACCGTGAAAGTCTATGGTGAAGCTGATCCCGAAGTTTATCCACTGCAAAAGAAACGCCACTCCTTTGAATTTTTGCGTACCATTGGACATTTGCGATCGCGCACTAATTCTTTTGGTGCAGTTTTCCGCGTCCGCAATGCTTGTTCGACAGCCATTCACAACTTTTTCCAAGAAAGAGGCTTTTTGTGGGTACACACACCCATCATTACAGCTAGCGATTGTGAAGGCGCAGGCGAAATGTTTAGCGTCACCAGCTTGGATTTGAAAAATATTCCCCGCACAGACAACCAAGCTGTCGATTACAGTAAAGACTTTTTTGGTAAACCCGCATATTTAACTGTTAGCGGACAGTTAGAAGCTGAAGTGATGGCGATGGCGTTTAGTAACGTCTACACTTTTGGCCCTACCTTCCGTGCAGAAAATTCCAACACCTCGCGCCACTTAGCCGAATTTTGGATGGTTGAGCCAGAAATGGCATTTTGTGACCTTAATGGTGATATGGATTTAGCTGAGGCGTTTCTCAAATATATATTTAAATATGTGTTGGAAAAATGCCCAGAAGATATGGAATTTTTTAATCAACGCATTGATAATTCTGTATTAGCAACCGCAGAAAATATTATTAATAATCAATTTGAGCGTTTAACTTATACAGATGCCATCAAACTTTTAGAAAAAGCCGATTTCAAGTTTGAATATCCTGTTAGTTGGGGTCTGGATTTACAATCAGAACACGAACGCTATTTAGCTGAACAACTGTTTAAAAAACCAGTAATTGTTACCGATTATCCAGCGCAAATTAAAGCTTTTTATATGCGGTTAAACGATGATGAAAAGACTGTGCGCGCAATGGATATTCTCGCACCGAAAATCGGCGAAATTGTCGGTGGTTCACAACGGGAAGAACGGCTAGACGTGCTAGAACGGCGTGTATTAGCACAAGGAATGAAACCAGAAGATTTATGGTGGTATTTAGATTTACGTCGCTTTGGTTCTGTACCTCACGCTGGTTTCGGCTTAGGTTTTGAGCGCCTCGTGCAATTTATGACGGGAATGGGAAATATTCGCGATGTAATTCCCTTCCCTCGAACCCCTGAAAACGTGGAATTTTAATTTCATATAAAGCTACAAAAAAGTAAAGTAATAAGATGCATAAGGCTGGGAATTTCAACCTCATTAATGGCTAGAATAAAATTATGAATATTCACGCCTTAATGCATCATTATCTGTAGTTCAAAAACTTATTGATCAAGTATTTCCCGTCTGCGTCTCTCCCTTTCCTGCTGCTCTACTCTTGCCCGTGCTTCCGTATATTCTTGTACTGCTAGCCTAGATTCTTCTATCAATTGGTACTTTAAATTAACAGCAGGTTTTTCATCACCTAAAAGTGACATTAATTCTCGTCTTTTTGGTTTATCAAGTGTAAGAAACCATTTCATAAAAGCTGTTAAAATTTGCTCTTGGGAACCGGATATATCATCATAGGCAACGAAACAAGTAGGACAAACGTACACAAGATAAACTTTATCTCGCCACAGTACATATCTCATTTTTAGTCCCTGAGACATATATCCTCGCGTAACCTTACATTCTTGGCTAGATATATCTTTACTAGCAATACAATCTAAAATCTGAGTCGGAGAATATAAATTGTAATATACACTTTTATATGCTATCGTTCCAACCAAAACAGAACTGAGATATCCTGGTAATATTTCTCCTGTTGAGGAGAGCCAAGAGAATTTAGACAAAACTAAAGAGTAATGATATCTTGCTGATATACAATCTTTAATTGAATCGTTAACAGTAGCATCATTATCAAACCCCATTAACTTGTAATAATCGGAAGAAAGCGCATCTTTTTGACAACTTTTAGCAACGTTGGTCAGTATTTTCATATTAACCTGTGCATAACTGCTCATGGGTATTAACAATAATGCAGAGCTAGTTACAAAGAAAGTAATTAAACTTTTGAATACAAGTTTTCTCATTGATTTCCTTCTCTTATTACCTTTTCTAATTCATCTGATGCTTTTGGAATAGTATCTTTATACTCCCAAGGATTTTTAGTGTTAATTGCAGTATTATTTGGATTTACTACATCTTTTTTCTGTTTAACTGGTAGTTGCTGATTACTTCGGGCTTTTATAGTGTTTTTTTGTTGTGGCTTTGTTCGTAAAGCAGTGCGCTTGATCTGAGGTTTTTCAGCTTCTATTGCTTCCTGTTGTCGTTTGCGCTGAATTAAAAGTGCGTCTTGTCGCCTTTTTTGTACTAATAAATCATCTTGTATTTTTTTCTCCTTAATTAAAACTTCTAGCTTCTCCTTTTCGGCTCTAGCAGTAAATTCTCTTTTAATAGCCGCTTGTCTCTCTTGCTCTGCTTTAAAAGCAGCTTGACGTTTTTCTTTTTCTACTGCTTTGCTTTGAGGTTGTTCGGCTTCTACTGTTTCAGATACAGGTAAATTTAAAGGACTTATTGTTGGTTTAGGTTTAGCTTCATTTATAGTTTCTGGAATTTGGTTAACTGGTGAGGAAACTATACTAGGAATAGTAATTGGAATATTTTCTACAGGAGAAACTTGAGTTTTTATACTGGATTGGTTAATTGCTGTAATAGCAAAACCAGAACATAATATAACTCCTAAGCTAATGAAAAATTGCCCATATATTTTGCTTTTAGGAGTTTGCTTATAAGAAGTATTTAATGATTTTATGGCAGCAACTGATACAGTAGCTACAGAAGTCGATAACGCAGGAAATTTAACTTTGCTAGCTGATTGGAATATTCTTGGTTGATATAGTTTATGAGTGTTATGTAACTCTTTTTCTATATTTTGTAATTGCAGCAAAATAAATTGTGTATTTTGAGGCCGCTGGCTTGCGCTGGGAGCCATTAAATTGTCTATTAAGTCTGCAAAAAGTGGAGAAATATTTAATGCATATTTTCGCCAGTTCAATTCGTTAGTCAGAGGGTTATAAATTTCTTTATCTTGGGGTTCTTTACCTGTGAGTAGAAAAATAAAAGTTCGCCCCAAAGCGAAAAAGTCTGACTGTGGTACTGAATAACCATTTTGTTGCTCTGGCGGTGAATATCCTTGTGAAATGATTCTGGTATGAGAATTTCCTGCCAAAATAGTTGTAGTCACTTGTCGAACCGCTCCAAAATCAATTAAGACAAGCTGCCCACTAGGTCGTAACATGATATTCTGAGGCTTAATATCACGGTGAAAATATTGATGAGCGTGTAATTTAGTGAGAATTTCTACAAGTTGCTTGAGCCAATTGAAAGCTTGAGATTGAGAAATCGGTTGATAGTTATGAAATTCCATCCATTGCTCTAAATCTAAGCCCTCAATTTTCTCCATCACTAAGCAATGCAACGGGACAGAGCTATTTTTAGGTAAAACTGTAAAATAAGCATCTGAATCTACCCTGGGAATTCCAGGATTATCCAACTGGCTTAAAACTTTTGCTTCTTGCTGAAATAGTTCAATAGCTTTTAAATTATTCTCTGTTAGGACTTTTAAGACTTTAAGTGTACCTCCATCATCCACTTCAAAAGTCTTACCAAAGCCTCCATGTCCTAGTAGTTTCAGTACTTGATAGCGACCTTGCAGCAGAATATCTGACCCACAGTTACGGCAAATGCGGTTTTTTGCATTTGCTGGGTCAACAGATTTTGGGCAATGAGGATTGATGCAATAAGACATTTAATAGTAATAGAGTCCTCAAGCCATTGTTTTGTATTAATGGTTAGAGGTATCAGAATATAAATTTCTATTACTATAGTTCCCTAAAAATCTAGGCAAATTAACGTTGTCGTTATAACCTCAGCTTTTTACCCCTCTTTTAACCTGTCTGACTCGCTTCAAGGATAAAACGCCTGCTGGATTCCTTGATGGTGCGTTGCGCTTCGTGACAACACACCTTACAAAAGACCACCATAATCTTGTGATTTGGTGGTTTTGCTGTCTTTATTTAATTACGAATTACGAATTACGAATTACGAATTAGTAATTATTATTCGACTTCATTAAAAAGATGTTCTTCTAATAAAGGTTGTACCTTGCGGAATTCTTCTGGAGAAAGTAGTTCAGGTTCACCTGTGTTGGAAATGCGGGCAAAAAAGAGCAGGGGATCTAGTGGTGTATAAATGGCGTATTCCTGTTCTTCATCGTAGAAGCTAGCCAAGAGTTGTAATTGTTCTGGCTCTAAATCTGCTTCATCATCTTCGATTTCTAATGTGAACAGTTCTGAGTCTTCTACAGGAGGTAATTCGCCAGCAACTGTGAGTGCATAGGCGGTATTTTTTAACATGAGATTTTGCTCTGACAACACGGCTTGAGCAGTAGCAAAAATCTTTTCTAGAGTGTAATCATCTTCTACTAGAACGGCTTCTTCTTCCTCGTTTTCACCTTGCCAAGCAAAAATTTCTACAGGCGAATCCACAGGTAGAAGTAATACATATTCTTGCCCATCAACTGATAGGGAATGTTCAATGTAACAATCCAGAGTCCGCCCCTTGTCGTCAGTCAAGGTAATGGAACCAGCATTAGAGCGATCATTTTCGTCGGGAAATTGTGAGGAAAACATAGCCGAGATTTGGGACTTTATAAATAGCAGCAAATTTGGAGATCGTTTAACTATTTAATGACCGAATTGTGCCTGATAAATAGCTGGAGATGTAATACAACTGCCTGGTAATAGTTTTCAGAATATCATGTTAAAAGGTATCAATACTCAGCCGCTATTGCCGATTTATGAGATTGAGCGCGGCGAGCATCTAGCCATTGCTGCAAAATTAAAGCAGCAGCTTTGCGATCAATCAGAGCTTTGTGGCGTGATGGCGAGCGGTTTTCCGCCTTGAGCAGTTGTTTTGCTTGGAATGAAGTCAATCGCTCATCCACGTATTCCACAGGCAGTTGTAGGGCTTTAGCGAGCCTTTTGGCGAATTTTTGCACTTGACGTGCCTGAAAGCCTAAGGAACCATCCATTGAGTAGGGTAAGCCGATAACTAGTACTTGTACTTGACGTTGATTTACTAGTTGTCGTAGTTGTTCCACATCTTGTTCAAAAGATGTGCGCTCAATTGTGGTGATTCCAGTTGCGATTAAGCCTGTGCCATCACAACCAGCGACACCAATACGTTTACGACCGAAATCTAATCCTAAGGCTGAAATCAATGTTTGTGGTTGCTCCTGAGTATCAACTGAAGGTGGAAGAATAAAGTCTGAAATTAGCTCATCTATCAAGAGATATTAGTTAAATTAGCCACTAGGGGCAATTTTAAACCAATTAGCGCCTCATCTTTTATACTTTATCCTTCATCCTTTTTCATGCTGTGCATCTGCTGGTTCAGGCTGGCAAGATGCTTCAAAGGCAGCAGGTTCTGATTTAGTTGGCACTGTCCTCTCGGGCGATCGCGTTGGCAGTTGTGTCCATGACATCCCACCAGGGATAGGCTTACGGGCTGGTTGTAGTCCTTGCAACACTTCTGGCCATTGAATGCCTTCGAGGGAGACAAATTTTGACTCTCGTAATTTGTGCCATACTGAGCGAGACATAATTAAAGTATGTTCGATGCGTTTAGCTCCAATACGCTCTAAATACTCTTCTCGCTCTGGTTGATAATCGGAGGAAGCTAGTCGCAATCCTTGTTGGGGAAAATCTTGGACAATGCGCGCTAGCTGAGACAACAACTCAGGATACAGCCAAGTATAGGCAGGGTGAACCGTCAGGGTTGCTACGTGGGGGGTAATACCCTTGCGATCAAGTTGTACCTGAAAATGTCCGATCGCAGCTTTGCGTTGGGGTTCAAATACGTAGCCACTGACTACTTCTGTTTTCGTTACCCATTGTTTGACAGCATCACTTAAGGCTCCAAACAAACTCGTTTTGAAGTCACGGGTATTGCGATCGAACACCTGACGCACCAAAGGCGGCATTGATGCTGTATCTAATTGATAAAGCAACTGAGCATCAGCATTACTTATAGGCAGTAGGTTAGGCAAATCTGGCTCTGCTTGTGCCAATTCACTCAACAATTCCGGTTCGATTTCCCAGTAGGTCATTTCTGCCAACCGTTGAAATCCGTTTTGCCGATATAATGCTAAGGCTTCGAGGTCATTAACATTAACTTCCAGTATCCAAGTCCGTGCTTCGACCAGTGACTCAAAGCAATGCCGTAACAGTTGCGAACCTATTACTTGCTTATCTGTAGCACGGTCAAGCATCACCCGATCAACACGCCAAGTACTGCGGGTACGGTTGAACGGAGACACCTGAATCATTCCCAGCAGCATTCGCCCTTGCTCTGCTACGTAGGAACAAAATAGATACTGTAAAGGGTTGGGGAACCAACTTAAAAATTTCAAAAAGCCATACCAGCGTCGCAGCCATTGCATCTGGCGTGTGGCAGAATCAGCTCCCTTGGGAGTGAGAGCTGCGAATGACTCTTGATGCAGGCGTTCGATACCGTCCAAATCCCGGTATTGGACTGGTCGGACGATCACGCTGAGATTTCGAGGAAGTAGTGAAGTCATTTTAATTCGAGCCGCCATTAAGCCTTAATTAACTGCTCTTGCTGAGTAATTGCTGCAATAATAATATTAGCGGCTTTCCGCCTCTAGCTAGTGATCCAAAAGAGTGATCTTGCTGACAAAATACTGAAAATAAATAAAAAAAGCAGATTTGATGATAACACTCTTAGCATATATCAACAATATCCGCTTTATTTTTATGTAAATATTAAGTGAAATTAATTGAAAGTTTAAATAATTTACAAACCTTGCCGAGAAGCGAGCTTTTCAAAATAGGCTTGGGTTTGATGGAGTAATTGCTCTCGACTATCTTCTTGATTTGGCTTGAGAGGTGGAACCAGATTGCGAGCTTGTAAAGTCATGTGTAGCTGTAAATGGGCAACATACTCGCTAAAATCTTCATTTACTACACTTGTGCCCGTTAAGAGATTTGATTCCAATGCCACTGGTATTCTCCTTGATTAGTCTTGTGCAGTTTTTTCACATGAAAAAAAACTTATCACGTTGTTTAGCTTTACTTTTTATTTTGCAATGAAGTGTAATGTTGGGCATGGGGCATGGGGGATTGGGCATTGGGTAATTGGTAATTGGCATTTTTTGTGTCTTCCTCATCCTCCTCATCTCCCTCATCTGTTTCACCCTCCCGCTTCCATGCCCCATTCCCATTAAGGCACAATCAAAACTGGACAAGGAGAAAGATTAATCACGCGAGTGGTGACGCTATCAGTTGCTCCTTCATCAGTTAAGCCTAAACCCCGACAACCCATAATGATTAAATCTGCTGCAATTTCATCGGCAACATCACAGATAGTAAAAGCTGGTTTGCCTTGCCGTTCTAAAATTTCAGCTTGAATTCCTTGTTGAGAAAATAAAGTTTGGGCATTTTCTAAAAGTTTGGCTACCACATCTGGCGACACCATTGGATCGGCAACAGGTGCGTCTGTAGGTGGTTCTTCCACTACAGATAGTAGTACCAAACGACTACCATACTTCTGCACAACGTTGGTAACCACATCGGCAGCTTCTCTGGCTTCCCGACTTTGATCAATAGGAAATAGAACTGTCTTGAACATATCTCTCACCTCCGTACCCCGTACTCCGGTAAAATCTGGATGGTTCTACTTTCAAAACAATAACAAAAAGGCGATCAGGAGGGTCTGGCTGTGTCCAAAAAAACTTTAGCAAATTTATCTGCGACAGATGTATCTGGAAAACGTGCTTTAGTACGGGTGGATTTTAACGTACCTGTGGATGACCAAGGCAATATCACAGACGATACTCGGA
Source organism: Tolypothrix sp. PCC 7601 (assembly GCF_025677855.1). Taxonomy (NCBI): domain Bacteria; kingdom Bacillati; phylum Cyanobacteriota; class Cyanophyceae; order Nostocales; family Tolypothrichaceae; genus Tolypothrix; species Tolypothrix sp. PCC 7601. The sequence goes on from NZ_CP064879.1 coordinate 5,954,625, forward strand.
TTCGTGCCGCCCTGCCAACTATCCAAGATTTAACGCAGAAGGGAGCTAAGGTAATTCTAGCAAGCCATTTTGGTCGTCCCAAGGGCGTGGATGACAAATTGCGTTTGACTCCCGTTGCTAAACGGTTGTCGGAATTACTGGGTCAAGAAGTTATTAAAACAGACGATTGTATCGGTGATGATGTTGCCGCTAAAGTCGGTGCTTTACAAAACGGGCAAGTGCTGCTGTTAGAAAATGTCCGCTTCTACAAGGAAGAAGAAAAAAACGACCCAGAATTTGCTAAAAAGTTGGCATCCAATGCTGATTTTTATGTAAATGATGCGTTTGGTACTGCCCACCGCGCCCATGCTTCTACTGAAGGTGTAACTAAATTCCTTAGCCCCTCTGTAGCTGGCTATTTGGTTGAAAAGGAATTGCAATATCTGCAAAATGCGATTGAAAATCCCCAACGTCCTTTAGCAGCAATTATTGGTGGTTCCAAGGTTTCTAGCAAAATTGGTGTAATTGAAACACTGCTAGAGAAGTGCGACAAACTCATCATCGGTGGTGGAATGATTTTCACCTTCTACAAAGCCCGTGGTTTGAGTGTTGGTAAGTCTCTAGTTGAAGAAGACAAGCTAGAACTAGCGAAATCTTTGGAAGCTAAGGCTAAAGAACGTGGCGTTACCTTCTTGTTACCCACAGATGTAGTAGTAGCAGATAAGTTCGCTCCTGATGCTAATGCTACAACTGTCAGCATCGACAACATCCCTGCTGATGGCATGGGTTTGGATATTGGCCCAGACTCAGTAAAAGTATTCCAAGACGCGCTTGCAGATTGCAAGTCAGTAATTTGGAACGGGCCAATGGGTGTGTTTGAGTTTGATAAATTTGCTGTAGGTACAGAAGCGATCGCTCATACCCTCGCTGATATTAGCAAAACAGGCGCTACCACTATCATCGGTGGTGGTGACTCTGTAGCGGCTGTAGAAAAAGTAGGTTTAGCCGATCAAATGAGCCACATTTCCACTGGCGGCGGCGCTAGCTTGGAGTTACTCGAAGGTAAAATATTACCCGGTATTGCGGCTTTAGATGAAGCGTAATTACTAATTCGTAATTCGTAATTACGCTTAGGAATTCTTAATTACGAGTTATTTGTGATATCTCTGTGCTTATAAAAGCCAGGGATTAATAGCACTACTAAAGCAAACACTGCTGATCAAATACCCGACTTTTTGAAAAAGTCGGGTTTCTAACTCCCATTCAAGTAAGAGACATCCAAAGTCAGGTTAATCATAAAAAGTCCAGGGTCAAAAGCCAATTAGAATTTAGACTTTTGACCCTGGAAAAGTATTGTTGGATACTAGACGCGCATCAGCTAATTACAGCTTTTTGTCTCCTATTAGAGGTAATGAGAAAATTCACTACAATAAACCAGTAGTAAATTTCCAAGTATAGTTAGATGCAAGAGCATTGCCCGCTAAGTCCTTGACACCAGTGCTTCCGCCTTTGACCGTGACTGTAGAAGTAGACAAACTCAGTAAAGGAAGAATGGGTTTAAGTGTTGCCGTGCGATTAGTCTCATTATAAGTGACTGTAGCCAGTACACCTATGTTAAGTAAATTACGCAACTCAAAGTTAGTGCTATTAATCGTTGTTGAGTTGATCGGCTCACTGAAGGTTACTGTAACACTAGTAAAAATGCTAACACCAAATGCATTGTTACTAGGAGTAATAGCGGTTACAGTTGGAGCTGTAGTATCTCCCACAGTCGTAAATGACCAGGTGTAGTCCGCAGTCAAAGCATTACCTGCCAAGTCTTTGACACCAGTGGTTCCGCCTTTAATCCTGACAGTATAAGTAGTCGAATTTGCTAAAGCACTACTAGGTACCAGTGTTGCTGTACGATTAGTGGCATTGTAAGTCACTGTAGTAGTTACAAGTGTATTACTTGAATTCCGTAACTCAAAGTTGGTGCTATTAATCGTTGTGGAGTTAATTGCCTCGCTGAAGGTAGTTGTAATACTTGGGGAAGTGCTGACACCAGTTGCATTGTTGCTGGGAGTAGTAGAACTGACTGTTGGTGGCGTAGTATCCCCTACAGTTGTGAACGACCATGTGTAGTCTGTTGTTAAGGCGTTACCTGCCAAGTCTTTGATCCCACTGGCTCCACCTTTAATCCTAGCTGTGTAAGTAGTGGAATTTGCTAAAGCAGCACTAGGTGTAAGTGTTGCAGTCAAATTGCTACTGTTGTAAGCCACTGTAGCAGATTCAACTGTATTACTGGAATTCCGTAACTCAAAGTTAGTTGTATTGATTGTGCTGGAGTTAATTGCCTCGCTGAAGGTAGCTGTAATGATTGGGGAAGTGCTAACACCAGTTGCATTGTTGCTGGGAGTAGTGGAACTCACTGTTGGTGGAGTAGTGTCCCCTACAGTTGTGAACGACCAAGTGTAGTCCACTGTCAAGGCGTTACCTGCCAAGTCTTTGATCCCACTGGCACCACCTTTAATCTTAGCTGTGTAAGTAGTAGAAATTGCTAAATTACTGCTAGGTACCAGTGTCGCTGTGCGATTAGTGGCGCTGTAAGTCACAGTAGCAGTTACAAGTGTATTACTGGAATTCCGCAACTCAAAGTTAGCTGTATTAATTGTGCTGAAGTTGATGTCCTCGCTGAAGGTAGCTGTAATGGTTGTGGAATTGCTCACACCAGTTGCATTATTGCTGGGGGTTGTGGAGCTTACTGTTGGTGGGGTGGTATCCGTCGCTATGCTGGGAATAAACAGAATGTCAACCCAATAGTTAGCTGACTGGAAACTAGAATCTGGGAAACCGCCACTATATTTGTAGATACCGTTACTGCCACTTTCGCCATCGCGTAGCAGGTATAGTGGGCCGTTACTAATTCCAGAGTTAGCAAAGTATCCTAAATCTACAGCATAGTTCCCAGCAGGAGCATAGTAAGAAGCTACGTAGACGGTATTAGCAGTAATCTGCACTGGATTAGTAAAGTTTACTGTTTGCCAACCAGAGGTAGTTTCATTGGTGAAGGTTGCTGTAGCTAACTGCTGACCATTACTGCTCCACAGGGTACCAGTATGGGTGCCTGTATTGCCAACACCTTTGTAAAAGCGTACGCCAGTGATGTAGCCATTAACATTCGAGCGAAATTTGACTCCTAACTCTACAGCATTGCTGTCTGAGAATGATGGGTTTGCTGGAGTTGCGGAATTGTTCCAAATACTCTGAGGAGTTTGGTTTGCTGAAGTGGCGAATGACCAGCTGTAGCTTGTTGCCAAGGCATTACCTATCACATCTTTAACACCAGTAGCTCCACCTTTAATTGTTGCAGTGTAGGTAGTAGCAGTTGCTAAAGCGTTACTGGGCGTAAGTGTGGCTGTGCGATTAGTGGTGTTATAGGTAACTGTTGCAGGTATCAGTGTATTGCTGGAATTACGCAACTCAAAATTAGTTGCATTAATTGTTGTTGAGTCTATGGACTTGCTGAAGGTGGCTGTAATGCTGGCAACAGTACTTACATTTGTTGCATTGCTGCTGGGAGTTGTGGAACTGACCGTTGGAGCAATGTTATCAGAGGTGTATGTAGCAACGTAGGAACCGCTATTTCCTGGGAAAAAAGCATACTCAACCCCTTTAATTATAGAGGTAGTATAGCTAACATTATTATTACCATTGAGCGTAATATTGCCGAGTGTTAAATTACCAGAGAGCATTGGCAGCATTGCCTGCAAACCATTGGTATTACTGCCCTTGGTGATTGTAAAACTCAGATTGTTATTGTTCCATGCCAAGGAGCTAAAAGACGAACTGTTGCGACCATCGAGCCAAGTTAGAACTTGTTTGGCAGAGACAATTGGTATACTACGGGCTAGCGATGAACTAACTACAGCATCAGAAACTGATGAGTTAGCAAAATCAGTATGGGCGTTAACGTTGAATACACCATAATACCCCTCTGTACCGATCGCGCGATCAAGTAGGGTATCGATAGTGTAAGGGTAGGATTGTCCAGATTCATCTGTTAATTGGGTAGGTGCGCCAAACACATCAATCATTGCGCCGTCTTGGTTAACAAAGCGCATAGGCATACCAGAACCAGTAAAGAAACCAGGACGGTCTGTAATCCAAGTAGGTGGCCAATAGTAGTAAGTAGTATCTAATCTAATGCCATTATTCAATTCAATTTGTGGTGTACTGAACCAATCACTCCACACCAAGCAGTGATGACGTTGGGTTTTAGGGGATTCAATGCTGGTGTACTTACTAGTAAAGCTGCTTAGTTGCTGTGTATAGGCGATAGGTAATGAGCTAGCTGTGTAATCCGCACAGTTTGTATTTATGTGTAAAGCAACTTCAAAGCCCCCATCAATATTTACATATTGATTGGCTTGGACATTAGTTAGGGGTGAGTTGGAATAGATGTATGAAGTACCCCGGATACACTGCCAATCATCAACGGAACAACCAGCTGGACTGAGGGATTTAAATTGGTCAAACCTGCTAGCAGTACCTCCATTTGCATGGTCGTCACCACTCATCAGCACAACTGCCTTTTTACCATGAGGGAAATACCAGAAACGGGGTAGGGGTTTTTTTGGCAAGTTCATTTGCAGAATTAAGTTTGCCAGCAAGCGTTGTTGTTCATCAGCCTGGGGAATAGCAACCTTGTTGAGGTCTACCCAATCAGCTTGAGGATCACCACTCTTATTTCCGAAAAATAAGTCATCAGAGCGAATAGGTGAGAATCCATCTCGTTCTTGTTCAGCCCATGCTGGATTACCTTGACGAGTGAGGACAATAGAACGAGCTAAGTCGTAAGTAAATGCAGCAGCTTGTCCTCCATTACTACCAACACTATGGAGGGTAACCGCAGGATTAGAGGTTGATGTTGTGGCATTAGAGTAAAGTGTCGCTATACTGTCAGCACCATTCAGGGTATAGCGGTCAGCAGTTCCATGAAACTGCATAGTCTGATTGACAATGCCTTTGCCAGCAGAAGTGGAGTTATTAACTAGCAAATAAGCATTTGCCAGTGTGGATGCAGCATCCGTTAGCCCCAACAATCCTGCTAGTTGTTTGTCAGGATGCATAGCAATTAGATTTCCCCCACTTGTCACCCAGTTAGTGAACATTGTTGCCTGAGCCGATGTCAGGGGCATTTCACTGAGGATGACAACATCATAGTTAGCCAATGTTGACGATGAAACTGATGAGATGTCACTGACATTGAACAGGTTCAGCCCTTCGGTGCGGAGAATCTCGGCGTAATAGTTGCTAAAGGGATTAGCAGCAGATGTAACTATGAGAATTGGCCCGCCTGGTGGCGATGGAATTGCTGCCATCAGCGTGGCTTTAGGAGTTTGAATCCTTCCTTCCCTTGTAGATGTCAGAGGTTTTTGCGGGGATTTGAGAACTTTGTTGCGATTCGATGGGTTTGCTACTTGCTTAGGACGAATAGGTAATAAGTTGTTTAACTTTACTGTCCTTTCACGTACACCACTATTCAAATTCCACCAATCTACATCTCCATTGCGGCTACCACTAGCAAAGCTTGTTCCATCTGGGCTGATAGCAACTCCTGTAACAGCATCAACTGTACTTAGGCGTAAGCGTAGCCCACCATTTTTGGCATTCCACACAAAAATTGTGTTTTCATCACCACCTGCTACTAAACTTTGCCCATTGCGACTGAAAGCAATCGTCTTGAGAGGTTTAGTAGCATCACGAAAAACTTGTATTTCTCTAGCATTAGCCACATTCCAAAGTCGAACTGTACGATCCTGACTGACACTAGCTAGGTTCGCACCATCTGGACTAAAGGCTAATCCTGTAACTGCATCTGCATGACTAGCTAAGGTTTGAAGTTTTTGACCTGTAGTTAAGTTCCAAAAGATGACGGTACCGCCTGTGTCTCCACTCGCTAAAGTCTTGCCATCTGGACTAACGGCCAGAGTGTTGACAAAATTTCTGTGTCCTTCTAGAACCTTGGTGAGTTTGTTAGTATTTACATTCCATTGAAAAATCTTTGGATCTTCACCACTAGTAAATAAAGTCTGACCATCAGGACTCATTGCAAGTGTTCTCGGAGGGTGCTCTGGGCCTTCCAATATCTCACTTTCTTCACCTGTAATGAGGTTCCAAAATCTCACGACAGTGTCTTTACCAACTGTCCTCAAGATTTTGCCATCTGGACTGAAGACTGCGCCACTTACAGGTGCACCAAAGTGTCCTGGTAAATTCTTCATCAGATTGCCTGTTTTTGTGTCCAGCAAAGCAATCTGACTGTCGCTGACCCCAGTCGCTACTGTATTTCCATCTGGACTAAATGCGATCGCTGTTACTTCTCTGGGTTTTTGTAATGGCTGTGTTTGCGCTACTGTATATCCATGAAAATTCCCTATAAACAATATCACTAACAATGAGCAAATAAATAATCTCAAGTAATGAAAAAATTTTCTTCTCATACCTATCTAGGTACTATTCAAGTAACATTGAGATTATCCAACCAAACAACATTTTTTACAGATATCTTTATAAGAAATATATAAAAACCCGCATATATAATGTTTATTTTTATATAACACACTTCGCTATAGCAAATTACCAATTTTTCAGGAACATATGATGATCAATTAACATGCAAATATACTGATAAATGCATACTCTATTAAGAGTATATTATGTCATGACTCTTAGATAATAAGACTTTAATCTCCTATTCTTGCTAATTTTGATGCTTGATGTTTATCAGAGATAATAAATTTTGCAAACCAAAATTACAGTCTCATAGCTGTAGAATTCTGAAATTTAATGAATATTTTTCGTATTCCATATTCAGCGAAGAGCGATATGATAAATTTCCTGTAGATAACCTATGACAGCGCTCAATCGCTATCAAATTGATATTTGATAGAAGATAAAATATGTATAGCTTAATTCCTTTGGCGTGCCCATGAAATGAATTTTGGCGATCGCACCAAATTAGCTTTGTCAGTCCACTATGGTGAGATACCACTGACTCAAAATTTGCAGCACAGATACCCGACTTTTTCAAAAAGTCGGGTAGCAACTTAAATCAAGATATTTCTTAAAACGGGAAGAATTGCAGCAAAACTGAGCCAAGACTACCAATAAAGTCAAAAAAGCTGGGTTTACCGACGCTGACTTTACCATCTGGGGGCGTTTGCAGTTCTTTAATAAAAGCTTGGGATGTTTGGATTCCAGAACTATTTTGCTGAGATGTAAACAGCTTTTCGGCTAGTTGAGCATCTTGAAATGCGCCTTTGCGGTCTAGTATTTGGTAACGGGCAATACCACGTGCTAAGTATGCGCCTGCGTAGTCGTCTTTGACGACGATCGCTTGGTTAAAATAATCAATGGCTTGACGGACATTGCCTTTTTGTCCTTCGGCTACACCCCAAGCATAAAATTCTTCTGGTGTGGCAATTTGCGCTGGTATCCCCACAGCACCTTGCAGGTAAGTACTATTAAGATTGACTCCAGTTAATTCTGCATTTGCTAAATAGCTATTTCTTAAATCTGCACCTGCTAAATTTGCTCCCGCTAGTCTAGCGCCACTCAGGTTTACACCAAATAAACCAGCACCACTTAAATTGGCTCCTCTTAAATCAGCACCGGTTAAGTTTGCACGGCTGAGGTTAGCACCGGCAAGATTAGCACCGCTTAAATTGGCTCCTGTTAAGTCAGCTAATACCAAACCCGCATTTGTGAGGTCACAATTCTGACATTGTTTACTTGCCAATAATTGTCTAATATGTTCAGAATTTGCAGCTTGGGCGCTTGTTGTGTGGCTGATTATAGTTAAGAATACTGTTGTGGCTAGAAGTTGGCTTTTCATAATCGCTGCCGCCATATTAGTTACTCAATACTCAGCTGACGCTGAGAAATATTTATACTTCAGCTTATGATATGGGCAATATCAGCCATGTGCCATCTGTAGTATCATCAATTACTCAGCTACTTGGCTAACAGTGAACCCTGGATGCTCTAACTCAATACTGCTAGTGGTCTGGGTTGGCGCTGACCAACTCATTTTGGTAAATAAAACAAGACTTAACGTGAGGCCTACTGCTAATAATAATTTTTCCGACATAATAGTCACTCCCCACACCTGCCAGGCGATCGCTGAAAGCTTCAGCTTATGTATCAGTATGATTAATTTTGTACACAAGCTAAGTGACAAGTGCGGATATTCCCTGTGATATATATCTCACAGTGTGGTGATTGCGATCGCAGTTTTTGCTGTTGACGGTTGACTGTTGACGGTTGACTGGGGAAGAATTTTTTGTTAGTTGTACGCGATGATCGCGTCTGTTTGCATAAATAAACCTGCTTACAACCAGAAATCAAGTTGAAGCAGGCTTAGTTGGTGTTCCATGAGTTCCGCCGGATCGGCTGACGGAATTGAATTATATATAGATGATGAGTTGGATAGGAGGATTAGGATTTGGTTAAGGGAAAAAGGATAAAACCTTTACCCTTTCCCCTTTAACCCTTCCCCCTTTCCCATCCCTTAACCGATGAAGTTTAAACCACCTGTGGCGGCGATCACTCCAGCGATCGCACTTGCAACTAAGGAAGTGAAGGCTGTACCAAATAGCCACCAAGCTGCACTGGCGACAGTTTTCTTGGTTTCTTCAACTTGCTTTTTAGCTTGGTGTTGAATGGCTTTGATGCGCTTTTGTGCTTCCTCTTGAATGCGTTCGGCTCGATGTAAGACGCGATCGCGTGCGGCTTCGATGCGGTCGATAATACCGTTAGCATCTTCCTCGGAAATATCTGAACGCGAACTGATTAGCGCTACTAAGGTGTCACGATCAAAATGGCTGAGGCGATCGCGTAAGGCTTCAAATCCGGCTTGTGGATCGTCGAAGACTTTAGCAAAGTCTTGTTGAATGCTTTCATAGTTGAGTTCGGGACGATCCAAGGAGTTGAGATAGTTGCGGAATCTGTCAAAAACTCCATTAATGACTGATTGTACTCGTTGCTGAATCTGCTGATATTGTTTGCCCAGGGATTCGCTAATCGACAAGATTTGATCGACAATGCGGTTGGCTTCTTCTTCCGAGATATCTTCTCGTTGAGATAGCAAAGCTACAATTGTCGAACGGTCGAATCTAGATAAGCGTTCAGCTAAATTCCCAATACCCAATCTTGGATCTTGCAAGAGTAATTGCAAATCGCGCTTGATACTATCGGGGTTGAGTTCTTCTTTGTTGGTGTGACGCAGGTAATTTTCCAGAGTCTTTTCAAAATCTATTACCCGTTGGCTGGTGCGGTTGACTAAGCGTCGTGGTGCTTTGACTATACTATTAATCGCTTCTTGAACTTGGTCGATAGTGCGATTAACTTGTTCTTCGCTTAAGCCTTCCCGTTGACTCAGGAGTTGTACTAAGGTATCACGGTCAAATTGCGAAAGGCGATCGCGTAAAGCCACAGCACCTTGTTGTGGATCTGAAAGTAAAGTTTCTAAATCTTTTCTAATACCTTCGGGGTTGAGTTCTTCCAAATTGGTATTGCGGAGATACTCTGCAATTTTGGTACTAGTTTGTTCGTATTGTTCTTTGGCTTTATCTGCAACGGCTTGGGGTGCTTGCAAGATATTATCTCTGACACCTTCTAGCTGATGGATAATTTGATTAACTTGGTCTTCGCTCAAATCTTGACGCTGAGACAGCAATTGCACAAATGTATCTCTGTCAAATTGCGATAAGCGTTCTTTCAAAGCCGCAAATCCCGCTTGTGGGTCTTCGAGTAAAGTTCTAAAATCGCGCTTGATACCATCAGGATTCAGTTCATCCTTATTAGTATTCCGCAGATAGTCTTCTACTCGTTGGCGCAGTTCCGCCGTTTTCGCTTGTGCTTGTTCTTGCAATTCTCGCGCACTATTTAAGATAGAATCGCGAGTGCTTTCTAGTTGACCAATAATATTATTGATTTGCTCATCGTCAATATCTTGACGTTGCTGGAGCAATTGTACAAAGGTATCGCGGTCAAATTGCGAGAGGCGATGTCTATCGACAAGCCGCTGCGCGTCTACGCTTAATTCTGCAAATGCAACTTGCGGATCTTGGAGTATCTCTGTGAAATTACGCTCAACATTTTCCGGTTTGAGTTCGTCTTTTCCAGTTGAACGCAGATAATTTTCCAACTGACTACGCACATCTTGCCATTTATCTTTTGCGCTTGACTGTTGGACAGTTGCTAAAACTTCTTGGCGAATACTTTCTAACTGCTGAGAAATTTCTTTGATTCTAGCTTCGCTCAGATCATCTCGCCGACTTAGCAAGCTGGTAATATAGTTTTCATTGATTTCTTCCAACTCTCGGCTTGTGGTTGCTGGATCGGCTTGTGGATCGTAGATGAGTTCTTGGAATTCATCTTTGATTGTCAGGCGATTGAAATGCCAAGGGAAAGAATTGGAAATGTAATCTTCCACATCCGCTTTAATATTGTTGCGGTTGGATGAAGGTAATTTCTCAGTTATTTGTTCGGTAGTTTTATCGGTAAAACTTTGCAGTTCGTGGGTAATTTTCTCAACATCGATATCTTGAACTTTGTCTTTCAGTTTTTGTAACTGATTGGTAAGTTTGCCGATATCTACAGTCGAGAAATCCACTCGATCCAACACTGCGGGAATAGCAGCACCTACGCCATATTGAGCCGCTTGCTTCAATACACCATTGCTACCATTCCCATTACCGCTACCATTTCCGCCAACTGTTACTAATTCCTGCAGTCGTTCGCCTAATTTTTCTGAATTTAATTCTTCAGGGGTAGCCGATTTCAGTAAATTAATTACTTGCTCTGTGGGATTTTTCCGAGATGATGCTTGTGTCCAAGCAGCTTGCAATTGGTCAGCAATTTTATTGATATCGCCAGCCGATAATTTGGTGCGATTGCTAATTAAATCCACAAATGTTTGCCGATTGACATTGCGTAGCACATCACTATTAGCGATGCTACCAAAATCAACATCACTGAGGATCTTATCAAATTGTGAGCGAATATCTTTTAAATCGAGGTTTGGTATTTGCAGAGAACTTAAGGAACTTTGCAAGGTATTCCTAATGTTATCAGGGTCAAAACCCGAAGTTAATTCTCGCCGCACAGCCGCAGTGATTTCTTCAGCAGTAGAAACCATTTGTCTTTGCGCCATACTTGCACCGATACCCGCAGTTGCTGTACCTGTTAGGGTTTGCAAACCAGAAGTCAAGGTAGAGGCGAGAGAACCAATTAAAGAACCGATTGCTGATGAGCCAAACCAAACTACCAATGAGAAAAAGGTAGACCAAATAACTACACCAATGATGGCTCCAAAAAGGGCACTTTGAATTAAACTCAGTTTTACTGCTAGAAAACAAGCAATAAATAAGGCGATACTAGCAGAAACTAATGCCCACAAACCTACTTTCGCTTCTACTTTGCGAATTGAATGTCCCAAACTACCTGAGCTATCGTCATCATCTGGATCATTATCCCAAGATGAAATCCCTACAGCTACAGAAAAATTTGTGAGCAATAATTGAAAGGCTAAAGCCATCAAAGTACCAGCCAAAAAAGCCACTAAAAATTTAGGGCTTGAAAAGACAACAGACATTCTGCCTGGACTGATAACTTCTGGTATGCTATCTGTGCTTGTGATGCCTAAAGGTAGCCAGCCCCATCTCAACATAGTTTCAAAACTTTGAAACATAGTATTTTCTCTCTTACGTTCGATGGTTCAATGCCATTTTTCTAAAACATCGATTCATTTATTAATAATTAACGCTTTTGTCAGGTAGGCAATTGTGTACTATTTCTTTCCCAACTTAATTTATAGATAATGCCTAACCTGCGGTTTACCAAATATTAAATCGCTGTTAGAAGAAATGGCTTAGTTATCAGTGTAAATAGTAGTTATGCGAGCCTACACTTTCCTAAGTAATAAATCTCTGGGTCAAAAGTGGTATCTCCCATTGAATAAGTATATATAACATTCAAATTTCAGGCAGGAAATAGTTTATTGAATGGCTACCATTAAAACCAAATTTTTATGTAAATTTTTGTTTCGTCAAGATAAAAATAAAATTATTAAAATTTATGTAATAAAACACCAAGGTGTCATATTGAAGCAGTAATAAAAATAAATTGCTCCAGCAAAATATGCTGCAATGTACATAAAATTGAATGCGAAAATCCTTGCATAGAAAGCAATATATTAAAGATAAATTTCGCTTATTTAAAAAATCTATATCCAATGATAGAGGAATAATTTCTCCCAAATGATTGATGAAAAGCAATTTTAAAAAAGCCTAAATAGTCTTAGCTGAAGCTTAATAATTTTGTTGTTTAAGTAATTTTCTTATTGGGAGAAAACAATGGCTGTAGTTAGAAGAGCTATAGGTGTATTTCATAATCGTCATGATACTGAACAAGCATTGCGGGAATTGAGCAATTCTGGCATACCAATGGATAGAGTTTCTGTTATCGCCAGAGAAGGCGATCGCCACGGTGATATTGCAGGAACTCCCGTTACAGAAAAAGTTGGCGATAAATCTGATGAAGGTGCAACCATCGGTGCAGTTTCTGGTGGTGCTTTGGGCGGTTTAACTGGCTTATTGGTAGGTCTTGGTACTCTAGCCATCCCTGGAATTGGCCCTATCATGCTGGCTGGTGCAGCCGCCACAGCTTTAGCCACAACCGTTGCAGGTGGTGCAATTGGTGCAGCCGCAGGTAGTTTACTTGGGGGATTAATTGGCTTAGGAATTCCCGAAGAACGCGCCAGAATGTATAACGAACGCGTAGAACGTGGTGGCTATCTAGTAATTTTTGATGGTACAGAAGAAGAAATTGCTAGAGTCGAACCCATTCTCCGACGCTGGAATATTGATGAGTTTAATGTTTTTGATCGCCCCACTAGCGAAAATGTAGCTAGCGATCGCGTTGCGCCTGTTGCGCCTGTCGGTGCTGTAGGTACTCATAGAGATGTTCGCGCCAACAAACGGGCGATAGGTGTATTTGCTCATCGCCGTGATGCAGAAGCCGCACTCACAGAATTGCGTGATGCAGGCTTCCCCATGAGCCGAGTTTCGTTGATTGCTAAAAACAACGATCATGATCACATTGCGGGTGTAAATACTGGTGTAGATAGAAATGTTGGCACTGGTAATAAAGCCGATGAAGGTGCCAAAGCAGGTGCAGCTACAGGTGCAGCATTGGGCGGTTTGGGTGGCTTATTAGTTGGTCTGGGTGCATTAGCCATTCCTGGAGTCGGCCCTGTAATTGCAGGTGGTGCAGCAGCCACAGCCTTAGCTACAGCAGTCACAGGTGGTGCAATTGGTGCAGCCGCAGGTGGAATTACAGGTGGACTCGTTGGCTTAGGTATTCCCGAAAACCGGGCGCGAGTTTATAGCGATCGCTTCAACAGAGGCGACTACCTCGTAATCGTTGATGGTACAGAATCGGAAATCCATCAAGCTGAAAGTATTCTCCGCCGCCGAGGTATTGAAGATTGGGCAGTATACGATGCTACCGATATAGACAGAGTGCATCACCACCACGACAATCACGACAGACCAGTTGGAGATGTTCGCACTAACAGAAGAGCGATAGGTGTATTTGCTCACCGCCGCGATGCAGAAGCTGCACTCACAGAATTGCGTGATGCAGGCTTCCCCATGAGCCGAGTCTCGATCATTGCTAAACACAACGATGGCGATCGCATTGCGGGCGTAAATACTGGTGTCAACACTGGTGTAGATAGAAATGTTGGTACTGGTAATAAAGCCGATGAAGGAGCCAAAGCAGGTGCAGCTACAGGCGCAGCCTTAGGTGGATTGGGTGGTCTATTAGTTGGTTTGGGTGCATTAGCCATCCCTGGAGTCGGCCCCGTAATAGCAGGTGGTGCAGCAGCCACAGCTTTAGCTACAGCAGTCACAGGCGGCGCAATTGGTGCAGCCGCAGGTGGAATTACAGGTGGCTTAGTTGGCTTAGGAATTCCCGAAAACCGGGCGCGAGTTTATAGCGATCGCTTCAACAGAGGCGACTACCTCGTAATTGTTGATGGTACAGAATCGGAAATCCATCAAGCTGAAAATATTCTCCGCCGTCGTGGTATCGAAGATTGGGCAGTATATGATGCTACCGATTTAGACAGAGCACATCACCACCACGATAGAACAGTTGGCGATCGTACTCACCCCAATTATGTAAGTGATGTTGCCACAGACGAGCCTGCTGTAGTCATCATCGATCGCCGCGACGAAACCCTATAATCGCGCCTCTGCATGAAAGGGAAAAGGTTAAAGGAATGCCATTTCCCCTTCACCTTTTCCCTTTCCCCCTCCTTCTTCTCTCCCACACACATCAGCACAATTAACCCTTCTTATACCAAGAGTAAACAAATGAAAAAGCTAACACCGTTCTTAATTGGCAGTCTTCTAATTTTTGGTGCTGTTGCTTGTGATAATGGTGCTAAAACTAGTGAATCTGCTCCCGCCAATCCTAACGAAGCTGTACAAGCACCTAGCGCCAAAGCCACAGAAGCAGCGCAACAAGATGCTCAAAGCGAAACTCGCCGCAGACAATTAAACTCTGATATTCGCGCCCGTGAACAACGCAATAACACCACTGGCGGCGATGCAGAAAGAGCTACAGGCGACCTAGCCAGTGAAGTTCGCTCTAAATTAGAGGCTAACATCCCCAATGGTGCTTTAACAGTTGAAGCAGCAAAAGATGGTACTGTGACTGTTGGCGGAACTGTTAACAATCAGCAACAGTTAGCTAAGATTGAACCTTTGTCAAAAGAAATTAAAGGTGTCACAAAAGTAGTAGTTAAAGCCGCAGTTGCTCCACCTAAGCAACAATAAATTATCCATCGGCAGCTGGATTCATAAATCGCCCAAATGAATTTAACTAGTTTGTAGTTAGCACTTTAGTACTTAAATCTTGCACAACTGAAGTTATGACTACAAACTAATTCACCTTCCTAAATAGGGTGCAATGCACATAACCCCAAAATCTAAATTACAGGTTTAATAGTCTATAATCAAAGAAAAATTTTCCTTGATTATAGACTTTTGAATAAAAAATTAGGTAATTTTTATAGAATAAGTACTATTATTATTAGGGAAGCTCCATCACCTATAAAAACTGTTGTGTTACCGAACATATAAAACTTATGGAAACCCAAGAACAGCCAATTGAAGTAGCCAATTCTAACTCAGCAGAAGGGGCAATAGCTCTTACAGGGGCAGACAATCAAAACTTACCAAAGCTACCACCTGCTAAAAATTCTAATTCAGAATTGCAGGAAATTTTGAGCAATGTTTCTGATTTTTTGGCAAATTTGCCAGAATATTTAGGCAGCTTTTATCAGCAATACCAGCAGCCTTTGGTGACCATCATTTTAATTTTGTCAGCGATTGTCACACTCAAAGTAGTATTAGCAATCCTGTCTGCAGTCAATAGTATTCCTTTAATAGCACCAACTTTTGAGTTGATTGGAATTGGTTATACAGGTTGGTTAACCTTCCGTTATCTACTCAAAGCCAACACTCGACAAGAATTAGTTGGAGAAATTAACCAGTTTAAAGCACAGATTTTGGGTAAATAAGTACCGCAAACCCCATTACTGGGTGCTGAATGCTGTATAGGCTTCTGCGGGTACTCTTTCTCCGCAGGAGTACGCCATCATATAGCTACTGCGTTGGGCTACTTTGAGTAACGCACCATCCACGCGATGGTGCGTTAGGTTACAGTAATTTTATTTTTACTTTATAAATAACCATGTAGTAGCGTGTCTAGACTAAAATAGTGCATTGCTCAAACTCTTGTGGGATGGGCATCTTGCCCGTCCTGGGCGGACAAGATGTCCACCCCACAAGAAAATTATATTGCCACATTTTAGTCTTGTCAGTCCAGTAGGATGCGTTAGCAGCGAGAGTACGGCATCAACTGAAATTTTTTCAAAAATCACATCGGATTTCTATATTATTTATTATTTTTATTAGTCCAGTAGGGTGCGTTAGCAGCGAGAGTAAGGCACCTCTGGCAATGCTTTTCTTGCGTTACGGATGCATTGCAAATAGTTTTTCAATTTATCTAATATCAATTCAAATAATGTTTGTGACATATCAATATATTCTAGAGGGCAAGGCAATGCCTTGCCCCTACAGTTTGTCGCATTCTTTTTTCAAATTGGGATAACATTTCTCAAACGCTGTGAAATGCAGCAAAACCTTTGAAATTATCAATCAAGATATATCTTTTGATAGAGTAAATACTTACTCATGCAAATTAATTCCCTTCTCAAGATAGTATCCTTATCCTTTTTGAAACCGTAATCTAATCAAAGAAGTAATGAACAAAATGTTTTAACGAGGACAAGATTATGAGTAATAAAGATTTTAATAGAGCAATAGACTCTTCAGATCGCGTTGAATCTGATGTATATGATAGAGGTATTGTTCCAGCAGAAACCGCTGCTCGTAAAGAAAGAGAAGGAGACTTATACAAAACACTCCCCACAGAAGAAAGAGAAGCCAGCGCTCCTACTGACGACCAAACTGAGGGCGATAGTATTCGTACCACCGATGGCTACACTGTAGATAAAGAAGGTTTATTAAACAACTATGCAGTTGAGCCAGAAATGTATTATGAAGTTCCTGGCGATGCACGTCAAGAAGTCGAACAAGACATTGCCAACCGTTCAGAAGAACTAATAGAAGCGAATGAAGATAAGGAAGGTCAATTAACAGATAAGGATGATGTTCGCGGTAAAGGGCCAGGAATTGTCTAGCATTGTTGCTGTCAAATTTCTCTAAGTTTTCTAGGGGTACTGTAAGTTGAATGATGAGGGGTTTTCCTCATCATTATTTTTATGTAAAGTCATTGATTTTATTATTAATAATCTCATCCATTGGCATTCAATACTTGTCTGTTGGTTAAAGGAAAAAAGGGGAATGGGAAAAGGGAAAAAAACCTTTAACCCTTAACCTTTAACCTTTTACCCACAACCAATTTTGAGTTCAAAATCCTTAACCGAGTAGTATTGCATTGGCATTATTCAAACACCACTGAAAACATGAATCAACTGCTAAACTTGTTATTCGCCTCTAGTGCATTACCAGCAAAAGGTTTAATTAAACCTCTTGGTCATCATGAGTTGCTATTAGTGTTGCTGGAATTAGCTTTACTACTGCTAGTGGCTAGAGGTTTGGGCGAATTTATGCGTCGGATTAAGTTACCACCAGTGGTAGGCGAATTACTCGCTGGGGTACTATTAGGCCCATCAGTATTCGGTTGGATTCTGCCAAATTTACAGCATCATATTTTTCCTAAAAGTCAGGCGCAGTCTGATTTGCTTTCGGTTGTTTCTTGGTTAGGTGTGCTGTTCTTACTAATTGTCACAGGATTAGAAACCGACCTTAACTTAATTGTTCGCAAAGGCAAAACAGCATTACTAATTTCCTTGGGGGGGATTATTATTCCCTTTGCAACTGGATTGGGATTAGGTTGGTTTCTCCCAGAAAGCTTTTTAGCAAATCCTGAGCAAAGGTTAATTTTTAGTTTGTTTATTGCTACGGCGATGAGTATTTCTGCTGTACCAGTCATTGCTAAGGTATTAATGGACTTAAAGCTAATTCGCCGGGATATTGGTCAGGTGACTCTAGCTGCGGGAATGACTGATGATACCTTAGGCTGGATTTTGCTTTCGGTAGTTTCTGGTTTAGCAACCAGTGGGAAATTTGATTTTCCTACAGTATTTAGGTCAATTGGTGGTGCAGTACTATTTTTAGCGATCGCTTTTACTATAGGGCGATCGCTCATGGCTTGGGCGCTACGCTGGGTAGATGATTATATTGGTGGCGCTACAGCTAGTTTGTCTGCTTTGTTGGTGTTGGCGTTAAGTGCAGCCGCTTTTACCCACACCTTAGGAATTGAAGCCGCATTAGGAGCATTTGTCACCGGAATTTTAGCAGGACAATCACCCCGTTTTAGTCGTGAGGCGGGTTTAACTCTGGAATTAATCACGGCTGGGTTTCTCGCGCCGATTTTCTTTGCTACAGCAGGATTAAAGGTAGATTTAGTACAATTATTGGTTCCGCAAACCTTTGTAGTGGGTTTGGTGGTGTTAGCGATCGCTTGTGTTGGTAAATTTAGTGGTGCTTATCTCGGTTCGCGTGTCGGTGGATTAAGCCACTGGGAAGCGATCGCAATGGGATCGGGAATGAATGCGAGAGGCGCGATGGAGATTATCGTCGCTACCATTGGGGTTTCCTTGGGCGTACTGAATCCGCAGATGTATTCCATTATCGTTATGGTGGCGATCGTTACCTCATTGATGGCTCCGCCTTTGCTACGTTGGTCACTTTCCAAAGTCTCCATCGGTGAAGAAGAAGCCCAACGCTTAGAGCAAGAAGAACTCGCTAGCCGCAGCTTTATCAAGCGCATTCGTCGGATATTAATACCCACTCAAGGCGGGCCGAATGTCAGATTAGCGGCTCAGTTAGTCAACCATTTAGCACATCAAAATTCTTTGGAAGTGACAGCTTTATACGCTAAAAGCGATCAACAGCCTCTACGTAAATCAGTAAAAGCTGTCGCAACTGCTGTTAAAGATAATACAGCAGAAAATGCTATTGCTATCGTAGCTAACGAGATGAATCTTCCTAGTGGTTCACTAATTCAGACCAAAGTTGAATCAGGACAAAACAAAGCGGATGTGATTTTAAAAGAAGCCAATAAAGGCTATGACTTGATTGTTTTAGGTGCAACCGGAAATCAACGTTCTCGTGGTTCTGTATTCAACTTGTTAGTTGATCGAGTAGTGCAGGAATCTCCTTGCGCCACAATGGTAGTGAAGTCAAATTTATCGACAAATGAGCCAACTGGTTATCATAAACTCGCTCATATTTTAGTACCCACTAGCGGGAATGAATACAGCCTACACGCTGTGGAAGTGGCGAGTACAATTGCTGCTCAAACTGGAGCAACTGTAACTTTAGTCAATGTCGTCAACCGAACTCAGCGCGAATATGTTTTATTTGAGGAGCAGACAATTGATTCTATTACAGACATTGCTAAACAGATTGTGCAGCAGCAAGCTGAGGTGGGGCGAGGATTTGGTGCTGAGGTAAAAACAGCAATTTTGGCTGGTATTCCAGAGTTTGAAATTCTTAAATATGCTCATACTAAGCAAGTAGATTTAATTGTTTTAGGTAGCAGTATTCAAACAATCACAGGTCGAGTATTCTTTGGTCATCGGGTTGATGCTATTCTCAATAAAGCACGGTGTCCGGTGGCTGTAATTACTGTGCGTAGTAACTAAGGGATTTGCAACATTTGTCAGTTATTAAAAAAGCCAGATCAATTGGGGGATTCTCCCCCAAACCCCCGATTGGGTGACGGTTGCGTCCCCCAAACCCCCTCCAAAATTATTGTTCTGCTTTTTTGTTAAGTAACTGTTTTTTTTGGTTTTGTTATCAATTAATTTTCTTAACTGATACCAATTTGAAAAAAGAATGCGACAGATTGTAGGGGCAAGGCACTGCCTTGCCCTCTAGAATATATTGATGTGTTGCAAACATTATTTGATTTGGTATGAACTGTATTTCCTAATAAGTATTCATGCAAAATTAAATATATATTTGTCATTGCGAGTGGAGCGTAAAGCCTTCGGGAACGCCAAGGGCCAACGTAATGACATAAATAATTTTGCGTAAGCACTTATAAATTCAAAATTCAAAATCTAAAATTGTCTTAATTTAATGGGAGATGAATCACAAATTCTGTACCTTGACTGGGAGAAGAATTACACTCAAGAGTTCCACCATGTTTTTCGGTAATAATTTGCTGACTGATAGATAATCCTAACCCTGTACCTTTACCTTCAGGCTTAGTAGTAAAGAAAGGGTTAAAAAGTAGCTGCTGTACTTCTTGTGACATCCCCAATCCGTTATCTGCAATCCTAATTACTGCATATTCATTTTCTACTGTTGTTTGAAGATGAATCATGTTGGGTTGTTGCTCTAAATCTTGATAATTTTTACCTTCATTAGCTTCTTCTAAAGCATCAATGGCATTTGCCAATAAATTCATAAATACTTGATTGAGTTGTCCCTGATAACAGGGAACTTTTGGTAAATCACCATAGTTTTTCACCACCTGAATTGCGGGACGATTAGCTTTTGCTTTCAGCCGATGTTGCAGAATCATTAATGTGGTGTCTATACCTTTGTGGATATCACTCAGCTTTCTTTGTCCATTATCATTGCGAGAATAATTCCGCAAAGATTGCATAATATCTTTGATGCGATCGCTTCCTAGCTGCATGGAACCAATCATCTTTGGCAAATCTTCTAGTAAATAATCTATCTCAATGTTTGTTCCGTGTTCTTGAATCACACTCGGCGGATTTGGGTAGTGCTGCTGGTATAAATTTAAGTGAGCAATCAAATCTGCAATATACTGTTCAGCATAGGAGAGACTACCACTGATGAAGCCCACAGGATTGTTGACTTCGTGAGCAACACCAGCTACTAATTGTCCTAAAGAAGAGATTTTTTCAGTTTGTACGAGTTGCGCTTGAGTACGCTGGAGTTTTTCGAGGGATTGTTGTAGTTGTTGGGATTTTTCTTGCTCGCGCGCGTAAAGGCTAGCGTTTTCAATTGCGATCGCAGCTTGGGTTGACAACAGCTTGAGAATTTCTAAGCGATCGCTAGTAAAGGCATCGGTAGTTAAGTTATTCTCTAGGTAAATTATGCCAATCAATTTACCTTGATACAAAATTGGCGTACATAGCACCGATTTTGGTTGATGCTGAAGGATGTAAGGATCGGTGCTAGCAATACTCGCTTGGCTAGCATTACCTAAAATTAAAGTTTGCTGGGTTCTAGCAACATAATTAATTAAGGAAGAAGGGATATCTGCACTGTTTTCTACAGGCGTAGATTGCATAATAATTTCAGAATCGTTTTGTTCTTTATCAATAGCTTTGATCAGTAGCTGACCCTCTTGTTCTAAAATTAAACAACCCTTTTGAGATGCAACATTTTCTAATAAGATGTGCAGCAGCTTTTTCAGGAGATGATCAAGAATAATTTCACTGGAAATGGCTTCTGCTGCTTTCATCACCGTTGCCCAGTCTAGGATATTGTTAGTGCTGTGAAGATGATTTGTAGTTCTAGCTATGTTCTGGTGAGTTGTGATTGATGTTAAGCAATCATCAATGATTCCTTGATGACTTTTAGATCTAACTTGAGTTCTAGGAATCAAATCAGCATAGCGTTTTTCTAAGTCTGTTACCTTAGCGATCGCTCCCCATTGAATGTAACCATAATAAGCCTCTGTCATAAAAGTTTTGGCAATTTTAGTTTTACCTAAATCCAAGTAAAACAATGCAGCACGTTCATTTGCTAAAGACTCTTCTTGAATGTAGCTATTTTCAGCAGCGCCACTAATAGCCAGATCATACAAGTTCATGGCTGCTAAAACTTTTCCTTGAACTCGTGCGATTTCTGCTGCTACTAAATCATATTTATGTTGAAAGTTACATGGTGCATATTCTGCCCAATGCTTGAGCTTTTGTTGATTAATTTCTACTTGTTCTAAGGTTTTTTGTTGTTGGTCTACTTCCATATTGTTATAGTTAGCTAATAGCGCCAAAGAATAGTAGAAGTAGTAAACAGAAGCCAACATAATTCCTAAAGTCGCTCTTTGATAAGGAGCAGCTTTTTGACTATAATGAATAGCTTGTTCATATTCTGCAAAGATATACAAAATTATTACCTTCGCAATATAAGCTGCAAAAAGTCCTTGATAGTACTTAGGTTGCTCAAACCAAGGAACAATATTTTCCTCAGTAAAAATCTCTCCGTTTAAATTGGCTGGTTTCTCAACTACACCCTGAAGATTGACAACTAATTGTCCCCAAATCCTGGCATATCTCATATAAGGCTGCTGCTTGAGTTTTCGCAGTAGCTCAATATATTCATTTTGGCGCTGGTTAACTAATTCTAAGTTTTCTCCTGAGAGAAATAGTTGCGTACAATAAGCAATCACAGTTAAACCAGCATGAGCAATATTGCCAACTTCTAAGCCGCTATTAATACCTTTAATTAAGGGATTAAATGTAGATTTGATATGTTCCTTACCAGGTAAAGCATAGGTACTAACTACCATATAAACTTTAACTTCTAATTCTTTGGCAGGATATTGTGCTAATAAACTAAAAGCAATTTGTCCTGAGTGATAAGCAGCAGCCGGATCGCCAATAATCGATTGCAAAAATGCAGTATACGCACCATAAACATAAGATGCCAATGGTGAATGCCCATGTTCTAAGCATAGATTCACCATTGTTAAGACTATTTGGGGATAAATATCTGGTGCAGATTGATAAGCAGCCGCAGAAATTTTGCTGAGAATGCGAATACTTGCTAAATGACATGGATCTGTCATTTCTGGGAAAGTTGCTAAATCTGACAGCAATGGGAGTTGCGGTAAACTGTGGCGATCGCCTGTATATTTAACTAAAGTAATTCCTAGCATTTCTACTGCCTGTATCCCCACTTTTACGCCTTGAAATTGTTGGGATTGGGCAATATTCATGTCTATTATGAGTTCATAAACTTTGACTAAATCGAGTAAATTAGCTGCTTGTTGAATTACAATATCTGATAGTTTTTGTGCTACATCAAAGTTAGTGATTAAATACTCTGCTTCTGCACCTTCAACATAGGTATCCAAAGCCAAATTATATTGAGATTGCCAACAATCTTCAGCTAACAATCCTCTAGCGATTCGCAAATAAATTACCGCAGGTTCATGGGCGGCGGCGGCTTTGGCTTTATGTCCAGCAGTTAAATTCAATTGAGCCAATTCATCTTTTTTTGACTGTGTAGTAAAAAGTTCTATGGCGTAATTAAATTGATTGACAATATCAAAAATCTGAGACTCAATTTCGGCTTTTGATTTACTTTGCAGCAGTAATTGACCAATTTTAAAGTGAGTTGCTTGCTTCTGCGATGCTAAAATTAGTGAATATGCTGCTTGTTGTACGCGATCGTGCAAAAAACGGTAGGTAATTTGCGAATTATCAAACCCCATCATCTCCAACTCTTCATCGGCAAATAGTAGGGGGATGCTGTATTCATTACTCAAAGGCAAAATTAATCCCGCCTGTAAAGCAGGTTCTAAAGCAGCAGCCACCAGGAGCGATCGCTGTTCGCTGACTGTGGCTAAAATATTTAAACTGAACCGCGCACCAATACAAGCGGCTAATTTCAGAGTATTTTGGGTAGCGGCTGATAACTTGGCAATATTACCCGCTAGCAACTCTACAACACTTTTATCTGCAATTCCTGTAGCTTGAATTTGTTGTAAATCCCATTGCCAACAATTTTGAGTAAAATCAAACTTGAGTAGTTGATCGTGGTGTAAGGTTTTTAAGAGTTGAGTGAAGAAGAAGGGATTACCTTGGGTTTTGTTGAAGAGTAATTCTGCTAAAGATGAGCTATTTTTCTCATCATTTAAAGTATCTGATAAAATTTGCTGTACATGGTTCAACCCCAAGGGATACAGCACAATATTATTGATGATGGTTCCGGCTTGAGAAATCTCTTCTAAGGTTTTATTTAAAGGGTGACTAGCAGTTACTTCATTATCTCGATATGCTCCAATTAGTAACAGATATTGAGTATCTGAGTTAGTCATTAACACTTGAATGAAATCAAGGGAAGCAGAATCAGCCCACTGCAAATCATCCAAAAAGATGACTAGAGGATGTTCTTTTTGGGTAAAAACTTGAATAAAATCTTGAAATACCTGATTGAATCGGTTTTGCGCTTCTTTTAAACCTAACTGCGGTACTAAAGGCTGTTTGCCAATAATCCGTTCAACTTCAGGAATGACATCAATAATTACTTGTCCGTTACCATTCAAAGCTGACAGCAATTTCTGTTTCCACAGTTCTAATTGAGCATTGGTTTCTGTCAGTAACTGTTGGATCAGACTTTGTAACGCCTGAATTAACGAAGCATAAGGAATATTACGCTGAAACTGATCGAACTTACCACGGATAAAATAACCCCGTTGGCGAACAATCGGCTTGTGAACTTCGTTGACTAAGGATGATTTACCAATCCCCGAGTAACCAGATACCAACACTAACTCAATTTGCGATTGTAATGCTGCTACCCGCTCAAACGCAGATAGTAGCATAGATACTTCTTGTTCCCGTCCGTAGAGTTTTTGGGGAATAAGCAGATTTGCTGTGCGATCGCGTTCTCCAGGGGTAAATTTTGATATTGTCCCCTGAGTTTTTAGTTGTGCTAAACATAATTCTAAATCTGCCAATAGCCCAGCCGCAGTTTGATAGCGATCTTCAGCATTCTTCGCCATCAGTTTGGCGACAATCTCAGAGATAGCTTGTGGTATTTCTTCTCTTCTACCTTCTAATTTTGGTGCTTGTTTGGCAATATGATAGTGAATTAACTCTAAGGGGTCATTACTTTGAAAGGGTTGTTGTGCTGTGAGTATTTCGTAAAATGTCACTCCCAATGAGTAAAAATCACTACGGTAATCGACAGAACGATTCATGCGTCCTGTTTGTTCTGGCGACATATATGCTAGAGTCCCTTCCATATGGTTGGGATTGCTAATTTGGGGAGTTTCCTGATCCAACCGGGAAGCGATACCGAAGTCGGTGAGTTTCACCTGCTGGGATTGAGGATTGATGATGATGTTAGCTGGCTTAATATCTTTGTGGACAATGTGTTGTTGATGTAGAGAATCTAATGTTGTGGCTAATGCAACTGCGATGTTCAGGAAACAGAGAAGAGAAGGTTTTTCTGTGGAAAGCCATTGTTTGAGACTAATACCGCCAAAGTCTTCGCAAACCAGAACTAAACGATGTTCATAGTTTTCGATGCCATAAACTTTAACCACACCTGCTAAATTTAAATTTTCGCGAATTTTATATTCTTGTTTGAGTCGAAAAATCTGTTCTAGGCTAGGGTTGTCAGCTTTCAGTACTTTGAGAATTACTGGTTGTTGCTTCGTCTGGGAGGTTCCCCTGTAAAGTATGGTGTCTATCCCCTCATGAACAACTTCTGTGATTTCATACCCTAGTATCCCGAACAATGGCGACACAATATTTTCCCTGCTGATATCATGATTTTTATATATCTAGATTTCCCGTGGAAGAGAGTTAAATAACTATAGCCAGTAAAAATATAAATTAGTCTGCCAATCACTCAATAAGTTTAAGAGTTATTTATAAAGTAAACATAAAATAACCGTAGGATGGAATGTCACTTACTTTAGCGAGATTTAGATCCCCGACTTTTTCAAAAAGTCGGGGATCTGGGCAGCAACTTTTGCTTAAGCACCTCTGCATGGATGGTGCCCTGCGGCTAAATTTCATTGTCTCTAAGCCCCATTAATAGCCAAAAATCAGCATTCCCCGCCAATAAACCTATTTTTAAAATTTCTATGCTATACCTGTAGCGAAATTATGATTCAGTTTGTTAATTATCAGGAAGTATTGCATAGATATGACACAGCAATTCCACAAATCAGAGCTAAAACACTTCAGCAATCTTTATGTTTTTGGTGATAGTTATTCCGATATTGGCAATGCTTTCAATACTACTGGTGGTATTCTAGCTGCACCGCCCAACTATCATGGGCGATTTTCTAATGGTCTGCTGTGGATTGACTATCTCGCAGACAGTTTAAAATTAAGCATACAACCAAGTACAGAAAATAGCGCCAGTAATCACGGGATCAATTTTGCAGTTGGAGGCGCAACCACAGGTACAGAAAATTTATTTCCGGCTGTAATTCCTGATTTACCAAATTTACCAGGATTGCAACAACAAATAGATTCATATACCAGCCGCAAGCCGCATATTCAGCCAAATGCACTATATATTATCTGGGCTGGGGCTGCGGATTATGCGCCATTTGTCAATGGTATTCCTAAATATAGTGACACTATTACTACTATCGCCAATATTTCTACAGCCATACAAAATTTAACTGCATCAGGTGCCAGAAATATTTTATTAGTTAATGTTATTGATATTGGAAAAACACCTCTAGCACCAGAAGTAAATCAGATTACAAATTCCCATTTAGTGACTCAATTAGTAGAAAAACATAACGCATCTTTGCAAGAAATTGCCTATACTTTTGAAGACAAAATTAATTTAATGTTGTTCGATGTCAAGTCTGTTGTGGATGACGCGATCGCACATCCGCAAAAATTTGGCTTCACAAACACAACTCAAGCTAGCTCCCTGGTAGAATCTAGCAATCCAGATGAGTATGTATTTTGGGATCAAGTACATTTCACAACCAAGACTAATAAATTAATCGCGGATGCAGCTTTAGCCATCTTATCCAAGCGCTAAATCTCAAAGGGTTCAATTTCGCGATCGCACCATTGTCGCTGATACCATTCAGCCACTAAGGGACGGACAATAAATTTAGGCTGGCCTTCGCCTTTAACATCAATTCGCAAACAAGAGTAAGGTCTGTGTTTGTTGAAACCCTGGCCGCTGCGTCCGATGAACAGCTGCGATCGCGCTACTAATTTCTCGCCATCCGCCATCATTTCCTGTAACTCTGGCCCTTCTTCCCGTTGGCGACGCAAACTAAAACCGCTACCACCGCAAACAATCCAAGGAATATGGGAATCAGCGTGTCCGGTGTCTGCGGTTTGCAGATATTCTAGACAATGGGCGTGACCGTTAATAACTAAATCTACTAAAGGACGGCCCTCAGTTAGAGAACCTAATTTTTCTGCTACTGCATCTAACACTCCACGCAACCGAGTACGCACTGCTAGAGTTTGCGCTTGTTCCCATTTTGTCGCTTCAGTCACGTAGGGGGGATGGTGAAAATAAATTATCCTGCCGCGCACTTCTTTATTGTGCCAAGATTCAATTAGCTTTTGCCTTAGCCAATCTAGCTGTTCGATATCAGTTAGTACTATTTTGTTACTGTCGAGTTGCTTTTCTATATCAACAATAATTTCTTCAATTTGGGTAAGTTTAACTTGTAAATCGTCTAATTGTTCCGCATCCTTAGGATTGCTGGGACTTAGCAACGCTGAGGTGGCTGTAATTTGCTGCTTTTCTTGTTCTAAACTAGCGCGGCGTTTCTCTAAAATTCTGCGATCGCTATTGCCTTCTTGAGTGTTAGGCAGTGGTGGCGGATCGTTAAATGTATTAGAATCCAGTGCGAAGAAATCTATACCACCATAGCGAAACGTATAATAGCGGTTTGGCAAGCGAGTAAAGCTTCCCGGCTGGTAAGAGAGACAGCGACCGCTATCTGTATTTGCAGTGTAATATTTATCTAAATGATTAGCTAAATCTACCGGAGATTGGATACCGCAGAGATAATCTAAAAATGCTCTGGCATAAGCTTCACCCGTCCCTGAACCATACAAACCCACATCTAAATCCAGCCGCGATTTTAACAACCGCCGAATAGGTAATGTAGTCACCGAAGCTATACCAAATAAAATTGGCAGATTATAGTAATCATGATTTCCCGGTACAGGTAAAATCGGCAACTGAAAAACCATTTTGTCATAGGGAATCTTTTTCGGCTGTTCTCCCCCCACCAGAAACTCCTGGTAAGGCTGGATAAAGTTTTGTTGATAGTACTCCCTCGACCCCACCAAATAAATCACATCGCCAGTATGCAACATGAAACGACATTCATCATGGTGGGGTAACATCAATTCCGCTACCCGTCTTTGCGGATCATGTCCCTTATGTGTCCCGGAACCACTATCACCCACAACCAAAAACGAAAACTCCCCATCATCCGCGTGACCATCATCCAGAACCAAGCGAGTTTGGTCAATCCCGCGTTCCAAAATTAACGGGTCTTGCCATTTTACCCGTTGCTGCATCTTACTAATTTTTTTTGCGATCGCCGGATCAGAAACTAGTTTCAATAGAATTTACTCCTCAAGTGGGCATGGGGCATGGGGCGTGGGGCATTGGGCAAAAGTCAAAGGTCAAATACAGTTCTTAATTTTGAATTTTGAATTTTGAATTTTGAATTGTTTATCCCTATTCCCCCGATTCCTTCATCTCAATTACCAAATTGGGTAGTCCATCTAACTTCTCAACTGGTACTTCTTCTTCTTCCTGGGGGATAAAAAGCGTCAAACCGCCGGGGACGCATTTGACTTCAATGGGGGTTGTGCCGATGATTTCGCCATCTAAGACTACTTTTTGTGGTGGTTCTGTGGTGATTTTAAATTGTTTGGCGCGGAGGTAGCCAATATCATCACGTTCCACTGGATGACCTGCTGAAGCAGTTTGAAAGAGGTGATATGTAGCTGCGATCGCACCTGCTTTATTCACGGGGGCTACAATCGTTAAATCCAGTAATCCATCATCATAAATAATCCCAGCTGGCCCTTGCGCTAATACGGAAGTCGGCGGTGCAGCATTGGCTACAGTGACAGCCGCAGCACTAGTTTTGATGATTTTGTCTTCTGTCTCAATTTCCACATCAAAGCTTTCTAACTCCCGCAATTGCTGAAGTCCGGCGAGAACATAGGCCATAATCCCAAAGCGATTTTTGGCTTCTCTATCTGCCTTTTCTACGGTTTCCGCTTCAAAACCCACGCCTACCAGCAACACCATTGGCAAATCGTTGCAGTAGGCTATATCTACATTGCGCGTTGCACCTTGCAAGATAGTCTCACAAGCAGCTTCAATGGTGTCAGCAATGCCTAAAGCTGTGGCAAAGGCGTTCGCCGTACCTCGTGAAATAATCCCTAAAGGAATCCCCGTATTAACTACAGCAGCAGCCGCCGCCGAGAGAGTCCCATCACCCCCCGAAGCAATAATTTCATCTACACCACGCTGAACTGCTTCCTGTGCCAGTTTGTCAGCACCAATTTCTTCGGTAGTAAAGTAAACATCTAAGTCTATTTCTGGTTCTAATAATGCACGAATTTGATTGAGTTCTTGTTCTGAGTCTCCCTGACCAGCAACAGGATTAAAAATAAGACAGGCGGAACGCTTCATATAAATAAAAACTTAATAACTAATCTCATTAAAATATCAAAATTATTCATAACATACCTAGAAAATTCTCTCTTCCTCCTGACGACAGGTTGCCGATTTAAATAATTGGGGAAAGGGGAAAGGGGAAAAGGGGAAAGGGATTGAATTTATATTTGATGTTTGAGCAAAACGTTTTAGATCCCCCTAAATCCCCCTTAAAAAGGGGAGCCACTGCGTTGGGCGGGTTCCCCGACTTGTAGCAAGTGGCGTGGACTTTCAGAGGTTTTGCCCCCCTTTTCAAGGGGGGTTGGGGGGATCAACAAGTGGTGAAAATCATAACCAATTACTTTTCAAACAACCCTTCACCTTTCACCCTTCACCCTTTCCCCTTCTTGTAATAGATTCCGAAAAACCGCATACTCAAAATGTATATATCTGCCAGTTTAGCCTAGTTTTTAGGCTTATCCGGTGCAAATTGCATAATGAGTGATTATAATCAAACTCTGAAAATCCTGCTTTTATCCGCAAATCCCAAAAATACCCATCCACTGCGTTTGGGTGAAGAGATGCGCGAAATTAAGGAAGGATTGAAAAGGTCAAAGAATCGTGACCAATATTCCATAGCTACAGCAGAAGCAGTACGTTACAGAGATATACACAGAGCTATTTTAGAATACGAACCGCAGATTATTCACTTTTCTGGGCATGGAACAGGAGAAGAAGGTTTAGTATTTGAAGATGAATCTGGTCAAATTAAATTAGTTGATGCAGAAGCTTTAGCTGGGTTATTTCAACTATTTGCTGACCAAGTAGAATGTGTTGTACTCAATGCATGTTTTTCTCAATATCAAGCTGGGGAAATAGCAAGACATATTAATTATGTTGTCGGTATGAGTCAGAGAATTGGCGATAAAGCAGCTATTGAATTTGCAGTGGGTTTTTATGATGCGCTGGGTGCAGATAAAGGTTATGAGTTTGCTTATAAGTTAGGTTGTAGCTTGATTCGTGTAGCTGGCATAGCAGAAAATCTCACACCTAAATTAATTACCAAATCAGATACAGCATCATTAAATTCTGCAGCAGAGACAACGACAATATATATAGAAAGACCGCCAATTGAGGCGAAATGTTATGAAGCAATTTTGCAACCTGGGGCGTTAATTCGCATTAGGTCACCGCAGAGAATGGGCAAAACATTGCTGTTAGAGAAAGTCCTTAATCATAGTAGACAGGAAGGTTATCGAACAGCAAAATTAGATTTAAAACTGGCTGATAGTGAGATTCTATCTGACGCAAAGACATTTTTACAATGGTTATGTGTTGATGTTGCTGATAGCCTGGAATTAGAACCGCAATTAGATAAATATTGGCAAGATGTTTTTGGATTAAATAAAAACTGTACTCGATATTTTCAAAAATATTTATTAGCTGCTAGCGATAGTCCTTTAGTATTAGCTATCGATAATTTTGAGCGCCTGTTTGGATATCCAGATATTTTCCCTTCATTTTGTTTATTACTGCGGGGATGGTATGAAGCAGCTAAACAAGGAGATAAAATTGGTAATCTCTGGAAGAAACTGCGATTAGTTGTAGTTCATTCCACAGAATCATATCCTACTTTAGATACTAATCATTCTCCATTTAATGTGGGATTACCAATTGAGTTATCGGAATTTAATCTCCAACAAGTAGAATTTCTTACCCAGCAATATGAATTAGCAGATAAGTTAGGTACGCAAGCCTTAAGTGAGTTGATGAAGTTAGTAGGAGGACACCCTGATTTAATCCAGCAAGCAGTCGCTTACCTGCAAAATCCCCAAGCTACTATAAAAGAACTTTTGCAACTTGCGCCAACAGAACAGGGAATTTTTAGCGACCATTTGCGACAGCAATTATGGCATTTACAACATAATTCTCTGCTTGAGTTAGGGTATAAACAAGTAGTAATGGCGAATGCACCCGTTAGGTTAGATACTGAGGTAGCATTCAAGTTACATAGTTTAGGATTGGTAAAACTTTCAGGTAATGATTGTGTTCCCAGTTATGAATTATATCGTCAGTATTTCGCAGTGCGTTTAGGGTAATATCGGGAGTATTCCAAATGTGTAAAGACAGCTCTTGTCATTGCGAGGAGGAACGACGAAGCAATCGCAGCAGCTAGACTTTGCGATTGCTTCACTCCACTTCGTTACGTTCGCAATGACAGTCAAAAAAATGGGATGCTCTCCGATACCAAATGACCAATGACAAATGACAAATAACCAATGAGCAATGACCAATGACAAATAACCAATGAGCAATGACCAATGACCAATAACAAATGACAAATGACAAATGACAAATGACCAATATATATTTTCTGGAAGTTTACCGGAAAATGCCAGCACCTATGTTACACGCCAAGCTGACAGTGATTTGTATGCGGGATTAAAAGCGGGAAAGTTTTGTTATGTATTGAACTCCCGACAAAGCGGAAAGTCTAGCTTGCGGGTGCGAACCATGCAAAGACTCAGAGAAGAAGGCGTACAATGTGCAGCAATTGACCTTTCGGCTGGGGGGATTCAAAATGTACCGCCGGAACAATGGTATGCAGATTTAATTGATAATTTAATTGAAACTTTTGACTTAGATGTAGATTTTGGTGATTGGTGGGAAGCTAATCAGTTAAATTCGCTGGTAACGAGATTTCGCAAGTTTTTAGAAGAAATATTGCTGCTTGAAGTTAAAGAAAATATTGTTATTTTTATTGATGAAATTGATAGTGTACTCAGCCTGAAGTTTCCGACAGATGATTTTTTTGCACTGATTCGCGCCTGTTATAACAAGCGGGTTGATAATCCTGAATATAATCGCCTGACTTTTTGTCTGTTGGGAGTCGCATCACCTAGTAATTTGATTGAGGATAAACAACGCACTCCGTTTAATATTGGTCAAGCTATCTCTTTGACTGGTTTTCAATTGCATGAAGTTGAGCCGTTAGCTAGGGGGATGTCAGGGAGATTTTCTCATCCTCAAGCAGTCATGGAGGAAATTTTATCTTGGACAGGAGGACAACCATTTCTGACGCAAAAACTTTGTCAGTTGATGATAGAAGAATCTTTGCAAGACAATCCTCGCAATGTTGAGCAGGTAGTAAAGTCGCGGATTATTGCAAATTGGGAATCGCAAGATGAGCCTGAGCATTTACGCACAATTCAAGCTCGAATTTTGCGGGATGAACAACGTGCTGGATATTTGCTAGAACTGTATCGGCAAATTAGATTGAGGGATGAACATTCAAGATCCCCCCTAACCCCCCTTAAAAAGGGGGGAACTGAAATCAAAGTCTCCCTTTTTAAGGGAGATTTAGAGGGATCTGAAACTTTTGATACCGACAAGAGGAATTTTCAAATCTCCTCTGAAATTATAGCCAATGATACTTTAGAGCAAAGTGAGTTACAGCTTTCAGGATTGGTTTTTAGGCAGCAAAATAATTTAAGAGTTTATAATCCCATATACAACGAAGTTTTTAATCAAAATTGGATAGATAATCAATTAAAAAATCTGCGTCCATATTCAGAGAATTTCCGCTTTTGGGTGGCTTCTGGGGGAAAGGATACATCTAGATTATTGAGGGGAAAGGCTTTAGAAGAAGCTGAAGTATGGGTAAAAGATAAGAGTTTAAGTTATCAAGATAAGCAGTTTTTAGCAGCGAGTAAAGAGCAAGAAATTCAAGAAAAGATTGCAGTTAAGGAACAAAAAGCTGCTTTGGAAAGAGAAAGACAGGATAAAGAAGCAACAGAGAAAAGAAATCAATTACTAAGTGTAGCTAATCAAAAAGCTCAACAGAAGATTCGTAATGGAACTGCTGTTTTATTTTTGGCGGTGTTTATTGCGATAATTTTAGGAGTATTTGCAGCAAGGGAAGGAAGGAAACTATTAGAAGCACAAAGTCAACTGGTTTTAGCAAAGAAAGATGTTGAAAATGTACAAAAACTATCTGAATTGGCTGGAGAGTTACGTAATGAAAATCTGACAGATGAATCAGACGAAGCATTAAGATTAGCAGGTTTATCATTCAACGTTAAAGACTATAACCTTAAGCAAGCTCTACTACTTGCTTCTAGTTCACAAGCATATCAGCATTTAAAAAAGTGGGATGAAGCAGAAAAAGAAATTAAAGAAAGCAATATTTTTTTAGTACAAGCAGATAAAAGTATTAATTCTAGTGAAGGATTACAAATTCAAGTTTTGGCTAATAAGGTTAAAGGTAGTTTTCTAGTACATAAAAAAGAAAAAAACCAAGCTATAGAATCTTATAAATTAGCATTTAAAATCCTTAATAAAAACCCAGATCAAACTAATCCTTTTACAAAAACTAATCAATTACTCGCAGCCAAAGATATTGAAACTGTTCATCGCAATTTACTGAATTTACTCTCAACCAACACCCCTTTGAGAGAACGGGTAGAAAAATCTCTTACCCAACATTTATATGCTCAACTTGAGTATTCTTTGAAGGCTAAAAATTGGCAAGCAGCTGATCTGCAAACAGATCAACTCATGCTCAATATTGCTAAAAGAGAAAAAGAAGAGTATTTAGATCTCGACTCTATTAATAATTTTTCTTGTCCAGACCTGAAAAAAATAGACCAGCTTTGGGTTAATTCAGATAAACGTTTTGGCTTTAGTGTGCAGAAGGAAATATGGATAAGCACGGGGAATCGGCTGGGTATAAAGCCAGAAGAGTGGAATGACAAAGATGTGGAAAATTATTATCGGTTTGCCACGGCAGTAGGATGGTATGATGACAAAAAAACTAGGGACTCAGAAACGGGCGGCAGAGGAGGCGACTTTTTGAGGTATGACGAACTGCTGAAGCTTGTTAAAGATGACCCTACGTATGGTACGGGAAGCCTACCGTGGAGGGAAGCTGTAGCGGGGTATGTACGGGTTACGGGGCCGTCGGAGGTGTTCTTCTCTCGCGCTACAGGGTTCTTCTTCTCTCGCGCTGCGACTTGTAAAGTGTAACATTTAAGGCTTTCAGAAGTTTGTGAATATTTGTTTCCGCCTCATTTTCCACGTAACCATCAGCATTTCATAAATCCTCCTGCTACTTCATGCACCTCCGTAGATTCCGTTACTTTTTGATTGTCCCAAGGTAAACTCATCTGTCCCGGCGAAGATTTTTTGGGTTTAGCACTCTTAATTACTGAGGTTAAAAAGCGACTACCCCAATGATTTCGTTTCTCTGGCTTTGCTTGCGGTCGATAGTTATTTGTCATTAGTAATTTGTTATATCAATTCAAATAATGTTTGCGAGACATCAATATATTCTAGAGGGCAAGGCAGTGCCTTGCCCCTACCATCTAGCGCATTCTTTTTTCAAATTGGTATTATTTCTCTACTTTCCCGTATCCCTGCGTTAAGCGATCGCACCAATTCACAATGTCACTGTTTGAGTGAAAATGCGATCAGATCGACTCAGATTGCAATCAAAACGATTTTGACGATGATCAAAACGATTTTGACGACGATTAAAACGATTTTGATGATGATAAAACGATTTGACGACGATTAAAACGATTTTGACGACGATTAAAACGATTTTGACGACGATTAAAATGATTTTGACGATGATCAAAACGATTTTGACGACGATTAAAATGATTTTGACGATGATCAAAACGATTTTGAAGGCGATCGCACCAACTCACAATTTTGCTGTCTGGGTGAGAGTGCGATCGCACCAACTCACAATTTTGCTGTCTGGGTGAGAATGCGATCGCACCAATTCATAATTTCGCTGTCTGGGTGAAAATGCGATCGCACCAATTCATAATTTCGGTGTCTGGGTGAGAGTGCGATCGCACCAATTCACAATTTTGCTGTTTGGGGGAGAATGCGATCGCAGCGATTCACAATTTTGCTGTCTGGGTGAGAATGCGATCGCAGCGATTCACAATTTCGCTATGAAGTGAGAATGCGATCGCACCAACTCACAATTTTGCTGTTTGAGAGAGAGTGCGATCGCACCAACTCACAATTTTGCTGTCTGGGTGAGAGTGCGATCGCACCAATTCACAATTTTGCTATGAAGTGAGAATGCGATCGCAGCGATTCACAATTTTGCTGTCTGGGTGAGAATGCGATCGCACCAATTCACAATTTTGCTGTCTGGGGGAGAATGCGATCGCACCAACTCACAATTTCACTGTCTGGGGGAGAATGCGTAGACGCGGAGCGGCTTGTCGTAGACATCGCACCTACTTACTACCAAATAGTCTGAATTGTGGTTAAAGCCTGAATTTGCAAATCACGAGTCACGAAAAATTACCCCACATTTCTTGGCGTGCAAGAGCAATATCTTCTTCTGTAATATCTACCTTTAAATCACTACATAACCCTCTAACACTAAGTAAAGCAGGTTTTTTAGTAGTTTTTTGGTACAGAAATTCTGCAAAATCCAATAATTCTTGTTGCTTTTCTATAGGTAGCTGCCGCAATTTGTATAACACAGCTTGTTCAAGATTCATAATATTTCCTCATGATTATGCGTAGATGCTGCATCGGCTTGTCATAGACATCGCGTCAACTCACAATGCTATTGTATCGGGTGGCAATTGAATTATATTGTCTACACAACCTGTTTTGCCCCTATAAATAATTTTCTGTATCGCCAACATTATTTTAATTGCAACACATTAAAAAATTCTTCTAAAGGTTCATCAAAATCATCAGTAATGGAAATTAAGCCCTGATCGCTGCCAAAAAGTGGAGGACGTTGAGGGAGAGGTTGTAAGGAAACCAATTTGACTATTGGTTGGTTGTTTTTGGTAATAATAATTTCTTCACCATCGACTGCTTTTGCAATTAAATCTGACATTTCCGTCAGGGCTTGGGTAATATCAATTGTTTTCATCAGTTAATCTCCAGCCGCAGTCTTCTATTAGAGCTTATCTCAATTTTATGCTATTTTGATGCATACACGTAACTTTCAAAATATTATGAATCGTTTTTTACCATACTTTTTCAGTATTATTACCCTCAGCAGCTTGTCTATTGGCAGTTTAGCAATGGCAAGCACAACACCGGAAACTTCAAAGATACAATTAGCGCAAAAGCTCAACTGTAATAATGCTCAAACCCAGGCAGAAATTAATCAATGCGCGCAGATATCCTATCAGAATGCTGATAAAAAATTGAATCAGGTTTATCAAAAACTTGTGCCAACTTTATCTAGTTCCAGCAAGAGGAAATTAATCACCGCACAGCAAGCATGGATTAAATTTCGTGATGCTAGTTGTGAGTTTGAAAGAAGTCAATATGAAGGCGGAACTATTGCACCTACTATTTATTTTGGTTGCTTAGAACAGACTACACTGCAACGTACTCAACAATTACAGGAATATCTTAATTTAGATCGTTAATACTGAAGGGTGAAGGGTGAAGGGGGAAGGGGGAAATTAATTAAGATGACTGTAGGGTGTGTTAGGCGCTTGTTTTCAATATGATTTGTCACGCAAGAAATATCCTAGCGCCTAACGCACCATCCACGCGACGGTGCGTTACGGCTAAATATCATTGTCTCTGTGTCCGATATCCTTTCATAGCCGTAACACACCCTACTTGATACTCATTTTCACTTCATCCTTTTTCATGCTTTGCTTGGTAAATAAATGTAAAGAAACTCGCAATTAAACTTAATCGAAATTAAGCAATTAGCATCCGGTAAGTCACTCACTGCGGTAGTCTAGATGAGAGTGAATTTATCGCCTTGTTTGACATTTTGTTTTATGACTTCAGCTGTTTCCAGTCCTACACGCACAATTCGTATTGGTTCTCGTAAGAGTCAACTTGCTCTGGTTCAAACCCACTGGGTAAAAGAACAACTCCAAAAAAGCTATCCTGAGATTGCTTTTGAAGTTCATACCATGTCTACCCAAGGCGACAAAATCCTGGATGTAGCATTAGCCAAGATTGGTGATAAAGGTTTATTCACCAAAGAATTAGAAGTGGGAATGCTCAACAAGGAAATTGACTTTGCGGTTCATTCCCTCAAGGATCTGCCTACTAATTTACCAGAAGGGTTAACATTAGCAGCAATTACCGAACGGGAAAACCCAGCAGATGCTTTGGTACTGCACGAAAAGTATAAAGGGCAGACAATTGATACCTTACCAGAGGGTGCTGTCATCGGTACATCTTCTCTGCGGCGCTTGGCACAGTTACGCAATCAGTTCCCCCATTTCACATTTAAGGATGTACGGGGAAATTTGAACACACGCATGGCTAAATTAGATGCGGGTGAGTATGACGCGTTGATTTTGGCAGTTGCAGGTTTAGAGCGATTGGGAATGAGCGATCGCGTTCACCAAATTCTACCAAAAGAAATTTCGCTTCATGCTGTTGGGCAAGGTGCATTGGGTATTGAATGCCGTGCTGATGATACGGAATTGATATCTTTACTGAAAGCTATCGAACATCCCCAAACACGCGATCGCTGTTTAGCTGAACGTGCTTTCTTACGCGATTTGGAAGGTGGCTGCCAAGTACCCATCGGTGTTAACACTGAAATTAATGGTGACCAATTAACATTAACCGGAATTGTTGCCAGCGTAGATGGACAAAAGCTGGTTAAAGATACCGTCTCTGGCGAAGCTAAAAATGCCGAACAGTTGGGTACAGAACTAGCAAATCTGTTGCGTCAACAAGGCGCACAAGAAATTTTGGATGTCATCTTTACTGAAATCCAAAGAGGTTCTTAAGCTATTCCGCAACCTGATATGGTTAGATAAGTAATCAGTGAACAGTGAAACAGTGATAAGGAAACTCCAAAAAATAAATTATTCCCTATTAACGTTGTTGACCGTTGACTGTTCACAGTTAACAGTCAACAGTTAACAGTCAACAATAATGTTAGGAATATTTTTTTACTTGGAAGACCCTAATTGAGTAACTGAAAACTGATCACTGTGTAGGCAGAATCGGGGAAACATATATTACCATGCGGATTCTATTTGTTGCAGCAGAGGCAGCACCTGTTGCAAAAGTTGGTGGAATGGGTGATGTTGTCGGCGCATTGCCCAAAATCTTGAGACAAATGGGGCATGATGTACGCATATTCCTGCCTTACTATGGCTTCCTGCCAGACAAAATGGAGGTTCCCAAGGAACCCATCTGGCGGGGATATGCTATGTTTCAGGACTTTGCTGTTTACGAAAGCATTCTCCCTGGTACTGATGTTCCCTTGTATTTGTTTGGACATCCTGCTTTCCTACCTCGCCGCATTTATTCAGGAGAGGATGAAGATTGGCGGTTCACTTTATTTGCCAATGGTGCGGCAGAATTTTGCTGGAATTACTGGAAGCCAGAAATTGTCCACTGTCATGACTGGCATACTGGCATGATTCCTGTGTGGATGAACCAAGATCCAGATATTACTAGTGTATTCACTATTCATAACTTGGCTTATCAAGGGCCTTGGCGTTGGTATTTAGAAAAAATTACTTGGTGTCCTTGGTATATGCAAGGACACAATACAATGGCAGCTGCGGTGCAATTTGCCGACAGGGTAAATACAGTTTCTCCCACATACGCCGAGCAAATTAAAACACCTGCTTACGGAGAAACCATCGAAGGTTTGCTGTCTTTTATTAGTGGTAAATTATCTGGGATTATTAACGGCATCGATACAGAAGTTTATAACCCAGAAAACGACAAGTATATTGCCCAAACCTTTACTACTGACACATTAGATAAACGTAAAGCTAATAAAATTGGGCTGCAAGAAGAAGTAGGATTAGAAGTTAATTCCAACGCCTTTTTAATTGGCATGGTAACGAGGTTAGTAGAGCAAAAAGGTTTGGATTTAGTCATCCAAATTCTCGATCGCTTCCTAGCATATACTGACGCGCAATTCGTGTTGTTGGGAACAGGCGATCGCTATTACGAAACCCAAATGTGGCAATTGGCATCCCGTTACCCCGGACGCATGGCAACTTACCTGCTGTATAACGATGCCTTGTCTCGCCGCATCTACGCTGGTACGGATGCCTTTTTAATGCCTAGCCGCTTTGAACCCTGCGGTATCAGCCAAATGATGGCTTTGCGTTATGGTTCTGTGCCCATTGTGCGCCGTACAGGGGGATTAGTGGACACGGTATCCCATTTCGACCCCATGAACGACGCAGGTACTGGTTATTGTTTTGACCGCTATGAACCCCTGGATTTGTTCACCTGCATGATCCGCGCTTGGGAAGGTTTCCGTTTCAAACCTCAATGGCAGGAATTGCAAAAACGTGGCATGACTCAGGATTTCAGCTGGTATCAATCTGCCAAGCAATACGTGAAGCTGTATCGATCAATTTACGGCTTACCAGAAGAAGAGGAAGCACCTCAACCAGAGTTGGTGCTAAATGAGGCAGTATAAGAAAGTGCTGAGTGCTGTTAGCGGTAGCGGGGCGTTTAGCCTGTGCTGAGTGCTTTGCATCTGCTTTAGAGACTTCCAAATAAAATATCCCAGTATTTATTGTGGGGTGGACATCTTGTCCGCCCAGTGTATGTGGCGGGCAAGATGCCCGCCCCACAAGATGGAATAATTGATTTCTTGGAAGTCCCTTATGTGTAAAAACATTTATACTGTAGGGGTTTAGCACTGCTAAACTCTTTTTAGTGCGGATCTATTCCCAATCTAAAATCTAATACCAATTCAAATAATGTTTGCGACACATCAATATATTCTAGAGGGCACGGCAATGCCCATACGTGTCAACTTAAGCTAAAAGCTATATAGGACGGGCGTTGTACAAAACTTTCGCCCTCATCCCCTAACCCCTTCTCCCGCAGGAGAAGGGGAATTAAATCTCTTGCTCCCCTCTCCCGGTGGGAGAGGGGTTGGGGGTGAGGGCAAAAACCTTGCTACAAAGCGGGTTTCGCGTTAAGTTGACACCAATGGGCATTGCCGTGCCCCTACCCATCTGTCTCCATCTAAAATCCAAAATTAGGTATTGTTGGTGCGTCCGCATAATATAGCCCTTGGTAAAGAACCTCATGCAAAGTTTGCAATAATTCTTGAGTGGTGTAGGGCTTAGAAATAAATTTGTTGATAGTTGCATCTTTGGCAATTTTATTGCTGCCTACCAAACCACTAACAGCAATAATCTTCACTTGGGAATTCATTTTTTGCAATGTGCGAATGGTAGTTTCGCCATCCATTAATGGCATCATCATATCTACCAAAACCACACTAATATTATCTTGGTAACGGGCATAGAGTGCGATCGCTTCAATCCCATTGCTGGCAGTTAGCACTCTGTAGTTATAAGTTTCTAAAGAAATCTTGGTGGTTTCGAGAATTTCATCTTCGTCATCTACTACTAAAATTAATTCTCTATTACCATTTGGCAGTTCAACATTTTCGGCTAACAATGTTGCCATAGTCTCTACTGCTGGTATGAATAATTTAAATTCTGTGCCTTTACCAATTTCGCTATGGACGTTAATAAAACCACCGTGACTTTTGATGATACCTCTCACAGTTGAAAGACCTAAACCTGTACCTTTACCAACCTCTTTAGTAGTGAAAAATGGCTCAAATATTCTATCTAAAATCTCTGGCAACATGCCAATTCCTGTATCCGCAACAGTAATCACAATATAGGGGCCAATACTAGCCTCGAGATTCATCCGGGCATATTGTTCATCAACTAAGAAATTTTTAGCAGAAATAGTCAGAGTCCCACCATTAGGCATGGCATCACGAGCATTAACGGTGAGGTTCATCAGCACTTGATGCAAGTGTGTGGCATCTCCAATTACTGCCCATAAATCGGGGTTAATATCTGAAGAAAATTCAATGGATTTGGGAAATGTGCTATGAATAATCTGCTCAATTTCTAAGAACAAATGGTTAATGGCTACAATTGAACGTTTACCTTCAACCCCCCGCGCAAAATGTAGCACTTGCTTAACTAAAGCAGCTCCACGTTTACAATTGCTTTCAATAGTTCTATACATTTGCTGACTCCATTCTTCACTGGGAGAGCGTTTTAGCTGTAGTAGTTGTGCTGCAGATAAGATAGGTGTCAGGATATTGTTAAGGTCATGGGCAATGCCGCCAGCCAGGGTACCCAAACTCTCTAAACGTTGAGCGCGAAGAAATTGACTTTCTAGTAGTTTTTTTTCTGTAATATCAGTATTAACTGTCAAAATCGATTGCGGTTGTCCATTGCGATCGCGCATTAAAGTCCAACGACTAGCAACAATAATTGTTTGATTTTGTTTAGTAACTTGCTGTAATTCCCCGTACCAGCAGCCACCTGCTGCTAGGCTGTCGCGGATATTTTCTAGTTGCGGTAAGATTTGCGGTTGATAAATCAGCTGATTAATATTTTCGCCAATTACTTCTGTGGCTGACCAGCCATATAAATTTTCTGCTCCTTGGTTCCAAAAGCTAATATAATTGTCCCAATCGTGGACAATAATGGCATCTGTAGCGATATCGAGCAAAGCCGCTTGTTGATGAATTTTTTGTTCTGCTTGCTGGCGCTCAGAAATTTCTCTCTCCAAACGCTGATTTTGCGCTTGCAGTGTCTTGGTTAAGTTACGCAGTTGCAGATGCAATTCAATCCGCGCTAAAACTTCTTCATGCTGTAGCGGTTTAGTAACATAATCCACAGCTCCCAAACTCAAGCCTTTAACCTTATCTACGGTTTCTGTCAGTGCAGTCATGAAAATGATGGGAATATCCTGTGTTAAGGGATTGGCTTTTAAATGACAACAGGTTTCAAAACCGTCCATGCCTGGCATAAGTATATCTAACAGAATCAGGTCAGGTGGAGCATATTCAGCGCGTGCGATCGCACTCTCACCATCTTCTGCCACCAAAACAGTAAATCCTGCATTGGCTAAAAAATCAAATAACATTTCTAAATTAGTTGGGTTGTCATCAACAATTAAGATGACACCTTGATCATTCAAATCCGCGTTCATAAACCCTCATTTTAAATCAGGCAGAGGTCAGCAATTTTGTTATTCCACATCCGTAATCCCACTGCATTACAGTCAACCGCCAACAGTCAACAGTCAACCATCAACCGTCAATCTACTTACTACCTATTACTGGGGAATATTGTTTAATAAAATCTACGATTTGTTTTCCTTTAAACTCTTTAGCCAGTTGGTGCAAATGATTGGTAAACGGTAATAGTTGCTCGTCTAACCCCTCTAATTTTGCTGCTCTTTGGGCAATACTTCTCAAATCCCCCTTCATTGCCAAATCTAGCAAAATTGCAATTTCCTCTGCTGGCGGAGGAATTAGTTGTAAGTTTTGGTTTTTTGTTTTTACATTAACATTTTTTTGTTGAGTTTGAGCGGTTTCTAAATCTTCATAAATCCATTCCAAACCTAAGTGAATCCTTAACTTTTCTAACAGTTCTGCTACCCGAAATGGTTTAGGCAGAAAATCATTACAGCCTACTTCTAGACTTTGCTTTTGTTCAAACTCGAACACACTTGCTGATATAGCGATTACTACTACTTCTTTAAAGTTTGGTAACATTCTCAAGCGACGGGTGGCTTCAAAACCATCCATTACAGTCATTACCAAGTCCATAAAAATCAAAGCTGGCTGAAATTCTAATACTTTGTTTAGACAGTCTAAGCCATCTGTTGCTTCTAAAACTTCAAAACCTAAAGGCTGGAGTAAATTGACTAAAACAGAACGATTTGAGCATTTATCATCTACTACTAAAATTTTCTTTTGATCACTAACAAAACCAGTAATGTGACGTTCAACAATTTTCTTAATATTTGTCGGATAAGCGACCTCAGCTAAATCTAAGTCTACCCAGAAAACACTACCTTTACCTAAAGTACTCGTTACCTTTAGTTCACCACCCATCATCTCCACTAACTGACGGCTAATTGCTAAACCTAAACCTGTACCTTCTGTCTTGCGACTATCTTCTCCTACCTGCTTAAAAGGTAAAAATATTTCTTCTAATTGCTCCTCAGCTATACCTATACCGGTATCTTCTACTTGAAACCGGAATTTTTCTGCATGATAGCCTACTTGAAATCTGACAGTGCCTTTTTCAGTAAATTTGACAGCATTGCTGAGTAAATTAATTAAAACTTGCCTTAATCTTTTCTCATCGGCTCGCACAACTTTGGGTAAAACTGATAGTTGATCAAAAACTAAGGCAATGCCTTTTTGTTCGCTACGGATACGACAAATTTGGACAATACTTTCTAGAAATTCTGACAGCGAAAATTCTGTAGGATAAAGTTCTAATTTTCCGGCTTCAATTTTCGATAAATCTAAAATATCGTTAATCAGCGTCAGTAAATGTTCACCACATTGATGAATGATTTTGATACCATTCTTTTGTTCAGGAGTTAAGGTTTGATTTTTATTGAGAATTTGTGTGTAACCTAAAATCCCATTTAGGGGTGTACGCAGTTCATGACTCATGCTAGCAAGGAACTGACTTTTGGCGCGGTTAGCGGTTTCTGCTACCTCTTCAGCGCGTTGGCGATCGCGGATTTCTTGTTGTAGTTGTAAATTTTTCCCTTGTAATTCTAGAGTTCGTTCTTCTACCCTCACTTCTAGGGTACGATTATATTCTGCTAAATCGTGATAAAGACGCGCATTTTCAATTGAAATTGCTGCTTGCGATGATAAAAGCTGTAACACTTCCAAGCGCTGTGGTGTAAAGGCTCCAGTAGTTAAATTATTCTCTAAATACAGAATGCCAATCAGCTTTCCTTGATTCACAATTGGCGTACATAAAATAGATTTTGGCTTTTGGTTAAGGATATAATTATCGAAATTAAATACCGCTTCGCTAGTGGCATCATTCAAAACTACGTCTTTCTGAGTTCTCTGCACATAGTTAATAATCGATATTGGTAGCTGCTGACTGTTTTCTATAGGTAGCGATTGTTCAACACTGATTTCCTCTTGCTCGATACTGCCTGAAGCTTCTATCTGTAACTTACCTGCTTTTTCGAGAATTAAAAATCCCTTTTCTGCACCTGCATTTTCAATTAAAATTCGCATCAAATTAGTCAGCAACTTGCTTAAAACAATTTCGCAAGAAAGAGCTTGAGAAGCTTTCATCACAGTCATCAAATCGA
The DNA here is from genome assembly GCF_025677855.1 of Tolypothrix sp. PCC 7601. NCBI lineage: Bacteria > Bacillati > Cyanobacteriota > Cyanophyceae > Nostocales > Tolypothrichaceae > Tolypothrix > Tolypothrix sp. PCC 7601. Next base: position 5,998,790 of record NZ_CP064879.1, read on the forward strand.
GACTTTGAGTTCTGCCTATGATCGGGAAATTTGCCTGATTAAGTTCTTGATAATGAATTTCCAGATTTTGTGTATTTGGCGATATTGTAATTAATTGTGGATAGCGGATTTCCAAATCTTTGATTTTAGCGATCGCTCCCCAACGGCTATAGGCATGGTAAGCATTACTCATGTACGTGCGGGCAATCGTTTGCCTACCCCATGATAGATAAAATTTAGCAGCCAGTTCCCAGGCTAGTGCTTCTTCGTTGACATAATCGTTGTCTTTGGCAAGTGCGATCGCGCGATCGTACATCTCAACCGCCTCTATTTTTTCATCTAAAACACGATGACGTTCAGCCTCTACTAAATAAAATTTGTGCAAATGATTCATCGGGGCAGAATGCGCCCATTTCTGCATTTTTTGTTGATTATTAATTACTCTAGTTAATAGCTCCTGTTGTTGTGGCTGCGGTAGTGATGAATATATTGCTAGTTGTGCTAAAGAATCATAAAAATGAAACAACGGTACCATTAACCATCCAATTACCCCATCTAAATACTGTTGGGCTTGGCTAGCATGTGCCACAGCTTGAGAAAATTCCCCAAACAGATAGCACAGGATTAATTTATTCAAGAATACATAATGAATGACTGTTCGCTCATTGAATTGAATATGAACTGGTAAAAATTCCTCTTCATCATAAGCTGTGCCGACTAAAAGACAAGGATTTTTAGACTCTCCAATTAAATTTAAAACTGCTTGATGAAATATCTGATGCCAATTTAACGCTGTTTCTTGATTAATTTGAGCGATCGCCTGACTATATCTGGCCATTTCCTGTTCTAAGCTTTTTAGCTCATAACCGCTCCAATAGGCATATTGACATTTATTACTAGCTGCATATCCCGCATGGATTAAATCTCCATATTCTAAACCGCTATGATAAGCATTTTCTAAAAGTGGTAATGTTTCCCTCACATGATGTTTCCAAGGCAAAATAAATGTTGCCACTTTAAATAAGGTTTTACTTCTCACCTCATGAGTATCTAACTTATCTAATAGATTTAAAGCCACTTGTCCAAATTTATCAGCAGCTTCTATATCTTGTAAAATACCGCTAAAAAGAATTCCATAATCAGCAAATCCGCTCACAGAAAAAGAAGTAATTCCATGTTTAATTGATAAATTTACTTGCTGACAAGCCATCAAGATAAATAATGTCGGTGCAGATTGATAAGCCGCAGGTACTAAACTGACTATTAGCCGAAATGCTGCTAGTTTTTCTGCATCTGTCATTAGAGGTAGATTAACTAAATCTTCTATTTCTTGAGTGGTTAAATTAGCTGTTGTTTCCGCAATAGCTTGCTGAACATCGAAAGGGGTTGGTGATTCAGGGAGTTTGACTCCCAATATTTCTACAGCTTCTAAACCTAGCTTTACCGCTTCCAGAAGTTTTCTTTGGACTTCACAACTTTTGATTCGCAATTCATACACTTTCACTTTATGTAATTGCGATTTTGCTTGTTGTAGAACTACCTGGATTAGTTGCTCCATTTGCTCAAAATCACCAATCAAAAATACTGCTTCTGCTGTCTCTTGATGCAGCGCTAAGGTTATTTCATATTGCTGATACCAGCTATTAACTGGTAACAATTTCAAACCAACATTGAAATAACGAACGGCTGAGTCATACGCTGTCGCTGCTTTCGCTTTTTGCCCTGCTAAGAAGTTCAGTTGAGCTAGTTCATATTTTTCTGAATCAGATGTCAGTAGTTCAGTACCATAATTGAGTTGATTTACTAGTGCAAATATATTTTCTTTACGTTCTTCTGGGGTTGCATTTTGCAGCAGTAATTGACCAATTTTCAAGTGTGTTGCTTTCTTCTGCTCATCAGTAATCAGAGAATAGGCTGCTTGCTGTACTCGGTCATGTAAGAATTTATATGTAATTGTTGGCTCGCTATTGTTTATTTCTTTTTGCTCAAGTTGAAGGGGAATTCTAGAGGCATGATTTAAGGGTAATATTAAACCTGCTTGCAGAGCTTCCCATAAATCTGTGACTGTTGCTGATTGATTTTGTTTATTAACAGTTGCCAAAACCTCTAAAGAAAATTTATCACCAATACAAGCAGCTAATTTTAAAATATTCTGAGTATTCGGTAACAGCTTTTGAATTTGGCTGACCATTAATTCAATCACATTATCAGTGATGTCAATCTTCTGTAAAAGATGGATATTCCACTGCCAAGACCTCGCAGTGAAATTAAATGATAATAAATTTTCTTGATAAAGTGATTTGAGTAGCTGGGTTAAGAAAAAAGGATTACCTTGAGTTTTATTAAACAATAAATCAGCTAATGTTGCTAAGTTTTCTGAGTGATTGTGCAAAGTATCACTGAGTAATTGGGTAACATGAGAAATCGCTAATGGCTGCAACAAAATATTGTTAATAACTGCCCCAGCTTTTTGAATTGCTTCTAAAAATAAAATCAACGGATGAGTTTCATTAACTTCATTATTTCGATAGGCACCAATCAGTAACAAATATTGACTATCTGGATTATTCGTCAGCAGTTGAATTAACTTTAATGAAGCTGAATCTGCCCACTGTAAATCATCCAAGAACACCACTAATGGATATTCAGGTTGACAAAATACATGAATAAATTGCTGAAACAGGCGATTAAATCGGTTTTGCGATTCAGTAGGGCCTAATTGCGGCACCTCTGGTTGTGTACCAATAATTCTTTCAACATCAGGAATCACATCAATAATAATTTGACCATTATTACCCAAAGCTGCTAAAAGCTTTGCTTGCCAATTGGCAATTTGCTCGCTACTTTCTGTTAATAGCTGCCGAATTAATTCTTGAAAAGCTTGAATCAAAGAAGCGTAGGGTATATTACGTTTAAATTGGTCAAATTTACCCGAAATAAAATATCCCCGTTGACGAACTATAGGTTTATGAACTTCATTAACTAAGCAGGATTTTCCTATACCAGAGTACCCACTTACTAACATCATCTCCGTTGCTCCAAGACTGACGCGCTCAAATGCATTGATGAGCATCATAACTTCTACTTCGCGCCCATAAAGTTTTTGAGGAATCAGAAATTGGCTAGATAAATCAAGCTGACCAATCTGGAAATGGGAAATTTTTCCTGTTGCTTGTAATTGTCGTAAGCATTCTTCTAAATCTGCCTTTAGTCCCAAGGCATTTTGATATCTATCCTCAGCAGTTTTGGCTAATAATTTCATGACAATATCCGCAACTACTGGAGGAATTGCTGAGTGAATCTCTTGAGGTGATACGGGAGTTTTGGCAATATGGCAATGAACTAATTCTAAAGAGTCATTTACTTGAAAAGGTAACTGACCCGTTAACATTTCATAAAAAGTAACACCTAAAGAGTAAAAGTCAGTACGATAATCAATTGCACGGTTCATCCTGCCTGTTTGTTCTGGAGACATATAGGCGAGGGTACCTTCTAAAAAGTTAGTGTCGCTGGGATTTTGAGTTTCGCTGAATAAATATGATGAGATACTAAAGTCGATAATTTCTACTTTGTCTATTTGCGGATTAATGAGAATATTTTGTGGCTTAATATCTTTATGAATAATATTGTTTTGATGTAAATCGGCAAGAATAGTAGCTAACTGAATAGCAATGTTTAAAAATTTACTTAAATCAAAATTTTGGATATTAATAAAATTATTGAGGGTTTCTCCAGCAAAATCTGTCAGAATTAATGCTAAACCATTATGATAATTCTCTAGTGCCAAAGGTTTAACAATACCTGCAATATTTAAATTTTGCAGTATTTGATATTCATGTCTTAATTGAGTTAGTTGTTGCCTAGTGGGATACTCAGCTTTGAGAGTTTTAATAATCACCGATGTTTGCTCTGTTTCCCGCAAAGCACGGTAAACGCAGGTAGTAGTACCGTCATACAGGACTTCGATGAGGTTGTAACCTGCAATAGTAATACTCATAGGAACTTGCAAATAAATAAATATCCTATCGCTTTTGAAGCTGGGGGAGAAAAAATCTGATTAACCAAAGTTGTCACTTAGGTAAAAAAGCACTCGCAGAGAAGCGTTCCCGTTCGACGTTCGCGCAGCGTCTCGTAGAGAAGTCGTTTCCGCAGGGTAGGGTAGCAATCGCAAGAGTTTTGAGTAATTTATATTCTGTCACATAGTTAGGTTTATTCGTGTCTACCTACTTAAGTTGCATAATTACTTATCAGGATTGTCCAGAGTCAAAGGTCAAAGATCCAATTTTAACCTTGAATCTTGACCCTTGACGGCCCAAACAAGAAAATGTGGAATTTAAATGTGCATCAACTTCAAGGCTAAAGGAGATATCAAGGGATTGAATAAAAGGGATATGAAAATATAACCGTTTTGAAGTAAAAAATATTTCAGTTGATTCTCAGTAGCTTACTTAACCGAGTGTTAAGCTTGACTTCATCCAAAAAATTATTGATCAAATTACTCAATACCCACATCGAATATAGCTATAAAATTTCTGCTTTCCCTGTTTGCTAAAGCAATTGATTATTTTTGATTCGGAATTTACGAAATCGATTGCCATCATTCACTGAAAAATCATGGTTTTAGCTTAAAAATCTTAATTTTTATAACCGTATTATTACGGTTATCTATTTAGTTTACATATTTTAATATTATTATTAATAATATCCGCGCAGTGTGGCATTAATTAGCTATAGCATTCTTATTCCATAGGTAATTTATTCTGTTTATTCCCTCACTTAAAACGTAATATCGCAACTACTGCATGGATTGCTATATCCCAAAGAAAATCAGTTTTAACTGATATGATTTTCCCTAAAGCAATTTTGAATCTCTCAGCTTTAATCATAGAGAAAAAATTAGCAATATAGGGTAAGTTTACTGATTTTTCTATGGTTTTTGTTTGGTAATAATTGTATAGAGTCCAGTGCTTTATTACAAGAAATTGGTCACTCTCAAATTGATTGAATCACACGATATTTATTTGCCGAATTCCTGATTAAACTTATGCTATCTCTCGAACAAACAAGATTAGATAAATTATTGTATGAATTTCAAAACTCCATCAAAATTCAGTACAGTGGCCAGCTAAATGTTAAAAACCATCATAACGAGCAATGGAATTTCTATTATCATCTAGGACAGATAGTGTGGGCAACTGGAGGAAATCATCCTCGTCGTCGTTTATATAGATACATCACCCAGAATTGTCCGCAGATTGCTATTAACAAGTTACTCTTAGATGTTGAAGATACTGTCAGCGATTATTGGGATTATCGTCTACTAGAAATTCTATATACAAAATATCAAGCTACTCTCCCACAAATTAACAGCATTGTGAGGGGAACAATATCAGAAGTTATATTTGATGTAGCTCAAAATCTCAATCGTCATCCTTTATCTTATGAGCGCCATCAAGAAATAATTTTAAAAGCACCCACTGATTTCACAAATTCCAATATAGTTATTCAACAAGTACAAGAATCTTGGAATATTTGGTCAAAACCTGGGTTAGCAACTTTCTCTCCTCACTTAGCACCAATTATCCGTAAACCAGAAGAACTTCGACAGATGGTAAGCCCAACTGTCTACAAAAACTTTGCAAATTTAATGAACGGCAAATACACCTTATGGGATTTAGCCGTCAAAATGAATCAGAGTTTATTATCAATCATTCGTTCCCTACTTCCTTATATTCGTCAAGGAATTATGGAACTCATCGTAGTACCTGACTTGACTTTACCAACTACAGAACTCAAAAATAGCTATAACTTTACACCATTAAAAAAGCTAACCACTCCATTAGTAGCTTGTGTAGATGATAGTCCTCAAGTTAGTCAATTGCTCGAAGGAATTCTCATACCAAATAACTTTAGGTTTATTAATATTCAACAGCCTTTGCAAGCTCTACCCATTCTTATTCAAAATAAGCCAGACTTAATCTTTTTAGATTTGATTATGCCTGGTGTGAATGGATATGAACTCTGCGCCCAGTTACGCCGAACTTCTGTGTTGTCAAACACACCAGTGATTATTTTAACGGGCAGTGATGGTCTGTTTGATAAAGTTCGCTCTAAGGTTTTTGGTGCTACAGATTTTCTGACTAAACCTATAGAAGTTGATAAAGTCTTGGAGAAAGTGCGTGAATATTTACCTCATGCCCAAGGAACTTGCAACTAACAAAATAGTGAGCAGGGGGAGCAGGGGATGCAGAAATATCAGGCTAAAGGGGCAAGAAATAACTCTTGCCCGATGTCGCATTTTCAAATTTCAATGAAATTGAAAGTAATTTTTGACGATTTGTAAAATGCGATCGCTTGCTTTACCATCTCCAAAAGGATTGATAGCGTTTGCCATTGTGTCGTAGGCTTTGGGGTTGCTGAGTAATTCCGCCGCAGCTGCCACAATATTCTCAGTTTCAGTTCCTACAAGTTTAGCTGTACCCGCCGTCACTGCTTCCGGTCTTTCTGTAGTTTCTCGCAGAACTAGTACAGGCTTACCGAGGCTGGGTGCTTCTTCTTGCAAACCCCCAGAATCAGTCAGCAAGAAATGCGATCGCGCGATCGCGCCGACTAATTCTTTATAATCTAAAGGTTCTGTTAAAAATATCCGGGGATGATTCCCTAAAAGCGCCTGTAATGGTTCCCTGACTGTAGGATTGCGGTGTAATGGTAACAGCAGGGCCGTATCAGGAAATTTATCTAATATCTGTAAAAACCCCTGAGCAATTCCTTGTAGTGGTTCTCCCCAATTCTCCCGGCGATGAACTGTAGCCAGCAATGTGCGATATGATGACCAGTCTAAACCGGGAATATTGCAAGCTGGCTCAATTGCAGCCACATTTAACAGCGCATCAATTACTGTATTACCGGTTAAGTGAATTTCACCCAACACACCAGAACGCTGTAAGTTCTCCATAGCTAGTGGCGTGGGTGCAAAATGCAATTGCGTAATTTGCGAAATTAGGCGACGGTTCGCTTCTTCTGGGTAAGGATTAAAGATGTCATCAGTTCTTAATCCTGCTTCTACATGGCCTACAGGAATTTTTTGATAAAAAGCCGCCAAAGCTGCAGCAAAAGCTGTTGTCGTATCTCCCTGTACTATGACTAAGTCTGGCTTACTTTCTTTAAATAACGTTTCCAAACCGCGCAAACTACGACAGGTAATATCACTTAAAGATTGCTGAGGCTGCATAATCTCTAAGTTTCCATCGGCTTTGAGGCTGAACAGCTGCATTACTTGCTCCACCATTTCACGATGCTGTCCAGTCAAAATTATTTGTGACTCAAAATCTTGTGACCTTTGAAATACTTGAATTACAGGAGCTAGTTTAATTGCTTCTGGACGAGTACCTAAGATTATATAAACTCGTTTTTGATTAGTCATTAGTTATTGGTCAAGGGTCAAGGGTTAAGGGTCAAGGGTTAAGGGTTAAGGGTTAAGGGTCAAAGGTAATCATGAAAAACGACTATTAAGAAAATTAAATTGTAGAGTATGTTATCGCTATCAAGTAGGGTAACAGCAAAATTTAAGGTGCGTTAGCCTTTGGCATAACACACCCTACTTCATATTTATTCATAAATTACTAACACCAAATAACAAATAAAAACACCAAAAACCAAACACCAAATACTAAATAAACATGAAAAAACCCGGCTGAACCGGGCAGATGTACTGTTTGTCGAAGTTAGCAATTATTTGATTTCGCAAGTTAATGGACAAGATGCGTAGACGGAAGTATGTAATTGTTCTGCTTCTCCATGCAGCCAGTTCAGCCATTTGATTTGTTTTGGATGTACACCTTTAGCAGTTAACACCCCAGCAGCTAAAACAACTGCCATGACATTAAACAAAATCAAACCGCCTGCTACTAATAAAACTGCACTTACAGGCATCACAGATTGCAACACAATCGACAACAGACACCCGACCGTAGCCATCAAAACAACTAATGGGAACCCGACAACCAACAAACATACTGCCAACGTGAAAGTCCAGATCAAAAAACTTTTGATCATTAACAAGGAGTAGGTCTTACCTAGATTAGAGCTATCTGCCGAAACCATGACTTTTCCTCCCAAATACACAGCAAGATTTTTACTTCAGCTTTATCTCACTTTCGCGAGAACACTGAACTGTTCAATTAGAAGTTCAGTATATAAAAACCTACTGCTAAGATGAGCATTTAGTTACTAAAGTTTACAGTTAATTTTTTGTAAATATGAATGTAAAGCGTAAGTCATATATAGGTAGAAAGCCTACTATCAACATCTATCAAAAGGAATATAAGAACTTAAGCAGGCACTTCACTAATGGCTTTTAAATGATCAACATCACTCCTGCTTAACATTTCTTATAAAAATGCCTATGTCTTCTCATAATTCTCAGATAGCGCTGAAGAAATTATCTGCTAGTGTTTTTGCTGTTAATTGATAACTAGTTTTGTCCAGGCTGGAAATAAATTTCTCATTTAGAGAGGATAAAGTATTTTCTCTTAAGTAATATGTCTTAATAAAAACTTGTTATTAGCCGGAATATCACTGATGCTTTCCAAGGGTTTGAGTATGTTAAACAAGTTGATATCTAGTTAATAAATTTTACATAACTAATAAATGCCATAAAGCTAGTAAAAAAACATACTCATGTCAGTTGTAAAAAAAGAACTGACAACGGTTTTCAAATATCAAGCAAATAAACACCGAGCACCCTGTACTACAAGCACCTCGAGACTATCCATCAGTAAGTTTTCCGCTAATTTAATTTTTTGCTTCATTGTAAAGATTTATGACCGACCTACAGCGTCCATCTACTTCTAATCCCGCTCCACGTAATGTGCCGCCAATGCCGCCGCCAATGCCAGCACCACCGCCACCAACGCTGAGTACCCAACGCCAGGCGACACAAACATTGGATATGTCAAACTATCCTGGGGTTCCTGCTGCGCCACCACCAGTTGCACCACCACCACCCTCTGCGCCACCGCCACCAGCTGCACCTCCAGCAGCGGCCCATCGTCCTGGCACACCACCACCAATGCCTACTGTGCCGAGTCCCAAAAGCACTACTCCGACTCTGACATTACAGAAGCTAATTGAAGAAGCTTACGAAAAAGGATTTTCTGACATTCACTTGGGTGTAGGTGAAACTCCGCGTTTTCGCAACCGGGGCGAAATTGAGAAAACAAATCATCCAGAAACAGATAAAGACACTTTTTTCAGTTGGATGCGGGAAGTTTTAACTGAAGCTGAAATTCAACGCTTTGAAGAACATTTAGAATTTGACGGTGCAACTCAGTACGAATTTGCCCGGGTACGGATTAATATCTTTGGCTCGCTCAAAGGCTATGCAATGGTACTGCGGTTAATTCCGTTAAAAATCTTAACAATGGAGCAGTTAAGATTACCGCCTATTTTTCGGGAAATTTGTCATGCTCACAAAGGTTTAATTCTGGTAACCGGGCCTACGGGTTCTGGTAAGTCCACAACGATGGCAGCAATGATTGACTACATCAATAAAGAGATGCCTAAGCATATCATTACCATCGAAGACCCGATTGAATTTGTCCATAAAAGCCAAAAATCGTTGATTAAACAACGAGAAGTGGGAATGCACACCCGCAAGTTTGATAACGCCTTAAAAGCAGCCTTGCGGGAAGATCCAGATTTAATTCTGGTGGGGGAAATGCGGGATAAAGAAACAGTCAACACCGCGCTAAAAGCTGCTCAGACAGGTCACTTAGTAATGGGAACTTTGCACACTAATAGCGCTGTAAAAACCATTGAACGGATACTTAACCTCTACTCTGGGGAAGAACAAGATGCTATGCGGGTGGCAATTTCCGAGTCTTTAGTAGCAGTAATTGCCCAAGGGCTATGCCGGACGACAGATGGTAAGCGGGCAGCGTTCCACGATGTCCTGATTAATACTGAGGCCATTAAAGAATGGATTAAAGACGGGAAATATGACGAAATTACTGAACTCATGAAGCAAGCCAGCTTTGATGGCATGATCACCATGAATCAATCGTTGTATAACCTCTACCAAGATGGACGCATTACTGAGGAAACAGCCTTAGAGATGTCACCAACTCCGAATGAAATGGCTCAATTCCTCCGAGGAAGAGTTTAGTTACAGTAAATAAGTAAAGTAAAAAGTAAAAGGTAAAAAACAAAATTTTTTACTTTTTACTTTTTGTTGTGGATTTATGTAGTTCCCAAAACTGACTTGAATACAGATAAACTGACTAAAACCCATCTGTTTAAAGGTATTGCCCTGTTTACACCTGGAGGCGATTTAATTTACTGCATCGACCCTAGTAAACAAGGGAGATGGCATTTACAGCTGTGTGCTGCTTTGCAGGAAATTCTGGATCTATCAGAACCCCCACATTTTTTAGTCCCTTGCTATACAGCAACAGTTGATCACTGGCTAGATCCGCGCACCAAACAAGTACGAACCTTTGCTGAAGCTTATCCAGCAGTTTTGCGACATCAAGCTGTGCTCAACGCGATTTTTGGCACAGGGGATTTAGCATGGCAAGCTGCTCCCTGGGTCGATGGTTTGTGCGATCGCATGGTATTAACTACTTATCGTTCCTCATTTCCGCAGCTTTGGGAAGACCATGATTTAATTGTGCGTTTAGATGCGGAATCAACACAGAAATACCATCAAGTTGTCACAAAAACACAGAGTTTCCAACTAAAAACCCAAGCCTATGTCTTGCGGCTGTTTGTAGCTGGACATAGTGCAAATACGGAACGCATTCTACATAATTTACATGAACTACTAGAGCGATCGCTGGGACAACCTTACACTTTAAAAGTAGTTGATGTGTTAACTAATCCCGAACAAGCTGAAATCGATCAGGTTAGCGCTACTCCCACTTTAGTAAAAGTTTGGCCCCATCCCATTCGCCGCCTTGTTGGTGATTTAGATCAAGCAGAAAAAATCTTACAAATGTTAGGCGCGCAAGAGAAATTGTAAGTGAGGAGACTGGGAATTGGGGATGAGGAAGATAAGGGAGAAAAATCATCCAAAATTTAAAATTCAGAATTCAAAATAATGCCATGTTCCCTATCCCCTATGGCATCTCATAAATAGCAAACAACAAACCCCCAACACTCAACACCAAACAACTTAAGCTTTTTTAAATCCTAAATTAAGGATCAATTATGTGAGTCATGTTGACTCAGGCAATAAATTCCCTCTTGGATATTATCTGGAAATCTGAATTATAAATAACTATCCGCTGATATGTACTTATTGCACTAATAAAAGGTGTTGTTCACTGTATTATTTGTTTTTAAATATGAATTTTCTGTGGTCGTCAATCTATCTTAAGGATGAAAAATGATGATGTTCATTGCAAATAAATTGAGGGGTAATACCCCTCTGCTAGTTTGCAAAATATAAGTGTAAAATAAGACTTGGGTTTAAAGAAATATTTTGCTTCCAATCCTACTCATTTAATCTTGAGTAGGATGTTTTATATTTATTAATCCTAAGTTTTATTTAACTATTTAGGCATATATCTAGAAAAAGATGTATGTGCGATCGCCTAGTATTTACATAAGTTAATGTTAGTAAATCAGCCCGCGCGCAGTTAAACTATCATCAGATGCTGAGATACGTTTAAATAGATAAAAACATAACTCAGCAAGCTTTTCTATTTTTCACAGCGCAGTTCGTAATTGCATTCTTCCGCCTCTAGCTTGAAAGTGCTGAGTTCTGAGCACAAATCCCAGCCTCGACTTTCATGGATGGTAGTGAATTTTTTTCATTGGGGCTGCTTCCAATACTTGTCGGTTAAGGGCAAAAGGGGAAGGGGAAAAGGGGCAAGAAAACACCTTCAACCCTTACCCTTTAACCTTTTACCCAACCAAATTCTGAGTTGAAAATCCTTAACCTAGCAGTATTGGGGCTGCTTCCTCTAGTCCCCTGGCTTGCCAAAGTGATTGATTATTTTTATTCGCAAGAATCTTATGTTTCATCCTTAAAAAAAAGGCAGGATAACCTGCCCGTAGAATGAGTCTAAAAATCTATCTTCATTCAAGATAGCACTTGCCGTTGACAATGCTATGACAACACTGTGTCATCAATATGGTTAGTTTGTAAGTAATTATATTGTATTACCTAAGTATAATTAACCAAAAAATGATGAAGTGAGAGTGGGTAAAAGCTCCATAAATGTTGGCTCAACAAGATAATGGAACGCAGTAACGGCGAACCAGTAGGTATGCTCTGTTGATTTACGCCGTGCTGTACTATGAGCTATAAAAGAGAAATTTTCGTATTTGTTTTAGGGGGTTTTACCATAGATAAATGCCTGGAAATCTGTCAATTGCTGACTTCTGGCTATTTGAAATTTTCGCCTGATGAATGCGGTAATTGATAGTATTTTTCTCCTGTGATGGAGATGCTATGAGCAGGATTGCTTTCCAGCTTTATTAGTACTTTATACTTCGGCTTTGAATTGACAAAAATTTAACTTATTATATTAATTTAAATAATTTTTACCATAGATAAATTATTGGTAAGGGCTTGTGCTGGCTACACATCTGTCACATATTTTTAAAATTGGTTTAGAGTTTTGATTGTATTTTTTGTGAAGTCTGCACTGCTAAAACATCGGCAAAGATATCCAGCCTACAAGAATTGGAGACTTCTAATTATATAAATATCCTATCGTTTTTGAGGCTGGGGAAGCTGTAGAAGTAAAAATTAAAAAGATAACCCCCATAAATTTATTTAGGGGATTTAATAAGGATAAATTATACCAAATTAAATAATGTTTGCAATACATCAATAATATTCTAGAGGGCAAGGCACTGCCGTGCCCCTACAATTTGTTGGATTTTTATTCAAATTAGTATTAAGTTTTGGAAGTTTTGTAGATCATTTGCAATATAGGAAATGAATATAATTTAGCTAATTAGTTAATGTTAAAGATGCCAGATTCGATAAAATTCTAAATAATCCATATTTTCTGCACAGTGCCACAGAAGTTTAAAAGAGTTACGATATCTTTCCCATTCATCATCTAAAACTTGATAGCAGTTAGAATTTTTTAAAGCTGCTATTATTTGTGGTAACTGTTCATTGAGAACTATTTCTTTTAAGTTGTCGGCTGCACGTTTATGCAGTGATATACTTGCTGTTGATTCCATCAATTGTAATAGAGTGGTAAACGCAATTGGATTACCTGGATTGAGTTGCGCTAATTTATAAGCCCGTCTTCTTTGAGTATCTTCATCTTCAGAGGCGGCGATACCGCGAATTAATTCAGAAATTTTGGAGTTGATAGAGAAATAATTTGATGTGGCTGATTTTTGTTTTCTCTTGTTTCTTCTATGCTGATGAAATGTTGAAGTTGGAGAAACTGTAACGGATTTAGGTAACTCATCACCTTGAAGCATAGCTAAATTTTCTAAAGCTTGCCGGCTTTGAGAGGAATCAATTGCAGATGCAGCGATTTCTTTAAGTGTAGAAATGGCAATGGAATTTTGAGAATCAATTTTACCTAAACTATAGGCAGCTTTACGACGAGTAGATTCATTTTTGCTAGTGGCGATAATTTCTACTAAAGCGGCGATCGCAATTTGATTACCAGCATCAACTCTGGCTAAACTATAGGCTACTTGCCAGCGCACTGTATCATAACGCATAGTTTTGACGAGTGCTTCTAATTTAGCGATCGCAATTTTGTTACCTGGATCGAAAATTTTACCCAAGCTGTAAGCCGCATTCCAGATTACAAAGTCGTTTTGGCTGGAGGAGATGTAGTTTTCTAAAGCTGCGATCGCTTTTGGGCGATCGGTTTTTAATAAAGCCACCCGCGCACATTCTACAATTGGGGCTGGGTACCTCCACGGCTTTTCGTCTTGGAAGTCGCCATAACCAAAACGCCACGTTACCAACTGCTGCACAATTTCATCAGCTTTTTGACAATCTGCAAATTCAGCAATTCCTTGGGCGGCGACAAAATAAGCTTGATAACCATAGTAGCCACCGCAGTTATCATTGAACTCAATTAATGCTTGGATAAATTCTTCCTTGTGTGTTTGCGGAATGTCATCTCTACCCAGCCATAGCAAAATGACTTCGCGCCACTGGGGTGCAAATATGCGGTAGCTGGGGGATGTAGACGCGATAGCGGCTTCCTGTAGGGTGGGGGAATTGTTGAGATTTAATGTGTGATTTAGGAAAAAATGCCAATCTGTAACGGCTTGGGCGGCAAAATATTCTTGAAAGGTGGGATGGTAAAAAGCATAAACTTTTTCGCCCTGAGTTTCGGAGATACCTACTTGATTGAGCCAACCTAACTGTAATGCTAATTGAAATAAGCCATCATCAGACGCGCCGAGAACCTGTGAAACGAAGCGATGTCTGAGGCGAAACTTAGTTTTTTCTTGGGAAATAGCTAATAATGCTAATTCTCCTAACGCCCGATTTAACTGCTGTCGCTGGGTGGAAGTTGTGGGAAAACGATCCTGTTTCCATTCGTAGATTGACTCTACAAACTGTTCGTACAACATCGCTTTGGTAGTTGCTAATCTTCCCTGGGCTAATCCCCAGGTACGACATAATAAAGCTAACCTCAGAGGATTTTTTACCGCATCCTTAAGCCGTCGCCGTTCTGGTTGATTTAACTCTGCTTGTAAACTCTCACCACAAGCGGGATTATCTTGAAACCAATGCTGAATAAATTCTCCGACTTGGTTTGATGCAGATTTGGAACCGAAGGAAAATTCTGTGCCATAGCTAAAATTTAAGTTGCGATAGACTTTAAAAGCTTGCAGTGCATTTTTACCCCCATCCCAAACATTCAGCCGACAAGTCAAAATTATCTTGGCATCTGCAACCCAACCTGTCAAAAAACTCGCAATTTTCGTTAAAGCTTGGCTAGAGTCCAAAGCCATTTCATCCACTGCATCTAAGAGTAACCAAACTCGCCCTTGGTTAAACTGTTCGCAGAATGCTTCTTCAACTTCCTCCGAGACACGTAATTTGCGAAACGCAGTAGGTAGCCAATCTTGAATTAAGTATTGTTCTAAAGTTTTTCCTTGCAAATCTGCTAAAGAAACCCAGACAGGTAAATCTT
This sequence comes from Tolypothrix sp. PCC 7601, assembly GCF_025677855.1. Classification (NCBI taxonomy): domain Bacteria; kingdom Bacillati; phylum Cyanobacteriota; class Cyanophyceae; order Nostocales; family Tolypothrichaceae; genus Tolypothrix; species Tolypothrix sp. PCC 7601. The sequence goes on from NZ_CP064879.1 coordinate 6,013,906, forward strand.
TAGTATTATCTACAATCCATGCGGCAATTTTTTGCAACAATGTAGTTTTTCCCGCCCCTGGTTCTCCTAAAATGGCGATGCGCTGGTTATCTTGCACCCCTAATAATTGTTGAATAAATTCATCAGGGTTAAAAGTCTGAGTCATTTCCGAATCTTCAGGTTCATATAACCGCGAACCATCTTGCGGCGTGACATCGCCACCTTGACGCAGACGTTGTTTGCGTTCCACTAAACCTAGGGGAACATAAACCTGATTTAATTCAAAACTCACACCATCAGCACTTGTGAGAGGATTGGTAGTCAACCGTTGGTGATTTTGCGCCGTTAAAGCATCACGACAAAGTTGCTTCCAGTCAGGAGAAAAAGCAGGGGAGCAGGGAGCAGGGCGCAGAGGGGAAGGGCTTTCTCCTTTTTCTTCTTCCCTTGTTACTTGCTTCGACTTCTCCGGGCGGCGACTTTCCCAGTGGATATCAAATTTTTGTAAATTGGCTGTTATGTCTTGGCGATCGCACCATAAATTGAGAGTAAAGTGCCAAGTTTCTGAACCGCTACGAGATGGGCGATTATCTTCGAGAATTTCTAAGAAATCTGTAAACCGTTTTAAGGCTTCTTTAATTTGTTCGGCGTTTAATTGTCCTTCACCTGCTGCCAAACTTGTTAATGTTTGTAAAAATCTTACTTTCGTTCTGACAACTAGGCGATTCTCAGATAGCCAACGAGTTTGGATTTGGGGACGCAGAGCATCCAAACCAGCTTCATCACTACAGTCTAGGGCATCATTAGCATAAGCTAATAATACCTCTAACAAGCGGCGCGATCGCTTTTTTGCTTCTGGGCCATAACTCGCTCTTGCCATCGCTGTAGTTGTAGAACTGGACAACGTTCGGGAATTATCCAAGTTTAACAACTTCCGCGCTGGGTATTTAGTTAGTAAGGGGAAAGGGGAAGGGGGAAACGGTAAAGGGGGAAAGGGGAAAATAAAAGTAAATTCCCTACCCAATCCCCAGTCCCCAATCCCTAAAATTCTTTAATTTTGAATTTTGAATTTTGAATTTTGAATTGATTTGTCCCCAATCCCCAGATACGCGACAAAGTTCGGGGATTCCCCTAGCTTTTCAACTTCCCCTAGCAGACTCAGCCTTGTTCTATAAGCATTTCCAGCTTTTAAGGCTATATTGGCTTGGGGGAAATTCCCTCGCATATTCTTAAGACATAGATGAAGCACCTAAAAATTTAAATATCACTCAGCCAATATGTTAAAACTTACCTACACCGAAAACAGCTTTAGCTTAGAACATCTGGAAACCTCATTAGAAAATTGGGTAAATCAAAGAGTTACACTATCTTTGCATTCTGCAAATAATATTTACATTGAATCGAGTCAAGCAGCATTTTTACTTCCTTGTGATTTATCTAATCTGGAAGAGTTAGAGAAATTAAATCAAGCAAATATTTTAGAAATTTGTCCTTGTGATGCTGATGCTGTGGAAGTTGTTCTCAAAGGTACTTGGATAGCATCAAATCAAGAGAGTGAAGTAGGTATTTTTGTAACTTCACTGGAAAAATCCGCAGAATTATTACTTGAACAACTAGCGCAAACTAAACAATTTATGCCATTGTTAACTGTTGACAGTTCACAGTTAACAGTCAACAGTTAACAGTTAACACCTCAGTTTTTCAGTCTTGCTGTTCGCGGGACTTTGGTGCGACTTCCGAACCCGAACTTTGAATTCGTCCTAGCCAGTCGCGCCGCCTTTCCCCGGACAGCAACCTAAACAATTCAAAATTCAAAATTCAAAATTCAAAAATATTTAAATAGAATTATCTAATTTTTCAGTCTTGCTGTTCGCGGGACTTGAGTATGACTTCCGTTCCAACCTGTTAAGTTGATTGACCTAGTCATGCTAATCTTTCCCCGAACAGCACCATAATACAGCAGATTAGATTTTTATAAGGTACAGCAAGCAATTGAAAAAAGTAATGAGTAATAAGTAAATTTCCTACTCATTACTCATTACTCATTACTCATTACTCAATTTATATGGTTACTAATAATAACCGCGTTGAGCAGGTGGCGCGGGAAGATTTGGTGATGTTTATTAATGCTTGTCTGGCTTGTACGGGACAGCGGGAATTTTATGATGATGCTTATGGTCAAAGAGTATCAATTGACTTTTTACATGATTATATTTTGGGAAATTATCGCTTACTTTATGCTCGTTCTTTGGCGGCGGGGATTAATCATTTTAATCAGGCGCAGATTATTTTAAAATTGCTGGCGACGGGAAAGGATACGTTACCACAACATAAGGAAGAGGAGGGTGCGTTAATTGCTCATGCGCTCAATGCTTTACCGCCGCAACGGGCTTGGGGGGTGTTGCAGCAGTTGCGTCAACGACGAATTAACAACCGTCGGAGTCGCGCGATCGCACGGGATTATTTACAACAGCGACGCGATTTAAGTTTCCATGCTGTGAAGTATCGTCCCAAGGTAAGAGCGATCGCATCTCACGCACATTTGAAACTTCAGGGTGAATTGGGTACTTTTCTGTTCCGTAATTGGAAACAAAAGGTGTACGAAACTGAATTATTCGAGAAGTTTCGGCAAGCACATTTTAGCGAACAGGCGATTTATGACTTACCTTTCACTGTGGCTGAGGGATTAGCTGCAAAGCACAAAGTTAAACGCGATGTATTTTTAACCAGAATTCAACAGCAAATGACTGTGGGTGAAAAGTTGCGTTTCCAAGGTGCGGCGGAACGGACTGAAAAGGTGGAAATTGACTTAGATTTGGGAAAATTACCCTTAACTAAGTTGGCGTTGTATATCTTATCTTTGCCATTGGAAACCAGAACAGAGCAAAGGGAGATTTTTCACCCAGCCTTAGAGCGATCGGCTCGTTCAGTGCTAAAAAAAGCACCATTGAAGCTGGGAAAAGTGGCAGCAGTTTTAGATTGTAGCTACTCTAGCTCAGGTTCTAGCGAAAAGCGTCGCCGTCCTTTGGGTGTAGCTGTTGCTACTCACTATTTATTGCAAGCCGCATCACAGGAATATCGGGCTTTTTGGACGATACCCGTAGAAGATGCTTTGCAAGTCCGCCCACATGGACAAACTGACTTAGCTACACCACTATTAGCCGCCTTGGGTTCTGGTGCAGACTTAGTTGTGATTGTCTCTGATGGTTGCGAAAACTATCCCCCCAAAGGTGCGGCGGAAGTGTTGCGGATATTTAGAGCTAAGTTAGATCCAAAAAGAAGAACTTCCATTATTCATTGCAATCCGGTGTTTAATTCTGAGGATTTCTCCTTGCGAAATCTCAGCGCCAGCATCCCGACAGTGGGATTGCGCGATGCAGAAGATTTACCAACCATGCTGGGATTTGCACGCTTCGCTGATGGTTCTGCACCTTTGTCAGAATTAGAAGCATATTTGGCTGAACGAGTGCAACAAATGTTGAAATGGGCATAGGGAATTGGGCATTGGGCATGGGGGATGGAGTTTCCCTCTGTTTTCATGAAGGTTGCAGTTTTGAAGGTGGGAGTTGCGGTTTTGATGTCGGAATTTGCGGTTTTTAGCTTGAACGTTGCACCTTTGAGGCTGAAGGTTGCGGGTTTGATGTCGGAATTTGCGGCTTTGAGCTTGAACGTTGCACCTTTGAGGCTGGAAGTTGCGGCTTTGAGCTTAAATGTTGCACCTTTGAGGCTGAAGATTGCGGCTTTTTTGTCTCACGCAAAGGCGCAAAGGCGCAAAGAAGAGGAGAGTAGGGTGTGTTGTCGCGTAGCGCAACGCACCACCCATCATCTCAAGTACTTTACCCTATACCATCACACCAGTTTTCCCCATTCCCTCTTCCCCTTTCCCCATTACCCCTTCCCCCTTCCCCTTTCCCTTTAATCTTATGGCTACCAAACAGAAATTATTAACAGATATATCCTTAAAAGGATTGGAAATTGCACCATCCCAAATACGCGGTGCAGTGCGGATTGTCCCTTTATTGCGTCGTCAGGTGCGCGGAGACTTTCGTTTAGTGCGGCGTGATTATCACGAAGACATAGCGGTGGTTTCTTTAGAAGGTAGAATCACAGAACCAGGGATGCAATATTACTCCTATATACCTCACGGCTTGGTGCTTTCTTGGAGTGATGACGGTAGCCCCATCGCCGCTTTTGGTGGACAGATGTTCAAGCCGGATGGGAAGCGTTTAAACTGTGGTTGTGCAAGTGTGCGGTTAATGCATCGCATGGCGAAGCGGGAAGCTAAGAATCAACTGCGATTGTTACCTCTGCATTTGGCTATGGAAGGTTTTCTGTCGCTGTTCTTTTCAGGGCCGGATATTGCTTGGAGCGAGTATTCTAAGTATGCTCTGTCTCATGGGCTGGGTTCACGCTATGAAATGTCCTTTAGTGGACGTTATATTGCGGGATTAGAAGATGCTTTGCGGGTATTTGAGATTCATCCGCGTCAGGTTGGGGTGTTGGTATTTGTGGCTGAGACTTTAGCATCGGCTTTTGTCGTTCCTACCCCAGAGGATTACCGAGCTTTGCACACCAGTTTACTAGAAGACTTCTACGGCGAGTTAATTTATGAATACAGCATGATGTTTGACAAGCCATTTCCGATGGATTTGTCTGTGGATGATACTAAAATTCACAACTTGGCAGATTTAAGAAATGCGATCGCGCAAATGCGATCAGATTGGGCTACTTTCCAAGGCTTCATGGCGGAAGGCTTGCTGCAACGTCCCCTAAATTCCCAGCGAGTGTATACAATGGGGCCGTTTGTACTGCAACGCTTTATCACTAGTCTGCTTCCCAAGGAAGAAAACCATATTGGCGAAGCCATTATTCGTGAAGATGGCGAACTAGAATATCTCAAAACTTACCGTCTTTCCGCCGCCCAAACCCGCCGTGTCTATTTACTCAGCCAGTTACACTTCTACAACTGGAACATAGATGCAACCGCCACAGCCTTAGGTAACACCCGCGAGGAATTTGTCACCCGCCTAGAAACCGCCGGCTTTGGTTACTTACTCAATCAACAAGTGCGAGACGCAGCTAGGAAAAAGCGGAAGAAATGAGGGTTGTCATTTGTCATTTGTCATTTGTCATTTGTCATTTGGTAATGGGTAATTGGAATCAGCAATTTCCCCCCTGCTTCCTGTTTCCCTTCCCCCTTCCCCCCTTCCCCCTTTCTCCTTTACCCCTTCCCCAGTCCCCAATCCCCAGTCCCCAATCCCCAGTCCCTCACGCACAGAAGCAAGGCGTTCATATATATCGGGTGGTAAAGCCCCAAGTAGCTGATTTTCCGGCTGCATCAGAGGTTTATTTGTGATTAACATTAGCTATCTCCTCAATTCTATTGCCTAGAGAAAATCAACCGATAAGTAATAGAAAAATTAAGAACTTTTTTCTAATGTCATTTACTAAAAAGTGTTGCATACCCCTATTACTATAGATAATACCAATTCAAATAATGTTTGCGACACATTAATATATTCCAGAGGGCGCGGCACGCCGTGCCCCTACAATCTGTTGCATTCTTTTTTCCAATTGGTATTACTCAACAAAAAACCGAACAATAATTTTGGAGGGGGTTTGGGGGACGCAACCGTCACCCAATCGGGGGTTTGGGGGAGAATCCCCCAATTCTTCTGGCTTCTTTAATCAGTGATACCAAATCAAAAAATGTTCGCGACGCATCAATATATTCTAGAGGGCACGGCGTGCCCCTATCATCTGTCGTATTCTTTTTTCAAATTGGTATAAGCTTCCCAGATTTGAGAACTTAGAGCAAGTACTAAGGACACAAAAATTTTGTATCTTTATCAATAATCAATACTTTACTTATAGTGATATTAAATAACTGAGTACAAGCTTTGTGTACTCAATCATGTATTTTAAATTGCCTTGGCGAAGACTTGGTTAATCAAGCTCAATGACAACTTTGCCAAAGTGTGAAGCACTTTTAACATAACGGTAAGCTTCCTTAGCTTGGGTAAAAGGAAAAATTCGATCAATCACTGGCTGTAATTGCGAATCTTGTATTACCTGATTCATCGCCTCAAACATTTTGCGACTACCAACATAAATACCTTGCAGTGTTATGCTCTTGAAAAGTATGGGCATAGGGTCAATCTCATTTCCTCTCCCTGAGAGTACGCCAATTAAGCTGACACGTCCCCCAACCCTAACAGCTTGTAAAGATTTAGGTAATGTACCTGCACCACCTACTTCTACTACATGATCTACACCTATGCGATCGGTGATTGCATAGACTTGCTTTTCCCAATCTGGCGTTGTTTTATAGTTGATGGTTTGATCTGCGCCTAAAACTAAAGCCTGTGCTAACTTATGATCGCTGCTGGAACTGAGGATAACTTTCGCACCAAATATTTTGGCAAACTGCAGCGCAAAAATCGATACTCCACCTGTACCTAGTAATAATACAGTATTGCCTTCCGTAATATTGCCTTTAGTAACTAGGGCGTGCCAAGCTGTAACTGCGGCACAGGGTAAAGTTGCACCTTGAGCATAAGATATATGATTAGGTAATATTACTAAGCCATCTTGGTGTAGAACCACATATTCAGACAACATTCCATCGATACCACCGCCTAAGTCAGATTTCATTTTTTCTCTAGTTAAAGCGCCAGAAATCCAGTCTTGGAAGAAGATACCCGCGACGCGATCGCCTACTTTGACTCTGGTTACTCCTTCGCCAATGGCTACCACTTCTCCCGCACCGTCAGACATGGGAACCAGAGGATATTTCACCCCCGCACCATAAGCGCCTTCAGCGACTAGCAAGTCACGGTAATTTAAGGCTGTGGCTTTGATTTTAATTAGAACTTGTCCCGCACCTGGTTGGGGTTCGGGGCGATCGGTTAACTTCAGTGCATCAATCCCCGCATTACTTTGAAGTACGTAAGCTTTCATAAAATTCCTCCTAGAAAAAAATTATAAAAAAATTCAAACTGAGAAAATTTTGCGTAACTACTGCAAAAATACCTGTATATCAATATGACTGATTTAGTAAAAGGTAATAAGAAAATTCTCACTATGAATATTTCCTATCCTAAATTGGCGCTTCCTAAATTTTCATTTGCACTATTATTAAGCGCTGTCAGCCTTCCCTTTGCATCCCAAATATTAGCTCAAATGAAACAGCGTCGCGAACAGCAACAGCAAAACTTAGAAGCACGAATTAGTGCTCTGGAATATTTGATAGAAGAAGATATTACTGGAGAGCAGACTGAAGAAGTAATTTCAGAACTTCACCAAATTTTACAAACTACCCAGAAATTGGCTAATCCGGAGTTTACTTTATCCTTACTCAATAGAATTATCAATACTTACGATATTCAAGATTGGTTGTTAGGAAGATTAATTAACAGAGTGAAACCCCACCAGAAACAACAAGCAATAAAGTTATTGATGTTAGTGGTGCGGCTCATGCAGAGCGTAAACCAGGGTTACAATTTTGAAAAAACCGTAATTTTCACCAAGATTGCTAATTATAGCCAAAGAATTGGCGAACAAAAACTAGCTTTGGAATTGTTGACAACAGCATTAAAAACTAGCCAGCTAATTCCAGGCGCAGAATTTCAAGCTAAGGCACTATTACCCATAGCGCAAGCATATCTAGCTTTCAAACAAACTACGCAAGCAGAAGAAATTTTATCAAATACGCTGCAAATTGCTCGGCAAATTGAGTCTGAAGATCCAACGGCTCAAAGTATTCCCCTAGAGGCTATTGCTCTTACCTATATTAAACTAGGTAAAATTGATATCGCCTTAGAAATTGCGGCATCAATCTCTTACCTTTACTATCGCTCTCATGTAATTTCTGAGGTAGTGCGGTATTTCATCAAAACAAATCAATTAGCAGCAGCGCTAAAACTAGCCCAAAAGCTAGAAATATCAGAGATGAAAAGCGCGAGGCTGCGAGAAATTGCCCTGATATATGTTGATGAAGGAGAACAAGAATTAGCAAATCAGGTATTTGCTACAGCAGTGACAGCCTTTACTGCTGCAGAAGAAGAAGCTAAAGGCATTTTTATTCAATCCTATGCCAAAGCTGGGCAGTTGGATGCAGCTTATTTAGCAGTTTCACAGCTACAAAATTCAGAAGTATTAGCACTAACTTTAGGCATCATCGCTATTGAATACCTAAAATTTGGCAAGAGAGAAATTGCTGAGGAAATTATGCCTCAGATTATTCCCTTAATTCAAACTGTAGAAGCTGTCGAGCCAATGGGAAGCGTGCCCAGCATCTTATCCAATGCCCTAGAAACACAACAATATCAGCTGGCTTTTGACATAATTCTAAATGCGAACCATCCCAATTTTTTAAATAAGGCAAGTTGGATTTTACAAATTGGTAATGCAGCAATTCAAGCCGGAGAAATAGAAATCACATTAAAGTTTGCTCAGAGTTTAGAACCAAGCAATATTGAGCAACGCAATCAGTTATTGCAGAAAATAGCCTTAATCTATGCCCAAAATCAACAAATAGAAAATGCCCTGGCTTTAGTCCCACAAATCAATAATTCTGGGAGCTTACCCTATCAGATTGAAACTTTAGTATTAATTGCCACTGCTAACGGTAAAACTGAGTCAAGCGAGCAACTATTTACACAGGCGATCGCAGCTGCGAGAAAATTAACACCACAATCGCAGGTTTTGGCTTTAGCTATCATTGCGCGAGAATATTTGCACATTAACAATCAACAGCTAGCAGATGCGCTGTTAGCCGAAGCAATACAGTTAGCTAAAACCGAAAAAGATGTAGTTGTACGAGAGTCTAACTTGCTGAAAATAGAAGAATTGTTGATGACAGCCAAACAATATCTTGCGGCTTTGCAAGTTATGCAAGCTCATCCCACAGAAACACAAGATAATAAATTAAATGGCTTGGCTTTATCGCTGGTTGAAACTGGCTATGAACAAATTGATGTGGTTAATAAAATTTACCAACAAATCAAAACTCCAGAAATTAAAACTACAGGCTTAATCAACATCGCAGAAACCTACATCCACGCCCAAAAAATTCGTTTAGCCTCCGAAATACTTGACTTCGCCTTTGCAGCAGCTAAAACAATTCCTGGCCCCGAATCTCGTGTTTTAGAATTCGGCTCGCTCCCAGATGGTTCACCCAGTACCATTATTGAAGATGAGCAAGATAGAGGTAGTTCTTTAGAAAAAATAGCTCTGCTCAAAGCTTTAATTGGATACTATCAACAAGCTTTAAAAATTGCTCAAGTGCTGGAAGATAAAACGACTCGTGATAAGTTGATTAAAAAACTGGCTGAGTATAAAAGGTAATTGGGGTTTGTCATTTGTCATTTGTCATTTGTCATTTGTCATTTGTCATTTGTCATTTGGTAATGGGAATTGAAAATTTCTCCTCTGCTTCCTCATCTTCCTCATCTCCCTCATCCCCAATCCCCAGTCCCCAGTCCCCAGTCCCCAGTCCCCAGTCCCTAACTCCTCACTCCTAACTCTAAAAGTTCCGTGATTGCTGATAATAATTTACCTAATTCCACTGGTTTAGCTAAGTGCATTTGAAACCCAGCAGCCAGTGCTTGTTTTTGGTTCATTTCTCCAGCAAAAGCAGTCAGTGCGATCGCAGGGATTTTTCCTCCTTTTTCTGGTGGCATAGCGCGAATTAAACGTATTAGCATATAGCCATCTATTCCTGGCATTCCAATATCACTTAAAAGTAAATCGGGTGGTGATTGGGCAATTACTTCTAAAGCTTCTCCGGCTGAATTTACTGCTGTAACTGATGCTCCCAAATTTGCCAGCATAATTGTGAGAAATTCACCTGTATCTTTGTCATCATCTACTACTAAAATGCGTAGCCCTGATAAATTACTATAATTATGTGATTTTTCGCATTTCTTAGCTATTTTTGGTTGCTCAGGCATTAATGGTAAATTAATAGTAAATGTTGCCCCTTTGCCTTCTCCAAAGCTCTCTACATCAACCATTCCACCATGCAGTTCTGTGAGATTTTTCACAATCGCTAATCCCAAACCCAAGCCCCCAAATTCTCTGGTAATTGTGCCATCACCTTGGCGGAAATATTCAAATACATGGGGTAAAAACTCTCGGCTAATGCCTTTACCATTATCTTTAACTTGAATTACAGCATTTGTATTGATTTGTTCCAGCCTTACTTCTATTTCTCCTCCTGATGGTGTAAATTTTACGGCATTAGAAAGGAGGTTCCAGACAATTTGCTGTAGACGTGCGCCATCACCAGCCACTAGCCCTATGTTTTGCTGAAAAAATGTTTTAACTTGAATATTTTTAGCTTCTAATGCTAAATGCATTGTCTCCAAAGCCGATGTAATAGTATTAACTAAATTTACTGTCTGGATATTTAACACCATTTTCCCTTGTTGAATCCGGGAAACATCTAACAAGTCTTCAATTAATTGAATTTGTAACTTAGCATTGCGCTCAATAATTTCTAGCCCTTGTAGCAGCTTTTCTCCCTGATATTTGTACATTTTAATTAATGTTGCCCAACCTAAAATCGGGTTGAGGGGAGTACGTAATTCGTGAGAAAGTACAGCTAAAAATTCATCTTTGAGCCTGTTTGCTTTTTCCGCGTCAGCGCGTGCGGTTTGTTCTCTTGTAAGTAAATGTTCGCGTTCTACTTCTGCTTGTTTGCGCCTGGTGATATTTCTAAAAAAGATGCCCAAACCATCTTCTGATGGGTAAGCATGGGCTTCAAACCACTTCTGATCAGCTTCGCAAAAAGCCTCAAAATGTACAGGTATGCCCTCATTTAAAGCTCGACGATATTCCCATTCAAATGTTGTATTTTGAGCGCCAGGCCATTGTCGCCAAAAATTTTTACCCAAGAGTTTCTCTGAGCCTAAACCAGTAATTTTGACTGCTTGTTGATTAACATAAGTAATTTGCCAATCATGATTGACAGCAATAAATGCATCAGTCATGCTTTCGAGAATATTAGCTAAACGTTGACGCAGAGAATGTTCACGCTTGAGTAATGCATCTTTATCTCGATTCGATTCTTCCAGCCGCACATTAGTTTCTACCAGTGAATCATTTAGTTGAAGGAGTTTTTCTGTAAGCGCTGCACGGGCTTGATATTCACCTAGTCTGACTCTTTCCACAGCTAACGCTATTTGACTTTTTGCCCTTTCTGTAATTGCAGTTCCTACCAATAAGCTAACAGCACACTGCACGAATAAACTCAGTTTGTGAACATGTAAAACTTCTGGTGGTACCGGAAACTGGGCCATCAATATAGCATTCGGGTAGACAATGAGATAGCAAAATAAAGTTACCAGTACACAGAAAGTAGAGATTACCATTCCACTGGTAACACCAAAGCGACTTGCTGCCCATAAAACAGGAACAAAGCTTAAAAATGAGAGTTGTTGGAACTTAAAGCTGGTTTGGTGAGTTTGAGTAACAGTGAGAATGGCGATCGCCACACACAATAAAATAATGATGCCAATTTCGAGGATGTAGCGCCGGGATTGCTGGGAGTGAAGCGCATTCAACATCGGATCTGAGGGTTCAGCATGGGTTAGCCATCCCCAAGATTGCAGGTATGGAGTTAGCACTAATAAAGCAGTAGGTGTAATAGCCATGATTCCTATAGCATTACCCAACCACCAATGAGGAATATTTTGAGCTAGGGTAGCCACCGACAGTTTTCCTACAGCTACCCAAGCGAAATTACCCACCACAGCTAAGATAGCAGAGGCGGCTATTGGTACAGTAAATGTAAAAATTGCTGCATCTTTGAGACTATTAAATTTCAGCGAACCTTGGTTAAAACGACGATAGAGTAACCAAGCAACCAAAGGTTCGATGACATCAACCAAACTAATTAGCTGTTCCCAACCATGCAAGCCCCAAAATCTTGACATCAATAAAGATGCCACCCCTGTGAGCAAGATACCATAGGGGCCGAACCAAAAAGTGAGCGCGATCGCCACACCTGATGGCGGAAACCATAAGGATATCCCTGGCTGAATTTGGTAGATGAGGGCCATTTTATGAGCCAACACTAAGGCTAATAACCCTACAAATGTCATTACAAGCCTTCTATACATAGGCTTAAGCCACAAATTTCGTGATTTTTATGAAAAAAGCGGGATAATCTAGAATCTTTAGATAAGAAGTTTTATATCTATAAAATATATATAAAAGAAAGAAAAATTTAAATCTATGGTGCTTGTTTAAAACCCCATAGCGAACAGTAGGAATTTTCCTTTCCCCTTTTATCTTGAATTTTTTACCTCTTATCTCAACCGTCGCTGTAACCATAAAGCCAGTAACGGTAAAGCCAGCCTATAACCCTGTTCTGCATTGTAGATCAAACCCTTGTGCTGTAGACCAGTTAAAGCACCTTGAAGGCTACCACCTCTTGAAAGTCCATGTTTTTGTATATATTCTTTACTTTGCGGTTTTTCTGTGGGATCTAAAGCTAAACATTCCAGCAAGTGTACCTGATTTGCTGGCAGTAGCATCAGTAAAGATTCAAAAATAATCGATAAATCTTTGAGCAATGCTTCAATAGCTTGCTGTACTTCTTCTTCAGTAATTAATCCGTCAGAACTGCACAAAGTTTGTAGGCGGCGAATTAATGCCATTGCATCGCCTATATGCCCCTGGACTGCATCGAGGAAAAGTTGTAATGCTTGAGAACGCGAATCAAATTTTAGTCCTTGAGTATGTAAAATTTCCCTCGCCCACACTGCCAAAACATCTTTAGCTAAGGGAGGTAACTGTACAGTTTCTATAGGGTAATCAGCCTCATCTGTTTGCTGGCTTGTCTCAGCAATAGTAGCAATGAGAACATAACTGACTTCAGATTGCGCCTTAATTTCTCCTCTAAATGTTGTTTCCCATAAATTATTTCTATCCCAAGAACGGATATGAGGAAAACTGTGCAAAATTAGCACTACCCGTTGCCGCAAATCCACAGCAATGATTTGTGGTAATGCTAGTAAAATTTCAAATGCTTGCCATAGCTGCTTTGGGTTGAGAGAAGGCAACAATTTGAGTTTACCTTCAGCATTACCAACAAAAAACTCATGAGCATTTTGAGCAACCCAGTCTTGGATTTTTTCAGGTTGCCAATTTTGGCTAATTGCTTCAGCTAACAATTGTATAAATCGCTGCCCATCGATAGCGCGGATACAATCTATTTCCAGCACGATCGCACCCACTTCTTGCGCTGCACCTCGTACCAAGGTACGTCTTCCACTCCCTGGTACGCCTGTAATTAGCAAATCACCATCCCGCGCCAGCACTTCTACTATTTGCTGAAATTCCGCCGAACGTCCAATTAATTGCAAAGGAGTAGACAAATCCAAAATGTACCCGCCTTCTAAGTTCCCACCTGTAACGCCCAGCATACTAAGTTGTGTTGGTAGTGGGCAAGCGTAGGGATTGGGGATTGGGGACTGGGGATTGGGGACTGGGGATTAGGGAGATGAGGGAGATGAGGGAGATGAGGGAGATGAGGGAGATGAGGGAGATGAGGGAGATGAGGGAGATGAGGGAGATGAGGGAGATGAGGGAGATGAGGGAGATGAGGGAGATGAGGGAGCAGGGGAGAATAGCCATTACTCATTACTCATTACCAAATGACAAATGACCAATGACCAATGACAAATGACAAATGACAAACAATAAATTGAAGCTAACTATGATTATTATCAAATTTCTCTAGTGTTTACATACATTTAAAACTAAATTTTCGTGCTATAAAATCTATGACACTTTAAAAAAGGAAATAGTTATGGCTCCAGCTGTATCTACCATCGCACCAGAAGATAAGCAGCTGACTGTTTGGCATGGCTTGGATATTTCGGATGCGATCGCGCGTTTGCAAAGTGATGCTGAATATGGGTTGAGTAAGGCTACAGCGCAACGGTTGTTGAATGAAGTCGGTGCAAATGAACTGGCGGCGAAGCCTGGTAAACCTTGGTGGTTAAAATTTTTGCTGCAATTTAACCAACCCTTACTAATTATTTTGTTGTGTGCGGGTTTGGTGAAGGCGGTAACTGGTAGTTTTGTCAACGCTGGGGTAAGGCGATTTGCTTTATTTTGCCTGTGAATGCTGGGGAATCAATGACAATTTTGATTAGTACATTATTAGCGAGAGACTTACCAATTTTATCCTTACAAGTTCTCTGGCTAAATATGCTCAATTCCATCACCATGACAGTAACCCTAGCCTTTGAACCCAAAGCGCAAAACGTCATGCAACAAGCACCGCGCCACCCCAACAAACCATTATTATCGGCTAGTCGGTTAAAGCGAATTTTGGTAATTTCTTTGTTTAACTGGATTGTGATATTTGGTGTATTTGAATATATCCGCCAAACCACAGGCGATTTAAATTTAGCGCGCACAATGGCAATTAAATCTTTGATTGCTGGGCGGATATTTTACCTATTGAGCATTAGCCAATTAATCCCCAATTTGATTGCTAAAATGGACGGCACCATTCAAGAGAATGTTGATATTCCTGCCATTGCCTTCGGGATTTTAGGGGCAATTATTTTGCAGATTATCTTTGCCCATGTGCCATTCATTAATTATGTATTTGAAACAGCGCCCTTAAGTTGGCAGCAGTGGTTATTCTGTTTAGGTGTCGGTTCACCGATGATTCTTTGGGCAGCAGTTGTAAATCGTTTCGATCCGCCCAATTAATAGTAGGGTGGGCATTGCCCACCTGATTTTTTATTTAATCAAAAAATGGGTTTCAAAAGGTTATTTAGTCGCATAAAATCTTGTTAGTAAATTAGTATCTTGGTAAGAAACGTTTTAGCCTGTGTGGAATTTCTCCAGGATTTCGATAACCTAAACCAAGTACCCTAATTGTGTATGGAAGATGTCCTTCTGGAGCATCAATACTAAATATCGCTTCTTCGTATTTACGCCATTCAGTGTTTACAAGATTTACCAACCAACCAACACGATGCCCAAAGAGTTTATAATCTTCGTTGGAATCTTGCCATATTTGTTTTTGCACACTAAAACCAAATCTGCCATTACTATACTTTAGCCAAAGGTTATTAATAATTCGTAAGTCATGGCGAGATAGCCTCTTAATGTCTCCATCGTCTAACCACTTTTCCTCTTCTCTATCGGAGATTCTAAGTAGATAAAGACAAGTTTCTTTATCTGCTTCTTGCCACTTGCTTTCTGCCAACAAATCTCGTAATTTACTATAGTTTATACCTGAATTAGAGGATACAAGAGTTGATTCGATTTCCAGTTGATCAACTTGCTTTTGCAAGCTTGATAATAGTTCTAAAATTTTATTTTGTGTCTCGCTTTCAGGGGGATTGTTAACTATACTAATAATTTGCGATGTTTGTTCTTTAAGGTGTGCAAATTCGTCTAAAATCAGCAAATTCAAGGTTGATTCAGGAGTTTTATCTATAATTTCTTGAATTTTATTCTGAGCATGAATAGCAACTTTTTCAGCTTCTATTGCAGTTTTTTCGGCAGATTCAAGCTTTTCTTTTGTCAGATGAAGCTCAGATTTCAATGAATATATTTCCGCTTGAAAAGACCTAACACTTGATTCCAAAGCTTTTACATTACCAGCTTTGATATTTTCTAACTCTTCTTGCAACTCTTCTTTTGCTCGTCTTAATTCTTCTATCGCCGTTTCGTAATACTCTAAAGGCGTTTTCCAGTTTGTTGGATCAGCTTGTTTCATAAACAACCTATAGTTAATTTATTTACCAGTCAAAAAGTTCTGTGATTGTTGACGCTCTAAAGCATAATTTTTAGTATGAGCATAATTTCTTTTTGTGTCTTCCCAAAACTCACAAAGTAAACCATATTTGAGCCAGTCTTCCATAGCTTGTCTTTTCAAGACTGGAGATTTTTTAACTAAAGCAGCCATTCTCGCTGCATTGAGTTGCAGTTGTCCATAAATATCTATTACTTTATCAATCGAAATGTTCTCATTTAAGTTGCTTAGTTCATAGCACTCAGTTAATTGATAAAGCTCAACATCAGACAACATAGGCCCAGGCTTCAGCCCTATTTTTAATCTCTGCCTACATTTATCAATCGGATTTGGTAAAGCATGAGCTAAATGTTTTCTTAATTCATTACGAATTAATTCTAATTTTTCATCCATATTTTCATTGATTTTATCAACCAGATAATCTATATCTTGGAATAATTTTTCTTCAACAATATTAACTTCTTTCAAAATATTTTCAGTTATTATGTCAGTTTGGCTCAATGCTCTCATTACAGTTAAAGAAATTTGATTAATTCTATTTTCTAAATAAACATCAACTTCACCAACAGTATCTCTTACATCTTGGAGAGCCGATTGACGTATATCATCAATTTCTTTGAGAGAATCCTTCACTTTGTGATCTGCATTATTTAGTAAAGACTCAATATCAGCTTTAGATTGAACTTCTAATTCCTCAACTTGTTTTATCCGTTCTTTAGATACATAGTCTAGTCTGTCAGCCAAGGGATTAAGTTTTCTATCAAATAAGTCGTTTATTTCTTTACTGCTTGATTTCACAAAATCTCGTGAGACTTTCTTTGCTGAACGCTCTAATTTTCTAACGAAACCACCAAATATCCATCCCAGCATTGTGCATCATCCTGAAGTGATTGTTTACTGGTATACAGTTTCAAAAATAACATTACAAAAAGAATGTGTCGAGTTAATAAATATCTCTAAATAATTAAGTATAATTTCGGTTGTTGTTGACAGTGAAGATTACTAAAAGTTACCTAATTATATGGCGTGATCGCCTGGATTTGATATGATGGGTCATCCGTTAACGCACTCTGTCTTAGCGATGCTCATCTATGCGTCTATCAGCAGTACTTAATATACCTCGGTTTCTGAAATTAATTATCAATTTAGTAGTCTTAGCAGCGCTGTTATTCATCTGTCAGCGAGTTTGGGCGCAAGAGTGGCTACCTGTGCGGGGTGGTATCCCTTTTGGTATCAGTGGAATCGCACTAATTCAGCAACAAAGTAATTCCCTAGATTTTCTGATTGTTCATGATAATAAAAAACCCGGACAAGGTCGTCTAGCAATTATTAATATTAAAGGTAAAAATCAACCAGAATATTTAGCTTTGAACTGGCCAAGTAAAGTATTACCAGAAGATTTAGAAGCTTTAACATCTATTCCGGGTACTAATAATACTTCATTTATCGCTCTAGCCAGTGCTGGTAAGGCTTATTATTTTAAATTAGATGTTGATAAAAAAACTATCTCAGTTATTCAAGAATTTAATTTACCAGCATTTCCAAAAGGCAGTAATTTTGAGGCTTTTTCTCTACAAGATATAGATGGTAAATTAATTGCGGTTTGGGCGCATCGGGGAGAAGCTGAACAACCTGCAACTATTTATTGGGGATTGCTGGATTTAACTAAATATCAAATTATTTTCGCAGGTTATAGCAATTTTATAGTTCCATTTCCATCTGGAAATGTTCGCCATGTTTCTGATATCAAAGTTGATTCGGCGGGAGTTGTCTTTATTAGCGCAGCCAGTGATGCTGGAGATGATGGGCCATTTCAATCGGCTGTATATGTTGCAGGTGCTTTGGGATATCGTAATAACAAATTAGTATTTAGACCAAACTCGCAACTTGTACCGCTTTATCGTACTAATTACCACAAAATTGAAGGGATAGAACTTGTCCCTGGTGCGAATGGCGGTGTAATTGTTGGTACTGATGATGAGAATTTTGGTTCTGCTGTGTATGTTGTTGGTGGAGAATAAAAACCGCCGATAAATCATCTGCGTTCATCGGCGGTTAAAATAATCCGTCTTGTAATTACGAATTACTTATACCAATTTAATCATGTGGAGTTGCACATATTTAGATCCCCCTAAATCCCCCTTAAAAAGGGGGACTTTGAGAGATTTTTTCCTGCTCCCCCCTTATTAAGGGGACTTTGAGCTATTTTTTCTGTATTCCTCTTATTAAGGGGACTTTGAGCTATTTTTTCCGGTTCCCCCCTTTTTTAAGGGGGGCTAGGGGGGATCAAATTCTATGCAGCTGCATAAAAATTGGTATTACACATTAAATCGGAACAACATCACATCGCCTTCTTTAACGATATATTCTTTACCTTCACTTCTCACTAAACCTTTTTCTTTCGCACCATTCATCGAACCAGTTGTTACTAAATCATCATAAGCAACGGTTTCGGCGCGAATAAATCCCCGTTCAAAATCGGAGTGAATTACACCTGCTGCTTGGGGTGCAGACATTCCGGCGTGAATTGTCCAAGCACGAGTTTCTTTAGGGCCGCTGGTGAAATATGTCCGTAAGCCTAACAGAGTGTAAGTAGCACGAATTAAAGATTTTAAACCGCCTTCTTCTACTCCTAAAGATGCTAAGAAATCAGCTTTATCTTCTTCAGGTAATTCTACTAGTTCAGCTTCTACTTGAGCAGAAACTATAACGACCTGGGCATTTTCTGGCGCTGCTATTTGCCGCACTTTCTCAACAAAATCATTGCCAGTTGCTAAGTCATCTTCAGAGACATTGGCGGCGTAAATAATTGGTTTATTCGTCAGCAGTCCTAGTCCTTTAATAATTTCGGCTTCTTCTTCAGTTAAACTAACTTGTCTGACTGATTTACCTTCATTTAAAGCCGCAGCTAATTTTTCTAGAACTGTGATTTCAAATTGTGCATCTTTGCTAGTCCGTGCTTGCTTGCGGGTGCGGTCAATGCGGCGTTCAATTTGTGCTAAATCTGATAAACCAAGCTCTAAATTAATGATTTCAATATCCCGTGCTGGGTCAACGGAACCAGCGACGTGAATGATATCATCATTTTCAAAACAACGCACCACATGAACAATTGCATCTACTTCCCGGATGTGAGAGAGAAATTGATTACCTAGTCCCTCACCTTGGCTTGCACCTTTTACCAAACCGGCAATATCCACAAACTCAATACGCGCTGGGATAATTTGTGCTGAACCGGATATGTTAGAGAGAACATTTAAGCGCTCATCCGGTACTGCAACAACGCCGACATTGGGTTCAATGGTGCAAAAGGGGAAGTTAGCGGCTTCGGCTTTGGCGTTAGCAACTACAGCATTAAATAAAGTAGATTTTCCGACGTTGGGTAGTCCGACAATTCCGGCTCGTAGCATTTTAGATTTTAGATTTTGGCTTACATTACCAAGGATAATTTAAACCGGTTCAGGAATTGTTTGGGGAATTGGTTCGGGAACTGTTTGCGGAATTGGCGCTGGTACAGGTTCGGGAACTGGCCCCGGTATAGGTTGGGGAATGGTTGGCCCTGGTGAAGGTTCAGGACTGGGTAAGGGATTGGGGACTGGATTGGGAATTCCGGGTTCGGGTATAGAAATAGCTTGAGGTTGAATCATGAAAAGTCTCAATTAATTTATTCGACTTTCCCAAGCTAAATGACAATATCAGGTACTGACATCTTCCAAAATAGCTAAGTCAGCGTCATCAAAAGTAATTAATACCGCTACGCAGTTTGACGCTGATGCGTTACGCTATCGCTAACGCATCCTACGTGAACTACGCGGAATTCAAAATTAATACTGTGTAAACAACGTAAAAACGGTAACTTTATCGTTTCACTGATAGTCACCGTTGTTAAATAGTCTATGTATGCAACCAGTATAAAGCTGACAAAATTAAGGAAGGGTGAGAAATAACCCACCCTAGACATTATTTACTTTGCAGTGCTTTCAGCTGGCGCACCAATTAATTTTGCAGCATTTTCTTCGCTTTCGAGAATACCAAATTCAATCAACAATTCTTCTAGTTCTTCCATTTCAATTGGTGTAGGAATTTGAAGATTCTGGTTGTTGATGATCTTCGTAGCTAATGCGCGGTATTCGTTAGATTGGTTGCTATCTGGTGCGTATTCGTTAACAGTCATCCGACGCAATTCTGCGTGTTGAACAATATTGTCGCGAGGTACGAAGTGAATCATTTGGGTGTTCAACCGTTTTGCCAAGGTTTCGATGAGTTCGTGTTCCCGGTCAGTTTTACGGCTGTTACAAATCAAACCACCTAAACGCACACCACCGGAGTGAGCATATTTCAAAATACCACGAGCAATGTTGTTAGCGGCGTACATCGCCATCATTTCACCAGAGGTAACGATGTAGATTTCTTGTGCTTTGTTTTCACGGATAGGCATAGCAAAACCACCGCAAACAACGTCGCCTAATACGTCGTAAGATACGAAGTCAACATCTTGGTAAGCACCGTTTTCTTCCAAGAAGTTAATGGCGGTAATAATACCACGACCAGCACAACCTACGCCGGGTTCTGGGCCGCCTGACTCTACGCACTTAACACCACGGAAGCCAGTCAGCATGACTTCTTCAAGTTCGAGGTCTTCTACTGCACCACGTTCAGCAGCCAAGTGAAGAACGGTGGTTTGTGCTTTAGAGTGCAACATCAAACGAGTTGAGTCTGCTTTAGGGTCGCAACCTACAATTAGGATGCGTTGTCCCATTTCTGCCATTGCTGCCAGAGTGTTTTGAGAGGTAGTAGACTTACCAATACCGCCTTTACCGTAGAAAGCTATTTGTCTGATTTTGCTATCGATAGACATGGTGGGTTTTTTCCTAGAATTAATGGGTCGATGGGAGTGAAAGGCTAACTGAGACTAAACCCTTGGTAGTTGCATATAGTTTTTGCCAAGCAACACACCAGGCAAATAATAGTAAAAGGTTGCATAGACGAAGATTTGATTTGTGTTTAAGGACGATTACAAAGATGCTCTTGCGAGTTAGCGATAGATATATTTGTGAGGATTTTCTATCAGGAAAACCTGGACATGAGCATTCTAGATTGTTGTAACTAAACCGTCATCACTGGTTCAGACATTAAGAGTTTTGAGATTAGCAATTTCAACCTTTGCAGGATTTTTGTCCTGCACCCAACCCACCAAAATTGCAGTTTACTTTTAATGTTTGTTACAAATTCTCTATGTTGCTTATGCCATAATTGCCTGATTTTATATCCTAAAATAACGAGCGATCGCTTTTTAGCATTTCTTGCAATTATTCCTAAAAAATCACTTCATGCTATTGCTACTAATGCAGGAAAATAATTCCCCAATTACAGGGTAAGTTTCTGCATTAATAACCTTTAACACTATGGTTTAGGCAGTATATTGGTGAATTTTGACAATTTAGTTAAATTCCTAAATTTATTGGAACGGTATCTACTCTGCTGGGAGTTTTAATTTTCCCAGTAAGCAAATCTGAGAACATAATTTCCCAAGTTAAGTAACCATTCTAAATTCTTTGGGATTGCCAGGATATACCTAGAGTCTTTCTCCCTAGACTCTAAGAGGAATTGGTGCTGGCTGTTTAACTAACTAGTATAGCCAAGCGTTACTTGGCTATTACCTAAGCAAGCTATGATTGACTTCAAGCCATTACTAAGGTAATTATCTTGATGTTCTGGCTATGATGAGCGTTACTAAAAAACATAACGACATTGAAGCGGACTTACCAGAGCAAAAGGACTTTATCGAGTTACCTCAATATTGTCTTGAAGTCTTTTTGCATTCTTACTTTTTGATTCCTGTTTTTAGATTAGCACGGATTTACTAATTTATTTTTCCTAAGCAAAATTATTTTTCAATTTTGAATTTATTGTTCACGTCTAACTAATTTATAGTTTATTAACCTAATTTCTATATATAAAGTATTAGGTTTAGCAATTTTTCTTAGAAAAAGGCTTTAGTATCGCGCGCGCTTGAATTGAAAGTCACATGGAAAAATAGTTATATAAAATACATTATCTATACAGAATTTATATAGTGCATTTTCGCGATATTTCACCTAAAATCAAGCCTAGAATGCAAAAACTTACATTGGTAAAATATATAACTCAGACTTTAGAGATATATTCTGTAGATTAATGGAATATCGTGTTAATGTTGAAGATGAGAATAAAATGGTACAAAAATTTTGTTTTTATTAATCGCAAGCTTTTACTCTTGGTTATTGACAAGTTTGTCTGTTACTTCATTGCGCTAGCGATTTCAATAATTAGATTAGATTGCCATAGTCATAAATCTGCTATTCCTCCAATCTGGAAGAGAAACAAATTCAAGATTATTCTTCCTGCATCCTTTAGTGTCATATATTTATGGAATCTAAAAAATACAAAATTGAATACAAGTTTCATTCCATTCACATTGAAGAGGAATCATTAAGCAGAAAAGCTTATTACTATAAAATTTTTGGGGAATTATGTCATAATGGCGGATTCGTCAATTCTATTGCTGAGGCTGAAAAGGAAGCAAAAGCAAAGATTGACGAAAAATTTCATCTCATAGAAAATAAAGCTGCATTGCACAGATATTGTGTAATGCGTGATTTTGACAGCTTTGTTGAGTTGTTAAACCAACAACAAGACATCTCCAAAGAGCTAGTTTATCAGGTGGCTTCTCAACTGGCTTTAGCTTCAACGTTAAAGTCTTTTACCAAGGAATCTATAAGTCTTGATACTAATAGCTCAGTAGATATTAATAGAGATGCAAGTGCAGAAAACTTGCAGTAGTTAATCAATTATGGTTGTGTTTGAAGATAGCCACTAAAATGCTGGCTCCATCACCTTTCCCTTTGTGAGCAGACAAGCTTCCAAAGTCCATAAGTTATTACATAGTGCAAAATCTGGCACTTTTAATTCAAATGGATGGGGTGGTGGCTGTAATAGGGAAGGTACAACTTGATTCTGGGCTTCAACTAAGCTAACTATCCAAGGAAGAAAATCTAAAATTTCTGTTGGTAAGATAGTTAACTCAAATTCCCAGAGGATATTCAGCCCTCGAGATTTTTGCCATTTTTTAGCCATCATATATTGAAGAGCGCTTTTATTAATAGCCAACCGCAGTATGAATGGGCGTAATGGGTTAAATTCGTCTGGTGCTGTATAAGCGTAGATGTTTACATAATTTAGTTGTTCTCTATTATCTATCCAAGATGCGATTGGAGAGTTACTACTATAAGATGTACTACTTATTCTCACTGGAGTTTTCATCGCAGCAGCGAACAAAGAGTAGAATTCACTTCTGAGTTCGCTAACAATGTGTTTGGCTTCTGGGTTCATATTTACTACACTTAATTATTGTGTAGATTGGATGTCTAAGAGAATTTTTAGGGATAAGGAAATTATGCTTAGTAACTCCCAAAAGGATGGGAGAACTAAAAATTACCTGCAAAACAAGCTAGAGAAGCTGAGAGACAGCACTGCTAAATTTCTCGTAAGGAGAAACTCCAACAATAGTTTCTGCTAACTCACCATTTTTGAAAATTAAAACTGCTGGAATACTGCGAAGACCAAATTTTTTTAACATTGGTTTGTTGTTATCCACATCTACCTTGACGACCTTTGCACTATCTTTGTACTCTTGTGCAAGTTGCTCCATTAATGGAGCAACTAGGCGACAAGGGCCACACCAAGTAGCAGTGAAGTCAACTACAAGAATGTTTTTTTCACTTAAAAGAGTTTCAAATTCACTTTCTTGGATATAAGCAACTAAATCAGTATCTGTAGACATTTTGGAATTCCTCAATATTAAACTAAAACTGCAAAAACATTTTTTAGCGACATTATGACCAATGAATATTTAATATTTTACCTACAAAGCGATACAAAAATTTTCTTTATAAAAGGCTAATAATTTATTTCACAAGTTCATAAACCTCTTACAAAAGTGCTGCAAGAGAAGGGGAAAGGGAAAATACAAAACTTTTCTTCCTTCTCCTGCAAAGACGCTACGCGTAGCTTTCTTAAGCGCAGGGGTACACCTTTTCCCGATTTTTGCCAGAAGTTTAATGAATACTTGTTTGATTTTGAAATCAAAATTGTATAAAAAAGGCTCAGGCATTTCTGCTTGAGCCACTAATACATCAAGTGAATTATATTGATCTAACAAGTTAGGTCAAATAGCTAAATTAGTAAAGCTTAGTAACGGTTGCGTCCACCGTAATTACCACGGTTACCACCGCCACCACCAAATGAGCCGCCTCTTTCTTCTCTGGGTTTAGCCTTATTTACTTTTAAGTCTCTTCCCATCCACTCAGCGCCATCAAGAGCTTCAATAGCAGCATTTTCTTCTGCATCTGTACCCATTTCAACAAAGCCAAAGCCGCGCAAACGGCCTGTTTCTCTATCTGTAGGTAGCTGAACGCGCTTCACAGAACCATATTCTGCAAAGACTGCATTCAGAGTGGCTTCAGTAACTTCGTAAGAAAGATTGCCTACATAAACTGACATAGATTGTCTCCGAAATTGTAAATATGTAGAGATTTAAATTTCGGAGAAAAGTTTGTAAATACCAAAAACAAAAAGACTGTCAATACTAAAAACAAAAGCTGTTAACCGAATTAACTCTCATCTCTCATTATGGCATAGAAATTTACTTTTAGGGGAATAATGGAAAAAAGAATATTAGCTGACTAATTCCACTAGAGCTTCTCGCTGAAACCTGACTACGCATGAGACTAAGCAGCCGCGATAATGTCCACTGGTAAATACTGAGAGTGTGACATTAGTCTGACCTTGATCTAAAATTTCTTTCACCTTACACATTTGCCGTTTATTTTTACAGTATGCAAATATGCGATCGCCAGCTTTGACTTCCAATGCTTTTATTTTCAATTTCTACTCACTTCTACAGTTATTCATCTAACCCATAGTATTTATGGGGAGGGTTTTGACCTGATTTTGGTTTCTATATAAGCACAACAATAATTGAAATATTTCAGCTTAATAAGCTGTTCCATATTTAACTTGCATAGATGGGGCGGGCAAGATGCCCAACGCCACAAGAAATATATAATTTCAGATTATGCAAACTAGATTTGGTTTAGCTTATATACACTAAGACCAATTTAAGCTGCATCTGCGATGGTTTTAGCTCTATTCACTTTCAGGCTATAACCCATCCATTCAGTACCTTGTAATCCATTAATCGCTGCTACTTCGTCGGTGTCTTTTTCCATTTGAACAATGGCAAAACCTCGCTTTTCGCCTGATTTTTGCTTGGTAGATACTAGTATCCTTTTCACAGACCCATACTTTAAAAAGACTTGTCTGATATCCTCATCTTCAATTTCATGGGATAGATTACCAATATAAACTGACATAGAATATCTCCGAGCTAACAGAATGTAGAGATTTACATTTGGAGAGGTATCTCTATAGTCACTTGACCAAAAATATTTCTCAATAATTTAATAGTAGCATGGTTTTAAATTTTAAACATATTTAAATCAGTACAGGTTTAAGTAGCTTGGTTTTTTAGCTTAAAAATTTATCAAGAGAATAAACCTCAGCCCATTAACTAAGGTAATAAATATTTTTTATAAGTAGACGCAACTGATAAGTCAATTAGCCAGTACAACAAGGCAAAAGTCAAAAGTTAAAGGTAAAAAGAAAGAATACTTATCCCACCAGATTTTTAGCAATTACAGATGGTCTGTTTATTTACGCCGACTTGTACTAGGCAGTTACCTACTTTCCCAAAACTCCCTTCTTTTCCATCCCCGTGAGGGGTAAGGGACTTCCAAATAAAAAAATATCCCAGTATTTATTGTGGGGTGGACATCTTGTCCGCCCAGTTTATGTGGCGGGCAAGATGCCCGCCCCACAAGATGGAATAATTTATTTCTTGGAAGTCCCTAATTGATTGAAAACAACTCATACTAAGGTACATATCGTACTTGTTACTTCAGTTTCCATCCCCGTGAGGGGTAATTGATTGAAAACAAATTATGAGGATTCATATGAGCGGGCTGACGCTATGTTTCCATCCCCGTGAGGGGTAATTGATTGAAAACCGCCTGTTTTGGGGGAAGCTGATTTGGATTAAGAAAAAGTTTCCATCCCCGTGAGGGGTAATTGATTGAAAACCCTACCCTTGTAGAAAGCTTATTAAATAAGGCTTACAGCACCATAAAACTGAGGGGGGTCTGTTTTACCTGTCAACAAGCCACATTTATTGACAATATGGACAGCCTGCAAGTGCCTCAAACCCTTATAGAGTAAGTTATCTGAGGGGGTCTACGAAAGAATCAGCATTTGAGCTTTTGCACGACCCCCTCAGGTTACATTTCTTAATAAAATGGCTTAAGGAAACTAACCATGAGGTTACAAGCCAAAGATATATATTTATTGAATTTTCAAGGTGCAGCGATTGGTATAAATAGTAGCATAGCCAATTTTCAAAGGCAATCTCTGCCTCACAACAATTTAATCAGCAAAAGCAAGTATTGCTTTCTTCAAATCTGCTTTGGCTTTCTCAAAAGCTGTTTGTGCTTTCTCATTTCAGTGTATTCAGCAAGCCAAAGCAAATATTGCTTGCTCAAAAGCTGTTTTGGCTTTCTCATTTCAGTGTATTCAGCAAGCCAAAGCAGATATTGTTTTCTCAAAAGCTGCTTTGGCTTTCTCGTTTCGGTGTATTTAGCAAGCCAAAGCAAATATTGTTTTCTCAAAAGTTACTTTGGCTGATTAATTTGGGTAATTTCTTTGAAAAATCGTAGTATTACTATGTAGCTAAATTTATTTGAGATTTGCCAAAATTCTCTCAGGCTGATCCATAGGAAATTTTTTAAGGTAAATAAGATTAAATCAGTTAATAATTCAACGGTAAACGGTCAAAAACCTGATGAGTAATTATGCAATTAAGCCTGTATTGTTACTTAACTGTTAACTGAGAAGCAGATTAGAAGGTGCATCTTAAATATGGCTAGAAGACAAAGAACTTCCGATGTGTTAATTAAAGCAGTGCGTCGTGCGGCTGGTATTAAATCAATTGATCCAAACTTAAATGCAGGTAATGGATTAACTTTATTTGCTTATTCCAACCTCATTGAGACAATGCGAGATCAAGAAAATACCTACAACAGTGCGCTTGCTAACTTGGATAGATTGTATACTGAAATGCTGGCAACCGAGCGTCAACTGGCAGACATGACAGAACACATGCTCATGGGTGTTGCAACTAAATATGGCAAAAGCAGTGTAGAGTATGGCATGGCGGGAGGAGTTCCGAAAAACCAACGGCGCAAGGGACTGCGAGGCGAATCGGCAATTGAGCTTACTGGTGAAGAAGCAATTATTACCGGTGTGAATGGCAATGGCAAGGTTAAAAGTCATTGACTTTAGCGAGATTTAGATACCCGACTGTTTGAGAAAATCAGGTATCTGGGCAGCATTGCTTCATTCATGATTTTACCTAAGCATCTAAGTTTTATGGGGGAAAGGGTGAAGGGTGAAGGGTTAAAGGTTAAAAGTTTTTTCTTCCCCTTTCCCCTTTTCCCCCTTAACCAACAAATATTGCAACACATCCCAACACTACTCGGTTAAGCGTTTTGAACTCAAAACTGTTTTTAGCTTAAAGGTAAAGGATTAAAGGTTTTTTCTTCCCCTTTCCCCCTTCCCCCTTTCCCCCTTAACCTCATACAAAATGCTTAATCACGACGCATAGCGAGTAATTCTTGGGGAGAAGCTAAGAGTTTAATTTTGGCTTCGACAATTTGGCGTTGTTGATTGAGAATAAATAACCAAGTAACGTTAACACCACACCAGGATGTGAAGGCTTTTCCTGCTACTTGGACTTGAATTTGCTCGTTTGGCAAACTCTCAATAATTCCTTGGTGCGGTTCGGCTTTAATACCTTGAGCTTCTTGTTTTAGATAAGTTGCGATCGCATCTGTCCCTACAAAACCAGATTCAAAGGGTGGATACATCATACCATCCTCAGCAAATAAGGCAGCAGTTGCCGCAAAATCTCCAGCATTCAAAGCTTCAAAGTAACGTAGAATAGTCGGTTCTGTAATTCCCTCAATTGATAATTCTCTGGTGTCTGTTTTTTTGTTAAATTCAGCAGTAGTCATAAAATTACCTGTTTTGAGGCTAGCTAAACATCAATGTTCATGGCAAACGCAGTCTAAAAAAAGCTGCTATCGGTATATATTGCTTTGTGATCATGAAGTCGTTCTCTGGATAGAGGCAAAAATTAAATTAAGAGAAATGAATAGCTCAGGCATAACCACGACTGATGTGGTAAAGAAAAAAGCGCAGGAGTTGGGATTTCACAAAGTAGGAATTGCGGCTGTGGATGGGGTAGATGAAACAGCAGCACAGCGCTTGCAAGCATGGCTAGCACTGGGTTACAACGCTGATATGGCATGGATGGCTAACCCCAAGCGTCAGGATATCCGCTTAATCATGCCAGAAGCGCGATCGCTGATTTGTGTGGCACTCAATTACTACACACCCCATCAACGTCCTACAGGTGAGGAATATGGCAAGATTTCTCGTTATGGTTGGGGACGAGATTATCACAAAGTCATGCATAAGAGACTTAAAGCACTAAACAATTGGGTACAATCACTGAGTGAAAATGTCCAAGCGCGTTATTATGCAGATACAGGCCCCGTACCAGATAAATTATGGGCGCAAAAATCTGGTATTGGCTGGATTGCCAAAAACGGCAATGTAATTACCAGGGAATATGGTTCTTGGGTCTTTTTAGGAGAGATTATTACCAATCTGGAACTAGAGTGCGATCGCCCAGCTACAGAACATTGCGGCACCTGTACGCGCTGTTTAGAAGCTTGCCCTACTGGTGCAATTACTCAACCCTATGTAGTAGATGCTAATCGCTGCATTGCGTATCATACAATTGAAAATCGGGCAGAACAATTACCCCCAAACGTTAAACCCCACTTACAAGGCTGGGTTGCAGGGTGTGATATCTGCCAAGATGTATGTCCGTGGAATCAACGTTTTGCAAAAAGCACAGATGTGGAAGAATTTAATCCTTATCCTGGGAATCTGGCACCGAAGCTGCTAGAATTAGCAGAAATCTCAGAAGAGGAGTGGGAGCAACAATTTACAGCTTCAGCCTTACGACGGATTAAACCAGAAATGTTGAGACGTAATGCCCGTGCTAATCTAGACGCATCAAGGCAACAGAATGACTCAGACAGTGATTATTTTTGATTTTGATGGCACGATTGCAGATACAGTAGACGCTCTTGTCAGCATTGCTAATCGTTTGGCTGTAGAATTTGGCTATGTCCCAATTACCCAGCAGGAGCTAGCACTCCTGAAAAACTTAACATCAAGGGAAATTATTAAATACTCAGGTATCTCTGTATTTAAAATCCCTTTTTTAGTAAAGAAAGTTAAAGGAGAGTTAAAAGACAAGATTCACGAATTTCAACCAATTCCCGGAATTAAAGAAGCCTTAATCAAACTCAAGGCTGAAGGTTATAGTTTGGGAATTATTACTTCTAACTCTAAAGATAATGTCAACGAATTTCTCAAAATTAATGAGCTAGATACTTTATTCGATTTTATCTACTCAGGAGTCACAATTTTTGGCAAAAAGACTATCATCAATAATGTCTTAAAGCAAAGGCAGCTAAAACCGCAACAAGTAATTTATGTTGGTGACGAAACAAGAGATATAGAAGCTTCAAAGAAAGCCAATATTCAAGTAATTGCCGTAACTTGGGGCTTTAATTCCCCAGAAATTTTAGCCAAACAAAAACCAGATTTTTTAATTCACCATCCAAGTGAATTGTTGACGGTAGTAAATAGGAAAAATTCGTAATTCATAGTGCGTAATTCGTATTTAGGGACTTCCAAATAAAAAAATATCCCAGTATGTATTGTGGGGTGGACATCTTGTCCGCCCAGTTTATAGGGCGGGCAAGATACATTGGTGTCAACTTAACGTGAAACCCTCTTGGTTGCAAGGTTTCGCCCTCACCCCCAGCCCCTCTCCCACAGGGAGAAGGGAGCCAGAGATTTAGTTCCCCTTCTCCTCGGGGAGAAGGGGTTAGGGGATGAGGGCGCGAGGTATTTGTACAACGCCCACCCTATATCGCTTTTAGCTTAAGTTGACACGTATGGGCAAGATGCCCGCCCTACAAGATGGAATAATTTATGTCTTGGAAATCCCTTAAAGCTGTTACCACCTAAATAGCAACATCACTTAGCAGATTTCAAAATGAGAGGTTCAGGTAATTACAGCAGATTCGATGTTGATTAGCTACAACAACTAATTGAAAAAAGTAATGAGTAATAAGTAGTGAGTTATAAGTAAATTTCCTACTCATAACTCATTACTCATAACTCATTACTCATGATGTACTTCACTAACTTCAGAATTGCTGTATAGATAACTTGGCTGTATCCTACCGAAATACACTGTATATTCGTAATTACATAGTGTCCTAATATTGGTAATTACGAATTACGAATTACGAATTACGAATTACGAATTACGAATTACGAATTACGAATTATCAACTTTTTGCTTCACCCTTTTCCAAAGCTTTTTTTATTAGCTCATCATCAATACTAGCTACACCTTCATTTCTAGAACCTGCAACATCCTTAGCCATATCTGCATAATCATCAGGATTACCAGTTGCTTGGGTTTCGAGTCTAGTTTCTTCTGGTTTGGGAACTTCATATTTAGGTGCTGTTGCTGCTTCAGCGGCTTTCGCACCTTCACCTGTGCGATCAATTTCACTAACACTGAGTTTTTGTGCAGCAGCGTAATCAGCTTCAAAATCTACTTGAGGCGCTTTTTCTTCACCAGCAGCTATGTTTTCTGCTGCTAACTGTGCGTCATGGGTAGGTGCTTCGCTGACATTGGGCTTGATTTCATCAGGCATAATTGACTCCTAGGTATTTTTTCGCTTGCTGTGGTCATCCTATCAAAGCAATCTGTAAAATCATTGGCACCTTAGGAGATATTCTTACCTCTATTAAAAGATAGATAAAAACTGCAAATTGCTATAAATAAATCTCTTTCTTGTGGAAGTCGATTCTGATTATTAAATTCTGTTAACCCTTAGTTTGATATGTTAAATTGCCTTGGAGATAAATAATGACTGCTAGCCAAAATCAAAGCGTTCCACAAGCTTTAACTAATGAAACTCAAAAAGTTGTAGAAGCGTTTAATAAATTAGATACCGATGCTAAATTAGCATGGTTTTATTTTGTTTATGAAAAGATGGGAGATTCAATTACCCCAGCCGCACCTGCTGCTGCAGAACCCAACTTAGCACCAATTTTACTAGGAGATTATTTAGATTTATCGGATGAAAAACAATTGGCAATTATGCGCCAAATTGTTAATTGCGAAGATAGCGATTATTCTCGTGCTTATGGTGCTTTAAAAGAAAATAATCAGCTATTAGTTTGGTATGCTTGGGCGGTAGCAATGGGAGATAAAGTAGTTGATCTACCCGATAATTACGAAACTACAGATACAATGGACAATTTACTTTCTCAACTCGAAGGATTAGAGTTTGAGCAACAAATGTCTGTAATGCGAACCATTGTAGGAAACATGGGCTACAGTGATGTCCAACCTGTAGAAACCCAAGCACAAACTGGTAAAACCCCAAGTTTGTAAGCTTAATTTAATTTGGGGAAAAGGTGTACCCCTGCGGGGAAGCAAGCTACGCGTAGCGTCTCCGCAGGAGAAAGGGTAAAGGTTAAAGGTTTTTTCTTACCCCTTTTCCCCTTACCCTTTTCCCCTTCCCCCTTTCCCCTTAACCGACAACTATTGAGTCCCTAAGACATCGCCATCTGGTTTAAATCCGCTGGGGTGAGGTGAGAGTGAATAACTTCACCATCGCGGAACCAAACTATGCGCGCAGTTTGACGCGCTACCTCTGGTTCATGGGTAACCATGACAACTGTAATCCCACTGGCGTTTAACTCGCTAAAGATATCCAAGACTTCTTGAGTAGTGCGAGAATCGAGTGCGCCAGTGGGTTCATCCGCTAACAGAACTACAGGACGATTGACAATAGCACGCGCGATCGCTACTCTTTGTTGTTGTCCGCCTGATAGTTGCGTGGGCTTGTTATTCAGACGCTTTTCTAAGCCGACTTTAATCAAAGCTTCCGTAGCGCGATCGCGTCTTTCTTGAGCATTGATTCCTGCATAAGCCATTGGTAACATCACATTTTCTAAGGCTGTCAATTGGGTTAATAAATGGAATTGTTGGAAGACAAACCCTAGTTTAATATTGCGAATATGCGCCAATGCTTTATCATTCATTTGCGCCACATCAACATTATCTAAATAGTAACTCCCAGAAGTAGGGCGATCCAGACAGCCGATGATATTCATAGCTGTAGATTTACCAGAACCAGAAGGCCCCATAATTGAACAATATTCACCTTCATCGATAGCCAAATTCACATTATTAAGTGCTTTGACTTCCGTTTCGCCGCTACCGTAAACTTTAAAGATATTTTCTAATCTAATAATTGGGGATTTGATATTTGTCATTTGTCCTCTCTTACAAAGTTCTGATCGGAGGAAACCTCCGCCCAGACTTTGCGCTTTGTCATTTGTCATTTGTTATTTTTCTCTGATTTTTATTTTTTATAACCTCTTTCCTCAGTAAATTCAGTAACTTACTCTGGTGTTCTTCAGAGGGTAATACAAAACACATCTAATTACATATTAAACTTTCTCAATCTTTTGTGGAGTGAGAATCTTGCCCGCCCAGATGAGAAACTTAAATGCCGATTAAGGGACTTCCAAATAAAAAAATATCCCAGTATGTATTGTGGGGTGGACATCTTGTCCGCCCAGTTTATGTAGCGGGCAAGATGCCCGCCCCACAAGATGGAATAATTTATTTCTTGGAAATCCCTAACGTATCTACATCTGTCTGTCAGCGTAAGTATTGTTTCTATCTTTTGTAGGATTATGCCTCTAGAATCATTCGTTAAGTTATGTGGAGTAACTAAAAGAAATTTTTCTTAGTAACTGCAAATGCTAAGAAAATTCGCCTAATTTGGAGTTTTTATGACCTACACAGTTGACGAAAGCACAAGACCAGCTTTAGAAAGATTTCAACGCTTTGATGTAGATACTCAACTCGCTTTACTTTGGTACGGTTACCTAGATTTGAAACCACAGCTCAACCCAGCGCCTCCTAACAGCGTTGATACTCCAGCGAGAGCTGTGTTCGATCACATTCAAGACTTGTCTCAACAAGAGCAATTGCAAGCACAACGCGACCTCATTAAGGGTGGTAGTGGTGAAATTAACCGTGGTTACAACGCGCTCAGTCCTAATGCCAAACTAGAGGTTTGGTTGCTGTTAGCACAAGGAATGGAAAATGGAACCATCATCCCAATGCCTTCTGATTATCAGCTTCCTAATGGCACAGAGGAATTTACAGCACAAGTTAAAAAGCTAGAGTTTGATCAAAGATTGAATTTTATGCTTACTGCTGTGCAAGCAATGGGTTAATCTATTTCTTAATTAGGAATTTAGGTGCGTTATTACGAGGGTAACGTACCTAAATTCTTAATTAATGAAACCTGGCAACGGGATTAAAACATCACTCAGAAGTTGGCATTGCGATCGCAATTTAAATCATGTTGGCGACAGTATATTATTCTTAAGGGCACGCCACTGTCATGCCCTTATAGTATTGGGAAAATGTTAAAGGTTAAGGGTTAAAAGTTTCTTTTCCTTTTCCCATTCCCCTTTTTTCCCTTAACCGACCTTTCTTTCCTATTCCCTCACTCCGTTTACTTGACTTAAATTGCTGCTTGAATGACTTCACTAATAGTTTTACCAACTAATGGATTATCCCAGTAGCTTCCATGAGCTTCACCACCCCAAATGAGTGGGATTAATCTTTGGCTAAAAGGACGGTTAAAAATATTACCCTTGTCTGTAATTACATCCTGAGTATTCACATAATCAGTGCTACCGTCTAAAAGCATTGACATCACGCCTTCTAATGGGTAGGCAATGGGATCGCCAGGATGAGAGAAATTACGCCAATTTAGCGGCTTTTTTCGCAAATTATAGAGATTTTGTAAAAATCTTCGCAGATCGGGTGTTAAATCGTGGGTACTCACTCCATTGACATTACCGCTAATATTCAACAGACTGAACAGCGCTAGTGGTGAACCCATTGTATGGATACTAGCTAGGGGGATTCCAGTTTGAGGATTGGGATCTAAACCAAACAGGACATTACGCAGATCCTTAACCAGTTTGATTGTCTCATCTTCTAAGTCGCGAGATTCCCACCGACGAGCAAAGAGGATGTCAAATAAAATTACTGTTCCCCAACTATGAGTGATTACATGGAGGCGATCGCTAGTATTGGCACCTTGTAGTACACTAAAAGCCTCAGACTTGAATCTTTGTACTACCTGGGTACCAACATGGCGGCTTAAGTAAAGTGCAGCATCACCGACAAACTCAAGAATCTGTTCTGTGCGAAAATCTCTAAACCAAAAGTCGTTCCATTTGGGAGAATCTTTGATATTGGTGACTAATTCCCTTTGTGCAGCCAAATTCAGATCTCCCCAGAAAAAATAAATCGGCTTCACAACTCTAGACTTATCGTTGATAGAATTTTGAATGCGATTCAGCAAGATATTGCATAATTTCTCAAATGCTGGTCTTTCATGAGTTTTGACACCGTGGACAAAGAGAACATAATCGGTAGGCATCTTAGTGGCCTCTCAATGACTTCATATCTCAAATCCAAAGTGTAAACGCAATAATTCGGAAGCGATCGCAAACGATCGCAAAACTTGAAAAGACGCAATCCATCGGCTTGAGAGTGCTGTTGAAGCTTCTGCGGCTAATCTGCGAGTTCTCCCAAGAGTAACCAAAAGGCGCAGACACTGCACCCTTAGGGGTTTCCCGCCTTAAAGCCAGTAGCGTTGCTGAGTCAAAACCCTATTTTTATTTTCATCGATAGTAGTCAAATTTTTGTCACTGTAACTTTCTTAAAAATAGGGGTGTTTCCGCTAGTGCATAGATAAGAGAGATTTAATCCAATACGCTTGGGTTAAGAAAATTAATTGATCACAAAACCAAAAAACTAGTTACTCAACAAAAAAACAGAACAATAATTTTGGA
This sequence comes from Tolypothrix sp. PCC 7601, assembly GCF_025677855.1. Lineage (NCBI taxonomy): Bacteria > Bacillati > Cyanobacteriota > Cyanophyceae > Nostocales > Tolypothrichaceae > Tolypothrix > Tolypothrix sp. PCC 7601. The sequence continues at coordinate 6,048,881 of NZ_CP064879.1, forward strand.
GGGGGTTTGGGGGACGCAACCGTCACCCAATCGGGGGTTTGGGGGAGAATCCCCCAATTGTTCTGGCTTTTTTATTTAAGTGACAAATCAATCACTAATGAGCTTAACTCAAGCGTATTGAGATTTAATCGTGATTAACTAGCTGGAAATACTGGAAATATCCCTTTAAAAACAACAACACCCAAACTCCTACTAACTGAACACTTTCCTCTAATTATGTAACACAGCCAGGGATGTACTACGATTTCATCACTTTAATGAAAAAGCAATGAGAACCAGTGACAGCGCCCCCTGAATTTAAGTATTTGAGGAAATATCAGGTTTTGTGTTGGGTGTTGCTGCTTTTTGACGAGACAGATGTAAATTAAACAGCGTTTTTACCTCTTAATTTAACTCCAAATGCAGCTGTTATATCTGCCAGGGAAGCTTAGTAACTTCATTTATTAGATTACCACCTGGAAAGTTCTAGATAATTTTTGGTCATTAAAGTTTACTTGTAATACTCATAGATATTGACGAAATATTAAGTATTTTTGGAAAAACTCTAATAGTAAAGTCTTCATTGTTTTAGCTGAATGAGTAATAACTCATGAATTGTTTAAGTTATAAAAAATAGGTTTAATTTGCCATCTTTCCGAGTTGAGTTTTATCGAATGGGCAGAATGGTGATTGACTTTGCATAGGGGATTAAGAGGTAACTCAATCCACAACTCTGTACCTTTACCTGCTTCTGACACACACTCTATAATGCCACCATGTTTTTCTACAATAATTTGGTAACTGATAGCGAGTCCTAAACCTGTACCTTTGCCTACAGGCTTAGTTGTGAAAAATGGGTCAAAAATCCGCTTTTTAACTTCTTCTGTCATGCCTGTACCATTATCGGCAATCCGAATCAGGATAAAGGATTGATCTGCGGAAACTCTCGTGGAAATACAAATTGACGGTATGAGAGACTGATCGTGTTTAATTTGTGTTTCTAAAGCATCAATAGCATTAGTGAACAAATTCATGAATACTTGATTCATTTGTCCGGCATAACATTTCACTAATGGTAAATCGCCATAGTCTTTTATCAGCTTTACCCCTGGGAAATTGATATTGGACTTGAGCCGATGTTGCAAAATTAATAAAGTGTTATCAATTCCTTCGTGTAAATCAACAGGCTTAAATTCCGCCTCATCCAGACGAGAAAAATTGCGTAAAGACAGCACTATAGAGTAGATTCTCTCAGCTCCTACTTGCATAGAGGAGATAATTTTGGGCAAATCCTCTGCCACAAACCCGACATCAATGGTTTTTTCTGCTAACAGAATTTCACTATCTGGCTCAGGATAATGTGATTGATAGAGGTATAAAAGCTGCAGTAATTGTTGGGTGTAGTCATTGGCGTAAGTGAGGTTACCGTAAATAAAGTTAACAGGGTTGTTAATTTCATGTGCTACCCCTGCAACTAACTGTCCCAAACTGGACATTTTTTCGGTTTGAATCAATTGTGTTTGTGTATGTTGCAGTTGTTGTAGAGTCCGCTCTAACTGTTCTGCTTTAGCTTTAGCCTGGTTTTCAGCAGCATGGCTTTGTTCATAGAGTTGTGCTTGCTGAATTGCGATCGCAGCCTGATCTGCTAGTTGTAGGATTAACTGAATTTCTGCATCTTGCCAATTTCGGGGTGCATTACATTGATGAGCAATGAGTAAACCCCATAGTTGCGTACCCATTTTGATGGGAATAATTAAGTTGGCTTGTACTTGCAGATTTTCCAAGAACTCCCGATGACAATCACTCAAACTAGCAGTGGAAACATCATTAATAGCCCGTACTCTTCCTTGATTGTAAAGACGAGCATACTCATCAGGAAAACATTGTTGAGGGGCTGTGGTTCCCAAAGCTGATGGATATTTACCATGAATCTCTTCTACAATCACATAACCATCAGACTCACTGAAGATTTTGTAAATTAACGCCCGATCAGAATTGAGCAGCGATCGCACTTCCCTGACTATGGTTTGGAGGGTAATATTTAAATCTAATGAACTGCGTATTTGCTCGGTGATTTGCTTAATGATTTTGGTAAAATGCAGAGATTTCTCAATTTCAGCAGTTTGTTCTTTTACCCTTTGTTCTAAGTTACTATTGAGGCCTTGCACTTCTTGATACATTTGCTGCTGGTGAATAGCCATCGAGAAGTGAGAAGACAAGGCTTGTCCCAGAAAGATATCTCCTGGTTTCCATTCTGGCGCTTGTCCTTTCCTTTCTTCTCGCCAAACCTCAAAGGACAGTTGGGGTAGTTGTTGTCGCTGATTTTGCTCGCAGCGTCCCGCCCACAAGATTTCGGTATCAAATTCTCGGCGAAAAATGGTTAAAACACCAATAAGATTTTGGCGGTAATGTAGAGGAATTACCAATAATCCCCGAATTGGAGTTGCTTTAAAGGCTAAGGCTAAAACCCGGAAATGGGGTTCTTTATAAAGGTCGGAAATTGCCCAAACTTGGCTAGGTTTGGATTGAACTATCCAGTTTTGCCATACAGGATGCTGCTCAATGACATTATTTTCTAACTCGTAAGGTAATTTCGGTTGATCGCCCCAGGTGTACAGTTCTCCACTCTGTTCGATGTAAATCCTACCACCGATACCACCAAAAGCATTAATAGTTGCCTTGAGAGCCTGTTGCAATTGAATTGTTGGTAGTTGATGCAAGAGGATACTGATTTGGTTAATAATCCCTTCTTGTTGTCGCTGAAAACGGGCTTCGCTAAGTAGATTGCTTTGAGCGATCGCAATTTCTACTTGATCGCTAACCTGTTGTATGACTTTCAGTTCCCACTCGGAAATAGTTCGGGGTTGGCTGTGGTGCGATACCAACAATCCCCATAGTTCTGGCTTTGCTGATTTCTCTGTAAGATTGCGATGTAATATTGGCACTACCAGCGAAGCTTGTACGCCCATAGCAGTTAAGTACTGAATATGGCATGGGTCTACCTGTCGATAGTAGATATCCTCTGTTTGTTGGTATGGGTCGCTGGTTGATAAATATAAGGGCGATAAGCCGATTTGTCCTGTAGACACATCCACAATAGCCCGTTGCCGCACGGCTATAAACATCTCTCTGGCGTACCGTGGGATATCATTGGCAGGGAAGTGTAAGCCCAGCAGAGATGGTAAACGCTGTTCGTGGATCGCTTCAGCAATCACTTCGCCACTCTCATCCGCATCAAAGCGATAGACCATCACCCGGTCTGTACTTAAAAATGACCGTACCTCGGAAACGGTAGCTGTTAATATTTCTGGAAGTTCAAGCGATCGCCTAATCTGATTAGTCATTCGGTGTAGTAAACTTTCTGGATCAAAAGTTTGCTGCACCTCACCAGTTTTTTTAGTAAATACCATTAGTTATATACACTCAAAGAATTGTATAAAACTCTTAAACCCTGATATTAATTAAATTTAGTTAGCGGCAGGTGAGTGGAACTTTTATGGAATTGCTTCCATGTCAAAGAAGACATTTTTAGACTAGATTGGAGACCGCTTAACACTCTTGCGAGAAGCAAGGAAAGCAGCATCAAAAAAGTCTAGCTAACTCACGCTTACTTTGATTTCTCTAGAGAAATCTGAAGTCTCGAGGGTGAAAGATTAAGAAAAAGTTAATTATTAAGTAATTTATTTTATCTCTTTGCTCTTATAGATGCATACGGTAATACTATGCAAATTAGAAAATGTTAATTTTTTATCTATAGGTCGTATAAAAAAATACAGATATTTAAATTAATTTTGCGATAAAAAAGATTTTCTTCTCATTAAAAATATTTGTTTCAAGAGAATCTAAGGGGAAATCAGTAAATTCCCCTTAAATTATTTTTAGCGTATTTTTTGGTAATTAATATTACAGGTATTTTTCAGTAAGTGTACTCACAGAGACTAACTTGCGGATTTCTTCACGTACGCTCATAAGAACTTTACCAAGTTGGTTTTGACCAGTTTTATTTTTTCCACAACCCCAAAAGTAATCGTTAGGAGAATCCTCTACTATGATTTCACTACCCGTGTTTAACAGTATGTCTCGAATTTCAGCATGAGTGAGAAACTTTTTCAATACAGCTTCTCGCATTACCTGAGTTTTGACAATATCCCAATCACAACGGAGTTGGCGACTACTACATCGCCCTAAAGCAGCGGCTTCTTCGGGAGTTGGGGCATTATGGATCGCGGGTATAATTACCGCATCAATACTGCCAACAAACTTTTGTGCTTGATAATAATGCTCAACAGTTGCCCAGTAAGTACCCTGGATTTGAATTCCATGCGGAGAAAAGTTAGAAAAACAGCCATAAGGCTGCCAAACCTTGTAAAAGTAAATAGTCATTTGAAAATTGCTCTTGAATATCAATTTATATCATGCCTGGAGATGGTAATTAGAGTCTGTAAAAACTCCCTAGGGACTTCCAAAAATCAATCGCTTTGGGAAGCAGAGGAGGCAGAGGCAGCAGAGGCAGCAGAGGAGGAAGAATATAATTATGGTCTTCCCTGCAAAAAATGGATAATTTAATTTCTGGAAGTCCCCTAACAGGAAATTTTCTACTTTCAAATCAACGCTAGCATTTGCCTCTAGATAGAAGATATTCCTTTGGTGAAAGTTCTAAGGTAGTAAAAATGCTAATCTGCGAGGTTGAGCATGGAGGCGAATAGTGAGCAACTCAAGCAACCGACACCGCTAATTGCTGCTGGTATTTTCCTGGGTTTAGGTTTAGGTGGATTTGTGGATGGCATCGTACTACATCAAATCCTCCAATGGCATCATATGTTAAGTAATGTAAGACCACTGAATAATGAGTCAAATATAGATTTGAACATGGTCTGGGATGGATTATTTCATGCCCTGGATTGGTTACTCACAGTAGTTGGGGTAGCTTTGTTATGGCGTGCTGGTGGGCGTGAAGATGTTCTTTGGTCATCCCAAACGTTTCTGGGATCTATACTTTTTGGTTTTGGCTTATTTAATGTCGTGGAAGGGCTGATTGACCATCAAATTCTCGGCATTCATCATGTGAAACCAGGGCCAAATCAGTTAGCTTGGGATATAGGCTTTTTAATATTTGGAGCGCTACTTATTGTTATTGGGCTGTTGATGATTAAAAATAGAAAAGTAGCAGAATAATCAACAATCAACCTCAGCACCAAAAATCTTTTTATCGTGACCTACCCATGCTTTTTCGCGTAAAAGATATTTTTGAATTTTACCAGTACTAGTTTTTGGTAAGGAAGTAAATTCAATCGCATTAGGACATTTAAAACCCGCAATTTGACTGCGGCAAAATTGCACTAATTCTTGTTCTGTAACTTGCATTCCTTCTTTGAGGGTAACGAAGGCTTTAGGAACTTCACCGCGTTTAGGATGAGGGATGGAAATTACGGCACATTCTAATACTGCTTCATGACGGTAAAGGCATTGTTCAACTTCAATACTAGAGACATTTTCACCACTAGTAATGATGATATCTTTCATGCGATCGCGCACTTCAATATAACCATCTGGATGCATTACCGCTAAATCGCCACTGTGAAACCATCCCCCATGAAATGCACGTTCTGTGGTTTTGGGGTCGTTATAATAACCCGTCATCACCATATTTCCTTGCATCACCACTTCGCCCATTGTTCGTCCATCTGCAGGAACATCATGCATATTTTTATCTACAACCCGCAAACCATCTGCACCTATATAGGGTACGCCTTGACGCGCCATGAGTTTGGCTTTTTCTGCAATCTCTAAATCTTCCCAATTTGATTGATATTCGCAAACTGTATAAGGGCCATATACTTCCGTCAAACCATAAACGTGAATAATTTTCGCGCCCATTTCGCTAATTTTGGCAATCAAAGTTGGTGACGGTGGTGCGCCTGCTGTTGTGATTGTTAGTGGTGCTGCTAAAACTTGCGGACAGTTGGGATGATTGAGGAGTGAAATTAGAACTACAGGCGCAGCATTAAAATGTGTAACTTTCTCTTGTGCAATTAAATTCCAGACAGTACTAGGGTGAAATTTACGCAAACAAATATGAGTACCACCTATAGCAGTTACCGCCCAAGTAAAACACCAACCATTACAGTGAAACATGGGCAAAGTCCACAGATAAACTGAGTTAGGCGTTAATGTGGTTTCAATAATTTCGCCTAAAGAATTCAGATATGCGCCGCGGTGGGAGTACATTACACCTTTGGGTTTGCCAGAAGTGCCACTTGTGTAATTAATAGAAATTGTCTCCATTTCATCAGCAATTAGCCAAGGTAATTCCGCATTGCTACCAGTTTGGATAAAGGCTTCATAATCTTCACCCTCTAAAGGCTCGAATTCTGCTATATCGCTGATATTGATAATCTGTTTGACAGTTGTTAAACTATCTTGAATTGGTCGAATAACATTTGCTAATTCTGTATCAACAAATAAAAACTTCGCGCCACAATCATTTAATATATAGGCGACTTCTTGGGGTGCTAACCGTGTATTAATAGATACTAAAACACCGCCAGCTAAAGGTACAGCAAAATGGGCTTCTAGCATGGGGGGAGTATTAAAACAAAAAAAGGCGACGCGATCGCCTTTTTCTAGCCCCCCATGACGCAAAGCTGAAGCTAGACGATTTATCCGTTCTGCAAATTCAGCGTAGGTGAAGCGGTTTTGTTTATATATAATCGCAACTTTATGACTATATACTTTAGCATTGCGTTTAATGAATGTTAAAGGAGTGAGAATGCTGCGGTAAACTGCTTCAGGGTTCATGGCTAAAGAGTCAAAGGTCAAGAGTCAAAGATTTTTAGGGAATTATCGTTTTTTTACCTAATAATTACGAAAAATGAATGTAGTGCATAAAGTTTAAAATTCCCACCTTGGAGCATATCACACATGAGTTACCTATAATAATAGGGGCATAAAAGATTGTGCCCCTACCCATATCAATGATTTAGTTGAAACATCTATGCATAAGGATTTTCAATTAAGATAATTTTTCTCCTTATGTCCGAAATTCATGTAAAGTATTTAACTCTTGACTCTTGATTACAGACGCGATGAATCGCGTCTCTCCAACCCTTGACTACCTCACATTTCTCACCAAAAAATCTGCTTGTCCGCAACTTGTGCGAGACCGTTTGAGAATGTCTTCACTACAAACACCAGGTTGACCGTCTTTAGAGTAGCAAAAGAATACTTCTTGTAAAAATCTTCCAGAACCGGAACAATAAGGCGCTATAGAATTAGGATTTAATTCTGGATTAGCACTAACCAATGAATTTTGTAATCCATTAATAGTAGTGCGGAAAGGTTTGCTAGGACGATTATAAGCTGTGGGAATCGCCACAGAATCTTTTAACTGCTTGGATAATTTTAAGTATTCTTGAGGAGTTTTACCCGAACAAGTACCATGTTTTTCCCATTCATGGTCATAAAGTTTTGGACTGGGAAACAAACCTGCAAACTCTTGCTTTAATTTTTTCGGTAATTTTTCAGAGGAACAATTTGCTGGATAACCCTTTTGGTATTGGGGCCACAAACCATGTAAGACAAAACCAAGTTTTTTACCTGCTTTGCACTGCTGTGGATCGCGATCGCCATTGTTGGCGCAGTAATCTGGTGACCATGATAAAGTTAGTACGTAAAAATCAAACTGGCCAGGAGTTCCACGATTTTGGGCGCTAACGGCGTTAGGGATAGCAAAGCTAGTAATCAACAGGGAAGATGCTACCAGGATGTTTTTGAACTGCATATTCACATCGAGATTTTTCGGTAATGAAAGTGACGACCTATACCTTAACTCAGAGCAGTAAAAAATAGTCAATAGCGATCGCAGGCATTCCCTCAGACAAGCTTTTCTGGCAAAATATCAGTGATACTGCTGACTATACTGCGGCGAAATCAGTTCAGTATGCATCTGTAGTTATACAGTAATTTGTGCATCCTTAAAGCTTGGATAAATAAAAATGAGGACAAAAAGCAAAGTTGATATTTGGTGGCGATATTTTTTCTTATTTACAGCGCTAATCATTTCTAGACCAACTTTTCATTTTGTTAACCAGGCTTTACGAGGACAGCCGCTAGATTTTAACTATTTCTGGAGTGAACTTTCATTAGAAAAAATTTTGGCTGCGGGTCTTTACAATGGCGATGGTGGGGCAGACTGGAAAATAGGCAAACCAAAAGCTACAATCTGGAATGCCGAACAGTTGCGTTCTGTACCAGAAATCAGAGAATTCGCCCTAGAAATAGTAAACCGCGATCGCGATTTAAATTATTTACCAACTTTGCGACAAGATACCATACTTTCCTTAGCTGCCCAACGTCATGCAGAAGATATGCTGGCGCGCAATTATTTTAGTCATATCTCTCTGGAAGGTAAAAGTCCGCGCGATCGCTATCTTTCATTGGGCGGTACTCCTGGTAAAGGCGTGGCTGAAAACATTCTGCAAAGCAACACACAGGGTTTCGGCTTAACCTATGGCGAAGCCGAAAAATTTCAACGCGGTTGGATGTACAGCAATGGACATCGAGAAAATCTTCTCGCAGTTCAATACACCAAATTTGGTTACGGAATTGCAATTGGTGTAGATGGGCGGATTTATGCAGTGCAGATGTTTGCGGAATAATTGGTGAAGGGGGAAAGGTAAAAGGGGAATGGGAAATCAGAAAGATTTAACCTTATCCCCAAACCAATTTAAAATTTTATCCCTTCCACAATATTTATTGAGTCAATCCAAAATCACGAATTTTAGATTTTAAATTTTGGATTCAATCTAAAATCGGCAATCCAAAATCTAAAATTGATTGATTCACCTCATATCGTAGCCAAATAGATTGGGGTCAACTTCGCCTAATTGCAAATCTGCTAAACCATACTCAGCCCAGCGTCGATCAACCATTGCGGCGACATCGGGATCTGATTCTAGTGGCGCGCCCCATTCATGTTCGGTTTCTGGGGGAATTTTGGTGGTAGCATCAATTCCCATGCGTCCACCTAAACCAATTTTCTCGCTAGCGAAATCTAAAGTATCAAAGGGTGTATTCGGTAAAATAAACACATCCCTGGTGGGGTCAACTTTAGAACTAATCGCCCAGACAACTTGACGTGGATCGCGAATATTAATATCTTTATCAACCACAATCACAAACTTGGTGTAAGTAAATTGTGGTAAAGCACTCCAAAAAGCCAAAGCTGCTCGCCGTGCTTGTCCGGGATATGCTTTATCAATAGAAATAATCGCCGCTTTGTAACTCAAAGCTTCCATTGGTAAGAAGAAATCGACAATTTCCGAGACTTGTTGTCGCAGAATTGGGGTGTAAATCCGATTAAGTGCGATCGCCATCATCGCTTCTTCTTTGGGTGGACGACCGCTAAATGTTGTTAGGTAAATTGGATCTTTGCGATGTGTCATACACTGAAAGCGGATTAATGGCGAATCTTCAACACCGCCGTAATAACCCATGTGGTCGCCAAAAGGCCCATCTGGTAACACTTCCCCTGGTGTAATCGTTCCTTCTAACACAAATTCTGCATCTGCGGGAACTTCCAAATCTACAGTTTTGCATTTAGCCAACTGCACCCCAGAACCGCCATACAGCCCAGCAAACAGCCATTCTGATAAATCTACAGGTATGGGTGTCGCCGCAGCCATAATAATTAAGGGATCTACACCCAAGGCGATCGCAATTTCTAATTTTTTACCTTGTTCTGCGGCTTTGCGTAAATGTCTCGCCCCACCCCGCACCGATAGCCAATGTACGGTCATGGTATTTTTAGATTGTAGTTGCAAGCGATACACACCCACATTCGGCGTACCCGTCTCACAATCCTTAGTAATTACCAATCCCAGGGTAATAATTTTCCCAGCATCATCCACATAAGGACGTATCAAAGGTAACTTATTTAAATCTAAATCTTCACCTTGAATTACCACTTGCTGACAGGCGGGGAAAAAGTCTCGTCCTGGTTTAGCTTTCAGGACATCAAACAGCACCTTACCAAAATCTATCGCTTGGGAAATCTTCTTTGGCGGCTTGGGTTGTTGCAGCATACTCAGCTTTTTACCCAGAGTTTCCAACTCTTCTGGATGCTGCATATTCATCGCCCAGCAGATCCTTTCCACAGTTCCCATCAAATTCACCGCCACCGGGAAGGATGCGCCTTTAACATTTTCAAACAGTAACCCTGGCCCACCTTTTTGCAGCATCCGGTTAGAAATCTCCGCAATCTCTAACTCTGGGTCAACTAAAGCAGAAATTCGCTGTAATTGTCCCCTTTCTTCCAGAAGTTTGATAAATCCCCGCAAATCTCTCGCCATTGTTTTAGTAAAGCTGAATAATTAAGAACTGTGAAGCGTTCTCTTATATTATTAGCTAATTCTCCACCGTTTCACACCGCAGGCGATCGCAAAAGATGCATCAGCACTTTACGCTGAATTAAGGTAAACAAATTGATTATGTAAGGTCGGGTGCGTGGGTGAGTGCGTTATCTGATGAGGAAATATACCAGGCAATCGGTAGAATAGTAGCAAATTTTGGCTTATATCAATGTAATGAATGTGCTAATGCTGTGATGCATTGGTTACAAAAAAATAATATTAAAGGACGAATCATAAAAATTCAAACAGCTTTTGGAGAGGATTATATAATTAGTACACGTCTAGAAAATCAGGGCATAACTGATTCGATTACGTTAAATGGTATTCATTACGGCGTGGAGGTTAAAGACAGAATATTTGATAATCTCTCAACACAAGGATTAACTGTTAACGATTGGCGTAATGATTTTGAATGCCCCAGTGGAGAGTTTTTAATTGAATATTTGGATGATATTTCATAAATAATTAGATGATTTCAGCAGGTTATCGAGATGAGCAAGTTATTTGAGATTTTGCAAAAGATTAGAAATAAACCTGGTATGTATATTGGCAGTGCTTCGGTTAGCGATTTATTCCATTTCTTAGTTGGTTTCAAAACAGCATTGAGAGAATTAGGAATTGCTGCTACTAAAGAAGAAATGGATTTTTATCGAGAGTTCCAGCCTTGGGTACAAAAGAAATATCACGTATCAACTTCAAATTCTTGGGCAAAAATAATTATGCTCCATTGCAAAAGTGAGCAAGAAGGTTTTAACACTTTCTACAAGTTGTTAGAGGAATTTCAACATCATAATAAGAATGTAGGTGGAGATTTATCTGACGCAAAGTCTTATGAAGACAATAAACATAACATAGAAGAAGTTATTGGTATATAAAAGTAAATATTGAGTTGGTAATTGAGGATTGTAGGAAATGAGAAAAAACTCAAACACCAAACACCTAAGACTAAATTAAGCAAGTCAGTAAAAATAAACCCAGCTATGTTAAGAAACGTAAATAATTTTGAAATCCTTACCAATGACCAATGACCAATGACAGCCTCAGCTAATTATCTTTAATTTCGCCAACCTACTTAAGCAATCTGACATATTACTTTCTGCAGTGGAATTTGCACGATAAATTCTGTTCCTTGCCCAGGAGTAGAATTACAGTAAATTTTGCCATTGTGTTTTTGAGTAATAATTTGATAGCTAATAGACAATCCCAATCCAGTGCCTTTGCCTATAGGTTTGGTGGTGAAAAAGGGATCGAAAAGTTGAGAACGGATTTCCTCTCTGATACCGATACCGTTATCTGCGATCGCAATTGTCATCCAGTTATCATTGGTTACGAAGGTGCGAATGGTAATTTGTGGTGTGGTGTTAACTGTTGACTCTTCCAGCGCATCAATGGCATTACTCAGCAGATTCATCACTACCTGATTGAGTTGGCTGGGGTAACATTCCACCATTGGCAATTGTCCGTAGTCTTTGATCACTTGAATTGTGGGATGATCGGGGCTACCTTTGAGGCGGTGTTGCAAAATCAGCAAAGTACTATCAATACCTGCGTGAATATCGGCGGGTTTGAGTTCGCTTTCATCTAAACGCGAGAAGTTGCGTAGAGAAACAACCAGTTGACGGATGCGATCGCTCCCCAATTTGAGAGAATTGAGTAACTTGGGCAAGTCTTCTGTGAGATAATCCACATCTACTTCTTCCATCCAAGCTTGAATTTCCGGATGGGCTTCGGGATGATATTCCCGATATAAAGAAACAAAAGTAATCAAATCTTGGATATGTTCTTCAGCAGGTTTGAGATTGCCATAAATAAAGTTGACAGGATTGTTAATTTCGTGGGCTAAACCTGCTACTAATTGCCCTAGGGAAGACATCTTTTCACTCTGCACTAAATGCACCTGTGCCTGTTTTAAGTCTTCTAGCGCTTGCGAGAGTTCGCTGGTGCGCTGTTCGAGAACTTGTTGGGAATTGTGCAGTTGCAAATGTACTCGAATTCTAGCTAGTGCTTCTTCATGTTGGATAGGCTTAGTAATATAATCCACAGCACCCAAACTCAACCCTTTGACCTTATCCACTGTATCCGAAAGGGCAGTCATAAAGATTACCGGAATATCGCTGGTTTCGGGTTGATATTTGAGCCGTTGACAGGTTTCAAATCCATCAATTCCCGGCATCATCACATCTAACAAAATCAAATCGGGCTGGTAAGACTGGAGGCGTTGTAAGGCAGCTTCCCCACTTTTGGCGATCGCCACTCGGTAGCCAATCTCACTTAAAATATCAAACAAAACTTGAATATTGGTAGGGTTATCATCCACTACTAAAATGGTTCCGGTGCGGGCAGTGGTTTCAACAATCATGGATGAACTCCTTAAAACAATTAAAAATAGAAAATAAAAACGGACATTTTTAACGGTCAATTCTACTATGTATAACTACATATTTGCTTGTAGCAAATTAATAATGCCCTCATCATCAAACTTCTGACTCAAATCTAGTAGCTTGTTCGCAAAGGGTGCATATTGGGGATTGAGTTGCTTCAGTCGGTTGGCTTCCTGCTGGATGTCTGCCATAAAACCGTCCTGTGCTGCTTGATACATGACTATCAATTCTGCTGATGCTGGTACAAGCCAATCTGTGGGATTGTCTTCTTCAGCAGAGGTTGCATCTGTCTGCGTTGGAGTTTCGTAAATCCAATGTAATTCTAGGTAGCGCTGCAACTCACGCAACAATCCAGTGAATTCAATGGGCTTGGGGAAAAAGCTATTACAACCTGCGTCCACCGTTTCTTGCATATCCACCTGAGATAAGCTGGCAGGAGAAGCGATAATTGGTAGTTGGGCAAAATCTGACAGTTGGCGCAGGCGGCGAGTCATTTCCAGACCATTCATCTGTGACATCATGATATCGGTAATAATCAAATCTGGATGCATCTGGATTGCTTTATCTAATCCCGTCTGGCCATTGTCTGCCTCCATCATCTTGAAACCCAGGGGTTCCAGCATTCCAATTACCACAGCACGATTCTCTCGGTGATCGTCAATCACTAAAATTTTGCGCCGTTCGCCTTGATAGCCAATTACCTTTTGATGGTTAGTCCCATTTTGGGAAAGCCAATCGGCTGCAGTGAGTAAATCGATTTCAAACCAGAAGGTGCTACCTTTACCAAGAATGCTTTTTACATGAATTGTGCCACCCATCATCTCTACAATTTGCTGACTGATAGCCAACCCTAAGCCAGTACCTTCACTATTGCGATCGCGTTTCCCGGCTTGTTCAAAGGGTAAAAAGATAGCAGCGAGTTTTTCTGCTGCTATACCAATACCTGTATCTGCTACCTGGAAGCGGATTCTCGTAGACAGGCGATCGCCAATTTCCTGATTCTCTAATGCCTCTACGCTAAAACTCACGCTGCCAAAGTCGGTAAATTTCACCGCATTGCTGAGGAGGTTAAGCAATACTTGCCGTAGGCGTTTATCATCAGCATAAATAGCAATTGGTAAATTAGCAGCAGGGTGGTAATTGAAGGCTACCCCCTTTTGCTCGGCTTTAATGCGACAAATTTCTACTGTGGTGCTGAGGAAGTTAGCTAAATGGAAATCTTGAGGATAGAGATCCATCTTCTGCACTTCCAATTTAGATAGATCCAAAATGTCATTGATCAGCGTCAACAGATGGGAACCGCACTGATGAATCACGCCTAATCCCTTTTGTTGCTTTTCGGTTGTCGCTGGATCGCGTTGAAGAATCTGGGCATAGCCAAGGATACCGTTGAGTGGGGTTCGTAGTTCGTGGTTCATATTAGCAAGAAATTTACTCTTGCTGTGGTTTGCAGCTTCGGCGGCTTGCTTTGCCTGTTGCAGTTCGGCGGTACGTTCTTCCACCCGTGCTTCTAGTTCTGCATTACTTTTTTCTAAAGCAGTGAATGAGTCACGCAATTGCCCTGCCATGTGGTTAAAAGAATGGGCGAGAATATTGAATTCTTGGATTTTGCCATCTTTGACTGTCTGGTCTAAATTACCCAGTGCCATTGCCTGGCTGGCTTGATTGAGGCGGAGGATGGGACGTGCAATCCAGCGAGAGGTCAATAACCCAACCACCGTTGCCACCCCCAACGCCCCAACACAAAGTAAGATAGTTGTTTGAGTATTAGTGTTAATCTGTGCCATAAAGCTACTTTCTGGCACGCTAGTCACGACCAACCAATTCAAGCCATATTCATCGTGCCAGGGAGCAATATGCACATAGTAATTTTCTCCCTGAAAGTGGAATTTCATCTGTTGTGTATTGGTGATGGATTGTAAGTTGGGAATGCTTTTTTGCAGTTCCTTAGCAATACCTTGCACTACAGAATTGGGACTCTCTGTTGCTTTTAGGCGCTTAGTTTGGTTGTTGACTACATTAAAAGGTTGTTCTGGTGCAGAATTGGCAACTAACATTCCATCCCGCTCTATAATCAACACTTGCCCAGCACGACTAATATCTAACGTTCGCAAAAATTCGCTTAACTTCAAGAGGTGGATTTCAACCCCTACTACGCCAATCAAATTTTTCCTAGAATCATAAACTGGCCGACCTGCTGCTGCCGAAATATAGGGAGGATAGGCGGGATCGTAATATGTATAGATAGGATTCCAGATGAATTTTCCGGCTTTTACTGGTTCAGTGTATGCAGGTTGATTGAGAACATCCCAATTAACGGCTGCTAGGATTTGAGTAGGGTTACCATCGTTGTCTGTCAAATAGGTTGTAGAATTTTTGGCAACACTGGGTGTTTTGGTGACCATATCATCAATAGTGATCGTTTTGCCATCAAAACGAGCGGCTCCAGATCCTTCGCCGTTGGGAAAATACAGACCGATGTAAGTTAAGTCATAAGCTTGCATTTCGTGCCAGAAGAACTTACCAATGGTTTTGCGATCGCGTATATTTAGCAAACCCATACGAAGCACATCAGCATTAATTTGAGTTACTTTATGGGGAATCGATAGATAAGCATTTAAATGATTATCTACCTCACTACTAGTGCGTTTCATTAACTGTGCTGCTAGCTCCTGAACCGCTTTTTCACCGTTTTTGAAGGACAAATATCCCACCAATCCCACTGCGCCAAACACTTGCACCACAAAAGGAACAATAAGAACAAGTTGTAATGGCAATACCCGGAATTTACTGGATGATGGCTGGTTCTTCATAAGTTAGAAATTTTGGTTCATCAACAGTCGGTGCCAAATTATGTACCCTGATAACTAGTAGTTTGCCAACCCAAAAATGTTAGGTGGAGGTTGGGTAAAGGTTAAAGGGAAAAGGGTAAGGGACAAAAACCTTTCCCCTTTCCCCCGCCAAGTTGCCTTGGTGTACTACTAGTAGAGGTTGCTCACTACCGACTTGGGGTTTTGGGCATTGAACTCTCTGCCATACCCAAAATCCCTTTGTCGATAGAGTTTTGGATGGTGAGGGCTATTGGCACGGCTTTAAATTCGCTGGCTGGTACTAGCAAAAACTTTGCCCTCTTTAATGAGGATTCCCCAAAAATATCTAATTTGAACAAAATTTACGCTTAACTATCTGCAAGTTGGTTTCTGTATGAGTTTTTTTTGATCGACGGAACTCATGCAGTGGTTGGTAGACGATAGTTTTCTGTTAACGACAACTTAACCTATTTCTTGACTCTTCTTAAAGACTAATGATGCACAATTTAGTTACCTTAAATGAGGATAAAGCATTATTTATTAACAAATAAGCGCTAACCTGATCAAACATGGCCAGAAAATACTAAAAACCCCGGTAGGCGGTCTGATTATCTTAGCTCCTACCGGGTTTATCTATTGAAAGCTGCGTCTTTTGTGAACAGCTAGAAACTGAATGTCGTTCTGAGCGCACCAATCACAACATTATCGTTTTGCTCATTATGATCTGGTGCTGTCAACCAAATTACTCCAGGGGTAATGGTGATATTGTCGCTGACCTTGTACTGGTAGAAAGCTTCAATATGATAAGAAGTACTCGGGTCTTTCTCCAGTCCGCTAACGTTGGAACTTGTAACCTTTGGTTCCATACCAAAGATGAAACCTGCTAAGTTGCCTTTTTTACCCAAGTCTGGTAATCCTAACGTCACAGCCCAGTTCCAGATATCAACACTACCTCGGTTGATGATGTCTCCGGCTGTGGATAAGTTACGCGTGTTAGTATATCCTACCCAACCACCCAGCACAAATTTTTCACTGAGGGCGAAAGACGCTTGTAAGCCGTAGGAATTACTAATAGTTGGTACAGGAATCGCTTCTTCACTTCCTGTGAGATTTTGCACAACTCCACCGAGAAACGAACTTACGTTGGCGCGGTTGCTTCCTGTTCCCAATTCTTGATTGTAAGCATTGATGTAGGTGAAGCCAACCTTTAAGCGATCGCTTGGTTTAAATGTGAGTTGGGCTAAAGCACCATATGCACCATTAAATAAACCATTTCCAGGAGTGGGATCATTAGCTGCACTGCTTAAATACCCCAAACTCAATGCTAATTGCTCACTAAAATCATAGTTAATACCTAAGCCAGCACCATCCATCTGATAATAAATGGAGTTGCGAGTCCCAAATGTAGATAAGGCACCAAAGCTACCATCCCCATCAAAGAGATTAATTGTATCAGTAATGTCATCTGCCGCCCCAGCATTAGCTAAGGCAATTACTTGTAATTTTTCGCCAATAGGAAATTGGTAATATAGGGCATCGATAAATGCATTCGTATTACCATCTTCCCCAGCAAAGAACAAGCTACCTTCTGGTGTGCCAATATTAGGGCTGAGAATATTATTTACTTGAATTCTCGTGAACAGTGTATCTTTGCCTGTGAAGCTAGTCACAAATTCGATTCTTGCCCGTGCCCCTAAAGTTGTATTCTGGTCTGTGATTTCTTCACCGTTGACTTGGCTACCTGAGAACACATCGCTAACTACAGCCACAACTTCTCCTTGCAGTTTGGAAGTAGTGGAAAATTGATTCGCTTCTAACTCTGCAGTTTTCGCTTCTAATGCATCTACTCGACCTCGTAAGGTCGCCAGTTCTGCTGAGAAATTCTCTTGCAATCTTTGCAGTGTGGCTAAATCTTCTTTGGTGACTAACTCCGCAGTGCTAGTCGCAATCAGTTCATTCACACGATTGAGACAAGCATTTAAACCAGCAGCAAACTCATATCTTGTGAGTGCGCGGTTACCCCGAAATGTGCCGTTGGGATAGCCTGCAATACAACCATAACGTTCTACCAACGATTGCAATGCTTGAAATGCCCAATCGGTAGGTTGCACATCTGATAGTTGAGATACTGAGGTAACTTGGGACATTACCTGTTGTTGCGGGGAATTCTCAATCTCTTGTTTTTGGTCAGCTGCAACAAGCGGCTCACTAATTTCACCCGCAACGGCTGCTGCACCTAAAAATAGCATTGCACCGCCAACTGCTGAACCAGCCAGCAGAGACTTCCATACTTTCCGCATTTTTTTCCTCACACCTATTGATAGTAAATAGCTTTACTACCCTGCTGTTTCACCAGGTTTATTAAAAACTATTCTCAGTATCTTACCAGGAGCCGACATTTTTTTATATAAGATTCCGTCAAAGAATCATCATGAATTATTTGCGCTCTAAATTGACGTGGAAGTAATTGCTGACACCTTAATTGCTTGAGAATGAGAATTATTATAATATTGATTTAGATTCAACTCATTAGCAAGAGTAGTGAATTAAAAGCCCTGGTAGCGGGGTGTTTAGCCCGTGCTGTGTCTAGTAAGGGTGTCTGTTATTAAGTACATGAGTACTGAAAAATACTTTTTCAGTACTCATGACTGAGCTTTGTCGATAAAAATTTTCACGAAAGCAGCGTCTGCTACTTTCCGGAGGGGAAAACACTGTGGTTCGCAATCATATAGAACCTAAAATAGGCAGACAAAGAAATGGTATTCTGCCTTTAATTGCTCTGGTAATGCTATCCATTGCTTCTGGTTGTAACCAATCACCTGCAAATCAGCAAGCAGCATCTAATGTATCGCCGCCTGCTAAAAAAACTAAAGTAGTAACGACATTTTTACCAATGTATTTGTTTACAAAAGCTGTGGCTGGGGATGCAGCAGAGGTAGAAATTTTAGTACCCCCAGGTACGGAGGTTCATGAGTATCAAGCCAAACCAGAAAATGTCAAAGCGATCGCCACTGCTAATGTACTAGTCAAAAATGGTTTAGGCTTAGAAGAATTTCTCGAACAAACTGTCAAAAATGCCCAAAATCCCAAATTAACTGAAATTGATGCCAGTAAAGGGATTAAACCTCTCGCAGAGATTTCTCCCATCGTCAGCACAGGGAAAGAGGAAAAAGACCACGATCACGAACATACTGAGGGTAATCCTCACGTTTGGCTAGATCCAGTTTTGGCAAAACAGCAAGTAACAAATATCCGGGATGGATTGATTGCAGCCGATCCCAAAAATAAAGCTACCTACGAAGCGAACGCCACAGCTTATATCCAAAAATTAGACAGCTTAAATAGCGAATTTCAACAAACTTTGCAGAAAAATCCTAACTGCACCTTTATCACCTTTCATGATGCCTTTCCATATTTAGCCCAACGTTATAACCTTAAGCAACTTGCAGTCGTAGAAATCCCGGAAGACCAACTTTCACCAAGCGATGTACAAAATGCAGTTAATGCAGTAAAAAAATATAAAGTTAAAGCCTTATTCAGCGAACCAGGAATCGATAACAAATTACTGAAAAGTCTATCTCAAGACTTAAAGTTAAATTTGCAAACCCTAGATTCTTTAGAAAATGGTGAGACAGATCCGCAACATTATTTCCAGGCGATGAAAGCTAATTTGCAAAACTTGTCGACAGCTTGTAAATAGTGGTTTGTCATTTGTCATTTGTCATTTGTTATTGGGTAATTGGTAATTGGTAATTGGTAATTGGAGTTAACAATTTCCCCCTACTCCCTGCCTTGCCAATTCCCCAGTCCCCAATCCCCATTACCCCTTATCCCCAGAGGGGGCCCCGAGTTCCCCAATCCCCAGTCCCCATTACCCCTTATCCCCAGAGGGGGCCCCGAGTTCCCCAATCCCCAATCCTCAATCATCTATGCTAAATGACCAACAAGCAATAACCTCCCCTGTTTTAAAAGTAGAAGGATTAACTGTATACCAAGGCAATTACTTAGCCTTAAGAGATGTTTCTTTTGAATTATTTCCTGGCACAGATACAGCTATAGTGGGGCCAAATGGTGCAGGTAAAAGTACTTTAGTAAAAGCTATTTTAAATTTAATTCCTCACAGTAATGGCTATGTAGAAATATTTGGTCAACCAATCAAAAATTTAGGGAATTTACGCCAGTTATTAGGCTACATGCCGCAAAATTTGATTTTTGATCGCAGCTTTCCCATTTCCGTCAGCGAATTGGTAGGACTGGGGTGGATGAGAACTTTTAGACAAAAACAAAAAAAAGGTTCATTATTCAAAAAATTATTGAGAAAAGAACCAGATAAATCAGCAGCGATCGCGCAAGCTTTAAAGCGAACTGACGCTTATCATCTACGCAATCAAGCTATCGGAACTTTGAGCGGTGGTCAACTCAAGCGAGTATTATTAGCTTATTGTTTAGTAACACCTCGCAAACTCTTGGTACTAGATGAAGCCTTCGCCGGAGTTGATGTACAAGGTGCAGCAGATTTTTATATTTTATTAAATGAGTTAAAGCAACAGGAAGGTTGGACAATATTGCAAGTTTCTCATGATATTGATATGGTCAGCCGCCATTGCGATCGCATTCTTTGCCTGAATCAAACTGTGGTTTGTACTGGAAAACCAGAAATTGCACTTTCACCGCAAAACCTATTAGCAACCTATGGGCCTGGTTTCAGTCGTTATCAACATCACCACTAAATCAATGCACAATTCAAAAATAATAAAATTACCGAGCAATCTGTGATAAATAAAAGGCTAATCAGTTAAAAAGCTTACAAATGAATTTATTCACAGATTGCCAGATAACTTGGCTAGCTGTCAGCGATGCTCAGGACTTGGTGAAATTGTTACAGTTTCCCTTTATGCAGCGTGCGATCGCAGGTGCTGTGATGATGGGAATACTTGGTGGTTTATTAGGCTGTTTTGTTACCTTGCGCCAGCTTTCCTTTTTTAGCCATGCGGTTGGTCATGCAGCCTTAGTCGGTGTGGCATTAGGAGTATTGCTTCAGTTAAATCCTACATGGATGTTGCTGCCATTTACCTTAGTTTTCGGTGTGATTGTCCTCTATTTAATCGACAAAACCGATTTAGCGAGCGATAGCGTACTTAGTATAGTTCTCTCAGGAGCATTAGCGATCGGTGTGATTCTCACCAGCCTCATCAAAGGCTATCGCGGTAATTTGATGGGCGTGTTATTTGGCGATATTCTGGCAATTGATGGCACGGATTTAATGTTAACCCTGCTTTTACTCCTAGGCAGCAGTATTTTCTTGTTATCAACCCTGCAACAGCAAATTTTATTGACTCTCAACGCAGATGTAGCCCAGGTACAAGGCATTCCAGTCCAGTTGCACCGCTATGGATTTGTGATATTGCTCTCCTTAGCTGTAGCTGTAGCCATCAAAGCTGTTGGCGTATTGCTAGTAAACGCCTTTTTGGTAATTCCTGCTGCCACTGCTAAATTAATGAGTCACCATTTTAGCCGCTTCCTAATCTTGTCAGTGATTATCGGTTCTAGTAGCAGCGTTGTCGGCATGATAGTTTCAGGACTATTTAACTTAGCCTCTGGCCCCAGTATCGTCCTGGTTCAGTTTCTCGTATTTGTCGCTGTTTTCGTCTGGATCAAGTTGACAATGAAAGCAGCATAAAACTTTTTTCCGTTTTGCCCTTGCACAATCGTTATAAGTTTGCTACATTTATTAATCGTGGCTAACAAAAGCGCCCGCCGGGATAGCTCAGTCGGTAGAGCAGAGGACTGAAAATCCTCGTGTCACCAGTTCAAGTCTGGTTCCTGGCATAATCAAAAAACCCTTGAAATCATTGAATTTCAAGGGTTTTATTGTTTCTAAGTCCTGATAGATATAGAACATATGTTCTATTTTGTATGCCAATTTTGGACATTTTTGGATACCTTTAGAGACAAATTGGGTGTAAATTGGGTGTAAAAGAGCTAGAGTAGAGGAGTAATTACACCTTGTAAACCTATGTTCTCCAAAACTCCTACAGGACGAGCATCTAAGGGTTCTGTATCGATCATTAACTCTAATGAACGGTTGCAATTACGATTTAGATATCAAGGCAAGCGTTATTACATCTCTACGGGTTTAGCTGATACTCCCGCTAACCGCAAATTGGCAGAGATGAAGGCATCCGAGATAGAGAAAGATATACTCTGTGAACGATTAGACCTCACTCTAGAGAAGTACCAAGCTCAATCTGCTTTAAGCACGATTACACCCATTACACCCATTAGAAAGTCTCAACCTCAATTAGACGAACTTTGGGACAAGTATAGTGAATTTAAAAAACCGCAAGTTAGCCCCAGTACTTATGCCAAAGACTTCTCTAAGCACCGTAATCACATTGCTAAGTTACCTACGCGATCGCTAGATGAGGCATCTGCTATTCGAGATCATCTGTTATCGAATCTCACTCCAGATGCGGCAAAGCGGTGCTTAACCCAACTGAAAGCTTGCTGTAATTGGGCAATGGATGAGGGATTAATCGACACTAACCCTTTTGCCACTATGAAAATCAAAGTCCCTAAGGGTACTTCCGAGGAACAGGACGTTAATCCTTTTACCAAGGAAGAGAGAGATTTAATTATTAGCACTTTCGCTAGCGATCGCTACTATAGCCATTACACGAACTATGTGCGCTTCCTTTTCTTCACGGGGTGCAGACCATCGGAAGCAGTTGCTTTGAAATGGAGGAACATTACTAATAGTGTGATTCAGTTTCGAGAATCTGTTGTTGTCTCTGAAGATGGCTTAGTCCTCAAAGAAGGACTGAAAACCCAAAGAAAACGGGATTTTCCAATTAATGCAGAGGTAAAAGCAATTTTAGATGAAATTAGACCTGAGGGAGATAACCCTGAATCTCTACTGTTTATAAGTCCGAAAGGAAAATTTATTGACCATCACAACTTTGCTAATCGTGCATGGAAGTCAATCTTAGATAAGTGTAATGTCCCTTATCGTAAAAGCTACCAGACACGACATACCTTTATTAGTTTATGTGTGGAAGCACATATTAATAGCACTGCGATTGGTAGATGGACTGGAACTTCAGCCAAAATGATCGACAACCATTATGGTGCAACCAACTTTACAAATCTCAGACCACCCGAGCTTTCCTAAAATTGCAATGTAAAGATTACCATCAGGTTCTATAACTCTTTTAGACTTTAGGAGCAAGAAAACTGTAGAACCTGAAATTACATCAAGATGATTGATGTTAAGGCTCCCCACAAGAATATGTTCCTTAAATCCACACACCATGAGAAGCTGCACAGATGGGAGGCAATCACATAAATTCCTAGTACCTCTGCGCGGAAGTCAAAAGTCAAAAGGATTGTATTTCGGGCTTTAATGCGATTTCAAATGTCCTGTTTATTTATCCCTATTCTGTTGCACCCCGAAAACATTTGCCATTGCTGAATTCTAGAGCTTCTATATAGCAAGCGATCGCGCGATTCTTTTCTAATAACAAATACAAGACCCATTTTTTTCTAAAAGTATAGCTTGTATTGATTACCTCATAAGGCTTCTAGGCATCACCATACCGGAAAGTGACAGTAGGTTTAATTAATACCCAATATTAGAAGTTAAATTTTTAACTATCGTATTAGGAACAAATTCATCAGAATTAAGTAATGGTATTTCTGTCTGTGCTTGCTTCAAAGATATAGTAAGCTAAACCACATCTAGTTTGCATAATCTGAAATTATATATTTATTGTGGGGTGGGCATCTTGCCCGCCCAATATATGCAAGTTAAATATGGAACAGCTTATCTCTTGCTTTTAGGAGCTAACGCAATTCGCTCTTTGTGAAGTATTAGCTGGCATGGCACTTTTGAATATTTACATTTTAAGTATAATCAGCTATAACTCGAATTGAGTGTGTAAAATAATACTCAATTATTAAGGCGGATAAGAAAGTATGAGTGAAATAGGTGAAAATCAACCTCCTACTAGAAGGGAACGCATAGCTGAGATACTTGAGAAACGCAAACCTTTGTCTCAAAAAATTGACCAAGCACGTAACTATGTTCAAGAACTATTATCAGCGTTGAGCTTACTTGAAGACTTGATTCCAGAGTATCGGAGACTTAGTGCATCTTCTGAAAATCTCAAGAAAATTGCAATAAATGAAATTATTGTTACTAAAGACATTCAGTCAACTCTAAATTCTCAGCTAGAACATCTTTTTTACTTATACGAACGTTTCTCTAAACCCCCTCTAAAAATTGCTGTGGCTGGTCTTCCAAAGGAAGGAAAAAGCACTTTTATCCGTGCAGTTACTGAACTAAGGGAGGAGGTAATTCCTTCATCAGAAGAATTATGCACAGGTGCATCATCTACCATTTATAATCATGAAAGTACTGAAACCTATGGAGAGATAGAGTTTTACTCTAGTGATGTTTTCCTTAAGGAAGTAATTCAACCTTATTACAGTGAATTAAACTTAACAGATAAGCCAATAAGTTTGGACGCATGGAAGCAACCTTCGTTTCCAATACAAGATGCAGTCGAACAGACAAAGTACAAGCGTCTTTTAGCATATTATGAAAAATACTCTAAATATAAAAATTACTTAAACCAAAAGCCGATAAAAGTTGCAGAGAATAATATTCGGCAATACATTGCTCAGGTAGATATAAATAAACAACCGATTGATATATATCGGTCTGTAAAAAATGCCATAATATATACAAAATTTCCCAATCATGATGTTGGTCAAATTGCTTTGTTAGATACTCCTGGGTTGGGAGAATTACGAAGTAGAGAAGAAGAGAACTTGGTAGAAATCCTTCGTAAAAGTGCAGATATTGTAATTTGTCTTATTCTCCCAAGACCTAACGAATTTACTTATCAGGCGAGGCACACTAACTTTTTCAGTCTAATGCAGAAAGGAATTGGACAGGCGGATAAGAGATGTCTATTAGTGCTAAACGACGACGGTAATAACTCTCAAGCTTGTCAAAGACTTTCTCAGCCAGATAAGCTAGCTGAGTGGACTTTAACTTTCGCTAAAGTTTTCGTTGCTAATTGCTCTAAGCCTGAGCAAGTTCAATCTCAAGTAGTCGATCCCACTATTAATTATTTAGCTGAAAAAATTTCTTCTCTTGATTGGGATGACACACAACATAGGTTTAATAGTATTCTTGAACAATGTGCCCAGACCTCTGATATTCTGCATAGAATTAACGTAGAATCATCTGGAAATATAGACATTTCTAGCCAAAAATACAGAAAACTGTTCGAGAAGGACTTTGTGCCAAAACTGAGTAATGCATTCAAGCAAATGCAACAGTATTTTTTTAACAGGCAAGATATTTCATCAGTTAAGAAAATAGTGAGAGATAAGGTCAATGCTCTTGAGTTTAGCATTCCTTCTGCACCAGAAATTGAGTTACGAAGAACGCCGAAAGAAACCTACGACAAAGTATTTATAGAAATATTAGGAGAACTTCGTGTACAAGGATGGCGGCACTTTCAAGACCTTGATATTCATCTTAGTCCATTGGTAGATGAATTAAAAAAGATTGTTGCAGATGAGTTCCATAAAATTGGATTAGACAGGTTATCAAACAGAGAGGGCAGTGATTTCATTGAAAATATTTATCATTTAATTCCAAAAACTTGTCCAATGCTCAAGTTAGCATTTCAAATGCTCAAAGAATTTGAATTAGCTTACTTTTGGTTAATTAGAGTTAAGATTTATGAAGGGCTAGAAATTCTAGATCCCCGGAAAAATAATTTAAAACCAGACAGCAGTAATTCCAGCAAACCAGTAACAGCAGAATTATTTTACCAAGCTCTAGAAGCAAGCTGTATATCAGCTAAGTCTAAGCTACTTGCTTTGCTTGGTGGAGATGCTACAGATGACTTTTCTCCAAATAATGCTGTGCTAGCAGCTTTGGAGGAGTTTATTGATTTAGTATTTTATGCTTCGGACGAACAGGGTAGAGGAATTGTTTCAGGTGAATGGCAAGACTTTCTAGAACCCCATAAAAGAAAAATTTGGGCAGAAGATTTCGGAAAACTTGAGCAAGAGATTGAGTTGAGAGACAAATTATCTAACGCCGTGGAGCAAGCGAGAAACTCTATAACGAAATTACAGCGAATCTGCAATTTGGAAGGTGTATTATGACTACTTTTAGAGTTTTAATGCTTGGTTATCAACGAGTTGGTAAGACAAGTCTTTTAGCTTCTATGTACAGAGCAACTCAAAAAGAGCTTGCTGGAAATTATCAATTCCAAATAAAACCTGGAAATGATCTAACATCTCAACTTCTGAGTAAAGCAGAAGATAACTTGAAATGTGCAACTGAATATATTTTTGGTGATGCAATTGCACCCACGAATGTATTACGTACCTTTTTATTTCAAATGTACTCGAATGAGCAAATGCTTTTTCAATTGGAATTTTTGGATTACCAAGGTGGTAGACTAATGGATTCGAGTACTTCTGATGCAGCAACGGTACGAGAGTGGTTAAATACATGTGTTGCTGTCATTATTCCTATTGACTCACCATCTCTGATGGAAAGTGAAGGTGAGTGGGCTAAGTTGATCGATGAATGGAATAATCCTGAGGGCATTGAAAATATTTTCAGGTCAGAGATGAATAGAAATACCCCCAGATTGGTTATCTTATCACCTGTTAAGTGTGAAAAATATATTCAAGAACAAAGAGGTGAAGAACTCAGAAGGAAAGTAGAAGATGTATATGAAAATCTACTTCAATATCTCAGTGCAGAACCTGATTTAAGAAAGAATTGTGTTGTTATAGCACCAGTTCAAACAATTGGGGGGGCAGTATTTACTGGCTTTAAAAAAGATCCTAATAAAGGAATCCGACCGACATACGTTAATACTAAAGGCGAATATAAACCACAGGATGGAGATCAATTACTCAGGTATATAGCTCGCTTTGCACTGGCTCGTATCAATAAAGAAAATCTTGTTCGATTTAATGAGATTAACCAAAAAATTGAAGAAGGTGGCTTATGCCCTCCCTCAGGGGCAAGACAAGAAAAAGAAAATCTGACGAAACAGATCATATTGATGAAGTCAGGATTGGCACAATTCTCTCAAAGTTGCAAGCAGGAAGGCGCTTTTAGAATTGTTAGCGGGGGAAGCTTACTAAATAGTTAAACCTAAATTTATGGATATCTTTGTACAAAGTAGAGGCGAAAAATGGTCACAGGAATATACTTGGGTCAAAAATAATCAAAAGACAGATGAACCCTCTATATTGCATCCTTTACGTCCAGTTATTTATGGAAATAATAAATCAGTTTTTTACATAACACATTTTTATGATTGCGAACAACCTTCTATCATAGTTGTGAGATCTAAGGAACAACTACTACTTCTATTAACTGGTATCAAAGCAGAATGGGATGCTCCTGGCGGAGCAATTTATCATTCTGTAGCTTGGTTGAGTAGCAGTAAGTCTCTTTCAAGAGAGGAGAACGTCATACGCAAATTGATAATTCGTGCTTTGGATGACAGGTTGCAGAATGAGATTTCCTCAGTCATAACTGCAACTCCCGAAAATGAACATGGTTTTTATATAAACATTAGCAGACTTGAACAGCTTGAAAAAGATGAAAGTTTGCTACTTGTGAATGGTAAGAGTGATGATCATATTGACAAGATAGGTACAAATAATGAAGAGTTGAAAGCTGATCTTATAAAGGAGTTGACAAGTCAGAGTTTACTCCAAGAAGAAGGTGTTCTTATTGTGGTAAGTGACTTTGTTACTAAAGAAGTTTTTCGAGAAGCAAAAGTTTGGCGAGGTTTGTCCGGGAAATTGAAGAATGAAGCTTGGGAGGCGTATGAGCGAGAAAAAAAGTCTCCTCCTCCAGAGGAATCCTGGAGAAGGAAGAAATTAATTTTGGTAATGTTATTTCTGGTGGCAGTAATATTAGCAGTGCTGTTAATAGGTCAAAGCCAGAGGGAGAATCCTTTGTTCAACCCCCAACACCCACAGAAAGAGCAGAAACAGACAGAAAAAAGCGAACAGAAAGAGCAGAAACAGGCAGAGAATCCTGTGAGAACACCTCCAAGCCAACACCAGGAGCAGAGTTTGATGATGAGCGTTCCGATCAAGAAGACTGCAAAAGCAAACCTTCAAGACTACAGCTAATTGTTTTAATAACTGGCGTGGTAGGTAGCTTAAATAAAGAATACAAAATAGGTTTACGTGTGTTGGCAAAGCTTCATGCTAGAGGCACTTTATACAGCATGGAAAATTGGAAACAGTTAACTAAAGGTCTTCGTAAGTATGAAAGCAATTCTACTGGAAGAGGTAATATAGATTTTTCTTCATTGCTAAATTACGGAAAAGAGCTTTATGCAAATGCATTACCTGAGATAGATCAATTGCCTGAATTTCTCATGTTTATAAAGGATTTAGAAGAACAAGAACTGAACGATTTTTATCTAATTGTATGTCTACTGTACCGCCAGCAGATAGCTCAACTAATGGAAGATGACGAAGAATACATAGAATACTACAAGAAACTTGTTAGAAGCTGAGATGATGCGATCACAAGACTGGAGTATCTGATAGCTAATCTGATAACGTTGCCAAACATAGCACAATCAACTCTTGAGCATCTCACAAGCACATCGCTCAGTTGCTGCTCAGAAGCTTGGATGATGCGATCGCAAGACTTGAGTATCTCATTACTATCTGATGACGCTGCTAAACATACACTAGTGAATATTCATGCCTCGGATTCAAGCTTTTCTAAATCGATTTCACTTAGATCAATTAAGGTGTCTACCTTTTGTTTAACAATCTCTAAAAACTCCTTAAATTGAGGACAATCTTGACACTTTACTTGTTTGCCTGGAATTAAACAATCACATACAAGTTGTAGTCTGTTTTGAAAGCGTCGTTGGCAATTCTTACATTGATATCTTTGTACCCCTTCACTGATTCCACATCTCCAAATCTGATTAGATTTGCATTTGGGGCATTCCATACCATAAATTTGTGGTTTTACTTGCCATTCCTGTAATGCTTGCTGCATTGCTAGCTCACATCTAAGCTTATTTAACAAAAACTCATCCTTAATCTTCATATATATCTCCAATGGTTACTAAATTTTCAAGGTTACTGATTCAATCTGTCCATTGTAGATAAGTATCTTCTGGACAATTTGATGATAGATTTTCACTTTATTGTCTGGTGACAGTGTGTGCCATATTGCTAAATTATTCCCAGCAATAATTATTTCCTCAGTTGTTCTTTGGGTTACTACATCAGATATGAAGGGGTTAATTTCTTCTGCTATCTGTTGACGAACTTTATCTTTTACTTTCTCAATATCAGGATCAAAACCAGGAATTTGCTCTAAAGCTTCTAAACGAGATTCCAACAACTTTAAATTTTCTGACTTTTCTTGTTCTATGCTTGGTTGCTTATCTAGTGACTCATTTGCTAGCATATATGAACGCTGCACTAACGTATTAATGAGAGCATCTTCAATATTTTGTTTGCGGGTAGATTTCTTATTTGAGCAACCCATACCCGCATATCTACAAGCAAAATAGTAATATTTTCCTTGTTCTTTTGATTTACCGCTTTTAGTAATACACTTTGATCCACATTCTGCACAAAAGACTAAGCCTGTCTGATAGGTATATTTTCGATAAACAATAGGGCTATCTAAATTTTGGTTAAAGCCAAAACCTCCAGTTTTAGAGTTGAAGTCTAGAATTTGTTTAATTTCTGCTAATTCTTCATTAGTAATGAGTCTATGCTCTGGATGAGTGTCATGAATAATCTGCCAATTTTCTGGCTTATTTTTTTTTCTTTTACCTTTACTAATAGTAATACGTTGAAAATAAGCAGTATGTCCACATAAAACAGGGTTAGTCAACCAATTTGTAAAGCCAGCAATTGTCCAATGTAATATACTGTCGTGACTATTTCTCTTAGAATTTCTTTTGCTAATGCCATACTTATTGAATATGGCTTTTAAAGCACGGCTTAGTCCTTTCTTTTCTAGAAAAATGTCAATACAATCTCTAGCTATTTGTTTAATAGTTAAGCTCGAAAGCTTAGTTAATTCATCTTCATGGTAAAGCTCTAAATAATTAGCAGGTCTGTCTGATATAAGGCAAAGAAATAAGCGGTTATTTAGCTGATATCTACCATCAACTACTTGATAGCCCCAAGGAAAAGATTCGCTGGCTGCTTGTTTACTTCGACGGTATTCTTTACCATGTCTAATACGTTCTGATAAAAGATCTGTTTCCCATTCAGCAAGAGAACCTAAAACATTGACCATTAACTTCCCTTGGGAAGTATTCAAATCTATTTGCTGGTCTAAGATTTTAAGATTTACTCGTGCTTGTTGATAGATATCTATACACTCGCGTAGTTTGGGTAATGACCTTGCCAACCTATCTATACGGGTAATAATCACTTCGTCAAGTTCTTTTGCACGGACTAAATCCATCAGTTTTTTTAGAGACTTTCTATCATCATTACTACCTGATTGAATATCTTGAAAAATTTCAGTGGCTCCAGCGGATCTTAGTCTTGCTATTTGTTGTTCTAGAGCTTGAGAATCAACAGCTTGTTCGCGGGATGATACTCTGGCATAGCCTACAATTCTTGTTTTTTGCATTACTTTAGCCTCAATATTTTAGTTCTTATTTATAAGAATAATACGAATTTTGTGCATATCCAGCACCAACTGGGTATGCACAAAAAAGCTGTTTTCGTAACAATAAAATCTGATTTTTAAACAATTAAAGTATCCAAATTTATCCATAATTTATTAAAATTATTCCTACACTCTAAGTACTTGGTTATTCCTATCTACAAAAAAATACCCTGATATTTTGATATCAGAGTAATAACAAGAGTGGGAGTTTTGGCTAAATTAGTTAAGTACTATTAAGTGGCTTGTGAAAGAATATTTCATGTTACTGCCAATCCCATTCAAAATAGCCTGATTGGGTTACAGTTCCATGAACAGCAACTCTTTGGTTTGTACTTTTAGTTTGGTAAGGGATACTACCCTGCCAGTAGAGATTAGTGTCAATTATCTCTATTAACGCTCTGTGTGTTTTTAGGTATACTTGCCAAAGTTTTTTAAATTTTATGTTTGATTGTTGAGATCTCAATGCTATCAGTGGGTAGCCTTCCCACTTCATATCCATAAGTATCTGGTAGTATTTTTGTTCAATATCTTGACCTAGATCATGATTGCTAAGATATTTTAGCCAGCGACGATAGTGTTGTTTATTATTTCTCTGATTTGTCCAATATGATTTTATTCGGAATGCTTCTTCTTGCACACTTCTTGTAAATCTAGATTTGAGCATACGAATAAATAGTTCTTGAAAGTTCGCAAAGGGATATTCAATATTTTTGCTTTCTGCCCAAGAAATAATTTCAGGTTCTCCTGCTTTAAACAGGTCATACATAGCTTTGTCAGCTTCAGTCTCTAGTTTTAAATTTTTTAGAGCTTCTGGTGGTAATATTTGTTCAATTGAACCCCCAGGTTGAGTTGGATCTGGAATTAGACGAAATATCTTATTGGGCAACAATATAGCTTTTGCTTGCCAATATAGTTGAACACAGCGCATCCAAATACCTTGGTCTTCATTATCAGGGGCAACATCAAAGACAGCAATATTGCTGATAGCGTTAGCTAAATGGCAAAAATCAGCAGTTTGAGTTTTATCAGGTAAATTAATTAATTTAAAAGGTATGTGTTGACGTTTGATACCCAATAATCTGTCATCAGCAACTACTTTCGCAGATGATAGTGCTAGAAATTCTCTCAATGGTACTTCTCTCGAACAACCATTATTATCAAATATTTCATAGATAGTTTCGTCTAGAATTACATCATATAGCTGCTTCATATTTCACCTAATTTTATTTAATAAACATCATTGCTGCTTTTGGGTGTGGCGATCGCATGAACCATATTCTTTGGGTAGATACACTCTAGCAATGATTTCATCTTCTAGACACAGGCACGTATTATTTGACCTATGAGCTTAAGTAATTAAATAAAATTTAAGGCAAAATAGGAATTAGCGTACTACACCTTTCAAGGTGGCAACGTTTTTTTAGTATTTATTTAATTATTGAATATCACCAAAATCCACAAATCTGCATGGTTGTGGTAAGAGTAAACAGCAGATTATCGTAGGTAAAAACAAGTTAAAGTTGTTATCGCCAGGAAAAATCTTGGCAAGAGTTTATGCTGATAAAACTAAGTCCAGGAAACTCCTGCCCATTTTAGTACAGAGCAACATGATCCAGGGAACATTATTTGAAACTTCCATCACCTTGCCGGAGTTGTCATCTCATTTGTGGGAAGCAGCGAATATTCTGCGTGGAAGTCCCGTGGATCGCACCGACTGGAAGAGTTACATTCTGCCATTGCTGTTCTTCAAGCGCATTTGCGATGTCTGGGACGAAGAACGTCAAACAATGATTGAAGAATACGGAGAACACTTTCCCGACGAACATCGCTTTCAAATTCCTGAAGGTAGCCACTGGCAAGACGTGCGTGAGGCATCTAGTAATGTGGGTACTGTTCTACAAAATGCCCTACGTAATATTGAAGTTGCCAACCAGAAACATCTATACGGTGTATTTGGGGATGCTCAGTGGACAAACAAGGAAAAGCTGTCTGATCAACTGCTAAAAGACCTTATTGAACACTTCTCTGCTCTTAACCTTAGCAACAAGCGTGTCCACAGCCATGTCATGGGCGATGCCTATGAATACTTGATCAAGAAGTTTGCTGATACTACCAAGAATAAAGCTGGGGAATTTTACACCCCACGTAGTGTAGTACATCTGATGGTAGATATGTTAGATCCCCAAGAAGGGGAAACAGTTTACGATCCAGCTTGTGGTACAGGAGGAATGCTACTTGCTGCTGTCACCCATTTACGCAATAAAGGTGGAGATGCAAGGACATTCTTTGGCAAGTTATATGGGCAAGAGAAGAATTTAACAACTGCTTCCACTGCTCGCATGAATTTATTCCTTCACGAAGTGGAAGATTTTGTCATTGAACGTGGTGATACACTGCGTACACCTTTCTTCACCAACCCAGATACGCATAGTTTAGCTGAATTTGATGTGGTAATTGCTAATCCGCCATTTTCTTTAGAAAAGTGGGGACGGGAAGTTTGGGAGGTTGACCCCTGGGGACGAGCTTTTGCAGGTCTACCTACAGATAGTAGTGGTGATTTTGCCTGGGTACAACACATGATCAAGTCAATGGCAAAGCCACATGGAAGGATGGCAGTTGTGTTACCTCAAGGTGCATTATTTCGTGGTGGGGTAGAAGGGCAAATTAGACGCACCCTGCTGGAAATGGACATGATTGAGGCAGTGATTGGATTAGCACCAAACTTATTTTATGGCACTGGTTTAGCTGCTTGTATCTTGGTACTGCGTCAGCATAAAGCTAAAGCACGAGCAGGTAAGGTATTAATTATCGATGCTTCAACCCTGTTCCGTAAAGGACGTGCCCAAAACTTTTTAGAGTCAGAACACACCTCAGAAATTCTGCGTTGGTATCAAGAATTTACAGATGTTGAGGATCGCGCACGGGTTGTTTCCTTGGAGGAAATTGAAAAGGAAGGATGGACACTGAATATCTCGCGTTATGTCTTACCGCCTATAGGAGCAGATATTCCTCCCTTAGAAGATGCGATCGCATCTTTTAAAGATGCTTTGGTACAATGCCGAGAAGCTGAGGAACGTCTGCACCAAGTAATGCTGGAAGGGGGGTGGCTGGAGTGAACGAACAAATTACACAACAAGCTATAGAAAGTTATCTGTGGGGAGCAGCTACCATTCTGCGTGGGCTAGTTGATGCCGGGGACTACAAACAATATGTCTTTCCCTTGCTGTTTTACAAACGCCTATCTGATGTTTGGGATGAGGAATTTGCCAAAGCACTGGCTGACACAAGTGATGCTAATTATGCTCGTGACACTGCCAATGATCGCTTTATTATCCCTGATGGATCACACTGGAAAGATGTCCGCGTTGTTGCCAAGGATGTTGGTAAAGCTTTACAAGATGCCATGCGGAGCATTGAAACCGCTAACCCTGGTCGTTTAGATGGTATTTTTGGTGATGCTCCTTGGACAAATAAGGAACGTCTTTCAGATTTTGATATTAAAGAGCTGATTGAACATTTCTCAAGTGTGGTGCTGTCCCTAGCTAATGTTCCTGAAGATGAATTAGGTAATGCTTACGAGTATTTAATTAAGCAATTTGCTGATGACAGTGGACATACAGCACAAGAATTTTACACCAACCGTACAGTTGTACATTTAATGGTGCAGATGCTTGCACCGAAATCTGGCGATCGCATTTACGATCCTACCTGCGGTACAGGAGGAATGTTAATTTCGGCGTTAACTGAGGTGAAGCGTACAGGTGGAGAACATCGCACCCTCAAGCTTTATGGACAGGAACGTAACCACATGACTGCTTCTATTGCTCGCATGAATTTGGTGCTGCACGGTGTAGATGATTATCAAGTCATGCGTGGTGATACCTTGGACAATCCCGCTTTTAGTGAAGACGATCAACTAAAAACTTTTGATGTAGTTCTTGCCAATCCCCCCTACTCTATTAAACAGTGGAACCGGGAAAAGTTTCAAAGTGACCCTTGGCAGCGTAATTTTTTAGGAACACCGCCTCAAGGAAGGGCTGACTATGCCTTTTTTCAGCATATTTTGAAAAGTCTTGACCCAGAAACGGGACGCTGTGCCATTCTTTTTCCGCATGGGGTACTGTTCCGTAAAGAAGAAGCTGAAATGCGTAAAAAGTTGGTTGAAGCTGATTTGGTGGAATGTGTCCTTGGTTTAGGAGCAAACCTGTTTTACAATTCGCCAATGGAAGCTTGTATTATTATTTGCCGTACTCGCAAGCCACCAAAACGTCAAGGGCAGATTTTATTTATTGATGCTGTTCATGAAGTAGCTCGTGTGCAAGGACAAAGTTTTCTCAAACCAGAACATCAGTCACGTATTTTCAGTGCGTATCAAAGTTACATTAATGACCCTGGCTTTGCTACAGTTGCTACTTTAGAGGAAATTGCTGCCCAGGACTATAGCTTATCCATCCCGCTTTATGTGCGACGAAAAACAGCCAATAGCCAAACTGAGGATCTCAAGACGCTAGCAGAAGTTTGGGCAGACTGGGAACAAGGTAGTAGAGCTTTTTGGCAAGAAATGGATGCCTTAGTTGATATGCTGGATTCCTTGTAAACTAATTTATTTACTGGAATGGTAAAGTATTAGCTAAAACCTAGTTGGCAACAATAGTATAAAAAATTTATTTACCAAAATGGTAAAGCATCATTGATATGATATGTTCTCTGGACATAACAAATTTGTTTACCAAAGTGGTAAACTTGTATTAGTCTATTAACGAATGGAAATCACTTTCGGCGATCGCAAACTACAAAAACTATGCGAGCAACAAGACCTAGCGCAAAGAAAATTGGGTGCAAACTGTGCCAAGAAATTGAGAACCCGATTGGCGGATCTTGCTGCTGTTAGTTGTGTCACGGAATTAGTTATGGGTCGTCCCCATCCCTTAACGGGAGATAGAGCAGGTGAATTTGCAGTAGACCTAGAAGGTGGTACACGACTTGTATTTAAGCCAGATAACGAACCCATCCCCTTGAATGAGGATGGAAGCATTGATTGGTCAAAAGTCACTGCTGTTTGTATTGTTTTCATCGGAGATTACCATGATTAAGACAACCCGTCCCTTTACACCAGATTGGGTTTCTCCCCCTGGTGATACTATCGCTGATTTCTTAGAAGAGCGTGATTGGACACAAGTGCAGTTAGCAGAGCGTTTAGGCTATACCACGAAACATATCAGTCAGTTAATTAATGGCAAAGCACCCATTAATGAAGAAACTGCCATGAAGTTGGAACGGGTTTTAGGGAGTACAGCAGCATTCTGGCTCAATCGTGAAGCCCAATATCGCGCTGCTTTAGCACGGATAGAAGAAGAAAACCGCTTAAAGGGTTGGACATCTTGGTTAGATCAGTTACCAGTCAAAGAATTGATGAACCAAGGTGTAATTCCCAAGTGCAATTTAATTGCCAAGAATAAACCTAGCTTGGTAAAAAAGTTATTACATTTTTTCGGTGTGGCTTCGCCGGACGAGTGGCGAAGTTACTATGCAGGTATGGAAATTTTCTTTCGTCGTACTCGCGACGAACAAAGTGATGTTGCTGCTATTTCTGCTTGGTTACGTTTGGGTGAAATAGAAGCAGAAAAACTAGACTGTCCCAAATACAGTAAACCAAAGTTTGAAAAAGTAGTGCGGGAAATTCGCTCTTTGACAGTGTTACCACCAGATGAATTTGAACCACAGATGCAACAGTTGTGCCGAGAAGCAGGGGTTGTACTTGTTTTAGTACCAGCAATTAAGAGAGCGCACGTCAGTGGTGTAGCACGGTGGCTAAATCCCCACAAGGCATTGATTCAACTTTCACTTTATGGTAAGACCAATGACCGCTTCTGGTTTAATTTCTTCCATGAAGCAGCACATATCCTACTACATGATAAAGAAAATATTTTTCTGGATGAATGGGATGGTGGGGAAAGTTTGGCATCTGAACCAGAACGCGAAGCAAATCAATGGTCGCGTGAAATTTTGATACCACCTCAGTACGACAGAGAATTAGCGCAACTTAAATCTAAAGCTGATGTTGTTGATTTTGCTGAACGTATAGGTATTCATCCGGCTATTGTCGTAGGTCGGCTGCAACATGATTGTATAATTCCTATCTCTTGGATGAATGGTTTGAAGGAGAGTTTATGTTTTCAAGGGGTAGAATAAGTACAATATGATACAAGCTGACACTTTAAAAGCAGGGTGGAAATTGGTAAAGTTTGGGGATGTTGTACGCCTCAGCAAAGACCGTGCTACTAACCCAGAAGCAGAAGGTATTGAGCGATACGTGGGACTTGAGCATATTGACCCTGATGATTTACGCATTCGGCGTTGGGGTCTTGTAGCTGAGGGAACAACTTTTACTAGCAAATTTAAGCCCCGACAGGTTTTATTTGGTAAGCGTCGAGCCTATCAACGAAAAGTTGCTGTTGCCGATTTCGAGGGGGTTTGCTCTGGTGATATTTATGTGTTTGAGAGTGCTAATCCAAAAGTGCTACTTTCTGAACTTCTACCATTTATTTGCCAGACGGAGAGGTTTTCTGAATATGCTGTAGGTACTTCAGCAGGGTCATTATCTCCGCGAACAAACTGGGCAAGTCTTGCGAATTTTGAGTTTTTTCTGCCGCCCCTAGAGGAGCAAAAGCGCATAACTAAGTTAATTAATACAGTTGAAAAAACTAACAACGAGCTTAAATTAGCTAGAGATTTAGCCGAAAAATTGCGTAAGTCATTATTGATCAATATTTTTAATAACTTAATGTCATCAGGTTCAATTGAATTGCCGCTATTAGGAATTACTACCGATTGCAATCGCATTAAAGTAGAACAAGCTGGAAGTGTTTTGATGGGACGGCAACTCTCACCGAAATACAAAACAGGTCTATTCTCACGACCATACCTGCGTGTCGCTAATGTATTTGATGGGTACATTGATATTAAAGAAGTCTACGAGATGGATTTCTCTGATGTTGAATTTGAAACATTCAAATTGTCTAGAGGTGACATTTTATTAAATGAAGGTCAAAGTAGGGAGTTAGTTGGACGAAGTGCAATTTATAGAAATGATGTTGAGAATTGTTGCTTTCAAAATACACTAATTCGTTTTCGACCAGCACAGACAGTAATACCAGAATATGCTCATTACTATTTCCAGTACAGCCAATACACTGGTCGTTTCGTACAAATAGCAAAGCAGACTACATCAATAGCTCACTTAGGTGTGCAGCGATTTGCAGCAATGCAATTTCCTTTAATTGATATAAATATTCAAAAAGAAATAGTCAAAATTTTATTAAATGCTGTACAGACAATTAGCAAGTTAAATCAAAGAATAGAATCAGCTAAATATATAAAAAAATATACATTAAATGAAATTCTGAAAATGTGATGTTCAACGAATCCAACACCGTCGAAGCTTTTGTCCGTGATATCCTCTGCGGTAAAATTATCCAAACCGCACTACCTCAACCTGGCTTATCACGCAAAAATAGAAATATCAACGGTGTCGGTTGGCACTACTTTCCTGCAGGAAATATCCCCCGCCAATCTCAAGAAGTTTTCGT
Organism: Tolypothrix sp. PCC 7601; assembly: GCF_025677855.1. Taxonomy (NCBI): domain Bacteria; kingdom Bacillati; phylum Cyanobacteriota; class Cyanophyceae; order Nostocales; family Tolypothrichaceae; genus Tolypothrix; species Tolypothrix sp. PCC 7601. Next base: position 6,086,777 of record NZ_CP064879.1, read on the forward strand.
TGAAACTTTTGTCCGTGAAGCTTTAATCCGCCTCAACCCAGAAATCGCCGCCAACACTAACCGAGCAGAAGAAGTTCTCTACCGCTTACGGGCAATTGTGCTGTCAGTCCGCAGTGATGGACTCATCCGCGCCAACGAAGAATTTACAACTTGGATGCGTGGCGATCGCACGATGCCCTTTGGACTCAACCACGAACACACCAGTGTCCGCCTCATCGACTTTGACAACCTAGAAAATAATCAATATATTCTCACAACCCAATACTCCTACCGTGCCGGGGCAGAAGAACGCCGCGCCGATTTAGTGCTGCTAGTTAATGGCTTTCCCCTTGTCCTGATAGAAGCTAAAACCCCGGTGAGGAAAGCAGTAAGCTGGGTAGATGGAGCCTTACAGGTACATGACGACTATGAGAAAAATGTCCCAGAATTGTTTGCCTGTAACGTCTTCAGTGTAGCCACAGAAGGCAAAGAATTACGCTACGGTTCGATCCGTATGCCTATCGACTTGTGGGGTCCTTGGCGACTGGATGATGACACACCCCCCGCTAGCCTCGCTGCCCTCAAACATACGATTGCTTCTCTACTTAGTCCCGCAGTTGTCCTGGATATCCTGAATCACTTCACATTATTTGCTACTGACAACAAAAAGCGTCGCATCAAAATTATCTGCCGCTATCAACAATACGAAGCTGTCAACCTGATTGTTAACCGTGTGCTGGCAGGTAGACCCAAGAAAGGGTTAATTTGGCATTTCCAAGGCTCAGGTAAATCCCTGTTAATGGTGTTTGCAGCTCAAAAAATGCGCTTGCGATCGCAACTGCGTAACCCAACAGTGCTGATTGTCGTAGATCGCATTGATTTAGATGCCCAAATTAGCGCCACCTTCCACGCTTCAGATATTCCCAACTTAATAAAAGCCGAAACCCGTGCAGAGTTAGAAAGGTTGCTGAAGCAGGACACACGCAAAATTATCATTACTACTATATTTAGATTTGGGGAAGCACAAGGTATTCTTAATCCCCGTGAAAATATTATCGTGCTTGTAGATGAAGCACACCGTACTCAGGAAGGTGGCTTAGGCTTGAAAATGCGAGCAGCATTACCGAACGCTTTTCTGTTTGGCTTTACAGGTACGCCAATTAATCAAAGCGATCGCAATACCTTTTATGCCTTTGGCGCAGAAGAAGATGAGCGCGGTTACATGAGTCGCTATGGTTTTAAAGAATCAATCCGCGACGGAGCAACACTTCCCCTGCATTTTGAGCCACGTCTGGTAGAACTGCATATTGACAAAGATGCGATCGACCAAGCTTATGCAGAATTAACAGGTGGGTTATCAGATTTAGATAAAGAAACCCTCGCCAAAGCAGTTTCTAAAATGGCAGTGCTGGTGAAAGTCCCAGACCGGATTACCAACATTTGTGCCGACATTGCTGAACATTACCAACAAAAAGTTGCTCCCAATGGCTTTAAAGGCATGGTCGTTACGGGTGAACGAAAAAAAGTGTGGGAGAGGAGTTAGCGGACAAATTCCGCTAACATATCTGAGATGCCATAAAACCAAACTTCCCATGAACAACCACCAATCAATTCTGTCTCACATCAATGACACACTCCAGGACTTACCGGAGTGTCACCATTTAGAAGAATTTGTGGGCGAATTTTACAATATGTGGCTAAAATTAGGGAACTTTGTGCAACAAAGCTTATTCCAAGCCTTAATTGAAGAAAAAGAAGCCGAATACTCACATCCGAGAACTAAACGAGAAAAAAGATATTACACTCCATTAGGTGAAATGGTTGTTGTACGTAGAGCTTATGAGACAACAGATGGTATTAAAGTCAAAGTTGATGAAGAGTTAGGACTACCAAAAGATAAATGGCTACCAATGGTATTAGAATTAGCCTGTGCCTTGGGAGTTAGTAGTGAATTTCCAAATTCTCACTCCTTGTTTCAAAAATGGACAAGACTAGATTTGACACAAAAAACCTTAGCTAATCAAGTAGAAAAGACAGGAAATCAACTACAAACACAAGAGTTTCAGGTTCGATGTGAGCAAGACACTTCTTCACAGTTTGGAATTCCCAATCAAGAGCAGGAACCACCAGATTTATTATATGTGGGAGTTGATGGAGTCATGACTCCCTTGAATCAAAAACAAGGATATAAAGAAGCAAAAGTTGGTGTAATTTTCTGGAGTAAAGACCATCAAAAAGTTGGTAAAAAAAGAGGTGTTATACGTACTCGGGAATATGTAGCTACTTTAAAATCTCGACCAGAATTTACTCAGAGAGTATCCCAGTTATATAATCAAGTAGCAGGTACAAAACCCACAAAAACCGTAGTAATTGGTGATGGCGCACATTGGATTTGGTCGATGGCATCAGAACAATTTCCAGGTTCGGTGGAAATTCTCGACTTTTTTCATCTCTCGGAATATGTGTGGGCAGTAGCGAAAGCAGCGTATCCAAATAACGAAGACTATCAATTGGATTGGGTAAAAACTCAACAACAATTACTAAAAAAATCACAATGGAATACAGTAATTGAAAATTGTCATCAATTCCCCAAAAAGAAGAAAGATTTAAAGGGAGCTATTACCGATTTAGAGCGTTATTTAACTAATAATCAGAGTCGGATTGATTATCACTCTTATTTAAAAGCTGGTTTAATGATTGGTTCGGGAGTGGTTGAAAGCTCCAATCGGCGTGTGGTTACACAAAGATTAAAACAAGCGGGAATGCATTGGTCTTTATTTGGAGCTGAAGGAGTTATGGCATTAAGGGCAGCATATTTAAGTAATTCAACTCGATGGTCAAATTTTTGGTCATCCAAATCTTACAATTACAGTCAGGTAGCGTAAAGTTTACGATAAAACTTGTCCTTTGAAGTTAGTACTTACATAGTGGTCAAAACAAGAGAACAGAATCTTTCAGATTTAGCACATAGAATAGAACAATTACAAGCCAAAAGAGAAGAAATCAACCAAGAAATCTCTACTCTTCTTAAGAGTGATGTAGCTGCTAATAGTTGTTGGATTGTTCGTTACCGCGCCAAAGGTAAGGGTGGCGCTTATTGGTATTACAAGTGGCAATCAGGAGAACCTATCTTTGTTACCAAAAATGGTAGCAAAAGTTGTCATCAATATATTGGTAAAGCAGGTAGTCCTGCTTTTTTAAAGGCAGTTGAGATGATGAAAAATCGGACAAAAATCGAAGCGTTAAACCAGGTGCTTCATACATTAGAACTAGGACTCAATGACCTAGTTGAAGAAGCGGCAAGATTTCAAAAATAATTCATACTCTCATAAGAGTTAACATCTATATGAGTCAGAGCTTAGTTAGCGTATGATGTACGCTAACTAAGCTCTTCCCCACACCTTTTTTCGTTCACCCGGTCGTTACCTACGATCAAGAATGCTGTCTTTTATATAAAGCAGAACTGGATAAACATCTGCCCCCAGAAGCCAGCGAAATAGTTATTTCCGCCACAGGGAAAGATGAGCGATTAAAACCTTATCTACGTAGTCGCGATCAAGAAGAAAAACTTTTAGATCGGTTCCGTGATGCCAACGATCCACTAAAAATTCTGGTTGTCACCGCAAAATTACTCACAGGATTTGACGCACCGATCCTTCAGGCGATGTACCTAGACAAGCCACTGAAGGCACATACCTTACTCCAAGCCATCTGCCGTACTAATCGCACCTACGGCAATAAAAAAACACACGGTTTGGTAGTAGATTATCTTGGCGTATTTGATGATGTCGCTCAAGCTTTAGACTTTGACGAGCAAGGCTTCCAGCAGGTTGTTTCTGGAATTAGTGCCTTAAAGAACGAACTTCCTGGTGCAGTCCAGAAATGTCTAGCATATTTCCCAGGAGTAGATCGTACCCTTAGTGGTTATGAAGGACTAATTGCCGCGCAGGATTGTTTACCCAACAATGATGTGCGTGATAACTTCGCTGCCGATTACAGTTACCTGGCTAATTTATGGGAAGCAGTATCACCAGATCCCATACTTGTCAACTATGAAACTGATTACAAGTGGCTTTCCCAGGTTTACATTTCAGTTCAACCGACAACTGGCATGGGTAAACTGCTCTGGCACGCACTTGGAGCTAAAACCATTGAGCTAATTCATCAAAACGTCCGTGTGGAAGCAGTGCGTGATGACCTCGAAGAAATCGTCCTGGATGCCGAATTATTAGAGGTGGTGCTAAATTCCGCAGATCCCAAGAACAAAGCCAAGGAAATTGAGATTAAAGTTGCTAGAAGACTTCGCCAACATATTGATAATCCCTGCTTTCGAGCTTTATCAGAGCGTCTAGAAGCTTTGAAAGAACGCCATGAACAAGGACAAATTCATAGTGTAGCCTTCCTAAAGGATTTGCTTGACTTAGCCCGTGACTTGGTGCAAGCAGAAAAAGACACACCGCCAGAGGAAGATGAAGACCGGGGTAAGGCAGCGTTGACAGAGCTATTTTTGGAAGTCCGTAATGAGCAAACGCCCAAAATGGTGGAGCGAATTGTTAATGATATTGACGAAATATTACGCTTAGTACGCTTCCCTGGTTGGCAGAAAACCAGTGCTGGGGAACGGGAAGTCAAGCAAGCCTTACGGAAAACCCTATTTAAATATGCTCTGCACCAAGATAAAGAACTTTTTGAAAAGGCTTATGCTTACATCAAGCAATATTATTAATGGACAAACTTACTAAGTTGAAGGACTAAACCTTTTTCATTTTCACCCTCCACATCCTGCATTGAAGTGATTGATGATAGCTGAAAGCTTTAACTTAACTAATTTGTAGGGTGATGCAGTTTGGTTATGTCCTCACTGCATTCACCCTAAAGACCCTGCATTCATTAAGTCCTAGCATAATAAGCTTTTCAAGGACTGAATGCAGGGAGTGAAGGGTATGCAGGGTGAGAAAGACAAGTTTATTTGGAATAAGATTCGCGAATGATAGCTTCGACTACTCCTCCCGAATCATCACGTTTAAGCCCACGAATTACGAAACCGCTACTAGTTTTCACTTTCTCCAGTTTTTCTCTTCCTAGACGGATAATCTCTGGGCTGAACTGCTTGTTAGTAAGCATTTTAGACCTGGTTTTGTAGCAGTAACTGCAATAATCACCATAGAGTTGATCTGTTCGGTCTTTGTCTTTCCCAATAGGAATTTGATTATTGCGATCGTAGACATAGTTATTATTCAACCAGTCAGCAACAGAATTAGTTTGTAGTAAAAACTCCAATTCATTCTCACCTATCATTCCACTTTCATCAACCTTGTAAATCAAAGTCTGATTAATTTCTTCTTCTGGAATACTAAGTAGATAATTAGTAAAACCAGAGATCTGTGCAGAAAGACTTGCTGAAAAATCAGGGTCAACTTTTGGAACTGGACGGTTGAACTTAAAAATAATCATACGTCGATCCAATCCTGAATCACTCGCATTAAAGACAAGGTGATTAGCAGTGATCATTACCATTCCTGTATAAGTTGCTGTGAAAGGCATCTCATATTTATGCTCGATAGTAATCTCATCTCCGCCAGTAATATTTTTGAGTATTTCTATGTTCCCTCGATAGTCATCAGCATCGTTGATACATACTAATCGTTTGCCATAAATGTTCCCTGCTTGGAATTGATGGTTGTTTAGAGATGAAAGAGTAACACTATGGCTAAAACGTTTGCCAACTAATTCTGTTGCTAGTTTCATAGCTGTAGATTTACCAGTTCCCCCTAACCCAGTAATTAAGGCAAATCTGTGCAGTTTCCACATCCCCCTTAATACTGCTGCATACCAGCATAATAGTAAGCGCTTTTGGTCATGATTATTGTCAAATACGAAGTCCATCCACTCTTCAATTACGTTCCAATCTGTAGCGCAGACATCATGTTCGCGATCGAGAATACTACGGAAATAATAATCCGGTGAATGAGGCATCATTTGTTTTGACTTCAAATCCAAGACTCCATTCTTAAAGGGAAGTAAATCTTTAGGTTGCTCATTCCACGCATCAAACAAAAGTTCCGGTATCAACATTTTTATGACTCCCTCTGGATAGCTGGCGCTGAAACCTATATCAGGATAAATTTCTTTCAGTTTCTGAACTATTCGTTGAAGGACTGATTCTTTGATAGCTATGCTCCAATAACCATTTTGATATTGCGTCCATCGGCTAATTTTGGAGTCAAATTTTAAGTTCGTTACTTGAGAAGCAATTATTTCTGCAGCTACTGAATGCGCTGGCAAATTATTTTTACCTTTTTGAGATTTGCTAGCTTGATCGCCTACAGTTTGCCTTTTAAATTCATGAATATCTTGTGCTTTCGCAATTTCCACATCAAATGCTGCTTTACCATTAGTCACCAAAAAATCATCCATTCCCTTACCTCTAGTTTCTTCCCAAATAACTACGCGAACTATACATTTCTGCTGGCATAGCACGTTAGCTAATCGGATTAATGCTTTCCTCACAGGAGTCTTGCGAACGATATCTGCATCAAAGCATAGGTAAATATTTCTTTCTGGGTTTGCAAATAGTTCTAAATGGCTAACTAATGTGCCATCATCTAATCCCATGTCTACTCCACATAATGCAAGCGTGGGGTATCCATTTGTAAGTCCTGCTCCAGCTTTCTTGCATCCTTCTGTGACAAAAATTGGTATAGAAACATTGCCAATTATTTCTGACCAATAATTGCGATTTCCTGTGTCCAAGCAGATAGCATCATGTTGAGCTTTGCTGGAGATATACTTAGCTGGCTTTGACTTATCTGATGATCCCAACTTTAACGGTTCATTTGGCTTGAACTGTCCATGCATTTTTCCCATCGGTAATCCATTCCTGGGATTGATGCCACTACACCACCAACCAGCAGTGTGCTTATATTTTTTCCAGTCTAAATGCTGTGCTATTTCCTCATTATCTTCGAGTGTTTTAACATTGAGGCGGGTAATTTCTTCTGAGACTCCGCTGCCATTCACCCACTCTTCTAAATGCCTAGCACATATATAGGATGAAGTTGCTTCGGATGAAGAGGACATAGATAAATTAGGAACAACCTTGTTCCTAAAATCTTCATTATTTGCTATACTCATACTTTAGAAAAAAATTTTACGAGAGCCATAAGTAGAGCAATGATTGCTGACTAATGGCTTTTTTTGTGCAAACAGAACAGGTAGTCAATATCTACTTGAGTAGCAAGTATTTTTACGTCCTTATTGAGGATCGTGAGAAGAATTTCTGGCGTTGCTTATCCGAATAATTATCTCGGTTCCTCGGAGCAGCAGAATTGTTTTAGAGACTCAATCATCTCTGCTTAGAACTATTGCGTCTTCTTTTTGGTTGGTTAGAAGGTAAGTCAGCCAAATAATTTTCAATGGCTCTCAAGTGGGCTTTAGGATTACTAATGTGGTTCTGTACCCAATCCAACACAAGGGTAATGTTATATCTCACAACTCTTGAGTTAAGGGTGATCCAATGAATATCCCTCTGCAATTTTCCCTGAAGTCTATATTTCTTCAAAGTGTTACTTGATAAACCAGTTACTTCAGACATTACCTGCTTAGTAACAAACTGATAGTCTTGAGGTTTGGAATTGCCCATATAAGAAGAATTTTTGTCTCCATATTAGATGAATAATCATGCTCACAATGGCAATTAACGTTGCAATTTGGAGCTTTTTGTACACTAACTCAGCTTATACGGGGTCAATTATTAATGGATTTTTTGGCTAATATTGTAAAGAAGTGTAAAGTAGTTGGGTATTTAGGCAACTACAGACTCTATTAGCTAGGTCGGTGGAGTTTTCAAGCAGTTGAGCTAAATTATGCTATTCTTCTCCCTGACAAAATTTCGATATAAATTTATCTAGCGAAGAAGACAAGGTTAGGAATTCACCTTCTAATATCGGTTCTTGATCAAGATACGTCTAACTAGCTTGCATTTAGCAAAGCCATTGCGAAGCGTAAGCAGACTTTGTTCGAGTAGCCACAGGCTGAAGTCTATCAGGGAATATAGCCTTGCTTCATATAGAATTAGTCAAGAATTATCTTTATATTGAAAATCTTAGGCTTTCCAGCCTGATCGAAATCGTTAAGAACCCGATTAAAACCAGACAAGCACAGACCAATAGTAGGAGAAATTGGGTGTAAATTGGGTGTAATAAAGGTTTTATTACTCAAAACCCTTGCAGATACTAAATAGTCCTCGGACTGAAAATCCTCGTGTCACCAGTTCAAGTCTGGTTCCTGGCATTACTCCAAAATCTAGATTTCTCCCACAGAGCAAGGGTTTTGGAGGTTTAGTAAAAAAAGCTGTAATCAAATTATTGGGTATGTTTAGGTCAATTTAGCGAAAAAAATGGTGTAAAGATGGTGTAATCCTTGTGTAGACTAGAATGTAGCTTACACCAGATACCCCATGAAAACGAAAACCCCAACTGGCAGGGCTTCCAAGGGTTCTGTCACAGCCATTCTTTCCAATGGACGCATTCAGCTGCGCTTCCATTTTGCTGGCAAGCGTCATTATATTTCCACGGGCTATCCTGACACACCACAACATTGGAAGCTAGCCCAACTCAAAGCCTCAGAAATCGAAAAAGATATTTTGTGCGAGCGGTTTGACCCAAGGATTTAAGCAAATATACCCCCGAAGGTTCTGTCCGTAAGGCTCAAGCAGGTACACCATCGCAAAAGTCCCAACCAACCCTTCCCCAGTTGTGGGAGAAATATGTAGAATTTAAGCGACCAAATGCTTCTCCAAGTACCCTGGCAAAGGATTATCAGAAAGTTGACCGTTGTCTTAATTTGTACCTGCCAAAGAAGTCTATTGACGATGCAGTTGCAATTAGAGACTGGTTGGTGGCGAATAAAACGGCCAATTCTGCAAAACGTATTTTGACGCAAATAAATGCCTGTTGCAATTGGGCTGTGAAATCTCAACTAATTACCAATAATCCGTTTGTGGGGATGGCTGCCGATATTCGGGTTCCCAAAGGTGAGTCGGAGGATACGGATATTGACCCTTTTTCCTTGGCAGAACGGGATAAAATCATTCAGACTTTTAAGAGCGATCGCCATTACAAATACTATGCCCCTTTCATTGAATTCCTGTTTATGACTGGCTGTAGACCATCCGAAGCGGTGGCTTTGCAGTGGAAACATATCACAGATGATTTTCGGACAATTCGCTTTGAGCAGGCTGTGGTGGAGTCAGAAAATGGCTTGGTTTGTAAAAAGGGGTTAAAAACGCAGAAAAAGCGGTCTTTTCCCATAAATCCGAAGTTGGCAGGGCTGTTACAATCCATTAAGCCAGAAGGTGTGACGGGGGAAGACAAAGTGTTTCCAGCACCGAAAGGAGGATGGATTGATACCCATAATCTCAACAACAGGGCATGGAATTCGGTATTGAAAAGATTGGATAGTAATATTGAATACCGTAATTTGTATCAAACCAGACATACCTTTATTACCGCAGCACTGGAAACACCAATTTTGATGCCCGATGGGGGAATGAGGATGTTGGATGCCAAGGACATCGCCAAGTTAGTCGGTACGAGTGCCAAGATGATTTACGAGCATTATGCGGGGGCAAGAAAAGAGTTGTTCGTGCCGGAATTTTAGGTTCTTTTTATGTCTTAGAAAGTTTGCATATAAAGAAGGCTGGAAAATATTTAATCTTGATTCTACGCCTAGTATAATTAATGAGTTTTGCCTAATATTCAGGACTCATACCCGATGCCCAGTGTCCTTACCCTTGCCCCCGGAATGCGAATACTGTGTCGTGATGCGGAATGGCTTGTGCAGCGCGTTGAAGCGTCTAACGATGCTGGCACGGAATATGCAGTACATGTCGTTGGGGTTGATGATTTGGTTCGAGGACATCAGTCGATTTTTTTGACGCAGCTAGATCGAATTGAGGCAGTTAATCCGCGCAAAACTAAGCTGGTTGCAGATAATTCAAATGGTTTTCGTCGTGCAAAACTATTCCTGGAAGCCCAATTGAGACAGATGCCAGCAGCTGGTGAGGAACCTGATTTGGTCGGTTTAGGTGCATTTGACCCGATGTCCTTTCAGGTAACATCTGTACGACGTGCATTGGAACAACTTCGTCCTCGATTATTACTTGCTGATGCTGTTGGTTTGGGGAAAACAATCCAGGTCGGCATGATTTTAACCGAATTAATGCGCCGGGGACGAGGCGATCGCATTTTGGTTTTATCGAAAAAATCGATGTTGACTCAGTTCCAAGCAGAGCTTTGGAACCGTTTTTCGATTCCTCTTGTGCGTTTGGATTCCCAGGGTATTGCTAAGTTAAGGTTGCGTATTCCCACGAATAAAAATCCTTTTGAAATTTACCATCGGGTCATAATTAGCATTGATACTCTCAAAGATGCGGGACGTTATCGCCACTTTTTGGAGTCCGCCCATTGGGATGTGGTGGTCATTGATGAAGCGCACAACGTTGCTGGCGCTAGCGTTCCCGAAAACCATCAGGCGCATCGGTTGGCAAGATTGCTGTCAAGACGGGCGGATACAATGTTGTTGACAACCGCAACTCCCCACAATGGCAAGCGAGAAACCTTTGGGCGTTTAATTTCTTTACTTGACCCTTCTGCAATTCCCGACCCCCGTCACCGCGAGTATGATGCAGAAGATATTCGCGGTTTTTATTTAATGCGGTTTAAGGAAGATGTCCGCAGCCAAATTGGACAGGAACTTACTGACCGAGTGGTTGTGCCAATTGGGGAAACTGCGATACAAGCGACCGATGGAGAGGAAGCGGCTTACAGTATTTTGGGAGAACTTCGACAAGCAGCTCAAATAGCGAAGGAAGCAGGGCAATATTCTGATTGGCGAAACCAGCGTTTAATTCAGTATGGATTGTATAAACAGTTTCTTTCTAGTCCAGAATCTTGTCGGAGTACAGTTGCAAAACGAGTTAAAAAAATCCAGGCAGAAAACTCTAAAAGTCCAGAGCTTCCATATTTAAAAAGGCTGGAAGAAAACTTGAAGCAACTTTCCCTTGAAGATTCATCACGGTTCAAACTTTTACTTGAGCAATTGCGTAAAGTTGGCTGGAATGGTCAGGATAGTAGCCTGCGTATCTTAGTTTTTACGGAATATATTGAGACACAAAAAGCACTAGCAGAAGCTGTTGCTAAGGAATTCAAACTTAAACACAGCGAAAGGTTTGAAGACCAGGCAAAGCAGGCGATCGCTTCAATTAGTGGAGCTTGTCCCGATGTACATTTGATGGCGGCAGTGGAGGCATTTGGCACAAAAACCTCACCTGTGCGGATGATGATCGCTACCGATGTAGCATCAGAGGGGATTAACTTACATCACCAATGTCACCATGTCATCCACTACGATTTACCTTGGTCGATTATTACACTGATTCAACGCAACGGGCGGGTCGATCGCATTGGGCAAACTCAATCGCCCATCATTCGGTATTTGATGGTGGAGACAAAAACTGGTTTACTTAAGGGGGACTCGGCAATTTTTGAACGGTTAATTAATAAAGTTGAGGAAATTAACCGCAGTACCCGTTCTGGGGAGAGTCTGCTAAAACTGTACGATCCAGAAAAAGAAGCAGAGTATATTGCTGAACAAGGATTGTTGAAAGGCGATCGCAATATTTTGGAACTACAGGTAGTACAAAATCAATCAGTTTCGGATGAAGCTGGCGAATTAGAATCTATTATCTCAGTTGGTAATACTAAGGATGATGATGACCTGCTGGCTTTTTTGCTAGGTGGAGGAAAAGCAGAAGGGGGAAAAGAAGATAAAAAACTCAGTAATAATTGTTCGCTTACTCTCCAAACTAACCGCATTCGCTTCTATAAAGATTTCGAGTTTTTACAAGAAGCGTATAAATTATTACGCGAATCAAATAGAGACTATCTGCCCATTGAAGTTGAAGGACGGATGATGACGCTAACTGCACCTGATGATTTGAAACGGCGTTTGGGTCAGTCTTCCCAGGCAAATGATATTATTTTCGGGGCAACGGCAATTCCTCAAGAAGCTTGGCAGGAACACGATCAGTTTCGGCTAACAGATGATGTCGAACGGGTAAAGTTGGCAATTACTGCTGCTCGTAATACTTCTGGTTATTGGTCGAAAGAACTTTTGTGTAGCGAGACTCACCCCATTATGCAATGGTTGGTGGAAAGGTTATTAATGCAATTTGCGCGAGGAGAAGCTCCTGTTGTGATTTCCCAGGAACTGGAAGCAGGGGAACTGGCATTTTGTTTTATTGGACAAGTTCCATCAAAAGCTGGTACGCCTTTGGTAGTAGATGCCCATGCAGTTCGCATCCATCGCGGGGGAAAATGTGAAATTGCGCCCTTACAAGAGACTTTAGCTGATGCAGGGTTTGAAAAGCTAGCAAATACCCAAACTCCAGTGCAGCTTGCAGCAGGAGAAATATTTATTACTGCTGCGGTGGAAGCAAGTTTGACATATTTACAAAATTTGGAAAAACAACGACAAGAAAAAATCAAACCCCTATTGCAGCAAGAAGAACAGCGACTGAAACAGTGGAGTCAAAAACGGCTGGATATAATTAATAAGCGGTTAGCTGAAATTGACCCAAATAGTGCCTCTGCTAAAAAGTTGCTCTCAGAACGGGAGGAAATGTATAAGTATCTCAGAGACCGTCAGCAATATTGGCGGGATACTCACTTGTTACCTGGAGAGTCGCCTATTACTCGGTTAGTGATGGTGATTGAAGGTGTAAAAAGTTAGTTAATTTAGTGGCAAATTAATCTTCCACTGCTTCCAACCAAGCTTGTAAGTCAGCCATGCTGCAAAAATCAAGCAACGCTTTTTCTCTGTTGAGAAACTGTTATGCTGAGGAAAAATCAGTATAATCTCGTATTATTATTCTTAAGTTATGGAACCAGTAACCTTAACAGCCGTAGGAACTGCGATCGCTACTATAGTTTTAACTAAGGCTTTAGAAAAAACAGGCGAAAAGCTGGGAGAAGCAGCATTAGAAAAAAGTAACGAGTTAATCGCACGGCTGCGCCAGAAAAATAAACTGCCCTCGTCATTGGCGAATACGTCACAGGAAAACACACAGGAGGCGTTAGATTATGGTCAAGCTGTGTTGGAGTTGAAAGCCGCAGCCGATAAAGATGACGATATTGCTCAATCGGTGCGGGAAGTAGAAGCCACAATCAATCAAGATGAATCCCCCAAGGCGAAGGAAATTCAAAAATTAGCCGCAGAAATTCAAGCGCAGCCAGCAATTGTGAATAACTTTGCCAAGTTAGCAGAAAGTATCCAAGCTGAAAAAGGGGCAATGGTTGCCCAACAAATCACAATTGGGGAACAGCACAACACATACAACTGACTACAGTCGCCCGAACAGGAACGGGTAAAGTCAAATCCTGAAATACCGCAAAATTTACCCCTGAGTGGGGTGGTGAAATTTGTGGGACGCGATGAAGAACTGCAAGAACTCCACAAACTATTGCAGGAAAATAACCAAGTAGCCATTGCGGCTATTTTGGGAATGGGTGGACTGGGTAAAACAGAACTCGCCTTGCAATATGCCATGACTCAGCGCGAAAACTACAAAGGTGGACTGTGCTGGTTACAGGCGAAAGTTGAGGATTTTGGCTCTCAAGTGGTGCGGTTTGCCAGAACTCAGCTTGATTTAAAGCCACCAGAAGAATTTGATTTACCTGCACAAGTACAATACTGCTGGCGGAATTGGCGTGAGGGTAATGTGCTGCTGGTGGTGGATGATGTTACAGATTACCAGCAAGTCAGACCTTACCTACAGGGCGCATCTTCCAGATTTAAAGTGTTAATGACTACGCGCAAAAAGTTGGGTGCAGCCATCAAGCAATTATCTTTAGATGTATTACAACCAGATGCAGCGTTGGAGTTGTTACGGTCTTTGCTGGCAGAAACACCAGAGCGAATTGAGAGAGAATTAGATGTAGCAAATCAATTGTGCGAATGGCTGGGGTATTTGCCTTTGGGTTTGGAGTTGGTGGGGCGATATTTGGCACGAAAACCGGATTTGTCCCTATCGAAAATGATGGGGCGATTAAAGGAAAAGCGACTAGAACAACCTGCAACTGTCAACCCAGAAGCAGATATGACAGCACAACGGGGAATAAAAGCCGCCTTTGAGTTGAGTTGGCAGGAATTAGCAGAGGGTGATAAGTTATTAGGCTGTGTACTCAGTTTATTTGCCGCCGCACCCATACCTTGGAACTTTGTAGAACAGTGCTTAACAGAGAAAGATGAGGGCGAGTTAGAGGAAATTCGGGATGATAAATTATTGAATCTGCATTTACTCCAGCGCAAAGATGAAGGAATTTATCAACTACATCCCCTACTGCGGGAATTTTTCCAATCTAAGTTTACAGGTTTAGAGCAAGCAGAGGAACTTAAGCGATCGTTTTCTCAGGTAATGGTAGCAGTTGCTAAAAAAATTCCTGGGACTCCCATACTTGAAGAAATTAACACTGTTTCCCTTGCCATAGCACACATAGCTGAAGTAGCAAACAATCTCATTCAATACGTCAGTGATGAAGATATAGTTTGGACTTTCGTCGGCTTGATTCGCTTCTATGAAGGACAAGGGTTATATACCCAAGCCGAACCTTGGAATCAACAGTGTTTATCAACAGTACAACACCGCTTGGGAGACAATCATCCCGATGTCGCCGCCAGCCTCAACAACTTGGCAGGACTCTATGAATCCCAAGGAAAGTACGACCAAGCTGAACCCCTGTATCTCCAAGCTTTAGAACTCTGTAAACGCCTACTGGGAGACAATCATCGTCATGTCGCCAGCAGCCTCAACAACTTGGCACATCTCTACTATTCCCAAGGAAAGTATGACCAAGCCGAACCCCTGTATCTCCAAGCTTTAGAACTCAGACAACGCCTGCTGGGAGACAATCATCCCGATGTCGCCACTAGCCTCAACAACTTGGCAGGACTCTACGAATCCCAAGGAAAGTACGACCAAGCCGAAACCCTGCATCTCCAAGCTTTAGAACTGAAACAACGCCTGCTGGGAGACAATCATCCCTCAGTCGCTACCAGCCTCAACAACTTGGCATTACTCTACTATTTCCAAGGAAAGTACGACCAAGCCGAACCCCTTTATCTCCAAGCGTTAGAACTCAGACAACGCCTGCTGGGAGACAATCATCCCGATGTCGCCTTAAGTCTCAACAACTTGGCTAAACTCTACTATTCCCAAGGAAAGTACCACCAAGCCGAACCCCTGTTTCTCCAAGCTTTAGAACTCTATAAACGTCTGCTGGGAGATAATCATCCCCATTTCGCCCAAAGCCTCAACAATTTGGCATATCTCTACAATTCCCAAGGAAAGTACGACCAAGCCGAACCCCTGTTTCTCCAAGCTTTGAATATTTTTGAGCGAAGTTTAGGAGGGAATCATCCTAATACTGTGACTGTGCGTGAGAATTTAGCAAATTTACGCGATTATCTCTCATGAGAACAGGAAAATTTACCTTCCCAACCTCATCAATCAAGCTTTTAGCTCCAAGTTTCCTGTTTTGAACTCAAAGTTTCATGTTCAGAACCCGAACTTTCGTGTTGCAAACGAGAATGTTCCTGTTTCAAACTAAAGTATTCTTGTTTTCAGTGAGAACGTTCTTGTTCTAAACGAGAATGTTCCTGTTTCCAGTGAGAATGTTCTTGCTGCAAAGGAGAATCTTCAGCTTCTGAGGTCGAATGATGGTGTTTTGAATATAGAACTTCTCGTTTGTATGCAATACACTCTACTACTATTCTTAAGATACAAGGTTGAGTTGAGGGACGTAGAGACGCGGAGCGGCTTCCAGTCTCGCTGCCATGCTCTGAGTGCGATCGCGTATAATCGTCAATTTGTATAGTGCATAAGTCCTACAATTAATTTAGAGTGTTCCAAGTAAAAAAATACCCAATTGTCATTGCGAGGAGGAACGACGAAGCAATCGCGTAATCTCCGAGTTCTTGCGATTGCTTCATTCCGCTTCGCTCCATTCGCAATGACACATTTTGGATCATTTATTTGTTGGAATACTCTTACGGCAAAACGCGATCGCTAACAATTCCCTCGCCCCATGTTGTCAAAAAGCAGGCAAGATGCCCCGCACTACTGAGTTATTTTTGTATAATTCCTGAATAATCTCAAATCCCCAATCCCCAAATGCCCCTGGATATCGCTGTATACAACGTTGGTGAATATTACTCATCTCATTACCTAGACACCAGTTTCTCTAAGGACGCGCAGAAGTTTACCCAGGGGTGGAAGGAAGCGGGTGCTGCTGCTTGTCCGCGACAGTTGCAACGATTGGGACAGCGATATTTTAAGGCTAAAGCTGAAGCTGTTGAGGAAATTGACTGGTCAAAGCGACAGAATGCAGGGGCTGATATTCAATCTTGGCACTCGTATTTGTTACAGGCTTTAGGTTATGGTGATTTACAGCAACTCGATATTCCCGTTGGTGCTGGGGATGTTTATGTGCCGAGTTTGGGACTATTAAAGCGGTTTGGGCAACCGTGGTTAATAATTTGTGAGAGTGCTTTTTGTATCCCCGATGGGAGTTTACCTGATGGGATACCGAGTGAAGACCCCTTGGAAATGCAGTTGCTACCGACAAAACTACCCACCAACTTAGCTGAAAATACCCACAAATTGCTTCCGGGAGATTGGGGAAAGGCTGTTGGAGAAATTTTTAAAACCGAGGAACCACCCCGTTGGTTGATGTTATTAGCGGGGAGTCGGGTTTTGTTGTGCGATCGCAAAACCTATGCAAATGGTCGGTGGTTGGCTTTTGATTTGGATGAGGCTTTTGGACGGGGTGAGAAAAGTAGTTTTGAGCAAATTGCTACATTTCTATCGCGGGAAACACTGGCTCCTGATAGCGAATCGGCTGATTTATTACACGATACTTTGGAAGAGCAAAGTCATAAATTAGCCCACGGTGTGACGGAAAATCTCCAGGTTGCGGTACGGGAAGCCATAGAATTATTGGCGAATGAGTGGGTAAGCGATCGCCGTCGTCGTGGTTTACCAAAAAATTGGGTCTAAAGCCCCGTGCTTCTAGCACGGCTTTTCTTCAACTTCCGGATCATCTCTCTAAGTACGTCATTTTGAGTGCGATCTGTTTCTTCGCAGTATTTCAAAAGCGTTTCATACTCTTCATTAGAGCATCGAACTGTTAATTTCTTCATGCCGTCATATTGCCGTCGTTTTATGGTATAATACTAGCATGAAAACACTGAAGTTTAAATTGTACGAACACAAAAGGAATAGACACCTCAAGCGCACAATCAACGCTGCTGGAGTGATTTATAACCATTGCATTGCTCTACATAAAAGGTATTACCGGATGTTTGGCAAGCATTTAAACTGTGCAAAACTTCAGGCTCATATCGCCAAATTAAGAAAGCGTAATTCTTTTTGGCAATCAGTAGGTTCTCAAGCAGCACAAGATATTTGTCAACGCATTGAGAAAGCTTACCAATTGTTTTTCAAACACAATAACAAAGGAGTAAGACCACCAGGATTTAAGAAGGTCAAGAAATACAAATCGTTCACCCTTAAGCAGGCAGGTTATAAGTTTTTGGGTGGAAATAGGGTAAAAATTGGTAGTCGAGTTTACCAGTTTTGGAAGTCCAGAGAAATTGAGGGAACAGTCAAAACCCTAACTATTAAACGCACCCCGTTAGGTGAGTTATTTATGGTTTTGGTTGTTGATGAGGGTAGCTCAGAAGTTGAAGTTAAGACGGGTAAAATCGCTGGCTTTGATTTTGGGTTAAAGACATTCCTCACTTGCTCAGACGGCACTAAAATTGAATCGCCCCAATTTTTCAAGCAATCCCTAAGCGCCATTAAAAAAGCAAGTTCGCGGCATTCCAAAAAGCTAAAAAGGCTCATCTAACAGAGAACGAGCCAGAAAGAATTTAGTACGCAAGCATGAAGATATTTCCAACCGTCGGCGTGATTGGTTCTGGAAATTAGCTCATGAGCTAACAGATAGGTTCGATATTCTCTGTTTTGAGACTTTAAATCTCAAAGGAATGCAACGTCTTTGGGGCAGGCAAATATCAGACTTAGCGTTTGGTGAGTTTCTGCAAATCCTAGAATGGGTTGCCAAGAAGAAGAATAAACTGGTTGTCTTTATCGACCAGTGGTATCCAAGTAGCAAGACATGCTCTAATTGTAAACATATTCTAGAAAGTCTTGATTTGTCAGTTAGAGAGTGGCGTTGTCCTTCCTGTCAGTCAGTTAATGGAAGAGACGAAAACGCTAGTCGCAATATTTGTGCAGTCGGGGCATCGACTGTTGGCTTAGGTGATGTCAGACTGGCTACGCCAGCAATCGCTGTCTGAAGCTAGAATCCCCATGCCTTCAGGCTGGGGAGTATGTCAACAATGACTACTTTGGATGGTTTTGATACGGTGACTGCGGAACAATTGCGTCATGAAGCTTTGACTTTTGTGTATCGGTTGATATTTTGCTTTTACGCGGAAGCACATGGGGCGGAATTAGGGGTTTTACCGATAAATGATGATGCTTACCGTTTGGGTTATAGTTTGGAAGCATTGCGAGATTTGGAATTAGTACCTTTATCGGAACAGTCAGCCGAGGGTGTTTATTTCCAAGCACACATCAATCAGATATTTAGTTTAATTCATCAGGGGTTTAATTCTCTTCCCGATGAAACTAGTTCTAACCAATTGGAAATTAAATATGCGAGTAATACCAGGAGTTTTGAGTTACCACCCCTGACTGCAACCTTATTTGACCCCAATGCTACCCCATTGTTGACGAAAGCGCGACTTTCTAACCGTTGTTTGCAGCAGGTGATTCGCAAGCTTTCCCTCAGTTATGACGACAGAACCAAAACCACGGGACGGGTTAATTATGCAGATTTGGGAATTAACCAGTTAGGTGCGGTGTATGAGGGTTTGCTTTCCTATAAAGGGATGTTTGCGGAAGACGATTTTATTCGGGTAAAACGCGCTCAGGATGATTTTGGGAAACCGAAAACCCAGACTTGGTTTGTAGCTAAGGAACGGTTGGAGGAGTTTAAAAAAGAAGAAGTCGAGCGTTTGGGGGATGGGAAACCTGTAATTTATGTCAAAGGTGCGTTTATTTTGCATTTGTCGGGGTTGGATCGGGAGCAAAGTGCTTCTTATTACACGCCGGAGGTGCTAACAAAATGCTTGGTAGAGGAGACTTTACGACCTTTATTACAGGATTACACTGCCGAAGATGCGGATAAAATTTTACAGCTAACAGTGTGTGAGCCAGCAATGGGAAGCGGGGCATTTTTGAATGAAGCGGCGAACCAACTAGCACAGAAATATTTGGAGTTGAAGCAGAAGCAGTTAGGTGATACCATTGACCCCTCGGATTATGCGGATGAATTGCGCCGTGTCCGCCACTATATTACAACGCGCAATCTTTACGGAGTGGACTTAAACCCGACGGCGGTGGAGTTGGGAGCCTTATCTTTGTGGTTAAATTCCATGCATCGGGCGAAGTTGGTGGGGGAAGATGGGAGAGAAGAATGGGTACGGGGTGCGACTCCTTGGTTTGGTTTGCGGTTGCGGACGGGGAATAGTTTAATTGGTGCGAGACGTGCGGTGTGGACGAAAGCGCAACTTTTGGCTGGGGTTCATCTCAAAAGTGGTAACGAAACTGTGGAACCTCGTCAACTAAAACCGGGGGAAAAGCGGGGGAAAAATGAGGTATATCATTATTTAGTATTCGACCCCGATATGGTTCCCACTGCTGGGGATAGTTTGGTGAAACAGTTTTATTCCGAACAGGTTAAGCAAGCTAAGGATTGGATTAAGAAGGAAGTGCGGGGAAAGTGGCAGCAAACTGAGGTAAATTTGGCTTTAGATGTCAGTGATTTGATTGACGAACATGAGCAGAAGTATGCACAGCAACGATTAACAGCATTACAGCAAACCGCTTGTCCTGGAAGTGTGTTTCCCCATCCCCCGACAACGGAACCCGGAGCAAGTTTGCGTTTGCAGGAAGAGGTAAAAGCCAGTTTGGAAGCCAATTCCGGCAGCTTTCAACGGTTAAAATTGTTGATGGATGCTTGGTGTGGGTTGTTTTTCTGGTCGATGGATGATGTGCAAGCTTTACCGCGACGGGAAGATTATTTAGCAGCAGCGCAGTTATTGCTGTCACCGGATGGGGAGTTGGGAATTCAAGCTTTGCGGTGGAATTTTGATGGTGCGGGGTTGTTAAAAGCAAGTGCGAAAAGTGATTTGAATGTGGATTTGCTTGCTGCTGCGGTTCCTTGGTACGGGGTGAGTCGAGAAATTGCTGAACGGGAGCGGTTTCAGCATTGGGAATTAGCTTTCCCAGAGATTTTGGGGGGTGATGCGAGCCAATCGCGGGGTTTCGATTTGATTTTGGGAAATCCACCCTGGGTTAAGGTATCTTGGTCGGATGCGGCTTTGTTGAGCGATTTTGATGCGATGTTGGGGGTTAGGGAAGCGAGGAGTGCAGACTTTAATAAGGAACGTCCCCGGTTAATTGCCGAGGAACAGCAACGTCAGTTTTATTTGGATGCTCAAAAATCGAGTTTGGGGACAGTTGCGTTTTTGAATTGTCACCGACTTTATGAGGCTTTGCGGGGCAGTCAGACCAATTTGTATAAGAATTTTATTGTTAAAAGTTGGAGTTTGTTAGGGGAAACTGGTTTTGGGGGTTTGTTGCATCCTCAAGGTACTTATGACGACCCCAATGGAGGAATTTTAAGAACTAAATACTATTCTCGACTGAAAGCACATTATCAATTTGAAAATGAGTTAAATCTTTTTAAAGGAACAAATGACCACGGAAGAATGAGGTTCGGTTTAAATATTTATGCTGGTCGTCCTCAAGAAAACATTGATTTTGAGATGATTAGTAACTTATTTCATCCAGTGACTATCAAAACCTGTCGTGCAACAAATAATTATGACAAACCAGTTCCAGGAATTAAAAATGACTTAGGAAACTGGGATATTTCAGGACATCCAGACCGCATAGTAAAAATTAGTCATCGAGAACTGAGTATTTTTTGTGGTTCAGATAATGAAGAATTTTATTTAAAATGCCCTTTGATTAATTTACACGCTCGTCAACTTGTAACAGTTATCGACAAAATCAACCAAGCAGCAAAATGGCTTCCCGAACTGGAAGGAACATACTCTGCAACAGTTATGTTTGACGAAACCTATTCCCAACGCGATGGAATCCTGACTCGACAAGATAATCCCAGTTTTCAACCCAACAATACCAACGAATGGGTAATCAGTGGCCCCCATTTTTATGTCGGAACACCTTTAAATAAAACCCCTAGAACTCGCTGTCAACACAATAATGCTTACGATGATATTGATTTGACGGAATTACCAGAAGACTACTTACCACGAGCGGTTTATGCACCAGGGGATAAAAAAGGCGATCGCGCAAATTTCAACGCAGAAATTCCCCTATGGCAAGATTCTGAAAAAGTCACGGAATCATACAGATTTGTCAACAGAATTATGGCAACTCTTAGCAATGAGCATACATTAATTGGTGCTATTATCCCACCTGGAGTTACACATATAAACGCGATTTCTTCTATATCTTTTAATCAACTATCTGAACTACTATCTTTTGCTTCTCTATGTACATCTATTACTGCTGATTTTCTCATTCGTGCAGCTGGTAGAACCAATATTAGGGAAGCTGATTTACGAATCCTCCCCAAAATAACCGAACCCCACCTTACCCCCATTATGCACCGAGGATTACGCCTCAACGCCCTCACCCGTGCATATTCGCAACTATGGACATCCGTCAACCTCACCCAAATCACCCAAGATAGCTGGACAACCGAAAACCCCATGCTCGACTCCTTCGAGTCCCCTTGGGAAAACCTCAACCCCCAGGAATGGACATGGAACTCCCCCCTCCGCAGCGACTTTTCCCGTCGTCAAGCACTCCTCGAAATTGACGTACTTGTAGCCCTATCCCTCAGTTTAACCCTCGACGAACTCACCACCATCTACCGCGTCCAATTCCCCGTGATGCGACAATACGAACTCGCAGACGAATACGACGCAAAAGGACAACGACTCCCCAGCACCGACAGAAAAACCGCAGGAGGAAAAGAAATCCGCGAAGCACGCAAAAACTGGGATGGAACCTCTCCCTTAACTGTAACTTGGCAAATCAACGATAGTTCGGAAACAGTCACCAAAACCTTTTATCCCCCCTTCACCAAAGTTGACAGAGAAGAAGATTATCGAGTTGCCTACGAGGTGTTTCAAAATAGATATGGGGTGAAAGATGGAACCCTTACCCAATAACTGGGCAGAAATTCAAGCCGATATTGTATATCAAACTACCAACGGTCTGCTAGTTTCCTTTGCCAGCGAACAAATTAAAATAGGAATAAAGTATGACCTCAATGGCAAACATTTAAAAGCGATTGAAAAGGGACAGGTTCCAGCACGCGGTAATATTGGGCTTGTTCCCTCACAAGAAGAAGGCTACGATTTAAAGTCAAAAGTTCTAGGTAAAGGAGGTGACAGAAGATTTCATGGAAAGTACATAGATGGAGTCTTACATTTCCCTGGTTTAGTGACAGAACATTAATTGAGTATTAATCAAAATCATGACTCAACTGCAATTAAAGAACCATAAACTATGGCAAGATTTAACAGATATTTTAGAAAATTTAGATGTTAACACACTGATAAAAGAACATCTGGAAGAATGCGATTATAAAATATGTGGCTATTGGGATGAACAAGATAAATATTACGAAGAAATTACTTTACCTCGCTCCCTAGAAGCTGAGTTGATTAGCAGTTCTGCAAGTGTCACCAACAAAGAACACCTATTACAACTAAAGCTATTACTGAAAGTTTTAAATAATCATGATGTATATATGCAAAATTCTGAAAAGCTGGGTGAGTTGACTCTTGTGTACAACGACAATCTCGAATTTATTGATGAAAATTGGCTTTTAGATACAGAATCTCCACTGCTGGGAAAAATATAAATTTTTCAATACTAATTTATGTAATTTCAAGTAGTGCCAAATACCTAGCCTTAACAAAAAAGGCTAGAAGCCTGCTCCAAAAATAAAATTTAATTTAAGATTAATTATCATTTCTCGTAAGTCTTAAAAGAATCGCAGTCAACTGTTCTAAACCCGCATTAGTACTTCTGGGGGGCAACAGATCCCCGACTTCTCTAAGAAGTCGGGGATCTAAATACCCGAATATTGTTGTTATCATGAGAATCATGCATGATTATTACACCCTTTTTAACTCCAATAATTCCGTAATCGTTGTTAACTGAAAAAAATCTGCTAGTTTTTCCAAAGTAGAAACATCAAATCTAGAAGATTGATTTCTATATAATCTCCCTATAGTTGTTGGTGCTAATCCAGTTTTTTCGCTTAACTCCAACTGACTAATACCCTTTTCATCCATCAATTCTTTGAGCTTACAAAGTACTTTCACTTTTTCCATAACTCTACATTCCCTACACTACATCACTACAGCACTAGTGCATTACCGCTATAGAAATATTTATATATTTTACCGCACTCAATATAATCAGCACTAATGCGGAAGCGCGTTAGTATATGGTACTAAAGTATTATTTAGATGGATTCCAAGTTATTTGGAGGAGAAACCAAAAAAATTATCCCGGATACAGGCTAGAAGTCTGTTCCACATTGGAAGTTTTGCGAAATCATCACAGGGATGCTCCCTTTGACAACAGAACTTCAAATAATTATCATGAAATTAACTGATAATTTTATGATAATTATGAATCTCAGTCTTCGTAACATTTACCCACTATCAGAATTTCAACGGGGAGCGAAAGCCTTTTTAGAAAAGCTTCGGGGAAGCAAAGAACCTATTATCCTGACTGTTAATGGTAAAGCATCTGTGGTAGTTCAGGATGCTGAAAGTTACCAAGAATTACTGGATAGGTTAGAAATTTTGGAGACGAGTGCAGGAATTCGCAAAAGTATCGAAGAATTTCAGCAGGGTAAAGGTATCCCTTTAGATGAAGCATTCGAGCAGCTGCGGACAAAATATGACATACAAAGTTGAAATATCACCAACTGCGGTTGCTGATATCGAACAAATATTTCTTTGGATGCGAGAATCATCTGTTGATATAGCTCATCGATGGGTTAGAGGGTGCTATGAAATTATGCTGACATTGGAAAAATTTCCTAAGCGTTGTCCAATGTCACCGGAAAGCGATTATATGGGTATAGAAATACGGCAGCTACTTTACAAAAAGCAATTTCGCATTTTGTTTACTGTTAATGAAATTCCAGAGGAAAATAGCGGCATTGTTCGTATTCATAGGGTTCGTCATGGTTCACAGGATAGGTTACGCGATCCTGAACAATTATTCGATGATAACAATGAGTAACATCTTGGTGAAAATACAAATATATATAATCAAACAAGCGATTGCAACCGACCAGAACTGCCACAAAACTCAATTGCAGACCCCCTATTAATCCACATCGAACTATTATAAGGAAATAGCGATCGCTTGCGAGAAGCAGCAGAAATAATTTTTACTAAATTTATTCAAAGTTAAGAATATTTAATGGTGCGTTACGCTTCGCTAACGACACCCTACTTTAATCCACATTCCTAATACAAATTCTGCAAAATCAAGCTTCCTTATTCCCCGAACTAATCTCCAAGCTGTTAGAAGCGGAACAATGGGATGCAAAATTTAATACAATCGTCAGGCTATTTGCAGCATTCAAAAAAGGAATAGGCTATACTAATCAAAGGTACATTTACGTACTTACGTATAATCTTTAATTAATACATACTTTAAATTATTTATATATTTACTTATATCCCGAATAACCTTGTAAACTGCCAAATTACTGATAATGCTGCCAGCGCATCTCGCTGAAAACATCCGCCGTCAGGTGCTTTACTACCTGCAATCTACCTTTGATTTCCGTGACAAGGAAGTCAACCAAGCCTTTGAAGAATTTCTCGAAGACCCAGAACGCGGTATATTCAAAGGTGCGTGGGTGCAGTTGCGTCGTCCCTTTCGCCCAGCAGCAGATTCCTATAAACCTCCTTTTGATCTAACTGTTCCTTTCCATCCCTTCGTCCATCAAAGTCGTGCTTGGAGAAAGTTAACAAGTAAAAACCACAAGCCGGAAGCAACTTTAGTCACTACTGGAACAGGTTCAGGTAAAACAGAATGTTTTCTGTATCCCATCCTCGACCACTGTCTGCGAGCAAAAAGCGCCGGAGAAAAAGGTATAAAAGCAATCATTCTCTACCCGATGAATGCCCTGGCCGCAGACCAAGAACGGCGCTTTGCCAAAACTATTTGGAACGACCCCATTCTCAAACAAGCAGGTATTCTGGTTGGCAATTATACAGGGCGCTACGACCCCGCCAACCCCACATCCCAAGATTCTGGTACTACCAGTATGGGCGATAGCCACGGTATTACCAACCACGAAGCCCAACTAGAAAACCCGCCGGATATCTTATTAACTAACTATAAAATGCTGGACTTCTTGCTGTTGCGACCGCAAGATCAGGGACTTTGGCGTAGCAATCAACCAGATACCTTACACTACTTAGTGCTAGATGAACTACACACTTACGATGGCGCTCAAGGTGCAGACGTTGCCTGTTTAATTCGACGGTTAAAAGAACGCTTGGGTATACCCAAAGGGAAATTGTGTGTAGTTGGGACTAGTGCCACAATGGACGACCGCGATCGCAGCGATCGAGCAATGGGTCTTACAGTTTCGGCTGATGCGGTAGAAACTGGAGGCGATCGCTTGGCTTTGTTTGCTAGTAAGCTGTTTGAAGAAGATATTCTCCCAGAAGCAGTAATAGTAGAAGACCGTCTCAAAGTTGCAGAAATTATCAAACCAGAAGAAGATTTAATTTCTCTGGAATTGCCTCAAGTCGATGAATGCGATCCCTTGGGGGAAGAAGATGCAGTTACTTATGCCATACGTCAGGCTCAACTTTGGGGTGGCCCAAGTTTCGCCGGAGATACAGAAAAAGCAATTACCGATTGGTCAGTAGCTTTGGGGGAATGGTTAAAGGGTACAAAGCTGTTTAAGCAACTGCTGGAACTATTTGAGATTGCCGAACATTCTGATGAAGGTCCACTAACTTGGCTAAAACTGGTAGAACAATTAGCAGCGAAGGATTTTTCCTTTATTTCCATTCCCCAGTGGGAAGACCGTAAGCGGATTATAACTGCCTTTTTTGCCCTCGTTGCTCAAGCAAAAGAAATTCGCAGTGGTCGAGCCTTACCTTTGGTTCCCACCCAAGTGCAACTATGGGTACGGGAATTGACACGCATCGGTCGAGTTGTAGCAGAAAAACCAGAATTTGCTTGGCTAGATGAACCTACACCCGACCAAAAACAACTTCCCGCGTTCCATTGCAACGAGTGTGGTGCTTCTGGGTGGATTGGCATGGAAGATCGACGTTTGGAATCGGCGATCGCAGCTAGGGGTATCCAAGGTTTTAAACTCAATGATGATGTCAAAGCTATTTATAGTGGGTGGTTTAGTCGTAATGCTGGACACGACCCCCGCATTGTTTTAATTGTCCCTGACACCGATGGAGTGATCGACCAAGGGGACTTATTCGGTGCGTGGCATATTCATCCTACCAGTTTGGTAGTTCGCAAGGGACGGGGTACTTGTCCGGTAAGCGATGATACTCGCAGTTTTCGGATTGCATTTAATAAAGATGTGCAATCTCAAACAAAAGGTTCTCCCCGTGGGGTGCAAGCTTGTCCTTGCTGCGGTTCCCAAGAAGGTATTTTTATTATTGGTTCCCGTTCCGCGACCCTTTCCAGTGTTATGGTAGATGAATTATTTGGTTCTACTCTCAACAACGACCCCAAATTACTCGCCTTTACCGACAGCGTTCAAGATGCTTCCCACCGTGCCGGATTTCTTTGTGCTCGCACCTATAATTTTACCTTCCGTACTGCCCTGCAACGGGTAATTGATGATGCAGGTGTAGCAGGTTTACCCTTGCCGGAAGTGGGACAGAGGATGTTGGCTTGGTGGGGTAGTCCGGGATTGGGACGACCGGGAAATATTAAAGAAGCGATCGCGGCACTTTTATCGCCTGATTTATACGAGTATCAAGAGTATCTCAAATATCGCAATAATTGCCAACAACCGAACCCCCCAACATCCCTAAAATCTGACATCGAAACTAGGCTAACTTGGCAAGCCACCAGCGAATTTGGTCTAATGCTGCTGCGGGGAAGGACGATGGAAACCTGTGGTTCTGCTTGCATTGGTTGGGATTGGCAGAGAATTGAAGAGACAGTGCAAGAGATTTACTCGCGGATTGAATCTGTAGATACCCAATTGCGAAAAATACCCCAGGAAAATATCTACCGTTGGTTGTTGGGAATTTTATATCGCTATCGTCTGCGGGGAGCCTTGGGACATCCCTATTTATTTGACTTAGCCCAAAAAGGATACTGGGGAAAAGCCCCCTTCGGGCGAGCAATTTCCGGACGGGAGGTGCATCCAGGGCAAACCCGCTTCCAACCAAAGTTAATGGTAACTCGTGCCGAGAAAAAACATGATTTTCTTTTTGGTGCCACCTCCGGGAATACCCAGCCTTGGCATATTCGCTGGACACATCGGGCACTTGATCGTCCAATAACTGAAGCTGAAGCAATTGATTTACTAAGACTATTGTATGAGGTTGCTGAATCAAAAAAAGTTATATTTAGATTGCACGATGATGGTAATAAAATTTACTATGCCATCAATTCATCTGCTGCATTACTTGTACCCAACGGCGATCGCTTTACCTGCAACCAAACAGGAAGGCAAATAGTCCGACCAGAAAACGAAGCAATATTTTGGGAAAATGCCCCCAGTTTGGAATATAGCGCCGACAGAGGACTATATCTGCGAGAAAACTTTACCCGCCGTCAAGTTTATTACCAAGACCGTTACCGTAAAGGTGCATTACGTCGGGTGGTTGCCAACGAGCATACGGGAATGTTAGCAACAGAAACGCGAGAAAACTTGGAACGCACTTTCGCCCGTAGCGAACATGCTGACGACCCCAACATCCTCACCTGTACCAGCACTTTGGAGATGGGGATTGATATTGGTGACCTCTCCAGCACCATGCTTTGTTCCATACCACCAACCACTGCAAGTTATCTACAACGTATTGGTCGGGCAGGACGGGCAACGGGTACAGCCCTAATTATATCGGTAATTAATCACCAACCACACGACCTATTTTTTTACGCTCGTCCCGTAGAAATGTTACGCGGTAAAGTCGATCCACCAGGATGTTGGGTAGATGCTTCGGCGGTACTTGTGCGCCAGTATCTTGCCTATTGTATCGATTGTGGGGTGAAAACGGGGGAATTAAACGAATTACCTGCAACAGGGGTAAAATTTATTGCAGATATGAATAAGTCCCAGGGGCATTTTCCCCGTATTTTGGCATGGGTAGGAAAAAATCAAGCCCAATTACAACAGTCTTTCTTGGAACGTTTTGAGGGAGTGGTACGGCAAGATACTAAGCAGCGTTTTCTCGAAGAGACAACGACTGCATTAATGGAGGAACGAATTCGCAAGGTAGCGAATGAATTTGCGCGTCAGCAAAAGGAATTTAAAAATGCGCGTGAACGACTGCAAAGCCAAAAAAAGAGTCTCGACGAACACGAAGTCGAAGCCCGCTTGGAAATTGAAGACGAATTGCGAGTTCTCAAAGGTAGACAAAATAGCCTGAATCGCATTACCACCCTGGAACTATTAACCGACCACGGACTTTTACCAAACTACGCCTTCCCAGAAACAGGAGTCAGGTTCTACGGCTCAGTTTATAACCGCCACCGCAACAGTGAAAATCCGGTACTACCAATTGAGGCAGTCCGACCAGCAGCCACAGCTTTACGGGAATTAGCTCCCCACAATTACTTTTACACCCAAAAACGTCAATTTGAGATTCAGCAAATAGCTACGGGTAGCAAAGAAGAACCCCTGGCAGAAACTTGGGCAATTTGTGGGCGTTGTGGACATATGCGTCCCATTAGTGACCTGAATCAAGAAGCTGCATCCAAAGCTTGTCCTCAGTGCGGTTATGATGGCGGACAGGATAGCCAAGCCGATATCGGTCAGCACCGCAAATTCATCGAGTTTACTCGCTCGGAAGCGATTTCGGTGATGGAACAGTATGATAGCTTTTCAGGCGATCGCTCCGACCAAAGGGAAAACGAATTTTACCAACGACGGCGTAGTTTTGACCTCACACTGGATGCACCAACAGGAGCGGTGGGTGAGGAGGAAGTCCCCTTCGGGATTGAATATCGCGCTGGGGTGATTATGCGCGAAGTAAATGTAGGCTATCAAGACGAGAAGGGAACCGTAGCTTTTGGAGCCGATGGCCCCGCCCCAGAGACTGGGTTTTTAGTATGTGCTGATTGCGGTGTCGTTGCCTATCCAGGCACATTCATCGATGACCTGAAAATCCACCGCCGCAGTTGTCCAGCGCGTCGCCGTGCGGAAAAAGCCCGTGCGGAAGGTCGTTCCACCAATACCTTTAAAACCGAATCTGTCTACCTGTATCGGGAAATCCGCTCCGAGGCAATTCGGATTTTAATTCCACCCCTGCACGAAGACGATATTGCCACCTTGCAAGCCTGCTTTTTACTAGGCTTGCGACTGCGATTTGAAGGCGACCCCAGCCATTTAAGTATTTTCCCCCAGCAATTGCCAGATGGCGAGAATAAATTACAACGCAACTATCTTGTCATACTCGATAAAGTTCCTGGTGGTACGGGCTATCTGAAAACCTTATTTCAGGAAGCTGATACTCATAAACTTGCTGGAGAAGGAATTATGGCAGTGATGCGCCAAGCTCTAGATGCACTAGAATCTTGCCGCTGTGGCAGACTCAGCGCCAAAGAAAGCGATCATGATACCGATGGCTGTTACCGATGTATTCGCAACTACAGCCAACAATACAATGCGGCATCGATTAGCCGCGAACGGGGAATTAAACTGCTAAAACATCTGATTGCCGCAGGCGATCGCCGTCGAGAAATACAAGCATTAACGGATATTCCTAATACATCACTGTATGGTAGTTTCCTGGAGCAAGAATTTATTCGCAAGTTGCGGGAATGGGTAGAAGAGCATAATGGCACTTGGGAAAAAACCATCGTGCGTGGGAAAAGAGGATTTCGCTTTCACCTCCCAAGCAATAATTACAACTGGGAAATCGAACTTCAACCCCAACTGGGTATTGCTCAAGGAGTTGCGATCTCTTGCCAGCCAGATTTTATGTTGCGTTGCGCCGATAACGATGCGATAAAGCCAGTAGCCATTTTTACCGATGGCTTTGAATTCCATGTGGCGAATAATCGGATTGCAGATGATATGAGTAAGCGACGCGCCATTTTAACCTCCGGACGCTACTCCCTTTGGAGCTTAACCTGGGACGACCTCAACGCTGCTTATTTAGAAGAATTTACACTTATTCCCAAACCAATAGCCACAAAAGTCGATATTTTTGCCAACACCGCCATTAGTAAAGGTATACCCATCCCCAACCCCCTATTGGCTATTGGTAATCCCTGGCAGCAACTTGTCGCATTTATCCAGCGTCCAGATGCGAGTGGATGGCGGAGATTGGCAGAATTTACTGCTGCTTTTCCTCTAGAAATTTTAGCTGCCAACCGTACCCATACAGAATCCACATTCCACAATGCCATGAATAATTGGCAAAATGGTCAAGAATTTGTCGTTCCCCCAATCGATGATACTGGTGAGTGGGTTTGTAACGACCTGACCACCTCCACCAAAGATGCGATCGCATTTGCTTCTATCGCCGATTGTTTGGCAAACCGACGCGATCAAGTAAAGGTGACAGCTCGTTTGGGTGACAGCGAAACAGAGAGATTAGCAGCGCAAACTTACCGACCTCGCTGGCGTAAATTTCTCGCCAGTTTAAATTTGTTTCAGTTTTGCGGTGCCTTCACTTTCTTCACCACCTCCCAAGTAGAAGCAGGTACTGCACCCGATGTGATTCCCTATACTCAACCTCCAAGCACTAGCAACGAATGGGCTGAAGTCCGTGCCGAAGTGATTCCATCCCTACAATATATCGTTGGCGAACTAGCTGCGGCAGGAGTAACAGTACCCCAAGTTGCCTACGAAGATGAGCAAATCGCGGAAGCAGCGATCGCGGAAATGGCATGGCTAGAATTACGTATTGCCGTTTTAGCTGGTGACCAAGCTTGGCTTGCTCCTAAATGGCAAACTGCTGGCTGGCAAGTTGTGACAGTGAGCGAACTACAGGGAAAAGGGACTAATTTTCTCAGTGAAATAATTGTAACTAAGACAAAGGAGAAACCTTGATGGCTCAACTAATGATGCACGCCGAGGTACTCCGGCGCTTTTACAAGCTTCCCACAAAAGTGCAGAAAAAGGTTCCAGAATTAATTGAGAAATTCCAACATAACCCTTGGGACCCAGCAATTGGGCTGCATGGATTAAAAGAAACGATGCTGGACTCCAAAGTTCGAGGTGCTGACTTACCTGATGGCTATCGTGCAATCATTATTGCACCCGAGCAAGGAGATACCTTCCTACTGGTTCATATTGATTCCCACGATCGAGCTTATGCTTGGGCAAAAAATAAGCGTTTTGAAGTGCATGGTAGGACAGGGGATTTCCAAATATTTGATGTTCAAGAAACTGTAGAAGCATTAGAAGTTGTTCATCCTGTAACAGTATCCACTGAATACCCACTGCAACTTCTTTCCGACGATGAGCTTTTTCAAGCAGGTGTACCCCAACTGCTCATTCCCTCAATCCGTAAACTTAATACTGATCAAGACCTAGAAACAATTCGCCTTTATCTACCTTCCGAATGTTATGACGTTCTGATTGGTATTGCTGCGGGTTTATCTTTAGATGAAGCTCTAAAATTTGCGTTAGGAACTGATCTCGAAGATACCCAACCTGCAAGTGCCATTAATCCAGGAGACTTCTCGCAGCTTATGCAACGTCCCAGCCGTGACTTGGTTGTAGTTAAGGGTGAGGAAGCTCTTCAGGCGATGCTAGAAGGTGGTTCCCTGGAAGAATGGCGAATTTTTCTCCATCCCAGACAGCGAAAAATTGTTGAATGGCGTACCAATGGACCAATGAGTATTGCGGGGACGGCAGGAACTGGAAAAACTGTAGTATTGATGCATCGTGCAGTGCATCTTGCCAAAAATTTGGGCAACCCCAAAGACCGAATTTTGCTAATTACCTTTACTACAAATCTCTCGGTGACGATTAAAAGCTATATTCGTCGTCTCCACCAAGCGACTGCGGAAAAAATTGAAATTACCAACCTCAATCAGCTTGCCCGCACTATTTGCACTCGTAGTGGTTGGAAGGGGCGAATTGCTACAAGCGAAGAACTCGAACAGATGTGGGATGAAGTTTGGACTGACCCAACAATTACTAATTTACCAATGCCAAAACCAGAACTCCAAAAAGAGTTTGAACTGGTAGTCGATGCCAATGGCATTGATACCCAGGAGGATTATTTAACTGCCATCCGTATTGCTCGCCCTCGCATGGGAAGAAAGCAACGCCGTGAAGCTTGGGTGATATTTCAAGCCTTCAGACGCTTGCTCCTAAAGCGAAATTTTTTGACTTTTGAAGGGGCAATTCAGCAAGCACGGTTAGCTGTTGAGCAGGGTAACTTTCCCCAATTTCGCCATGTCCTTGCTGACGAAGTGCAAGATTTTAGTTTAGAAGCGCTACGACTACTTGCAGCCCTCAGTCCCATTGAGCAGCAACTATCAGACCCTCTGTGTGTTGCTGGAGATGGACACCAACGCATATACCGAGGAAAAGTACCCCTCAGCCTTGCTGGTATCAAAATTACAGGTCGTTCGCGGCAATTAAAAGTAAATTATCGTACTAGCGAGCAAATTCGGCGTTTTGCTCAATCAATTCTTGATGGTATAGAAATTGATGATTTAGATGAGGGACTAAGTATAGCTTTAGGCGATCGCTCTGTCTTTACAGGTCCTGAACCAGAGATTTTTCGTTGCCAAAACGAACATGAAGAAGCAAAATGTATCGCCATCTGGGCAAAACAGTTAATTGAAAAAAATGGTTTTGCATCCCATGAAATTTGCATAACTCCTTACAAAGATGGGATTGTCACAGCCCTAAAAGCTGAGGGGATAGAACACTTTGAACTCAAACCGCGAGAAGAAGACCCAGGAGCAGAAGAACCGGGAGTACGTCTGGGAACTATGAAACGAATTAAAGGATTAGAGTTTAGGGCAATTATCATGGGGTGTACAAATAAATTAGACGCGATGAATAATCTAGCGACGGGAGAACTCATCGAACGCTGTGAACGTTACGTAGCAGCAACAAGAGCTAGGGAACGCCTTCTAATTTGCATTGCTGAGTAGTTATTTTCTTCAAAGCCAAAATTTCCTTGTATCGTAGGCGATGTCTTCTCTTCTCTTCTCCCAAGGGGAGACGCTACGCGAACAAGAGGCTTCGCGAACGCCAACGGCAAACTACTTTGCGCCTTCTAGCAACTTTTCTATTTTAGTAAACTCAACGAGGTTGTCACCAACCCCGTTGGTCTTCAAAACCGTGCTTAATAGTTTCCCATTACACGGCTCCTCAATGATTCGGCACATTGTCATGTGTACTTCACAACTGAACCATCTTCAGTTGTCTTTTCGTCGTGGCAGTGTTTATGTAGTATCTGTAGATTTTTGTATTCGTCTTTTCCTCCCAAAATTCTGGGGGTTATGTGGTCAATCTCCAGTACATCCTCCTCTCGGAAGTACAATCCGCAGTGGCTACATTTCCCTTTTTGTGACTTTAAGAGCGTTGCCATTCTTTTGGTCATTTCCGGGTGTTTACCCATTCTTGTACTCCAGTAAATTAGGTTGCCATCATAAGGACTGGCTTCGCCTTTAACTTTCACATACCTAACTATTGGCGTTTGTGCATGAGAACGTAATCGCATCGGGTTTTTACCCTCATGGCTGGTTGCGAATACCCAATTATTACCACCGATGGTTTGCCAATATTTCTTTGACACCCATCCCCCAGATTTCTTGGGGTGGCGGTGTTTTGCCCAAGCTTTCAGCTTTCGATACATGAGATTATCTAAGTCAGAGTAAGCCTCTTTACTTACCATTGTTGAGTAGTAGTTTGACCATCCTGTGATTACCGGATTTAATCGGCTGATTAACGCCACTTGAGGCGCTGCTTTGTGGTCATTGATGATACTTGCTACTCGGTGGTAATGTATCTTTTGCTTTTCTTTGCTTGGGGTGATGATTGTTTTGAAACCCTGTTTTGAGTGGTATTTCTTAGCAGTGCTTTATGGTCTATGCGGTCGAAGCATTTTGCGATGTCAGCATCAAGCACATATTTGCTTTTCTGGACAATTGCAATAAATATGGCTTCAATTGCATCATGACATGAGCGCCCAGGTCTGAACCCGTATGAATTAGGTTCAAATCGCGCTTCCCATTCTGGTTCTAATACCAGCTTGAACAGCGCTTGCAAAGCTCGGTCGTTCATTACGGGAATGCCCAAAGGTCGTTTCTCATCCGTTCCTGGTTTGGGAATCCAAACCCGTCGTGTCGGTTTCACCTTTGAGTTGGGTTTTAATTTGGCAACTAAATTAAGACGTGCTTCTGGGGATAGTAACTTAATACCGTCCACTCCTGCTGTCTTTTTACCTTGGTTGTCTTGTGTTACCCGACGTACCGATAAACATTTTGCTGACCAGGACTTCATCAACGTCTTCTGGAGCCTGCGAAGTGCTTTGACATCACCACGAAGAGATGCTTTGTAAATTCGTTTTTGCAACTTAAAAACACGTCGTTCCAGCTTTCGCCAGTTGATGTGTTTCCATTCCCCCATCGATTCATTGCTCTTTTCCTTGCTGATTGGGTTAATCTTCAGGGGAAGAAAACCGTTTTTAGTAGGTTTGTGAGCAGTGATTCGTGTATTAGACTTTTGCATTGCTACTCATAACTTTACATTCCAAATCACCGTGAGTCTGTCAGCATATCCTTGCCGTTACAGCAAGGCATTCGCTTCTGACTCAATCTCACCTTTTCGCTGCATACAGTTAGCACTTACTTGGTATCGACCGACCAAGGACAGCGATAGGTTACTTCGTTCCGAATAACCATTGTTAGAACCTTTAGAATGATGCTATCCACCGGGTTTATTGGGAGTGCTTACTGGTCAAATGGGGAATTGCCAGTCCCTTATCCTTTGCCTTTTGGCTCCAGCGCATTCAGCCTGATTTCGCTGGTTTTTAGTCACGATGGCTCGACGCATCTTTGTTTTCGCTATTCATGGGTTCATGCTCGAAGGGAACCAGTTTAGGCTACCAGTTTTACCTCCTTTTCATCCCGCTTTACGGATTGATGGCTAGTCGCTACCGTAGGGATGATGCTGTTACCGTTGCACCTACGGAGAGGGACTTCTCATTAATTGGAGTCACCCTCATGGTTATTCAGTTATCATCTGAGAGAGATTAAAGTGCGAACTCCACCCCATCAGGGTTATCTCTCAAATGTCACTCATCCCTGAATATTTCTACTCATTTCGAGTGAACGAATCGCACCCCCATGTCTAAAATCAGGGTCTTTAAACCACGATTCATCTATCAGTCGCACAGAATTCAATGCTGAATTCTGGCTCCTGACTCCTGAATTATTCTTCGGTAATTTATGCTGTCAACTTAATAGTGTTGCCCTGTCCAAATGTGTCTTTTTTCAGCGAGTATCTATACCATCTGTGCAACAGTCTGCTGTTGAACTTGCTGCATCCATCCCTTAATTGCTTGTAGTTCATCCACACCATCAACTACAGCATTAACAACGTGTTTCTGATAGGAATTAGCAGCATGATTCGGGTGGTCAAACTTGTCTGATGCCCAAGCAATACACATGGTTTTTACAAGCTCATCAACTTTACTGTGATGAAGCTCACTGGGACTACTAACATCTTGAAAATGTAACCATTCTTTGATTAAATCAAGTGGATAATTAAGTAAAATCCGAATTTGTTTGACTCGCAAATCTTGGGAATGTATTGCAGATGCTACAGCAGTTTGCTTTGGATTTGATTGCGGTTGTGCAGATTGAGCATAATCGACTGAATCTGAAGTTGGAGTTAACTGAGATTGAACATCACGAATAATTGCTCCCCAGTCAGCGTTAGGATTCCATTCTCGACGAATACGGATTTTAGTTAAAGCGTCATAAAGATTGCAGAAAACTGAATTTTCATCACCTGGAGTAGCAACAATGATTAAAGGCTGAGTAAAATCTTTCACAACAGATGCAGCTAACAAGAATGATTTGGCAAAGTTGGTTTCAATGCCACTGCGGACGATATAAATTTCATCAGCTTGAACAACAATATCTAATTTTAGATTATCCTTGCCTTTGAAATCTTTATCTGTTAATCTTAGCTCCAAAACATAACCTGTTAATGCTCTTTGTCCCACAGGAATCTTTTTATCTTGTTCAATCTCACAGTTATACCAAGCATAAATCCGACCATCAACCTCTAATTTCTTTACATACAGATAAATTGGCTGTGGTGGATTACCTAATCCGAGTTTTATTTCAGGCATAATTAAAAATCATCCAGTTCAGTTTGGCTAGAATTCAGAAGTCAGGAGCCAGGAGCCAGAATGGAATTAGCATAACTTGTCAGTAACTTACTTACTTCTTCAAGTTGAAGCATTAATTGTGAGGTATCATCGTACCCAAGGTCTTTAGTAAGAATTAGATAATAACGACACTCTTCTAAGGAACCTTGTGCTATATTCATAAATCTTACTTTATCTGCTGTTCCTTTCTTTTTAAATCCCTCAGCTATATTTGCAGGAATTGAAATAGCTGCTCTTCTAAATTGAGAGGTTAAGCCATATATTTCAGATTTAGGAAATTGACTAGTAAGTTTGTAAACTGTTAAAACAAATTGATGTGCTTTCTTCCAAACTATCAAGTCTTGAAATGTTTTTGCTGGTTGTCTCATTTATTCTGACTCCTGAATTCTGACTTCTTAATTCTTCCTATTGTTTTTGCATCTTGACTTTATTCATCTGGTGAATTGATTCTTGAATTACAGTCCTGGCAGCTTCTTTCACAGAGGTTTTGGCTTGTTGATATAAAAATTGTGTTACGCCCTCTGCATCTTCTTCTGGGTCGATTTGTGCCCATAATGAGCAACCCAATTCCAACGATTCATAGTCACCTAAGTTAAATTTTCTGTGATAGGTGACAGCAATAGTTTTGATATCCATCAGTTTTTAAAACTCTCAAAGATGAAGTTTAGTGTTGCGGTTTGTTTCTGACTTTTATGGATTAACTTTTTTGAGTTATTGCAACTATTCCCTCATACAGCAAGTGGCGGGAGAGTTTTTTCTTATTGAAGTGCTTATTTAAAAACACTCTCCTCATGTATTTAGCTGCCATTTGTGATATCGCCGAAGCTGAACGCAAATCAGCGAGCTTTACTTCTTAATTTAGGACTTCTCACGTCCGACTTATTGTGATGATATGGAGGTGGTGGGCACAATGCGCCCACCATATTCTCTCTTAAACTACGCGATTAACACCATACTCTCTGGAAGTGGCCTGTACTCCATCAGCCGCTTCCATTCCTCGCTCGTCAGTTGATCAAACGGTTTATCCAACAATTCCTCGCAAGACCTAGTTTCGAGACTAGGCAATACTTCGACCATCGACAACGACCACACGGCATCGAATGCAGAATCACAAGGCACTTGCTTGTGATGCCCAGATGATGCTCTTTCCACCCACCAGCGACCGTCAGTGCATCCCGCCGAGCCTAGCTTTTTGTCGTTGTTGTAGATACCGTCATCGAGGAGTTCAAAGCCAAACTTTTCGCATTCCAAGGCAATTTGTGCCATCACTTCGTTACCAGTTGTATTGGCTGGAACTTTCTGCTGTTGCACTGGCAGTGTGCCTTGCTTGTAGTGCCAAGCGACGTGGCTGTGGCACTTGGCCCAGCTGTTTGCACGATGTTGTTCGGTTGAGTTCACCATGACCACCCAGCGTTGGGTCACGAAGTCGTCATGATCGTAGGTGATGCTGGCTATTAGTTTGTCGCCAACGTAAATTTCATAGTCGTAGCAGGTGATTTCGACAACGGTGAATTCTTCGGGTGCTACAACTTCACCCTGTTGTGTGATGTGCTGCTCTAATTGTGCTTGAGCTAGAGCTTGTTCGTCAACAGCAAAAGAAGCGAAAATTGCTTGCTGTGCAGGTGTTTTGTAGGTCATAATAGATATTCCTTTGATAAAAGGGTAAAAGGCGATCGCAAACTTTTCCAGGGCTAGCGATCGCCTTTGTTTTTGATGTACAAAAGAGCGCTGTGCAAATGACAAAATGCTCTCACAACAGAATCAGCGAAGCTGTACAAATCTTTGAATTCTGGACGTATATTCGATAAATAACCAATTTTTCAGACTTAGTTAGGTCATCGGAATCATCTCCGGCGGCTTGAGCATTACAAGTTTGGCTTCCGGCTGCTAATCCCGGTGGCATTGGGTTTTGGGTGAATTGAATGAGTTCAACTTGATGATTCAGTTGGCAAACCTTTTGAGCGTTCGGGTGCTGGCGGCTTGCAATTCCGTTGCCCTTATATTTATCACTATGCTCTAGTTAACTAGACTTGTCAACTATATAATACTAGTTAACTAGACTAGCTTACTATTGACTTGACTAGTTAACTAGATTAGACTAGGCAGCAAGACCAGTAATCTAGAGGAGGTGATTAAGTTGAAGTTGCTTATTTTTATGGATTTAAAGGAGTTGCGCGAGAAAGCTGGTTTATCAGCTGAACGGGTAGCAGTGGAGTTAGGTAAATCTGTTTCCACGATTCGATTTTGGGAGGCAGGAACATATATCCCTAGCCTTAGCCCCAGTGAAACGTTACAGCTGATCCGTCTTTACCAATGCACACTCGAAGAATTATCCGAATCTTTTATTGCAACTCAGCGAAAAAGTGGAAGGAAGCTCGATTAAAACAAAGCAAATAATTTCTGTAACGTTGCTATCACTTTTATAGGAATTAGACGCATTCGCTAGATAGAGAATGTATTACTTTTTTATAGGTTAAGGATGCTGCTAGCTTCTCCAGAAAATCAACTATTGTTCCACCTAAAGAAAGGAAAGCATTATCTACCAGACAGCGAAGAATGTTAGCAGAAAATTAAAAGCGATGCCTCCGCCAAAATCTGCGACGATAACCTGACAGGGGACAGTGCGTTAGCCGAAGCTTAACGTTATCGTAGCGTCTCGTTGGCATAGCCTTTCATAGAGAAGAAGAGTTATCACTCGATGGCGTTTTTAATCAGCAATGTACTAGCGTAGCTATATTTAGTTACAAAACTTTAAAAATCTGTGACGGCATGGTTGCAATGCCGCGATAGTTTCATGCGTCAAAATTTTGGAGATCGTATGGACGCAATTATAAAGTACGAAAGTAACAGCAGCCCATTTGACCAAATTAAACAGGTTGATACCGATGGATCTGAGTATTGGTTAGCAACTGAATTGTTAACACTACTGGGTTATCAGTTTGAGTTTAGACTAGACAGCAACAAATGACCCAGCAGTGCTGAGTTCATAAAACACAACCTTCAAGAATGAAGATATTTGAGATTAAGCAGATTTTTGTTCCTCTTTGCGTGGTTTAGAAGCAGTCTTTTTAACAATTGGATATCGTATTTTCCGGTTACGGGCTTTACCTGGTGTCCACCCAAGGGACTTTCCACGAGGTTTGGGTGGAGAGGTAGGAGTACCAATCGCGGCGAAAACTCCACCCATAGCTTGAGCAACTCGTCCCGGGGTCAATTTATCTATTGACTTCTGCCAGGGAAGAGGATGATCAGCAACGATATCACGAGCTAACCATAACTCCCAAGTGATTAACGGCATTAAGTCACTCCAATGTTCACATTGTTCTGGAGTACTGAATTTTGGTACTGTCCAATGTAAGCGTTGCTTAAGAAAACGATACCAATGGTCAATTGTGAATCGGCGCAAGTACAATCGCCAAACTTCATCCAATGGTGGCATTTGTTCCCCAGCCCAAGCCAACCACAAAGGTCTTAATACTCTCAAATTGCCATCAAGATCAAGACGTTCCACCCTCAGTAGCGTCATTGGGCGTGCAGCAGCTTTGCGAAAATGCAAATCTTCCCACAGACTGACTTTAACTCGTCCCAATTTTGGGTCATTTACTTCCAGCACAGATGCCACTTCGCCCCAGGTTGAGGGTTCATTGAGTTTAAATTGAGCACCATGCTTGCGAGGACGACCCTTGCCAGAGTAAGCGGGTGGTGCGCCCCATAGACACAGATTTGAACGTAGTCTAACTAAGATATCGGCTTTTATACTAGCTGTCTTTAATACGAAAGGCGCACAACCATATTCACTGTCCCAAAGCGAAATTGGTCGAACAGACATTGATTCACATACCTTTTTGAGTTGTTCAACTGCTTTCTCAATCGGATTGTCCCAACTGGTAATCCGTTCATGCCTCAGCGGTAGTGCCCAACTTCCTGAATCCTCTGGTATCCAAGCTATAGTACTATATCCCTGCCCAATCGTAATCGGTTTATTTCCCGCGATCGCTGTGCTACTGTGTTCTATTGTCCGTTCTTTGAGTGTCACCGCATCTGGGCGTGACCAAGCTGTATGATCTCCTGCCAACAATATGCGTTTTTCTGTTGGTATTTGCTTGATATATAACTCCATTAATTTCTCGCGGTCTGGTTTGGTATCTTGTATCGCTTCATAGATACTCGGCCATTTGCGTCTAAACACTGGCGATAACGATAAATCTGCCAGACTGTAGACATTACGGGTCAACAGTATCGCATCTGTTAGTTCAAATGTTGCATCATGTGCTTTGCTTAGATGCGTATAGGCGGCTTGACGAAATTCTTCGAGTCTGGCACGTTTCATATTGGCAGATAAGAGTAGGTGATTCTCTCTTAGCTTCTGCCGAAAGGGGGACTGTCTTCAATCAGACATCCCCTTTTTCTCTTTCATCTCTTCCATTTAGTCTAAACTCCAGTCAAATATCTTCATTCTTGAAGGTTGTGTTTTATGAACTCAGCACTGCTGGGTCATTTGTTGCTGTCTAGTCTAAACTCAAATTTTAAACATTGGCGAGATAAAACTGATAATTCAATTTCTACTTGATTTAGCCAAGAAGCGTGTTAAAGGCTATGAAGCCTATACAGCAAGCATTTTAACTTGCTTGTTGCCCCTTGAAGTAAAACATATATGACACGAGTTGAAAATGAAAACACT
This sequence comes from Tolypothrix sp. PCC 7601, assembly GCF_025677855.1. Classification (NCBI taxonomy): domain Bacteria; kingdom Bacillati; phylum Cyanobacteriota; class Cyanophyceae; order Nostocales; family Tolypothrichaceae; genus Tolypothrix; species Tolypothrix sp. PCC 7601. The sequence goes on from NZ_CP064879.1 coordinate 6,128,241, forward strand.
AGACTAAGACATTATTTGGTATGCCTTCACCGCAAAACTTTATGCTATTCTAAGACAGAAGAAATGCTGAGATACTCGGTTAAACTATTACTTCATTATTTGAAGTATCAAACTGTACCTACATAAATTGATTCATCCCTTCATTCAGCAACGCCATAAATTCTAATCAATTATGGATTCAGACAACTTGTCTAGTGTAATTGGTAGGTCACGAATCCGTTTCCCTGTGGCATGATAAACCGCATTAGATATAGCTGCTGCTACCCCAACAATCGGAAGTTCACCCAAGCTTTTTGTTCCTAGAGTATTCACATAAGGATCTGGTTCCCCAATAAATTGTACTTCTATATTTGGAATATCTGCATGAACGGGAATCAGGTAATCAGAAAGGTTAGCATTAACTATTCTGCCCTGATTTGTATCCATTACAGTTTTCTCCATCAGCGCCATACCGATTCCCCATGTAATCCCGCCAAGAACCTGACTTCGCGCTGTCTTGAAGTTGAGAATTCGTCCTGCATCATAAACTCCTACGCAACGTCTAACTTTGATTTCTCCCAACACTTCATCGACTGCTACTTCCACAAAAATTGCACCAAATGAGTGTTTGGCGTATTGCTTACCCTCAGGGCTGAGTGAGGCTTGCTCTGTGACTTCTAAACTTTCTAATTTGTGACGGCGCAGAATATCGGTGTAGCTGTCTCTTCTGGAATGATCGTGTTTTAAAAATATTTGCCCTGACTCCACGCTAATATCTTCTGCTTGAGATTGATAAAGTGGAGAATTTGGATCTTTGCTCGCCATTTGGATGATTCTATCCCGTGCAGCGATCGCAGCTTTATACACCGCCGGGGAAACACTAGCAACTGTAATTGAGTTACCCGTAATGGGCGCTTTCGGAAAATTGCTATCACCTAGTTCAAACTGCACTGGTAAACCTAATACCTCAGCAGCCACCTGCGTCATTACGGTATAAGTACCTGTACCAATATCTTGGGTTCCACTTTGTAGCCGCACCTCTCCACTAGCAAAAATTTCTACTTTGACTGATGCAGTTCCAACATTAGTGGGAAATGTCGCACTAGCCATTCCCCAACCAATTAGGAAATAACCATCTCGCATGGAACGGGGAATTGGGTTGCGTTGGCACCAACCAAAAATTTCTCCCCCTTTCTGGTAACATTCTTTGAGGAATTTACTTGACCAAGGTAATCCTTTGTGGGGATCGATATCTGCATGATTTTTTAGTCTTAGTTCAATTGGGTCAATATTTAAGGTGTATGCTAGTTCATCCATTGCTGACTCTAGGGCAAACATCCCTGTCGCTTTTCCTGGGCCACGCATAAAGGTTGGTGTGGCAGCGTTGATACGTGCTAAACGGTATTTAATTTCCAGATTTGGACAGGCATACATCATTGTTGTTGCTGCACCAACTGGTTCTACAAAGTCATCATATAGCGATGTTAAGCATGTGCCAATGTGATGAATAACGGTTAGTTTACCTTCGGTGGTTGCACCTAGCGTTAGCTGCTGCTGAGTTTGGGATCTGTGTCCGCAAGCAGTGTACATTTGCGATCGCGTTAGCACAACTTTTACAGGGCGTTTTACTTGACGAGATGCGATCGCCGCTAAAATAGTATGCGATCGCAACAATGCCTTACAACCAAATCCGCCGCCTAAATATTTAGAGATCACACGGACATTTTCTTGAGGAATATTCAGAACAGATGCGATCGCTTTTTGGGTTGCTGAAATGCCTTGAGTAGTTTCATACAGCGTCAAATTATCTCCTTCCCAGATTGCGATCGTTGCAGAAGGTTCAAGGGGATTATGATGTTCCATTGGTGTGGTATAAATTTGCTCCACCAGGACATCCGCTTGAGCTTTTGCAGCTTCAACATCCCCTCTGGTGATTTTACCTGGCATAATGCCAAAGAATATTGATTCGGGTTCAAATATCTCTGCATCTGCCATTGTGACTGTAGGCAATGCTTCTTCGTAGATAATTTTAACTAAGGAGGCGGCGGTTTGGGCTTGTTCTAAAGTTTGGGCAATTACAATCCCCAAATGTTGACCATCGTAGTAAATATTATCGTCTTTTGCGGTTGGCTGAGGTTGTGGCGGCGAAAATAAGGGGATTTTGATTAGAGATGGAGTTTGTTGGTAAGTAATGATATCTATCACACCAGGAACAACTGCGGCGGCGGATGTATCTATTTGGATAATTTTACCGTTGGCGATCGCACTTTGAAAAATCACTCCATAAGTTAAATTTTCTATAGCAACATCGGCTGTGTAGGGTGCTTCTCCAGTAACTTTGAGTTTGCCATCAACGCGATCAAGTGGTTTACCGATAATTTTATTCATAATTTTTCTGTCACAACTGAAAGCGCACGTACCAAAGCGCCTTTGACTAATTCAATTTTGAATTCATTATGTGTTTGCGGTTCTGCTTCTTTAACAGCTGCTTCTCCTGCGGCTTTAAAGGTAGCTTCATTAATTGCTTTACCTTTGAGAAATTCCTCAGCATCCCTGGCACGCCAAGGTTTGGGTGCTACCCCACCAAAAGCGATTCGTGCTGATTGAATTATGTCCTGTTCTAACTCTACGACAATAGCTACAGAAACGAGAGCAAATTGGTAGGAAGCCCGATCTCTAACTTTTAAATAATAGGATTTATATACAGAATTTGGAACTTCAATAGCAATGATTAATTCTCCAGGCTGCAATACGGTTTCTTTTTCTGGTGTATCACCTGGTAAGAGATAAAAATCATGAATTGAAATTTGACGTTCTTTTTCTACCCCTTGGATGTAAATTATCGCATCTAATGCCGTTAATGCTACAGCTAAATCGGAAGGATGAACGGCAATACAATGTTCACTTGCTCCGAAAATAGCGTGCATTCGATTGTAGCCTGTAATTGCGGCACAACCTAAACCTGGGGTGCGCTTATTACAAGGAAAAACCGGATCGCGAAAGTAGCCACAACGGACTCGTTGTAGTAAATTACCGCCCACTGTTGCCATATTTCGTAGTTGCGGTGAAGCACTTTGTAACAATGCTTGGCTAATTACTGGATAACATTGCTGAATTTTGGGATGAAAAGCTACATCACTCATCCGAGAGATTGCACCAATCCGGATTCCATTCGTAAGAGATACAATATCTGCTAATGGCAAATTATTAATATCAATTAATATATTCGCTGTTTGGACTCCATCTTTCATTAATCCCAGTAAATCCGTGCCACCAGCGATAAATGCAGCAGTTTCGTCTTGTTCAACTGTAGCGATCGCCGCATCTCGGGAAGTAACTTTAGCATAACTAAATGGCTGCATTTTCCATTTCCTCTAGCACATCCTGAATCGCCGCAATAATATTTGGATATGCTCCACAACGGCAAAGGTTTCCACTCATTTTTTCTCGAATTTCTGCCTCAGATTTTGGTGGTTCTTCTAATATCATTCCTACGGCTGATACAATTTGACCCGATGTGCAGTAACCACATTGAAAAGCATCATAGGTAATGAAAGCTGTTTGCATGGGGTGGAGTTGGCTATCTTGAGCTAATCCCTCAATTGTGGTAATTTCAGCGTCGATATGCATTATTGCTAGAGTCATACAGGAGTTAATTCGGCGACCATTGACTAGAATAGTACATGCTCCACATTCACCACGATCGCAAGCTTTTTTAGTGCCCATCAAACCCAGCTTCTCTCGAAGTGCATCCAGTAAAGTAACGCGAGGTTCTAGTTTGACTGAGTAGGAGATATTATTGATGTTCAGCGATAATTCTACTTCTTCGGAAGAAAATATTTGCAACTTTTGAGTAAGAGAGTTTGAAGTTAGTGGTTCCAAAAACTTTTCTTCCATGTTGAATGATGATACTAATAGTTTTTTCAGATGTTTATTGGATTTTATCTTGCCGTCCGCTTTGATTTTAGAATTGATTTGCATTAGCGGGTAAGAGTAAAGAGGCAATAGGAAAAACTTGGGGCTGAAGAAATAAGTTTCAAAAGTAGTCAACTTCCACCACAGCCTATTATTACTCAAAAACTTGGGCTTATTCATGGTGTTCCTTATGTAGTACGTTTGGCTCTATCTCGCGTTGCTGAAACGAGTTTGTTTCGGCATCATCCGATTTAGACACTAATGCTCAGAATTCACTTGCCATGTAATCACAATGAGTTCTACAAACGGTAAGACAACTATTAGCCGCGAAAATGCTCCTAAAATGGCTTCCATCGTCCAGTTCTGACTCTGAACCTCCCAGATCATCCAAACAATATAGAATCCAATCACCAACCAGGGTAGAATTACTGCTGAATTCCGTCTGCGATAGAAGCGGATCGTCCTCTCGCGCCAAAATGGGAAGGTGCTGAGGAGACAAAAAATGTAGGAAGTTCCTGCACTGATGAACAAGCTTCTTTGAGAACCCGAAGGCAGGTTTGGGTATCCAAGTGCGATCGCACTCAGGCAAACTCCCAGCGCGAGGTAAAGAAAAGTAAACAAGGTAAATCGTTTCATTATTTCTTCTCCAGTGAAGCTTATTCTCTGTACCACACACGCACACATTGAAAGCAATTGATTGCTAGACCCTGACTGATCATCACTGGGTGGAAAGCATTACTGGTCGTCACTCCGTAGACATCATCACTTGTGCCTTCAATCCGATCGGGTAAAACAACAGTTTCAACATTGATCACCTGTATCGTTGTACTTGCGATCCACTGATTTGCAGCACTCACAACCTCAGAGAAGGATTCATAATCGGAAGCTCCGCCGAAGGGTCCCCGTTCAGTAATCCGAGGTGCAAAATCTTTGCACTGAATCATTTGATTTACCACCTTAAAACTGTAAAGTTGAGCATCAATTCAAGTAGTGGGCATCGCCCACCATTTTTAAAACCTTTCACGGTAAAGCTTTGTGGGCAGTACTAGCCCTACGATATCTATTCCAAAACTTAAGCCAACCTTGCCAGTAAACCGCTAAGAACAGAGGCAAAAGCATGAAAGCTGACATGGGCTAACATTGCAGCCTCAAGCGAGTATTGCCAAAAGAGCCAGCCAAACGCAATCCCCACAATCCCATTCAGTAACAACGCCCGAATAATCACAACTGGAGTGAGAGGAACGATCGCGGCAGTCGCTGGCAGGTGTAGTAGTCCAAATACTAACGCGGCTAGAACGATCGCACCCTGGTAAATCCCTTGACTTGGCAACGTAACGCCTTGTTTTAGCCCTTTCCACGCGATCCAAACCAGCAGCGACATTAAACCCCAGCGCATCAAAATTTCCTCAGTAATGCCACCATAGAACATTGCTGTGAGCAAATTCAACCAACTTGGCTCTGTATTATTTGCTGCCCGTAGCGCTTCAGGTAGGACAGGTTGCATCAACTGATCGAGCAACAAGAGAACGATCGCTGCAGCTGCACCCACACCCAAGCTCCACTTCATCTCAACGGTAAAAGATGGAGACTTAGCGGTGTGAAACACCCAATGATCAATCAAATGGGAGCTTAATCCAACACGATAGGCACAACTAATTCCAATTAGAATGCTGATTGCCAGTAGAATTGAATACTGTAGTCCTTGCAGAAGCATTAAAATCCCCAATGGTGGCACTTTTTCCAGTATTTCTGGAGACAGTTTCGCTAACTGTTGCTCGACTAAAGGAATAGACGCGATCGTGAACATGACAATTCCCACACTGCCCAATACAAATAAAATCCCGAATTGTTTCAGAATTGCCATTGGTTTAACCTCCAGATGATCCTTCCTATCAGCCCATAAAAGCAGCTACCATCACCGGAATTGTGGGCAAGTTGAAAACGACGTGAACAATGACAGCAGTCCAGACCGAGCACTGACGAGATCACCGACGACCCTTGTGGTGGCTCTGGGAAACGGGTTCGGATGCCTCGTCGCGTTTGAACACCTTGTAGGCGATCGCCAGAAACACAGGTATTGCAACCAGTACTGATAGCGCCCCGTAGGTCGCGTGGTACTCGCTGACTGTGAACAAAGCCGGTGTGGTCATGGCACTTCCAGTGATGTTGATCAGGAGTATGCCGCCGATGTTGTTCGCGAAGTGTACGCCAATGGCGAGTTCGGTGGTTCCGTCCACTAGCGAGACCACAGTCCATACCAGACCCGGAACGAGGAAGTAGGTGAAGAATACCGTGAGCCAGCCGCCGGCGATCGCCTCCGGGTTGAGGAGGTGCGGCAGGGTGAAGATCGCGGCTGGCACGATCGCCACAAAGATGCGGTTAGTCCAAACAATGCTCGCGCCCTGCACGATGTATCCGCGAAAGAAAAGCTCTTCAGTAGTGGTCTGGATCGCGGTGAGAACCAGTGCGATCGGCACGAAGCGCACGAATGTCGTGAGGTCGGAGTTGAAGGAGAAGGTGTCAGGGTAGAAGAAGTACTGTCCCAGCCCACCGATCAGGCAGAATGGCACGAACCACGCCACAAACCCGTGACCGACACGCCGCCAGCTAATCTTTTCCCGCGCCGTAATCAGCGTTCGGGGGTGGCGGCGGTGGATAAGGGTAACGGCGATGAGAACCCCCGCGAGGAAAAACGGGAAACCTGCCATAACAAACAGGAACTTCCCAAAGGGATCAAGCACGGAGTAATCCGGCTGGCCGCTGAGCGCGAACGCGACGAATACGCTGGCCAGACTCCCGATAACCAGCCACGAAAAGAGTATGACCACCAATCCCAGAACATACCGCCACTCCCGATACTTGCCCCAACGGGCAGCCTCCACGTAAGTCGCGTCTTTCACTTCCGTCCCGATTCCCTGCTTTCCTTTAGTTGCTTTGATCCTCATCTTTATCTCCTTTACCGGTGCGTGGATGTGGTACTTGGATCTGGTCGCTAGTTGCCTTTGCGATTGTTTTCAGGATTTGACGGGATTACCGAAGAGCGTTCCGGTAGCTCTGGGAAACGAGTTAAGATGCCTTATTGCGTTTGAACACCCGGAAAACGATTACGAGGAAAACAGGAATCAGCACAAGAGAGGTGATGTCATAGAATCTCGCATGGTACTCGCTGATGCTGAACAGCGCTGGCGTGGTGAAGAAGCTTCCAGACCAGTTGAACAAGAGAAAGTACGCGAGATTGTTGGCGAAGTGCGCGCCGATCGCAAGCTCGGTAGTGCCGTCGATCAATGAAACGACCGCATATAATAGACCCGTGCCGACGAAGTAGCCGAGGAACATCCCGATCCAGCCACCCTCCTGTGACTCTGGGTTGGTGGCGTGCGGCAGGGTGAAGATCGCGGCTGAGACGATCGCCAGAAACATGCGGTTCGACCAGATCAGGCTCGCACCCTGCACGATGTACCCGCGAAAGAAAAGCTCCTCGGTGGTCGTCTGGATTGCGGTGATGACTAGTGCCAAAGGCACGAAGAGCGCGAACGTCTTAAGGTCTGAGTTGAAGGAGAAGCTATTGGGGTAGAGGAGGTACTGCCCTAGCCCGCCGAGCAGAACCCACGGCACGAACCCAGCCACGAAGCCGTGACCGATGCGAGTCCAACTGATCCTCTCCCGCGCCGTCACGAGCGTTCGGGGATGACGCTGGTGAATGAGGGAGACGGCGATGAGAATTCCTGCGAGGAACATCGGAAAACCTGCCATGACTACGACGAAACCTCCCACAGAACCGAACGCGGCGTAATCCAGCCGACTGAGCGCCGCGACACCCTCTTTGCCGCCGAGCGCGAGCGCGACGAGCGCACTAACGAAGTTAGCGACGATCATCCAGGCAAAGAGAATGATCATCAGCCCCAGAACATACCGCCACCACCGATACTTACCCCACCCGGCAGCATCCACGTAAGTCGCGTCTTTCACTTCCGTTCCGCTTCCCTGATGTCCTTGGGTTGCTTTAATCCTCATCTGTGTCTCCTTGATTTGTGCGTGGATGTAGTGCTTGGATCTGACCGCCAGTTACCTGGGAGGACGCTTACACTTTCCAGGGGAGCGGCGATCGATAGGGATTCTCCCGCATATCCAGCACTTCCCAAGTCACAGGGTTAACCTGTCCTGTAACGGGGATGTTGTAGCGTTGTTGTAAATCTCTCACCGCAGATTCTGTAATCGCGCCAAATGCACCATCAACAACCGCACCCCTCGGATTTCCCAACCTGACTCCAGCAGCATTTAAGAACCCATTATCTAAGAGAATTTGCTGCAACATTTGCACTCTTCTACCGCGATCGCCCTGTCTCAAGGTTGGCAATGTGAGATCCGTGTAGGCGGTTGCAACAAGAATAGGAGATTGTTGAGGTGGAGGGGTAGCGATCGCCGGATGCATTCGCAAAACCCCACCTACTCCCGTTATCACGATGATTGATAGAGTGGTTTTAGCAAGCATCCCAGTGATTCTAGAAATTGAGCGTCGTGTTGTAGTTAATTTCATCATCTTTTCTCCTGTTTGTCGCTATGAATAATTCGTATCGTGTTAGCGAACCTGTTTTGGGGTGATTCCAGTGAGGCGCTTAAGTTCCACAAAACAGTCAAAAGTTAGCCATCACGCATTCGATAGCTTACTAGCACTAACAAACAAGTCATACCAATTCAAAATTCAAAATTCAAAATTAAGAATCTAGACAGGATAAGGCTTTGGGTCTGTGTATCTGTCGCATTCTTTTTTCAAATTGGTATCAGATATGAATAGAGCTTAGTGACTTGCAGCAACAATGGCTGTCATCAACTCTGCCATTTTCCAGCGCCCAGTATATCGAATGTTATTGATAAATAGGGCTGGAGTAGCCGTTATTCCACTCTTGCATCCACTTTCGATATCTTCATTGACACGATCAATATGCACTTGTTTAGACAACTCTTTAAGAAATTGAGGGATATCAAGCCCTAAATCATTGGCGTACTCTACAAGATAACCATTTTCTAACTTCTGTTGATGGGCAAACAAAGTGTCGTGCATTGACCAAAACTGTCCCTGAGCGGCAGCGGCAACGGCTGCTTGGGCTGCCCGTTGAGCTTGGGGATGAATCTGTGCTTGCGGAAAATGACGGAAGATAAAGCATAAATCATCTTCTCCAAAAGAAGCACTCAGCTCTTGTTTGATTCTTTGAATTATCCTGTAAACATCCGCACTTTTAGAGCATTGATAGTCTCCATACATCACCAGCACGACCTTGGCACTCAGCACACCTTGCATCCAATCTTGAGTTGAAGGGAGTACAAGTAAGGAACTGTAGCTGCGATCGTCGTTCATTTTTTTATGTTTGCAGCAAGCATGGAACCTGGCAATTTACTTACTCAATCCATTCAGCATCATGATAGTTACCTCTTGTTGTGAATGGCTGTGTCACTTTGTCAAAAACTCAATGAGCAATACGTGTAGGAGCCAGCAATCAGAAGCGCCTCCTACAACCAGGATGAGTACGATCCTGGTTGCAAAATGGCGGGTTTAGGCATTGATATTTGCTGGCTCCTGCACTTAGTTGCGATCACTGGCACGATCGATCAGTGCGTTTGAGGGCAAGCTCGGATCAAGTACCTTGCGTGCACTGTCAACCCCTACAACGGGCAGTGTACCCGGATCAAGCATACCGAGTTGAACCAATACACTCGCCTGATCCCAGTAGAGGTGTTCGTGGGCTAGCTTGTCGTCACGAAACTGAACAATTACTACCAATGCCACTTCAACCCGTTTAAGAGTCGGAGCAATGCCAGGTAGCATCCAGTCCATCTGGATGGTATGAGTGAACTTAACTAGCATTTCATCGACGAGTTGATTGGTTCCGATTGTGCGCGAGACTGGAGTCAGCTCCATGTCCGGCGGCATCTGTGGAATGAAGTACTTGGAATAAAACTCGCGCAGTGCCGGTTTCCCTACTCCCCCAATCATTACCGGAATGCCGTTAACGTAAGCATCCTCAACCATCGTGGCGAGAGTATCTTCAGTGTTGTGAGCGTCAAACTCAAGCCGCAGATGCTCATCCCAGATTTCTTGCAAAAACTCCTGGGCTGGTGTCAGGTTGCTAGTTGCCTTTCCATTTGCTTGTTCGTCTACAGATTGCTGTTTGACCATGATTGGATTCTCCTAGTTCTATCTATTGAGAAAGCTAATGGGTTTCCTTTTAGCGTCTACTCTTCCCGGCGGAAAACTTCGGATATCAACCGTGTAAAGGCACCAGATTGGTCGTATGAATCAGGATTTGAGCGTTTGCGATCGCCCGCTTCCGTCCCCTTTACATTTCTTTAGAGACAGCCTCTTATACCAATTCAAAATTCAAAATTCAAAATGAAGAAAGTGAGACTCAGCATACTTTTTAGCGTTTGCATCTGTATCAAATTTTTTGTGAATTGGTATTACCGCTCTCAAGGAGCATGATTTGCCTGATTGGATGCACTTCTATTTGCATAAATTTAATATAGGAGATCGCCTTCAAGCTGTCGTCTATAGCAAGTTAAAAATTTTACAGTATAAATGGATAGAGCAACCATGCCATCGTGGAGTAGAAGGCTGGTTCTAACTCAAGTTAGAATCCCACTTCTATCGAAAGTACGCCTCATAAATTAACAATGCCGCGTTTAACGGCAACAATTACAGCTTGGGTGCGATCGCTCACATCCAACTTATTCAAAATCCGATTGACATGAGATTTGACAGTGCCTTCACCAATACTCAAAGCAGCTGCAATATCGGCATTGCTCATTCCCTGCGCCAGTGAGCGGAGTACTTCTAGTTCTCTTTCACTCAGTTCTGGATTGCTGAGGCGCTGTACCAACTTTGCTCCTACATCAGGCGGAATATACTTCTGACCCCGATGAACGGTACGAATAGCATTCAGAAGCTCGTCAGGTTCAGTTTCTTTCAACAGATATCCTTTTGCGCCTGCCTGCAATCCCCGATAAATATCTTCGTCACTATCATACGTGGTCAGTACAATAATCCGAGCAGATTTAGCAGTAGCACAAATTGCACCGATGGCGGCAACTCCTTCCACTTCAGGCATTCGCAGATCCATGAGCGTGACATCTGGTTGGTGTTCCCCAAATAGAGCGATCGCTTGTTCCCCATTTTCGGCTTGGGCAATCACCTGCATATCTGGGTCACGGTTAATAATGGTGGCTAATCCTTGCCGAAAAATAGCATGATCGTCTGCAATCAGAACCCGAATGGCTTGGCTCATGGTAACGCCTCCTGATCGACGGTAACAATCATCTCTGTTCCTTCTCCAGGTTGACTCCTAATCGTGAGTTGTGCGCCGATGCGCTCTGCCCGTTCGCTCATGCCTAGTAAGCCAAAACCAAGAGAGGCTGGAATAATCCCAACTCCAAAGCCCTGTCCATTGTCTCTCACGCGCAAGCAAAACCGATCGCGATCGTAGATTAGCTCCACTCGAATTTCATCAGCATTGGCGTGTCGAATCGCATTGGTTAAGGCTTCCTGCCCAATCCGCAGTAGATTACTCTCGACTTCAGTCGGCAGAGAATATACTGCACCCTCAATCTCATAATATAAAGTGGTATCCATTGCGGCAGTTCTGAGTTGAGCGACGAGACGATGTAGAGCGCTCTGTAGACTGCCTTCCTCCAAAAGCTGAGGACGGAGCGCTACTACCGATCGCCGCGCTTCAACCAGTCCAGTTCGCGCCAATTCTTTGATCAGGTCTAGGTGTGCCTCCGTGGCTTCTAAATCATCCGTTAGCACCTGTTTTGCCGCTCCCACCTGAGCCAGAATGCCTGTAAACGCCTGAGCGAGTGTGTCGTGAATTTCACGCGCCATGCGGTTGCGTTCTTCCAAAATTGAGGCTGCTTCTGCTCGCTTTTGCAGTGTAATATCTCGCGCTATCCAAATCACCTGTTCGTGCCGAATCGGTGCAATGCGAGCCGAAAACCACATTTCTCGTCCAGCTATCCACTGGCTGTATTCAACTGTGAGTACTTGTTGGGTTCTCAGCACCTGCTGAATGTAACTCAGAAATTCATCAGCTTGTCCCGTAGCATAGAGTTGATGCAGTGTTTTACCAATATACTCCTCCCTATGCAACTCTCCATATGACGGATTTCCTTTGATTGCACAGATCAATTGCCCTTGGGCAGTGAAGATACACAGCGGATCGGGAATGGCTGAAAAGAGCGATCGCAGTTCTGCTTCAGAGGCTTGCAACGCTACTTCTGCCTGTTTGCGATCGCTAATATCTGCAATCACCCCTTCGATGTAGTCATCGGCTGCATTCAAATAAGAAGAGAAAAGTCCCCAAAACACTGTCCCATCTCGTTTTCGCATCTGTGCTTCATAGCTTCGCACTTCCCCATCCCGCTTCATCACCTCAATGCCTTGTTGGCGATCGCTGGGATTGACCCAATAGCCTATAGTGTGTTCAATTCCAATAATTTCTTGGGGTGAATCAAAACCAAACAGATCGGCAAAGCGTTGATTGGCATTGAGAATTAAGCCATCATCGGTGCGGGTTCGGTAGATGCCAACCTGGGAGTTTTCAAAGATAGTTCGGAACTTGGCTTCACTGCGTTGTAATGCCTCTTCTGCTTGTCTACGCTGGGTGGTGTCATTGCCAACCGATAAGATTTCAACGACATCTCCTTGTTCATTGAAGATGGCTTGATTTGACCAAACAACCCAAACTCGCCGACCGTCTCGACACAGGTTTTCACCCTCGCCTTGCGGGTACGATTGAGGATTACGAAGTAAATCATGGACAAAGGGTCTCACATCACGTCCAGAAAGTTCTGTTTCTGGAATGATGGTTTCAAATAAGCTCCGCCCTAAAATCTGATGTTCTTCATAGCCAAGAAGTTTTACCCCATAATCGTTGATGTAGCGAATCCGTCCTTGCGGATCATAGCGAATGATAACGGAATTCGCGGTTTGTAGCAGGTTGCGATAATTTGCTTCACTTTGTCTCAATGCGGCTTCGGTTTGTTGCCGTTCCGCGATTTCCTGCTGCAAAGCTTGAGTTTGCTCTTCTACCTTCCTTTCCAGTGTTTCGGAATAATCCGATAACCGTTCATATAACCGAGCATTTTCTAGTGAAATTGCTGCCTGAGCAATCAACAGTTTAAGTACTTGCAAGCGATCGCTAGTAAACACTCCGGGACTGAGATTGTTCTCCAGATAAAGTATGCCAATCAGCTGATTTTGCTTGAGAATGGGCATACACAGGAGCGATCGCGTTTGTTGGTTTTGAATATACCGATCAGTCAAAAAAGACGGTTCGCTGACTGCATCATCAAACACCAGAGTTTCAGATGTGCGTTCTACTGATTGGATAACGGAGACAGGAATTGTCGCACAGCCAGCAACAGTGATCTTTTCTAGGTTACACTGTCTACTTCCACTGCACTGAGCCACAACAGTGAGCCGATCATCTTCCAAGAGAATCAGAGCGCCAGTTTCGGCTCCGGTATTTTCTATCACCACCTGCATCAACGTTGCAGTTAATTGATCGAGATGGATCATTTCTGAGATGGCTTGAGCCGCTTTCATCACCGCCGCCAAATCGATCGCCGCAGTCGGATGACGGATAGTTTCATCGGTCACGATTGAATGTGATTGCCGAACTAGGTTGGTTTTGAGGAGTTGTGGATAGCGTTTTTCTAAATCTTTAACTTTAGCGGTTGCGCCCCAGCGATCGTAGCAATAGTGCGCCTCTTTCATGTAGGTTTGGGCAATTTTTGACCGACCTCGCGCCAAATAATGTTTTGCCGCTAATTCATAGGCGAGTGCTTCTTCCTGGATAAACTCATTTTCAGCAGCAAGAGCGATCGCTCGTTCGTAAAACTCTTCAGCCTCAAAAAATTGCCCTAAGACTCGCGCTTTTTCTGCCTCGACTAGATGAAATTTCTGTAGATAATTCATGGGGCGTGTTTTGCCCATTTCTGCATCTTTTCTCGATTGATGTTAACACAATTGAGCCAAGCTAGCTACTTTTTGGCAGTTTGAAGCATCGAGCGGCTTTGTTGCATGAAAGAAAAAAAGGACATACCAATCCGTAATTGGATTTGAAATTAACCTTCAACTTTGTAAGTGTCTGGTTTACCTAACTGGATCATGCGATTAAGCGCGGCACATTGTAGAAATAACTCAACAGCCTGATTATCATGCATAGCGTCGTCTTAACTTACAACCATTGATGATTTTAAGGCGAAAGATTGCAGTTTCGGACAAAGAACGACGATGATAACCAGTTTCTTGTTTCCATTGCTTAAGCCCGACTTGGTTCACCCGTCGGAGGTTTTCATCTCTAGGATGTAGCTGTGCTTGCCAGTCTGGGTGTTGTTGAATTTTGGCGTTGCTACGAGGTGGAATTGCTGCTTGCCGCCCTGATAGATGAAACACCGACTGAATCGTCCCCATTTTAGCGATCACCACGTCACTGTAATAATTGGAACTACCCTTTCTACCTGTCTTCTGTTGGTTACGCCACTGCTCGATTATCTCTTCATTTACCCAGAAAGTTATACTGCCTCGTTGCTTTAGTGCTGCATCATAAGCGTTCCAATTTTTCACTTTGTACGCTTGCTTTCGTCATCATATGCAGGGCTAGGTGGCAAGCTAACATAGGCATAGGTAGAATTTACCATTTTGCCTATTCACGCAACAACGCCATTAAATTCTAGTGTTACAACAAACAAGCTCATTTTTTAAATTAACGATGAGTAGAGACTTAACGGAAAAATTTAGTTAAGGCTTGGCATTGCAGCATACCTGTGTAATCTCCTAATTAAAGTGTTATAAAATACTTTTTATATTTACGTATTTTAATTTACCGGATACCGCCGCATCATCTCCTGTACTTCCACCGCATCCCCATCCGGTGTAAAAACGACACTACCAAACATCGCAATCACAATCCTCTGTTTCCTGGCCCACTCGAACCAAGTACTCACATTGCTCGTTACTGTATTGTTGCCCTTAGCCCCACTTTTGCACCTGTTGATAAACAATCCCGTGGGATTATCACACCAGCTCTCATGAATTCCTTTCTTCACTCATGCGATCGCTTTGCCTTGTTCTTCAATTACCCTTAGAAGAGGGATATGCCTTACGAAGGTTTCAGTTCTATGTCTGCAATTTAGTGATGATTAATACGCTTAATAAACTCAGTGCAGCACTAATTACAAACATAAATGTATATCCCATAGCATTGGCGATCGCACCACTCAGAACTGAAGCAGCAATTCCCCCAAGGTATACTACTGATACTTGAAGTGCATAATCAGTAGCGGCTGTTGCTGATTCGCATTTATCCATCATGGCGCTTAGTAATGCAGTATATGCCATACTTTGGACTGCATTGACTGTGATACTAACAGCATACAGCACAGGTAAACTACTGATACCAATTGCAGGTATGATGTACAAAAGTGTCATCATGCTGGCAGCAAAACCAAATAGAGTTAGAGAACGTAACCTTCCCAAGTGGGTAATTAAAAATCCTGCAATCAAAGCACTAATAATACGGACACTGTAACTAATAATACCTAACATCAAGCCGATATCTGAGAGCGACAAACCTCTATCAACAAAAAGCGGACGCAGCATTGTCCCTGACATCATTTCGCATCCCATATATAGCAATATAACGAAAAGCCACGGTAATGCTTTGGGACGCGAGAGAAAGTTGATAAAAGGTAGAAAATAAGATTTAAAAAAGTTTGATTTCTGAGATTTATGACTAACTTGTTCTTTATACAATATTACTGGAATTAAAGTCAGTAAAATTACAACTGACATAATTATTAAGCTATACCGCCAGCCGATTCTATCTAGTAGAATCAGCACTCCGCCCCCACCAATAATAGCACCAAAAACATTTCCACCAGCTTGAATAGCATTTCCTAATCCTCTTTCTCGTAGTTCGAGTAAATTTACGGCTAAGGCATCAGTGGCAATATCTTGGCTGGCGGAGAATAAAAAAGCGAGAAACATACAAACAATTAAGATATTAAAATGCTCTCGAATATCAATAAATCCACATCCAAATGTTACAAGTGCTAACAGAAGTTGAAAACAGATAATCCAACCGCGATAATGTCCTAACTTTGGCAAACTGTAGCGGTCAATAAAAGGCGACCACAGAAATTTTAACGCTGAGGGAAGAATGAGAAAACTTAACAACCCGATAGCATCCAGCGACATATTTTGTTGTCGCATAAAAACAGGTACGGTTTGAATAAAAAAGGTTGTCGGAATGAATTGAGTAGTATAAAGTGCGGCAAGTAGAATTAATTTAGCAAGCATGGCGATATGCGGAGGATAACAAATCAAAAATAGCGACAGAAAAGATAATTTTTCCCATCGCTATAACAATTAAATTAAAAATTAGCTTTAACTTGCACGCCATAGGTCACGGGATCGCCAAATCCTGCGGTTCCATCCGGTACTGGAAACAAGAATCCAGAGGTGATGTAGCGAGTATCAAACAAGTTATTTGCATATAAATAAATGCCATATTTCTCAGCTTCATAACCGATGCGGGCATTAACTAAGGCATATGGTTCTTGCTTGATTTGGTTCGCATCATCAAAATAAGTAATCCCATAACCACGCAATTCTGCACGAGCAAATAAGCCTCCCGAACTGCGATATTGAGCAGCTAAATTGTAGGTAAATTGTGGGGAAAGGGGAACTTGATTATTGCTTAAGTCTACACCTGTATCGGAATTTAGGTAGTTTTTGTATATACTATCTACATAACCAACTGATGCAGTTAAATCGAATCCTTTAGCTGGTTTTGCTTTTAGTTCAAATTCTACTCCAGTGGCTTGGAGGTCAACATTGTTAACTCTGCCAAAAAAACCACTTGCGTCATATTGCAAAACTTGATAATTATTTACATCGTTGTGAAAGATTGATAGGTTAGCAATTAAACGATTATCCAGCCAAGAAGATTTCAAACCCACTTCATAACTCCAGGTTTTTTCTTCTCCAAATCGCAGTTCTGCTTCGCTATTGGCTCGATAGTTTAATCCCCCCGGTCTATAACCTTGGGCAATGGTCACGTATCCCATTACATTAGGATTGAATTGATATTTCAAACCGAAGCGGGGAATCAAAGCATTATTACTGACTTTTTCATTGGTGAATGCCGGACGCAGTGGAGTTAGCGTTCCATTAGCGTTTACTGAGTCATAAGTACTATCTGAAGATGCATCACTAGATTCGTAACGTAAACCAGCAAATACAGTTAATGGTTCTATCAGCTGATAATCTAGTTGTCCAAATACCGCGTAGGTTTGACGATAATCGTCTCCAGTACGTCTAAATCTGCCAAATCCAGGAAAGTCGGTTTGAGCATCGCCAACGTTAAAGTCACGAGATTCGTAGTAAGCACCTAACAACCATTGAAAACGCTTTGCCGTTTCTGGAGATTGGAAACGTAATTCCTGCGTCCATAATGTGGAGTCAATACCATCAATAATTTGTACCGCTCCTGTGCTTCCCGGCACAAGGTTTTCTTGATGGGTAAAACGACGTGCGGTGATGGATGTGGCTCGGAAACCTCCACCGTTGTAACCGATTTTTAAAGCTTGGGTATTTGTATCTAACTTATTGTATCCTTCTGTTTGTAAATTAACCTCGAATGGGTCAGCAGGATTTAGCTTGTTATAAGTCGGATTACCATCATCTGTAAAGCTGTTATAGCTATTAAAAGATACTGTCCAGTCAGGTGTGGGTGTCCACAAAAGTTGCGCTCTTGCAGCTAACCGCGATCGCTCGCCTATTTCATTACCTGTGGCTAGGTTCCTAATAAATCCATCCTGTCCTCTGTAAGCTCCCGCAATTCGCAGTGATAGTTTATCGTCAACTAAAGCATCGTTGAGAGAAAATTGGAATTCGCGGCTGTTAAATCTACCGTAACTTGCACTAAGTCGTGTTTCTGGTTCTGGCGTTGCTTGACGAGAAATGATATTGACGACCCCACCAGAACTATTTCGTCCGTAGAGCGTACTTTGCGGGCCTCTTAGCACTTCTATTTGTTCTAGATCGAGTAAAGCCAAGTCTAGAAAACCGTTATAGTCAATGGGAACATCATCAATATAAAAGGCTACGCTATCCTGAGCAGTCAGGAAATTTTGATTGTTCAAACCCCGCAAACTGTAATTACTAAACTCGGTACCGCCGGAAGATGTGGGAAGAAAGTTAAAGTTGGGCGTTTGATTGGCAATATCAATCAAAGAATCGATTTGAGCATCTTCTATTTCCTGACGAGGTATTACCGTCACACTAATGGGTACATCCTGTGCGTCTTCCGGTCGTTTTTGTGCGGTAACGACTAGTTCAATATCTGGTTCATTAGGTTTTTGGCTATCGACTGATGGTTGAGTTTCAGGTGTTGTTGGTGTCACCCCTAAAACTAAACCTTCATCGCTGTCAAATAATTCGACTTTTGGGGTCTGAGTTGTTCCCACTACAGTAATTTGGATACTATTTGCATCTTGATTTACTGCCAAAACTTCAGTAATTCCCGCAACTGGCTTTTCTTGACGGAAAGTGTTACCACTTGCTAAACGCAGTTGTGCATTAGGAATATTTGCAAGAAAGTTATTACCTTCTATTTTAGTTGTGGCTTGCAGCTTGTCAGATGCAGATGTTTCTAAAATCACTTCTAGCCCAGTAGCCGTCTGATTCAACTTTATCCCTGTTATTAGAATAGTAGATTGCTCTTGTTGAGCTAGCCACTCCTTGACACTTGTGTGAGGAAGCTTAATATCTGAAAGTTGGGGAATTTGATGATCTTCTTTTGTTACAGCTAAAGCTTGTTGATTGATAAATATGGCAAGTATGACAGCTAGTCCAAAATTTTCCAGTAAATATAGTTTCTTCATTCAATCCTCACACCAAAAAAACAACTCAAATTGTCAATAAAATTTGACAAAATTCGAGCCATTAGTAGCAAATCGATTCCAGGGTTTATCTACTAAATTGTTTGGCTTTGTGGTTAAAGTGTCAAATGACGAACTGTCAAACTTCCTAAAATGCGTTCTAACTTGAAAAACAGTTTTAGGGATCTCCAAAAAATAAATTATTACGGTTCAGTTCGTTGAGAGTTGACAATGTTCTAAAGTTAGATTTTTATAATAATTTTGCTTAATTTAATTTCTGATTAGTTATTCTTATATTTAAAACCTATTGATTGGTGTACTTTAAAAACTCTTAATAAACAAGCATTTTAGATTTCTTTGACTTATTGTCAAACAGCAAAAAATTTTTTTAATCAAATAAAAATATATAAAATTAATCATCAATCAACTTACTTAAAAAACAAGTGTTAATTGAGACTATCAATTTAATTTTTGGTATCTATCAAAGCATAAAAACCGTCAATACCGTTATAAAGTATATTGATTAAAGAGTATATTTTTTAACCTTGAATATATTCAAGGTTAAAAAATATATAGCAAAAGCTTATATGTATTTTTTTATACTCCATGCAATTAATAGACTTTAGATTAACAATGCTCTAAAGTCTGTATTAACTTAGGCTTTCTGTTTTGCAGAACTTATACTAGTTTTGGATAAAAGGCTTTTAGATTTTGGATTAAAAACCTTTTATAAGGGAACTCCAAAAAATTAATTGTTTCGGTTAGAGTGTTGACTGTTAACTGTGAACAGTCAATAGTACTCTATGAAATATTTTTTTACTTGGAAGTCCCTAAAGTTGTTCCAAAAATTTAAAATAATGCTTTTTGTACCAATTTTTTATTAGTTGAATATCTGAATAAAATCAAGCAAAATCTTAATGTTTGGTGGCTGCTAGTAATAGATTCAGATAGCTTGTTAGGACTGCACAACAGAACCTGAGCAATTTTTCTGAGTAATTTCGATGATATATAACAGTGAAATAACAACGTTAGCAGATTTAGCACGCGTGCAAGCACGTCTATTTTCAGACACTAAGGCATTGATATTCAAAGATAAATCACTTACTTATTCACAATTAGAGCAAAGAAGTAATCAGGTCGCAAATTCATTATTATCCCAAGGGATTCAACCAGGTGCGCGAGTAGCACTTCTAGATAAAGATTCGCTTAAGAGTTATGAAATTTTATTTGCTTGTTGCAAAATAAAAGCTGTTTTTGTACCGATTAATTGGCGTTTAGCTGCTGCGGAAATTAGCTATATTCTCAGGGATGCTAATGTGGAAATTCTGTTTGTTGGGATGGAATTTTATCAGTTAGTCGCAGCGATTAGAAATGAGATTGATGGTGTAAAAACCATTATTGGCTTAGAAGAAATTGACGGCGATTGTCTGAGTTATGATATTTGGTCTGAGAAACATAGTGATGAGCTACCAAATATCGCTGTTGCAGCCAATGATGTAGCCGTACAAATGTATACTAGTGGCACTACTGGAAGACCCAAAGGTGTGCAATTAGGACATTATAGTTTTTTTGCGATCGCTAAAGAATTTGCTCAACGAGGCGAAACATGGATAAATTGGAACGCAACTGACAAGAGTTTGCTGACTTTATCTTTATTCCATATCGGTAGTTTATGGTGGGCGATTCGTGGTTTAGTAGCCGGAGCAGAAAATATTGTCTTAGAAAATTTTATCGGTGATGAGGTTCTCCAAGCAATTGAAAAGTACCGCATTACTAAGACATTTATGGTTCCAGCCATGATTCAAGTTTTGTTGAACGAACCATTATGCCAAAAAACAGATTTTTCATCACTAGAATACGTTATTTATGGCGGTTCCCCCATAGCTGAATCATCATTGAAAAATGCGATCGCCACATTTAATTGTAATTTTGTGCAAATATATGGAATGACTGAAACTGGCAATTGTGCCGTCTCTTTACCTGCAAAAGACCATACATCTGCAAATAAAAACATCCTCAAAGCTGCGGGTAAACCCTTTCCTGGCGTATCGATAGCCATCATCAACAGTGTAGGTAAAGAATTATCTTGCTTTGAAGTGGGTGAAGTTTGTATCAAATCTCCTGCAAATATGATTGGTTATTGGAAATTACCAGAAGCTACAGCAAAAACTTTAGTAGATGGCTGGATTCATACTGGTGATGCTGGTTATGTTGACAAAGAAGGCTACGTTTACATTTGCGATCGCTTTAAAGACATGATTCTTTATGGTGGTGAAAATGTCTATCCAGCAGAAATTGAAAATATTTTATACGAACATCCAGCCATCAGAGAGGCAGCAGTAATTGGCGTTCCAGATGAAGATTTTGGAGAAGCAATCAAAGCGATCGTGGTTTTGAAAACAGGCATGAAAGCAACTGCATTAGATATTATTAATTTTGTTCGGGGTAAAATTGCTGATTTTAAGTTACCGAGAAGCGTTGAGTTTACTGAATCTTTGCCAAGAACGCCTAGTGGTAAGTTGCAAAAGGCTAAGATTCGGGAGAAATATTGGCAAGGGTATGAACGTCGTGTGAATTAAAGAGAGTATCCCAAATGTTTGGGTTTATTTTTAAAAGCAGAGGAGCGCAAAGCAGAGGAAGAAATGACCAATGACTAATGACAAATGACCAATGACAAATTCTAAAATTCCGCTTTGGAAACCGCTAACTGTACGCAACTTTTTACTTTTGTACATTGGTGAAACTGTTTCGCTTCTAGGCGACCAGTTTTACATCGTTGCATTGCCTTGGTTAACAATACAGTTAACTAACTCTGGGATTACGTTAGGTACTGTGTTAATGAGTGCAGCAATTCCCCGTGCTGTTTTGATGCTGTTTGGTGGTGTGGTGAGCGATCGCTTTTCACCACGATTAGTGATGTTGGTTTCCAATGCTTTGCGTGGTTTACTGGTTGTTTTATTTGCAACCATCGTTGCGTTGAAAATGACTCAACTATGGCATATTTATTTTTTTGCTGCTAGCTTCGGCATATTTGATGGCTTGTTTATACCTGCATCTAAATCAATTATCCCCAGTCTGGTATCAAAGGAACAGTTAATAGCAAGTAATACTTTAAGCCAAGGAACTTCCCAACTGATTTTGCTAATTGGGCCGGCTTTGGGTGGTTTGCTGATTGCAACTGCGGGGATTGAAGTAGCATTTGTCATTGATGGGATAACTTTTGCTATCACAACTATCACGCTTTTGCTGATGAAGGGAACAACAGCATTGAATGGCGAATTAAATCAAAATTCTGCTTCTACTAAAAAAACGATGAATTTGATTGCTGGTATGCGTGAGGGATTTGACTACGCATGGCGCAATCAGCCTTTGAGAATCTTTTTGCTGGTAATGGTAATTCTCAATTTTCTATTTATTGGGCCATTACAAGTTGGGATGACTTCACTAGCTCATAGTCGCTTCCCAGGTGGTGCAGTAGCTTTAGGAATATTGCAATCAGCTTGGGGTGGTGGTGGGTTAATTGGGACACTCACACCTCAATTTGTCAAAAATATTCCCAACATCGGAGTTTTATTGTTAACTATTGCCAGTGTTCAAGGCTTTGGTTTATTTTTACTTGGCTTTATTGGCAATATAGCACTAGCTAGTATGACAATTGCAGTGCTGGGATTTTGCAGTTGTATTTTTACCGTGGTAGGAATTACTTGGATTCAGAAACAAACTCAACCGGAAATGTTAGGAAGAGTGATGAGTTTGGGAATGTTTTCTGCTTTTGGAATTGCTCCTATTTCTTTTGCTTTGGCTGGTATTTTAGTTAATTTAAATCTGACAATTATGTTTACTGTTGCAGGTAGCATTATGTTAATTACAAGTCTTTGCTTGGCAGCAAATCCATCAGTACGTAAGATTAGTTAACTATATAAATCCGGTTTGATTTATTAACTTTCCTGTGAAGCGAGTAAGAAAACAATGAAAGTTCAATATCAAGATAATCAGGGAATGGGAGTTGTTGTTTATGACTTTAATCATACAACTGCTTCAGATCAAGATATTGAGGATGTGAAGCAATTGATATATGAATACAAAATTGTTGTAATCAAAGAGCAAGACTTATCACCTGATGAATATTGCGATTTTGGGTATCGTCTTGGGGAGGTAGAAAAATACTATCAACCAATGTATCACCATCCCGAAAGGGAAGAGATTTTTGTTTCCTCCAATGTTGCTGAAAATGGTCAGCAAGTTGGAGTTCCGAAGACTGGTAAATTTTGGCACGCTGATTATGCGTTTATGCCGAGGCCATTTGCATTTTCAATGGTATATCCTCAGATTCTTCCTAGTAAGGAGCGTGGCACTTACTTTATCAATATGTCTAAAGTATACCAGAGTTTGCCAGATGACCTGAAAGCGATCGCCAATCAGTCGAGTTGTGATCACAGTGTCAGACGTTTTTTTAAAATTCGTCCTCAAGATGTTTATCGTCCGATTTCGGAAATATTGGACGAGATTGAACGAGTCACACCTCCCGCAAAGCATCCAACAACCTTTATTCATCCCGTTACAGGAGAAACCATCCTCTACGTTACCGAAGGTTTTACCTATCGCATAGATGATTTAGAAGGAAAACCGCGAGATATAAATATTCTCCAAAAGTTGTTAACTCATTCCGGTCAGTTAGACAAAACTTTTCAATGTCCATTCATCGAACATCATGAATTTGAATTAGGGGATGTGCGGATTTGGGATAATCGCTCTTTAGTTCATTGCGCTCACTATGCTGCAAATTCCGAACCAGCCGTCACATTTCGATTGACCTTGCACGATAGCTATCCATTTTATCAGTTATAGAGCAATTGTATTCTCACTGCGTTTAAAACATCTCACCAAAAGGCGTTGCTGAATTTGAAATTTAAAAATTAACTCTTCTCAACTCTTACTCTCTGCGACTCTGCGTCTCCGCGTGAATTAAATCCATATCCTCAATCAGCAACGCCCACCAAAACAGTCATTTAATCAGGGGAAAATATCATGTTAAAATTTCCAGATTCAAGTCAACAAAGCATCCACATCAATAATGATGATATCTTACTGACACAAGTCCTCAAACCTTATAAAGCTAATTGCCAGTATCTTAAATCTGCTGAAGTAATTAAAGAGGGCGATCCTCAGGATGGGGGACGTGTAATCGGACGATGTGAATTTTCAATTCCAGAATCATGTTATATCGATGATACTGGTCATTTTAATTCAGTGGAATTCAATATTTGCTATAACCAAATGATGTATTATGTCATAGCTAAATCTGTGAAAGAAAGACTGATGGATTCATTTCAGTCGTGGACTATGGCAGATTATTGGAATAAACAGCTACCGGATGTCTATATTGTAAATTTTGCAAGTTCCTTTCGCCGGGCTATGCAGTCTGCTAAATTTTGGGGTGAGATTGAATTTACTAATATTCGGATCAAATCTGGGATGATGTATATAGTTACTAACTGTCGTTATTGGGATGATAAAGGTGGTAATTGCAGTGGTAGTGTCAAGTTAGTGATTGTAAATTCTCCGGGATAGATTTTTCACGCAGAGGCGCAGAGACGCAAAGAATATAACGCAAAATTTTGCTGAATTAGTATGTCGAAGATTGCATTTTTTACAACTTACATTCAAGAGGAAATCGCTAAGGTAATTGGGATAGAGACATCTGATTTGGATGTGGAAATGTCTTTAAATTATTTAGGGCTTGATTCATTAATTGCTGTCAAACTGAGAAATAAGTTTAGAAAAGAGTTGTCAGTAGATGTTCCAGCAGTAAAGTTTTTAGAGGATACTAATGTTGCAAGTTTGGCAATATTGGTCGATGAATTGAGTGCAAATGCTGAATCAAAAATAGATGACGATGAGTGGTTGGAAGGAGAATTATGAATTTAGTTGAGTTTCTCACACAACTCTCGCAACAGAATATAGAATTGTGGGTTGAAGATGATAAATTGCGTTATCGCGGTCGCAAAGAAGGATTAACTTCTACAGTTTTAAATCAAATTAAGCAGCATAAAACAGAAATTATCGATTTGCTGCGCCAAGGGTTTCGTACTTCTAAATCCTATCCTCTGACTTATGGTCAGCAAGGGTTATGGTTTTTGTATAAACTTGCACCCACAAGTGCAGCTTATAATGTGGCTTTTACAGCTCGCATCCGCTCTCATTTAAATATCCCGGCTTTACAACGAGCGTTTCAACAGTTAGTAAATCGTCATCCGACTCTCCGCACAACATTTGCACAAAAGGATGGCGAACCTTTTCAACAAATTCATGAATACCAAGAAGTTGATTTTGAAAATATTGACGCTTCAATTTGGAATGAAGATGAGTTGAAAAGCGAAGTCATCGCAGCATATCAGTGTCCCTTTGATTTGGAAAAAGGTAATTTATTCCGGGTAAATTTATTTACTTGTTCTGAAGATAATTATGTCATATTACTAACCATACATCACATTGTGATTGATGGTTTTTCTTTGGGAATTATTCTTGATGAGTTGCGTTTACTCTACGAAGCAGAAAATACAGGTCGAGTCATATCTTTACCTGCTATTAAGTACCAATATCAAGACTTTGTACAGTGGCAGAGAAATATTCTAGCAAGTTCTGTGGGCGATGAATTATGGAATTACTGGCGTGAACAATTAGCGGGTGAGTTACCCATTTTAAAATTACCAACAGACCGACCACGACCACCTATTCAAAGCTATAGGGGAGCTTCCCATACTTTTGAGTTGAATCAAGAGTTGACTTTTCAGCTACGAGAAATGGCGAAAGCTCAAGGCGCAACTCTTTACATGACTTTGTTAACCGCCTTTCAAGTGTTGCTTTACCGCTTGTCTGGTCAGGAAGATATCATTGTGGGTGCGCCTATTGAGGGGAGAAGTCAGCCGCAATTTGCGGAAACTGTGGGTTTTTTCGTGAATATGCTGGCTTTGCGGGTGAATTTGGCTGGTAATCCCACATTTTCTCAGCTTTTAACTCAAGTCCGCCAGACTGTATTAGATGCGATCGCTCATCAAGATTATCCTTCTACTTTACTAATTGAGCGATCGCAACTCAACCGCGATCCAAGTCTTCCTGGTTTGTTTCGCGTTTCTTTTAATTTGTTAAAGCTCAGTGAAATTGCCCAAGATTATGAATTATCTGTATCTAATAAAACTAAAGTTCGAGAAAATTGGGGAGGGTTAACTTTAGAACCTTTTGTGATTCCCCAGCAGGAAGGACAGAATGATTTAGTGTTCGATATGATGGAGACGACTGAATCATTAATTGGTATTTTAAGATACAACAGCGATTTATTTGATGCTACGACAATTACCAGGATAGCGAATCATTTTCAAACTTTACTCACAGGAATTATTGCTAATCCCCAACAACAAATTGCTTTTTTACCTCTGCTAACGGAAGCTGAAACAAATCATTTGTTGTGGAATTGGAACAACAATCAAGTCGAGTATCCCCAAGATATAGTCATTCATCAGTTGTTTGAGAACTGTGTGAAGCAGCAACCAAACGCGGTTGCGGTGGTATTTCCAAATGTAGAGACGTTTCATGAAACGTCTCTACAACTAACCTATCAACAATTAAACAGCAAAGCCAATCAACTAGCACGCTACCTGCGTTCCTTGGGAATAGGTGAAAATAAACTGGTGGGAATTTGTGTGGAACGTTCCCTAGAAATGATTGTTGCATTATTGGCAGTTCTCAAAGCAGGAGGAGCTTATCTACCTTTAGATCCTGCGTATCCCGAAGAACGCTTGAATTTTATGCTGGGTGATTCCCAAGTATCGATATTGCTGACGCAACAAAAATTAGTCACGAGTTTACCAATAGAGGATTTAACTGTAGTTTGTTTAGATCAAGATTGGCTAGATATTTCCCAAGAAAGTGAAGATAATTTAGTCATTAATACTACTGCTAAAAATTTAGCATACGTGATTTACACATCAGGTTCTACAGGTAAATCTAAAGGAGTGGCGATCGCTCATCGTAGTTTGGTAAATGCGTTTTATGCTTGGGAAAAAGCTTATCAACTCCAGTCTGTGACTAGTCATTTGCAAATGGCGAGTTTTGCTTTTGATGTGTTTTCAGGGGATGTAATTCGCGCTCTTTGTAGTGGTGCTAAGTTGGTTTTATGTCCGCGTGAGTGGCTGTTAGAACCGGACAAGCTGTATAAAATAATGCTTGTGGAGAAAATTGATAGCGCGGAGTTTGTTCCAGCTGTGTTGAGAAACTTGGTTGAGTATTTGCAAAGAACTCAGCAAAATCTCCACTTTATGAAATTGTTGATAGTCGGTTCAGATAGCTTGTATGTGCAAGAATATCAAGAATTTCAGCGTTTTTGTGGCGAACAGACACGTTTGATTAATTCCTATGGGGTAACGGAAGCTTGTATTGATAGCACGTATTTTGAATTGGGGATGGGGAAATTAGGAACTGGGTTGGTTCCTATTGGCCGTCCATTTGCAAACACACAAGTTTATATTTTAGATCGATATTTACAATTAGTTCCTGTTGGGGTTGCGGGTGAATTATATATTGGTGGTGCTGGTTTGGCTCAAGGTTATTTAAATCGTCCTGATTTAACCAAAGAGAAATTTATCTCCTATTCTCACCACAACTTTATTTTGTACAAAACGGGAGATTTAGCGCGTTATCTTCCTGATGGTAATATTGAATTACTCGGTCGCATGGACGACCAAGTGAAGATTCGGGGTTTCCGAATTGAATTAGGGGAAATTGAAGCGGTTTTGAGTAGTCACCCCCAAGTTCAAGCAGCAGTGGTAATGGTTCGAGAACTGCAAACAGAAAATAAATCTATAGTTGCATATATTGTTTCTGGACAGCAATCATTAACAATTAGTGAATTGCGTAACTTTCTCAAACAGAAGTTACCTGATTATATGATTCCAAGTGCGATCGCCATTCTGGAAACTTTACCTTTAACCCCCAACGGTAAAATAGATCGGCGTGCTTTACCAATTCCAGATATGGAACAGAGTCGAGAAATAGAGTTTGTTCCACCACGCACCGCAACCGAAGAAGCGATCGCTAATATTATCGCTGCTGTTTTGGGACTCACACAAGTAGGCATTCACGATAATTTTTTTGAATTGGGGGGACATTCCCTACTTGCGACTCAAGTAATTTCTCGATTACAACAAACCTTAAATATTGAGTTACCGTTACGCTCTTTGTTAGCATCTCCTACGGTGGCTGGATTGAGTGAAGCAGTCACATCTTCAACAAAGACAGAATCTTCATTTAATTTACCAACAATTGTCCCAAATCCACAACAGCTATATCAACCTTTTCCCCTAACCGACATTCAACAAGCTTATTGGCTAGGACGCAATGAAGCTTTTGAATTGGGGAATATTGCTGCTCATGGTTATTTAGAATTAGATTGTCATTATTTAGATTTAACAAGATTAAATCAAGCTTGGCAAAAACTCATTTTGCGTCACGATATGTTGCGTGCTGTTATTTTAGCAGATGGTCAACAGCAAATTCTCCCAACAGTACCGGCTTATGAAATCGAAGTTTTGGATTTGCAAGATTTAGAGGTGATGCGTGAGCAAATGTCCCATGAAGTTTTACCTGCGGAACAATGGCCTTTATTTAGAATTCGAGCTACACCTATAGATGAACAGCGTACCAGACTCCACCTCAGTTTTGATGCGTTGATTGCTGATGCTTGGAGTGTGTTTTTGCTGATGCGGGAGTGGTTACATCTATATAATAGTTCTGAATTTGTCTTACCATCCTTAGAACTTTCCTTCCGCGATTATGTGCTGGGGGAAGCAACTTTAAAAAATACACCCCAATATCAACGTTCTCAAGAATATTGGTTTCATCGATTAGATAGCTTACCACCAGCACCAGAATTACCATTAGCAAAAAATCCCAATGGAATCGCCAATCCTCGGTTTCAACGTCGCAGTTCCCAACTTTCGCCAGAACAATGGCGCAAATTACAAAATCGCGCTCAACAATTTAACTTAACTCCTTCGGGAGTTTTGTTAGCTGCTTTTGCAGAAATTCTCAGTCAATGGAGCAGAAATCCCAAGTTTACGATTAATCTCACCTTATTTAAGCGTTTACCTTTACATCCCCAAGTCAATGAGATTGTCGGAGACTTTACATCTTTGACACTTTTAGAAGTTGATTTCTCAATTCCTCAAAGCTTTAGCAACCACGCTCAACAATTACAGCAACAACTGTGGCAAGATTTAGATCACGGTTATATCAGTGGTTTGCAAGTACAGCGAGAACTTAGCCGTCAACGCCAAAGTTACCAATTTATGCCGGTGGTATTTACTAGTACCCTGGGTTTAGAATCACTCGGTCAGGATACATCAATATTAAGTCAGTTAGGCGAGATTGTTTACAGTATCAGTCAAACCCCACAAGTTTGGTTAGATAATCAAATTAGAGAGCAAAATGGAACTTTAATATTTAATTGGGATGCGGTGGAAGAACTTTTCCCCCCAGGTTTGCTAGATGAAATGTTTGCTGCTTACTGCGATTTGCTTCAACGATTAATTACCTCAGATACCATTTGGAGCGAAAGTCAGGGAGAATTACAAAAACTCACAATTGCAAATTATCCCACCGCAGCCATTTCTGAGGAAACTTTGCACAGTTTGTTTATCAAGCAAGTGCAAATTCAAGCTGATTCTCTAGCAGTCATTACTCCAGAGCGTACCCTCACTTATCAGGAATTATACCAACGGGCTCTGCAATTAGCATCTCAACTGCGAGAATTGGGAGCAAGTAGCGACAATGCGATAGCGCGGAGCGCTGTGCCAGAGGCAATCGCCATTATCATGGAAAAAGGTTGGGAGCAAGTTGTCGCTGTACTAGGAATTTTAATCGCCGGTGCGGCTTATCTTCCCATTGATTCCGAATTACCAGCAGAACGACAATGGTATTTACTCACCCAAGGACAAGTTAAATTAATTGTCACTCAACCTCATCTTCACCTATCTTTGCCATCAGGTGTTGAACAAGTATGTGTGGAAAGCCAACTCACACAAGATGAGAAAGATATCAAACTAGTCCAAACTCCCGAAGATTTAGCTTATATTATCTACACTTCCGGTTCCACTGGTTTACCCAAAGGCGTGATGATTGATCATCGGGGTGCGGTAAATACCATTTTGGATATTAATCGACGTTTTGGAATTAAATCAGGCGATCGCATCTTAGCTTTATCAGCATTAAACTTCGACCTCTCAGTTTACGACATCTTCGGTATGTTAGCGGCGGGAGGAACAATAGTTATTCCCTCAGCAGATAAAACCAAAGATCCCGCACACTGGTTAGAGTTAATAGTATCTCAGCAAATTACTCTGTGGAACTCAGTTCCAGCTTTGATGCAAATGTTGGTAGAATATCTCGCCAACCAACCACAACAACCTTCATCTCTGCGTTTAGCTTTGTTGAGTGGAGATTGGCTACCTCTCAATTTACCAAATCAAATCCAAAAATTGTGGTCAAGCATCCAAGTAGTGAGTTTGGGAGGAGCAACAGAAGCTTCAATTTGGTCAATTTACTATCCAATTACCCAAGTAGATCCTACCTGGAAAAGTATTCCCTACGGCAAACCACTCGATAATCAACAAGTATATGTATTCAATCATAATTTGCAGCAAACTCCTGTTTGGGTGACGGGACAACTATATATTGGCGGTATAGGATTAGCAAAAGGTTACTGGAAAGACGCACAAAAAACAAACGCCAGCTTTATTACTCATCCAGTTACCAAAGAAAAATTATATAAAACAGGGGACTTGGGACGCTATTTACCCGATGGAAATATAGAGTTTTTAGGAAGAGAAGATTTTCAAGTCAAAATCAACGGTTATCGCATTGAACTTGGTGAAATTGAAGCAATATTAAAACAGCATTCCACCGTTAAAGAAGCAGTAGTCACCACAGTAGAACAAACACAACAATTAGTTGCTTATATCGTTAGCAATACACCAAATCCCAATTTAGGAGAAGCTTACCAACCAACTCAACAACCAGGAGTATTAACCGATGCTGGAGAACGCATCGAATTTAAACTCCAACAACCAGGAATCCGCAAATCAGAATCATCCCCAATTGCTATTAACTTACCCAAATCTGAACTTGAGCCAACAGCTTATCTAGAACGCCAAAGTTACAGACAATTTTTACCGCAACAGATATCCTTAGAACAATTTAGCAAATTTCTCAACTGTCTCCAGCAAAAGCAATTTGGTGATTATCCCCTCCCCAAATATCGCTATCCTTCTGCTGGAAGCCTTTATCCCGTACAAACTTACTTATTCATCAAACCCAACAGCATCGAAACCCTTCCCGCAGGAATATATTATTATCATCCCAGCCACCACAATTTAATCTTACTCCACAGCACCAACGAAATAGATAGTAGCATTTACCTTGAGAATCAAGTACTTTTTGAACAATCCGCCTTTACGATATATTTGATTGGGAAACTAAGTGCGATCGCACCGATGTATGGAGAACTCGCCAGAGACTTCTGTCTTTTAGAAGCAGGACACATCGGACAATTACTCATGAACAGCGCACCGACTCAAGAAATTGGTCTTTGTCCCCTTGGCTATTTAGAATTTCCCCAAATTCAAGATTTATTTCAACTAGAAGCCAATCAAATTCTCCTTTATAGCTTTGTTGGTGGAAAAATAGACCCAACAGATTCTCAGCAATGGTCATTAGTTAAAAATCCTCAAACTACCAAATCAAATACTACCCAATTCCGAGAATATCTACAGCAGAAACTTCCACAATATATGAGACCTGCTGAATATATTCTCATTGACACCTTACCCCTAACCCCCAACGGAAAAATAGATAGAAAAGCCTTACCAACTCCCAATCTCGCAACAGCCACATCAGCAACCTTAGTTCCTCCGCAAACCCAAACCGAAAAAACAATCGCCGAATTCATCCAACAACTGCTGCAAATTGAAGTAGTGGGAATACAGAATAATTTCTTTGAATTAGGAATAGATTCGCTCAAACTCGTGCAGTTGAAAAATCACTTACAAAATCAATCCCAAGTTAACATTCCCATGCGCCAATTATTAGTGGAAACAACAAATATTCAACAACTGGCATTAGCCATTGACGAACAATTAATTATCGCCAAAATCACACAAAAACCCCTAACCACAGAACAAGACGACGATAAAGAAATCATCCAAATTTGAATGTATTGATAGCTCACGCAGAGACGCAGAGACGCAGAGAGTAAGAGTTGAGAAGAGTTGATTATTGAATAGCAACGCCAACAGTATATTAGACCTCTGACAAAAGTCTTCCTCCCTGTTCTCTTCTCTGCGCCTCTGCGCCTCTGCGTGAAAAAAATCTTTGAACAAAAACATGATGAACAAAAACCAACTTTTAATCGAACTCGAAAAACGAGGAATCAAACTCTGGCTAGAAAATGATCTATTAAACATCGAAGCACCAAAAGGAACATTAACACCAGAACTACGCGATTCCCTCAAAGAACATAAACCAGAACTGATCAAACTCCTAAACCTCAACAACATCAAAACAACCTCCCTACCAATCATCAAACCAAATCCTCAGCAACATCACCAACCATTTACACTTACCGACATCCAACAAGCGCATTGGTTAGGACGCAATCAAGTATTTGAATTAAGCCATGTCAGCAATCATGTTTACATAGAATTTGAAACTACTAACTTAGACATATCGCGCCTAACAACAGCTTGGCAAAAACTCATTCAACGTCATGATATGCTCAAGGCGATAGTATTACCCACAGGAGAACAAAAAATCTTAGATAAAGTTCCCGATTATCAAATTACTATCCTAGACTTGCAAGAATTAGAAACCCCACAAATCGAAATCGAATTAACAGCAATCCGCGAAAAGTTATCTCAACAAAACCTACCTTCGCACCAATGGCCGTGGTTTGATATTCGAGCCACTTATTTAAATCAACAACAAATTCGGCTACATCTCAGCATGGATTTATTACTGATAGATGCTGCGAGTATTCGGATTTTATTTCACGAATGGAATCAACTTTATCAAAATCCCGAATTATCATTACCACCATTAGAACTATCATTTCGAGATTATGTCATTGCTAAAAATTCTCTCCAAGACTCAGAATTAGTCAAGCGATCGCAAACTTATTGGTTTAATCGTTTAGATACTCTACCACCAGCACCAGAACTACCCCTAGCTTGTTTTCCTAGTGAATTAAAAGAGTATACATTCAACCGCTACGCAGGAAAACTAGAACCCCATATATGGCAAAAATTAAAACAGCGAGCTCAAAAAGCTGGTTTAACTCCTTCTATCATCTTGCTAACTGCTTTTGCAGAAGTTTTAACTTTGTGGAGTAAAAATCCTGCCTTTACTCTCAACTTAACTGTCTTGGAACGTCTACCACTCCATCCACAAATTAATCAAATTATTGGCGATTTTACTAATACAAATCTCTTAGCAATAGACAATTCATCACCGAATACATTTATAAATCTAGCTCTAAAAATTCAGCAACAATTACTCCAAGATTTAGATCATATTTATATTAGTGGAGTAGAAGTACTGCGGAAATTGCTCAGTCAAAAGCAAACAGAATTGACCGCAGCTATGCCTATAGTATTTAGTAGTGTGTTAGGTTTGGGTAATTTTTCTCAAGCAGATTTAGAATATAACTTTTTAGGAGAAGTGGTGTATGGTATTAGCCAAACCCCGCAAGTTTCCCTAGAACATCAAGTTGCAGAACACAATGGAAGCTTAATTTTTAATTGGGATGCTGTAGAAGCACTTTTCCCTATGGGAATGTTGGATGAAATGTTTACAGTTTACTGCAATTTGCTGGAGCGTTTATCCCTAGAAGATGAATTGTGGACAGAACCCATAGAATTATTACCATCAATCCCAATTCATCCTCATCCACCAATCCCGCAAACAGCTTTACTCCACACTTTATTTTTTGCACAAGTATCTCAACGTCCACAACAACAAGCTGTAATTAGCAGCGATCGCATTCTCACCTATCAAGAGTTAAGCGATCGCGTCACTGAATTAGCACGACAATTAGGCGATCGTTCTCAGGTAGCGATAGCGCGGAGCGCTGTGCCGGAGGCAATCGCTATCATTATGGAAAAAGGTTGGAAACAGGTTGTTGCTGCTTTGGCTATCCTTGCTGCTGGTGGTATCTATGTCCCCATCGATCCAGGATTACCACAGGAACGTATATGGTACTGCTTACAACAAGCAGAAGTCAAACTCATACTGACGGAAAGTAGCCTTGTTCATAGTCTGGAATATCCACAGAACATCCCGACTTTGTGTATAGATTCATTACCAACTCCACCATCTCACCAGCCATACCAGCAAATCCCCAAACCCACAGACTTAGCCTATATCATCTACACCTCTGGTTCTACAGGAACACCCAAAGGCGTGATGATTACTCATGAAAGTGCAGTCAACACGATTTTAGATATTAACGAACGCTTTGGGATCGATTCAGGCGATCGCATCTTAGCTATTTCTGCTTTCAGCTTTGACCTCTCAGTTTACGACATCTTCGGCACCTTAGCCGCAGGAGGAACCATAGTCATTCCTGATGCTGCAAACAGTAAAGATCCATCTCATTGGAGTGAATTAATTACCAAACATCAAATTACAATTTGGAACTCAGTTCCAGCTTTCATGCAGATGTTAATTGAGTATAATTTCCATCATTCTCAAGTTACATTTAATACTCTGAGATTAGTTTTATTGAGTGGTGATTGGATATCCCTAAATTTACCCAATCAAATCCAAGCATTATCTCCACAAGCTGAAATCATTAGTTTAGGAGGAGCAACAGAAGCCGCCATCTGGTCAATTTATTATCCAATTACCCAAGTTGACCCCAACTGGAAAAGTATTCCCTACGGAAAACCACTTAAAAATCAATATATTTATGTTTTAAATACATCTCTCAAGAAATGTCCTGTTTGGGTGACAGGAGAATTATATATTGGCGGAATGGGATTAGCCAAAGGTTACTGGAAAGATGAAGAAAAGACAAATGCTAGTTTCGTTATTCATCCAGTTACCAAAGAGAAATTATATAAAACAGGCGACTTGGGACGCTATTTACCCGATGGGAATATTGAATTTTTAGGTCGAGAAGATTTTCAAGTTAAAATCAATGGTTATCGTATTGAACTCGGTGAAATTGAAGCCACATTACAACAGCATCCCAGCGTTAAAGAAGTTGTCGTGACAACAGTACAAAAAACACAACAAATAATCGCTTACATTGTTCCCAAACCAGAGTCAAACATCACCACGCAAGAAATACGTTCTTTTCTCCAAACTAAATTACCAGCATACATGATTCCCTCTACTTTCATGTTGTTAGCATCTTTCCCCCTCACCGCAAATGGTAAAGTAGATCGTCAAGCCCTACCTATTCCTGAAGGTACGCAACCAGAATTAACACAAACTTTTACCCCGCCTCGTAACCAAGTAGAAGAAATATTAATTACAAGTTGGAAGGAATTATTTCAACTTCCGCAAATCAGCATTTATGACAACTTCTTTGCATTAGGCGGACATTCATTTTTAGCACTACAATTAATCTCCAAAATCAATCAAAAATTTCACCCCAATATACCTCTGAGTACACTTTTT
Source organism: Tolypothrix sp. PCC 7601 (assembly GCF_025677855.1). Classification (NCBI taxonomy): domain Bacteria; kingdom Bacillati; phylum Cyanobacteriota; class Cyanophyceae; order Nostocales; family Tolypothrichaceae; genus Tolypothrix; species Tolypothrix sp. PCC 7601. The sequence continues at coordinate 6,163,806 of NZ_CP064879.1, forward strand.
CACTATCCAACGGTAGCCGAATTAGGAAATTTTCTGATCCAAAATCATCACGCTTCCTCAACACCTATATCTTTAGTTCCCATCCAACCACAAGGAACTAAACCACCATTATTTTGTATTCATCCCACAGGGGGACAAGTCATGGTGTATCAACATCTTGCCAACTGTTTAGGAACAAATCAACCTGTGTACGCTCTCCAGTCTCGCGCTCTTAACAACTCACTGGATGAGCATAATAGCATTGAAAATATGGCTGTAGAATACGCCAAAATCATTCGCCAACATCAACCTGATGGTGCTTATCATCTTATGGGTTGGTCTATGGGTGGAGTCATTGCCGTTAGTATTACTAAAGAATTAGAACAACAAGGATGTCAAGTTGATTTTCTGGGACTTGTAGACGCGTTCTTATTTCCAGATATTACACCAACTTTGACACCTGATCCTTTATATGAATTAGCATTAGTGTTTGGTGGTACTTTTGTTGATGCTTTGATGAGCCTAGATACTGTTCAACAGCAACAACTACGAGAACAACTCATGAATTTAACTGCTATTGAACGTCTGCAATTAATCATGAATTGGGGACAATCACAAAATTTACTTTCAATAGAACTATCAGAATTATCTATGGAAATATTGCAAAAACAACTAGAAATAACCGAAATTCACCAAAAAATCTTAAAAAAACACCAACCACCACAAATCAAAACTCAAATCTGCATTTGGTGGGCTGCAAAACAACTCACACCTAAATTACCCCGTACCAATTGGAGTCAATATACTATCAAAGCAACTCACACAAAAATCTTAGATGGCAACCATTTTACCATCATGCTTTCCCCCTGCAATACAACGCTTGCCCAGCAATTACAAGAGTACATTTAATTACCTAGCAGAAGAATTCAAACGCTTGCCTGGTAGTCATAAAGTTTGACAGCCTGTCATTTGACGACGCAAGCCATGAAAAACGAAAATTAGTTGGGATATTATGCCGAATAAACTTTTTGCAGAGAGAACATGGAATGAAAAAGATTATTTCAGTGCTGTTTCTAGGTGTAGCGATTTTCACTTTTGCCTTCAATAATCCAGCTTTAGCAGCAGACGCAGCTAGTGGAGCTAAAATCTTTAGTGCCAATTGTGCTTCTTGTCACGCAGGTGGTAAGAACTTGGTTCAAGCTAACAAAACTTTGAAAAAAGATGCTTTAGAAAAGTTTGGAATGTACTCGGCAGAAGCGATTATCACTCAAGTTACAAACGGTAAAAACGCTATGCCTGCTTTCAAAGGTCGTTTAAAACCAAATCAAATTGAAGATGTAGCAGCATATGTGTTGGGGCAAGCAGACAAGGATTGGAAATAAAGTCAGAATACGAGAATAAGACTGTTGTTCTCTAGTTAAGAAATAGTAGGTAGGGTCTGTGCCTTATCTACTCAACCTATGACAAAGCTTTCTTATTACTGAAAAATTTACAGCAACAACTCTCATCATTATCAGAAATTGCTCTAATCCCCATAGACGCAAGGACTAAGGAATATGGAGTTACTTCTTGAAACTGTCTAATTATTGTCACAAAGAACTCAAATACTCACCTAATTCCTCTAATGATGAAACGGAATCACCAGTAATGGCACAAGTACCAAAATTAACCATACCCAAGACCAAGGTTTTGGCTGTCCGATAGAATCTGGTTGCTGCAAAAGTGCATCTATTCTCTGTATAACATGATTGGTTGAGATATGCTGGGCAAAAGCTGCACAAAAATTTGACTCTAGTAAAATTGGCGTATTGACAACCAATAGTAAAGCTTCTGCTAATAACAAACTATCAACTTGTCTAGCAGCCCAATAATCAGCCCGTATTTCCCTTAAAAGTAACAACTCTTGCCATAAAGCTTCAGTGTGCGGTAGCCAAGAGGTTAACTGACGTAGCCACCCCAAAAAGAAAAACCAATAGGTATCGCGGTAGTGGCGATGTCCATCTTCATGGGCTAGTACAGCTTTGACATGGGGGACATCTAAAGTATCTAATAATCCCTGACTGATAATTAACTCAGGTTTCCAAAAACCAACCAAAGCACAATAAACAACAGGCGCATTTAGTAACCGTGCTGGTGTACCGTAGACATAAATTATGGGATAGGTGCGAATTTGTTTTAGCATCCGGTTTCCCTCCCATACCAACTTTAGCCATAAGACACCTGCAAATCCTAAGAAACTGATGGCCAGTCCGTAGCTAACCCAACCTTCCCACCCCCAAACCATAATATGTCCATGAGGCCCCATGCAAAACACAGCAAATGTTGTGGTTAATAGAAGTAATGGCGGGAGGAGAAATAGCAACAAGGCGTGGGGAAAACGTTCCGTCCAACTTCCTATAGGGGATGACCACTGACTTCTCAAGTACCAAGCTAGGATTAACGCCATTACTACCATCAGCAGGTGCATTATTCTTTCTCCCTGAGTTCACGAACTGCTTGGATTTTTTTTGCGATCGCCTCAAACTGTGCCACACTGGCCTCATCCAGACTGTCAGCAAAAGCAGCTACAATCTCCGGCTTACCCAATTCGAGAAATCTCTGTAACTGTTCATAAGCTTCTAAAGACTGGGCTTCTGAATAAGAAATCAAAGGTTGCCAGATATATTGACGTTGCTGTTTCTCAGATTTTAGCCACCCTTTCTTAGTGAGGCGATGCAGTACTGTGGCCACTGAGGAATAAGTTAACTCCCGCTCTGGATCAGCAGTAATATGCTCATGTATATCTTTAACTGTGGCAGTACCCAGAGAGTAAATAATGTTTAAAATCTCTGCCTCTAAAGGGCCTAATTTTAGTTGTTTGGGACGGTAATTTGGCAGAGGATTCATTTTGATTTTTAGTGTATTTTAACTAGATTAACCATAATTTATTGATGATCAATTCGCCTGCAAACTTCATCAATAAATTTGACAAGTTGTCAGAGTTAACTCTGACAACTTGTCTTTTGACATTTCTCACCGACTGACTTAAGGTCGGAGGGGATTTTTAGCGTCATTTAGCTACTCTTTTACCACCTAAAAATCACTGTTTAGGCAGCAAGGGAGATGAAATCGCACCGGTAATTTTACACTGATAAGGGAGTAATTAGAATCTTGAATAAACCTCAAATTATCCATAAATTAAGGAATATGTGGATTGTGGCTCAACTAAGAAAACTTACCAGACATTCAATATTTTTTGAGCAAATAATCATCTTAATACCAGATTATTTAAAATCAATATTAAGTAGTTTATCTATACTATAGTGATATTTTTATCAATGTCAAAAGACAGACTGTCAAACAATTTTAGGTTTGGGATTGTGGATTGAAGCCAAGGATAAATCTACTTAATTTATCCTGTAAAACAATAATAAGTCAAAAGACAGTTTGTCATTTTAATCTCTGACATTTCGTCAAACTAAAAAATCTATAAAAAAGTTAAAGAATAGCTAGATAAATCATTATTGAAGACATTATTTGAAGAATATATTTGTTAAGTTTAACTAAGTGCAGGATATTTGCACAGGAAAAGACCATGTTTGAATATCTTCCACCTTTGAACGACCACAACTTACCTTACCCAGATACCATTCATCCGATTGTTGTCCACTTCGTGATTGCGATGGTATTGTTTGCCGTATTTTGTGATGTAGTGGGTTATTTTAGCCATAACGCCCGTCTTTTTGAAGTCAGTTGGTGGAATATGTTTTTCGCCACCATAGCCATTTTTATTGCTATCATCTTTGGTCAGATTGAAGCGGGTTTAGCCGAACCTTACAACGCAGTTGAACCAGTCCTAAATTTACATACCCTCATTGGCTGGTCGCTTTCAGGAATTATTGCTGCGATTACAGGGTGGCGTTACGTCATTCGGTTACGTGACCCAGAAAAAGTACCAGTTCCCTATCTGGGTGTGGGACTACTTTTAACTTGTTTGGTGTGCTTCCAAGTGTATTTGGGAGATGAATTGGTGTGGGTGTATGGACTGCACACAGTACCAGTTGTAGAAGCTGTGAAGGCAGGTATTTTGCGATGAATACCCAACTAATTGAACAATTGCAAGGGCAACTAGGCGCAAACGGACTACCTTACACTATTCCCATTCATCCCAACTTAGTCCATCTCACCTTGGGTTTATTTATCATCGCCATTGCCTTTGATGTTGTGGGTGTATTATTCCCTCTAGAAAAACCAGTCTTCAAATTTTTAGCCATTCCCGCCACTCGTACCGGCTTCTTTGATGTGGGTTGGTACAATATGCTGGCTTCAGCCATCATCACCTTTTTTACAGTGGGTGCAGGCTTTTACGAAATCATGTTGGCACAAGCACCAACAAATTTAAAAAGTGCTTGGGGATTACCAGCGATGGAGACAATGCTGTGGCATGGTGTCGGTGGTGTCCTCCTCTTAGCACTAATTATTGGCATGACCGTATGGAGAGGATTTCAGCGTTATTTATGGCGTAAAGATAGCAGTCAACAAGTGCAGTGGAGTTATCTAGCGGCTGGGTTCTTCATCATGTTTATTATGTTCGTTCACGGCACATTAGGAGCGCAACTGGCGGCAGAATTTGGCGTACATAATACAGCAGATCAATTACTGAAATTGGGTAAAGATATTAATGCGGTATTGAAATGAAAATTCGGAATATTTTGATTTTAATTGGCTGTGCGATCGCTCTCACAGGTGCAAGCCTCTGGATGGGACAACAAGCCTATTCCTGGTTTCCCCCCCAAGCCGCCGCCGAATCCAAACTTATAGATGAACTATTTAGCTTTTTAGTATCTTTAGGAACCTTCATTTTCCTGGGCGTAACTGGAACAGTCACCTATTCCATAATTTTCCATCGTGCAGGTAAATATGACACCAGCGATGGCCCCCCAATTGAAGGGAATATCACCCTAGAAGTCGTGTGGACAACAATTCCCATTCTGCTGGTGCTGTGGATTGCTACCTACAGCTACAACATCTATGCAGAAATGGCGATTCAAGGGCCAATGGAAGCCATGCACATACATACAATGGCATCAGCCCATGCAGCCACAATGGAGTCTACAACCGAACCCATTGAAAAAATAGAAGTCCTTGCCAAACAATGGGCTTGGGTTTTCCGCTACCCCAATCAAAACGTTACCAGCACCGAATTACATTTACCAGTTAATCGACGCATTAGTTTAGCACTCCAATCAGCAGATGTTCTCCACGGCTTTTACATTCCCGCCTTTCGACTCAAACAAGACATAGTACCCAAACAAACCATCGACTTTGAATTTACCCCCATTCGCCCAGGTAAATATCGACTGCGCGACTCCCAATTTAGCGGTACTTACTTTGCAGCCATGCAAACTGATGTAGTAGTCCAATCCATAGAAGATTACAACCACTGGCTAAAAACAGCCGCAACCCAAAAACCCACCCCCGCAAACAATCAAGCCGCCAACGAATACACCCAAAAAATCAAAGGCGCATTCACCAGTGGCTATCCCACAGTCATACCCGCACCACCCCCTCTAGTCAACTTCCCCTCTTAAACTCAATTTCTCTGCGCCTCTGCGCCTCTGCGTGAAAAATCCTATGACCAATACCCAAATCGAAAAACCCAAAATAGCCGAACCACACCACCCCCCCACCACCTGGAAAACCTACTTCACCTTCAGCACCGACCACAAAGTCATCGGTATCCAATATATAGTCACTTCCTTTCTCTTCTTCCTCATCGGTGGTATCTTCGCCATGATTATTCGCGGCGAACTTATCACCCCAGAAGCCGACTTAGTTGACCGCACCGTTTACAATGCCATGTTCACCATGCACGGCACAATTATGCTGTTCCTGTGGACTTTCCCCGTATTAGTTGGTCTAGCAAACTACCTTGTCCCCTTAATGATTGGGGCGCGAGATATGGCATTTCCCCGCCTGAATGCCGTAGCCTTCTGGATGGTGCCAGTGTTCGGGATTATACTGATGGCTAGTTTCTTCCTACCTGGTGGCCCAGCCCAAGCAGGTTGGTGGTCTTATCCCCCAGTGAGTCTGCAAAATCCTACAGGTAATCTCATTAACGGTCAATTTCTCTGGCTGATAGCTGTAGCCATATCGGGTGTATCCTCGATTATGGGCGGTGTTAATTTTGTCACCACAATTGTCAAAATGCGCGCCCCAGGAATGACCTTCTTTCGGATGCCCGCTTATGTTTGGGCAGTGTTCAGCGCCCAGATTATCCAACTATTTGGCTTACCTGCACTTACAGCCGGGGCTGTTATGTTGTTACTCGACCTTAGTATTGGTACAGCCTTCTTTGACCCGGCAAAGGGCGGTAATGCAGTTCTCTTTCAACACTTTTTCTGGTTCTATTCACACCCTGCCGTCTACGTAATTATACTACCTGTATTTGGCATTTTTTCGGAAATATTCCCTGTTTATAGCCGTAAACCTCTGTTTGGCTATAAAGTAGTTGCCGTTTCCTCACTCTTGATTGCTGGTGTGAGTGGTTTTGTCTGGGTACATCATATGTTTGCCAGTGGTACACCAGCCTGGATGCGGATAGTGTTCATGATTTCCACAATGTTTGTTTCCGTCCCCACGGGAATTAAGGTATTTGCTTGGGTAGCGACAATTTGGGGAGGTAAACTGCGGCTAACTACACCAATGCTGTTTGCTTTGGGTGGATTGATTATGTTTGTGTTTGCTGGTATCACAGGCATTATGCTGTCTTCCGTACCGATTGATATTCACGTCAATAATACATACTTCGTTGTAGGTCACTTTCATTACGTCCTCTATGGAACTGTGACAATGGGGATGTTTGCCGCATTTTATCATTGGTTTCCCAAGATGACTGGGCGGATGTACTACGAAGGCTTGGGTAAGCTGCATTTTTGGTTATCATTCATCGGTACTAACCTGAATTTTTTACCTATGCACCCATTAGGCTTACAAGGGATGTTGCGGAGGGTGGCTTCTTACGATCCAGAATATGCTTTTTGGAATGTGATTGCTAGTATTGGCGGCTTTTTGTTGGGGATGTCTACATTACCCTTTATTTTGAACATGATTGGTTCTTGGGTACAGGGTGAGAAAGCACCGGATAATCCTTGGCGGGCTATTGGGTTGGAATGGCTGGTGGCTTCTCCGCCGCCGGTGGAGAATTTTGAGGAGATTCCTGTGGTGATTTCTGAACCTTATGGGTATGGGAAGTCTGAACCGTTGACGGCGAATCTGGAAAAGCAAGAGTTAATTAAGGATTTGAATTAGCTGCTGATTTATTGGATGAAAAGTTCACGCAGAGGAGCCAGTGCGTTGCGCGGGTTCCCCGCGTTGTAGCAACTGGCGTAGCGCAGAGGCGCAGAGAGAAGGAGGGAGTTATGACTGTGAATAGTTCTATTAGTCGAGAAGAGTTGCAGGAGTCTTTGGAGACGAGGACTGTTGAACATACTCATGATGAAGCCGCCAATAGTATGTTTGGCTTTATCGTATTTTTACTTTCGGAAAGCATTATTTTCTTGAGTTTTTTTGCGGGATATATTGTTTATAAAACCACAACTCCTGATTGGCTACCGCCTGGTGTTGAGGGATTAGAAGTTAGGGAACCGGCAATTAATACGGTGATTTTGGTTTCCAGTAGCTTTGTGATTTATTTCGCGGAACTTGCCCTAAAACGTCATAATATGTGGGGATTTCGCCTGCTTTGGTTAACAACAATGGCGATGGGTAGCTACTTTTTATATGGCCAAGCAGTTGAATGGAATAGCCTGCATTTTACTGTGACATCTGGCGTATTCGGGGGAATGTTTTATCTACTAACAGGATTCCACGGTTTGCACGTTTTCACTGGTGTGGTGTTGCAGTTAATTATGTTAGTGCGATCGCTCATCCCCGGTAATTACGATAAAGGTCATTTTGGCGTAGATGCAACTTCCCTATTTTGGCACTTCGTCGATGTAATTTGGATTATTTTATTTCTCCTCATCTACATCTGGCAATGAGTAATAAATCCTTACCTTTGCGTCTTTGCGCCTACTCTTTGCTACGCAACGCTACCGCGAACGAGAACGGCTTCCCTACGGGACGCTACGCGAACGCCGAATGCGTGAGCCTTTCCTATTCTCACTTTCTCACAGAAAACCCTTATGATTATCGACGATCAACACTACGACATTATCATCGTTGGTACTGGTGCCGGTGGCGGTACATTAGCATATAAACTCGCCCCCACTGGTAAAAAAATCCTCATTCTAGAACGCAGCAATTTTCTCCCCAAAGAAGAAGAAAATTGGAGTGCTGTTGAAGTCTTCAAAAAAGAACGTTATCACACTCAAGAACAATGGTACGACAGCGCCGGCGAACCATTTCGTCCGCAAATTAATTATTGGGTAGGTGGGAATACAAAAGTATATGGTGCAGCACTGCTGCGGATGCGGGAAAGAGATTTTAAAGAAGTTAAACATCAAGATGGGGTTTCAATTGAGTGGCCTTTGAAATACCAAGACTTTGAACCCTATTACACCGAAGCCGAGAAACTCTACCATGTCCACGGTAAATCAGGCGATGACCCTACAGAACCACCCCACAGCGAAACTTATCCCTATTCCGAAGTTAGTCACGAAGCGCGGATGCAGGAAATTGCTGATGCTATCTCCCAACAAGGGCTACATCCAACACATTTACCTTTAGCACTCAAGAGTGATTGTATCCGATGTCACACCTGTGATGGTTTCCCTTGTAAAATAGATGCGAAAGCTGATGCTCATACTGTGGGAATTAACCCAGCTTTATCACATCCCAATGTCACTTTGAAAACCTCAGCTAAGGTTGTGCGTTTACACACTAACCCATCTGGTGTGGAAGTAAAAGCTGTGGAAGCAGAAATTGATGGACAATCCTATCTATTTTTTGCAGATATTTTCGTGTTAGCTTGTGGTGCGGTAAATTCGGCGGCGTTGTTATTACGTTCTGCAAATGACAAACACCCCAAAGGACTTGCTAATAGTTCCGATTTGGTGGGACGTAATTTTATGAAACACCTGATGACGGCGATGGTACAACTCAGCCCGACACCAAACCCAACGGTTTTTCAGAAAACCATCTCTGTGAATGATTTTTATTGGGGAGAATCAGAGTTTCCTTTCCCGATGGGTCATATTCAAAATACAGGTAGTATTCTGCAAGAAATGATTCCGTCCGAAGCATCGCCTTTGTTATCGCTGATGTCGAGGTTAGTACCTGGGTTTGGAATGCGACAGTTAGCCAATCATTCTATTGGTTGGTGGTTACAAACGGAAGATTTACCTGACCCAAAAAATCGGGTGCGGGTAGTAGGTGATAAGTTGTATTTGGATTATACGCCTAATAATATCGAGGCACACGATCGCCTGATTTATCGCTGGACGAATATCCTCAAAGCTGTAGACCGCACCTCAGAAAACCCGGTGTTTCGTCGCGGTATTTATCCCCGTAGTGATAGCCCGATTCAAGTGGTGGCGAATCAGTGCGGTACTTGTCGGTTTGGGGAAGATGCAAAAACATCTGTGCTTGACCTTGATTGTCGCACCCATGATGTGAATAATCTCTATGTTGTTGATGGTAGTTTCTTCCCGTCTAATTCTGGGGTGAGTCCGGCTTTAACTATTATCGCTAATGCGTTGCGAGTTGGCGATCGCTTGATTGAACGCTTACATTAATTGATTACAACCTACTTCAATCTTTGAGGTGGTGACTTTGGCGTTTTCAGAAACATCACTGATGCAAATACCAGATTTACAGGCTTAATATTTTAACTTAAAGCCCAACCTATGTGATGGTTAGACTTGATTGTTTTCTCGAAATTTTCCTTTGTCATGGAAAAAGAATATCACGAACTGGTGAATGAAGTCTTCAAACAAATAGGACGAAATGTATTGATATTTCAGCAAATTGAAAAAGGCTTGAAATTACTTCTTCCGTATATACACTCAGATGGTAGTCAAAAGGGTATAGATAGCTTTCGGAGTTATAAAAAAGCAAATAAGTCACAAACTCTAGGGAATCTAATAAATAGCTTGATTGATTCTTGTGAGTATGATTCTGATTACTTTGTTGAGAACTTAAAAAAAGTAGTTGCTAATCGGAACAAACTGATTCATCACTTTGGAGAGTCGGAAGGTATAAACATATTAGCCACTAAGGAAGGATGTTTGAACTGTATTGCTGACTTAGAATCACAACACCAAGAAGCATTATCTTTTTATCAAGACATAAAGCTGTTTGTATTGGGCGTGCTGTACCTACTTCGGGAAAATTATGCTGAATCTCATCCAAAAATAGATTTGTTATACAAGCAATTCAGAGCAGAAGTTACCTCTAAGGTTGAATATATCAATCTTGACAATCCATCTGATACAGGATGGGATAATACACAAATTGTCAAGTTACTCCGTTTAGCCGAAACAAACACAGACAAAATAGGTGATATGACTTTGCTAGCAAGAGCAGGGGAATTTATTAAGAGTCAATATCCTGAGTGTACACCAAAAAAGTACGGAATTAAAACTCTAAAAGGTGTTTTGAAAGTGTCTGGCTTATTTGAAATTATTGAGAGCCAAAATGTCCAGCAAAACGGTGTATCTGTTCTATATAAAAGCAAAGTTCTGCAATAGCTACACTAATCTACACGATTGATGAATAAACTTTAGCTTTGTTTGGGTGTTATCTATTTCAAGTTTATTAAATGAGTGCATTTTAATGAAATCGATGGAAAAAATCACCACTATGAAACATAGAGAATGGCAATGGAAAAGTTTGTATGTAGCTTGATCACAGTATTTTTAATCTCCATATCACCTGATTTTTGAAGTGTAATTTTGGAGATGTCTAATAATTGTATTATAAACTTCAGTAAATCACAAATCTCAATAAATAAACAAGGGATACAAACAATTTTGTATCCCTCAATTATATAACAGGTAGGTATGTATGCACCTCTATGTTTCAATAGGACATACTTGAAGCGAATATGATTTTTATTATTACTTGACAAGTATGGGAATGTCAAAAGACAAGCTGTCAGAGTTTTTAAAAGTTAAATATGAAATATTCACAAAAAAGTTCAATAATTTACTCTTGTTATGACATGGTTGACTGATGAACAATCTCCCCCTACACCTCTATTTTGTGTCATCAAAGTCTTAAGCTTTCCCTGCTTCTAATAAAGATTGACCGAGATAACCATCTTTTGCCAAAACTCCTGGTAAAGCAAAGAAATATCCGCCACCAATCGGTTTGATATACTCTTCTAAAGGCTCTCCATTTAAGCGTGACTGGACTGTAATAAAACCTTTCTCTAAATTTGACTGGAAACAAACAAACAGCAATCCCATATCTAGCTGTCCAGATTTGTCATATCCACGGGAGTAATTGAAGCCACGACGCAGTATTAAACTCGATTCTGACTGGCGGGGATTGGCGAGGCGAATATGAGCGTCTAAAGGAATTTGTTTACCTTTGGGGTCTTTTTTATAGTTAGGAATATCATGCTCATGTTTCATTCCCAGAGGTGCGCCAATATCCTTATCACGCCCGATAATTGTCTGTTGTTCTTGTAATGGTGTTCTGTCCCAACGTTCAACAAAGTTACGAATCACTCGCACTACTTGATATGTACCACCAACAGTCCAAGCAGGTTCATCGGTGTTTGGTTGTACCCACACAACTCGATTCATTAAGCCATTGTCGTTAACATCTAGATTTGCTGTACCATCTTTAAAACCTAATAAATTACGTACCGTATCTTTACCCAGTTTCTTGATAGTATGGGGTGGAAGAAAGCCTTCCATCTTCCAACGTAAACTCAATAAATCTGGAAAGTTTTTGATAATATCGCGTAGTGCGTGAATATTAGTTTCGGCTGTATTTGAACAAAATTGAATTAACAAATCTCCATGACACAAACTAGCATCCAAAGCATCATTCGGAAAGTCAGTCATAGTGATTAAATGCTTTGGTTTGAGATGGCTTAAACCATAGCGGTTATCAAATAATGATGCTCCTACTGCAACTGTAACTGTGAGGTTATCAGGAAAGACTTTCGTACCTAAAACACCAGAGTCGGTAGGTGGAAGTTTCGAGTCTACAATTTTGGGAGTTCCTCCAACCATTAAAAATTCAATTCGTTCGGTCAGAGTTTTAAATAGTCTGACTAAATCTTCTTTAGTTTTGGCGACAACATCAAAGCTCACAATTAATGCTGAAGCAGATGCAGGGGTTAAAATACCCGCTTGATGAACACCAAAAAAAGGTTGTCTTTCTTGGGTAGTGTCCTCGCTATTAGCAACAAGTTTCCGAAAACTCAGTGTAGTTAAAGCTGCAACTCCACCAGCTGCGGCCATCCCAATTAAGAGGTCTCGACGGCTAATGCGAGGGGTGATGTGTAAATCTAGTTTTTTGACAGTAGACGACATTATCTTGATTCCTTATTTCATTCCACACCAAGGGTTCCCCGCAGTTGCGAGAGGTCTTCGGCTAAGACGGTAATTGCTGCTTTTAAGTCTTTTTTGTCGCCTTCAGTCAGCTTTTCATAAGTAACAAAGCCACCTTCAGGAGCTTTGTATTTTGTCAATCCCTGATTTACCTTGGCAAAATTATCATCTACTCGCTTCAGTAGTTGTGGATTGTTTTTTTGAATTTGCGATCGCAACAATTCAACTATCTTTTGAGAACCTTCAACGTTAGAATTAAAATCCCACAAATCAGTCCGACTATAGCGGTCTTCTTCTCCAGAAATCTTGGTTTTAGCAACTTCTTCAATTAAAGCCGCAGCACCACCAACCATATTTTTTGGCTCAATAGTCAGTGTGGCTATCCGCTTTTGCAACTCTAGAACATCTTTGTTCAACTTTTCGGCAATGGGTTTCATACCTTTGGTAGTGTTGTCTTGAAAAAGTGCTTTTTCTATGCGGTGAAAGCCTGTAAATTTGGGGTCTGCTTCTTTATTTTGGAAGTCATCGGCGCGAGCATCCATACTACCATCAAGGTCAGAAAAGAGTTCGGCAATTGGTTCTATGCGTTCCCAATGAACGCGGGTAGGTGCATATAATTGCTTCGCTGTTTTCAGGTCGCCTGCGATGACTGCATCGGTAAAGGTTTTCGTTTGATCTACCAATTTGTCAGTTTCTTTGGTGACGTAAACTTTGTATTCGGCGATCGCACCAATGAGTTTATTCTGGTCAACAGTAGTACTTGCTTGGATGGCGTTATCTCCAGCCTTGACTATGAGTTTACCTTTGGCGTTGCTGCGTAAACCGCAAGCCATGTCATATTCCCCTGCTTCCAACTGTTCTTTGAGCTTTTGTACAAACCCAGGTGCAATATTTTCCCTCTCAGCAACCACCTTCACACCAGATAAAATTTCCCACTCTAAAGATTGACTACTTTTATTGGTAATCACAAAGGTATTTTTACCTGCTGTAACTGTTAGTTGATTGGGTTCGCAACCTTTATCTGTGACTGTAATTGCAGTTTCGGGAATGGTTTTGCTATCTATGTTGCTAACAGTTTGGACATTGGATGAATTATTGCTGTTTTGGCTGGTTTTGTTAGAGTCACAGGCTGTTGTTGTTAAACCTATCAAACAAGCGATCGCAGGTATATACATCCACTGACAAATTTGAATTTTCATACTTATTTTCTATGTAATATTACATAAGATGATTGCTACTTCCAATAACTTCCGAACACATCTTGACTTACTGGGAACGATTGACAGCAGTCTTTTGTGTTGTCTGACTTCCAGAAAAGAACAGCACCAATGTAGGAATCAAATAGCCAAAATAGGCGATCGCTTCCCCAAGGGTAGGAGCATCGTTGTAGCTAAAAATACCTGCTAAAACTGAACCAATAACTCCATGTGTAGGAAGAGTTTGACTAGCATCAAATACGATATTTTGTAGTGAATTCCAAATTCCCGCTTCATGAAAAGCACGTACCGCACCTGCAAGCAGTCCCGCAGCCACGACAATAATAAAAACTCCTGTCCACTTGAAAAATTTTCTCAGGTTAATCCGAATACCACCTTGATAAATTCCGACTCCAACGGCGATCGCGGCTAGGTATCCCAAGACTGCACCTAATGGTACGCCAAATCCCAAGTTTTGCTGAAAACTAGCCAGCAGAAACACTACTGTTTCCAACCCTTCACGCAGCACAGCGAAAAATGACATCCCTACCAACGCCAAACCCCATCTATCACCTTGGGAAATTGCGGTTTCAATTTGGCTGTGCAACTCACCTTTAATCGAACGCGCTGCGCGGCGCATCCAAAAAACCATCCAGGTTAGCACCCCAACAGCAACTACTGAGATTGCACCTGCAAATAATTCCTGTTCTTGTTGAGGAAAATCACCGCTTGTTGCTTGCAAAATTATTGCCAATGCCAAACATAGTAAAGTAGCCAGGATAATTCCCATCCACACGGCTTTCATCAGATAGGTGCGTCCAGTTTGCTTGAGGTAACTGGCAATAATACCAACAATCAAAGCCGCTTCCACCCCTTCCCGAAACATGATTAGAAAAGTGGCAAGCATATTTATCGCTAAAGTTTCTCTTTTAACCCAGAACTTACTTTAGAATTAGTTGATATTAATTGTCAAATGTATGACAATGCGTCAGAGGAAAAAAGTTAACAATTGAGAACAAAGCTGAATACCGATACTGTTTATTTCGTGTGGATGGAGAGAAAAAAGGGACAAGTCCATCTCCAAGATTTGACATTTATTCTCTGCTCTCAATCTCCTCATCTAGGAAGAAACTGATACGAATGGCACTAAGAAAAGCTGAAACACTTGCGGTTTAAGCAGTTTGCAATTGCTTGCGTAATTCGTGCCGGGGTTTCGTCATTAAGGGGTAAGCTTTCGGGCGGCGTTTACGCACTCTTGCTTCGCTTCGACCTGGGCGATAGGGAACTGCTTTATGAACAATAACTTTAAGTAAAGTCCGATAAATTCGGAGACATTTTTTAGAAGAAGCGGCTAACAATTGGTGAATAAAGTTGTTTAAATGATGGCGCGTGCCTTGCAAAGACAAGCGTAACGGAGGAGTGCTGTAAGTAGTACCTGCCGACCACATCAAACTACGAAGTAGATTATAAACGAGCAAATAAGCATAAATTTCTTTGCGTACCATTGAAGGGGTTTTACATCGCAAAATATCCATGCCCAAAGTAGTTTTGAGATGTCTTAAATCTAGTTCAACATCCCAACGTTTACCGTAAAGCCCAACGATTTCTAAAGTAGAATAAGTTGTTTTATCTAGGAGGGTAGTGATTAAACTAACTCTTTGAGTCCGGAAACCGGGAATAACAATATAATAGTAAATCTCTCGCACAGTTATAATTGGAGGTAGAGCATCAAATTCATCTAAACTCAATCCTTTGGGGCAGATTTTAGGTTTGTGCCAAGTCACTAACTTGTCACATTCTCCAACAATCTTACCTTTTCTCATAGAGTTTTTCCGGCTTTGATGTTTACGGAATACTGCATCACAATCAAGTTTTTTAATAGCGACTATATCGGCATAAGCGCAAAAAGCTCTATCTCCTAAAAGGATATCTAAGGGATTAAGAAACTGATATAGTTGACGAGCAAGTTTGATATCATGAGTATTCAGAACATCTATAACTAAGGCAACAGCAGCACCTGTTGCTAAACTAAATAGCACACCAATTTTGGCAATTGGAAATCCACATCCAGATTTTTGAGTTTTTAGTTGAGGGTATGCTTTCTGGTTCTCCGCAGTGTCAGGCATGGAGACAGTTGAACCGTCTATTACCAAGACATTTCGACCACACCATAAATGTTCTGTCGTCACTTTCTCTTCTATATTTTTCCCAGCCTGATTGAAAAGTTTTTCTAATAACTTTTCCGGCAATCTTGACCGTGCTTGACAGTAAGCACTTGTATCAGTTGTTCGCGGAGCGTCTCGAAGAGAAGGAATTTCCACTCCTTCTCCTGTTAAATAGGCAATTATTTTACTCACGGCATTGTGGCAACTTTTATCAGTATCTAAAACCTGAGATAAAAATGCCCATAATGTTACAATTGGGTCAAACAATCGCTTCTTATATTTAATTTTTAACTCCCCTAGGACTTTCTCAATTACCGAGTATGGTAACAATTCTTTAAAAGGTAATCCCAGACTTTGGTTAAATTTATCCTTGAGGATTGTCACACGATTTGTCACAGTAGTAGTTATGCTATTGGCTTACTTGTATCAAAGAAAGTATTTCATGAACGAGTAAGCTTTTTCTACCTACAAAAATTTTTGCACATTCCCTACATACTTGTTTCATCCATTCCACTCTTCGAGCGCGATCGCCCTTCTGGGGCTACGCGATCGCTCCCAGGAGGACGCAAGCTATCATCACAAATAAGGCCTCCTCAAAGCGATCGCGTAAAACGAAACTTCATTAACGATAATCTTCTGAGCCATCCTTCCATTGTTCAATAGCTTTAAAAGCTGTAGAGCTTGTTACGCATAGCTTATAGCTTTTCTTAGTGCCATTCGATTCTCACTCTTTGTGGGCGATAGCTCTCATAAAGTGCATCTTTTAAACCTTCGGTTGCAGTCCACTCGACCAGATCATAATCCAGGACTACAACTTCTTTTAGTTCTAAGGTTATTTCTGGTTGCTCCCTTGCAGTCTGTTTCGGTAGTGCAATAATTTTCCTGGCAGGGATTTGAACAGTTTCAGTAGGATGCTGCCATACTGGTCGTGCTGGAATTTGCTCAATCAGCTTCAGCAGTTCGGCAAGCTCTACAGTTTGAGGAAGACAAGAAATCTCCGTAGGATTAGCAGCAGGCACTTTATCGATTACCGTCAGCCGAGTGTCGATTTGTGTACCATGCTTGGAGTACACTTTGCCGTTGACTCCGATTGAAAGCACTACTGTTGCTTTTTCCTGCAACCTCGTAAAGGTCTCTCGCCAAGTGGGATTTGCAGATGAGAACCAATTAGCAGTGATTGTTACCAACCGTCCGCCATTGCACAATCGCTGCAATGCTGAATTCAGATGACGAGCCGTGGCATCTGGATTGCGATCGCTAATTTTAGGTGATGAAGAAAATGGTGGGTTGATCAACATTACCGATGGCTGAGTCTTAATAGCTAAATAATCATTGATTTGCTCGGCGTTGACAGAGAATAAAGGAACACCAGGAAACAAGCGCCGGAGAATTTTTGTTCTATCTTGGGCTAGTTCATTAAGCATCAGACTCGCACCCTGAAGTTTTGCGAACTGGGCTAATATCCCGGTTCCTGCACTTGGTTCTAACACAAGGTCATTACTATTAATTTGTCCAGCTTTTGCAACCAAGTAAGCCAATGGTAATGGTGTTGAAAACTGCTGAAGTTTCAGCTGCTCCTGACTGCGGCGGGTATGCGTGGGGCAAAGCGATTCAAGCAGTTGCAGTTGTTCGAGGGGATTTTGTGTCAATCTTGTGTGGCGGAGGTAGAGGATGAGTGCAACTTCGATTGCTTCATACGCATCCTTCCACAACCACGCGCCTTCAGCCGCAGTGCCGAGGAAATAGCGATTCATCTGCGATTGAATTATTTTTGTGGACAGAGGTCGATGATCAATTAGTGATTTGGCTAGTTCTTGGGCAACATTTACCACTGATTGCCCATAGTCTAGAACTGTTTGTAGGTCAAACAGGCATCCTTGTGTAGCGATTTGGCTGACCATATCTATACATATTAATCTTCACTTCAGCTTGGCGTAGCCAATACTGCTATTAGAAGACTTTGCCCAGCAGCAGGAAATCAAAGCAAAGTTAATTGTTTGATGTAAATCTCTTTTGGATGTTCACGTTCAATCCAGTCAAAAGCACAATCCAAATTATGAATAAATTCTTGCCAAGATTGAGGCTCTGGGATGCTAAGAGATGTTTTCTCGGCTGCATATTCGTTCACCAAACAGGCTAATTCCAGCATTTGTGAATATATATCAAAAGCCAGTTGATTGCACTTTGAACGAATTCGCCGTTTCACTTTTTCACTGGAAGTTTTCCAGAAAATGCTGTATTGGGTTTTGTAATATTCGTCAGAAAGTGCGATTGCTGTTTCTAAATGCTGTCTTGCAAGTGCAAAACCTGGGTTATCTGGAGCGTATTTTAGAGCTACTACTAATGCACAGTGCGCCGCTTGCATATCTTAAAAGGTTGAAACATCAAATTGAGCGATCACTTGATATGTGATCGCTCTACGTCAAACTGAAAGATTGAAATTAAGCCGCTTTCTTCCTTGGTCTACTGGGTTTGCGAGGAGGTTTATCTGTAGTAGATTTGGATTTGGCAGTTGAAGCAGTTTTCTTAGTAGTTTTAGAATGTTTCAGTTGTAATTTTGATGCTGGTGGTAGTAACTTGAGTGTAGAGAATGGTATTACAATTAAGCTGGTTTCGAGAGTCAGGGGTTGTAGTTCTGGCTCCAGTTCCCAAGGATTAGGGATTTGTTCAACTGGTGGCGCGATAACTGAAATCTCTGACACTGAAACCATTTTAGGACAGTAGTTTGACTTTTTGAACTTGATCGAAGATTAGTCTATAAAGGCACACACCACCAGCATCTAGCACAATTCGTAAGGGCTGAGTGTGACTTACTGGATAAATACGCAGCACCAAATTTTTGAGAAAGAAAAAGTTAAGAAATTATTTGTGCATAAAATTGGAAAGCATTGCCGCACAAGCATTTGGCATGGGTGCGACCGCCTAACACTTTTGTGCGGTCGCAGATCTTCAAGAGAAAAGTATAGGCTAGGTTATGTGGTGTTAGCGGGTTGAGAAGGCTTCTCTAGAAGCTCAATTTCTCCAGTTAACTTTGCCGCTCTAGTTTTTTTGTAGCCTTTAAAACTGAGTGGGTGTGGCTTTGAAAAACTTCTCGGCAATGAATTGCGATCGCTTGCAGCTATATTAAACCTAGTGCCTAAAAAATTCGCACTCAACAATTGAGTGCGAAACAAATCAGCTACAATCCTTATACAACAATCAATTCAGCCCTTGCTTGTTATTTTGGCGGCAAATTTCAATAAGTCTGCGAATTTGGTAGGTAAATTTCACTTAGTCTGCGAACCCACACTAAGTCCGAAACAAATCCGCCGAAACCCCACATATTGCGTTCGGAAAATTTCACTTAGTCTGCGAACCCACATCAGCTTGCTTACCAGTTATGTGGCCCAGCCGTTGCATCAAGTGCTCTAAATATCAAACTCGCTCGCTGCATGGCATCTGCCCAAAAACGAGTGAAAATCTTGCGTTCTGACAGTTGCAATCCTGCAGGCAAGTTTTCCCAGTTGTAGTGAAACACCTGAAGGAAGCTACGTCCCCATCCGGCTGGCTCAAGCCATAGTCGTCCTTCTACCGTCGTTTGCCAGACTGGACGAGTGAGCGAAAATGAGATATGGGGTAAGAACGACGGCGGAGACTGTCCTGGCAGAACAACCTCCTGAATTGCCATTTCTACCATTCCACTGGCATCTCCAATCAAAATGGGGAGTGACTGATTTGGTGCGATATTGCCCTGCGTTGCCAGCAGCCAGTATTTCAGGCTGGGAGGGCTAAAAAGCCTATCCCAAGTTTCATAGGTTGATGCTGGCAGTTCAATTTGGGCATAAGGACCCATCCGTCGCCAGCACCAACGCCATTCGGTGCCAGTACGTAAGTAGTTCGCTAGTTGATCGAGGATGCCGTTCCATCCGCCGCCGTTCCAAGTTTGCCAATCCCAGGGGGGATTCAGGGCTTCTTCGGTGACAGTGATGCGCGTTCCAGTGGTGATCGCTTCTAAATCCCAGGTAACGGATGTAGCTTGACCAATACCCAACCAACGCCAAAAATATTGCAATCGATGAGATGGCTCAACTACAGCCGAACGACAGAGAAAAAACTCTCCATCTTCAAAGTCCAGCATACAATCTTGATCAACTTGCAGTAAGGAACCATGACACACCGCCAGCCAAAGCTTGAGAGCATCAGGATTGGTCAATGCCTGCCAAACGATCTCTAGGGATGCTGGCAGATCAATACTAGTGACCAATTGCTCCCAGCGATCGCGAACCAGTGTGCGAGCACTGGCTATTCCGAGACGAGGAATCATTATGTCTGTCCCATCCAGGTTAGCCAGACGAAATCTATCCACGAAATTGGGTGGCGGCTTGCCATCTGGACGAGCAAAATCGTTAATGGCGTTAACACTAGAGTCAGTCATGGATGCTTGCCTTAATTACTCTATTCAGATGCAATACTTTGGAGTTGAGCCTCGGTAACGTAATTGCCCATTGCAAACTTGAGGCCTGTGAGGTAGGCGGCTGGCTTGCTATCTGGATTGGCAAGATCGAATAACGGTAACACTTGGTAAATTCGCCCTTCTCCAGGATTACCCGCAGGCGGAATTGCTTGCACATGGTCAATAGTTAACTCAATCGGTTCCTTGTTAAACAGCGTCATCCCCAATTGTGGCAGAGTAAATAATGCTGCAACCGCCATCCGGCAAGCTTTCTCAGGTTGTTCACAGTTCATATCTGCCCAAGGTGTCCGCAGCATTCCCGTAGATAGAATATCTGGGTTCAGCGTCACGACGATCTGTCCAATTTCAGGGGCTTCCCCTCGCATACACATTTCAATTAAGTTTGTATAAACTTCTGAATCTAGCCACTGATCTGTAGAAGGCTGAGAACGGGCAACCCGAACATAGCCCTGAAAATCAACCTTAAATTCACCTTTTCCAGGAATCATAAAGGTGTCGGTGGAGCTAATGCCTAAATTGTCAATACCAGGAGGTGGGGGGGTGTAAGGGTCAACAGTCTGTGGTGCATAGAGATTTGGCAAATCACGTAAATCAACGCGCGGCCCCCAAGTGATTTTCGGGTTGGTGACAATGGTTGTCATATCAATCAATCCTTATAAAATTATTCGCGTGTCTATTACAGTGATTATTCTGACTGAAAACACATCACCCCAACTTCTCTCAATTTGCTCAATTCGCCAGTTCATGAGTTCTTAGCTGTCTTACCCTCACTTCTCAAACGAGTATGAGAGTACAACCTTTGAAAGCATTTTAAATAAAGCAATCTCGAAGAAGTAAGCCACCTTTACCCTCTGGCAACATCATTAACATCATGGTGTTATTAGCAAGGAGAACTGCCTTGACTCTTCCGACACCACCGACTCTTTGCGGCTTACCGTTCTTCGGCAATTTCCTTGATTATCACAAGGATCATTTGGAGGTTTTTTGGCAAGGTTACAAGACACTCGGCCCCATTTTTTCGCTGCGTCTGGGCCCGCAACAGGCGGTGGTGCTGATTGGGCCAGAGTATCATCGCTTCTTCTTTACCCAGGTCGATAAGATTTTATCCATGCCAGAAGTGTACAGGTTCGTTATCCCGATGTTTGGGAAAGTCCTGAATGCGATCGAGGATGAAGATGTTCGCAAAAAACAGCTTGCTTTATTGCATTCTGCTTTCCAGGGAAAGAAGATGCAGATTCACGTTGAGGTTATGGTGCGAGAAATTTTGGCTTGGCTTGATAGCTTAGGCGATTCTGGCACGTTTGAACTGTATGAAGCTTTTTCAGCAGTGGGAATGAAGATTGCAGCCAGTGCTTTCATGGGGCAAACAATTCGTCAGCGAATCTCAGAGTTTTTGCCACTCTACGAAGATCTTGCTAGAGGAATGGATTTTGTGTTGCCTCCAAATCTGCCTCTACCTCGTTTTCGACGACGCGATCGCGCTCGCCAAAAATTGATTGAACTGATCCAACCTGTGATTGCAGAGCGTCAGGCATATCCTGAACGCTACGACGATTTTTTACAAACAATTGTGGCCGGTAAATATCTCGACAAATGTCTAGATACCGATGAGATGATTGTGGGTTTAGCACTCATGACCGTATTTACTGCCTATATCACCACATCTGCACAGTGCTGCTGGAGTTTAATTCAACTGCTGCAACATCCCAATTACTTAAGTCGTGTTTTGGATGAACAGGATTCCATATTGCACAACGATCCAAAGCAGATCAACGTTGAAAGTCTGAATCGACTGGATAGACTAGGATGGGCGCTCAAAGAAACAGAACGGATGTATCCGGTAATGAGCCACCATGCCCGCTATAATGCTCAGGCCTATGAATTGGATGGCTATTACATTCCGCAAGGTTGGTTTACGATGATTTGTCCAGCGATTGCTCATCGTTTACCGCATGTGTTTTCCCAAGCGGAAATTTATGATCCAGAGCGTTTTGCGCCACGCAGAGCAGAGGAGCAAAAACAAGAGTACAGCCTAGTCGGTTTTGGCGCTGGGTTATACCGTTGTCCTGGCGCCAGCTTCGGGATTAACGAGATGAAATGTATATTGAGCCTATTGTTACAACGCTACAACCTAGAGTTGGTAAAACCGAATCCAGGGCGTGATTTTGAGATGGGAGTGATGCGACCCCGTTTTCCTTGTCTTGTCAAATATACCCGTCGAGCTCCAGTTCAGACGAGTTTTGAGATTCCTATTCCAGAGTTGAGATGAGTTCCGAATGCAGGATATCAATCACAATGACCATCACATAAGGACTTGACTTTCATGACCCAATTCAAAAGAGATCCTCTCACCAAGCACTCAGAGAGCAATCTTACCGTTACCAACAATAGCAACATTTTTATTCCCGAAAATTGGGCTTCGATGAGCGCACAACTCAAAGAAACTCTCGTCGAACTATTACTTTCAGGCCCGATCTCTATAGCTGGTAAAGAGACGCTGGTTTCCCAAGAAGAAGAAACACGTCAGCTGCATCTGAGTCTGCTTGCTCGCTACGTTGAGGAACAAGCAACCAGGAACTATGTATTGCCAGAAGACACAACTGCAATGACCACAGAGGAAAAAAATCGTCTCTTTGATCAAGTTGTGCAAGGCAAAGTGGCTATCTCGCCACAGGAACTACGACTACAAAATGTCGCCTTATTTTACCGCTATATCGAGTGCGAAAATGCGCGAGACTACGAAAATATGAAAAAACTCTTCCATCCAGAAGGGTTTTATAGCAAAACTTATTTTGGTAACGATCCGATTAGTTCAGAGTCCCATGTCAGAATGCTGAAAGGACTTTTCCGGGCTTTCCCAGACTGGTTCATGGTGATCTACGAAATTATTTCTTCCGATGAACGCGCCTGTGTAGGACTGATTACAGGGCGCGGTACTCAGTATGAAGAATTCTTTGGCCGTCCTCCTGCTGACCACCAGATTGCTATTCCCACACTGCACGCGATCAAGTGTGAGAACGGTGTCATTGTTGAACATCGTCATATCAATCCTTTTGAAGATATCTTCGCAGCTCAAGCAATGGCTCCATTAACGGAAGATATTATGGCAGTTCGGGCGCAACAGGGCTTTGACAGTAGCATGGCTGAAAAAGCTTATGAAGCCGCTATTGCTGCTGGAGCTTCTGAGGAAAAATTGGCCCAGTTGCGAGAACTCGTCAAAAATAAATCACGCCAGTGCCAGACGCTTCTCAAGGGGACACTGCGGCGGTGTGCCATGATTGCAGAGCCAGGTGAACTTTATTGTAGACACCATCTGCATCATGGCTATGGCATCGACGGAATTGAAGACTAGGGATATTTTGTGCGATCAGCTTTGGTGATGGCGATCGCGATCAATTACATCCCATCAAAAGTTAACCGCTTACTTAAGCAGCTCTCGCCAGGAGATGAATATGTCTGACAATTATGAGAACGTAGCATCAGAAAACAACAAAGCAACATTGCGGAAATTTCAAGAGGAAGTTTTTAATCAGCACGATTGGCGGATTGAAACCTTAGAAAAATACCTCACTTCTGACTTTGTTGATCACACGGCAGGCCCCAAGGCCGAGCCTGGAATTCAGGGGGTTGCCCATCGACTAGAACGCTGGTCTAGTGCCTTTAGTCAAGCCTACAAAGAGAATTACGCCGTACTGGGCGAAGGCGATATGGTGGCGACGTTGTGCTATATGCACGCCAAACACACAGGCCCATTCATGGGAATTGAGGCAACTAATCGGCAGGTGATGATTCCGGCGATCGAAATCCTCCGCTTCAAAAATGGTAAGATATCTGACTTCTGGTCAATTTATGACTATCTCAGCACTGCTGCTGAAATTGGGGCTAGGATCAAAATGCAGCCTTTAGCAGCAGATCAGGTAAATACAGAGGATGCCAGCCAGGAAGTTTACCCAGGATTTGGCCCGGATGATCGTCATGGCATTCCCATCAATGTGATTAACGTCGGAGAAACCAGCGATCGCGTTGCACGTAACAAAGCAGCATTGTTTCGCTTCCAAATCGAGGTATTCAATGGGCAAGACTGGCGAGTTGAGACCTTAGCCAAGCATCTCACCTCCGACTTCATTGACCACGCAGCCAGCCCCAGAGATTTACCTGGGTTAGAAGGTGTGCAGAGTCGATTTTCTGCATGGCAATCAGCTTTCTTTGCGGCGCGAGAAGAAAATCTCGCCATAGTTGGTGAAGGAGAGATGTTAGCGGTTTTGTATGATTTACATGCCCAACATGGGGGTGAGTTCATGGGTATCCCAGCCACTAACAAGCCTGTCGTCATTCCCGGAATTGAATTCCTGCGGTTTGAGGATGGCAAAATCGCTGAACACTGGGGTATCTACGATTTCATCAGTACAGCAGATGCGATCGGTGCAAAACTCGAATTTGTACCTCGCACTCCAGGCGACGAGAGTGGCAGACGAAGCGTGTATTCCCAGACAGGAAATGTACCTAGTTAGGAGGAACCCGATTCATTCACATCACCCTATAATCAATCACAGCAGGGTTTTCATTCTCGGTAGGCATAGACCAAAACATCCTCTATAATACGAGACTAGCGACCAGCAAGTGACTCAAAGGTCAGCTTTCTACCTTGTTAGGAGTGAGGCAAATGGCTAAATCAAAAGCAGGATCGCGCAGTATTAAAGAGGAGACGGTAAAGGCTAAAACTGGTAAAGGCTGGGACGAATGGTTCTCTATACTCGACCAGTGGGACGTTAAAGAGCAAGGACATACCAAAACGGCGGCATATCTCCGCTCCCAATACGCACTTAGTCCTTGGTGGTCGCAAGCCGTAACTGCCCGATACGAGTGGGAACATGGGCTAAAACAAGCAGAAAGTGACTAATGTAAGACATTTTTCCGTAATATCACTCAGATGATTACTAACATTGCTAAAGTTGGTGTTTGTGTTAAAGACCAGGACAAGGCTTTGGACTTCTACACCAACGTGCTGGGTTTTGAGTTGATCGCCAATGAGCCAATGGGAGCAAATGCTCGTTGGATTGAGGTATTACCATCAGGCGCTGAGACGAGCTTGGCACTGTGGACTCCCCCTGGCTTGGAAGAGAGAATCGGGACGTTTACCGGAATTGTCTTAAAATGTCAGGACATCCACAAAACCTATGAACAGTTGCGTCAACAAGGTGTGAATTTTACGCAGGAACCTGTGGAACAACCGGGAGGGGTCATGGCTACATTTGTTGATCAAGATGGCAACACATTTGTTCTGCGTGAGTGACGTTCAAGACTTGTATTCTAGACTGTCGTTATATTGCATCTTGTGAGATCATCAGTACCATTCCTCTACAGGTAAGCTATTACGCCGCAGACAAGATGCACATTAACTTGTGAAGTCAGCTGGCTCACTAATGACGAGCATAACCAGAAATTCAGCAATTTTGGCGCGCCTAGCTTAACAGTGGCACTCAGACTAAACATGATTATACCGAACCACAAAGAGGAAAAAACAATGTATGACAACAATATTGATGAGCGCCTTTACGAAACTGGCAGGACACTGCGAGCTTTTTTTGAAGGATTTCTAGGAGTGGAAGTTCCCAAAAAACGGAGAAAATCTCCCAAGAAAGAGATCATGGAATTTCTCAGCGATTTTCAGGAAGTCATTGTTCGCAAGGACGAATCAGCATTGGAGCAAATGATTGATGATGATTTCACCTTGGTTGATAATACCGGGAATGTGATTGACAAACAAAACATGATTGAGCATATCTTGAGTCCCTCACCTGGGGGAATAAATTGGAATGAATTTGAAAGAAATGTTGAAAGCGCGAAATTCTATGGAAATGTGGCAGTGCTGGTCAGCCAGTTTCAGATGAGAGGTAACTTTGAAGAAAAAGATTTCAGTGGTACATACCGCGATACCAATTCCTATGTCAAACGGGATACTGGTTGGCAGATAGCGTCTTCTCATATATCCTTTGTTTCTCCATGACCGATTGATATCAGATCGACAAGATGGATCAAAAACATGAGATACAAACTGTTAGGCAAAAGCGGACTGCGCGTCTCCGGCCTTTGTCTAGGGACAATGGGGTTTAAGGAAGGATTGAACTGGGGATCTTCTCAAGCAGAAAGTCAAAAAATTTATGATATCTTTACCGAGTCAGGTGGCAACTTCATTGACAGTTCTAACTCCTATGGTTCGAGTGAACAATGGCTAGGTGAGTTTATCGCCACTGACAGAGGACGAATTGTTTTAGCAACTAAATATACTGGGAGCAATCTCACCAATGATATCAATAGTTCTGGCAGCCATCGTAAGAGCATGGTGCGCTCTGTAGAAACCAGTTTAAAGCGACTGCATACAGACTATATCGATCTTCTTTGGCTCAACGTGTGGGACTTTATGACCCCCGTCCAAGAAGTTATGCGCGCCTTGGACGATATGATACAACAGGGCAAAATTCTTTACATAGGTGTCTCGAATGCGCCTGCCTGGATTGTTGCCCAGGCTAACACACTAGCTGAACTGCGGGGATGGTCTGCCTTCATTGGGTTGCAGATTGAATACAATTTGATTGCCAGAGAGGTTGAGCGCGAGTTACTCCCAATGGCACAAGCTTTGGGCATCGGAGTTACCGCATGGACTCCACTTGCAAGTGGTTGGCTGACTGGCAAATACAGCCGACATAATTGCACAGTGAGTCACACCGCACAGCCAAATCGTTTGGATGATCCCATCATGGGACACTTTGTTGAGAGGAGTGATCGCAATTGGTTGATTGCGGAAGAAGTCAGCAAGATTGCTCAAGAGATTGGCCAAACCCCAGCCCAAGTAGCTCTTAATTGGCTCAGACATCAAAATGTGATTCCCATTATCGGTGTACGTACAGCACAGCAAGCCAAGGAAAATCTGGACTGCTGTAACTTCAATTTGACTGAAGAACATATCCATCGACTCAATAGGATCAGCGAGATTGAACTAGGTTATCCTCATGACTTTTTGGCCAGCAATATAGTCAAAAAATTCATATATGGGGGGATGCTAGATTTAATAGACGTTGCTGAGTACAATACCTTAGCCAAAATAAGAGGATGAGGAGAGAGGGCCAGGGCAAACGCATCTAAATATTGACAAAGTGCCAAATAGAGATGGGTTTTAGTAGAACAAATGAACTAGATATAACTTGCGAACAGAGCGATGCCTGCGGCAACCTAGCGGAACGCTAAAAATGATATTGTCATTCTCAAACTGTGCGTTCGCCGATTTTGAAGCAGTAAAAGGAATTAATGGCTTTATCGGTAAGGGTTAAGACGATTTTTAAAGCAAAGGTATTATGAGAGAGGATTTGAGGGTAGTGTGAAGCTCAGATTGTGTTGGAATGGAGTGCATCGATGAGCGAGACAGAAGTAAAAATAAGCTCCGAGCGGATAGACGATATTCCATTGATAGTTGAATGGCTCAAGCAAATTGAAATAGCCAAACATATCGACCAAAAATTGAAGAAACCACACGGAAACCACCAAGGAATGAGCTATGGGCAGTTGAGTGTATTATTTCTAACATATATAATCACTCAATCAGACCATCGCTTGTGTGCGGTCGAAGCATGGGTAGAAACACACCGAAGAATATTGGAATTAAGTACGGGATGGTCGATAGGAGAAAAAGATGCTAGTGATGACCGATTGGCAAGGGTAGTAGAAGAATTAGGAAAGCAATCACTTGCTAGGCAGGAAATAGAAATCAAATTAGGAAGGCAGATAATTAAAGCCTACGAATTACCAACGACTAGGGCACGCACGGACACAACGAGTTTCAGTGTCAACCATGAAAATCAAAGCGATACAGAAGAGAATCTACTGTGTTATGGCTATTCCAAAGATAAACGCCCAGACTTATTGCAATATCGTCAGTTGTTAGCAACGCTTGACCCGATGGGAATGCCGTTAGTTAGCGCCACCCTCGAAGGAAATGGAGCCGATGACCCGTTATATTTTCCCACTTGGCAAAATATACAAAAAGTCAGTAGACCGAAAACTTCTGCGATCGCTAAAAAATGGTAGTTTACGATATAGTTTTGGGGGGAATATACAAAAGCTGATTGCTTGGCTAAATGATAAGATTAATTTATAAATAAACCCCAAAATCAACCAAAATCAGCCAGATGGTAAGTAAACTTCACAGGCAACTCCATAATTGCGGTCTACTGCTTGACGTAAAAACTCAAGCATTTGTTTAAGGGTAAATAGATGGGAGAAAACTTGTCTTGAACTTTTTTTTAAACGGCTGAGATAATGCCAGACTAGATAAATCCAAACATTAATAATTAAAAAAGCTAAAGCTACAAATAGAAATCTAATTGTGGGATTTTTGATAGTTGTTTTAATCCGACATTGATTTTTCATCCGATAGCTACTTTCAATTCCAAAACGGAGACGATAGTCGTCATGTATTGAATGTAATGACAACTTAACTTTATACACAGCATAAACAAAAAATTCTCGCCCGTGCGCTCGCCTTTTGCCTTTTTTATAGGTACAAACTATCCAAACTTGAAAAGTGACAGAGCCATATTTATCGCTGTTTAAAGTGTAAGTTGTTTTATAGCTTCGTCTGCCTCTAATTAATTGTCTAGTACCTCCATGTTTGCCGCGAACAATTACTGGCATTTCAAATGGAATATCAAGAGCTTGTAACCATCTGATCACTGGGACACAGAAGAATTCACGGTCTAAGTATAATCTTTCAATTGTAAGATTTAAAGGCTCAATCAGTGCTAGAAGATAAGTGATAATTGCTGCCTTCGTATTTTGTTGTTGAACAGCTTTGATAGCTAAGGTGACTCTTTTATTCTTCTTAATTACATAAACAGTAGCGTAGGCATAGAAAGAACAAGTACCACTTTTAGCTTGACTTCTATAAATATATGGTGCTTCTGATGGTGAAGGTTCACCATAATAAGGAATTAAGTTGAAATCAATAGCTATTTTTTGTTTACCTTCTCGGATTCCATCTGGTAATCGGCTTTGAAGTGATGTATTTAAGTCTGTTTCTAGAGGTTTAATATCTGAATATTTCTCGCTTAGGGTAACGAATGTCGTTGCTTGAGGGAACGTTTTTTAAGACTTTGGTTGTGTTTTCAATACTATCCCTTTGGGTGGCTGCTCGAATTAAAATTTCAAAGATATTTTGTTGTTTACACTTACCTTGAGTCTGAATTGGAATATGTTCTGTTAAACAGTTAACTACTTCGTTTAAGGTTTTACTATCAGTTAGAACTGGCTCCGTTGCATTCATAGCCAAACTAAATAATCCTCAACTTTGCTTCTTTACCTCCATACTTTACAAAAATTGCATACTACAGATCCAGAACTATCTTTTGGTGGGCGCGTTACTCTTAACTTTTTCAGTGATTAATTAGTTTTACTTATTTATAGTTGCTGAAGGAGTTTTCTAAAAAATGTATTTCAGAATACGGTTTTTTTGACAACAGTCGGTTTTATAGGTATCGCTCTGTGCGTGATCGCAGAACTTTTAGGTCTACTGACAATACATTAGATTCTTCTGATTCCTTATGTCAAGCCTGATTGAGATGCTCTTACCCTGCATTAAAAGCTATATTCCTTGTTGTGTATGGCTTATAGCTTTTCTTAGTGCCATTCGCTTATATCCTACATTCCGCACCTGAAACTCGTCTAAACTCCAGTAAATGAGGTAGGAGCAAAATGAGCAATTTCGGAGAAGTACTAAATTTAAGTTCGAGTATACCGTGGAAGTATTTACTGTTAACTGAGTGACTGCTTGTCAATTATTTGTATGAATCAAATTGAAGTATAGAGCAATTTTAGTGCTTTCCAAAACGAGTTTATGGTACACACCTCTAATCTGGCAAAAATCCTTTAATAAAGTTAATTAGTTTCAGGCAAGGCTTACGTACCAATTACAATCCTCAATATTACTCCAGCTTTGCCTCTAAACGATCTTTATAAATTTGCAGTCCAAGTAACACTAAGTAAATTAACATTTGATCTGAATTTCTTTGACTTTCTTGTGCCAACTGACGAATCTCGTCGGATGAAATTTGTTCGTTAAATAGAATTAAGTTATTCCTCAACTCTTGAATTAAAGTACGCCGATTTCTCCTTGCGCTTTCCTGAAGTTCCTGACCAAGGGGAGATAAGAGCAATAAATTCAGTAGCTCAACTACAAAGCGTGACATTGTATTTCCCTCTTCTCTTGCCTGATCTGCTACTTTGTTAAGTAACTCCTCTTTCATGTAAAAAGTTGGACGACGCGCCTCTTTATTGCCAGTTTTATTTTCTTTTCGACTCAAATCTAAGCCTCGTATTTTATGTATTATTATTAACTTTTTTGTGATTATAATTAACGATATTTATAATATTTATCTATTAAAGTCAGATAGTTATATGGTTTGATTTAGCTCAATCTAAACACCTATATAATCTTTATACAATTTTTTGTTTATTAAAACTTGTAAACTTCGCTTGAAAGAGGTTAAAGTAGTACTTTAACCTTATTTTATAAATTACTCTTTGAGTATCCTCTCTCGTCAAAGTTTATTTTTCCATTTTTAGAAGGACAGAACTTCTTCATTTTTGCTGTTTTAGTTTACTTTGTGTATTTAGCTGAACAAAAAACTATAACTTTGGGTGTTAGATTTTGAATTTTGCTATAGAGCAAACTTATAGGATAAGGTAATTTAATTTGTCTTTATCTTGCCTTCTTTGCCGACTATTTTTTAGCGCTTGTATAGTTCTTTTTCAGCAATAAGACAGTTCTGCTGTAAATCTTTTTGCAATTTCAAATATGGACACAACCTTGCCCAGCTTTTAGACATCAAACCTAGAAGGGAGCTTTTGGGGTTTTGGCAAACTTTGGTCAATCACTCTTTATATAAAAGGTTTTAATATGACTCCTTGTTTAGCCGGGCTACGCCAACAGATCTTCGGTATTTCATTAAAAGAAACAACCTTTGCCCAGAGATGTTTTCATCAGGGAGATGCGCGATCGCAACAGCGATTAGAGCAGATTGGGGAAATATTTTTGTTTGGCTATCATACGGCACTTAGATATGACCGTTCAGAGGTATTAGCGCATCAGCTCAACCAAGTTGAACTTGAATTACGTGGGTTTGCCTTTGAAGGAGCCGCAATGGGGCTGGCTCTCCAAGATGCCCTAATCCCTTGGAGGCGGAATCGCCTGCATAATTTTCTAGCAGGACCTGGAGCCGCACACGTATACATGGTGCATGTAGGAGTTGGTTGGGTTCTGGCTCGACTGCACCAACGGGTTAAACCATTTCTACAGCGTTTAGATCCGTTATTAGGGTGGCTAACAGTCGATGGATACGGCTTCCATGAAGGCTATTTTCACTGGCAATGGGCTGTGGCAGAACAAATAGTGCCAAATCGGTTGTCTGGTTATGCCTGTAGAGTTTTCGATCAAGGTCTAGGGCGGAGTTTGTGGTTTATCGATGGTGGGGATGTTGCGCGAATTCCTGTCACAATCTCGCAATTCCCTACAGCACGACAGGCCGACCTTTGGAGTGGTGTCGGGCTTGCTTGTGCTTATGCTGGGGGTGTAGAGCGCGCAGGAATCGAAGCATTAAGGCAATCAGCAGGGATTTATCTGCCTTGCATAGCGCAGGGGGCTGTTTTTGCCGCGAAAGCCCGTCAAAACGCTGGTAATTCATCAGAATACACAGAAATCGCCTGTGAAGTTCTGTGTGATTGTTCTGCTAACGCCGCCGCTAAGATAGCTGACATTGCCCTAGAACAACTCCCCATAGGAACAGAGCCAGCGTATGAAATCTGGCGGCGAAGGATTCAAGCACAGTTTGCCATCAAACAAGTCCAGCCATATATGAATTCATGCAGATAGCACTATATATCTGATTTCCCTAATTTCTAAAGAAATATGGGTGTGGGGAGGAAAAAGTAACTAGATCTAGGATAGTGCGTTGCGCTTGGCGACAACACACCCGACCAAGTAAAAGAGATTTTATTTACAGTCACTCTTTGGTGAAGCTGTATGAGTTTTATAAAAAGCTTTGTTTGGCATCATACAAGGCGTTTGGTAGCGATCGCGCTGATTGTGACGTTATTCTATTTTGCTCAACTGCCAGATTTATCTGCTCCAGAACGAGGGGCGATCGCCAGTCGATTTCGCTTCACTCGTTTACCATTACCAGAATTAACAGGACAATCATTGCAATTTGTGCGGGCAGTGCATCCTAGTTTAGAACGCCACGCCGCCTGGACTTCTTCAGTTGGTGCAGCCGTTGCCCTCAACGACTTGGATAAAGACGGGTTGGCAAATGATGTTTGCTACGTCGATCCCAGAGTAGATCGAGCGATCATCGCTCCCGTACCTGGAACACCCAACCGTTATCAACCATTTGCCTTGACTCCTGGTTTACTCTCCTACGAATCAAGCGTCATGGCTCCAATGGGGTGCTTAATCGAGGATCTAAATGAAGATGGTTGGCTGGATCTGCTGGTTTATTACTGGGGCAGAACCCCGATCGCCTACCTGCGAAGAGAAACAGACAAACTGGCCCTAACTAATAGTAACTACGTACAACGCGAGATTGTACCCAAGAGTGAACGTTGGTATACCAATGCTGCCACCCTGGCTGATTTAGACGGGGATGGACATACCGATTTAATCGTCGGCAACTACCACCCAGATGGAGCGCGAATTCTGGACGCGAAAGCCACCGGACGCGAACATATGCAGCATTCGATGTCGCGAGCGAGGAATGGCGGACGCAAGCATTTGCTGTTATGGACAGGAGCAACAGCAGGGGTAGAGCCAACAGTGCAGTTTCAAGAAATCGAGGGAGTTCTGGACGAGACTGTAGCCAATAGTTGGACGCTGGCTGTGGGAGCAGCAGATCTCGATGGCGATCTTTTACCTGAAATCTATTTTGCTAATGATTTTGGCCCCGATCGCCTGCTACACAATCGCTCTCAACCAGGGGAACTGCACTTCGCCATCTTGTCAGGCAAGAAAAATCTAACCACTGCCAACTCCAAAGTTTTAGGTCACGACAGCTTTAAAGGAATGGGGGTAGATTTTGGAGATATCAACAGTGATGGTTTATTAGATATTTATGTCAGCAACATTGCTGCGGAATATGCCTTGGAAGAAAGCCACTTTCTGTTTCTCAACACCGGCAAGAGAATACAGCAAGGTGTCGCGCCCTACATTGACCGCAGCGAGCAATTAGGATTGTCGCGCAGTGGCTGGGCGTGGGAAGCCAAATTTGGTGACTTTGACAACGATGGAACCTTAGAAGCACTGCAAGCAACGGGTTTTGCTAAAGGGAATGTCAACCGTTGGCCTGAGTTGCACGAACTAGCAATGGGTAACGATCAACTCCTGAGTGATTCGCGCAGTTGGGCCAGATTGCAACCGGGTGACGATTTAAGCGGTCATCAGCATAATCCGTTCTTTGTACGTGCCAAAAATGGTCGCTATTACGATTTGGCAAAGGAACTAGGACTAGATGAAACTTCGGTCAGTCGGGGAATTGCCACTGCTGATGTTGATGGAGATGGTGACTTAGATTTTGCTGTAGCCAACCAGTGGGAACCTTCTTACTTTTACCAGAATCAAAGCTCGCAAACGAAAGCATTTTTAGGACTGCATCTTCTCCGGGTACTGGATTCATCTGCCAGCACCACTACTTATCCAGGGCATCCAGGAGCAAAAACTTTTGCACAGCCTGCAATTGGTGCTACAGCAACCGTATATCTCCCAGATGGACGACAACTCGTCGCTCAGGTAGATGGTGGCAACGGGCATTCAGGAGTACGCAGTACAGACTTGCACTTTGGACTCGATCGCTCGTCTTTGGATACACCAGTGCGAGTTGATTTACGCTGGCGCAATTTGCGTGGACAGGTGTGCGAACAGACATTGCACCTGCAACCTGGTTGGCACACAGTCCTGCTGAGTGGATTAGCAGAAAAGGAGATTTAATGGTGACGACGGATAGCTGGAATCAAACCAACCGATTAGCAGGATTGCGACGCTTTGCGACCGCGATTACGATCCTCAACATTCTGGGGCACACTGTTCTAGGTTTTGAGCAATCCTGGGTACAGCCGCTTGTGGCATTGGGCACGGCTTACAGTATGGAGATACTGCTGGAGTTGATAGACGCTTCTGTAAAGCAACGCCAGCCCCAGTTCGCCCAGGGTGGGCTAGGCAAATTCGTTGATTTTCTGCTCCCTGCTCACATTACTGGGCTAGCAGTTGTGATGCTACTGTACGCTAACGAACGGTTGCTGCCGATCGCTTTTGCAGTTGCCGTAGCCATTGGCTCAAAAGCCATCTTCCGCACTCCTGTCGGCAAAAGTTACCGCCATTTCTTCAATCCCTCCAACTTTGGTATTAGTGTGACGCTGTTGCTCTTTCCCTGGGTGAGCATTGCTCCTCCCTATCAATTCACGGAGAACCTTGATGGAATTGGGGATTGGCTCTTACCGGGAATCATCGTTGTTTCTGGTACCTTTCTCAATGCTCGCTTCACCCATCGCTTACCCCTAATTGCTGCCTGGTTGAGTGCCTTTATTCTCCAAGCAGCGTTCCGCAGCATCCTCTTCGCTACGCCCCTGACTGCGGCCTTACTACCGATGACAGGCGTAGCATTTATTCTCTTCACCTTTTACATGGTTACAGACCCTGGTACAACACCCAGCCAATTACACAGTCAAATCTTATTTGGCTTAGCTGTTGCGGTTGTGTATGGGTTGCTGATGATCACTCACATCGTCTTTGGATTGTTCTTCGCTCTCACCATTGTCTGTACTCTCCGGGGGCTTGGTCTTTACCTGCAAGCGTTGGCTACTCCAGTGCAGGCTATTCTACTGCCGACACCCGCATCCGTAGGAGAACTTTGAATATGAAACCCGCAATTACTATTGTTGGCATGGCTTGTCAGTACCCCGATGCTCGTTCTCCGGCAGAGCTATGGGAAAATGTCTTGGCTGGGCGTCGCGCCTTCCGACGCATACCCTCCGATCGCTTACGCTTGGAAGATTATTTCTCTAGCGATCACAACACGCCAGATGCTACCTACGCTACCCAAGCCGCCCTGATAGAAGGCTATGAATTTGATCGGGTGGGTTTTCGGGTGGCAGGCAGCACCTACCGTTGTGCTGATTTAGTCCACTGGCTAGCATTGGATGTAGCAACTCAAGCACTCGCTGATGCTGGATTTCCCCAAGGTCAAGGTTTACCGCGTCAAACCACCGGAGTAGTACTGGGAAACACGCTCACAGGTGAATTTTCCCGCACCAATTTGTTGCGTCTGCGCTGGCCCTATGTACATCGTGTGGTGGAAGCTGCCTTGGTTAATCAGAACTGGCCACATCAGCAGCGCCAGGAATTTTTGCAAGCCCTGGAAACGCAGTACAAAGCCCCCTTCCCGCCAGTGGGTGAAGAAACCCTGGCAGGTAATCTATCGAACACCATTGCCGGGCGGATCTGCAATTACTACGACCTCAAAGGCGGCGGCTATACGGTGGATGGAGCTTGTAGTGCTTCACTGCTCGCCGTTGCTACTGCCTGCTCAGCCCTGGTAAATGGCGATTTAGACGTGGCGCTGGTAGGTGGAGTGGATGTGAGTATCGACCCATTTGAGATCATCGGGTTTGCGAAAGCGGGCGCTCTGGCAACGGAGGAAATGCGCGTCTACGATGCCCGTTCTGCTGGTTTCATTCCTGGCGAAGGCTGTGGTTTTGCCGTACTCATGCGCGATCAAGACGCAGTGGACCAACATCGCCGCATCTACTCGCTGATTCGTGGTTGGGGTATTTCATCGGATGGCAACGGGGGAATGACTCGCCCCGAAGTCGAGGGTCAGCTTTTAGCAGTACAGCGCGCTTATACCCGTGCTGGGTTTGGGATTGACACAGTTGCTTATTTTGAGGGACATGGTACAGGAACGACAGTGGGAGATGCCACCGAACTGCAAGTCCTCTCCCGTGCCCGTCGGGAAGTTGGTGAGCATACTCCACCTGCGGCGATCGGCTCGATCAAGGCCAATATCGGTCATACCAAGGCAGCAGCAGGGATTGCCGGACTGATCAAAGCTACCTTGGCAATTCATAACCAGGTGTTGCCACCTACCACAGGTTGTGAGCAGCCCCATCCGGAACTCACAGGCGAGCATCCTGCTTTACGACGGTTAACAACTGGCGAACTGTGGTCATTGGATGCCCCACTTCGGGCGGGTGTGAGTGCAATGGGCTTTGGCGGAATTAACACCCATATTGTTTTGGAAGGTGTGGCAAGCGATCGCCGACAAAACCTCAGCCCTCAAGAGCGCGTTTTGTTATCATCTGCCCAAGATGCAGAGTTGTTGTTACTTGGTGCAGAGGATACTACCCAGTTGCAGCAGCAAGTAGAACGCTTACTCAGCTTTGCTGCCAAACTTTCTCGCTCCGAACTCACGGATCTGGCCGCGCAACTCGCCCATAACTTAGGTAATTCACGCTATCGTGCGGCAATTTTAGCTATAAATGCTTTGCAGCTAGAAGCTAGTTTAAAAACCTTGCATTCCTGGCTAGACAACGGTGTAACCACTCGGTTAGATGCTGATGCCGGGATATTTTTAGGTATAGGAACGCACAAACCCAGTATCGGCTTTCTCTTCCCCGGACAAGGCTCACCGATCTACCTGAATGGGGGAGCTTGGGAGCGTCGGTTTGCATCGGTGCGATCGCTCTACGAACAAGCAAATTTGCCGCAAGACAGCTGTAACCTTTCTACACTTGTCGCACAACCTGCGATCGTTACTGCTTCAATGGCTGCGCTGCCCATCCTAGAGACGCTGGGAGTGAAGGCGAACATGGCGATCGGACACAGCCTGGGCGAACTAACGGCGCTGCACTGGGCTGGCGCGTTTGATCAAGCAACGCTACTGCGGATTGCCACAGTACGCGGACGGGCGATGGCAACTTTAGGTAGTTCAACGGGCGCAATGGCAAGTATCCAGGCAGCACCACCTCTAGTTGAGGAGTTAATCCTGGATACTGGCCCAGCTAATTGGCATAGTAAAGCTTATGCAACCAATACCATCACCCATCCGACCGCGATCGCAGGGTTTAACTCGCCGCGTCAGACAGTTATTTCTGGAGAAGCGACGGCAGTAGCAGCGATTGTCGCTAAAGCTCAAGCCTTGGGACTGAAAGTAGTTCAACTGCCCGTTTCCCATGCATTCCACTCTCCCCTAGTAGCGGCAGCTGCCCAACCTTTAGCAAATCATTTAGTAGATGAGGAAATTCACTCGTTACAACGGTTGGTAGTTTCAACGGTAACGGGTTCGCCGCTTGCATATGATGCAGATCTGCGAGAACTCCTCTACCGCCAGGTCACTTCTCCTGTCCGGTTTATGGAGGCAGTTAGCAACGCTGTGGCAGATGTCGATCTCTGGCTCGAAGTTGGACCGGGTCGAGTCTTGAGTGGACTGGTGAGTGAATTGGTTGACACTCTAGTTATACCCCTCGATGTCAGTAGTAATTCACTCAAAGGCTTATTGCAAGCCGTTGCAGCTGCCTTTGTTCTAGGAACACCAATTCACCACAAAGCGCTATTTGCGGATCGATTTACGCGATCGCTTTCTCTGGATTGGCAACCGAAGTTTTTTGCCAATCCCTGTGAGTTAGCACCGCTACCTGAATCCGTAACAGAGCATATAAGCACGGAAAACGAGGCAAGTCATCCTGAACCAATAGAAGCTACAGATCGCATCTCCACCAACTCAGAACTTTCTGCCTGCGATCTAGTCCGCCAACTTGTAGCTGAACGCGCTGAACTGCCTCTATGTGCCGTGAACAACGATAGTCGCCTCTTGAGTGACCTACATTTGAATTCGATTACAGTGGGGCAGCTAGTCGCTCAAGCCGCGCGGTGTCTTGGCTTGTCACCACCCGTTGCCCTCACAAACTACGCAGATGCAACAGTAAGTGAAATTGTCCAAGCATTGGCAGAACTGGCTCAAACCGGAAAATCGGTATCGACTGATAACGACAAATACCCGCCATCCGGGATTGATGCTTGGATACGCCCTTTTACTGTTGAGCTAGTCGAGCGTACCCTACCCCATCGTCACTTCTCACCAAATGCAGTTGGAACCTGGCAAATTATTGCACCACCAGAGCATCCTTTGGCAAATTCCTTACAGGAAGCATTCAATCTATGTGAAGGTAATGGTGTGGTTGTGTGTTTGCCACCACAGCCGGATGTTTCTCACATCCATCTTTTGCTGACAGGCGCTCGGATTGTATTAGCAAAAACCCCTACACAGTTTGTGCTTGTGCAGCATGACAACAGTGGCGGAGGCTTTGCCCGCACACTTCATTTAGAGGCATCGAATCTGACTACGTGTGTGGTCAACGTGCCGATAAATCATCCCCAGGCGGCAAAATGGGTACTGGCAGAAGCAAAAGCAGCGATCGCTTATTCTGAGGCGCATTATGATGATTTGGGAAGAAGACACGAGCTAATGCTCAAAGTTTTACCCCAGTTAGAAACATCTACTGAACTTCCCCTGAAATCAGATGATGTGTTGCTAGTTACGGGTGGTGGTAAAGGAATTACCGCCGAATGTGCCTTTTCCTTAGCCAAAGATACGGGAGTGCGTTTGGTGTTGTTGGGGCGATCGCAGCCAGATCAAGATCCTGAACTTTTGACCAATCTCGACCGTATGACGGCGGCGGGCATTGAATTTCGCTACATTGCCACCGATATTACTGATGCAGTTGCAGTTCGATCAGCCATTCAAACAGCAGAAGCAGCATTCGGTTCCATCTCCGCGATTTTACACGGTGCTGCCCGCAATGTGCCGCAACGGTTGAGTAACTTGGATCAACCCGATTTTCTCCAAACCCTTGCTCCCAAGGTTCAGGGTTTGGAGAATGTGCTGGCCGCAGTCAATCCAGACCATTTGCGACTGTTGATAGCCTTCGGTTCAATTATTGCCCGCACAGGCTTACCCGGTGAAGCGGACTATGCCCTAGCAAATGAATGGCTAGTACGTCTAGTTGAACGCTGGCAGGCAGATCATCCTGATTGTCGCTGCCTGACTATCGAGTGGTCAATCTGGTCTGAGGTGGGAATGGGTTCGCGTTTGGGCAGTATAAATACTCTCTTGCGGCAGGGAATTACGCCGATCTCGACAGATCGAGGCATTGCCATGCTATATCACCTACTGACTCAGCCATTCTCTAGCAATTCAACGATCGTGACTGGGCGTTGCGGTGGACTCCCGACACTTCAGCTAGAGCAACCAGACCTGCCATTACGGCGTTTTCTAGAACAGCCACAAATCTATTATCCTGGTGTAGAACTTGTAGCTGATGCCACCCTATCCACAGCAACCGACCTTTATCTGAATGATCATCAGTTTCAGGGTGAACGAGTGTTTCCCGCCGTCTTGGGACTAGAGGCAATGGCACAGGTAGCTATGGCATTGGCAAGAACAGAGCAACCACCGATGTTTGAGCAGGTAAAGTTTGATCGCCCCGTTGTTGTTAGCGAATCCACACCTTTGAAAATTCGGATTGTTGCTTTAATGTATAAGCCGGGACACATAGAAGTAGCACTCAGAAGTGAGCAGACTGCATTTGGAGTCGATCACTTCCGAGCCACCTGTTGGATGGGTAAACAGGAATCAGAGATTGGTCAACTATCCACCCATGCGCCGAAATGGGCATCTGTCGCCGACTTTGTGACGCTGAATCCAAACCGGGATCTTTATGGTCGCCTCCTCTTCCATCAAGGGCGATTTCAGCGATTGTCTCGTTATCGGCAACTGAGAGCGAAAGAGTGTCTGGCTGAAATTGCACCAGATCAAGGCAGTCATTGGTTTAGCTCTTATTTGCCTGCACATTTAGTTTTGGGCGATCCCGCTGCACGAGATGCAGCCGTTCATGCTTTGCAAGCCTGCATTCCCCAGGCAACGCTTTTGCCGATCGCAGTCGAGCGATTGGAATTGAGTAGTCTACCCAGTACAGAGCCACAATTTGTCTATGCCAAAGAGCGATCGCATGACGGGGACACTTTCATTTACGACCTAGAAATTTTCGATCGCTCAGGTCAAATTCTAGAACGCTGGCAGGGATTACAGATCAAAGTGATTCACTCAACAGAATTAGAAAATCCTTGGGTCGAATCACTGCTAGGCCCCTATCTGGAACGGCGAATTCAGCAACTGGTTCCGCTAGCTGATATCACCGTTATAGTTGATTGCGATCCTGCTGTAGAAAGACGAGTACGCAGCGATCGCGCCATTCAACAAGCTATTGGCTCAAAATTACCAATCTGGCGGCGATCGGACGGCAAGCCAGAAGTATTAGGTGGTCAGCAAGTCTCTGTGTCCCATACCGAAGCTTTAACCATAGCCGTCGCTGGACAAGGTGCAATTGGCTGTGATGTTGAACCCGTAGTTCCTCGTCCTGTCTCCGTCTGGCAAGACCTGCTGGGCACAGAGAGATTCAAACTAGCACAAATCATTCATCAGGAGTGGGGAGAAGACCAGAATACTGGTGCTACTCGGATTTGGACGGCAATTGAATGTCTCAAGAAAGCTGGTGCGATCTCAACTGCCCCCCTCATACTCGTTAATTCAAGGCTTGGTAACGATCAAGTTTTGCTGGAATCAGGAAACTTGCAGATTTTTACCTTTGGCATATCCGTGCAGACCTCTGCCCACAAACTAGTTTTTGCCGTACTTCTCAACAAACAATAACAGGACTTATACCAATTCTCTGTAAACTTGCACTGAACAAAATCGTATTCTCTTTTTTTCTTTCTTTCTTTGAGTTCTTTGTGTCCTACCCTGCCTTAAGCCGTGATCGCGTCTATGTGGTTCGTTTTTTCTTTATCGAACCACATAGAACGCAAAGGACACGAAGTAATAAGACTTTCTGAGAGGAATGGCACTAAGAAAAAGTGAAATCCTTGCCTGGACTGGGTGTTGGGGGTAGGGTGCAGGGTGTAGGGAAGAATAAAGAGTTTCTAGAAATCAGTGCCAACATAAATAAATCTTCAACTCACTACACCCGACACCCGACACCCCACACCCAAAAGCCTTATAGGTAATGGGTTTGCCGTTATCTTAGTGCCATTCCTTTCTGAGAGTTCTTGCATAAGTCCGAAATAATTCGCAGCTAAACCTAACAAAGGATACTTGCCATGACAAATACCAGAAGTTTGCCCAGAAACTCCACATCAGCAATTTTTCAATCTCTGATCCATACCCTAAACGGACGTTGGCATCGACGAGCTATGCAGATTTTTATGCTTGTTATCCTTGCTCATTTGCTTGAACACTTGTTGCAGGGATTTCAGCTTTGGGTACTGCACTGGCCCAGGCCCCAATGTCTAGGCGCATTAGGACTATTCTATCCCTGGTTAGTGCAATCGGAGTGGTTGCACTACGGTCATGCTCTGTTTATGCTCCTGGGTTTGGTATTGTTGCGTCCAGCCATCACCATTAGACAGGCACTTTTCTGGTGGAACGTTGCCTTTATCATCCAATTCTGGCATCACATTGAACACGCCTTATTACTAGGTCAGTCACTAATCCACAACAACCTATATGAATTTGCTGTGCCAGTTAGTATTGCACAGATCATCTCCCAATACTTTAGCGATCGCCCTTTTACTGGACAACCTTGGCTACCTAGAATCGAACTGCATCTTTTCTACAACCTGATCGTGCTGATACCGATGCTGATCGCCCTACGCTACCATCGTTTTCCGCCAGATGGTGATGTTGAAGTCGGTTAATCGCCAACATAGGGTACAAAAAACTTAATCTTAAAGGAAAGCGATGAAAGCATATGAATATCTGCACATTGTCAGCTTTGAAGAAACTAACCTCGTCGGTAATGTGTACTACGTAAATCACCTGAAATGGCAAGGGCGTTGTCGTGAGATGTTTCTGAGAGATCATGCCCCTACAGTTTTGAAAGAGTTATCTCAAGGTCTTGCCTTAGCAACTGTTCAAGTGTCTTGTGAGTATTTTGCCGAACTTTCTGCCTTCGATACCATCGCCATTCGTATGCGCCTGAAGGAACTTACCCAAAATCGAGTTACTATGCTCTTTGAATACTGGAGGCTTACGAGTAGTCACGAAGAATTGATCGCTCGTGGTGAGCAACAAGTAGCCTGCATGAAACGAGAAGGAGAGCGAATGCTGCCAACAGCTGTGCCAGCTGCACTAAGGGAAGCTTTGCAGCCTTA
Source organism: Tolypothrix sp. PCC 7601 (assembly GCF_025677855.1). Taxonomy (NCBI): domain Bacteria; kingdom Bacillati; phylum Cyanobacteriota; class Cyanophyceae; order Nostocales; family Tolypothrichaceae; genus Tolypothrix; species Tolypothrix sp. PCC 7601. The sequence goes on from NZ_CP064879.1 coordinate 6,206,387, forward strand.
TGTTGAAACCAAGGTACTTAATTGAGTAAACAGCGATCGCAAAAATTTCAAATGTCGTTGCAAGTATAGGGAGATTCATATGCTAGTGGAGCATTTGTCATCTGCTACCAACTGCCGAGAAAGTACCGCATTGTTACGATGTCAGGCAACTGAACGAGTCATCCTAGCCATGCATAAACGATTAGATGAAACACTTTCCCTACAGGACATGGCAGAAATTGCCGCCCTTAGTCCTTATCATTTCAATCGTATATTTCGTCAGGTTACAGGCATCCCACCTTCCCAATTTCTCTATACACTGCGCCTGGAAGCTGCTAAAAGACTCCTCCTGACTACTCAACTGAGTGTGACTGAAATCTGTTACGAGGTGGGCTATAACAGTTTGGGTACTTTTATCACTCGTTTTACCCAACTGGTGGGTTTATCACCCGGTCAGCTACGGAAGTTGTCAGTAGAACTCATACCCTACGTTCACAACTTGTCTGAAGATGCCTGTCAAATCAACCCCATTGTTCCCTCAACCTTGGGATTGACTGGCCAAGTTAAGGCTCCAGATGACCACGTAGGACTGATCGCCATTGGTTTTTTTTCAACACCAATTCCTCAAGGGCAACCGATCGCTTGTACCCTTTTAACCGCACCTGGCCATTTCCAGGTTTCTTTACCCGATGGGTTTTATTATCCATTCGCTGCGGCTTTTCCCAGGTCAGAGAATCCAATTACTGCTTGGTTGAACAATGCAATACTACAGGGAATGGCGAGTCCCATTCTTGTGCGTGGCGGTCAGGTGAGTGGTAATGCAGATATCACCCTGCATTCCGCCCAACTCACTCATCCACCTCTTTTACTAGCCTTACCGTTCTTGCTTGCTCAGTATGGGGCAAGTCAATCGGGAACGTTGCCTAAAAAACTTCGAGCCAAGCAGAATAAGCAATTTCAAAGAAGCAGCTACTCTACCTGTTAGTAATATCATAAGCGTGAAAACCAATGATGGGATTGCAAACTGGTAATTGTTTTCCTGCTCAGTCGTACCTCAAGAACAGTGCATTTCCAAAATCTATCCACTTGTGATGCCACTAATACAAGTAGTCTCATGGTCAGGGCGGAAGTAGGATATGTAACTCACTTCAATAGGAGAAAAGCAACCAATGGCAATTGACCTTTGTAATAAATCAAATCTACAGCAAGCATCTCCACCAACAGAAAAGAAGCAACCTGGAAATGGGCTAAATGATGTTCCGGTTGTGCTTCATACTCCTGAACAGCGCAAAGTTCTTGAAGTTGCTTACCAATCAACACTCAACTATACAGAACCTCGCTACATCGTTGGTGATCCAGCAGCTTGGGCAAGTGATTTTGGCTATGCCCTCGATCGCATAGCCATGCGGCTTGACTCACGTCCTAATCAGGAGTTGCAACGACAAGCACTTAGCCATCCCGATCCTGTGATGCGAGAACAGGCATTGTATGAGTATGTCGATCGCAATGAAACTGATGCAATTGAATTACTCTGTCAGGTAGTTGAACACGATGCTGATCGTGAGGTGCGCTGGGATGCACTTTGGGCAATTGAAAAACTAGGTGGTATTCAATCGATTCAAGCACTGCAAAAGTTCTCTCAGGATGCCGATCCAGAAATTGCAGAATGGGCAAAATTGTTTATCTCAGAATTGCAAACTGGCGATCCAGCCTTCGACAATCGCCACTGTCGCTACACGCCCGCACGAACCTTTGATGAAACGATTTTCCTATTGATTCACTGCGATTTGTATATTCGACTGGATGCCACAAATCAACGGTGGGGCAAGTTGTCCCTGGCACCCCAAGGTCTGGCAAGGGTCTACGGACAGGCTCATGCTTGTCCAAATGTCGAAACCCGTGAACGACAGTTAGTCATTGCTAAGGCTATTTCTGGACTACACGCCGATGGCAGTTTACACATCGATAACTACCTATTCCGGGGCTTTACAGAAAGAACCCGTCCTGATCGGGGCAATTTCTACTTTGAGTCGCAAGTGCAGCGACCCTTTTACCTGTCTGGTCGGGCAGATGATGCATCCCAGGGTGTACGGGATGCTCTGATTGGGTTTGCACGACAAGGCTGCTGGTATTTAGACAACCGCTTCCAGATTCGGGGTGCAGACGCGATTCGCTATGTGCGCGGACGCTTCCAAGGTTGGGGTTACACCAATCTGCAACAGTTGGCGGGCAAATCGTTAGAAGACATTCTCCGACCGGGAAATGGCATTCTCTCAACATTACACGATCCTGTTACAGGTCCACTCACCAATGTGTTTATCTCTGGCACGTTCAAAGGCAAGCTGAACGATTGGGATGAGGATGGTTACATAGACCTGAATTCACGCAATGTTTACTCCACAACGGAAGGTGAACTAGATAGCGATATGGATGGCATTCCAGATCAGCCTGGTGTGTCCTGCTGTAGTGGAAGCAGTTGATCTGAAGTATTCAACTACAGATTTTCTGCAACAATCACTTACACAGGGAGAAATTACTTTGACTACAATCTTTGAGCCGTCCGCATCGGTTGCTCAAGCCCCCCAATTCAACATGGATATGGCAAAGGCTTCAGCATTCATGAATCGAGTCATGGCAGACCTGAGTGGTACATTGGTGAGCATTCTGTGTAGCCTGGGAGATCGCTTAGGTCTATTCAAAGCTTTAGCAGCGTATGGGCCTGTGACTTGTGCCGAGTTTGCTGGTCGGGCGGGAATTAATGAACGTTATGCGCGCGAGTGGCTGAGTGCGCTTGCCTGTGCTGGCTATTTGGAATATGACCCATCGACTCAACGTTTCGCCCTGCCTCTCGAACACGCCTTGGTTCTAGCCCAAGAACGAGGCATGATGTTTATGGGTGGTGCATATCAACAAATACCGGGACTTATGGCTGTTCTGGATCAAGTTGCCCAAGCATTTCGTCACGGTGGAGGCATACCCCAGTCGTCCTACAACCGGGATTTGCGCCAAGGCATGGAGCGTATGAGTGCGACTTGGTTCGAGAATTTGCTGGTACAGCAGTGGCTACCGACGGTTCCCGATGTGTTATCCAAACTCGATCGCGGTATTCAGGTTGCAGACATTGGCTGTGGCGGGGGGTGGGCGCTGATCAAACTCGCTCAAGCGTTTCCCAATTCTCGTTACGTTGGCTATGATGGCTTTGCTTTGGCGATTGATGTGGCAACAGCCAATGCAAATTCTGCTGGTATGAGCGATCACGTGCGGTTTGAGCAACGGAACGTCATGGCTGGGCTGCCAGATCAGTATGATCTGATCACAACTTTTGATTCGGTTCACGATTTTGCCAACCCACTTCAGGGATTGCAAGCAATTCGGCAATCCCTGCGGCCTGATGGAACTTATTTGCTACTAGAAATGAACTGTGCGGACAAGCTGGAAGAGAACTTTGGCCCCGCAGGCACGATTTTGTATAGTACCAGTGTGCTTTACAACACGCCCGTTTCTCTCGCTGATGGCGGTGCTGGGTTGGGTACGATGGGGCTACCAGAGTCTAAAATTCGCCAACTTTGCACGGAGGCAGGTTTTAGCAGCATTCGGCGATTACCAATTGAAAATCCATTTAACATCCTGTATGAGGTAAAACCCTAATCAAATCTCCGTGAGCGCAATTCATCCTGGCTCAACTAGCCTGATTCCCGGCCCATCTCCTTTACCTGTGCTGGGTGGATATGGTAATTTGCTGCCATTCATGCGCGATCCGATCGCGCAAATGCACAGTTTACACCAGCGTTATGGAGAAATTGTTGGGCTGGCAGCAGGTACACCTCAGATTGTGTTTGTTTTTTCGCCTGAGTACAACCAGTTGGTACTTGGTAATACCAGTCTGTTTTACGCGCGCGATGCCAAATCCTTGCCCATCAAAGTTCCTGAAAATAGCCCTCTCTCACGTCTGTTTGCAGGGCTACATCAAATGAATGGTGTCAAGCACGAACAGCAACGGCGATTAATTATGCCCGCTTTCCATCCCCAGCGAATAGCCAGCTATCGGGATGACATTGTTGTTTTGGTTGAGCAGACATTGAGCAATTGGCAAATTGGGCGATCACTCAATCTTTGCGATGAACTGCGGCAACTCATGCTCAAGATTGCCATCAAAACTCGGCTAGGACTCGATCCAGCACAGGAAGGCGCGGAAATTGGCTACCTGCTAGAATCCTGGATGAATCTGGTTTTTTCCATCCCGGCACTGCTACTGCCATTTAATATTCCAGGTCTACCTTACTACCGTCTGTTAGTTACTTCTGAGCGTTTGGAGCGTGAAATTCAAGCAATCATCCACCACAAGCGAACCAGTCAAACAGATCAAGGAGATGCGCTGTCCATGCTCATGCAAGCGCATGACGAAAACGGCACGCAGTTAACGGATGACGAATTAATTGGACAAACTGCCGCTTTATTTGTCGCTGGGCACGACATTACTACTAGAGTGCTGACCTGGACATTGTTTCTGCTTTCTCAGCATCCTGGTGTCATGGCTGATCTGCTAGATGAATTGGCAGGCAAGCTGCACGGCCATGCACCTACAGTAGAGCAGTTGAGCCAATTGCAGCTACTGGAGTGGGTGATTAAAGAAAGTATGCGCTTGTTGCCTCCGGTGCTTTGGTGGAGCCGGATCAGCACTGCGCCTTGTCAACTGGGACTGTATGCAATTCCTCAAGGAGCCGCTATAATTGTCAGCCACTATATTACTCACCGTCTCCCAGATGTCTACCCTCAGCCCAACAAGTTTCTTCCACAACGCTGGCAAAACATTAATCCTGGGCCTTACGAATACATCCCCTTTTCTGCTGGCCCGCGGATGTGTCCAGGAACTGCATCTGCCATGCTGGAGATGAAGCTAGTGTTATCAATGCTTTTACAGCGATATCATTTGACCTTACCTGCCAAAACCAGGATTGATCGCAGTGGATTAATGTTGTCAGCACCAAAGCAAGGATTGCCGATGATTGTAGAACTGCAACGTCGCCAGTTCCGCAAGAATGAAGTATGTGGCAACATCCTCTCTCTGGTTGACTTAGGGTAAAGGATTAACAGAGCAATCACGGGAAAATCCTACAACCAAGCTCCTTCTTCCTCTGTTCCCCATTTTCAAGACAAAGCAATCTGGAAGAAGATGCGATGTCAATTTAGTGAAAACATCATTTCATTGTGCAGAGAAATTCAAACTTCATTAGCTACGCCGAAGAAGGTTACTTTATGATCCTCGAAGAAGCCAACAAAACCGTTGCAGAGATAAACAAACAAATCATCCGTCGTTATGTAGAAACTTGGAATCGAGGTGATTTGAAAGAATTAACTGAATTCTGGTCGCCTAACTTAATTCATCACACACGCACCAATGCTCACGGCTACCAAGACACTCAAAGAATTGTTGGTGCGATCATGGCTGCTTTCCCCGATATGCAGTTTCAAATTGACGATATTCTGGCGGAAGGAGACAAAGTTGTGACGCGTATGACTTGGCGTGGTACGCACTCTGGTACTTACATGGGAGCGCCGCCAACTGAAAAACAAGTCACCTGCACTGTACTTGGGGTTGCTCGTTTGGCTGATGGGAAAATTGTGGAACATTGGGGTGTGACAGATGAACTGTACATGATGCAACAAATGGGATTACTGCCAGAAGAATTGCTGAGTGCAATGGCGTGATTCGACAGGATGCTGATATGAGCAGTGTGAATGGTGAAAAAAGCAAACGAGCCATGATCATTGGTGCAGGCCCTGGTGGACTAACAGCAGCGATCGCGCTTTCTCAGGCTGGCTTCGAGCCAGTAATTTATGAGCAAGCAAACGAAATGCGCGAAATCGGCTCTGGATTGACTCTTTGGCCTAATGCTATGTGTGCGCTAGAGCAATTAGGGCTGGCTGAAGCAGTACAGGCAGTCAGTCTGCCATTCTCTGGCATTGCCATGCGTTCCTGGCGTGGCGAGTTGTTGTTTGATGTAGTGCATCAGCCAGAGGAAAATTTTGGTGTATATGGTGTTGCCATTCACCGGGCAGAATTACTTAATGTGCTGTTAGGGGCGCTCAACCGCACAGCAATTACCTTTGGCACTCGCTGCATAAGTTATCACCAGGATGATCAGCAGGTGAGTGCTATTTTTGATCGCGGCTTAGAAGTCAGTGGAGATATTTTAATTGGTGCAGATGGAATTAAATCGGTAATCCGGGCGCAATTGTTTAAGGCGACACCATTACAATATGCAGGATATACCGTGTGGCGAGGTGTCACCCAATTCAAACTTGGAAACCTGATTGGGTTAACATCTTTGGGACGAGGCGCACAATTTGGGCTGTTTCCTATGACTCAAGATCGAGTATATTGGTTTGCCTGTGCCAACGCACTCGCAGGCGATCTCGATTGGGATGTGGGGCGTAAACAGGAACTTCTAGAACGATTTAGAGATTGGCATGAACCAATCGCAGCAGTGATTGCAGCAACCGATGAATCCGCAATTCTTCGCAATGACATCTACGACCTAGATCCTTTGGAGCAATGGAGTGACAAACGGGTGGTGCTGTTGGGCGATGCTGCCCATCCAGCTACACCAAATCTGGGTCAAGGTGTCTGTCAGGCGATCGAAGATGCCGTAGTCTTAAAGAACTGTTTACAAGCAGTTCCTGAGATTGCCTTGGCTTTGAAAGCCTATGAATCTCGACGAATTCCCCGCACGAGTGAGATTGTGATGCAATCAAGGCGGATGGGCCAAATGGGACAATGGAACAATCCCATTTTGTGTTGGTTGCGAAATCAACTGATCAAACGCACACCGGAACTCGTGAGATTTCAGCAGTTGAGCAAAATATTTTCTTTCTAGTCAGTCCCTCATGAGAAAAACCCACAGCCAAGCATGAAAAAGGAATTGGATAAAATCTCTTGCCAATATTACTGGTGTTGTACATATTTTATTTGGTACTTATGATTTACTTAAGTAGGTGGGTGGAATTAATTATAAGATAGAAAAACTGCTAATTAGCTTGTTATGCCTGCCCCTTTACGCATTATTCTGACCCCAGAGGAAGACCGAACCTTAAATGAACTGCGACTTGCTCAGCGCCTTCCTCAAAGAACCCGTGACCGAGCCCATATGTTGCGCCTGAACGCTCAGGGATGGAATGTACCAGCGATTGCAAAGATGTTCGAGTGCCATGCTCATACGGTCAGAGCGACCCTACGGCGATGGGAAAAAGGAGGATTAGGGGGACTGTGGGAAGCCCCAGGACGGGGAGCAAAACCAAAGTGGCAAGCAGGAGACCTGGACTACTTGACGGAGTGTTTGGAGCAAGAGCCCCGAACTTACAATAGTGTGCAATTAGCTCAGAAATTGAAACAAGAGCGCTTAGTGGATTTAAGTAGCGACCGATTGAGAAGATTGCTCAAAAAAAAACTATCGCTGGAAACGAACCAGAAACAGCAATCGTTGCAAACAAGACCCAGTAAAAAAGGCACTTAAGTGTAACGACCTGCAATACTAATCGCTCAAACCTGCAATCAAGACATTTTCAAACCAGGATTAACTGCAACTATAATCACGCTTCAGCCAGGATTAATTGCAACTGAACCAGGATTAAATGCAACCAACCTGCAATCAGGAGTTTGAACCAGGATTATTTGCAACTAACCGAAAGTCCAGTCAAACTGTAGTTTGACGGTTTTCTCAAAAAACGCCCTAATTTACAAACACGCATTATTTAAATTTCAGCCAGGATTATCTGCAACTATAAAGGTAAAGAAAACGGTCGTTTTTTTAACCGTTATTACCACCCAGATTGCAAATCAGAAACGGAATCAAGTTTAGTAACGAAACTCGGTAATTATATCAAAGGCAACATACGCTGTTAAGTAACGAGTATATGTACTTGTTGAGGTTCAAAGTATGTTGATAGGCTATGCCCGAATTTCAACAGATGACCAAAATCTGAACCTGCAAATGGATGCTTTGCAGCTTGCTGGTTGCGAGAAAATTTACTCCGACCGTATAAGCGGTGCAAAAGCAGTAAGACCTGGACTAACTCTTGCATTGGAGGTAGCACGAACTGGTGATGTTTTGGTGGTATGGCGGCTCGACCGCTTGGGAAGGTCGCTCAAAGACCTATTGAAACGATGGAAACTTTAGGCCAGCGAGGAATTGGGCTTTCTAGTTTACAAGAATCCATTACTACCACAAACAACAGTGGTAGGTTGATTTTCCATTTATTTGGCGCATTGGCGGAATTTGAACGCAACCTAATCCGCGAACGCACAACTGCTGGACTAATCGCAGCGCGTAAGCGCGGTCACAGGGGAGGAAGACCAAAAGCCCTTGACCCAGCTAAACGTCAATTAGCAGTAAAGCTTTATACCGAAAAACAACACACCATTATTGAAATATGTAAGTTGATGGGAATTTCCAAACCAACGCTCTACAACTACATTGCAGAGATAAATACCTAACATGGTACATAAGCAAATCCCGACAGAGGCGCTCATCAATTTACGCCACCGCCTCGACGGTTTGCCTAGTCGTTGCCAAGAGCGTCGAATTCTCATTGAAGAAACAGCCGCACTGTATGGAGTGTCAACTGATACGTTATATCGGGCGTTGCGTAATTCATCACGTCCAAAATCTATAAACCGCTCAGATAGCGGGACACCCAGAAAGCTTTCACTCTCAGAAATGGAACGTTACTGCGAGGTCATCGCGGCGATGAAAATCCGTACCAGTAACAAAAAAGGGCGACATGTCTCTACAGTACGGGCAATTGAACTGTTGGAAGAATTTGGGATGGAGACACCTGATGGTTTTGTCCAACCGCCTAAAGGCGCATTGACTCTTATGTACTGTCAATTATTATTTGAAAACCTGGGGGTACGACACTGAACGTATGACTAGGCAACCGCCTGCGGTACGTTTTCAAGCAGAATACAGCAACGAATGTTGGCATTTCGACCTCAGCCCATCGGATCTCAAACACGTAAAACAGCCATCATGGGTGGAACCGGGTAAGGGTAATCCACTACTGATGCTGTACAGCATTGTTGATGACCGTAGTGGCGTATGTTATCAGGAATATCACTGTGTTTATGGGGAGGATGTTGAAGCTGCATTACGTTTCTTATTTAATGCGATGACGGTGAAAACAACTGACGGATTTCCCTTTCATGGGATTCCAGAAATGATTTACACCGACAACGGACCAATTGCTAAAAGCCATGTATTTCAAAATGTGATGGATTGCTTGAGAATCAAGCTGGTTACGCACATGCCTGCGGGTAAGGATGGTCGCAGGGTAACAGCTCGCTCCAAGGGCAAAGTGGAAAGACCTTTTCGGACGGTCAAAGAAGCCCACGAGACTCTGTATCACTTTCATGAACCGGAAAGCGACGTTGAAGCTAACTTGTGGTTACGCCAATATTTGTTGCATTACAACGACAAACCACACCGCATAGAACCACATTCGCGGATAGAAGATTGGTTGCGAAATATACCCAAGTCTGGGTTACGTTCAATGTGTAGTTGGGAGCGATTCTGTAACTTTGCCCGCGAACCACAACGTAGAAAGGTTGGTTCAGATGCCAGAGTATCAATTGAGGGCGTAGCTTACGAGGTAGAGCCAGACTTGGCTGGTGAAACCGTCGTCCTTTGGTGGGGTTTATTTGACAACGAGCTATACGTTGAGTTTAGCGATCGCCGCTACGGGCCATTTTACCCAGTTGATGGGCCCATCCCACTACATCGCTATCGCAAACACAAGAAAACTAAAACCGAAGAACGGGCAGATAAAATTGCCGATTTAGCTAAAAAGTTGGGCTTGCCACGGACAGCTTTAGACAAAAACGCGGATCTACAATTTCTGGTGGATAAGTACAAGGAACTTACGCCAACCATCACACCTTTTAATGACCCCGACCCATACCAAGAATTTACTTATCCCACTGTACTGTTTGCTAAAAGGGCGATTTCCGATTATCTGGCTAAACCTGCTGAAATTAAATTGCTGTTTCGCGGACAACTCGATCCAGCGCGATCGCGTGAATTACAGGAACAAATGCTAGCGGCTGGGTTGCCGCTTTGAGTGGATTAAAAACGCAAGAAAAATGGAAGTATTTATAGTTGCAAATAATCCTGGTTCAAACTCCTGATTGCAGGTTGGTTGCATTTAATCCTGGTTCAGTTGCAATTAATCCTGGCTGAAGCGTAATTATAGTTGCAGTTAATCCTGGTTTGAAAATGTCTTGATTGCAGGTTTGAGCGATTAGTATTGCAGGTCGTTACAACTAATAGAGGTATTACAAGATTGGAAACTCAATTGGGTCAACACTTGGAGCGAATCGACCCAAAGCGCAAATATGGCAGATTGTGCATCTACTTGGTCAGTGCGAGTATTAGATATGTCTGGTTTGCTGACCAATCAATCCATAAGTGCATAGAGATTCAAGAACTTAAAAAAGAGCAAGAAACACAAAAACAAAGAGTAGCAGCAAATCTAGACATAATTGAGCTGCTCTAATACTTAATTAGTACGTTATACCAAAGAAAAATCCGAAGATAGCACCTAATAATGCACATATCTGTATGACTTTTGTTGGCTCTATGTATTTATTCGTGTATTTATATACCCCAGAATCTGGGCTGACAAAAGATAAAAATGTATACAGCAAGAAATAAAATATTGTGGGAGTCAGACCTCCTAGAAGAAATCCGTAAACAGCCCAAGCCAATCCAAAAAAAACAGATGTCATTATTTCTGTCTGTATTACTCAGAGTACTTATACTTATTTACCATAAAAAGAAGCAAGAATAGGCTCAATGGCTGAATCATGGGATGATTTCGCCCAGCGAATAGTCTCGTGCTGGCATTAATGACTGGACGCAGCTATTCCCAACACAACACGGTGGTTTACAAAATTGATGATCAATATCGGGGAATGCCCCATCGCCGCTGTATTTTGATGAATCGCACAGATGCAGAAAAAATTGGGTTAGCCGAACACGATCGCGTCACAGTACAGGGCGATGCCGACAAACTAGAGAACGTGGAAGTGATTTATGGTGCTGTACGAGAAGGGGCAGCGTTGATGTTTTATCCGGAAGTGAATGTCATTTTTAAAGCCAGAACCGAAACCCGCTCCGGTACGCCTGCTTACAAACGGGTGTCGGTGCTAGTGTATGGAAAATAGCGATCGCTACATTGATCTGCTTGGAGATCCAGTATTAAGTTTGTAATCTGCTCATACTCTTGTCGTACTACAACTATAGGCAACCGATTTAATCGGCTCTCTAATACCAAAGGAACTTCATCTGGAAATTGAGTAATTTGTGATAACCACCAGGTATCATCTGTAATCCGAGAGTGTATATCTTGTCTGCCATCATTATTTGAAATGTGAATTTCTAACAGTCTTTCTAATGTCAGTACCAACCATTTATGATCTTGTATGAATTCTTATCGTCCATAATTTAATTTTGTCTTATGTCTTCCTTAGAAATTGGCGTATTGTCAGCAATCGCATCAGGTAATTGAGTTTCTAATAAACGTAGAGGTTGGTATAAATAGAAGCCTACTGTGGTCAACATAGTCAGTATTCCCATAAGAATAAATAATAGGGCAATGCCGTGTCCTTTCCCTACACCAATAATCTGTCCAAGGTTTCCGGCTAATAACCCTCCCGGAACAAGTAAAGGTTCAAAGACTCGATCAGCTAAGGGGCCTGCTACAAAACTAGCAAGCGGTAGAGATCCCCAAGTCAGCATACGTCGCAAAGCAAAAACTCGTCCCTGGACAGCAAGCTCCACTTTGCTTTGCCAAATAGCTTGATCGCAACTGTTGACAATGGGGAAGCCGAAGAAGTAGGTAAACGCAGCTGCAAAGAAAACTGGTGCTGCTGGTTTGATTCCAGCCATGATAATAGATAACCCACCCAACAGGGTAAAGCCCAGTACAGCATGAATACGTCGCCGTGAACCACCCCAAAAGCTCATAACACAACTGCCAAGGAGCATACCACTGCCACCAATTGAGAGTACGGTGCCTAAGACAGTAGCGGAAGCAAAAGATAAAACTAAGGGTGTAATCAGTACGTTAACAGTTCCTACCAAAAAATTTTTTATAGCAAAAAATATTAATAATGCCAGTAGTCCCGGTCGAGTAGTGATGTATGTCCAGCCATCCACCACCTCCCGTAGCAGGGATTTGTTTTTCTCTACATCTGCGATCGTAGTTTTGATTTTCGGGAATCGAACGAACATCTGCGTGGCGATCGCAAAAACAAAGGTCACACTATCTAGTAATATGACACCTTGAAGATTGATTGAGACTACTAGTATTCCTGCTAAGGCTGGTGCAATCAACCGTGATACTGCTTCTGCAAACTGTACCATTCCATTAGCACGCCCTAAGTGCTGTTTAGGAACGAGTAATGTGGTTACAGCAGCATAAGCAGTCCACTGGAAGGCACTGAACATTGAACTGATGGCAACAATAAGGTAAATTTGCCAAACTTGGAGTTTACCCAGCCACAGCAACAGGGCAATTATCAGACTACCTAAACCTGCTCCAGCATCACTAAAAATCATCAGCCAGCGTCGATCCCATCTGTCTACTAAAACGCCGGCTAGTGGTGCTATTAAAAGACCTGGTAGTAGTGAGAATAAAGAAATGAGTGCATACTGTGTAACTGACCCAGTTCTTTGATAAACCCAAACTCCTAGTGCAAAGCCTGTGAGACTCGAACCCAGCAGTGAGACTAGTTGTCCAAGCCAAATGAAAGTAAAAACTCTCATGCTTTGGGCTACAGTATATTGCGGCATTTAATTCTCCTAGATTAATCTTGAGCGAGATAATGTCTCAAATGTTCTAGGAGAGTTTGAACGTGAGGTTTGGTCAGCATTGTGTAGTGCGTTCCTGGCACATTTACAATCTCTACTGATTCCGAGGAAAGTTCATTCCATCCCAAGGTTTGGTTTTGTGGTGCTTGATTAAAGTTGTTTTCACTGGCTCTAAAGAGAACAACTCGCCCTGGATAAACTTGCGGCACATAATTTAATATGGCTTGGATATTACTTTTGAAAACTTGCAGAAGATTACTCAGTTGCTGATGTTCAATATCTGGGGGGAAAATATTAGCTATTTTTGCCTGTTCTAAGAAATATTGCAATTGCTCATCTGGCTCTAATTGCTGAAGTTGTTGCTCAGAAATTGCCAAATTTCTGCCAGTCAAACTAGCCATATCTTGAGCTAGTTGAGATAGCATTTTGGCATCGTTATACTCACTAATATTTGTCGGCTTGTTTTGAGGAATTGGTGCTAGGCTATCGAACAAAGCTAGTAAATCAACTTGATCGCCCTGTTGATGTAACTGCTGTGCTATTTCAAAAGCGATCGCACCACCCATAGACCAGCCTCCCAAAAGATAAGGGCCTGTTGGTTGAATGGTACGTATGAGTTGAATATAGTAAGCAGCCATGTCTGCGATGCGGTTGTAAGGCTGTTGTTCTCCATCTAACCCCAATGCTTGCAATCCGTAAATTGGCTGGTCTGGTTGCAGATGCCGGGCTAATTCGTAGTAGCAAAGAACATTACCACCAGTCGGATGTAAACAAAAGAAAGGTCTTTTGGAACCGTGAGGTTGAAGAGGTATCAAAAGATTGTGAGTTTGTACATCAGACTGCTGGCGTAAAATACTCGCTAGTTTTTCAATTGTGATTCCTTGAAAAAGGATAGACAAAGGCAAGTCTTGGTTTAATTTAGTCCGAATCTGCGCCATTAAACGTACAGCCGAAAGCGAATGACCTCCCAAGTCAAAAAAGTTTTCCGTCACACCAACGGGGTGAATATCTAAAATGTCTTCCCAAATTTGGGCGAGTTGAAGTTCTAAACTATCACGGGGAAAAACCAAAGTTTCTGTGAAACGAAAACGTATTTGCTGAGGTGTGGGCAATGCTTGATAGTCTACCTTGCTATTAGGTGTCAGTGGTAGTGCTTCTAGAGTGACAAAATTCACGGGAATCATGTACTCAGGTAGTTTTTCGCGCAGGTAACTGGTTATTTGGGGAATCAACTCTGAAGTTAATTTACTCTGGCTGTGCAAGGGTTTGTTAGCATAGGCATCTAATGGCTGTTGGAAATCAGTGGCGATCGCACCAAATTCCGGAATCAGATTTGTAGAGTTATCTGAGTAGCGGCGAAACAGTAGATCGTAACTACCATCAATAGCAGCGTTAGCCCAACTGATATCTACTGTATACGGTAAATCCTGGCTCAAAGTCCAAAATTCTTCAGGATCAACACCTAATGGTGAAAAATTTGACTGCAAGGCTTGTTTGAGTTCACCAACAGTTTGTATTCCTGAATCTTGTCTCAGTAATTCTACTGCTTTTACAGTTGTTTCTACACGAGCATTGGGTATATTTCGTAGCCCTAGCGTTGCTGGTGCGCTGGACTTTAACAACTGACGTACAGCAGTCACCGTGAGTTTTTCCTCATACCAATTTAACCACAAAATATCCGCAGCTAAATTTACTTCTGCTTTGATATGAAGAATGACATCGTAGTGAAATTTTGTCAGTTCATTGTGATATGAACCACGTTTAGGACAAATCTGTACATAACTAATTTCTGGCAGATATTTTTGCAGCGCAGTGAAGAAGCCTGGATTGATAACTAATTCCTTCTCAGCAGATAATTGTTCTTGCACCCGTTGGTACAATTGCGCTGTACTCCATGAAGGTGGAACTCGATTTAACTGCACCCAAGTGTGAAAAGCTTCTAGAAGTGGCAAACTGCGTACACCACCCAGAAAAATACATCCTCCTGGCTGGACAACTTTCACAGCACTTTGTAAAACATCAACAAAATATTCAATGCTAGGAAAATGCTGCACGACTTCATTCAAAATAATAGTGTCAAACTGTTCAGTTGCTATGTCTTGAAAGTTGTGTGCTGCTCTATGCAAAAATGAAACTTTGGCGAAAATATCTGGTTGACGAATTGCCAATTGCTGCTGAGTGTAACGCAAAGCTACATCTGAGATATCTGTACCACAGTAATGCGTGCAGTGAGGAGCTACCCGCAATAAAATCACACCAGTACCACAGCCAATCTCTAATACCCGTTTGGGTTGCAGATTTGAGAGGATACGTTGTGCTGTGCTGTCTGCATACTCAATGACTTCTGCTTCTGGTAGGGGCTGATTAGTATCACTGCTGATCCAGGCTCTCAGGCTAATTGTAGAGTCTAGCTGAGAAAAGTTCTGATTTTGACTATAAATTTCGTCATAAACTGTTTGATAATTGGCAATATGCTGCTGTTCTAGAATTGTTTCATGGGAGTCAAGGTGTTGGGATGATGGTACTATATATGCGACTAAACGAGAGTCGCCTTGTATCTCCCTAGATACTACCGCCACTTCCCGAATTGTTGGATGTTCTTCTAGTACCGCCTCAATTTCACCCAGTTCGATGCGAAAACCACGAATTTTGACTTGGCGATCGCTCCGACCTAAAAATTCAATGTTACCATCAGGGCGATAACGAGCTAAATCTCCTGTTTTGTACAAACGTGCGTTTGGTTCATTGCTAAAGAAATCGGGTATAAATTTTTCTGCTGTTAGCTGAGGTTTACTGAGATAACCTCTAGCGATTCCGTCACCACCAATGTACAGTTCACCAGTCACACCCACAGGAACAAGTTTCCCATCAGAATTAAGGATATAAATTTGTGTATTAGGAATAGGACGACCAATAGGTATACTAATTCCTGTTTCGGGACAAGAGCAATTGTAGACGCTACTCCAAACTGTTGCTTCTGTTGGGCCATATTCATTATATAAAGATGTGCTTTTCAGTAATTCAAAATGATATTGAACCAATTTTTTTGGGCAAGGCTCTCCCGCTACAATCACTGTATGTAGTGAAGTTAGTTGTGCAATTTCAGCTTGTTCTAATATCAGGGCGTATAGAGAAGGAAGAGAAAGCAAATGAGAAATTTGATATTGAGATATTAACTTCACCAACTTTCGTACTTCTTTTTCTTCACCGACTTGAGGAAGATAAAGAGTTCCCCCACAACACAAAGTCCAAAATATTCCCGCAACTGAGCTATCGAAAGCGAAGGAGGACAGTAAGAGAAAATTTACATCATATTCTGGATAATAATTTATCCTCGCTATGGTGGAGTGAATTAAATTTTTATGAGTTATTTCTACGCCTTTGGGAAGGCCTGTAGAGCCAGAAGTATAGATGATATATGCTAAGTTATCTGATGTAATTTCACATTCAGGATGAGCATCACTGTGTTGTGCAATTGCCTCCCATTCGGTATCTATGCAGATAATTTTTATATTGTGATGAGAAAATTTTGGTAGTAAATGTTTTTGTGTTAATAAGATTTCTATTTTGGCATCTTGCAACATGAAATCTAATCGCTGTTGTGGATAACTCGGATCGAGAGGGACATAAGCTCCACCTGCTTTGAGTATACCTAAAATACCGACTAACATTTGCGGGGTACGCTCCACGCAAATTCCCACTAAAGTTTCAGTCACTACGCCCCAATTTTGCAAAAAATTAGCTAATTGGTTAGCACTACTATTAAGCTGTGCGTATGTTACTTTTTGATGTTCACTGGCGACGGCTAGATTGTCTGGTATTCTGGCTACTTGTTGAGCAAATAGTTGATGAATGCAATTGTATTGAGGATAATTAATTTTTTCTCCAGTAGATATAGCTAATAATTGGTATTTCTCATCTTCCTTAACTGTCTGATTGGCAACTTCAACTAATTGATAATTTGCTGTTGATTCTCTCGCCATTACAACCAAAATTTGAGCATATTTGTCACCTATTTCCTCTATTTGTTGCTTAGAAAACTCAAAGGTATTACACATTAAAAATAATTGTAGTTGAGATGCGAAAACATCAAAACTAAATTCAGCGACTAGGGCAAAATCTGTCATTGCAAAGCCCTGGGTGTCTATTATCTGTAAATTACTGAGTTGTTGCAAACGTTCGTAGATATGAAAGCGCGTGAAGTTTACCGATGTTTCTGCTAGACGCTGATTCCCCAAATCGATTTGCATCTGAGCTAATGGATACAATCTGTGGGGTAATAACTCTTTCTCAGCCGCAAAAGTTTGTTGTACTAAGTCTATCCAAGTACCGCCGGAAAGTTTCATCCGCAGTGGTAGGGGAGTGAGAAAAAGTCCTAAACTCCAATCATTATCAGTTGTTTCTGGGCGGCCATGAGATGCCATAATTGTCACCACATCTGATTGCCCACTCAACTGACTAAGTACATATATATGTGCAGCGACTAATACACTCTTAAGGGAAACTTTGGCTACTTTCGCTAGTTGTTGCAATCCAGTTGCAGTTTCATCACTAATGAGAACGGGGAATGCACGAATGGCTGAGGTTGTGGCAGACTGAGGCTGATACTCCCGTGGTATTCTAGTCATCATGCAGCCCTTGAGCTTTTGCTTCCAGTAGTCTTGAGATGCTTGTGATTGGAGGGCTGTTTGTTGTAAGGCAACAAAATCTCGAAAAGCTATCTCAGGCGATAATTTAATAGTGGGTGTTTCTCCTCGCAATAAACTAAAGTAGTTTTCAAATAACTCAGTCAGCATTGTAGCGACACTCCAGCCATCGAGAATTGCATGATGTTCGCTAAAGTTAAATTGAAAAGTTTGGCTGCTGCGGCGATAAATATGAAAGCGTAATAGTGGTGGAGATATCCAATCAAATTTATGGCGTTTTTGGACATCTAACTGAGCATTTAATATCTCTTCTTGTTCAATAGTCGAGAGGTGAGATAAATCTTCTACTTGCAAAGCGACAGTAACATTTTTATGCACCAACTGTAACGGTTGACTAAAGTTACTCAAATCAAACGAAGTCCGCAAGACCGGATGGCGATTAATCAATTGCTGGGCGGCTGTCTGAAAATGTTGCGGTGCAAAAGGAGCTTGTATGTGTAAACTCGCAACATTATGATAAATAGGTGTATCAGTATCATACTCATTATGAAAGAGCATCCCCATCTGAAGCATAGTTAAGGGATAGGCATCTTCTATATTTTCCGGTAATTGCGATCGCTCTTGTTCACTGATTAAGCTAAATGCTGCAACTGATTGTGTGATAGCCTGGGGATTTTCTTCTATAACTACATCTGCAATCAGTTCGTGAATTGTCTGATGTTGAAAAATCTGTTGTAAAGAGAAATATAACCCATGTTCTTGCGCTAGAGAACGCACTTGAATACTACGAATCGAATCTCCCCCCAAAGCAAAAAAGTTATCATAAATGCCGATTTCTGCAAAACCCAGCACTTGTGACCAAATTTCGGCGAGTATCTTTTCTGCGGGAGTGCGGGGAGCGACAAAAGCAACATCTAATTCTGGTCTGTTGGTGCTTGGTTCTGGCAATGCTTGATGGTCTAGTTTACCATTGGCTGTTAAAGGTAAAGCTTCCACAACCACAAACACTGATGGCAGCATATAATCAGGCAGTTGTTTTTTCAGGAAGTTTCGCAGTTGGCTAGTTGTCGCAGTTTGCTGATGGCGGAAAACTACATAAGCGACTAGATATTTTTCTCCCGATGAGGTTTCCTTAGCCAGTACCACCGTTTCTTGCACAGATGGGTGTTGAGTTAAGATCCCTGCAATTTCCCCTAATTCAATACGAAAGCCGCGAATCTTCACCTGATGGTCGATGCGTCCCAAGTATTCAATATCACCATTGGGTAAGTAACGAGCTAAATCACCAGACTTATAAAGCCTTGCATCTGGCTGATTGCTAAAAGGATGAGGTATAAATTTTGCGGTGGTTAAATCCGGTCGGTTCAGATAACCTGGGGCTAAACCTCCACCACCAATGTACATCTCACCAGAAACGCCAATGGGTACGAGTTGCTGATATTGGTCTAATATGTACACTTGTAAGTCGGGGATAGGACGACCAATTACACTCCCTGAGTTAACTTGCAAGTCTGCCATTGTGATGGGACGATAGGTAACATGAACAGTTGTTTCTGTAATGCCATACATATTGACCAACTGGGGATAGCGATCGCCATGCCGCTCAAGCCAAGGTTGCAAGCTGGGGATTTCTAAGGCTTCTCCGCCAAAAATTACCAAACGCAAGGCTAATTGATGATTTAAAGACTCTTCAGCTTGTATTAATTGGCGGAAGGCTGAGGGAGTTTGATTGAGTACCGTTACCTTTTGTTGACACAACAATTGATAAAAAGCTTCTGGCGACCTACTCAGCCAGTAAGGTACTATAACTAACTTTCCACCATGCAACAAAGCCCCCCAAAGTTCCCACACTGAGAAGTCAAAAGCAATGGAATGAAATAGCGTCCACACATCCTGTTGATTAAACTCAAACCAAGGTTGCACAGCCTCAAATAGACGTGTGACATTTTGATGAGGGACTAATACACCTTTGGGTTGACCAGTAGAACCGGAGGTGTAAATAATATAAGCTAAGTTATCCACGGTAGCAGTACAGGCAGGATTAGCTTGATTTTCCTGAGCAATGATTTGCCAATCTCTATCCAGAGAAATTACCGGAACCTGATGAGGCGGTAAAAATTCCAATAATTGCTGCTGGGTGAGCAAGACTTCTACTTGAGCATCTTGGATAATAAAAGCGAGGCGTTCTTGGGGATAGCTGGGGTCAAGGGGTACATAAGCTGCGCCTGCTTTGAGGATACCGAGAATACCTACTATCATCCACAAGGAACGCTCGACACAGATACCCACTTTCACCCCTGGTTTGACACCAAGGGAACGCAGGTAATGTGCTAGTTGGTTTGCTTGTTGATTGAGAGCTTGGTAAGTTAGCTGTTGATCTTCAAAAACAACTGCGATCGCTTCTGGTGTCTGTTGTGCAGATTGTTCAAATAGTTGATGAATGCAATAGTGCTGCGGATAGCTAATTTCTGGGTGATTCCATTCATATAAAAGCTGATGTTGTTCAGCCGCACTTAAGAGAGGTAAACTAGCAAGACGCTGGTCAGGGTTAACTGCAATACCACCGACTAAAGTTTGAAAATGTCTGACCATTTGCGTAATTGTCGCCGCATCAAATAGGTCTGTACTGTACTCCAGCCAACCCTTGAGACCTTGTGAGGTTTCCGATAATATCAAGGTTAAATCAAACTTAGCGATCGCTGTATTGATTTCTAGCAGACTCAACTTTAAGTCACCCAATTCCCCAAGCGAGCTAGACCGATTTTCCAGCACAAACATCACTTGTATCAATGGATTTCTGCTTAAATCCCTCTGGGGCTGTAGTTCTGCGGCTAACTGCTCAAAGGGAATATCCTGATGTGCATAGGCTGTTGATGCCTGTTCATGTACCCTAGCAATTAGTTCCCGAAAACTGGGATTACCGGATACATTAGTACGCAGCACCAAAGTATTGACAAAAAAGCCAATTAACTCTTCAGTTTCAGCCCGGTTGCGGTTAGCAATGGGAGAACCCAGCAGTATATCTTCCTGTCCTGTGTAGCGATAAAGCAAAGTTTTGAACGCCGCCAACAGGGTAACAAACAAAGTAGTTCCCTCTGTTTGACTCAGAGTCTTGAGGGCTTGCGTCACCTCAGCAGATAGGGAAAAAGATTGCGTAGCACCCCGAAAAGTCTGAATTGCTGGGCGAGGACGGTCAGTAGGTAGTTCTAGTGCAGGTGGGTGATTTCCTAGCTTTTCTCGCCAAAATGCTAATTGATTTGCGAGAACTTCTCCTTGCAAGTATTGACTTTGCCAAAGCGCGAAATCTGCATACTGAATAGGTAATGCGGTTAGGGGAGAAGGTTGACCACCGCAAAATGCTTCATACAACACCATTACTTCTCGAATCAAGACATCTATTGACCAACCATCAGCAATAATGTGATGAATGGTCAATAATAGTACATATTCAGTTACATCTAACTGTAATAAAGTTGTTCTTAGCAGTGGTGTTTGTGTCAATTCAAAGGGCTTTTCTGCTTCTACTTTTATTAATCGAGTAACTTCAGTTTGACGTTTTCCATCAGGTAAATCCTGTAAATTTACCACAGACAAGGGTATGTTAACAGTTGGATCAATTATCTGAATTGGTTTACCATTGACAGTCTCAAAACGGGTGCGTAAAATTTCATGTCGTCGCGCAATTTCATTAAATGTTTTTGTCAGTGCCGCAATATTTAAACTTCCCTGAATACCTATAGCCGCAGGCATATTATAAACAGAAATATCAGGGTTTAACTGATGCAAAAACCATAGTCTCTGCTGGGCATAAGAAAGCTGACAATGGCTTTGTTCTATTCTTTTCGGAATGGTTTTCTGTTCTGGTTTACCGATTCCTTTTTTCTTAAGTAAAAGCTGTAAAAGTTCGTAATGTTCTGGTGAAATATCGCCGAGGCTTTCAGAAAAATTACTCATAATTAAATTAATATCTATAAATTTTATTTTGTAATTAAAACACTATCTGATATAGGAGTAATCGATTGATAATCTCGACTGACAATAAACTCTGGTCTTTTATTCGGAATGCTGACAGGGATATTTTCAACGCTGTTATAAGTAATAATCACCACACTCCGAGAAAAAGGAGATATATTACTAGGTGAAGCATGAACAATATTACTATCAAAAAATAACGCCGAACCAGCTAATGCTTTGATAGCCGAAATTCCATATTTATTAACTAAATTAGCAACAGTATGACGATTTAAAGAATAAGTTAAATTATTAGAAAAATTTGCAGACCATTGAGTTTTATCCTGCTCTTTAGTATCTGTAGTATTTTGGGAAACAACATCAATCATTCCCTCTTGATGCGAACCAGGAATAAAAAATAGCGGCCCGTTAAATTCATTCATATCATCCAGAAAAATCACAACATTCGTCACTCTATTAGTTGGCATTCCATCTTCTTTCCGCCAAAAAATATAATCTTGATGCCATTGCCAAACATCACCACTAAACGCTGCCTTAATATTAATTTTGAATTGATAGACATAAACCTGACTATTTAAAATTTGCATTGCAGGCTCAACCAAACGAGAAATTTGTGAGAGATTCTGAAAAACATTACTATTAGTATGAGAACCGTGAATAGAGCGAATAGTTGTTTTATCATTCTCTAAAACTGTGTAATCAGAATTTCCCGCCAATAGATGAGCCTGTTCAGTTTTCATTCTTTCCACTTCCAAAGCAGAAAAATAATCGGGTAATAAGATAAAACCCTTCTCTTGATATTCCTTTAACTGCGCTTGTGTCAAAATCATAGTCATGTCCTCAATAAATTAATCCTCAGTCAAAAACTCCGCGTGAATCTGCGTGTACTTCGCGCCCCTCTGCGTTTAAATAAAATTACTTATCAAGCATCTCCCTCACCTCCTCCGGTGAAAACTGTTGAATTTCCAGCAATATTTGAGCAATATTTTCCACAACATCACCTCCACCTAATTGCTGTGTAATCACCTCTAATAACCCTGCAACCGTCGGTGTTTCAAATAGTTGAGACAGCGATAATTCTACTTGAAAAATCTTATTCAGCTTAAAGAAAACTTGAGTAGCTAACAGCGAGTGACCACCCAATGCAAAGAAATTATCATAGATACCGATTTGATTAACACCAAGCGTTTGTTTCCAGATATTTGCAATCACCTTTTCAGCCGCAGTGCGTGGTGCTATAAAGTTAGCCTTGAAGAGATAATCATCTAAATTGATATTCAGTAATGCTTGGCGGTCTATTTTTCCATTTGATGTTAAAGGTAGCGATTTTAGGAAAATAAAAGCCGATGGAATCATGTACTCCGGTAGCTTTTGTTGTAAGAAGCTATAAAAATCATTCGTTGCTTCCTGGAGTGCTTGATTAGATACAATATAAGCAATCAAACGCTGCTGATTTGTAGTATCTGGTTGAGCCAAAACAACTGCTTTATTTACATCAGGATGCTGATTTAATACAGCTTCAATCTCACCCAATTCAATCCGAAAACCTCTAACTTTAACTTGGTGGTCGATGCGTCCTAGATAGTCAATATTCCCATCTAATAGATAGCGTGCTAAATCTCCAGTTTTATAGAGACGGCTACCAGTTTCTTTACTAAATGGGTCAGGAATAAATCTCTCATTTGTCAAATCTGGTCGGTTCAAATAACCTCTTGCTAAAGAAACTCCCCCAATATAAAGTTCACCAATAACACCAATGGGAACTGGATTTAGGCGTGAATCTAGGATATGAATTTGCGTGTTTGCAATCGGAGTACCAATAGGTGGATGATATGACCATTCATCAGGATTTGAACTTAATTTTAAGGCAGTTACTACATGAGTTTCTGAAGGGCCATAATGATTATGCAGGGAACAATGTTTTAAGGCTTTAAAGAAGTTGATGATATGTTTAGTAATTTGTAATTGCTCACCTGTGGTTGTAATTTCTTGCAAGTGTGGGAACATTTCAATATGCAAGGGAGCAACACCAAAGTCACCAACAAACTCAGCTAATTGTTGTAATACAACAACTGGGATAATTACCTTTTCAATGGAATGTGCAGAAATATATTTGCCTAACTTAATAACATCAACTCTTAATTCTTCAGATACAATAAATAGTGTTCCCCCACTGAGCCAAGTGGCAAATATTTCATGAAAACTAGCATCAAAACTCAGGGAAGCAAATTGAAGGGTACGAACTCCAGTTAATAAAGTTGAATTATGCCATTGTAGAAGATTAATTAAAGGACGGTGAGCTAAACTGATACCTTTAGGTTTACCAGTTGAGCCAGAAGTGTAAATTATATATGCTAAGTTATCTGCTGTTACTTGATTAGCTAGATTTTCTGAATTTTGAGATTTGATAAGTTCTCTATCTTTATCTAAGCAAATGATATGCAGTGCATCTTGAGTAATACCCTCAACTAACTTTTTATATGTCAACAGGACTGATATTTGGGTATCTGCTAACATAAACGCTAGTCGTTCTTGTGGATAGGTGGGATCTAATGGTACGTAAGCACCTCCAGCTTTGAGAATGGCTAATAAACCTACTACCATGTCTAAAGAACGTTCTAAGTAAATACCTACAGGTACATCTGCTGTTACTCCCAAAGCTTGGAGATAATGGGCTAGTTGATTCGCTTGAGAATTTAATTCTCGGTAGGTAAGTTGTTGGTCTTGAAAGACTACTGCAATTTTGTCTGGTGTTTGTTCTACCTGGGCTGCAAATAACTGATGAATACACTTATCTTGGGAATATTCAGTTTGAGTATTATTCCAGTTTATGAGTAGTTGTTTTTCAATGGGGCTTAAAAGCGGTAATTGACTAATTACTATATTTGATTGATGAATAATGTTAGTTAATAATGTTTGAAACTGATCTGCTAATATTGCAATGCTATCGGCTGAAAATAAGGTGGAGTTATAGTGAAATTCTGTAGTAATCGTATCTGCTTGTTCAAGACAAGAAAGTTTAATTTTAAATGGTTCAAAGCAAACATATTTTTGAGCTATTGCCAATAAAATTCCGTTATTAGGATAATCTGGTTGTAGCTGTTCAAATTCAAAGCAAAATAATGACGGACACTCCTCAATATTCTCTAATTCTGGAAATATTTGCTCCCAGCTAAAGTAATCTTGTCTAGCATGAACCTCAGTACTTGATTGGGCGATCGCTTGCAAAGCTTGGTAAAAGTTATAATCATTTTCTAAATGAAAATGAATTGGTAAATATTTCGCAAATAAACCAAATGCAGATTGCAAACTTTCATGGGAGCGACCATCAAAAAGGACTGCAATAACAATATCTGGTTGTTGGGTAAGACGAGACAGTAAAATCGCAAAACAAGTTAATAAAAATTCAGAGGTTGAAGTTTTGCATTCTTGTGCAAAAGCTTTAATTTGCGCTACTATATCAGGACAAAGTTGGATAGCTAGAGATTGTGGTTGAAACTCTGATTTAACAGCAGTTTGATTTTCTAAAGGCAGTTTGAAACTGAGAAACTTATCAATATGATGTTCTTGCCAATATTCTCTGCCTATATCTGTTTCTGCTATAATTTCATTCTGCCAAGCCGAAAATTGGGCATATTGTATAGGTGATTCATTTACATCATAATGTGCAGTTTGAGAGTAAAAATTGCTAATTTCTTGTACTAAGTTATTCAGAGTTTTGCTATCAGCACAAAGGGCAGGAAGTGTTAAAATTAATGTATGCTGCTGTGGTGAGATAGATAGCAGATGGCAACGCATTACAATCTCAGACTGCAAGTTAAAATAATAGTTTTTTTTTGCCTCAAATAATTCTGTAATTCTATCCTGCTGCTGTTCCCAGGCTAAACTCGTCAAATCAATTTCTTGCCAGTATATATGGGGTCTATCACATATACATTGAATAGGAAATTTAAAGTTGGGTATTTTGTGAAATCTTGTACGAAGAATTTCATATTTATTAATCAATTTATCGAAAGCAGATTTGAGAATTGCAACATCAAGGTTTCCTGTTATGGAAATAGCCAGTTGGACTTGGTAAGCTGAATTATTTTGCTGCAATAGCCAAAGGTGTTTCTGTTGTGGTGAAAGTTCAAATCCTTCAATAGTATTTAGCATATAGGAATCCGTTTTGATTACTGAACATAGTTGTGTAGTCAGGCAATAGGGAATAGGCAAGAACAAAGAAGGCAGGTAACGACGTACTAATTTTTTTCAAAAATCAAATATGAGTTCTATATTAATTTTGTATAGTTAAAATATAGTATTCGCCAAAGTTACGAATTACGAATTAATAATTACTATTAAGGCTTACATCCAAAAGCTAAAAAACCTGTAATGGCGCAAAAAAAACGCCCAGCTTGACTTGCTGCTTCCAAATTAGTAATCCAATTAGCGGCTTCTGCGATTGAGATTAAACCTGCTTGTTGGGCTTTCATCGCCGCATTGATTACTCCCAAATGTTTATCTGCTAAGGCGCAGTCAGTCAAAATTAAAGTATAGGTATCAACATTGATTTTATGTAACCCAACTTCTTGAAAAAGCGTAGGTAATTGTCGTCCTATCCAGCCGTTAACGCAACTATCACAATGAAAGTTTAATATCTTGCGAGTTAAAGCGCGATCGCCTGTATCAATGACCAAAGTTTCCCAATCAGGATCAGAAACAACAACTCGTCCACCACAACGAGTGACGCGCACTATTTCCGTTAAAGCTTGGCGGGGATTTAGCAAATGTTGGAAAGTGCGATCGCTACGACAAGCATCAAATGTATTATCTGGAAACTCCAGCTTTTCCGCATCGCCTACATAATACGCAACAGGTAAACCCAAGTCTGCGGATCGGCTTTGGGCTTCTTTCACCATTGTCTCACTGCGATCAATTCCGACTACTTCGCCAGCATTACCCACTTGCAAAGCAAGCGATCGCACATCATCACCTATTCCACAGCCTACATCAAGAATGCGATCGCCTGCTTGTATTTCTAAGCGCGTAAATGTTTGTTGTTTGTAAGCCTGAATAGAATTTAAGCTACTGATAGCATCTAAATAAGATACAAAATCTTGCGGATTTGCAGTATCATCAACTTTACTAAAACCAGTTATATTTTGCTTTTTCATATAGTTTTCCTATTCACAGTTCCCTATTTCCTAAATTAATGTTCTTGCGTAAACGCCTCTCCCATCGCCACCATAATTTTGCGTTTACCCACAAACGGATTACGACCATGCGCTACTAACATATTGTCCAGTAATAATACATCTCCTTGCTGCCAAGGAAACTTTACAGATACTTGCTGATAAACTTCCCGAATTTCATCTAATACTGAAGTCTCGATAGGAGAACCATCACCATAATAAGTATTACGAGGAATATCTGACTCCTTAAATAGTTCTAACAGTGCTTCACGTACCTCTAAATCTAAATTTGAAATATGGAATAAATGTGCCTGATTAAACCACACCATTTCTTGAGTTTTTGGATGTATTGCCACACTCGGACGTATCTGACGAGTTCTGAGGCGGTTTTCATCTAGCCATTCAAATTCCATCGGGGCTTGACGACAATAATCTTCAACCACAGATTTATCATTAGTCTGAAATGCTTCTTGCCAAGAAAGGTCTATACCATTGCCATAATTACGGACATACATCACTTGTTTTTCGATAAATTTATCTTTAATTATCGGATTAATTTTTGCTAAAAACTGCCGACAATCTGCAATAGGAGTTTCACCGCCATATACGGCTGTTTCTGCACAGTAAAAACAAATTTTTAGCGGCCAAGTATAAGCGTAGGAAAACTCATTATGCAAAGCAATATGTTCGTGGGCAGGATATTCAGTTGATGTGTAAATATTTCCACCTAAATCTGTTCGCGGCGTTGAACGTTCACGGTATTCTAGTAATTCTGGAGAAATCACTCTCATGAACTTTTCAAATATCGATGTTGAGCTAATCTTAAAATCCCTAAATAAAATTGCTCCATGCTTTAAAAGCTTTTGTTCAATAAAATCTAAATTATTCTGACTCCATGTAACTAAATCTAGATTGTCTTCCAGTGGTTGAATAACTATAGGTATTGGCTTATCTGGAAACAAATAATTTATTTTTACCAAACTTCCAAAAGATAATCTGAAAGTCTGTGGTTTGATAGTAGCTAATTTTGGGAAATTATTTGTTTGAAGTTCTTGCAGTTCTTGATTCTTCTGATTTTGTTCATTAGCCTGAATTTTATCTATTAAATCATTTAATTTTAAAGTTGGTGTATTCACCAGATTTACTAACAAGTAGCGTAAATTTTCTAATATCCTATTAATTTTGTTTTTATGAAAGCAACGAACATCATAACCAGCTTTTAAACATAACTCTACACCTGGAATTACATTGATAGTCAGGGGATAATTAGTTGAGTCTTCTGTATGGATTTTGCTAATTGTAAGACTACCAATTTCTGCCTGTAAAACATCTAAAAAAGTATTTTGAAAAATCAAAAGACTGTCAAATAAAGCTACACCTGGCGGTACCTCACTCCAACTTTGAATTTGTACGAGTGGCGTGTGTTCATATTCATGTAATTGAATTTGTTGACTTTGAATGTTGTGCAGCCAAGTTAATAATGAATCTTCTGGAGATACTTGCACTCTTGCGGGTAAAGTATTCACAAAAATTCCCACTGTAGATTCAACTCCAGTCATGCTAACTGGGCGACCTGACATGACTTTTCCTATCATTACATCTTGATTACCGCTATAATAACTAAGCAGTAATGCCCATGCTCCTAATACTAAATTGCTCGCAGTCAAATGGTATTTTCGAGCAAAAGTATTTATTGATGCTGTATCATTTGCAGATAAATAAATTGCTTGATGCTGATAAGATGCTGGCTGATTTATCTGATTCTTAATATTTTTATACAAAGGTGTTGGGGTAGTAAAACCTTGTAAAGTTTGTCGCCAAAAAGTTTCAGTTTGAGAAATATCTTGTTGCTTCAACCATGTAATATAGTCTCGAAAAGGCGGACTTACTTCTACGTCAAGTTGTTTACCATGACAAAAAGCTTCATAAAAAGCAAACACTTCTTTTTGCAAAATTACACCAGACCAGCCATCTAATACTAAGTGATGGCTAGTCCAAACTAATTGATAACTTTGGGCTGCAATTTTAATAATACTTAACCGAATAAGTGGCGGTTTGGCTAATTCAAAGCCGCGCATTTTATCAGCTAGACAATAATCTTGTAGACGTGCTTGTTGATTTGCAATATCCAGTTGACACCAATCATATTTGGCAATCTCTAATTTTACCTCACGGTAAACAATTTGAACTGGCTTTTCTAGTCCTTCCCATACAAAACCTGTCCGCAAAGCAGAATGTCGATTGACAACTTCTTGCCAAGCCTGTTCAAAGGCTAATAAATTTAGATTACCATGTAAAATACAAGTAGTTTGGCTAAGATATACACCAGAATCAGGCGCAGACAGTACGTGAAATAGTATCCCTTGCTGAGTAGGTGAAAGGGTGTAAATATCTACAATATTTTCAGCTTCCATATTTAATTTTGATGCTTTTTGAGAATCTGATTAAGTTCGCCTTGGCTCAATTCTGCTTCGGGAAATTGTCTGGTTTTTGTAGTAGTCAAAGGCTGTTGTTTTGTATTGAATAAACTTGTATCTGCTACTGTTGATAGTTCGGCAATTGTGGGATGGTCAAAAATTTGATT
This sequence comes from Tolypothrix sp. PCC 7601, assembly GCF_025677855.1. Lineage (NCBI taxonomy): Bacteria > Bacillati > Cyanobacteriota > Cyanophyceae > Nostocales > Tolypothrichaceae > Tolypothrix > Tolypothrix sp. PCC 7601. The sequence continues at coordinate 6,235,611 of NZ_CP064879.1, forward strand.
GATGGTGAATTTAATACCTAATTTCATTGCTCTAGCAGCGATTTTAATACTTTGAATGGAGTCACCACCCACTTCAATGAAATTGTCATGAATACCAACTTGCTGGAGTTTTAAGACATCAGCCCAGATATTAGCTAATGTTTCCTCAACTGCTGTGCGGGGTGCGACATAATTGGTTTGTAATTTTGTCGCTTCTTCTTGCATTAACATTTCCAGAAGTTGGCGTTTTTCTGGGGAAAGTTGATTAATCTGATTTAAAATATCTTCGTTCATGTCAAGAATATAGAGTTAAGGTATTTCACGCAGAGACGCGGAGGCGCGGAGAGGATTTAATTAGGTTGATGATTTTTTTGAGAAAGGAGGGTTTTTACTTCGGCTTCTGAAAGGGAATTGAGTTTTTTGAGAAGTTCAGTTAAAAGTTCGTTGTTGGGTTCTGGTGCGGGTAGTTTTTGGCGGTCAATTTTACCGTTGGGGGTTAGTGGGAGTGTATCTATTTGCAGAATGACTGAGGGAATCATGTAATTTGGTAGTTTGGTTTGTAAGAAAGAACGTAGTTCATTAGTTAAAGAATGTTGTGGTTGAGATGGGACAACATAAGCTACTAACTGCTGATTTTCTGAGTCAATATTTCTTGCTATAACTATTGCTTGTTTAACTTGGGGGTGCTGTTGTAATACTGCTTCAATTTCCCCTAGTTCAATACGATATCCTCTGAGTTTAATTTGATGATCGATACGTCCGAGAAACTCAATGTTGCCATTACTGAGATAACGTGCTTGATCTCCGGTTTTATATAGGCGTGCGTTTGGTTGTTTACTAAAAGGGTCAGGAATGAATTTTTCAATGGTTAATTCTGGTCGGTTGAGATATCCTTTACTTACACCAAAACCACCGATGTAGATTTCCCCAGGTGTTCCGATTGGTACTGGTTGGAGGTGAGAATTGAGTATATAAATTTCGGTATTGCCAATGGGACGACCAATAGGAATAGGATTGTTGTTTAAATCGTGGTGGGAACAGTTATAAACACTACTCCAAACGGTGGTTTCTGTTGGGCCGTATTCGTTGAATAGGGATGTATTTGGTAGTAATTTTTGATGATTTTTGACTAACTCAATACTACAAGTTTCTCCGGCTACAATTACAGTTTGTAGCGATATTAATTGCTGGTTTTCTATATGCGCTAACAGGGAGTTATACAGTGAAGGTACGCTCAACCAATGTGTAATTTGATGTTGCTCAATTAGTTGTGCTAACTGCCAAATATCTCGTTGCCAACCATCTTTAATTAAAATTAATTTACCACCTTGGCATAATGTCCAAAAAATAACGGCAACAGAACTATCAAAAGCAAAGGATGGAATCAATAAAAAGCTGCTAATTGGTGTTTGATAGTAGGCTATCCGGGCGTTGGTGGAGTGGACTAAGTTTTGGTGAGTAATTAACACTCCCTTGGGATTACCTGTGGAACCGGAGGTGTAGATTACATAGGCGAGATTTTCTCTTGTTGTTCTACAACTGGGGTTGTCATCACTATTGTTGGCGATAATATCCCATTCAGAATCTAAGCAGAGAGTTTGTGCTTGATGATTCGGTATTTTTGGCAATAATTGGGATTGAGTTAATAGCAATGATACCTGAGTATCTTTTAATATAAAGGCGAGATGCTCTGAAGGATAAGTGGGGTCAAGTGGTAAATAAGCTCCTCCGGCTTTGAGGATTCCCAATATTCCCACGATCGCATCTAAAGAACGCTCAACACAAATAGCTACTAGCGTATCCGCACAAACTCCGAGACGCTGTAAGTGATTTGCTAGTAAATTAGCTCGTCGGTTGAGTTCTTGGTAGGTGAGTTGTTCATTTTCATATACTAGGGCGATCGCATCGGGGTTACGTACAATTTGCGCCTCAAATTGTTGATGAATACACAAGTTTTCAGGATAGGCGATCGCAGTTTCATTCCACTCTACTAGTATTTGTTGCTGTTGTGCGGTACTTAGCAAACATTGTTCTTCATGACGGTTAAATGGCTGTGTGGCCATCGCTATCAAGGTTTCGCTGTAATAGCTACCAATGGCGGCTAATTGAGTGCTGCTGATTTCTGCCATTTTGCACTCTAAGTCAAGTTGAATGTGGTCAGTAATATGGTTGCGATTAAACTCTACTCTTAAGGTAAAGTTACTTTCACCAAAACCTTGACCCCCAATAATTTCTAACCCTGATAAATCTTGCAGAAGTTGATAAACATGAAAGTGTGTATAATTAAACACCGTCTCTAATAAAGGTTGGAGTGGCTGGCGATTGCCAAATTTTTGCAACTCTGAATAGGGATAGTGTCTGTAGGGTAATAACTCTTGTTCGGCTGCAAAAGCTTGTTTTACTAAGTCAATCCAAGTTCCTGCTTTTAGTTGTAGCCGTAGAGGTATGGTATTGATAAAAGTTCCGAGAGTTTTTTCACCATCAGCTTCCTCTAACCGACTGTTAGATTCTAATCCTGTTAATACATTTTCATCGCCAATTAATAAACTCATCACTTTTAAATGTGCAGCTAACAAGACATTTTTTAGAGGAACTTCGGCGAGTCGCGCTAGTTGCTTGAGTCCATCAGAAACTTGAGGAGAAATCGGTACATCCAACACACCAACTTGGACGTTTTTTGTTGAGTTAGTCTTATCCCAACGAGGGATTTGCTTAATCACCAATCCTTGTAATTTTTGCTGCCAATAGTTTTGATATTCTGGAGATTGTAAAATCCGACTTTCGACAGCGACAAAATCCCGATAGGAAATTGTTGGTGGTAATTCTATCTGATTTTCTTCTCCATTCAACAGGGCATGATAACGCTGTAGTAATTCTGTTAAGAGAGAAGCATTACTCCAGCCATCTAAAATCGAATTGTGCCAACTTAAAGTGAGACAGAAGGTTTCATCTGTCAAACGATGAATAAACAGGCGCATCAGTGGTGTACAAGACAAGTCAAAACGCTGATGTTTTTCAATTTCAATCCAAGATGTAATTACCTGTGTTTGTGCTGCTGGTAATAATGAGCGCAAATCCTCTACAACTACTGGTATACAAGCACTTCGATGCACGAGTTGTAAAGGCTCATCAAAGTTAATCAAATCAAAAGAGGTACGCAAAATTGGATGGCGATTCACAAGCTGTTGTATCGCTATCTGTAATAAATCCAAGTCGAAACTAACCCGCAGATGATATTGAAAAATATCATGATACATCAAGGATTCCAAGTTGTACTGGCTATGAAAAATGATGCCAGTCTGAACTCTGGTTAAAGGATAAGCATCTTCTATATCGTTAGGTAGTTTATCTCTTTCAATGGCTGATATTAAGCTAAAAGCTGCGGTTTTCTCTGTTAATAAAGCATCAGGTTGATTCAGAGAAACTGCTGTTAATAAATTATAGATAGTTTGATATTGAAAAACCTGCGCTACAGAGAACCTTAAACCTCTTTCCTGCGCTTTCGCCACAACTTGAATACTGCGGATAGAATCTCCTCCCAACTCAAAGAAGTTGTCATGAATCCCCACTTGTTCAATCCCCAAAACTTCGCTCCAGATTTGCGCCAATATCTTTTCATGTAGAGTGTGAGGAGGGACGAAAGCTTTTTCTAAATTAGGTCTATCTTGACTAGGATGTGGTAAAGACTTTTTATCTAATTTCCCATTTGCGGTGACAGGAAGTGCATCAAGCATGATGAACGCCGCCGGAATCATGTAATCGGGTAGTTTTTCACCTAAGAAGCGGCGTAATTCAGTAGTATTAGGCGCAGGTTGATGACAACAAACACAATAGGCGATGAGTTGCTTTATTGTAGATTCAACTAGCAGTTCTTCGGTTAATTCCCCTTTGAGGAAGTTTCGTAAATCAGTAATTTCTAAGTTATTTTCTGGATGATTCAGCACAACTTGGCGTTTTACAGCCGATGTTTCCCGCATCACAACAACGGCTTCCCGCACAGCTGGATGTTGAGTCAATACAGTTTCAATTTCTGTCAATTCAATGCGGAAACCACGTAACTTAACTTGGTCATCCAGTCTTCCTAGATACTCAATAATACCGTCTGTATGGTAGCGTGCTAAGTCACTAGTTTTGTACAAACGATCGCTTGAGTCGCTACTGAAAGGATTGACAATGAATTTATCGGCTGTGAGTTCTGGTTGGTTGAGATAACCCCTAGCTACACCTACTCCGCCAATGTGTAGTTCTCCTGGAACACCAATAGGAACTGGTTGTAAATGCTTATCTAGGATATAGATTTGCGTGTTGGCGATCGCTCGTCCTATAGGGACAATGTTTTTATCAGAATGGCGATTACAAGCCCAAAATGTAACATCAATTGCGGCTTCTGTAGGGCCATACAAGTTATGCAATTCTGCATCCAATCGCGTAAAAAATTGCTCTTGCAGCTGCACAGGTAATGCTTCCCCGCTACAAATTACCCGCCGCAAGCATTTACACGCCTCAACGCTGGGTTCTGCTAAAAATACTTGCAGCATTGAAGGTACAAAATGAGTCGTGGTAATTTGCTGCTCTTGGATTAATTTAACTAAGTAAGCACTATCTTGATGCCCTCCTGGTTGAGCCATCACTAAACAAGCTCCGGTAGTCAAAGGCCAGAAAAATTCCCAAATCGACACATCAAAGCTAAAAGGTGTTTTTTGTAACACCCTATCTACTATTGTTAATTGGTAAGTTTCCTGCATCCAAGCTAGGCGATTAGAAATTCCCCGATGGGTGTTCATTACCCCCTTGGGTTTCCCAGTTGAGCCGGATGTATAAATTACATAAGCTAGGTTATGAGTTGTTACCTCACTCACTGGGTTGACAACACTTTCACTAGCCCAAACTTCATTGTCCTTATCCAGACAAATCACCGTTGCTTGATGTTCGGGTAAACTGGCTAAAAATCTCTCTTGAGTCAATAAAACTGCAACTTGAGCATCTTGGAGCATAAAAGCCAGACGTTCTCGCGGATAGCTGGGATCTAGAGGTACATATGCCCCTCCCACTTTGAGAATCGCTAAAATACTCACCACCATCTGGGGCGATCGCTCTAAGTAAACACCAACTAAAACCTCTTTTTTGACTCCCAAACCTTGCAGGTAATGTGCTAATTGGTTAGCCTCTTGATTCAATTGTTTGTAAGTAATTTCTTCCTGCTCAAAAACTACTGCTACCGCGTCTGGTGTCTGCTCGACTTGGGTAACAAATTGCTGATGTAAACAAATACTGTCGTAATCTTTCTGAGTAGCATTCCACTCTAGTAGTATTTGCTGCTGTTCTTGCTGAGTCAGCATTGGCAGCATACCCACAGGCTGGCTAGAGTCAACAATGATACTTTCTAGTAATGTCTGGAAATGCCCAGCCATGCGGGTAATAGTAGCTGCATCAAATAAATCTGCATTGTATTCCCAAGAAGTGGATAGCACACCATTGACTTGGGCGATCGCTAAAGTGAGGTCAAACTGAGCTATTTTCTTGGACAGTGGGAAAGACTCTAACTCTAGTTCTCCTAGTTTTAATCTTGCACCTTCTTCTCCTAAAGCAAAGCCCCCTAATCCTTCGTTATTGGGCAAGTGTGTTTTCTGGAAGACAAACATCACTTGAAATATAGGTGAGCGACTGGGATCGCGTGTAGGCTGTAGTTGCTCAACTAACCGTGCAAAGGGATAATCTTGGTGAGTTAACGCATCCAAAACCAGCGATCGCACTTGCTGTAAAAACTGCTCAAATGTTGGATTTTCAGCGAAATTTGCCCGCAATACTACCGGATTGACAAAATAACCTACTAAAGAGGCAAAATCAGCCCGACTTCTCCCTGTGGTTGGCGAACCGACTAATAAATCCTCTTGGCCTGTATAGCGATACAGCAAGACTTGAAAAACTGCCAACATGGTCATATACAGGGTGACTTGATGTTGTTGGCTGAAGTTTTGCAGTTTATTTGTGAGTTCTTGACTAAGTTGCCAACTTATACTATTACCTCTATAGGTTTGCATGGGCGATCGCATCCGGTCAGCAGGCAAATTCAGCACTGGTAATTCTCCTGCTAATTGCTGTTCCCAATAAGCTTGGAGTTTTTCGCCTTGAGAACTAGTCAGCATTTTGGCTGTAGTGGTTACATAGTCAGCATATTGGCAGGTTACGAGGGGAAGATTTACGGATGTATTGTTGATTTCGGCTTGGTAAAGTTTTCCCAACTCATCTACTAATATCGTCAGACTCCAAAAGTCAGCAATGATGTGGTGAACAACTAGCAGCAAGATATGTTCTTGAGGTGAGCGAGTAAATAAACTCACCCGCATCAAGGGGTCTTGCTCTAAATTGAAGGGACGGTATGCTATTTCTAATAAGCGATCGCTCAAGTATGTCTCATCCCATGTTGTCGCATCTTCTTGTAGCCAACAAACTTCTACTTGTTGACACACTCTTTGCTTGGTTTGTCCATCAATAGTTGTGAAACTGGTACGCAAAGCCGGATGACGGTCAACTAAAATTTGCCATGCTCGGTGGAATGCGGCAATATTTAACTCACCATAAATCCGCGCCGCCCTAGCAATGTTGTAAGCATAATTTTCTGGTGCTAGTTTTTGTAAAAAGTAAAGAGCTTGCTGACCGTAAGTAAGGGGATACTCAGACGAATGAGAGTTTTGGACGTTGTTGATTAAGGGGATGATGTGAGATTTTTGAGGAAAACCAAGAGTATACTCTTTGCGCCTTTGCGCGGCAGTCGCTTCAAGTCGGGAAACCCGCCCAACGCGCTGCCTTGCCTCTGCGTGAGATATTTCCATCTCGCATTTATGCAACGCCGATTTATCAAGTATTACCGTTGCTAATTGATTAATACTTACATCTGCCAAAAAGTCTGTAACTGCCAAAACTACACCAAATTTCGTCTCAATGGTGTGCTGAAGTTCAATGGCCATGAGAGAATCTATACCGCAAGTGCTTAAAGGCTGTTGTGGTTGAATTTGCGATATTCCCACTTTCAGAATTTGAGCAACTTGCTGTTGCAGGTACGATATTAGCTGTGGCTGTTCCGAGATAATTTCGTCTGCTACATTTACCCCAGTTTCAATACCTTCTAAAATGCTACTGGCAATAGTCTCCCAACTTCCTGCTAAAAATTTCGCCCGACAAGCATAACGCTGAATTTTCCCACTAGAAGTCCTCAAAATGCTCCCTGGTTTGAGCAGCAGTACCCCATACAGTTGTAGTTCATGATTGACCACGACAGCCGCACGGATTGTGGCAATTACCTCGTCTATATCCAACTTTCGTATGTGACTGCGTTGGACTTCTTGAGCGATCGCCAGTCTTTCTTCCCCATCCACATCAATACTAAATGCTGCCCCACCGTGAGGTTCTAGGGCTGGATGGCTCTGCTGAACTGTATTTTCAATGTCTTGGGGATAATAGTTTCTGCCACGAATGACGATCAGATCCTTCAAACGACCTGTGATAAATAGTTCGCCATCCTGTAAAAATCCCAAGTCTCCTGTACGCAAAAACGGCCCTTCTTTGGTGTCTTTTGTATAGGCTTTAAAGGTGGACTCTGTTTGCTCTGGTTGATCCCAATAACCTTGAGCTACACTCGCTCCCGCCACCCAAATTTCACCAACTTGGCGATCGCTACAAACCGTCAAGGTCTGGGGATCGACAATGGCTATTTTCAAATCTTCTAAGGCTTGACCACAACCAACTAATATTTGTGTACCTATTTCTCCCGCTTTAGCTGGAACTATCAGATTTTGCGTCAGAGCCTCTGATTGGACTGGCTGTAATACTGGTAGAGTTGTTTTACACCCTCCAGAAACAATCAATGTGGTTTCTGCCATTCCGTAACAGGGATAAAATGCTTCGCGCCGAAAGCCACATTCTCCAAAGGTGACAGCAAATTTTTCTAATGTTGCTTGGCGAACTGGTTCTGCACCATTAAAAGCGACTTCCCAGCTACTCAAATCTAAGTTAGCTCGTTGTTCGGCTGTAATTTTCCGCACACATAAGTCGTAGGCAAAATTAGGACCGCCGCTAGTTGTAGCGCGATACTGAGAAATTGCTTGTAGCCAGCGCACAGGTTTTTGCAAAAATGCCACTGGAGACATGAGAATACAAGGTATCCCTAAATATAGAGGCTGGAGTATATTCCCCACTAAACCCATGTCATGAAACAGTGGTAGCCAACCCACAAAGATGGTTGCTGTGGTGTGCTGCATCGCCTGTTTAATCAACAACTGGTTATGCAGTAAATTTCCGTGACTCACCATTACGCCTTTTGGTGTACCTGTAGAGCCGGAAGTGTATTGTAAAAAGGCCAGGGTGTCCCTATCTATAACTGGCTGTCGCCATAAATTTGCCCAGTCATCAGCCATCATGTTATCTGTGGTTAGCAACCGCAGAGTTTTGAATGTTGGATGCTGCTGGAAGTGGGACAAGACTGTTGTTGTAGTCAGTGCGACTGTTGAATCTGCATCAGTAGCGATCGCACTCAGTCGAGACAAGGATTGATTCGCACGCGGCGGATAAGCCGGAACTGCGATCGCTCCTGCATATAAACAGCCAAAAAATGCCGTGATAAATTCTAAACCCGGTGGATATAGGAGTAAAACTCGTTCGCCTTTTTTGACTCCACAAGCTTGTAATAAGCCAGCAATTCTCTGAGCTTGATTGTCTAATTCCCCATAAGTTAATGATTGGACTTCAACCTCTCCATCCAGTAGAAAACAATAGGCTTGCTGCTGAGGTTGCTTTTGCGATCGCCAACGGATAATTTCCAGCAAATTCACAAATTCTACTGATTTTTGCGAAAGGTTTTTATCCATTGATACCACTCCATGACTTAATTACTTTTGTGGAGTAAAATTGTTGATGCTTGTTAATAATTAGATTCTTGGGAAAGGTTGATAATTTAGTATTATATGACTTGCAGAAATTAAATTATCCCAACTTTGAAACGCGAAGACAATCGATCATATTTTTTCTCTCCCAGCCTTCCCAGCTTCTAAACAGATAAGATATCTATGTTTTTTGTAAGTCTTTTAGCTGTTATTCACTTGATAATGATAATATTTATCATCTAATGTTTGTTTCTGTCAAATATAAACAAATATTGCAATTTCATTCAAAAACGAAATATTCTGCTGCTCTAAATTCATGTTTATTTTGGCTAGAAAATCATGGAAGATAATTTTAAATTAATTTGACAAAATGTCTAATTTTTAAAAAGTTATCTAATTATTTTGTCCAGAAGTAAGTAACTGAATCGTTGAGGAAATCCTTGACTTTTATTATCAAATTGGTATTGTAAGAATGATTATCTTTATTTTCTAGTGCCACCTAGCAAAATATTTTGAATTCAGCCAAAATAGTCTTGATTGACCAATACTTACTTAATCAATCACTTATCAGAAAAATAAGTTGATTTCTCAGCTATTTAGGACAGAAAGATTTAACAAATCTAAATTTGTTGTGTTTTAGATGGATTTTTTCCATTTTTACTTATGGTTTAGACTATGCGAGAATGATTATCATATACAACCAGTTCAGAGTCAAGCGAATTGCGATCGCGTGCAACTGAGTTGGTGTTGATTTCATAAAAATTTGGTGTGGAGTAAAGCTTTGAAACGCAGACAACGTGCTTATTTGGGAATTTTAGGAACTATTGTTTTATTGGGGACTCAGCCTGCAAACGCCCAAGCAAGCCCAAATTTGGTAAATAATACATCAGTACCAAACACACAGATTCCTCAAACGAACATCAAAGAACTGTTAGCGCAGGAGCAACAACAAAATCCAGCAGTCACAATTGTTACAGGAGTCCGCCTGAACTCAACAGCTAACGGCTTGGAAGTCATTTTAGAAACACCCACATCAGACAAGCTACAAACAGCAACTCAGAACGAGGGAAATAGCTTTATTGCAGATATATCCAACGCGCAACTGCGTCTGACAACTGGTGACTCATTTCGCCAAGAAAAGCCAGTTTCAGGAGTTGCAGAAATTACAGTCACTAGTCAAGATGCTAATAGTATTCGCGTCGTAGTGGTGGGTGAAACAAGTCCTCCCAAAGTGGAGCTATTTGACGACGATCAAGGTTTAGTTTTTGGTGTGACACCAACTGCAACTTCTACACAAACACCTGATACGCAACAACCAAGCACTGAAACACCACCAACTCAACCATCAGCGCAAGAGAATGAACCGATTGAATTAGTAGTGACAGGAGAACAGGATGGGTATAGTGTTCCTAGTGCGACAACTGCAACCAAGATAGAAGCCCCACTCAGGGACATTCCCCAATCAATTCAAGTAGTTCCCCGTCAGGTAATTGAAGATAGACAAATAGTTCGGATTGGTGAAACTATTGAAAATGTGAGTGGAGTTCAAGAATTACCAGGATATGGTGGTTCAACATCCTTGACAGGTTATTACTTTCGGGGTCTTTCGTTGGCTTATCAAAGTCTTCGCAATGGCTTCCGAGATATTGGAGTGATTGGTAGTCGTGATATTGCTAATATTGAGCGAGTGGAGTTTTTCAAAGGCCCCGCTTCTGTGTTGTATGGAGGACGTTTTTCTTTAGGTGGATTAACCAACACAGTCACCAAAAAGCCGCTAGAAGAACCTTATTACAATATTGGTGCAACCATTGGTAGTTATGATTTTTACCGCCCGACGCTTGATATTAGCGGCCCCTTAACCAGCGATCGCTCTTTATTGTATCGTCTGAATTTAGCCTATCAAAATTCTGGTAGTTTCCGCGATTTTAATGAGAATGAAAGTTTCTTTGTTGCTCCGGCAATTACCTGGAAAATCAGCCCAAAAACCAGTCTAACAGTAGAGCTAGAACAACAAAACTATAACTACACCTTTGATTATAACTTTCCGCCAGAACGGGAAGTTTTTCAACTACCAATTAGCAGATTTTTGGGCGAACCAAATTTTAACGATGCTACCTTTAATTCCACATCAGTTAGTTATAATTTTGAGCATAAATTTACTGATACTTGGAAGTTTCGCCAAGGCTTTAGTGCCATTATGGTCAATGCTGATACGCGCCAGGTAGAACTATTTGACCCTCTAGGCGATGACCGCAGAACATTACCCCGTTCACCATTGAGAACTGAAGAATCACAAGAAGATTACGTCCTCCAAAATGAAATATTTGGCGAATTTAAAACAGGTTCGATCCAACACAAAATTCTTGTAGGGCTGGAATTATCGCGTTGGGGATATGATTTTAACTACTTCCGAGGAACACTAGATCCAATCGATATTTTTAACCCCCAATATGGCGCACAAGCCACAAACTTTGAACAAGAATTACATCGCAAGCAAAGTTCAGACAACTTGGGAATTTATATCCAAGATTTTATTGAACTTGCATCAAATCTTAAACTATTAGCTGGTGTTAGGTTCGATGTTAATGATGCGTCTGTTGTTAACCAAATAACTAATACAACAATTAACCAGCAAACAACAAGTCGCTTTTCGCCACGAGTGGGGATAGTTTATCAACCAAGTTCCACAACATCACTGTATTTCAATTGGGCTAATTCCTTTAATCCACAATTTTTTAGAGTGAGTCGTACAGGTGAGCAATTTGACCCCACAACCGGCGAACAGTTTGAAGTAGGGGTAAAACAAGATTTCTTAAACAATCGCCTCTCCGCAACCTTAGCACTGTATCAAATCAAGCAACAGAATGTACTAACAACCGATTTAGCAGACCCTAGATTTAGTATCGCCACAGGTGAACAAACAAGTCGTGGTGTGGAATTAGATATTGCGGGAGAATTACTACCTGGCTGGAAAATTATTGCTAACTATGCTTATGCAAATGGTTTTGTCAGTAGAGATAATAGCATTCCTGAAGGCGATCGCATTGCTGGTATCCCTTCCCATAGCGCAAGTTTGTGGACTACCTATGAGTTACAAAAAGGCAATTTACAAGGATTAGGATTTGGTTTAGGACTTGTATATGCGTCTGAACGAGAAGCCCAATTACCAAATACTTTTACTCTTCCTTCATACGTGCGAGTCGATGCAGCTTTATCCTACCGTCGGGATAATTTCAAAGTTGGACTCAATTTCCGCAATTTGTTTGATACCAAGTATTACAACACCGATACCTTCTACATTTATCCCCAAGCACCTTTGACGGTATTGGGAACAGTATCAGTGCAGTTTTAATATGAAACACATCAAGGTACTATTTGGCATCATCCTCATACAAATTTTGGTGGGTTGTAATACAGCTACACCTAATCGAGTAGCTAACAATTCTTCTCATTCAAAAAAGCAAATTGTCATTGCTTTAGGGTGGGGAGATTCACCAACAGGGTTTGATCCAACATTGGGTTGGGGTTATCATGACCCTCCTTTGTTTCAAAGTACTTTGGTGCGTCGGGACGAAAATCTGCAATTAGTCAATGATTTGGCTAAAAGTTATACTTTGAGTCCTGATAAAAAAGTCTGGAGATTTAAAATTCGTCCAGATGTGCGATTTTCTGATGGTAAACCGCTAACAGCCGCAGATGTCGCCTATACATTTAACCAAGCCAAAGCTAGTCCAGGGCTAACCGATGTGACAATTTTGGATAAAGCCGTAGCGAAGAGTGCTGATGAGGTAGAACTACATCTGAAGCAGCCGCAAATTACCTTTATTAATCGCATCGCCCAATTGGGAATTGTCCCCAAACATCGGCATAATCAAAACTATGGACGAAATCCCATTGGTTCAGGCCCTTATCGTTTGGTGCAATGGGATGAAGGTCAACAAATGATTGTTGAAGCTAATCCCGATTACTACGGTGAACAACCAGAAATTAAAAGGATTGTATTTTTATTTACTAAAGGAGATGCGGTATTTGCGGCTGCTAAAGCGAGAGAACTGGACTTAGCGCAAATTCCACCTTTTTTAGCCAAGCAGTCAGTTACAGGAATGAATCTGTATGCAATGAACAGCAATAGTCGTGTAGGCTTGATGTTTCCATATCTTCCCAATACAGGGCGCAAAACTGCTGAGGGAAATCCCATTGGTAATAATGTCACCGCAGACATAGCCATTCGGCAAGCGGTAAATTATGCAATTAATCGTCAAGCTTTGGTGACAGGTATTTTAGAAGGTTATGGTTCACCTGCTTATGGTGCAGCCAGTAAATTACCTTGGGATCAACCACAAGCTGCGATCGCAGATGGAAACCCCGACAAAGCAAAACAAATTTTAGCTAAGGGTGGGTGGAGAGATACTAACGGGGATGGGATATTAGAAAAAGCGGGAATGAAAGCAGAATTTACGATTCTCTACCCTGTAAGTAATCCTACCTCCCAAGGACTGGGATTAGCGATCGCCCAAATGCTCAAACCTATAGGTATCAAAGTTAACGTTGATGGTAAAAGTTGGGAGGATATTTCGCGGAGAATGCACCAAGATGTGGGGCTGTTTCCCTGGGGAATATACGACCCAATGGAGTTATACATTCTCTACCACAGTTCAGCAGCCCAAGGAAACTGGCGTAACTCCGGTTACTATTCTAATCCCCAGGTTGACCAAGCACTCGACCAAGCAATGGCAGCAGCATCAGAAACAGCAGCTTTACCATTTTGGCAACAGGCGCAATGGAATGGTGAAACTGGAACGATAACAATAAGCGATGCAGCATCAGCTTGGCTAGTTAACCTCGATCAAACTTATCTTGTGAGTTCTTGTTTAGACATTGGTAGACCAACTCAGAGTAGTAATTACACTGGCTCAATTATGATCAATATTACTAAATGGAAGTGGGTATGCAATTAGCTAATTATCTTGATGAGGAGATAAAAATGTGAATCGTATTTTTTTATTTATACTCAAAAAACTCTTACATTTATGTTTACTTTTGCTGGCTGTCTCGGTGTGTAGCTTTGTATTGATGAGTTTTTCTCCAATCGATCCCATAAATGCTTACGTGGGGGCAGATATTTCTCGCATTGGCACAGAACAACGAGAATTAATTGCTAGACAATGGGGATTAGATCAACCGATGACTACCCGCTTTTTTCTGTGGTTCCAGCAATTTCTCCAAGGAAATTTAGGCACTTCAATAATTTTTAATCAATCAGTCTCAGATGTCATTGCAACTCGCTTCCAAACATCTTTAGCATTGATGGCGTTAGCGTGGTTAATATCGGGTGTTTTGGGAATTAGTTTAGGTATTTTGGCAGGGGCAAATGCAGGTTCAATAGTAGATAGAATAATTCGCTTTTATGCCTATACTTTGGCATCTAGTCCGACTTTTTGGATTGGGTTGCTGCTGCTTAATTTATTAGCTGTGCAATGGCAAATAGCTCCGATTTGTTGTGCTGCGCCTATTGGTGTTTTACTAAAAGATGTGACATTTTGGCAACGCTTACATCATCTATTTTTACCAGCTTTAACTTTAAGCTTAATTGGGATTGCAAGTATTGCTCTGCACACCCGTGAAAAGCTCATTGAAATTCTACATAGCAACTATGCTTTATTTGCTTTTGCTCAAGGTGAAACGAAAATGGGCTTTATTATCCATCATGGATTGCGGAATATTGCACTACCAGCCATTACATTACAATTTGCTAGTTTGAGCGAATTATTTGGCGGTTCTGTCCTAGCGGAAAGAGTATTTGGATACCCAGGATTAGGTGATGCTACTACACAAGCAGCTATGCGGAGTGATGTGCCATTACTAGTGGGAATTGTGTTGTTTAGTGCTTTATTTGTGTTCACAGGTAATTTTTTAGCTGATTTGGCTTATCAGCTAATCGATCCGCGCATCCGTATTGGGAAATCTGCATCATGAAAATCCCAGTGGTTGTTTCTCCCCCGCAAAAGTTTTGGTATAAATTGTCTAGCTTTTTAGGCAATCGTCGCCGTCAGACATTGGCGATCGCAGCACTATGCAGCATTATATTGATTACTTTACTATTAAGTACCCAAATTATTAGTACAGATGGTTTGGAAATTACCTTACCAGAACGCAACTCAGCACCTTCATTCGCCCATCCCTTTGGTACAGATTGGTTAGGTAGGGATATGCTAACTCGCACTCTCCACGGTTTGAGTTTGAGCTTATGGGTGGGGCTACTCACAGCTACAGTCAGCGCAGTTATAGGTTTAATCTTAGGAACACTTTCTGCAACTTTAGGCGGCAAAGTAGATGCAGTAATTGTTTGGGTAATTGATGTATTTTTTAGTTTGCCCCACTTAGTATTAATTATTTTAGTGGCTTTTGCTATGGGCGGTGGTACGCAGGGCTTAATTATTGCGATCGCCTTAACTCATTGGACTAGTTTAGCTAGGCTCTTACGAGCAGAAGTTTTGCAACTCAAAAGTGCTGCTTATGTGCAACTATCTGCCAAACTGGGTCATTCTCCCTTGTGGATTGCTCGTCACCACATCCTACCCCATCTCATCCCTCAATTTCTGGTAGGGCTGATATTACTCTTCCCCCATGCAATTTTACATGAGGCAGGTTTAACTTTTTTGGGATTGGGAATCTCTGCACAAACCCCTGCTATTGGCATTATTCTCTCAGAGTCAATGCGCTACTTATCGGCTGGATATTGGTGGTTAGCGGTTTTACCAGGAGCAGCTTTACTCATAGCTGTGCAAACTTTTGATATTTTGGGGCAAAGTTTACGCGCTTTATTAGACCCAAAGACTAGCCAGGGGTAATGACTAAAATATGCTATCAGTAAAAAATCTCAGTGTCACTTTTACAATGTATGATGTGGGCTTAACCCAGAAGCAATTAACAGTAATTACTGACTTAGATTTAGAGGTTAATGCTAGTGAAGTCGTTGCAGTTGTTGGTTCTAGTGGCTCAGGGAAAAGTTTACTCGCTCACGCCATCTTGGGTATATTACCGCACAATGCCCAAGTAACAGGACAGATAATATTTCAGGGAGAACCGTTAACTGTAGAACGTCAGGCGCAGTTGCGAGGAAAGCAAATCGCCCTGATTCCCCAATCCATCAGCTATCTTGACCCTTTGATGCGTGTTGGTTCTCAGGTGCAGCGAGCAGGTATTTTGAGTGGATTAGCGAAAACAAAAGCTGAGAATACAGTTAAGCAAATATTTGACCGCTATGGGTTAGCTACGGCGGTGAAACAGCAGTATCCTTTTCAAATTTCTGGAGGTATGGCGCGGCGAGTGCTAGTTGCTACAGCAGCAATAGGGTGTGCTGAGTTATTAATTGCAGATGAACCTACTCCTGGGCTGCACGCAGACATTGTAGTAGAGACGTTGAATCATCTGAGGGAACTTGCTAATGAGGGTAAAGGTGTAATTTTAATCACCCACGACCTAGAAGCGGCGTTGCAAGTAGCCGATAAAGTAGCTGTGTTTTATGCGGGGACAACCCTAGAAGTGGCGAAGGCTGGTGATTTCACCTCTGGAAATCTGCGTCATCCTTACACCCAAGCTTTGTGGCGATCGCTTCCCCAAAATGAGTTTATCCCAGTTCCCGGTAGTCAACCCAGCCCAGAGGCTTTACCTGTTGGTTGTTTATTTGGCGATCGCTGTCCACTAGCAACAGAGGCTTGCTGGGAAGCTAGACCCCAAGTTCAGATAGTACGGGGCGCACCCGTGAGGTGTATTCATGTTGAAGGCTGAACATTTATCTTTTCGTTATCATTCCCAGCAACAGTGGATTTTGCAAGATTTTAGTTTGGAATTAGCCAGAGGCAAAGTTGTGGGTTTGACTGGGGCGAGTGGTTTGGGTAAAACCACAATTGCTAAACTTCTGGCTGGATATCTCCAACCAACTCAAGGAAAGGTGACTTGTGATGGTCAACTTTTACCCAGCAGTAGTTATTGTCCTGTACAGCTGATTTTTCAAAATCCTGAACTTGCTGTCAATCCGCGTTGGCGAATCAGCAAAATTTTAGCAGAAGGACAGCCGCCTTCAAATGATTTACTTGCTGCTTTGGGCATTCACCAAAGTTGGCTCAATCGCTATCCTCATGAACTCAGTGGGGGTGAGTTGCAACGAATTGCAGTGGCGCGATCGCTCAATTCTTCCACACGCTACTTAATTGCAGATGAAATGACGGCAATGCTAGATGCTAACACTCAAGCTCTGATTTGGCAGGTAGTGATTAAATATGCCAAAGAGCATGAAGTGGGAATTTTAGTTATCAGTCATGAAGCAGCTTTACTCCAACGTCTTTGCACTCACATCATTGATTTGAAATAGCATAACGTTTTGCGATAGCGAAGCGGTAGCGACGTTAGGAGCGTCTGTAAGCGTGCTAGATAATGGCGGAACCGTGTATTTTTACCTTCTACTCTGGTCATATAGTTGATCGTAGAATATTTGTTGTTTAAATCTACAGTTTTTTCTTCAGGATTGAATCTAGCATAGGGAAACTAGAGCTTGGAATCTCTTTTACCGAGTTTTTCCAACAACAAGTTTACGGAAATGCGATCACATTACTTGAAATACAAGCAGAACACCTGGATATATTAGCTAAGTTACCTTTTTACCACAAAGACCCATTCGACCGCTTGATTATTGCCCAAAGTGTAGTCGAAAATATTCCATTAGTTACAAAAGATGGTGCATTTACAAATTACCCTGTAGTGCTGCTGTGGTAAAAATTTAGATATTATTGCGAGAGCGATCGCTTTTCTATTTACTAGGGTTCTGAAGTTTTAATCCCCAAATGATATTGTAGTTAATCTGTTGAGGCTGAGTATTAGCTTAGACACACCAACTTTCCTTACCTCCCCAAATTAAACGCAAAAGGCGGTAAAGTCACCTCAACGCCATCCATCAAACTCACACTTACCAAAAACTTCTCATCCCAATTACCAACCACACGGGTAAATATGTAAGAATCTTCACTTTCTGCATTTAATCCCGGTTCATCCAAAATACCTGTTTGGTCGCTGACCCTAAGTTTAATCCCAGACGGTAAACTACTTAAAGCAGGTGCGCCTAAAATTAGTAACAAACTCCATTCTGGCTTCTGTGATTCCGATAGTAAATGCCAAGTCACAGCATACAACCGCAAAGGTATCCCAGCTAAAAGTAAATCTTGATACGCACCCCGCGCTTGTACGGGAATTTCTAAACCCCTCTGTCGTAATTGAGTAGCTATTACCTCAAATTCTTCCTCTGGACTACGTATTGGGCGCATTTGGTCAGCATCTGCAAAACTGGGTAACAGCACCCAAGAAAGTGAAGCAGCTAAATCATCCAACTCATCCCACAACCAACGTCCAGCATTTAAAGCAGGTTGGGTAATTAATTTAATTACATCTTGTAGGGACGCAAAAGCATTTGTTGATTCTGGGTTGGCGCTACCCATCTCTAGATTCTCTGTAGCTGCTTGTGTTTGTAATGTGTAAACCCAATTGATCAATTCTGGACTAGTTAAAACAGCAGCAGCTTGTTCCCAAGTTAAAACTTCATATAATTCCCGTTTCGGTGATTGTAACTGAGGTAATAATTCAATCAATTGATGTTGTATATCTGCTAAAATCGCACTCCGAGTTGAGGGAATAGCAGGTAAAGATATTGCTGATGATTCCAAACATCGCAGATATAATAACAGACGGTCTGGATTACTATCAAAACAAGATATTGGGAGTTGATAATTCCAATCTGACTGTAAAGAATTTATTTGTAAATTCTCTTGTAATTCTTCATAGCTTAAAAAAGCATAAACATTCGCTGCTTCTTGCTCTTCCAACACATCCACTAAAACATAAAAGTGGGGAATAAACTCTGGTAAATCGACAACTACTCTGGGAATATTCACCATTTCATCGCTTAAGCTACCAGTAGCAATTAAACAGACTTTGAATGCTCCTACTTGTAAATTAGCAACACAACTAATAAAATTTGCTAAAACTGGTTGTAAAATTGTACATTGCTCGCGATTAATAGTTAAAGATTCTGCTCTTTCTTGTAGCCATTGCTCAAAAGCTGATAAAGCTAAATAATGAAGATAAGCTTGCCATTGCTTAGATTCATTAATGACTTGATTACTGAGTACTGCGGCTTGGTCAATCTCATCAGGTGAGAGAATAAAGGCTGAAGTTGGTAAAGCATCAAAATCAAGGTAAGACATGGGAGGAAGATTACTTAATAAATTTGTCATAATTTTGGTTTAATTTGTTTTTCTAGTTTGGAGATATTCACATAAATGTTCGGCGAAAATATCAGCTTTTAGGTGAGCTTTCATCGTTCTTGATTGAATCTCGGAATTTTCTAGCATTTGGCTAATTTCCTCAAACAGAAAGCTTGTCAATCGCTCGTCTAGGTTTTTTAAAGCTTGGGTATCAACATATACTTTAGCTTTTTCTTTGAGAGAATCCTTTAAAATTACCAACATTTCCTGTTGGACATCAGTCCGTAAATCTTTTAACTTTAATAACTTTGTTACCGAATCTTGCGCTCTCAATCCCAAGAATTCAGCAATTTCCTTCATGGCTAATTTTTGACATTGAGATAGTTCCAAAGCAGTTAAAAACATCGTGGATTTATCACCTTTTTTGCGTTCTAAATATCTAACTCGTGATTCTGTAACTTGAGCTAAAGCTTGTTGTAAGCCAAGTTGAAATTGCTGGCGATAAAACTGTAAAAATTCGGTTTGTTCGTCGTTTTCTTCTACAATATTATTAGTTTCAGGAGCCGGGATTTCTTCTATCAAAGAATTATACTTGCTTCCATACACAGCGTCTAGAGAACTTGTCTGTACAGAACCACCCCGAACATAAATTCGGTACTCGCGCAATTGAGCAGCTAGCTTTTGTAGTTTCTGACTCAAAACTTCAATCTCAAAAATTTGACCTGTATGCTTTTGAATATCTTGGGCGATATCTTGTAATTGTTGAGTATCAGGCGCAATACATTTACTCCTGAGACCTTTTCTCCGTTGTTGCAGCCTTTGCAAGCGGTAGACATTATGATAGCTTTCTAAAATAGATTGCGCTTCTTTAATTGCTGCGTCGCTAAAACCACCCTGACTAAAAATATGAAATTCTTTGAAAATGCGCTCTAATTGTTTAGGTTGAGTATCATTTAAAATCGCCCAATTACTAATTAAATAAACACCGCATTCTAACAAAAATTGATTCAATTCAGGCTGTTGCTTTAATTTCATAATCGCCCAAGTAGTCAGACTACTTTGTTGCGAATCAAAACTCTGGAGAATTTTTTGCGAGAAGCATTTATAGGAACTTACTGATGATAATTTACCATCATCATCTAGGACATAAGGGAACAAATTTCTAGCAGTAAAATTATGGTTTTGACCAAATTTCCTTTCTAATTGCAGACATCCTTGCTCGAGAATCCAAGATAGAAAACACAGCAAACAACGTTCTGCGAGCAAAGCAGTCTCCCCAGAACTATGGCGGTATAAATCTAGCAATTGATGCTGGATGTCTGCATCTTGTACATCATCTGGTGTCAACTGCTCAAATACTTGTGCGTAAAACGACTTCGCAGCAGGTATCTCTTGAGTTTTCCTGTTCCCTCCCGCATCAATTCTCACCAATTGCCAATATCTTGAAGCCTCGCTCATAAGTATTTGTATTTATTGGTCATTGTTAATTGTCACATTGCTGATGCTTTTCAACGCAATTCCAACGATTTTTTGAGATTCCATACTGAGTACCTAATTTAACAATTATCTTTAGCTTTCATTTTTTAGTACTTCTGAGGAAATCGACCTTATGCAATTTTGCGCCAGTCTCTGCTGAAAAATTGCATATCCTCCAAATCCTCAGAAATACACATATCCAGCAAAATTAATTCCCAGTTCGCACTTATGAGACGTTTGATTTCCAGTCTGATTTTGGCAGGTTGTTTTTTCAGTGCTACCAGCTTTTCTCTGCTTCCTCAGCAAGACCGTGAGTTCGCGCAGGCACAAACAGCAGATGAATTGTTTTATACATTTTACGGGCAAAAAATTCCTTTGGATTTGCGCCGTGATACGGTGGCTGTGAGCTTTAAACCCAAGAATACACGCTCTCGCTCTATCCAACCTTTATACTTACAGTTGCAACAAGATTTACGACGTGGTGGCGGTAATACTCGTAGCATTGGTAGTAATCATCGCTCTGATGTAGATGTTAAACCTTTGGGAGAAAACATCGCTCTAGTTAACCTACCGAATGGCACTCGTGCTTCCTTGAATACAGTTCAACAGCAGATTCAAAAACAGCCTTACGTGCAAGAAATATTACCTATATTATCCCGTAAATCACAGTCAGCATCTCCAGAAACAAAATCTGAGTCAGTTATTGTACTACCCAACGAGATTGTCATTAGTTTTGCAGGTGAGATGTCCGAGAGTCAAAGGCAAATTATCCTGCTGCGCCACAATTTAGAAGTACTTCGTCCCTTGAGATTTAGTAAAAACCGCTACTTAGTGCGTTCTAAGTCAGTATCTGGAACTGAAATTTTACATGTGGCTAATCAACTGACTCAAGTACCAGGGGTATTCCTGGGGTTGTATCAGTAGGTGCTACAAATATGACGGGTAATCGCACCTTCTACAGCAGTTATGGCGGCGGATTAGATTTAGTCGCACCTGGCGGCGAAATCCAAAATAGTCTCAGTGGTGGAATTTTAACGACAGGTGGTACTTGGTTGGATGGTTTTTGGCAGGGAATGTCTGTACCAGATTACGCCTGGGGTTTGGCTTTAGACCCTTTAGGTAAGTATGTCCAGGTACAAGGGACTTCTTTTTCGGCTCCCATTGTTTCAGGAGTAGTGGCCCTGATGAAGGGAGAAGATCCAAAACGGCGTTTGAGCCGCGATGAAATTGTCTCAATTCTCAATCAGACTGCTACCTATGATGGACTCAACCTTTCTAAAGCGGATGCTAATCGCTATAGGTTGCAGAAGGAAGTCGGTTTTGGAACTGTTGTAGATGCTCCGGTTTCGCGACCTTCTGGTATTTTCCCTAAGGCGAAACCTGTTTCCGCCCAAGAGTATTTCTTCGGTCGTGGTTTAGTTAATGCTGATGCTGCGGTGCAGGCTGTGAAGAACAGGTAGGGATATGTGGTAATGTTCCAGGGCTGATTAGGTAAGGATGCAGTGGGTTAGTCATAAAAGGAGGTAATATTGGCTTTGTGGGTTGTTGGGGAATTATGTAAGGAGCGGTACTAGCACCAATTCCCGCCGCACATAAACCAACACCGACCATTGCGATAGTAGTTATGCAAATTGCGATCGCGTTCCTTTTCTTCCTGATCACGCTGCTGCCGTTCTTCAGCATAAATTTCGAATAAACCTCAGATCGTGTCAATCACTTGCTGAAATAGCCCTGGCGCTGGAGTGAGGTTGTGCAAGTCTACTTCAATCTGTTCTTGAAACTGCTTGCAAGTAAGAGTGGAAAAGTTATGCAACAACCCTAAGTTATCTTCTCCTAGGCTCAGATAGTAAGTGACATAAGAGTAATTAGTAATAATTAATGCTAGTTCTTGATTGTGAGATAAGTAGCTAAACAAAATTAATTACACAAATTTAAGCCATGAAACCCTTATCCAGACTAGAATCTAATGTGTAAATAATTCTGTGCGATTACTTACCTCAAGATTTCGAGTTTGTGCAGAAGTATGTTTATGATGAAAATTATCATACTTTTGATACAGACAAGTTGCCTAAAACTGGGTATCAACTTAAGGTGGCAAAATTTACAGGGAAAAGGTTCCAACCCCTAATTGTCTAATTAGTATGGAAAGCAGATAAACTGAAAAAGGAATCTAGCCGCAGCAAAAAGAAGCGTGATAGTAAAGAAGCCATGTCATCGCCCACAACGGAGTTTTCCTGATGCTCAACGTATAATTGTGGAATGTGAGTTAGATAAGTGTATCCATTGTGGAAAGAATTTAGTTAACCACAGAGCCTGGAATATGCGAAAAACTGTTCAAACCATGAGTGGAGGCGTGTTTGTAGTAAGTAAATAGTAAATTCAATAATAATGTTCATTTTTTGGGTGCAGCAGCGGTGTCTATGGTAATAACTTCTTCTTTCTCTAAGCTATTGAAACAGACAGTAGTTCAATTAAGGGGTGCTGCAAAACGTAAATTTAAGGGACTTCCAAATAAAAAAATCCAACCATATCATAAATTTAGCAATCGTATAAATCGTAGGTCTGAGGTTAACCCGTCCCCTAGAATTTCAGATAATTTATTTTTTGGTATTCCCACTATTCAGAATGCTTTTTGAAAAGTTAAAAGTATTGGCAAATACTTATGTTACTAGGTATTGATTTTGGCACTTGTAATTCTAGTGCTGCCTTGATGCTAAATGGCTCTCTAAAGCTGGTAAAAGAACCAATCAAAGGAGGCTACTCATTTCCTTCTTGTGTTTATTTAACTGAACAGGGAGAAATGCTGGTAGGTGTTGCAGCGGATAACAATCGACTGCGCGATATCGGTAGGCATCGACAGGAGTTTAAGCGGGAACTAGGAACTAATGAGCCTTACGAGTTAGGCGATCGCTTTGTCCTACCTGAGGAATTGGTGGCCGAGGTACTCCGAAAACTCAAAAGTGAAGCTGAGAAAATGTTGCCGCCTGGACGAGGAGCAATCAAAAATGCTGTGATTACAGTACCTGCAACTTATCAGCAACATAAACGCAGCCTGATGCAAAAAGCCGCACAAGCTGCTGGATTTATTTCTGTCAGGCTTATTGAAGAACCTGTAGCTGCTGCAACTTACTACGCCCATCAAAACTTATTAAAGCCAGGAGAGATTATTCTTGTCTATGACCTTGGTGGTGGGACTTTTGACGCTACCTTAATCAAAAAACAAGGCTCTACATTCAAAATTCTAGCTACACCAACGGGTCTAGAAGACTGCGGTGGCACCGATTTTGATAAGAAGATTTACCAACATCTCAAAGGACGCTGTAGTCAAGCGTTGCGTGAGCAACTAGAGCAAAAACAGTCATTACTGGCAAAAGTACAGGTATTTGGGCGGTGTATTGACATCAAACACCAATTAAGCGAGGCAAGAGAGGCAAGTATCCATATTCCGGTATTGGGACAAGTCGAGTCTTATCATTTGACTCGTATGGATTTTAACCAGATGATCGCTCCATATATTGACCATACAATCGCTGTTTGCGATCAATTGCTTCAAGCTGCTGGGATTGAATGGAAGGAGGTCAGCCAAGTACTGCTGGTGGGAGGTAGTTGTCGCATCCCCTATGTGAAAACTGCTGTAGAGAATAAGTTAGGGCATTCCCCTTTATTGGTAGATGAGCCAGAATTAGCAGTTTGTCAAGGGGCAGCAATTTATGGAACTCCCAATACGCTAACCGTCTCACCCTACGGCGAGAATCACTACAAAAGCATCAGTGAGGCACTGATGGATGCTCCTCCTAATGCAACTATTACAGTCCATCCCGGTATTTATCAAGAAGCGATTGTTATTGATAAACCTATAAAAATTGAAGGCTACGGGCAAGTTGCAGAAATCATTGTTGAGAGTAAAGATTTGCCCTGCATTTGGATGCAGACTGCCCAAGCTCAAGTAAAGAATTTAACTCTGCGTTCTATAGCTACACAGTCTGGGAATAAACACTTTGGAGTAGATATTCCCCAAGGGCAATTACTCTTGGAAAATTGTGATATTACCTCTGATTCACTTTCTTGCATATATATTCATGGTTCTGGGGCTAATACTACCATTCGCCAATGCCAAATTCATCATGGGAAACAATGTGGTATTTTAGTCCGCGATCGCGCTCAGGCTTTAGTGGAAGATTCCCAAATTTTTCGTAATACTTTATCCGGAGTACAAATTAGAGAAGGTGGCAATCTTACTATTCGCAAATCCCAAATATCCGATTGCAAACAAAGTGGTATTTTTGTCTATGATAGCGGTCGTTTAACCGCAGAAGATTGCCAAATATTTAATAATGCTTATTCAGGTGTAGAAATATTGAATCTTGGTAATCTTAGCCTCCAACATTGTCAAATTCATCGCAACCAAGGCTATGCCATATACGCATATCAAAATGGCATAGTCAGTGTTGAAAATTGTGATTTAAGAGACAATAGTCGCCGTTCATCAAGGTATTTGTGGGAACTGTCCCTTGAAATTAAGTCAAAGCGGTAGCTGCTACGTTAATCTGTTGCCTATCAACAATATTTACCGCAAGTATAAAACTGGAACTTACCCAAAACTGGGTACAAATGAAATAGAAGTATTGAAACGATATCGCTATCCAGTGAGAATTGGCTCTTATGGAGACCCAACAGCAGTACCCTTTGAGGTGTGGGAGCCAATCATTTTAGCATCGAAAAAATACACTGGTTACACGCACCAATGGCAATTGTGCGATGCTTCGGTACAAAGCCAAGCTGAAGCAGAGTTAGCCCAAATGCAGGGTTGGAGGACTTTCAGAATCATCGCTCCTGATGCTCCTTTGAGCCAAGGCGAAGTTCTGTGCCGTCATACCGAGGATGACAGAATTCAATGCGAAACCTGCTTATTGTGCGACGGTGCA
This sequence comes from Tolypothrix sp. PCC 7601, assembly GCF_025677855.1. NCBI lineage: Bacteria > Bacillati > Cyanobacteriota > Cyanophyceae > Nostocales > Tolypothrichaceae > Tolypothrix > Tolypothrix sp. PCC 7601. The sequence goes on from NZ_CP064879.1 coordinate 6,261,126, forward strand.
TCCTCAAAACCGAATGTCGTTGATCCCGTTCACGGTTTAAATTGGAAAATCTCAAATTTTCTTAAATACACCGAATCAGTATCAATTTAATTGCAGGAACTCTTATCTGTCTTCTCAAAATCATCAGACCCAGAAGTCAGAATACAGGAGTCAGAATTCAGAAGTTAGAAAAGTTAAATAATTAGGAAAAGACAAGTTCCAAAATATACTGGATTCCTTCTTAATTCTGACTCCTGACTCCTGGATGCTGAATCCTTACAGCCTTACGGCAAGAGAATGTAGAACAGAATGTAAGGTGCTATCAATGGCAGAAGTATTGTTTAAAGCAGAAATTATCTCGCCACCGAGTGCATCTATCATCATTACAAGTACCAAAGGCAATCAGCTCAAGGTAGGACAGTTAAAAAAGTATGCCTTCCCAAATCAAGAATGGCATGGGGAAGAAGGCGTAGTCACAATTAGTTTGTCTGGAAGCGGTAAAGCTTTGACTCCTATTGCTTTGGTTAGCGATCAGCCTTTGGGGGTAATTGATAAAGAATCCTTTAGCGTTTTAAGTGAAAAGTTAATAGCTCATGGGAGAAAAATTCAAGGATTTCAATTTCATGCAACCCTAGAATCAGCACCAGCAACAATTGCTAATATTAAATTAGACCCTGAATCAATTCAATATCCTAAAGTGTGGGTAACAGAACAGCCATTAGTCAAAGAAACGAAACTTGGCTACTTAGAAGAACTAAATACGCTCCTCAAACAAAAGTATCAAAAGAAAAATAATCAAGGTCTACTGCACGATGATGAAGCATATTTGGGAGCAGTACGACTCAATGATGAATACTTTAAAGTTTTTATGCAACAGAGAGGTCAAAATTCAGAATCAATTAAAGCGATCGCAGATGAAATTGAGCGGCAGTTAGAGGGAGAAAGTTTTATTGGAGTTGCCCAAAAAGGTAATATTGAAGAAATTTACTTTTGTATCACTATCCCAACTGAGCGATCGCAAGAGCAAACAGCAGCCAAAATCACTGATACTTTCAAGTTTCCCCTGGAATACGACCAGATGGAAAATGGACAAAGGACAAAATTTATTGCCATCCCTGTAGATGAATTACAAGAGATAATCTCACAAACCGATAAGGTAACTGCCACCTCCTCAAACCTCTCTCAAAAGTTAAACAACCAAGAAATAAACCTAAAACTACCTAATACTGACCAACAAGATTTAAAGAAGGCTCATGCAGAAGATATCTCTACACCACAAGCTGTACAACGCGAAGATTGGGAAAAACTCATGCTCAAAGATGCGCTTTTGAGCTTGAAAGCTAATCCAGCCAATACTGGAGAAGAAATTCAAACTGCAACATTTGCACAGAACAAATACCGGGTAGTTTACTACTCTCCTTTAGAAACCTTGCGAATTGTAGATGAGGTGGGTCATCGAGGGACATTGTACAAGGCACAAAAGGGTCAATCTGCCCAAGTTTGTCAGTTTAGTGAAGATGAAAAGAAAAGTTTTCAACAAGAATCTCAACAATATCAGTGTAGAGACTTGCAGCAGGAATAAATTTCGCTGATTACAATTCCACCAAACCACGACGTAAAGCACTGACTGCTGCTTGGGTACGGTCATCAGCACATAATTTATTGAGAACATTACGGACATGGCTTTTCACAGTTCCAACCGTGATGTAAAGCCTGGTGGCGATCGCTGCGTTATTGTAACCTTCTACAATTAGCTGTAAAACCTCTGATTCTCTTTCTGTAAGAGTGAACAGATCAATCATTTCATCATCTTCAATATTACTGGAGTTTTTGGTAGCCAGTTTTTGAGTCTTGAATGATGCTTTATCTAAAACGAATGGAGTTTTTTGCGCCTGTTCTAATACAATACGTGCAATTGTGGGGTCTATCCATGTATTGCCATCATAAGTCACACGAATAGCTTCCAATAGGCTATCAAATTTGATATCTTTCATGCAGTACGAGTCAGCCCCAGCCGCAAACGCAGCTAACACAGCTTCTTTTTGATCACATAAAGTTAAAATTAATACTCTAACTTTTATGCTTTTTTTGCGAGCAATTAATTTTATCTCTCTTGTTAGTTCAATACCATCTTTGTCTGGTAAAAAAATATCTACAATTACAATATCAGGTTGCAAATTCTGTAATAGTTGTAGCCCAAGAGTAGCATTAGCTGCTTCCCCTATAACTTCAATATTTTCATGTTGCATGAGTGCAGTCCGAATCCCAATACGAGTTAATTCGTGGTCTTCAATTACAACTGTGCGAATTTTAGTAATGGGTTCTAAACTAATTTCTGGCTCGTTTATTAGTGAACTAAGTTCTAATTCTGTCTCTGGATTACTTGGAGGTAAATAATCATGCTGTTGGGTATTCAATTTGATATCTGTCATTAAATCTTGGTTCATTTTGTTTACCTTCTTGAAAATTAAGGTTTTTTAACTCGTAACAAACAATAATTAGATACTTGATTATGTCCTTTTTCTTTATTAGTTAATAACCTTTGAGCAGATGCTTTACTACAACTGAGATTAGTCAAACTTTCTGAATTCCAATTTACAATTTCGCGTGCGAGTTTGCCTTCATAACTTTTCGACCAGCGCAAAGTCTCTACCTCTGCAACAGTTAATAACCTGGGCTTCAAAGGTGCATATCCACCAGCCAACCACACAGGAACAGATAATCCTGTCAAAACACCAAACCCGATGGCAGCTATTAATAACCCTATAGCTGGTAACATTGTCCTTAAACGACTACGCTCTTTTGATTCGCAATGGTCAATTAGTTTATCTACCATCCTACGGATTTCCACTTCTTGACCACTAATAGCCGTGCGTTTCGCCTTTTCCAAGTGGTCGTAAATTGCTTCAGACCACCGTTGAAATAAGCGTTCTAACTCGTTTGGTTTATCTTCCAGCAATACTTGGAGTTGACCAGTTGCTAGCATGACAAGAAATAGGGGGTCGCTTGTAGAAAGTCCATGTTCTACAGCTATTGCTAACACCCGTCGTTGAAACTCTGCATCTTTACCTTCAAGTAAACGAGTCAAAAAACTTTCTGTTTTAGCTTGTCGCAAACTACGCACCATAATCAATCCCTTTTGATTCGTGAATTATGGCATCTTCGTTTTGTAAAGCCATTATATCAAATTGTTTTGGTCGAGTATTTTCAATATATGTAGATGCTTTTATATTCTGTATTTGTAAGATTTGGGAAAAATTTACTGCATCCGCTTCTTTGAGTTCATCTATTATATCAGCTTCTAAAGTAGCACTGAGAATCGTATGTTTATCTTCTGATGAACGCAATATAAAATAATATTCTGCAAAATTAACTGTAACTATCCCAAAGAGTAATAGAACAAACTCATTGGTATCTTTTTCTGCACAGTTTTCCAAAATTGTATCGATTAAAAAATTTTGAATTGCTAATAATTCACTTTTTTGAAGCTTTATTTCTAATTCAGCCTGCTCTGAAAGTATTGCAATAACGACAGGCTCCTCTTCTTCAATAGATAGATTTTTGCTATTTTGGAAACTCGCTTCTCCTGTTTCCTGTAATAAAAGCAACTCTTCTGGAGAAGAACTAAATACCAACTGTCTCAATTGCTGTAAATTAGTTGCACTGATATTTAATCCTATTAAATTTGAGTTTAGACTAGACAGCAACAAATGACCCAGCAGTGCTGAGTTCATAAAACACAACCTTCAAGAATGAAGATATTTGAGATTAAGCAGATTTTTGTTCCTCTTTGCGTGGTTTAGAAGCAGTCTTTTTAACAATTGGATATCGTATTTTCCGGTTACGGGCTTTACCTGGTGTCCACCCAAGGGACTTTCCACGAGGTTTGGGTGGAGAGGTAGGAGTACCAATCGCGGCGAAAACTCCACCCATAGCTTGAGCAACTCGTCCCGGGGTCAATTTATCTATTGACTTCTGCCAGGGAAGAGGATGATCAGCAACGATATCACGAGCTAACCATAACTCCCAAGTGATTAACGGCATTAAGTCACTCCAATGTTCACATTGTTCTGGAGTACTGAATTTTGGTACTGTCCAATGTAAGCGTTGCTTAAGAAAACGATACCAATGGTCAATTGTGAATCGGCGCAAGTACAATCGCCAAACTTCATCCAATGGTGGCATTTGTTCCCCAGCCCAAGCCAACCACAAAGGTCTTAATACTCTCAAATTGCCATCAAGATCAAGACGTTCCACCCTCAGTAGCGTCATTGGGCGTGCAGCAGCTTTGCGAAAATGCAAATCTTCCCACAGACTGACTTTAACTCGTCCCAATTTTGGGTCATTTACTTCCAGCACAGATGCCACTTCGCCCCAGGTTGAGGGTTCATTGAGTTTAAATTGAGCACCATGCTTGCGAGGACGACCCTTGCCAGAGTAAGCGGGTGGTGCGCCCCATAGACACAGATTTGAACGTAGTCTAACTAAGATATCGGCTTTTATACTAGCTGTCTTTAATACGAAAGGCGCACAACCATATTCACTGTCCCAAAGCGAAATTGGTCGAACAGACATTGATTCACATACCTTTTTGAGTTGTTCAACTGCTTTCTCAATCGGATTGTCCCAACTGGTAATCCGTTCATGCCTCAGCGGTAGTGCCCAACTTCCTGAATCCTCTGGTATCCAAGCTATAGTACTATATCCCTGCCCAATCGTAATCGGTTTATTTCCCGCGATCGCTGTGCTACTGTGTTCTATTGTCCGTTCTTTGAGTGTCACCGCATCTGGGCGTGACCAAGCTGTATGATCTCCTGCCAACAATATGCGTTTTTCTGTTGGTATTTGCTTGATATATAACTCCATTAATTTCTCGCGGTCTGGTTTGGTATCTTGTATCGCTTCATAGATACTCGGCCATTTGCGTCTAAACACTGGCGATAACGATAAATCTGCCAGACTGTAGACATTACGGGTCAACAGTATCGCATCTGTTAGTTCAAATGTTGCATCATGTGCTTTGCTTAGATGCGTATAGGCGGCTTGACGAAATTCTTCGAGTCTGGCACGTTTCATATTGGCAGATAAGAGTAGGTGATTCTCTCTTAGCTTCTGCCGAAAGGGGGACTGTCTTCAATCAGACATCCCCTTTTTCTCTTTCATCTCTTCCATTTAGTCTAAACTCCAGAATTAAGCTGCATCCATTCATATATATTAATACTCCTGACGCTTATGATGGATTATTTACGTCTCATATGAGGATGGTATTTACGAGCTATTAAAGTTATTTTCGGTTAATTCTTGTCAGTAAATCCCTCCCTTATGACGTAAATATATTTATCACTAGAGTGATAAAAGAATCTATGACTATGGTGATATTAATTTGATAATCAAGCGGCTGAAACTATTGTCTATCAATGATTTGCTAGAAAATTATGTGAAGAAAAATCAAGTCTAGATAATTTAATTTTTCATTAGAAGAATTGCCGCGAAAAAGATAATTATGTATAACTAGTTAAAAGCACTTCCTTTGATCTCTAAATTCCAATATTTTGACTTCAAAATCTCCAATGTTTTCCAAGCCTGGTCTCACCAATCATCATGTCTATCAATTTCTAATTAGAACTTTTAATTAAGTAAATGCTAAAACCTGGCAAATAAATTAGAAGGGATACATGAAAATAAAAGAGTTTTTCGCTATGAAAAGTACTTCAAAAAACATGACATTGCAGCATTACCAGTTGGTAAATAAGCAAGTAGCAGCAGAAATGACTGGCTTATCTTCTGAAACTTTGAAAAAATATCGACTCGAAGGAATACTTCAAAAAGATATCCATTGGGTTGTAATAAATTCAAGAGTGATTAGATATAATATTTCTCTTGTACTTGATTGGATGCAAAATAAAGATAGTAATCCTCAAGGACATTTAAGAGCAATAGAAAGCTATTTAGCATCTCTTCCATCTGGACAGAATAAGCCACGAGCTAATCGCTCCCGTCGATATAAATAGCTATTTGGTGGCTTTTATCTGAAAAACTCGTACCCATTGCACTTTATATTTAACTATATAGAGACAAGTGTAGGGAGGGTGCTGTGAGCGAATATCAATACTACGAGTTTCTGGCATTAGACCGACCTTTAAATGCTACAGAAAAGGCTTATGTTGAAAGTCTTTCCAGTCGTGTTGAATTGACATCAACCCAAGCAAAGTTTGTTTACAACTACGGCGATTTTCGTGGCAATCCACAGGAATTGTTAGAAAAATGCTTCGATGTCATGCTTTATATGGCAAGTTGGGGTTCTCGACAATTAATATTTCGCTTTCCCAAATCTCTGATTAATGCAGATGTGTTTGGACCCTACTGTCTGGAAGATAGAATTACTGTCTCAACCACAAAAAATTCTGTAATCCTAGATATAAACATTCACGATGAAGAGATGAGCCACTGGATAGATAGCGGTGAGGGTTATTTATCTGACATGGTATCGTTACGCAATGATTTATTGCAAGGAGACTTGCGAAGTTTGTATCTTGCATGGCTCAAAGCGGCACCAATATATTTCGATCCAGAGTCAGAAGATTATATAGAACCGGACGTACCTGCCAATTTGGATGATTTACCAAATTCACTCTTAGTTTTGATTGATTTTTTGGAAATTGACCAGGATTTGATTGCAGCAGCAGCGAGCGCAAGTGAGTCCCAAGAACAAAAGGAAGAATCTCTAGAAGATTTAATTCCCAATTTGAGCGAACGCGAAAAAAATGATTTTTTAGTGAGGCTACTCAAAGGCGAGTCCCATCTTGGGGTACAGCTAAATCATAGGTTGCGGGAATTATCTGGTAGAAAAGAAGTTCATGTTAATAACGACACTAAAAGACGCACACTTTCTGAATTACTAAAACTTGCACAAGGAGAAACTACTCAACGACAGAAAAAAGAACAAGAAGTTACACGGCTTGCAAAAGTGCAAAAATTAGAATCAATGGCAAAGCGCAAAGATAAAATTTGGGATCTGGTTTTTGCTGCGATCGCACTCAAGCAATCAAAACCCTACGACCAAGCTGTTGCACATTTGGTTGATTTACGTGATTTGGCTGAGTATCAGGGAAAATTAGCGGAGTTTCAAGTAAGTATTAAGCAAATCCAAAAAGATTATAGTAACCGTCCTGGATTAATTTCACGCTTGCAGAAAGTGGGGTTGTTGGAGAAGTAAACCAATTTTGAATAGCTATACGGATGCAATATGAAAGAAAATACTAAGCGATTAAACCGCATCACTGCAATAACTTAATGCCTACCCAATCCACCAAAGTATTAGATAAATATTTTTAATTCAAGCAAGGCAACTTATTATCGGAAAATATCGAAGCCCTGGTAAATACCGTTAACTGTGTCTTATTTGACGCTCCCACGGCTTCAATGTGTGGGAGTATCAAAAAAACAGTATCTTCACGAATCGCAAACAAAAAAATGATCGCTTGATGGCGGAAAGTTCAGATTAAGCGTGACTGCTAAAATTAAAGGTATAAACAACAAGCGATATCCAGCAACCAATGGCAACGCAAAAAGTCACGGTTGAACTTCCACAAGCCATCTTTCAACAATTGGCTCGTATTGCCTCAGCAACCCAGCAACCCTTAGAAGTTCTGGCAGCTCAAAGCATAGCCAGCAACTTACCCCCCACACCTGACAATGCTCCGGTAGAAATTCAGGCAGAACTTTTACAAATGCAAACCTGGGATGATCAACAATTGCTTGCGATCGCTCAAAGTCAAATAACTTTAGAACAACAACAACGCCATGTAGAATTACTAGAGAAAAACAAAGATAGTGAATTAACACCTGTTGAACGTCAAGAACTTAGCTCCTTAAGAATAGCTGCTGACCGATTAATGTTACAAAAAGCTTATGCTTGGTCAGTTCTCCGTTGGCGAGGACACAGAATCCCAGCAATACAAGAATTGCCGGCATAATCATGGCTATTTCTGAAAAAAATCGCGCCGAAATTATAGAAAGAGCTGGCTATCGGTGTGAGTATTGCCGAACCAACTCCCGCCTGATTGGTATGCCATTGGTAATGGAGCATATCCTTCCTAAAGCAGTTGGGGGTAAAGACGAATCTGAAAATTTAGCAGCTTCTTGTTATCGTTGTAATGAATTCAAAGGTGCAAAAACTCATGCAACTGACCCACAAACAAGTCAGTTAGTTCCGTTATTTAACCCAAGACAACAATCTTGGCTAGAGCATTTTAATTGGGTCAATGGTGGAACTCATGTGGCTGGTATAACACCTACAGGTCGAGCAACCGTAATTGCTTTGCGACTAAATAATGAGTATATAACTGAGGCGAGAGCATTGTGGATTGACAGTAATTGGCATCCACCTAGCTGGTAGTTATTGCAAGTGAAGATTTTTGATGTCTAGGAAAAATGAATCCAATTTCAGCATAGGCTAAAAATAAAACTCCTGGGTGCTATGTCGATTCCACCAATCTCAGAAGCAATAATCCGCCATAACTCCAATGTTTCATCCTACAGTCGCGGTCAAGAATATTATAATCGGGGAGCAGTAATCAACCTGAAAAAACGTGGTAATACGATTCAAGCAGCAGTAGAAGGTAGCGAAATTAAACCATATCAAGTCAGTATTGATTTTGATGCAGGTGGAATTAATTCTGTTGACTGTAACTGTGCTTACAATTACGATGGCTGGTGTAAGCATATCGTCGCCACCTTGTTAACTTGTTCGCGTTCATCCGCAATAATTGAAGAACGTCCAACGCTGGAACAGTTATTAAATCGCCTCGACCACCTAAAAACTCAACGTTTGGTTCAAGAATTAGTACAGAAAAACCCAGAATTAATTGATGATGTTGACTGCTTTTTGAGCTTAATAAATTCACCGACTCCCGCAACAAAATCTTCATCTTCTAACCGTCGTACCAAAATTGATGTTGCACCTATTCGTAGTCAGGTAAAACGGATTTTGCAGGATGGATTAGAACAATTGGAGTATGGCACCGAAGATGACCCATTTACCGAAGAATTGACTGCTATTATCGACAAAGCGCAGGAATTTGCACAAAATGGGGATGGGAATAATGCGATCGCTATCCTTGAAGTCATTACGACAACCTATGTAGAGGAATGGGACGAGCTATTAAGTTACGGTGGTGATTCCTATTCGATCGCAGAACCTCTCGATAGCGCATGGACGGAAGCAATTTTATGTGGGGAGATATCGGCAGAAGATGCGATCGATTTGCGAATAATGCTGGAATCCTGGCAGGATGAAATTAGTGCAGATTTTTCCATGAGTTTGTCAGCATTGCATCAAGGCTGGAATTACGATCCACTGCAACGGGTAATGAAGGGTGAAACTGATGCACAACTTTGGGAAGTTATCCGTCCGGCTTTTGCCGATAACTTAGCATTAATTCGCTTGGATTATCTCGAGCGACAAAATCGTTATACAGAGTATTTAAACTTAGCTTTCTCAGAAGGAATGACGCTGCAATACCTAACGCAATTAGCAGCTTTAGGAAGAGTAGATGAAGCTATGACTGCCGCGAAAACCCACATGGATACAGCAGAAGCAGCCTTTGCTCTCGCCAAAATATTACGGGAAGATGGATATTTGTCGGAAGCATTAGTAATTTCGCGAGCGGGATTAAGCTTACCAGGAAACTGTACGTATGAATTTGCTTCTTGGACGAGCGATTTAGCAGAAGGATTAGGCGATAGTTCGATCGCATTAAATGCCAGTATCGTTGCATTTGAGACCAGACCATCATTCCGAGATTACATGAAAGTAGAAAACTTGGCTCTTGATAATTGGTCTCTGCTGAAACAAGATCTACTCGAAATACTTCGGGAATCTGAAAGTTGGTATGCTAATGGTGCAAAAGTTGATATTTTTCTCCATGAAGGGCTAATTGATGATGCGATAAAAACAGTAAAAACAGATAGTTACTATGCCTCAGAATCATTACATCGAGTTATGGAAGCAGCTATTCCCCATCGTCCAGATTGGGTAATTGAAAAGGCTAAAAAGCTGGCAGAAGAAATTATGAATAGTTCTAAAGCCAAGCGTTATAGTGATGCTGTTAAGTGCTTGAAAAAAGTTAAAGCTGGTTATTTGCAACTAGGAAAACAAGCTGAATGGTCTGCTTACCGTGCAAAATTAGAATATACTCATGGACGCAAATATAAATTAATGGATTTATTCAAAGAACTCAATAAACCATAATTTTGTGAGTTTGAGCAATTATTTACTCTTCAAAATTGAGGCGTTTATTTTTTCAATTTGTCGGAGGTACTCCTGAATAGAAATCTCGTTTGCTGGTTGTCAGTTTAGGATGTTATGCGAATTCAGGGAATATGCGAAGCTTGCGTGACGTAAGTCGTTCGCGTTGGTATAGCCTGTCCTCTTGGGACTTAGTGCTGATCTTTCGGTTCGCATTAATCCTGTTCCAAGTTGATTATTAATGGGTTCATCACTACTTGGTTTTCTGAGGGATGTTTGTAGTGAGGTTGCTCAATTGGTGAGCATAAGTAATCAAAGGAATTATCAGTGTGTTCCAATCGCAAATTACGAGGTGCATTTAAAGCGATAACTGCATCTCCAATTTTCTCGCAGCGCTTGCAGTCACAAGCTGTTGCACCTGTAACTAATATCTCTTTGAGATTATTAGCAATATTTAGAAATCCCCTTGTATTCGTATTCCTGGGCAGTTGGGAAGCAACTTCTACTAATTGCTCAACTTCGGAACGATATTTTACCAAAAGAAAGTCTTCAATTTGGCACTTGCTTCGACAGTCTTTTGTATCTCCAAATTCCAGAACAAACTTTTTCAAGTCGGGAACTGGATTTTTTAAATCGATAGTCAGTGGGACAAGAGAACGGGCACAGGCTGTAGAATCATTGCAGTTAGGAAATTTTCTTCTGATTATCAGTTCAAAACGTTTGATGTAAATTACTAATACAGATAGAGCTTTTTCTTTATCTTTGGGACTAGAGAAATTAAGCTGACGGATACTAAAAAGCTGAGGGATAACTTGCAATATTGCTTTGAGTTCACTTCCTTTAAACTTATTGCTCCATAATGCAATTGCATCACCTATAGTATTAATTGCATCCAAACGCAGAACAAAATAAAAAGAGATAATATTGATTAAATAACTACGTTTTATTTCCATTTTGACGTAGTTGGATATATAAAGCGGTTCCGAATTCAATTGAGATTCTAAATACTGCCGATAAGCTTGTGTTGCAAGTAGTAATGACCTCATTACCGAGGTATCTAAAAAATGCTCTTGGACTGATGAACCTGACATATTTATAACGTTATCTTTTATTCTGGAAAATCGCTCTCAAGTTTGACTCCAAAAGGTAAAGTGTCAAAGCCTATTTGTTCTAGAGTTAGAATTGCATTTTCTACTTCAATATTAGTAATTTTTTCTCGCTCAACTAGGGATAAAAATAGGTTATATACATCCTGGTACTGTTCGCCACCATATTCAATCCAATTATTTTGATAAGCAAGTGCATCATGTAGTGCCATTACTATTTCTGTATATGGATCGTCCATATACATATCATGTAAAGAGCGCATTTTTCGTAATAAACTATCAGCAAAAACCGCAGCTACTGGTTCTCCTGCACACCTGGAGAGTTGTTTTAAATCTGATAATAAAGACTTAGTAATTTCAACTGCACTTATTTCCAAGACAGCTTGTTCGTTATCCATTCAGACTCTCCCTTGATTATTTTGGTTGTTTTACGATTAGAAATGGGTATTATTTTGAGATAGATTTACTAGTTTAATTTTACATCTTGTTATTGGCTTATTGTGCTTGACAACGCAATAAGCTTGGAAGATAGAAAATCGCTTTTTCTCCGAAATGCTTCCCGCAAGGTAGAAGTATCGAACGCTATCGGACGATGTTTACCTGTAAGCGAACTGACAAAAGCCCTCCGGCCATCCAAGACTGGCTCCTACCCTAAGCCCTTTGGGTACACTTCGTGAACGGAGCCGCTAAGCTAGTCTGCGGTAACACTGCGCGTATACTAACGCAATAAAATTGCACCAGTACTGACAGTACAAAAATAGAAGTAGTGCTTATATTTACTCTATATTCTTAGAGGAAATTTGTGTGAGATGAGAACGTTGTATGTGATTCAGACAAAAGCCTTTCCAATCAGGGAACACAGCTTCAAATTCAACTTCAGAAGCAGTCAAAAATAAATGGTGTAAACAATACCGTTGCCAATTTACGAGGGTTCAACGCCCGTAGAAACTGTATGAATACGTCCTAAAGAAGTAAGCTTGGCAAAAATCTGGGTTAATAAAATAGGCTCAGGCATTTCCGGAAGCATTTTTAAAATTTCACGAACATATCGAAAACCACGATAGTGAGCCTTAAGGTCAATAATGCCGGAGTCGTGATTAAGGAGACGAAAATCAGCGAGAAGATAATGGGATAAATTGACCATGAAAAATGCTAAATTAGCAGCATTAGTCACCGCAGTTTGACTTAAGTTCATGAAAACTTCCAATCCCCAAAACTGCTTGGCATCTCGAAAGTTGAATTCGATTTGGAAGCGCAATTTGTAGTAGTCGATTATTTTTTCGTAGGACAAATCTAGGTCACTAGAAAATAGAATTACATAGCTACGAGCATTAGTTTTAAGATTGGTTTTAACCAAAATAACTATATTTAGTGCCTGGGCAAATTCTTTGTGAAGTAGAGTGGCTTTATAAATATCAGTTTGGATCTCATCCTCAATGGTACTTTTACATAAATACTTATTAGGTATATTACAATAGTCTAACTTATCTCCGTATTTACGACGGGAGCGACTATTGGAGTCAGGGTTCTGATAAGGTATATATAATGCCGAATCATAGCGGAGCTTGGAAATTATGTGCAAGTTAACTTGGCGAGCCATCTGCAAGGTATTATTGTTCCCAAAGTGACCATCTAGTACTAAGTAGGTAAGGGGAATAAACCCGTCTAATAACTTGAATAGTGAATTAATCATTTTCTGAATTCGCAGTAATTCAGATGTTAAAATTACCTCGGCTTTATTCTTGTTCTTACTCCCTTTTGGTCGTCCACGCTTCCGTTTATCTTTAGGTTTAACTTCTCGGGTTGGTGACGAGATACTTTTTTCTTCATCGCTCTTTATCACCTGTTCTATCTGAATCGGAAATGAGTGCCTTTTCTCCAAACTTACTAACGATAATGTAAAAAAAGATAGCCCTGATATGGGTTTGCTGGCTAGGCTAGAAAAAAATCTATCCAGCCCATAAGTTTGTTTACCTGATTTACTTATTACAACTTCATCTCCTGCAAGCAAATACACCTCATTCGCACAAAACAAATGCTTGCGAAAAAACAGCCAAAACAACGTCGCCCAAGGTATTACTGTATGAAAAAATCTCAACATAGTCCGATAACTACCACCAGTGCCTGCCCAACGCGATATTCCTAACATCGTGACTCGGCCGCTCATGGCTAACATGGCCTGGATTATCTGGTTCAATTGCCTCATTGTTGTCGCATTTATCTGCGGCAGGAGGCATTGCAGGAGTGCTAAAATGTCGGGCATGGGCTGTTCGTGGGTTTTGAGTTGTCGTTGTGAGAGACAATAACTCTACTACGGCAGCCCTATATCTTCAAAGTTTGCGATCGCACTCAAGAAGAGGAAATTTCTGCCAAGACAATAACTCTATTACATCGGCCCCCTCTCTTCATCCTCTTATTTTGGCTAAGGTATTGATTACAAGCCCGACTTAAGAGCGATCGCCCATCAGGTAATCTATATAATCTTTGTGCTTCAATTATTGGGTCGCCTTTTTTCCAAGGACGCGATGTTGGTTCAACATTACGTACATCACCAGTTGAATAGGCGGAAATTAAGACATCACCTGGACTATTGCGTAAAGCGCCGGAACCTGTGATGGTAAAAGAGTTTTCTTGTCGCTTACTGCCGCGTGCAATGCAACTATTAGCAATCAGTGCGTTGGTGTCAATGACGTTTGGCGATAATTGGCTGAAGCTGTTTTGAATCGAACTGTTATCGGGTGTATTGAGATTGATGACACCGGAAATGCCTTGTTCGGAACTGGCAGTAATATCACTTTGATCGGTTAGTTTTGCACGGGACTCGATACCGAAGATGCCTCGCGAGTTGATTTGGATGTTTCCACCAGTGCCAGTGAAGGCATTGGCGCTAATGTCGCTATTCTCGTTGGGAATTGCCACGATGAACTTGCCATCAAAGGTGATGTTGCCGCCATCACCCCCAGCAAAAGCAGTTCCAGCAGTGGTGGAAATAAAGCTACCTCGCCGCAACAGCAAGAGATCCTGAACTTGCAGCGTCATGTCGCCACCCAGCCCCGATGCCGTTTGTGCCTGAATCGATCCCTGATTATCCAGGCGAAGTTGGTGAGTCATGATGTCCAGGTTGCCTGCATTTCCTTGACCTTCAGAAGATGCCGTTAATTCACCCCTATTCGTAATTGAGAATAATTCGGTATTCACCGTAATTTTCCCACCCTGACCATTGGCTTGATCTCCCACTTGGCTAAAAATACCACTGGGAATTCCATTAATGTTTGTACCATCAATGAACACTGCTTCTCTTGCCGTAACAGTTACAGTTCCCGCATCTCCCTGTCCAAAAGTAGTGGCACTGACTGCCGCTCCGTTAATGATAGAGAGTGTACCTGCGGTGATGCGAATATTACCGCCTCGACCAATAGCTCCAATATCCACAGTGCTACCAGCACCACTTGTTTGCGATGTGCTTTTGGTAGTACCATCAAAGGACACTGCATTTCTCGCTGTAAGGGTTAGATCTCCTGCATTCCCCCGCCCTAAAGTAGAATTAGTTACTGTTCCCCCATTGGTGAAAGACAGAGAATCAGCGGTGATGGTGATATCACCTCCCCGACCAGTAGCCTCAGTATATACTAGGCTACTAACGGAACTTCCAAATCCATTGCTACCCTCACCATCAATAGATACCGCATCTCTCGCCGTAATCGTGATATTCCCCGCGTTGCCTTGACCATTTATACTGGTATCTATATACCCCCCATTGGTGAGGGATAAATTGCCTGTGATGATGTGGATATTGCCTCCCTGACCAATCGCTCCATAGTGCACTCGGCTATAAACACCACCGTTGTCTCCATTGATGTTTACACCATCAAAGGAAACCGTATCTCTCGCCGTAATGGTGATATTTCCCGCATTACCTTGACCATAGGTGCTATCGCTTACCAGTGCCCCGTTGGTGAGATAGAGCGTACCTGTGCTGATGCTAATGTCGCCTCCCTGACCGATCGCTCCAGAATACACATCGCTAAAAGCCCCACTGCTCAATCCATCGCTGCCGATACCATCCATGAATACTGTATCTCTCGCCGTAATGGTGATATTTCCCGCATTGCCTTGACCAGATGTGCTGGCAGACACGATCGCCCCATCGGTGAGAGCGAGTGTATCTGTGGTAATGGTGATATTTCCCGCATTGCCTTGACCATAGGTGCTGGCAAATAGGCCCGCCCCGTTGGTAAGAGAGAATTTGCCTGTGGTGATAATGACATTACCACCCTGCCCAATCGCTTCGGGAGACACCTGGGTAGCAGCGGCACTGGAAAATCCATTGCTATCGAAGCCATCAAAGGAAACCGTATCTCTCGCTGTAATGGTGATATCCCCCGTATTTCCTTGACCAAATGTGGCAGCAAGTATTAGTCCCCCATTGGCGAGGAAAAGAGAACCTGTGGTAATACGGATATCGCCAGTATTACCTATTCCGTTTGAAAAAATTGCATTAAGGATGCGGCTTGTATCAAGGCTTACGATTTCTGTTGCATCGATATCAATATCTCCTGCTTGAGCACCTACAGTCCCTAAGTCTGCTGATATACCAGCTTGCAACTGTGTTTCGGCTCCAGTCATCGTCAAGTTGCGAGCGATTATGGCAATACTCCCACCTGCACCAGAATTAACACCCACGATCGCACCATTGGTTAACCCTCTTTTGTCACTCTAGGCAGAGGAAAAGTAGAAATCAGGGTGAATCAGGGATATAAAAATTGAACTGGTGAGGCTATAAATAATAGATTGAAGTTTAAAAAAACCCAAAGCTAATTGAGGAATAGGAAAAACCGTTAACCAGGGATATATCAGATTAAATAAAGTAAAAGGTTGAATAATCAAACGAAGATTGTTAAGAATGTTCTTCCAGCCATTTCCATTATCCCACCAAGGATGTGAAACAAATTTTGACTCTCGTTGTGATGGAGACTGAAACAGTTGCTCCGAATGCAGACTAACCATTAAATAAGCACTGCAAATAATTTCCCACCATCGCTCAATATCTGGGTAGTGAGTCAGGCGAAAATCTGACCAACCTAATTCATTCTTACTTTGTTTTAACCCGTACTCGACCCAAGTTCTTAAACCGTAAAAATTTCCAACTTCTCTTGGCGTAATGTCTGGATATTTACTCATCACATACCAAGTAGTGTTATCAGGCAAATTTTCTGGATCTGTAGTAATTTGCCAATATCTAAGTTCTCCACGTTTTCCCGGAATAATTTCTCTAATAAATCGATTTTCCCGACTCAAGTCAGAGAATACCCTTTGAAACTTCTGCCACTTTAAATATTGAATATGTTGTCGTGGAAGTATTTCTACATAATGATTTGACCGAATCGCTACTATATAGTTCAAGTTTAGTTCATCTAATACAGATATGAAATTCTTACCACTCTCTCCATATAAGCTATCTGCAAGTACTAAGTTGAATTTAAAACCCATTGATTGTAGCTTTTTTATCAGTATTGCTGCTATTTCTGGTTTAGTGCGGTACTTATCTCCTGCCTGTAATCTTTCCCTGGGTTTATACACTTCAAACAGTAATGGAAATGTCATCCCACAGAAAACACCATATACTGTCACTGCCACAATTCCATTATCTGTTTTTCCCAAATTTCCTATATACTGCCGTTTCACATAATCTGTCTTGCTCCCTTTCTTTTTATCCCCTGTCTCATCAATAATTAAAATGATTGGTCTACCTTTTAGCACTTGTAAAATTAACTCTAACCTTAAGGTTCTTAACTTTTCTATATCCCAAGGTGATGTAGTTAGAAAATGATGCAACCCTTGCTGGTTATCTAATCCTACGATTTTTGCTATTTCTGGCAATGTTTTACGTTTTAGATCAGAAATGCAGCCTACATGGAGATATTTAAAAGCCTCGAAACTCCTAACATCTGGAAACAGACTTTTATACCACTGGCAATATTCGTCCACAAATTTGACTGTTGGTGCGGCTGGACGGGGCTGTACCATGCTCTGTGTCTTGGTTCTAGCATTTTTACCTTATTATACTACTGCCAGAGTGACAAAACAGGGTTAAAGAGAAATCTGCTCTCGCCAATCCATCCGGCACACTCAACCGCCACTCCCGTCCCTGCTGTGTTAACCCAACTTCGCCGGTTGCTGCCATGCCTGCCAATTCCACCAGTCCTCCTGGCGCTAGCAACTGCCCGCCATCAATATTTACAGTGCCGCCTGCCAGGGTTAAGGTTTGACCATCGGGCACTTGTAAAATTGCACCCTGTGATTGAATCGCTCCCGGATTGCTGCCATACTGCAACCCAGTAGGCACACTCACCATAAGTAATGAAGGTGCTTGGGGATTTGTGGCACTAAACAATTGTTGATTCCCAAACTGGACTCCATTGGCTGTTGTCCCGACAAAACTTCCTTGCACATCTAAAGAAGCATTCTGCCCAAATAAAATTCCATTGGGATTAATCAAGAACAAATTTCCTGCACCAGCAACTCCCAACGTCCCGAAAATATTCGATGCATTTCCACCTGTGACCCGCGTTAAGATATTTTCTACCCCAGTGGGGTTGGCAAAATACACACTTTGCCCATCTTGGATATTAAACTCGCTGAAACTATGGAAAAGATTGCTGCCGCGTGTTGCACCACCCTCAATTTTGTCACCTAAGGCACCATTAATTATCTGATTTTGATTGAGTCGAGAAGCTTCTGCACCCAAGGTGTTATCGGGTGTGATTTGTGCCTGGGCTGGTGAAGCCAAGCTAAATACATTGGATATTAGGCATAAATAAAAAATACTTTTAAGGCTGAGTTTTTCCTGTTGATGTACTCGACTCATAAATAACTTACCTTGGATAAAATACAACCCACGATCTTGCTTATGCGTGCAATATTTCCTTTAACTACAAGCCCGACTTAACAGTAATTGCCCATCAGGTAATCGATATAATCCTTGTGGCTCAATTATTGGGTCGCCTTTTTTCCAAGGACGCGATGTTGGTTCAACATTACGTACATCACCAGTTGAATAGGCGGAAATTAATACATCCCCCGGACTATTGCGTAAAGCACCAGAACCTGTGATGGTAAATGAGTTTTCTTGTCGCTTACTGCCGCGTGCAATGCAACTGTTGGCAATCAGTGCGTTGGTGTCGATCGCGTTCGGGGATAATTGGGTGAAGCTGTTTTGAATCGAACTGTTATCGGGTGTATTGAGATTGATGACACCCGAAATACCTTGTTCGGAACTGGCAGTAATATCACTTTTATCAGTTGGTTTTGCACGGGACTCGATACCGAAGATGCCTTGAGAGTTGATTTGGATGTTTCCACCAGTGCCAGTGAAGGCATTGGCGCTAATGTCGCTATTCTCGTTGGGAATTGCCACGATGAACTTGCCATCAAAGGTGATGTTGCCGCCATTACCACCAGCCTGAGCCGTTCCAGCCGTGGTGGAGATTTGACTGCTGTTGCGTAGTAATAGTAAGTCTTGCAGATTTAGGGTAATATCCCCGCCATTACTACTGCGGGTTTCGGCAGAAATTTTACCATTATCCAGGGTGAGAGTACCTGCGGAAAGCTTAATATTGCCGCCAATTCCTTCTCCCTGGCTATTGGTAGAGATAGTTGCCCCATCTCTAATTATTAACGTTCTAGGGTCGATGATAATACTGCCACCTTTACCAATAGAACCTTCATTTGTGCTGGCAAATAGTCCTGTACCTTGCCCAGTCAGGAAAAGTTGATCGTTCACCTGGACGTTGAGGTTGCCGGCTGCACCAGTGTTAAAGGTATTCGTCGAGACTTTTGCCCCGCCACTTAGGGTAAACGTCTCGGCATTAATGCCAATCTCTCCAGCTTTCCCTACACCTGAGGTGGAGGCGGAAATTTCCACTCCGTCTTTGAGATTCAGTTGCTGGGTGGCAAAATTTATATTCCCGGCATCGCCTGTACCCTTGGTTTCGACGGCTAATCGTCCGAAACCTGCAATGGTAATTGACTGGGGTGCCGCCACGATTAAGTCACCTCCCTTGCCGCTACCGGATGTGGATGCCGAAATCTGGGAGTTAGGTATTAACACAATATTCAGATTGGGTTGATTGTTGTAGGGATTGAGTCGCAAGGTGCCAGCTGGAGCCTGTCCCTCTGTTTCGGCAAACACACCGACGATGCCGGCCAAATCCATCTGGGAAGCATTCAAGGTAATGCTGCCACCACCTTCTGGATTTGTAGAATTTTCTCTTGCTGTCGCCGTGATCCGAGCGGTATCTGAAAGGGTGAGGATCGGCGTATTGATGACAATATCCCCCGCTTTGCCTGCATCACTCGTTTCAACCGAGATCACTGGTGAAAAATCTTGAGATTTAGTACCGAGATTAACAGCGTTCGGTGCAGTGATCGTAATTGTTCCACCCTTGCCGATGCTTTCAGTGGCCGCCAAGACTTTGCCACCACTGGCGATCGTCAAGGTTGGCATAGAGAGGATGATATTTCCAGCATTTCCAGCACCAGAAGTATTAGAATTCAATACAGCTCCATTACTCACTTTCAGTGAGTTTGCTGTAATCACGATATCGCCACCATTACCAACTGCTCCTGGTGTTACAGAGCTATAGGCACCACTTGTAAGAGGTACTTCACTGCCGTTGATAGGCTTTCCTATCCCATCAAACAAAACTTCACCTTGGGTCTTAATCGTGATGTTGCCTGCATTACCTGCATCAAACAGGCTAACGCCCAACACCGCCCCATCTGTTACAGCAAGTGACCCTGCTGTTATGTTAATGGTGCCTGCATTACCACCACTGTTTTTCTTAACGCTAAAAATGCCACTGGATATACTACCGTCGTCTTCCGGTCTGGTGGGGATGCCGTTTGTGTACAATCCACTGACGGAGACTGCATTTGTAGCATCAATGATGATATCTCCTGCATCGGCCTGTCCAATATTCGAGCTAATGACTTTAGCACCGTTAGTAATGGATAGTGAATCCGCTCGAATGGTAATGTCTCCACTCTGTCCTACAGTAGATTCAGTGAATACACCACTAGAATTCCAACGGCTAGGATCTAAAAATACGCCGTCAAAGATGGCAGCACCACTCACCGTCAACGTTATACTCCCCGAATTTTCCGTTCCCCGATTACTAGTAGTCAAATATCCACCATCGGCAAGTATTAGAGAGCCTGCCGTGAGTTCAATGTTGCCCGCATTACCCGTCGCCCCCCTGGCCGCAATTGATCCCACAATACTTCTATCACTTACTAAAACCGTACCATAGGCATTGAGAGTAATATTGCCTGCATTTCCTTGTCCACCAGTGCTAGCAGATATCTGAACACCATTTCTTAAGTAAATCGAGCCATTTGTGCTGCTTACAGTAATATCACCCCCCTTACCTTTAACACTTCCCGTTATTTGAGAATTCAAGTATGATCCCGAATTAGTGAGGGTGATATTCCCTGACCCAGTGTAAAGGTATATGTTTCCCCCCGACCCTGCATTACCAGAGCCTGAGTACGAGTCCGATCGCAAGCCAGAGTTATTGAGAGTGATATCCCCTGAGCCAGCGTAGAGGGCAATGTTTCCCCCCGATCCTGCATTACCAGAGTCCGATTGCGCGTTCGAGTTCAAGACCGAGTCGTTGAGAGTGATGTTACCTGAGCCAGAAGACAAGGAAATGTTTCCTCCCGACCCCACATCACCATATGCCGAGTACGAGTACGAGGGCGAGTGTACGTTGTTGAGAGTGATGTTACCCAAGGTCGAAATTAAGGATATGTTGCCCCCATTACCACTATCCCCAGCGATTGTATAGGAAAACGAACCCAGTGCAGCGAATAATCCAAATGGATCGAGGAATGAGTTAGTGTTGATAATATCGCCCTTTGCTCTTAATTCAATAGTTCCGCCATTGCCCCCCGTTGTACTGGAGGCATCAATGCTATGAAAGGTAATACCTCCTTCAGCAGCGGTCAGCTTAACCACTCCCCCCTGAGTGTTGGGCTGCATACGCACGGGACTGAGCAGGGTAATTCCAGTCGGAACAGTTCCACTTGTAAATCCTGGCGGACTATTTTGACTGGTGCCGCCATAAACCAAGCTATTTTGTCCAGAACGAATGATCAGACCTGGTTGTGTTCGTAATGCGGCATCCTCGCCCACAAAGGTAGAAACCGTATCGGGTGCATCAATGGTAGCGGTACCCTGAAACCTAACATTTCCTTGAGACTCGATCAACAACGATGCTCCGCGATAGTTTGCCGCAATATCCACATTGCCAGTGCTACTAATAATTGGGTCATACAGGCTGGTGAAATTGACCAGATGCCCAGAAAGACTTTGAATGCGGAAGTCACCGCCACTGCTAAAGTGAGCATCCCCAGAAATGAGTCCATCACTGAGCAAACTCAGGTTTTTGCTACTGATAAAGGCTATATGCTGTGGATGGCTTAAGGCGAGAATATCAATTCCTTGATTGCCTTGGATAGTTAGATTACCACCCGATCGCGCCACAAATGGATTCAGCGCAGTATCTCGCACCTTCACCGTATCCTGTCCCTGGAGAACCAGATCCCGTCCAGCAATCAGTTGTCCTTGCAGGTCAAGTTTGTTTGCTATGAACTGCAAGTCTTGCCCAACTCTCAGGTTACCGCGATTGGTAATTGTTGCCTCCGGTCGAATCGGGCTATACTGCAAGCCGAGAGGGACGCTGACGCTTAACAGTGGTGGTGCTTGGGCAGTGGTGGCGCTGTACTCACTACCGTCAGTAAATTTGAAACTATTGGCAGTACTTGCTTTAAACGAACCGCTAATATCTAACTGAGCATTGGGGCCAAACACAATACCATTGGGATTGAGCAAATATAAATTAGCGTTCCCCAATACGCCCAATGTGCCGAAAATCTGCGAGCGCTCGCTTCCTGTAACGCGAGTCAGTATATTGGCAATACCAGCCGGATTGGTGAAATAAACTCCCCGTCCAGTATCTATATTGAATTCTTGAAAGCTGTGGAAGAGATTACTACCGCGTGTTGCACCACCCTCAATTTTATCACTCAGTACGCCTTTAATTATCTGATTTTGATTGAGTCGAGAGGCTTCTGTACCTAGGGTGTTATCGGGTGTTATTTGTGCCTGAGCTGGTGAAGTGAAGCTGAATACAGTGGATATGTATAAATAAAAAATACTTTTAATACTGAGTTTTTCTGGCTGATGTAATCTATACATAAATAAATTACCTAGGATAAATTAAAAATCCACGATATTGCTTATGTGAATGTTTTTTTGCTAGAGATATGTACGAATCAGACTATCATTCAAGAAATATCAGCAGCTAGCTTTCTTTTGCCTAATATGAATAAGAATAACTGTTGTTATCACATTTTCAACATTAAAAATAAATATTGCAAAATATTACTTTCTGCACTGCGACAGACCCATATATTGCTGAAAGTGAGTAACCTTTGCCAACGGATAATTTATGTCTCTACTCAGCAAGCCAAAAAACTAAATTTTCAGCGATTTACTAAATTATTTTTTTTACTAACCCTTTTAATTTGTTTATTATTTGGACAAGTCGGAACTGCACAAACTCCACATACGGATGTACTAGTTGAGCTAGGAATCAAAGACTATAATGCAGGAAATTTTTTCAATGCTATAAAAAATTGGCAAGAGGCACTCAATCAGTATAAAAATAATCCGTCAGCTACAGGGGTTGTGAATGAAAATTTGGCGCGTGCTTACCAACAAATAGGAGAAAACAAAGAAGCGATCGCATCTCTGGAAGCCGCAATTCGTGACTATGGTGCGGTAGAGAATATCCAGCAAGTTGGACGGATGAAGTCAGAATTAGCCCAAGTTTACAGCAATTTGGGACAACCTCGCAAAGCGATCGCACTTTTGTGTGGTCAACTGGTAGATAAGTCAAAAAATCAAGTAAGTCAGGAACTAAAATGCACTCCCGAAAGTGCTGAACAAATCGCCAGCAAATTTAATGATAAACGCGGACAGGTTGCGGCTTTGGGGATTCTCGCTGAAGCATATCGCTTAATCGGCAGTTACGACCAAGCAATTAAATATTTAGACGCAGCACAACAAGTTACTCCAGAATATCAATTTTTGGTGTTCAATAGTTTGGGTATTGCTTACAAAAGTCGTGGTCAATTGCGAGAGTTACAAGCAGATTCGGCAATGATGGCTGGTGTTTCTAGTAAAGAACAAGAATTGACGCAAAAGTCTCTAGATGACTATAACAGAGCTTACCAATATTTTCAGGATAGTATAAAATTCGCCCGCAAAGAAAAGCAAGCTATAGCCGAGATGCGGGGATTATTAAATTTAATTCAGTTGGCTTCCGAAACAAATCACAGCAAATTTATTAATGATGGGGAGTTTAACAAAACCTTTGAGGATGCTTTAAATGTTCTCGAAAGTTTACCCAATTCAGCAACAAAAGTCTATGGAGAAATTGATTTAGCATACTTGCAGCGCAATACAAAAGGAACTTCACCCTTTACCTACTGTCCAACTGAGATGATTTTATCTAGTAACAACAGAAGATTGAATTTGCTAGAAAATTCAGTATTAACAAGTAAACAATTACAAGATAAGCGCCTAATTTCTTATGCTAACGGGGCTTTGGGACATTTTTGGGAATGTCAGAAAAATAATGAGAAAGCATTAAAATATACCCAATCGGCAATCATTGCCGCAGACAACAAGTTGAGTGCAAAAGATAGCTTGTATTTGTGGGAATGGCAAGCAGGAAGGATTTTAGATGCACAGAACCAAAAACAAGATGCGATCGCATCTTATCAGCGAGCATTTGATACTTTAGAAGATATCCGTCAGGATATTTTGACTGCTGAACGGGATGTACAGTTTGATTTCCGCGATGTCGTTAGACCATTGTACCGGACATTGGCACAGTCGCGGCTTGATTTGCTGGGAGTTGGGGCAATTGCAGACGAACAACGTGTGAAGGAACTATCAAAAGTAGTTAACACCATCGATGCTCTGAAACTGGCAGAATTACAGAATTATTTTGGCAATGATTGCATTTTGAGTGGGTTGAATCCCAAATCGGTGGGCGAACTTCTGGAAGATAATAGTGTAGCGTTTCAGAATACTGGGTTTTTGAGTTCCATAATTTTAGATGGCAAAACCGGGATATTATTGCAGTTACCTAATCAGGCAACCAAATTTAAGTGGATTGAAGACCCCAATCAACAAGGTACAACCAAAATAGTTAGCAGCGACACCCTAGAGAAAAAAATTGCCGAGTTTCGCAAAGGATTAGTTAGCAAAGAAGAAATTAACTACGATAAAACAATTGCGGCACATCTTTATGATTGGATAATTCGCCCTTTTGCTGATGACATCAAATCCCAGAAAATCAAAACCCTGGTATTTATTCAGGATGGGTTTTTGCGTAGCGTGCCAATGGCAGCACTTTATGATAGCCAACAACAGAAATATTTAGTCGAAACCTACGCCGTTGCTACAACCCCCAGTTTACGACTTACTAAGCCTAAATTACGCGATCGCACTATGCAAAAGGCGTTAATTTTGGGTTTAACAAAAGAAGCCACAATTGACGGCAAGACTTTTGATGCACTTTTTGCTGTTCCTAATGAAATCAGTGCAATTGAAAGGATATTCCCCGATCATACTCCTTTGATCGACGATAACTTTATCCCCGAAAATTTTCAGCAAAAACTCGATCAAACCAGATATTCCATTGTTCACATAGCTAGTCACGCTCAATTTGGCATCATTCCCGAAGACACCTTCATTGTTACAGGGAAAAACCAAAAACTTACCATCAGCCAATTAGAAACATCTCTGCGAAACCTCAACAACAAATCAGATAGCGTCGAACTACTCACACTGACTGCTTGTGAAACCGCAGTTGGCGATGATCGTGCCACACTAGGATTAGCCGGAGTTGCATTGCAAGTTGGAGTTAAAAGTGCGATCGCATCTTTGTGGAGTGTTAGCGATGAATCGACATCCGAAATAGTCAAAACGTTTTACATAAACTATCGCCACACTGGTATGAGTATTGCCCAGGCGTTGCAAACAGCCCAAATGAGAATGATTAATGCTAAAAAATTACCATCATCTGAAAATATCAATCCTCTATACGATCATCCTGCTTATTGGGCACCAATAATTGCGATCGGTAATTGGCTTTGAAAGGCTTCCCGCGACAGCCAAAACTTCCAAGTAAAAAAATATCCCATTGCTTTTGAAGCTAGAGAAGAAAAATTTCAATGCATAAATGGGATAATTTATGTTTTGAAGTTTTCTAAACCACTAAATTTTCGCCGTTTTTATTCTGCCTACTATTTTCTATCAGTTTTCACTGGCAATTTTCTGGAGGTATTCGATTCGTTTCTGAATATTTTTTCTGTCTATGTCGCTATCCGTTGGCATTTCTGACTGTGCGAGTTCTTTAACTAAAGTTGACGCAACTTGCCCTAGTTTACCATTATCGGTTGCTTTCAATGCTTCTGACAGCGCTTCATACCACAATTCATTTTCAGCATAATAATTTACCTTTTCTAGAATGCTAGTAAATTGATTCTTAGGAAGTGATTGAGGGTTGATAACGGTAAATTCAGTATGGCTAAGAATCGTGTCGTTTTTGCAATCAATAGCAATTTGCCATAAATATGTTTTACCTACTGTGAGTTCGGGGTAATTGAGGGGAAGTTTTAGCTGATTAATCCCGACTATTGTGGGTATTTCTTGAACTTTACCGATTTGTTTAACGCTTTTTACAGATTCAAATTCAAACAGTCGGAATCGCACATTTTGGGAACTGGACATATACCAGACTAAAGTTGGACGTGTAGAAGCCGTTTTCCCGATAAATGTCTGAGGTGCAAGTTGTGTCAGGGGAATACCGCTACTTGAACATCCACGAGAACCACCCGCGCGACTAGTTCCACTGGCTGGTTTGCGATCTTTTGGTTTAAACTCAGCAGATGCGGGGAATGCAGTCATCAAAAAAAGCACTCCTACAACTAAGCTTGTAAGTCTGCGGCTATTTCGCCAAAATGTAATATGTTTATGTCTCATAGTACTGTTGTTGATTATATAGTTATTTAACAGGGCAAACACACCAGAATACGCGAAAAACCCAAAACAATGGCTATTCATTGACTACATATAGGGTTTTACATTTTTCGGAAAAAATTCTAATTAAATCTAATATTTGATTGAAATATAGCGATTCTCATTTAGATGCAATACAGAGTAAGGGCACAAGCATTGCTGTACCCCTACAAATAATCTGTATTCTATGCAATTGTATTTTATCTAACAGCTAACAACTTCAAGCTGCTTCAAAAATCTCAAATTTTAAATTTTTTTATAGGTGTCCAACTAAGTTCGCAAATAGTTCCGCGAGGAGAAAGCGATTCACGTCGAAATTCTCCTCCTAATTGTTTAGCAAGAATTTTAGAATGTTTTGTGCCTTTATTTTCTAGCTTTGATTTAAATCCTGAACCGTTATCTTTGACCGACAAATTGTATTTATTCTCACTATAAACACCCGATGCTTGAACGCGCTTGACTCCTTTGGCGTGTTTCCCCACATTACATAACGCTTCTTCCAAAAATAGACATATTCCCCGTTTATCTTCCTGATTTAAATATTTCTCGTCAATCGGGTCAAAATTGCGAATTTTAACTTTTAACGTTTTAAAATTTTCAAAATCTTGACGTTCTAAAGTACTTGAATAAACTTCATACAATAAATCGTGAAGCGGTCGATTTAATTCAAGTATTAATCCGCTACCTAAACGTAAACTCTCTTCTTTGGTTAACGCTTCAAGTTTAAGAAATTCACCAATTTCTCGAATTTCTAGATTTAGCTTTTCAAATTGCTCAACTAGTTGTTCATAGGGAATATCTTGAGCACGTAGATGTTGTAATCCATAGGCGAGAGTTTGCAAGGGGCCATTATGGATTATAGTAAAAGTGTGTTGAATGGTGTTTTGACGTTCGTTAATTTGCGATCGCAAGAATTGATCGTGCTGGTAAAATGCAAAAGCACTCAAGCCAAGCCCATTCAAAGCTAATATCAGCAAATTAGGTGCTACAGGAATCCATAGACCCCACACCCACAACATTACATACCCGCAGCTAAACAGACAAAATCCGGCTACACCAACACTCAGTATATTTCTCCAAACAGATTGGGTAAGTCGTCCAATAACAATCGGCAAAAAACCCCAAATAAATATCCATGCGTACTCTCCTATATCTCCCCAACTGTGCAACATTGGGCGACTATCGATTACACTACTAAGAATTTGACTGATGACATGAGCGTGATAGTCAATGCCGTAAATTACACCTTTTAATCCTAATTGTCTCACAGCAGATGTATAAAAAAAATCACCTGCGCTCATGTTGCGATTGCCAACTAAGACAATGCGATCGCGCAACAATTTCCCATCAACTTTCTCGTTTAAAATATCGAGTAGCGATACAACATGAAAAGGCTGAGAATTGTTGCGGAAGTTCATCAAAATTGACAAGGGAGCATCATCGACATTGACGTACCCACCAAAATTATTGGTAATACGGGGTAATTCAATCCCATTAAATCTGATAGTATTTGGGTCATTTATACCCGTGTCTATTTTAATTCTGTTATTTTGAAAGTACTTAGTAATTAATAGTAGCGCTAGAGAAGATTTCCCTTCCTTGATATTCTGAGGATTCGATGTGTACAACAAATAACGTCGATTTTTGCTATCCTCATCATTACGTAAATCAACAAATCCAACTTGTTGGGGTGGCAAACTTGGGGGTGGGGAAATTGTATCGGGTGGTAATATTTTTTCAATCCCAATAATATTATTATTTTTCTGCAATACCTGTTTGAGTTGTTCACCACCAGGTTCCACAGGAACGTTTTTAAAGATATCTAATCCAATTGCTAACGGTTGATAGGTTTCTAGCTTGGTAAGTAACTGTGCAATTTTTTCATCTGTAACCGGGTATTGTCCCACCGATTGAATATCCTGTTCATCGATACCCACAATTACGACACGTTCATCGAGTTTTTCTACCGGACGCAGACGTAACATAGTATCAAGGAGCATCCATTCTAAAGGTTGCATTCCTCCAGCAATCCGGATCAATATCACCACAACCAGCACCATGATCCCAGGAGGTGCAGCCTGTGTCCACAACCCCAATTCTTGGCGAATGCGATTCCAGATTCTCCTTTCCATCTCGTTTCCGGCTTAACCATCCTGCATATTAATCAATTAAACCTTCTTCACGGGAACGAATTTCGGTTTGGATTCGCATATTCTTACCGCCTTGCTTGCAGTCTTCTGGGTACACTCCCAGCACATCCTGTATTTTCGTCCAGTAAGTGCGTACTGCTCGTTCTGATTTATACATCCGCTCGGCGATCGCTTTATCTGTCAAACTCTCTTCAAAAGCCAACCGCAACACCTCCAACCATTCCGGTTTGAGTTCAATACCCGTTTTGATGTCTTTGGTGTGAGTTGCACCCTGAAGTGCTAAATTAACCCGCATCAGCATTTGGGCTTCGGGTAATCCTTTATCTGCGATCGCAAACCCAGCTTGATGATTATCAATCTCGTGTTTAATGCGGATTAGCGCCTTTACGTAACTAGTTTGCACCATGAAATTGCGATCGGGATATTCTTTGAGCAACGTTTGCAACAGCTTAATTCCAGTATCAATTTCTGCCGTCTCCCCTAGCTGATAGGGAATCGACAAATCCATCATAATCAGGTTAAACGCTTGAGATTGAAGTAAAGTCAGTGTCTCTTTGGCTGTCTGCGCCTTCAGTATCTTCGCTTCTGGATACTGTCTACTTAATACATCAAAAGTGCCAGTCAAAATTAATTGATGGTCATCGACAACCAGAATACATAGCTTTTTTTCCACTGGTAAATGCCCATAAATTTGATGTTTTTCTAAGCTTACTACTGCCATCACATTCTACCCATATTCAGTAAGGTGAAGTTTTGTAGGAATAAAAATATTGAAGTATGTGCTGATTCTAATTGGAGATCAAGTTTTAATCTATGCACAAAAGTGCAAATCTAATACAGGATTTTGTACATTTTCACAAAAAGAGCGATCGCACTTCTGTACCAAGAGGTTTTGAGCAGGCGATCGCATTTCGCATCCAAATGTAGTAAATAATGCGACAAAAAATTGCACTTCTATACTGAGAAATTTTGAGCAGGCGATCGCCTAATTTCCCAAGCAGGAGTAGTAAATCGTTCAGTCAATGCATAAACATGCAAATAATTATGCGTTAACAAGCCGGACTTAGGAATAAAGAATTCAGCATAATGCAACCAGAAGCAAATCAATCAACAGAAAGATTAGGTATAAAACTATGTCACTAGAAATTATAGATACTCACAACCGCGATCGCGCAGAAGTTGCGGTTTCTCAGCAAAGCACAAATCTCAAAGCCCTCAAAGCAGTGAAGTTAGCGATCGCGGTGGGTTCTATTGCAGCCGGAGCAGTCGCAGGGAAACCAGCTCAAGCTGAGACTGTAAATAAAACCTTGAGCTATGGAGATAGAGGTTCAGTTATAGCCACATTGCAATCAACATTTGATGATATTGCGGTTCATGGGATCTTTAGTTCTCAGACCTTAAGTAAACTCAAATCTTACCAGACTCCACACGGGCTGGAAGTTAATGCAACTGCCACACCTGAGACTCTTACACGTTTAGGGTTGCATAATCTTGCTCCAGGTTCCCAACAGTATGGCAAGTTAAAATTGGTCAATAATCTCTCTCATGAAGTAATGATCTTTATATATCAGCCAGGGGAAGAGAAGTATTCCAGATATGCATACCTTCCTCCTTGCAGTCAGAGAACATTGCAATCAAACTATAGCAACCTCTCGCAGGTTAGCCTCAACCTTCAAAAGAAGGGTTCAATTGGGAATTTGCAGGGAGATCATTTTGAATTCAAAACGTCTAGTTTTAGTGAAGATAGATATTCTGTCTGCCCGGGGCAACTTCAAGTAGCTGGAAGAAAGCCTACAGTAGATTTAGTAGTAAATTTCCCGGGTTTAAAAAAAGCCGCCAAAATACCAAGCCTTCTTGCAAACCTCTCCCTCTTATCCAAATTGGCGAACGCATTATCAGATGGTAATCTCAACGAATTTTTGAAGCGTGTAGACCCTGAGGAATTTCAAAAATTAACTGCTATAGATATTGATCTTGCAAAGAAGGGAAATCTTCCAGAAAACGCAGTTATAGGATCAGTTAAAATGGCATTGGATACACAAGAGTCTGAGTTTCTAGAAAGTATACTTATCTCCAAGGCTAGAATTACAGATCAAGACGATATCGTTCAAACAGTTGAGGTGATAAAAGTAAAAGCCAAAGAAGGAAAGTTTGAAGAACTAAGAGAGTACTTTGGAGATGGAAAAGTACAAAATTGTTTCAAATTCACAAAAGCTGAAATAGAAAATATAGTGAACGCTTTGAAATGGAAAAATGATATTGCTAACAGCCTAATCTTTATTCCTCTAAAGGTGAAAAGTGGAACTGAGTCTGCTACTCCTATAGCTGGTACTTCTATATCAGATAAGCAGAGTTACGCTCATGGATCAAATGAGAAGAGTTCTCATCCCTTATCTAAAGTGCAGATACTTTGTCCTACACGCTTTGAGACTCCAAGCACAAGAAGTAGCTTAATCTAATTAAACTTAGACATTGCTGATTCAAGGTATGAATTGATGTCTAATGCTAAGTCACAAAAATCGTGATCCAGATAGATTTTTCGTAAGGGTTTAGCATTGCTAAACCCTTACCCACGTATTTGTATCATTGGAAAGATGTCATTAATTTATGTTTTTAAGCTCTAAGTAATCCTGAATACGCTCACAAGTAGTTCTCATCAGGCTATCTAGACTTAAGTTCAAAGTTTGTACGTGTCTATAGCCATCATAATCATTATCTACATAAGTAGCTAGAGCAATTTCTTCTTTATTGGGACTAAAAGCAGCAGCCTCAACCTCTATATCAAATCCTTGTTTATCCAAGGCTAGAATCTTCTCTAGCCAACTTCCATCGATATTCCATATCTCTATGTAACCGATTTTATTGGTTTCACTTATCGAAACAATTACTTCATCTTCACAGCAAACTTTCAAAGCATAAACCATCCCTTTCGTCTCTCTACGCAAAGGCTTGATCGAGCCATCACTGCGACTACAAAGTTTGATTTCATATTCATCAGTTGTTGAATTAATAACCACGCCAATCATTTGACCGTCATTGCTTAAACTCAGATCAACAACACTACCTCCTACATCAAAGATAGTTTCAGGTACTTGATTAGCATCAAGAGCCAGGCTCCAAAGTTCTACTTTACCGTCATCACTACCTGAAGCGAAAAACTTACCATCGCCACTAAAAGTAATTGCTGTAATAGAGGTCTTTGCAGGATTAAATGTTTTTAATAACTCTACATTCCAAGGATTTCTATTTATCTTCCAAAAATCTATACGATTATCTTCACTCGTTGTTACAAAGATATCTTCAATAGGGCTAAGACGAAGGAGGTTAATTGCCTGTTGATGCTCTTGGATGGAAGTGTAGACCATTGTCCCATCTAAGCTATACAGATTGATCCCACCATCACTTCCTACTGCTACAACAATTTTATTTTCTCGGCTCAATTGAGCATCGCTAATTTTGATTTCATCACCAAATTTATTTTGTAGTTCTCCGTTAAAATTCCAAAGCTTGAAATTTCCTTTTTTATCTACCGTAGTGACGATTTGATTATCTGTACTAAAACTCACTTTCTGAACTCTAGCCCCCGAGTGTCCTTCAAAGTTGCTGCTAAAATACCAAAGCTTAACTGTTCCGTCATAGCTACTAGAAAGCAGTTGGGAGCTATCTGATGTAAAGCTAATCTTAGTGATCTCTGCTTTATGCCCTGCTAACCTATGTGATTTTTGCAAATTAACATAAATCTCGGTGACTAAAGAAAGGTTCCAAAAATTGATGATTCCATCGCTATGAGATGATGCAACTATTTTACCATCAGGGCTGAAAGCAATATGACTTATACTTTCCTCATACTCCCTAAATGCGTGTAATCCAGGCTCACTCAAATCTTCACTGATAGTCCAGATTTGAAGTTTTCCATCCCTACCGCCAGAAACTAGAGTTTTGCCATCAGGGCTAAAGTCAATTGCTGAAATATTACCTTCATGCTCTGCATCAAATTTAAAGTGATTAACACCTGGACAAACTTGATATTCTCCATCCTGGCAAACTGGATATTTCAAAATATTTATGATACTCTTTTTGACATCTTTATCCAAAGGAACATCAGTAAAAGCAATCAGATTATCTGTTGGGCTAAAAGCTACCTGTAGAACAGGATGAGGATGGGTGATTAATGTCCTTATAAAAGCACCTTCACGAGACCAAAAATTTATTTTTCCGTCATTGCT
Organism: Tolypothrix sp. PCC 7601; assembly: GCF_025677855.1. Classification (NCBI taxonomy): domain Bacteria; kingdom Bacillati; phylum Cyanobacteriota; class Cyanophyceae; order Nostocales; family Tolypothrichaceae; genus Tolypothrix; species Tolypothrix sp. PCC 7601. The sequence continues at coordinate 6,293,993 of NZ_CP064879.1, forward strand.
AGCCGAAACTAAGATATTTCCATCAGGGCTAAAGCTTAAAGAATTAACATAACCTCTATGTTTTCTAGTCTCACCTTGAATTTCATAGAAAGAATGCCAGCCATTGCGATCATTTTTATAGAATTTAATTATACCTTGTTCTCCACCTGTAACCAGAATATCTCCATCTGGACTAAACGCTAAATCATAAATTTTCTCTTCATTTTCTTCAACATTTATTAACTTTCCCTTCCAATCCAAAAAACAAACCCTGTTACTATTTTGACCAGATACTGTAGCAATGACTTGAGTTTTTTGATTACTGCTAAAGTTAATTATTGGCTCTCTGGTATCAATGCTATTAAGCTCTCCTAATTCACTCAATAAGTGATTAAATTTAATCAGAAAATGAAGTTGTTTATGCTGAGTAATTTTCAGCCCTTCTTCAAGATTTTCCTGCAAAAGCTCTCCTGCTTTAATCATCTTAGCTATTGCATCAAGCCGATCATTTGCAGTAAAGAGCCTCTGAGATTCTGTCGTGTTAAGTTCTACCTGATTTTCTAAGCTTTGTCTTTCTTGCTCCCTTCTTTTCTTAATACTCCGTTCAACAAACTCTGCCTCTTGCTGATTAAACCAGCTATTTTCCGATTTAAGAACTTTTTCAAGCTGATTTAGGCGATCGCCATTAGGCAATAAAAGTCCACTATCTTGAGGATTTTTTGCCCAATCATTGGCAGCAGCAGTCAAACGCTGCCGTAGTACAAATCCGTCTAATTCTTTATCGATCCATTCCTTTAACCTCACCCATCCTTTCACCAAAGCATCGTGGGCAGGCTCTATATATTCTTGATTTTCTGCATCTAAGCCCCTGATAAGCAAACGTGTTTCTAAAAAGTAATGGATTACTTTCTGTACCTGTTTGTTTTTTGGCTCTGGATAAACTAATTCAGATGTTGGTACTCTTCTGCGAGCTGATTCACCACCACTAATAGCAACCATTCGCAGCATTATATCACGAATAGTAGACGAATCAACTTTTTCTTTTTCTACTAAGTCATTATGTGTTTTGTCAGCAGTGTTAGTCAGAGAGCGTGTAACCCCACCTATATTTTCATAATCTTCCTCAGTAATCGTTCTGTCATCCTTTTCTGGATCTTCCTCTGCTTTTTTAAGATATTTCAAATAAAGCTCACTCAAAGTAAACGAGAGGAGAGGTAAAGCCCCTGGCATTTGAACAACTTCATCAATCAACTGGTTAACTAACTTAGGAGACTCAAAAAATAATGCCCGTTGTGCAGCAGGTTCTTCAATCGCTTGTTGTAACTCTTCCCTGTTCATCGGAGTTACAATAAACCTCCCATTTTGCCAATCATCTTGCCAACGAGTTTCCTTGATTGCATCCCTGATTTGAGGCTCAAAATCAGAACGCAATGTTATTACAATTCGCAATTTTTTGGATAAATCTGGTGAAGCTAAAGCTTCTGCTAACAACTGCAAAAACGTTGCTCGTTCTTCATTTTTGCACAAGGTGATTAATTCTTCACACTGATCGATTGTTAATAATAACTTAAGATTTGGCTTATTTTTACTCCATTCTCTGGCAATTGCCGTTAAAAATTTTTTATTTTGCTGTAATTCTTGAATTAAAGAATCAAAAGGGATATTTGTAAGGGGGTGTATCGTTGTTGCAAGAGCAGTGAGAGGATCATCTCCAGGTCGCATTGGATCGAGAACGTACCACCATTCCTGACTAGTTTTTTTTTCTGATATTAATGCAGGAATTAAACCAGCTTTTACTAAGCTAGATTTACCCGACCCCGAAAGCCCTAACACCACCGTAAGTTGATTGTCGCTCACTTTTTTCAAGAGACCTTCTTTTGGTTCTTCAATCAGTCTCTTTCTGCCAAAAAACAACTGACTATCTTCTTTTTCAAATGATGCTAAACCTTTATAGGGATTAGTATTTTCATCCAGTTTAAGTTTTTCTAGGTTTGGCTCAATACCATCTGGCAGAAAGATATACTCGCCCTTGTCATGCTTTTTGAGGCGAAAAAGCTCTGGAGTCTGTTCTTCTGCATCATTCCCTAGTCTATTTTGCAGATAAGTAAAGAGTTCTTGGGCAGTAATTACGCCATCTTCGACAATCGCCTTGAGGTGGTTATCCTGCTTGACTTTATCTGGTTCAGCTTTTAGCACTTTCAGCAGTAAGTCGGCAAAGGGAGAATGTCGATTTTCGTCACCCTCCCTTCGTGCCAGACGAGATGTATCCTGCGCTTGCTCGTCATGGGCGGCTGAAGTAATGACCTGTTGAGCCGGAAATTTGATGAAGCGGTCATAGCTTTGTTGATACATTTTACGACCATAGCCTCCTGAATTCCGCTTTAGTGCTGCCCAGCGAATTCCCCCTGCAAAGCAACAGTCCAGAATCATTAACAGATGACGGCAATTTAAGTCAGTGAGAGCATCGTGCAATTCCTGCATAGACAGCCAGGTACTTTTTTCATCGTCCTGACTATCTTGTAGCATCAGATAACCTGCTGGTTTGACATCTTTATCTTTCCTTTCCTCTGCCTTTTCAGCAATACCATGACCAGCAAAGTAAAACAAAACGCGATCGCTCTCTTTGACAGAGATTTGCTCATCATTGTCAGGTAATTTAATCCTATTCTCCTGAAGATTTTTTAAAAGGTTAAGAAGTTCTTCCTTGCTTGCTTTGTCATCTGTTAAAAGTAAGACCTCGTATTGATATCTCTCCTTGAGAACCTTAGCGAGTTCCTCAGCATCGTGGACAGCACTCTTGAGTTTACGAATATGTTTGTATTGATTAATGCCAATGACGATCGCTAAACTACGCTCAATATGATTATCTGTCGTCATAGATTTTCTTTTTTAGTAGAGAAGTAGGGAAATTTTCAATTTTCTTGATTGTTGATACCCTTCTTATCCGGTTTGACGAATCAGAAGGGCAGTTGCAACTATGGGTGGAGCGCAACCGCCAATGCTTTTAAACCCGCTTCGGTGGTAAAATAGGTCAGATGATCGCAAGCAACATTTGATAGAACTTTTGGCTGAGGAGAGCGATCGCTACTCACGCTTTTAATACTGGCTAGGTGAACGGCAATATCATTAGGTTCTCCCCCAAACACCAAACCATCAACCACCTTATTAATGACTGGAGCGAAAAGTTTTTCATTTAATAGCCTTAAGCGATTCGATTGCTGCTTTAATATGGGAATCGATCTATCTCCAGCAATAATGGTGTAAGGAATCTGGGGGTCTCGGTTATTAGCGATCGCACCGAAAAATTCTGAGTCAGGTTGCATTTGGTCGAGAGCATGATCGTTCGCTTCCACAAACTCTATTGACTTAGCGACTAAATCAGCCACGACTTTAGCAGGCCAAACTATCTCAGGCATTTGATTCAGACCCCACCCTAAAAGGGCAAAAATCATATCCTGAACTGCTGGCCAAGGAGAACCAGCATTAGGAGTTCCCAGCATGACTAAATGTTGAACAACTTGATTTCCGCCTTCTTGTTCAATAAACCAGCGAGAAACTAATCCTCCCATTGAGTGGGCGACTATATGCAATTCTTTGCCATGATTCGCTCCTAAACCCACAGCTTCCAAACGTTGTTTGAGCGATCGCGCATTTTCTTCAATGGTGGTGTGAAGATTTTCGTAATCGAAAGTTAAAACTAGGTCATAAAGTTCCTGTAGCGGACGCAGTTGTTCATTTACCTCTACTTTTGCCTGTTGAACGCTACCAACTATACTTGCGGTATCGCCGATAATACCATGAATGTAAAGAACAATTTTCTGAGCAGAATCAACCCGTTTTTTTACTGCTGCTAAATTTGGTTGGGATAATTCTGGTTGGTAAATGACTTTAATCTGATTATCTTCTTCTCTCACCTCTGCGGTTGTTAAAATCGGATAATCATAAGAATGTCCTAGTTGTTGACTGCGAACTTTTTTGAAGAAAATTTTGATTGAACCGCCCAAACTCCGGCTACTTGTAGTTGCTTGAGGCAAACGTTCTAAGGTAATTTTTATTTGCTCTCCCTGCTTTACACCTCGACCAAGAGGTAGGAAAAACTCCCCATCATAGCTTACAGGTAAGATATATTCATCTGCTTCTAAAGTTTGATTAACTAGTAAAGTTAGAGGTGAATCTTTTGTCACCAAGTTAACATTATTGACAGCAAATAATTCTACAGCACTCAATCCTGGATCAGTACCACGACTGTTAGTAAATTGAAACGATTCAATCACTCCAGGTTCATCCCACAAAATGGGTGGCACAATTAGATTACCGATATCTCGTGTCGTTTGGGAAACAGTAGTCAGGGTTACTTGCGCCTGCAAACTGGGATGAGGTTGCACTTCAACCAAACCATTGAGAAGTTTTGCAGCTTTATCTGGTTTAATCTGTTCAGCAGTCCGTGGTTTGACAATGGTAACAGCTACTTCTTTAGTAATCCAATCGTCATATTTTTTCCCAAACCCCCCAGAATTACGGGTATCAATTTGCTGCATTAAACGCTCGAGACTTCCCCTGGGCACATTTCTTGTAGGTGGAGGAGGCTGTAATCCTTTTTGTTCTAGTGAATCGACATTAAAGTCTGTTGTACTGATAATCAGCTTAAATATATCTTTGTACTCGGTGATGCCATTTTTCAGAAATTCAGGTGGAATGATTAAACTATCCCAATCTGTTTTCCTGGTTCTATTTATTTCCCCATCTTTAACTTGAAGCACATAGGTCTTTCCGCCGTACCTTGTCACAGAATAATCTTCTGATAAAAACAGGATATTACAATATAAATCCTCATCAGTTTTATTAGTCAGTTTGACTTCTATGACTGGTGGTTTCCACTTACCTTGGTCATAAATGTACTCTAGGTAAAGTCCAGAATCTTTAGTTAATGGTTTATCTGAAGAGTTAGGTTCATAAGCCTTAAAATCATCTTCATTGTTTCCATGACCGACCAGAATAATCTCCATCTCAACTTTATTGGGATCAATCTTACTCCCTTGACTCTTTAAGTTGAGAATATCTTTCCAGCGTGCGATCGCTTCTAATGCTTTGATTGTTTTTCGAGCATCATATTCTGTGTATATGCTGGGATTAGGCTGTTCTGGAATGGGAGCAACTACAGGCAGATCGTTATCTTTTTGAGTAATCCAGTATTGTCCATCGCCGATGAGCAGATTGTAATCAGCCTCTTCAAAGTTTTCGACTGTAGCAACGTACAGCGACTTTTGAATATTTGCTTTTTCTAAGAGGTTCTTAGCTAATTCTACATCCGTTTCCAGATTTCCCTTAATGTAAACCTTTAACCGATTCATGGGTAAACTGGTTACGAATGCCCAATAACTTTGATTTTTGTCTAATTCTTCTGTATAGTTGCTGATTTCAACTCTACTTTTTCCGGTGAAAACTTCAGTTACTTTAGCCTCAGCCAGTGGGAATTGTTTTAATTGCTCAGAAGTGCTATCTAACGGAAATATGGCTAAATATGTAGTTTCATCTGAATCCGAAGAAGATGGTTTGGGAATGCCATGTATCACCCCAGCATTAATCTCCCAACCGTCATCATCGATACTACTATATCTTAAAATAAAGGAGAAAGGACGTTCGGGAATCGCGCCTCCTAAAAACGATTCTTGTAAGTCTTCAGGGTGAGTTGCTTCAAGTTGAGGTGCTTGATCTTTAACTTTTCCATTCACTAAAGCCTCAATATTTCTGACTATATCTTGATAAGATAATCTTCCGTTGCTCTGTTGTAAGGTCTTGAGAAAAAAATAAGAAAAAACACCTCTGGTTTCACTATTATCTCCTTTTTGTTCCTTCGCATATTGGTAGTCCCGACAAGCTGCTAAGAGAATATGCCTTCCTTGGGGCAAATCTAACCCTGCGCTTTTCTTATTTACTTGCTCAGAAGTTAATTTAAAGGTTTTGTCCTCAGCAAAAATAAAACTAGACAAAGGGCGATCTCTTGTATCTTCTGGAGCTAGACGTACTCCTTCATCAATATTTCGAGTTCCCGAACCTGAGTGACAGGAATCGAGAATCACAATGACACGGGGATTTTTCTTTGCTACTTGAAACAGTAAATATTTGAGTTCTTTATCAGCTAAATCGTGATTTCCTGGGGTACGGCTGTCGTAGCAAACTAAAGTTTCATCTAACCGATCTGGTTCTAAATGCCAGAACTCTTCGGGAGCTTTTTCTTGTCCCCCATGTCCTGAATAGTAAAATAGAGCGATATCGTCGCTACCAGCTTGACAAAGATAATTTTGAAAACCATCAATAATTGCCTGACGAGTAGCCTGTTCATTTGTAAGGATTCTGGGTTTTCTCAGTTTCCATTCACCAGCAATCTGATTTTTGAGATAGGTTTCTATTGCTGTAATGTCGTTTACACAACCTTTGAGGGACTTAATTGGCTGGGGATAATTATCGATACCTACAAGCAAAGCGTATAAATTACGAATACCAATTTCTGGGGAGTTACTAACCATAATGTCACCCTTTTTAATAAAGTCTTATTTTTGAGCGATTCTTGGAAGCTTCGCAAATTGTTAAAGATATTGATTGATTTCCTAGTGTTGTATTATGCTGACTTTTTTATTACTAAGTCTTGCTAGTTAATGCATAATTATTTGCATGTTTATGCTTGACACTGAAGTAAAGACTATAGGAGGCGATCTCGCCTAATGCTTTGTCGCCGCAAAAGTTTTGATGAATTCGTAGTCAGCACTTAAGTGCTTTCAAATGCCGGACTGAAGTCCTGGAGGGAAGAGGATAGACGTTACCATCATCTGGAATTCTCAACGTGTGCAGCTGATTAGGCGATCGCAAATATAGTAAGTTTGTTTGCAGCTTGTAGTCTGCTTACCTCAGGGAAACCCAACATCCATTAGCTTTAGATGCCTCTGGATGTTGTTGGAATTTCGATACCTGAGCAATCTACCGTGAAAAGCAAGTTGTCATAAGAGGAAAGCGATGCTTTAGCAAGATAGGTTCCCGCCTGGGGTTACACCAAGCTGCCGGGTATATTGCTCATAGCGTTGGATTCTACTCTGAGCCTGTGGAGTCACCTGCCCTTTGCCACATTCAAGACCGCCATTGATGATGTTGATAGTCATACCGAAGCCGGAATTGCGTATAGCGTCGTGGCACGATGATTTTGGTGGTTGGGGAGTCATCCAGAACCACAAGGCGGTTGCAAAGGAAATGGAGCTATCCCTGGCAACCAAATCGGGGTTGTTGAGCAGATCGATGCCGAGGGCTGCCCCGCACGCACCATAGTTGTAGTTCCACGACAACTGGATTGGGCCGCGACCGTGATAGGTTTTACCTGGCGCACAGGGATAAGTACCTACCTGACAGTAATGCGGCCAATTGGCTGTGTTCTGTTCTTCTATGTATCGTAAATCCCCAGTTTCGTGGGCAATATTAGCCAGGAAAGCGGCTGCCTCCCGTTTACGTTGTTCGTCTGATCCTTCATTGCAGAAGCTGGGATATTTCTGTGTGGCTGCCACCAGTCCGCCGTAGGAGTAAAAACCGTCCCGATTTGGGAACAGAGCCTCGAAGGTTTGGCGCGACACAATACCCGCAAAAGCACTGCCAGTAGGAGGAGGGAGAGTCCCAGATTCGATGATGATTGAGGAAGTCCGATCGTTGAAGTCGTCACCCACATAAGGCGTATCAGCCGTAAACGTCTTGTTTGTGCCACTAAAGTGAGTATCACTGTAAAGTGTTACCTTCATTCCTACAGGAATCTTCAACGAACTGATACTATCGTTTTTAATCTGCCCCCAGTCATATTTTCCTATACCTAGAGCTTGGCTAGCTCCGCGATATTGAGAGTCATCGTAGACGACTACGTTGCCAGTATTTGGCGAAGGAGAATCAACTGCCAGAATTTGCAGTTGTTGACCAATTTGTAAACTTTGAGGCTGAATATTACCGTTAGCAGCAGAGATTTTTGGCCACTGATTCCCATCACCATAGTATGCTTGAGCGATGTCAAATAATGTGTCTCCAGCTTCTACGGTATGGGTTGTTGGAGGATTTCCCTGTTTTCTAGCCATAATTTTTCCTTTCAATAACTTAAATTAATCAATTTCTAAGGGATGGGATAGCGCCAGTTGATGGCACAGGATTAGATGCCCAGTTTGGGGTCAGACCTTACACCAAACGGCCTGTTAAACTGGGTGTTTCTTGACAGCAGTCGCTAGGGGACATATTGCCCAATAACGTTCCCTTGAGGGCTGTAGCGGCAGACTAGAAACTCGTCCTGACCGTTATTAGCGATCGCGCATCCCACATGGGTGGTAGAGCGCCAAATCATTTGCGTATAGTGTCCAATTACACCTCCATCAAAACCCACGCCCGTAAATGCTCCAGGCACAAAGGATTTCTTCTCACTGCCCCAATCGTCAACCATGCGGGTTAAGCTAAATGCACCTGGGGGGCTACCTCCAAACAAAGATTCTCCTTGACCGGTACCCTCGCTGTGGATTAGGTTGAGTCCTCCCAGAGAAGCAAGGTAATCAGCCCAAGGTTGAGCATCCGCCGCTAAGGAGTCTGACCATTGCAGAGATGGAACTCCCACTTCGGCGCGGTAGCGATTGTGAGCAGCCAAAATTTCTTGGGCGAAAGCGTTCGCTGCTCCTGGTTCAACTGAAATGGCAGTACCATCCCACGCCTTATGGTTCAGCGATCCGGCTGTATCGCTCGTAAACACATCTAAGCGACCTGGTGCCCAAGAAGCAGCACCAACCCCGTATCGACAGTCGCCACCGAGATTTTCCCAGCCACTCCAGCCTGAATCCCAGGCGATGTGATAGGTTGCATTATCAGTCCCAATCCCAAATGCATCGATGCGATTGCCTGCCCAGGAAACAGCAGCAGGTGCAGAAATAAAGTTACCCCCTAACGTTTCCCAGTCGCTCCACGCGCCATCCCATGCCTTATGGTATAGAGATCCGTCCGTTCCGATCGTGAAAATATCTAAGCGATTAGATGCCCAAGAGGCAGCAGCCACCCCATACCGACTGTCGCCACCAAGATTTTCCCAGCCACTCCAAGCGGAGCCATCCCAGGCGATGTGATAGGTTGCATTATCAGTCCCGATCGCAAACACATCAATGCGGTTCTCTCCCCAGGAAACAGCAGAGGGTGCAGAAATGAAGCGACCCCCTAACGTCTCCCAGTCGCTCCACGCACCATTCCATGCCTTATGGTATAGAGATCCATCTGTTGCGATCGTGAAAATATCTAAGCGATTAGATGCCCAGGAGGCAGCAGCCACCCCGTACCGACAGTCGCCACTGAGACTGTCCCAGGCACTCCAGTTGTAACCATCCCAGGCAATGTGAGAGATTGTATTGCCAGTATCAATTACAAATGCATCAATGCGGTTCTCTCCCCAGGAAACAGCGGCAGGTGCAGATGAGCAGACCCCGCCTAAATTGTACCAATTGGTCCAGGCCATAATTAACTTTCCTTTGCTATTAATGTAAGTTGATTTTTCAGTAGAAAATTGCGATTAAGACTGTTTTCCTTCAGTTGTATGTATTATGCTGAATTCTTGATTACGAAGTCTGGCTAGTTAACGCATAGTTATTTGCAGGTTTATGCATTGGCTGAACTAGGAATAAGTTAGCGTTAAAAAATTCTTTTCTTTTTCCTTTCCCACACCTCTTGAGCCTAATGCTCAGGGGTTACACTTAACGAGCTTGCAATTAGTGGTAATTTCCGCTTTTTCTTCGATACTAATAGTTGCACTTAACTCTTGTTTTTGTCAACTAAAGATTGCATAATATGTCCAGCCAAGAACAGATAAAAGAGGTTGTAATGTTACCACTAACTGAAGTGGTATCTATTAGATGGACAAAGGAGCGCGGGCAGAAAATGCGCTCATTGCGTGGTGATATGCCATTAGTAACTTTATCTAAAAAGCTTGCTGAATATGACGTAGATATGTCTCGGCAATATTTGAACCGGATGGAAACCTTCACAGAGGTCAAAAGTGCTTCCCCAGAACTCGTTACTGGCTTATGTAAAGTATTTGGCTGTACCTTGGCTGAATTACTGTGTTTGAAAGAAACCAAAATTGTGCAATTAGGGGTTGACAAATGCAACTAAAGGTTGCACTATATTGTTAGGGAGAGCAAGAAGGAGTCAGGAGTCAGAATCAATCAGTTGGGGATTCAAACCTGCGACTGATTGAACGCAAGTGCGTCTCTATGAGGGAGAAGAGCACCAAATTTTCAATTTGATGGGGGTGCAAAAACGCTGTTTCGCTCTAAGGGTGACGCTCTTGCGTCGCTCTAAGCGTAAAGCCTACGGCATAGCTTCGCTTAGGGCGCAGCCGACGCACCAGAAGGCTTTACGCTGTGCTAACGGCGGTTCCTTTAAGTGGGAGAACCAGACTGCCGAACCAGTCGCACAGAATACAAGCAAGAGAATTCTGGCTCCTGACTCCTGACTCCTGAATTCTGTTTAGGTACCCACAAAACCCAATGCCACCGGGATTAGCAGCCGGAAGCCAAACTTGTAATGCTCAAGCCACCGGAGATGATTCCGATGACCTAACTAAGTCTGAAAAATTGGTTATTTATCGAATATACACCCGTAATTCAAAGATTTGTACAGCTTCGCTGATTCTGTTGTGAGAGCGTTTCATTTGTACAGCGCTCTTTTGTACAACATCAAAAACAAAGGCGATCGCTCTAGCCTGAGAAACTTTGCGATCGCCTTTTTCCTATTACGGAGATTTTCATTATGACCCATACAACACCTGCACAGCAAGCAATTTTTGCTTCTTTTGCTGTTGACGAACAAGCTCTAGCTCAAGCCCAACTAGAGCAGCACATCACACAACAGGGTGAAGTTTTAGCACCTGAAGAATTTAGAGTTGTCGAAATCACCTGCTACGACTACGAAATCTACGTTAGCGACAAACTAATAGCTAGCATCACCTACGACCACGACGAATTTATAACCCAACGCTGGGTAGTCTTGGTGAACTCAACCGAAGTACACCGTGCAAACAGCTGGGCCAAGTGCCATAGCCACATCGCCTGGCACTACAAGCAAGGCACACTGCCTGTGCAACAAAAAGAAGCACAGGGGCAGAGGTGCAGAGGAGCGGAGGGGCAAGAATCTTTCTCCCCTGCGCCTCTGCTCCCCTGCTCCCTTGCTTATTGGGCCACTGGTAACGAAGTCATGGCACAAATTGCTGTTGAGTGCGAAAAGTTTGGCTTTGAACTTCTCGACGATGGCATTTACAACAACGACAAAAAGCTAGGCTCGGCAGGATGTACTGACGGTCGCTGGTGGGTGAGAAGAGCATCATCAGACCATCAGCAGCAAGTACCCTGTGATTCTGCATTCGATGCCGTGTGGTCGTTGTCGATGGTCGAAGTATTGCCTAGTCTTGAAACTAGGTCTTGCGAGGAATTGTTGGATCAGCCGTTTGATCAACTGACAACTGAGGAATGGAAGCGGCTGATGGAGTACAGGCCACTTCCAGAGAGTATGGTGTTAATCGCGTAGTTTAAGAGAGAATATGGTGGGCACAATCCGCCCACCACCTCCATATCATCACAATAAGTCGGACGTGAGAAGTCCTATTAGATTCATTCAAAAGAGTTAATCATAAATAGGAGTCAGAAGTCAGAATACAGGAGTCAGAATACTCCACCCATGTTCACGAAGTGTTCCCGTAGGGTAGGGATGGAGTTTTAATTAGTCAGAATATTTTAATTCTTTTCGCCCACAATTCCACTCGCTTTTAAACCAATATTCATCCGCCAGTCGCACAGAATTCGATTCTCAATTCTGGCTCCTGATTTCTGAATTATTCTTATTAAAAAAGTTTGGGTTTAAATCAACGAACAGCGCTGAATCAATTTCAATAAGATGAAAATTGACAAGTTATGCTAATTCCATTCTGACTCCTGGCTCCTGACTTCTGAATTCTAGCCAAACTGAACTGGATGATTTCTAATTATGGCTGAAATAAAACTCGGATTAGGTAATCCACCACAGCCAATTTACATGTACGTGAAGAAATTGGAGGTTGATGGTAGGATTTATGCTTGGTATAACTGTGAAATTGAACAAGATAAAAAGATTCCTGTGAGCCAAAGAGCATTAACAGGTTATGTTTTGGAGCTAAGACTAACAGATAAGGATTTCAAAGGCAAGGACAATTTAAAATTAGATATTGTTGTGCAAGCCGATGAAATCTATATCGTCCGCAGTGGCATTGAAACCAACTTTGCAAAATCATTCTTATTAGCTGCATCTGTTGTTAAAGATTTTACTCAGCCTTTAATCATTGTTGCTACTCCTGGTGATGAAAATTCAGTGTTCTGCAATCTTTATGACGCTATAACTAAAACTCGCATTCGCCGAGAATGGAATCCTAACGCTGATTGGGCAACAATTATTCGTGATGTTCAATCTCAGTTAACTCCAACTTCAGATTCAGTCGATTATGTTCAACCTGTACCACCACAATCAAATCCAAAGCAAACTACTGTAACATCTGCAATACATCCTCAAGATTTACGGGTAAAACAAATTCGTAAATTATTAAACTACCCGCTTGATTTAATCAAAGAATGGTTACATTTCCAAGATGTTAGTAGTCCCAGTCAACTTCATCACAGTAAAGTTGATCAAGCTCGAACATTGCGTGGTAAACGCCCAGAAGAAGCGAAAACTGAGTTTGAATATTCCAAGCAGTTTACATTAGGTGGCAAACCCAGTGGCAGCATTGACCTAACACAGGCATTGTGGCGGGATTATAAGGTCGCAGGGATGAAAGAACGACACACAGGCGGTGCAGTTGCTTTGTTCTTTTGGATTTTTGACCTGACAACCACCTTCGTTGGACGCAACCCTTTCGCCTTCACCAACCCCAGTACTATTCTTGCCTGCCTTGTCTACAACTTAGGCTCAATGATGGCTGGCGAAATTGGCTACACCATCTGGAAATTAACCAAATGAAGAAGAATCCAGAAGTCACAAGTCAGGAGTCAGAAGTCAGGAGTCAGAAGTCAGGAGTCAGAAGTCAGGAGTCAGAATGCAATTAGTGGGGGATTCAGATAGTGGGGAATTCAGACCCGCCACTAAGTTGTAGACCGCTAAATTAAAAATTTAGCGGGGGTCTTAAACCCACTTATTCAGACGCTCTCTACGAGACGCTGCGCGAACGAGGACTCGCTCTAAGCGTAAAGCCTACGGCATAGCTTCGCTTAGGGCGCAGCCTCTCCGACAGGAGAAGCTATGCCGTTGGCGTTCGCGTAGCGTGTCGCAGACAAGCCTCTCGTTCGCGTAGCGTCTCCCCTTGGGAGAAGAGAAGGCTTTACGCTACGCTATCCGCCAGTCGTACAGAATTCATACTGAATTCTGACTCCTGACTCCTGAATTCTATTTTGATAATCAGTATTGGTGAAATCTATGGATTTTCTCAATTATCAACCAGACCCTGCATCTAATCACAACCAGGCTAATCAGGAAAACCGAGTACCATCTTTAACTACGCTAGAAACTGCCCGGCTCAGAGAAGATTATCCTTCAATTGAACACCTGGAAGCGGGAAATGTTGCTGCTTGGTTAGTTGAACGCACTGATCAGCTATTAATTAGAGCCAAAGATGAGCGAGCCGGGATGAATCTCTCGAAACTCATCACTCTTGCAGGTGGGGCAATTGGAGCGGTATGTTATGCTACCAGTCCTTTGGCACCCATCGGTGCGTTGATTGCCAGTGCTGGGTATGTTTGGGCGGTTGCAACTGACATGAATGCTTCCCATCAGTTTGCCCCCATACCCTTCATTAGAGGTAACTTCTTTGAGTTTTTATCAGCGATGGGTGATAGTCAAGCCAGAGAAGAATGGTTCTCAAATCAAAACGAATTTGTTGACTTGATGCATCATTTAGAACCCTGCGAGCGTTATGAATTTGCCATGCTCAGACAGCACACCCATACCTTAACTGAGTTTATTAATATTGTGGAACCTGGGAAACGCTTTTACGCTTACCGATATTTGCTTGATTGCTTTGTTAATTTTCGTGGTGTTTTCCCCACATTTGACCAACTCAATCAGCATCTTGCCAAAGTTTCAGTTGACCCTAGAGTTAACTACCACCACGTTCAAGCTATTCAACAAATACGCCCACCACAATTAGAGGCTCCCCAAATCAACTTACCACCTCCACCTATTGCTCACTTACCTTTAGCTGCACCAACAACTGATTTACGGCTTGGTATTTCTTACTCACCAACTTCAGACACTAACACGCACATTGATGAATACAGTCCCCAAATACCGCAAACACTTGATGTGATTGAGAAGATGTCACAACGGATTTCTAACCATTTAATTATTGGTATTCCTGGGGCTGGCAAAGGTTTGCTTGTGAGCAACGCTTTGCGGCGAATTACAGCAATTTTCAGGTAATTGAACCACAAAATCGGTAAAGTAGATATGAAGTGATTGTTTGATTCGATGCCAGTATCTTACTCAGGGGATTTGCGCCGTCGTGTGATTGCAGGGTGGGAAGCAAAGGAAGGCTCTCAACGCCACTTAGCTCAACGATTCAAGGTAAGCTTGTCATTTGTACGAAACCTACTGCGTCATTATCGTCAAAATGGAGAAATTGAAGCGAAACAACGTGGGGGACACCAAAAGCCAACGATTCAAAACGAACATCTCATCCTGATTCAGTCTTGGGTGGAAGAAAAAAATGACTTGCTACTAAGAGAATTATGCGTAGGCGTAGCCCGCCGCAGGCATCGCTTTGCAGAAAGTACAGGAGTCAGGGTCAGCATTCCCACAATGCACCGCGCTGTAGAAAAATTGGGCTTACGTTGTAAAAAAAAGTCTTTACGCAAGTGAGCAGGATACTCCACGAGTACAGGAATTACGACATGACTATCGTCGGTGGTTAGATAAAATTGACGTGCGAAATCTGGTATTTGTCGATGAAGCTGGACTGAATTTGTCAATGTCGCGCTTGTTTGCCAGAGCAGTAGACGGAGCACGAGCAGTTGGCAGTGTTCCTGGAAGTAAAGGTGGAAACGTTTCTCTGATTGGTGCTTTGAACCTTGATGGGCTAGTCGCTTCAATGACTGTGCCTGGAAGTACAAATACTGAGGTATTTCTGACCTATGTGACTCAGATATTAGTACCTCAGTTGTGGAAAGGGGCAATTGTTGTCATGGATAATCTTAAGGTTCATCACGCCCAGCGTGTCAGAGATGCTATCGAGTCAGTCGGTGCAAAGGTCAAATTTTTACCACCCTATTCTCCTGACTTATCTCCGATAGAGCTTTGTTGGTCTAAACTAAAGCAATTTCTCCGTTCCTCTGAGGCCCGTACCCTTGAATCACTCGACCAAGCAATGGCTGAGGCTGTAAATTATATTACTGAGGATGATGCCTTCGGTTGGTTCAATCACTGTGGTCTATTTACTTGAAAATTGCTGTAACACTGAGTAAAGGTGACATCAATCGCTACCGCTTGCAAGCAGATGTGGGGTTTGGTGCAGCCGGAGATTTTCCATATGTGCGTCCTTCTGGGGTGTTTGGTAAGGCTAAACCTGTGTCGGCAGAGCAGTATTATTTCGGTAGTGGGTTGATTAATGCTGAGGCGGCTGTGGCTCAAGTAAAGCGATAGTTTGGAATTTTTGTGAGGCGATCGCACTTCACTCATAAATTGCGATCGCATCTGCATATCCCCCACGCCAGTTCTTGCATCCTTTGAGATAGTCTGAGGTGGGAATTCTCAGGGCGGACTGTTCTGACCAGATTTTTTAAAATAGCTTGAAGCCGAAGTTATTGAGAGTCTCTCGTAAGTTTTTGCATCCCTTGAGATAGTCTAAAGTGGCGATTCTCAGGGCAGAATGTTCTGACCAATCACCAACAACATTCATGTTTTGTTCGGTGTAGAACTGTTTCATAATATCGTTGTAATGAGCGATCGCATCTTCTTGTTCTGCTAATTTATAGGTTTCTCGATGGAAAACCGCCGACTGTGGTAAACGCGGCTTCACTGCTGGTTGGACTTCCGGATTAGGATAACCTAGACACTGCCCAAATACAGGAAACACAAAAGGTGGTAAATTCAATAATGTGGCGACTTCTTGGGTATTATTGCGAATTGCGCCAATATATACTGTTCCCAAACCCAAGGATTCTGCAACTACAGTTACATTTTGCGCTGCTACGGAAGCATCAACGATGGCTTTTACCAATAGTTCTACATATTCCAGCGCCACATTATCTAATCCGCGACTGTCAGCAATATGAGCCAAACGACCTAAATCTGCTAACCAAACTAAGAATACAGGCGCTTGTTTGACTTGGGCTTGATTATTAGACAGTCTGTATAATTCATCTTTGCGCTGTTCATCTTCCACCGCTACCACACTCCAGCTTTGCAGATTGGCGGAAGTCGGCGCAGATTGAGCCGCAGCTACTAGCAACTCTAGGATTCCCGGTGGTATGGAATCGGGTAAATAAGACCGGACTGAACGATGAGATAAGATTGTCCCTACAGAGTCATTCCAGGGAATATTGTCATCGAAGGGAATTTCACCGTAGCGCGATCGCAGTATTTCTATCGGATTAGTCATAGTTAAAACTCCAAATATTTCGAGATTGCAAAAAACTCCATCAAAGCAGCACTCAATCAAAAATTCTCAGCGTACCTCTGTCTTGAAAAGTTTCCTACGCCGGGAAACCCGGCTTTCCTTCGGAACGCTTGCGCGAACGAGGAACTTTTCGCTGCTTGTACCTTCGCGTTCCTTTGCGTTAAACAAAAAAATCACTCAACATTCCGAAAGAAAGCAACTCGTAAAGCTAATCGACTCTCAGATGCAGGAGTATTTAGTGGCGTTACCATGTGCCAAGAATTTTCTGAGCGCACAATGACCACAGACGAATGACTTAGAGGTAAAATATCTTTAAAGGCTGATTCTGGTCTGGAATTTTTGAGAATTCGCAAACAGCCGCCCCAATCTCTAGACCATTGTTGATTGAAAAATAGCAGATGAGTTAAGACTTTATTCGGTTCGTCTGTGTGGGGAAAATGTTGGTGTCCTGACTTATATTGCCGAAATCCAATATCCATCACACAGTCTTTGAGGTCTAACCCTGACATTTCTGCTAAGGCGGTGCGGTAAGTATCAGTCCAGAGTCCTTGTATTAACTGTCGCCAGACATGATTCAGATGTCTCAAATCACTGGTAAGTCGTCCTTGTGCTAGACGCTGTCGCCAGCGATCGTCCTTAACCCTGTTTTGTCACTCTGGCAGTAGTATAATAAGGTAAAAATGCTAGAACCAAGACACAGAGCATGGTACAGCCCCGTCCAGCCGCACCAACAGTCAAATTTGTGGACGAATATTGCCAGTGGTATAAAAGTCTGTTTCCAGATGTTAGGAGTTTCGAGGCTTTTAAATATCTCCATGTAGGCTGCATTTCTGATCTAAAACGTAAAACATTGCCAGAAATAGCAAAAATCGTAGGATTAGATAACCAGCAAGGGTTGCATCATTTTCTAACTACATCACCTTGGGATATAGAAAAGTTAAGAACCTTAAGGTTAGAGTTAATTTTACAAGTGCTAAAAGGTAGACCAATCATTTTAATTATTGATGAGACAGGGGATAAAAAGAAAGGGAGCAAGACAGATTATGTGAAACGGCAGTATATAGGAAATTTGGGAAAAACAGATAATGGAATTGTGGCAGTGACAGTATATGGTGTTTTCTGTGGGATGACATTTCCATTACTGTTTGAAGTGTATAAACCCAGGGAAAGATTACAGGCAGGAGATAAGTACCGCACTAAACCAGAAATAGCAGCAATACTGATAAAAAAGCTACAATCAATGGGTTTTAAATTCAACTTAGTACTTGCAGATAGCTTATATGGAGAGAGTGGTAAGAATTTCATATCTGTATTAGATGAACTAAACTTGAACTATATAGTAGCGATTCGGTCAAATCATTATGTAGAAATACTTCCACGACAACATATTCAATATTTAAAGTGGCAGAAGTTTCAAAGGGTATTCTCTGACTTGAGTCGGGAAAATCGATTTATTAGAGAAATTATTCCGGGAAAACGTGGAGAACTTAGATATTGGCAAATTACTACAGATCCAGAAAATTTGCCTGATAACACTACTTGGTATGTGATGAGTAAATATCCAGACATTACGCCAAGAGAAGTTGGAAATTTTTACGGTTTAAGAACTTGGGTCGAGTACGGGTTAAAACAAAGTAAGAATGAATTAGGTTGGTCAGATTTTCGCCTGACTCACTACCCAGATATTGAGCGATGGTGGGAAATTATTTGCAGTGCTTATTTAATGGTTAGTCTGCATTCGGAGCAACTGTTTCAGTCTCCATCACAACGAGAGTCAAAATTTGTTTCACATCCTTGGTGGGATAATGGAAATGGCTGGAAGAACATTCTTAACAATCTTCGTTTGATTATTCAACCTTTTACTTTATTTAATCTGATATATCCCTGGTTAACGGTTTTTCCTATTCCTCAATTAGCTTTGGGTTTTTTTAAACTTCAATCTATTATTTATAGCCTCACCAGTTCAATTTTTATATCCCTGATTCACCCTGATTTCTACTTTTCCTCTGCCTAGAGTGACAAAAGAGGGTTAAATTTGAGCATCAAAGGAATATCTTGGCTAGAGGCGAGTATCTTTCCCCAGTAATAGCCATATCCTTCTCCTGTTGACAATTGAAACTCTCGGTGGGGAAAACTTGCAGTTAGTTCTAAGCTAGCTTCTGGTGAAAGCAAATTTTTCACCAAAGCCCAGTTATATGGAACTGTTTGCATGACAGCAGTACGGATGAATTGAAGATTTAGCATGATTCCCAAGGATGTGACTCAATGAATAAACTGAAAACAAAGCGTAAATCTGTTTACGATCGCATTTTGCACACAGCGTCAGATTTGTTTTATCGGGAGGGGATTCGCAATGTTGGAATTGACAGAATCATTGCGGAATCTGGCGTGGCGAAGATGTCGCTGTACAATCATTTCAAGTCTAAAGATGCTTTGATTGAAGCATGGTTACGCCAAGAGCATGAACAATGGTGTCAATGGCTGAAAACCACCGTTGAACAACAAACTACCGATCCCACTAAACGCTTGCTAGCTATATTTGATGCTTTACGAGAATGGTTTGAAGGGCCAGATTTTCGGGGTTGTGCTTTTATGAATGCCTCAATAGAATTAGCTAATCCTGACCATCCTGGCTATCGAGTTGCTTTAGAACATCAACAATCGATATACCAATATATTCTCCAACTTGCTCAAGCAGCAGAAGTTACATTACCAGAACAATTAGCTAGACAACTGCTGTTGCTCGTACAAGGTGCGATCGTAGTTGCTTTAATGGAAGGAAGTTGGTCAACTGCATCTCAGGCGAAAAAGGCGGCGGTAATGCTAATTCAGACAACATCAAAATCTTGAAAAATGGTAATCGCATCAGGTTTATCATACAAAAAGGCTGTGAAATTGGGGTAAATCTATGCGAATTCATTGCTTACAACATGTGCCATTTGAAGGACTTGCTAGTATTGCACAGTGGGCGACACAGCAGGGTCACATTATTTCTGCAACTCAGTTTTATAACGGTGATAATTTACCATCTGTTGATGACCTAGATTGGTTAATAGTCATGGGTGGGCCGATGAATATTTATGAGTATGATCAATACCCTTGGTTGAAGACAGAAAAAGATTTTATTGAAGCAGCAATTCAGAAAAATAAAGTAGTCATTGGTATTTGTCTAGGTTCGCAGTTAATCGCTGATGTTTTAGGTTCTAAAGTATATCAAGGTCGAGAGAAGGAAATAGGTTGGTATCCCATTACTCTGACTCCAGAAGCCCATAACTATTCTGTCTTTGCATCATTTCCCCAGTCTTTTAATGTGTTTCATTGGCATGGGGATACTTTTGATTTACCTCCAGGTGCAGTGCGAATAGCTTATAGTGAAGTCTGTGCAAATCAAGCTTTTATCTATGGTGATCAAGTATTAGGGTTACAATTTCACCTGGAATCAACAAAGGAAAGTGTTAGCCAAATTATTGAAAATTGTGCTGCTGAATTGGTGTCAGGTAAATATATTCAAAAAGCTGAGGAAATGCTGGCAAGGGATGATGATTTTAGCAAAATAAACACTTTTATGTGTCAAATTTTAGATTATTTTGCTATCTCTACTAACTAATATGTAGAGGACGGTGTGTTACGCCAAAGGCTAACGCACCCTACTGGCTGTTATGATAAATGAGATTTCCATTTGTCTGTAATTTTGGTTGCTGATTTTGATAACCTTTTATCCGAAAGTTCGGCAATATTAATCATAAAAATAGCTAGGAATAATCCTAAAAATACAGATGCAAGGCTATAAAATAGCTTTACTTGCATTGTTGATTGGTGGGGATTAAAGACATTTCCGATTAACAGAATATTGCCGATGATGATGATGCCAATCCATAATAAAATTATTAAACATAACAGACCTGCTGTTAGTAATAGCCATGTGCCGATGTCAAAATAAATAGAAAAGTTTGATAAAATTGGTAATTTGCTAAATTTCATTTGTCACCCTAGATAGTCAATATTCAGAAGTTAATTTAAGTGTTTAGCCGCTAAACAAAATGTACATCTGTAGGGCTGAATGCCAGCTTAATTTTTCCATGACGATAGATATTTTCGGATGTATAACCCCGGCGTAATTTGGCAGTCAAAATTTGTTCTCCCAGTTGAAAGCGAATAGTATCAGTGCCTATCCCACGTAAAATTCTCTCTACTCGTCCTTCTAGTCTCACGACTCCTGGCTGGTAGGGAATTGAAGAATTTGTATGATCAAGATAGAAAGCATCACTCGATAAACAACAGGCTGTGATGGGTGTTTTAAGTTCACCAGGGTAGAAAAACTCTAGACTGTTTGCCAGCTTAATTAAATAACCGCGATCGCCTGGCTTAATCTTACAGGGAATGATATTATCCATGCCCACGAGTCTGGCAATTTGCTGATTAGCTGGTCGGCGGATCAGGTTTTCTAATTTATCATCCTGAATAATACAACCATCAAATAGTGCGATCGCGCGATCGGCAAAATTCAAGATATCAGTAAAGTTGTGGCTAACTAATATCACAGCCGATCCTCTGTCTTGCGCCCATTGTCTAATTTTTTCGATAATTTGCGGACGGATTGCCACATCTAAGGAGGCTGAAGGCTCATCTAATAGCAGTAATTCGGAATCAGCTACTAAACCAGAGGCTATACAAACTCGTTTACCTTCGCCACCAGATAAAGAACGAGCCGACCGATTTGCTAAGTGTTCGCAACCAAAAGTCTCTAGTGCAGTGTATACCCTTTGTTTAATTTGGTGTTTTGGAACTCCGCGAAACTGTAAGACTCTGGCAACATTATTAAAAACTGTGTCATCTAATAGTAATGTCTCTTGAAAAACCAGAGCCGAACGACGACGCAAGTTTGTTTGATTGGCATAACTGGCATCTTGACCAAACAATTGTATTTGACCGCGATAAGGCTGCAACATATTGATTGTTCTTAACATGGTGCTTTTGCCAGCACCATTAGGGCCAAGCACAGCGACTAGTTCCCCAGGACGGACAGCGAAATCATCAATTGTCAGGATATTTTTGCGGGTTTTGCTATCGACTTTTACCTGATGCATATTCAGGACATACTCGTTTACACCCCCCAAATTTTTCTGTCGTCCTACAGCAGAGGCGACAAAGGACTTGAAACCAGTAATTTTGATCATAAAACTTTCTTTTCGTGCTGCAAGATAGTCAGCAATACAACAATGCTGTAGGTAACGATCAGGAGAATATATGCGATCGCCATTGCCACATCGAAATTACCTTTTTCGACTTCGGTGACAATCGCTGTAGTTAAAACTCTTGTCTGTCCTTTGATATTCCCGCCTACCATCATCGAGGCCCCAACTTCGGAGATGACACGACCAAAACCTGCAATTACTGCGGCTATTAATCCTAACTTTGCTTCCTTGATCAGCAATAAATTAGCTTGCCAAGGTGTTGCCCCCATTGATAGCAGTTGCCAGCGAAGTTTAGGATTAATACTGAGAATGGCTGCAAAACTAAAGCCAGCGACAATGGGGAAAGCAATCAATGCTTGGGCAACGATCATTGCTGCGGGTGTATACATCAGTTCTAAATCGCCCAAAGGGCCAGACCGCCACAAAAACAAGCTAACGACTAAGCCAACTACGACTGGTGGTAATCCCATGCCAAAGTTAACCAAGCTATTTAATATCTGTTTCCCGAAAAACTCTGTTAAAGCTAACCACAATCCCAAGGGTACACCCAGCACAACACTAATAGCCGTCGCTGTTCCAGATACTAGCAAAGTCATCATCATGACCTGGAGAACGTCGCGATCGCCCCTTGTTAATAACTCAATAGCTCTGATTGCTCCTTCAATGATTGTATCCACAGCTCAATTTTGGTAACCCACTAGAGTAATTTATTTCCAGGCTTCTTCTGAGTGCTGCTCGTAATCATTGTAAGCATTCACTAGACCCTTGAGAACTTCAGCTGTAGTCTCAAAAAGGGCCTGAGCCTTTGGATCTTCGATTTTGGTAATATCTTCACGCAAGTGTGCGATTAGATCGTTCAACTTCCCTTTGATTTTTGCTGTGTGATTGTGTGGATCACTTTTGGGCTTTTGTTCGATTGTCATGAATTTACTCCTAGTATAGAAAAGAATGAATGATTGATACTATCCCTGTTCTGTCACTCTCCGAAAACATTTGCCATTTCTGAATTATGCGAGCTTTTATCTACCAAGGGTTAACACGGGGTGAACGAAATTTTGTGTGGGATTTCTGGCTAAGTATCCAAAAAATGACTCTCCACACTCCCCACACTCCCCACACCTCCCACACCTTTTTTCGCTCACCCGTTAACACGATTTTTTTCTAATAACAAATACAACACCCATTTTTTCCTAATAGGATAGCTTGTATTGATTGCCTGATGAGGCTTCTAGCGATTAGCCTTCCGGAGAGTGACAAAAGCGGGCTATTCTTTGATATTTAAGGTTATCTAAAAACCGTAATCTTTCTCCGTCTTACCTCCATCAACAATAAACAGTGGCTGTCCAAACTCTTTTCTCGCGTGATCTGCAATTATTTTCTGTCCTTCAGAAGATAAAACAAAATCAATAAACGCTTTAGATCCCGCACTATTAACTTTGGGGAACTTTTGCGGATTTACTTGCATTACATGGTAGAGATTTAATAATTTTCTGTCTCCTTCTACTAATACCTGCAAAGCTGAAATATTTTTCTGTTGAAATATATATGTTGCTCGGTCTACTAAGGTATATCCTAATTTTTGGTTAGCTACTTGCAAAGTTTTCCCCATCCCTGAACCTGTTTGCTGATACCAATCACCAGCAGGCGTGACTTTCGCCTGTTGCCATAAATCTTTCTCAAGTTTATTAGTACCTGAGTCATCACCCCTGGAGATGAATAACGCTTGGTTTTTGGCAATCAAGTTAAAGGCTTGCACAGCATTTTTGTTTCCTTTAATCTTGGCTTTATCAGCAGATGGCCCCACAATCACAAAGTCATTGTGCATAACTAAGCGGCGATTGGTTACAGCACCACCTTGCAAAACTTTGCGTTCAGCTTTCGGTGAATTAACAAATAGCGCGTCAACTTCGCCTTTTTCAGCTAAAGCTAAAGCCTGTCCAGTTCCAACTGCAACCTTTTTGAGTATATATCCCGTTCTCTTTTCAAAAGCTGGAACTAAATCATCTAAAAGTCCACTATCTTCTATGCTGGTTGTCATAGCAACTATGACATTTTTCTTAGTTGCTGATTGTGCATTTGCTGGTTGTTGTCGGACTAGTAAATTACCAGCACCAGCACTCATAACCGACAAGCAACAGGCCAAGCCTATAATGATAAACCTTCTTTTAATCATAGAACCTCTGAGGATTTACACGGATGATGCCCAATTATTTAGCCAAACGATAATTTGGTTTAATTTTCGGATTTTTGAGAAAGGAGATGAGCGGGATATTTATTCTGAGAATCTGGTTTTTATTAATTCAGCAAGTATTGATCGCACGGTTAATTTTACCGTCAAGAAAATCTAATTGCGATCGCACTAATGCAAGTCACAAAATACTTACATAATTGCTGTATTGGTGCTATTTTCAAGTGTTCTTTGATCGTCACAAAGTCGGCTCGCGAAAGAGGAATATTATCTTCCCTAATATCGGGAGAATATAAATACATCTTTTTTCTTCTAACTTAACGCAAGTATAGCATACATCATGCAAAAATACCTTGCAAAAATCGACTTTTTACACCTGATATATTTTCAATTAATGTATAAGCATATACAGATTTTTCTGTCTTTCATTCTATTATTCCAAGTTTGATAGAGTAGAGTGATAAAGTTAGCGATTGTAGGATTTTTTTGTCTAGAAAATTTTGCCAACTGTTTGCTAAACACATCATATTTTGAATTTTGAATTGATTCATTTCTACCGACTTACTTATGAAATCGATTGAGTGATAAATTTTATGATGGAAGACAAATTAGACCGTGCAAAAGCACCGCCCATATCTTGAATATCAATTTGCCGACAGTCTAACCCCAGCCTTGGAAGAGTTTACACATTTGCGATTACTTCCCCAATATTGCTGATGTCATAGCCACCGAGAACCTGTAAATGCGATCGCACTACCTGATGTCCCAAGATATTGATAAATTGCTGTACTGGTGATTGTTCCAAATATTCTTTCAGAATCACCAAGTCGTAGCGCGCTTGATGTAAAGGGATAAATCCCAACCCAAAGGTAGCAGCTATCGATGCTGTACTGATACCTGCATCAACCATACCGGAAGCTACAGACAAGGCAACATCTTGATGGTTGTGGGCGATGCAGTCAAACTTTTTCACGCTTTGGAGTGGTACTCTTTGTTCTTGGAGTTTTCGTTCTAAAAGCATCCGCCCCGCAGAACCCGGTTCCTGAGTAATAATAGTCGCGTCAAATTCTACTAAGTCGGCAACTGTCTTAACGCCCATTGGGTTTCCTGCTGGCACTAACAATCCTTCTTGCCAAACTCCAAGGGAGATGATCATTGCCTTCCTACCAGCTAACGCTGCTCGCACAAAAGGAACGTTATGTTCCCCTGTTTGGGGATCATATAAATGCATTCCCGCAATGTGAACTTCACCCTGGCACAGACTACGCAACGCTTTCATGCTGTGGGCAAAACGATAATTAACTCGCAGTTTTGGATACCAACGTTCCGTTGCCTTTGCTAATAGAGAAAGCACAGGTGTGCAACCAGCAATCACAACCGTATTTTGCAATTTATCAACATCGTCCACCAATCGAACTACAACTTTATTTTTCTCATTCTGCAAGTAACTTTTGTTACTTTTTACAATATCCTGAGATAATGCTAGTTGAGTGATGTTGGGGAACTTTTTTTCTGCCAATGTCTCACCATCAGATGGAATCATTTCCATGCGAAAAGCATCGTTGCCAACTAGAGGATAAGCTATCCATTGCTCTCCAACCTTCGCCAGAGTAACTTGTGATGGCTGTTCGTCAGAGTCCGTCTCAGCAATTATTGCCTCAATTTCCAGGCGATCGCCATCTAGCCAGAACAAGTCTTCAACTTTGCAATCAAGTGCTTTGGCTAAACGCAAGCACATAGCTATAGAAGGAGCATATTGTCCCGCTTCTAGACTCCCAATGGTCTGACGAGTGACACCAACTATGTTAGCCAAGTCTTGCTGGCTTAAATCTAAGCGAGTTCTCATTGATCTGAG
This sequence comes from Tolypothrix sp. PCC 7601, assembly GCF_025677855.1. NCBI lineage: Bacteria > Bacillati > Cyanobacteriota > Cyanophyceae > Nostocales > Tolypothrichaceae > Tolypothrix > Tolypothrix sp. PCC 7601. The sequence continues at coordinate 6,319,894 of NZ_CP064879.1, forward strand.
ATTGTTACACAGACTCACATCCATTTTCATCAGGCTGTATCTCTCCGTTAGAAAAAGCCACAGGGAAAAACTTGACTTACCAAAGCAATAGCAAAGGATTGAGGATTTGATGTGGTTATAGAAACTAGGAATATTTCACTATTTCGCAAGTTTATCATACATAGGGCAAATATTTTTTACAAAGACTAGATGATTTATAATCTAAGATTATTTTAAAATTTATTTTTTATAATTAAAAATGATAAAAATGATAAAAATCTGAGTATTTTTACTAACTCAGGAGGTATTAATAACAAGATTAATTTTGCCGTTAAATGCTACAAATTTAGCGGCTTTATCGCATTTCCCATATATTGAGATGCTGATAATTCTCCTTCTACTCCCTTACTTCTGGGGAACTAGGCTGAGTAATTCTTCAACTGTGAGACTGCGTTTTGTTTGCACAGATTGATGTCGCACAGCATCTAATACCGATTGAATTTCCGTTTGACCGAGGTTGATGCCATGTTGTTGCAGTACACTCAGCAACAAATGTCTGCCAGAATGTTTACCTACAACTAAACGGCGTTCCCAGCCTACATCTTCTGGTGCAAAAGGTTCGTAGGTGACAGGATTTTGCAACACACCATGAGCATGAATACCCGATTCATGTGCAAAGGTATTTTCACCGACGATCGCTTTCCAAGGTGGTACGGGATAGTTGGTGGCTTTGGCTACTAACTGCGACATTTCTACTAGTCGTTTGGTATCTATACCCGTTTGAATTCCGTGGAGATGTTTGAGTCCCATCACGACTTCTTCTAGGGGTGCATTTCCTGCACGTTCGCCAATACCATTGACGGTGGTATTGACTGATACTGCTCCGGCTCTCACACCAGCTAAGGTGTTTGCTAATGCTAGTCCAAAGTCATCATGCATGTGCATTTCTATCGCAATTGATAGATGAGAGACTAAACGACTCACTTTGTTGTAAGTGCTGACGGGATCAAGAATTCCCACTGTGTCACAGAAGCGAAATCGAAAAGCGCCCCATTCTTGAGCAGAATAAGCTACAGACAAGAGAAATGATTCATCAGCTCTAGAAGAATCTTCGCCACCCACAGATACAGATAAACCGCGATCGCGTGCAAAACTGATTGCATCTTTGAGGCGATCTAATACTAGTCGTTTCCGTCCTTGAAACTTGGCATTAATTTGAATATCAGAAACGGGTACAGAAATATGCACTCGCTCTAGACCACAATCTATAGATGCTTGAATATCAGACAAGTTAGCCCGATTCCAGCCAAGCAATTTAGTATTTAATCCCAGATTGGCAATGGTTTTAATCGATTCTGCCTCTTCAAGCCCCATTGCGGGAATCCCAACTTCTAGCTCCTGCACACCTATGGCATCAAGAAGAGTGGCGATCGCAATTTTCTCTTCCACAGTAAAGGCTATACCTGCGGCTTGTTCTCCATCTCGCAGGGTTGTATCGTTAATCTGAATAGCATGGTTGTTCATCATAAAAGTTGCAATCAATTAAGTGAGAGTAAACAAAACTCATGCAAAAAGCGTCACCAAATCTATACAAGGATTTGAGACTCATCCTTGCAGACATTCTCGGAATGCAGTCAGAGGTAAAGGTTTAAAGCCAGACTTTGTTCCACTGTGCTGTACTAGTTGTTCCTATTCACAATGCCCAATGCCCGATGCCCAATGCCCAATGCCCTTTCATGCCCTTTCATTAAATAGTTGCTACAACTTCCCCTATCTTGCTGATGTCATAACCGCCAAGAACTTTTAGTTGTGATTGCACCAGCCGATGTCCCAAGATGCCAAGGAACTGCTGTACAGGTGATTCTTCCAGGTATTCTTTGAGAATTACCAAGTCATACCGCGCTTGATGCAAGGGAACAAATCCCAAACCAAAGGCCGCAGCTATAGATGAAGTACTCACACCTGCATCAGCTATTCCTGATGCTATAGCTAAAGCAACATCTTGATGGCTATGGACAATCCGCTCAGATCCTTTGACTATGTCCAATGGTATATTTTCTTTGTTGAGTTGGCGTTCTAAAAGCATCCGACTCCCAGAACCAGGTTCGCGGTTGATGATGGTTCCTCCTAATTCCACTAAATCAGCCAAATTTTTGATTTCCATTGGATTACCTGGTTGCACCATCAATCCTTCTTCCCAAATACCAAGGGTGATTAAAACTGCACTCCTATCAGCTAAAGCTTCACGAACAAAGGGAATATTATGTTCTTCAGTTTCAGGATCATATAAATGCATCCCTGCAATGTGAACTTCACCTCTATCCAGACTACGCAAGGCAGCCATGCTATTAGCAAAATGATAATGAACTCGCAGTTGAGGATACCAACGTTCAGTTGCTTTTGCTAAGAAGGAAATTACAGGTGTACAGCCAGCTATAACAACTGTATTGTGCAATTTATCTATATCATCAAGCAGCTGAACTTGAACTTTATTTGTAGTTGTTGGGATATGTGCTTTACCGTCAGCGGGGATCATTTCCATACGAAAAGCATCTTTCCCAATTAAGGGATAAGCTATCCATTGTCCCCCAATTTTTGCTAGGCTGACTCGCAATTGCTGTTCACTTGGAACTGGTTTAGTAAGAACTGCCTCAACTTCTGGTAAATCGTCCTCTAACCAAAATAACTCCTCCACTTGGCAACCCAACGCTTTAGCTAGACGCAAGCTAATGGCAACCGAAGGAGCATATTGTCCTGATTCCACACTACTAATAGCCTGACGAGTTACGCCAGCTATATTAGCTAAATCTTGCTGACTCATGCCTAAGCGAGTTCTAATTGACTTCAGGTTGTTGCAAACATTAGCATCCAGCTTCATAAGGCTGTCTTCCTCCTGCAAGAACGGCTACCGCAGACAAACTTATACAATTTTGGATTGAGGATTGTAAAAGATTGATTGACCAAGCTTTTGGGCAATGCATCTATCGCAATCATTCTTCCCATAAATTGGTATTAATTTATCTAGGCAATAGCAAGAAAGTCTTCTAGTTTATGCCTTTCCTATTGGAAGACCTGTTAATACTCTCGGATGATTGCATACATCATAATATATGGCTTATATGGCTAAGATACTTACTGGGTTTCATTGTTGCAGTAGACAAACTAAACTTGTTGCTAGTTGATTTACTGCTGTTTGATTTCCCCTTAAGGCAACTATAACATACATTTCGCCAAAATAATTGCCAAAAAAACTTTTAATCTTCATTTTTTTATAGTAATTATGTATAGATAAATACAGAAAGTTTTTATATTTTATAAAGTGGTTCAAAGATTTTAACTGACTCGTAAATCCCGTTAAACAGAAAATCCTAATTAATCAAGGGTAATAGGAATAGCTTTACCACCTCGATTCAGAACATGGGTATAACTCATCGTTGTTTTTACATCTTGGTCTCCCAGTAATGCCTGCACCGTGCGGATATCATAGCCGTTTTGTAATAAATGGGTAGCAAAACTATGACGAAACGTATGACAACCTACCTTTTTTTGAATATCAGCTTGATGAACCGCTTGTTTCCGTCTAATAATTATAGTTATGCAGCAATATACTTGGTAGCTCAGGATACTATGGAATGGCATTATTTAATCTCCGATCAAGAGGAATTAGTTGATAAAGTTCTTGCTTTTTTCACCTCTAAATCAACAAATTCTGAACTATTCCAAGATATTGTTGCTAAATGCAAGAACAACCCGCTTTCATCACCTGGTAATTCAAATCACGAGGCATCTCTTACTCTAGGATATCTATCGGTGAATGATTTTCTTTTTTATGAAAGTAGTTTCACAAATCAAAAAGGCATTCCAGTTTCTATAGTAGAAATTATTCTCAAGAAACTCTGCCAGGAACTTATTTTATTTGAGCAACAGTTGTTAGGCTTTGGACATAATATGCCTTATAGCCTCAATGAAGAACTGACGCAATTCTTATACTCAAGAGGTTTACTCAAGAATGTGATATTCGGTTTTAGTTATATAGTGCAAAATTACCAAAATTCTGTTTTTAAGATAGTTGTTACAACAGATAGTGGTGACCCTAGCCTGGGAACAGGATTTCTTTTTAATTGTCAAACAGTTGAGGGAAAAAAATGGAGTATTATCATTACTAACGAGCATGTCGCTAAGTATCATAATGAATTGGCAGTACATCACAAAGAGGGTCAAATTGAAACATGGAAAGAGATTATTCTTTCAGAAAACAGTGATCTGGCAGCAATAATACTAAATTCATTTGTGAATTTACCTTCATTTCATCTTTTCTCCGATCCTAAAATACTCGATGACATCGTAACTGTTGGCTATCCCCCTATTCCTACTGCTAACGATCGATATCAACTTGTTCACAAAGGGGAAATTAATTGCTTTTTGACTAACTATTGGAATCACAACTACTTTCTATTTTCTGCAAGAACATCACCTGGTAACAGTGGTGGGCCAGTTATAAATAGCATGGGCATGGTTGTAGGAATTGTTACTCAACAACTATTTGAACCAGGTTCATTTGAGGAGAAAGGTCAACTGCCTTATTTTGCAGCTGTTCCTTCTACTAAAATTCTGGAATTTTTGAATGAGCAAGTTTTCAGTAAGTTAAAATAACGAATTTTAAGCTTTTATGAGGATTTTAGAGAAAAAGGCAGCACAACAATTCAAATGCAGAGGACGGTTGAGAGCTACTAGCGCTGAGTTAGAGGTTATCTACCTCTGCTCACTTTAGCCGTTACCGCGATCGCTAGGTAGTGGCACTAACTATAACTATGTGAAATTATACGCCTGTTGTGTAAATTTTACCCTTCAAGATGTTGTGCTGCCACCCATTGAAGTTCCAACCACAAAACAGGGTTGGTTTGTTTCAGGTTAGATCCAGGATCGCGGATAATGCGTGTAGCGTTCATGCAGATAGCTTCTGATGTCCCCAAATCTTGGGCAATATCTCTAAAAATATCTCTGTAGTCAATAATTGAGGTAAATAGCTGATGGGGGAAGTAGACAACAAAATATTGACAAAGTTTAGGATTCACCCCCCAGTAGAAACTGACAAGTTCAATATGACAGAACTGAAGTAAATTACTGATTTCTGGACAGCGTTCCTTAGCTACGGTAGTAAATTTTTGCACTAAAATTTCTTCGGTTAACATCATTGTTCTTCCTTCTAGTGAAAACAAACTTAAGTATTGCACGCCAATTTTTGAGAGGATGATAGGCGGTCATTAGTACATCACAGCAGAAATCAACATACCATTCTCAATCTGCAACACCACCTACAACATATCTATCTCTCATTTTCACCCTTCACCCTTTACCCTTTACCCTTTACCCTTCTTGTCCTAGTCAAATAATCCAAACGTCATGAGCAGTTTTTCCAACTGCTGATTAGACAAAGGTTTTGGCATCACAAAATTTTGATTCTGATCTATCGCCCTTGCCAAATTACGATAGTGTTGCGCCTGTTTACAGTCCGGAGCATACTCAATCACGGTTTTACTGTAAAACTCTGCTCGTTGCACCATATTATCTCTAGGTATAGAGTAGAGCATTTGAGTACCCAGTTGCTCTGCTAAAGCCTGAATTAACTCTTCTTCGCGATCAACATTGCGAGAGTTGCAAATTAATCCACCCAAACGGACATCGCCTATCAGAGAATATTTTTGAATTCCTCGGCAAATGTTGTTAGCTGCATACATTGCCATAATTTCGCCAGAAGTGACAATGTAAATTTCTTGAGCTTTGCCTTCACGTATCGGCATGACAAAGCCACCACATACTACATTACCCAAACCATCATAGAAAGTGTAGTCAAGATTTAGCTTTTGATCATAAGCACCAAGTTGTTCGAGTAAACCAATTGATGTCAAAACACCTCGCCCTGTACATCCTACACCAGGTTCCGGCCCACCAGATTCTACACACAGCGTTTTCCCCCATCCCTCCTTGCGGAAGTCTGCTAGATTTAAATCTTCTTCTTCCTTACGCAGTGTGTCGAGTACAATATTTTGATGCAATCCTCCCAAAAGCAACCTGGTAGAATCTGCTTTTGAGTCACATCCCACAACCATTACTTTACAACCTATTTCGGTGAGTCCAGCCACCAAATTTTGAGTGGTTGTAGACTTACCAATTCCCCCTTTGCCATAAATAGCAATCTTCCGCATAAAATCTCTACTATCTTGTGTATTGATGTCTGGTGATACGAAGACAGAAGATTAAATCTGGTTCAGTTAAGCGTTTTGAACACAAAATTGGTTTTGGGGAAAAGGTTAAAGGTTAAGGGTTAAAGGTTTTTTCTTTCCCTTTTCCCATTCCCCTTTTTCCCCTTACCCGACGAGTATTGGAGCAAAACCTAACCCAGTATTTTCAATTTTCTCAACTGAACTCCTCAAAAATTGAGCTTTTTACTCTCCATAATGGGGGCTGATAACTTTACCTTGAAATACTCGGTAAAGATAGACATTATAAAGTAGTAAAAGTGGGACAAAAAAGCCAATAAAAGCAATCATGAAGGCTTGGGAGCTAAGGGAAGAGGATGCTTGATAAATAGTAACTTGGAAAGGAATAATGTAAGGAAACACCACGAAAGCCAAGGCAAGAATAGTGATTAAGAAAACCACTATTGACCAGATAAAAGGCATTCTTTCCTGACGTAGGTTAATACTATTCATTAGTAGCCCTACTGCACCAGTTGCCAAAATGGGAATTGCTGCGAATATCCAAACTTCTGGTTGATGGAATAAGCGATCGCGCACTTGTTCGTAGAACATGGGTGTGGCAATTGTTAAGGCTAATGCACCAGAAAATGTAGTGAGAGCGCTAAATTTGGCGGTAATGTAGTGATATCTTTTTAATTCACCTTCTGTCTTGGCAATTAAGTAGGTAGAACCGATTAAAACGTAGCCTTGCACTACAGTTAATGCTACTAATATTGATGGTAAATTCCACCAATCCCAAGTACCACCAATAAAGTTACCAGCTTCATCAACTTTAATTCCCGCAATTACGCCACCTAAGATTAATCCTTGAGACAAAGCTACTAATAAACTACCTCCTCCAAAACCAATATTCCAAAAAGTTTTGTTGAGAGAATGTTCGCGAAATTCAAAGGAGACAGCGCGGAAGATAAACCCGATCACCATCAAAGTGATTGGAATATAAAGAGCATTGACGATAGTAGCGTAAGCGAGGGGAAATGCACCATACAATAATCCGCCTGTACATACCAACCAAGTTTCGTTAGCATCCCAAACTGTACTTAAGGTATTGATAATAATCCCTCGGCGTTCTTCGTTAGCAGCAGTTAGCGTTAAAATTCCCACACCTAAATCAAAGCCATCTGTAATTAAGTACAAAGTGAGGAATAAAGCAACAAGTGCAAACCAAAGTAGTGGTAAGGTCGTATTTATGGCTTCCATGAAATCTCCAGTAATGTTTGATTGATGGTGACCGAACAAGGCAAAAGTAAAAAGATAATTTTTACTTTTTACTTTTTAAGCTTTAGGTCAAACTTTCTGCTTTACTGCTCTTGAGTAAATCTGGATTGGGGATTGGAAGTCCTAAATTTGGCCCTTGGCGAACAATCCGACTACCAAAATACAAAGCGCAGCCAAGTAACATTAAATAGATACTGGTATAAGCAATCAGTGAGACTAAGACATTGCTAGCGGGAACGTGAGATACAGCCTCAGCAGTACGAATTTTGCCGTAAACAATCCAAGGTTGTCTCCCAACTTCTCGCACCATCCAGCCTGATTCCACAGCGAGATATCCCAAGGGTGCAGCAAATATCCAAGCTCGCATTAACCAAGTTTGGGCAGTAATATTTTCTACAGTCAGCTTACCGCGCAACCATTGCACGAGGCTGACTCCCATTAAGCCCACAAAAAAGAAGCCAATACCTACCATCATGCGGAAAGAATAAAATATCAGAGATACTGCATGGGGACGATCTTCTGGTTTCCACTCATTTAAACCCAATACAGGTTCGTCAAGTTGAGGTTTCATGGATAAAACCATACCTAAACCACCTGGTACACTAAGTGACCAGTTATTCTTACTGTCTTGAACATTGGGTGCAACCAAAACATTCCAAGGTGCAGATTCACCAGCAGGTACGGTGTCCCATAAAGCTTCGATCGCAGCTAATTTTGCAGGTTGGTTGTGGTATACTTCCTCACCACTGAAGTGACCAACAATAATTTGTAGAGGAGTGACAAGAATAGCTAATGCGATCGCAAGTTTGAAAGATTTGCTAAAAAACTCTTCATAGCGCTTGTTGAGGATATACCAAGCACTGATACCACCAATGACAAACAAGGCGGTTTCGAGAATTGCTAATACCATGTGAACCCAGCTACTTAAAGCTGCTGGGTTGAAAATTGCTTCTAGGTAACTATGAACCAAAAATTTCCCATCCACCATTTCCCCACCAGATGGTGTTTGCATCCATGAGTTAGCAACAATAATCCAGAAAGATGAGAGTGTAGCACCAATGGCGACCAATATAGTTGCTAGCAAGTGCATCAGAGGTGGAACACGATTCCAACCATAAATCATAATTCCCAGGAAAGCAGCTTCTAGCATAAATGCCATCGTGCCTTCAAAGCCTAGAATACTACCTAAAAAGTCACCAACAGCTAAAGAAAATGGTGCCCAATTTGCGCCAAATTCAAATTCAATGGCGACACCAGAAGCAACACCAAGCCCAAAATTAAGAATGTATAGTTTTGACCAAAAACGTGCATGGTGATAAAAATTAGTATCTTTGGTTTTTAGCCATAGTACTTCCATCACCACCAAATACCAAGACATCCCAATTGTTAAGATGGGCCAAAACATATGGAAGATGCTGGTAACAGCAAATTGGATGCGTGAAAGCATCACTGTATCTGCAAAAAAACTCATAGTTTGTCCTCAAATATTTTGCCATCCAAGGCATTTTTGATGTGTCTTTATTTCCAGAATTTACGAGCAAGAAGTAAGCTAAATAAGAAATGATTATTCTCGTTACTTCAATATCTGGGAAATAAATTCCTATTTGGAAAATCGGGTCTGAATATTAGCCTAGAAATATTCAGTTCGATTTTCTGTATCACTTACCACTTGTTCAATCGAAAATATAAAAACCAGAAAACTGAAGATATTTAATTTATCTGGCTATTTTGATATCGCAAATCATAGCATATTCAGAGATTTAAGGTCTGTGACAGCTTGTCTTTTGACATCTATCAGATGATTAGATATTAATAATAGTAATCATTTTGGCTGATCAAAGCGATAAGTATTTAAGGTTTAAATTACATAATTATGTCTATTTGTCCATGTACTTAACAAGATTGAGTAGATTTAATTATGTATTTTGGATATTTTCTGCTTATCGCTTTTCCGTCTTTAAATTATATATTCTCTAAAACTTGAGATGGTTTGATGTACATATTGAGAAACATATAAAAACTAATATTTAATTTGCGTAAATTTTCACGCAAATTAAATATTAACTTTTCCATCCCAAAATTATCATAGTTATAAATCTCAAGCCTTTTAGCTCTTATACCAATTCTGCAAGTACACCTTAAATTGTAGTGGACTGACACGCCTAAAATAGTGCATAAAAAAACTCTTGTGGGATGGGTGTCTCACCCGTCCAGGGCGGACAAGATGTCCACCCCACAAGAAAAATTATTGCAACATTTTAGCCTTGCCACGCTAGTAGGGTGCGTTACGCTATCGCTAACGCACCATCTTTCTTGGTGTCCTGGTAATGAATTTGCTCTCTAAACAATTTCTTTTTGGAGAGAGTGAATTCTGTTAACTAATTCTTGACGAGCAGAAGCTTTGAGTAGATATCGAGAGATAAACCATCCTACATAACTAATACCAACCAACTCAAAAACGAATGGCAGTAATGGAATCTCATTGATTGCATTTAATAAAGCTATAACTAGCTTCACCGTAATTAGTACAGCAATCATCAAGATGATACCGAGAATTAATGGCTGGTTTTGAGAAGAAAATTTAGCTATGTATTGAGGTAATTGTTTTAAAATTCCCCAAACTTTTCTGCTAACTAGCTGCCATTGAGATAATTGTAGTTTAGTTGGCGATGTCTGAGTTTCCAGTATTAAAGTTTCATCGCTTGCTCCCGCATCGTCAAATGTCATATCCACAGATTTTGCTGATTGTACTTCGCTGTCCATAAATCTCCTATTTTCTTCACTAACAAGAGTTCTGAGTTCTAAATTCCAGCCTTTGACTTCATGTGTAGGGAGAAATGAAGAGTTAGCCACAAGATTATTTCTATCTACACAAAGGCTTTGATGAGCAGGTGTTTCCACAACCACTTGATCTATAGTCGAGATATTGCTTGTTTTCTCAACTACAGGCCTTTCCTCGGCTTTGACATCCTCAGAGAATAAAAACTTCTTGGTTTCATCATCGCGGATATCAATACCAGCCAAGTTCATCAAAGGAGAGTAAATGGCATTGTATAAGTCACGCGCCATATTCACTGCACCTTCAAATCCCATGTATGGCCCATTGTGGTAACCATGACCATTGATGTATGGTAAGTGCAATTTCTTGACTAACGCACCGACACGGGGCCCAGTCAACACTACATCAGGACGGATCATCTCTAGAACTTCAAAGAATTCTAGTTCATTACCATCATCAATATAGATTGTGCCTTCTTGACCTCTGGCAATGACTTTTTCAAAGTCTTCTTGGTGTCCAAACTTGGAAGACATGGATACGACTTGCATTCCTAAGTCATCTTCCAATGCTTTTGTCCAGTGCCACAATCTGGGGCCACCTGTCCAAATACAGACTTTTTTGCCTTTGAGCCGTTCTTTATACCAATTCATCCTGTCTTGGTATTTAGCAACTTCTTCAGCAATCACAGCTTCGGCTCTGTCTTCAATACCAAAGAAAGCACCGATTTTCCGCAATGCTTCTTGGCAATAGTCAAAGCCCCAAGTGTCTACGTCCATCCGGGGGATGCCGTATCTTTTCTTGAGTTCGTTGGCGATATAACCGGCACTCCGGGCACAGTTGGTAACGTTGAGTTGCGCTCTGTGCATTCCTCTGAGCGCGTCGTAAGTACCGTTCCCTGTAAAGTGGGCGATGATTTGTACGCCCATTTTTTCCATGTACTTCTCCAGTACAAAGGTGTCACCTTGGATGTTGTAGTCGCCGATGACGTTGATGGTGTAGGGTGAGGTGATTTCTGGTTCAAATGTCCCAACTTTTTCGTTAATCCAAGCGATGTTAAGGACGTGGTGTCCTTTGGATTGGCTCACACCAGCAAATCCAGGACATTCTACACAGAAGATGTCTACATCACCTAGTTCTTGCTGTGCGCTTTTAACGACGGCGCGAATATCATCACCAATCAAGGCGGTGGCGCAGGTGGTGTAGACAATCATCCGTTTGATGTCGGGAAATTCTTTGAAGGCTTCTCTGATGGATTTGGCTAGTTGTTTTTCTCCACCAAAGACGACGTGTTGCTCTTTCATGTCTGATGACCAGACATATTTGAGTTGAAAGTGTCCGTTGTCGCTGGGATAGCGTTTGGTGTGCCAGGTGTCGTAGGCGCAGCCGATGGGGCCGTGAATCATTTGAATGGTGTCTTTGAGTACACCACCAATTACGAGTTTCGCACCGCAATAGCTACAGCCTCTTTCTGAGAGTGAGCCGGGGATGGTTTCAATGTTTGATAGTGGTAAGAATTGGGTGGTGTCTTCGCCTTTTTCTTTGATATAAACGTGCTTTTCCCGTTCGGGAATTGTTTCGTCGCATTTCAATAGTTTCAATGGCATATCTAATTGCTCCTGACGCAATACCCACAGAAGAAGAGAGATTTAAGGTATTCTGCTTTGAAGTTACACAATCAATCGTGAGGGCTGTTGACAGTTGACCGTTAACAGTTAACAGCCCTGATTAGTAGTTATGTAATTTAGACGCGCATTAGCTTATTTACTGCCGTTCTCTTACCAGAAATCTTTGTCTATCGCTGCTCTTTTTAAATAATAGTAATCTTGTTAGTTAATAATAGTAATTTTAATCACGAAATTTGAAGTATTCTTAAAGTTATTCTATGAATGAAAATAGATAGACAGTTCTGTATATTTCAAAATCAATTAAATGTTTTGTGATAGTAATAATTAAATAAACAAGGCGAAATCAACTTGATTGTTAGAAATATTAGCTGACAATATAATGTTTGATTACCGCAATAAATCAATTAAAAATTTTAATTTTGTGTAACCTAAAAATCAAGTAAATCATTGAATAAGCTACAATTAAATTACTTAGATAAACTAAAAAAAATAATTACATCTTATACCTTGTTGCAACGGTCTGCATTCAGTACAGAAGATTCTTCCCTTGCTATCACTATATTATTAGAGTTGATCACTACGTAAGCTTCTGTACCTTCGGATAAATCTAATTCATCTACTGAGGCAGTGGTAATAATTGAAGTTAACTCTACTTCTTGAATCACTTTGATAGTGATTTGACTAGTTATTTCTGTACGCAACACTTCTGTGATGATGCCTTGAAGTATATTATGTGAGTTAATTTTGAGATGCTTTTGAGAATTAGTAATTTCTATAAACTGACTATTCGGCTCTTTTTGTTGTGGCTTTGGAGTTGCTGTTGATTTTGGCGATCGCGTATAACTTTGCTCAAGCCCACGTAACATTTCTCGCAGGATTTCTGTTTTAGTACGGCGCAACTTTTTAGATAATTTATCGAGCAGTTTTCGCTCTTCATCTGATGCTTGAAATGTAATCCAGCCCTGCTCTTTTCTTGGCATATTACTGTTAGCAAACTACTTGTTGATGTTGGTAACCTAGTAAAAATTGACACAGACCATTTGCACAGATAGAGAAAGTTTCACAAATGATCCTCATTGCACAATAATGATATGCATCAACCAGCCCCTACTCAGATGGGGTGAGATAGTGCAACTGGAATCTGAGCAAGCATAGTCTGGTGGAACACTGATGAAAATTGACCGCTAGTTTCCCAGTTGTAAATCCTGTGGTAACTGTAGTCACATTGTTGAGCGTTGGACACAAGGTGACAGTTTGTGGTGCTAACATCAGACCAGATAAGGTATAGACGCGCCACAGCGCGTCTGTACGAGGGATCATCTACACAAAACATATATTGTACGCAATTATTTTAGCATAATGTTATATAAACTTGCCTCATAATTCAATTGCTATTGCTGTTTGTCGAGAAACCCTGATAATTTGGGAATAAAAATAAAAATCGGCAAGTACTTTGGCAAGATGTATGCTATTCTTGCAGTAGAGGGAATAAGAATAGCAAATGTATTAACAGTGCTTCTACATGAAAAACTTCCTGTTGTGCATACTTGCTTAGAAACAAAAATCACAGAGGCATGATTAATCGCGTACCCAGAAGTCAAAAGTCAAAGGTAAAAAATAGACTTGAGGCTTGAAGTTTCATGGATTGATTGTATGTCCCGATCAAGAGTTAAGCCTTGATATAGATTTCAATTATTATGTAATCTGGCAAATTCATGACATTTGAATGCAACTGACATTACTAATAGTTGCTATCTGTAAGTCAGAAAATTTTTGGTTACCACAATGAAGCGAATTAGCTTGACGCTTTTTCACCAAATATAAAGTTTTCATACATGGTGCATCGACCAGGGAAAAGTTTCTTTTCCCGCGAGTTGGATTACAGATAGAGGATGTGCAGTCAATATTATCTATAACACCGTCATCGTAGGTTGATTATGGTTAATCCTGTTAGTTGCTCACTCCTCTATCTTTCTTAACCAGGCTGCAATCAGAAATCTTAAAAAGATGGCGCGACAGCTAACTCAAGTATTTTACTGATTAATTTTTTCACTCTATCCGAACTGATATAAGGAAAGACATGAAAAACTCTCAAGAAGAAATCAATAACTTACTCAACAATACAACTTGCGAACATAAACAAGTTACATCTAATAACAACAAAAAACCTACTTGTAAAAAACCACCACAACCAGGAGCGGCTCAAGGTAATTGTCCTTTTGAAGGCGCAATGGTTGCTCTAGGCCCAATTACTGATGTTGCTCATTTAGTACATGGCCCTGTTTCTTGTACTCGTAACCCTTGGGGAAGTCGTGGTAGTCTCTCTTCTGGCTCTAAACTTTATCAAATCGGCTTTAGTACAGATTTGAGTGAACAAGATATTGTTTTTGGTGGAGAAAAGAAGCTTTATCAAAGTATTCTAGAAATTGCTAAACGTTATCATCCGGCAGCTATATTTGTTTATGCTACTTGTGTGACTGCTTTAATTGGTGATGATATAGATAGTATTTGTAAAGCTGCTGAAGATGAAACTGATATTCCTGTTATTCATATAAATGCGCCTGGATTTATTGGTAGTAAGAATTTGGGTAATCGTATTGGTGGTGACGCTTTATTAAAGTACGTAGTTGGTACTGCATCACCAGAATTCACTACTCCATTTGATATCAATATTATTGGTGATTACAATGTTGCTGGTGAAATATGGAATGTTTTACCACTATTCAAGAGTTTGGGTATTCGTGTTTTATCTAAAATTACAGGTGATGCTCGCTATGAAGAAATTTGCCATGCTCATCGTGCCAAGTTAAATGTAGTGATTTGCTCTAATGTTTCGCTCAAAATAGCACAAAAAATGCAGGAATTGTACGGCATTCCTTATATAGAAGAATCTTTCTACGGTGTAGAAAATATGAGCCGTTGCTTGCGGAATATTGCCGAAGCATTAGGTAAATTGCTTGGCGATAGTTCAGCTACACGCTATCTTCTAGAGCGCACAGAACGCTTGATTACTAAAAAAACCGCAGCCTTAGATATTGCTTTAGCTCCTTACCGTTCGCGGTTAGAAGGAAAGCGTATTGTTCTTTATAGTGGTGGTGTCAAAAGTTGGTCGATTATTTTAGCAGCAAAAGATTTAGGAATGGAAGTTGTTGCTACGAGCGATCGCAAAAGTACAGAAGATGAAAAAATAAAAATTAAGCAGCTACTTGGACAAGATGGTCTTGTTCTGTCTAAAGGTAGTCCTAAAGCATTATTACAAGTTCTACAAGATACAAAAGCTGATATGTTAGTGGCTGGCGCTAGCAATCAATATACAGCGCTAAAAGCACGTATTCCTTTCTTAGATATTAACCATGAACGTCATCATGCCTATGCTGGTTACGATGGCATGGTAGAAATGGCAAGAGAATTATATAAAGCTTTGTATAGTCCTGTGTGGCAACAAATAAGAAATCCTGCTCCTTGGGAACAGAAAATTGGCGATTTAGCTGAGGATATTACTCTTAATTGATTGCACAAAGATATATGAGGTTTGTTAATAGTTAATAGTTAACTGTGAACTGTTAACTGTTAACTGTTAACAAGAAAAATGTAGCAGTTGTATGCGAGATAGCTGATGAACTAAAAACTATCAATTATGAAATTAACCAGAATATCAGAGGATTTTGTATGAATCAGAAACAACCCGTGCTTTACACCTATCGGCTTGTACTAATTCCTATCTTAATCCTTGCCTGGTCAAGCCAACTTGTGGGGATCTACATCGTTTTCGTGTAAAAACAACAATTACTTTTCCTGAAGGAGAGCCATAAATGAAAGTAGCTTTTACGACAAGTGACGGAACACATATTGACACTCATTTTGGAGTGGCGAAAGAAATTGATGTGTATGAAGTATCTAAAGATGGGTTTAATTTTGTTGAGACTTTAACTTTTGAGGGTGACCTAGAAGCAGCCGAGCATGAGGATAAGATTACACCCAAAATGGAAGCAATTATTGATTGCAAAATTGTATATGTGAAAGCTATTGGTACGCCAGTCGGCAACAAATTAACTAAGCAAGGTGTAACTCTTGTAAGAGCGCAAGAATATGATAGAGTTCCTGATATTTTGCATATGTTAGTTAAAAGTTGTAATGGGGATGCACCGCCTCTTTTGCGTAAAGCTTTGCTACAGGAAGAAAATGACTTCGCATATTCTCATGATGAAGAATAGTTTGTTGACTGTTGACTGTTAACTGTTGACTGTCAAAACTGAAAAGATGATGTAGGATGTGTTAGGCGTAAGCCGTAACACATCAACATTTTTGGGAAAGATGTTGTAATTTCAGAAGAGAAGAGATGCGTTACGCTGGCGCTAATGCATCATACATAATCATAAATATATGCATATATTTCAAAAATAAATAATTTAAATTATTGATATTTTGTTATTTATATGGTTCAGAACCCCGACTTCTTCAAGAAGTCGGGGGTCTAAATTGCAACGGATGATTTATGACTAAAAGAGCTACTTGATGCAATACCAAAAATGCAACTTGGGTGTGAGGTAAAAAAGAGCGATCGCCAGTATAATCTCCATCGGTACTAAAGAAAAGAATAGGCTGGAACAAAACCAAAACATTGCAAATAATATAGCTATTATTTGCAAAAAATGATTAGTTATTTTAGCTGTGATGCTTAAACAGATTAAAGCTAGAAATAATGCAATTGATGAATAGACAATCGTTAGCATTGTGAGTAAATAATAATCTAAAAAAACCAAGATGATTGATGAACTGCAAGCAGACCTATGTCTCCCCAGAACGCTAGAACTGCTACCAATCTATTAAAGCTACAATACCTCCAGAACATTGTAGATTTAGATCATCAGTTCATCAAATCATTGGTTTACCCACAAAGGGGATTTTGTTTATTTACCAGAGCCAGACGAATGTTAGCCAACAAATTGTTCGTGATTCACAAAGGTTGTTCCAACTGTAACTGATTTGATAACTTTTCTATGACTGTTTGGGGTGCAAACCTAGCCTCAGAATCCATTCCCAAATCCGAAGAGTTATCAATATTCCCTATTTGCATACCAAGGGAAGATGATAATATCTTGTTTTGGGTTTATACAGGCGCATCCCAAATATTTAGTTACAAAACGCTACATCGGAATTAATTGGATTTGCTGACACAAAAGCAGAGTTTTTTACTTGGGTTTCTACCTAATCCCTATGGAAAATCTTTTTGCTTTTGCTCTTTTGATTCCCTATATATAAATCATAGCATAGATATTGCCAAATAACTTGCGAATAGACAGAATTCTTGCTTTAGAAAATATATAAATGCTAAACTTTCGCCTTGTTTTGCTCATAAAGTAGATTACCAATATCAAATAAATACTGCATAGTGCCTCGGTAGCCTACTTTGGTGGACTGATTATGCCCTAAACGGTCGTAAATGGGGATTCCCTGACGATAGATTGGGATTGTTAGGCGTTGAGAAATGGTAACTGCATGAGAATTACTAATGAGTAAATCTGAGCCAACTGCTAGTTGCTCAAAGTCTTCTAAATCGCCGATAGTCACGCTGGTGATTGGAAGTTTTTCTAGCAGAGGGGAACGTGCTGTAGTCACAGCCGCGTGAATTTGCGCTCCCATCGACTGTAAAAAAGAAACTGTTGACCAAAGTAAATCTGGTTCCAATGCTAAGGAGACTCGTTTACCACCAAAGTAAAAGTGAGCATCTAGCATTGCATCTTGTAGCTGTAAGCGTTGGTAACGATATTTTGCTGGTACAGGGATACTGCTGATATCTGCTAATGCTTGGAGGAATTTATCAGCAGCTTCTAAACCTGAAACTGTGTCAAACACTTCGTAAGGTGTACAGAACTTTTGAGATAAGATTCGCGCTGCACCGCGCATACTCTCACCTAATGCGATTGTGAATACAGAATGAGGAATAGCTCTTAATTGTGGCAAGCTAGTACCACCAGATGTTACCAAACTATGCCGATCATCTAATGCGTGAATATTTAGTAACCCAGATATGTCAGGGACAATGATAGGCTGCAAACCAAAAGCAGAGACAATTTCTTTAATTTCTTGCAAGTCACCAGGAGTAAAAGCAGAACTAGCCAAAATAGTGATTTGCTTGGGACAACAATTTTGTCTGTCAGTCGTTTGCGGAATTTCCTTGACGATACTTTCTACAGCTGCAGCAAAGCCATCTTGTAATGTACCCTTAAAATCTGGTGTTGAGACTAAGTAAATCGGTACTTGAGACAGTTCCGAATAACGTTGACGCATATCTTTGAGCAGTCGTCCCATGTCATCCCCTCTGGTTTCCGTCAATCCAGTGGTACATATACCAATCATTTTGGGTTGAGATATCTGCACTAATTTTGCGATCGCCTTTTCAATATTTTCCTCACCACCTAAAATAGTAGAAACCTCTGTCATGGCAGTACTAGATAGAGGAAATACCTTACCCAGATGCTTGGTTAAAACGACCTTGGTAAAAGCACTACAGCCAGGAGAACCATGTAACATTGGCATCATACCTTGCAAGCCTAAAAAAGCTAAGGTTGCGCCTACTGGTTGGCTTTGCTTCAGAGGATTAACTGCAACTGATGTACTTGTGATGCTAATAATCGCCATAATTTAACCTTTGAGAGAACAGAGGAAGTAATGAAAAATGATTGTGAAAGATTGATTGACCAAGCTTTTAGGCAATCAATCTTTCACAATCCAGAATCCAAAATCTAAAATCTAAAATCTAAAATCTAAAATTTTATTACTCCCAAGGCGCAGGACGACGCACCTGCTCCCATACAGGACTGTAGAGAGTTGTATACAATTCTTGTGCCACACTGATAATTCCTGCATAACCTGTATATGCATTTTTGCGTTCCTGATTTATGTCTAAAAAAGGAATCTTGGTTTTCATAGCTGTGGCTTGATAGTGATTGCTAGCAATTAATAAATCAGGTTTAAATTCAGTAATTAACTGACTAATCTCTATCCCTAAAATTTTAGTATTCTCACCGAATAAACCTTGAATTTTGCGTTGATTATCTTGAGTTATCTTGTTTGTGCTAGAAAGCAGCACTTCCATTCCCAGATATTGAATAGCTGAAATAATTGCCCAATTATTGAGATTGGTAATATCAATTAAAATCCGTTTTCCTTGGAGACTAGGAAGATAAAAATCAAGTTGATTATTTAAAGCCGTAGTTTCTGAATTAATTAAATTCTCTGTGCGTACCTGTAATTCTGTGTCACCTAACTTAGCTGCAATATTCCTGAGACAACGATTGAGATTGTCTATACCATAAAATGATTCTGTGATGTAAGGAATATGAAAACGCTCTTCCATCTGCTTTGCCATTTTTAACATAGCCTTAGCAGAACTATTAACAACATTCAGCTTGGCACGATGGGCGTAACATATTTCTTGATAACGCGCATCACCTGTAATTTTTGATAGTACTCTAATACCTAATTCTTCTAACATTGGTAATATATTCCAAATATCACCACCAATGTTATACTCACCAATCAAATTGATATCATAAAGCGTGGTTTTATCAGGTTCGGCAGTACCAATTACATATTCTAACAAAGCTTCACTCGCTAACCGAATACCTTGATTCCGATGACCCACAAATCCAGGCGCATCTATAGGAATAACTGGTGTTCCCGTTATTTCAGCAGCCTCTCTGCAAGCTCCATTAATATCGTCACCAATGAGAGCAGAAACGCAAGTGGAGTAGACAAATATCGCTGCTGGTTTGTAACGTCTTTGCAATTCTAAAATTGCTCTGTACAGCTTTTTTGCACCACCAAAAATGATATCGCTCTCATCCATATCAGAAGTAAAGCAATTTTTGTACATCAGAGAACCAGAGGAGAGATTATCACGACCACCCCAATAGTTACCTATGCAGCCGTTTGGCCCGTGGACTAAATGAGCTGCATCAGTAATAGGAACTAGAGTAATCATGGCACCATCAAAGGCACAATCGCAATTATCTCCAAGCTGAGATAATTGTGAACAAGACTGATTATTTTGCTCGGCTTCTGATTTATAAGGCTGGTCGTTGATTTCTTCTTGACTAGTTTTCATTGCTCTTTTGAAGGGTAGATTTTCAATGGCAAAGTATGCATAATTAAAAATATTTTTTCAAATATATAGGACTCATATTTTATTTTTAAATTTCATGTGGTAGGATGCGTTACGCTATCGTAACGCATCAGCGACAAAGCTGAATATGAATAACAATTCTAAAAAATAAGGGATGGTAATAATATTCCATCCCTTATGGAGTAAATAATCAACCAACAGAGAAGGAGAAAACAAAACCTCAAATAACGTAAATTTTTAGCTGTGCAAACATTAACAGCTTGGTGCTAATACAGTAAAATATCAATAATCTTTTAACCTCCACATCCTGAACAATATTTGAAGAAAAGATGGGCTATTTTAGCCCACCTCATGGCTACATAAAATCTACTTCTTGAGAGTCAATACAAAGCTTACTTTTTATCTCTACCGGAAACGATTTCTACGTTGCCTTTTTTGACTGCTTCGAGTGCTTCACCTTGAGCATCCTCTTGCTTTTTGGTAGTTTCTTCTTGAGCTTTGCTGATACCAACTAATTTTTCTTTTTCATCGTCGCTTTCGAGAATACCGAATTCAATCAACAATGCTTCTAGCTCATCCATTTCGATGGGTGTAGGAATAGCCATATTTTGATTGTTGATAACCTTGTCGGCTAATATCCGGTATTCATTCGCTTGATTACTATCAGGTGCGTACTCGTTGACTGTCATCCGGCGCAACTCAGCGTGTTGTACGATGTTGTCACGAGGGACGAAGTGAATCATTTGGGTGCTGAGTCTGTTGGCGAGGGTGGTAATTAATTCATCTTCCCGGTCTGTTTTGCGGCTGTTACAAATCAAACCACCCAAGCGTACACCACCAGAGTGAGCATATTTTAAAATACCACGAGCGATGTTGTTAGCAGCGTACATCGCCATCATTTCACCGGAAGTCACAATGTAGATTTCTTGTGCTTTACCTTCCCGAATTGGCATTGCAAAACCACCGCACACAACGTCACCTAATACGTCATAGGATACGAAGTCTACGTTGGAGTAAGCACCGTTTTCTTCCAAGAAGTTAATAGCGGTAATAATACCCCGACCGGCGCAACCTACACCTGGTTCTGGGCCACCAGATTCTACGCATTTAATGCCTCGGAAGCCTTGAAGTACGACTTCATCAAGTTCTAGGTCTTCTACTGCGCCTCTTTCAGCAGCCAAATGTAGTACGGTGGTTTGAGCTTTGGTATGTAGAATCAAACGGGTGGAGTCAGCTTTAGGATCACAACCCACAATCAGAATCCGTTGACCCACTTCTGCCATTGCAGCTAGGGTATTTTGAGAGGTAGTAGATTTACCAATACCACCTTTACCGTAGAAAGCTATTTGTCTAATTTTTTCACCTGACATGATTGATTACCTGCAATGGTTTACTTACTGGGTCGATTTGTTTATGAGTGTTCACTGTGGAAGGCCAACAGTGATTTGATATAGAACGTCGTTGGAGGCGATCGCTCTACAGCAAAAGCAGTTAAAATCCTCAACATATTCAAGTTGTGACAAGTTTGCTTTCACCACTAGTCATTAATGGTGCAACCTGACTAATGGCTGATTTTTGATATAGTTGCGAATGCAAATACTACCTGTGATGCGATCGCAATTTGGATAATTTCCCAATCCAAAATCTAAAATTATTAAATTGGTATTACGCAGAGGTTATCCTAAAACACCCAATCCAAACTTTGCAATCAATTGCCAATAGTTGCGACAACTGCGCCAATATTGCTGGTGTCATAACCACCGAGAACTTCTAGTTGTGAATGCACAAACTTATGTCCCAAAGTATTGAGTAACTGCTGTACTGGTGCTTCTTCTAAATATTCTTTGAGAATTACTAAATCGTAGCGTGATTGATGCATGGGTACAAATCCTAGACCAAATGCAGTAGCTACCGATGCCGTACTGATACCTGCATCAGCCATTCCTGATGCTACAGCTTCCGCAACATCCTGGTGGCTTCTCACAATCTGCTCAAACCCATGAATAGCATCAAATGGTACTTGTTCCTTTTGCAGTGTTTGCTCTAACAGCATTCGACTTCCAGAACCTAGTTCACGGTTAACAATAGTTGCTTGGGTTTCTACTAAGTTGGTAACTGATTTGATACCTTTGGGATTCCCAGACTGCACTAATAGTCCTTCTTCCCAAACTCCTAGAGTAATCATCACTGCTTCCCTTCCGGCTAATACTTCACGCACAAAGGGAATGTTATACTCCCCAGTTTCCGGATCATATAGATGCATTCCCGCAATGTGAGCTTCACCTCGGCATAAGCTGTGCAATGCTGCCATACTATTTGCGAAGTTATATTGGACTCGCAGTTGCGGATGCCAACGTTCGGTTGCTCTGGCCCATAATGAAATCACCGGAGAACAGCCAGCAATCACGACAGTGTTATGAAGTGCGGCGATATTATCATCTAACAACCGAACTCTCACTTTATCTGTCGCTTTTTGACTCACGCCTTCACCCTTCGGGTACCCTGCGGGAACCCCTTCAGGGAACGACAGTTTGCTTATGCCGGGGAACCCGTCCACCGCAACTGTCTCACCATCAGCCGGAATCATATCTTGGCGAAAAGCATCTCTGCCAACTAAAGGATAAGCTATCCATTGACCTCCTACCCTTGCCAAACTCAGCCTAAATTGCTGACCTAAAGGGACTTCTTTTGTCAAAACTGCTTCAATTTCAGGTAAATCCTGCTCTAACCAGAATAGATCCTCAACTTGACATCCCAAGGCTTTAGCCAAGCGCAGTGTAATTGCCACTGAAGGAGCATATTGTCCCGACTCTACACCACTAATGGTTTGACGGGTAACTCCCGCAATATTAGCTAAATCCTGCTGGCTCATGCCCAGGCGAGTTCTGATTGACTTCAAGTTATTGCGGAGGTTGTTATCCTGCTTCATTGGCTTCTTTTTTTCAGTGATAAAAAGCCGTCGCGGATTTAACTGTATTTGCCAAAGCAAAAGCGCGGCCTCTGATTCAGAGTATATCTTTGTGTATAGTAGCCTGTGCGTTTTTGCGTTTTTGATTCCCTCTATTTAAAAATATCATAAACTTTTGCCAATTTACTGGCTAAAGGAAAAAATTTTTGCGCTATGGCTGCAAACCTCCAATTGGCGAGGATTAAGAATTTTTCTGATTAAATTTATAGATTTTTACCAATTTAATTGGTAAAATTAGCGCAATTATCCGATTTTAGTAATAATACATTACCAAAAAATCAATTTTTCTGTTTATAGTCGTTGACCGTTCACTGTCAACATTCAACAAACATGGAGCGATCGCTACAGTGTTTGCAGCACTTATGGTGTGACTATTGACAAACACTGTCAGGATATAGCGATCGCACTTCACTTATAAATTGCGATCGCCATATTAAATAAAGTAGCAACTAAAAGTGATCGCCTCGCCAAAATTCCAAATTACGAATTACGAATTACGAATTACCGCTTTACTTCTGCCACAGTCGCCTCAGCATTAATCAACCCACTACCGAAATAATACTGCTCTGCTGAAACGGGTTTAGCCTTACCAAACACCTCTGAAGGACGCACACATGGAAAATCCCTGGCTGCATCAAACCCCACATCTGCTTGCAAGCGGTAGCGATTGATGTCACCTTTACTCAGCGTTAAGCCATTGTAACTCGCAGTAGATTTGAGAATTTTCACAGTTCCACTTGCTATGACATATTGCAACTAATTTATACCGTTTCTCTAAATTCAGGCAACAGATAATTCTCACCCTGCTCCCTGCCCCTCTGCTGCCTATGTGTAGCGATATTTTGGAGAATTGGTATTAGCGGACATAATATCAATTCCCGCAGTTAAGCTTAATTACGTAAAAATACTAATGTATAAATTTATATAAAGTAATAATATTGACGTTTAAATGAATTGAAAACACATCAATTTTTTGGCTAATTTAGCTTGGGTTGCAAATTACTGGAATGACACGATTAAAATGATGCAAAAAGATTTTGGGTTGGGTTAAACGGAGTAAAGCTCGACACCAAGCTCCATGTTGTGTTTCGCAAGGCGAAACAAAATCTAATGCAGCAAAGTTATCTCTGTCAAACCAATCCAACGATGGCTGATGAGTAAAATTTATTGACTAAAAATTATGTTTTGGGTGAGATTATCAAGAATTGGCGTTCTATAAATCAGGGATGAGTTGATGGTTAAAACCATTGATAATTCGTGCTAATTAAGGTGCAGTCATCCCATTATTTAGGAAATTGAAAAATCTATCAATCGTCAAAGCAAAAACTCCTGAGAAGCGAACTATCTAAGTTGGCAACGAGTGATGTACAGAGGTAGAGGGGTAGCATTTTTGTGTTCTGTGTCCTACCTGTATATGTCATTTGAAATTTCCAGAACTCTAATCTTTTCTGCAAAGCGCATTTCTAATATGACTAGTTCTAATTCCATCAATACCCTTCTGTTTGTCGATCGCAATGTCGAGAATTACCAATCTCTTATTGCTAATACCCAAACGGGAACTGAAGTTATTCTCCTCGATGCTAACCAGGATGGGGTAGAGCAAATTAGTAATGTTTTAGCCCAGCGAAGTAATATCGCTAGTGTCCAAATTATCTCTCATGGAAGTGAGGGACAAGTTCAGCTAGGTTCCACTCTCCTAAATACAGAAACCATCACTCAATACCGTCACTTACTAGAACAGTGGCGCAATTCTTTGACAGAAAATGCTGATATTTTGCTGTTTGGTTGTGATGTAGCTTCAGGAATAGGCGAGGAGTTTCTTCAGCAATTAAGCGAAATTACCGGGGCTGATATTGCAGGTTCTACAGATATTACCGGAAATGCAAATTTAGGGGGAGATTGGAATTTAGAAGTTCAAACAGGAAGTATTGAATCGAGTTTAGCGGTTACTGAGGAGGCAAAGCAGGGTTATACCGATTTATTATATTTGAAAGCAGAATATTTTAACGATAAAGACCTAGATAAAGACCCTGGTCTTTTTGACAGTAGAGGTACGCGTTATGACATTGATAATATTAATTATGCACAAAACGATGAGAATTTTGATTTTGTAAATGGAAATGACGATAAAGGGATAATTTGGACGGGTTATGTTTATGCACCTGATAGTGGAAATTACACTTTCTACGCGGACATTGATGACGGTGTACGTCTATGGGTAAATAATACAAGAATTATTGATAAATGGAATAATGGTACTGGTGAATACACAGGTAATATCTCTTTAACTGGAGGACAATGGTATCCCTTTCAGATGAATTTTCAGAATAATACAGGTGGTTGGCGAGCGATTCTGAAATGGTCTAGTCCATCTATTTCTAAGCAAGTTATTCCCGCTGCAAATTTTATTCTTCCTAATGAGATTCCATCCACCAAATATCAAGTTTCTATTACAACTTCTACATCAGAAGTAACAGAAGGCGAAACTGCAAGATTTACTATTAGATCTAATCGTGATGTTTCAGGAGAGGTAAAAGTTTTTTACAAGGTTGAACCTATCTCTGGAGCAAATAGCAATGATATTGATAATATTCCTCAACCTCAGTATGTAGCCAAATACGTCAAATTATCTGGGAATAGTGCAACGATAAATATCCCTATTAAGGATGACTTACTCACTGGAGAGTCTGGAGAGAAAGTAAGAGTCACCTTATTACCCGATCCTTCTAATGCTTATTCAATTAACACCAGTTCTGCTACCGTAACTATCAAGGATAATGAACCTGTAATTAGCATTGAAAAAATCAAAGATAGCTTTGGCTCAGAAAATATCCAAAATGCTCAATTTAACCTAATTTTAGATCGCCCTGCTTCTCAACCGTTTACAGTTAAGTTTAATCTTGGAGGCTCTGCAAGTTATGGAGAAAAACAAGACTATTTCTTCACAAATATAGATATTCGCACAGGACAAGGGGGAAAAAACAATCCTATTCCGGTTACTATCACGATTAATGATGATGACATTCGAGAAGGAGATGAAAACTTTACAGTCTCTTTAGATAGTACCCCTAACCAAGGTTATACAGTTGATTCATCTAACAGTTCAATCACTTTTAATCTGATTGATGATGAACCAAAAATAGGGATTACTAAAATTAAAGATGGCTCAGAAAATATCGGAGATAATGCCGAATTCGAGCTAACTTTTGACCGCCAAAGAACAGAAGACTTCGCCTTAAAACTAAAGGTTGATGCTGTCACTAAAAAAGATGCATCTGACTCTGACAAATACCTAAAAACTACAGGTAATCAAGTTATTCGCGGTGAATTTATCGACACAGCTAAAGGTGCTGACTATCTTCTCTACTGGCGCTACAAAGACGGTAGTAAGAAAGAATATATAGCAGCCGATCAATTTACAGTTACCGCTAACACAGGACTTGGTGATAAAGCAATTATTATCGGCGTTGAACCGATTAATGACGAAGTAGCTGAAAATACTGAATCTGTAAAAGTTGAATTGGTTCAACAAACTTCTGGTAGTAACAAACGCTACTATGAAGTTGATAGCAGTAATAAATCTGACACCATCAATATTGATGACAATGAACCAACCCTAGAGTTTGTCACTTTTAAAAATGCCAAAGAATACGATACATTCTTACCTAATGGTGAAGATTCAGGAACAATTGGTTATATTGAATTAAAAGCGGATAAACCTGTTCTCTCTTCCTTGGGGTTGTGGGTGAAATATACCATCACAGCTGGTAATACCGTTATTGAAGGGGTAGATTATCTCAGTTCTCAATATCGTAGAGTTTCTTTCGATCCCAGTACCCAAACAAAAGGGATTATTGTCCCTAACAGTGAAGACTTAAAGATTGCTGGTAACAGTGTTGTAGATGCTTCCAAAATCCGCATCTATTTTATGGGGTTACCAGATGCAATTAAAGAAAATATTGAAAACTTAGATATTAAGATTCAACCCTATCACTTTGATTTAGATACGACAGGTAATAAGACAATCTCCAATTACTTCCTCAAACAAAATGGTGCGATTGTCGATTCTATTAACACTACCTTAAAAATCGAAGATAGCGGACTGTATTCACCACAAGTATTAATTCTCGACCAAACTGGTCAGTTAGTTAGCGATAAAAATCCCTTAGCAGTCACAGATGGTAAAGCTACCTTGAAACTCAAATTAGGTAGCCAACCTTTGAATGATGTTATTGTTAAATTTAATCCCCCTGCACCAACAACATCTGCTTCCTTACCTACAGGTACAACTACAAAAACCGAAGGAACAGATAACAACAACCAACTCGTTAATGCTATTGCGATTACCACCAGTTCTTTCAGATTTGAGGGTGCAATCAGTAGTAACAAAGACATTGATACTTTTAAGATTGACCTTAAACCAGGCGATAAACTTAAAATTGATACTGATGCAAGAAAACCCAATTTATCAACACTAGATTCTCAAATAAATCTCTTAAACTCTCTGGGTGAAATAGTTGCTAAAAATGATGATACCTCTGGAGATGATTGGGATTCCTTACTAGAATATACTGTCAGCAAAGCTGATACATACTATATTCAAGTTGTTTATAGTGAGTATTACGGTGCATCTGGTACAAAATATAGTAGCGGTAAGTATAAACTAGCTGTAGATGTAACTCCCATTGGTGTGGCGTTAAAACCTGGTAATAGTGTCACTTTTAATGCGACTAATTGGGATAAATTACAAACTATAAATATTGAAGGAGTCACTGCTGATTTTAATTTACAAGCTCAACTTACTAGTAGTGATGCTAACTATCAGAACCTCAATCTTAGTCTTCCTGTTACAATTACACCTCCTTTACAAACAATAGTAAAAGAAGGTGTAGCAGCACAAAATTTAGGTACACCCAAAGTTAGTATTTTTGCTGTAGGTGATCCTACCTTAAACAACAAAGACCCACGCATTCAAGAAAATAGTTTAGAAGTGGCTCAATTTGTTGTTCAACTAGACCATGTAGTTGATCAAGATTTAACAGTTAGCTATAGCATTGGTGGTACAGCAACTCAGGATATTGATTACTCCAGTAAATTTCCAACAGGTGCTAACAATACTTATTCTGTCACAATTCCCAAGGGTGAAATTTCTGTTGCTTTACCTGTTGTCCCTATTGCTGACGATATCAAGGAATTGTCCGAAGAAATTACCATTACCTTGAATTCTGGAAACAGCTACACTGTTGATGCAAATGCTAACAGTAAAACCATCGCTTTAATTGATAGTAATATTGTTGGGTTTAAATTAGCTAATGTCAGCTTTGATGATACAAATTTAGATGCACAGGGTAAACCTAAAGCGATAATTGCTTCTAGTTTCCGTCCATTGCAAACTAAAGAAAGTGGCGAAAGTGAAACATTTGCTATTCGGCTAAAAACCAAACCAAGTAGTAGCGTTACGGTAGATTTCACTGGATTAAATATCAAAGAAAGTAGCCTCAGTATCTCTATAATTACCTTTACTCCTGATAACTGGGATCAATATCAATTAGTGACAGTTACGGGTAAAGCTGATAATGTTATTGATGGTGATATTACTTACGATATTCAAGCAAAAAGTAGCAGTAATGACTCTAATTACAATGGGTTAGGTATTCCTATTACTGTTACGAATCAAGATATCAACAATAGTATTGATAAACTTGTCACTCTCGAACGTCCTAATCCATCTCTACCTCTGGTAACAATCCAGGGAACTAATACTACCTTTGCGGAAAATAGCAGCGCATTTAACACAGTCAAAGTAATTTTAGATCGGCCTGCACCCAAAGGAGGGTTACCAGTATTCTTTTCCTTTGATGGTAGTAGTGCTACTTGGAAACAAGATTTCACTTTTAATACCAACTACTTCCAAACACAAACTGAAGCAAAAAATCCTTTTAATGGAATTAATGTTGGTAAGTTCAGTAATCCTAATTTTGCAGATCTCGATAAAGATGGAGATTTAGATTTAGTAGTTGGTAACGGTAATGGTGTCGTCCAGTTTTATCGCAACATTGGTACTACAGCGACTCCCTTCTTTAGTGCAGAAACAGGTAGTAGTAATCCCTTCACAGCTATTAAGGTTGATGGTAATAGTACACCAACCTTTGCCGATATCGATCAAGATGGAGATTTAGATCTAGTTATTGGTAGTTCCACAGGGAATCTCTCTTATTCTGAAAATATCAGTGATAGTAAAGGAATTAAATTTGCACCACTGCAAAAGCTAGAAATAATTGGACAACCAACAATCACCAACAGTGCGCCTACTTTCGCAGATATTGATCGAGATGGTGATTTAGATGCAATTATCGGTGCCGGCGATGGCACAATTAAGTATTATCTAAATACTGGGACAAAAAATACTGGTACAAGCATACAGCCAATCTTAACTCCCCAAGCAGATGCAAATAATCCCTTTAAGGGTATTGATGTTGGTGATGATAGTAAACCGAATTTGGTAGATTTTGATGGCGATGGCGATTTAGATTTATTTGTTGGTGGTAAAGATGGTAAAGTTTCCTTTTATCGCAACATTGGTACAGCCAAAAACCCTCAGTTTACCCTCGATAATAATACTCCAACTAATACCTGGAATATGGGGGGCAATAGTGCGCCTTTATTTATAGATTTAGACCAAGATAATGACTTAGATACAGTTATTGGTAAGGCTGATGGTACGCTGCAATATCAGAAACAATACCAAGCTATTGTCATTCCTGAAGGAGAAACCATAGGTGAAATTACAGTTCAAGCAATTGACGATCAAATTCTAGAAGGTAATGAAATTATTAACCTAAAACTAGCAGAAGATACTAGTTATCGTGTTAATACTAATCAACCAGAAAATCACCGTCAAACTCTGACAATTCAAGATAACGATAAAGCCGGATTACTACTAAAAAATGCCCAAGGACAACCTGTCCAAAGTCTGAAATACCAAACACAAGAAAATAGTAATATTCCTGTTAATTTCAGCCTTGAACTGACTAGTAAGCCGACAGATCAAGTTAAAGTCAGTATCTTTAGTCAAAATGTCAGGGAAGGATTACTCCAGAAAACTGGAGATACAACTGCTAATCAAGTTGTTGATTTAATCTTCACCCCAGACAACTGGAATCAACCTCAATCTTTTTCCATTATTCCCCAAGACGATCGCGTTCAAGATGGGGCAATTGCTTATACAATAGGACATCAAGTTCAAAGTCTTGACCCCAACTACAATGACACCGCCGACTATCAACTAGGTTTTAGCATCAGCGATAGATTAGTTGATCGGGTAAGTATTGCCGCAGATGGTACACAAGCAAATTCTGCTAGTAGCCTATTTGATTCTCCTACTATTAGCGCTGATGGACGTTATGTGATTTTCTCATCCTTTGCCAACAACTTAGTAGAAAATGATAGTAACTCTAACTCAGACGTTTTCATCTACGATCGCAATACCAAGGAAACTGAACGCATTAGCGTCAGTAGTGATGGTATTCAAGGGAATAATCAGAGTTTTCAGCCTGCGATTAGTGCTGATGGACGCTACGTAGTTTTTACATCATTGGCTAGCAATCTAGTGTCCGGTGATACTAATAGCAAGACAGATATATTTATCTACGATCGCACTACTCAAGCAACTCAACGGCTGAACCTCAACAATAATGGTACACAAGCAAACGATCATAGTTTTAACCCTGCAATCAATGCTGATGGACGCTATGTTGTCTTTGAATCCGATGGCAGCAACTTAGTATCGGATGATACGAATAGTCAGCGAGATATTTTCATTCGCGATCGCACTACCAATCAAACCCAACGGATAAACCTCAGCAATAGTAATCAACAAGCAACTGGTAATAGCGATAATCCTGTAATTACTGCTGATGGACGCTATATTATCTTTGAATCTGATGCTGATAACTTGGTAGCAGGTGATAATAACGGCAAAAAAGATATCTTCATTTACGATCGCACTACCACTCGCACCATTGTTAGCAAAGTTGTTACTAACCCCATTAACACCACTGGCGGGACTATTTCCGTTTCTATTACCAATTCTCCTACTGGTGAAGAAAAAGACAAAGCATTTGATAACGACACAAATACTAAATGGTTAATTTTTGGTTCCTCTGGTTGGATTCAGTATGCATATCCAGTCAGTAACGTTGTAGTCAACAGCTACTCGATTACCTCTGCTAATGATTTTTCAGAACGAGATCCCAAAGATTGGCAATTACTCGGCTCCAATGATGGTATCACCTTTGAAAAAATTGATGAACAAACAGGGATTAACTTTAGTACTCGTTTGGAAACCAAGACTTTCCAATTAAATAACGCCAAACAATATAGTTACTATCGCCTCAATATTCTGTCTAATCATGGAATCGATCCTAAAAGCGGTGGTGCGGTTCAATTAGCGGAATTTAAACTCAATGCTAACACTGCCACAACTGTCACAGAATCTGTAATTACCGCCGGAGAAGGTATACAGCGCATTAGTGTTGCTAGCGATGGTACACAAGCAAATGGCAATAGTGCGATCGCTTCAGTCAGTGCTGATGGGCGCTATATTGTTTTTGAATCCGATGCTAGTAACCTGGTAAGCGGTGACACCAACGGCAAAAAAGATATCTTTATTTATGATCGCACTACTAAACAAACTCAACGCATCAGTGTTAGTAGCGATGGTACTCAAGGTAACGGCGATAGTTTAGATCCTACTATTAGTGGCGATGGACGCTATGTCGTCTTTGAGTCGGAAGCTAGTAACCTAGTAGCAGATGACACTAACGGTAAAAAAGATATTTTCCGTTACGATCGCACTACCAAGCAAATCGAACGCCTCAATGTTGCGAATAATAACGCCCAAGGGACTGATAACAGTTATAATCCGGCGATTAGTGGGGATGGTAGCTATGTTGTCTTTGGTTCGGTAGCCGAAAACCTGGTTGCAGGTGATAGCAACAAATTTAGTGATATCTTCGTTTCTTCGCCTACTAACGATTTAGTTGTTACCAATCTGGATGATAATGACAAAGCGGGATTTGTCATTACTCCTTTACCAATTACTACTGAAGGAACTCAGGATGCCTTTAGTATTAAACTTGCTAGCCAACCCACAGGTAAAGTTGTTGTCACACTGACACCCCAGGATGATGAATTTTACTTTGTTGGTAAAAAACCCGGCGATACCATCACCATTACTTTTAACGCGCAAAACTGGGATAAAGCCCAAACCCTGCAAATTGCTGCCGTTGATGACAACAAGGTAGAGTATTTACAAAGAAGTGCGATCGCCTTTGAGGTTAGTGGCGAAGATCCACTCTATAACAATATTGGTGCGAACCTCAAACCTGTAACTGTCCTCATTCAAGATAACGATCTTCCCACAGCTAGCATCAGTGCTGGTAGATCCGCCGCCGAAATCTACTCTACACCAGGATATTTTGTTGTTCAATTAGATCGCAATCTTGGCGAACAAGGGACTTTAGTCTTGGATGGAGTTGATGACTATGTTACTCTGGGCGATCCCAAAATTGGTGGCGACTTTACCCTTGAAGCCTGGATTAAGATTGATAAATATCAAGATTATGCCACCATTCTTGACTTAGGAAATGGTCAAGATAAAGATAATATCCTTTTCAAGTTTGATAATACAGGTAAACTACAGTTAAACACTCGCAACGGTAGTGGTAACCAGACAACTATCACGACAGATCAAGTATTAGCTATTAATCAATGGATTCATGTCGCCGCAGTTAATGATGGTAAAGGTAATGCTGCTATTTACCTTAATGGTGAGTTAGCTACACAAGCCAGTGGTCAAACCATCGTCAATAATATTGCCCGTAACAGTAACTTTATTGGTAAAAGTAACTGGAGTAATGAATATTTTGATGGCAATATCACCGAAGTAAGAGTTTGGGATACAGCCCGTAGTAGCGACCAAATTCGGCAAAATATGAATCGTTTTCTCACAGGTGCAGAAAACGGTTTAAAAACTTACTACAGCATTAATGATGCCAATCCCACTAACCTCAATCCCGAAACCTTAACCGACTATACAAATAACGGTATTGATGGCACTCTCAAAAATGGTGCAGTTTGGCAAGTAGGGAACTTTGACGCGCCTGTTTATGCCCTTCCTGTTGATAATACAGGGCTGGAAATCAACTACAAAATTAGCGGTGGTACAGCGATAAAAGACTCAGATTATCAATCAATTGGGACAGATGGTAATATAGGTAAAGTTCGGGTTTTTGGTAATCAAATTCTTATTCCGATTGTTCCCATTGATGATAAGAAAATCGAAGATGTAAGTTTCACAATTAATAATGTTTCTACCGTATCTAGCAGTGATGGTAAAACAACTTTACGTTTAGATGTTCTGGGCAATGCCATACAACCTTCCTTGAAAGTCAAGGAAATTAACGTTGACAATACTACTTCTCTCACAGGAGAAGAAAAAGAAAAAGCCGCTGATGGTAACATCAATACTAAATGGCGCACTGATATGCAGTCAGATATCCCAAATGTTATTGATAACTGGCTGCAATATAAATTAGAAAATACGGCTGTTATTAAAAGTTATGCCATCACTTCTGCTAATGATTCTCCGAGCCGAGATCCACAGAATTGGCGTATTTGGGGTTCTAATGATGGTAAGTCATTTACCCAACTAGATGAACGTTCAGGGATTACTTTTGCCAATCGCTTTGAAACTAAAACCTTTGATTTCAAGAACACTACCCCTTATCAATACTATCGCCTAGAAATCGTTAAAACCAACGGTGCAAATACAGTTCAATTAGCAGAATTTAAACTTCTGCCTACAGTTGATGTCGATTTACCAACAGGTAGTATTGTTGATTTTGGTAATAACTTAACCGGAAACCTGACTCAGGATGTTACTCTGAATCAATTAGCCCAAGGTTCCTTTAGCTTTGATGGTACTAATGATTACGCTACTTTAGGAAGTACAACAATTGGTGGCGATTTTACAATTGAAGCTTGGATCAAAGTTGATCAGCATCAGTCGCAAGCAGAAACTATTGTTAAGTTAGCTAACGGTCAGAATGATGACAGAATAAGCCTGTATGCTTTCAATGGAATACTGTCTCTAGAAACTATTAATGGCACATCTTCGATAGCGAGTGCTAACAATCCTTTACCGACTAATGAATGGGTTCATGTCGCAGCAGTTAATGACGGTAATGGTAATGTGTCTCTTTACATTAACGGTGAGTTAATTAAACAGGCAAGTAATCAAAATATTGCTAAGAATATTACCCGTAGCAATAACTTTATTGCTTCAAATGGCTCGGCTAATTATCTTGACGGTAATATTGCTGAAGTCAGAGTATGGGATACAGCCCGCAGTACTGAAGAAATTCAGGCAAATATGAACCGTTTTCTCTCTGGGAAAGAAGACGGTTTAAAAATTAATTATAGTGCTAATACTGCTAATGCTAATGCCACAAATAAAACCAGTGGCATAATTAACGATTTGACTGGTAATGGTATTAATGCCAGCTTACAAAATGGTGCTACTTGGAATGTTAGCAAAATAGATTCTCCTGTAAACAGTAACGTCATTAATTACACGGGAACATTAGAACTAACCGTTAATGATACTGTCGCTAGTCAAATTAAAGCCGGAAATGCAGCCAGGATTCCTTCCGAAACAGTCACGGTAACATTACTCTCTGGTGGCGGCTATAAATTAGGAGATACTAGTTCAACAACCGCCAGCCTGAATATTATTGATAACGATGTTCCTGGGGTGCGGATTGTTCAAGGTGGAAATCGGACTATTGCCATTGAAGATGATTCATTCAAAACCAATAATGGCGATACAATTCGCACATCTCAGTTTGAAATCTCTCTACTCAGTGAACCTTCATCTGATGTCACCCTGACTTTAAAAACTAACACCACCAAGAAAAATGCTGCTGGTGAAGATAAGAAACAACTAGGCTTTATTGACAAAGATGGTAAGTTAGTTGATACGCTGCAAGTTACCTTTAAACCAGAGGAATGGTATCAATTAAAAACCATTACTGTTCAAGGTATAGATGATGGAATCCTGGAACCAGATTTAGAAACAAATATCGCTGTCATTGACTATAAACTGAGTAGCAAGGATATTAACTATGACAATCTGGCTGTTGTACCCCAAACAGTTTATATAGTTGATCGGGTTCTGGATAAAGTTGAAACCATCAAAGGGATTGAAGCTGGATTTGGTACACTTCAAGGTACAATTGATAACTTAGAACTACCAATTATTGGTTCACTCAAAGGACGTTCTCCAACTTTACTGCAAGATTTAGGCAGAATTGTCAGTCAAGGTGTCAGCCAAACCGATCCCAATCAACTGACAACAAAATCGCTAGATAAGCTAATAGAAGATGCTTTAACTCAGTTAGGAATTTCTGGGGTAGATGTCAAAACCACAATGACAGATACCGATGTTTACTTTGAGTTTAATGCTCAGAAAAACTACAAACTTTTTAATCTCAATCTTTCCTCAGATTTAGGTGTTCCGGCTTTAGGGATTGGCTTTGAAACTCAAGGTAATTTAACGGGTAATTTCAAGTATGATTTATCTGTTGGATTTGGCTTAAATAAACTCCTTGGTTTCTATATCAATCCAGACAAAACTAAGTTTCATGCTGATGTCAGCCTGAATTTGAGCAAAGATTTTAAAGGTGTAGGTAATTTAGGCTTTCTGCAAGTTGATTTTGCTAATGATCCTACTAATCCAACTAAATTAGAAATTTCTGCGGATATTAGCTTTAAAGATCCAGATGCTAGCAAGAAAAAACTTGTCACACCACAACCAATCACCACAATTGATGTCACCGCTACCAAGGTAGACAGTACCCCCGCCGATACTTTAGTTATTCCCACACCGCCACAGCTTCCACCTGCACCTACGGAAAAATTAGCGCCGAAATCACCAGCTGCTACCACGCCAAATTTACCTACTCCGGTAAGTAAAACTAATCCTAGTCAAGAAATTGCAGAAATTCCTGTAGCTAATCCCGTTTTAGCGCAAACAGTAGATACAAAGACGGTAGAATATAACCGCAATCTGCAAACTATTCCCCAAGCAGCGTCTTTTACCTCTTCTTTTTCTAATGTCTCAGCATCAACCCTAGCGACATGGTTAAAAAACCCAGCCACAGCAACGGCGGGTATTCCTCAAGAAGTGCTGACAGCCTTAACAAATGCTTCCCCAGAAGTCAAAGTTTTATTGCAAATTCTGTTAGCCGAAACCACTGGGGTAAATATTGCCTTTAACGATAAACAACTGCAATTTACCTATCCCGGATCGATTGATTTTGCGAAGTTAGCTACTGTGATTCCGGGAGTTAAGAATATCCCCCTCAATGGCTTAACTCTGCCTGTTACAGGTGCAAAACTCACAATTAATAATCCGGGATTAGAAAATGCTGACTATACATTTAGTGCAGCTAGTTTACCAAAGGCACAGTTAGTTAATTGGTTAAGTAATCAAGCTAAAACAGTAATACCGCAGGGTGTACAAGATGTCCTCAATTCATTACTAGCATTAACTAATAATGTTGATTTGGTATTAGGCAGAGATCAACTGCAAATTACTTACTTGGGTAATCTGGATCTTGCCCAAATCAAAGATAAAATTCCGGGGATTAAGGATTTACCTTTAACTGGCTTAACTTTACCTGTTACCAATCCCACAATTACCATTACTAATCCAGGTAATGCTAGTGCTAATTATGCTTTGTCGGCTGCTAGTTTACCCAAGGCACAGTTAGTTAATTGGTTAGGTAATCAAGCCAAAACATTACTACCCCAAGGTGTACAGGATGTTGTCAATAAACTCTTGGCGTTAACTAATAATGTTGATTTGGTATTGGGTAAAGAACAAATCCAAATTGCTTACCAAGGTAATCTCAACCTGACACAGTTTATAGGTGTAATTCCGGGGATTAAAGATTTACCTTTAACTGGGTTGAATTTACCTGTTACCAATCCCAAAATTACAATTACTAATCCTGGTAGCGTTAATGCAGATTATGCTTTTGTTGCCGAAAAACTCCCGAAAGCACAATTAGTTAACTGGTTAGCTGCTCAAGGTAAATCTTTATTACCCCAAGGCGTACAAGATGTTTTAAATCAACTCCTAGCACTCACTAACAATATTGATTTGGTGCTAGGAAACAATCAAATCGAAGTTGCTTATCAAGGTAATCTTGATTTGGCAAAATTAGCAGCTTTGATTCCTGGGGTAAAAGAATTACCTTTAAATGGTTTAACCTTACCTGTTACTAATCCTCGCCTCACAATTACCAATCCTACAGGAACTAACCCAGATTATGCTTTTGCAGTTGATAGTCTACCAAAACGTCCAATTCTGAATTGGTTAACTAATCAAGCCAAATCTGTATTACCTGAAGCTGCTCAAAACCTCCTGAATCAGCTATTTATTGAAAACTTTGAGCGAGTAGATTTGGTATTGGGTAGCAAGCAAATGCAAATTACCTACAAAGGGGATTTGCAATTAGATAAGTTAATCTCGGCGATTCCTGGGGTGCGAGATTTACCGTTAACAGGGTTAAATTTACCTGTGACAAATCCGAGTTTAACTTTATTAAATCTCGGTACAAATAATGTTGATTATGCC
The DNA here is from genome assembly GCF_025677855.1 of Tolypothrix sp. PCC 7601. Taxonomy (NCBI): domain Bacteria; kingdom Bacillati; phylum Cyanobacteriota; class Cyanophyceae; order Nostocales; family Tolypothrichaceae; genus Tolypothrix; species Tolypothrix sp. PCC 7601. The sequence goes on from NZ_CP064879.1 coordinate 6,357,555, forward strand.
TTTAGTGTAGAACGCTTACCCAAACAAGAATTAATCAATTGGGTGAAAGGAAAAGCAGCAGCTTTATTACCAGAAGAAGTACGTAATGTTCTGAATGGGTTACTAAATTTAACAGAAAATGTTGATTTACAACTGGGTAATAACCAGATTCAAATCAGTTATTTAGGTAAATTAGACCTTAGCAGTATTTTACAACAAGTTCCGGGGCTAAAAGATTTACCTCTGAATACCCTGAAGTTACCTGTTACTAATCCACGACTGACAATTATTAATCCCAATAGTCAGGATATTGACTATAGTTTTGCGGTTGAACAGTTACCCAAACAAGAATTAGTTAATTGGCTAGTTCAACAGTTACCCACAGAAGCTAAATCTATTTTGAATACGGTTTCTGATGTTGCTCAACAGGTAGATGTTTTATTTAGCGACAAGCAATTAAAACTGGCTTATCAAGGTAATTTAGATATTGCCAAAATTGCCAAAGTCATACCGGGAATTAAAGATTTATCTTTGGATGGATTGGCTTTACCACTTAGCAATCCCCAGTTGATTTTAAGCAACTTAGGTACACAGGATCTCAGTTACGCCTTTAAGAGCGATCGCCTACCGAAAAAAGAACTAGTTACATGGTTAACAAACACAGTCACCAAGCTACTCCCGGCTGATGTGCAGTCGTTTGTCAAGCAACTGCTGAGTGTGGTTGAGAATATTGATTTACAATTTGGGAATAATCAAATTCAAATTGGCTACTTAGGCGATCTCAACCTGAAAACCATCATCGATGGAATTACCAGTCAACTCGGTGATTTCCTGTTACCACTCAAGGGATTAAACCTCACCCTAACTAATCCCAGTATTACAATTACTAATCCCAATCTTGCACCGAGTTTTAGCTTTAATTTAGATCGCCTCCCTGTAGATCAAATTAAAACTTGGTTGGTAGATCAAGTTAAAACTCTAGTTAACGATCCGAGTGTGCAAAATTTCCTCACCGGATTATTAAACAACTTAACCAACATTGATTTAGTTCTCGGTGATAACCAAACCCAAATTACCTATTTAGGTTCAGTTGATTTAGTCAAAGCTTTAGATATTATTCCGGGTTTAGACTCTGTTACCCCCAAAAATTTAAGCTTACCTGTTCTCAATCCCAGCTTTACAATTAACAAAACCGGAAGCGATCGCAACTATAGCCTGACGGCGGAAAGTTTACCCAAAGAAGAGTTAACTCAATGGCTGAGTAAAGAAGTCATGGCGCTGTTACCTACAGAAGTTGCAGGGATGGTGAAATCTCTGCTCAATGTAGCGCAACGCATGGATGCAACCATTGGGAGTAATCAACTAGCGCTGAGTTATCAGGGTAGCTTAGATTTAGCGACAATTATTAAAGAAATTCCTGGGTTAAATGAGTTACCCCTGAATAATTTATCTTTACCTGTGCTGAATCCCAAGATTGAGATTCTCAACCCAGGTAAGAATGCTAGCTATAACTTTAGTGCTGAACAACTGCCAAAACAACAGTTACTCGATTGGTTAGTGCAACAGTTACCGGCTGAGGTGAAATCGGTATTACAGGCGATCGCATCTGAAGCGCAAAACCTGGATGTGGTTCTCGGTAATAGTCAGATTGAAATCGGTTATAACGGTAACATTGATTTAGTTAAACTCCTGGCGTTGATTCCTGGTGTGAAGGATTTACTTACCACTGGGCTAAGTCTACCTGTACTCAATCCCAAGCTTACCATTCTCAATCCTGGCGCAAATGCTAGCTACAGCATTGATGCCGAAAAATTACCGAAACAACAGTTAATAAATTGGCTCAGTTCTAAGTTACCCAGTGAAGTGCAAACTGTACTGAGCAAACTTTCTACTAATTTAGATATCAATATTGCTCAAAATCAACTGCAACTCAACTATCGTGGTGATGTTGATTTACTAGAACTAGCGGGAGTTATCCCTGGTGTTAAGGATCTACCTCTGCAAGGATTAAAACTGAATGTTACCAATCCCAGTTTTACCTTAATTAATCCAGGTAAAGCCAACGCAGATTATATCTTCAATAGCGATCGCCTACCTACCAAGGATCTCCTAAATTGGCTAAAAACCACAGCTACCAATAGCTTACCCGACGCGGTGAAATCAGTTCTCAATCAATTACTGGCGCTGGGAACCAATATTGATTTAGTTTTGGGTAAGGGACAAATGCAACTTGCTTATAATGGCAATTTGGATCTTTCCCAAGTTATCGGCTTAATCCCTGGGGTGAAAGATATTGGTGCTTTATCTGGGTTAAACCTCCCTGTGACTAATCCTAGTATCACCATTCTCAATCCTGGAACAGCCACAGCCCAGTATTTACTCAAGAGCGATCGCTTACCTAAAGAAGAACTGGTACAGTGGGCAAAAGAAAAAGCCACAGAATTACTACCCGCAGATTTAGTCAAGGTATTCAATACTTTGATGAATATTTCTGAAGGTATTAATTTAGAAGTAGGCAATAATCAGCTAGAAATTGCTTATGAAGGTTCGGTTGATTTAGCTACCCTCCTCAAAGAAATTCCCGGATTAAATGAATTACCCCTCAATAACCTGAAATTACCTGTTCTCAACCCCAGTTTAACTATTACTAATCCTGGTAAGAGTGCAAGTTATAGTTTTGCTGCTCAACATTTACCAAAACAGGAGTTAATTAGCTGGCTAAAAGAACAAGCTAAATCTTTAATTCCTACAGAATTACAAGGAATTTTCAACGCTTTAGCGGCGGTAGGCGAACAATTAGATATTCGCTTTGGTGATAGTCAATTCCAAGTAAATTATCAAGGCGATCTCAATCTAGTAAATATCCTCAAAGAAATTCCTGGTATCAAGGATTTTGACTTTACTGGTTTAACTTTAAATGTTAAAAATCCCAGTATTACGATTACCAACCCAGGTAAGGATGCAGACTTTAGCTTTAGTGCCGAAAAACTACCAATTGCTGATTTACAAAATTGGTTAATCACCAAAGCTGGTAATGCTTTACCAGCAGAAGCTAAGGATATTCTCAATGGACTTAAGGGGTTAGCACAGGATGTTAATATTCTCCTGACAGATAAACAAATCCAAGTCCTTTATGACGGTACTGTTGATGTCGTTGGGCTAATTAAAAATATTCCTGGAATTAGTAATGTTCCCCTACCGCCAAATAACGCCCTTACTGTTACTAAACCAACTTTAACTCTGACGCGAGTAACTACAAATAACATTACCAGCACAGATTTTAACTTTAGTGCAGAAAAACTCAATAAAGATGGCTTGAAGAAATGGTTAATCGATCAAGCAGCGAGTGCGCTACCGTCATCAGTTAAAAATGTTATTAGTTCCCTAATTTCCACCGCCGCCGATTTTGAGGTTCTCTTCAAAAATAACCAGCTACAAATTAGTTACCCAGGAACGCTGGATTTAGCTAGTGTGATTAAGCAGATTCCTGGCTTATCAGAATTACAAACTATTGGCTTAACTTTACCAATTACCAATCCTGTTCTCAGCATTTCTAACCTAGATAAAGGTGCTTCTAATGCCAACTATTCCTTAACTGCGGATCATTTGCCAAAACAGGAATTAGTAGATTGGTTAACCAAACAAGCGAAAGCCGTTTTACCTGGTGAAGTACTAAACGTAGTTGAGGATTTGCTGGATTTAGCTAGAAGAGTAGATTTGCAAATAGGTGATAGTCAGATTCAGATTACCTATGAAGGTATCCTAGATTTGAGCGATGTTTTAGAGAAAATTCCTGGCTTAGATGCGCTCAATGTTAAAACTCTCGATTTACCAATTACTAATCCTAGCCTCACCCTAACTAAACCCCTTGGTGCTACCAGTTGGCGAGATGCTAACTTTAGCTTTAAAGCCGATCAATTACCTACCAAACAATTAGCAGATTGGCTAATTTCCCAAGGTTCGGCATTAGTTCCTAGTAGTGTAGCTACGCCAGTTAAAGATTTACTTAATGCTTTTGGTAATGTGAATGTGGGGTTGAGTAACAATCAATTCCAATTCTCTTCTAACCAAATTAACCTCAGTCAAGTTATTAATGCTATCCCCGGAATTAATAGCATTTTCACTGCACCGCCAAATCTCACCCTGACTAATCCGAATTTACTGTTAACTAACTTTAATTCGGGAAGTACTAATTATCAGTTTTCCGCTTCTGGGGTGAATTTAGCTACTTTAGCAACTTCCTTAGGAATTCCTACCAGCTTAAGCAGTAAGTTACCAACAGTCGATTTCTTTGTTAGTAACGATAAAGTGCAATTTTCTGCACCCCAAGGCATTGATTTGAAGTCTTTCGTATCTTTGGATAGTCTCGGTTTACCTGATGTAATTACCAAATACATCCCAGAAATTAAAATAGATAATCCCCAAATTACAGTTACCAAAGCTGCTAATTCTGCTAATAAAATTATTGACTTATCGGGAACAGTTGCCGGATTAAATATTGGCTTAAACTACGACGGTAATAAATGGACATCCAAAGGAATTGATGATGGTGGTCGCCTGAGTGCTTTGGATTTAATTAATGTCTTTAAGACAGCGAAAACTAATCAGCAGGACTTTTATAACTTCATTGATTATCAACTCAAAGGCGAAGCTAATCTCGGTTTAAAAGCTAAAACCAGCATTAATGGTAGTCCGGTTTTTCCCTCCTTTAGTTTTGATGTTACTGCCAATTTCCCGATTTTCAATTACGGCAATGTTCAACAAGCCAACAAAAATGGGACAAATATAAAACTCAATAATGTAGCAATTGATTTAGGCTCATTCATTAGTAATTTAATGGGGCCAGTCATCAAAGAAGTTAATAATATTATTGAGCCAATTAAACCAGTTATTAAACTCCTGAATGCTGATACCAAGTTATTTACTCAACTCGGTTTAGGTGATTTATTTGATGCCAATCACGATGGTACAGTCACAGTTTTTGAAGTTGCTAAACGGTTAGCGCCTCCTGAAGATCGGGCAAAATTAGAAAAATCCGAGCGGTTTATTAAAGCTGTCGGTGATATTGTCGATTTAATTACTGAACTGAGCAAAATTCCTGCCAATCAGCCAATTGTTATTGATTTAGGTAGTTTTGCCCTCAATGATTTGAAAGCAGCTAGCAAAGATACTACCCAAGCAGCAAATAAAATTGATACCAGTTCTAGTAATACAGGTGGTTTACAAACTACCAAAACAGCAGCCGATCCCCTCACTAGTGCCACCAATAAAACTAGTGGTAGTTCCACAGGTAGCTTCTTAAGTAAGCTGAAAAATATTGAAGGCTTACAATTCCCCATTCTTACCAATCCCCTCAAAGCCATTGACTTGCTGTTAGGAAAAACCACCGACTTGGTGATTTATGATATTCCTGACTTGGAATTTAACTTTGGCATTTCCAAGAGTTTCCCGATTTGGGGGCCAGTTAAAGGTGAACTTGGTGGAAGTTTCTCCGCGAAAACTAACTTGGTTGTAGGTTTCGATACCGCCGGAGTTAATGATTGGAAGGATGATGATTTTGAGTTCAGCAGTATTTACAAAATCTTTGACGGTTTTTATCTCAAAGATTGGGATGCAAACGGTAAAGATGTTGATGAATTGTCTTTAAATGCCACAATTACTGCTGGTTTAGGCTTAGATGTTGGCGTGGCTGATGCGACAGTGCGGGGTGGTGTTCAAGGTTATCTTGGTATTGATGTCGTAGATATTGGGGAAAATACAGGAACTAGCGATGGAAAAGTGCGCGGTTCCGAGATTATTTCTCGTATTAGCAAGCCTTGGGAATTGTTTGATCTCAATGGTAGTATTGATGCTTTCTTAGAAGCAGAAATTAAAGTACTTTTTGTCGGAACTGTATGGAAAGAAGAATTTGCCCGCTTTAACTTAGCTAAATTCACCCTGAGTGCTGATGGCTTTACCTTCAGTGGCGCACTTTCCCAAAGTTATATTGCTGGTGCCACAATCTTTTTAGATACCAACTTTAATAATCAGTGGGATGTAGGGGAAGTTAAGACAATTTCCGATGAATACGGTCAATTTAACCTGGATATTCCCCAAGAAGTCGATACTAATGGTGATGGTGAAATTGGGGTTGATGAGGCGCAATTAGTAGGATTAGGCGGCTTTGATACTTCTAGTGGTTTGTCTTCTGGTGCTTTAATTGCCTTACCAGGTTCGGCGATTGTGACACCGTTAACTAGCTTAGAAGCAAGACTAGTACAATCAGGCTTGAGCCGAGACGCAGCCGATGGCATCATTAAACAGCAATTGGGCTTAGATTTGGCATCAAATCTCGAAAGTTTCGACCCCCTCAAAGCTGTGGGAGAAAAGCAAGAAATTGGCTTAGATGTCTATTTGTCACATATTCAAGTACAATCTCTGCTCAATCAAACCCGTGCTTTCTTAGATGGTTTGCAACAAGCTGCTACAGGTGTAGTTAATCCTAATAATTTACTAGAAGCCATTAATGCCCTAGCTGTATATCTGCAAAATAGCATTTATTCTCACCTGGATTTGACGAATACAGAGATTCTCAAATCCTTCTTTAACTCAGTACTTGAGCGCAATCAATTAACTGCATCGGCTGAACAAGTAAGTGCTTTAGCTTTAGCCGCAGCCGCAGGTAATGAGTATTTAGAGAAAGTGGCGAAAGTGGGTGCATCAAAAGCTGTATCGGAAGCCTTACCAGTACTAGCCTCTCTCAAACGAGTTACCGAAGAACATATTCCTTTCTTAGTACAGCAGATGGCTGGGGGGGAACTGACTACAGAGCAACTTATAGGTGCGATCGCCGCGACTTTTGATCAAAACTATTATTTAGTTGATGCTAACGGTAATAGCTTTGGTAATCGTTATGCTTCTGTAAGTGTATCGCCAGCAAGGGTTTCTGAGGCTGATGCGACTAAGGTACAATTCCGCATAGATTTAACCCAAGAAGCACCAAACCAAGGTTTAAAGATTCTCTATGACTTCTCCGGTACAGCTACTTTAGGGGAAGATTATCAAATTGTCAGCGCAACTACAGGGGAAATCAATATTGCTCCTGGTGAAACTACTGCGGTAATTGAGGTTCAAGTTCTTAATGATAACTTGGCAGAAAACTTAGAAAGTATCGCCTTGAACTTGAAAACTGTGGGTGAAGGTTATGCGATCGCGCCAAATGCTAAAGTCGCCTTGATAGATATTCAAGATGATGACCAAACAACCGCAGATTCAGCTACAAAAGGAGTAGTTCTTAAGGGTAATTTGTTGGCTAATACCCTCACTGGTGGTGTTGGTAACGATCAACTCGAAGGTAAAGAAGGTAACGATTATCTTGATGGTAAAGAAGGCAATGACTTCTTACTCGGTGGTAGCAGTAATGATACCCTGATCGGCGGAGATGGTAACGACCAACTCGAAGGTAACTTTGGTGACGACTCCTTAGAAGGCGGTGCAGGTAGCGATAGATTAGAAGGTGGTGAAGGAAGCGATCGCCTTTTAGGTGGTGTCGGTAGCGATATAATCTTAGCTGGTTTAGGCAATGACTATTTAGAAGGTAATCAAGGTAACGATCAGCTAGAAGGTGGCGACGGTCAAGACACCATTTACGGTAACGAAGATAACGACTGGATAGTTGCTGGTAGCAGTAATGATATCATCGTCGGTGGTACGGGAGATGACATCCTCAATGGCGGTACTGGTGCAGATGTCTTCTTCTTCAACTCTCCCAATGACGGCTTTGACACAATTCTCGATTTCGATCCCGAACAAGGAGACAAAATCCAGATTTCGGCTTCCGGTTTTGGTATCAGTGACCTCAGTGGTTTCCGCTTTATTAATGGTGTCTTAGACTTCCAAGGAAAAAATCTCGCACTGATCCAAAATCAAGGCAAAACCTACGCCTACTTTTCTCACCTTGACCAAATTCTAGAACTTGTTGACCAACCCACCCCGATTCCATCTACTGAAAATAAACTGATACAGGAAAACCTGTATAGCTTTAATGCTCCCGCAGTATTGAATGATCTAGTTCAGAGCAGCCAAGGAACTGCGGCTAACCTCTTAGAAGCAATTTTACAAAGAGGTTATCTCAAAGTTGCTTCATCCAGCCAAAACTCGATTCTCAGCTTTGATTTAGAATTTGTTGGTGCTTTAGCAGCTGCTTTATTTGGTAACAAAAACCAAGTTGAAATCGTTAACACCACCTCTAGCGATGGTTTTACTCAAGTTGCTAATAAAAACCTTGACCTCAGCGTTAGGCGAGTGACTGAGAATCTTGTCCGAGATGGTGGTTTAAATGTGGATTTTGGCCCAGTGTATCTTTACGATCACCAAGGTATTTTAGTCCCCACTGACGGCAAGATTCAGAAGATTGAAGATCTCAAAGGTGCAACAATTGGTGTTGTTAGCGGCAGTACAGCCTACGCTAATTTAGTAAATATACTGCAACCTTTAGGTATTAACTTTACACCGCGCTGGTTTGACAATGGAGCGCAGATGTTTGCGGCTTATGAAAAAGGCGAAATTCCTGCTCTGTCTATTGATACAGCTTTAGTTGATAATTACTTACGTAACTTCCCAGATCCACAAAAACACAAGCTTCTTGATGGCGAATTTTCTAAAGAACCCATCGCCTTAGTACTGCCAGAAAATGAATCTGCTTGGGCTGATGTGGTACGCTGGGTAACTTACGCCACAATTCAAGCTGAAGAATTTGGCATTACTTCCCAAAATATTGACCAAATTCTGGCAGTAAATAAAGATGATAACCCCAATAATGATTCTGACCCTGCTATTCGCCGTTTCTTAGGCTTGCAAGAAAAATTGGGGGCTGCTTTAGGTTTGCGCGATGATTTCATCGTCCAAGTGATTAAGCAGGTTGGTAACTACGGCGAAATTTATCAGCGTCATTTTCCGAATTTAGAGCGCGATCGCAATCTTCTATGGACTGATGGCGGTTTAATGTATACACCGCCTTTCTCAGGTACACCTAAAGAACTGAATCTGATTGACAATGACAAACGTAACGTCTTAGACGAAATCAAACAAAGAGGTGTGCTGAATTTTGGCTTACCTGAACCCTTTAATTTCCCTGGTTTTACGGTAAAGCAGGAAGATGGCACAATCAAAGGCTTTGATGCAGATTTAGGTAGAGCATTAGCCGCAGCCGTATTTGGCAATCCCAATCAAGTAAAATTTGTACAACAAGCTTTTGCCGATGGCTTTGGTAATACAGCTAATGGTGTAGTAGATGCTTCTGCTGCGGCTTATACAGAGAACTTGGTGCGTGACGCGAGTTACGGAATTGATTACAGTCCGATTTATCTCTATACCGGACAAGGTATTCTCACCCGCAAAAATAGCGGTATTAGTTCCATCCCGACTCTCAATGGTCGTAAAATTGGTTTACTCAGTGGGATGTCAGGTACAACTGCATTGAGCAATTTGCAAGATGCATTGGTAAAATTTAGCGCCAGTCCTACCCTTGTCACTTTCGATAATTCTGCTGATATGTACGCCGCTTACGATCGCGGTGAGGTCGAAGCCGTCTTTAATGACGTTACACTCTTAGCAGGCAAAATTCCCACTTTATCTCAGCCACAAGAACACCAAATTCTCCAGGATACTTTTTCTAAAGAACCTTTAGCTTTAATCATTGATGAAAACCAATCGGATTGGGCTGATGTAGTTCGGTGGACAATGTATACTTTGGTGCAAGCTGAAGAATACGGCATTAGTTCCACTAATATTGATGACTTGATTGCTCGTAATACCGACGCTGACCCCAATAATGATTTTACGCCGGAAATTCTGGCATTCTTAGGAATTAAAGGTAATCTTGGTGCAAAGCTGGGACTCGCCAATGATTTTGCAGTTCAGGTAATTAAGGCGGTAGGTAATGCAGGTGAAGTATACGCCCGTAATTTTGATACAAATCTGTTACCACGCGGACTGAATGAACTTTATACCAGTTCTGGCTTACAGTATGCAGCACCTTTTGGCGGTATCGAGCCACAACAGCCCCATATTACCTTGAATACTGACACCAAGGTATTCCAATTAGAAGGCGATACTGACACAATTAATCTCAAGTTTAGTCTGAGCAGTAAGCACCTCAATAGCCAAAACATTCACCAAATTGCGTTGGTTGCTTATGATAACGCCCAAGGGGAAGTTGATGGCTTCAAACCTGGACAAGATGGCTACCTTAATGCTGTACTCAAACGTTCTCAGGTGCTGTTCTCGGTACTCCCTGATGACTTTATTTCTAATCCGACAAAAATTATTCAAAGAGCTAGTCGTGAAAACTTGGGATTGCTGTTTTTCCAAAATACCAGCTTAGATGCAGTTCTTGGTAATAGCAATCTGCTGAATCGTGTCTTTCTTGGTTCTCCTTTTGGTACCAGTTCTACCCAAGCCATGACGGTTGCGTCTCTGGATAACAATCAATTTAGTTTGAGCTTTGAGGATCAATTAGGAGATATTGACCCTGATTTAGTCGTGAAGTTAGAAATTACCAATGAAGAGATTCCTTTAGGCGCGAAGTTACAAACCCAAGGAACAGAGGAACTAATTGACCTTACAGATTTAGCTGGGTTACAAGTTCAAGTTTCCTTCCCAATTGTGAAAAGTGAAGCGGCTTATGATAATGTTTTCGGTTTCTATCAAATTGAAGACATTCAAGGTTCAGTGGTTGACTCCCTCACTGGTAAATTAATTCGTGTTGGTGAAGCAGGTTACGCACAAGCTGCAATCCGCAACAGTCAACAGCATGGTATGACTATGAATGACCAAGGGGTATTAACTGGTAGTACCTTTGCAGGTGGGAAATTCTATGCACCATATCTAATTGCTAATGGTACAGTTGATGCTGGGCTGAAAGGCGATGTTTCTGTCTATTTTAGCTTTATTGGGGCAAATTCTGACCATACAGATCATTTCCTCTCACTCGGCAATAATACTTGGGGTGTTGAAGACTTAGCAGGTGGTGGCGATCGCGATTTCAATGATATTGTGATTCAAGCCAATTTCAAAGTTGTCTAACCCTAACTCCAGCGCATCGGGGATATCTGTGTTTAGAAAAAGAATTGGTGTAGTCCGCACTTATAGGGCGGAGAGTTTCAACTAAGTACAATAAACATGAATCAGGAATATATTCAAAAAAAGAAATACTTATGAGAAGGATGGGAATACTGAGAAACAAACATCAGTATTAATCAAAAATCCATGACTCCTGCTCTGTTAAAAGCATATTTGAATAATCTAATCAGTAAAAACTTGCAAATTAGTACGATGATTTGGGGGGCGGCTGGTATTGGAAAGTCGAGCATCGTCAAGCAGATAGCTCAAGAGTTTGAGATTGAGTTTACAGATGTACGCCTCAGCCAACTTGCACCAACTGATTTGCGTGGTTTACCCGTTGCCGAAGATGGGATATCTAAATGGTATCCGCCAGAATTTCTCCCTCGTGGCGGTCAAGGTATTTTATTTCTCGATGAACTCAATATGGCACCGCCAGCAATGCAAGGAGTGGCTCAACAGTTGATTTTAGATAGAAAAGTCGGTTCTTATGTTTTGCCATCCGATTGGTTTGTTTGGGCTGCTGGCAATCGTAAAGAAGACCGCGCAGCTGTGTTTGATATGCCTGCACCTTTAGCAAATAGGTTTTTACATTTGGAAGTGCAAGCTGATTTTGATAGCTTTAAAGCCTATGCCTTAGAAAAAGGCATACACGAGCAAATTATCGCCTTTATTTCCTTTCGCCCCACATTGTTGCACAAAATCGATCCGCAGCAACCTGCTTGGCCTTCGCCTCGTTCTTGGGAAATGGCAAGTGCGCTACACCAAGCAGAATTAGATATTACACCAGCAGTGGGAGTGGCTACTGCAAGTGAGTTTCAAGCTTTTACCGACCTTTACAAGACTCTGCCGAATCTGAAGTTGATTTTAGCAGGTCAAGGCGATCGCATTACCTGGCCACAAGAACCAAGTACTAAATATGCCACAGCTATCGGTTTAACAGTACGTGCGGCTGACGCAAACCAAGCTTACAACGCTTTTCTGTGGCTCAGTCAAGTTGCTACTGCCGAATGGGTGCAATTGTTTGCTGTAGATTTATTTCGAGTCATGCGGAGTAAGGGAAATCTGGGTACCCTAGCTCAATTAGTCCAGAAAGATGCCAAATTACAGCAATTTCTCCAAGATTTTCAGCAATTAGTGGGTTTGTGACCAGACATAACCGATGAATAATCAAAATAGCTCCCGAATTATCAGTGCTGCGGTGCTGCGTTTGCGGATGAAGTCGCCATTTTTTGCCACCCTAGCCTTGTTTGCCCGCTTCGTTCCATCAGTGCAAATACCAACTGCTGCTACTGACGGTAAAGATATATTTTTTAATCCAGAGTATCTGCTGGCTTTACCCACTCCACAACAAGACGGACTGCTACTACATGAAGTGTTACACGCCGCCCTGCTTCATGTAACCCGTCGGGGTGTGCGGGAAGCTGAACTGTGGAATATTGCCGCAGATATAGTAGTCAACGGCATTATTAGCCAACAGGGTGTATTTGAATTGCCTCCGGGGGGATTGCGAGTACCTAAACTAGAGCATTTGAGTGTCGAAGAAATTTATGAATTGCTATTAAAAGATACTCACAAAACCGTAAAATTACTGTACCCTGATTTACTCAATGAAGCCCCTAGTGATGCCTCATCGGCGACAACTCCAGATGAGACAAACAATGTTAGCCAAAATCACGGCCTCTCCAACCCTGGAAAAGCAGATGCAAAGATAGTACCTGCTAGTAACAGCGATAGTCTCTCAGTCGCAAAAAATGCAGTGTTGGCAACCCACTGGCATAATGCTTTGCAACAAGCTGCGATCGTCGCCCGCACCACGAATCAAGGTTTACTACCAGCCGGCATAGAACGGGAATTAGGAGCATTAAGCACCGCGCAAATTGATTGGCGTAGTTACCTGTGGCGTTATCTAGTGCAGACACCTACAGACTTTGCCGGCTTCGACCGTCGCTTTATTGGGCGAAAACTGTATCTGGAAACTCTGCAAGCAGAAAATGTGGAAGTATATGTAGCTGTTGATACTAGTGGCTCAATTGACCATGAGCAATTGTCAATGTTTTTAGGTGAAGTCCAGGGAATTTTAAGTGCTTATCCTCATTTAAAATGTCAGCTTTATTACGTTGATGCTGAAGCCTATGGCCCCTACGAACTCAATCTCAATCTGACTTTACCAAAACCCCAAGGTGGGGGAGGTACATCATTTGTCCCGTTTTTTGAGAAAGTTACAGACAGTTGGGATGGGCAAACTCAAAGCGTGTGTATTTATTTAACAGATGGTTATGGTACTTTCCCGGATAAAGTGCCGGAATTGCCTGTGTTGTGGGTCGTCACTCCTGGGGGTTTAACTTTGGATGAGTTTCTCTTTGGGGAAGCAGTGCGATTATTAAATGTGCTGGTCTGTCCATGCTTGAAATACAAGTTCTCGCGGTGCATTGAAGATACGGGTAATGATAATCTCGCGTTCAGACTGAGTGGATGTGGAGTCATTTTGTTTCAACATCTTGTTTCTCCTGAAGAAGGGAACGCAGTTTATGATTCGCGATCGCGTTTATTATCCTCGGCTTGCAATTGTTGTAAATACTCGTCTAGACGATCCAAATTCTGTTCCCAGAATTGGCGATATTGCTCAATCCAATCTGCTGCATCCTTGAGCGCTTGTGCTTCTAATCGACAGGGTCGCCACTGAGCCTCTCGACCCCGTGCGATTAATCCCGCACGCTCCAGCACTTTGAGATGTTTAGAAATGGCAGGTAGGCTCATCTCAAAGGGTTGGGCTAGCTCTGTTACCGATGCTTCGCCCAAAGCAAGATGAGCCAGGATTGCTCGCCGAGTCGGATCGGCAAGGGCGGCAAAGGTGACGCTCAATTGATCAGTGGACATTGAAATTGGATGTATTTAACCGCGCAGTTAATTAACTACTAGGTTAAATGTACTAGTCCACAATGTCAACCCCTCTGAGGAATTTAAAATTCAAAATACCCTGCGGGTTTGCTGTAGTGCTTTGCAGAACCCGTATCCCTACTTGATAATCCGTTACCTCTGAACCCGTCCACCGCAGTGGCTCCCCCTTGTGAGCAGTCTTTTAAATTCAGCACTCTTCATCAGAAGTCGGCGGGAAACCAATACTGCTCGGTTAAGGATTGTCAACTCTTAATTTGGTTTGGGGAAAAGGTGAAAGGGTAAGGGTTAAAGGTTTTTTATTGTCCCTTTTCCCCTTCGCCTTTTGCCCTTAACCGACAAGTATTGGGCGGGAAACTCCATCCCCTTGTGGGTAGAGAGGGATAGCCGCCTGCCGACAAGGGGCATTGGTAACTCTTTGCTATGCCCAATGCCCTATTCCCCATGCCCAAAAACTCCATCCCCTTTTGGGTGGAGTTTTTTATTGAGAACATTAGTTCTTTCGTACCAAATCATATTTTGATACCAATTTGAAAAAAGAATGCGACAGATGGATGGATAGAACTCTTACACAGAGACTAATTCTCAATCCAAAATCCAAAATCCAAAATGGTATGATTTGGTATGAGTTTTGATACTCCCCTCGCATTCTACGCATAGAGAGTATCAAATTCTCTTTTTAGATATTGATACTTTGAGGAATCTTGGAAGGTAGCAAATACTCATAAGCTAATAATCTTTCGCTACTTTGATTACGTTGCCGAATTTGCTCCTCAATAGTTTTAAGTTCCTTCTGGAAATTTTTCAAAGCATCTTGTACTCGTGGCGAAGAGTGAAAATCAGAGTTAGTGTAATCGCCCAACTTCGTATAGTAAATAGAGCCAAGTAAATATAGTAAATTAATCTGGTCTGTAGCTCTATCTAGTGGTGGTAAACCATCTATAAAATTTTCTTGCTGATTGGGATCTGTTGGTGCGGGGATATAACGTGCTAAAGGAAATGCTGGCGGATATAGCATCAAACCACGTTGGGCAAAGTTAACAGCAGCATGTTGAGCGCTGGCAGTGAAAATAACGGTTGAAACAGCCTCAATTAAATAATTGAGCGTCTTAATTCTACCTTGAGCATCCTCACCAAAATTCTTCAAGCGGCCTCCTGTTGGAGAAACCAATTGCGAAGCCCATTTCTGTAAATCTTGATCGTTCTGCACGGAAGCATCTGTACTGTAGTAAGAGCTTAAATAACCCTTCACCCAATCATGGATAGCATTCCAAATCAACATTCCATCATCTCTGTAAGGATAAACAGGTAGTTGATTAGGATCGTTAACACCTCGACGTTCTAGAGTCTTAGGAAATGCAACTTCATTAAAGTTAAATAGGCAACTCTGTGCTCCTTTGACAGCTAGCTCGTGGTCAGAGTTAATATTACTAGCTAATAACTTATCTACAGAACCCTTTGGTGCTACTAAAGATTGATGAGCGCCATAATTGATTAATACAGTACCTTCTAGATGCGGTTTCAACAGTTTTCTGAGATTATGATCCTTAGACAAATGATTAGTTGCAACTACAAAAGGCTCAATAAATAAGTGAGTTTGACCTAAGTGGCTATAAACCTCATGGTAGTTGCTATCTGCCATTTGTAAAATGCTCTTAGCACTCATCCAGGTTCCTGTATGTAGCGGTGTAAATAGAGCCTGTTGAATCTTAATTGCAACTGGTATTAAAGAGCGAGAGGAACTACCAACTGGTGGAACTGCAAATAATCCTAAGGGTGCATAAATATATTTTTGGTCTCTGGGGTAATTCCCATTTACCATACCCTCTAATAGAGAATAGTCTGCTAAGTAAATTCGACCTTCTTGCAGCGCTATATCTAGAGAATCAGCTTTGCCAATAATTTTAGAGGTAATTTGTTGGTATTGTTCGCCAGTGATTGGTAAACGTGGATCTGCTGTTTTGATTTGCTTGAGCATGACTGGATTTGGCCCAGCCACCTGCATATAGGCAAAAACTATATCCTGTTGAAATTTTGCAGCAATCTCTGGTTTGGTTATCAGTCGAAATAGGTTATCGTAATCCTCGAGGGTATGAGAATAATTATCTCCCACAGAACCAAAGTTAACATTTGTGCCATCTTCAGCATTCTCAGTAGCCTGTATATCAGCAAGTTCTAATAACTGAGCGTTATATCTGATGATATTTTTTAGATTAGCGATCGCAATTTGTTCGCTAGAATCTAAATCGAATGAAATATTATCTGGATTTTCTTCTAGTTGTTCAGCAATCTGAACATCAATTTTTTGGAACTCTTCTTCAAATGAAAATTGAGTATTACTATCTGTTGGGTTAGCATCTTGATGATTGCGATACTCATCAAGTTGTTCATTAATTGAAAGATGCTCGTTAACTTCTTTGAGAGTTGATACTAGCTGAAAAGCAATATCATTGACATCTTCTGTAGTCTTGACTTCGTTTATCTGCTGCTCAATTGTTTCTAAAGAATTAAGTTTATCGCTTAAAAAAACGCTATCGCTGTCTACATCATCTGTACTAAAAGAGACAGTGCCGCTACTAGCTTTAGCAGTATTATTAATATTATAAACACTCATTGCCTTTAATACTAAAAGTAGCCACTCGCGGCTGGGAATTTCATCTTTTGGTAAGCGAGGCAAATTGATTAATGGCATTTGCGGCACATCTGTCATCGCCAAAGGATTTAGATAGTTGTAGTTGTATTCATACCTATCACCTTGAGTAAATATATAACGATCTACAAGCTTGTACAAAAATAAAAGCAAATCTTTTTGATTCAGCATACTTTTCCTCTTTAGCTATCAATAATGATGGATAGTTTAGCGTTGAGCGGAATTAATTTTGACAAGGATATAAGTAATTAATGAAGACTAAGTATGCAGGGATAAATATAATATGCTGTTTTCCCAGCATATAATTTTTTCTCAAGCAGACACTGGGCGTAGAGTCTTGTAAAGAGTAATACCAATTCTCCAAAATTTAGCAACAGATATAAACTCTCAAACCTTTGAGAAATCTGGCTTTCTTAATTTTGAATTTTGAATTGGTATAACCTACTTCTTACTTGAGAGAACTCGTTCGCGTAGCACGATAGCAGAAGAATAGCAATTCTAGCTTTTACAATTGCTTTGTTGTTTCTCCACTCTGCCGGAATTAAGCTACTTGATGAAGACTTATATTTAATGATGCCTGCTTACTTAGAGGATGCAATTGTTGTTTAACCTTGTCAGATGAAAATGCATTGCCTGTACTTTTATATACTCAACACAGATATTTGCCTAGGTTATTTAATGATGTCTTAACAATAACATTGCGTACATACAATCTTATAAAAATAATTAATCATTAAAAAAAATTGCAGTCAGTATGTATTAATAAGTATTGACAAAATATTTTTTGTCTTAAGAGAGGTGAATCTGAATTTATAGTTGATTTTTCTGGCAATTAGCCAAATATTTCTCTTTATTTAATTGTCAACAAGCCAAGATTATTGCGATTTACAGCTATTTTGGCAATTCATATATTCTTATTAATGGCTCTTCTTTTGTATGTTTTTATACAAAATATACAAAATTTTGTATATTTTTTTATCCTTCCGTAGTCAACAAAGCTTGTATTATCCCCATAAGTAAAGTATGGTTTAATACTAAGATTTTATGTATAAGGACTAACCTATGCCACTTGAAAAAGTACGTGGTACTTCTTTAGAGTACTATCTAATTTCTTTTGATGAGAAAGGCAACGAACGCCCAGAAAATGGCAAATTAATTAGTCAACAAATCTTGGATGTTTTATCTAGCCAGCCAATTACAGATGTTTTTTTCATGAGTCATGGATGGCAAGGTGACATTCCAGCGGCTAAAGACCAATACCAACGCTGGATTGCAGCTATGGCAGATAACCAAGCTGACATTCAAAAAATGCAACAGCTACAACCTGGGTTTAGTCCATTACTTATTGGGTTGCATTGGCCAAGTAAGCCTTGGGGAGATGAAAACTTAAACGGTCAACTTCCCTCTTTTGACACAGCAGACTCTCAACTAAATGATTTGATAGAGGATTATGCTCGTCAAGTTTCAGACACAGAAGCTAGTAGAGAAGCACTCAGAACAATTTTTAGTGCGGCTATTGAATATGACACGCCACCAGAAAGTTTACCACCAGAAGTTGCCGCAGCTTATCAGGTATTGATTCAAGAAGCATCCTCATGCAATCAAAGTGAAGATACTTCCGAATGGAATAACACCGAACCCTTAAATTTTGACCCTGAAACTGTATATCAAGCCAGCTTAGAAGAAAATACCGAAGAAGTCAGCTTTGGAATAGGCGATTCTATAGCATCAGCTTGGGATAAGTTTTTGAATGTACCCAGATTGTTATCTTTCTGGAAAATGAAAGACCTGGCGCGTAAAATCGGTCAAACTAGTGGCTTTAACTTATTGACCAAACTGCAACAAGTCGCAGACGATCGCGTCCGATTCCACCTCATGGGCCATAGCTTTGGGACTATTTTTGTATCGGCAACAGTTGCAGGTACAAAAGATCATAATAGACTTGTGCGCCCAGTTAATTCTCTAGCCTTAATTCAGGGAGCTGTATCGCTTTGGTCTTACACAGCCAAGGTTCCCTACAGAAACAATCTTGCTGGTTATTTTCACCCCATCATTAGCGATCGCAAAGTATCTGGGCCGATTATCACAACCCAATCTCGCTATGATAATGCCGTCAGGGTAGCTTATCCTGTAGCCGGAACAATGGGATTAGGAATCGGCCAAGATATCAATTTTGATGTTTCCAAACCAAACTATCCTGGTGTGGGTGGCATAGGTTTCTATGGAATTCAAGGGGAAGATTTGGATATTACGGATATCGATATGCTCAACCCCAACCAATCCTATGATTTTAAACCAGGTAAAATTTACAACTTAGAAAGCAGTAATTATATTACTGTTCCCAATCCCGATCCTTTTGTCGGCGCACACAACGCGATTGATAATCCGGCTGTAGCTCATGCTGTTTGGTCTGCTGCTCTGGTTAATTAGCAGTTACGAGTTCTGATCACCATTCTCAATCACAGTAGGGTAAACACTGCCCTCTCAATACAACACATATCTGGCACAAACATCAGGAGACAAAGAGCATGAGTGTAGAACAGCTTACAGAAGAACTATATTTCAATGGCATTGATGGCGCTTCCGGGGAATATTTGTTACCTCCTTTAACGCCGGAACAAGTTGCGAGACTTGCTCAAGGCGAAAACTTCGACCCGATAGAAGTTAGTGAACTCAAGAAAAAGGATCTGCATGTCAAAGGTCTAGAACCAGACTTTGCCCCGATAGAAGGAGTAGATCCGAAAAATCTCGCTGAAACAGGTTGGGGAGTTATTTTTGCCTATAATGCTGATCCCGCCATTAAAGAAGCGCTCAAGGAACTGCTAGAGCATCGCCAAAGACAAGCAACCAAAAATTACGACCATTATTATCAGGAATATACTGGCCCTAGAGGTTATCGTCCTGGTGAGTCAAAGAACGCATTTTTGGCGCGTCATGGAGTTGGGCCAGGCCCAGCAGATCCAGAAAAAATGCCTTATTATCTGCTGATTGTTGGCGATCCTGAAACAATTCCCTATCGCTTTCAGTACCAACTTGATGTGCAGTATGCAGTCGGTCGGATTTACTTCGATACCCCCGAAGAGTATGCCCAATATGCTCGGAGCGTTGTACAGGCTGAAAGTCCAGGGTTTTCACTTCCTCGGCGGGCTAGCTTTTTTGGGGTACAAACTAGCGGTGATGCAGCTACACAATTAAGTGCGAAGAACTTAATTCAACCTCTTGCTGAATGGATGGGAGGAGAGCAAAAAGATTGGAAAGTCGAAACTATCCTGGCACAAGAAGCCACCAAAGCCAGACTTAAGAAACTCTTAGGCGGTGAAGATACACCTGCATTGTTATTCACTGGTAGTCATGGTATGGGCTTTCCCAATGGGGATGAACGACAATTACGCCATCAAGGTGCCCTACTGTGCCAAGACTGGCCAGGCCCTATACAATGGCGTGGTAAGCCAATACCAGAAGACTTTTACTTTTCAGCAGATGATGTTGGCGCTGATGCGCGGTTGTTAGGCTTAATTGCGTTTCACTTTGCTTGTTACGGTGCGGGTACGCCCAAACTAGATGAGTTTGCCCATCAAAAAGGCTCCAATGAAAGAGCCACTATTGCGCCCCATGCATTTATTGCACCCTTACCCCGACGTTTACTTAGCCATCCCAACGGCGGTGCTTTAGCTGTAATTGGTCATGTGGAAAGAGCTTGGGGTTGTTCGTTTGTTTGGGAGAAAACAGGTAAGCAGTTAGCAGTATTTGAAAGTACTTTAAAGAGGCTGTTAGAGGGTCATCCTGTAGGGTCTGCGGTTGAGTATTTCAATGAACGCTATGCCGAGCTGTCTTCTGATTTGAGTACTGAACTTGAAGAAATCAAATTTGGCGCGACAGCCAATCCAGTCAGCTTGGCGGGAATGTGGACAGCAAACAACGATGCTCGCAGTTATGCTATTGTCGGCGATCCTGCAGTGCGTTTGGTGGTGAGCGATCGCCAAAATGCTTCCGAGCGACAAACTATAGAGTCAATAAAATTACCTGCTGCAATTGCTGCACCAAATACCTCTGATGGCACTGGTGATACATCAGCAATTAAAAAGGCACAGACAGATTTAAATCAAGCTCTAGAACAGTTTATTCAAAATGTCGATCAAGCTTCTGCAACTCGCACAGAAAAGCTGGAGGCAGCGATTTCTGGAGTAATGAGTTTATTAGAGGCTTTGAAAAAGCTGAAATAACCTATAGGGCGGGCGTGGCACAAAAACTTTCGCCCTCATCCCCTAACCCCTTCTCCTGGGGGAGAAGGGGAATTAAATCTCTTGCTCCCCTCTCCCGCCGGGAGAGGGGTTGGGGGTGAGGGTAAAAACCTTGCTACAAAGCGGGTTTCACGTTAAGTTGACACCAATGCACTGTGCCCTTACATACAATCTGCTGTATATGCATATAGCTCATCTTATATAGGTCTTTATTAGCTAAAAAACTATGAACACATTCGAGATTAACATCCAGCGCAAATCAGCAAACCACTGGCCGATTGTTGTAGAACATAGTCGCCCTGGGGAACTGCTCTCATCGCGTTCGGAAGGAATTCTCGAACTCACATCAGCAGACTTAGAAAAACTCACCAGCTTATTAGGACAGCCCAAAGACTACGGTACATTTCTCGGGAAAGCAATATTTAAAGAAGAAATCAGAGACGCTTTTGTCAGCGCTTTGCGGGACTCAGACGCAACAGTCAGGGTATTGTTATTTATTGAAGCTGAAGATAAAGAAATCCGAACCCTACGTTGGGAAAGACTCTGCGCCAACATCGATGATGGATGGCATTTATTAAGCTTAGAACAGCGCACACCATATTCACTTTATATCCCGGCGATTACAGACCGTCGATTTCCCCCCATTGGCAGGAGAGATTTACGCGCCTTAATACTAGTAGCTAGTCCACAGGAAATAGAACGGTATAAATTAGACTCATTTGATGTGGAAGCTGCAGTCTCAGGTGTGCGGCAAGCATTGGGGAAAATACCATGTGATATCTTAGCTACGGTCGATGGGGCAATTGGCAAACCAACTATTGATGAGTTGTGTAAACACTTAAGTGATAGAACAAAGCAGTATACTATGCTGCATTTTGTCAGTCATAGTCGCGTGATTCAAGATAGCGGCGAAACAGTTCTCTACTGGGCAACAGCGGAGAATAAAGTAGACCCAGTCACAGGAACGCGCTTAATTGAGAGATTGCGATCGCTCTCAGCCAGTAAAGGGCTACCACATTTTACCTTTCTTTCGACTTGCGAAAGTGCTAGCTCAGAAGCAGAAGCGGCATTGGGGGGTTTAGGGCAAAGATTAGTCCGGGATTTGGGAATGCCGGCGGTGATTGCGATGACGGAGAAAGTCACTGTCAAAACTGCTTTGGCATTAGGGGCGAAATTTTATGAGCAGTTGGGTAAATCCGGGGAAGTAGATTTAGCACTGCAAGAAGCGGCAGCATCTTTAGCCGAGCGGCAAGATATTACTGTCCCGGCTCTGTTTAGCCGCTTGGGTGGGCGACCTTTATTTAACGACCAACTTGATAGAGAACTCACTAACGCCGAAATTCAGTATGGTTTGGAGCAATTTGAGAAGTTATTATCAGAACGCGCCCCTGCACTCCGCCAAAGATTTTCAGAGCAAGCCCAGAAACTATACAGCTGTTTAGGGACAGAGATTACAGCCTTAAGCAAACAAGCCCGTTACGAACGAGAGCTAGCATTAGCAGAGATAAATACTCTCTGTGAGGAAATAGTAGAC
Source organism: Tolypothrix sp. PCC 7601 (assembly GCF_025677855.1). Lineage (NCBI taxonomy): Bacteria > Bacillati > Cyanobacteriota > Cyanophyceae > Nostocales > Tolypothrichaceae > Tolypothrix > Tolypothrix sp. PCC 7601. Next base: position 6,379,957 of record NZ_CP064879.1, read on the forward strand.
CTCAGTTTTAACGCCCTAGCTTTAGGACAAGAACCACCTGCTTATGATGCTCGTTGTCCCTTTTTGGGTTTGTATCCTTTCCGCGAGTCCAACCGCGAATTTTTCTTTGGACGAGAAAAATTAATTGCTCAATTGCAAGAAAAGCTGAGAGAGCATAACTTCTTAGCGGTGTTAGGTGCTTCTGGGAGTGGGAAATCATCAGTAGTGTTAGCTGGGCTGATTCCGGCGCTACAGGAGAAAGAACCGAATTTAGTAGTGTCATATATGACACCAAATAATAACCCGATCGCACAACTGCAAGCTACTCTTGCTGGGGTAGAAAAAGAATTACATTCCATTGTTGATAGCGAATGGGCAATAAAGCCAGAACTCGTCACTAACTCAGCAGGTAGTTATTTACCTTTAACCAGAGAGCGGAATGTCGCAGCAACTATCAAAAAAACGCCTATTTTAGTAATTGACCAGTTTGAGGAAGTATTTACTCTTTGTGCTGATGAAAATGAACGTCTAGCTTTTATTGAGCAAGTTTTAAACTTAACCCAGCAACAGAAAGTTGTGATTACCATGCGGGCAGACTTTTGGGGTGAATGCGCTCCTTACCGCGAATTAAAAGAATTGATGGAAGCGCGACAAAAGTTAATTGGGCCAATGGACAATGCTGAGTTGCGAAAAGCGATGGAAATGCAAGCCGCCAAAGTGGGTTTACGCTTTGAAGCCGGATTAAGTAACACAATTTTGGATGAAGTCAAAGACGAACCAGGGGCAATGCCATTATTACAACATGCGCTGCTGGAATTGTGGAAGCGGCGACATGGTAGATGGTTGCAAGCTTTTGAGTATGAAGCTATTGGTGGTGTAAAAATGGCGATCGCTCAGACTGCTGATGATGTTTACAATACCTTATCACCGCCAGAACAAGCGCAAGTTAAAAATATTTTCATTCGTTTAACTCGCTTAGATGACAGCGCCCTCCAGGGAGAGAAACGCAGAGATACTCGCCGACGAGTTTGGTTAGATGAATTAGTACCTGCGGGTGGTACAGTTGCAATGATTAAGGAGTTAGTCAATCGTTTAGCCGGAGAAGGCGCTAGATTGGTAGTTACCAGCGTAGACGGCTCGACAAAGCGAGAAGAAGTAGAAGTAGCCCATGAAGCCTTAATTCGCTACTGGCCGAGGTTGTTAAATTGGTTAGATGAAAACAGGACGAATTTGCAGCTAAGAGAAACGATTCGTCAGGGGGCTTTGGATTGGGAAAAGCAGGAAAAAGATGATAATTATTTAGTGCATCGTGGTGGCAGATTAGATGATGCACAGGTGTTAGCCAAGCAAGCTGGATTTCTCAATCAAGTTGAGGCTGACTATGTAAATGCTTGTATTCAATTGCGCCTGCGTCAAGAACAAGAAAAAGAAGCGCATCGCCGTCGAGAAATTAGGACAGCTTGGGGAGTAGCTGGTGGCGCAGTTGTTGCTGTGATTGTTAGTGCTAGTTTGGGGCTTTGGGCTTTTTATCAAAAGGGAGAAGCTGTAAAAGCTAAAGTTGAGTCCATGAGTCAACATTCTTTAGCACTGTTTGATTCCCATCAAGAGTTGGATGCACTGATAGAAGGGATTAAGGTTGCAAAAATCCTCAGACAACAAAACTCAAGCGAGCCTAATGGGATGCAAGCATTGCAAACAGCTGTTTATGGAATTAGGGAATACAATCGGTTGACAAGTCATCAAGATTTAGTTAATTATGTTGCCTTTAGTCCTGATGGTAAAACTATTGCTACTGCTAGTAATGACAAAACCGTAAAACTCTGGGATTTACAGGGAAAAGAGCTGGGTACTCTAGAGCATCAAGAATCTGTATATAGTGTCATCTTCAGTCACGATAGTCAAATCATTGCTAGTACTAGCGCAGATGATAAAGTAAAACTGTGGAATGTCAAAGAACAAAAACTATATTCCCCTCCTGAGATTGCAAATTCGATCAATAATGTTGCCTTTAGTCCTGATAATAAAACGATTGCTGTTATTAGTGAAGACAAGAAGGTACAACTGTGGAATGTCAAAGAACAAAAACTATATTCCCCTCCTGAGATTGCAAATTCGGTCAATAGTGTTGCCTTTAGTCCTGATAATGAAACAATTGCTGTCATTGGTGAAGACAAGAAGGTACAACTGTGGAATGTCAAAGAACAAAAACTATATTCCCTTCCTGAGATTGAAAATTCGGTCAATAAAATCACCTTCAGCCCTGACGGAAAAATCCTTGCTCTTCTGATTGAAGATAATGAACATAATCAGGTAAAACTGTGGAATGTCAAAGAACAAAAACTATATTCCCCTCCTGAGGATGAAGATTCAGTCAAGGATGTCACTTTTAGCAACAATAGTCATATCCTTGCTACTACTAGCACAGACAATACGGTAAAACTTTGGAATTTAGAAGAATTAGAAGAGTTAGAAAAACAAGAACCTATAATTCTCCGTGGGCATGAAGAGCTTGTCAATAGTGTTGCTTTCAGCCCTGATAGTAAAACTATTGCTACTGCTAGTGCCGACAAAACAGTAAAACTTTGGAATTTAGAGGGAGAAGAACTACTTACCCTCTCTGGACATGAAAATCCAGTCTATAGCGTTGCCTTTAGTCCTGATGGTAAAACTATTGCTAGTGCTAGTGCCGACTATACAGTAAAACTCTGGAATGTAGACACAAAAGAACTACATACACTCTCTGGACATAAAAATGCAGTTAGTAGCGTCGTTTTTAGTCCCAATGGTCAAACCATTGCTACTGCTAGTTGGGACAAAACCGTAAAACTCTGGAATGTAAGCACAAAAGAACTAAATACACTCTCTGGACATAATGAAGCAGTCAATAGCGTCGTTTTTAGTCCTGATGGTCAAACCATCGCTTCTGCAAGTTTAGACAATACCATAAAACTCTGGGATCTAGACGGAAAAGATAAACAGACCTTCCAGGACCAAAAAGATACGGTTAATAGTATCGCCTTCAGTCCTGATGGTAAGACTATTGCTACTGCTAGTGGAAAAATTGTCACACTCTGGAATCCAGATGGAACAGACAAAAAGACCCCCCTTGAACATAAAGATACGGTTAATAACATCGCTTTCAGTCCTGATGGTCAAACCATTGCTACTGCTAGTGGAAAAATCGTAAAACTCTGGAATCCAGATGGAAAAGACAAGCAGACCACTCTTGAACATGAAGATACAGTTAATAACATCATTTTCAGTCCTGATGGTCAAACCATTGCTACTGCTAGTGGAAAAATCGTAAAACTCTGGAATCTAAACGGAACAGAAAAGCAAAAGCCCCTGATGCATGAAAATACGGTTAATAGCATCGCTTTCAGTCGTGATGGTCAAACCATTGCTACTGCTAGTTTGGAGACAACAGTAATCTGGGACTTAAAGGGGAACAAACTACATACTCTTTCTGGGCATAGAAATTTGGTCTTGAGCCTTGCTTTCAGTCCCGATGGTAAAACTTTAGCTACCGCTAGTAAAGACAGTAGAGTTATTTTATGGAATTTAAATCAGTTAGCCGAAAATGATGTGATGGTTAGTGCTTGTGATTGGGTACAAAATTATCTCAAAAATGGCGCGGATGTAAAAGAGGATGATCAGCATCTGTGCGATGGTATCGGCAAAAATTAATCTTTGCAGTTCGCCCGTAACCACACACAGTCTACATTCCCAGCCATGAACACATTCGAGATTAACATCCAGCGCAAATCAGCAAACCACTGGCCGATTGTCGTAGAACATAGTCGCCCTGGAGAACTGCTCTCATCGCGTTCGGAAGGAATTCTCGAACTAACATCTACTGATTTTCAGCAGTTAACGAGTTTATTAGGACAGCCTAAAGACTACGGTACATTTCTCGGGAAAGCAATATTTAAAGAAGAAATCAGAGACGCTTTTGTCAGCGCTTTGCGGGACTCAGACGCAACAGTTAGGGTATTGTTATTTATTGAAGCTGAAGATAAAGAAATCCGAACTCTGCGTTGGGAAAGACTCTGCGCCAACATCGATGATGGATGGCATTTATTAAGCTTAGAACAGCGCACACCATATTCACTTTATATCCCGGCGATTACAGACCGTCGATTTCCCCCCATTGGCAGGAGAGATTTACGCGCCTTAATATTAGTAGCTAGTCCACAGGAAATAGAACGGTATAAATTAGACTCATTTGATGTGGAAGCTGCAGTCTCAGGTGTGCGGCAAGCATTGGGGAAAATACCATGTGATGTCTTAGCTACAGTCGATGGGGCAATTGGCAAACCGACTATTGATGAGTTGTGTAAACACTTAAGTGATAGAACAAAGCAGTATACTATGCTGCATTTTGTTAGTCATAGTCGCGTGATTCAAGATAGCGGCGAAACAGTTCTTTACTGGGCAACAGCGGAGAATAAAGTAGACCCAGTCACAGGAACACGCTTAATTGAGAGATTGCGATCGCTCTCCGCAACTAAAGGACTACCACATTTTAGCTTTCTTTCGACTTGCGAAAGTGCTAGTCCAGAAGCAGAAGCGGCATTGGGGGGTTTAGGGCAAAGATTAGTCCGGGATTTGGGAATGCCGGCGGTGATTGCGATGACGGAAAAAGTCACTGTCAAAACAGCTTTGGCATTGGGGGCAAAATTTTACGAGCAGTTGGGTAAATCCGGGGAAGTAGATTTAGCGCTGCAAGAAGCAGCAGCATCTTTAGCCGAGCGGCAAGATATTACTGTACCCGCTCTGTTTAGCCGCTTGGGTGGGCGACCTTTATTTAACGACCAACTTGACCGCAAATTAACCAACAGCGAAATTAAATATGGTTTAGAGCAGTTGCAAGTATTGTTTCAAGAGCGATCGCCTATACTGCTACCAAAGCTAGAAGTCCGAGTTGAAAAGTTGACAAATCTGCTGAATATAGATTTAGCAGCTTTGAGCAAAGAAGCCCGACAAGAGCGAGAACAGGCTCTAGAATATGTAAACAATCTCTCTGTTGCTGTGCTTGACATCAGTTTTAATGCTGTCGCCTTGGGTCAAGAACCACCAATTTACGATGCTCGTTGTCCTTTTTTGGGCTTATATCCCTTCCGCGTTGAAAATCAAAAATTTTTCTTTGGTAGAGAAAAATTAGTTACACAACTACAACAAAAGCTAGAAAAAGAGAATTTTTTAGCTGTGTTTGGGGCTTCTGGTAGCGGTAAATCATCCTTGATACTAGCAGGGCTAATTCCTGTACTGAAAGAAAAACAGCCGGATTTGCAAATGGCATATATGACACCCAACAGTAATCCCATTGAGCAAATGCAAGCCAGTTTCTTGGAGGTACAAAATCAAGCTGTAATTTTAGTGATCGACCAATTTGAAGAACTGTTCACCCTCTGTACTGACAATCAGCGCCGACAGGAATTTATTGACAAATTGCTGTTTATTATCCAGCAGCAAAAAGTTGTAATTACCATGCGGGCAGACTTTTGGGGTGAATGTGCGTCCTATCCCCAACTCAAGCAGTTAATGCAATCGCGCCAGGAATTGATCGGCCCAATGGATACCTCTGAACTGCGGAAGGCGATGGAAATGCAAGCGTCTCAAGTGGGGTTACGCTTTGAAGCTGACTTGAGTAATCAGATTTTGGATGACGTGCAAGGTGAACCAGGCGCAATGCCATTATTGCAACATGCACTGCTAGAGTTGTGGAAACGGCGACATGGCAGATGGTTAAGAACAATGGAGTATGAAGCCATTGGTGGTGTAAAAATGGCGATCGCTCAAACTGCTGATGCTGTTTACGATCAATGTGAACCACCACAAAAAGAACAAATTAAGAATATCTTTATTCGCTTAACTCGCTTAGATGATTCAGCCCCAACCGGAGAGAAACGCCGCGATACCCGCCGCCGAGTTTGGTTAGAAGAATTAATTCCTTCTGTGAACGATGAGGTACTGATTCAACAGCTCATTAAGAAGCTAGCAGGTGAAGGCGCTCGTCTCGTAGTTACTAGTTTAGACTCAGCTACACAACGAGAAGAGGTAGAAGTTGCCCATGAAGCCTTAATTCGTTACTGGCCGAGGTTGCTAAATTGGTTAGATGAAAACCGTTCTCTACTGCTACTGCGAGAAAAGATTCGTCAAGAAGCTTTGGAATGGGAAAACAATCAAAAAGAAGAAAGTTATTTAGTGCATCGCGGGGAACGCTTAAAAAACGCCCAGGAATTACTTAAATCCAATTTTTTAAACGTTTTAGAAGCTACTTATGTCCAAAGTTGCATAGTATTGCGCGATCGCCAACAGCAAGAACAAGCAGCCCGTCATCGTCGCGAAATTCAAATTAAATGGACAATCTTCACCGGAGCAGTTGTGATCTTGTTGACTACTAGTTTAGGAATAATAGCTGTGAAGAAAGGCTATGAAGCTGAATTAAGTAAATCCGATTCTCTGCGTCAAAGTTCCTTGTCATTGTCTAAATCTGCTAAAGATTTAGAAGCCCTCACCAATGTCATTAAATCTGCAAAAATTATCCAAGACACCAAAATTTGGTCAAACATTAGCAGCTTAATTATTAAAAATCAAGACCAAATTAATTCTCAGGCTCAGGTAATCGCAGTGTTACAGCGAGCTATAGATGGAGTAAAAGCACGCAATTACTTAACTGGACATAGTTCTACGCCTACAACAGTGGTCTTTAGCCCTAATGGTAAAATGATTGCCACAGTTAGTAAAGATAAAACTCTCAAACTTTGGGATTTGCAAGGTCAAGAATTAACAAAATCTCGGCTCAAATATTATGTAGGGGTGACTCAGGTAGCCTTCAGTCCTGATAGCCAAACTCTAGCCACAGTTATTCACAACAAAACCGTCCAACTTTGGGATTTACAAGCCAATCATCAGTTAGGAACTCTGCTCAAACATGATACCGCCGTTACAAGTTTAGAGTTCAGTCCCGATGGTAATACTCTTGCTACAGCAAGTTTAGATCGTAGCGTCATTCTCTGGCATTTACAGGGCTATGAACTACCAACAAGCTTCCTTAAAGAGGATAATGCAATTACAAGTTTAGTCTTTAGTGCCGATGGTAAGACTATTACCACAGCGACAAAGAATAACACCGTCAAAATTTGGGATTTACAGGGTAAGGAACTGGCAAAAACCTCCTTGGCAGATAACCCCAAAGAAACTAGTTTAGTATTCAGTCCCGATGGCAAAACTATTGCTATGGTGACAAAAGATAACACTATCAAGCTTTGGGATTTACAGGACAAAGAACTGGCAAAAACCTTAGTTGCTAATCAATTGACTACTCAAGAGTCGCAGATTCAAGATAATATTTTTACAATTAGAAATATCAACCCGAATCAACAGCCAAAACCACTCTTTAAGCATAAGTCAGGAATTACAACTCTCGCTTTTAGTGCCGATGGTCAAACTATCGCTACAGGTAGTGAAGATAATACCGTCATCCTTTGGGATTTAAATGGCAATCAACTGCAAACTTTTAAAGGACATGAGGGTGATATCACCAGCCTAGCCTTTAGTCCTGACGGTAATATCCTCGTTTCTGCTAGTAAAGATAATAATATTATTCTCTGGAATTTAGGGGGCAGAATCCTACAAACCTGGACAGGACATCAAGCTGGAGTTACCAGCCTAGCCTTTAGCCCTGACGGTAAAAACATTGCCTCTGCTAGTAAAGATAACACTGTCAAACTTTGGGATTTAGGAGGCAAATTACTCCGAACTTTTAACGAACATAAGTATGCTGTCACCAGTGTAGCTTTTAGCGCTGATGGTAATACCATTGCCTCTGCTAGTGAAGATAATACTGTCAAACTTTGGGATTTAACAGCTAATTCCCCATCCAACGTAACTATCCCCGGAGCACAAGCAGGATTTACCAGTGTAGTTTTTTCTCCCCATAATCTTCCACAAACAACTAACTGTCAATTCCTCGCGGCTGCAACTAAAGACAATCTCATTCAACTTTGGGATTTAAGGGAGAATAAGCCGCATATTTGGGATTTAGGACAGAAGCAACCGCAAATATTGAGAGGGCATAAATATGCAGTTACTAGTTTAGCTTTTAGTCCAGATTGTCAAACTTTAGCATCTGCAAGTGTTGACAAGAGTATCATGTTATGGAGTTTAAACGGTAAGCAACTGCAAACATTCAAAGGACATGAGGCTGCTATTACCAGCATCGCCTTTAGCCCCGACAGTAAACAATTGGCTTCTGGTAGTGACGATAAAACTATTATTCTCTGGGATTTAAAGGGCAATCAACTGCATAAATTTCAAGGACATGAGGCGGGTATTACCAGTGTTGCTTTCAGTCCCGATAGTGACAATATAGCTTCTGCAAGTCTAGATCGTAATATCATCATTTGGGATTTAAATGGTAAGAAATTGCAAACTTTGAGAGGACATCAGGCTGCTGTTACTAGTGTTGCTTTTAGCAGCGATGGTAAAACTCTAGCATCAGCAAGTGAAGACAATACTATTAAACTTTGGAATTTAAAAGGTAAGCATCTTCTCCAAGGACATCGGGATACTGTCTATGCAGTTAAGTTTAGCCCCGATGGTAAAACTCTAGCATCAGCAGGGGAAGACAATACGATTAAACTTTGGAACTTAAAAGGTAAGGAACTGGCTACACTCAAAAACAGTGAGGCAGAAATTATAGATATAGTATTCAGCTATGATGGGAAAAATCTAGCTGCTGTGAGTGAAGACAATACCATTAAACTTTGGGATTTAAAAAGTAACGAACTATCTATTTTTAAAAGACATCCAGCAGAAATTACAACTATATTCTTCATCAAGAATAATAAAATGCTGGTTTCTGGTAGTAAAGACAAGACCATCAAACTGTGGAATTTGCAGGGTAAGGAACTAGCTACCTTCAAAGGACATCAAGCAGAAATCACCACTATAGTCTTGAGTCCTAATGGTAAAATGCTGGTTTCTGGCAGTAAAGACAAGACCATCAAACTGTGGAATTTGCAGGGTAAAGAACTAGCTACCTTCAAAGGACATCAAGCAGAAATTAAAGATATAGTTTTTAGCCACGATAGCCAAAATCTGGTTTCTATGGGTGCAGATGGGGCAATAATTTTATGGGATTTAAAGGGAAAGCAACTGCATACCTTCAAAGGAAATGAGAATCAGTTAGCAAAAATAGTTCTGAGTCCAAATAGTAAAATTATTGCCTTTGTGAGCGCAGATCAGACAATTACACTCTGGGATTTTCAGGGTAATCTTAAACGAACTCTGATAGGACATGAGGCTGGGATAAAAAGTATGGCTTTTAGCCCCGATGGCTACACCCTGGCTTCTGGTAGCGCTGACAATAACGTAATTTTGTGGGATATCAATGATTTAGATATGGATGCGCTTCTAGATGATTTGATAGCCACAGCTTGCAATTCGGTTAGAGATTATCTGCACTATAACCAACAGGTAGAAAAGAGCGATCGCAATATGTGTGATGATCTGGGCACATCAAAATAGGCGTTGCATATTTGCGTGCTCAATGCTCCCCCTGCTCAGAAACACCTTCCCCTCTACCGCTTTGGTAATGTCTCGCAACACTTTTGTGCTGTCGGAGCTACCGGGGCGGGGTGATGTTTAACTTCACAGAGGAATGTGCTGCTCCATCCAACTGTGATCAAAAATCAATTGATAAATTCTATTATGGACTTTGAGAGCACCTTGTTGTTTCACCACCAGCCCTGACAAGAGCAACTCCCTTGCTTGCGGAGTATCAACGGCAGGAATTTCTGCTTGTTGCAAAATTTGTCTGTAAATCTCTAACAACCGAGCGGGTTGTAGTTCGCTGTTGAGAATGCGATCGCGAATCGTTCTTAAATGCTCTGGCTCGTCCTGGGATTCCCAATTTTCTATTAATTGAGTTTGTACCAAATTCTCAATCCATTCGGCTTCACCTTTTGTAGGAATGGAAAACGAAGAATTACGAATGAGGCGACAAAGCTTTTGCGTGAGAAAAGGCTGACCATTTGTCCAAGCTAATATTTCTTTCAGCACTACTTGAGGATTACTAACTTTTTCTATCAATCCTTGCAGTAAAGGTTGAGCTTCATGTTCTTTAAATCCCTCTAATTGAATTGCTTGACCAATGTTAAAAGGCGTTCTCTTGTAGTCACTAATTAAATCTGAAGGTGTAGCTACCCCAAATAAAGCAAAGGTTAAACGCCGATACTTGGGATTAATACTGCGCTGATTGTAGCAGAAGCGGATCAGTGCAAAAAAGTCATTAACGGGGAAATTTAAACCCAAGATGCTATCAATTTCATCTACAAATATAAAAATCTTTTCACTTTCAACTTGCTCTAGCAAGATATTTTCTATAAACTGACTCAAGCACTGAATAGGCGATAAATCTTTTTGCTCATTCCACCAAGCTTTGAGATTCACCAATCCTTGTAGTTCAAAACTCTGCCATAACTCCACCGCTAATCCCTTGTACCATTGATTAGGAGTGATATTTTCACTACCAAGGCGAGTCATATCAATCGCTGCACAGCGAAACCCCTCTTGCTGAAAATGGTGCATCATGCGTACCATCAAGCTTGATTTGCCCATCTGCCGTGCATTAAGAATATAACAAAACTCTCCGCGTTTCAATGCCTTGTAGAGCTGGCGATCGGCAGAACGCACTACATAAGTCAGAGCATCCATCGGCAAACTACCCCCAACTTGATAATCGTAGTTTGAGGATTGTGCGGCACTTTGCAAAAGAGCGTTTTCAAATACAAGTTTGGCTTGGGTAGCTTTGAGAATTTCTAGTGTTTGTAACAGTTCTTGAGTGCGCTCATCAACTTTTTGTTCTAAAGAAGAGTTGGACTCGGCTAATGCTTTTGTCGCCTGTTCCAAGGCAACATTCTTGATAGCAAGCTCTTGAGTAAACTGAATCCGCTCCGCTTCCGCTCGTTTGCGTTGGCTGATGTCGGTAAAGGCAGCTATGGCATAGACAATTTGACTTTTTTCATCAAAAATTGGGGTAGCAGATACCTCTAGAGGGACAATTTTATCTGTTTGGTGAATCTCCATATTATCGATGGTGATACAATCGCCACTCAATGCTCGGAAAACAGGTTGCTGTTCTGTAGGATATAACTGCTCAGTCCCGCTGACGTAGACTTGATATATCTCATTTAATTCAGCAGTTGTAGCTTCGATGAGGATACCTTTGCCAAGTATCTGTTGTGCGGTTTGATTGGCATAGTAGGGTTTGCCATCAGCATCAACAACGAATATACCCACAGGGACAGCTTCCAAAAATTGAGCTAGTCTTCTTTCACTTTCACGCAATGCCTCTTCTGCCTGTTGGCGTTTGTCAATTTCTTGCTTTAAGTTAAGATTTAAAGCAGTCATTTCTGCATAAAGTTGCGCGTTTTTCAGCGAGATTGCTGCTTGAGAGGAGAGTATTTTTAATACTTCTAATCGTTCGGAGGTAAAAGCATTGGTAGTGAGATTATTTTTCAAATACAGCAGACCGATTAGCTGACCTTGATGGATAATCGGGATGCACAATATAGATTTGGGTTGATGTCTTGTAATATAAGGATCGTTAATAAACCTCCCTTCATGGGTGGCATCATTTAAAACTACATATTCTTTTGTTCTTTTGACATAATTAATTAGAGATAAGGGGAGACAATCACCAATATTTACTGGCGACAAGCGACAGACAATAAATTCATCTTTATCTATATATCCCCTGGCTTCTACTACCAGTTGACCATTTCTTTCTAACATCAAACAACTGGCTTGAGCACCAGCATTCTCCATCACAATTTTCATGAGCTTATTGAGGAGTTTGTCGGTAACAATTTCACTAGCCAGTGTTTGTGAAGCTTTGATTGTAGTTGCCAAGTCTAAAGCGCCAGTATTGCTCGTTTCTGACGCAAATGTCTGCAAAACGAATTGTGGATATCTTGACTCTAAATCTCTTACCTTGGCAGTTGCTCCCCAACGCATATAGCAATAGTGAGCTTTCGCCATGTAGCTTTGAGCAATCTCTTTTCTGCCTAAAGACAAATAGAATTCTGCTGCTAATTCGTAAGCCAAGGCTTCTTCTTGAATATAGCCTTGTTGTCTAGCTCCTTGAATGGCGCGATCGTAATACTCCATCGCTACCAGAATTTGCCCCAAGACACGGGCTTTTTCTGCCTCCACCAACTCGTACTTGTGCTGATAATTCATGGGGCAATGTTGCGCCCAATATTGCATTTTTTCTTGATTTTCTAAGACTTGGCTTAAGTACTGGTGTTGCTCGTTCTTGCTACCTAAATCTACCTGTACCCCTGTAGGAAAATGGTGAGCTAACAGTGCCAGAGAATAGTAAAAATTATGTTGTACAAAAATAATTTCACTTTGAACATATCCAGAGTATCTGGCTCCTATTTGGGCCGATTCTAGAGATTTTTCATAATTTTTAAATAAATAACAAACCATACATTTAGCAAAGTAGATGCTGAACAAAGAGATTAAGTTATTATGTTGTTGCAAATATGCTATTGTTTCTTCCTCGTTCAGATACTCACCAGTTAAAACTAATTTATCTGGGGAACACTCTCTTAAATTATCTACTAACTGCCCATCAATTCTTGTCAAGTAAAGCTGATGTTCTTGCCTAAATTTTTCGATAAACTTAATATATTGTTTCTGCTTATCTTGCACGTATTCTAAGTTATTGCCGTTGAAGAATAAATGACCGCAGTAAAAATGAGCAGCATGGCAAGCAAATTCTATATCGCCAACTTCTAACGCATCTTGAATTGACCGCAGCAACGGTTCTATCGTTTCTTTGGTATGCTGCTTCCAATGAGTAATATTAATAGAAATTGGTAGTAATGATTTAGCTTGAAACTCTCTAGCATTCAACTGCTCTAATAATAGCTGAGATAATTGACCGAGTTGATACGCAAAATCTATATTTGGGACTAGCCAAATCCTGATATTGCCATAAACAACATAGGCATAAATGGATGGCGGCGAATTTCCATATTGCCTGGATAGTTCGACCATTGTATATATGATAGGTAGCGCTAATCCGCTTTCTCCAAAACAAGCGGGTGCGTGTATGAGCATTAAAATTTCCATCGCTGCCAGCTGATCGGGAGCGGTCATGTTTGATAATTGAGCTATCTCCTCAATATCTAGTTCTTGTGGTAGCGATCGCACTAAAGCTACTCCCAGCATTTCCAGAACTTGCAAGCCTATCTCTATTGCTAGTTCAATCTGATTTTGAGCCAGCGCCAGCTTAATTTTAATTTTGTATATTTTGACTTTCTCTATTACTGTTTTGATATGTTGAAAGGCAATATTACATAATCCTGTCGCCTGTTCTAAATTAGAGTTAAGATATTGCGCTTCTGAGGTTTCTAAATAGAGGTTATAAGTTAAATTATATTGATATTCCCAGCTATCTGTTCCTAAAAGATTTAAACCTATGTTTAAGTAATTAACCGCGGCTTCGTATGCTATAGCTGCCTTCGCTTTTCGTCCAGCAATAAAATTTAAGTTAGCTAATTCATCTTTTTGCCCTTGATTAGTGAGTAGCTCGACACCAAAATTTAACTGATTGACAAGAGCAAATATATTATCATTTTGCTCTTGGCAAGACATATTATTTAGTAATAATTTACCAATTTGATAATGAGTTGCTTGGTTTTCGCCTGCGAGAATCAGAGAATAAGCAGCTTGTTGCACTCGGTCATGCAAAAACTTGTAGTCAACTCGCACATCATGTAATGGCAATTCTATTGCTTCTACCTCAGAGAAAGCCAGAGGAATTTTATATGTATTGGATTGAGGTAAAATTAAACCTGCTTGCAGAGCTGGCCAAAGTTTTCTAGCTGTAGATAATTCCGATTCTTCCGTGACAATTGCCAGGACTTTTAAATTAAAATAGTTGCCAATGCAAGCCGCAATTGTTAAAACTTTCTGAGTTTCTGATGGTAGTTGGCGAATATTTCTAGCGATCAGTTCAACAATATTGCAATCAAGGATACCAATAGCTTGGATTTGCTCTATGTCCCAATACCATGAATCACAATCTACTCGATAAATTAGTAATTTTTCTTTATATAATGTTTGGATAAACTGGGTGATAAAAAAGGGATTGCCTTGGGTTTTATTAAAAACTAACTCTGATAACTGCTGCACCTGCTGCGTTTGGACATTTTCCCCCAAGGTATCTTCGATTAATTGAGTTACATGGATATCAGATAAAGGTGCAATAGTTAGGTTAGCGATCGCAGTCCCATCTGTCCTAATTTTTTCGATTGTCTGAACTAGTGGGTGAGTCATATCCACCTCATTATCTCGATATGCTCCAATCACAAACAAATATTGACTGTTATCATCAACAGTCAACAGTTGAATTAATTTTAGAGATGCTGCATCTGCCCACTGTAAATCATCAAGAAAAATTACAAGGGGATGTTCTGCTTTGCAGAAGGCATTAATAAACTGCTGAAATACTCGATTAAACCTATTTTGCGACTCAGTTAACCCCAGTTGTGCTACCTCTGGTTGCTTTCCGATAATGATTTCTACTTCTGGAATCACATCAATAATAATCTGTCCGTTGGACGCTAAAGCATCTAAAAGCTGCTGTTTCCAAGCAGCAATTTGTGCTTCGCTTTCTGTTAGCACCTGACGAATTAATTCGCGAAAAGCCTGAATTAAAGCGTCATACGGAATATTGCGCTTAAACTGGTCAAATTTACCAGCAATAAAATACCCCCTTGCTTCTACAATCGGTTTATTCACCTCATTGACAATGGAAGTTTTGCCAATGCCTGAGTAACCAGAAACCATTACAATCTCAGTTGCACCCAGAGCAACTCTGGCAAAAGTATCTAAGAGCAGCTGTACTTCTTGTTCGCGTCCGTAAAGTTGTTGTGGGATGAAAAGTTGACTACCGCGATCGCGTCTCCCGAGTGGAAAGGTTTCAATTTTTCCTGTCGTTTGGAATTGAAGTAGGCAGTTTTCTAAATCAAACTTTAGTCCCGCAGCATTTTGGTATCTGTCGTCAGCATTTTTAGCTAAAAGTTTCATTACAATCTGTGAAACTGCTGCGGGAATTTTTCTGATTTCTGAAGGTGGTACTGGTTGCTTTGCTATATGGCAATAAACCAACTCCATTGGATCAGAGCTAGGAAAAGGCACAACTCCAGTCAGCATTTCATAAAAGGTAATGCCTAAACTGTAAAAGTCAGTACGGTAGTCAAGGGAACGATTCATTCTCCCGGTTTGTTCCGGTGAAATATAAGTTAGTGTGTCTTCTATTAAGTTAGGGCTATTAACTATTTGTTGCTCTTTTGGTAAGTTAATAGCACTATTAAAACCAGTAAGCTTTATCTGATTTGTTTCCAAATTGATAATAATATTATCAGGCTTTATATCTTTATGAATAATGGCACAGCTATGCAGTTTAACTAAGGTTTGAGCCAGAGAAATTGCAATCGTAAGAAACTCAGTCAGCGACAGTTGATTGGTTGTGAGTAACTGAGATAGAAGTTGACCGCCAATATCTTCTAAAATCAGTGCTAAGTTATTTTGGTATTTTTCTAGTTTATCAGCTTTCAAAACTCCTGGGCAATTTAAATTATGAGTAATTTTATACTCTTGTTTCCAACCAGTAATTTCTTCAATGTTAGGGTATTCTGTTTTAATAATTTTAATTAGGACTGGCTGTTGCGATCGCTCGTCTATGCCTCGATAAATAGTTGTTTTTAATTTTTCGTAAATAGTTTCTCTTACGTCGTATCCTGGTAGCACGAACATAATAACTTTCCTCAGCAGCAATAGGATGCGTTATCAACGCATCCTACTGTATTCTCAAACTATTGATCAATCTATTAAGTAGGGCGGTGCCTTTAAAGATAACTAGTCAGGGCTGTCATTTGTCCTTTGTCCTTTGTCCTTTGTCATTGGTAAGGATTTCAAGCCAATTTACGTTTCGTAACATAATTTGATTTGTTTACACTGACTTACTTACTCAAATAGATTTTGAATTTCCTGCTTAAGCTCTGTCTTGAGATCTTGACCACCCCTTGGTACAGGAGCGTCGTCAAGAGAGGATAAGCTATCCACAAATTTCAGCAACTCTTTTAATATCGAGCGTGGATAATCTTCCTCGACCGAAACCCTATACTTATCCTGTGCAGGGCCGAGATTCTGCAACCATGTTGTGTGCAATGATAGCCCAAAGTTGAGTTTAGGATGATACAGCTTACATAAGGGTTGTTTGTCATTAAGTTTTTCAGCATCAAAAATCCAAATTTCATCGCGATCTGGAGTAAAAACGGTACACATGATATAACCGTTAGTTGAACTTTCTTCACCGACAGTGCGAGGAATAAACTGGGGCGAAAGTGCTATATGACCTGGAGGAAATTTGTAGGAATCCTCTATCCGCATTGATTCATTTGATGCAGTGTTTAATCGGAATAAACAGGAAGGTTTGCCTTCTTTAGCAAGTTGCAGCACTTCATCCAGAGGCACTTCTCTATAAGGATAGTCCTCATATTGCTCGCGCATAGATTCAGTTGTCAGTTCTTCCCAAAGTCCAAAAGACACCCAGTAAATATTATCTAG
This sequence comes from Tolypothrix sp. PCC 7601, assembly GCF_025677855.1. NCBI lineage: Bacteria > Bacillati > Cyanobacteriota > Cyanophyceae > Nostocales > Tolypothrichaceae > Tolypothrix > Tolypothrix sp. PCC 7601. Next base: position 6,396,589 of record NZ_CP064879.1, read on the forward strand.
TTTTTTGGGAGTCATACCTGACGATGGTAGTCTATCAAGATAAGTGAATAAACCCGTTCCCCAAGTACAATCGCGATCGCTAATAACATGATCGGGATTGACTTTGTTTTCTTCAACTTTCAAGTTATTAACATCTATGACATAACGTCCCATACGGCTGATATCCATCGGACTCTGTTGGGTGCCACTCAAACGAGGCGAAACAGGTTGAGATGTATCATAAGGAGAGCGATCGTTTTTACGCAACCATTCAGCAACATCCCAAGCGCAGATATGGGCAGCATGAAGTGTAATTTTGTTACCAGGATTTTCATAGTCCAGCAAAAAGTGAGATGCTTCGAGCGGGATCACTATCTTTTGTGCCACAACCTTTTCTTTGCCCTCTTGCAAATCGTCGCGGCGAATAATATATATGGTGGAGTCCGGTGACGGCTCAATCCGGAGTAATTTTCTTTCGTCTATTAGGGGAATATCTGGAATATTAGTCAAAATTTGCTCAATTCCAGTCGTAAAGGCTGTATCCATCAGCACGATATAATCTTCAGTTAACCCAATCTGATGCATACTCTGCCTAATTGTGACTGGCGAACCATTGGGGTGAATCAGCTGCCATTTTTTCAATTCACCTGTACCATCCCAACGCATCAGATAGACAAAATCATTATTCCAGAACTTGCCATTTAATACTTGCTCCAGTAATTCACAAATTACTGATAGCCGTTGATGTTTTTCTTGCTCTTGTTGTTTTGCTTTTTCTGCATTTAACTTACGAATAATATCGTTTAAATATTGACTTAGGGTTCTGGCGTAATTGACTGTAAACATCTCGTGTTTGTAGGTATCAAACACAGGATGGGCAGTGCTTAAAATTGGCTTAAAGGGATAATCAGGAAAGTCAATTGCTCCTTCCCATTCATTTAGTTTCCCAATTGGAGTTACTAACTCCAGAGTTTGTGTATCAACTTCGTAGGGACGACCTGCGTCATAAGTAACTAGCAAACGCTCGTGGGATTCCCCAGGAAATTTCATTGGCAAGAAGCCTGTATTTAACTCATTGCGCGAACCAAGTAACCAAGAAAATCTGATCAATCCGTGGTTGCGGAATCGTAATAAGGGTATGTGTTGAGTTTTCTCGTCAACTTTATAGTCTGGTGTTTTAGCGAGCCGTTGCTTCCATCTCACCTCACGAGGTTGATTGAAGTCAAATCGATAAATCATACCGTCGCCATTCAAAAAAGTATTTCCGTCGTTGTAGGGAAGACCTTTTGACTTGACTGTGCCGACTGGTGCAACCAGAAAAACATGACCCTGTAGATCTTTAGGTAGTTTTCCTTCAGCAATCTGCATTGTCTGATCGGGGAGTTCATACCGATTCGCATCCATAATCGATTGCGGGACTTTGGGAGATGCCTGAACCATATATTTATCCTTGAATATGGAAAAATTATCAACTTTGATTGCCTCTCAACGAGCAATTAGAACAATACTTGACATTCGAGGCAAAATAGGAGCTAAGTTATGCTATTCCGCCAAAATTCCTTAGCAAAGCATTTTGGCAGATATCTAAATTTTAAAATTAATTTCAGCACGTGTTAACACATAAAACTCATATAAATCTCATATCTTCTCAAGATATTTAATGAGATTTGCTAGAGCCATCCTATTCAAGATATGAAAAATTGTAGGATGCATTATAAAAACGTATCCTACTGAAGATTTAGTTAAGGATAAATGTAGGTTGGGTTGTAGCTTGCTTCCCGTAGGGTACGAAGTGAAACCTAACAAAGCACCGAAAATGTTGGGTTTCGTCCCTCAACCCAACCTACGCCTTATTCAAGATATGAAAAATTGTAGGATGTGTTTTTATAATGCACCCTACTGAAGATTTAGATGAGAATTTGTATGAGATTTCTATAAAACAATAGCTAGAATAGTAGTTATAGTAGTACAAACTATCATCTACTTATGTGTAAATATCATTATTTAGGATAAAAGCAAGAAGTATTTTAGATGAGATTGTAAATATTAAAAATGCGATTATGAATCAAGATAGTAACCAATTTACCGAAAAAGATAAACTTTTGCAGGAAAGTCCAAAAATCTCCCCCGAACTCTTGAGAAATCATCAAAGCAAAGGCAATTTTTTAGAGATGCTAGAAGTTCTGGGAGCATTTCAATCAGCTCTACCAATCGGAGACCCCAAGCAATATCAGGTTGAAAATATATTGGGTTTCATCGGTAAGTATCAGTTTGGCGAACCTATATTAATTGAGTTGGGATACTACAAAACCAATATTTATTATGGGCATGGATCTGACAAGAATTACTGGCAAGATAAGTGGATGGGAAAGCATGATATTGATAGTAAAGAGAAATTTCTGCAATCCCCAGAGGTTCAAGAAATCGCCATTCGTGAAGCTTTTACTCTCAACTGGAAACTGATTGACAAGACACTGAAAAAACAAGGAAAATCGCTTGAAAGCTACCTCGGTCAGGAAAAGACTTTTGATTATGGAGGGGAGTCAAAAACAATTACTATTACTCTTTCTGGTATTCTCGCAGCTGCACACTTGCGCGGCCCCTATGGAATGGCAAACCTGCTACTCAAAAATCCATCATGCCACGATGAATTTAACATTTCTATTCTCCGCTTTTTAGATGAATACAGTGGTTATGATCTAACTATAGAGGATTTCGCTATTAGTTAAGTGCGATCGCCTATATTAAATATTCTTCCTCACTCAAAATATTAAATTTTACTTTTAAGAGCGATCGCACTTGCTACCAAAGCCCTCAAATATCTTCGCAGCTTTGGTTCTAGCGCAGCATTGTAGATATCTTCTCAGCACGTCTGCAATTTGATAGTTGATTTTCAAAATACTGCTGATATAGCTGGCAACTGAGTGTTGCTTTGTTACCACATAACTCAATTAGCCCCATACTAGATAATTTATAACCTAGAGTTGGTTCTATTTGTACGGCTTCTGCAGCATCCATAACAGTATAAAGCGCTGCTGCTAATTCTGGCTGTTGTTCCAAAACTGACCAATGGCGCTGTAAGTGATGGGAGTAAATTCCCGTAGATGTAGGTGCAAATTGCAGCAGTTGCGCCATACTTACATCTTCACGGCTCAGGTGATAAAGTGCTAGATGTACGAGTGCTGGATGTCCTCCTATTAAAGCCATGAGCTGGTGCGCTTCTTCTACATTCCCATCAAGTCCATAGCGTTGAGCTAACTGCTGCACCTGCTCTAAACTGAATTTGCTTAACTGAATTGGTAGCCCTACATTGAAAGGAGACTGGTTCAGTTGCAGAGGAACATAGACTTCCGTTGAATGCACCACAATTAGGCGTAGCTTTTGCCACGACGGTATCCTTTTGGCTTCTTCGTACCACGAACGCAACATAGGGAAAAAATCTTTCGCTACCTGTGGATGCTCAAAAATTTTGTTCACTTCATCCAATGCTAAAACCACAGGAGAGTTAAGTTGCTCCAGTAAATAATTGCGAAAGTAGAGGGTACAGCTAACTTTGCTGCCGATATCATCATCCCAATAATCGTTGAGTCGAGGCTGTAATTGCAACTGATGAGAAACATTAGCACATAACCAGCGTAAAAATCGATTGAGATCGCTCAAAATTGTGTAATCAATTTGCTCTAGATTTAAGCTCACTGTGCGGTAGCCTTGTGAGTTGGCATAGTCAAGCATCCTCAGCAGCAGTGAAGTTTTACCCCTTTCTCTGGGAGCTTTAATCCGCACCAAGGCTCCTGGTTTTGTAATTTCTGCATAGGCTTGAGCCTCAATGGTGGAGTGCTGAATGTAAAAAGGCGAGTTGAGAGGTACTGAACCACTGGGATAGCTGGGCGATATGTCTTGGGGATCGGTAGGGGAAAAGACGTTTGTTTGTGATGTGCTTTTTACAGCATAAGACTCTAGCAATGCTCGACAGTTTTTTTTAGTCACGCGCCTGCCAATCACCCCAGAAAGGCGTTGCCATAATTCTGGAGCCACAACATTGGTGAAGTAGCCAGGGCTATAACCCTGTTTTTGGGCAATTTGGTTATAGGTTTGATACTGCCATATACCCTGCAGAACCATTACTTCAGTGGTATTGAGCGGGCGATTTTGGCTTTCAACCAGTTTGCTGTTAATAAATTCAAGGAGAGAATCGAGATTCATAGAAGCGACTGACTCGTTTGATTAAATTTGAGATTTGCCAGAATGCGCTAATCTACAAGTTCATGTTCTAACTTTCCAGATAAATGCATCATTTGAATTTTTAATAGTATTTATATAAATCTATACTATTTTCTGCTTCTCAATAAACCTCTACTCGTATTTAAATTGTCTATTATTTGTTCACATATAGTGCAAAGAATTTATATGAGATTTTATATGAGATTTATATCTTGTGCAAAAAATGAAGCCAAGCTAATGTTCTAGTTAAACGAAAAACTGCACCCACAAGGCTTCTGCCGTGAGCGTCAGCCGAACGGGCATGGAGTATGGAGAAAAACCTCCTCCACCCACAAAGGGATGACGTTTCCCGTCGATTTTAATGAACTCAATTAAAAAGTTAGAAGTTTTAATAATTGGTTATAAATCTATCGATTATTCAAGGTTAAAATATCAATTAAACTTTTATTAAAATCCCAATAGTAAACAAGTAAAATATTTCATTAAAATTTAGTAGCGATCGCTTCTTGATGATTATCTCTTGTTACGCATCTATTTTTTCTTGCCGACGATAAATTTCTCCAATGTTAGCGATTATATGAATTATCTGGTTAAATTGCCGCATGGTTTTAGCGTTTATCTGCGGTAACAGGCACTCTCCGCAGTCATAAGATATCGAGCATGGGCTGATTGTGGTTTTTGAGTTGTCGTTGTGAGAGATAATAACTCTACTACATCGGCCCTCTCTCCTCATCCTCTTATTTTGGCTAAGGTATTGTGTTTAATATTTTTTTGAGCTAACGTGGCACTGACCACGATCGCACTGCACCCAAAGTCACTGGCATAAGATTGGCAACGTCAATTGTGAATCGATATACCTTTTTGGCGCGACGGCTATTTTCTGAGTCGAAAAACTTCAGCATCACATCCCAACAATTACTGTTAAGGCGACAAAAGGGGCTTTTTTCAATCTCAATGCTGTCTAGTTCCATACCGCTATTAATGGCTTCAGCAAAGGTGGAGGCAGCTTGGAAGGCGTTTGTAGCCGCAAAATTGAGGGCGCGATCGCGATCAAGGTGTCCTAAGTTGCGGAGGTCATAGTAGATGCGATGCAGGAAACTCTTGAGAGAACGTCGCATTCTCACGTTGTCAGGTTGGCTGGCTCCAGTAGTAACGGTGTTAATGGCTGCTTCCACAAGGGCATTTACTTGCCAACCGTAGATCCCTCTAATATTGGGTAGTGCCAGGACAGGAACAACCTGTCCGGAAAAAAGTTCAACGGTGCGATCTGTCAAATTGCCGGGAATGCTAACGCGTTCAATGTAATCATCGCTCTCTTCGGGCTGAATTTGTCCAGCCAAAAGCATCTGAAATACGTTATATATCTCGCTGGCAAAAGCTTTTTGGGGTTCTAGGGCGTAAATTGGGGTAAGTTCCTGATTCAGCGTCCAGATGAGGGATTTGCCTTCAGAGGGATTCAACTCTAGATGATTAACCATCTGGCGGGCATCGTAGGGATTGGCGGGAATTAAAACGCCATCAATACTGACCGCAGACATCTGTTGCTTGAAGGTGTCGCGGCGGGCTTCACTGCCAAAATCGTAGCCAAGGCTGCCAAGGGCGTAGACTTTTCTGGAGACGGCGCTGGGGGTGACGGTAGAAGGGGCAATGTCTGCAATTGTGGCTGAGGCGGTGACGAATTGAGTAGAGGTAGAACTGTAAATCTCATTGAGCGGTTGGGAGGCATTTATTACCGCAGATTTGGAACTATCTGGAATGGCTGGTAAAATAACTTGTGGAAGGGCAACTGCACTTGCTTGAATGTTGGGTAAAAGCTGCCCAGTTAGTAATTGATAGGCTCCGGGAATATTTAATTTGCCTACTAAACAGCGTTCCGGTTCTGCAATTTCGTTAGGGTCGCACTTAATGGCACTATTAAGCAAAGCAGTACGGACTGCTTCAGCATTGGGTTTTTCGCCTCGTTGTAGTTGCAGACTCATTAGTAATGCAGAAATACCAGTTATTAAGGGGGCAGCTAAACTTGTTCCTTGTTGAAGTGCTGGTTCATCGGTGCCGGGTTGTGCTGCTACTATGTTTTCACCCGGTGCGAGAATGCCCTGTTCCTGATACTGTCCACCCCAATTACTGTAGTTAGCGGGTTGCCCATCGTCTTTCATCATACCCACTGCCAGGACATTTGGTAAAATCGCCGGAGCGCAAAACCATTCGCCCTTATTGTTGCCTGATGGAGCTACGATTAGAATATTATTGTCTTGACATTGTTTGACAGCTTTTTGAATCATTTCATGGGCAAACCCAGTTTGAGTGGGATGACAGGCAGCACAATGGATGATATTTACCCCCAGTTCCAATGCCAGATTAAAGGCACGAGCTAAGTTCAACGGTGAGAGTGCCTCATCGCTCGTTGGGGTTTCAAATAAGGGAATGTTAATAGCTGTGCAGTAAGGAGCGACTCCTTCAACTGGGGAACCGGGTTGCCCAAACATTGTACTAAAGATGCCTGTTGCATGAAAGATACCATTGAGGCGATCGCGCACAGGTTCAGGAATTGAGTCTTCCAGTGCCTCGATCTCTATCTCTAAAGCTTTAATTTCTGCTTTATAGTCAATATCTGCGGGTATTCCTGGTTTGTGTGTTGTTTGCTGTAGCTTCGAGTCTTTTAACTGGTGATATTGTTCTAGCAATAGGGCTTCTGTGTTTTCTAATACAGCATTGAAGATAGTAGTAATAGGAAGGTGTGATCGCGACGGCATTACTTGAGCAACAGGTAACAATAAAGCTGTATCCGTATCCCGCTTCTCGATCTGCTTCAATGCTTTCTTCAAAGCCTTTTTTTTGTCTCCCAACTTCCTAATTAGAAGTTCCCTTTGAATATATATAGGCTCGATTGGCTCTAAATCTGTTTGCCAAAAAGCTTTGGCTTTGCTCAAGTTTGCACCCCGAAAGCAAGCACGATCTAGATCGGCTAGTCCATCTAAAACAGCAATTTTAATCCGAGAATCACCACGAGTCAGAGCTTGCAGGGCAGCAAAACCGGGAATGGTATTGAGTTCAGGCATAGATATTCCTTAAAAAAGATTGTCATTCACCGCTTCAGTGAACCGAGAATAAACTCTCCAACGGAAGACTCTTCGTATTCGTTGAGATTGGCGATTTTGCCGAACAATTCGGAATTCCCTCCACCGATGGCGCTGGGAGCTAATTGCATGGCAGTCGCAACTAAGTAAAATGTCTGAAACAAAACACCAATATGTTTCAAAATCAACCCATAACCGATGCCATAGTACTTCCAGAATAACCGCCCAAATCGAGCTGTCACAATCAGAAGCACTTGGGGAACATCTTGGTGTCCCGTTGATTTCCAAGCATCGAAAACTAACCCTTCAATTTCTGAATTTCCATCTGCGATTGCATACAAGGCATGAGACAACGGCTGGTAGTGATACAATCCTGAATCCAATCCCTGACAGCGATTAATCACAGGATAAATTTCCAACTCGTATAAAGCACCACCAGCAGGGTAAGGACGTTTTGTAAATTCTCCAATGTTCATCATATCCTCCTCATGGGTGTAAACTCCTTTCACCCTGGCACACCGATAGAGAAACTCTCCCAACTGGTTAAGGGTGATAGGTTGATTATCGTACTCACGAATCGATTGTCTGGATTCGATCGCTTGGGTGAGGGAAATATCTGTTTTGGCTAAGGTTTCTAGGTGAGGTTTCTCTAAGAAAATCGCCCCATCGCTCATGGGAGACTTGACAAAATGCGATCGCTCGCTATCCTCGAAGCTCAGTATTTTTGATTTTTGCACATCGTCTAATCGCTGTGAACGGGTTTGCCGATGAAACAGAAGATTGTGAAATTGCCATTCGGCTAACGCTTCACTTTCAGGTTCTAGGGAAATCATCTGAGTCGCAATCAGCAATTGAATCAGCGATCGCACTATTTCTACATCAATTAGCGACTCTGCTAAATTTTCTAAAGTGAATGACGAATCAGACTGAGCCAGTTTCCCAATTACAGCAGCAGCACGCCAATCTAGGAGAATAATTTTGGCTTTAGATAAGGGAGATTCTAAAACGAATTGTTGATTTTCTTGACGTAAAAAGGCAAAGCGAGATAGATTCAAAGGCTGTTCACTATCAAAAACAGAAGAAACCAATTGATAATCAGTAGCGATCGCAACGGCGATCGCTAACGGTAAAACAGAATGACAAATCCAGCCCAGGTTAATCAGCTTTTGTAACTCAGCTTCAAAGTTTAAACCGGCTTCCACACCATCAGCTTCTACAACCAAAGCAGTTAGCTGGGCTGCGGTTAGGGCAGAATGCTTTAGGTGTTCCAATGCTGATCGCAATCCTGGTTGGGGACGATCGAGAGTGAGGCTGTGAGGAGCGAATTCCAGGATCAAGCGATCGCTTTCATTAATCAAGACAATTTCGGGACGGAAGGAGAGGGTAAAGGTATCGGACATACTAAAACACCATTGGCATAGGATTCATCTGCTCTTCAGCCAAGGGAGCCGATAGCCAACCGAGTTTTACAGGCACATCATACAACCTTCCAGCCCCAAAACGTGACCAAAAGTGACGTAAACCTGGTACAACAACCTTAACCACAGGTAAGCCAATATCGGGACGAGTCTGGTTAAGTACCAGCATTTCCAGCCCTACTTTGCTCACAATCTCCACACAGTTCAAGACATCTTGATGGATATCGTCGCTCCACTGTTGGGTATAATCAGCGGCTTGTTTGGCAGGAGCTTGAGAAGGTGCTAAATAGGGTTGGTTGGTGATGGATGCGTGAGTAAACCAGTAATTCAATGCCGAGTCTGCATTGGTTGGGGGATACTTCTCTGGTAGGTGACCCCCCATTTGATTCACCTCCGTCACTGCTCGTAAGATGGCAATTTTGGCATCGAAATGTGCGCCATAACCCGCAATGATGTATTCCTGTTCTCCACCGATATAACGAGAAACGGCAGCAAATGCGGGAATATTCAAATCTGTAGTTAAATCTAAAACCCACAATTCTCGCTGCTGAGTGGCATACCAGGCTTGCAAATCCAGTAAATAAGGTTCGTTGAAACTGGCTAAATCTACACTAGGACGCTGTAGACGGTTGTACCACCAAATTGCCACACTATCGCGCTCTACAAGTTCCAAAAATCCTTGTAAAATCGCATCCTCCAAGGTTCCACCAGCCGCATTACCATTGGAATCGGCAAAACAGAAGCGATTTTCTTTAGGCAGCTCGTAATTGTAATAACAGAAGGCAGTGGGGAGATATTTGTGGGTTTGCTCGGTCATTGACCAAACAGGTGTCCAGTCAATTATTTGGGTTTCACCAAAGGGTTGGGGAATCCAATCGTGATCGACGATCGCATTTTGATTCAATTCCTGCCGATTTTGATACTGAGTTTCGCTAAACAGCAAACACTGTGCTGGATGAATGGCACCGTCCAAATCTGCTAACTTAGACTTGATTCGCGGTTCGTCACCCTGGTAAATACCAGAATAGCGTTCAACCGCCTCACAAAATCCACTGGCTTGAGATTGGCGATCGGTTTTACCTTTACCACCACTTTTATGACCAAGGGATTTCCGCAATTGACCCAAACTAGAAGCGGAACCAAAAGCATGAACCGCGCTGTAAGTATGGACAAAGGGGTTTTCTGGATCGGAAGCTCGCGTTAAGCTACTGACAACTCCAGTAATCGGGCTAATTAGATGTTCGTAACGTTTTAAGATTTGATCTGGTGTAAAAGCGCGATGTCCGCCATCCTGAGTAAACAGCTTTTTGCGACTGGTGAGCGCGATCGCACCTTTGACTTGTTGACTAACTAAATCGGGATTACCACAAGCAGGACATTGGGGGCGCTGAGTTAGGGAATGGGTTTTCAGGGTAAAATTCGTTTGATCGAAAGTGATGATTTTCCCAGCTAGAGTCTGAATTTTCGCCTCTGGGACAAGCTGCTGCACCAACCATTTAGCAACTTCGGTAGTTGTAAGTGCGATCGCAGTTTGCTCCGTCGAAGGCAACCCAGCTACAGCAGTCGGTAAACATGCATTTCCCGTCTTCCCTTGTTGTTGTAAAATCGAAGCTTCCACCTCTCGATTACCCTGTAACCGATGAGCCAAACATTCCCAGCAACCTGTTTCTTTGGGAGTAAAAATAGAACCGAACCACGGTATCCCGCAGTTTGGTTTAATGAGTAGCCAAGGTTGCTGAGTTTGTAATGCCATTTTATTGATCCGGCTCAGTTCTGGCTGAAGATAGTCATCAGTGAGAACTACCCACAGGGAATGAACCCCCGATGTTGACTCCTCTGGCTGTCCTGGCTCTACGGGAATTCCTACTGCTTGCAACGCTGCAATCAAATTTTGCCCGTCTACTGCACCAATAGTTGAGACAAAGACTTTTGTTTGGGGTAAGCGATCGCTTACGAGTTGCGGATCAACATTCAACAGACTCCAAAATGCTGCCGCTTCACGAGTTAGGCTGTGAGCAGCATCGGTCAAATAGCCTTTTTCATCCAGGCGATCGAGGACATAATCAAAGTGTTCAGGAGGAACTTGCCCATCGAGTTTTTGAATTATTTCTGCTCTGGTGTGTTGCCCATCCAGAAGGGGAAGAATTTGGCAATAAAGGCTACCTGTCAGCGCGTAAGTGGCAGATTCGCTGAGTAAATAGACATTTTTGGGTTCAACAATCTCCACGCGGAAGTGGGGTTTAATCTGGGGAATTTTCATGACACTTTATAAAGTAAGGTTGGACATCTAAAATAAAGAAGCTTTAACGAGCAATGCGATCGCTATGCCCAAATTCGCCCCCGCCGAAACGGGACATCTGCCTGTATTGTTTGTTGTTTTGCTATTTCCTTATACCAGTAGGCGTAATCTTCTAATCCGGTTGATCTCGTTAACCGTTCCTGAGCATTGAGATTGACTTTGATGGGAATCTCGGACTCTTCCCAAGCAGCATTGCCCAGAACAGTTCCCATTGCCCGATTGGTCGTTTTATCGCCGATCGCGGTGCCAAACCCTTCAGTTAATGTCCAGCAGCGCACTAACCCCAGTTCCCGCCCAGTGAGGAAGTAGGTCATATTTGCCTGAATTTCGGCTTGCGATCGCGCGAATCGCCATACCCGCACTTCCAGGAATTTGCCATGAAAGCCGGAGTCTGGCACCTCTGGATATCCTCCTAAATAGGTATTGCCAAATGACACAACTGGAGAAATTGCCGTTTTATTGTCGTTTTCTACGCTGTTAATGTAGAGCTTCGTATCGCCGGGACGACTTCCCCCCCGTGCCACTGCAAGATGATACCAATTACCAGCCACCAAACCCGCAGCAACTGAGGAAATAGCCTCTGCGGCTAGGATAGGCTGAAACTTCAATTCGCCAGCTTCTAGGTAAAACCGCGTCTCTCCATCAGCAAAAATCACCTGTTTTCCCACATCCGTCGCAGGACACACCCAAGCTTCGATGGTGAACCGTCCTTGTGGTCGCAATGCTCCGCTACCTACAGCAATTCCCTGAGAATTGGCATCGAAAACCAGCACCTTCAGGCGACTCTCAAGGTGTATGCTCTGTTCTTTTTCGGATGACTTAGACATAGTTGCAACAGTTTCGATTGAGTTTGTTTATGGTCAATGGAATTACAGAAACGCCCCAGCGATGGGGTGACAGCAACCACAGCCACCGGAGGTTTTGAGTTGGTTATAGCTGCGGTATTGAAACCCTGCAGGGTCGTTATAGTTTGCACCATGCAGTAATTTAATCCGAATATTAACCAAATCTTCGACGCTGCCGTGAACCACACTAACAGTCTCGTGGGGCTGAATTAAATCGGGACGTTTGACGGGAAGAGATTGTTTAGGAAGTTTCATAGTTTGGTTCCTTTTGATGATCCAAAACGTTGTGTAGGTAAGCCAGCTAGAAAGTCTAATTGGGGAAATAAACTTCTAGCTGGTTTAGATATCAAAGGGGGCAAGAGAAGGGTAAAACCTCCCCTCGTAACCACCTCTCCTGCTTCCCCTAATCCCTCATCTTTCCCTCAACCCGACAGGTACCAGGTGAGGGCGATCGCGGATAAATTCATCCGAGCAAACCAGGTTCCTGGAAGGACGGAAAGGGAACTTTGAGAGAAATTAGCGAGAACCTATTCTGCGTCGTCTCCCTCATAAGAACAGAAAATCCAACAGTTCCATTCCTTGCTAGACGCTAGTACTGATGCGCTATTGTCGCCATGCAGTTTCAGAGTTTCTTCCGACAACTCAGCCAACTGTGCAGGCAATTGCCCAGTAGTAATGCGGTTGACGGGTTGTGCTGCTTGAGGCATTAAGTTTTGCTTATCCATGAGAGTTTTTCTCCATTTTTGTTGTTTGTTAGTGTCCCGTTGTCGAGCCGTGGCTCAGTCGGTGGGTCTGACCGCTTCTTTTGTGTAAAAATTGCACTTGTATATCTAGGAGGGCGATTACCTACGGTAGGTAAAGCGTGAACGCAACTTCCCTAATCAATCATCTTCCTCAACCCAACAGGTGCCAGGTAAGGGAAAACCCCAGGTGAGGGCGAGCGCGGATCAATTCATCCGAGCAAGTCAGGCTCCAGGACGGACGGAAAGAGAACTTTGAGAGAGATCTGAGAACCGAATGGAGTGGGAACCTATCCTGCATCGTCTCCGTTATCTGATACAGGTTCGCGTACAGCCGAAACAGTCACCCGCCATGCATGGCGGTACACAATCACCACATGCACACACTTCTACTTTAGATGCTAGTACTGATGCGCTGTCGTCGCCATGCAGTTGCAGAACTTCTTCCGACAATTCAGCCAACTCAGCAGGCAATTTCCCAGTAGTGATCCTGTTGACGGGTTGTGCCGCTTGGGGCATTAAGTTGTGCTTATCCATGAGAGGGTTTCTCCAATTTAAGTGTTTGTGAGTGTCCCGTTATCGAGCCGTTGCTCAGTCGGTGGGTCTGACCACTTCGTGTGTATGAAAGAAGACTGTATGCTCAGTACTTCAATTTAATGCGCCGAAGACCAAGTTCTCACGTCACCTAGCGTCACTGGAATCAGGTCGCTCACGTCAATGGTGAAGCGGAATATCTTTTTGGCACGACGGCTGTTTTCTGGGTCAAAGAACTTCAGTTTTACATCCCAACAATCGCTATCCAAGCGACAGAAGGGGCTTTTCTCGATATCAATGCTGTCGAGTTCCATCCCTGTTGCTACCGCTTCGGCAAAGGTGGAAGCCGCCTGAAACGCATTCGTTGCCGCAAAGTTGTGTCACTGTAAGCAAAAGTTTGCCGTTTTTGAAACCATAACCTTGCCGCAGACATAGCCCAAAAGTAGATTATTACGTTTAGTAGCCAAATAGAAAAAGTTGAGTTTTGAAATGATAAGCTTGCCGAAAGTATAAAAATCAAGCATAAACCTGCCGAAAGTTACGGTATTTCCTATGCTCAGCGACCGAGAGTTTGAAGACTGGTGTCGCCGCCTTTGTTTACCAGAGACGACAAAAGAGCTAGTGCAAAAAATCCGGAATTCAGAACCTGTGAGGAAGGTAGGTGGCGGAGCGAAAAATGTTTGCGGCAGTTATCCAAGTCGCAAAATGGGGAAAACGATTCAGTTTGAATCTCATAAAGTAGAACTGCTGACGATCGTAGAGTACGAAAATGATGAAGATGTATTAGAGTACTATGACCAGCCAATTCGTCTAAGTTTATCTTTTCATTCCCTGAGCGGACGTTGTGTGGTGACATCTCATACTCCGGATTTTTGGGTAATGAGGCGTAATAGTGCGGGATTTGAAGAATGGAAAGCTAGTGAGCGGCTCAAAATACTAGCCAGAAAACAACCTACACGCTATCAGCAAAGCGAAGAAGGTCGTTGGCACGCGCCACCAGCAGAAATGAAAGTTCAAGCAATGGGACTGTACTATTATTTACGTACAGATCTTGAAATCAACTGGATTGCTTACCAGAACTATCAGTTTCTTCAAGGTTATTTCAACCAAGAAAATACAGTTAAAAAAAGAGGTAAGAAAAACAGTTGTTGAGTGTATTAATGCCAATCCTGGAGTAACCCTCAAAGAACTACTAGAATCAACAAATACCGATTGGGCAGATGATATCTATGCCTTGATTGGAACAAAGCAAATATATGTAGACCTGAAAGCAGTAGCTTTGAATGAGCCAGAAAAAGTTCATCTTTTCAGTAGCCAAGAAATGGCATCAACTTATGATCTAATCATTGCTCAAAAGACTTCTGCTCGTATCGCCAGTGGACAACGAATTGATGTGGCAATTGGTTCAACGCTGGTTTGGGATGGTAAAAGTTGGTGTGTAATTCAAATCGGAGACACAAAGATTGCGCTTCAAAGCGAAAATGAACTGATTGGGTTAACTCATGCAAACTTTGATGCACTAATTGCACAAAAAGAAATCATTCATATTCAACCATTATCTGCAAAAACAACAGACATTTGGGAACAGATCAAATGCGCTAGTTCTGAGGATTTAGCAGTAGCTAATTACCGCTATAAAGTTATTGAACCATATTTACATGGCAGTCCGCCAATTAATAGTTCTGTACCTGAGCGGACAGTTCGTAGCTGGAAATCCAAATATCATCAGGCTCTGAATAATTATGGCTGGGGCTATATTGGCTTACTACCCAATCGTGGCAAGAAAGGGAACAGGGTAGATCGCTTTTCACCCGATACTTGGGAGTTTATTGACCAAATTATTGAACAGCACTATGAGAACCTCAAACAGCGAGGAAAACTAGCAACTTACGGTATTCTGGTTAGAGAATGGGAAAAAGCTGGAAAAACAGACCCTTGCCCTAGCCGGATCACTTTCTGTAAACGCATTAATCAACGAGAGAAAGTAGGACAAACTCGCCATAGGCAAGGGTCAAGAGCCGCTTACCAAAAGAGTCCTTTTTATCACGAATTAACGCTCTCCACCCCTATTCACGGGAGTCGGCCATTTGAAATCTGCCACATTGATCATACAGAATTAGATATCGAGTTAGTTTGTTCGCGCACTGGGCGCCCTTTAGGCCGACCTTGGGCAACTATTCTCATTGATGCTTTCTCACGTCGTATTTTCGCAATCTATTTAACATTTGACCCGCCATCGTATCGTTCCTGCATGATGGTATTGCGAATTTGTGTGCAGAGATTTGGCCGCTTTCCAGAAACATTAGTAATGGATAATGGTGTAGAGTTTGGCAGTATTTACTTTGAAACACTTCTAGCTGCCTTTAGTTGCACAAAAAAACAAAGACCATCTGCTAGTCCTAGATTTGGTTCACTCATTGAAAGATTTTTCGGCACAAGTAACACAGAATTTTTTTACAACCTTAAAGGCAATACTCAAATTACTAAACAAGTACGCTTGGTAAATAAAACAAATAACCCAAAAGTACAAGCTGTCTGGACATTGCCAGAATTATATGAATATTTTTGTAAATATGCTTATGTAATTTATGACAGTAGAGAGCATCCGGCACTGGGAATGTCTCCCAATGCTGCATTTACAAAAGGTGTGAATCAGAGTGGGATGCGCTATGGACAAAAAATTTTAGATGATGAAAACTTTAAAATTTTTACTTTGCCCTCAACTGCAAAGGGAAGTGCAAAAGTAATACCAAGACTCGGGATAAAAATTAATTATATCTATTATTGGTCAATTGATGATTCATTTCTTAACCCTGAAGTTGAAAGTACTCAAGTACAAGTTAGATATGATCCATTTGATGTAGGAACTGCTTATGCGTATGTCAAAGGTAATTGGGTACGCTGTATATCTGAATATTATTCATCCTTACAAGGTCATTCTGAAAAAGAAATTCGACTGATAAGTATTGAATTACGACAGCAAAAAAATCAGTATAATCAAAAAATAGCAATTAGAGCTAAAGAACTTGCACAGTATTTAGAATCAGCAGAAGCTCAAGAAGTTTTACAGACACAAAGACTTCATGATTTAGCTGCAACTGATTTGCGAGACTTAATATATAAAAATGGTAGGAAACAAACATCCTCTACTCTTACTCAGTGTCCAGTTGATAGTGATGAAGCTATTAGTACAGAAGAAGTATCACAAACACATCAATTAAATACTTCAGCAATAGAATTAGGAAAAATTCAAGCTTACTCTCAAGAGGAGTTATGGCAGTAAAACATAACCGTCCATTTCCACAAGAACTCCTGAAACAATCATTAACCGAACGGTTGAACTATTTTCAAGGAATTACAATTGGACACTTACGATTAAAACAAGCTTTAGAGACTTTATTGCTCAACCTTCAACAACCAACAGATATTTGTGTTTTCTTTGTTGTTGGCCCAGCAGGAGTAGGTAAGACCACTTTACGACTAAGGGCTGAAAAACTGTTGATGGAAGGTGCATTAGCATCTATGAAAAATCATATTTATCAAATTCCAGTTGCAGGTATTGAGGCAATTGCTAATGAAGGAGGAAAATTTAATTATAAAGATTACTACCTCCGCGTTTTAGAATGTTTAGAAAAAATTTCTTTTGATTCAATTGCTACAAATAGTTCATTAAATTATCAAAATTATTCAGGGTTTCTTTCTACTACATACTTTGCTTCTAAAAGTTCCGATACGGTGCGTCGTGCTTTAGAAAAATCTATGCGGCACCATAAATTAACAGCATTGATGATAGACGAAGCCCAACATTTGCTGATGGTTGCTGGGGGAAAGCAAATGTTACATCAGATGAATTGGATAAAATCTCTTGCCAACATCACTGGTGTTGTACATATTTTATTTGGTACTTATGATTTACTTAACTGTTGTCACCTCAGTGGTCAAGTTAGCCGACGCAGCGATGATATACATTTACCTCGTTACTCAACAGATAACAAAGAAGATATAGCTGAGTTTATGCGGATTATCAGAACATTTCAGGCGCATTTACCTTTGCTTGAAGAGCCCTGCTTGGTAGAACAATATGAATATCTGTTGGATTATTCATCTGGTAGTGTTGGTCTTCTTAAAACTTGGTTAACAAAAGCTTTACGAAATGCTTTGGCAGAGAATGCAACAACCCTCAACATAAAGTATATTCAACAAAATGAATACTCAAAAGCACGGCGGCAGCAAATAGAACAGGAAGCACAAGCTGGAGAGAAGCGATGGCGCAACGATGTTGCTCCCGTAGCACTTAGTTTGACCAATGAAGATGTGAAGCAACCATCTCAAGCGAAAGGTCGTGTGGGAAAACGTCAGGCTAAAAGAGATACCGTAGGAATTAATCTTGATGTCAGTTAATTATTATACCGAAGATGAGTTTTGGGCTCTAGAAAAACCAACAATTCCAGAACGCTCTCAATTATTCCCACTCGAACCAATCGGTGTCGGTACGCTCTATGTCGAAAGCTTGAGTGGATATATTGCTCGCCTTGCCGACTGTCACACGATAACTACCGGAGAACTAGTTTTATCAAAAGTTATTCCATTGATGAGGCATAAAAGAAGCAGTGTTAGTTCTATAAACATCATTAATCATTTATTTAGAGATCAAGATTTTTTCACCTCTACCAACGAAAAAAGAATTGACATTGCTACCACTCTAATTCAAGCTCTAAAAGAATTGACCTGGCGTCAAGATTTATCTTGTTTATGGCCATTAAAATGGGCCAGCATTTTTTTCGAGTTTAGCATTTTGCGTTTGCATCAAGCTTGGTGTCCCGTATGTTATGACCACTGGTTTGTCAACAATCGAGTCATCTACAATCCACTGTTATGGTTAGTTAACACAATTGAGGAATGCCCTGAGCATGACCATCAGCCCTTGATTGAGGAATGCCCTCACTGTCACGAAAAATTTCCACCATTATCCAGGTATTCTCGTCCAGGGTATTGCTCAATCTGTCATCTGTGGTTAGGTAGCCAGAAACTCAACCAACTAGCCAATGAACAAACTCACAGCGTTGATTTTTGGCGACAGCTTTTGATTACTCCTATGCACTCTCATCAAAGCAACAAGCTTGTCTGGCAGTGTATGTGGTTTGATGATGTCGATGATTTGGCTGCCAATACGCCCTCTGATTTCCTGCCACCCATAAATGAGAACTAATTTTCCATCCTTACCTGCTCCGGGGTTTGAAACCATAAACCTGCCGCTCCGGCAAACTTATGGTTACAGTCACAAGTTGAGTGCCCGATCTTGAGAGGTGGTACCAAGATTCCGTAAGTCGTAGTAAATCCGGTTAAGGAAATTGCTCAACGTGCGCCGAATTGACTCTTCTTGGGCATCTCCCACGGTGGTTTGCACCGTTTCTATGGCAGCAGATACTAAAGTATTAATCTTCCATCCATACATCCCCCGTGGGTTCTGGGGTGCAATCAACGGCACAATTTGCCCGGAAAATAGCTTCACAGTTTTTCCGGTCAAAACGCCAGGGATACTCACCCGCTCTACAAATTCCTCGCTGGTTTCGGCTTGAATTTGCCCAGCTAATAGCTCTTGCAAAACTGCGTAGGTGTCTCGCGCAAATGCTCCTTGGGGTTCGATCGCATAAATTGGGGTTAATTCAATGTTCAATGTCCAAATTAGCGACCTGGATTCTGAAGGACTTGCTGCTAAGTAATCCACCATTTGCCGTGAATCATAAGGGTTCGCTGGCACGGCAATATCACCAATACTATTGGCAGGCATCAATTGTTTAAAAGAATCTCGCCTTGCTTCCGACCCAAAGTCATAGCCAAGGGTTCCTAAAGCATATACAAATTGACTGTCAGCCAGTTCGCTGGGAGCTTGGCTAGCGGTGACAAAGTTCGATACAGATGAGGTCATAGGAGATATTGATGGGGTTATAGATTGGGGAATTGAGGCAGCGATTGAATTTGCAGTTAATCCATTAACAGGAGATAAATCGGATGCTTCCACCTCAGTGAGTTTGATTCCAGTACAGCCGCAACCAGAGGGAGCAACGGCTTCTATAGGGTCTGACACAGTTCCTCCAAAAAGATAATTAAGTGAACCAGGGATATTCAGCTTGCCAACTAAACAACGACTTGCGTCTGTTGTATCAGCAGGTGTACAGGGTAAAGCACTCTTTAAGATTGCGTCCCTAACTTTTTGCGGATTGGGGGTTTCACCGCGCTGAATTTGTAAACTTAATAACAGTGCTGCCACTCCCGTGGTGATTGGTGTGGCAAAACTTGTACCACTCAACCGAGTTGTCCCACCTCCTGGCTTTGCCCCCAAGATGTTTTCACCCGGTGCCAGGATGCCTTGATTCTGGTAACTCTCGCCCCAATTACTGAAGTTAATGGGCTTACCCTGGTCATCCATTGCTCCAACCGCTAACACCGCAGGCAGGGCTGCTGGAACGTGTAAACAAGCACAGCCATCATTGCCTGCTGCTGCCACAATCAGCACATTCTTTTCCTGGCAAAGCTGAACAGAGCGTTGTAACCACCCTTCCGCTTCGCCTTCATCGGTGAGTTGTCCACCGCTAATGTTGATGATATGCGCTCCAGCGTTGACAGCTTGCTCGATCGCACGGGCTAAATCGAGTTGAGACAACTGCCGTCCTTCATCTGCAAACACTGGAACAATCAAGCCTTTGCATTGAGGGGCAATTCCCCTAACAGGACTACCCAACTGACCAAAGATGATGCTGGCGACATGAGTGCCATGCAGAGACATCTCACCGTCAGGATTCGCCTCCCCACTAACCAGCGTCGGTAGCACAGTCAAGTCTGCACCCAGGAAACAGGGATGTTTTAAATCAATCAGTCCGTCGAGTACAGCAATGCAAATTTGGGGGCTACCGGAAGTCTTTGCCCATAGTTGCTCAAGAGCTAAAAGATTCATTGAGAATAGCCCTTATCCCTTATTTGAGTGGTTCACAAATTTAATTAGTTCACAAAATTATTGGGGCTCATGCGATATTGTTAGATCGGGCTTTAATTCTCAGTTATACAGCTAGATTCTCAATACCAGCAGCTATTTCACTGCGATCGCACTATTAAATCGGTGATTTCTACCCCTAATTTTTAGCACTTAACACATTTTTTTCGTTTAGGCTGTCTAGGGGAGCCAGTCACGTGCGGTGAGATCAGCGCTGCAGGAGGATTTCCAACGCCACTTGCTTCAAGTTGGGAAACCCGCCCAACGCAGTGGCTCCTCTGTAGGCGACTGGCGATCGCGTAGCTTGAAGAGAACTGCAACGAGATGCGATCGCCTGCTATTTCAAATAGACAACCATCACTGGTGATATGGAGCGATCGCTCCATATCTGCGTTGATTTGATTAAGCTGTTACGCATTTAAATTGTATATTTCGCACTCAGGTTGTCAAAAGTCCAGAGTCCAGAGTCAAAGGCTAGCTTGGACTTTGGACTCTTGACCCTTGACAGTCCTAACGCCAGAATATTTGATTTATGTGCGTATCAGCTTACCTTCAGCTGTGACGAGAATTTTTTAACTTACAGTGACATCATTTTCCAGCTTCATCAGGTCATCACCTGCAATTACAGTTGCATAGAATACATAATTTTTATCTGATCGATAGCGCTTATCTTGCTTCACCAATTCCATAAATTGTCTGTGTCCTGCTGTCGTGCGCCCCACTAGGCAACCAGCACTAGCTGTCTTGATATCGTTTTGGGGAAAGTCAAATCCCCAATGTTGGTTGATGCCGAAAAAACCAGTATCAATTTTGTCATTTGTACGCAGGAAGTTTTTATCAAAGTCTCTATGAACGCTCACCTCACCGCCTGTTTGCACTAATGCCTCATGTGCCGTTGGCTTGCCTGCTTGGTGCGTTCCTACCTGCCAAGCTCGATACTGTCCAAACTTAATCCTGGCAGCGCCGTTACGATTTAGAGGGGTATTAGTGTACCTTGCTCCTGGTTCAGTTGTTCCCTCCCATAGCTCTACGATCGCAGGCTTGCTTTCTTGAATTTCTAGCACCAAGCGCAGATCGTTGAAATAATTTGGGCGATCGTCGTTGAGTGTCAGATCTACATTCATTCCTTCTATATAGATGATGTTGTATTCCTGTCTTTCTGTGAATACGGTGTAGCCCTTTTTCACCATGTAGTTGTAAATCCGACTAGCCATATCGCCAGTTTGGGATTTGCCATTACTCTTGGAACTCTTGAGTTGAACTGCTGCTCTAGCATGGGGCTTGGCATTTAGAAGGCTGGATGCAGTTTCCGCACTCAAGAAGCCATACAGCCGTTCTGTACTAGTTTCCGGCAAGTATTCAGCTTGAAA
This sequence comes from Tolypothrix sp. PCC 7601, assembly GCF_025677855.1. Lineage (NCBI taxonomy): Bacteria > Bacillati > Cyanobacteriota > Cyanophyceae > Nostocales > Tolypothrichaceae > Tolypothrix > Tolypothrix sp. PCC 7601. The sequence continues at coordinate 6,418,063 of NZ_CP064879.1, forward strand.
TCTCAACAAGGCAGCAATGGTAGCATCATCAAAACCTTTTTCTGATAAGGATGCTTCACCAGATGGAGGTTGTAGATAACCAATTTCAATGAGTATCTCCCGAATTTCATAAGCTAGCATACTGTCTTGAGCGATCGCCTCAACACTGTACTTTTCGTTTGCCCCAACAAAACCTTGTAGATTCATGGTTAACCTCACAATATAGATTTGATTATTTGGTAATTTTGAGCGTCACTTGCTTCGTTGTCTACTCACTACTTGCAGATGCGGCAACGGTAAGCTTTTGTGTTTGCGGTTGCTCGTCATCAATATAGTGGTTCATAGTGCTTCGAGTGGATTTCCTGCGGTATAAGCAGTACCCAATGCACAAACCATAAGCAATCTTCAATTAGTAAATTCTTCAAGCCTTGTTAAGAAAAGTCTTGAACGATTTTTCAGATAAAGAATTTGAGCTTACTTTTAAATTTAGCAATTTTCTTGCTGAATAATCTCATAACAATCTCATGCAAATACTCATACAAAAGCAAATAAGTGAGAAAATTAAGATAATATGAGAAAAATATTTTTGTCGTTGCGTAATAAAAGCCTGAATTCAAGCAATCTACTGTGCAATATCCAGACTAGGGGGGCTTTGTTACATAAATAAAAAAGACAAACTCTCTCCGTTGAGAGTATGTGATTAGTCTTTAAAATTATATGAATAACCCCAGTCAAAAGATGCGATCGCCGCCAAAAAGCCCAGATAAAATAAGGTTTTAGCCTCATTTGCCATTCATTATCGCCATGCCAACTAATAAAATTTGTGCCAATTATATAATGATTATCATTGATAATTTTGAATTTGTAGCCAGTCATATCAGTAATTTTGTTCCTCAACTACGCCAGAACCTCAGCCCCAGCAACGGCATCAATTGCCAGATTTTTGAATATAAATACTTGCAACTTCACCCCCATAAATACATTACCAACGGGGAACAGGCAAAGTTTTCCTTATAATTTTGGTCTGCTGCTACTGCTATTGCAGTTTTCAGCAGTGCTGGTGTAATCAGCTCGATTCTTTTAGGTGTAGTAACTCTGAAATAGCAATTATTTAAATTAAATTTTTTTATAGTAAATGACTATCGTAAATTTGCTAATGCTGCTAATATACTTTTAAATGCTGTTCTATAAATTTGTACGAGTATCATCTGGAAAATAGTAGCTATATAAATTTGTGTTGCATACGAGTTAAAACCTATGGAGCTACTACTCATATTTTGTGTTGGCTAAATATGAGCTAGCCAGATTTGAGTAGAGTAAATCAAAACAGAAATTAGAGAAATTTGACTAATTGAACTAGAACGTCAAGAAAAGACTATGACGCGTAATTTATATACTTTGTTGGTTGGAATTGATGAATATGTACGTCCTGTTTCTCCATTGCAGAGTTGTGTAAACGATGTAACTGCAATCACAGAGTATTTAGAAGGACAGGTAGATACTGATGGATATCAGCTCCATTTACATACACTTTTAAATCAAGATGCTACTCAGCAGGCGGTTGTTAATGGTTGTCGCCAACATCTGTGTCAAAGCGTGACGGATGAAATCATTACAAGCCATACAGAATTGATAAGTGAGGGAGCATGACAGAAGAAGACCGCAGCGCCAGTGTGGGAGGGAGTGCCCTCAGCAGTGCTATTATTACGGGCGATCGCAATACTGCTACTATCACTATCACCAATTACTATTACCGTGAAAATACAACAGTATTACCTGTTAATTCTACGGATGCTCCTGACGAAAGTCTTCCCTGTCCTTATCGCGGTTTGTTTCACTTTGGCCCCGATGATGCGGAGTTTTTCTTTGGACGTGAGGTATTTGTAGAAGAACTATTTGCGGCGACTCAACGCCGGAAGTTTATACCCGTGTTGGGTGCATCGGGAAGTGGAAAATCTTCGGTGGTGTTGGCGGGATTAGTGCCGAAGTTACAAAAACAAGGTTATTGGAAGTTTACTCACTTCCGTCCTGGTTCAGAACCATTCCAAGCTCTGGCTGAGTCACTGGTTCCCCTGTACGAGCCTAATCAAAATGCTACTGAGCAAATGTTTCAAGCTCGTCGGTTAGCTGAATACTTTGCCAATGGTTCTGTTCCTCTGCAAGATGTTTTCTCCAAAATTAAACGGAATTATCCCAATCATCGGGTGTTGTTAATTGCCGACCAATTTGAAGAACTTTATACTTTGTGTGCAGATCAGAAAATTCGCCATAGTTTTCTAGATACCTTATTAACTTGCTTTCAATCTGACCCTGACAATAATACTGTGCTGGTTGGAACCATGCGGGCGGATTTCTTAGGGAATCTCCTTTCCTATCGTCCACTTGCAGATGTGTTGCAAAATGCTGACATCAAGCTGGGGCCGATGAATCGTGAGGAACTTTCACAGGTGATTGAAAAACCTGCTTCTAATTTGGGTGTGACATTTCAAGATGGACTGGTGGAACGCATTTTGGATGATGTGGAAGATAACCCAGGGAATTTACCTCTTTTGGAGTTTGCATTAACAGAGTTGTGGAAGCGGCGAACGGGTAAACAGTTAACTCATACAGCTTATGAGGAAATTGGTGAGGTAAAAGGTGCCTTGGCTCGTCATGCAGATGAGAATTATGGTAATTTGAGCGCCACTCAAAAAGAACAGGTGCGGCGAATTTTTATCCAGTTGGTGCGTCCGGGTGAAGGAACGGAGGATACGCGGCGACTAGCGACGAAAGCTGAATTGGGTGAAGCCAGTTGGGGATTGGTGAAACAGTTGGCGGATAATCGATTAGTAGTTACCAGTCAAAATTCTGCTAACCAAGAGACAGTAGAAGTTGTCCATGAAGCGTTAATCCGTAATTGGGGTGAACTTCGGCAATGGATGAATGCAGACCGCAGCTTCCGGGCTTGGCAAGACCGTTTGCGCTCCGCAATGTATCAATGGGAACAGACGCAACGGGATGAAGGGGCATTGTTGCGGGGTGCAGCGTTGCTAGAGGGGGAAGAAAAGCTAAAACAACGGCGAGAGGATATTAGCGCAGGCGAGCAAGAGTTTATTCAAGCCAGTGTAGCATTGAGGGATAGGGAACAAAAACAAGAGGAAGAAGCTAGAAAGCGTCAGATCGTAGTAACTTCAATTACATCAGTATTCTTTGCTGGATTTGCTATTTTTGCTGGATATCAATGGAGACAAGCAGAAATCGGGCAAATTCAGGCTTTGAACCAATCTTCAAAAGCTAATTTCACGGCGAATCGAAATTCTTTTGATGCGCTGATTGATGTATTAAAAGCAGGGAAGCATTTACAACAATTGCCTGGAGGCATCACCGACCAACAAGTCCAGGCTGATGTTCTGACAAATTTAGCGCAGTCTGTGAACTGGGTGAGAGAGCAAAACCGCTTGCAAGGGCATACAAACTTTGTTCAGAGTGTTAGCTTTAGCCCAGATGGTAAATTGCTTGCTACAGCCAGCTATGATAACACCGTAAAACTGTGGCGACGGGATGGAAGCCTATTCAAAACTTTGGAAGGACATACACAACAGGTCATGAGTGTCCGTTTTAGTCCTGATAGAAAAACGATAGCTTCTGGCAGTCGGGATGGAACAGTCAGGCTTTGGGACAACAACGGTAATTCTATACGATTTTTTCAAGCTCACCAGAATCGGGTTATGAGCGTAAGTTTTAGCCGGGATGGAAAGACGATAGCTACTGGCGGTAAGGATGGAACCGTAAAACTGTGGCGGTTGGACGGTCAGTTGCTCTCTACTCTTAAGGAACATAAGGGCTTGGTAAGGCAAGTGAGTTTTAGTCCTAAAGGCGATCGCATGATCACAGTCAGTGATGACAAAACAGTAAAGCTATGGAGCCAAGATGGCAAGAAGCTACTAAAAACTCTCAACAAATATTCTAACGATGTTGTGAGTGCAGATTTCAGCCCTGACGGTAGCTTTTTTGCCACTGGTAGTTTAGATGGAACAGTCAAGCTTTGGAATCAAGAGGGTGAGCTTTTAACGACTTTTAAACCTCCTGAAAAGCTACAGAGTGAGGTATGGAGCGTTAGTGTCAGTAAAGATGCACAAATAATTGCTTCTGGTAGTAAGGATGGAAGCATAAGACTCTGGGCGCGAGATGGCAGATTACTGGATACTTGGGTAGGTCATGAAGGAGCAATTCCCAGTATAGCTTTTAGTCCAGCAGATGGAAATATGCTTGCAACTGCCGGTAACGATAATATTACGAAGTTTTGGCAGGTAAATCGAAGTGGGCTTACTGTTTTGGCTGGACATCAGGACAATGTGCTTGGCGCAAAGTTCAGTCGGGATGATAAACGAATTGCAAGTGCAAGTTCTGATGGAACCATAAGAATCTGGAGTCGAGATGGTAAGTTACTCTCTACCCTGACAGAGCATAAAGGTAAAGTCAATGCTGTTAGTTTTAGTCCAGATGGAAAAACTATTGTTAGTGGCGATGACCGCACAATAAGGCTTTGGAGTGCAGACGGACAAGCTCTGAGAACACTGGGAGAGCATAAAAATAGGGTTATGTCCGTTAGCTTCAGTCCTGACGGACATACAATTGCCTCTGCCAGTGCTGATGGAACCGCGAAGCTTTGGAGTTTAGATGGTAGAGAACCTATAACTTTAGACAACAGCAGTGCTAGAGTCTTGAGTGTGGCTTTCAGTTCTGACAAACGTACAATTGCCACCGTCGGTGATGACAAGACTATAAAATTGTGGAGTTATGAGGGTAAAGTACTTAAAAAATGGGAGAAAGCACATACAAGTCAAATTCAGTCTGTTGGTTTCAGTTCCGAGGGACAAACCATCATCACTGCTGGTGACAAGACAATAAAGCTTTGGCAACGGGATGGAACATTAATTACAACTCTGAGTGGACATACAGGTTCGGTACTTGATGCCAGCTTTAGCCCCAATGGAAAAATAATCGCCTCCGCTAGTAGCGATGGGAAGATCAATCTTTGGCAACAAGATGGAACATTAATTACAACTCTGAGTGGACATACAGGTTCGGTGCATACTGTGAGTTTTAGTAGCGATAGCAAATGGTTGGCATCTGCTGGTGCAGATAAACTTGTTTTACTATGGGATGTATCAGATATTAGTTTGAAGGGGTTGCTGGAAAAAGGATGCAGCCAAGTCAGAGATTATTTGAAGACTCAAGCAAATAGTTTAAAAAAATTATGTAATTGATGTACAAAAATAAGAGTATTACTGAATCAAGAGTTGATTCTTATGCGATAGAATATTTACTCGACAATAGAAGGAATCGGCAAGATACTATTGTTGTCAACTTAAGGTTTCAACCCATTTGTCAACGAGAGGTTTTGCCAGAAATCAAGTATAAAACCATAAACTTTTATCATGGTTTTATACTTAGTTTTAGAGCGATATTGATGACAAAGTTGTCAGATTATTAAGGGATAACGCAGGTGTTCAGTGGTACCCAGAACTGCTTGAGAAGTTGCTTAAAATGTCCAAATCAAATATCATCAATTCGCCATTGAGCATTCAACCCGTCTGCTTTCTCCATTAGCCCAACAGTTCCCTCTCTTGTTCTACCATCTAAAAATCTATAACCATCTACATCTCCCAAACACTTCAATGTTACAACAGTACTATCACCATTAGAAGGAAGTATTTGCCATTTAGTGCCAGTCAACCAGTCTTCGATATCCATTACTAGTGCAACAGTTCCCTCTCTTGTTCTACCATCCAAGAATCTATAACCATCTACATCTCCCAAACACTTCAATGTTACAACAGTACTATCACCATTAGAAGGAATCTCATCCATTTCCCATCTAGTGCCAGAAAATCTCGCTTCTATACTAGGCGCTAGTGCAACAGTTCCCTCTCTTGTTCTACCATTCAAAAATCTGGAACCATTTACATCTCCCAAGCAAGATATCGAGACGACCTTAGGAAGTCTAATGTATTTATGATCTCTATTTATTTGGGAAGCAGCAGCCCGCCCCTCTAAAAATGCCTTATCTACAACGCTTGAATTGAGAGGTTTGTCACACAATTCTCGGTAAAAGGCAGTGGAAAATTCAACTGCGGATGGACTATCAATATCATCATTTATTCCAATCACCCGTTTAACATTTTTAGCGTTTTTAGCAATGAAATTGGCAGCTTCTTTTGAGTAGCAAAAATTGAGAATTACACAGTCCACATCTCCAGCATTTTTGATATATTCTGCTAGAGTTCGAGGTTCTAATTCTTCAGCTATTTTTGGATCTTTTTCTACAATCTTGATTTTGCCTCCTCCTGTGCCGTGTCCAGAAATATGGATAATTTGAGCCGAATTTCCTGCACGCTGAATTGCACGATCAACGTCGCCAGTGGAATCAACAGTTCGGTTATCTACAAAAAATTTACTGTTCTCTGCATCCATAATATATTGAATTGCCTTCACCTCATCGTCTATGTTGATATCAGGGGAGCGCGTTCCTATATATAGAATTTTTTTAATTGTTGATGTAAGTTGATTCATATGCTCAATTTCCTCCTGTCTATGTATGTATGTAAAAATTAACTATATTTTCACTTGTTTTCAGGCTGATCAACGCCGACTAGTTCCCCTCTGAATGAACCAACATATATGTCCTTACCACGCCAATTTCTTTTATTTAATTTTTCAATAGCATCTTTTTCCTCTTCATCATTACCTAGCTCCACATAGGCAATACTCTCATCATTTTTGATATCTATACGATGTATTTTAATTATTCTATAGTGCGAAAAAAGTTCGTCTATATCGGATTCAGTAGTCGAAATTGGTAAATTGCTGACCTTGAGCATTTTGAATACCCCTGATTAATTCAAATTGTGAACTGTTCACGGAGAGTAGAACTTTCGCATAAACACATTAAACTTTTGTTGAAAAAGCTTAGGAGTGTAGTACAAACACAATTTTACCATTAAGTATCTAAAAGCTCATCGGCTATAATGTCCATTGTTTCGTAAATGCAATCACGCTCATTGAGTTTTTTCCAAAATTAAATGGAATCTAAGTAGTAATCAAAAATTAAATATACATGTTTCTTTTTAGTGCCAAAGAATGGCTGTAATAACCTCAAAGCAATAGCTAATATTAATTTGCTTAAGTAATAAATGTATATTTTCTTGTTTTTTTACTGATACACAGAAAGATTGTAGATACCGTGTACTGAGACGTATATTTTACAAAATTTCGGAAAATATATATTTAATCTGTATTAAAATTTCGAGCACATATTAAAAAACCATATCAAATAACACCGTGAAAAAAATCCTCATCCTCTCCGCTAACCCTAAAAACACAGCAAATCTGCGCCTAGATGAAGAAGTGCGGGAAATCAAAAACACACTTGCCATATCTCCCCACAGAGACGAATTTCAAATCATCACAGAATCTGCGGTAAGAGTAGATGATTTAACCCGCTTCCTGTCTCACCATCAACCAACAATTGTTCACTTCTCCGGACATGGTTCTGGTACTGATGGATTAGCCTTGGAAGATAATTTTGGCAACGCGCAACTTGTCAGTACTCAAGCCCTGGCAAAGCTATTTGATTTGTTTCAGCAAAAAGTTGAATGTGTGTTACTCAACGCCTGCTACAGCGAGGAACAAGCCACAGCAATTCACCAACATATTGATTGCGTGGTGGGGATGAATCAAGCGATTGGGGATCAAGCAGCAATTAAATTTAGCATCGGATTTTATACTGCTTTCGGGGCTGGAATGAATTATGAAGATTGTTTTCAAATGGGTTGTACCTCCATTGACTTGCAGGGAATTCCCGAATACGCAACCCCAGAAATAAAAATTCGGCGACGGCGTTATCAGATTGAAAAACTAACAAATCCAGCGAAATTTGATGACTCTAATAGTATGAATCATGACAACAAAGGCGGGCAAAACCTTTCAATTTCGATTGGGGGTAATGCCACTGGTAGCGCAATTCAAACAGGAGATAGCAACACTGCAAACATCAATTTTCAACAAGTCAGTTTACCCGCACCTGCAACTGTCAACATAGAGGCAGAAATCAACGCCTTACGTGAGATTATAGCGAAATTAGAAACCTCAGACCGTCGTAAAATTGATAATGCCTTTGAAGATGCCCAAGAGGAGCTAAATAAGCCACAGCCAGATAAAGATGAGGTAGGTGATGCATTAAACCGAGCTTTGAAATACGCCAAAAAAGCCGAAGGGTTTGCATCTACAATAGGAAGACTTCAGCCCCATATCACTAAAATTACTGCATGGCTAGGTGCTAATTGGCACGATTTGTTAAATTTGGTGAATTTAACCTAGTAGTACGCCAAGTTGCCTTGGCGGGGTAAAGGGGAAAGGGGAAAGGTGAAAGGTTTTTGTCCCTTACCCTTTTCCCTTTAACCTTTCCCCAACCTCCACCTAACATTTTTGGGTTGGCAGACTACTAGGTTTAATATATCTGCAAGCGATCGTCAATTCATTACCAAGGAGTTTTTCAAAGCCACACCACTCAGTTTTAAAGAATACATAGACAAAAAGAGATTATGTTTACCTCTATTTTCTCCTCCATTTAAGCTAAACCAAATCCAATACTGCTCGGTTAAGGATTTTCAACTCGGAATTGGGTTTGGGGAAAAGGTGAAAGGGTAAGGGTTAAAGGTTTTTTCTTGCCCCTTTTCTCCTTCCCCTTTTGCCCTTAACCGACAAGTATTGAAACCAAATCTAGTTTGCATAATCTGAAATTGTATATTTCTTGTGGGGGAGCCACTGTGTTGCGCGGGTTCCCCGCGTTGTAGCAAGTGGCGTTGGGCATCTTGCCAGTGGTGTCAACTTAACGTGAAACCCTCTTGGTTGCTAGGTTTAGCCCTCACCCCCAGCCCCTCTCCCTGTGGGTGCAAGAGATTTAGTTCCCCTTCTCCTCGGGGAGAAGGGGTTAGGGGATGAGGGCGCGAGGTATTTGTACAACGCCCGCCCAATCTATACAAGTTAAATGTGGAACAGCTTAAGCGATTGCTCTAACCCCATAAAAGGGAAAAACATCTGCTTGGGGATTATTGTATCTTGAGCTATTAAAGCTTCAAATCATTCGTAATTATAATTTGATAGTTGATTGTCATGTTAATTTTCTAAATCCTCCAAATATTCAATTAGTAAATTATTCAAGCCTTGTTAAGAAAAGTCTTGAATGATTTTTCAAATCAATAATTCGCACTTACTTTTGATTTTAACAATTATCCTACTGAGTAATCTCATATTAATCTCATATAAATTCTCATACAAAAACCCATAAGTCATAGAAAATAAGATTAATATGATAAAAATATTTTTGTTGTTGCGTAACAAAAGCATGATTTGAAGTCATTTGCTGTACAATATCTAGAGTATGGTAGCTGTATTCTATGCATAAAAAAGACAAACTATCTCTGTGTATAGGAGGGAGTTACTCTACAAAATTATGTGAACTGACTCAAAATTACAGATGCGATCGCAGTCCAAAAGCCTTGATTAAATAAGGTTTTAGCCTCATTAGCCATTCATGATCGCCGTGCCAAATAATAAAATTTATGCCAATTATATAATGATTATCATTAATAATTTGGGATTTATAGCTAGTCATAGCAGTAATTTTGTCCCTCAACTACGCCATAATCTCATATCCAACAATGGCATCAATTCCCAGCTTTGGGAATATAAATACTTGCAACTTCACCCCCATAAATATATTACTGACGGGAACAGGCAAAGTTTTACTTATGATTTTGATTTGCTAATACTGCTATTGCAACCTTAAGCAGTGCTGGTGTAATACAATCGATTATTCTATGTGCAGTAACTCGGGAATAGCAATTATATAAATTAAATTTTCTTATAGTAAATTACTATCGTAAATTTGCTAATGCTGTTAATATACTCTTAAATGCTGTTCTGTAAATTTGTACGAGCATCATCTCTAGGAAAATAGTAGCTATATAAATTGTGTTGCATACGAGTTAAGACGTATGGAGCTACTACTCATAGTTTGTGTGGGCTAACTATGAGCTAGCCAGATTTGAGCAGAGTAAATCAAAACAGAAATTAGACAAATTTAACTAATTGAACTAGAACGTCAACAAAAGACTATGACGCGTAATTTATATGCTTTGCTGGTTGGAATTGATGAATATGTACGTCCTGTTTCTCCATTGCAGGGTTGTGTAAACGATGTAACTGCAATCAAAGAGTATTTAGAAGGACGGGTAGATAGCGATGGATATCAGCTTCATTTACGTACACTTTTAAATAAAGATGCGACTCGGGAGGCGATCATTAATGGTTTTCGCCAACATTTGTGTCAAGCGGAAAGCGAAGATGTAGCGTTTTTTTATTATGCAGGACATGGTTCTCAAGAAGAAGCCCCGCAAGAGTATTGGACTATAGAGCCAGACAGACTCAATGAAACACTGGTTTGTTACGACAGTATGAGTCCGGGGGGATGGGGTTTGGCAGATAAGGAAATAGCAAAGCTGATTGCAGAGATTGCCCAGAAAAATCCTCACATTACGATTATTATGGACTGCTGCCACTCCAGTTCGGGCACGCGTGGTGATATTGAAGCAGATACTGCAGTGCGGAAAGCTCCTATTGATCGCAGAAAACGTCCATTAGAAAGCTACATTGTGTCTCATTTAGAAGCTGAACAACTATTAACTGAACGCAGTCTGCTAAAAAAAACCACAGGTTGGAATTTACCACGAGCAAAACATATTTTTCTAGCAGCTTGTCGCGATCGCGAAACAGCGAAAGAATATACTATCAATGGGCAACGCCGGGGAGCATTTTCTTACTTCCTAGTAGATACTTTGAAAAAAGCCAATGGCAGTTTAACTTATAGAGATTTATTCAAACGTACCCATGCTTTAGTTCAGAGTAAAGTTTTAGCGCAATCTCCGCAATTAGAAGCCACAGAATTAGATGATATAGAACAACCCTTTTTAGGAGGAGCGATCGCTCAACATCAACCCTACCTAACTGTCAGTTATCACAAAGAGTATCAGTGGGTAGTTGATGGGGGTACGGTTCATGGAATTCCCCAACCCTCTGGGAATGAAACAACTTTACTGGCATTATTCCCCTTTGACAGTTCCCCCGAACAGATGGAGAAATTGTCCGCAGCTATAGGTGAAGCTAAAGTGATCGCAGTTATGCCACATCTGAGTCTAGTGCAGATTAGCGGTATTGCAGCTTTAGAACCAGAGATGACTTTTAAAGCTGCGATCGCTAGTCTACCTTTACCACCTAAAGGAGTTGTGATTACTGGTGAGCCAGCAGGAGTAGAATTAGCCCGCACCGCCTTACTGACAATTAGCACCAGAAACCAGCCCTGGCTCTATTTGAGGGAAGTTGCAACTCCGGAAGAGGCGGAATTTAAGTTACTGGCGCGTAATGGACAATATGCAATTACTCGCCCAGCCGACGATCGCCCATTGGTTGCACCAATTCAGGGTTATACAGAAAAAAATGCCTTGCAAGCAATTGAGCGATTACAGCATATTACCCGTTGGACAAACATTGCTGAACTCTCCAGCCCCGCTACCAGTAGTATTCCCTCCGATGCAGTGCAAATAGTAATTTATCAAGAAGGGCAAGAACTGAAAGCTCCTCAAATTAACTTGCATTATCAACTGCAAAATGGTAGATGGAAAGGCCCCGCTTTTAAACTCAAACTCAAAAATACTAGCAATCAAGAACTGTTTTGTGCCCTCCTAGATTTAACAGATAGCTATGCAGTGATTCCAGAATTATTAGAAACTGGAGGTGTTTGGCTCAAACCAGGAGAAGAAGCTTGGGCATTAGGAGGTGCAAACATCTATCCTACTGTGCGAGAAAAACTTTGGCAGCAGGGAATCACTCAAAGCCAAGATATTCTCAAGCTGATTGTTAGCACTGCTGAGTTTGATGCTACCTTACTCAGACAAAATGAACTAGATTTGCCTTTCTTCCCGGAAAGAGCAGTAGGACGAGGACGTGGAACCTTAAACCGTTTAATGAAGCGCGTCCAATCTCGTGATTTGAGAGCCGTACCAGAGAAAGAAGAATTCTATGATGACTGGATTACCAGTCAAATCCAAATTACTACAGTGCGCCCTAGGCCATAACAGAGTTCAAAATAATAAAGTTCAACAATTTCAGAAGCTACAACCCTTAATTTTTGGTGATCCATTACAGATGCTGAAACAGGACTTACGCAAGCAAAATTTGTCATTGCGACTGGAACGAAGTGTAGGGAAGCAATCCCAGAATCTCAGGCGATTACGTCGCTGCGCTCGTAATGACGTAATTACGTGACTTTTGCGTAAGTCCTATGAAAAAATAAAGGTTGCTATTTTGCATAGCTTGAAAGCCTGTACTTTTCAGCTATTGGTTACGACAAGATGGGAGTTGCAGCAACTGTTGGGGATGGTTCTGGAAATAGTCGCCCAGCCAATTGCAACCTTGGGTGAGGAGATCGTCAAGATTCAAGTTCCAAGAATAGAGCATTGACCCACTACTAGAAATCAAACGGTTGCCATCTGGGGTAAAATTGAGGAATGAATTAAATGCCCCACCCATAGGGATGCGAGTGATGGGTGTACCGTCGGCTTGCCAGATATGGATTGTGCTATCGATAGTCTTGGCAATCAACAATTGCCCGTTTGGGCTAAATTCAAAGCGACCAATTTGATTAGTTTCAAGTGTGTGAATGAGCGTACCATCAGAACGCCAAACTTTGATATTTTGATCAATTCCCACCGTCGCCAACTGCTTTCCGTCGTTACGGTGAGCGATATCAATAATCGCTGCGCCATGATTGAGGGTTTGGATGAGATTACCCTCAGCCGACCAAATTACTAGTTTACCAAAGCGATCGCCAACCATAAATTGCCCACTGGGGGAAAATCCCATTGCTGTGAGTTCATGGGGTTGTCCTGATAAGGTTTTGAGCAGTTTTCCGTCTCTTCTCCACAGGCGCAGGGTGGGTATGGGGTTATTGCTAGAAGTTACTGTTATATAGGTTTGATTGTTGGGGCTAAAGTAGAGCGAATCGGCATCTTTGATAGTCTTTAAAAATTTACCTTCCCTACTCCAAAGTTGGATTTTATCGGGTTGATTACCAGAAATTGCCAACTCTTTGCCATCAGAACTAAATTCGATTCCTGGCTTATAATGAGCCGCATCCATTTCTTGAATTAGATCCCCATTCGCTAACCTGAATTGTATTTTTTGCTGACGAATAGATAACAAAACTAAACGCGAACCATCGGGACTAAATTTAATAATACTTTCTGGTAGATTAGTTTGTATTGTTGTGATTTCGCTGCCATCTGCCTTATATAACGTCATTTCTCCATTGAATTTTGTGGCAGCAATTGTCTGTCCATCAGGACTCAGAGTCGCATCCATAATTCTATTTTGGGCATCAGATTTTGCCCCGGCAATTTTTAGTTTCTCACCCGGTAGTTGTATGCGGTTGATGCGTTGCTGATTTCCCACAACCACACGGGGAGTTTGTATTTGTGGTGTCAATGGAGTCGAGATTTTTTGAGGATGGATTTTCCAGAGTTTCAGCATCCCATCTGGATGACTTGTGGCGATGACAGAACCATCAAAGCTAGAACTAAAACCAGAAACTAGCAGTTGATGAGTTTTGATTTCTGCTTGTAAAGTTCCGTCTGGATGCCATAATTTGAGGCTGTTGAGATTTGCGGAAATGTAAGCGCCATCTTTGGTGCGGAAATTGTGCCAAAGGTTATTGCCTAAATTATGGTTGATGTTAGGATAGGTTTTGATTAACGCACCAGTTTTAATGTCTCTAACTTCCGGTTTTCCTTGGGCATTGATAAACACAATCGCATCGCCTTCTAAACTAATGGTAAGGTTAATACCCTGTTGAGGTGGAGCAATTTGCCTTGTATAAAGTAATTTCCATTGCAAATTCAAGACTGCAACTTTGCCAAAGGCGTTGACTACTACAATATTGTTATCATTTGTGAACCGGACATTGGTAAGATTTTCATGATCGAGTTTTAGCTTATTGACAAGAGTACCTGTTTTGAGATGCCAAACCTGGATTTCATAGTCGGAGTCAGCAGATAAAATATACTGACCATCAGGACTAAAACTCAAAGAAGTAATGGAAATCGGGAAGCCTTGGAGAGTTTTAGTTTTGTGAGTTTTGATTGTCTGAATTTTCTTTCCCTGTATTGTCCAAAGAGTTATCGCCCCGTCTTCTCCTCCAGTTGCTAACTGTTGTCCATCACGGCTAAAAGCGATCGCTACCGCCGGACTATCTAGATGCCAACGATTCTGCTCATTAATCGTGGCAAGAACAGTTTGTAGGGCAAATAAAGGCGTGTGGGTGGGTAAATGTTTAAAAGAATGCTGTTTGGTCAATTGTTTGAGTCTTTGCGCTGATTTCATCGCCCCTAGCAAATCCTTCAGTTGGTTCCCATCTGCACGCACTTGCAAAATTCGGCTTCCTTCTCGTTCTAAATTTAAGATATCTGCATTAGTTTTGAGTTGCTGCTCTGATTGCTGGAAATAGAAAAACGTGCCGATGGTGCTAATTACAGCCGCAGAAAGCGCGATCGCCCCAATTCGCAATCGTTTTTTGGTTTGATGTTGTACGGTTTTTAATCGCTGAATTGCTTGAGTTTCTTGTTGTATCGCTGTTTGGGTTTTGGATTGGGCGATCGCTAGTTCTTGGGCTTGACTAGCAGACAAAAATTGATAATCACTATGACTCAAACTCAATCCTTTTGCCCAAACCAACGCCCACTGTAATGCTTCATTTTGCAGTAAATATTTAGCATCTTGAGAAATTTCCCAAGCGGCGATTTCTGCACCATAGGGACGGATAGCACGCAAAGCTTGTTCTGTCCAGGTATAATCAAAGACGGTGGCGTAGATGCGGTTATAGATACTCAATTTGCCTTGACGTTTGACAACCAAACCAGAAAGACACAACTGCATCAACTCCCAGCTATCTTCAGCCGAAAGTTCCCCTTGATTGAGCAATTGCTGATAAAGTCCTAATGACCAACAAGCCAAAGATTTATTGTGGAGAATGCGATCGCGAATTGTTTGAAAATGCTGCTGTCGATCATTTGCTAACCAATGTTCGATCATTTGCGATCGCACAATCGCTTCTACTGCTGAATTTTCCCATCCCGATGCAATAAAAGTATTTGATGTATTAATTAGTTGACATAACCATTGAGTTAAAAATGGTTGTCCACCAGTCCAAGCTAAAATTTCTGCCATCACCTTGGTAGGATTTGCAGCCACCTCAATTAAGCCTTGTTCCAGGGGTTTGGCTTCAGACAATTGAAAACCTGTAAGTTCGATGGCGCGACTATCTACATTTAGTGGTGTAAATTTATTATCGGCGATTAAATCAGTGGGTGTCGCCACACCAAATAGGGCAAAGGTTAATCGCTGAAATTGGGGTTTATCAGCGCGTTTGTTGTAGCAGGCTCTTACAAAAGCAAAAAAATCATCCTTAAATTCTAGATTGAGAATACTGTCAATTTCATCTACAAAAACGATAATTTGCTGAGATATGTTTGCTAATAAAACTTCTTCCACAAATTTACTCAGCCGTAAAAATGGATGTAGCAAAGCATTTTGAGACCACCAAGATTCTAAATCAATTTCAATGTTGAGTTCACTAGCGAAATGGCTGACAAATCCACCATAAAATTCATCTGCACTCACTTGATAAACGCAGAGTTCACGCATTTCAAAGGCAATACAAACAAATCCTTCTGACTGTAAGCGCGACATGGTACGCACTCGTAAACTTGATTTACCCATCTGTCTAGAGTTGAGAACATAGCAAAATATTCCCGCTTTTAGTCCTGTATATAAATCACTATCGGCTTGACGATGAACGTAAATTTCAGTACCTTCTCGTAAACTACCACCGACTTGATAATGGTTGTAATTGTTCATGTTTGAATTCCCAAACGTTCACGAAAATATTGACGGTAAAGTTCGTAGCGTATAGATACTTGGTGTTGCTGTAGCTGGATTAATCCCAAGTCATAGAGTTTCACTACATCATCGAGATAGAAGTGCGGTTGAATGGAAATAGCAGCATCAGCTGAGGCGATCGCTTTTAATGGTGCAAGTAAATGAGAATGAGTTTGTAGCTTATGCCATTGTCTTTCTAGATGGCTGCGGTAGATACTATTGGGAGTTGCTGCGGTATTGAGCAATTGCTCAAGGGAGGTTGGGTTTTGAGCCAGAAATTGTAAAGTCAAGGTAACAAGGTAAGGATGTCCGCCAACAATTGCAGTTAATTTTTTTATCTCTTGCTGACTCCAGTGCAATTGATACTGATTTAGTAAAGTGAGGATTTCTGTAGAATTTAGTTCTGTAAGCTGAATTTCTGTACCTGCGTTAAATGGCGATTGGTTAATGTCAATTTGGGTGTAAACTTCAGTGTGTAGAACTATCAAACGTAACTGAGTCCAAAGCAATTTGGTTTTAGCATCTTCATGCCAAGTTCTCAGCATTCCGAGAAATTCACCAGCAATTAATTGATGAGCAAATAGACGATCCACTTCATCTAAGGCAATGACTAAAGGGATATCATCAGTTAAGAGATATTTTTGTAAATAAGTTCTAGACTTGATTTTGCTATTGCCTAAACTTTTTCGCCAATGAGTTTCCATATCCACTGTTAAATTCAGCGCATAGGTGACACTGGCAATAAACCACTGTAAGAAACTATCTAAACTGTCAAAATCATCAGCAACCGCATCCCGCAAATTGATAGCGATCGCTCGATACCCTTGTTTTTGAGCATACTTGAGAACTTGCGCCATAAGTGTGGTTTTACCAAACTGAATCGGTGCTTTAATACGAAGTAATGCCCCTGGTTTATCAATCTCTGCACAGCAAAATTCCCACTGAGATGGTTGATGCTTAATTCCCTGGTAAGATTGGGGCTGATGGGTTTGCCATCGTCGCTGAAGGGCTTGGCGAAAATTGGTTTTTTTCACCTCTTCTTGGAGTGCTTCTGAAAGCAATTGCCACAATCGCCCGCCGACTTCACTAACATACTTCACGGTAAGATAAGACTCAGCCGCGATCGCTTCATAGGTTTTACCTTCCCATGCACCCTGCAAAACTTGGATTTCCACATCACTCAGATGCTTTTGCGTAGTCTGTACCATCAACTCATCGACGAGTTGTTGAGCAGCATTCCATTGAAATCCAGCGTCTAAGCTCATAACCCTACATTAGAAAGCGATGTTTATCTTCTAACATAGGATTTCTCAATAATTCTCCCTAATACCCAAACAACCAGAACAAACCGTTATCACTTAGTGATGGAGAATAGTTAGCGGGGTTTTTCCGGAAAAAACCGGAATTTACCGCCTCAAACAACCAGATTTCCTCCGGCTGACAATGACAGCAAGCGTCAAGCATCATACAAATATGACTGCAACTACTGAAATATTTATTCAGATGCGTAGGTTGGGTAGAACGCAGTGAAACCCAACATATACAAGGCTTTGGGGTGTTGGGTTTCGTTCCTCAACCCAACCTACATCTGAAATATGTATTTTGTTTCCAAATCTGTAACTCAATTCTGAGTCTGAGTATTCATTAGCTAAGTTGAGACTGCAATATTTACTGATATTTCTTAATCAATATTCTATGCTGCAACACTTTTCCCACCAATTCTTAGTAAAATCAACTATTATCGGATGTCTGCTGGTTTCTAGTTCGCTAGTTACTTTACAATGTAGCGTTGCTAATCCGCAAATTTTGACTACACCACAAGCAAAGACGATCGCTCAACAAGTGCTTCAAAATGCGATCGCCAAAGAGAAAGTTGATAATACTGCAAAAGTCGTTCAAGTTGCTCGAATTGCTAAGGGCGATACCTGGATGTACAATCCTGTACCTTACTGGAAAATTGCGATCGCCGATCAACGTCAAAATTTGGTTTATTTCACCACTGATAATGGTAACTTTAGAGTCTTGATGCAAAGGAACGGGCAAAACATCCATTCTCTGGGAAAACCTGCTCAAGAAGTTCCACCAACGGCAATGATAACAGCAGCGATTCAACAGGCGAAAGAGTGGGGCTATCCTGGAGAACCCGCATTAACTAATATTTCATCTGCAAAGACAACTTGGGCAAGCGGTTGTGAAAATATTTCTGCCCCTGCTGCTTGCGATCCCATTCTTCGCCGAGGCTGGAAAATTACCATTCCCCACCAACGCCAAAGTTGGGTATTTCGAGGTGAAACAGCCGATGATTTACAATTGATTGCACGTAATAATCCTGTGATTGAACGCGGTTTACCGATTCCGGTGGGTAATGAAATCAAGAGTATTGCCAGCAAACACTTGCAAATCTTACCCTCAGTTGTGCTGATTACGAAAATCGAGCCTCAAACCTTTACTGATAGCTGTTTAGGATTGGGTAATTTAGCCGAATCCTGCGCTCAACAAACAATCCGGGGCTATCGGGTAACGGTGGCGGGAAAGCCCCAAGCACGGCAAATATACCGGATTAGCAGTTATAAAGTTTATCTTCGCACCGAAGCGATCGCCGGACTTCCCACCCGTACTGATGACTTACCAACTGCGATCGCTCGCACAGTATTCAACGCCGCCCAATCAGACTTGAAACAACCCATTGCTAATCTTAGCATTTCCCAAGTTGCACCAAGATTCTATTGTTTCCGCAGTTCCACGGCTGCACCCAATGAACCTTGCATACCAACGCAGCGCCTTGACGGTTGGAATGTCACGGTGACAAATTTTCAGAAATCACTGAATTACACTGTGAATCTCAGTGGAAAGATTCTTCGCAAGAGATAGCTGAGTGCTGAGTATAAATCAATATAGCTACAAGGCTTTTAGTAATTAAAACCGCCCGAATTTAACTGAATACGAATATACAAAATCAGCTTATGATGCTAACACGATGCCTGTGGCGAGCGAAGCTATCGCTTGCTTTGATTATTGCTTCTCAACTAATTTACTCTGTTCCCATTTATGCGGCAGATGCTAGGATAACAATTTCTAAAGCTTGCCGTGTAGAGCTAACTGGTGAAAGTACCCGACGCTGGAGCGAAATTTCTGGAATGTCTTTAACTGATAGACTCCCCGCAATTACCAGAGAGCTAAAAAACGCTCAACGCCGAGGAGATACAACTTTTACAATCCAGACATTAGATTTTGCCATCAAGACAATTACTACTCAAATACAATCACTGACAGATAGGGATAATCCAAAACTTGCTACTATTCTCGATCAAATTGTGGTCTTAGCTAAACCTTTACCGAGTGGGTATAGTTTAGGCAAAACTCATATCTTGACGGAATCTGCGATCGCCTATGGAAAAATTGGCCACTTCACCATAGGAAAACAAACGCTACAGCTTGCGTCTGAGTCGGTATCAGGAATTCGCAATACTCCTAAAGATTTAGTTGCGGCGCACATTCGCCTTGCAGAAGGGTGGATTGCTCTCGACCAACCGGCGGAAGCTGCATCTTCCCTCAACTATGGATTTGAGCAAACTATCAAAAATCTGAAAGATATCTATGCAAGACGTGAATATTTGTCAAAACTGGTTAATTTATATCTCCAAATTAACCAACCCACAAAAGCTTTAGAGGTGCTAAAGCAACTTTCTCCTCAAGATTACGATCCTGATATTACCGTCACTCAGATTGCTGCTACCTACTTTAAAGCTAGAGACCCAGTAAAAGCAAAGAAATTACTAGATCCATTGCTCAAAGCAGCACTAGCAATTAAAGATGTGGAACAACGGGAAATTAAATTAATGAATTTGGTGCTACACTATGCCCCCAGTGGAGATTTAGGGCGATCGCAGCAAATTGTTTCCCTAATGAAACGCCCTAATTCTTTCCGGGCTAGAAGTTGGTTGACAATCGCCGCAGAAAGTCGCAAATTTAACCAGCCAGAAATCCGCGAATCTGCGATCGCCCGTTTAGTTGCTGATGCTAAAGCCGCTAAAATAGCCGATCAGTTTGGTGGACGCTTTGATAATGAATGGTATGGCGAGATGGCAAATTTATCTACAACTCGCGGCTATCAGCCAGAACTCAAAGCCTTGATTGCTGAACTGCGTGCGGTGAATGTCTTGGGAATTGTCCTGAAAGATTTGATTGCCAATAAGCAGTTTACAACTGCGCGGCAAATGGTACCACGTCCGATGATCGTACAGATAGATGCAGGCTATTTCGATGAAAGCGATCGCTGGCTGGATAATATTGCCATAGCCGCCCTTGAAGCCGGACAAACCCAGGATGCAGAAGCTAGAATTGCTGGGGAAAAAACCGATGTGCGGCGATTGCTGCGGTTTGCTCAAGCTTTCCATCGCCGTGGTAATGTTGCTGTTGCCGATCAATTATTCACTCGTAGCCAAGTAATAGCTAATAGCATTTCTGCTTTACCTACCGCTATCACAACTCATGCTGCGATCGCCAATGCTTTGATTTCCACCAATCGTCCAGCTGATAAGCTATTGAATCGAATTGTCACGCTGATACAAACAGAAAAAGCATTGCCACAACAAGCACAATTATTGCTATCAATCAGTGCAGAATTTGACGCAACGCGATCGGCTTATTTTACACTGGCAGAAAAATTAAAGTTACTTCAGCAAGTAGATTTTGCTACCTTAGCAGGTAATCAAGCGATCGCCAATCGTCAGCCAGAGGAAGCATCCCGTTTCATTGGTTACGCTGGGAGAAATCCTAGCGAAAAGTTGGACTTTGCTTTACGAGTTGTGGAACTGAATCTGACTCAAGGTAATTTTACAAAAGCGCGATCGCTCCTCAATATTTCCATACAAACCCTCCGTAATGGGCCAGAGTCTTCTTTGCCACCGATTGCAGAACGTTCCCGTTTTTGGGGGCGGATTGCTTTAAATCTAGTGCGTACAGGAGACAATAAAACTGCGATCGCCATTGCTGAGAATGTCACACCATCACCAGAACGCGAACAATTACTGCAACGCTTACGCTGTTATCAGAACTGAGACTTAGGGACTTCCAAATAAAAAAATATCCCAGTATTTATTGTGGGGTGGACATCTTGTCCGCCCAGTTTATGTGGCGGGCATCTTGCCCGCCCCACAAGATGGAATAATTTATTTCTTGGAAGTCCCTTATCTAGTCATACTCATCAGGTGAATTCCGTTGTTTGGTTTTCAACTGATTTGCGTTCCTCGGCACAAAAAGCTAGCCTGAAGGCATTAGGAGCGAGGGAAATTTTTTGAGATTCAATTTTGATTATTACCAAAAAGTTTACTCGACTCACAGAGAATAAATAACAAACAGACAAACATTTATAAGTTTCCTATTCGCAGTAAATTTACTGAAGTAGTACTGATACGTAAATGTTAGTTTTGTGATGTTAATTTGACGAAGTGTGCATGAAAGCGAACGGAGGGGGAGATTGGGTAGACATAAACAGCTAGATATTGAAAGTACAGGAGAAAACGTAGAAAATGAGGTTTGGTTTCCCCAGAGTTTTGCTGAGGTTGTCGATCAGGTAAAAAGCTTTGTACTTGAAGAGTTCGATCGTGAGATTACCCAGAATCAACTTTACTATCACAATCATGAGCATATAAGTCATGTGCTACGTCGAGCTAAGGCTATTTTTCGAGTAGTTGCTCCCTATTGGCAAACACCCGATGGTCAAAAGGCTGATGATCTCGAAAGGATGCATTTGTTACTTGAGCTTTGTGCTGTAGCTCACGACATGGTACAGGTTTTTATACCTCAACATCAACCTCATACTTCCAGACAGCGCTCATCTGGGGAGAGTGAAAATTTGACTTGGGAAAAATTATCAAATTATCTTCAAGCCTTAAATCAGCAGCTAAAAAAGAATTCTTTTGATGATTCTCTGCTGTTTCAAGATGCAGATATATCTATTATTCGAGAAACTATCCAAGCTACAGTTTGTGTTTATGACCCATGCGATCGCAGTATTTACCAACCTGACATTTACGACAAAAACAAGGATTTATCACTTGTGACTCGGATCATTGCTTTGGTAGATATTAACTCATTAGGAATCGATGGTATTGATATTTATAATCGGGAAGGAACTTTAATTTTTTTAGAAGAGAATCCCGATGTTATTCCGATTATTTTAGATAAATTAAATCATACATTAGATAAAAATTCTGCTACAGAAAACTCAGAAATTTCCGAAAATATCCGCCAAAGATTACTCAAACGCGCTCGCTTTCAAGTAAATTTTGCTAAGTCACGTTTACAACGCTATCCTCAAGAAATTAGTAGCTTTCCCCAAGCAGTAATTCCAACTCTCACCAAAGAGATTTTTTCCTATTTAAACCCAGAAATAATTCAAGAAATTGAAACAACTACTCCCGTAGATGAAGATACTTCTTTGGAAGAGTTAATCAGGTTTTTTAAATTTGAGGATTTAGAACAAATAAAAATTCAAGATAAAAGATAAGTAAGTCGGAGGTAAATTGCCTTGAACCCCTTACCAATGAATAATGACAGCCCTTACCAGTTATATTTAATTACGCCTAGCTACTTAATATATTTTTTATCCTTATGTTAATGCTTCTTTTCCATATTGGAAATAATTTATATGCAATTGAAAGTTCTCGTGTTATTGAGGTAATTCCCAGAGTTTCCTATCGAGAGGTTCACCACGTACCAAGTTATGTTGCTGGTGTCTTTAATTATCGCGGTGTAATTGTTCCTGTAATTGACCTTTGCCATTTAATTCGAGATAAACCCAGCCAAGCAAATCTAAGTACCCGTGTCATGATTGTGAGTTATTCTGGCGGAGATAACACATTGCAATATATGGGTTTGATGGCAGAAAAAGTGATTAAAACAGTCAATAAATCAGCCAATGACTTTTTAAAATCTGGAATCAAGACAAATGATGCTCGTTATTTAGGAGATATGATTATGGATGAAAAAGGGATGATTCAAAATATCGATTTAGAACTTTTATTTAATAATTTTATAGAAATAGACTTATTGGCAATTAAAGGAAATATAGTAAATGTCCCTCAAAGCCATTGAAACGCTATTAAGCCAAAAAATTGGTGTAGATTTTAAGATTATTGGCTCAACTAAAATTGCCAAAGTTGTAGAAAATCGTCGTTGTGCAGCCAATTTAGCTGATTTGAAAGCCTATTTCCAGCTTTTACAAACTTCCTCAGAAGAGTTGGCCGAATTGGTTGAACAAATAGTTGTACCTGAAACCTATTTTTTCCGCGATCGCAAACCTTTTGATTTTCTCATAAATTATGTTCGGACTGAGTGGTTAGTCAAACCTAGTAGTGCTATGTTGCGCGTATTGAGCGTACCCTGTTCCACAGGAGAGGAACCTTACTCAATTGCGATCGCATTGATGGAAGCAGGATTAACTACTTCTCGATTTCATATTGATGCTATTGATATTAGTCAACAAGTAATTACCAAAGCGAAGCGGGGTATCTATGGTAAAAACTCGTTTCGGGGTGAGGATTTTGTTGACAGGAATCGCTATTTTCAGCAAATAGCTGAGGGATATGAAGTTTCTCCTGCTGTGCGAGTTAGTGTCAATTTTCGACAGGGTAATATTTTAAACTTTCCTCATATCAAAAGTAAATATGATTTAATTTTTTGTCGGAATTTATTAATTTATTTGGAACCATCTGCTTGTACCCAAATATTTAAAATATTGCACCAGTTGTTGCCACCAGATGGATTACTTTTTGTCGGATCTGCTGAAACTGGAAAGACCCCTAGTAATTTGTTTACATCAATTCGTCAGCCTTCTACTTTTGTTTACCAAAAAGTCAAAGAAGCTCAACCATCATCGGTGAAAACTTCAATATCAACGAATTTAAGAAATGAGTCTCAAACATCAACTAAAAATATCTACAAACCAATAAATAAACCTTTATCAAAAATACCCATAATGGCTGGAACAATCAACTCTAATATAAATCTCGAACAGGCTCAAAAATTAGCTGATGCTGGATATATAGAATCAGCTATTAATCATTGTAAAGAGCATTTAAAGCAGGATTCAACAAATGCTAAAGCATATACTTTACTAGGTACACTCTACCAAACAAAAGCAAATTATGTGGAGGCTGAAGAATGTTTTCGCAAAGCTCTGTACTTAAATCCCAATGATTATGAAACACTAATGCATCTTGCACTTTTGAAAGAACATCGTGGCGATTTAGTTGGTGCATCAATTATTCAGCAGCGAATTCAAAAGTTAAAACTAACTTGATAAATTCTATTTTAATTATCTAAAAACCAAGGAAAATAATTATGGTAAATAGCGTATTTAAAGACCCATCCTTACAAGGTCGAATTATGTCAGCTTTCATGTTAATGGGGGCATTAGTGTTTTTCGTTGCACTTGTTGGTTTTGGTGGAACATTTCGTTTGAGTAGTCACATTGATACATTAAGTAACAACAGTTTACCAAGCCTACTGGGATTATGGAAGGTTAACGAAGGACAAACTCAAATAGAATCCTCAGAACGGGCTTTATTAGTTGTCGGATTGACACCACAAGAACGACAAGCCGAACTAACTCGGATTAAGAATGCTTGGGGACAAATTGATAACGGATTCAAGCAATATGAATCAACTCCCAGAACTGCGGAGGAAGATAGAGCTTATAAAAAACTTCAAGACAACTGGAATAAATGGAAAAATGACCACGAAGAATTTCTGAAGCTCAACCAGCAATTCGAGAGTTTAGGAATTTTCAACCCATATGCTAAAGAAGCGGAGTTACTGAGTCAGAAAAAAGAAACTTCACCAGAAATGGCAACAGTGAAAAAAGCAGTTGATGCATTGAATCAATTACGCGATCGCACGAAAACAAATCGCATCAATTTTGAAGCTGCAACTACTTCAATTTTAGATACATTAAAAGTTAACGAAAGTACGGCTACAATAGCACAGAAAGAATCAGAACAAGACGCTAACCAGTCAAAATTCTGGACGATTGTAGCGATGTTTTTGGGGCCTGCGATCGCAATTATTCTGGGACGGTTTCTTAGTAAGGCTTTGGTTCGACGCATTCAAAAGTCTGTGGTGCAAATCACCACCTCTGCAACCCAAATTGCGGCATCGGGTAAGGAATTGGAAGCGACAGTTGCCGAGCAGGTTGCTTCTACGAATGAAGTTAGTGCAACCGCAACTGAAATTGCCGCCAATTCCAGACAACTAGTGAGGACGATGGAGCAGGTAGCGGAAATGACTCAAGCAACCGCGATGTCTGCAAGTCATAGCAAAGACGAACTTGCCAACATGGAAACTGTGATGCGGCAACTGACGGAGGCAACTAATTCTATCTCCTCTAAGTTGGGAGTGATGAATAACAAAGCTGGTAACATCAATAATGTTGTGGTGACAATTACCAAAGTTGCCGACCAAACCAGCATTCTATCCCTAAATGCCGCCATCGAAGCCGAAAAAGCCGGAGAGTATGGTGCAGGTTTTGCGGTTGTAGCAAGAGAAATTCGCCGACTTGCCAATCAAACTGCTGTTGCTACCTTAGAAATTGAGCAAATTGTCAAAGATATGCAATCTGCGGTGACAGTGGGTGTGATGGAAATGGATAAATTCAACAAATCGGTAAGCGATAGCGTAGATAGGGTGAGCAAAATTAGTTTCCAGGTTGAGGAAGTAATTAGCAAAGTTCAAAGTTTGCCTCCTCAATTTGAGCAAGTTAGTCAAAGTATGGAGGAACAATCCGAAGGAGCGCAGCAAATTAGCTTGGCAATGGAGCAATTAAGCGAAGCATCCGCACAAACAGTAGATGCTTTACGGGAGACAAATAATGCTTTAGAGCAATTGGATGATGCTGCTAGAGGGTTACGCAATTCTATCTCTTCTCAAAATTAATGGAGGGAATGACGATGCTGATAGAACAATCTATTTCCGAAAATTCAACATTAAATGATTGTTGGAATAAGATTGGGGTAATGGGCGATCGCACTTGCGGTGAGTTAAAATCGGTGATTCATTGTCATGAATGTCCCGTATTTGCCACGGTTGGGGATAGTTTGCTGGAACGGGAACCACCACTTAATTATGTTTCCGAGTGGATTAATGTCCTCGCAGAAGCACCCGTTGATGAAGAAATCCGAAGCCATGAAGCCATCATCCGTACAGCAAAAGCTATTTCCGTGATGATTTTTCGTCTCGGAAATGAGCGATTAGCTTTAAGTGCCAATATTTTGCAGGAAGTCACCCATCCTTGTGTCATTCAACCTGTACCCCACCGTAGTAATAACTTATTTCTGGGACTTGTGAATATTCGGGGAGAAACCTTGCTTTGTGCATCTCTGAGTCACCTGTTGAGTTTAAAACCCATTGAGGTTGATTCTGTAAATCCTCAATTAACAAGCTCACAACGAATGATAGTAGCAGGACAGCAAGACCAAAAATGGGTATTCTTAGTTGATGAGGTTTATGGGATTCAACGCTTTCACCTGAATGAGTTAAAAGATGCACCCGTTGTAATTGCCAAAGCGGATCAAGCCTATACTCAGGGGATTATTAATTGGCAAGATGAGAAAGTTAATTATCTCGACTCAGAATTATTGTTTTACACGCTTAATCACAAAATTTTGTAGTGAATTAGGCAATTAATTATGTATATAGGAATCCGCTTTGATTCGGAGAAATTATTTGCGAAGGGAGGGAACTCTTAACAGGGAACTCTTAACAGGGAAGAAGAAATAAAAGTGTACTTAGTTTTTTTCAAAAATCAAATATGAGTCTTATAGGATTCATATTTGATTTTTCAAGTAGGATGCGTTAGCGTAACGCATCCTTACTAATAGCCATTTTATAAATCTAATTTTTATCCATCCTTAGTATATGAATGATTACAACTTACTAGATTTATTTCGTCGCGAGATAGAAACTCAGGTAGACATCCTCAAAGAATCTCTAGCTACACTGAAAACTCAACCCTCTTCGATGACTGACTTGGAACGAGCAACCCAGGCTGTACACTCAATCTGGGGAAGTGCAAGATTAGTAGATCGGGAAGTGGCTGCTAATTTAGCACAAATTATGAAGGAGTGTTTTATTGCGGCACAAAACAAAAATGTAATATTGGGTGAAGAACAAATAGATGTTTTACTTCATGGTAGCCATTTACTTTTAAGTATAGGCAAAACAGCTGCCTCTGATTTTGAGCATTGGATGTCAGAACATGCTTGGGAACTCACAACAACCCAAAAAACTATTTCTATTATTTTAAAATCTGAAATTATCAATCAATCTTCTCCCAATAAACAAGAAATAGTAACTGTTTCCCCATCTCAAAATGACTCCTCTTTAAATCTTGAAAAAAACAGCAACGCAGATATAACAGAAAAAATCCGGGAATCATCTCTGCATTCATCCCAAATTACTTCCCCACTTAATCCTTGGGATAACACAAATGTAACTACCGTTTTTACTGACACTCCCAACCCACCAAAAGCGATCGCACTGACTGCTGACAGTTCAATGGTGGATTTGTTTCGCTTGGAAGTGGAAACACAGGTTGGTATCATGAATGACTGTTTACTAGCATTGGAGGGCAACCCACAATCGGCACAGGTTCTAGAAAGTTTGATGCGTGCAGCACATTCAATTAAAGGTTCTGCCCGAATTGTTGCCCTTGATGCTGTCGTGGGTTTGGCTCATGTGATGGAAGATTGCTTTGTGGCGGCACAAAATAAAACAATTACGCTGTTATCGGCACAGGTTGACATACTCCTTCAAGGGGTAGATTTATTGCAAGGTATTAGCAGTATAGATAATACTGAATTACCTAACTGGTTAGGAGAAAATCAAGCCATATTTGCAGAGGTACAATCAGCAGTCACAGGTATTTTGAATCCTCAAGTAATCCCAGCAAAATCAATTCCTCAACCCATTGAACCAGTGGAACCGGAAAAACCTAATGCTCCAGTTCCTCTAACAGCATCCGGGGAAGAAAGCGAATCAAAGCCTGTATCTTCGCAATCTGCAACCGAACCAGCACCTACACAAGACCGAGTAGTACGAGTGAATGCGGAGAATTTGAACCGGATTATGGGTTTAGCTGGGGAATCATTAATCGAAGCTAACTGGTTACAACCTCACGCAGACTCGATGATGTCGCTAAAATGGAACTTGCTTGATTTGTCGAGGACACTAGAACAATTAGAAGATGCTCTCGATCGAAGCAATCAGCAGCAATCAGTCAAACAGCACTTGCAGGAAGCAAGAATCAAAGAACAGCAATGTCTCGATTTATTGAGCGATCGCTTAAATGAACTAGAGCTTTATGCTCAACGTACAGCTAATTTATCTGATCGTCTCTACCGAGAAGTAATCACCTCCAATATGCGTCCATTTGCCGATGGTATCCAAAGTTTTCCTCGGATGATTCGGGATTTGGCACGGAAGTTAGGTAAGCAAGTTAAGTTAGATATTGTTGGGAAAGCAACTTCGGTAGACCGGGATATCCTCAAGAAGTTGGAAGCTCCATTAACGCATATATTACGAAATGCCACCGACCACGGTATCGAAATGCCCTCCGAACGCATTGAAAAAGGTAAACCCCCTGAAGGCACAATCCGCTTAGAAGCATTTCATCGGGGAGGAATGCTGGTGATTACCATTACTGACGATGGCAAAGGCATTAACTTAGAACAGTTGCGACAGAAGGTAATTAATAAAAACCTAGCAACATCAGAAATGGCGGCTCAATTTACAGATGCGGAACTAATGGAGTTTCTATTTTTACCAGGATTTTCCACCGCTAAACAGGTGACAGAAATTTCTGGACGAGGTGTGGGACTAGATATTGCCAAAAGTATGGCACAGGAGGTAGGAGGTACAGTACGAGCTGTTTCCCAAGTAGGTAAGGGTACGAGTTTTCACTTTCAATTACCGCTAACGCTTTCGGTTGTGCGAACATTATTAGTCGAAATTTCTGGAAGACCCTACGCTATTCCCTTAGCCCGGATTGAGCAAATTGTTATAGTCGAGCCAGCCTCAATTTATGAGGTGGAAAATCGCCAATATTTTACCATGAATCAACAAAATATTGGCTTAATCGCAGCATATCAAGTGTTGGAATTACCAGAATTTCCTGCTAAATCTCGAGATATTTCGGTAGTCGTAATTAGCGACCAGTCTAATGCCTACGGGTTAGTGGTAGATCAGTTTCTGGGAGAACGGGATTTAGTTGTTAGACCCCTCGATGCTCGCTTGGGTAAAGTCCGCGACATTAGCGCTACGTCTTTACTCAGTGATGGCTCACCTGTTTTAGTTGTCGATGTCACAGATATGGTGCGAACAATGGATGCAATTCTCAATGCCGGACAACTCAACAAGCTGGGGATGGAAACAACAACCATTTTATTAGATCAGCCGAAGAAAGTTCTCGTTGTGGATGACTCGATTACCGTCAGGGAAATGGAGCGTAAATTGTTGGAAAATCGCGGCTATCAGGTGGATATCGCTGTGGATGGGATGGAAGGATGGAATGCTGTACGAACTAACCACTACGATTTGGTGATTAGTGATATCGATATGCCACGGATGAATGGGATTGAACTAGTGCGGCAAATTAAGAACCACTCACGCTTACACTCGCTTCCAGTGATTATTATGTCCTACCGCGATCGCACCGAAGACCGGATTCAGGGAATGGAAGCTGGTGCTGATTACTACTTGACAAAAAGTAGTTTTCATGATGATACCTTAGTTAATGCTGTAGTCGATTTAGTTGGTCGCTAATTTATGAGAATTGCCATTGTTAACGACTTGACAATTGCTGTCACAGCACTAAGACGGGTATTGCAGACTGTTCCCGAATATCAAGTAGCTTGGGTTGCCCATGATGGAAAAGAAGCAGTTGCTAAATGTACCCAAGACACACCCGATTTGATTTTAATGGATTTGTTGATGCCCGTGATGGATGGGGTAGAGGCAACTCGGCGAATTATGCTGGATTGTCCCTGCGCGATTTTTGTGGTCACAGCTAGTACCGAAAAAAACATCACTAAAGTCTACGAAGCGATGGGTTACGGTGCTGTGGATGTAGTGGATACACCAGCTGACAGTAGCGATGTTAGTAAGCTACTGACTAAAATAGCCAGGATTGGTAAACTGCTGAAAAAGTCAGCAACTACTGCCAAAATTTCTTCTTTAGCTTCGCAGCAACAACAAAATAATTCTAGATTGACAGCGCCTTTAGTCGCGATTGGTTCATCAACTGGGGGGCCGAAAGCATTAGCGGATATTTTATCGAAATTACCTGCGAATTTTAACAGCGCGATCGCAATTATCCAGCACGTTGATGCTCAGTTTTCCAGAGGATTTGTCGAATGGTTGAATCAACAATCTAAATTACCAGTGCGATTAGCAGTTGCAGGAAATCGTCTGGAAGTAGGAACTGTATTAGTTGCTGGTAGCAATGACCATTTGTATTTAAAGCCAGATTTAACCCTTGGTTACACCAAAGAACCTGTTGACTATCCTTACCGTCCATCGGTTGATGTATTTTTCAAAAGTCTCGCTCAGAATTGGAAGCGCAAAGGAATAGGTATTGTGCTTACAGGTATGGGACGAGATGGTGCTGAAGGATTAAATGCTTTACGACTTCAAGGTTGGCATACAATTGCTCAAGATAAAGCCAGTTGCGTAGTGTATGGAATGCCCAAGGCTGCTGTGGAGTTAAATGCAGCTGTTGAGGTATTATCACCAGATGATATTGCTGCTAAATTTCTGATCTAGTAGAGTTCAGTTAAAAAATAAATTGACAACAAAACAATAATTTTGGAGGGGGTTTGGGGGACGCAACCGTCCGAAGTTTTGTGGAAGGAAACCTTCCCCACAAACTTCACCCAATCGGGGGTTTGGGGGATTCTCCCCCAATTGAGCTAGCTGTTTCCACAACTGACAAATCAATCATTATCTGAACTGTATTGCATCACGATTCATAAACTCCCTAAGACTCAACTTGTTTCCGCCCCATTAGCGATTTTGATCAATCGAGTGGGAATACTGAGTATAAAGTATAATTTTGCGGCTGACACAATTTGGTTTGCAGTGGTGCAAAACTTTGCCATATCTTGACTTCCAACTTTATTGACAAAGTGTCTATAGTCTAAGACCCTGTCTGTATAATTAGCCACCACCAAAATCTACAAACCCAAACCCTATGTCTCCCACAACCGAAGAACAAATAAGCGTTTTACTAGTTGACGACCAATCGATAATTGGCGAAGCCATCTCTCGAATGTTAGCTCCCGAAAAAGACATAGTATTTAACTATTGTCACGACCCAACCCTTGCTTTAAAGGTAGCTAATGAATGTAAACCAACCATCATTTTACAAGACCTTGTCATGCCACAAATGGATGGATTACTGTTAGTCCAGTATCTCCGTTCCAAAGATTCTCCTACTTGCCACATTCCCTTAATTGTTCTATCGAGTAAAGAAGAACCAGTTATCAAAGCCAAAGCATTCTCACTAGGGGCAAATGATTATTTGGTAAAACTCCCCGATAAAATGGAGTTAATCGCCCGAATTCGCTATCACTCCACAGCTTATATTAATTTTCTCAAACGACAAGAAGCAGAAGCTTTATTCAAAGCGGAAATTCTGCGTCAAGCTGCATATATTGAAGAAGTGAATAGGGTTACTGCTGCTGCTTCGGATGTGGAACGCGATGCTTTTGAACCAGATGCTTTAGATGAAGTTGCTAAACGCAGCGATGAACTAGGAAAACTCGCACGGGTTTTTACCAACATGGTAAAAACTGTTAAAGTACGGGAAAAAGAATTAATAACCGCCAATACTCAGCTAGAGTCGCTATTAAAAGCTTACGGGCGATTTGTACCTCATGAATACCTACGGTTTCTACGTAAAGACGCGATTACTGATGTAAATTTAGGCGACCATGTAAGTAAAGTTATGGCAGTAATGTTTAGCGATATTCGCTCATTTACTACCATCTCCGAAAACATGACACCTCAAGATAACTTTAACTTTGTCAATGCCTACCTCAAGCGTGTTAGCCCCGAAATTCGCAGCAACTACGGTATCATTGTCAAATTTTTAGGCGACGGGATGATGGCAGTATTTCCCGAAGGTGCAGATGATGCGATCGCTGCTGGAGTGGCAAAACAAAACCAAGTTCAAGAATACAATAAGCAAAGGGCAAAAACAGGTTACTTACCATTAGAAGTTGGCATTGGTATTCACGTTGGACACATGATGTTAGGCATGGTGGGTGAAGAAAGTCGAATGCAGGGAGATGCTTTTTCCGATAACGTTAACTTGACCGCACGCCTAGAAGGACTGACAAAATTTTATGGTGTATCGCTGCTAATATCAGAACAAGCCTTACAAAATATGAGCACTGCCAATAAATATCAAATTCGGTTTTTAGATAGAGTTATTGTCAAAGGAAGAACCGAAGCGATCGCAGTCTACGAAGTCCTGGATGCCGAAGTTGAAGAAGTTCGCCAACTCAAAATTAAAACCCAACCTGATTTTGAAGCAGCATTGCAATATTATAAATGTGCCGACTTTACGACCGCACGGGAAAGCTTTGAAAAAATGCTTTCTGTAAATCCCACAGATAAAACAGCGAAATTATACCTGGAACGGATTGAAATTTTATTACAACGCAGAGTCCCTGAAAATTGGAATGGTGTATGGGCTTTGACTGAAAAGTAATACAAATTTTTTCAGCGTTTTCGTTAGTTGAGTCAATTTTTTGGGAAAAGCAACATTATATAGGCACTTGCAAATAAAAAATATTCCAAATCTTTTAAGTATAAATACTAATAAATGAGTAACCTACTAGACCCTGATATTACGTCATCTAAACATACTCTGCAAGGAAATAACCCCTTAGTGTTATCCTACAACGCTGTTTGGTTGGTCAAATCCGGTACAGTTGCTGTGTTTGCCGTTGCGACTTTAAATGGTGTTTCTCAGGGAGGAAGACGTTACTTATTTGATGTTGAACCTGGTTCAGTTCTGTTTGGTATTTCTCCGACCGTAGAAGGGCAATCCTACGAGCTGATAGCTGTTGCTTATGAAGAAACTCAACTGCTCGAGGTAGATTTACAACAGATTATCTATCAAGATGATTCTGTTTCAAAGCAAACATTAACAGAGATTTCAGAATTAGTGGAACAGTGGACTGAGCGCTGCATAGCTTTGTTTCACAATACTAACATCGCTTTTTCGAGTATTGATAGTACTGAAATTAAGACACCAGCAATATTATTGGAGCAGTTGCAGCAATTCCAAGCCGAATTTTTAGTTTGTTTGCATCAACTCCACCAACAAGAGGAAGAAGCACGAGAAGTCCAATTTCACCATCGTCTCAAACTTAACCAACAAGCTAGCGATCGCTCCATTGGTTATTTGACGGCTATTTTTCGTCCGCAAGCGGCAGAATTTTTACAAGAAGGAACAAATTTGTTAGTTGCTGCTGGGTCTGTAGGTAGAGCTTTAGGGATTGACATTCGTCCTCCTGCCAGTTCCGAAGACCTCAACCGGGTGAAAGACCCTTTAGAAGCCATAGCGCGCGCTTCTCGCATTCGCACTCGCCGGGTAATTTTAAGCGGGATGTGGTGGAAGTTTGACTGCGGTCCCTTGTTAGCCTATACAGCAGAAACAGAGAACCCAATCGCATTGCTGCCGGTAGGAAGCAATGGCTATGAAATTTTTGATCCAGAAGCACGACGACGACTGCCTCTGAATGCACAAACAGCTCAACTCATCTCACCAGTAGCTTTCATGTTTTATCGTCCCTTTCCCGAAAAGGCTTTGAAAGCACTGGATATCGTTAAATTTGCTACAAGGGGCAGAACTCGGGACATCATTACCTTGGTGGTCATGGGTGTAGTAACAGCATTATTAGAAATGCTTGTTCCCCAAGCTACAGGTATCTTAATTGATCACGCTATCCCTGATGCCAATCGCGGTTTGATTTTTCAAATTGCGTTGGGTTTAATGGCTGTGGCACTTGGAAGCATAGGATTTGAACTTATACAATCCATCGCCACATCCAGGTTAGGAACCTTTGCTAACATAGAAACCCAAACGGCTGTGTGGGATCGCTTACTCAAGTTGCAAGTGTCTTTCTTTCGCCAATATTCCATAGGAGACTTGCAATCGAGAGTCTCTTCTATTACCCGTATTAACCAAATCCTCAGTGGTGCTGTGCTAGGCACAATCTTTAATGCGTTCTTTTCTGTCCTCAATTTGGGGCTGTTGTTTAGCTACAGTCCGCAGTTAACATTAATAGCAGTCATTGTTGCCGTAGTGAATATAATTGTCACTAATATTGCTGGTGTTTTGTCACGGCAAAAAATGGTGCCGATGCAAGAAATACAGGGTGAAATATTTGGGCTGACAGTGCAGCTAATTGGCGGTGTTTCTAAGCTGTATGTATCAGGTGCCGAAGAAAGGGCATTTGCCTACTGGTCTAAAAAGTTTAGCCAAGAACTGCAATTAATGCTCAGTACAGAAGCAATTGAAAATGCCATTACTTTTTTTAATAGCATTCTGCCTGGTATGAGTTCAATTGTGATTTATTTTGTAACTATCTCCTTAATTACTCAATCTACGGCACAAGGTGGTGCCGTAGCATTTACCACGGGGAATTTCCTGGCTTTCAATGCTGCCTTTGCTACGTTTGTTGGTGGTGCAACCAGTTTCAGTAACTCAATTATTCAGGTTTCGGAAGTTTCTGTATTGTGGGAACGTGCAAAACCGATTTTAGAAGCACCTCCCGAAGTTGATGATAGTAAAACCGACCCAGGTCGTTTGAGTGGTGGGGTGAAATTAGACCGGGTGAGCTTTCGCTACCGAGCAGATGGGCCGTTAACCCTTGATAAAGTAACTATAGAAGCTAAACCAGGAGAATTTATAGCTGTCGTCGGCCCTAGTGGTAGTGGCAAATCAACCACTGTGCGCTTATTACTGGGTTTTGAAGAGCCAGAAGAAGGAACAATTTACTACGATGGTCAAGATTTGTCTGGATTAGATGTCGCTGCGGTACGGCGACAGTTAGGTGTAGTTTTGCAAAATGGTCGGATCAGCAGCGCTTCCATCTTTGAAAATATCTCTAGTGGGGCGTTAGTGACAATGGATGAAGTCTGGGAAGCGGCGAAAATGGCTGGTTTTGCTCCTGATATCCAACAAATGCCAATGGGGATGCACACAGTAATTTCCGAAGGTGGAACAAACCTATCTGGTGGACAGCGTCAGCGTTTATTAATTGCTCGTTCTTTGGTACTAAAACCAAAAATTTTAATATTTGATGAAGCTACAAGTGCTTTAGATAATAATACCCAAGCGATCGTCAGTGAAAGTTTAGAACAGTTGAATGTAACGCGAATCGTTATTGCTCACCGTTTGAGTACAATTCGCAATGCCGACCGAATTTATGTAATTGCCGCAGGACAAGTAATGCAGGTAGGAAATTTTGAGGAATTAATGGCACAAAAGGGAATATTTATCGAATTAATGTCACGACAGATGGTTTAAATATGGAAACTTTGTAAAAGAGAGGGGTCGGGGGAGAAGTCTTGAAGCCTATGAAAAGTCAGATGCAATGGCACTAATTTTGAAAATTTTGTAAATCCTAAATAAATAGAAAAAGCAGTATATACACTGCTATTAGCTCTAAGCAGCTTTGATTATGATTGTTAAGCTAAACCAAATCTAGTTTGCATAATCTGAAATTATATATTTCTTGTGGGGGAGCCACTGTGTTGCGCGGTGAGTGCAGCCACACGTGCGGCTATGCCGCCGAGTGGACTGCCGCTCGCGTAGCGTATCCGAAGGATTCACCCGAAGGGGTTCCCACGGCAGTCCGCTCAAGTCGGGAAACCCGCCCACGCGGCTGCCTCCTCGTTGTAGCAAGTGGTGTTGGGCATCTTGCCCGCCCAATATATGCAAGTTAAATCTGGAACAGCTTACCATAAAACTCAACATAAAAAATAGAGGTAATTATGTCTGAAAACAAAATTAATTCAGCAGAATATTTGGAAGATGGTGAACTATCTGAAGAGGAATTAGACGCACAAGCAGGTGGTACCCTAGAAGCATCTGGTGATAGTCTGCTTCTAGACCAATCCCAATCAAATATATTAAAACAAAATGACAATATGTTCACAAGTTTTGACGGTGCCAAAGGTACTTCTTTAAGTAATGAAAAATTCAACAATAAACCTATGAACATGTCTTTGCAATTCCCTTAGAAAGTTATTTCACAATTACACTCATTGCTCGTTCTGCTAAACCTTTCAAAATTTCCTTCAAACCTTGATTGGAAATTACAGCAAATTTTAGCTGCATAAATTACATGTATAATGCTTAAAACCCTGTAGAGACTCGATTAAATTGGGTCTCTACATGTAGCATATATTCTATTATCAGCAATCATTTTTATACAAAACCAGATTATTGATTAATAGGACTTACACAACGCCGATAATGTCATTGCGACCGAAACGAAATGTAGGGAAGCAATCCTAGTGTTAGGGAAGATTACCTCTCTTTGCTACGCAACGCTATCGCTCGTCATGACGGAGTTACGTTATTTTTGCGTAAGTCCTGATTAATTCTAGTAGTAGATATTATTATATTAAATGGCAACAATTGTTATTCATAGCTCGGGGACTTTGGGCGACCATTTACCCTATATTGCACTGGGGGAATCGTTACAAGCAAGAGGGCATAAAGTCCGCATGGCTATGAATGATTCTATGCATAATTATGTGCTGCAATCAGGATTAGAAGCAGTCTCTTGTGGCATATCTATGGGAGAAAAAGAGGCGCAAAAGGGAGCAGAAGATTGGGATGAATGGCACCCTCATTCTAAATCTTTTGCCGAAAGAGTTGAGCAAATGCAAAAGTTCTTTAAATATGATATTCCTCTTGTTTTTGAACAATTACTAGCAGCTTGTGCTGGTGCCGACCTCTTAATCTGTGGGTTACAACGTCAAGTGTTCGGGACGATGATTCAGCATAAATTAGGGATTCCTTGGGTTGCTACCTCTGTTGCACCAGCTGACCAGTGTGCAGATTCTGGTAATCAGTTAGGTAATAAAATGCAAATTATGCGCTTCTGTACAGCGACCTTAGAGGAGATTTATAAGGATTTAGGGGTGCTAGAGATGGACTGGCTGGAGCATACTAGAACAGGACATGCCATCTTAGGTTCTAGTCCTCATTTTTCTCAACTCAATTCTGAAAATTCTTACTACCAGCAAACGGGCTTTTGGTTTTATGAAGACCCTACATGGAAAGATTGGCAACCTGATGATCAGTTGCGACAATTTGTAGAGCAATCATCTAAACCATTAGTTTTATCTTTTAGTAGTTTACCACTCAAAGATGCTCGAGCTGTATTAGAAGTTCATGTACGAGCTGCTGCCAAGTTAGGACGGAGAATTTTAATTCACCGGGGGTGGGCTAATTTTAATGAAACCTTATTACCGGAAGACTGCGATCGCGAATTAGTAATGTTTGTTGACTTTATACCCCAAGATTGGCTGTTTTCGCGCGCAGCTGCAATTATTCATCATGGAGGTATAGGCACAATTGCCAGAGCATTACGGAATAATTGCCCTATGGTCGTAGAACCCTACGGTAATGACCAATTTTTCAATGCCAAGCGTGTTATGGCATTAAAAGTTGGTACAGCCATGTGCCCATACAAAATAACTCCCGATAACCTAGCCCAAGTGTTAGAAAAAAAAGTGCTAACCGATGAAGTTAAGGAAAATACTCAAGCTCTTGGTGCCAAAGTCGGCGAAGAAAAAGGTTTGGAAACAGCTTGTAATTTAATCGCATCTTGGATGTAGTTACTTTAGAAAAATATGGCGACAATTGTTATTTCTAGTACAGGAACAGATGGCGACCATTTACCTTATATAGCTCTAGGAGAAGCTTTACAAGCTAGGGGACATAAAGTTCGCATGGCGTTTAGGGAATCTATGAGGTCTCATATAACCAAAGCAGGGTTAGAAGCAATCTGTTGTGGTAAAGACTTAGTAGAAGAGGAAGCACGAAAAGATGCGGCAGATTGGGATGGATGGCAGCCACCTTCAACATCGGGTCAAGAAAGATACGATAAAATGGTTGATTACCTACAACACGAAATTCCTGTCGTTTTTCAAGCCTTATTAGCAGCCTGTAAAGATGCCGATTTATTAATTTGTGGATTACAACGGCAACTATTGGGAGCTATGATTGAGAAAAAAATAGGAACTCCTTGGGTTGCAGCTTCAGTTACACCAGCTTTTCAATGTTCAGAAATAGGACACCACAACATTAGTAATAGGTCAGAAGTTGTATCATTATTTTTGCCAATTTTAAAAGAAGTTTTTACCAAGTTAGAAGTAGAGGAAATCAACTGGCTCGAGTATCATAAAACAGAACATGCAATATTAGGCTCTAGTTCTCATTTTTCTCAACCGACTCTGGAAAATTCCCACTATAAACAAACTGGCTTTTGGTTTTATGAAAATCCAGATTGGCAGAACTGGCAACCTGACGAGCAGTTACAAGAGTTTGTGGAAACATCACCAAAACCTTTAGTCTTATCTTTTAGCAGTATTCCCGTAACTAATCCAAAATCCGTCTTAGAAGTTCATGTTCATGCTGCTGCAATATTGGGGCGAAGAATTGTAGTTCAACGAGGTTGGGCTAATTTTAATGAAACCCTATTGCCTAATGATATAAATCGCGAATCTGTGATGTTTACTGAATTTATGCCGCAAGATTGGCTACTTTCTCATGCAGCTGCTTTCATACATCATGGTGGTGTAGGTACAATAGCCAGGGCATTACGAAATGATTGTCCCATGCTTGTAGAACCCCTAGGCAACGACCAATTTTTTAATGCCAAGCGAGTTCTGTCTTTAAAAGTTGGCACAGCAATGCATCCACACAAATTAACCCCCGATGGTTTAGCTAGGGTTCTCGAAACAAAAGTACTAAACGATGAAGTCAAGCAAAATACTCAGGTAATAGGTGCCAAAATTAGGGAAGATAAAGGTTTAGTAACTGCTTGTCAGGTTATAGAATCATGGCTACCATAATATTAATTTGTCTTATCGATAAACTTAAGCAATAATTGGAACTTTATTCATAAATCATTGAGAGTTGATAACGTTGCCAACTTGACTTCTCCAGGCTCTAGCTATCAGCAAATCTCCAATGAAATAAAAAATGAATACTGGTGGCTCATAACTCATGATTAAGGTTTTATACGATGTCTCTATTTTGGGTATTAGTCACCGCGATAACCATACCTTCGGCATTCCAATAAAGGCTGAAAATTAGTTGGAACAACTGCGCGCACCGAACGATGTCTCGTGATCATCAGGTGTTAGGTTAGTCGATTTGATTCTAATTTCATTTCAAATTGAGACAACTTGTTTTGCTATTCCACAACCCTGACAAGGTGTAGGTATTTTACCATTTGCTAATTCAGTTGCTAAATCGGCTCTTAGCTGAAGTATTTCTTCTCGATGTAAGTTTTCAATAGTACCAAAAGCCCAACTTTCGGCTTTGATTGTACAGCAAGGTGTAATTCGTCCATGACGATCCATATTGATTCCTTGCTCAAGCCAGGGACATGATGTAAGTTTTCCTTTTTCAATATCGATTGGTCTAGGTCTAAACAATTCGTCATAGAAATGATGATGAAGTGATTTTTGGTGCCAAATATTTTGTGCAATATCACTCACCATATAGCTTTGATATTTTTCTTTGTGGCTATTATCAAGATATTCTGCCTCCATTCCATCATATATATTTGCATAATGGGGCATTCGGTTAAGTAATTGAATCGCAATACCACCGTCCATACCTAGACGGGAGTACATATCGAAAACACTAGGCATATCATCTAAGGTTGATGCAAGTACCGTTAATGCAAACCCTACACTTGGTTTATCTAAACCTAACCGCGAACGTTCAGATAATAGACGAGAAATACCAGCTTCTATGACAGCGATAGAACCGGAGCGAATTTTTTGAAACTTTTCTGGTATCGTAGTTTCGAGAGATACACGAATCGAGCGAATACCTGCATCTAGAATGCGTTGGATATTAGAGTGTGAAAAAAAACTACCATTCGTTATTAACGAAATGTGAATACCTTGAGAGTTTGCCAGTTCAACCATATCAAAAAACTCAGTATTCATCAAAGGCTCACCTTCACCTTGAAGCTCAAGATGTTGAATCTCAGGAAACATTTCTAGAAATTTGGCAAAATTTTCAAGTGATAGATTTGATTGATCCATATAC
Source organism: Tolypothrix sp. PCC 7601 (assembly GCF_025677855.1). Classification (NCBI taxonomy): domain Bacteria; kingdom Bacillati; phylum Cyanobacteriota; class Cyanophyceae; order Nostocales; family Tolypothrichaceae; genus Tolypothrix; species Tolypothrix sp. PCC 7601. The sequence goes on from NZ_CP064879.1 coordinate 6,458,450, forward strand.
CTTCCGCAACAAAAACCGCATTTAAAATTGCATTTTGTTGTAGGTTCAATTTGTGCCAAATACACTTTATTCATATTATTTACTTCTCTCATTGCTATTAAGTCGCCATCATATTGACTTCCACTAGAATGGATGAAAATGGAAGGTGAATGTATGTATTTTGATAGCTATTAAACATTTATTTTCAAGCTAGTTGTGTAGTTGTATAAAATTATTTAGCCAGCTTGGATTAATTGAGCATATGCTCCTGGTACATCCTTCATTTCGTTATGGGTACCCCGTTGTACTACCTTCCCCCGTTCCACAACAATAATCTCATCACAATCGCGAATTGTACTCAAACGGTGGGCTACAATAATGCAAGTGCAACCTCTGCGCCTGATATTTCGGTCAATAGTTTTCTCTGTTTGTGTATCCAGCGCGCTGGTTGCCTCATCCATTACCAAAATTGCTGGGTCATTAACTAAAGAGCGGGCAATTTCCAACCTTTGGCGTTGTCCACCGCTTAAATTGGCTGCACCTTCGAGCAACTTGCCATCAAGTCCCCCAGGTATTGCCATCACCACATCTAAAATTGCTGCATCTTGGCAAGCTTTGATTAACTGAGTATTGGTAATAGTTTCATCCCACAGAGTTAAATTATCCCGTACTGTACCGCCAAACAAAAATATTTCCTGCTCTACCATCGCTAGGGAATTAGTTAAGACTGGACGAGGAATATTTTGTCTACTCGTACCATCAAAAAGGATTTCTCCTTCCCAAGGTTCGTAAAGTCCTGTTACAAGTTTAGATAAAGTAGACTTACCCGAACCACTACCACCAATGAATGCAACTCGCTGTCCTGGTTTGAGCGTGCAACTAAAGTTTTGAATCAAAGGTTCTTCGACGCGACTGTAACCAAAGCTAATATTACGTAATTCTACATATCCTTGTAAGCGATAGGTACCACTTTCAGGATTACGAGGCACCGCATATTCATGTGGCAAGTTATCAGTTTCTGTTAGCGCCTTTAATGCTGGGTTGATAGGGTTAGCTAACACATCATCCAAACGCTTAAGGTCTCCTTCTAGCTCCTGAATTTTACTACCCAAAGCGACTAAAGTCTTAACTGGAGATTGAAATTTACCCATCAAAGTTTGAAAAGCAACCAACATACCAATATTCAAATGTCCATCAATAACACGAAGACCACCGACAACCAATATCAGCATCATGGAAATGGAAGATAGTAAAGTAGGTATAAGACCTAAAAGTTGGTCGGTTTGGCTTAATTCCTGTTGAGCATTGGTGGCTTTAGCATAATACCCTGCCCAACGACTAAAAAAATCAGATTCCAGAGCAGCAGATTTAATGTTTTCAATACTTTGTAAGCCGCTAATTTCTACCCCTGCAATTTTGCCAAAATCTTGATTCATACGCATATTAGTATCAACGCGCATTCTGGCTATCCATTGTAATACTATAATATTAATTGCTATTCCAGCAATGCAAATTAATGTCAGTACCCAATCATAAGCCAGCATTACTCCACCATAAAAAATGACCATTACAGTATCAATAGCGGTTCGTGCTAATTGACCCGAAAGTAAATTTGCAACTTTGTTGTTTAAACCAATACGGTTACTAATTTCTCCAGCATAGCGTTGAGCGTAAAAACTAACAGGTAGACGAAGAATGTGCCATAAAAATTGACCTGTCATACCAATAGATAGCTTTAGTTGTAAATACCTTAACTTTGTTAATTGCAATAAAGTTAAAATCGTTTGCAACAGAACTACAATTCCTATACTGAATAATACGGGCTTTAACCAGTCTGTCCGATTTTGTATTAATATATCATTGACAAATATTTGGTAAAGAGCAGCTGATGCTAATTGGGGAATTACGAGTAGAAAACCAGCAATAATACAAAATAGAAGTTCTTTATAAGAACTTCGCAAACGAGTAATTAAAGCTCTAATTATACTTGGTTTGCGTCCACCTTTTTTAAACTCTGCTCCTGGCTCCATAATCAGGACAACACCAGTATAAGCTTCATTAAACTCTTGAAGTGTAACGCTGCGTGGGCCTGTTGCTGGGTCATTCAAGTAAACGCGATCGCCTAAAAAGCCTTCAACAACAAGAAAGTGGTTAAAGTTCCAAAATACAATGAACGGTGGCTTAATCTCTTTGAGTTGGGCAAGTTCCTTTTTAAACCCTTTCGCCTGCATCCCATAATTGCGCGCAGCTTTGAGAATATTTGAAGATTTGGAACCATCACGGGAAACACCGCAAGCTGTTCGCAGCTCGGGTAAAGGAACAATTCGATGGTAATAGCTAAGTATAATTCCCAAAGCTGCGGCACCGCATTCCACAGTTTCCATTTGCAACAGTGTGGGTGTTTTCACACGAATATTGCTAACTTTGGTTGGTGGAGAACTAGATTTATTCAGATCTAACTTTTTAATCGCTTTTTCAAGTAACTGCATTTTCTATAGGATGTTACGAGTTAGGAGTTAGGAATTACAAATTGTGAATTTTCATTTTTGATTACTTGATACCTACTAACTCTTGAAGTATTGGTAAAATAAAAGTAATCGGTGCCCTTTCTTCAATAGTGACGCGAACTGAAGTTGTAGTACCAGGAGTAATTTTAGAATCAGGCCCCTTGGAAGATGACCATTTATAACCACTAAAGGTGCTAGTATCATTAATTAGTCCAGCATTAACTTGAATTGCTGCTCCATTCTGACCAATTAAAGAAGCAACAACTTCCTGATTACCAATTATGGAAACAGCACCTTCTTTAGTGATGGGAAGCGCAGAAACATCAGTAATTTTGCCAACAATGCCTCCAAATCGCTCTCTTTTTACAGTATCAGGAGTAATTGAAATTAGCATTCCTACGCGGATTTGTTTGCCGTCTTTGATAGGAAAAAAAGCAACAGTACTAGAGGAATCATTAACTCCTCCCATCCTCATTGTTCCCAAACGAGTACCAGGTTGAACTACTTGTCCAACAGTTGCGGTTAATTCCAAAATACATCCATCTTGAGTACTTAAAATCTGACTATTTTGTTTGAACTGCTGATCAAGTCTAGCTATTTCTCGACTTACCTCTTGAATTTCTTTATTGCGCTGATTGTTGCTTTCTAGATTTTCTTGGACTAAACGTTTTTCTTTGGTTTCTAACTCTTGTATTTGAGCTTGAATATCACTAATAGAGCGAAGATTATCTAAATATTCACGTTCTGTTTTACTACTCTCCAAAACCAATTGTTGCATCTGTACTTGAATTTCGCCTATTGACCTCAAATTCTGTAAGTAGCTTTGCTGAGTTTGAGTTTCAGTAACATCAAGTTGTTTTAACTCAGCTTGCAATTGATCCACCGATTGAAGCCCCTGCCTGTACTCTTGTTCTACTTGTAAAATTGTTTCTGTGGCTATGGCACCAGCTGCTGCTAGTTCGCGGCGCTTCTGAAGTTTTTTTTCGAGGATGGGAACTAGAGCTTGAGCATCCTTTAAACGTTGCTGAATGCTAATTCGCTGTTGCCCAAGGGCTGTTAATTCTTTATCTTTAAGTATGGGCGTGAGAGTTTGAGTATCCTTTAAGCGTTCCTGAAGGTTGACTTGCTGCTCTTTAATTGCATCTAAGCCTTTTGCCTTGAGTACTGGAGTTAACATCCGAGCATCTTGCAAGCGTTTTTCAAGAGTCGCACGCGAAGCCACAATTGCATTTTTTTCCAATTGCATTCGCTGCGAGGTCACTAATAATGCCTCAGTCGCTTGTGTTTGCAATTGCTCTAATTTTCCTTTTGCTAGTTGTAGCTGCTGTCTTAATTCGGCTGGATCTATCGTTGCTAAAACTTCATCTTTCTTCACACATTGCCCATGCTTGGCTTGTAAAGATTTTAATTGCCCAGTAATATTCGATTGAAAATCGACAATTTGCCGGGGTTGAATTAATATTCCCTTACCTTCAACGTTGATGGGAATGCGACCAAAAATACTCCAAATTAAACCAATAAATGTTAAACCACTAAAAACTGTTAGTACCAGCCAATCTTTTGGATTAATGACCTGCATTAACTGGTCTAGTCGTTCCGGCGAAGATAGACGTTCTAGAGATGCTTGCCGGAAAACGCCTTCTTTATTTTTATCTCGATTGAAAACCATATATTAACTGGCGATAGGAAATAGGAGATAGGAAATAAAGAAATGAGATTGACATACTCCCCAGCCTGAAGGCATGGGGATTCTAGCTTCAGACAGCGATTGCTGGCGTAGCCAGTCTGACATCACCTAAGCCAACAGTCGATGCCCCGACTGCACAAATATTGCGACTAGCGTTTTCGTCTCTTCCATTAACTGACTGACAGGAAGGACAACGCCACTCTCTAACTGACAAATCAAGACTTTCTAGAATATGTTTACAATTAGAGCATGTCTTGCTACTTGGATACCACTGGTCGATAAAGACAACCAGTTTATTCTTCTTCTTGGCAACCCATTCTAGGATTTGCAGAAACTCACCAAACGCTAAGTCTGATATTTGCCTGCCCCAAAGACGTTGCATTCCTTTGAGATTTAAAGTCTCAAAACAGAGAATATCGAACCTATCTGTTAGCTCATGAGCTAATTTCCAGAACCAATCACGCCGACGGTTGGAAATATCTTCATGCTTGCGTACTAAATTCTTTCTGGCTCGTTCTCTGTTAGATGAGCCTTTTAGCTTTTTGGAATGCCGCGAACTTGCTTTTTTAATGGCGCTTAGGGATTGCTTGAAAAATTGGGGCGATTCAATTTTAGTGCCGTCTGAGCAAGTGAGGAATGTCTTTAACCCAAAATCAAAGCCAGCGATTTTACCCGTCTTAACTTCAACTTCTGAGCTACCCTCATCAACAACCAAAACCATAAATAACTCACCTAACGGGGTGCGTTTAATAGTTAGGGTTTTGACTGTTCCCTCAATTTCTCTGGACTTCCAAAACTGGTAAACTCGACTACCAATTTTTACCCTATTTCCACCCAAAAACTTATAACCTGCCTGCTTAAGGGTGAACGATTTGTATTTCTTGACCTTCTTAAATCCTGGTGGTCTTACTCCTTTGTTATTGTGTTTGAAAAACAATTGGTAAGCTTTCTCAATGCGTTGACAAATATCTTGTGCTGCTTGAGAACCTACTGATTGCCAAAAAGAATTACGCTTTCTTAATTTGGCGATATGAGCCTGAAGTTTTGCACAGTTTAAATGCTTGCCAAACATCCGGTAATACCTTTTATGTAGAGCAATGCAATGGTTATAAATCACTCCAGCAGCGTTGATTGTGCGCTTGAGGTGTCTATTCCTTTTGTGTTCGTACAATTTAAACTTCAGTGTTTTCATGCTAGTATTATACCATAAAACGACGGCAATATGACGGCATGAAGAAATTAACAGTTCGATGCTCTAATGAAGAGTATGAAACGCTTTTGAAATACTGCGAAGAAACAGATCGCACTCAAAATGACGTACTTAGAGAGATGATCCGGAAGTTGAAGAAAAGCCGTGCTAGAAGCACGGGGCTTTAGACCCAATTTTTTGGTAAAGAATAGGGTATTGGTTCTTGTCACCTTTTTCACCTCGTCTCCCTTACTCCCAAAGCTGCTTTTATCGACGGAGTTGTTGAATCATCCAGTCAAAACGCTTGCCAGCAATTGCAGTTCCTTCCAAAACATCAAAATCGAGTTCGTCCTCTACTTCAATATCTTCTGACAACAACTCCATGCGTTCGGAGTGGGTATTGGTAATGCCTGCACGCAAAAGTAAATCTAAGCAACGATTGGATAAAATAAGAACGAGTGAGCGATAAAAACGACCTGCAAATCCCCTATCTTCGTGAAACTTGGCGGCAAGAGTAGTTTGTGGCAGTGCTAACACCCAAGCATTTTCCAATGTCTTGACACTAGCAGAAGCTACACCTCCATCGACAAATGACATTTCACCTAAGATGTCACCCTTAACGCGCTTGGCAACTTCTTTCTCCTGCACTGCACCGTTGTTGTTGATGTTGACGTAAATACCCAACATCCCCTCTAATAGCAAGTAAACTGCTGGTACTGTTTGTTCTTGTTGAATTAAAGCGCTTCCTAACCCTGCCTTTGTTGCTACCCCATTAGCTACCATCCAAGCAATATCACTGTCATTAAGAGTTGCAAATACTATTAGTACTTTTCGCAGTGGTTCTCCTTCTTTAATGTTCTGGGTTGCCATCAACTTAGTTAATTTACGTAGTCGGTCAGATAAGTTGATTGCTAGGAGATGATAAAAACGAGCAGCAAAATCAGCAGATAACTCGATGCAATCTATTAGTTTCTGTTTTGGAAATACCAACAATTCTGAAGGTTCGGTAACAATAATGGTTGTTGCTGCTACTTGATTGTCCAGAAACGAAGTTTCACCAACTAGCTCCCCATTTGAGAATGTTGTTAGCTGCTGCTTACTGCCATCTTGTTGAGACTGTACCATCGCTAAATTCCCACTTAAGCATACATAGATAGATGTTGTAGGTTTACCTTCCTCAATTAAAACTGTTCCTGATGGATAGGTTTTCTGCTGTACTACCGAGTTGAGACAATCAAAATCTTGATCTTGTAAAACTCTGAAATGAGGAAAATTAGCGAGCAGTTGTTTTACAGTAGTTACTTCTGAGTTCGATAATATAGACATAAAAGTATTAACGATGAAATAGTGGTGTAAAAAATAATCAGCAAGAGCAGTAAATTTTTGGTTGTAAAATTCAACGCCCTTTGAAAGTAAGTAATTTGTTCTACGCTTATATAGTTCCCAGAAACTAGGATTATCTATATGTGTAGTAGCGTTTATAGACTAAAATAGTGCGTTAGATTAGAAAAAATTAAACGCAGATAAACGCGGATAAAATTAATCTCTATTGCAATATTTAAGGCTAGACACGCTGGTAGGAGCCTATAACAACTACTGCTTTACAAAAAAACCGTTACCATATACATAGTTCCCGCTTTTAGCTCAAAAATCACAACTCGTTGTAAATCATTAGATCGGGGCTGATGCATAAAAACGCAAAAACAAGGTTTCTGCGTTGATATTATGTAATAAAAGCGCGCTTTCTGTTGGAAAAAAGTTTGCGATTTACTGAAGTTATTTGGTGGACAGTTCCCCTAGAAAAAGAGTGTGTGGTAATTGAGCGTTTAAATCCCACAGATACAATACCTGTGCGCGATCGCAGTTCATTTATAGTTGTGGCAAGACTTTTTGGAGTTTTGTTACTACAATCTGCGAGCAACCGATTAATTCCAATTCAGCAGATTCCGCCTAGCCACCTATTCCAATAGATATATGACATGAGGAATATTGCAAGAGCGATCGCTCTTATTTATCTTAGTCCTAAATCCAATTGAAAATATTAAGGTTTCAGTTCATCAATCAATACCCAATCAGCTTGCATCTCGACTGGTAAAGCGATCGCTCTCCTCATTCCCAAAGAGCGTAGGCTAGCAAATACCGCAGGCATCGCTATTTTTCTTATTCATGACTCATATTGAATGAATATTTACTCTCTTAATCCTTGTTCTTTCAATAATATATCCATCCATTCTCTATCTTTTACCAATAAATCCGGTACAGGAGGTTGATTATAATCTAAAGTCAAATCAAATCCGGCTTGTTCATATATTTCTAATAATAATTTCTGTAAATCTAATTTTATTTCCTGTTCTTGTTGCTCTAAAGGAATAGTAACATTAGGGATAGCTTCTCTCACAGTAAAAGCAAATAATTGAGCCGATGGTAATTGATGAGACCTGACAACTAAAATATGATAATCTGTGTCAGGAATATTTGTGAGAGTTGGCATTTTATCGCCATTTATAATTAAATCAATCTCTAATAAATTAGTATCACTTTGGAAGATTTTTTCTCTTTTTTCTAAATATGACTTTCTACCTGCCTTTGTAAGTTTATTTGTAGGAGAAATTACTTCAATTACTGTTACTACTTGACCAGTAGAAACTTCTCTAATTTCTAAATAACCTTCTTTAATTTCTAAAGGTAATGGTAATGTTACAGTAATAGATTTATTTTCTGTTTCCGCAGGTAAAGTTGCTATTGCTGTTTGACTAATATTTGATATTTGATTTTTGTTCTTGTTGTTTTGCTGATAAAATAGCTAAGTCAGGAATACCGATTAAGATTGCATCTTCAGTATTCATCCTATAGGTACGTTTTTCAATTGCTACTCGATATTTAGGACGTAAAGGAGGAGATATCGCAATAGCGATCGCTGTAATTAATCTATGATGTACCTCTGACCATAAATCAGGATTTTCTAAATAGGGATTCATTCCCAGAAATGGATACTTCATAACTATAATATTTATTAACTTACTATAACTTTAGTGTATAGCAAGTTTTATGGTTAAGAAGTAAGTCTTCATATTGTTTCACTCAAAAAGCGATCGCTCTTCGGGAATGAGGAGAGCGATCGCCAAATTCTAACTCCAATGAATATGTTTGGAACGAAAAGCCCTTTCCCAATCGTTAGCAATTACCTCCATCATATTAATCATACCTTCATAGCCAAAATATGGCTTATCAAGATAAGTCTCTCTGTTAGTTGGGCTAAAGACATCAAATGCAATTTTAATTCCCAATTCCTCCGCCATGTATTTCTCCCAAGCCGAACCAAGCACAGCATCAGTATCAATCTCTGTTAAGGCTTGCTTAATTTGATAACCATCTGCTGCAAATGCTACACGAGGCGAAATACCCATACTTTTAAGTTCTCGCTCCAAAATTGCACGAGATTCACGCATTGCTGAACGGAACAACAAAACTTCTGGAATCATTTCTAACTCTTCAAAGAGCATTCTTACTAACCCAATACCCAGAGTTCCATCAGCAGATACCGCAATTCTACAGTTACGATATCGAGGAATAATCATCAAGGCTCGCTTGCGAAGAGTTTCTACTACTCTATTTTCACCTTCTTTAATTAGTGGTTCTACTCTTTTCTCGTCTATCTTGAAATGTGCTGCTAATGCTTGCAACCACCGCGTAGTATTTTTCACACCTATCGGTAAAGGAATATCCTCCAAAATTAAGGGGATATTATGGGATTCTTGCATTTTCCGCGCAAACTTATACCCGACATCATGACTGAGAAGAATATTAGCAGTTGCGTTACCAGCTTGTTCTAATTCTTCAAAGGATGTACCGTGAGAAATTACTGTCTGGACTCTAATTCTTAAAGCTTTTAATGTCTCTTTAATCCATTGCAAATCAGCCCACCAAGTAGGATTAAGATTTGCCTGGGGTGCAATAATATTGACAATTCTGGGTTTTCTCCCGCCTCGCCGCTTCTGTCTTTTGTGGATGAAAGGTAGTAACGCCTCTAAACCCATTTCTAAGCCATCATAAGCATTACCGCGAAACCCACCAGCCAGCAAAGGAACGAGTTTAGCGTTAATCTGTGGCTGAAGGCTATGACATAATCCCTGAATATCTTCACCAATAATATCTGCCGCACAAGTACCAACGACAAACATCACTTTCGCTTTAAAAGATTGATCTGCTTCCTTAATCAAATTTTTGAGTTTTTCAGATGCTCCCATGACGATATCTGACTCAAAAAGACGACTACAACCTACTTTACGCTTAGTAAAATCCACCTCATGGTTATCATAGCCAGCCGCTACAGTAGAGGCGCAACCTTGGGGAGAATGAATTACAATACTGACATCTTTAATACCAGCTACCATATTAGCGATGCCTTCCAAAGCACAACCAACGATAGGATCTTTACTGTGATCGCAATTGTCAAATGTTAGTTGTTCTTTGTGGGAGGATATGACATTGAGTACCTGAGAGTTTTCGCTTTTTATTCCTGACAGCATTTTCCTGTTCTCTTGTTTGCATATACGGTACAATCAGCTAAGTTATTAAGCTAATACGTGTCTAAATTGCATAACTACTAATAAGGGCTGTTAACAGTCAACAGTCAACAGTCAACAATCCTCACGATGGATTGTGCAACTTAAAAGCAGAATAGCTTACTCGTTAAAACATTTGCCCCGCTTCTTCCCTCCATATACAGTACAGTCAGGTAAGTCTTGGGCTAATTTTCCTGTCAATGATTGAGCAGATGCTAAACCTGAATTTTTCGGGAATACCATTTGCTTGGTTAAGGAACTACGAGGTCTAAAGCCATATTGGAGTGCAGTTTTAATACACTTAGCTACCCTTAAGGCTCCGCGATAACCAAATCGAGGACGATTTAAGATGGCGTTTAAATCGACAACGGGAATATGGGGGAAACTCAAAGAAGAACCAAAATAAACTACGGAATCAGCATCCAGTCCCCCAATGAATTCTAGTAATTCATCTTCTGTTTGTTTCATCGACTCATACTTACCAAAAGCTAAAGTTCCTTTGGTAATCAAAATTTCTGGGTCTAATCCCGTTTCTAATAGGTAATCGACGCTGGTTTCCCGCGCTTCTGTACTCCAAGGATGGAAGTTATAAATCACCGCACGCATCCCAAAATCGCGCTCTAACATATGAGCAATAGACAAGCACTTAATAGCGTCATGTCCTTCGATGATGGCTAACTTACCTTCGATATATTGCTTTGCTTCCTCAAATTCGGTCTTAATGGCTGCATATTCCCGTTCCATCAAAGCAGCTGCTTGCGCTTCCATTCCTAAATATTTTGCCGCGCCTTGCAACCATTTTTCTGTAGCACTAATACCATAGGGAAGAATCGTAGAATTTAAGGGAGTACCGAATTTATCGTACATGGCTCTACCAATGGTATAGCCCAGATCCAAACATAAAGTACAGTTAACTGCTGCACTCGGTGCTTGTTTGAGTTCATCTAATGTACAGTCACCTGCAATTACACTGTGAACCCTAGCCCCCATTCCTTTAATCAGGCGTTTCAGTTCCTTAACATCACCTTCTACTTCTGTCCTTTCTGGCCCCATCTTGGCACCAACAATATTGACAGAATCGGCTAATTGTGCTTGACGTTCTGGTGTCGGCGGTTCCATAAAGTCTACAATTTGCCGAAAGACGATATCAAAGCCACTGCGATACTCTCCAGCAAAGCCTTCGCAATGTATCGTCATGATTTCTGCGTCGATTTCGCTGCGGGCTTTATTCACCACATCATCAACGCAATCGCCAATAATCCCCGACGCGCAACTAGTGGCGACAACGATCGCATCTGGGTGGTATTTTTGGTCTACTTCGCGAATTGCACCGCGTAGTTCTTTTTCTCCCCCAAAAATCACCGCTTTCTCACTCATGTTAGTAGTGACAACGGCTTCATAAGGGGAACCACTATTACGGCTATTTGTTAGCTTATATGCTCGTTTCACCCCATAAGCACAACCACTCGGCCCGTGAGAAATCACGATCGCATCTTTAATCCCACTTAAAATCTTGGTTGCAGTCCAGAATTTGCAGGGGCGAGTGTGACTACCTTGTAAGGTGGTTTGAATTTTACCTTCTTTCGCTAGCTGATACAGTTCGCTTAAATGTCCGTAAAATACAACGTTAGCATCCATGTTTGTTGGCATAACAGTTCTCCATCTCTAGGTCATCAGATCCCCGACTTCTTGAAGAAGTCGGGGATCTTACAGTGTGATATTCAGGCTTTTACCAAACGTTTAAGATCCATTCGCGATCGTGCTTGTATTCCATATCTGCAAACAAGGCGTTAGCGATCGCATCTCCCAAAAATTCCGCACCACGATAACCAATTACAGGGTGTTTCCACATACCTGCACGGTCAAAAGTGGGGAAACCTACACGTACCATTGGGATTTGGTTATCAATCGCAATATACCGACCTTTGGAATGACCTAAAATCAAGTCGATGTCGCCTCTTTCCTTAACGCGGCTTTCTAGTTCCCACAAATCTGCATTCCAGATGACTTCAATGTCATATTCAGCGTGGTTAGCTTTTTTGTCCAATTCAGCTAATCTGGGGTCTTTGGAAGGTGCTTGGTTATCATCACCCAACAACAGCAATACTGGCTCTAATTCTACTTCCTGACAGAATTCTGCCAAGCCAATGACTAAATCGGGGTCGCCGTAAATAGCTACACGCTTGTTAGCAAAGTACATGTGAGCTAAGTCAGCTAAAGCGTCAATAGCTTTACCTCTTTCTACTACCAAGGATTCTGGGATAGCTTTACCAGTCAGTTGTTTGATATTTCGCAACCAAGCGTCAGTATTTTTGATGCCAATTGGTGTAGGGCCGACAATTGCGGGAACACCATACTCTCTTTGCAAGAATTCAGCTGCGTTACCACCTTCATATTTGCATAAAGCAATGGTACCGACTGCATTGGCAGAACCAGCAATATCTTCAATGGTGGTATTACCAAAGGTAAAGCTTTTCATATCTGGCATGGTGGGAGCGTTGAAGGTTTCGGTATCCAATAGGATGTTACCTTCTACACCCATTTCAGCTAAGATGTGCTTAACTTCAGTTACATCACCAGGGTTAACCCAACCAGTAATGATGTTTAACTTACCATTGGGTTCGCCTTTCTTGGCTAAGTTAGTCACCAAAGACTGTACCCCAGCATCATAACCAGTTACCTGACTACCCCGGTAGCTAGGAGTATGCACAGGAATCAATTTAACTTCCCGATTGGGATACTCTTTCTTTAAGAATTTGTTGACCTTGTTGATTGTTCCTTCTACGTCATCACCAATGGTTTCAGTAGAACAAGTAGTGATGATGGGAATCAAGCGCACGTCAGGATAGCGTGCTACTATGGTTTTCACACCTTCTTCGATCCGTGGCATACCACCAAACACAGCACTTGCTTCATGGAGTGAAGAAGATGCAATGTCAAAGTTTTCTTTCAAGTGTTGAGCAAAAATCAGGCGGACAAACATACTGCAACCTTGTCCACCATGCACCAAAGGAATACAATCTTTAACACCGATAGTTGCATATTCAGCACCCGCAGGTTGACAGGTAAAGATAGGATTGATTACCCCAGAACGTTCTTTTTTGCTGACAGCTAAAGTCATCCGAATTGTCTCCTAAATAGTCTAAAGTTTTTGGAAAGAGAACTCATACCAATTCAAAATTCAAAATTCAAAATTCAAAATTCAAAATTAAGAACTACTGATTTATCAATAGGTTCTCAATTTGGATCTGGTTCAGAATTTTTGTGAATTGGTATTAGAACTTGTATTGCCCTCCAGAATTGAATTTCGCCTAAATTCTGCGGCTTTTAGTTCTGAGTTCTTTGTAAGTAATGGTATAAGTTCAAGAACACTGGGGAATCAGATAAATTGCTAGAAGATTGAAGAGAACTAGCAATTTTTCAGATTACTGAATTCAAGTATGAAAGTTAATAATTAACTCTGGCAAACTCTTACTCTCTATTTTTGTGTGCCTGGAGCGTGAGTTGAATTCATACCCGGATTCAGTAACACCCATTTTCTTTAGTAGAGAGAATGGTGCAATTCACCATTCCGAGAACCAGTGATCACGATACCGATCAGCTTTTGTTTAACTAGCTCCAGTACTGCTTTGATGTGTGCCTTATCGCTGTTCTCGAACCATGAGAATTTCTTTTTCAGGTCAAGTACAAGGATTTTGGCATCTGCGTAATGAAGCTTTTCAGGCAGGGTTTCATTAACTAGCTTTTCTCCTGAAGCAATGGCGATCGCTTTATTAATCACACCATTGATGTTCTCTTCTCTGTCCCAAGAACGAGAGTGGAACTGCCATAAACAACGCTCTTGAATGAAAGTTGTGATTTCTTCAGTCCGTTGTTGGATGTATGCTGTGACTTCTTCAGATTGCTGTTTCAGGGCCTCGCTATTATCTTTCTTGGCTTCATCATCGCGGATATCGATACCAGCCAAATTCATCAAAGGAGAGTAAATGGCATTGTACAAATCACGTGCCATATTCACTGCACCTTCAAATCCCATGTATGGCCCATTGTGATATCCATGACCGTTGATGTATGGTAGGTGCAATTTCTTGACTAACGCACCGACACGGGGCCCAGTCAACACTACATCAGGACGAATCATCTCGAGAACTTCAAAGAATTCTAGTTCATTACCATCATCAATATAGATTGTGCCTTCTTGACCTCTGGCAATGACTTTCTCAAAGTCTTCTTGGTGTCCAAACTTGGAAGACATGGATACTACTTGCATTCCTAAGTCATCTTCCAATGCTTTTGTCCAGTGCCACAATCTGGGGCCACCTGTCCAAATACAGACTTTTTTACCTTTGAGTCTTTCTTTATACCAATTCATCCTGTCTTGGTATTTAGCGACTTCTTCAGCAATCACAGCTTCGGCTCTGTCTTCAATACCAAAGAAAGCACCGATTTTCCGCAATGCTTCTTGGCAATAGTCAAAGCCCCAAGTGTCTACGTCCATCCGGGGGATGCCGTATCTTTTCTTGAGTTCGTTGGCGATATAACCGGCACTCCGGGCACAGTTGGTAACATTAAGTTGCGCTCTGTGCATTCCTCTGAGCGCGTCGTAAGTACCGTTCCCTGTAAAGTGGGCGATGATTTGTACGCCCATTTTTTCCATGTACCTTTCGAGTACAAAGGTGTCACCTTGGATGTTGTAGTCGCCGATGACGTTGATGGTGTAGGGTGAGGTAATTTCTGGTTCAAATGTACCAACTTTCTCGTTAATCCAGGCGATGTTTAAGACGTGGTGTCCTTTGGATTGGCTCACACCAGCAAATCCGGGACATTCTACACAGAATATGTCTACATCACCTAGTTCTTGTTGGGCACTTTTGACCACAGCGCGGATGTCATCACCAATTAATGCGGTGGCGCAGGTGGTGTAGACTATCATCCGTTTGATGTCGGGGAATTCAGCAAAGGCTTCCAGGATAGACTTTTTGAGTTGCTTTTCCCCACCAAATACGATGTGAGACTCTTTCATGTCTGATGACCAGACATATTTGAGTTGGAAGTGTCCGTTGTCGCTAGGATAGCGTTTGGTGTGCCAGGTGTCGTAGGCGCAGCCGATGGGGCCGTGAATCATTTGGATGGTGTCTTTGAGTACACCACCAATTACGAGTTTCGCGCCGCAATAGCTACAGCCTCTTTCTGAAAGTGAGCCGGGGATGGTTTCAATGTTTGATAGTGGTAAGAATTGGGTGGTGTCTTCGCCTTTTTCTTTGATATAAACGTGCTTTTCCCGTTCGGGAATTGTTTCGTCGCATTTCAATAGTTTCAATGGCATATCTAATTGCTCCTGACGCAATATCTATACAAGAAGAAAGTGCTTTTGTTTCTTTTCTCTGAGAAGCAATTTCCTTCTTGTTTCTATCTGTTTTAATAATAATAAAATTTTCAAATATTAAACAGTGATTTACACAACAAAACTTTAAAAAAATAAATCGGCTATTGGTACTAAATTCTAGCCTTTTATATAGACAGTTCTGTATATTTTTTGTGGGTCAATATTGCGCTTATAACTATAAATATTAATTTTATATTAACATTATTTATGGCTGTTCAAAACAGTCATAAATATTTGATTTATCTTCCCTATAAATCGGTAAATAGGCTATATAGTAAGATAGATAATATTTTATTTTTGCCAGTATATATAGGAATAAAATCCGCTAGCCATCATCTAGATTAGTTGGCTAATCTGTAATTACCTAATATAATCAGGACTGACAAATGCTTGCCCTATAAGGGTTTTGCGAGATTTAAATAGAAAAAATAAATATTTCAGAACTTATGCAAAAATAACGTAATTCCGTTATTACGAGCGACAGCAAAGTAATTTATCATGACATTGCGATTGCTTCCCTACACTTTGTTTCGGTCGCAATGACATTATCGGCGTTGCATAAGTCTTATATGTTTTAGTTAATTTTCCATTACCAATACCCCTCTTCTTAAACAAGTGATGCACTATGTTTTCCGGGAAGAAGGGGTAAAATTTTGATTGCGCTCAATCAATTTTCCTACAATAAGGGAGTGTCAAAATGATATTTGGCTAAGATTTCTTGTCCCAAGGGTGAAAGGATATACATAGCCAGCATGACTACAGAACTACGAGAGTTGTTAATCAAGGTCATGCCATAATTGGCTTTGACAGCTAAATTTTCTGGTAATTCTAATATTTGTAAACTTGGCGCTGCTAAACTTGCTAATCGAGCGTCTGTGCGATAGGTTAAAAGCATATCTACTTGTTGTGTTTCTAGGATGCAGTAAGCCAACTTATTCAGACCATAAGGAACAACAAAAGAGTTATAACCGCCTCGTAAATCTAGAACTTTTTTATTTAACTTTTCCCAACTCCCTGATTTTAATTTCTCGGCTTTTTGGAACACTTGTTGTATGTAATCGCTAGACAGTTCGGAATTAAGTGTTACTATGCCTACGCGAATATCGGAAGCTAACATTAAGTCTAATAAATTATCTGGTGTTACCTTGAGGCCAGGTTTAACTATGGCGCATATTCTATTGCTGACGAAATTGACTACAGGACTACCTTTACTAACTTGCATCAGTGCATGAGGATTTTTCAGATCCGCAGCAGCAAAGATATCTGCTTTTTCGCTTTTAAAAATCCGTTCTCGCAGCGAATCAGAATTGTCAAATTCAAGTTTTATAGGTATCTTATATTTCCTAGTAAAAGCTTGTGCAACTTCCGAAAGAGCGCCTTTTAAGCTATGAGAGGCGTACAATGTGACTGATAGGCGATCATTGTCATCAAAAAGAACCAAATTACTTAATTCCATAGCTATGCCCATAAATTGTTACCTCACAATCATTCAGTAAGTGTTGAGAAATTAATTAGTGATTACGCCAGCAATAGAGTAGTTTTGTTAGCTGAAAAGAATGTCTCCCAAGTCCTATAACAGCCAGGGAGTAGAAGAGAAATTATTGGGAGATTTCGCAGTAAATACTACAAATAGAGCAATTACCATATTTTATTGCTGACTTTAACTCAGTCATTTACAAAAAATATGGTCACTTTTAGAGATAGCGATCGCTAATTTTAACTATGACAAAATTTCGCCACCCTTTAAGTAAATCTCACGGAAGTCCGAGGGTGACAATTACAAAACTCTTCATCTGTTTGCTAGTTTGCAAGACTACTAAGTATAGACACAATTAATCGCGTCTTTCCATCTTTTGACTGACTCGATAGCGGTATCCCTTTCTATAGAATGCTGTGATTCCAAGTCGATTGATGAACTGCAAGCAGATGGAGGTATCCCCATAACTCCGAGTCTGCTACAGATCCATTGTTTCCGCAATCCTCCAGAATGTTGCGGAACATGACCATCAGTTCATCAAACGATTGGTTAACTCACAAAATGTCGTCTCATCACATAACAAGCATGGAGATTCCAGTGCCTCTTCTAGAATCCATCTTTGGTGATTTACGTTCTTGATTCCCTATATGTAAAGCATAGCATACATCTTGCAATTTTACTTGCGTTAGTTAATTTTCAATGCGAAAACTTGCAGAAATAGTAGTTATGAAGATTTTTACCAACTTAACTGGTAAAACTGGCACAACCGATACAATTTAAATAATCGATTTCAGCTTTGATAATTACTAGGTAACCAGTATATGCTCCTTGAGGGCTAATACCTAGCATTTGTATTCATTACAAAATCACTGCTTCTCTGCTGATGAATCCAGCACAGCCAAGAATAGTAACACTCAAAGCCAGCAGCCAGGACAGAAAGTTGCGTCAGCGCTTGCATCTCGCACCAACCATTGCAGCGCGACTATTCACCTTTCCAGTTCGCAATTCTTTGGGTTGGTATACCCTACAGCAGCATTGTTTAACTTGGTTCGAGGTAATTGGCTACACAGTGCTTTTGCAGTCAGACATTGATTGTGTTAGACATCCAGCACAACGTTATAGTAATAGTGAAGTAATTTTGCGCGATCGCCTGTTGAAGGCTTTGCAGAGAATTAACCCGACAATACCATTGTCTGCGATCGCAGATACCATTTCTCAGTTAACTGCCAAAAATAATTGTCTATTAGTTGAAAATAACCGTCGCTACCATAAACTCTTAACAGATGGTATTGAAATTAGTTACCCCAAAGATGGGCAAATAGTAAACGATCAACTCTGGCTGCTCGATCCATTAAATCTGCATAATAACGATTGGTTAGTCATACATCCATGTACGATTGTTGAGGGCAATTATACTCACAATTTAGATGTGGTGGTCTTTATTAATGGAATACCTTTAGCAGTAATTGTCTGGACTGACCCCAACAATCAAAAAACTAGCCTCAAGCAAGCTTATCAACGGTTGCAAGTTTACAAACAACAGATACCAACACTGTTTACCTACAATGCATTTGTAGTTATTGCTTGTGGAAGTCAAGCACGAGTAGGAACTGTAACCTCTGATTGGCAAGAGTTTTTACCTTGGCACAGTATTGATGGTGAAGATTTCTCCGCCACAGGAGAAACTGAACTAGAGATAGTAATTCAAGGAATTTTTGACAAGCGGCGCTGTTTAGAACTAGTGAAGCATTTCATAGTATTTGAAGAGAAGCAAGCTGATATCAATAAAAAATTGCTACGCCATCATTTTTGTACCAGACTAAACCGTTTCTGCTGTGATTAAAGGTATTCTTGATACTTGTCGGTTAAGGGTAAAAGGGGAAGGGTAAAAGGGGAAGGGTAAAAGGGGAAGAAAAAACCTTTAACCTTTACCCTTTCTCCTTTTCCCCAAACTCAAATCGCTTCGTCAGTAATGGCAATAAGTAAATGATTTACAATCACTATTACCATGACGACAATCAGGTACTTTCAATTCAAAAAATCTTCCATTGTTATTGCTGACATTCCACAGTCAACGACTTTAAGCGGAATAATTTATGTTTTGGAGTTACCTAAAAATTAACCTAGTTTGAAGGCATCATTAAACGCTGAGAACTAGGAGGAGAAGAAAGGTTTAAGAAAGTGATGAGTTTCAGTGTGCGACGGCGAATTTTCCAACGCCCATTTTGTTGGATAACTTCATCTTCATAAGTACCATTAGCAACATCAATGCTTGTATCAGAACGTTTGTGAGTCGCATGGAGATAGGAAGTCATCGTTGCATTATTACCATTAACGTTAATGTTGATTGTACCTATCAAATGCTGGGTAGCTACATAGCCATTCCCTTGGAATACAGCATAAACAAAATCCGCCCAAGCATTGGTGCCGATATATGTCTGGGTGGTTCCATCAGGGAAAACTGCTGTAATCGTTGCATTCGGTGTAAAGCAGTCCGGATAAATATTCTTTCCTCCTTGGAGATCTCCTCTCCCAATTGCATCTGTTCCCAAAGCGTAGCAAACCGTCAATTTTTCAATATCTAATTGAGCATTAGGTTGTGACGCAAAAGCAAATTCAAATGTCCCCCCTAGTAGTACTAGTACAGTAGCAATCACTGCTATTAAGGTTGTCATACCCGGAAAACTCATCAATCTCTGAGATTTGTTTTTTTTCATTTAATTTTGCTACCCTACGTAAGTCATTACCAATTGTGTTACCTGGAATTGCCCATCTAAATGATAGATGTCAATGTTTTTACAGCAATGCTAAATACTGTTGCATATTTGGGAATACTAAATGCGAAACTCGCAAATATACAATGAGTATGGTTAGCACTCAAGTTATTATTCCCGGATATCAAGTCAAAGAAATCATTTATGATGGTTCAAAGACTTTGGTATATCGAGCCATCCGAGAACAAGATTCCTTAAGAGTAGTCATCAAACTGCTGAAAAATTCTTATCCTAGCTTTAGCGAGCTGGTACAATTTCGTAATCAATATACTATTGCCAAAAATCTTGACTTCCGAGGAATCATCCAAACCTATAGCTTAGAAACTTACCAAAATTCTTATATATTGGTGATGGAGGACTTTGGGGGAATTTCCCTTAAGGATTATTTCAGCCATCAGACTTTACAGATAACGCCTCTACAGGAATTTTTACCAATTGCTATCTCTCTGTGCGATACCTTAGATTTTCTCTATCATCATAAAATTATTCATAAAGATATTAAACCCGCCAATATTTTAATTAATCCCGAAACAAAACAAGTTAAATTAATAGATTTTAGTATTGCTTCCTTACTACCTAGAGAAACCGAATCCCTAAAAAATCCTCAAGTTTTGGAAGGAACAATATTCTATCTATCACCCGAACAAACGGGGAGAATGAATCGGGTGATTGATTATCGCACTGATTTTTATTCTTTAGGTGTAACTTTTTACGAATTATTAACGGGTCAATTACCATTTCAATCAGCAGATCTGATGGAGTTGGTACATAGTCACATTGCTAAAATGCCTGCGGTATTAGGGAACAGGGAAGAGATTCCGCCAGTACTGTCAGATATTGTGATGAAACTGATGGCGAAAAATGCGGAAGACCGCTATCAGAGTGCCTTAGGATTAAAGCATGATTTAGAAAAATGTTTAGAACAAATCACAGAAACCGGGGAGATTCATGATTTTGAAATTGGTAAGCGGGATATTTGCGATCGCTTTCTCATCCCGGAAAAATTATATGGTAGAGAAAAGGAAGTTGAGCAGCTATTAGCAGCATTTGCCAGAGTTTCTGAGGGTGACAGCGAACTCATGTTAGTTGCTGGGTTTTCTGGTATTGGTAAAACTGTCGTAGTTAACGAAGTTCATAAACCCATTGTTAAACAACGGGGATATTTTATTAAAGGCAAATTTGATCAATTTAATCGAAATATTCCTTTTTCAGCATTTGTCCAAGCATTTCGGGATTTGATGGGGCAATTACTCGCTGAAAGTGATGCTCAAATCCAACAATGGAAAAGTAAAATTATTCAGGCATTAGGCAACGATGGACAGGTGATTATTGATGTCATTCCTGAATTAGAAAGAATTATTGGTCAACAACCACCTGCAACAGAATTATCCGGTACTGCGGCTCAAAATAGATTTAATTTATTATTCCAGAAGTTTTTACAACTATTTACAAGTAAAGAACATCCTTTAGTAATATTTTTGGATGATTTACAATGGGCTGATTTTGCTTCCTTGAAGTTAATTCAATTATTAATAGCAGAAACAAATCAAGGATATTTACTCTTAATTGGTGCATATAGAGATAATGAGGTATCGAACGCTCATCCGTTAATCATAACCTTAAATGGCATTAACAACGCGGGGGCGATAGTGAATACACTCACCCTCCAACCTCTGAGCCGCTCGACATTAAATCAACTTGTAGTTGAGACATTAAAGTGTACAGAAGATTTGGCAGTTCCACTTTCACAGTTAATTTATCGCAAAACACAAGGTAATCCTTTTTTTGCTACACAGTTTCTTAAGTCATTACATGAAGATGGATTAATTGATTTTAATTGGAGAGAAGGATGCTGGGAATGTGATATCTCTCAAATAAATCAGCAAACCCTCACCTCCGATGTTGTTGAGTTTATGGTATTTCAATTACGAAAACTACCAGAATCGACACAGCAAGTATTAAAATATGCTGCTTGTATTGGCAACTCTTTTGATTTAAAAACATTGTCAATTGTTTGCCAATTATCGGCAGTAGAAACTGCTGCGTCTTTGTGGAAAGCTTTGCAGTCAGATTTTATTTTGCCCCAAAGTGCGGTTTATAAGTTTTATCAAGATGCTGAAGAAAAAACTCAACTAAAAATTAGCGATCGCTACATATTTAAATATAAATTTTTACATGACCGTATTCAGCAAGCAGCTTATTCTCTGATTCAGGAAGCAGACAGACAAAAGACTCATTTACAAATTGGGCGATGTCTACTGCAGGCTACACCTACGCTTTTACAAAGCATTCCCCCAGCCAAACAAGCAGAACAGATTTTTGATATTGTCAATCAATTAAATATTGGTAGGATATTAATTGACGATATCCAAGAACGAAATCAATTAGCGCAATTAAATCTCATTGCTGGCACAAAAGCCAAAGCGGCAACTGCTTATACTGCGGCTGTGGAATATTCGCTAATTGGGTTAGAATTACTCTGCGAAGATAGCTGGGAAAAGCAATATCAACTAACATTAGAATTACATACATTAGTTGCTGAAGCTGCTTATTTAAGTGGTAATTTTGAGCAGATGCAACAGCTAACAGAAATTATTCTGCGAAATGCCAAAACATTACTAGATCAGGTTTTTATCTACGAAATTCAGATTACTGCTTGCATTATGCAAAGCAAACAAATAGAAGGAATCCAAATTGCCCGTTCAATTTTACAACAATTAGGGATTCAATTTCCTGAACAACCAACACCCTTAGATATTCAACAAGGTTTACAGCAAGTTATTGACAATTTACAAGGTAAATCCATCGCAGAATTAGTTCATTTACCGATAATGACAAAACCAGAAAACATCGCAGCGATGAAAATTTTAATGCGAGTCCTACCTGCGGCTTTTCAAAGCGATCCGGTGATGGTTCCCTTAATTACTTTTGCAATGGTGCAGTTATCGATTAAATACGGTAATACTCCCGTTTCTGCCTATGGTTATAGTTTGTATGGATTGCTGCTTTGTGGAGCCTTTAGTGATATTAATGCTGGCTGTGAATTTGGGAAATTAGCTTTGGGCATATTATCCAAATTTAATTCCTCAGAACTAAAAGCAAAGATATTGACCGTTGTTAATGCTCACATAGCCCATTGGCAACAGCATATTAAGGACACATTATCACCTGCGCTCGAAGGTTATTCTACAGGGCTAGAAACAGGCGACCTTGAATATGCTGGTTATTGTGCTTATATTTATCCAGTTCATTCTTTTTGGTTAGGTAAGGAACTAGAAAATCTGGAAAAAGATTTTAGCGTTTATGTTGATTCTTTGCAGAAAATCAAGCAACAAGTTGCTTTTTATTGGAGTTCAATTTATTACCAAACTGTTTTAAACCTCCAGGGAAAATCCGAACATTTAGATAAGTTAGTGGGTAAGGCTTATGATGAAGAAACTATGCTGAATATTCATCAAAAAGCTAATGATTTATATACAATTAATCACCTGTTTGTCAATAAACTATTCATTAATTATTTATTCAATGACTATGAAAAAGCCTTAAATAATGCGGAAATGGCAGAACAATCTCTAGGAGGAGTTACTGGACTGGTTGTTGTGCCTCTATTTTATTTTTATGATTCTTTAGTAAGATTAGCTTTGTATTCTAGAGTTCCACTTTCTGAGCAACCAGCAATTCTAGAAAAAGTTCAAACTAATCAGGAAAAAATGGAAGTTTGGGCTAGTCACGCCCCGATGAATTATTTACATAAATTCAACCTAGTCAATGCAGAAAAATATCGAGTTTTAGAAAGCAAATATGAAGCTGGAGATTATTATGATCGCGCTATTTCTCTTGCCAACAGCAACGGCTTCACTCAAGAAGAAGCCTTAGCCAACGAACTAGCGGCTAAATTCTACCTTGACTGGGGAAAAGAAACTGTTGCCGCAGGATATATGCAACAAGCCTATTATTGTTATAGCCGTTGGGGTAGTTTAGCCAAAACCGATGACCTAGAAACACGCTATCCCCAGCTACTAAAACCCATACTGCAACAAAGACGAATTAACCCTAATCCCTGGGAAACAATTTCCACCATTGTCTTTCGTAAAACATCTTCATCTGCTCATAGTTCCACGGCTAGTAGCAGCAATATTTCTGAAATTCTAGATTTTACCAGCGTACTAAAAGCGGCTCAAACTATTTCTAGTAGTATCGAATTAGATGAACTCCTTACTAGTCTCACAAAAATTATCTTAGAAAACTCGGGCGCAACAAAATCTGTCTTAATTCTTCCCCAAGAAGATACTTGGAAAATCCGAGCAATCACTTCTATTAATTCTCAAAGTGAAATCCAAACAATCCTTGAATTACAATTACTAGATATCTGTGAAGATGTACCTATAAAAATTATCAATTATGTCAAAAATACCCAATTACCTATTGTTATAGATAATTGTCAAATAGAGATTGCTGGGCTAATTAGCGAATATATACTCACGCATCAACCAAAAAGTGTATTATGCACACCAATTATTAACCAAGGAAATTTAGTGGGTATTCTCTATCTAGAAAATCCACTCACAAGCGGAGTATTTACTCAAGAACGCTTGCAAGTAATTAATCTACTTTCCTCCCAAGCAGCCATCTCTTTAGAAAATGCTCGACTTTATCAAAAAGTCCAACAAGCACTAGAAGATTTACAACAAGTTCAATTACAAATTGTCCAAAGTGAAAAAATGTCAGCTTTGGGAAATTTAGTAGCAGGTGTAGCCCATGAAATGAACAATCCTCTCGGTTTTATTTCTGCCAGTCTTAAACAAGCTAAACCCACAATTGCTGATCTTAGCGAACATCTGAACTTATATCAGCAAACTCTACCTCATCCAACTGAAGAAATTATTGACCACGCCACAGAAATTGACCTAGATTACATCCAAGAAGACTTACCGAAGATGATGGATGCAATGGTCATGGCGTGCGATCGCCTGAAAAATATTAGTACCAGTCTTCGCACTTTTTCACGAGCAGATAAAGATTACAAAGTACCTTTTAATATCCATGAAGGTATCGATAGCACCATTTTAATTCTGAAACATCGTCTCAAACCTAACGAACAACGTCCAGCTATTGAGGTGGTTACCGATTATGGTAATTTACCACAGGTTGAATGTTTCCCTGGACAATTAAATCAGGTATTTATGAATATTTTAGCAAATGCCATTGATGCTTTAGAAGAAGCAAACAATGGGCGGAGTTTGGCAGAAATTCAAGCAAATCCCAACCAAATTACCATTAAAACTTCATTACAAGAGAAGCATGTAAAGATTTCTATTGCTGATAATGCTCTGGGGATGAGTCCAGAAGTAAAACAGCAGATATTCGAGCATTTATTTACTACGAAAGCTGTAGGTAAAGGCACAGGATTAGGATTGGCGATCGCTCGACAAATTGTAGTAGATAAACACGCTGGGTTACTGGAATGCAATTCCTCTCTAGGAAAAGGAACTGAGTTTATCATTCAAATACCTATAGCGAGCCTAAATGAGTCGTGAAATTTTTCATCGACCCAGGGAACAGCCTGGAAAATGGTGCGTTACGCTATTTTGAAGTAGATATTTGAGTTTTGTTGATGATACAGGTGATTGCTAGGGCGATCGCAGGCGTTGCTGATTGATGGGATGATTTTTGTCTCACGCAAAGGCGCAAAGGCGCAAAGAATCGACTTTTAGCTTTTTCCCGAAGTCTGAATTCATCCCGCAAATATGCAACGCCCGATCGCACAATTAATTAACGATCCCCATTGGCAACTATCTTGGAGCCAAAGAACTTTTGGGGATTGGGGAGCAAAGGAAGTAGGGAAGAAATAACAACTACTCAATGCTCCATAGCCTATCAAGAATATTGAGTAATAATTGGTAACTCTTGATTGAGTAACCAATTACCAATGTGATTGAGTTTGTAATCTACTGGATCGTGGAGGGTAAAGGTACGCAGGTCACGCCAGTAGCGGTCAAAGCCGTATTTAGTAGCTGTGGATCTGGTTCCAGTGACTTCAAAGATGCCGTTGGTAATATTTAATCCCACACGGGTAACCAAGGCTTTGGCGGAGAAAACAGCAATTGCAATTTCTCCTCTTTCTTCAAAAGTCAAATCAGATCCTTGATCCCAAGCTTGTTGCACTTGGGTGGCGGTGCGATCGCTCAAAGCAATGGCGGCTTGCAGTTCTGCCCAAAATTCGCCATAATGCCGCAAAATATACGGGTCTTTGCTGGCACTGTCTACTCCAGAGGTAATCCAAGCTCTAGTTTGAGTTTTGGTGTATTCTTTAGCCGCAGCTAATGCGCCTTCAGCAATCCCTAAATATATGTAGGTTTTGGTTAATTGAGCGATGATTCCCAAAAATGTACCAAAAGCACTATCAGTAGGATGAGGATATCCCAGGATTTCATCTTTTTTTACCAATACATCATGAAAGGTGAATGTGTCGCTATCTGTGCGACGTTGTCCGATGTTATCCCAATCTTGGTTAGAAACTACTCCTGGTCTGTCTTTAGGAATGACAAACAACCAGGGCACTTCTACACCATCTTGGAGAGCAGAGAAGACCCGCAAATCTGCAATTGCCACACCTGTACCAAAGCTTTTTACTCCATCAACCCGAAAATTTTCGCCTTCAGGAGTAATTTTTAGCCTAGTATCGCGTGTATTAATGGCATTGGCCCAAAAGAGATTTTTTTCCGCTGTTTCGCGGTAATATCTTGATTTTTGCTCTACTGTACCAGAAACATGAGCTAAAGTAGTCAAATTCAGGTGATTGCCATACAACTGTCCAATAGAACCATCTGCTGTTGAGAGTTGTTGAATCACTTTAAAAGCTTCTGCCCAAGTTGCACCAGTACCGCCATATTCTTTGGGTACTACCAAAGGTAATAAGCCACTTTCCCGCAGCAATTGAATTTCTATATCTGGAAGTCCGGCTTTTTGGTCTCTTTCCACTGCGGTAGCTGTCAGTTCCGCAGCTACAGAAGATGCTATGGAAATCCAATCTTGAGATTCTTCTTTAGCTAATAGTTGTACCATTGCCCCTCTCAATTACGAATTACGAATTACGAATTGTTCTAAGCTGCTTCTGAATCAAGGGCATAATCAGACGCGCGATCGCTTTCTTGTCTAGTCATTACCCGTTGTAAAATCTTCTCAACTGTCTTGGCAAACTCTGCATCACCCCGAGAGCGGGGACGTGGAAAATCAATCTTGATATCCAGACCAATTTGACCATCTTCAATCAAAACTACTCTGTCTGCTAAAACTACAGCTTCTTCCACATCATGAGTAATTAACAGGGAGGTAAATTGCTGCTCCTGCCATAAATTCTCTAATAATTGTTGCATTTCAATGCGAGTTAGGGCATCCAACGCCCCTAGAGGCTCATCTAATAGCAATAGCGAAGGTTTGCTAGTTAAGGCTCTCGCTAATGCCACCCTTTGGCGCTGTCCACCAGAAAGGACAGATGGCCACTCATGAGCGCGGTCTTCTAATCCCACCGCCCGCAGCACTTGTAAAGCTGTCTGCCTCACATAAGCTTTAGAGTTAGAACCTAGTAAGCCTAGTTCCACATTTGCTATGACTCGTTGCCAAGGCAAAAGTCGCGGATCTTGAAACATCATACGGATGGTGGGATTAATCTGCTGGTGAGATTGTTGATCATTTAAAAACACACCACCTGCACTTGGTGCATCTAAGCCGGCAATTAGCCGCAGCATTGTACTTTTACCGCATCCACTACGACCCACAATAGCCACAAATTCGCCTGGCTTAATTTCTAAATCGATATTTTGTAGAACTGTTTTTGTCCCAAAAGACTTGCTTAGTTCCTTCAAGCTCAAGTGCATTCCGCGTGTTTCCAATGCCATGCGATAAAACCTCCTAATTTATGAGTGATTGTCTGTGAATATAAATGTAGAAATTTTGCTTACTGCTCTCTCGAAACCTTTACTTGTTAGCCATCAATATTGCGTTTTTTGCTCTCTCTGATATATCTCTGAATAGAGATAACTATATAAACTACGCAGTCTCAAGCAATCACAATCGGCATTTTCACCCTGAGTTATAAAAATAAGCTTTTGACCTACCATCCTTAGCTAAGAAACATTAATCTTTGGCATTTTTGCCATGAGATTTTATGCAAATTTACGCAATGCAATTAAAATACAGTAACTTGGTAGATTTTAAGTATTTTATTAAAGAAAGTTTCACATATTGAACAACAAAAGGCAAGGATTTTTGCTCAAGAGTCAAAAGCCATAGATTATTTACCCATTCCCCATTCCCCATTACCCATTCCCCATTCCCCATTCCCCATTCCCCACCTCCCACATACTGACAATTACAAATTTTCTTTACTTCACCCATTGCTTTTGTCAGCTATTTGTGAAATTATTATATACCAATACTACGGTAAATTGGTCAAAAAACCGGAGTTTATTAAAATTAATCAAATCAAACGTTCAAATTCCTGTCCCGCCTGAATTTCAGCAGAATTAGCCTCTAGTATAAAAGGGTGTAGAAATATGCCTCAGCCACGATACGGGATTTGGATTCCCGTTTACGGCAATTGTGGCGCGATGAACCATCCGTATGAACCCCGTGATGCTAGCTACAACAGAGCCAAGCAACTCATCCAACTAGCAGAAACCTATGGGTTTACCACCACTCTCATCGCCGAACACATTATCAATCCGAGAAATCAAGAATTAGACCAGCTGGAGACTTGGACAACCGCAGCCGCCCTAGCAGAAGCCACTAAATCTATAGAAATTATCGCCGCCATTAAACCTTTGCTATTTCATCCGGTAGTTTTGGCAAAAATGGCACTAAATATTGATGCCATTAGTGGCGGTAGGTTTGCAATTAATTTAATCAGCGCCTGGTTTATGCCGGAATTGCAAAAATCCGGCATACCTTTCCTACCCCATGATGAACGCTATCGCTACTCTCAGCAGTGGATGGAAGTGGTAAAAGCTTTGTGGAGTGGGGAAAAAGTTAATTATCACAGCGAATATTTTCAAATTAGCGATTTATGCTTGCGTCCTCGTCCTATCGCCCAACCATATCCGCTTGTATATTTAGGAGGAGAATCGGATGCGGCGAAGAATCTCGCAATGGAAACAGCAGATGTATTCTTTCTTAATGGTCGTCCTTTAGATGTCATCAGGGAAACTATTGCTGATGTGAGGAAGCGGGAACGGAAAAAACCTCATCCTCTGCGGTTTGCCATGTCAGCTTTTGTCATTGCACGGCCTACTGATGCAGAAGCCCAAGCCGAATATGAATACCTGCGAGAACTCGCCCAACAAGACGACAGAACGGAACTGATGAAAGGCGTGGAACCAGATGTAGTCATGTTCAAGAATATGGCGAAATATCCAGGGGTGGGAAGTAATGGCGGGACTGCTGCAGGGTTAGTTGGTAGTTATGACACCGTAGCCGCGAGAATTACAGACTTTGTGGAAGTTGGTGTAGATACTTTCATGCTGCAATTCCAACCTTTTCCTCCAGAAATGAAACGTTTTGCTGAAGAAGTAATGCCACGAGTGCGATCGCGAGAACTGGTGGCTTAATCTGCAATAATCAAGGAAGGCTTTATGAGCGCAACTTTAACTCGCCCAGCTTGGACAACCGAGTTTGAAATTGAAACCATCGATAAAATCATTGCCAAACACGCCCCAAATTTTCCCACCACTCGCGTTCAAGAACCGCGACAACTAACCACAGCAGAAGAGTTTGAGAAATTCTATCGCTTCCGCATAGGTGGCGCAGCCCACGATTTATATATTGTTCAAGTTTGTAGCAAGATTATTGACCAAATCCCTGACCCTGACTTGCAACTATTTTTAAGTCGTCAAATTGGGGATGATGGCGCACACGCCCAATTTACTCGTCAGCGAGTTTGGGAATTATCTAAACAAGACCCTACAGAAAAGATTGTAAAAGAAGTACAAAATCACTGGGAATTCATGGGAGATTTACCAATTCGTAATTGGTTGGGTTTTATAGCCTTTGAATTACATTATGAACTGCATATAGTCGCCCAGTTAATTTTAAACAGTCGTACCACAAAAATTGTTGATCCAGTAACTTCTAAATTTGCTAGTCAGACAATTTTACCTGATGAAGCTGTTCACCGATTTGGGGTTTTAGCTTGGTGGCAAAGTAAATATGATAAAGCCTCACCAACAGAGAAAACAGAAATAGCCGCCCAGTTATTAGAACTAGATGAAGAAGGACAACGGCGACGTAATCCTTATTTGCAAAAGAATTGGCAGATTGTCCACGATGCGACTGGTGCAGAAATTGCAGGAATCGGAGTAATTTATGACGCTTGGCGACGGGAAGTATTGTCTTACTTTCTGGATATTCCTATTTCCGAACTTCCTCAGCTTGTGAGTGTGAGCGAGTGACGCGTACTGTTTCAAAACGTGTTCTCTTTGTTGTTCCCCCTAATTTCAGGGGGATTTCTCAAAAGCTGTAATTAAGAAAAACAATACATTTTGTAGGGTGTGTTGTCGCGTAGCGCAACGCACCGTCTGAAATTGTCCTCAGCTAAAAATACATTCTATAAATATTGTATTTAATATTCAATCTTTAACTAATAATATTTTTCAAAAAAATATCAGGCTCAGTAGTAACTATGTTCAGTAATCTCACAAATAAACTCTTACCTTGGATTAACCAGAGAATCTTATGCAGAATATATAAACCAAAAATAAATAATTTTATGCTGTTATTTATTATTGGGTTGGGATTAAGTCTAACTCTCGCATCTTGTAGCCCAAATAAATCTACAGATTCTGCCAATGCTGCCAAACAAGAACCACAAAAAAGCCAGTTAACAGTACTAAAAATGGGTCATCAAAAAGGGATGGCACTTTTAAATATACTAAAAGCACAAGGAAGTTTAGAAAAGCGCTTACAACCTCAAGGTATCTCTGTGACATGGAGCGAATTTTCTTCTACTGCGCCACTTTTAGAAGGAATGGGTGTTGGTAGTATTGTGTTTGGTGGTGGTGGCGGTACAGGAAGTGTATTTGCACAAGCTAGCGATAAACAATTTGTGAGAGTAGCTGCTGGAATTGGTAGTACCAGAGGTTCAGCTATTTTGGTGAAAGAAGATTCACCTATTAAAACTCTGTCGGATTTGAAAGGTAAAAAAGTTGCTTTTGCTAAAGGCTCAGGACAGCACTATATTATAGTTCGTGCCTTAGAAAAGGTAGGATTAAAATTTACTGATATCCAACCTTTGTATTTAACTCCAGCAGAAGCCTTACCAGCATTTGAGCGTGGTGATATCGATGCTTGGTTGATTTGGGACCCTTACACAGCACAAGCCGAACAAAAGCTGCGTACTCGTTTGTTAGCAGATAATTCTGCAGTATTTGGTGATAAAGCTGCCTTAGAAAGCCCTTCATTCTATTATGCGGCTCCCG
Organism: Tolypothrix sp. PCC 7601; assembly: GCF_025677855.1. NCBI lineage: Bacteria > Bacillati > Cyanobacteriota > Cyanophyceae > Nostocales > Tolypothrichaceae > Tolypothrix > Tolypothrix sp. PCC 7601. The sequence goes on from NZ_CP064879.1 coordinate 6,489,485, forward strand.
ATTTTGTCCGCGACCATCCTGATATTGTCAAGATAATTTTACAAGAATTAGAAAAAGCAGGTTCTTGGTCAAAAAATAATTACAAAGATTCTGCCAAATTGCTTTCAAAAGTCTACAAAATTGATGAGCCAACAATGGAAATAGTGGAAAAGAGAGGAGGCGATCGCAGTGTCTTACCTGTAACCGATGAAGTGCTTTCAGGGTTACAGCGCATGGCAGATACCTTCTATGAGCTAAAGATTATTCCGAAAAAGATAGATGTCAAGGACAAAAATTATAACTGGGTTCCCGAGCAGAAATGGTGAGTTTTTCATTTGTCATTTGTGCTGGGATTAATTTATCCATGAAAGTGAGATTTTGTCAAGATTTTAAAAAGGCGATCGCATGAATATTAAACGTCGATTTTTTGTTATTGCAACTGCATCTTTTCTGGCTACGGTAACTAGTTGTAGTTCACCTCAAAATAACGGTACAACAACCACAGCAAGTAATCCTACTGCAACAACGGCTGCAAATACTGTTGCAACAGGAGTCAAAGAAAAAATCAAAGTCGGAGTTTCACCTGTTCCTGCTGGAGAGATTTTAGAATTTGTGAAAAAAAATCTCGCACCAGAAGCAGGGTTAGATATTGAAATTGTCACTTTTAATGACCCTGTGCAAAATAATACTGCATTAAAAGATGGGCAGATTGATGCCAATTACTTCCAACATATTCCCTATATGGAAGATTATGACAAGCGCAAAAATCTCAAAATGTATGCTTTTACTCCTCAAATTCATTTAAATCCTGTAGGAATATTTTCAACCAAACATAAATCTTTGGCGGAGGTTCCTAATAAAGCTTTAGTGACAATTCCTGATGATGTTAGTAACGCTCATCGCGCTTTAAAAGTATTAGAAGAAGCAAAGCTAATTAAACTCAAAGCAAACACCCAACCTGCTAGCCCTAAAGATATTATTGAAAATCCGAAAAATTTGCAAATCAAAGAAATACCTGGGGCGCAAGCAATTCCCACTCTTCCTGATGTAGATTTAGCGGGAATTACAGGTAATTGGGTTGTGCAATCTGGAATGAAAACAGATAAAGATGCTTTAGCAATAGAATCAGCACAAAATCCACTTTATGCGGTGACTGTAACGACATTAGCAGGAAAAGAAAACGATCCGAGAATTCAAAAACTCCATAAATTGCTACGCGATGACAAAGTAAAGCAATTTATTAGAGATAAATATCAAGGGGCTGTACTTCCTATTCCTTAAAAACTCTCTTCTCTTTGTGCCCTTCGCGCCTTCGTGGTTCGTATCACGCAGAGACGCTGAGGCGCAAAGAGTAGAACAATTTAACTTATATCTATGGAGAAGTTTGTAAATGATAGAGTTTATTGATATTCGCAAAATCTACCACCAAGGCGAACATAAAATAGTAGCTTTGGATGGTGTAAATCTGCATGTTAAAGCAGGTGAAATCTTCGGGGTATTAGGTCAAAGTGGCGCAGGTAAAAGTACATTAATTCGCTGCGTTAATCAATTAGAAAAACCTACATCTGGTTATGTAAGAGTTAACGGACAAGAAATCACATCTCTTAGCGGTACGGCTTTGCGTCAAGCACGCCAGCGTATAGGAATGATTTTTCAACATTTTAATTTACTCAGTTGTAGAACTGTGGCTGAAAATATCGCTTTCCCTTTGGAGGTGATTGGTTATAGCAAATTACGACGCAAAGCTAAAGTTGAAGAATTACTTTCGTTAGTGGGTTTGGAAGGTAAAGCTAATGCTTACCCTGCACAACTTTCTGGGGGACAAAAGCAACGGGTGGGAATTGCGCGTGCTTTAGCGGGGGAACCGAAAGTATTACTTTCTGATGAAGCAACATCAGCCCTCGATCCCCAAACTACACGCTCAATTTTAGAACTATTGCGTGATTTGAATAAACGCATGGGATTGACAATTTTGCTGATTACCCATGAAATGGGTGTAGTTAAACAAATCTGCGATAGTGTGGCGATCCTCCATGCTGGTAAGGTTGTAGAACAAGGTAGTGTCACTGATTTAGCAGCGCAACCAGATTCTTTATTAGCTAGAGAGTTTTTCCCCCGTTCTCATAACTATATACCTCGTCCTGGAACAGTTTTAGCAACAGTCGCATTTGCTGATGAAAGTGCGAGAAATTCTATATTTACTACCTTGGCGCGTCGCTTTGATGTTGATGTGAATATCCTCAATGGTAGCGTGGAAACTGTAGGCGATCGCCGTGTCGGTCAGTTTCAAGTTGAACTTGCAGGAATTAAGGTAAAGCAAGCTTTGGAATACTTACATAATTCAGAATATGCTGTTGAGGTGCATTAATGCAAGGATGGGAATTAATTAACAGTTTATTGCTTGCAAGTCAGGAGACTTTTTACATGGTGGGAGTCTCCGCTATTGTGGCGATACTTTTGGGTTTACCTGTGGGTTTATTGTTAGTAATGACTAGCCCCGGTAATGTTCTCTATGCTCCTAAGCTCAACAAAATATTAAGTGCAATAGTTAATACTGGGCGTTCTTTTCCATTTATTATTTTACTTGTAGTTCTTACGCCTTTAACGCGATTAATTGTTGGCACTTCTATCGGTAGTACCGCCGCCCTTGTTCCTTTGACTCTTGCAGCGATTCCCTTCTTTGGACGGATTGCGGAAACTAGTATTCTCGAAGTTGATAAAGGGTTAATAGAAGCAGCTTATAGCAATACCGTAAATCAAAAAAATCTCGGCTTGAGCTTATATAGTCAAGCAAAAAGATGGTATGCTTAATTTTAATCTACGATATATATATCGATTTTACGTAGATTAATGGCTTCGCCTCTCAAATTAAACAAATACGGCTGCTGCTTCAACTCTCAACAATTGAGATGAAGGAATAAATTGTGGTGAATTATTTACAAGAGCATAACTTTCGCTATAAACAAGCGTATTCTACCCGTAGTTTTTTACTTGCTGTTGCATATCTGAGTTTGATGGTTACTGGTTGCAGTCAAAAAACGGCTGTAAATCCCCCAGCTAACTCCAATTCTGCCTCACAAGTAGTGAGTAACAATCAAAATTCCGCAAAAAATAATGTAGTTCGCTTGGGATACCAAAAAGGCGGGATTATTCCCATTTCCCGTCAGCGTGGCGATTTAGAAAAGCAGTTAACAACGCAAAATATTAAAGTTGAATGGACTGGCCCTTTTGACCGATGTGCTACGCTGTTAGCAGCCCTTAATGGTAATCGTGCAGACATTGGTGGTTGCGGTGATATTCCTACTATCTCTGGGATTGCTTCTGGACAACCGCTATGTATTGGTTCTGTACAGCGTCCTAAAGCTGATTCTTTAGGTAGTGCTATCTTAGTGCGGGGCGATTCTGCTATCCGTAAACCTGCTGATTTAATTGGTAAAAAAGTAGCGGTTAATCAGGGGGGTGCAGGTGAATACCTGTTATTAAAAGTCTTAGAAAAAGAAAATATCCCCAAAGATAAAGTCCAGCGAGTTTATCTATCGCCAAATGATGCTGCACCAGCGCTATACCAAGGTTCGGTTGATGGTTGGGCAGTTTGGGAACCTTATATTTCCATTGCTGAATTAGAACATAAAGCGCGACGAATCACGACTACACATCCCGCACCAACCTACGGCATTATGGTTGTGCGCGGTGATGCGGCGAAGGATAATCCTGTAGCAATTAAATCTGCACTGACAGCTTTAAGCCAAGATGGTGAATGGCTGAATCAGAATACCGACGCAGCCGCAGATTTTATGGTGAAGGAACTGAAAGTTTCAGAAGCTGTAGCCAAGCAAGCTACTAAGAATCGTGGCCCTGAGTCTTACGTTTTTCCTGATGCTGATGATGTCGCCAAGCTTCAGAAAACAGCTGATTGGTTACTAGAGCAAAAAATTCTGCCTAAACGAGTAGATATTGCCACTTCAGTATGTCCTTTGGGAACTACGGCGACGAGGTAAGGAAGGGAAGGAAGATGAGGAAGATGAGGGAGATGAGGGAGATGAGGGAGCAAATGACAAATGCCTAATGACAAATGACAAAAATGCGTAAGTCTGAATCCCAAAAGTTAAATTACAAATCTGGAATTTTATGACTCATACAACTATTCTCGAATCCTTAGCAACAGACGAATGGTTTATTGATAGTTCTGACTTACGTGAGTTTGTGGCGATCGCAAAAGAAATTGTCTCACACACAGCAGGCGATCGCCAAGAAACTCTCAATACCCTAGAACCCCATTTTGCAAAAATCTTAAAAAAACAAGATTGGTTACCAGAACAATTCGCCCAACCAAATCACCATAGTGGTTTAGGCGGTGGAATTGGACAATGGTTACTATATCGTTCTCAGGATCGTTCGCTGACTATTTTTAGTTTGGTGATTCCACCCAATTCTATTACACCTGTTCACGATCATTTATCCTGGGGATTGGTGGGTTTGTATAAAGGCAGACAAGAAGAGACTGTTTACCGTCGCTTAGATAACGGTGATGTTGAAGGACGAGCGCAGTTACAAAACCTCGGTACTTTTAAAGTAAAACCTGGTGATATTTACCGTCTGTTACCGCCCGATGGAGATATTCATTCAGTCAAAGCGACAACAGTATTTACCCCCTCTATCTCCATTCATGTGATGGGAAATGATACTGGTAACATTTTGCGACATCACTATCACCCAGAAGCAGAAAGCGTTAAGTCTTTTCGCTCTGGATATTCCAATGCACCTTATAAAGAAAATTCATAAAGAACAACCCGAAGACTATGCCGAGATTTGATAGACCCCAACCACCAGTTTTTGCAAAAGTTGAAGATGAACGCCTTTACCGCAAGCAACGCCTAGCGGCCGCATTTCGCCTATTTGGTCGTTTTGGTTTTAGTGAAGGAATCGCAGGCCATATTACCGCCCGTGACCCAGAATTTACTGACCATTTTTGGGTAAATCCTCTAGGAACATACTTCGGTCATATCCGCGTTTCTGACTTAATTTTGGTTGATAGAGAAGGCGAAGTAGTTAAAGGCGATGCGGCTGTGAATCGCGCCGCCTTTGCTATTCATTCTCAAGTACATGAAGCAAGACCTGATGTGATTGCAGCCGCACACGCCCATTCTCTATATGGGAAATCTTGGTCAAGTTTAGGTCGCCTCCTTGACCCCTTAACTCAAGATGCTTGTGCTTTTTATCAAGACCACACAATTTTTGATGATTATAAAGGTGTAGTTCTTGATACTTCAGAAGGTAAAAGAATTGCCGAAGCATTAGGAGAGAAAAAAGCTGTCATTCTTCGCAATCACGGCTTTTTGACAGTAGGAAGAACAGTAGATGAAGCAGCTTGGTGGTATATCACATTTGAGCGCTCGGCTCAAGCACAACTTTTAGCTGAAGCAGCAGGTCAACCAATTTCTATTGACCATGAAATTGCTACTTTAACCCATAGCCAAGTTGGAACTCATGCAGGTGGCTGGTTTAGTTTCCAACCACTTTATGACAGAATTGTCCGCGAAGAACCAGATTTATTAGAGTAATAGGCATGGGTAATTGATAATTGGTAATGATAATTCCACCTTCCCTCTGACTTGAAAGTGCTGAGTGCTGAGTGCTGAGTGCTGAGTGCTGAGTAAAAATCTCATTGAGACTTTCATCCTTGGTGGTGAAACTTGTTTCATTGGGACTGTCTTCTGATCCCTCTTCATATATCGCAGATTTCCTCTGCTGCTTGTAAAAATTACAAAAATGGCAGAAATTCAATCTCAATACATGGTCTCAGAATTATGCAACTGCCATCAATGTTGATCAAGGCATTGTTTATCAAGATTACCAAGCAGGGCAAAAACAGCGATCGCAAAAATTATTATCTTTGCCTTAAGAGGCGAGCGCATCTTAGCAAAAAATTGCTGATACAGCTTCCCAAACAAGCGTAATTACTACAGACTGCTTGGTATTGGGAGTGGGAATAACTGCTGAAATACACCAATAGTTGAGAGTGTTGGCTTGCTGCTTAGTCTTTTAGCTTTCAATATCTTCCTGACTGTAGCTGCTGTAACCAGTGTAAGCATTAGTTATCAGTGCGATCGCACTCCCGGCGAAATCCCAACTCTCTGCATTCATCGCCCTGTGCAAATTCTATATATTGCCTTTAAATATTAGATGAAAATACAGGCAGTATAAGCAGTTGAGCCAATGCATGATTGTGGGCTATTTACTCATCTGGTAGAAATAATTCCAAGCTCTTATACTCATAGAACGCTACCATTAACCTCCCGAAAATTTTCTATAGAGTATGAAATCATGCCACGCATCTTTGACAACATTGACTTACAACTGCTACCGATTTTGCGCGATACCCTCAAAGTATCTTATCGGGCTGATTTTTGCGTGGGTTATTTTAACCTTAGAGGCTGGCGCAAGCTTGATGATTTAATTGAACAGTATGTGGGGGGAGAAACTTCTTGTTGTCGGTTGTTAGTGGGGATGCAAGGTTTACCCAGTGATGAAGTGCATACTGCATTTACATTGGGTACTGGGGAAGGTAGGCTCGATAATAATACTATTATTCGTCTCAAAAAAAAGATAGCGGCAGAGTTTCGCCAACAGCTTACCATAGGTGCGCCAACAGATGATCATGAAGTGGGGTTACGTCGCTTAAGTCGTCAGTTGAAAACTAAGAAATTAGTTATTAAATTATTTTTAGCCCATCCCCTCCACGCTAAGTTATACCTCGTTCATCGCCATGACCCCAATAGTCCGATAGTTGGGTTTTTAGGTAGTAGTAATTTGACTTTGGCAGGGTTGAGAAAACAAGGGGAATTAAATGTTGATATTTTAGACCATGATGCAACGAATAAACTGCAAAAGTGGTTTGAAGACCGTTGGCAAGATTACGGTTGTATCGATATTTCTAAAGAGCTTGCGGAAATAATTGATAATAGTTGGGCAAGAGAAGAATTAATTCCCCCTTATCATATTTACTTGAAGATTGCTTATCATTTATCTCATGAAGCGATCGCCGGAATTTCTGAATTCCGAATTCCCCGTGAATTTAATAATTTGTTCGATTTCCAAAAAGCCGCCGTACAGCTAGCAGCGCGTCATGTAACTCGCCGTGGTGGGGTAATTGTTGGTGATGTGGTGGGGCTTGGTAAAACATTAGTTGGAACTGCTTTAGCGAAAATATTACAAGAAGATTGTTTTTGGGAAACTTTAATTATCTGTCCAAAAAACTTAACTTCGATGTGGCAGGAGTATGTCGATGATTATCGACTTTATGCTAAAGTTATGCCCATTAGTAAAGTCCAAAATTCATTACCAGAATTGCGTCGCTATCGGGTTGTATTAATAGATGAAAGTCATAATTTACGCAATCGCGAAGGTAAAAGATATCGGGCGATCGCCGAATATATTGCAGCTAATGAAAGCAAATGTATTTTGCTTTCGGCAACACCATATAATAAAACTTATCTTGACCTTTCTGCTCAATTAAGATTATTTGTCCCTGAAGACCAGGATTTGGGTTTTAGACCGGAAGCTTTAATCAATGAATTGGGTGGCGGTTCCTTAGGAGAATTGCAATTTATTAGAAAGCATCAATGTTCTGTTAAGTCTCTTGCTGCTTTTGAAAAAAGCGAACATCCCGACGATTGGCGAGAATTGATGAAACGCTATATGGTGCGGCGGACTCGTTCGTTTATTAAAGATAATTATGCCAAATCAGATGCCAATTCTTTTTCCCTTAGTCAAAATAAACAAAAAGTAATACGTAAATATTTAGAGTTTTCCGATGGTAGACGTTCTTATTTTCCCGACCGTTTACCGCGCACTCTTAAATTTACTTTAAATACTGCTAATGACTCTTATTCTAGTCTTTATTCAGAAGCAGTAGTTGAAGTAATTAATCAATTAAATTTACCCCGTTATGGATTGGGTAATTATGTAGTTGCAAAACCTAAACAACCACCCACAGATGCAGAACAGCGCCAAATTAGTGGCTTATTTCGTGGGGGACGGAGGTTGATGGGTTTTTCCCGCACTAATTTATTTAAACGCTTAGAAAGTAGTGGTTCTGCTTTTATTCAATCAATTGAACGTCACATTTTACGGAATTTTATTTATTTATATGCTTTAGAAAACGCGCTTGATATCCCTATTGGTACTCAAGATGCAGAATTATTAGATACGAGGAATAATGATGAGGATGCTGATTCAATTACAGCAAGTTTATTTGATGTAGAAATAGAAGAAGATGACCTCACCTCCTCACCCGATTCTCCGCCAGCAGAGAAGGGAGAACAAGCCGGAGAAGAAATTATCTTCTCCTCAGCAGGGATGGGTTCAACAGAAAAATTTTTTAGACAACAAGCAGAGTCAATCTATCAGGAATATACTACCCGATATCAACGTCGATTTAAGTGGTTGCGTTCGTCATTATTTGATATTAAAAAGCTAAAAAAAGATTTATTGGCAGATGCAAAAGCACTAATTAATATATTGCAAAATATTGGTAAATGGAATGCTCAAACAGATGAAAAATTGATAGCTTTAATCAATCTGTTAACAACAACTCACCCTGGCGAAAAGGTATTAATTTTCACACAATTTGCAGATTCGGTACGCTACATCACAGATAACTTACAGGCAAAAAAGATTACTAAAGTAGCAGGAGTAACGGGGCGAGGTTCCTACGGAACCGCTACGCTAACGCAATATCCTACGGAACTGACGGGAAGATTTAGCCCTGTGAGTAATAATCAGCGAGATAAGGTATCTTCAACAGATGAATTACGTATATTAATCGCCACGGATATTTTAAGTGAAGGTCATAATTTACAAGATTGTGCAATTATCGTCAATTGGGATTTACCTTGGGCAATTATTCGATTAATTCAAAGGGCTGGAAGAGTTGATCGGATTGGACAAAATGCTGACAAAATTCTTTGTTATTCTTTTCTTCCTGCTGAAGGTGTAGAACGGATTATTAATTTGCGGGGAAGACTCAAGCAAAGATTACAAGAAAATGCCGAAGTTGTGGGAACTGATGAGGCATTTTTTGAGGATGATGATGCACAAGTAATTTTGGATTTATATAATGAAAAATCGGGTATTTTAGATGGAGATGAAGATACAGAAGTCGATTTAACATCAGAAGCATTTCAAATTTGGAAAAAAGCAACAGATGATAATCCAGGGCTGAAAAAAACTATCGAAGAAATGCCAAATGTGGTTTATTCTACTCGTGAACATACACCTCAACCAGTGCAACCGGAAGGGGTATTAATGTATATGAAAACCACTGAGGGGAATGATGCTTTAATTTACGTCGATCGCAATGGTGATAGTGTTACCCAATCGCAACTAGCTGTGTTAAAAATGGCAGCTTGTGATGAAGCTACACCAGCAATAGCTAAAGAAAAACAGCATCATGACTTAGTTAAAAAAGGCGCTCAATTGCTGGCTGAGGAAGAAAAAAATATGGGTGGTCAATTAGGTAGGCCATCGGGTGCGAGATTTCGTAGCTACGAACGATTGAAACGTTATGCACAGGAGATGAAAGGCACTTTATTTGTGACTGAGGAACTGTTAAAAGCGATTGATGATATTTATCGTTACCCATTAAGACAGTCGGCGATTGATACTTTAAATCGGCAATTAAAAAGCGGTATTAGTAGTCAGCAATTAGCAGAGTTAGTAGTTGCTTTACGGATGGATGATCGCTTGTGTATTGTCAGCGAAGAAATTGAAAAACGGGAACCTCAAATCATTTGTTCTTTAGGATTGTTTGAAGGTTAGCAAATTATTATACAATAATTATAGGGATTGAGTAATTAATTATGACATTATCACCTCATTTATCCTCAAATTTTTCCCTAGAAGATTTTTTGAAATTACCAGAAACTCAACCTGCTAGCCAATATATTGATAGTCAAATCTACCAAAAACCCATGCCCCAGGGAGAACACAGTACCTTACAAAGCTTTTTGGTGACTAGTATTAATGAGATTGGCAAACCACAAAAGTTAGCTTACGCATTTCCAGAGTTACGCTGTACATTTGGGGGGATGTCGTTAGTCCCAGATGTTGCTGTTTTTGAGTGGTCACGTATTCCTTTACGTCAAAATGGCAGAATTACCAACAAATTTGAAATTCCTCCAGATTGGATTATTGAAATTATTTCTCCAGAACAATCTGCTAACCGGGTTATCCGTAAAATCACATTTTCTATCCAAAATGGTGCAAAGCTAGGTTGGTTTCTTGACTCTGATGATGAATCAATAATGGTTTTTCAGCCCAATCAATTACCAGAAATAAAACAAGGAAAAGATATTTTACCTGTCCTCAGTATATTAGGAAATTGGCAATTATCTGTAGAGGATATCTTTGGCTGTTTGAGCTTTAGTTAAAAAATTGTGCAGTAGCTTGATAAATACTTGCAAAATAATTACAACAAATTGCAAGTTTATGAGGTACAGATAATCGTTGATTGTAGGGGCATTGGTACTGCCAACTCAATTACCTGAAATATGCTGTATCTTGCGATCGCATTCCTGAGCAAACCCTAAATAAATACGCATAAGCGTACATTAATTTTATTGTTTATTTCAGTGTTACTGACACTATCTTTAGCTTTTTCTAAGTAATTATCTATAGTTCTCTAAAGCCTTACTAGACAAGTCTTTAAGCTTTTATTGGGCTTATAGGCTGCGATTTAATCAAAAAATTATTTTTATACGGCTAAATTTTAACCGCAAATATACTACTAATTGCGGTATATGCTCATAGAAAAACTGGCGATTTGACAGTATAAAAACTGAGCCTTTTTGTAGCGTAAAAGGTTATCAAAGTACCAGTATTATTCCGTTTTTATAAATAAATCCTTATTAAGGGCCGCCTCTCCAAGACTTTGCTCTATGGGCATATTTTTTATGCTCGTTTTTTACTATACAAAATTCTATTTTTATCTGCCAGGGTAGTATATCATGACACTGAATTTTCAACAAACACGCGAATTATTACATAATTTTCAATTTCAGGATTTGTTTATTCAACAATTGGGTTGGTCAGATTCTTCGCAGAAAAAAGCTGTAACCTTGGAAATTGAAGAAAAAACTTACCAATACCAGCGAATTGCTGAGAGTTCTGGTGTGGCTATTTTTGAAGTTACAGCCGCAGAGGGTAATATTCCTGATGCAAAAATTCGGGCTGCAATTCACAAAGAAGTTACTAATTTAATCGCTGAAAATCTGTTGATATTTATTGATGGTCAGCGTACTCGAAGTCTTTGGTATTGGGTGAAGCGAGAAGAAAATAAAAGTTATATTCGTGAGCCTTTGTATGTCAAGGGTCAACCGGGAGATTTATTTTTAAGTAAGCTTGGTTCTTTAGTTATTGATATTACCGAACTCGAAGATGATAATCTTTCGGTTGTAGAAATTGCACGTCGTCTTCAAGATGCGTTTGATGTAGAACCTGTAACGAAGAAATTTTATAAAGAATTTCAAGAAGAACATAAGCAGTTTTTACAGCATATAAAAGGAATCGACAACGAGGCTGATAAACGTTGGTATGCATCGGTGATTCTCAATCGGATGATGTTTGTTTATTTTCTCCAGCGTAAGAGTTTTCTGGATAATGGAGATTTAAATTATTTACAAAATCGACTCAATCAAAGTAAAGATAAAGGTGAGAATCTTTTTTATAGTAGTTTTCTAAAAGTATTATTTTTTGACAGTTTTGCTACACCAGAAGAAGACCGTGACCCATCAGTAGAAAAGTTGGTAGGGGTAATTAAATATCTCAATGGTGGATTATTCCTTCAACATCGCATTGAACAAGAAAATAATATTTCAATTCCTGATATAGCATTTGAAAAAGTTTTAGAGTTATTTGCTAAGTATTCTTGGAATTTAGACGATACGCCAGAAGGGAAAGATGATGAAATATCGCCCGATGTTTTGGGGTATATTTTTGAAAAATATATTAACCAAAAAGCGTTTGGTGCTTATTATACTCGTCCACAAATAACCGAATATCTTTGTGATAGAACGATTCATAAACTAATTTTAGACCGCGTTAATGATTCTTTATCCGACAAATATAGACCTTTTGAAGATTATAACGAACTGATATTTAAACTAGATGCAAATATCTGTCGTTTATTAATTAATGATATTCTGCCAAAATTATCAATTCTTGACCCTGCTTGCGGTTCTGGTGCATTTCTTGTGGCGGCGATGAAAACACTCATCCTAGTTTACGGTGCAGTAATTGGGATGATTGATGTTATAGGAGATGCAAATTTAAAGCAACAAATTCAAGATATTCGAGATAAACATCAATCTATATCTTACTATTTAAAAAAACGGATTGTTACTGATAATCTCTATGGTGTTGACATCATGGAGGAAGCCACAGAAATTGCTAAACTACGCTTATTTTTAGCTTTGGTGTCTTCTGCTCATGATGTGAATCAATTAGAACCATTGCCTAATATTGATTTTAATATTATGGCGGGTAATTCGCTGATTGGATTGATGAAAGTTGATGCAACTGTATTTGATAAGGTTCAACTAACAGCGAAAGCAAAAGCACGGGGATATAAACAAGAAAATCCCGATTTGCAATTAAGTTTATTTCAATCTAGTTCTTATTATACATATCAGTCAATTTTAGAAGAGAAGAATAAGTCAATTGAATTGTATAAAAAACATGCTTTTATCCCTGGAAAGGAGAAAGTTGCTGGTTTGGATGATGGGACGCATCAAGATAAAAGACTTTTATTGCTGCGGGCATCTATTGATAATATCAATAATAAGTCACAAGAAAAATTAAATGTTTTGCTTTTGGATGAATTTAGCACGCGTTTAGGTATTAAATATGAGGAAGTTCAGTTAACTGGTAAACCAAAAAAGCGGGTTTTAAATGTTGATGATATTGCTGCGTTGAAGCCTTTTCACTGGGGTTATCATTTTGATAAGGTTTTAGGAAGGGGTGGTTTTGACGCGATTATTACTAATCCACCTTGGGAAATTTTTAAGCCCCAGGCGAAAGAATTCTTTGCACAGCATAATGAATTAGTGACGAAGAATAAGATGGATATTAAGGTTTTTGAAAAAGAACAGAAAAGACTTTTAGAAAATCCTGAAGTTGCAGCAGCTTGGTTAGAATATCAAAGTCAATATCCTCATGTAAGTGCTTATTTTCGTTCATCTGAACAGTACAAAAATCAGATTTCGGTTGTGAATGGAAAGAAAGCAGGGACGGATATTAATCTCTACAAATTATTTCTCGAACAGTGCTTTAACCTTTTGCGTCCAAATGGTGAGTGTGGAATTGTAATTCCTAGTGGTATTTATACTGACTTAGGTGCTAAACAACTACGAGAAATGTTGTTTAATCAAACAAATATTACAGGTTTATTCTGCTTTGAAAATCGTAAAACAATTTTTGAAGAAGTTGATAGTCGTTTTAAATTTGTTGTACTTACATTTGTGAAGGGTGGAAAAACAACAGAATTTCCATCTGCTTTTATGCGTCATGATGTGCAAGAACTTCAAAGGTTTCCTAGTGATGAGAGTTTACCAATTACCATTGATATGGTGCGGAAACTATCACCTGATTCTCTTTCGGTAATGGAATTTAAAAACGAGGTCGATGTTCGTATTGCTGAGAAAATGCTGAAGTTTCCCTTGCTAGGTGAAAAGATAGATCATAAGTGGAATTTACGATTGACTCGTGAATTTGATATGACAAATGATAGTTATTTATTTAAACAGCAACCAGGAAAGGGAAGATTACCACTTTATGAAGGTAAGATGATTCATCAATTTACCCATCAATTTGCTGAACCGAGATATTGGGTAGATGAACAGGAAGGAAGACAAGCTGCATTAGGAAGGAATAGGAAAGATGAAGGTCAAAACTTAGATTATCAAAATTATCGTCTTGGCTTTAGAGATGTAGCAAGAAATACAGATATTCGCACAATGATTGCTGGTATTATTCCACCCAAAGTCTTTGCTGGGAATACCCTAGTTTTATCGCAACCGTTGACTAATCAGAAGGAATTATTATTTGCTTGTGCGGTTTTGAATAGCTTTGCTTGCGATTTTGTGATTCGCCAGAAAGTAACAGCACATTGCAATATGTTCTATGTTTACCAGTTACCAGTCCCACGTCTAACAAAAAGCGATCGCACTTTTGCCGACATTGTACAACGTGCTGCCAAACTCATTTGCACCACCCCAGAATTTGACGAACTAGCACAAGAAGTTGGACTCGGTTCCCACACCAAGGTCGTCACCGACGAAAGCGAAAGAGCCAAACTCCGCGCAGAACTCGACGGAATCATAGCTCACCTCTACGGTTTAACCGAAGCAGAATTTGCATATATCCTCACCACATTCCCCATCGTTCCCGAACAAGTCAAACAAGATGCATTAACAGCATATCGGGACTTTGCACCCCTAACAGGTGACGCAGATATTGTGGAACTCATCACCACCTAAGACGAGAGTTTCACATAAAGTAAAAATAACTTCACGAAAAATCTGATACAGATTCAAACTCTAATTCCACTAGATGGCTAACACGATATTGCTTAATTTCTTCCAATGGTTGATTTTCTCCGGAGTCAAAAGCAGTCATTACATAACCACTAACCTCTACTTTGGCTTGATAAGCACCAATACTTCCATTTGGTGTGGTGAAATCAATCCGAACATCTGCCCATTCTTCATTAATTTGATCTTCAGCAAGGATTTGACCTGATTTTTGATATCCTAGCCAATTCCAACCTACTTGCATCCATATTTCTCTTTCGACAATTTGCGCGAAATAGGGTAAACCACCCCATCCACGATAGTAAGGATAAAGTTCTTGGACGGAACCATGATTCCATACTAATAAATCTAAAATTTCTGGCTGTAAACGACCGTAGTAGCGTCCTTGAGGTAAATCAACTAGGGTTGGTGCAAATTGATGACCACCAAAATGGCTGCTTCGCCAAACACGCAAGTTGCTATGAGGTAAAGCACCATACTCAGAACGCAATTTTTTGTAAAGAGGATAACCAAATCTGCTACAAGCAACATCAACGTTGCCGTGGATGCAAACAAGTAATTCTCTAATATGATTACTATCTTGCCGATATTGTTCAAAATCTCCGAGCTTTTCTGGTTCTTTGATTAAAGCTAGCGCTAAAGCACCAATTTCAGCATCCGGTACGAGAAATGCTTGTTTCTCATACTCAGCAAATAACCCGGCTGGTTGGCGGTAGTGGAATACATGCTTATAACCAGGTATAGAGTATTCTCGATCAGGCGCGATCGCCAACGGCCGAATATTCTCCGGTTCGGTAACATAGTTCAAAAAATTCAATGCTTCCACAACCCCTGGCGGCATAGGTTCAGCTTCAATCCACATCAGATCTGGCCAAGGTTGTTGAGTTTCAATAATTAAATATTGTGCCACTGCATTCGCAGAACCAATAGGGTCTTCACCATTAGCTTGGGAAATCTCTGAACAGAAACGGCACTTGTTATGAGTCTGATTGCTCACCATATGACCTACACACCACAAAAAATTAACAATAGTCAGTCACTCGGATTTGGAACGATGAATTTTTGCTAGTTTGCCTTTTTGTACTGCTAAGAGAACTCCACAGAATGATTGATCCAAAAGCTGTCATTGCGAGCGAAACGGAGTGTAGTGAAGCAATCCCAATATTTTGCGGTTGCTTCATTTCGCTTCCCTTCTCCTGACGGAGACGCTACGCGAACGGGACGCTACGCGAACGCTACATTCGCAATGACAATTGGGCATTTCTTTTTGTGGAGGTCTCTAAAGTCAGCAAATCCTAATTTTATTGAAATTAATTAGCACTAAATTAGTAGAAAAGAATTCTTCCTAGGTTGTTAAGGGATTTCCAAGAAATAAATTATTCCATCTTGTGTGGCAGGCAAGATGCCCGCCACATAAACTGGGCGGACAAGATGTCCACCCCACAATACATACTGGGATATTTTTTTATTTGGATGTCCCTAAGCATTTATATAGTATACTGTTTTTGCATATTTTTCTCAATTAGTTCTGATTGGAATACAACATCCAGAACATTTCTGGCTGATATTTGGCGACGTTATGAAAATTGGTCTAAAACAGTTTGGGGATTTATTAATAGACTATCTCAAGCCTCAAAAGGGGCGCGTTGTCAAGTTTGCGATCGCGCTATTAGCTAGTATTGGCTTGCAGTTGCTCAACCCGCAAATTCTACGTAATTTCATTGATACAGCTGTAGCAGGCGGTTCAGTGCAGAAATTATTCTTAGCCGCATTTCTGTTTATTGGCGTAGCTATATTAACGCAATTAATGTCAATTGCCGCTACATACTACGGCGAAAACGTTGCTTGGACAGCCACTAATGCCTTACGTGCCGATTTAGTGGAGCATTGTCTGAAACTCGATTTATCTTTTCACAAGATGACTACACCTGGTGAATTAGTAGAACGAGTAGACGGAGATATTCAAAATCTTTCTAAGTTTTTCTCGAAATTTAGCGTTTACATCTTAGGTAGTTTGCTACTGATTTTGGGTGTAATTGTGGTGATGTTCGCCGAAGATTGGCGAGCTGGGATGGCTATTTCATTGTTCGCCATTACAGCATTATCTACTCTAATTAGTCTGCGTTCCATCGCCGTTCCCTATTGGGGAAGCTATCGCCAAGTCAACGCAGAGTTTTTTGGGTTTTTAGGTGAGCAATTAACTGGTATTGAAGACATCAGAGCAAACGGTGCAAAAAGTTATGTGATGCACCGCTTCTATCAGATTCTGCAACGCTGGCTACCAACCTATCACAAAGCCCGCTTTGCAGATACAATCCTCTGGACGACAACTAACGGTATCTTTACTCTAGGTAATGTGATTGCTTTAGCTGTAGCTCTCTACCTTTGGAATCAAAAAGCAATTTCCATCGGCACTGCATACATATTTTTCTATTACACTACACTTTTAAGCGAACCAATTGAGCAAATCCGCACTCAGTTAGAAGATTTGCAACAAGCGGAAGCTAGTATCTATCGTATTCAAGACTTATTTCAAGTGCGATCGCCACTGAGTGTTGGAGGTGAACAGAAACTATCTCATGGCGCACTTTCTGTGACATTTGCCAATGTCTCATTCAGCTATAGCGATGTCAAAGGACAAGCCTCTACGAGGCTACGCATCACAAAGCCAAATACAAAACCAGAATTAATCCTGCAAGATATATCTTTTCATTTACCACCCGGCCATGTGTTGGGGCTATTAGGACGTACAGGTAGCGGTAAAACCACACTAGCGCGCCTATTACTCAGGTTATATGACGCACAATCAGGAATAATTAGCTTGGGAAATGTGCCTATCAACCAGACTCCTTTAACAGACTTACCCCAGCACGTCGGACTAGTAACTCAGAATGTGCAATTATTCCAAACCACAGTTCGCAACAATCTCACCTTCTTTAACCAAAATATTAGCGACGAGCGCATCTATGAAACCTTAGAGATGTTGGGATTATCTGCATGGCTACATTCATTACCCAAAGACTTAGACACTGAATTGGGGCCTGATAGTAGCGGCTTATCAGCAGGACAAGCGCAATTATTAGCATTTGCCCGGGTTTTTCTGAAAGACCCTGGTCTTGTCATCTTAGATGAAGCATCCTCACGCCTCGATCCCATCACAGAAAAACTGATTGAAAAAGCTATAGATCGGCTATTAATTGGACGTACAGGCATCATTATCGCGCACCGATTAGCAACCGTACAAAGAGCAAATCAAATCCTCATTTTAGATAAAGGTCGGGTCAGCGAATATGGATTGCGAGACGAATTAATGCAAAATTCCCATTCCCGCTTTGCTCAATTACTCAAGACTGGTTTGACAGATTTATTAGTTTAATTTTGGTGACACTAATTAACCTCACACTCCAATACTTGTCGGTTAAGGGGAAAAGGAGAAGGGTAAAAGGGGCAAGAAAAAACCTTTAACCCTTACCCTTTCACCTTTTCCCCAAACCAAATTCCGAGTTGAAAATCCTTAACCGAGCAGTATTGCCTCACACTCTTCTTGTAATGACTAAATATTATGTTATCCGCGACTAAAAAAGCCCAAGGGTGGAAATTATTATGGAACTTAATTTGCTATCAACCAAAACTATACACAATCGATACTTGCTTCTGGATTTTAATTATGGGCTTGCCTGCAATCCCTGGATTAATTATCCGAGAATTCTTTAATAGCCTCACAAATAAAGCACAATTTGGGTTAACACCTGTAGCATGGATTGTGTTGTTGGTAACTCTACATTTAGGGCATATTGGGACAATATTTGCTGGGCGCTTAACCAAAACCCAGCACCGTTTTACCATGAGTTCGTTGCTACGACGCAATCTATTAGAACGTTTATTAAATAATCCTACTGCTCAACCTGTGATTGTTAACAGCGAGGCAGAAAAAGCTGTATCTCAAGGGGAAATTATTAGTTATTTTCGGGATGATGCTCAACAAATAGAAGACAATGTAGCATGGGTTTCAGAACTGCTGGGAGAAGGAATATTTGCTATTCTTTGTCTAGGAATTTTATTAAGCGTTAATGTCCAAATGACCTTGTGTGTGTTTCTGCCTTTGCTTGGTGCGATCGCCATTATTCAAAAAGCAGAAACTTACATTAAAAGATACCGCAAGGCTAGCCGCCAAGCAACAGAGAAAGTAACAGGAATTTTAGGCGAAATCTTTAGTTCAGTGCAAGCAATTAAAGTAGCTGGTGCAGAACAAGATGTGCTGGATCATTTTCGCACTCTCAATGATCAACGCCGCCAAGTAATGGTGAGAGATAGTTTATTAAATGCCATGTTAGATTCTGTATTTCAAAACATGGTAAACCTAGGAACGGGTTTAATTTTGCTGCTAGCTGCTGTATTAATTCAGAGCAAAACTAGCAACTTGACTGTAGGTGATTTTGCTCTATTTATTTATAATCTGGCCTTTGTGACTGGCTTTTTCAACTCTTTAGGGCGATTCATCGCATTGTACAAGCAAACCGAAGTCTCCTTTGAACGGATGACAACGTTGCTTTCTGGTGCGACAGCAGACACCTTAGTAGCCAAAAATCCACTTTATCTCAATAACCTGCGCGATGGGCTACGCCCAAGTATAGGCGATGGCGTTCCGCCCACCGTAGGCGATCGCAAACCAAAACTTCCACCTTTAGAACAACCACACAGACAAGAGAGCGATCGCTTACAATTATTAACTATTTCTAACCTTACTTACCACTATCCCGGTACTAACCAAGGAATCACAGACATCAGTTTTCAGCTACAACGTGGTAGTTTGACCGTAATTACTGGTCGTATCGGTTCTGGTAAAACAACACTAATACGAACTTTATTAGGACTATTACCCAAGCAAGCGGGGGCTATTTATTGGAATGGGTTGCTAGTAGAAGACCCTGCTAATTTCTTTGTCCCACCTCGTAGTGCTTATACTCCTCAAATTCCCCAATTGTTTAGTTATACACTCAGAGAAAATATTTTACTTGGCTTAGAAAAAGATGATTCTGAAATTGAAAAAGCCCTAAAAATGTCAGTATTTGAACAAGATTTAGCCACCATGAATCACAAAATGGAAACTTTAGTAGGAGCAAAAGGAGTGAGATTGTCTGGTGGACAATTGCAACGTTTAGCCGCCGCGCGTATGTTTGTGCGTCAACCAGAATTGCTGGTTTTTGATGACCTTTCTAGTGCTTTAGATATAGAGACAGAACTAGCTTTATGGTCGCGGATATTTAATAATAATAGTGAAAAACAAAATTGGACACCAACCTGTCTTGTAGTGTCTCATCGCCGTTATGTTTTACGCCGTGCTGACCAAATTATTATGATGAAAGCAGGTAGGATTGTAGCACAAGGAAAGTTTGAGAATATTTTAGCTAATGAGCAAGCTGATTGGATTTTTTAGTGAGTTAAAGTTGCCAAAACTTGAAAATTATAACAATTAGAGAAAATCGTGAAATTACATAAATTTCGTAGTTTATTACTTGTACTAACTTTTTTGCTAGTTACTGCTTGTTATCACTATTCAAACCCAAACTTATCAAATAAAATATCGCCAACTTCAGAATGCCGATTAATTCAGCATGAATTAGGAGAAACTTGTGTTCCCCTAAAACCGCGACGTATTATTGCTGTAGATCAAATAGCATTAGAAGCTTTAGTTGCATTAGACTTAAAGCCAATAGGAATACCACATCCTGCTTTTGCTGGCAGCAAAGCGAATCTGCTTAAAAACAAGCTTATAGGGGTAAATTATATAGGAAAAGAACCACAGATTAATCTAGAGAAAATCTTGCAATTAAAGCCGGATTTAATTGTTGGTGTGTATGGAATAGATTCAGGAAATTATAAAATATTTTCACAAATAGCACCTACAGTTAAAGCCAACTATTCTTATACAAATTGGCAAATGCATTTACGACAAATAGGTTCTTTTACTAATAACAGTGGAAAAGCTGAAGAATTAATCACCCAATACGAACAGCGACTTAAAATTATTAGAGCAGAGTTAGGAAATAAACTTGACACATTAAAAGTTTCTGTTAGCAGGTTTCATGGTGGTGAGCAACTTCCTGAGTTTCATTCCCAATTTTCATTTCCTGGCAGTATTGTGAAAGCAGCCGGAATTTCAATGCCAGTTAAACAAAGTCAGTTGATTAAAACACCTGAAGATATTTTGATAATATTGAGCTTAGAACGTATAGATTTACTTGATGCAGATGTTTTATTTGTAGCAGTAGATCCAGGCGCAACAGAACTATTTAAAAAATATCAAGAGACTCCTTTGTGGCAAACACTGAATGTAGTTAGAAATAAGAAAGTTTACACTGTTGATTCTGGTTCCTGGATACTTGGCAGTGTCCTCTCAGCTAATGCTATTCTGGATGATTTAACGAAATATCTACTTGAAACATATTAATATCAAGAAAAGCAAAATAGCCGCACATCACCTCAAGGATTTGATTTAGGGCAAATTACCCAAGAGTTGATATTTAGGACTCATATTTGATTTTTGAAAAAACCTAAGTACACTTTTATTTCTTCTTCCCTGTTCCCCGTTCCCTGTTCCCTCTTCTCTCCCTACGCAAATAATTTCAGGAATCAAAGCGGATTCCTATTTAATATGTAGGTATTAATGAAAATTTTAATTCTTTATTTTCTAAAATAAAATAATTGTAGAGAAATAAAATCTCTCTACAAATAGCAATCGAGAATTAATTTATACTGAATTTTTGCTAGATGTTTCCTCCATTTTCTTTCTTAAGCTTAGGGGTCGCATATCAGTCCAAACTTCCTTAATGTATTCCAAACATTCTGATTTCAGCCCACTTTTCCCTGCATCTTTCCACCCAAGAGCATTTTCCCGGTCAGCAGGCCAAATAGAATATTGTTCCTCATGGTTAACTACAACTTTATAAATGGTTGTATCTTCTGAAGTTGTTTGGTTCATTTGATTTCCTAGCCTATAATTTTAGTAAAATTTTATCTATTCAAGCTAATGATTCTGTTGTTTGGATATGTTGATACTTGTACTCTATCTATTAATCAAGATAGTTGACAAACCTCTACAAACATTTAAACTTTGCTTGATAAATCGATAACTAACTAACTAAGTAGAAACCCACCTTCTTTTAGTTCTTTAACACTATCTTGAACAGATTGAACAATCAAATCAATATCTTGCTCTGTATGGGCTTCAGACAAAAAACCATCGCCTTTTGGCATCAGAACACCTCGAACAATCATATGATTAAATATAAGCCTCAGACCTATTAAAAATGTAGGTTCTGTTGCTATCTCAGAAGTTTCAGATACATTAGCATTGAAAAACGAGCCAAAATTTGATAGATAAATGGGTAGTTTTTCAACTTCAAAGTAAGCATTAAATCTCTCTACAAATTGTGATGTAAGTTGATTTAACTGTTCTTGTAGACTTACTCCTTCCGTTTTTAAATGCTGTAACAAAGCACGCGCCGCAGCTAAAGAGAGAGAATGCCTACAGTAGCTAGTTCCTGACCAGGTAACGGGAACATCAGGAGCAGACATATCGCCGTAATTCCACATACCGCCATCAATTCTATCCATATAAACAGCTTTACCAGCTACAGCTGCTAAAGGCATACCACCACCAACTATTTTTCCGTATGTTGCGATGTCGGCTTCAACTCCAAACCATGCTTGCGCGCCACCTGGATGAATTCTAAAGCCAGTATTCATTTCATCAAAGATTAACGGTATTTCTAATGCTTTAGTTAATTGGCGCAGTTGTAGAATAAATGCTTTGGGTTGAAAACCAAGCTGATGTTGCTGCACAGGTTCCACAAGAACAGCAGCTAATTCTTGCTTGTAGGTTTTAATTATCTCTAAAGCTTGAGGACTTCCGTACTCTAGAACCAAAACATCTTCAGCAACATTTGGTGTTACTCCCGGATACTCTGGAATTCCTTTTGGATTACCATCTGTCGTCTCTGCTTTAACTAAAGTTCCATCAAAAATACCATGATAAGAACCAGAAAATAGGGCAATCTTATGACGATTTGTCGCGGCTCGTGCTATGCGTAGTGCGAGCATCATGGCTTCTGTACCGACACTACAAAAAGCTACTCGTTCCATCCCCGTCAGTTCAGAGATTAACTCAGCAACTTCGCCAGCTAGTGCTGCTTGTGGGCCAGTTTGTATGCCATATTCAAGTTGCTCAAAAATAGCTTTTTTGATAAATGGTGGATTGTAACCACATAAATGTATTCCATATCCACCAGTGAGGTCTATATATTCATTACCATCAACATCCCACATTCTAGAGCCTAGAGAGCGTTCGGTGAGAATGGGATAAAACATTTCTTTAAAAAGTAAATTGAACCCCACAGCACCCCTGTTATTTGCAAAAACAGGACGATATTTCTGCGCTAGTTGTTTTGATGTTTTGGTTCGTTCTGTATAACGAGTAATTAATGTCTCTAAATGCTGCTGTTGTAGAGCATTGAACTCGATTTGTACATCATTATCTGTTGTTTCTGAAATCGGATTATTGGGAATTTCAAGTTGTTGCATATTAGATTTTATCGGATTTATCAAAGCTGAATTTTTGGTAGCTTAAGTTATGGTTGTGTTACTTAACAATTAGTCCATGCTCTATCTGATTTAAATATGTATTCAAATGCTCTGCTAAGACCTGTACATGAGGTTTCGCAAGCATTGTGTAATGAGTACCCGGAACTGTATAGATTTCCACTGGTTTAGAAGATAATTTACTCCAGCCCCAGCTAGGATCGTGAGAATAATCAAAACCTTCATTGCTATCGCTAGCACGCAAGAGAATCATTTGATTTGGATATACCTGTGCTACATAATTCCAACTTGCTTGGAGGTGACTTTGATAAACCTTGAGAAACAAGCAAAAGTTATCAAAGCTAAAATTAGCTGGGATTAAGTTAGCAATTTGCAACTGCTCAAAAACATAATTTAATTGCTTTTCATACTGCATTTGTTGAAAATATTCATAGGATACC
Organism: Tolypothrix sp. PCC 7601; assembly: GCF_025677855.1. Classification (NCBI taxonomy): domain Bacteria; kingdom Bacillati; phylum Cyanobacteriota; class Cyanophyceae; order Nostocales; family Tolypothrichaceae; genus Tolypothrix; species Tolypothrix sp. PCC 7601. The sequence goes on from NZ_CP064879.1 coordinate 6,513,093, forward strand.
GAGATAGTTTTGTCTGACGAACTGGCAATATCGTAGGCAAAACTCGCTAAAATTCGCGACTCATCATTTTGTTGAGTATTTATAGGTTGCTTGTGAGAATTGGGTGCAACATTATCTAATAAGATGAGTACAGGAACCTGTTGACCTTGCTGTTGCAGTTGTTGAGCCATTTCAAAAGCTACAAAGCTTCCCAGTGACCACCCGCCTAAATAATAGGGGCCTTGTGGCTGTACAGTTTGCATTGCTGCAATATAGTGAGCAGCCATATCTTCAATACGAGTATATGGTTCACATTCTCCAAACAGACTCGGTGCTTGCAGTCCATAAAAAGGTTGCTCGGAATCTAAGCAACGTGCTAATTCTTTATAGCAAAAAACATTGCCTCCGATAGGATGAATAAAAAATAAAGGTTTTTTAGAGCCATGTGGCTGAATGGTGACCAGGGGTGCTTCTAGTTCTTTTTGACTACAATTAATTGGCGAAAAATTGGCAATAGGCGTTGGTGGTAGAAACTCACCTGCTTGCATTTCTACTACACTTTCTTTCACAGCCTGGATGATATATTCTATATCGGCTTCAGTATGTGCTGTCGATAAATAAAGAGTACGTCCTTCCCAAACGTAAACTCCTTTTTCTAGTAAATAGTAATAGAATAAATTACCTAGTACAGAATTATTTTGGAAAGTAAAACGGAAAAGCGAACCAAAATGAACAACTCGGATTGGTATTTGTTGTTCTTCAAAGAAGTTATTCAGTGTTTTGGCTAATTTTGCTGTTTTTTCAGTTAGTTCTGCTTGCAGTTTAGACCCATAAGTTTTAATGTGATTTAATGCCGCCCAAGCAGCCGCCATTGCCAGAGGATGTTTAAAAAAAGTGCCTGCAAAAAAGGTGGTTTTTCCTTGAGGATAAGACTCATCACCATAGTTCCACATACCACCGTCTAATGCATCCATGAAAGCAGCTTTGCCAGCTATTACCCCAATGGGGATACCAGCTGCAACCGCTTTACCGTAGGTAGTGATATCTGCTTGAATACCCCACAACCCCTGAATACCACCTGGATGCATCCGAAAGCCGGTAATTACTTCATCAAAGATTAAGACAATTCCTGTCTCTTGGGTAAGTTGTCTTAACTGAGATAAAAACTCTTGAGGTTGCAAATCTGGGCGACTGCTTTGTATTGGTTCAACGAGAATGGCTGCTAACTCGTGGGCATGAGCTTGGATAATATCTAATGATTCAGGAGTGCCATAATTAAGAATGATGGCATTTTCAGCCATATACTGAGGAATTCCTAAATTTTTTGGTACAGAAGATAAGTTTCCATCAGCAGTCATGACTCCTTTGATTAAAACCTCGTCCAAGTTGCCATGATAAGAACCAGCAAATAAAGCTATCTTAGAGCGTCCTGTAGCAGTGCGTGCTAGGCGTATTGCTCCCATGACGGCTTCTGAGCCAGTGTTACATAAAGCTGCTCGTTCTGCACCTGTTAGTTCACAGATTAATTTTGCTACTTCACCAGCTAAACGCGATTGTGGGCCATGTAATATGCCATGTTGAATTTGTTGCTGTAGTGCTTCAATCACAAAAGATGGTGAATGACCAAATAAAAGCGTACCAAATCCCATAGAGATATCTACGTATTCGTTACCATCAACATCCCAAATTCTGGCTCCTTCTCCACGTTGTCCGTGAATAGGATAGATCATCTCTTTAATATCAGGAAAGAACCCTGTAACTGCTCTGCTATTAGCATGATAGGAACGGTAATCTTGAGAAAGCCGTTTTGATGCTTGAGTTTTGCTCACAAAAAGTGTAATTAAACTATCTAAATGTTTCTGTTGATGGGGAGTCAATAACGCTACTGACTCTTTTTGAGTTGCTGATATGGGAGTTAATTTATTGAAAGCGGCGGGAAACTCCATCCCCTTGTGGGTGGAGAGGGATAGCTGCCCCGCCTCTTGGGGCATAGGGCATAGGGCATTGGTATGTTCTTTCCCATGCCCCATGCCCAATTCCCAATGCCCAAAAACTCCACCCCCTTTTGGGTGGAGTTTTTCATGATTTTTATGCTGGTTATCAGGCTCTAATTTAGTTGAGTTAGATGTGAGATTGGAATTTTGTTGGGTTGAAATTTGAGCAGCTTGTTGACTTCTAAGAACAGTAGAAGACAAATTTTGAGTAAGTAAATCTTTCTGAGGCAATAAGTCTACCAATTTAGACATTACCTGAAGATGTTGTAAAAGAATCTGCTCAACATTACTATTTTGTGGTTGTTCTTCTTGGCGATCAAGTGCTGGTGTAAACTGATTTTGAATTGATAATGGTGTAACGGTGGGTATTGGCTCTTGAGGTTTTTCTTTAGTGATATAAGCTGCTAGAGAATCAATTGTTAGTGAATCTTCCAGAAATATATGAAAAGGAATTTGCACACCCAACTGTTCTTGAATGGCGCGGTTAATTTGCAGTAATAATAGAGAGTCTATACCCATTTCTAGAAAAGGGGTATGAATATTAATTTCGGATGATTTGATGCCAAGAGAATTACTAAAAATTTCTTTGAGGATTGACAAAGTATTATTTATAAATGTTGGTTGTGGCACTATAATTTCTGCTTCGGGTGATGAATTAACTTCACTATTAACTAATGGTTCAATCCAATATCTTTTCTTTTCAAATGGATATGTAGGTAAGGGAATACGATAAAGTTGTTCATGGTCATAAAATTGTGTCCAATCTATTTGGATTCCTTGCAACCAGAGTTGCGAGAGTGTATTGAGCAAGAATACAATATCTGATTGCTGGTTCTGTGGATGTCTCAGTGAAGAAAGCACTATCTGTTCTGCTACCTTCTGCTTGTTAACTAAGGTAGTTAATGTGCGTCCTGGGCCTACTTCTAAGAGAATTTGCTCTGGCTTTTGCAGTAATTTAGCAATTCCTTCACTAAAATGCACTGTTTGACGGAGATGTTTTACCCAATATTTCCCATCTGTTGCTTGTGCTGTGGTTATCCAAGTACCTGTGACGTTAGAAATAAAAGGAATTTTGGCAGAATTTAGTTGAATTTTGCAGAGTAACTCCTGAAATGGCTCTAGAATTGAGTCCATCATCTGGGAATGAAAAGCATGAGAAGTATGCAGACGGCGACAATCAACACTTTGTTGAGATAATTGATTTTGTAATTCCGCAACTGCTGCTTCGGTTCCCGAAACTACGCACAAATTTGGACTGTTGATTGCAGCTAGAGAAAGTTGTTTGTTTAGCAGGGGTTGAATTTTTTGTGCTGACATTGGTACAGCTAACATTGTCCCTGATGGCAGTTGCTGGATCAATTTGCCGCGAGTAGCTACTAACAGGAGTGCGTCTTCTAAGGAGAATACACCAGCCACAGTTGCAGCTACATACTCGCCAATGCTATGACCAATCATGGCGCTTGGGTTTATACCCCAAGACATCCATAACTGAGCTAAAGCATACTCAATGACAAATAACGCTGGCTGAGTGATATAAGTTTGCTGTAACTGCAAAGCAGCTGTTTCTTGCTGTTCTGGTTGCGGGTAGATAACGCTACGTAAATCTATTTCTAAAAGAGGTTTGAGTAATTCACAGCAGTAGTCTACTTGTTCTCGGAAGATTGGCTCAGTTTGGTACAATTCTTTAGCCATGTTTACATACTGAGTACCTTGTCCGGGAAACATAAATGCAACTTGTTGTGTAGACAGTTCGCTGTGGTGGCTGAAAACTCGTTGCGGATCTTTTGCTTCTAAAACTTGCACTGCATCGTCAAGGTTTTGGCAAACTACGACAAGACGATGTTCAAACGCTCGACGACCTACACTTAGGGTATAAGCAACATCAGCTAAATTAAGGTTGGGGTGCTGCTGGAGATGTTTAACTAAATTTGTAGTAGCAGTCTCTAGTGCTGATGCTGTTTTAGCAGAGAGTACCAATAACTGATACCCTCTCCCCTGCTTCCCCTTGTTCTCCTGTTCAATAACTGGGGCTTCTTCTAAAATTACATGGGCATTAGTACCACCAATACCAAAGGAACTGACTCCTGCATAGCGAGGATTAGCATCAGAATTCCATTGTGACAGCTGGTGATTGACGTAGAAGGGGCTGTTAGCAAAGTCAATTTTGGGATTAGGTTGTTGGTAATGCAGAGTCGGGGGTATTTGTTGATGTTTCAGGGCTAAAACAGTTTTGATTAAACCTGTAACACCAGCAGCAGTATCTAGATGTCCAATATTAGTTTTCACTGAGCCAACGGCACAATAACCTTTTTTGTCAGTTTTGGCGCGGAAAGCTTGTGTGAGTGCAGCAATTTCAATTGGATCTCCTAAAACTGTTCCTGTACCATGAGCTTCTATATAGCTAATCTTCTCTGGGGAGATTCTGGCGACAGCTAGTGCTTCGGCTATGACTTTGGCTTGACCCTCGATACTGGGAGCAGTGTAGCCAACTTTTGCAGAACCATCATTATTGATAGCGGAGGCTTTGATGACAGCGTGAATGGTATCTCGATCTGCGATCGCATCTTCTAACCGCTTTAAAACTATCATACCTACACCGTTACCGCTAACTGTTCCTTGTGCTTTGGCATCAAAAGCACGGCAATGTCCATCAGGAGACAAAATACTCCCTTGTTGATAAGGATAGCCAGTTTTATGCGGTACTCCAATGGAAACCCCACCAGCCAAAGCTATATCACTTTCGCCGTTGAGTAAGCTTTGGCTGGCGAGATGAACCGCAACTAATGAAGTAGAGCAGGAGGTTTGGACATTTACACTCGGCCCCTGCAAGTTTAATTTATAAGAAATTAGGGTAGGTAAAAAATCTTGACTATTGGCGATCGCAATTTGCTTACCACCTACGGATTCTATCAGCTGGCGATTTGAATACAGATTTGCCAAAAAGTAACTGCTCATGCTTGCGCCAGCAAAAATACCAATCCGACCTAAATAGGTTTCACTGTCGTAACCAGCATTTTCTAAAGCATTCCAGGCACACTCAAGCAAGAAACGGTGTTGTGGATCGGTAATTTCTGCTTCTCTAGGATTAAAGTTAAAAAATGACGCATCGAATAATTCTATATCATCTAATATAGCTCCGGCTTTTACATAATTAGGTTGATTTAACAAAGCAGGTTCTACCCCTGAATTGAGCAACTCGTCTTCAGTAAAAAAAGAAATTGACTCTACACCGTCTCGTAGATTTTGCCAAAATTCATCAATATTTTTAGCACCAGGAAAACAACCAGCCATACCAATAATCGCTATTTCATCGAGACAATCAGATGTATTTGAGTTATTCATTAGCTTACTCCTCCTACTTACTTGTTGCTCGATGTTCTTGTCTAAGTTGCCTACGTTGTTTTCTGGATTCTCGCTGGTTTTCACTCAGTTCATAGTTAGGTAAATCAGGTTTTTTTTCTTGTTCCTGATTTAAATATTTAGCAAATTTACTAATAGTTGGATACTGAAACATATCAAGCATTGATATATCTCTGTTTAAGGCTTTTTGGAGTTTACTATGAACCTGAACCATTAGTAATGAGTGACCGCCGATATCAAAGAAATTGTGATGAATTCCGACTTTTTCTATATGCAATAATTCTTGCCATATATTTGTAATAATTTGCTCAAGCTCAGATTGAGGAGCCACATAGGTTTCTTCTAAATCAAGTTGTGCTTGTTCGGGTAAAGCTCGATAGTCTACTTTGCCGTTGGGTGTTAGTGGCAAAGCATCTAACTTGATAAAAGCCGCAGGTATCATATACTCAGGCAATTTTTCTAATAAATAACTGCGTAGTTCACTAATAGAAATGCCTGGTTTTTGATTAACTACAACATAAGCAACTAAACGCTTTTCTCGCTCCGCATCCTCGCGGGCAATAACTACAATTTCCTTAACTTCTGGATGTTGCTCTAATACTGCTTCTATTTCTCCTAATTCAATCCGAAAACCGCGAATTTTAACTTGATTATCGATACGTCCAAGAAACTCCAAAGTTCCATCTGAACGGTAACGAGCCAAGTCACCTGTTCTATAAAGGCGTTCTCCTGCTTTGTTGCTGAAGGGGTTGGGGATAAACTTTTGTGCAGTTAATTCCGGTCGATTCAAGTAGCCGCGAGCAAGTCCTAAACCAGCTATATACAGTTCACCAACTACACCAATAGGTACTGGTTGCCAGTATTTATCTAATACATAAAGTTGGGTGTTAGCGATGGGTTTACCGATAGGAATTGACCCAGAATCACGCTGATTATTTGGTACTTGATAAACACAACAACCGACTACGGTTTCTGTTGGGCCATATTCATTAATTAGCATTGTGTCGGGGGCAAAATCTTGCCAAAATGTTAACTTTTCAGCTAACAAGTTTTCGCCACCGATAATAAAAGCTTGTGTACGTCCGGCTACTTCTTCAGGTGATAGTTGTCCTTTGAGTAAATCTAAATGTGCAGGTGTAATTTTGACTAGACTTAAGTTATGACTGCGGCGTAAAGTTGTAGAGAGTGCGTCAATTCCTTGGTTTTCTGGTACAAGTTCTACTTGACGACCTACGAGTAACGGTGAAAACAGACTGGTAACTGTCAAGTCAAACCCCAAAGGAGAGTGAACTAATGTACCTGTTCCTTGCTCAACATTGTAGGCTTGGGTACACCAACTCAGGTAATTAACTAGTCCTTGATGAGTAATTAATGTTCCTTTGGGTTTACCAGTTGAGCCGGATGTATAGATAACATAGGCTAGGTTTTGAGAAGTTGTCTGAGTGACGAGATTTTGTGTTTTTTCTAGAGCGATCGCTGACCACTCAGTATCAATATAAAGAAGTTGAATATCTGGTAAACTAGCCGCTAGATGTTGCTGCGTCAAGACTAAAGGTGTATTGGTATCAGCAATGATATAAGTTTGACGTTCTACCGGATAAGCCGGGTCTAAAGGTACGTAAGCTGCACCAGCTTTGAGGATAGCTAATAAGCCGATAACCATCCATAAGGAACGCTCTACACAAATTCCCACTAATACATCTGGCCCTACACCTAATTTTTGCAGGTAATGAGCCAATTGGTTAGCGCGAGTATTTAATTCTTGATAAGTAAGTTGCTGGTCTTGAAATACAATTGCAATATTGTCTGGTGTGGAATTACACTGTTGTTCAAACCAGTGGTGAATGCACTCGTATTGTAATTCTGTGGTTTGGGTGTTGTTGAAATCGATTAAAATTTGCTGGCGTTCGGTGTTGCTGAGAATATTTAATTGTGAGATGGTTGCAGAGGGGTTTTCAACGGCACTGATTAACAATGTTTGCCATTGACTAGCTAAACGTTGAATATCTGCTGGGGAAAACAGATTAGCATCATAGTGGAATTCTGCGTTAACTGTTTGATTGTGAGTGCGCGTGCAAGCTAATTTAATTTTAAATCGGTCAATACAAGCAGATTTTTGATAAATACTAAATAATATGCCAGCAGTATCATATTGATTTGCAGCTTCTTCAAAGTCAAAACAGAATGGTAAAAATGGCTGTTCTGTATTATCTTGGTTGGTTTCGGCAATTTGTTCCCAAGCAAAACTCTCTTGCCATTCTGTTAATTCAGTTGTAGAAGCACTAAGTTTATTTAAGATATCGCTGAAGCGAGATTTTTCTGTTAATTCACAGGTCAAAGGTAAATATTTGGCTAATAAACCTATTGCTGCTTTTAGTTCTTCATAATTATGACCATCGCAACCTAAACCAATGATTGGCTTTGATTCGTCGGTAAGTCTCCAGAGTAAAATTAACCAACAAGCTAGAAAGAATACACTTGTTGAACATTGATATTTTTTAACAATATTTTCTATTTTATTGCTGAACTCACTGGGAATTGACAGCTTCACAAACTGAGGTTGAAATTCTGGCGATTGAGAAAACTGCTGTTCAAAAGATAATTTAAAATTCTCAAGCTGAGAAATATCTAGTTGTTGCCAATATTTTCTGCTGGTAATTGTCTCCTCTGCTGCAAGTAGTTCATTTTGCCATGCAGAAATATCAGCATATTGCAACTGTTCATCAGCCAACTCATCACCGAGTAAACTAGCACTATAGCAACAGCTAATTTCAGCTAATAAATTATTTAATGATGCTGTGTCAGCGCACATTGCAGGTAAATTTACTAGTAATATATGCTTTTCCGGTGACAGCTTGAGCAATGTTGTATGTAATAAAGAGCTTTTTTGCCAATCAATATCTTGCTGGTTGTTTTCTTGCAAAATATTCTCAATATTTGCTGCTAAAAAAGTGCTTTCATGCCAAGATAAAGCAACATTATTCTCTACAACTTGAATAGGAATTTTTATACCTTTTGTTTTATGGAAACTAGTACGCAGTATTTCATTCCTATCAATAACTTTTTGTAAAGCCGCTTTTAAAATATTAACTTGTAAGCTGCCTTCGATGAGAATAGCACAGTTAGTCAAGTAAACCGAGCTATTTTGTTGTAATAACCACAGACGTTTCTGTTGAGGAGAAAGGTGAAATCCCTGGATTTGTTGCGGCATTTTTATTTACTACCTTTAATTATTAATATCTGCAAAGCTTGTCATGTCGCCCATAGCTACTAATAACTTTCTTTCTCCAATAAAGGGATTACGGGCATGAGCAGTTAATAAGTTATCTAGTAGTAATACATCTCCTTGTTTCCAGGGAAAGGTTACTTCTAATTCTTGGTATACTTCACAAATTTCTGCCATTATTGAATCTTCTATAGGAGTACCATCACCGTAATAGCAATTTCTTGGCAAATCTGCTTGTGCAAATGATGAGATAAACGACTCTCTTGTTTGAGCATCTAAGCAAGCCGGATGCCAATGTTGAGCTTGATTAAACCAGGTAATTTCGCCAGTTTGGGGATGTTTAGCTACTGCTGGACGCACCGAGAGAGTTCTTAAAGTTCCGTCTGGCTTCCATTCAAAATTGACAAAGTTGCGTTGACAAATAGCTGCAACTTCTTCGCGATTTGTAGTTTGAAAAACTGTTTCCCAGTTTAGCCCTAAACCACTACCATAATTACGGACATACATTACTTGTTTTTCAATAAAATTGTCCCTAATTTTAGGGTTGATGCGCTGAAAAACTTGGCGACTATCAACAATTGGCGTTTCCCCTCCCTGCTGTGCTGGTTGACGACAACCAAACATAATTTTCATCGGCCAGCGATGATTAAAGGAATTTTCGTTATGCCATAATAACTTGCGATCGCCAGGGTAAAAAACTGGAGTATAAACATTCCCACTCACATTATTACGGGGATGTTCGCCATTTTCATTAAAAAGTTCTGAGCAAATTGCTAAACCAAAACGCTCAAATTCTGATGCTGTAGTAATATTGAAGCCTCTAAATAATATAGCACCATTTTGTAATAGGTTGGCTTCTATAGAATCTCGATTACCTTCAGCCCAATCTGCCAGGTCAATATCATTTACAAGCGGTTTGATGACAATAGGTAATGTCTGACTCTTGATGAAATCATCTATTTCTATTAATTGATTTTCTAGTACATTTACTGCTTGGGCTTTGATAGATTTACCTAATTTTTTCATCTTTCATCTTCCATTTCATTAGCAGTGTTGACAACTTGGCGTTTAATGGTTTTTAATTTCCGTTGATATTCGGCTTTGGTATTTTTACTTTTCCAAGATTCTTCTTGCTTATCTGCTGCTGTTAGTAATTCAATTAATTCTGTTAATTTAGCTGTTGGTTTGGCTACAATTTGGTTTAAAAGTGTTTCAAAATGTTTGAGCATTCGAGCTATGGTAGTTGCATAGAATAAATCTGTGTTGTACTCCAATACAGCAACTATTCCTTGTTCTGTTTCTCTGATCTCCCAAAGTAAATCAAGTTGAGTTGTCTTTTTTTCCAACTCTAAAGGTTTGAGAGTCAGATTTGAAAGCTGTAAAGAGGGAATTTGAGTATTTTCTAAAATTAACTTTATCTGAAATAAAGGTGAACGAGCCATATGCCGTAATGGATTTAGCACATCTACAAGTTTGTCAAAGGGCAAATCTTGATGAGTATAAGCATCTAAAGTTACCTCACGGACTCGTTCAAGTAACTCCCGAAACGAGGGGTTTCCTGACAAGTTAGTCCGTAAAACAAGTTGGTTAACGAAAAAACCAATTAATCCTCTGATTTCCGGTTGGTTACGGTTAGCAATATCAGTACCTATAACTATGTCTTCTTGTCCTGTGTACCAATAAAGTAGTGTTTTAAATCCTGCGAGCAGAATCATGAATAAAGTAATACCTTCTCGTTGATACAAAGCTTTCAATTGTTCTGAGAAAGTTTTAGATAAAACAAGACATTGCCTAGCACCGTTAAAAGTTTGTAATTTTGGTCTTGGCATATCTGTAGGTAATTCAACTACAGGGAGTTGACCACTTAATTTTTGCTGCCAATAACTCAGCAGAGTTTCTAATTTTTCTCCCTGCAACGATTTGCGCTGCCAAACTGCAAAGTCTGCATACTGAATTGGTAGTTCAGGAAGTTGTGCAGCATAACCGCGAGCCAAGTTTTCATAAAGAGTTGTAATTTCATTAATTAATACACCTATCGACCAAGCATCAGCAGCAATATGGTGTATTGATAACAATAAAATATGCTCTATTTCGCTCAGTTGTAATAAAGTAACTCGCAGTAAGCAATCTTTAGTTAAATCGAATGATTTTTGAGTTTCTTGATTAGCTAAAGATAGAACTTCGGCTTCTCTTGTGTCTAGAGGGAATGCTTGTAAATTTACTAGGTGTAACTTAAATACAGCAGCAGGGGAAATTACCTGAAGCGGTTCTCCATCAATTAGGGTAAATGTAGTGCGTAAAGCTTCGTGACGCTTGACAATTTCTTGAAAACTTTGTTCCAGTGCTGGTACATTTAGCTTACCTGACAAACGCATAAACTGACAGATGTTAAATGCTGGGTTCCCAGGTTCCAATCGGTCGAGAAACCATAACCTCTGTTGTGAAAAAGAAAGGGGGAAATTATTAGACTCTCGATTTTGAGATTTTATTTGCGTGTTTGAAAAAACATCTTCTTTTTTATTACTCAGTTTTTGCAACAGAAGCTTACGTTTTTCTGGAGAAAGAGCGGCGATACGCTTGGCAATATCAGTCATTTGTGCAAGCTATAATAATGAGCTATAAATCAAGCACCGGAATTAAAAAATCGCAGTATAAAGATGTTATTTTACTACGATTGCTTAAGTTTAATTTTGAAACCTTAGCGTATAATTACTAATATTTCAAAATATTTACTGTGAAGCTCGTGTAATGATGAGCTTACCCTGGCTCTTGAGACCAGTCACCACTATCAAGCATATGTATGAAATCTATTTCGATATTTGTTAGATCGGGCTTGTAAAATACTACAAGCAGAACTACTCTAGGTTTATCGCTATAGTTCCACACTGTATGCTCATAGGATGGATCAAAGAATAAACACTTCCCTTCTTTCCAAGTACGCGACTCTCCACCCACGCTAATACCACAATTTTCAGGAATGGAAATACCGAGTTGACAAATTATAAAGGAACTTGCTGGATCGCGATGAGGTTTAACAATTTCCCCAGGTTTAAGAACTAATAGTTCTGCGGTTTCAAGCCTTGTGTGATTTGAAATTAGCTCTAATATTTCTAGTGTCTTTGGAAAATATAAGATACTTTCCTCTACCTTCTTACCTCCTCTAACTAAGTAGATAGAATCCCATCCGCCCATATTAACACCTGGATAGTAATATGGTTTTAATAGAGTATTACTTTCCCTAGCTTGAAGAGCTTCTTGGTGAATTATTTCATACTTATCTTCTAGCAGTTTCACTTTCGGTAAATCGCTTATTTCATACCACGGTTTAGAAGTGATACCTATCACTGTGAAGCCTTGTGAGGGTGGAAGTGGATTGGCAAAAGCTTTGTTATAAGCAAGATTAATAGAAGTTTCTATTCTTCTAATGGGTTCTGAACCAAATTTTTTCCTAAGTTCTGTGAGTTTATGTTGGCTTTGAATGTATATTTTTTTATCGTTTATTATCTCTTTTATTACTATTCCAATAATAACAAGTGTTGCAAGTATTGCTAGTATACTAGCCAAGAATAAAGGAGAAAGGCTAACTATTAAAAGATTGCTGAATTGCTTAGTTAATAGTATCGCATGAGTTGTATAGGCTGCCAGTAAGCATAAGAGCAAAATTGGTATAATAAACCGTTGTTGGAAAATTACTTTTTTTGTGGCATAAACGCTAAACATCAACTTTGAAAAAGAATCCCAGAATAATCCTATCCATAAAGCTGATATTGCATATAAAACACACAATAAAAGAGAAATCATAGAAGATGGAATATCCAAAATTCCATCTATTTTGATTACATATACAAAGATAGAGAGCATTCCAAAAAATAAGAATCCTAGCTGACACAGTAACAATAATAATAAGTATTTCTTCCCATTGATACCATATATAATGAGCATAAACTCACCTCAAATATTTACAAAATGTTGTCTATTTCAATTAAAGACTGAATTTTGTACAGCAATAATTGTCTGGACTTCTTCTTCCGAAAGCTGCTCGATTTCTGATAAAGCTTTTGTCAGATCTTGTACTTCTGCTTTTTCAGCTAAATTTTTGGCAATAGTTTTAGCTAATTCAACTACAGTCGGGAAATTAAAAAAGCCCTTATAAGAAAGTTCCACTTGGAAAGTTTTGCACAACTGAGAAACAAGCTGAGTAGCAAATAAAGAATCTCCTCCTAATTCAAAGAAATTATCATGAATACCCACACTATCAATGCCCAGAAGTTTTTGCCAAATATCAGCTAGGGTAATTTCCAGTTCGTTGCTTGGGGGAACATAAGCATTATCTAAGTTGGGACGGGGATGAATTGCTCTAGCTTCGTTGAGTTGGGCTAATTGTTCTTCTAGGGATTTATTAGATTGATGAGGCTGAAGCTGGCTGTATAAATTTTGTGTGGAAACAATAATTTGAGGCAAATTACTATGAGCTAAAATTTTATTAAATGCCTCAATACCTTCTTCGGCAGTCATTCCTGCTGTTAATTCTCCTTTGGTGATATTTTTGTGCCTTTCTGCAACTGCAACAGCCATTCCTAAGCTGTTCCATCTATCCCAGTTAATAGATGTAATGAAATTACTATGTTGTGCAGCATGATAGTGAGCGAAGGCATCTAAAAAAGAATTTTCGGCAATATAGTCAACCAATCCTGATGTACCTACAAAAGCAGAAAGCGAAGAACAAAGTACAAAGAAATCAAGCCTAGTATTTTGGAAAATTTCATTTAGTACTCTTGTTCCTTGAACTTTTGGCGCTAAAGCTTCATCTGCAATTTTTTTAGTTTTAAGTTGAATCATACCCCCGCCGAAAACTGCAGCTGCATGAATTACTCCGTTAATTTGACCAAATTGCAAATTTAATTTTTTAACCACGGCTGACATTTGCTCATAATTAGCAACGTCGGCACTAATTACCATTATCTCTGCGCCAAAAGCTTGTAGATTTTGCAATTTTCGGATTTTTTGGCTAACTATATTTTGTGCATCATGAATTGATAGCCATTCTGTCCATTCATTTGGTTGAGGAAAAGGCGATCGCCCGACTAAAATTAATTTAGCTTGTACAGTTTTTGCTAGATATTCGGCTAAAACTAGTCCAACACCACCTAAACCGCCAGTAATTAAATAAACTCCGTTTTGCCTTAAACGCTGATTTCCCTGAATTGAGGTGTCTAATTTGATAGCTTCAAAATCCTGCACCCAACGATGATTTCCTCGATAAGCAATCACTTGTTCAGGTGTTTGCAGAGAAATTTCTGTGAGTAATTGGTTGATTAGTTGCTGTTCTTGCCAACTATCTGTGGTGGGAAGAACTAGATCAATGCTGTTACAAGTAAGGTTGACATACTCTTGCGGAATTACTTTACAAGGCCCCATTATCAATGCTTTTTCTGGACACAGTTGTTCGGAACCTGTAACCATTTGTAGATGGTTGGAAATAACTTGAATGTGTAAGTTATCTTTTTGATAAAACTTTGCGATCGCTTGAGCAAGAAACACTAAGCTATAAAAGCCCAAGGATTCATACTGTTGTGGTGTTAATTCCTCTAGATTATCTGGTGTGACACTCCATAAATGAATAATGTGGCTGGGAGTTTTACCTAAATTACGCAGTTCTTGGCACAGAAACTTATAATCTTGTGGTTGTTCTGGGTTAATTGTATATGAGCGATCGCTCTGACAACTGTATTCATTTGCTACTTTGACGGTAATTACCTCTCCACCCTCTAATCTCAATCGCGTCACTATTTTTTCACCCAAACCGCACTCATCTATAAACACTAAGTAGCATTTGGGCTGAGTTGTTTTGATTTGATTTGGTAATTGCTGGGGTAACGAAGCTCGTTTCCAAGTAGGAAGATAAAACCAGTCAGCAATGTTAGGCTTTTTACCTGATAAAACAGTATTTTCTTTCCTCAGTTTCTGCTCGGTTGTTATTGATGCAAATTGTTTTTCTAATTGTGTTTTAATCTTCTGTTGCTGCGGTTCTACCCAATAACGCTGACGCTCAAAAGGATAGGTAGGTAAAGGAATATGGTAAAGTTTTTCATGGCTATAAAAACTCGACCAATCAATTTTTATTCCTTGCAACCACAAACGACCCAAAGTATTAAATATAAATGCTACATCTGATTTTTGTTCTTGGGGATGACGGAGTGAAGTGAGTGTGACTACCTCTGGTTTTTGATGCTTGACAAAGGTACTTAAAGTTTTTCCTGGCCCCACCTCTAAAAAGATGCGTTCTGGTTGCTGTTGTAACTGAGTAATTCCATCACTAAAGCGTACAGTTTGGCGCAGATGTTTTGCCCAATAATCGGGATCTGTAGCGGCTTCTTTCCTTATCCATGTACCGCTAAGGTTGGAAATGAAGGGAATTTGCGGAGGATGGAGGCTGATTTGTTGTAACAACTTGGTAAATGGCTCAATCATCGCATCCATCATGGGCGAATGAAAAGCACCAGATGTATGCAATTTGCGACAATTTATCCCTTGCTGTTGTAACTGCTGTTCTAATTTTGCGATCGCACTCACCGAACCTGAAACTACACAAGTCGATGGGGCATTACTAGCAGCCAGAGCCAATTCTACACCTAAAAAAGGTTGAATTTCTGACTCTCCCATTTGCACCGAGAGCATCGCACCATCGGGTAGTTGTTGCATCAAACGTCCGCGATGAGCAACTAATTTTAAAGCATCTTCTAAACTAAAAACCCCTGCCAAAGTTGCTGCTACATATTCCCCGATGCTATGACCAATCATCGCTTCAGGACGTACACCCCAGTTCATCCATAATTTCGCTAAAGCATACTCAATCACAAATAAAGCAGGCTGGGTGATAGCAGTTTGTGTTAGTTCTTGAGTCTGCGTTGCATTGGGATAGATGACATCGCGCAAATCAAAACCTAGATGTGGTTTGAGAAGTTCCGCACAATAGTCAATTTGTTCTTTAAAGTATGGTTCAGTTTCATACAGTTCTCGCCCCATGTTCACATACTGAGAACCCTGTCCCGGAAACATAAACACCACTGGACGATGACAGGGTTTTTGATAATGGGTAAAAACTTCTGGATTATCTAGAGATGTTAGGGTTGTAATAGCATTTTCCAGATTTTGACAAACCAAAATCCGGCGATGTTCCAACGCTTTACGACCTACCGCCAAAGTATAAGCAACATCAGCCAAATTTAAATCTTGATTTTGCTGAAGATAACTAACTAAATTTTGCGTCGCAGTTTCTAAAGCTGTAGCAGTTTTAGCAGATATACACAATAGTAAATATTCACTTTTGACTTTTGTACAGACGCGATTAATCGCGTCTCTGCAACTTTTGAATTGTAATGGTGCTTCTTCCAAAATCACATGAGCATTTGTCCCCCCAATACCAAAAGAACTCACCCCCGCACGTCGGGGAATACCGTTAGTTTGCCAATCAGTTAGTTGAGTATTGACGTAAAAAGGACTATTGACAAAATCAATTTGGGGATTAGGTTGTTCAAAGTGTAAACTAGCCGGGATTTTTTGATGCTTGAGAGCTAAAACAGTTTTAATTAAACCAGCTATCCCAGCCGCAGCATCCAAATGACCGGTGTTGGTTTTTAAAGAACCTATGGCACAAAAGCCTGTTTTGTCGGTATTGGCGCGAAAAGCTTCAGTTAAAGCCGCAATTTCAATCGGATCTCCTAAAGATGTACCCGTACCGTGGGCTTCAATATAGGTGATAGTTTCGGGTGCAACTTCAGCAACAGCTTGAGCCGTTCTAATGACTTTGGCTTGAGTATCGATACTAGGTGCTGTGTAGCTGACTTTTTGTGAGCCATCGTTATTGATAGCAGAACCTTTAATTACTGCATAGATAGTATCTCGATCTGCGATCGCATCTTCTAATCTCTTCAACACCACAACGCCCACACCTTCACCGCCAACTGTTCCTTGTGCTTTGGCATCAAAGGCGCGGCAATGTCCATCAGGGGAACCTATGCCCCCTTCTTTATAAAAATAGCCATGTTTGCGTAATGCACTAATAGAAACACCACCAGCTAAAGCCATATCACATTCTCCATTTAGGAGACTTTGACATCCTAAATGAACTGCAACTAATGAAGTAGAACAGGCAGTTTGAACAGTATAACTTGGCCCTTGTAAATTGAATTTGTAAGAAACACGAGTGCTTAAATAATCCTTATCTCCACCAATTGTTATTTGATGAAAGTCAACAGAATTACGAATATTTTCATTAGTATAAACATTAAATAGATAGCCACTCAAACCGCTACCAGCATAAACGCCAATCGTACCAGCATAACTTTCTGGATTGTAGCCAGAATTTTCTAAAGCTGACCAAGCAGATTCTAAAAACAGTCGATGTTGCGGATCGGTAATTTCTGCTTCTCTAGGAGTGAACCCAAAAAAGGAGGCATCAAAAAATTCTGCGTCTGCTAATACACCTCTAGCTTTCACATATTTAGGATTATCCACAAAAACTGGATCTATCCCTGAATCTATCAGTTCTTTATCTGTAAAAAAAGTAATTGTTTCTCTACCCGCTTGTAAATTCTGCCAGAATTCTTCAATATTTTTCGCACCAGGAAAACATCCTGATAAACCAATAATTGCTATTTCTGAACCATTTTGATTAAATGCTGATGAATCGTCCATTTTCTCTAATTCCTCTGTGAACTCTGTGCCTCTGTGGTTAAATTTTCTCTTTGTAGCCAGTGCATCTTGTTGATGATTAGCTCTGGTTTTTAAATATTTCTAGCTGATTTCATTTTTTGTAAACGTTTTTTTTGTTGCTCTTTAGCACTTGTAACTTTTTCTGACTGATTATCTATCTTTTGCATAGTTAGAACTTGATTTTTGAATTGACTCAATAACTCTGCTAAAGAACTAATAGTTGGATATCTAAATAAATCAAGCATTGCCAAATCAGTTTTAAAGATTTTCTGCAATTCACTATGCACTTTAACTATTAACAATGAATGACCGCCAATTTCAAAAAAGTTATCGTGAATGCCTATATTTTCAATATTTAAAAATTTTTGCCAAATATTAGCAATAGTTTGTTCTACTTCAGTTTGCGGTAATACGTAATTAGCTGCTAATTCTGGGCGAATTTTTTCTGGTGCAGGTAATGCTAGCCTATCTATTTTGCCATTGGGCGTGATTGGTAAAGCTTCTAAAATTACAAAAGCAGAAGGTATCATATATTCTGGCAGTTGTTCCTTCAAAAAGCTTCGCAGTTGAGTACCTGTGATTTGTGGCTTTGATTGTGAACTGACATATCCTACTAAACGTTTATCACCATCTTCCTCCCACACTTTCACTACTGCTTCTAGAACATCAGGATGTTGATTTAATTGGGCTGCAATTTCGCCTAATTCAATCCTAAAACCGCGAATTTTTACTTGCTCGTCAACCCGTCCTAAAATTTCAATTTCGCCATTAGGTAAATAACAAGCTAAGTCACCTGTTTTATAAAGAAGTGTTCCTAGTTCCTTACTGAAAGGATTAGGAATAAATTTTTCTGCTGTTAATTGAGGTTGGTTGAGATATCCCCTCGCTATACCCATACCACCTATGTATAGTTCCCCAGGTACACCAATAGGAGTAGGTTGGAAATAAGAATCTAATATATAAACTTGTACATTATCTATTGATTTACCAATTGGCACTTCTCTCAAAACATTGAATTCTGATAAATTTGATAGATTGCTAATAGTTGTCCCAATTGTTGCTTCTGTAGGGCCGTAAGAATTAATTAATTGTACTTTTTCACTTACACATTGTAGCCAAGTTGCCAATCGCTGTGAAGATGCTTTTTCTCCACCAATAATTACTAAACGCAGTGATTCAGGTAACGATAAATTCTCAGCAAATTCGGCGGTGATTTGATGCCAAAAGGCAGTAGGTAAAGCTAAGACAGTTATTTTTAGCTGATGACACTTCTCTAAAAACGCTGTTATTGAACTCAACATTACATCGTTACGCAACACTAATCTAGCACCAACTATCAAGCTAGTAAATATTTCTTCTGCTGCGACATCAAAGCAGATAGAGGAAAATTGTAGAATGCTGTCACTTGCCTCCAGCGCATATTTCACAATTGCCGTTTCTGTATAATTTACTAAAGAATGATGTTGCACCATCACTCCCTTGGGTTTACCTGTGGAACCTGACGTATAAATCACATAAGCCAAATTTGTAGTTGTAACTTTTATCTGCAAATTATCAGGTTTTTCTTGATTGATTAACTGCCAATCAGTATCTAAATAAATAGTTTGATGCTGATTTTCAGGCAACCATTGTTGCAATTTTTCTTGAGTTAATAATAAAGATAAATTAGCATCTTTCAACATAAAAGCCAGACGTTCCTGGGGATATGTTGGATCGAGTGACACATAAGCAGCGCCCGCTTTCAGAATGCCTAAAATCCCCACAATCATTTCTAAAGAACGCTCTACACAAATTCCTACCAATACCTCTGTCCCTACACCTAGCTTTTGTAAGTAACGTGCTAATTGGTTAGCTCGTTGATTAAGTTCTTGATAGGTTAAACATTCTTCTTCAAATACCACTGCGACAGCATCAGGTGTTTTCTCTACCTGTGCTTCAAATAACTGATGAATACATTGCCCTAGACGATAATCAGCTTGGGTATTATTCCATTCTATTAGTAACTGTTGTCTTTCAATGTTGGTTAGCAATAGCAATTCTGAAAGACGTTGTTTAGGGTTAGCAATTATACTTTCTAACAAAGTGATGTAATGATTGCCCCAACGCTGAATTGTTTGGGTATCAAATAAGTCAGTATTATATTCTAGTTCCAGCAACAACTCACTATCAGTCTGAATAATATTCAAATCAATATCAAATTTGGCAGTAGTATTAGAGTTTTTTGCTACTTCAATTTCAACATCTAATGAATCTAAATCAAATTGTGCTTGATCTAAATTCAACCCGACTGTAAATAGAGGATTTCGGCTTTGATCTCGTACCAAATTTAAATTTTTAACTAACTTGATAAAAGGATAAATTTGATGATCGTAAGCATCTAATAACTGCCCTTTGATATAACTTAGATATTCTGTGAATACTGGTGGCTCAGTCAGGTGACTGCGTATTGGTAATAAATTTACGCAATGACCAACCAGACAATTATGATTAACCAATGATTGCCCTGCCGAAGCAATACCCACAACGATATCATTCTGATTACTTAGTCGCTGTAATAAGACCATGTATGCAGCCAAGAGTGTCGTAAACAAAGTACACTTACACTCATCACTAAGGCTTTTAAGTTGATAATATAAAGAACTATTAATTACCAGATTTTCTATCGCCCCATTATGCATATTTACAGCTGGTCGAATCTTGTCAGTTGGTAAATCTAACACTGGAACTGAACCAGAAAATTGCTTTAGCCAATAAGCCTCAGCTTTTGCCATTTCTGAAGTTGTTTGCTGGAGTTTTTGCCACTTAACATACTCTCTATATTGCATTGCTTGGGGAAGTTGACAAGTGATACCTTGAGACTCAGCTGCATAAATTGCAGCTAACTCCCGTAGTAAAATTGTCATCGACCAACCATCAGCAACAATGTGATGAATAGTGAGAACTAAAAGGTGATGTTGTGGCTCTAACTTGATGATATGAAACCGGAGTAAAGGCCCTTTTTCCAGATTAAAAATTTCTTGAGCTTCTTGGTCTAAAAATTCTCTTAACTGTGCTAAACGATGTTGTCCATCTAATAGCGAAAAATCTATGTAAGGAATATCTATTTTCAAGTTGGGATGAATTAGTTGATCATCTCCTTCTGAACTAAAAGTAGTTCGTAGGGCTTCGTGACGATTAATAATTGTTTGGACTGCTTTAGAGACTGCTTCTATTTTAAATGACCCACGCAGATGAATACTCATTGATTGGTTATAAGCACGGGAAGCATTATTTCCGATTTGTGCCATAAACCAAAGTTCTTTCTGCACATCTGTTAGAGGAAGAGTAACTATTTCCTGATTATTCGCTAATGTATCACCTTGATGATTAATTACAGGCGTGTCTGATGGTAAAAAATCACCAGCTTGCAATTCTGATATACTTTCTTTGATAGCTTTAATTAAAATTTCAATATCTTCATCAGTGTGAGCAGTAGATAGATAAAAAGTCCGTCCTTCCCATATATAAATTCCCTTTTCTATCAGATGATAAAATAATAAATTCATCCAAACTAAATTGGGCGGGTAAACAAAACGGAAGAGTGAGCCAAAATGAACAACTTTAATTGGTAACTGTTTTTGCTGAAAGTAATTATTGAGATTTTGGGCTATATTTGCTGTTTTTATTGCTAATTGTTCTTGCAGTTCTGCGCCACTATTTTTGATATGGTTAAGTACAGCCCAAGCAACAGACATAACCAAAGGATTTTTGAAGAAAGTCCCGGCAAATATAGTAGTTTCTCTTTGAGGAGAAGAAGCATCTCCGTAACTCCAAAAACCGCCGTCCAGTGCATCCATAAAAGCAGCTTTACCCGCTATTACCCCAATTGGTAAACCAGAGCCAAGTGCTTTACCGTAGGTGGTAATATCTGCTTGAATATTCCACATTGCTTGAATACCGCCGGGATGCATCCGAAAGCCTGTAATTACTTCATCAAAAATTAAGACGATTCCTGTCTTTTTGGTTAGTTGTCTGAGTTCTTTTACAAACTCTTTGGGTTGAAAATCTGGCCGACGGCTTTGTATTGGTTCAACTAAAACGGCTGCTAATTCATGGGAATGGGCTTTAAGGATATCAAAAGATTCGGGATTTCCGTAGTTGAGTACGATAACGTTTTCGATGAAGTGTTGGGGAATTCCTGGTGCAGCTGGTAGGGAACTTAGTGTGCCGTTTTCAGTTGGGACTCCAGCAACTAAAACTTCGTCTAATGTACCGTGATAAGAGCCGTTAAATACAGCAATTTTAGAGCGTCCTGTGGTAGCCCTAGCTATACGTATAGCTCCCATAACTGCATCTGTACCTGAGTTACAAAAAGTGACTCGTTCTTGATTAGTTAGTTCACAAAATAACTTAGCAGCTTCACTTGTCAGATGTGATTGCGGGCCATTTTGAATTCCTTGCTGAATATGTTTTTGAATCGCCTCTATAACAAATGTAGGAGAATGACCAAATAAAAGCGAGCCAAAGCCCATTGACATATCGATGTATTCATTACCATCTACATCCCAAATTCTCGCCCCAGCACCACGTTGAGCATGAATTGGATACAGCATTTCTTTGAGAGAAAGACGAAAACCTGTAATTGTTCTGGGATTTGCTAAGAAAGGACGAGCAGTTTGTGTGAGGCGTTTTGACTCTGGAGTGCGTTGGACAAATCTTGTGATTAAAGCATCTAGATGTTGCTGTTGACGGGGGTTTAAAGTTGTTGTTTCTGCTTTTTCTGGCTGTTGGGAAGTAACTGATGCTTGAGGTTGAGGAATCTGCGTAGAAACTTGATGCAAAGGTGAATTTTTCTTTGATGAATGGTTGTGACGCAGCAAGTCTAATTGTTTAGTCATTAGCTTTAACTGCTCTGATATGAGTTGCGCGATCGCATGATTTCTACTATTATTATTTAATTCATTAGTCAAGCTTTTACTAACCTTTAGCAAGGGTAGATCTAAATTTTCCCTAGCGGCTTGCTGTGGGATTTTCGTTATTGTTTCTTGGTAAAAAGAAGACGGTAATTGTTGAGATATATGTACAGCTAAGTCATGAAGTGTGGGAAACTCTTCTAGCAATTGGCGAAAAGGAATTTTTACACCCAATTTCTCTTGCAGAGAACGACTAAATTGAATTAAAACGAGAGATTCAAAGCCAAGTTCTAAAAGATTAGTATGAATATCAATTTGAGCAGATTTAACCCCAAAGATTGTGCTTAAAATTTCTTTGATTTTTAACAAGACTATATCAATTTGCGAATTATCTAATGAGGGGTTAACTTTTTGATTAGGCATAATATTTTATTGGATATTTTTTAACGAACCGCAGAGGCGCAGAGAACACAGAGATAAAAGAAAGTATTAAATAATTGGTTTAGCTTAGGAAGATTATTCTTTGATTGATTGCAATAATTCTAACTGTTGAGACATTATTTCCATTTGTTGAGCTATTATTTCTGCCAAGTAATTGTCAAAATATTCTGGGGTGTCTGTTAATTGTATTTCGGGAATATTTGTATTTTTAAACTCTGGTTTTGTTGAATTTTCCGTTTCCTGAAGATGATTTTTATTAACTGATTTACTAGTAGCTTCAATCCAATATTTTTGTCGCTCAAAAGGATAGCTTGGTAAGGGGATACGATGATGTTTTTTATGAGCATAAAACTTTGACCACTTCACTGATACACCAGCTAGCCAAAGTTGACCTAATGCATCAAGTAAAAAAGATACATCTGACGATTGAATTTTAGGATGACGTAAAGAAGAAATAATAATTTGTTGAGTAATTTGATTTGAATGCTGTCTGGCAAAACTACTTAATGTCCGTCCTGGGCCGACTTCTAATAATATTTGATTTGGCTGTTGCAACAATACCGAAATTCCTTCACTAAAGCGTACTGTTTCTCTTAAATGTCTTACCCAGTAATTTGGATCTGTGGCTTCGGTTGGAGTTATCCAAGTGCCAGTGAGGTTAGATATTATGGGAATTTTTGGAGAATTCAGGTTAACTTTGCTAATTTGTTCTTGGAATGGCTCTAAAATTGAGTCCATCATCTGGGAATGAAAAGCATGGGAAGTATGTAAAAGACGATACTCTACGCCTTCCTCAGTCAATCTATTTTGTAAATTATTAATTGCCTTGAACGTACCAGAAACTACACAGTTAGTTGGACTATTTGTAGCAGCTAGACAGAGATTTTCAGCTAATAGAGGCTTAAGTTCTAGTTCTGATAGTGGCACTGCAAGCATAGCACCGCCTGGTAGTTGTTGCATCAACCGCCCTCTGGTAGCAACCAGTATTAAGGCATCTTCTAAAGAGAACACACCAGCAATACAAGCCGCTACATATTCCCCAATGCTGTGACCAATCATTGCTGAAGGACGCACTCCCCAGTCCATCCACAATTTAGCTAAGGCGTACTCAACAACAAATAACGCTGGTTGAGTAATAGAAGTTTGTTGTAATTGCTGTGTTGCTACTTCTTGATATTCGTCTTGCGGATATAGTAATGTCCGCAAATCTAGACCTAAATGAGGTTTAAGAAACTCGGCACAATAATCAATTTGTTCTTGAAAAATTTGCTCTGTTTTATAGAGTTCCCTTCCCATGTTTACATACTGGGAACCTTGACCAGGAAACATAAAAACTACAGAGTTATTATCTAATTCTTGGCAGTGGGTAAAATCTTGTGGTTCTTTAATTATTAAATCTTGGATTGCATCTTCAATATTTTTTGCAACTATAAATCGGCGATATGCAAATGCACGACGACCTACACTTAATGTATAAGCAACATCAGCCAAATTTAAATCTGGATTTTGCTGAAAATATTTAGCTAAATTAGTTATGGCAGTTTCCAAGGCTGTAGCAGTTTTGGCTGATAAGCACAATAGTAAATATTCACTTTTGACTTTTGTACAGACGCGATTAATCGCGTCTCTGCAACTTTTGACTTGTAATGGTGCTTCTTCCAAAATCACATGGGCATTTGTTCCCCCAATACCAAAAGAACTCACCCCAGCGCGTCGGGGAATGCTATTTGTTTTCCAATCAGATAATTGAGCATTCACATAGAAGGGACTGTTGGCAAAATCAATTTGAGGATTGGGTTGTTCAAAATGCAAGCTGGGTGGTATTTGTTTGTGCTTGAGTGCCAAAACAGTTTTGATTAAACCAGCAATACCAGCTGCTGCATCTAAGTGTCCAATATTTGTTTTGACTGAACCAATGGCGCAGAAATTCTTTTTTTGAGTGCTAGCACGGAAACATTTGGTTAATGCAGCAATTTCAATCGGGTCGCCAAGGTTTGTGCCTGTGCCATGAGTTTCTATATAACTGATAGTTTCAGGGTTAATTCCAGAGATGGAAAGAGCTTCAGCAATAACTTTTGCTTGTCCATCTACACTTGGTGCAGTGTAACCAACTTTGAAAGAACCATCATTATTAATAGCTGAACTTTTAATCACAGCATGGATATAATCGCCATCTGCGATCGCATTTTTTAATAGTTTTAATACTACAACGCCTACACCATTGCCAGTAAGAGTTCCTTGGGCTTTGGCATCAAAAGCACGGCAATGTCCGTCGGGGGAAAGAATGCTCCCTTCCTGATAAAGATAACCAGCTTTGTGTGGCATATTGATCAACACGCCACCAGCCAGAGCAATATCGCTTTCGCCGTTGAGTAAGCTTTGACAGGCAAAATGAACTGCTACTAATGAAGTAGAACAGGCAGTTTGCACGTTAACGCTGGGCCCTTTCAAGTTTAATTTGTAAGAGACAAGGGTCGGTAAAAAGTCTCCTCGATTACCAATTAAAGTGCGAAATTTACCTACTGATTCCTCTAGTAATTGGCGGTTGGGATATAGATTAAACAAAAAGTAAGTGTCCATTCCCACACCTGCATAAACTCCAATTTGTCCTGGGTAGGTTTTGGAGTCGTAGCCAGCATTTTCTAGAGCAGTCCAAGCCTGTTCAAGGAATAGGCGGTGTTGCGGATCTGTGATTTCGGCTTCTTTTGGAGAAAATTCAAAAAATGCAGCGTCAAATAAATCTACATCTTCTATTATTGCTTTGGCTTTGACATAATTGGGCTGATTCAACTCCTTGATATCTACTCCTGAAGATACTAATTCTTCTTCAGTAAAAAAAGAAATTGACTCTACACCATCTCGCAAATTTTGCCAAAATTCATCAATATTTTTGGCTCCAGGGAAACAACCTGACATACCAATAATGGCTATTTCATCGAGGTAATTAAATGTATCGGAGTTATTCATATTCAGTGCGCTGCTATTGCATTGTTGCTCGATGGTTTTGTCTGAGTTGTCTTTGTTGCTGGTTCGATTGTCGGCGGGCTGCAACTGAGTCGGAGTCTGGTTCAAATGCAAGCTGTTCTTGTGGTTGCTGGCTTAAATATTTTGCCAAGGTGCTGACTGTGGGACATTCAAACAATTCAACCATTGATATATCTCTGTTTAAAGTTGCACGCAGTTTTGTATGAATCTGTACCATTAATAATGAATGACCGCCGAGGTCGAAAAAATTATGATTGATACCTACTTTTTCAACTTGCAACACTTCTTGCCAGATATTGCTAATCATTTGCTCTAGTTCAGTCTGAGGAGCTACAAATGTTTCTTCAAGTTGAATTTGTACCTGTTTAGGTAGTGCTTTATAGTCCACTTTACCATTAGGTAATACAGGCAAAGATTTCAACATCAAAAAAGTGGAAGGTAGCATATATTCCGGTAGCTTTTTCAGCAAAAAGCTGCGGAATTCACTATTAGAGGGAGATGGTTGTTGATGACTAACTATATAGGCAATGAGGCGGGGATTTTCTTCTGTGGCCACAACTACAACTTCTTGCACTTGAGGATGTTGTTTTAAAGCGGCTTCAATCTCTCCTAGTTCAATACGATAGCCACGAATTTTTACTTGTTGGTCAATTCTTCCCAGAAATTCTATATTGCCATCTGCACGGTATTGAGCTAAATCTCCGGTTTTATATAGGCGTGCTGTTGGTTGGTGACTAAATGGGTTAGTGATAAATTTCTGTGCGGTTAGTTCTGGCTGATTAAGATAACCCAAGGCGATACCGTCACCACCTATATAAATTTCACCAGCAACGCCAATAGGAACAGGATGAAGCTGTGAATTTAAAATATAAATTTGAGTATTGGTAATAGGTCTTCCGATGGGAATTTTTGTTAATTCTTGAGGCTGACAAAGATAAACACTGCTCCATACAGTTGCTTCTGTTGGGCCGTATTCGTTATATAAAGACGCTTGAGGAAGATATTTGTGATGTAGTTTTACTAACTCACTTGGGCATACTTCACCAGCCACAATAATAGCCTGTAGGGAAGCTAATTGTTCTTGTATGGCTTGCCGCAAAATCAGAGCATAGAGAGAAGGAAGACTTAAAAGATGGGAAATCTGATGTTCGCAAATTAATTTAACTAACTTAGGTATTTCTAGCTGTAAACCTTCTTGAGGTAAGACTAA
Source organism: Tolypothrix sp. PCC 7601 (assembly GCF_025677855.1). Taxonomy (NCBI): domain Bacteria; kingdom Bacillati; phylum Cyanobacteriota; class Cyanophyceae; order Nostocales; family Tolypothrichaceae; genus Tolypothrix; species Tolypothrix sp. PCC 7601. The sequence goes on from NZ_CP064879.1 coordinate 6,539,895, forward strand.
AGTTCCTCCACAGCAAAGCGTCCAAAAGATACCTGCAACTGAACTATCAAAAGCAAAGGATGAAAGTAATAAAAAGCGGCTGACAGGTTTTTGATAATAATTAATCCGAGCAGTTGTTGAATGAACGAGATTTTGATGGGTAATTTGTACGCCTTTTGGTTTGCCTGTAGAGCCAGAAGTATAAATAATGTAAGCTAAGTGATGAGGTGTAATTTGCAGTGTGAGATTTTCTTGATTTTGGCTGGTAATGATTTCCCAATCACTATCTAAACAGATAACTTGTGCTTGATGTGTTGGTAAGTTTTCAAGTAATAATTGCTGAGTTAATAAAACGGGTGTTTGGGAATTTTCTAAAATCCAAGCTAATCTTTCTTGAGGGTAAGTTGGATCTAAAGGTACATAAGCACCGCCAGCTTTGAGTATACCAAGAATACCAACAATCATATCAAGGCTGCGCTCAACACATATTCCTACTAAAGTTCCTGGTTTTACGCCAATTTGTTGTAGGTAATGTGCTAATTGATTAGCACGGCTATTGAGTTGACTATAGGTTAATTGTTGGTTTTTGAACTCTACAGCAATATTATTAGGTTTCTGCTGTGCTTGCTGTTCAATTAACTGGTGAATACATTTATTTTTGGGGTAATCAGCTTGAGTTTGGTTAAATTCTACTATTAGTTGGTGTTTGGCGCGATCGCTTAAAATTTCTAACTCACTAATTACAGCTTCAGGATTTTTTACTACGCTTTCTAACAAGGTGTAAAATTGTTCTGATGAACGCTGTATATCTTGTGCAGTAAAACACTGGGAATCATAATGAAACTCTGTAAATAATGCATCATAACTATGCACACAAGAGAGCTTTATTTTAAATCGCTCTATACAAGCATAATGATTTTGAATTGTCCAAGATATATGATTATTAGTATGTTTCAGAGCATTTTCTACAAAATCGAAACATACAGGGTAATAATTAACATTTGATGTCATCAGTTGCCAAGAAAAACCCTCCTGCCATTTATAAAGCTCATCTTCCGTTTCGCTGATTTGTTGTAATATTTCTGGAAATTTGGATTGTTCTTGTAAATGACAAGTAAGTGGTAAGCATTTGGCAAATAACCCCATCGCTGCTTCTAGTTCAGCAAATTTTCTGCCATCAAATGTTTTACCAATTAACAGATTTTGTTGTTGAGTCAATCGCCAAAGTAAAACTGACCAACAAGTTAATAAAAATCCAGAAATAGAAGTATTGTATTTTTGTGCGATCGCAGCAATTTGATCTTTTAAACTAGGATTAATTTTTAACCTGAAAAACTCTGGTTTAAATTCTGTTAATTCAGTAATATTCTGTTCAAAAGGCAATTCTAAATTAAAAAGATGGGACAAATCCTGCTTGCGCCAATATTCTCTGCCAATTTCAGCTGCTTCTGATTGCAGTAATTCATTCTGCCATTCGGAGAAATCTGCATATTGTAGTGGTTCTGCTGATAATTGTTCGCTATTTGTGTATGAAAGGCTGAGTTCATACACTATATTTATGAGAGTTTTTGTATCTGCATAAAGAGCAGGTAAACCAATAAATAATATATGTTTTGACGGTGATAAAGTCGCTAAGGATACACTTAAAGGTGAGTCTGTGTCAAAATCGCAGTTTTGCTGATGAAATTCCTGAAAAATTTCAGCAATTTTCGCTTCTTGTTTCTTAGAAGTATAACTGTCTAGATTATACTGCTGATTTAATCTGACATTGGCATTAGCAATTACTTGAACTGGAATCATCATTCCCGGTACATATTTAAATGTAGTCCGAAAAATTTCATGACGATGCACAATATTTTGTAAAGCTGCAACTAATTTAGTTGACTCGATGTTTCCCTCTATGAGAACAGAACACTTAACAAAATAAGCTGAATTTTGATTTACTTGCTGTAATAACCATAAATGCTCTTGTTGAGGTGAAAGTTGAAAACCCTCAATTATTTCTGTAGCCATATTCGGATATTCCAATTTTACAATCTAAAGTTCTTTAATATTTTGCGGTTCTGCCATCCCGACTAAAACTTGACGTGGCGCGACAAATGGGTTGCGTCCATGCACTGCTAACATATTGTCTAGCATTAAAATGTCCCCTTTTTGCCAAGGGAATGTTACCATTGCTTGCTGATAAACTTCGCGCAGAGTTTCTAACACTGAAGGCTCAATTGGAGAACCATCACCGTAATAGGTGTTCGTTGGTAAGTCTGATTCTTTGAAACCTGCTAATAATGCTTCGCGGGTATTTTTTTCTAATGTAGAAACGTGAAAAAAAGTTGCATGATTGAACCAGACAAGTTCACCTGTGCGAGGATGTTTAACAACAGCCGGGCCTACTTGATATGTTCTTAAGCGCTCGCCTTCTTTCCATTCAACTTTTATATCATGAATGCGACAATATGCTTCTACTTTGGCTTTTTCAGTTGTCTGAAATACAGTTTGCCAAGGTAAGCCAAAACCATCACCAAAATTCCGCATATACATGACTTTTTTTTCGATGAAACGTTCTCGGATTTTGGGATCTATGCGTTCAAAAATCTCACGACAACTACCAATTGGTGTTTCTCCTCCCTGCTGTGCTGGTGTTAGACAAAAGAAGAATATCTTCAAAGGAAAGGTAGGAGAATAAGCATGTTCATTATGAGGAAAGATACTCTGATCGGCAGGGTAATCGGTTGAAGTATAAATTCTATCGCTCACTTGAGTACGGGGTGAGGCTCGATAGCGATATTCCAAAGCTTCTAAGCAAATTGCTTTGATTACCTGCTCGAATCTTTCTACATTATCTATGTTGAAACCTCGGAAAAGAATAGCTCCATGTTTCAACAATTCTGTGTCTATAAAATCTCTATTACTAGATGCCCAGGCTGCTAAATCTACCTGTCTTACAGAAGATTTGATCACCAAAGGAAAGTTTTTTTCAGGTTCTAAATATTCTGTTGCAATTAAATCTTTTGCAGATATTTTGAGCGATTTTCGCTTAAATACTAGATTTTTGAGAGCTAATTGATTAGCCTGATTTTTCTGTAATTCTTCCATAATATTCAAACTTTACGAGCAATAAAACAGCCAACATGACCTGATGATTCTACGCCAAAATCATTTTTAATATCGGAGAAAACAATATCTGTAAAACCTGCCTGATCTAAAGCCGACTTAATATCTGTTACAGAATAAAGCTTCCATTTAAAAGTCATGTTGAAGCGTTGCCATTGACCATCGATTAATTCAAATCTTGTAGTGCGATCGCAACCTATTTTTGTCTCTGTATTGTAGTCAAACTGACTAATCCAGGCATGGTTATCTTTAGCTTCCCCTCGATTTTTAGAAGTCTGCCAATCTTCTATACACAGTTCTTCTACATACAAATCAAATACGAATATACCATTTTTTAGCAATGCCTGATACACATTTTGAAAAACACTTTGTAATTCTTCAATGGTAGTTATTAGATTAAGACCAACATCTGTAGAAATGACTGCACCAAAAGTAGGTAAAAATTGAAAATATCTGGCATCTTCTAGGATGAATTCTGCATTAGGCGCATTTTTTCTGGCATAGTGCAGCATTTCTTCAGAGCCATCAATACCTGTGACTCGATAGCCTTTTTGTAGCAGTCTTTGGGCTATTTGTCCTGTACCACAACAAACATCTAAAATATGTGCTTCTTTGGGGAGATATTGCAAGACTAATTTTTCTAATTGCCCTACTACAATATCATGCCGTTCTGTACCTTGTTCGTCATATATAGAAGCTAATTTATCATATTCTGCATAGCGATTTTTGGTAGTCATTGTTAAATATCTCCTATTTGTTTTTCTACCAAGACATTGTGATTTTTGTGCTTACTTAGACCTACGTTTAATGCTTATTAAATTCTGTTGCAGATTCTTTTGATATTCTTGTTCCTGTAAAAGACGCTGTTGCTGATCTGCTTCCACAAGAATTACTTTTAATTCATCCAGTTTGATATCAGGTTGTGACACCATCTGACTCAAAATTATTGCCAAATTTTGCAACATTTGGGATACAGTCGCAGCCTTGAATAAATCTGTACTATATTTCAACTCGGCAATTATTCCTTGCTCGGTATCTGTCAGAATTAAAAGTAAGTCAAACTCTGCAACTTTTTTATCAATATCTAATACACTGAGTGTTAACCCTGGTAATTCTAGGGGTGGCATGGGTGCATTTTGGAGAATACATTTCACCTGAAATAAAGGTGAACGGCTGAAATCGCGTTCTGGGTTGAGGACTTCTACTAATTTGTCGAAGGGTAAATCTTGGTGTGTGTAGGCTGATAAAGTGCGATCGCGTACTCTCTCTAACAACTCCCGAACACTGGGATTTCCTGTCATATCAGTACGTAGCACTAATTGATTGACAAAAAATCCAATTAATGCTTCCGTTTCTGCTTGATTGCGGTTAGCAACATCAGTACCCACCACAATATCATCCTGATTTGTGTAGTAATGCAGTAGAGTTTGGAACCCAGTTAACAAAGTCATAAACAACGTTACCCCAGCATTGGTACTCAGTTGTTTCAGACCTTTTGATAAACTCTTAGGTAATATCAGAGTTTGTTTTGCGCCTCGGAAAGTTCGCTGCGGAGGACTGGGAAAGTCCGTAGGTAATTCTAAAATAGGTAAATTATTTAATTCCTGCTGCCAAAAGTCGAGTTGGGTTTGTAATACCTCTCCCTGCAACCATTGACGTTGCCACACAGCAAAGTCTGCATACTGGATGGGTAATTCTGGTAGTGGAGATGTCTTTCCTGTACAAAAAGCTGTATAGAGGGTTGTTAACTCTTGAATTAACACACCCATTGACCAACCATCAGAGACAATATGATGAATTGTCAACAATGCAATATATTCATTCTCGTTTAAGTGCAGCAGAGTACATCGCAGTAATGGTGCTTGAGTTAAGTCAAAGGTGCGTTGTGATTCTTCAATAGCCAATCTTTGCACTTCAGTAGAAAGTTCTACTGTTGGTAAATCAGACAAGTCTATGATGGGCAAGTTTACATTAAAATTCGGTGCGATCGCTTGCAATGCTTGCTCATTTACTAAAGAAACATAACTACGCAATACTTCATGACGACGCACGATTTCATTTAAGCTTTTTGCTAATGCAGCTACATTCAAAAATCCTGTCAGGCGCACACCTGCTGATATATTGTATGTAAAACTGCCCGGATAAAGTTGTTCTTGCAACCATAGTCTTGCTTGAGCAAATGATAGTGGTAAATTAGTATTTCGACATACAGGTTGGATAGGAGGAATATTCAATCCGAGTTGGGCTTTTATTGTTTGTTGGATAGTTTTGGCTAGTTCAGCTATTGTTGGGGAGGCAAATAAATAACGTAGCGACAAATCTATTGCCAAAATCTTGCGTAAGCGAGAAATTACTTGAGTTGCTAATAACGAATGTCCACCTAATTCAAAGAAATTATCATTAATACTTACTTGTTTAATACCAAGAACTTGCTGCCAAGTTTCTGCAATAACTTCCTCAATAAAATTACGTGGTGCTAGAAAAATTCTTGCTAGATTTCTGGTTGTATCAGGTGCAGGTAAAGCCCGACGGTCTATTTTTCCATTAGGTGTGAGGGGCAACTTCTCCAAAGTTACAAAAGCAGAAGGAAGCATATAATTAGGTACTTTTTCTGCTAAGAAGCCGCGAAGATTAGCAAGAGTCAATGTCTGTTCTGGTTTGAGAACTACATAAGCAACCAAGCTTTTATCGCCTGGTTCATCTTCTCGAACTATCACCACACTGGCTTGCACAAATGGGTGTTGATTTAAAAGTGATTCAATTTCCCCTAATTCAATCCGGAAGCCACGCAATTTAACTTGATTGTCAATTCTCCCCAAAAATTCAATTGTGCGATCGCTTCGATAGCGCACCAAGTCCCCAGTTTTATATAACCGAGAAGCAGAATCAGGATTGAAAGGATTAGATATAAATTTTTGCGCTGTCAGTTCTGGCTGATGTAAATAACCACGGGCTAAACCAGCACCACCAATATGTAACTCACCCGCCACACCAATAGGTACTGGTTGATTGTATGCGTCCAGGATATAAAATTGAGTGTTAGCGATAGGATGACCCACAGCGATGGTATTTTCTACTTGATATACTGCTGACCAAATAGTAGTTTCTGTAGGGCCATATAAGTTCCATAATTCTTTACCCCGTTGTTGTAATTGTTGCGCGAGGGTAGCATCAAGGGCTTCACCACCACACAGAATTTTCAATTGTTGATTACCACTCCAACCAGCAGCCATTAACATCCGCCAAGTTGCTGGAGTAGCTTGCATGACTGTAGCACCGCTAGAAGTTAACCGCTTTGCTAATTGAATCCCATCAGAGGTTTCTTCACGACTAACAAGAACTAATTGCGCGCCTACAATTAAGGGCAGATATATTTCTAAAGCAGCAATATCAAAAGATAATGTGGTGACTGAGAGTAATATATCTTGTTGAGTGATTTCTGGTGTTTGGCGCATTGCCATTAAGAAGTTGACAACAGCACTATGAGAAATTTGTACACCTTTGGGTTTACCAGTTGAACCGGAAGTGTAAATTACATAAGCTAAGTTTTCCGGAGCGATTTTGTGAGTTAGATTACTAGTATTTTGTTGTGAAATTCTCTCCAGATCAACATCTAAACAAACTACTTGAGCATGATGGGGAGGTAAATTTTCAAGTAACAGCTTTTGAGTGAGTAAAACTGATAGTTGGGAATTTGCCAACATATAACCTAACCGCTTTTGAGGATAGGCTGGATCTAGCGGAACGTAAGCACCGCCAGCTTTGAGAATACCTAACAGCCCTACAATCATTTCTAAGGAACGTTCTACACAAATTCCCACTAATACTTCTGGTTCTACTCCCAGTTTTTGCAAATAATGGGCTAGTTGATTAGCTCGCTGATTTAGTTCCCGATAAGTTAATTGCTGATTTTCAAATACCACAGCAACAGCATCAGGTGTTTTCTCAACTTGGGCTTCAAATAGCTGATGAATACAGACAGATGGATAATTAGTCTGGGTGTGATTTTGCTCTATTAATAAATGGTGTAGTTCTGGCTCGGTTAAGATTGGTAAGTTTGATAAATACTGCTCAGGATTGGCTACAACCCCCTGTAATAATGTTTGAAAATGTCCCTGCATTCTGATGATGGTGTCAGCGTCAAATAAGTCGCTGTTATATTCAAACGCCCCCGTTAAACCTTGATTAGTTTCTGTGAGGAACAGAGTTAAATCAAATTGGGATCTTTCTATATCTACTTCGTCTATTTGAATATTTAAATCTGGCAGCTTTAGTTTTCCCATTGGGGCATTTTGCAGGGCAAACATTACCTGAAACAGTGGTGTATGGCTCAAATTGCGCTCTGGCTGCAATTCTTCTACTAACTGCTCAAAGGGCAAATCTTGATGAGCGTAAGCACCTAAAGTAACTTCTCTAACTTGTTTGAGCAACTCCCGAAAACTGAGTTTACCTAACAAGTTAGTACGTAACACAATAGTATTGACAAAAAAGCCAATTAGCTCTTCTATCTCAGCACGGTTACGGTTGGCAATTGGTGAACCGATGAGAATATCTTCCTGTCCCGTGTAACGATAAAGCAATGTCTGAAATGCAGCCAGCAGAGTCATAAATAGTGTGACTCCTTCCTGCTGACTTAAAGTTTTTAGGGCTGAGGTTAAGTGATGAGGAATAGTAAAAAATTGCTTTTTACCAGCAAAGGTTTGTATAGCAGACCTTGGTCTATCTGTTGGTAGTTCTAATACTGGTAAAGTACCGCTCAATTGTTGTTTCCAATAGTCCATCTGTTGCTGAAAAATTTCGCCTTGCAACCATTGGTGTTGCCAAACAGCAAAATCTCCATACTGGATAGACAATTCGCCAAGAGGTGAAGATTTACCCGTACAAAATGACTCGTAAAGTGCTGCGAGTTCGCTGATAATTACACCTGCTGACCAGCCATCGGCAATAATATGATGAATTGTAAATATCAACAGATACTCTTGTGCAGCCAATTGCAAAAGCAAGGTTTTAAACAGTGGCGGTGTACTCAAATCAAAGCTTTGTTGTGCTGCTTGTTTAACTAGCCGTTGAACTTCTAATTCCTGCGCCTGTGGAGATAAATTTTGGAGATTTAATATTTGTATTTTTAAACTTAAATCCGCATTAATCACCTGAACTGCTTGCCCATCTACACTGGTAAAAGTGGTTCGCAGAATTTCATGGCGACGGATAATTTCGTTAAGACTTTCCTCTAGGGCTGTGACATTCAGCGCACCTTGCAGTTTTAAGGTACGACAAAGATTATAAGTGCTGTTACCTGGTTCTAATTGTTCTAGAAACCATAATCTTGTTTGGGCAAAAGAAAGCGGTAATACACCATCTCGTGGGGCTTTTTCAATAGGTGGTAGTTGCAGTTTTTCTCCAGTTTTCAGGGCTATTTCTATAGATTCTGCTAGTGCAGCGACTGTTGGATATTCAAACAAACTCCGCAGGGGTAAATCTACTGAAAAAGCCTCTCGCAATTGGGAGACAATTTGCGTGGCTAACAGCGAGTGTCCACCTAATTCAAAGAAGTTGTCATCAATATTGACTTGTCCCACATTCAGAATTTGCGCCCAAATTCCTGCTATCACCTCTTCTATAGGAGTACGAGGGGCTTTCTGTGAGTGCGTTTGCAGTCTTAGCTGTTCTGGTGCAGGTAATGCTTGACGGTTGATTTTACCGTTGGGTGTTAGTGGTAGCTTCTCTAACATCACAAAGTTAGCAGGCATCATATAATCAGGCAATCTCTCTTGTAAGAAACTGCGACAGTTACTGAAGTTGCCATCCTGAAGGCTCTGCTCGTTAGATACTAGATAAGCGACTAATTTTTTCTCTCTGGAGTCTTCCCTCGCTACTACTACAGCTTCCCGCACAGATGGATGTTGACAAAGCACGGCTTCAATTTCTGCTAGTTCAATACGGAAACCGCGAATTTTGACTTGGTAATCGCTACGGCCGATAAACTCAACTTTACCATCTGGTAAATAACGTCCTAAGTCCCCGGTTTTGTAAAGCCGCGTTCCTCCTTCTTCACTAAAGGGGTTAGGGATAAATCTTTCTGCTGTCAAGTCTGGACGATGGAGATAACCTTGACCAATACCTAAGCCACCAATATATAATTCTCCAGCCACTCCCATTGGGACAGGTTGCAGATATTTATCCAAAATATAGATTTGGGTGTTGGCAATGGGACGACCGAGAGGGACAATTTTTATTTGGTCATTGTGAGCGATCGGATTAACTGCCACAATACCACAAGTCTCTGTCTGACCAAACATATTGATCAGACTTGCATTGTGCTGCAAGCCAAACCGCCATTGTGTGCAAATATCTGATAGTAGAGGTTCGCTGGCAGAGACAATTAAGCGTAATTTATTATCTAAAAGATTTGTTCTTACTTCTGGTTTTAAACTACTCAGTAAATGATTGCAGTTTCGCCAGTAAGAAGGAACGATATCAATTACTGTCACCTGTTGTTGTTTAATTTCTGCAAACAGTGTCAAGGGGTCTTTTCGCTGTTCGGAAGTTGCAATTACTATAGTTGCACCTTTAGTTAGAGGAACCATCAACTGTCTAACAGAGGATGAGAACGCAATGGATGCTGTATGTAAATATTTATCTGCTGCTACGATACCCAATGCTGTTTGCATTGCTTGCACATAGTGGCACAAATTAGCATGGGTAACTCTGACTCCTTTGGGTGTTCCTGTTGAGCCAGAGGTGTAAATTACATAAGCTAAGTTAGCCGCAACAGCTGTTTGATGTAAATTTTCTATTGGTTGTTGGGTAATTAAATCGCTATCTTTATCTAGACAAACTACTTGGGCTGAATGGTTTGGTAAGTCTTTAATTAAAAACTCTTTTGTCAACAATACCTTTGGTTGCGAGTTCTGCAACATATACGCCAAGCGTTCTTGGGGATATGTGGGGTCTAATGGTACGTAAGCACCACCAGCCTTGAGAATACCAAGAATCCCAAGGACAAAATCTAGGGAACGTTCGACGCACAACCCGACTAATACCTCTGCACCCACTCCCAATTGTTGCAAACGATGAGCAATTTGGTTAGCACGGTTGTTTAATTCTCTGTATGTTAGCTGTTGTTCAGCAAAGGCGATCGCAATTTGATCGGGAGTTTTCGCTACTTGCTCTTCAAATAAATGATGAATGCAGCGATCAACAGGGTAAGCTAGTTTGGTATTGTTAAGCTCAGACAGTAGATTAATTTCGCTGTTGCCTAATATCTGTAATCGACTTATAGCTGCTTCAGGGTGAGAAATTGCATTCTCGATTAATGTTTTTAACTGTTCTGCTAAACGTTGAATATCTGCTGTTAAAAAATAATTACTATTATATGTAAATTCTAGCTCAATTAAATTTTCTCGACGAATACAAGCTAGTTTAAGTTTATAGGTATCAATACATACATCTATTTGTGAAATTGAAAATACTACATCGTCAAAATTATGCTTTTCTATAATTTCATCATAATCAAAAGAAACAGGGAAAATAACCTGGTTATTTGCAGCTAATTCTGTTAATGTATCGGGACTGAAATACTCTTGATAATTATAATTTTCAGTAACAGCTTGATTAAGCTGATTTAATAGAGAGGATAAAGTTATATTTTCTCTTAATTCGCACTTTAAAGGCACATATTTAGATAATAACCCTAGACTCGATTCTAGTTCTAGATATTTCCGTCCATTTGTAGACATACCCAAAACCAGATTATCTTGTCCTGTGATACGCCACAGTAAAATATTCCAACAAGCTAAAAAGAAATTAGCTATTGAAGATTGATGCTGTGTTTCTATTTGAGATACCAGACGAGAATCTAGGGTGAAACTATGTGTTTGAGGCTGAAATACTAATTCTGCAACATTCTCTTTTTCTATAGGTAACTGTAATGCTTGCAAAGCCGAAAAATCTTGCTGAGTCCAATATTCTCTACCTGCTTCTGTATCTGCTGCTGATAATAATTCATTCTGCCACATTGCTAAGTCAGCATATTGCATGATTTCTGCATGATGATCATATTTATCAGCATAGGTATCGCTGATTTCTCTGACTAAAATTTTCAGTGTTTCTCTATCTGCAGATAATCCAGGTAACCTGATAAATAAAATATATTTAGTAGCAGATAAAGTTACCAAAGATATATGTAAAACTTCTCCAGTCTCTAGATTAAAATTTTGTTGACCAAATTGCTGAAACAACTCTTGTATTTTTGCTGCTTGCTCCTCATTTGTATAATTACTTAAATCATAGTTTTGCTGCCAATTAGCACCAGAATCAGTAATTACTTGTACAGGAATTGTCATTTCTGGCAGAAACTTATAACAGGTACGCAGAATTTCATGACGGCTGACAACTTTCTCTACAGCTTTTCTGAGTAATTCAATATTCAGGTTTCCGGTAATCGAAACAGCAGCTTTCACCTGATATAAGCGACTATCAGATTGTTGCAATTGCCATAAATATTTTTGTTGTGGCGAAAGTTGAAAACCCTGAATTTCTTGAAACATGGTTAATGGACTTCCAGATAAGTTGAGAACAAGAAACAAAAAAATAATCAATTATTCCTGAATTGCTTCCTTTGATATTTTCCTAGTTAAATTAATTTTGACGAAGAAAGGCAGAGGGCAGAGGGCAGAAGGCAGAAGGAAAGAAAAATGCTTGTTGGGTTCAAGCCCCACCCCTTGTGGGTGGCTGTCTTTAATGCGCGAATTTTGAATTTTGAATTTTGAATTGGAGCAAAGCGAATTAACTATTGTATGGTTATGCCATACCTACAACTACTTTTCTGTTGCCTAAAAAAGGTTGTCTTCCGTGGGCAGTGAGCATATTATCTAACATTAAAATATCTCCTGTTAACCAAGGAAATATTACTGTCTCTTGTTGGTAAGCACTGCGAATTTCATCTAATATTTCTGTCTCAATTGGTGAGCCATCACCGTAATAAGTATTGTGTGGTAAGTCTGCTTCGCTAAATTCTGCTAATAATGACTCACGGATTTTTATTTCTAAACTAGAAATGTGGAAAAATAAAGCATGATTAAACCAAACAGTCTCTCCTGTAACTGGATGTCTGGTTATTGCCGGACGACGAGAGTAAGTTCTGAGTTTATTCTCTCCTTTCCATGCAAATTTTATACTATTTTGGTGACAAAATTCTTCTACTTTTTCTGGATTGGTGGTTTGAAAAACAGTTTGCCAAGGTAAGCCAAAACCATCGCCAAAATTGCGGACGTACATGACTTGTTTTTGAGCAAACTTTTCGATAACTTGGGGAGAAATTCTCTGATAGATTTTGCGAATATCAGCGATGGGTGTTTCTCCGCCCTGTTGTGCTGGTGTGACACAGTAAAAGAAGATTTTTAAAGGCCAGTTAGCAGCATAGGAGTTTTCGCTGTGCAGCAGAATTTTTTGGTTAGCTGGATGGTCTGTAGATGTGTAGATTTTACCTTGAATAGCACTGCGAGGTGAAGAGCGATCGCGGTATTCTAGTAAATCCCCAGCAACTACTTGAATAAACTGCTCAAACGCTGCTACTTCTTTAACTTGAAAGTTGCGAAATAGAATACCACCATGCTTGAGTAAATATTTTTTAATCAATTCTTGATTGTTCGCAGCCCAAGCAACTAAATCTACTCCTGCAACAGTAGCTTTTATCAATAATGGTAGAGAATTTTCATCTATCAAGGGTGTAATCTGTACTAAATCCTTGACAGCTTGACGTTTGGTAATACCTAAACTTTTCAGGCTAGGTTTTGAAGCATTAGAGATAGTCATAATTGTAAAAAGTTTTTATCCTTTGCTAATTGCAGTTCGTTTGCTTAACTTCAGTTTTTGCAGACTGATAGTTTCTAATTGTTTTTCTTCTAGCAGTTTTTGCTGTTTATCTGATGCTGTAACAATAGCTGCTAAGTCTTGCAATGCAATATCTGGCTGATTAACTATAGTTTGCAGCAATAGTTCAAAATGATTAGCCATGCGGTTGATTGTCGCGGCATTAAACAAGTCTATTGGATACTCAAATGAACCTTGAAATCCGGCTGTACTTTCCCAAATGCTAAGTTTTAAATCAAATTTTGATGTACCGCTATCTATCTCTTGAGGTTGCCAGTTTAATTCAGAAATTTCAATCGATGGTATTGCTACATTTTGGAAGATAAACATTACCTGGAACAAAGGATTATAGCTGAGATGACGTTTTGGCTGTAACTCTTCTACCAGCTTTTCAAAAGGTACGTCTTGATGGGCATAGCCTTCTATAGCTACTTTTTTGACTCGCCCTAATAACTCTCTAAAAGTAGGATTACCACTCAGATTAGTACGCAGTACCAAAGTATTGATAAAGAAGCCAATTAATCCTTGTGTTTTGGGATGGTTACGCCCAGCAACAGGAGAACCGACAATGATGTCTTCTTGATTGGACAAAGAATAGAGTAATGTCTGGAAAGTTGCTAGGAGTATCATAAAGACGGTTACACCTTCTTTATGGCTCAAATCTTTCACTGCTGCACTCAGATTTTGAGGTAATGTCAGATTGTGCTTTTTACCTCTGAAGGTTTGAACAGAAGGCCGGGGTCTATCTGTGGGTAGTTGTAATAAAGGTGTGGTGTTGTTAAGTTGTTGCTTCCAATAATCAAGATGGGTTTTTAAAACCTCTTGTTGCAGCCATTGTTTTTGCCAGTAAGCAAAATCAGCATATTGAATTGGTAGTTCAGGGAGGGGAGAAGGTTTGCTTTCTTTTAAGGCTTGATAAACTGTTGCTAGTTCTTGGATGAGAACCCCAACTGACCAACCATCAGAAATAATATGATGCATGGTCAACACCAGCAAATGTTGATTGTCTGTGAGACACAACAGTTGAGCGCGTAGGAGTGGTGTTTGGGATAGGTCGAAGGGTTTTTGAGTTGACTCTAAAATTAACTGTTCTCTAGATGTGGCATCATCAAGGTGAGTACAATCAGCGATCGCAAGTTTCACTTCCAAACTAGGATGAATGATTTGCACTGGTTGTCCCGCTACAGATGTAAAGCTGGTGCGTAAGCTTTCGTGACGCTGGACAATTTCATTGAGACTTTGCTGGAGGATTGCAACGTTAAGAGTCCCATCGAGTTGGATGGCGATCGCTACATTGTAAAATGGGTTCCCTGGTTCTAATTGCTCTAAAAACCACAACCGTTCTTGCGCCAAACACAAGGGTAGTTGCGCTTCATGGGAAATAGGCAGGATTTCTAGTTGTTTTAGAGTGCTATCTTTCCCCTGGGCAAGAATTTGTTCTATTAGGGAATCAATACTAGCATCTTGTAAAAGGTCATTTACAGATATACTCACCCCAAAATCTACTTCAATTTGATTTTTGATATCAAAAGCTATCAAAGAATCAATTCCCAAACTTGTTAGAGGTTGTTGAGGTGGTAATTTTTGGACTGGAATTTTTAAGGCTTTGCCAATCAATTTTTGCAAGTATGAGGTTAGAGAACTCTGATCTTGTGCCGAGTTTATTGTTTCTAAATCTTCCCCACTATCAAGAATACTCTGATTTACTACTTGCAAACCATCAGCCAAAAACTCTGCCTTACAAGCGCGGCGTTGAATTTTACCACTGGAGGTTTTGGGAATAGTACCACCTTTAATTAAAACTACTGCATAAACTTGTACCTCATGTTCTTGAGCTACTGCCTGACGAATCGCAGTAGTCACTTCCTCTAGATTTGGTTTGGCGCGAAACTCCAACTCTTGCACTAATACCAAGCGTTCTTCATTGAAAGCGGCGGGAAACTTCGATCCGTGGGTGGAGAGGGATAGCCGCCCCGCCGCTTGGGGCATTGGGCATTGGGCATTGGTATGTTCTTTCCCATGCCCCATGCCCGATTCCCCATGCCCAAAAACTCCATCCCCTTGTGGATGGAGTTTTTCATTGTCTATGTCTACTGCAAAAGCAGCATTACTACCCAGACGCAATGAAGAATGACTACGTTCTGCGGTCAATTCTATATCTTGGGGGTAAAGGTTGCGTCCTCTGATGATAATTAAATCTTTAGCTCGTCCAGTAATGTAAACTTCGCCATTGTGCAGAAAACCTAAGTCTCCAGTCCGCAAGAATGGCCCCTCTTTGGTATCTTGCAAATAGGCGTGGAAAGTTTGCTCAGTTTCTTCTAAACGCTTCCAATAACCAAAACCAACACTAGGGCCAGATACCCAAATTTCTCCGACTTCATCAGCATTACAACGAGTTAAGGTTTCTGGGTTAGCAATAACAATTTCCTGTTGTGGTACAACTCGACCACAACTGACTAATGTAATTGAGTTACCTGTGTTTTCAATTGCATTAACAATTTCATTGCGCTCTAAAGCGCTTCTTTGCAGAGATAGGCTATTTACTAACGCAGATTTGATGCTACCAGATACCATCAAAGTGGCCTCTGCCATACCATAACAAGGATAAAAAGCTTCTGCACGGAACCCACATTCAGCAAAAGTGGCTGCGAACCTTTCTAAAGTCTCATGACGAATGGGTTCTGCACCATTAAAAGCCACATTCCAACTGCTTAAATCTAGGGTAGCGCGTTGTTCGGGGGTAATTTTTTCAATACAAAGTTCGTAAGCAAAATTAGGTGCGCCGCTTGTAGTTCCTCGATAATGAGAAATGGCCTGTAACCACCGATAAGGACGTTGGAGAAAAGCAGCTGATGGCATCATCAGACAAGGAAAACCACCATATAGAGGTTGCAGTACGCCGCCAATCAATCCCATATCATGGTAGACAGGCAGCCAAGTCACAAACATACTACTAGAGGTATGTTCCATATACTGGCGTGTCACCTCTGCATTGTGTAGCAGGTTCCCATGAGTCAGCATCACACCTTTGGGTATGCCAGTAGAGCCAGAAGTGTATTGTAAAAATGCCAGAGTATCTATATTAATAGGCGGCTGTTGCCAAGTTGCTTCTAACCCTGGTGTGAGATTGTCGGTAGTCAGCCAGTGAATATGATCTATAGCAAATTTATCAGCAAGCAAAGACTGCAACTGAGCCAGAATTGCTGTTGTTGTCAGGATAACTGCTGGTTGTGCATCTTTGATAATTGCCAAGATTCTGGGAGTATTGCGCTGATTGCGTGGCGGATAAGCTGGGACTGCTACTACTCCAGCATACAGACATCCAAAGAAAGCTGGTAAGTAATCTATTCCTGGTGGATAAAGTAGTAAAGCACGCTCTCCACTTAAACCAAGGGTTTGCAGTTGAGATGCGATCGCTCGACTATGAGAATCTAACTGTTGATAAGTTAGACTAACTGCTTGTGCTTCTCCATCGTGCAAAAAGGTAAATGCTGTCGTATCTGCTTGCTCAACAGACCGATAACGCAGCAGTTCTACTAACGTAGAAAAATTACAGACCATTGCTTCTAAATCTTGGACATATTGAGTCATTACACTTTCACAGCTTTGATGCACCAATAATTCGGTAATATCCAGCCCTAGTGACCTATTCCACAAATATGAGGGCGGTAAAGAACTGACTAAGCTAATGCGCGTCTAAATTGCATAAATATTAATCAAGGCTGTTAACTGTCAACGGTTGACCGTCAACAGCCCTCACGATGGATTGTGCAACTTAAAAGCAGCTTATCTGCTTAGAGTCTTGTTTGTGATTAAAACATTATTGCTAATTATTTGCAACTACTCTCAACAGAATAAAGGAACATGGACAAGATAGCAAGCAGATATTAATTAATAACTCTTCTCAGTATTTATTTAAGTGCTAATTTTTCAAAATCATCTGTCTAAAGATAGATGACTACATGTGCGTTAAGCAACCATGACTTACAGGTGATGATGTGATTGCCTTAAATAACTGAGAACTCAGGCGCGATCGCTACTCACTAGGAAAATTTCGCAAATCAGAAGTTTTGACAAATGCTTGCCCACGCAGAACCTTTATGATAATGTCTCCTAATAGTACTGAAGCTAAATGCAAATTATTGGCAGGTAGTTTTTAGTAATTTTAGATATAGCGCCAAATCTTATTGAAAAAATATCGCGTCCTTGATTTGAGACGCGAGGTTTTGCATCGGCTGTGAAAATGAGTATCAAGATGCCACTAGAGCATTTACTTAAAAGGCTATTAATTACAAGTTCAGTCCAAGGAGCAACAATAATGAAGTCTGGGTTCATAAGTGAGATACATTCGGTTGGATTAGCATTAGCGGTAATTAGCAGCTTGGTACAACCAGCTCATGCAGGAACACAGACAGCAAACCTATCTAACAGTGCCGTTCAACTACTGGTACAAAACAACAATAATTTAGCTACTAAAGTTACAGGCGTTAAAGTCACTTCTACAGATAAAGGTATCGAAGTAATTTTAGAAAGTGCCAATATAGAAGCACTCAAACCAGTTAGCAATAATCAAGGTAATAGCTTTATAGCAGATATCCCTAATGCAGTTCTAGCACTACCTACAGGTGGAAACTTTACTCAAAATAATCCTGCACCAGGGATTGTCTCTGTTAGCGTTACTCAAGCTGATAGCAATACATTGAGAGTCACGGTAGTCGGTGCAGCTGGTTTACCTAACGCAGAATTATTTGATGGTGACGAGGGTTTGATTTTTGCTGTCACACCAGTTGCATCTACTGCCCAAACACCGCAACCAACACCCACTCCCTCAGCATCTCCCACTGTGGCAGAAGTCACAGGAGTTCAACTCAATTCCACCAATAACGGTTTAGAAATCATCTTGGCAACGCCAGATGGGGAAAAATTGCAAGTAGCGCCTAAACCTGAAGGCAATACATATATTGCTGATGTTACCGCAGCTCAACTGCGCCTCTCTACAGACAACAGATTTCGCCAAGAAAAACCGATTGCGGGAGTCAGTGAAGTGACAGTCACTAACGTTGATAGCAACACTATCAGAGTGGCGGTAGTAGGAGTTGATACGATTCCGAAAGTGGAATTATTTGATAGCGATCGCGGTTTGATTTTTGGTATAGCCTCAACAGCATCAGTTACACAACAACCATCTCAAGAACCTCCTAGCCCAAGCGAACCCCAAGCACCGACAGCCCAAAGTGACGATCCCATTGAATTGGTGGTTACAGGGGAACAAGATTCAGGATATAACGCCCCTGATGCCAGCACTGCAACTAAAACAGATACACCTCTAATAGAGATTCCCCAAGCAATTCAGGTAATTCCGCGACAGGTAATTGAAGACCAAAAAGTACAACGGGCTGCGGATGTTTTGCGTAACGTTAGTGGTGTGACAGTCAAAACAGATTACGCTGGCACTGATACCTATACCATTCGCGGATTTGATACAAATGCCAACCTGAGAAATGGTTTTAGACAAGATAATTTCACAGGATTTACTGATACTGCCACTTTAGACAGGATAGAAGTTCTCAAAGGCCCTGCTTCGGTACTATATGGACAACTAGAGCCTGGAGGTATTGTTAATTACATTACTAAACAGCCACTGGAAGAACCTTATTACTCAGCAACATTTTCTGCGGGTAGCTATAGTTACTATCGACCAGAAATAGATATTTCTGGGCCACTCACCCCAGATAAAAATATTTTGTATCGCTTTGTGGCTGCTTACGAAAACTCTGGTGGCTTCCGAGATTTTGCGGATAAAGAGCTTTATACCTTTGCTCCCAGCTTAAGAGTGAAATTAAGCGATCGCACAACTTTCGATTTGCAATATGAATATGTTAATCTCAACCAATCCTATGATAGAGGCTTACCACCGATCGCCAGATCCTTTGATTTACCAATTAATTTTAACTTTGGCGAACCAACTGATAATTATGAACTGTTTGCCAATCGCATAAATGTGGCTTTAGATCATCGATTTAGTGAAAATTGGCGATTTCGCACTGCGGTTTCTGTACAAACAGTTGACACATCGCGTTCTAACTTTCAGCCACTTGATTTTGAAAATCCCTTTGCGGAAGATGGTCGGACTGTTGCTAGGAGATATAACAAAGTAGGAGATTACTCTAGAGAGTATTCCTGGCAAAATGATTTAATCGGAAAATTTAAGACCGGCTCAATTGGACATGAAGTGCTGTTGGGTTTTGAGTTAGGTAGAAGTGAGTTTGGCTATCCATTTTTAATCTCTAATGATGTGCCATCACTGGATATTTTAAATCCAGTATATGGCGCGGCAATTCCTACTACTTTTGACGAAGGCTTTCAAGATAGAACTAATACATATAGGGTAGGTCTTTACTTCCAAGACCAAATAGCCTTGCTACCTAATTTCAAAATGTTACTTGGTGGCAGACTGGATTTTGTTAATTTCAAAGATGAGTTCAATCCCGATCTGATTAATGGTGCAGAGACTGAAACTACAGAGCGTTATTATGAGAAATTTTCTCCACGCATCGGCTTAGTGTATCAACCTACTGAAAATCTCTCTCTTTATGCTAGTTACACCCGCGCTTTCAAACCAAATGAATTTGCTATAGCTGTTGGTGGCCGACCATTAGAACCGGAAACTGCTACACAATACGAAGTGGGAGTGAAAGGTGAGTTTTTCAATGGTAAGCTGACAGCAACCTTAGCAGCTTATGAGATTACAAAGAATAATGTCTCTACAACAGACGTGGACAATCCAGACTTTACAATTGCAGCTGGAGAAGTCAAAAGCCGTGGTTTTGAAATCGATATAGCTGGAGAGATTTTACCTGGTTGGAATGTCATCGCTTCTTATTCTCATAACGATGCTTATGTAACTGCGGATAATAGCTTAACAGTGGGTGACCGATTAGTAAATGCGCCGAGGAATAGTGCTAGTTTGTGGACAACCTACCAAATTCAAAATGGTAATTTGAAGGGTTTAGGTTTTGGTGGAGGATTATTTTTTGTGGGCGATCGCGAAGCGACTTTACCAAATTCGATTACAATTCCTTCCTTTGTGAGAACTGATGCTGCTATTTTCTATCGGCGCGACAATTATCAAATAGGTCTCAACTTCAAAAACTTATTTGATACTCGTTACTATGATTCGGCTGGCTTTTTACTTTCTCCAGGCGCACCATTTACAGTTGTGGGCACATTCTCTATCAAGTTTTAAATTCTCGATTAACAAAGAGGCATCTCGAATGAAATCGCGTAAATTACGATATATAGCCTTTATCCTACATCATTATATGGGTTGAACATGAGGACTATCAATAGCTTTTGTCGTTTTGACATTTTTTGAATTCAAAATGCAAAATTCGCGCATTCAAAATGAATAATAAAAATTATTTTGAATTTTGAATTGGAGCGAAGTGACTTGACCGAACAAGGCAAAAGTAAAAAGTGAGCCAGTCCGGTGGACGGGTTCCCCGGCATCAAGCAACTGGCGAACTCCGCAGGAGTGAAAAGGTAAAAGAAAGAAAAATAATCATGGTCACAAGCCCCTAAATTCATTTATGGAATAAAATAATATTTCCTTATTAAATCCCCTCTCTTACAAAGCTTTATTTATGAGGATTATCTTTTTACTTTTTACTTTTTACTTTTTACTTCTTAAAGTTAGCCTCTTGGTCTATCAGACAACATAAAATCGCTATAATGCTATGCAAAATTATCTTATCATCTGGCTTGGTCAGATGGTTTCTTTAATTGGCAGTAGTATGACTGCCTTTGCTTTTGCTATATGGGTTTGGGAACTAACACATCAAGCAACAGCATTAGCCTTATTTCAAGTCTTTGCACAAATACCACAAATTTTGATTACCCCTATTGCTGGTGTACTTGTCGATAGAATCAATCGCAAGTTGCTGATGATAGTTGGGGATACCGTAGGCGGTATAGTGACAATTACTGTTTTATTACTTTATGTAACAGATCATCTGCAATTATGGCATTTGTATATAACTTTTGCTGTGAAACGCACTTTTGAACAATTTCAAGAACTTGCCTACTCAGCATCAATATCTACAATAGTACCCAAACAGCAATATAGCAGGGCTAGTAGCTTAAGTTTTTTGGCAAGTAATGGTGCAATCATAATTGCTCCGGCTTTAGCTGGTGTTCTTTATGAAATTATTGGACTTGTGGGGATTTTAAGCATTGATATCATATCTTTCTTATTTGCGATCGCTACAGTCTTAGGCGTACATATTCCCCAACTTGCGATCGCACAATTCAATCAAAAAAAGTCTACACATATTATTGAGGATATGAGTTTTGGTTTTAAATACATCATCAAGCATCCTAGTTTGCTGACTTTACTAATATTGACGGCAATATTTTGGTTTATTTACGATGTTGGTGATTCTGTTTATAAACCAATGATTCTAGAACGCTCTGGTAATGACGCTAGTATTTTAGGTAGCTTATATGCCGCAGTGGGAGTTGGAGGTGTATTAGGTGTTTTGCTAATTAATATCTGGGGTGGCAGCAAAAGTCTAATTAAAGGCGTACTATTCGGTATGATCGGCACTGCATTAGGCAAAATTATACTTGGTTTAGGTCGTACACCTGTAATTTGGATTCCGGCTCAGTTATGCTCATCCTTTAATTATCCATTGCTTGGTAGCTACGTTGATGCTATCTGGCTAGCTAAAGTACAACCGCAATTGCAAGGACGTGTTTTTGCTACCCAATCAATGATACTGTTGCTCACTTCCGCGATCGCTAACTTAGCTGGAGGAACAGTTGCAGATCGAATTTTTGAGCCTGCGATGATGCCGGGAGGTAGTTTTGCACCCTTGTTTGGCAGTATATTTGGCACCGAAAAGGGTGCAGGTATGGCACTCATGTATGTCATATCGTCACTAGGCTTGTTGCTAGTAGGTATAAGCGGCTATGTAATTCGTAGAATACGTGAAATAGAGACAATCTTACCTGATTATGAAGATGTTACTTAATGGTTGATTCGTTCTGAATTACTCATAAGGGTTGCTTTACCGAAAGCCGCAGCAGCAAATGCAAAACCATCTAAATCCCAGACTGTACACGCCACAGGCTCGCATAAACTCCATCAAGGGCGATTAATTCTTTATGTGTACCCTGCTCGACAATTTGACCATGCTCCATCACATATATGCAATGACTGTGACGAATTGTCGAAAGTCGGTGCGCGATCGCGATCGTTGTCCGATTGACTGTAATCTTTTCTAAAGAACGCTGAATTGCTGCTTCCGTTTCATTATCTACCGCAGATGTTGCCTCATCTAAAATCAAAATTGGCGGATTTTTCAAAACTGCTCTAGCTATAGCAATACGTTGGCGTTGTCCTCCTGATAACTTTTGACCTCGTTCCCCAACAATGGTTTCATAACCTTGGGGAAGCCGTATAATAAAATCTTGAGCTTCAGCTACTTTTGCCGCATGAATAATGGCTTCTTCTGTTGCATCAAACGTACCGTAGGCAATATTTTCTGCCACTGTACCATGAAATAAGAACACATCTTGACTAACTAAGCCAATGCTGCGACGCAAATCGAATAAATTCAACTTTTGAATATCAATGCCGTCAATCGTAATTGCACCACTCGAAACATCATAAAAACGCAATAATAATTTCACTAAAGTGCTTTTACCTGAACCTGTAGAACCAACAACAGCAATAGTTTTTCCCGCAGGGATATGTAAGGATAAATCCTTAATTATTGCATCTCTATTTCGATAAGCAAAAGTAATTTTTTTAAAATCTACTTCACCCCGCACATTTTCAACAATTAAAGGCAAATCTCCCGTAGTAATTTCAATGGGAGTATCTAATAAATCCATAACGCGCCTAGTAGAAGCCATCGCCCGTTGATAGTGATCAAAAGTTTCTCCTAAAAAGACTAATGGCCATAATAATCTTTGTACAAGAACCAATAAAACACTATAATTACCTATAGATATTTTTCCTGAATATGCAGCCATACCTCCTAGGAATAATAAAGCAGTAAACCCAGCTAAAACCAACATTCTAATTAAGGGAACAAAGGCCGCAGAAAGTTTAATTGCTTTGGTATTACTTTTTCTATAGGCTTCACTTTCTTCCGCTAGTCTGGCATTTTCATAATTTTCTGCTGTGAAACTTTTAATTGTGGTAATTCCACTAATATTATTAGCCAGCCTTGAGTTGAGAAAACCAACTTTTTCTCTAACATCAGCATAACGAGGTTCGAGACGTTTTTGATAGATAAATGAACCCCAAAGAATAAAAGGCATAGGTAACATTGCTGTCAAAGTGATGTTGAGTGGTAAAATGAAAAATGCACCAGCAATTAAAATTATTAATGAAGTTGTTACTTGAATAATTTCATTTGCTCCACCATTTAAAAAGTCTTCGAGTTGGTTGATATCATCGCTGAGAATCGACATCAAACCGCCTGTACTACTGTCTTCAAAATAAGCTGATTCTAATTGTTGTAAATGATTGTAGGCATCTAAGCGTAAATTATGCTGGATATTTTGAGCAACATTACGCCAAAGTCTGTCATAGGCATATTGAGAAAGTGATTCAAAGACCCAAATAATAATGGTAATTAATGAAAGTAGAGCAAATTGCCATACGACTTCTTTAATACCAAATTTAGCGATCACAGAATCTTGTTGTTGGACTAATATATCTACCGCAATCCCAACTAACCAAGGTGGTGCTATATCTAAAATAGTATTAATTACAGAATAGGTAGAAGCTTGATAAATTTGTCCGCGATATTTTTGTCCATAGTTAAGTAAGCGTTGGAGTGGGGAGGGTTTATTTAGTCTGGGAAGAACTGTTGCTGTCATTGTCAGATGTCAAATTTATGACTTGATATTTTCTAGTTAGCAATTGCCATTGCAGTTTCATCAAAATATATCAAGTGTACTATTTTTTGATATGTGAACTCTAGCCGAAAACGGCAAAATTCTATCCCAAAAACGTAATTTATCATTAATTATGTCAATATATATACAATAGTGTTAGGGCTTACGCAAGCAAAATTTGTCATTGCGACCGGAACGTAGTGTAAGAAAGCAATCCCATAATTTTAGGCGATTATGTCCCTACGCTCGTAATGAGGTAATTCCGTGACTTTTGCGTAAGTCCTAAGTATGTTTAAGCCTGATTTAAGGTGTGTGAATTAGGTATTTAAATAAGTCATCAATAACTGCATCAGTTCCTAACATATTTGATGCAGCCCATGACATAAAATCAACATAATAAACCTGATTATCTCGCACAGCTTTAAGATTTTTCCAAAGTGGCTCTTGTTGTTTATTTTTCAAAAATTCATTGCCACTTTTAGAAAAAGTTGTCACGAATAAAATATCACCATCTGCTTTTTTTAATTCCTCTAGGGAAATAGGGAAAGCTCCATAGGGAGCATCAACATTTTGTGAGGCTGGACGTTGTAAATGAGCATCGCTAATAATTGAGCCAGCATAAGAGTTTTTGGCATCAATGTTTATTTGGTTGCGTCCGATATATATAAAAGATATTTTTTTGTTTTGATAGCGATCTCCTAATGCTTGTTGTAGCTGTTCCATGCGCTGATGATAGTGTTGCCAAAGTGCTTTTTCAGTTTTTTGTTTGCCTAATACTTCAGCGACAAAACTCAGATGTTTTTGCCAGTTTGCATAATCACTTTTATCCAACACTGTAGGAGCAATTTGGGATAATAAAGGATAAATTGGCTTGAACCAATCCAAACCAATAATTACATCAGGTTTGAGTAATAATGTTGCTTCTAAATTGGGTCGAGAAATTCCCAGGAGTTTTATTCCATCTGTTTTTTTCTGAAGGTATGTCAAAGAGTTGTTGTCTATCTGGACTTCGTTAGTTGCACCAATGGGTTTAACACCAAGTGCTAGTGTATTACCTAAAGTAGATAAAGATAAAGTAACCACACGCTGGGGGTTAATAGGTACACAAGTTTCCCCCATTGTATGTTTAACCATGCGACATTCTGCTGTTGGTTGTTTAGGTAAAGAGGATATATTTTGAAATGTATGATGATTGCAAGCTGTAAGCAGAGTAAATCCCAAGATGCCTAATATTAACCAACCCAAAAAATATCGCATGATTGATTTAATTATTAAAATTGCCAGGAAACTGTTCCTTGAATCGTCAAAGGCTGCCCGTAGTTAACGCGAGTAGAATTCACTGCATATTCAAAATATTCTACGTCAAATAGATTTTTAAAATTAAGTGCAACTCTAAATTTATCTCGGTTATAGTAAATTGCTGCATCAGTGCGAAGATAGCTAGGAACATCGTAAGTATTGGCTAAATCTCCAGCGCGATCGCCTACAAAAAACAAGCCTAAACCAAAGCCTAAACCTTGTAAATTACCTTGTTGAATTTGATAGGTTGTCCATAAATTGAAAGAATGATATGGCGTATTTGGCAATTGGTTTCCTGGCTGAAAAGTATTATCTTCAGTAATCCGTGCATCAGTATAAGCATAGCCTGCAATAATATTCCATCCTGGCAAAATTTCCCCTGTCAGACTCAGTTCCATACCTTGGCTATTTTGTTCACCAGTTTGGATTTGAAAACCTGGATTATTGGGGTCTGCTGTTAAAACATTACTCCGAGTTAGGTCATAGAATGCTAATGTTGCCGAAAGGCGATCGCTAAAATCTGCCTTTACCCCAGCCTCATACTGTCTCCCTCTTTCCGGTTCAAAGGAATTACTCAAAGCATCACCAGGTGAAATTAATCCGTTGGCGGGAGCAAATGAACTAACGTAACTAGCATAAAGTGAAATCGCTGGTATGGGTTGATAGACAATTCCCAAACGAGGGCTAAATGCACTATCTGACTTACTACTTGCTAATTGAAAAGTAAAATCTTCTGCCTTCTGATCAAAAGTATCAAACCGTATACCTAATAGCACCTTTAAATTATTTGTCAGAGCAATCTGATCTTGTAAATAAATTCCTAATGAGTTGGTGGTAGTTGCATCGCTAAATTCATCCCCAAGCTGAGGGCGTGGCTGACCGTAAACAGGATTAAAAATATCAATTGGCGCACCTGCTGCACCTCTAAATTTTGGTGTTCTGTTTTCAAAACGATGCACATCAACTCCAAATAATAGTTGATGTTCAATTGCACCAGTAGAAAACTTGCCAACAGTATTTGTAGTGAAAGTATAAGCTGTACTTGCAAAGTCAAATTCTCGGTAAAAACGATTTAGAGTGCGATTATCTGCATCTAAGCCAGAGGGAAGGTGTATTCTATCGTAATAATCACGATAGTTATACACAAAAGCATTGCGTAATGACCAACTGTCATTAAATTTGTGTTCTAGTTGATAGCCTATTCTTGTAACTGTCTGTTCAATGATATCGGAAGGTTCAGCCAAGTTACGATTACGGGGTATTTTGCCGTTAGGGTTAGGAAATATCGTCCCTATTGTTGGTACACCAGGTAATCGGAAAAAATCTTTTGCATTAATGTAATCCCCTTCTATGGTTAAGTTAGTATTTTTGCTAATTGCGACACTAATCACGGGTGAAATATTGAAGTTTTCACTTGTATAGGAATCGACAAAACTACCTGAGTTTCTGTAGGCTGTATTCAGACGATACAAGACTGTTTTCGAGTCATTCAATGGCCCAGATAAATCAATCGCACCCCGGTAGTAGCTATCACTACCAAAAGTTGCATCAACACCATAAAAAGGTTCATTCAAGGGACGCTTAGTGACTAAATTGATACTTCCCCCAGGATTACCTAAACCAAATAGCACTGATCCTGGCCCTTTGAGAACTTCGACTTGTTCTACACTAGCAAGTTCAACTAATTCTCCAGCACCGGGATCGGGTAGTCCATTTCTGAGGAAGTTATTACCTGTGTTTTCAAATCCCCGAATCCTGTAAAAGATAGACTGACCAGGGCCAAAATCCTGAGTCACACCAGGAATATTTCTCAAAGCATCATCTAAACGAGTTATTTGCTGGTCGCGCAATACCTGTTGCGGTACTACTTGAATTGATTGGGGAATATCTCTTAAAGGTGTATCGGTTCTTGTCCCAGTTGAGGTATTCGGTACACGATATCCATCTTGTTCTCCTGTCACCACCAACTCAATCGGCTCATCTTGCTGTGCTGCTGGCTGTTCTGGTTGTTCCTCAACGGGTGGCGTTTGTGGTGGTTGAGTCGCTGTTGTTGTAGATGCTACGGCAAAAATTAACCCTGCATTATCATCAAATAATTCCACTGTGGGTAAAGTTTTTTCACCTACTACAGTTACCCGCACAGTATTAGCATCAATATTCGTAACTGTTATCTCAGTAATTCCCGCAAGTGGTTTTTCGGAACGGAATGTGAAAGCGTCACCGTTAGGTAGCCGCAACTGTCCGCCAGTGATATCGGTAATAAAGTTATTACCTGTACTGCGATTGGTGACTTGCAGTTGTTCCCCTTGGGTTGTCTCTAAAATTACCTCCACACCTTTATCGGTGGGATTGGCTTTTACTCCTGTAATGGCGATAACTTCTGGTGTGGGTGCTTGCGCTAAAGAAGAGGCGATATATCCGGTTTTGAGATTATTGCTGGTATTGCGCTCGATGTTTTTGGGTTGCTGTTGCGAATCTGGTTGTGCGATCGCAAAGCGTTCCGCAGGAATCGCACTATTCACCATTACTACCCAAACCGAACCAGAAACAAACAATATATGTAGTAATTTTTGCAGCTTCATTGATGACTCCCACACCTTTTATTGTCCTTGAGACCTCTGCTTTGAGTGAGCAACGGTCAATTTATAGAGAAAATCTGTCAACTAGGATCTGTACTGAGCTTAGTATTTTCTCAGGGTGTGAGTCTATCTAAAAATGACGACTAATTATCCCAAAAAGGAGGTTTATCTAAAAATCTTATTACACTTTCCCCTTTAGACAATCACGGGGACTAATACCGAACTTACGTTTAAAGGCTGCTGAAAATTGCCCTAAGTGGGAATAGCCTACAGTATTTGCCACATCTGCCACACGCATATTACCCTCATACAGCAAGAGTCGCGCTTGTTCCATCCGATATTGATGTAAATATTGAAAAGCACTTTGACCAAATACTTTCTGAAAACCCTGTTTTAATTGATAGAGACTCAGTCCAACATTTTCTGCTAATTCAATTAAAGAAGGTGGATTTTCTACACGACTTTCTAAAATTTCTTTAGCTTGATAAATTTGCTCAATTACTGTTCGTTTTGATTGATACTTATGACATGGATTAATTGCTCCCGTCATATCCTGTTGTAACCGCAAAGCCATTAATTCTAAAACTTTTGCTTGCAAATAAACCTGTTTGACCATACCTTGAAAGGGACATTGCCAAATTTGCTGCAACGCAACCTGCATTTGGGCGGTAATTGCTCGCGTACTTACAGAATACTCTTCATCTGGTTGTCGAAACAAGTGTTTTAACTGTGGTGGAATTGCATCATCTTGAATCCCGAATAATTGTGTCAATAATTTCGCTTCGATGTGGATATCAATTTCTTGATTTATTTCTGAGAAACTATATGACATCTTGGGAGACATTCCACAACCGCACAAAGCAGTTTCGCCTGTTTTTAATGAAGCATATTCAATGTTACTAATAGTCTGACCCTGAAGTTTAAAACAAAACTGTAAAGGATGTTCGTGTGCTGGGGAAATTTCAGTGAGATTGGTGTTGTGATTTTGGTAATCTCGAATTGTCAGGGAAAATCCTCGACTTAGTTCAACTTCTTGAATATAACCCCGACCTAATTCTGGGGGATATTTGATAACTTCTTCTAAAAAATCTAGGTTGCGATCGCAATTCGTACTTTCTTCAGCAGTGACTAACAAATTTGAGCAATCAGATTCTAATATCTGCAAACTTTGATTTTTCATAGGAATGCAGCAAAACTAAAGCCGATTAATGTTTTGCCTAACAAATAAGAATGAATTGCAATAAGTATACAGGATTTGTTCTCAATTCTCAATGACCATACGTGTCTATGAGCGTGTTAGCGTAAAGCCTTCGGCAACCCCTACGGGAAACGGGAACGACTTCGTCGAAATTGAATCCCTTTCTTTGGAACAGTTGGAAAATTTGGGAGAGGCTTTGCTTGATTTTACGAGTATGGCTGATTTAGATGCTTGGTTGTCAGGGTTGGGCGATCATGCTTAAAGCAATAAACAGTTAATTATGATTACCTGTTTTAGCCAAGGGTAATAGTTGTTCTTGTAAAGATTTAAGCGTAATCTGTGTACCACTAGGTGAAGGTAAACCTAGACAAATATAAGTAGGAATAAAGTAGACTCGGTTTTTTATACTTGCAGTTAATGACTGAGCGAGAGAGTTGGTATTCCAAGATTTTTGCACAGATTGCAATTGAATTTTAGCAAAACTATTTGTATTTTCTATTTTGCTTAACTCAACTATGTTATGTCCTTGGACAATGATTAAATCGGCATCAAGTTGAGGTAATATTTCTACCGAAATTGGTTGAGTAATATTTGTTGGTTTACTTTGGGAAACAGTAGCCAGTTTAAATCCAATATCCTCTAATAAAGCACCACAAAAATCTAGAGAAGTGACCAGATTGATTGAGGCGTTGAGTTGTTCTGAGGACACCATGAGAACTTTTGGATAGGCTTTAACAACAGGTGCTAATACTTGACGGGTTGCTTCTATTTGCTGATGATGGGCTGCTATGATTTTTTTAGCTTGATGAGTGCGTCCTAATACTTGAGCGATCGCCTGTAGAGCATCTTGCCATTTATCCCTGCCAACATATTCAAATAGCAGTGTGGGCGCAATTTGGGATAATTGACTATATTGTTGTTGATTTCCCCGAATATCCCCCAAAATCAAATCTGGCTTGAGTCTGATGATCGTTTCTAGGGATGGATTGCTACTCATTCCCAGATTAGCAATTGGCTGGGTGATGCGATCGCCTAAATAGGGAATCTGCTGGCTAGGCTGATCAAAATCACCACGACGATTGCTAAATATTTCCGCATAGCCAATCGGCTGCACACCCAATGAGAGTACAATATCTAACATCTTGGAATTGAGAACCACAATCCGTTGCGGTTGTCCACAAATCTGCGTTTCTCCTCCCAGATGTCGCACTGTTTGACAATCACCTGTGAATGTGCAATGAGAAGATGAGATGTCAGACGCTTGGCGATGACAACCTAAAACTGAGACAAACATCAAACAACTTAACAACAATAATCGCACAATTACCCTCATCTTAAAAACTCACCGAAATCGAACCTACAACTGTAAATGGTTCTCCAGGGATACCTGCATTTGTGCGGCTACCAAATCCCCCCCGACTGTTTGTATATTCCACATCAAATAGATTGCGGAAATTAAGAGCAAACTTCCAATTATCTCGGCGGTAAAATAATGCTGCATTCGTGAGGAAATAGCTATCTAGGGTAAAACTGTTATTCAAATCTCCCTGACGTTCGCCAACATAGTTAATCCCGATTCCCCCACCCAACCCTTGCAAATTGCCACTTTGAATTTCGTAGGTTGTCCATAAACTCGCTTGGTGTTGGGGAATCCCTGTCAATTGGTTCCCCACCGGAATAGTATTATCTTGAGTTACCGTTGCATCTGTATAGCTATAGGAAGCAATAATATTCCAACCGGGTAAAATTTTGCCTGTCAAGTCGAATTCTACACCTTGGCTGCGCTGTTCACCGGTGGCGATGGAAATACCAAAACCAGGAAAATTTGGATCTTCCGTAGCGACATTCTGCTTGGTAACGTCGAAATAAGCTAATGTCGCCAACAAATTCCCGCCTAATAGTTCTGTTTTTATTCCTACTTCAAATCCTTCTCCCCGTTCAGGTTCTAAGGGGTTGCCATCTGCGTCGATGTCATCCACACTGGGGTTAAATGATCGCGAATAGCTGCCGTAAAGGGAAACATTGGGAATTGGTTGATAAACAAAACCGATTCTGGGTGTCCAGGCAGAATCATTTTGAGTTGTATCACCACCTGGGTAAAATAAAGCAGGTATATTCTGATTTCTTTGTGCTACTGTCTCATAACGCAAACCCAACAGTAGATTTAATGGTTCAGCGATTTCAATTTGATCTTGCAGATAAATTCCTAAGCGATCAATTTCCGAGTTGCGGTCAAACAGCAGCGTATCAAATTCTGGTCGATTTACGCCATAGCTGGGATTGAAAACATTAATGGGGAATGAGGTAAAGTTAGCTAAAGCAAAGCGGCTGGTATTAGTGCGACTCAAATCAGCACCAAATAGTAAAGTGTGTTTGAGTCCGCCAGTGGTAAATTTACCAACAACATTGGTTTGTAAGGCGTAATTACGAGAATTGAAATCATCTAAAGCAAATATTCGCTGGAGTTCGCCAGTTGTTTCATCAAATCCCAGAAATACGCTGAGTTTATCAGAGAAAACTGTAGAATCTGTGAAACGAAAAGCGTTACGAATTGACCAATTCTCGCTGAATTTGTGGTCTAGAGATAAATTTAGACTCAAGAAATCACGCCGCAAAAAATCATCGGGTTCATTGAAAATGCGATCGCGCGGAGTATTGATCGCTCCATCCCCAAAAGCCACTGTACCCGAATCCCAAGGTTGTTCGCGGTTGGAGACTTGTAAATTAAAAGCCAAGTTGGTGCGATCGCTAATTTCCCATTTTAAAGCCGGTGCAATAAAAAATTGCTTAAACTCTTGATCAAAATCTCTAAACCCATCGCGCCGAGAATAAACAGCATTCAACCGATATAGTAGGCGTTTATCATCTGTTAAAGGGCCGGAA
The DNA here is from genome assembly GCF_025677855.1 of Tolypothrix sp. PCC 7601. Classification (NCBI taxonomy): domain Bacteria; kingdom Bacillati; phylum Cyanobacteriota; class Cyanophyceae; order Nostocales; family Tolypothrichaceae; genus Tolypothrix; species Tolypothrix sp. PCC 7601. Next base: position 6,571,728 of record NZ_CP064879.1, read on the forward strand.
ATATCTATTTGTGGACGAATTAAGCCATCAGAGCCAAATTGTAGTTCAGTTTGATAAAAAGGTTCAGATAAAGGTTGTTTCGTGACGACATTAATTAACCCTGTTTTGTCACTCTGGGAAAAGAAAAATCAAAGCCAAATTTTGAACTGTAGATATAACGGGCAATTGAGCGTTTATTTTCTAACACAATGGCTAAAATCATGGTTTTTTGGTAAAAGTCTTATGCTGTAAGCATTCCAGATTATTTTCTCCCGAAAGTGATAAAAGAGGGTTAAACCCCCTGGTTGAATCTCACCATAAAGTATTGATGCTGGCCCTTTTAACACCTCAATGCGTTCTATATTAGAAACTTCGGGAATCTCCGCAAAGTCATACTGACGAAAGCCATTTTGTAATACAGGTGCTTGATCAAATCCGCGAATACTATAGTTTAAATCGCTAAAGGTATCTGCACCGTTATAGACAACACTACTAGAATTTTTTAAAGCATCCTCCAAGCGGGTTACTTGCTGTTCTTCTAACACTTGACGAGGTATCACCTGAATTGATTGGGGAATTTTCAAAATCGGTGTATCTGTGCGTGTGGCTGTAGTTGCATTCGGTGTGAAATACTGGTCTTGTTCTCCTGTAACTACTAACTCAATTGGTTCTTCTTGTGGTGTTTGGGTGACTGGTTGCGGTGACTGTGTCGCAGTCGTTGTAGATGCTACAGCAAAAATTAAGCCTTCATCCCCATCAAATAACTCAACTGTAGGCAAAACTTTCTCACCTGCGATCGTCACACGCACATTATTTGCATCTACATTCGTCACCGTAATTTCCGTAATTCCCGAAATTGGTTGATCGGAACGAAATGTAAAAGTATCTCCATTGGGTAAACGCAACTGAGCATTAGGGATGTCTGCAATCAGGTTATTACCTTCACTGCGATTTGTGACTTGCAGTTGTTCCCCTTGGTTTGTTTCTAATATTACCTCCACACCTTTATCTGTGGGATTTGCCTTAACTCCTGTAATTACTACAGTTGATTGAGCCAGTAAGATTTTCACATCAACTGTATTTTGCTGTTTTTCTGATGCCAATACCTGTGCAGGTTGGCATACACTACAGATGATACCCAGTACCAACCAGAGATGAATTTTCAGTGATAATGCCAAACCCTTGCTGCTAGAAACAAAACGCCAACTTTTCATGCTACTCCCTACACACCTAAGAATAATCTTGCTTATTGCGTATATTTCTTAATTGCTAACAACCAGAGTGTAAAAGAGTAGAACTAGTTGAGTCTATCCCAAAACAGTCTTATAGTCCCGAAACCAGCTTTTTACCTAAACAACATTCTCGTGGTGTGATCCCAAACTTACGCTTAAAAGCTGCTGCAAAATGTCCTAAATGAGAATAGCCGACAATATTAGCCACTTCCGCCACTGTAAAATCACTATTCTGTAATAGCTGATGCGCTTGTTCCATACGCTGATTTGTCAAATAACCAAACACCGTTGTACCAAACTGTATCTGAAATCCTCTTTGCAGGGTACTTTCACTCACACCTACCTGTTGAGCCAATTCTGATAGTAACGGTGGATTCTCCAACCGAGCTTGTAAAATTTCTTTGGCATGATGAATTTTACCAACAGTTTCCCTTTTTAATCGTGGTAGTAATTGCTTTACCGAATGATCTTCTAAAAAAGGAGCTAATTGCAAAGCCATTAATTCTATGACTTTACCCTGTAAATACATCCGCTTAGTTATTCCTTGATAGGGACAGTGAAGAATTTGCAGCACAACACTTTGAATAGCTGGATTAGTTGGAGAGTAAAGTAGTGTTTGCCAATCGCTTTCTTTTGCCAAAAATTTAAATTGTGGCAGCATTTCTCCGTCTTTTTTAGGGAAAAAAGTCTTTAATAAATGGGGTGGCATTTCTATATCAACACCCAAAATTCTTTGGGAATGGTGATAGCAAATATCAATTTTTTGCTGCATTCCACCACCAGAAATAAAGGTATTTCTATTTTCTCTCCCCATCTGCCCATAAGTATCTGTATACATCCCTAAAGCTAACGCATGAAATTGCAAGGGATGATGGTTAATGGGGGTTTTTAGTACAATATCCTGATGATATTCTTGATCAAAAATACATAACCAAAGTTAGAGGATATACTTCAATTGTGCGGTAGTAGCCTCTACCAAGCTGTTTGGGCATTTGATCGAGATATTCATCTGCTTCCAAACCTGGGGACGAAGTACTATTTTCCTTGCTTGCTTTTAAAAGTTCATTGTAGTCTTGACTACTTAAAGTAATCGTCATTGTCAGGAATTGCCCACATTAATGATAATTATTTGCAATAATTTTACCATTAAGTCGAGAGATAAGAATGCTAAAGATAAATAGTTTGGCTACCTTTCTCCAGGCGGAACTTGCGCGAAAATAGCAGACTGTAACACTTCAGGTAATTGTTTCCAAGCTATATTGCCTTTGCGACTCTTGATATACAATTGCATAAATTCTAGTAACGATGCGGCGCTTTCTTCTGGAGACAAATTGACAAAAAGATAGGTGGGTTTGTCTGGGTGAGAAGCAGCTACAACACAGCCGTGATTACAAGCCCACAAACATTCAACGGGTTTAATCTCTAGTTCATTTAGTGAATATTTCTCTTTACATAAATCATTTAATTTTTCAAGTAAAATATCCCCATCAAAAGGGGGATTTTCTGGTCGTTCTTGGGAGGAACGATGACAGGATTTGCAGACAAATAAATTATATTTTGACATAATTTTAAGTGATGTTAACTATGTATTGATCGAGGTCATCAAGCATTGCATAAGCTGCAAGAATATTCAATCCCCGCCAAACAGAAAAATCTACTAGATAAACTTGATTTTGTTGTACAGCTTTGATTTTAAACCATAAAGGCTTTTGCTGAAGCTGTTGGATAACTGAGTAATCATCTTTTTGTAGCGGTGCAATAAACAGGATATCGCTATCAATCTTGGGTAACAATTCTTCCGAAAGAGGTAAATCATTGTCACCAGATTCGGCAAATATAGGATTTAATACGCCAATGTCATGTAAAATTCCCCCTGCAAAAGATTTTTGACGAGTAATTACTAATCTCCCGGCAGCGACATAAGCAAATGATATGCGATTTTTTTGATGATTATTACCAACTGTCTGCTTTAATTGGTTAACACGTTGGTTATAGTAATTTATTAATTGAATACCTGTTTCTGTCTTGTTGAAAATTTTAGCAGTATCTTGAATGTGTTGTTTCCAATTTCCTTGAGTTTCAACCCAAGGTAGAATTACTGTGGGTGCTATTTGCGATACATATTTATAAATTCCGGCAAATCCTGGATGAGAAATCACAATAATTAAATCGGGATGGAGTAAAACAAGTTTTTCTAAATTAATTTGACTGCTAGAACTTCTTAATATTTCTACTCCATCTGCTTTTCCTTGAAAGTAAGGAAAGTCATCTTCTATTTCCGTTGTAATCCAAGTGGCGATCGGTTTGATGTCTAAAGCCAAAATAGCTGCAAAACTATTGAAATCTAAGGTGACAATTCGTTGTGGATTGAGGGGAATACAAGTTTCTCCTCTGGCGTGTTCTACTACTCGACATTCTAGACTTGGTTGTGGAGATTGTGAAGTCGCAACTTCATCAGAAACACTTTTGCTACAAGCGCAAACAAGTGTAAATATCGTAATTACTAGACATAGCACAGAGGTGAGACGATAAAGAAACCTGTTCATGAAAACCTAGACTTTTCAAAACTCCCAAGAAATAGTTCCCTGGACGGTAAATGGCGCACCAGGAGAGACGCGCAAGCGACTAAAAGCATTTTCAAAATAGTCTACGTTAAAGAGGTTTTTGATATTGATTGCTGCACGTAATCTGTCTTTTTTGTAGAAAATAGCAGCATCTGTAGTGAAATAACTAGGTACTTCAAATGTATTTCCAGTGTCGCCAGTGCGATCGCCTACATAAAACAATCCCAAACCAAAGCCTAAACCCTGCAAGTTACCACGTTGAATTTCATAGGTTGTCCATAAGCTAGCAGCATGGGGCGTTGTCCGTTGTACGCGGTTACCTACGGGAATGCTATTATCTTGGGTAACACGGGCATCGTTATAGGCATAACTAGCAAACACATTCCATCCTGGTAATATTTCACCTGCAAGGCTGAGTTCAATACCCTGGCTGCGCTGTTCTCCTGTTTGTATGGAAAAACCTACATTATTGGGGTCTTCAGTTAAAACGTTCGATTGGGTAACGTCATAGAAAGCTAGTGTAGCCGAAAGCCTATCATGAAAATCGGTTTTCACCCCAACTTCATACTGTGTACCCTTTGTCGGCTCAAAGTCGCTCCCATCAAAGGCTTGACCAATAGCAGGTTCAAAGGAGCGGCTATAGTTTGCATACAGGGAAATAGCCGGGATTGGCTGATATACAATACCTATACGGGGACTAAACGCGCTTCCTGATTGACTGGTTTCTGTTGTGGCGAGAAAGTCTCTATTGATTTGGGTGAAGGTATCAAATCGACCACTTAGGAGTAATTTTAAATTATCGGCAATTGTTACCTGATCTTGTACTATAAAACCCAGCTCATCAGTGACGGTATTAGTATCAAGCTCAAATGTAACTGCTCCTGGTGCTTGACCGTAAATCGGATTGAATATGTCAATGGGTGCGCCGATTCTACTTGTAAATTTTAAGGTATTGTTCAGCCTTCCTAAATCGATACCAAATAGTAATTGATGCTCAATTGCACCTGTGGCAAACTTGCCGATCACATTTGTTGTGAGTCTATAATCACGATAGCGATCGTTGGAATCGTTAGCTGTTCTCAGTAGGGTGCGATTATCGTCTAAAAGCCTTGTCCCAATATTGACACCAGCACTATCGTAGTTCAGGTATCCATACCGAAAAGAATTATTTAATGACCAATTCTCATTAAATTTATGCTCTAATCGATATCCCAGCCTGGTAGTTGTCACATTCAGCTCGCCTTCATTGGTAATGCGACTACGAGGTATCTCGCCATTTGGATTAGAAAATAGCGTTCCAATCGCCGGTAACCCTAAATTGTAGTTTTCCTGCTCTAAGTATTTATAAGTTCCTTCAATGGTCAGATTTGTATTTTTGCTCAGTTCTAGACTCAAAACCGGCGCAATTACTAAGTTTCTAGTTTGGCTCAAATCTGTAAAAAACCCTTGTTCTCTGTAAGATGCATTCAGCCGATAAAGGGCTTTTTTATCATCATCTAGAGGCCCCGATAAATCCACCTCACCACGATAAAAATCAAAACTACCTACAGTTGCTTCAATAAAGTAGTAAGGATCTCGTAAAGGCTGTTTGGTGACAAAGTTCACTGTTCCACCTGGAGATGTGGAACCAAGTAAAACTGAGTTTGGCCCTAGAAGAATTTCGATATTTTCGATTCCTGTCAAATCAGGCCCCACGTTAGAGGCTAAACCGTTAGTTTCTTTAATTCCATTCAATGTGGGTTGGCTAAAAAAGCCTCGCACTTGCAAGCGCAATGAATCAAAGTTAGAAGGTGCTGCGTTACGTACACTGGGAGCATTTAACAACGCACTAGATATATCTGCGCGTTGATCCCGCAATACTTGTTGGGGAATAATTTGAATCGATTGGGGAATATCTCGCAGAGGTGTATCTGTCCGCGTTGCGGTTGAAGCATTGGGTATGCGATATCCCTCTTCTTCTCCTGTAACTACCAACTCGATTGGCTCATCTTGCTGCGCTGCTGGCTGTTCTGGGGGTTGTTGGGTTGTCGTTGTCGGAGATACAATTGCAAAAATCAGCCCTTCATCCCCATCAAACAACTCAACTGTGGGCACAGCTTTCTCACCCACTACCATGACTCTTATATTATTGGCATCAATATTTGTAACTGTGATTTCCGTAATTCCCGCAATTGGCTTTTCTGAACGGAAGGTGAAAGCTTCGCCCGAAGATAAACGTAACTGAGCATTGGGAACATCTGCAATAAAGTTATTACCTTCAGTACGATTTGTGATTTGTAGTTGTTCTCCTTGGGTTGTCTCTAAAATTACTTCTACACCTTTATCTGTGGGATTGGCTTTGACACCTGTAATTGGTACAACATTAGTTTGTGGTGTCTGTACCAACATCTGCGCGCTGGTAGCAGGAAGTTCAATGTCACTAATTTGGGGAATTGGGGAATTCTTGATTATTTGTGGGTTTAAAGACGGTACTTCTGGATTTTGGGTTTTATCCTTTGCCCATCCTGGTTGTACTAACATCATATTGAAGTATCCAGAAAGGCTGATTAGAAACCATAAACTCACATTAGCGGACAAACACCAACGCTTCATCGTTCCTCACACACAATAAAAATATCAAACCCAAGCAACTTATTGCTAATTATTCTTAATAGCAATTAGGGGTAGTATAGGAAAGTCGATCGCCAGGTGTCTATCCAAAAACCGCCATTTATTTGCCAAAAACCGCCTTGTTACCTGCCAAACATTGACTGGGTGTGATGCCAAATCGTTGTTTAAATGCTGCGGAAAAATGACCTAAATGTCCATAGCCTACTAGATTCGCTACCTCTGCAACTTTGCGATCGCCTTGGCGTAGTAATTTTTCGGCTTTGTCTAACCGCAACTGTGTCAAATAGCCTACCACTGTTGTTTGAAAAAGTATTTGAAACCCGCGTTGCAAAGTGCGATCGCTCACTCCCACTAGTTGAGCTAATGCTGATAATGATGGTGGATGTTCGATTTGGGCGGTTAAAATTTCTTTGGCGTGATGGATACGGGCAATTGTATCTGGTTTGAGCCTTGGTAAATTGCGAATTGGTTCTTGACTGTCAGCAATTAAGTCTACATACAAGGCTAATAACTCAAATACCTTGGCTTGTAAATAAAGACGTTTAGCCGCACCGTGATAAGGTGGATGCCATAATTCTTGAGCAAGCGATCGCATTTTTGCTGTCACCTTTGGGTAAAAGGCTACTTTCCAATCCTCACCCTTGAATAGTTGCTTGATATTATCTAGTTGGCGTTGTCTGTCGTCCAAAAACGATTCCAGCACCTGTGGCGCAATTTCCACATTCACAAAACTCAAACGCCCTCCACTTTGATGCTTTTCGGTAACTGCGGGCGAAACCCCACTACCAGAAAAATAACTGCGCGTCTCATCCAAACGCGGGTGAACTCCCTCACAGTCAAGGAATCCTGATAATAAAATATTAATTTGAATCAAATGGTCGTGGGCAGGTATCTCGATCGTCAAATCCTGGTGGTATTCGCAATCCGCAAAACCCAACGACACCCCAGGAGATAGTTCTATATGACCAGAATAACCTTGACCAGCAACTTGCGGCATCTCCAAAACTTCCTCAAACGCATCAGAGCCAAACTTTTGCAGTTCAGGGGTGACAGTCTGCTGCCACATTTTATCCCAGTCCGATTTATTGAGGATTAATGTCATGATGGGGCTGTGGACTCAAAAATAGTTAATTGCTATATATTATCAATAACTATATCACACTAGCTTGTATATAGAGGTATAGGCTTGAGGGTGATGGTCATAACTGGGATTGATTAATCAAGGTTTGTGGGGAAATGAAGGTAATCATATAAGCATGAATTTCTAGGATCTAATTAGGAAACTATCTTAATTAAATTTGGCGATCGTTACATAGAAGCACAACGGAGATGCGATCGCGAACGATGAGAATATCTTGACCTTTCAACGAATCAAAATCAGTGTACCAGTTACAATCAAGCTAGTTCCTAATATCACAGATAGAGTTAACTGTTCTTGAAGAAATAGTACGGAAAATATCAGCACTAAAACTAAACTCGATTTGTCTAAAGGTGCGACTAAAGAAGCTTTTCCAACTTGTAAAGCGCGAAAGTAAAACAACCAAGATAAGCCTGTGGACAACCCAGATAAGATGAGAAATAGTAGGGTTTTTGGACTAATCGTCAGTATTGTATCTAGCTGTCCTTTCGCCACAACCCAACCCCAAACCATGATTAAAATTACTACTGTGCGGATGGCGGTTGCGACATTAGGGTTAATCGTTTCGACTCCAATCTTGGCAAATATCGTCGTCAAAGCTGCAAAAAATGCTGATAACAAGGCATAAAATATACTCGTTGCTTCGTTGTTATCTAACATTTTTTATCCCCAATTGCATAACTAATTATTGAAAAGTACTATAGGAATCCGATTTGATTTCTGAAAAAATCTCAGTAAGCCGTAATGCACGAAAAGCTTTGGCGATGATGTCGTATTCTCGCTGCTAACGCATCCTACTACTTTTTACTTTTTACTTTTTACTTCTTAATTTGCCCTTGCGTCCTATAGGTACACACATGGGTGTTCCCAAAACTGGATCAGAAACAACACGACATTCTAAACCAAAAACCTCTTTTACCATCTCTTCAGTCATTACTTGTTTTGGTTCGCCAGCCGTAAAAATTCTTCCTTGTTTCACAGCAACTAGATAATCCGCATAACGACAAGCCTGATTCAAATCATGCAGCACCATGACAATGGTTCGTCCTTGATACTGATTTAATTCATATAACAAATCTAAAACTTCTATTTGATGTGCTAAATCTAAAAAAGTAGTCGGTTCATCTAATAGTAAAATATCTGTATCTTGCGCCAGTGCCATTGCAATCCAAGCACGTTGGCGTTGTCCGCCAGATAAGGTATCTAAGGCTCTATCTGCTAACTCTAATAAATCTGTAATTAAGAGCGCCTGTTGTACAATTCTTTCATCTTTAGCTGACCACTGCTGCAACCAATTTTGATAAGGATAACGACCTTGAGCAACTAAATCTCTGACTGTTAATCCTTCTGGTGCTACTGGACTTTGGGGTAAAATTCCCAATTGTTGTGCTACTTCTTTAGTAGACAAATTAAAAATCGAAGTGCTATCAAGATATACGGTACCACCAATAGGTTTAAGCAATCTCACTAAACCTCGTAATAAAGTTGATTTACCGCAACCATTCGCGCCCACTAAAGCCGTAATTTTTCCCGTGGGAATTGCTAAATTTAAGTCTCGGATAATAGGCACGCCATCGTAAGCTAAAGACAAACTTTTGGTGGATAATCCTTTCATAGTTGTTATTATATTCACTGTTGACTGTTGACTGTTGACTGTTGACTGTTGACTATTGACTGTTGACTGTTGACTGTTGACTGTTGACTGTTGACTGTTGACTGTTGACTGTTGACTGTTGACTGTTGACTATTTTTTGCGATTGCGAATTAATAAATAGAGAAAATAAGGTGCGCCAATCGCAGCAGTTACCACTCCACAGGGAATTTCGATAGGTGCAAATATAGTTCTTCCAAAGAAGTCTGATGCCACAACCAGCATTCCGCCTAATAATGCAGAAGTGGGAATTAAACCTTGATGATTTGTACCTACTAACTGTCTGCCTAAATGGGGTGTAATTAATCCTACAAAGCCAATCATTCCCGCTGTGGCGACGGCTGCACCTGCTAAGGCTACACCGACTAGGACAAGTAAACCCCGTTGCCATTCCACACGAGTACCTAAACCTTTGGCAACATCATCTCCCAAATTTAAGACATTTAAATGTCTGGCTAATATCATCGCCATTGGGATAAAAATAATTAACCAAGGTAAGAAGGAAAAGACTTGTTCCCAGGTGCGTCCGTAGACGCTACCAGCTAACCACACCAAAGCATCACTGACGCTATAAATATCGCCAAAGGTAATTAATAAGCTGGTGAATGCGCTGGCGATCGCAGATAATCCCACACCCATTAAAATAAACAGAACCGGAGAACTACCATTGTTCCAAGCTAAGGAGTAAATTAAACCAGCCATTAATAAAGCACCAACAAAGGCTGATAAAGGCAAAGTATAAATGGGTGTTGATGGAAATAATACAATTACTGCAACGGCTGCTAGACTTGCTCCTGCATTGATCCCAATAATGCCAGGATCGGCTAATGGGTTACGCGCAATCCCTTGAAAGATAGTCCCAGAAATAGCTAATGCCATTCCTACCATGAAAGCTACGAGGGTACGAGGTAGGCGCAGATTGTAAATCACAAACCCATGATCTGGGTTACTTGTATCTATACCCAACAAAGTTTTGACGATATCTAAGGGCGAAATCGGATACTCACCCCGTCCTAAATTCATCACCATCGCTACCATAACCGCTACTGCCAAACATAGCAGCATCAAAGGTACACGTCGGTCTATGCGAAAAGATATCGCCTCGGAACGGATGACTAGCCAATCCAATTTCATTTTTTCACCTTCGATTTAGCCAAGTAGACAAAAAAGGGTGCGCCAATCAATGCTGTCATTACTCCCACGGGTAATTCCTGGGGTTTGAGTAATACACGCGCTGCTATATCTGCAACTAGCAGTAAACTGGCACCAACTATTGCGGAATAAGGCAAAATCCAACGGTAATCGGCTTTGATAAAAAAGCGCACGATATGGGGAACGACTAAGCCAATGAAGCCAACTGGCCCGGCTAGAGACACGGAACTTCCCGCCAGTAATACAATTGCGATCGCAGTGGCAATTTTCACCCAAAGAGTCTGTTGACCCAAGCCTTTGGCTACATCTTCCCCCAGACTCATGGTTGTAATTTGTCTACCAAGGGCAAAGGCTACCACTAAGCCAATCACGACGAAAGGTAATGCTGACAACAATATATTGATATCCCTTCCAGCTAGGGAACCAGCTAACCAAAAGCGAATTTCTTCTAAGGTGCGTTGACTAACTATGAGAATCGCCGTGGTGAGGGAAGAAATCAAAGCCGTGAGTGCTGCACCTGCTACGGTGAGATTTAATGGTGTAGCTCCTCCTTTTCCTAGAGAGGCTAGAACGTAGACTAACATTGCGGTTGCGCCTGCACCCACAAACGCCACAATGGTTAAAACACTGACAGAGGGACTACCAAACACAAAAATTGTGGCAACTACAGCTAATGCGGCTCCTGACTCAATACCCAAAATCCCTGGGTCTGCTAAGGGGTTGCGTGTCAAACCCTGCATTAATGCGCCAGCAACTGCCAAAGCCGATCCTACCAGCAGCGCAATGAGCGATCGCGGTAATCTCACTGTCTGAATCACTAGATGTTCGTAAGAACCATCAAAGATGAGGAAGGATTCTAGAATCTTGTTTATAGATATTTCTGCTGCCCCTAAAGTAACACTGTACACCAAGCAAGTTAGCAGAATCAGTATGCCCAGAATTAGACCCGCTAATGGCGATATTTTCGGTTTGTTCCAGTTCCGGGGCGATGCTGTGGTTGCTCTTGTCATTATCTTTTGATTAATTGAAAATTATCTTCATTTAGTTAAGCTAGTTGTGTCCTCTTTGACATTTGCAATCCCAACATCTTAATTGAGAATTTTTATAGAACTACTGAGTATGTATACAAGGTACATCCCTTTCATATTTAGCTTTGCAGCCTCAAATGAGCGATCAGTCTCAAGATTATACTTTATACTTATTAGTAGTTTTTTTCAACTGCTTCTGTGTTTGTTTCATGAACAGAAGACGAGGTGATCTGCATATTGGCAAATATAAAGTTGGGGAAAGCAACTAACCTGAGACAGCCTTTGATAGTTGCACAGTCATATTCAAGGAGCGCGATCGCAGCCTCCTAAATCTGCATAATATTTAATTCCCAGAGTCATTATTAATAATAAATATCAACTATTTAAGCAAAATTATTGTCAAATCCCGAGCTACTTCTTTGCTCTCAAATAAGATAAGCAAGGTAAAATGAAGTTGAAACTCAATATATCCCAAGTATAAAGGGTATTTACCTGAGTATATTTGCCAAATATCCATTTTTTACTGTTATTCACCCTGATTTGGCATTCTAGAGTAGCTGTAAATACGTTATCCTGACTAGCTCACGGTAAGTTTGACAAAAATTCTCCTAAAATTACTGCAAATAAATCTCAATTAATCTGATAAGATATGCTCGGAGCTTATTGAATATCTATATCAATAAGTATTTACACACCACAACCATGATCTCTAACTGGTTGAATTTTGAATTGGTATAACTCTGTATGTATAGGACTTATATTTGATTTTTGAAAAAAACTAAGTACACTTTTATTTCTTCTTCCCTGTTAAGAGTTCCCTGTTCCCTCCCTACGCAAATAATTTCTCCGAATCAAAGCGGATTCCTATATTTGTGGTTTTGAAGTTACTTAATTTTTGAGGTTTGAGAGTTTTTATGTCTGATGATATTGATGTTGTGTGGGTCAATTCTAGTACTGTATTGCAGCGTTTCGATCAACCATTGTTACAACATATATCGCAATATATGAATGTGGCTCAGTGGGAATATCGTCACGGTAAAGATGAAGGTAGTTCGATAGATGAGGCTGTAAGTTTATTGCATGAGTATTTGTCACAATGTCCCCATTCCATACATTTAGCAGGTCATGGTGCGGGTGGTGCGATCGCATTAATCTATGCAAGGCGCTACCCGCAAAAAGTGCGATCGCTCACTCTCCTAGCTGTCGCTTCTCAACCTGCAAATACTTGGCACGCTCACTACTATCTGCAAAGACAACTATTTACTATCAGCCGTGAGCAGGTTTTAGCAATGAATGTTCGCAATCTCTTTGGCGAACAACCACATTACACTACTAAAAAGCTAGTGGCGGTGTTAAATAAAGATTTAGAACAGTCTCCCTTATCACATTCTCTATTCAAGTTAATTGATTTACCTCAAGATGGAGTTTCTATGCCTATGATGGTATGTGGTAGCAAAAATGATCCAATTGTCAGTTCACCTGCATTATTAGGCTGGTCAAAGTGGTTTAAACCTGAAGATTATCTCTGGGAATGTCCAAGAGGGCATCATTTTTTTCATTATTTCTATCCGCAAAAAGTCGGGGAACAAATATTAAATTTTTGGCAAACATCTCATTTTCAAACAATACTGCCATCTCAAATTGTTTCTCCGAATTTGATAAATTAGCCAGTTTTTATTTAGGGGCGTAGATACACCCCTATTAATTTATTCCAAGCTTTAAATATTATTGATAACTTGCGCTGAAACTAAATCGTCAATGTTGGTTGGGTGTAAGAGTTGTGAGCAACCCTGAAAGTATTGAAAAATCAGGGTTGAGGGTAAACGTCATTACCTCTCAACTGGTGTTACTGATACCAAAGCTAACCGCAAACTAGCCGAAATGAAAGCTACTGTATTTATGCAACGCCGAATTTTTAAATTTGCATTGGTTTGATTCCCACCCAATCCAAGCAAAGTTGGCGGAAATGATCGCCCCGTACTTCAAAATTGGGATATTGGTCAAAACTAGCGCAAGCTGGAGAAAGCAGCACGACAGTAGCTTGGTGCTTTTTGGCTAATTCTGCGGCTTGGGGAATTGCCTTGTCCATCGTTTCCACAATTTTATAATTAGCATACCCCACCTCTTGCAGACGTTGGGCAAATGCTGGGGCGGCGTTACCAATTAATAAAACGGCGGCGGCTTGGGCTTGAATTTTGGCTAACCAGCCTGTGTCATCACCGGCTTTGGCTTCACCACCGGCAATCAAAATTGCTGGGCTTTTCACCGATGCTAAACCAACCTCCGCTGCATCGTAGTTGGTGGCTTTGCTATCGTTGATAAAATCAATACCTTCCCAAGTGCAGATATGCTCTAAACGATGGGCTACACCAGGGAATTCGCGAATAGCGCGGGAAATCGCATCGGCATCAATTTTTGCTAATCTTGCGGCTGCAACTGCCATGAGGAGGTTTTGCTGGTTATGTTCTCCTACCATCCGCAAAGCAGAGGCTTCTACAATCGGTTCTGGTGTGGAGGTTGCAGACAATTTTTCTATTACCCAGCCATCTTCAATATAAAAGCCTTTGTCACCTATGAGGTAATCTTGACCTTTGACACTTGTCCAATAGGCATCAGGCCAATCACTTAAACCTACTTTACTCAAATAGGCATCATCGCCATTGAATACTTGTAGTTGCGATTTATGTAAGAGCTGGGCTTTAATTTTATAGTAATTATCTAAAGTTTTGTGGCGACTGAGATGATCTGGCGTGAATGTCGTCCAAACACCTATTCTCGGCGCGAGAGTTACAGAAGATTCTATTTGATAACTACTGATTTCTCCTATTACCCAATCTGGCTGTTTTGCAGCTAAAGCAACTTCGCAAGCTGCATAGCCAATGTTACCGCAAGCAGGGGCATCTAAACCCGCAGCTTGAAAAATTGCTGCAATTAAAGCAGTAGTAGTAGTTTTACCATTTGTGCCAGTAATACCTACCCAAGGTGGAGTTTGTAAATATCGCCAAGCCAGTTCCATTTCACCGATAGTTTCAATACCTAATTCTCTGGCTTGAACTAATACCGGAATCTCCCAAGGTACACCAGGGCTGACAACTATTAATTGCGGTAAATCAGCTGTATTGAATTCTAGGGAGTACCCCAATTTTACAGTTATGTTTTCTGTAGCAAGTTCTTGTTGTTGTTTGAGGAGGGTTTCGGAGGTGTTACTATCACTTAGCACCACCTCCCAGCCTTCCCGTCGCAACAATCTTGCCGCAGCAATACCGGATTTTCCTAATCCAATGACAGCAGATCTAGGCATAGATTGTGTGTAGCAGAGTCTCCCTGGTTAAGCACTACTGATCGTAGCGTTTATTGGCAAAAATTACACCTACTTTTTGTTTATTTAAGCTACAAATTTTTGACAATTGCACCAAAGTCCGCTAAAACACGGGCATGATTGCGAAGTAGTCCTAACAAATTTAACCGATTGCGTTTAATTTCTGGATCGGAGTCCATTACTAACACGCTATCAGCACCATCGAAAAAGGTACTTACAGTAGGTGCGATTTTACTTAATGCTGTTATTAGCAGCTCATAATTACGCGATCGCTGTGCAGCTTGGGTCTGGGGTACCAATTCGACTATGGCATTATAGAAAGCTGCTTCTGAGGACTTTTGGAAGAGTTCTTGCCGAACTAGGTTAGCTGGTTCTAACTGTGCGGTATCCAAATCACCTTGGGCAGCTAACCTTGTGGAACGGTTAACAGTTTCATAGATGGTATCTAAAGTACCATCGCGGCGAATTTGCTGCAAGTATAAAGCGCGATCGCGGACATCTAATAAATCCTTGAGTGTCCGTTCCGTATATTCGGGGTCATTCTCTCCTAAAACGGCATTTACCAGGTCATAATCAATTTGTTTTTCTTCTTGCAAGAGGGTGCGGATACGTTGCAAGAAAAATTCGCGCAATGAGGTAATTAATGATGCCTGGTCTTTGTTATATGCAGTGACAAAATCGCTGGTAATTTGTGCTAATAACTCAGCTAAATTGATTGGTAAATTTGCTGACCAGGTAATGTTAACTACAGCATTTGCAGCCCGACGCAAAGCAAAGGGATCTGAGGAACCACTGGGGATTAAACCTAGACCAAAAATACTAACTAAGGTATCTAATCTATCTGCTAAACCGACAACTTGACCTGTAAGTGTTTCCGGTAAAATATCATCTGCGCCCCTGGGTAAGTAATGCTCAAAAATTGCTCTAGCAACTTCGGAATTTTCGCCACTGGCTAAAGCATACTTCTCGCCCATTACCCCTTGTAATTCAGGGAATTCATAAACCATTTGGGTGACAAGGTCAGCTTTACACAGCAATGCAGCTTTGTGAACATTTTGGCGTTGAGTTTCGGTTAATTGCAGTTGGTTAGCAATTTGTCCCGCAATTTTGACGATTCTATCTACCTTTAACCGTAGAGAACCCAAATCTTCTTGAAAAGTGACTTTTTCTAACTGTGGTAAAAAGCTTTCTAAAGGTTTAGCTAAATCAGTTTTATAGAAAAATTGCCCATCGGCTAATCTAGCTCTAATTACCCTTTCATTACCCACAGCAATCACATCGGCTTTGCTAGGATCGCCGTTAGAAATAGTGATGAAATTGGGCAATAAGTCTTTGCTATTTTCAGTTTTAAATACGGGGAAATAACGCTGGTGACTGACCATTACCGTAGTAATCACCTCCGTCGGCAAGTTCAAAAATTCGTCTTCAAATTTACCCACCACCGTAGAAGGATACTCAACCAAGTTTGTCACTTCGGCTAATAAATCTGGGTAAATTTCCGTAGCACCGCTTAACGTTTGGACTGATGCCTTCACTTGTTCTTGGATAGTTGTGGTGCGTTCCTCAGCATCCACGACCACAAAAGCAGACCGCAGAGTGCTAACATAATCATTAGCTTGGGAAATGGTGACCGTTTCCGGATGTAAGACACGATGACCACGAGAAATGCGATCGCTTTTCACTACCTTAGAAGCATTTACCAACTCAATCGGCAATACCTCTGCATCTAACAAAGCCACCAGCCAGCGAATCGGGCGGGAAAAGCGCACATCCCCATCGCCCCAGCGCATCAACCGCTTACCTTCTAAAGCATAAATCCACTGCGGCACCAGTTCTGTTAAAATATCCGCTACGGGACGACCAGCAATGCTTTTGTTGACAAACACAAAATCGCCCTTGTCAGTGGGGCGAACTTGCAGCGCTTCGATTTCCACACCTTGCTTTTTCGCAAATCCCAAGGCGGCTGGTGTGGGTTTACCATCTTTAAAAGCTGCTTGTGCGGGAGGGCCTTTAATTTCCTCTTCCCTGTCTGGTTGCCGAGATGGTAGACCTTTAATCAGTACCGCCAACCGTCGCGGAGTCCCGTAAACCTCCACTGCATCACTAGTAAGGCTGTGAGTAGAAAGACTTTGAGGAATTAGCGATCGCCATTGTACTATGGCATCCCCCAGAAAGCTTGCAGGTAGTTCTTCTGTTCCAACTTCCAATAAAAATTCCGGCATAAGGCAGTTTATCTAAAACAGTCAGTTTCAACAGTTTACCTCGCCTGTCATGCTGACTGCTCCCTTGGGGGCTTTCCAAATAAAAAAATACCGTATCGCTGTTTTCGCAGAGGGAGCAGAGGAGGCAGAATGACGAGCATCGCTTTCGTAGTGAAGCCTGGATAATTTAATTTTTGGAAGTTCCTGAATTTTCTACTTTTTTTGGGACTTTTCCGATTTTTACCTATAGCCTGATGAAGTTAATCGTAGAGAAAACGTGCAGTAGGGAACAATTTTTATTTTCTCGTTTCCCTGGAGCTAGGGAAACGAGAAAATTTTCTTATTTCACCCGGAATTTCATTTATCAGTAGTGAAGTTGATACAGCATTACCAAAAAGTTGCTCTACTCAATACCTATGAAAACGCAATCTTCTATTTTCAAAGCCCTCACAGTAACTACCACTACAAGAAACTGATGGTAAAAACATTAAAATCTGGAACTTGAAAACCGGAAAATTAATGCATAATTTCTCTATAGGAATTGACCCTGTTAATGCTGTAGCTATTAGTCCTGATGGCAAAACTTTTGCTATCGGCAGTTTATCCCGAGAAATTCAATTGTGGGATTTGAAAACTGTAAAAGTAGTCAATAAATTGAGTGGTCATGGTGGTGGAATTTATGCTTTAGCTTGGAGTAAAGATGGTAAAACTCTCATCAGTGGTAGTGGCGATAAGTCCATCAAGATTTGGCGTATGTAGCCTGTCCATCAGCAGCCAAGCTGTCTAATTACTAGTTAACGTTAAGCAATGCTTCTTCCCCTTGCGCTTCAAGCCTAGGCTGATAAAATACTAAAAGCCGATAGACTTATAGTTAATTATTGGCGCTACAAAAGAAAAATATATTTGATGCAGATAATTGTCTATGTCGGAAAAATATCGCTTTGAAACCTTGCAAGTCCATGCTGGACAAGAACCAGCCGCCGGAACTAATGCCCGTGCTGTACCAATTTATCAAACAACATCTTATGTTTTTGATGATGCGGATCATGGGGCGCGGTTGTTTGCTCTGCAAGAGTTTGGTAACGTTTACACTCGGATTATGAATCCGACAACGGATGTATTTGAAAAGCGAATAGCTGCTTTAGAGGGAGGTGTCGCCGCATTAGCCACTTCTAGCGGTCAAGCTGCACAATTTTTGGCTTTAAGTACCATCGCTCAAGCTGGAGATAATATTGTTTCTACCAGTTTTTTATATGGCGGCACCTATAACCAATTTAAAGTTTCTCTGCCACGTTTAGGAATCAACGTCAAATTTGTGGAAGGCGACGACGCAGAAAGTTTCCGTCAGGCGATCGACGATCGCACCAAAGCATTGTATGTTGAAACCATTGGTAATCCCCAATTCAACATTCCCGATTTTGCGGCTTTAGCTCATATTGCTCACGAAAATGGCATTCCCCTCATTGTTGATAATACCTTTGGTGCTGGTGGGTATTTAGCGCGACCAATTGAACATGGTGCAGATATTGTTGTGGAATCTGCAACTAAGTGGATTGGTGGTCACGGCACCTCGATTGGCGGTGTAATTGTCGATTCTGGTAAATTTGACTGGGGTAATGGTAAATTCCCTATCTTTACTGAACCATCCCCAGGTTATCATGGGCTGAATTTCCAAGAAGTGTTTGGTGTCGGTAGTCCTTTTGGCAATATTGCTTTCATCATCCGCGCCAGAGTTGAAGGGTTAAGGGATTTTGGCCCTTCATTGAGTCCATTTAACGCCTTTCTGTTATTACAAGGGTTAGAAACTCTATCTCTGCGTGTGGATCGCCATGTCAGCAATGCTCTAGAATTAGCCCAGTGGTTAGAACAGCAACCACAAATAGCCTGGGTTAATTATCCTGGACTTCCCCAGCATCCTTATCATCAGCGAGCCAAAAAATATCTTAGACATGGCTTTGGTGGAGTCTTAAACTTTGGTATCAAAGGCGGATTAGAAGCAGGTAAAACCTTCATTAATAATGTGAAATTAGCAAGCCATCTAGCAAACGTTGGCGATGCAAAAACTCTCGTCATTCATCCAGCTTCTACAACCCATCAACAGTTAAGCGATACAGAACAAGTTTCCGCCGGTGTCACACCCGATTTAGTCCGCGTCTCAGTTGGTATTGAACATATCGACGATATCAAAGAAGATTTCGAGCAAGCATTTGGGAAGATTAGTCATTAGTTATTGGTCATTTGTCATTTGTCATTTGTCATTTGTCCATAGTTAGTGATTTTCTCCTATTCTTCCCTATGCCCCATGCCCTATGACCCATGCCCTAATATAAATGAAATACCAGCACTTCATTTCACCGCAAACTCAGTATTACCATCTCTCCCAGCCGTTTGAATTAGAGGGAGGTGAAGTCTTAACTGGCGTTCAAGTCGCTTATCGGACTTGGGGAAAGTTAAACTCACAAGGCGATAATGGAGTGCTGATTTGTCATGCTTTAACTGGTTCAGCCGATGCAGATGACTGGTGGAAAGATTTATTAGGTTCCAAAAAAGCACTAGATAGCGATCGCGATTTTATCTTATGTAGCAACATCTTAGGAAGTTGTTACGGCACTACGGGCGCTACTAGCATCAATCCCCAAACCGGAATCCCTTACGGTGCATCATTTCCCGTCATCACAATTCGCGATATGGTGCGTTTACAAGCGGAACTAATTAAATATCTGGGAATTAAATCTCTACAACTAGTAATTGGTGGTTCCCTCGGTGGAATGCAAGTACTAGAGTGGGCTTTATTATATCCAGAAATAGTGAAAGCGATCGCACCCATTGCCACTTCCGGTAGACATTCAGCTTGGTGTATCGGATTGAGTGAAGCCCAAAGACAAGCTATCTATGCAGATCCTCACTGGAAAGGTGGTAACTACACAGAAGAACAGCCGCCAAAGCAAGGATTAGCCGTAGCGCGGATGATGGCGATGAGTACTTACCGTTATTGGCACAGCTTTACAGAACGCTTTGGACGGCAGTATGATGCATCTGCCGAGCAATTTGCGATCGCTAGCTACTTACAACATCATGGTCAAAAGCTAGTAGATAGATTTGATGCCAATACCTACATTACTCTTACCAAAGCAATGGATCATCATGATATTGCTCAAGGTAAAGACTATGAATCTGTTTTGCAAAGTATTCAACAACCTACTTTAGTTGTCGGTATTGATTCTGACATTCTTTATCCCCCAATTGAACAACAAGAATTAGCCGATTTTATCCCCAACGCTCAAATAGCTTGGCTAACTTCAATTTACGGTCACGATGCATTTTTAATTGATACAGATGCACTAAACAAACTAATAATTCGCTTCCGCCAAGCTTTAAATTTAGAATTCAAAATTTGTAATTCGTAATTCGTAATTATCTTAAATAGGGTTAATTTTTATTTGTAATTTATCTACCATAAGTAGTTACACAAAATTAATTACACAATGTCATTGCGAATGTAGCGTTCGCGTAGCGTCCCGTTCGCGTAGCGTCTCCGTCAGGAGAAGGGAAGCGAAATGAAGCAATCGCAAGGGCTGGGATTGCTTCTCTTCGAGACGCTACGCGAACGCTTCGCTCGCAATGACTGTAAATATTTTTGTTTAGGTACTTACTATGTTAAAAAATGCAGCGTAGTAAAGATAAATTAGGTAAAAAATAATCATATAGCTCTTGTGATACGGGCATCTTACTCGTAGATTTTTTAGTCTTCTACTAATTCAAATTAATGTTGGCGACAGATAATTTCTTTGTAGGGGCACGGCACCATTAAGATAATTTGATATCCCCAAATATTTTGGATGCCGTGCCCTTACCGGTGTTTTTCCAAAATAGCTTCATATTTTAATATACTGTATTTTGATAGATTTACTGTATATTAAAACATGAAGCTCAAATAATATCCATAGTTATTGACTCTAATGGCTCCTAGTAAAACGCTGCATCTACCAAACGAACTCTATCAATATCTGTTGTCTATCTCTTTGCGAGAACCGGAATTACTCTTCAAACTGCGGGAAGAGACGGCGCGTCATCCCAGAGCAAATATGCAAGTAGCGCCAGAACAAGGACAGTTTCTCGGTTTTTTAGTCAAACTGATAGGAGCCAAGAAGACTCTGGAGTTAGGCGTTTTTACAGGTTATAGTTCTCTCAGTGTGGCTTTAGCCTTGCCACCAGAGGGTAAAATCATCGCTTGTGATGTTAGTGAAGAATTTACCAACATCGCGCGTCGTTATTGGCAAGCCGCAGGTGTAGCAGAAAAAATTGACCTGAAATTAGCTCCAGCTATCGAGACTTTAGATAAATTATTGGCAGCAGATGAGGCAGAAACCTTTGATTTTGCCTTTATTGATGCCGATAAGGAAAACTATTATGCATATTACGAAAGAGTACTCAAGCTGATTCGTCCAGGTGGATTAATTGCCATTGATAATGTGCTGTGGTCTGGACGTGCAGCCAACGCAGATGTGCAAGACTCAGCTACCAATGCTATCCGAGAATTTAATAGCAAACTGCATCAAGACGATCGCATAGATTTAAGCTTGATTTCTATAGCAGATGGACTCACATTAGCAATCAAACGTTAACCAATCATGACAGGTAAATTAGACGGCAAAGTTGCAATTGTTACCGGAGCTTCCTCTGGTATTGGTGCAGCCACCGCCTTAGCACTAGCAGCAGAAGGTGCAGCAGTGATTCTGGCTGCTCGTAGAGGCGATCGCTTAAATGCCTTGGCAGAAAAAATTGCTACTACTGGTGGCAAGGCTTTACCCATTATTACTGATGTGACAGATGAAGCTCAAGTCCAGAATTTAGTTCACAAAACAAAAACTGAATTCGGCCGCATAGATATCCTCGTCAATAATGCAGGTATTGCGGTTATTGGTGCGATCGATGGTGGCAATACCTCAGAATGGAAGGAGATGATTAATCTCAATGTATTGGGGTTGTTGTATGTCACCCATGCGGTATTACCCATTTTAAAAGCTCAAGGTGCAGGACATATCGTCAATATTTCATCTGTTGCGGGACGCACTGCAAGGGTTGGTGTTGGTGTATATAATGCAACTAAATGGGGCGTAAACGGTTTTTCAGAATCCTTGCGACAAGAAGTTTGTAAGCAAAATATCCGTATCACAGTTATTGAGCCTGGGTTAGTCAATACGGAGATAAATGATCATATTACCGACCCAGTTTTTAAACAACAAAGTGAAGCGCGTCGTCGTTCTGTGACACCTTTAGAAAGTGAAGATATTGCAGCTGCGATCGTTTACGCAGTTACCCAGCCATCCCGTGTGAATGTGAATGAAATCCTCATTCGGCCAACATTACAAGAATGGTAAGAGAACTCCACAGAATGATTGATCCAAAAGCTGTCATTGCGAGCGAAACGGAGTGTAGTGAAGCAATCCCAATATTTTGCGGTTGCTTCATTTCGCTTCCCTTCTCCTGACGGAGACGCTACGCGAACGGGACGCTACGCGAACGCTACATTCGCAATGACAATTGGGCATTTCTTTTTGTGGAGGTCTCTAAATACTTACAGCTATTTTCAGGTAAATGAACCACAATTTTATATCTCACGCAAAGGCGCAAAGTAACAAAGAAATACAGATATCAGCCTGTGGTCTAAATACATGAAAACTGCTGTAAGAAACAGGTTAACAAGGTTTCAAGATTTAATTAGTTATTAAATCTTGAAACCTTTATAATTTCGTGGCTAGCCCTAGCCTAGCTCCAAAATAATAATTGTGGGTTAATCTAGAAACCCTTATGGTATAAGAGGCGTTTTTAATTCACATTAGAAGTAATTTATATTTTTTAATTACTTTAAGTGCGAATTTTTTATAAAAAATTAAGTTAATAATTATAAATTACCTATTATATTTTTATTTTTCTAAAAAATATTAGCTGATAAAAATGTTTGATTTACCAGTTGCATTTTTTTGCGAACTGTGGAAGAATTTCTTATATAGCAAAATACGGTAAATCAATCGGCTTTTAGTAGCTTACTGATTACAACTTTTCATCTGCCATAAACATCGCAGGGATAGGCACAGATTTTATAGCTATTTAGGCTACTAAAATTAGTGGCAAATAAACCAACTTTTCAATAAGCTTAGAGTTCGTTTCAAAAGTTATGAAAATACCATTTCTTCCACAACGTCGCACTGTATTAAAGCGGATGGTGCAATATACATTAGCAGGAGTTTTTGCACTATCAGCACCTTTAACAGTAAAAACAAAAGCCGAAGCTCAAATATGCAGTTAGGGGCAATTTATGATTGCCCCGATAATTTGTATTTCTGTGGAAGTTATAATTTATCTGAATGCAATTGTGTCTCACTATAAGCCATACAATACTTTTCAATAAACGTCGTATAGTTAGACAACCAAAATAGGAAACTCTTATCTAGCTTGAAATTATTTATATTGTAGTCAGCCTTTGTCATCAATCCCTGATAAATCAGTTAATCAGAAGTGATTCCTAATTCAAATTTGGATTTTTTTAACTGTTCCCACATTGTTTCAATCTTCTGATAAGCTTCCTCTGGTGAAAGTTTACCGTTTGTCTCCAAGGAGGAAATATAACCAACTTTTTGAGAAAATTCTTGCAGATTCGCGTTAAATACTAAATTCTGCGGTTTTACTTGACCATGATAGCGACTGCGAGGATAGAGAAAGCCATCTTTGATTATGCCGTTTGATTCCGCCATAATGTGCACCTGCTGGTAATCTAGAAGGCAAAATATTAGCAATTCCTCAATTTCTTGGCAATTGATACTTTCACTAGATTAATAAGTACCGTTTAGCATTGAGGGATAAGTGTATTTCCTCAAAATCAAAGATGAATTTTTCCCAGTGCTACGGATAGTACTGAATTTGCTAGGAATCTGAGTCTATTTCTTACGTCCGCCAAAGTGCAAAATTACAGCCAAGCTTAATAGGAAAAGCCCCAAAGCACAAACCCCATTCCACTGCCCAATTACCCAACTATAACTACCAAGTAAAGAACCAAGTGCCCCACCACTGTAGTTAATCACCATATAAACAGTGTTCAATCGGCTCTCAGCATTGGGAACAAGATTATAAACACGGATTTGATTGGAAAGGTAAGCGCTATGCATTCCCAACTCTAAGATAATTACACCCAAAATCAGACCCATTAAATGAGTCCCTGTTAGCCAGAGAATTGTAAAGCCAGATAAAGCACAACAAAGAGCGATACCTACAACGCGCCTCGCGCCCCATTTGTCTACTAACCTACCCACCAGAGAACTTGTACCTGCTCCCACTAAACCGACTAAGCCAAATAATCCTGCAACTTGACTGTCATAGTTATAGACAGGGGATTCTAGCAGGAAAACTAGTGTTACCCAAAAGACATTAAAAGCGCAAAATATTAAAGCGATATTGAATGCAGCTTCCCGAAGTACAGGCTGTTCATAGGTAAGATGGGCAAGACTCTGCATTAGTTCTGGATAAGACATCTGTGATGAGGAGCGATTTTCAGGTAATTGCTGACGAATCGCTAAAGCCAGAACAATCATTACACCTGCAGAAATCCAATAAATTCCAGGCCAGCCCATGAGCTTACCCACAAAACCACTCACAGAACGAGCTAGCAAAACACTAATAATTAGCCCACTCATTAAAGTACCTATCACCTTTCCGCGTTGGTTGGGCGGGGTGATTTGAGCTACGAAGGGAAGAATTAAATGGGCAACAATGCTGCTAAACCCAAGAAGGAAACTTGCTACACCCAGCCAGATGATGTTGGGAGAAATGGCGACTGCAACTAGGGTACAACTCAGCAAGCCGAACATTTTAATAATCAGCTGTTTTCGTTCTAAGCGATCGCCTAGGGGCACTAAAAACAATAAGCCGGTTGCATAGCCTACTTGGGTAAGCGTCGGGATAAATCCTACCTGCTGTACAGAGATATGAAAGCTTCTGCTTATATCTGCTAACAGAGGTTGATTGTAATACACATTTGCTATTGCTAATCCACAGGCGATCGCTAATGTGAAAACAGTCGTTCGATTTGCTAGCAGATTGCTAAATGCAGTTGTATCGTTGCTCTGAGACTGCTCTTGAAAATCCATAAATATGTAGTTAATAAGTTGGGTTATTGCTTAATTTCCGGACTTATAGCATAGTTTTTCCCAACCACATGACAAATCAGCCTGATGCATCCTTTTCCTCTACAAATTTTAGCCATCACTGATGAATATAAGCATCTTTAGAAATTGGTAAAACAATTTTTATCATAGGCTAGATAATTGCTTACAAAAAGCTAGATATAGCTGTTTTTGTAGATTAAAAACAGCACAAAAATGTACAGATATATGTACACATCAACATAGTACTGTAAATGTATCGAGTTTTAGTATTTTCGAAATATCGATATAGAATGGTTACATAAAATCTCTCAAAGGGCAAGGTTTTTATCGCAAAGCTTCAGTAGGTTTAAAAACTTTGTAATTGAGTTGATTGCCAAATCATTTTATGTCATTATCTACAGGTATAGGTATTAAATACCCTTAGTAAATAGCCTGATATTTATTCGTACAAGTATTTAATATCTGGTACAGATATCTGTGAGGTAAGACATTAGAGATGAATCAAAACACCAGCTTCACAGTAGTAGAATCATTAAGTCGCTCAAAATACGGAGATCCGAGCTTAGGTGATGATCGCCTGGTTGTTACTAAGGACTTTGTAGCTGTCTTAGATGGCGCTACAGATGCATCAGGTGCTAGTTATGATGGGCTTTCTCCTGGTCGTTTTGTAGCAGAAATAGGCGCTCAAGCTTTAGAAAGTCTTGCGGCTGAGGCTAGCGCCACAGAAGCCATTGAGCAGTTAACTCAAGCAGTCAAAGAAGCTTTAGCAAGAGTTCAATCAGAGACAGTGCCAATTTTTGCGCCCTGTTTTGCAATCATACTCTTCTCTAATGCGCGTCGAGAACTTTGGCGGGTTGGAGATTGCCAATATTTATTAGATGGTAAAGGTCACAATCCTTTCAGTAAAGTCGATGAAGTTACAACTCAGTTACGTTCATTGATTGTGCATTCCTATCTAGCTCAGGGTAAAACAATTGACGAACTATTACAAAACGATCCCAGCCAAAATTTTTTAGTATCTATCTATAGATTGCAAGCATCGTTATGTAATTCTCCGGCAGAACCTTTTGGTTATGGTGTAATTAATGGTGACAAAGTCCCTGAGAAATATATTGAAGTGATTCAAATTCCCGAACAAATTAAGTCGGTAGTGCTTGCTAGTGATGGTTATCCAGATTTAAGAATAACTCTCATAGAAAGCGAGGCCATTCTCTCAGAAATGATTGCCAAAGACCCTTTATTTTATGACATTTATTTAGGTCAAAGAGGACTCGCCCCAGGTAGAGAGTCATTTGACGATCGCACTTATGTTCGATTGGAATTAGGGCATGGGGCATAGGGCATGGGGCATAGGGCATGAAAAAGACAGATTTTCATACTTATTTGTGGCAAAAACTGCTGTTAATGCCTGAATTATGAATATTTTCGCCAAATGGCGGCTATTAGGGAACCTGTAAGATTGTGACAAACGCTAAATATGGCTCCTAGTATTGCGGCTACTGGATCAAAATGTGCGATCGCTAATGCCACAGCTAAACCGGAATTTTGCATTCCTACTTCTATAGAAATTGTACGGCAAATAGCTTTAGGTTGACCTGTAATAGCTGCACCTATATAACCTAAAATTAAACCGAAAACATTTTTTATTGAAAGCGGCGGGAAACTCCATCCCCTTGTGGGTGGAGAGGGACAGCCGCCCCGCAGCTTGGGGCATTGGGCATTGGTAATTTCTTCGCCATGCCCCATGCCCGATTCCCCATGCCCAAAAACTCCACCCACAAGGGGATGGAGTTTTTCATGGCTTTTGGCTAATTTGTACCCATGATATGGCACATCAAACTTTAACTGGTTGGTAGTAGGAAGCGCGATCGCCCCTCCCTTCACCTTTATCACCCTTACCCCACTCAATCATCACGCGAGTGGGGTTAATTTTGGGATTTAAGCAGACTCTAACCGTTCACTCGTAGATTTTCCTTTTTAAACTAAACTGTTTAGTTTACCCTTGGATGCAGCTTCCGTAACACTACCCCTAATTACTTGCTGAAGAGCGAATTTTTCCAACCACAGCAACATATGTTGCTGCCTACCTCCGCCCTCAGCTATTTTTCAAGCTAGTTAAACAG
Source organism: Tolypothrix sp. PCC 7601 (assembly GCF_025677855.1). Classification (NCBI taxonomy): domain Bacteria; kingdom Bacillati; phylum Cyanobacteriota; class Cyanophyceae; order Nostocales; family Tolypothrichaceae; genus Tolypothrix; species Tolypothrix sp. PCC 7601. Next base: position 6,598,887 of record NZ_CP064879.1, read on the forward strand.
AATTAATTACACAAATATTTTCTCTGTTCCCTGTTCCCTTCCTCCACGAATGTATTAGACATCTCCAAAATAGTAACGTTCTGTGGTAATAGAACATTAGAGGGTTAGCGGTGAGAGGATGTCAATTAAATCACTTCCACAAATAAGCCACTGCGGGCATACTCTTCTTCTTCAGGAGTAAAGTGGGGAGTTTGATCGACAATTTCCGGATCAAAGTGGTAGGTTTCCTGAAGAAATTGTCCGGCGATCGCAGCAGCTTCCAATTCTTGAATATAATCTTGGGCTAGGATGCAAGCTTCCCTAATGCCTGACTCATCGCCTTTTTCTAACAGCTTTTGCAGTGTTGCTCTTACACCAGCTAGCCGCGATGCTGGTTTAATAATTCCATAGAGGCGGTATAGTCGCTCAACGGAGATGCTGAGGTGTTTGAGTGCTTTGCTGCGTGCCAATTCGGAATCGAGACTGGGCCAGTAGCGGGTAGTGTAAAAAGCTTTCTCATCCTTGTGATACCATTCTTCAGAGCGAGCGATCGATGAGGAAACGGTGTTATGTAGTTTCCAGAAAAATAAGCGCAAGGCAGGGCCATCTACAACTGTAGATAGCTTGGCTTCCATCGATACTTCAAAATTATTCAGTTGCGGATCACGTCCCAGCAATAAATATTCTACTGGGTACATATCGACTTCTTTGTTCTGCACCACATACATATTTAGGTGGTGACGACAGTAAGGGCAGGGGTACATTGTGGCAAATAGTTTAAAGAAATCTTTGAAGATTTCTACCACCACTTTTTGTACTGCATTTGGCTTGGTACAGACAATTTCTGCTGTGGTGTGGAAAAATCGCCACACAGCAGGGCCAATGTAATAAGGAAAGCTGACGCGCATCTGGAAATCCTTCACGTCACTTCTTGCCAAATAGACATCAATGAATGCTACATACTGGGATAGTGCCCCTGACTCACGCCCAAACTCTTGGCGTTCACGCCGTTTTTGTACACCATTGAGATAGTGATGTGTCAAACGCCATGCCTGCTTCACGGCTAGCTTTTGTTTAGGAGTACATTGAGCAAAGTTTTGTACTACATCTGCCCCATAGCGGTCAAATTCTCCAGATGCTTTGGTATCTTCATACCATTGATCGCACGCCGCTTCATCAAGTACTGTGTTGCTTGGGATATCTGCGGCAGTGTTGACACTGAAGGCGGCTAGCAGCTTTGGCATAAAATCTTCATACCAATAAGCTACAGGCATCATCGCACCGGATATTTCTTCTGAAGCATCAGAGAGGATAACCCGGTGCCACTGCTGGAGGTAATCTTTGGGATTGCCTGCTGATTTAGCGGGTGGTGGGGCAAGTTCTGCATTCAGTTCCATCTGTCTGAGACGGTTGAGTTCGTTGATGGCAAGTACACCAGAGGCAATATCACGAAAACTGAATTGCTTTTTCTTGACAGTAATCGCAAACTCAACCCCGGCGGCAAACTTCTCTCTGACGGAGATTGATTTACGCCGTGCTTCCTGCATCGCTTTTTCCTCAGCCAGCATCTGGGGTGTTTTTTCGATGGTGTTCCAGTTCTTGATGCGGTGTTGGAGTCGGGCGTATTCTGCTTCGATGGATTCAACAACGGCATCTAATAAGGGGTAACAAGCTTTTTCTACGACATCTAACCCTTTATACAATGCGATCGCTTTTTGGACAAACTGCACAAAGTCGGTAATTTTGTAGGGCAGGTTTCTCACGCGCAGGTGGGTTTCGTGGTTGGCGGAAAAACTTTCACGGAAGCTGCGATAGGCAGCCCCTTGAATCAGGCGGAATAACCCGATTTGCATTTGCAGGCGAGAAGTGGCGCGTTCTTTTTGATCTTGGGGATGTAGGGCAAGCAGTTCTTTGAGTCGCGCTACTTCTTTGTCGTCGCTCTTTATTTCCTGTGCAGGAGATGTGATGGTTGATAATGTAGGTGCTGCCGTAGTAGCCGCTATATCTGAGGTGACGGTGGGTGAATTATTTGCTGGGGAACTAGTAAAAGCAATGGGTGAATCTTTATAGCCTGTGGTGATTTCTGACTCTTCTGGAACCAGTTTCATGAACTCTTGAAAGTCAATTGAGGCATCGCCATCATGATCGACTTCTTTAATCATCTCATCAAGTTCTTGATCCGTCAGTCCAAACTGACTCATGATGCTGTGTAGCTCGTTTGTGGTAATCTGACCGCTACCATCTTCATCAAACACACTAAATGCCAACTTAAGACGGCTTTTGCGATCGCCTTGTACTGACACCATCAGGGTTTTGAATTCCTCAAAATCAATACTACCTGATAAGTCAACATCTACCTCTTTGATCATATCTCGCAAATCGGTTTCACTAGGACTTTGCCCCAGCGATCGCATTACTTGCCCTAATTCATTTGTGGAGATGGCACCGCTACCGTCAGCATCAAATACTTTGAATGCTTCCCACAGCTTTGTTACTTCTTCTTCACTCATCACCTTTTTTTCTAGTTCTACCGTTGCCATCAATTCATTCCCCCGTTTTTTCAGTACGGTAAAACCTTAGAATGCTTTTAATTCCCAGTCAAGCAAGTAACAGTCAATCCAATACTTGTCGGTTAAGGGCAAAAGGGGAAGGGAAAAAGGGGCAAGAAAAAACCTTTAACCCTTACCCTTTCACCTTTTCCCCAAACCAAATTCCGACTTAAAAATCCTTAACCGAGCAGTATTGACAGTCAATCAATTTTGAATTGGTAACTCTTGATGGCGATCGCTTGGCTATTACTAACCAAGCACTGAGAGATTTATCAGGCTGTAACGGGTTATTGGTTAGAGATTGGTTGGTATTTGTCTTTTATTCTTCCCCATTCCCCATTCCCCATTCCCCATTACCCATTCCCCATTCCCCATTCCCCCTTATCCCCAGAGGGGGCCCCGAGTTCCCCAATCACTTACTACCAATAGCCTCATAGCTATTTTGATAACTAGTCAGCTTGTCTTGTACTTCTTTGGAGACTGATGTCCCTTCGGGAATGCTTTGTAATAAGTTAATTGCTGCTTGTAATTTATCTTTTGCTTGTTGTAAAATCACCGATTCTGGTGGTGCGTTTTTGGCAATAAACTCGGCTTCCACTGCTAATTTTTGAGCATATTCTAAGTTGGTAGCAGCTTTCTTTTCATTCAAAACTTTTTGACTGATAGCCGCATATTTAGTACGATAGCTAATTAGTTGTTTCTTCGCTTGAGGAGAGACTGGGGTTCCCTCCGGGATACTTTCTAATAATTGCACTGCTTGTTGCCATTTGCTTTCTGCTTGCTGCCAATCTTTGAGAGGTAGTGGTGGCTTTTGCACCATCAAAGAAGCTTCCAGACCAAGTTTTTGAGAAGCTTTGAATTTATCTACAACATTTTTTGGTTGTTTACCACTGACATTGCCTGACTGGAATTGAGTAATTTGGTGATAAATTGTCCAACCACCCAAGCCTAAAACTAATACGCTGGAGGCAATAAATAAGATTGAATTGATGCGTTTTCTGGCTAAATATTTCGCAGCTTTTCCCAAGGGATCACTCTGGGGTAAGCTAACTATAGCTTGTTCGGTTTGCGTTTTTAAGCTATTAATATTTTCAACTAAAGTATTGATATTATTTTTATAGGATTCGCAATCATTAATAAACTCTGTTAATGGTTGAAACTTGCCCATACTAGAGATAATGAAGCCATATTCATCGGATAGCCATTGTAGCTCTAGCCCATTTTGCCCACAGAATAACGATAATCCTAGCAAAATTACTAAAATAGTCTGGCTGCTATTAATACTGTCAAATACTATAGATAATCTCTGTTGAATTTCTAATAAATCAGATTGATAAGTAATAATTTGCTTATTTTGAAATTCTAATTTTTTCTGATTGCCAAAGGCTAAATTAATGGGAATTATTTGTTCAATTTCTCGGAATTTTTCGGGAATATTTGTATAGTTAATATTACAATTTAGCTGGTTAATAATTTGCTCATCGCTTAACATATCTTTGGCTATAGACTGAAGCAATTCACCCCACTCATGCCAGCGAACCATTTGGGCTTGTAATTCGGTTAAGGAAAGCTGTTTATTAAAACTGCCGAATTTTTCGGCAATAAATCCATTATCCGTAGAAAAATTGTCAGGTATCAATAATGTTCTGGCTGTAACCGCAGAAATCGCGCTACATCCATTTTGATGAGATTTTGTCACATCTAATTCTTGAGCGATCGCCACTTGCAGATTGTGCAATTTTTCTTGAGCTTCGCTTAAACGTGTTAATTCTTGCTGAATTGTTTCAGTGTTTCCCACAGTTAGCTTTAGCTCTTCAACAAGTTTTGGCAGTTCATTCAGTACCTTTTCTAATTCAGCCATAAATATCCCTTGGCGATTGTTGCAAGTGGATGCCAAACAATTAAAATTACGATGCAGTGAAGTTATGGCTTGATTAAAAAAATAACTACGCCCACTGCATACTAGTCAATACTTTCACGTAAGTGTACTAGTATCCTAGTTGATTGACAAATCTCAGCATTTACAGAGATATATTTCCCGAAAATCCTGCTAAAGTAACAAACTTAGTAGAAAATTGCAGAAAAAACCTCAAACTACTCAGTAGTTCACGCATGAATACCACTGATTTAGCTTTTACCCCAGCACTGAAGTTGGCGCAATTAATCCGTCGCCGGGAACTTTCGCCTCTAGAGTTGGTAAATGTATATCTAGAAAGGATTGAGCGGTTAAATCCCCAGTTAGGCAGCTATTTTACGGTGACGGCAGATTTAGCGATCGCAGATGCTCAAGCTAAAACAGAAATACTGGTAAATAGTTCAGAGTTACCGCCATTTTTTGGGGTACCAATTTCGATTAAAGACCTGAACCCGGTAGCTGGTGTACCTTGTACTTATGGCAATCCTGCTTTAATCAACAATATCCCTACCTATGATGATGGGATAGTTACCCGCATCAAACAAGCCGGATTTATTATCCTCGGTAAAACTGCCACTTCCGAAGTTGGTTCTTTTCCTTACAGTGAACCTATGGGATTTCCCCCAGCGAGAAATCCCTGGAATTTAGACTATACACCAGGCGGTTCTAGTGGTGGTGCAGCCGCATCCGTAGCTGCTGGGTTGAGTGCGATCGCTCAAGGTTCCGATGGTGGTGGCTCAGTGCGTGGGCCTGCAGCTTGTTGTGGTTTGGTAGGCATTAAACCATCACGGGGTAGAGTAAGTAATGCTCCTGTAGGCGATCGCCTTTCGGGAATTGCCACTAATGGGCCGATTGCTCGGACTGTTGCCGATGCGGCTGCACTTTTAGATACTATGTCAGGTTACGTAGTAGGCGATCCTTATTGGTTACCCGATCCGGAAACATCCTTCCTCTCTGCTACCGAGAAACCACCCCAAGAATTGCAAATTGCCTATACAACGATTATTCCTCCCTTGGGTGAAGCAGATAGTAGCTGTGAACAAGGAGTTTTGCAAACAGTTAAGTTGTTAGCACAATTAGGACACAAAGTTGTAGAAAAATCGCCAGATTTTAGCGGATTAATTGAACCATTTCCTATCATCTGGCAAGCTGGGGTAGGTGCTTCGGGAATTCCGGCAGAAGTTTTGCAACCAATGAACCGTTGGCTATTGGCGCGTTCTGGTTCTGCGGGTGAATATCTGCAAGCAGTATCACAAATGCAAATCGCCGCTAGACAAATTGTTGGGTTTTTCCATAATGTTGATGTGCTGGTATTGCCAGTTTATTTGCATTCTCCAATTCGCGTAGGCGAATGGGCTGACTTAAGTCCAGAAGACACACTCAAAGAGATTATTAACTGGATTGCGCCCTGTCCCGCAGCCAATGCTACTGGACAACCTGCGATCGCACTTCCTGTAGGATTTGATAGTAACGGTTTACCCATTAGCGTACAGTTAATTGGCAAACCCGGCGCAGAAGCTACACTCATCAGTCTCGCCGCACAATTAGAGGCTGCAAATCCTTGGATTCAGCATCGTCCAGCTTTTGCTATTGATAAATAAAGCATATTTTATCACTTGGATGGCAGGGGGGTAGAGACGCGATTAATCGCGTCTTTACAAGAAGGGGGAAAGTGGTTTTGAGTTTCCTTATTAAGATAAGTAAGTCGGTGGAAATAAACCCAAATATGTTAAAAACCGTAAATAGGTTTGACATCCTTACTAATGACAAATGACTAAAGACAAATGACAGCCTCAGCCAGTTATCTTTAATTTCGCCTACCTACTTAATGTCATGCAGGCATCATTGGAACAACTCTCTCAAATTACTGTGTTTGCAGGGTTAACAACTGCAGACAAAATTAGTTTGCAACCCCAAACCCAACTGCAACATTATAGTAAGGGGGAGATGATTCTCCATGAAGGCGATCGCTTACCTGCAAAATTATATGCTGTTGTTAGCGGTTCCATTCAAGTGAGCAAAACAGCAACCACAGGCAAAGAAACGATTTTGCGTACCTTAGCAGTAGGAGAGATTTTTGCTGCGCCTGCTTTATTAGGAAATGGAATTTCCCCTGCGACTGTAACGGCTGAATCTGAGTGTGAAATTCTCACTGTAGAGCGAGATGCTTTATTAAAGGCTATACAACAAAATCCTGAAATTGCCTTACAGATGTTGATGGTTTTTAACAATCGGATTCAGCAATTACATGAAACAGTACATGGATTAGTTTCTGAAAGAGCTATTGTCAGGCTTGCCAGATTAATTCAATATTATGCTGCCGAATCTGGAACTGAGCGAACTTCAAAAGGCGAGACTTTAAAAGTTAAGTTATCTTACTACCTTATGGCTCGTAGTGTTGGGATTTCTTACGAGGAATGCGTGCGTTTAATTAAAAGCCTCAACTCAATGATTACCTACAGTCGAGGTGGCAAAATTACAATTCTTGATACTAATCAATTAGATGCGATCGCTCTTGGTGGCATAGAGTAATCTTATTTTGTCACTTATTAAAGAAGCCAGTAGAATTGGGGGATTCTCCCCCAAACCCCCGATTGGGTGACGGTTGCGTCCCCCAAACCCCCTCCAAAATTATTGTTCTGTTTTTTGTTGAGTAACTAGTTTTTTGGTTTTGTTATCAATTAATTTTCTTAACTGAACTAAACTGTATTTCTTCATACCCATTACCCATTCCCCATTACCCATTCCCCAAAAACATGACAAATGTCATGGAACAACATGACAAATATCATCTTCAAGTCGTGACATTTATTCGATGGAACTTACTTATTAGTTCCGATAAATTAAACCTAGAAAGAAGTTGACTACTTCAATCCCGATTGTTTGCGGTTAAGGGAGAAAGGACGCAGAAAGAACCTTTCGCCCTTACCCTTTACCCTTTTTACCAAACTCAATATCAATTTCAAAAAAGCATACCGACGATAGACATTTTCCAATACTGATTATGAATAGCTTTATTTATGAATATTTCCAAGAGGTAGAATTTATGAAAATTGATGAATCTGCTAAAATTCGCCTATTAATTGTTGACGACCAAAGCTTGATTCGTCAAGGATTAAAGGCAATGCTAGAACAGGAACGTGATTTACAGGTAGTGGGAGATGCGGAGAATGGCAAAGTTGCCTTAGAAATGGTTGCACAACTCCAGCCTGATGTGGTGTTAATGGATATTCGGATGCCGGAAATGGATGGACGAACTGCTACAAAATTAATTGTAGAAAACTATCCCCATATCAAAGTTCTAATTCTCAGCACATTTGATGATGATACTTCTTTGGCTGGGGCTATGCGGGCGGGTGCAAAAGGATATTTGCTTAAAGATATGCCTTCCAGCGAGTTAGCAAATGCAATTCGCTTTGGACATTATGGCTATACTCAATTTGGCCCGGGGTTATTTGATAAACTTTTAGCGAAAGAAACATCTCCAGCCGAAACTAGTGAAAGTTCCGCGCCTGCAAAGTTATCAGAACTCACTGCACGAGAACAAGAAGTTTTGCAGTTGATTGGCGTAGGCGCAACCAACCGCGAAATTGCTCAAAAGCTATATATTACTGAAGGCACAGTAAAAACTCATGTGACAAGTATTCTCAACCGTCTCAATCTCAAGAATCGGTCACAACTGGCGATTTATGCAAATACTATAAATCACAAATCTGCTGAGGGGGAGGTAATCGGTAATAGGTAATGGGTAATGGGGAAAGAGACGCGATTAATCGCGTCTCTACAAAACTTGACTAGACCGCAATTTCTTGTAAGGCTTGCAATAGTTGCTCAATTTCCTCGGCTGTGTTGTAGTGTGTGAGTCCAATTCGCACTAAACCACTGGTAGGTTCTATGCCTAGTTTTTCGATCAGAGCGATCGCATAAAAATGACCATGCCAAGAAAATATTCCGCGATCGCCTAATGCTTTGGCAACAGTTGCGGGGGTTTGTCCGGCTAATCGAATTCCTACTGTTGGGGTTCGCCAATTAAAGCGCTGTGGATCGGTAATGCCATATAACTTTAAGCCAGGAATCGCCAACAATCCCGGAATCAGTTTGTGACTCAATTCTCTTTCATATTGTTGAATGCTGGACATCGCTGCTACCAAAGCCGCCCGTCTGCTGTGATAAGCAGATGTAATTGCAGGTGTCGCTGAATCTGCAGAAGTGAGGAAGCTGGGACAGTGGAATGTTTCTATACCTTCCTTATCCGCTGCGATTAAGGCAGAAATTAACTCGTTATCAACGTTAGGTGATACATGACAACCCAATTTTGTCAAGTAATTTATTGCCGCTACTAACCCAGCCAAGCCTTCATAATTCAAAGTTCCAGTTTCCCAGCGCGATGGGACATCATCAGGAGCGGGTTTGACTTTATATGGCGTTAATCGGGCAAGATGCTCACGCTTACCATACAAAACCCCTACGTGGGGGCCAAAGAACTTGTAAGCGGAACAGGCGAGAAAGTCGCAATCCAACGCATGAACATTGAGAGGCGCATGGGGCGCATAGTGAACAGCATCAACAAATACTAATGCGCCCACAGCATGAGCTAAACGCACAACTTTAGGGACATCGTTAATTGTCCCCACTCCATTAGATGCAAAGCCAATTGCGACTAACTTTGTACGTTCATTAATTAGCCGTTCCAGTTCACCCATATCGAGGGTGCAGTCTTCCACATTGAAACCCACCTCACGCACAACCACGCCTTTTTCCTCCAACGCATACCAAGGGGAAACATTGGCGTAATGGTCAAGCTGTGTCACAATAATTTCGTCGCCTGCTTGCAATTCTCGACCAATAGCGCGACTGACGCTAAAGGTAAGGGTGGTCATATTAGCACCGAATACCACCTCATCACTATGACATCCCAGAAAATCAGCCGTAGCAGCACGCGCCGCCGTCAACAGTGCATCTGTGCGCGCGCTAGTCGCAAAAGCCCCATGAGCATTAGCGTTTGACCTTACTAAATAATCACTGATAGCATCAAGCACTGCACCCGGTACTTGAGTTCCACCAGGGCCATCACAAAAAATTACAGGCTTACCATTAATTGTTTGTGTGAGTGCGGGAAACTGGCCGCGTATCCATTTCAGGTCAAAGTGATGCATAATGATTCTCCTGAAATTATGAATTATGAGTTATGAATTACGAATTAAAGCGGCTTTGACACATCAGTATTAGTGATGCTGCAAAAGATAACACATAAATTTTGGGACGGCACTTGTTGGGGAATGGGGACTGGGGACTGGGGATGAGGAAGCAGAGGAAGCAGAGGTGCAGAGGAAGCAGAGGAGCATGGGAGAATAGCCATTACTCATTACTCATGCCCAATGCCCAATGCCCCATGCCCCATGCCCCATGCCCAATTACCAATTAACAAAACCCACATTCTTAAGAATATTCATTGGCCCTTGGTCTTTAAGGAGTTGCATTTGTTGCTGATTTCGCACTAATAGCGCACCTGCAAAACCTAGTGAGTTAACAGAAATGAACTCGTATTCTTCTTGCGATCGCGGTACGATTAACATCCATTCTCGTGTTGCTAAAAGGTTGTACGCACCAGATTGTCTATGATCGTTAACCGCAGCTATCTCTACAGCATGGAGTAAAGCATAATATAGTTCCATTGTAGTTTTTGCGGCTGGTAATGGCGACTCTGCCCACTGGGAATTTAAAGCTGCAAAAGCGTGTTTAAAAGGTAAACCTGGTATGGTTGCAATCGCATCCTGAAATTTTGCTTTTGCTAACAACGGCTGAATAGGTATTGCATCACCTGAAGTTGTCAAAGGTAAAGGTACGATTTGCAAATGCTTGTGTCGCTGACTGGCCCCTGCAACTTGACCACCGTTATAAAATGCTAAACCATCATATTCCGCTAAACAAGCCCACATTGCTGCAAAATCTTCTAAGGTAAGTAGGCTTTCTTGTTCCTCAAAAGCGCGAGTAATAATCAATATATGATGGTCAACAACGTTAAATTTATTCAGGAGACATACATGAGTTTCAGAAATATCTGCAACAAATAAATCTTCTTCGTATGGGAGAAAAGGATTAAAATCCTTACCGGATGTGGCGGTTTGTTGAGCCTGTTTTTTCTTGGCTGCATCCTTACGCACAAGATTTGCCAAAATCCTCACCAAGAAACGTACACCATCCTGCTCAATATATTCAAAATCCGTTGGTATCGACAGCAACGCCCCACATTTCAAAGCAGATTCAGTACGTTCTATGACACTTTGCCATAAAGTGCCAGGTTGCAACAATATTTTTCCCTCTGTCATTTTTTTTCCTTCCGGCTCGGTGAAACATTTTAGCAGGAAGCGCTGGGGACTGGGGACTGGGGACTGGGGACTGGGGATTGGGGACTGGGGACAAAGGGACTGGGGACAAAGGGACTGGGGACAAGGGGAATAACAAAGGCCAAATGCAACTTAGTTGTAAGGCGATACATTAACAATGTAGGGCGATACATTAACAATGTAGAGCAATACATTAACAATGTAAGGCGATGCATTAACAATGTAAGGCGATGCATTAACAATGTAAGGCGATGCATTAACAATGTAGGGCGATACATTAACAATGTAGGGCGATGCGATCGCATTGTCGCTCGATACAATGACATTGTTAGAGGTGCGATCGCCTTCCAGCAAAAAAATTCAATTATGCGTTGTCGCAAATCCTCCACAGTCGCCAATCCCCAATCCCCAATAAATTACTATTACCAATTACCCATTCCCCATTCCCCATTCCCCCTTACCCATTCCCCATTCTTTATTCCTCACTCTTAATATATTGCCTAACTACTAGCATTGCTTGTGTAGGAATTCTAGTAACTAAGCGAATGGGAAATGCTTGAGTGGAAGCAAATTGAGCATAATCTGGTGTGAGAAAAGGTTCATATTTTTCCGCTTCAGGAGTTCCCTGGGCTGCAAAAGCTAAAGCGATCGCTTGCAAATATTTACGAATATCTGCAGCTTGTTCGCCTACAACTTCTCCACCAGATAAGACTGTATTGAGCTTTGTGGCTTGATCCATTGTGGTACTGGGGTCTTTGACGCTCAAATGAGTACCGCCAAGTATACCCACTAGCCATTTAGGAGATGGAATTTTAGTGAATCCTATTACTTGTTCGGGTAAAGCTGGAAGCGTTTTATCTGCGGAAGCCGCCCAGATTAAGGTAGGTACTTTCACCTCTCTCAGTCCATTTTTACCAAACATTAAAGAAGAGGTCGGACTAAGTGCGATCGCTCTTTTAATTCTCTCATCTCGTAGCTGATATTTATTAGCTGGTAATTCTTGAGCAACGCATTGCAGGGTTTCTCCAAAACTAAATCCAGCTACATTCTTTTTACAACGCTGTTTGAGTTCTTCTAATTGTAATTCCGCTCCTGCAAGTGATAAGGCTGTCCCACCACCAAAGGAATAGCCAATTACCATAGCGTTATTCGTGGCGACTTTTCCCTGTAAGGGACTAGTAGCGGTTTGGTTGAGTTTTTCTAGTTCATCAAGGACAAAACTAATATCTTTGGGACGATCTAAAAACTCTTGGGGTTGGATAAACCTAGTGTTATTTTTGAAAGCTAAGTTGGTATATGTCTCATTACTACCCGGATGTTCTAGGGCTGCTACTATATAGCCATGAGATGCTAAATGTTGCGCCAAGTAGCGCATATCTGTACGCACCGATCCGAAACCATGACTAAACACAATTACAGGTTTTTCTGTGGTTGAAGAGTTTGACCAATAAACATCTACAGGAATTTTGCGGTTGCGTTTTTGGTCATTTAATTCCAAACCTAGAACCTGATATTGAGCTACTCCCGGTGCGCTAGGATCAATAGAAAAAGATAGTTGCGATGTGATGGGGTTGAGTTGCGGTGCGATCGCTAGCATAAACTGTTGCGTCAGCCAAAAACCTGAGTTTAAATTGCTGGCAACTCTAAATGATTGCGGTAAATTTATTTCTAAGCGTTGACTCGGATAAGATTTAATAAAAGATAGTATAGAAAGTCCATCGGGTGAAGTGGAGCCTAAGACGAATCCGGCTCTTAATGCTTGTACGCCAGCACTATCTTTTCTGACTAAAGCCGTAGATAGATCGTTGAGAATTGCTGTCCCAATTTGCGTATTCAATAAGCGACTAATAGCGACCACGTTTAGGGGTATCTTCATTCTCAAGGCCCCTAATATGGAACGGCGTTGTTCTTCCGGTAACTTATTGGTGAAAAGTGCTATGTCTCTGGGAAACTCTCCAGTTTCCGCAGCTTTTTGCAAATCGGCTACAGCGAAGGATTCTGCAAACGGGCCATATCTCACTACAACTGTTTCCGCCGCTTTTGCAGAGGTAGCTGTCCCTAAAATTTGCGCGATCGCAATTGCACAAAACCCACCTTTCACGGTTTGTAGATTTCCCCAGATTCTTCCCATTAACATCTTTTTTTTACCATGCTTAGGGGAATATAGCTGATATTGGTGTATGTTACTACCCATGCTGTAAAAAATCTTAGCAGGTGTCGTTCAGCATAGAGAGTTTACATAGGTAGCATAAATTTGCATCAAAACTTGCCTATTTTAAATTTTAGATTTTAGATTTTGGATTTTGGATTGCTTTTCCATACCACTGCTTTTGCTAGCAAAACTCTTCAATTTTTAGCTAAAAGGTAATAAATTACCACGGGCTGCTTGCTCACGCTCAATGGCTTCAAATAAGGCTTTAAAATTACCATTACCTAGCCCTTGTGCACCTTTGCGTTGAATAATTTCAATAAAAAATGTTGGTCTAGTTACTAATGGCTTAGTGAATATTTGCAGGAGATATCCTTTTTCATCTCTATCGAGTAAGATTTTCAATTCTCGCAACGTCTCTATATCTTCATCAATTTGACCAATGCGTTGTTGCAAATTCTCGTAATAAATATCTGGAGTTTCTAAAAATTCCACACCATGATTACGCAATTCTGTGACTGCTTTCACAATATTATTGGTTCTGAGGGCAATATGTTGCACACCAGGGCCATAATGAAAATCTAAATATTCCTGAATTTGTGATTTACGATAGCCTGCTGCTGGTTCATTAATGGGAAATCTAATTTGACCAGTATTATTTTGCAAAACTTTTGACATCAACGAAGAATATTTAGTAGAAATATCATCGCTAGTAAATAGTTGACTCTCTTGCAAGTCTAGTACTTTGCAATAAAAGTCTGCCCATAAATCCATTTTGCCTAATTCGACATTAATCACAATGTGGTCAATATCAAATAAACCAGCATAATTGTTGCTTGATATATTGGCAATCGGCTGATATTGAGGCGCAAAATTGCTATAGTTATGACGCTCGATAAAAGAATGAACTAGGTCACCGCTATAACTTTTGATTGTTGCTTTCACAAGATAACCATTTTGTTCTTGAAAAATCGTCGGTTCTAGTATTGGTTGTGCGCCACGTGCGATCGCAGTTGCAAAACAAGCACGAGCATCATCTACTTGCAAGGCAATATTATACACTCCGTCACCATGTAACCTCACATATTCGGCTACTGGCCCCTCTGGTGTTAGCGCCGAGGTAAACACAAAGCGGATATTTGATTGTGCGACAACATACGAACTGCGATCGCGCATTCCAGTTTCCAATCCCGCATAGGCGATCGCCCTAAAGCCAAAACATTTACAATAAAAGTAGGCTGCTTGCTTTGCATTACCTACATAAAATTCTACATAGTCAATTTTTTTTAATTTGATGGAATCCTCTTCTGGCAAAGGAAATATTTTATTTTCTCTAGTTTGCATGGGTAATTCCTCTATTTTACTAGATATCATTAAATACCAATTTTTGAACAATATATTTGCATATAATTAGCAGTATATAATGTAACTGTTTTCCAGTACATTTAAATTGGTTTAGTAATGTATAATTTAATATAAAAAATAATTTTATTTAATACATAAATTGGCAGTTTAGAAGGAAAGTTTTATTAAAGAATCCCTCTATGGTTAGATTGATTGGATTTTTTATATGTCAAAAAGCCGATACATTTGAAATATTTGCGCCATAATTGTGCGGAGATAAATATGCATAATCAAAATTTAAGACTGTAATTTATTTATCATTTATTATGATTCAAAAAATAATACCCTAGATAGTTTGCCTTCAGTCTCAGTTAGTGCAATATAGTTAGATAGTACTGTTAAATCAAAGCTTGCTGATAAATTTATTAGCATCATTATAATCAGTAGCGATCGCCACAAAACTTAATTGAATTATTACTTATCTTAATAGTAACAAGATGCTTTAAAAAAATGTAGTGGAAGGTGATACTTCTGTTCATAAAAATCTTCTCACTACTAAAGCTGCATTAACATTGCCCATCAGATAGCAGCAATTGCATCAACAATTACTGTTGAATTTATGCGTCGCCCATTTCTCTATTTTTTGCTTTTCCTAATTTCACTAATAATTTTAACTTTATGGTGGCCTATCAATGATTCTGTTTGCGATGCCGAAGCATTCCTGTCATCAAAAACCCAAAAATTCCAAGTACAGGCGGCTAAAGTTATCGTGCAGCCGTGGCGTGGTAAACATCATGTCTATGGAGTCTTCATGGTTCCTAACGAATACAAGGAAAGTCCATTTTTTGTATTAACTGTTAAAGGTTTTGGCAATGAATGTGCCAAACCATTTGGCTACAAGCAATACTATGATGGTATATCTGCCGCCCCAGGAACTCATTTATTGAGAGAATATATCAGAACTCGTACTGCACTGCGCCTAATTCTTCAAGGTTTATATAACCAATTAAATGATAAAAATAACTGGACTTTGACTTATCCTCAGCCAGAACAAGGTAGGATGCGTTAGCGCAGCGTAACGCATCCGTAAGCTTTTCGCGCGTTACTAAATCCCCAATTCCACAACTACAGGTGTATGGTCGCTGGGTTGAGTCAATTTTCTCGGTGCGACATCAATCATGCAACTCGTTGCCCGCTCATACAATACTGGTGTGAGATAGTGATGGTCAATCCGCCAGCCTAAGTTACGCTGAAAGGCTGCGGTACGGTAATCCCACCAGCTGAAGTGACCGCCTTCAGAGGTGAATTTACGAAAGGCATCAGCAAATCCCAGTGTCAGTATATCTCGCAAGGCTTGGCGTTCTGCTTCAGATGCCATGATGTGATTGTCTGGTTTGGCTTTATCGTGAATATCCTTATTTTCTAAAGCAATATTAAAGTCACCGCATACACAGATAGCAGGATGTGATTTTAATAGTAGTTGCAAATACTCCCGTAGTACTGTTAACCAACGCAGCTTGTATTCGTATTTTTCGCTACCTATAGATGAACCATTGGGAACATAAAGATTGACAATCCTCACATTATCAAGGACTCCAGTAATTACACGTTTTTGCTCGTCCCATTCAGGTTGTAAATTAGGCACAATTGCGGTGAACCCAGTACTTATATCTAACAAAGGTTGTCGGCTGATTAAAGCTACACCGTTGTATGATTTTTGCCCTGATATATATACTTGATAGCCTAAGTCTTCAAAAGGCGATCGCGGAAATTGGCTATCAGTTACTTTTGTCTCTTGCAAGCAGAGAACATCCACAGGATTTTGATTTAACCAATCAATAACTTGTTCTAAACGAATACGGATTGAGTTCACGTTCCAAGTAGCGATTTTCATTGATCCCGAATTTACATAATTTAATTAATAATCATTAATGAGAGGGATTTTTACATTTTTTTAATATTCATGCAACCTCTAGGTTATAAGCGCTTTTCCATCAATCAGAATTGAAAACAATTGATCCCAAGGGAGAATTTAGTATTTTCAGCTACAAATTTTTCCAATCAGTAGGTTAAGTTACAGAATAGGTCGAATTGTCTCAATGATCCCCAAGACAGATGAAATTATTCAGCAGTAGATTGTACATTGGTATTGTAGTCGCAAGGGGGCAAATACGGTTTATCTGAAATTGTTTGGTGCTGTTGCACAGTACGGTTAACCGATATTGCACTTGTGGGCATGAACTTGGTTAATTTAAATTTCAGAAGCTTAATTATAAGTTCTTCGCCCCCCAAGTTTAAAGTTAAGTTCTCATTTGCAGAACAACATTAATCGGCTGAACCAAAACATTATGAAGATCGCTCAAGTTGCCCCCTTATGGGAAAGAGTTCCCCCCCCTACATATGGAGGAATTGAACTGGTAGTAAGTCACTTGACCGATGAATTAGTTCGTCGTGGTCATGAAGTTACTTTATTTGCCTCCGGCGATTCCCAAACTCTGGCTAATTTGGAAGCAGTTTATCCCCGAGCATTACGCTTAGACCCCCATGTCAAAGAGTATGCAGTTTATGAAATGCTTGAACTGAGCCAAGTTTACCAGCGAGCCAAGGAATTTGATATTATTCATTCCCATGTAGGCATCTCGGCATTGTCTTTAGCGAGTTTAGTTCCCACTCCGACTGTACATACTCTGCACGGCAGCTTTACTAACGACAACCGTAAAGTTTATCGCCATCATCAAAAGCAACCATACATTAGTATTAGTAACGCTCAACGGCAAGTAGACTTAAACTACTTTGGCACTGTTTATAACGGAATTAATCCTGATGATTATCCGTTTAAAGCCCAACCCCAAGAACCAGAATACTTGGCATTCTTAGGTCGCTTTTCCCCCGAAAAGGGGCCACACCATGCGATCGCAATTGCAAAGCAAACTGGTTGGCGCTTAAAAATGGCAGGAAAAATTGATGCAGTAGACTCGAAGTTTTTTGAACAAGAGATTGCTCCCCACATTGATGGTCAGCAAATTCAATATTTAGGCGAAGTCAACCATGCCGAAAAAGCTGAACTTCTGGGCAATGCTGCCATAACTCTTTTTCCCATTACCTGGCAAGAACCTTTTGGTTTAGTCATGATTGAATCAATGGCAACTGGTACACCTGTAATTGCCATGAATCTCGGTTCCGTACCAGAAGTAATTGCCCAGGGTGAAACAGGTTTTATCTGCCAAAACTATGAACAAATGGCACAGATGATTCCGCAAGCTTTAAACCTCAATCGCCAAACCTGCCGCCAATACGTAGAAAACAAATTTAGTGTCAGCCAAATGGTTAACGGTTATGAAGCCGTCTACAAGCAAATTATCAAGGATCGCATAACTTCCAATGGCCGCATTCATGCTGCCAAGATTCAGCTTTAATTAACAAAAATTTTTTTTCACATTTCAACAACCTTTTTAGGGAGGACATCGGTATGAGTATGAGAGCCAACACTTGCCCCTGTTGTGGTGGTTCCCTCCTGCGCCATATTCGGCATAGTGAAGTGTATTGGTTTTGTCTATCTTGCCGACAAGAAGTACCACTGTTAAATTTGAGCCGGATGTCGAATGTGGAAACCCGCAATACAGGTGTTCTTCCCCAGCCTACAGCTAATTCTTAGGGCAATATGTTTGTAGTCAGGGCTAAAATCCTAAATTTTGTAGCACCCAATTGTTAACTACAGACCTATGGAATTAAGGCTGACTTGTGACTGACTCCACCTGGTAAAATCAGGTGGAGTTACTCATTTAGGTCAAAAGCTGTGTTAGCAGCCTTACTTTATGGTCAAGAAGATTTACGCTTAGAGCAGGTATCCGATCCGACTCCGGCTGCTGGTGAGGTAGTGATTAAGGTGGGGGCGGCTACAACTTGCGGTACCGATTTAAAAGTCTGGCGGCGTGGTGGTCATGCCAGAATGCTGAAACCACCTACTTTGTTTGGTCATGAAGCAGCTGGGCAAATTGTCGCCCTGGGTGAAGGTGTTACAGGTTGGCGAGTAGGCGATCGCATTGTTGCGAATAACTCTGCTCCATGCATGAATTGTTTTTTTTGTCAACGACAAGAATATTCCCTCTGCCCAAATTTGACTTGGAATAACGGCACCTTTGCGGAATATCTGAAAATTCCCGCGCCGATAGTACAGCATAATATGCTGCCCATTCCCAATGACTTGCCCTTTGCATTAGCCGCCATGACAGAACCCCTAGCTTGTGTATTGCATGGCGTAGGGCGTACCGAAATCAAACCCGTAGATCGGGTAGTAGTGATCGGGGATGGGGCAATTGGGCTCATGTTTGTCGCTGCCATAGCTGATAGTGCCAAAGCTGAGGTATGGCTATGGGGCGGTAACGACCAAAGATTAGAAATTGGTAAAAAGTTAGGTGCAGCCAAAACATTTAACTATCATCAAATTCCCGACATTCCCGGCGTAGTCAAAGAACACACCCAAGGATGGGGCGCAGATGTCGTCATTGAAGCCACAGGAGTACCCAGCGTTTGGGAAACTGCGATCGCTTGTGCCCGTCCTGGTGCAACTGTTAATTTATTTGGTGGTTGTCCACGAGATACAACTATTACAGTCAACACAGAACAGCTACACTATAGCGAACTTACCCTAAAGGGCGTATTTCACAACACCCCCAAATATGTACGCGCAGCCCTAGCATTAATAGCTAGCCATAGACTACCTTTAGAACTACTCATCAGCGAACATCGTCCCTTACAAGATTTAGCGCAAGTATTTAATGATATGAAAGCGCGCAAGGTAATTAAAGTAGCGCTGACAGCGTGAGGGAATGGGGAGATGAGGGAGATGAGGGAGATGAGGGAGATGAGGGAGATGAGGGGGATGAGGGAGATGAGGGAGATGAGGAAGCAGGGGGAGAATAAATTACCAATTACCAATTACCAATTACCAATGCCCCATGCCCAATGCCCCATGCCCTAATCCGTAAAAAAACTTACAAATTCAGCAATCTTTTTTAAATTTATATGAAATAATCTTGCCAAGAAACGGGAAAACTATATTCAGCACCCGATTGGGAGTAGCTAATGGGGTGATTTCATATAATTCCCGATTGAGAAAATGCTAAACAAATCTCTGCTTAATTGCTTAATTTTGCCGTTGTCTCTGGTTTCTTGGCTATCGGTGGGAATGCTTGCTGATTCCAAAGCCAATGCTTTACCAGGGCAAAAAACTGAAGAAGTAACTACCTGGATTCAAGCACATCCTACACTACGTCCCCACAGAGGAGAGCGTTTATTTGTACAAAAGACCGATACAGCAGCCCAGCGATTCACTTTTTTAGCATCGGTATTACCGCCAGGTAAAGTTGCATTTACTAAAGACCGTAGCATGATTCGTTCTGAGCGCATTACTATGTATGATGCTGTTAACGGCATGACATTTGAGCGCTTCCAAGAAGCTTTACGAATAATTTACGGGTTGGATATTTATCAAGATTTTGAACGTGCCCAGCTACTATATAAATATCCCAATGAGAGTGCAATTAACTCAGCCCGATTTGCCAAAACTCCCATTAGAGAAGCGTTACAAGGAGAATTGCGTCTAGGCGATCGCTATGCTTATTGGATAGAAGTAGCCCAGCCTAAGGAAGGTAAGGCTTTCACTGGTCAAATGACTATTTTACTTAAAAGTGATTTAGACAAATTAGAAGCAGAACTGCGAAATCGTTAAATAGATTGAAATTTGCAGCCTTATGGCAATTTTTATAGGATGGGTTAGATGCACAACAGTTTAGGGTTGTACCCAAAATTCTTGAATGCGTGCTAACCCGCCATTATCTTTTTGATTGCAAGTTTTCATGGTACTGCCTATACTCCCCCAAATCCGCCAGAAGGTGGAGTTTGCCATTTAGTAGAAAAGATACTTTCGGCTGCTAAAGCAATTCGCAACAAATCTTCCTTCAACAATGGTGGCCAATCAATCCCAGCCCTGCGTCCGCCAACAAATAGTTGTGAAGGCTTAATACTTAACTGAAAAAGAGCGTAAGCTAATTCTCTATCGAGACTAGAAGCTTCTTTGAGGGCCTCAAACACCACTTTTAACGCCAACAAAATCGAAGTGATTTGACCGGGAACTGGCGGTTTTCCCTGCTGCATACGCATTAACAGGGAATCTGGATTGTCCTCGGTGGTTATTGTTTGGTCTATGAGGATTTTGCGAGCTGTTTCGTAATTCATGCATTCACCTTACCCCAGATTTTGCCTCAGTAGTAATACTTGGTAAAAAAATGATTAATCCTTTACCAATGTTTGATAATTTACCCAAACAGGGTGTATCTAATATAGTTCGGTGAAGGGGAAAAGGGGAAAGGCAAAAGGGGGAAAGATTTGATTTACCTGTGAAATAGTAGGCGCTTACAGCAGTTTTTACGATTATAAATTCTCCCCCCTGCTCCCTGCTCCCTTGCCCCCTTTTCTCTTCGTGGTGCGATCGCAGGTCTCTGTGTAGCTCTATGCTGATCTATGGTGCCATTGATATATTCTTCCAGACTCATGTTCAAAGTACTTCCCAAACAAACAGCCTCAATGCATACACGTGATGGCGTGCGGTTAGATGCAGATATCTATCGTCCCGATGCGGCTGGGGAGTTTCCCATATTATTAATGAGACAACCTTATGGAAGAGCGATCGCATCAACTGTGGTTTATGCCCATCCTACTTGGTATGCGGTCCAAGGTTACATCGTAGTAATTCAAGATGTCCGAGGGCGAGGTACTTCTGAGGGAGAATTTAAATTATTTACCAACGAAATTGCAGACGGCGAAGATACAGTAAATTGGGTTGCAAACCTACCTCACAGCAATGGCAAAGTTGGGATGTATGGTTTTTCCTATCAAGGAATGACACAACTGTATGCTGCTGCTAATCAACCAGCTGCTTTAAAAACTATTTGCCCAGCCATGATTGGCTATGATTTGTATACAGATTGGGCTTATGAAGGTGGCGCATTCTGTTTGCAAACTAATCTAGCATGGGCAATTCAATTAGCTACCGAAACCGCCCGTTTAAGAGGAGATAAGGTTGCTTATCAAGCATTATTTACCGCCTCGCGAAATCTTCCTTTAAATAATCCAGAAATTTTGCAACATCTTGCACCAGAATCTTTTTATCATGAGTGGTTTGCCCATCCCCAAGCAGATAATTATTGGGCAGAACTGTCACCCAAACGCTATTTGCAAAGCGTTGATTTACCAATGTTCCATATAGGCGGGTGGTTTGATACTTATTTGCGGGGAACACTACATTTATATAAAGATATGGCAGCGCGTAGCACCACACCCCAACATTTATTAATTGGGCCTTGGGCGCATTTACCTTGGGGTCGTAAAGTTGGTAATGTTGACTTCGGCCCCAAAGCCGCCAGTCCTGTAGATAGGATGCAAATTCGCTGGTTTGACCAGTTTCTTAAAGATGTCGATACAGGTTTACTCAAAGAAGAACCTGTATGCTTATTCGAGATGGGAAGTAATATTTGGCGAACTTTCCCCAAATTCCCAACACCAATTCAACAATCCTATTACTTATCAACTACTGGACTAGCCAGCATCCGCGAAGACTCCGGAACTTTAATCGAAAATCCAAAATCTAAAATCCAAAATTGTGTTGATGTATTGGTTCACGACCCTTGGCGACCAGTTCCTGCTTTAGGCGGTCATGCAGCCATCCCTGCGGGAGTATTTGAGCGATCGCATCTTGATTTACGCTCTGATGTATTAACTTACACTACTGAACCACTAGAGACAGACTTGCATTTAGCAGGGGATGTCATAGTAGAAATCTTTTGCAACGCCGATCAACCAAGTTATGATTTGTGTGCAGTGCTGTCCGAAGTTCATCCTGATGGGCAAGTATATAATATCACTCAAGGATATGTGCATTGTCGAGAAGGCGCAAAACCCCCGACCAAAATTCAACTACAAGCCACTTGTGTGCGAATAGCTAAAGGTAATGCTTTACGTCTGAGTTTGAGCGTTGCTTGTTTTCCCGCCTACTCCATGAATTCTGGGAATAGTGCAATAAATAGTAGCGAAATTTTACTAAATGCACAAATTATTACTTTAACTGTGAGTTGCGGAAATGAGGCGACTTCTCGTGTTGTATTACCTATTGTGGCAGATATTTAAAAGCAGACAAGAGTATCAGGATAACAAATCATCAATACGAAACCAACTATGCAGATTAAAACTAAAACTTTTCAAATTAGTGCTAAAGAATTACGAGGGATTATTGCGACCGATTATTATAAACGCATGAAAGTTTTCTTCATCATCTTGTTGATTTTAACATCAATTAATATAGTTCTAGCGGTAATCCTGCAAAGATTTGATTGGTGGTTGATATATTTCTTAGGTTTAATAGCCTATTTTTTGTCTGTACCTCTGTGGATGCGTTTGCAGGGAAGAACATCTGCCTTAAATTTTCAAAGTAGATACTGTGAAATGGATGAAAACTTTTTTACCATCTGCTTTGAAGACGGCAGTCTAACAAAAATGCGATACGAACATTTTATGAAAGTAGTTAAAAAAGGGGAATATTACTTCTTGTATATTACAAAAGCGCAATTTCACTACTTACCAGTAGCCGCTTTTGAATCAGAAAAGGATATACACAGATTTGATTTATTTTTAGAAGGTAAACAACTAATCAAATTGTGGTAGATTGCAAGGCAAAATTCCACATAACTAAGAATTACGAACTACGAATTCCTCTCGATTTGCGGCGTAATACAAACATTAGGACTACTCCTAACAAAAAGCCACCTATACCTGCGATCGCAGCCATAGTCTGACCCCATCGCTGCGTAGCATTTAATACCGGGTTATTCAGCATATTCGAGGAGAAATGCAGGGATTGAATCGTCCATTTATCTTGGGCTTTTTGCAGAACTGCTGTCCAACGCAACGCCATATCAGCTGCTTTACCATCTTTAAAATAGAAAGATGCGATCGCATCTCCTGTAGAAACATCTATTTCTGGTGAAAGAAATGTTCTGACAGGTTCTCCTTTAAGCTGCATTTTGATATCTTTGATCGTATTCGAGAATTGCTGATTCCAGTACTTCTCAAACTCAGGCACTTTGTGAAAAACTTGGTTATCGACTGTTGTGATCGTAAAACTTGGGTGCAAGTAAGGTTCTATTTTAGAAAAATCGCGAGTATTTAGGGCTTGTAGCGCAATGTCTCGGGTGCGAATAATACTGTTGACATCCTGCTGATTAACATCTGCCAAAGCCGATTGAGGTATATTCCAAATTACTAGTGCGAACAAAATACTCCAAAGTAGCTGGCTGTATCTATGTCTGGCTACCCATAGCTGTTTCAGCATATAAAAATTTTTAAATTGAGTTTAATTGAGCGTAATTTACCAAATTATTTACCACTGTGAACAGTACTGGTTAATCAAATTAATTTTTATCAGTTCCTAGCAAGTACTTTAGTGCAGAAAAATCTAGGACTCAAGTTCTGAATGCTAAACTCTATGGTAGAAAATTCATTCCTAACCTTTATTTATTTTGTAAATTGTCAAAGTTTGTGATAAAATCTTTCAGTGATGGTAATTATTATGCCGGGATGTAGCGCAGCTTGGTAGCGCACTTCGTTCGGGACGAAGGGGCCGCTGGTTCGAATCCAGTCATCCCGATTTTTGTTGTAGATTAACTAATTAGTTCGTTTAACTGAATTGAGCTATCAATATTCACAGCTTACACTGAGAGAGTTTTTTTACAAACTACCCGACTTTTCAAACAGCCGCTTAAGTTTCAGTCAGGTTGTGATTCCCTGACTGAAACTTTTTTAAGAAAGTGCAAATCTTGTTATTGCTTGATTAATTAAGAACTAGCTGCTTTGAGAATTTCAACAATCTCTTTATGCCTACTCTGAGTTGCTAATTCTAGCGGTGTAGCACCGTTATTCCCTTTAATATTTAGATTAGCGCCTGATTTTACTAAAATCTTGACACCCTCGATATTATTTTGCCAAACAGCATCATGTAAAGCAGTATAGCCGTTATAAGGGCCTTGAGCATTGATATCAATACCATTATCAACTAATACCTGCATTACTTCTGGATGTCTTAAATAAGCAGCTGCGTGTAGTGCAGTGGCTTTCATACTGGAGTCTACAGCATTAATATCAGCACCAGCATCTATTAGCAACTTTACTATTGCTGCATTACCGTTGGCAGAACTTACAATTAACAAGCTATTACCACTACTATCCGTTTGGTTGACATCCGCACCTTGAGCAATCAGTTGTTTTGCCAGGTTAATATCATTAGTCTTGACTGCGTCTACTAATTTTTTACTCATATTTTACCTATTTCAACATTGCCTATTTGATACCCAAAATTTTCACCCAATGGTCAAGCCATAAACTCCCGGTTCGCTCATTTTTTTCTGAGTTAGCCAAAAAAGTATACCTCTAGATATATTCCAAAAAGAACTAAGTAGGTATAAGTTCGGGTTTATGGAATTTGAACCCAGAATTACAAACGAACGAGTTGATGATATACCCCTACTGCTAACACAACTGGAGCAGATGGGAGTAGAACAACTAATCGATAAACATTTTCCATGTCACGGAAACTGGCAAGGATTAAATCTAGGTAGTGTGGTGGTAATATGGTTAACACACATATTATCGCAAGCAGATCACCGTTTGAACCACGTTCAAGGTTGGGTGAGTAAGCGGTTAGAAACGTTAAAAAGCTTTACGGAAGAATCTTTACGCTCGCTCGATTTGGCAGATGACCGTTTGCAAGCAGTATTACGTTACCTATCTATAGATGCAAACTGGTTTTCATTTGAGTCGGAACTAGGAAGTAGTTTGCTACGGGTGTACGATATTATCCCAGAACAGGTACGTTTAGATAGTACAACGGCTTCAAGTCATTGTGGAGTTAACCCAGAAGGCTTATTTCAATGGGGTCATAGCAAAGACAATCGTCCGGATTTGGCGCAAGTGAAAATAATGCTATCGACATTAGACCCATTAGGAATGCCAATAGCGACGGAAATATTGTCAGGAGAAAAAGCAGATGACCCATTATATATTCCAGCAATAGATAAAGTACGTTCAACAATAAAAAAGTCAGAATTGTTATATATTGGTGACTGTAAAATGTCATCAATAAAGACAAGAACTCATATAGTATTGGGCGGAGATTTTTACTTATGTCCTTTAACAGCCAAGCAAGTATCTAACGAAGAACTAAGCAAATATCTCCAACCAGTTTGGGATGGTCAACAAGAACTAACAATTATAGATTACGAATATGCAGATGCCAAAACCAAAAATATAGCGGATGGCTTTGAAATAGAGATTATCCATGAAATAGAGATTGATGGGCAAGAAATCTCTTGGTCGGAAAGACAATTAATTGTGCGCTCATTTGCGATTCAAAAAACAGCAGAAAAACATCTACGTGAACGAATACAGAAAACAGTAGATGCTCTAGAAAAACTTAAAGTGCCTCGACGTGGCAAGAAAAAAGCTCACTTCACACTTTGAATGGTTAGAAACATGTGAAGCTATTTTCAACAGATATCAAACAAGTGGATTATTTCAAGTTGACATTCAAACAAAAAGAGTTAAAAAAGTTCAAAAAAGATACCGAGACCGCAAAGCTAGAATAGTAGAAGAACTATGGTTTGACATGAGTTTTAAGATTGACGATTCCGCAGTTCAACACCAAATTCAAATGTTAGGCTGGCGGGTTTACGTTACAAATAAAAATCCAAATGAATTTGGTTTAAAACAAGCAGTTCGTGCCTATAGAGATGAGTACTTAATGGAACGAGGATTTGCGAGGCTGAAAAACTTTCCTCTTTCATTGACTCCGATATATTTACAACGTGAAGACCATATTACTGGTTTAATAAGACTACTGTCTATTGGTTTGCGAGTTTTAAACCTTTTAGAATTCCAGGTTCGCCACAATCTAGAAAAAGAGAAAGAAAAACTTGCGGGTCTTTATGTTGGCAATCCGAAGCGCGAAACTACAAGACCTAGCGCAGAAATAATTCTGGCTGCATTTAAAGAGATTACACTGCTGTTGATTGAGGTGAAAAACGAAATTTATGCTCACTTGACCGCTCTTTCACCTTTGCAGAAGCGTATTCTTGCTTTACTGGGCTTTTCCATCAGTATTTACACTCAACTTGATGGTCAATCTTTTACTCCTGAGTAGTCTTTCTTCTAACTTCCAAAAAAATGGGCGAACTGGGAGCCATAAGTAAAAACATAAGTAAAGAATTTAGCTTTTGATCCAAAAATCCGTCTTGAAAAGTTTGCAAGGGCGAGGGGGAACCCCCCTCCGGGTGAATCCTTCGGATACGCTACGCTAGCACCACTTTGCCTATACCGGGAAACCCTTCCATCGCAAGTGGTTCACCGCACGCAACTTTTGTCTTCTCTACGAGAGGCTCCGCCCGACGCGTTCGCGAAGCGTCTCGTAGAGAAGCGATGCCGCAGGCTTTACGACACGCTACGCGTAGCTTGCTTCTTTGCAGGAGTACGCAAAATCTAAAATTCTATGACCACTGTGCAACTTGCAGCTTTAATTCTTCAATATCTAAATAATCATTAATAAAAGCTTTACGTAATAGCGGGTAAGGAATAAATTCATCATATTTTTGCAGTTCTGGTGCTTCTGCTTCACTGATTAAATATTCCGCTGTAATTCTTTCTTCTGCCAATGCGGCAATTTCTGTAGCCAAATATGGAAATTTATCCTTTCCTAATTTAAGTATCAGATAATAAGGATTTACCCCACCAATACTTTTAATTTCTAAAGATTCTCGACAACAGTAATTTAGCCATCTTTCTAATGTGCGGTAAGCTAAAGTTCCCATCCAAGGTAATATACAACACTTACCTTTATCTAACTGTAATATATTCTGTTTATCTAAACCAGCTTTTCTAAATAATTGCCGAGTTTTTTGTAACGCTTGCAAAGCGTTAGTTTGTAAGTAGCTATATTCTAAATCTTCTAGTAATACTTGCCGCATTCTTTGCAAAACTTTGGTATGGATAATTCCACTACCACCACGCCAATAAATACTAGCTTTACCTTCTACTGGCTTAACGGTAATTACCCTTTTTTTGAAGTCAATTTCTACTACTTCCCAAGTTCTCCCCGCTAAGGCAAATTGATTACCAACAGGAGGCGGCTTTAAAATACTCCCAATTTCTGTTGACCCTTGCTTCACAGTATATTCTTGACTATCAGCAAAGACAGCATAAAATTGAAACTTGTTGACAACCTTCTCACCAGCCAAACCAATAATTAATCTACCTGTTTCTGTTTTATGAATATGGTCGATATCAATTAAATAACGTAGCAATAATTTAAAATCTTCTGGAGAAACTTCTGCAAATGGTGGTAGGCTGAAAACCTGTTTAGCTAAAGCCGCAGGTGAAAGTTCGCCTGTTGCTGCTAAAATACTCATTGTCTGGTGATAGAGCAAACTTAACGGGTATTTCACAGGCTTGATTGGTTCAATCCAACGTTCTTCTAAATAAAGTTGGATAATTGCAATACATTGCAGCAATTGCCAAGGAATTTGTTCTGGGAGAGGTGCTTCTAATGAGGGTTGAGTTTCTGCACAAACAAAGCGCATATCTGCAGCTTCACCTCTTCTCCCAGTCCGTCCTAAACGTTGTAAAAAACTAGCTACAGATAAGGGTGAATCTAACTGAAGTACTCTTTCTAAATGACCAATATCTATACCTAATTCGAGAGTGAGAGTAGCAGCTGTAACTGCTGGTTTGTGCGGTTCGCGCATCGCATTTTCAGCTTGTTGTCGCAAACTGGCAGATATACTACCGTGATGTACATGATAAATGTCTGGTGATGCTTGTTCGGTAGCAATTCGCCGTAAAGATGCGATGACAGATTCTGTTTGCGTGCGATTATTCGCAAAAATGAGACACTTGCGTGATTCGCTCAGATTAAATAAATATCTATCGTATGGAGTTACTTCGATTTCATCAACTTCATCATTCAGGTAAAAATGTTCCACAGCTAATTTAATTTGGCGTTTACCTGCTTCAATTTTTGGCGTAATTACTGACTTTTCAGTTCCTGAACGTAACCAATCTTCTGCCATTGAATAATCACCAAGTGTGGCAGATAAACCTATTCTTCGGGGTTGTGTTTGTGTGATGTTTGCCAAACGTTGCAATTGACAAATAATTTGACAACCGCGTTCCGAACCCATGAAAGCGTGAATTTCATCAATCACCACAAACCGTAAATCACCACATAAGCGAATTAAGTCATGATGTTTATTCACTAATAAGCTTTCTAAGGATTCTGGTGTAATTTGCAGAATACCTTTAGGGTTTTTTAACAGCTTATTTTTATGACTTTGACTCACATCACCATGCCAATGCCATACTGGGATATCAGCCGCTTTTAGCAAGCCAGTGAGACGCTCAAATTGGTCATTAATTAAGGCTTTGATGGGGCCAATATATAATGCACCTATGGTATTTGAGGGTTTTTCATGTAATTGAGTCACTACAGGTAAAAACGCCGCTTCTGTTTTTCCTGCAGCCGTGGCAGCTGCTACTAACAAATGAGCATCAGTATCAAAGATAACTTTACAAGCAGCAATCTGTGCGGGACGTAATTCCGTCCAATTATGCTCATAAATATATTCTTGAATGAACGGTGCTAGGCGATTAAAAGTATCGCTCATAGGATATTTTGTTGCAAAAGTTGTTCAGCATTATATAGCAGTTGTAATCAGTTATGAAAAGCAAAATTCCCAGCTTTTTTATAAAACTGGGAATCTTAGTTTGATATTCTAAAAAATTAATCAGAAAAATTCTCAATAATTTTGATAAAATTTAGTGACTGTCAACTTTTAACAGTCACACTTGCACTTTATCCACTTTAATGGGAATTAACAGAGTAACGTTTACATAAGTGCAAACCTCTCATGATTGCGTCTAGCAGTATTTCTAGTAATTAACCAAATCTACCACTGACATAATCTTTGGTATCTTGCTGCTGCGGATTGTTGAAAATCAATTCTGTCGCATCATATTCTACTAAGTAGCCGCTACGACCGCCTTTGTCTGACTGTTGGACATTGAAAAACGCTGTCTTATCAGAAACCCGTGCAGCTTGTTGCATATTATGAGTCACGATCACAATAGTATATTTTTCTTTGAGTTCGTGAATTAGTTCTTCAACCCGCAACGTAGAAATTGGGTCAAGGGCTGAACATGGTTCATCCATTAAGATAATTTCTGGTTGTACTGCGATCGCTCTCGCAATACATAAGCGTTGTTGTTGTCCACCAGATAAAGCTAAAGCACTTTGGCGTAGTTTGTCTTTAACTTCATCCCATAGAGCCGCTTGTTTAAGGCTTCGTTCTACTAACTCATCCAGATTACCTTTGTAGCCGTTGATTTTTGCACCAAAAACAATATTGTCGTAAATAGATTTAGGAAATGGATTTGGTCTTTGAAATACCATCCCAATCCGCCGCCGCACTTCTACTGGATCAATGTCGGGTGCATACAGATTTTTATCGTAATAATAAACTTTGCCATCTGCCCGGAAAGATTCAATCAGGTCATTGAGACGGTTGTAACATCTCAGCAATGTACTTTTACCACAACCAGATGGGCCGATAAATGCTGTAACCCGGTTTTTGGGGATATCTAGCCAAATATCCCGCACAGCTAAAAAGTTGCCGTAATAAATGTTCAGGTTCTCTGTACGTAAAACGGTGTCAGTACCATTAACTGTGCTAATGTTAGTAGCCATAAAATAGTCTAGTGTAAGTTTGGGGTAGTTAATTTGCCCTAGATATGCAGGTTGTCCTAAGCTTTCTGGCGAGTTGCCCAACGTGCAATGATACTGGTAATCAGCACCATCAACACTAAAATTAGCGACGCTGCCCAAGCTAGTGACTGTAGATTTTTAAACGGAGTAATTGCGAAGTTATAAACCAACACAGCCAGCGATGCTGTTGGTTGGAATAAGCTAGTCGGCCAAAATTGTGAGAACAACGCCGTAAATAATAATGGCGCAGTTTCTCCTGCTGCTCTTGCGATCGCCAGCGTGATACCGGTGACAATTGCTGGTAAAGCTGCCGGCAATACTACTTGTACTACCGTTTGAAATTTCGTAGCGCCTAAGCCTAAAGATGCTTGTCGTAAATCTTGCGAGACTAATTGCAATGCTTCATCAGTGGTACGTACAATAATTGGCAACATCAAAATTGCTAAAGCAAAACCACCACCTATAGCAGAGTAAGAACCTAAGTTGAGCTTTACTAAGGTTAAAACTATAATTCCATAGGCAAATACCCCAGCAATAATCGAGGGAACACCACTTAGAATATTTGTAGCAAAACGTACAACTCTCGCAAGTTTACCTGAACTAAATTCTGTTAAATAAATTGCTGCCATAACCCCAAAAGGGATACTAATCAAGGCACCAATCCCAACCATCAGCAGCGTACCTAAAATCGCATTACCAAAACCGCCTCCCTTTCTGAGAGGGGCTGGCGGTAATTCTGTAAATATGCTGGGACTGAGACTGCTAAAGCCTTGAATCAGCACATAAGAAAGCACTGCCAACAAAGGTAAAAGCGCCAATGCCCCACAGGTAAATGCAACACCAGTCATCACTGTGTTAAACAGTGTCCGCTTAGACATGGGGGCGCGTGTTAGGCTGCTTTCCGGATAACTAGTAGTCATAATTCAACCTACAACCACCCTAAATTCGCTTCATACGAAGAACAATTAACTCGGCAAAAATATTAACTATCAGTGTCAAAACAAACAAAACTAAAGCAGCATACATCAAAGCTGCCACTTGCAAACCACTAGCCTCCGAAAATTGATTGGCTAGTAAGGAAGAAATTGTATTGGCTGGCGCTAACACTGAAAGACTAATGTTGTTGGAGTTTCCAATTAACATTGTCACCGCCATTGTTTCTCCCATCGCCCGACCCAGGGCCAACATCACAGCACTGACGATACCCGAAAAAGCCGCAGGAATCAAAACTTGAAAAATTGTTTCCCAACGGGTTGCACCCAGCCCTACAGCTGCTTGACGCAAACTAGGAGGGATGGAAATTAAGGCATCACGAGATATAGCTGTGATGATGGGCAAAGTCATGATTGCTAAAATTACTCCAGCTGGCAACATTCCAGGGCCAGAAGGAGCAGTACTAAAAATGGGTAAAAAGCCCAAGGAACTATTGAGCCATTTTCCCACATTGGTAATGATTGGGACTAATACAAAAATTCCCCAAATACCATATACAACGCTAGGAATAGCAGCAAGCAGTTCAACTAAAAATACTAATACCAAGCGTATTTTTGATGGCAGAAAATTTTCACTGAGTAAAACAGCAGTGCCAACACCAATGGGTACAGCTAGCAATAAACCAATAAAAGAACTCACTAAAGTTCCATAAACTTGCGGTAATACTCCATATTGGTTATTAACCGGGTTCCAAGTGCTCTGTGCTATGAAGCCAGCACCAAACTCTTGAATGGCAGGCCAGGCACCAATACTAACCTGTATGGTAATCCACAATAAAGTAGCAGCGATTCCTAGTGCAAAAATCCGCGTCAGCCAAATAAAGCCCCGATCCAGCGACTTATCTATTTCGGAGCGACTTTTAAGAGCTGAGAGCAGATTATGAGTATTTGTAGCCATGAATACTGACTTTAACAATATAGATCGAGAAAAATGTGGGAGAGAACCAGATTAGTAAGAATGTCGCCAATTAATCCCATTTAACTCAAAATTAGGATTAAGTGTTGGGGAGCACCAAGCAAGCGACAAGTCTATATAATTTATTTAGTCAAAACTTAATTGACTAAATATATGCTCCCATAATGTAGCTCTTGACTTTCAAGTTAAAAATCGCTATTTACTAGCACTGGTATTGCCACCAACAGCAATCTTATAGTCAGGAGTGATTTGATCGGCAGCAGCAGCTACCTTAGTAATCACATTTTGAGGTAAAGGAACATATCCTAGTTCCGTAGCTAACTTTTGCCCATCAGTTAAAGCGTACTCGATCATTGCCTCTACGGCCTTGCCTTTGGCAGCATTATCATACTTCTTGTATGCCAAAATCCAAGTATAAGTAACGATGGGATAGGATTCTGCCCCTTCTGGATCTGTAATAAATTCCCGCAAATTTTCTGGCAAAGTTACTGATTCGAGAGTTTTAGATGCAGACGCATCATTCGGTGTAATAAATTGACCGCCTTTATTTTCTAGAGCCGCAAATTTGAGATTATTTTGTTTGGCGTAGCCATATTCAATGTAACCAATTGAACCTTGAGTTTGTTGGATTTGGGCAGTCACACCTTCATTACCCTTAGCACCAACACCTACAGGCCATTTTACACTTTTCCCATCACCTACTTTAGTCTTCCATTCTGGACTAATAGCACTAAGGTGTTTGGTAAATACGCCTGTTGTACCGCTACCATCAGAACGATATATAACTGCAATTGGCTGTTTAGGCAGTTTAGCGCTAGGGTTAGCTTTAGCAATTAAAGGGTCATCCCAGGACGTGATTTTACCTAGTAAAATATCTGTGTAAACTGCTCGTGGGAGCTTGAGTTCTGGAACATCAGGCAAGTTGTAAGCTAGCACAATACTACCAGCAGTTACAGGCAACAAAATTACACCCTTTTGTACCTTTTGGATTTCATCATCCTTCATGGCAACATCGCTAGCACCAAAGTCTACAGTACCTTTGATAAATTGCTCAACGCCAGCACCGCTACCAACTGATTGATAGTTAACTTGCAAGTTAGGATATTTTTTGTTCAAATCAGTAAACCAACTTGCGTACAAAGGTGCTGGAAAGGAAGCACCAGCTCCAGTCAAGCTGATATTTCCACCCAGATCCAACTTTTTATCAGGGTTGGAGGCAGTAGCATCTGTAGCAGTACCAGGTGTCTCCTTGGTAGCCGTATTGTCTGGGGTTTGCTGTCCACCGCAAGCAGCCAGGCTGATTGCCAGTGCTAATACTGACATTTTAGCTGCAAAACGAGTATGTTTTTTTGTGCTTATACGTAAGGACATTGCTGTCAAATTTTAGTCAACTTCCAAGTGAGCGCTTCTAGGATACCTCTACCAGGTAAAATCCAAGGTAAACAAAAGGTTAACAAAGCTAAAAATCTCTGTCTTTTTTAGATGAATTTTTCAAGTATAACTATGTGTTAAGTGTACTATTTTATACTTTAATGTTTATTGTGTAATTAATAATGCTGAGTAAATTATTGATGTGTATATTTACAAAATCTGTTGATTCATGTAGTGTTGGTGCCTCAAGCCAAAAAAATTCTGAAACTAAGGCAAAAAGTGATGAGACATAAGACTTTAAGTTTTCAACGACTGCCTAGTAGTTATCACTCTTTTAGCTATTAAAATTACGCTTAGGAGATGAATGAATACTAAGTAAGGTCTGATTTACACAAGGAGCGATCGCTAACAAATTTAACTGAAAAAGCCCAAAATTATATCTACTGCTACAAGTGCTAGCACAAATTAAATTTGCATACTAATATCTGTCGTGTTTGTTGTGGCTTGTTGAGCTTGCTTATTCCTTCTATATTTATATAATGTTTGCCGCTTCCAATCAATTATTATGGTCTATGATTGGCTTACTCCTGACAATGGGGGGCACCTTCCTTGAAGCCTACGGTGTTAGCTTACCTTGGAGTTGGAGTCAGCACAGAATTCAAACTTTTTCTTTGGGTGTTAGCTATCAAATTGGTGCGGTGCTACTAGTAGGTTGTTTAGGAGGTAAAAATGCTGGGGCACTCTCCCAAATAGCTTATTTAGTGATGGGTTTAACCTTACTACCTGTTTTTTCTGAAGGTGGTGGTATTGGTTACGTTAAATTAGCTCACTTTGGTTATCTCCTAGGTTTTATTCCGGGGGCTTGGATTTGTGGTTTTTTAGCCTTTAAAGCTAGACCGAGATTAGAAACCCTAGCTTTTAGTTGTCTTTGTGGCTTGTTATCTGTCCACATCTGCGGTATTAGTTATTTGATGATTAGCTATTTTTTCCAGTGGCAAGGCACAGAAAACTTGACATTAATACAAGCAATCCTCAGATATTCCTGGTCAGTATTGCCAGGACAATTTACTGTAGTCTGTGCTGCCACTGTAATAGCATATATATTACGTCATTTAATGTTTTATTAATTCCTGAGAGAATCAGCAATATAGGTTAGGTAATAAAGATTAGAAACCAAATAAAGTTTTCTTTTTTTATTCCTAATCTCTAGTATCTAGTCCCGAGTACCTAGTCCCTAATTTCATGCGTTTAAAAAATAACCTGTTCTGGATCGCTGCCCTCATCGCTTTTTTTATAGACCAATTAACAAAATATTGGGTAGTACAAACCTTTAAATTGGGACAAACCCTACCCTTATTACCAGATATATTTCACTTCACCTATGTGACTAATACTGGTGCTGCTTTTAGTCTTTTAAGTGGCAAAGTAGAGTGGTTGCGTTGGCTATCTTTAGCAGTTAGTTTGGTTTTAATTGGAGTAGCATTATTTGGCCCCTTGTTAAACTTTTGGGATCAGTTGGGCTATGGCTTAATTTTAGGCGGAGCGATGGGCAACGGTATAGATCGGTTTATTTTAGGTTATGTCGTTGATTTTCTCGATTTTCGGCTAATTAATTTTGCTGTATTTAATATGGCAGATTCATTTATTAGTATTGGTATTGTTTGTTTGCTAATTGCTTCTTGGCAAAAAACACCTACTTCAAATAACAGGACAAGGTAAATCAAGGGGTTGTTATTTGTCTTGAGGTAGCTGGTGTTGATGATTTTTACCTACTCCCTCATATTATTCATATAAAAAGTAGAGAAAACCACATACACTGGTTACGTAATAAGAAAAGCCTGGAAGCGAATTCTCCCAGGCTCTTATTAGCTCAAATTTTTACAGATATTGTTAAAATTTTGACAGCCAACAATCTAAATTAGTTTTTAATTACCATGAGCGCGAGCTTTAGGTAAACCACTATTTAGAAGGCTGTGATGGAGAAGTAGTACTGGGTTCAGTAGTACTGCTGGGGTTGGTAGAAGAATCTGGGGTAGTTGTGCTACCTGGTGCTGCTGGAGCTACACTACCAGGAGTACCAGATTCAGGAATGGTAGTGCCGCCTGGTACTGGAGTCATTTTATTAGTACTGCCAGAATCAGGGCTAGTTGTGCCACTTGGTGCTACTGGAGTAATATTGCTGGGACTACCAGACTCAGGAGTAGATTCAGGGGTAGATGTGCTACCTGGTGCGGGAGTAGTTGTATCAGAAGGGGCTGTCCCTGGTGTTGTATTTGTATCGGCAGGACTAGTCCCAGGTATAGTGGTAGTGCCAGGTGTTATGCTGTCAGGTTTAGTAGACCCTGGTGTAACGCTGGGCCCTGGTGTTGTATTATTCTCAGGAGTGGGGCTGGTTGGGCTGGTTGTAGAACCAGTGCTAGGACTACCAGTGTTAACTGCTGCGCCACCAGGACAACGGGAATTAAGCGGAAAATACTCACACAGAATCTTCATGCCTTCTGGTGACATTTTGATTTCCGTTGGTGCACTAGTGGACGAGCTATCAGCTTGGGCAATGGAGGATTTACTAGACTGGGCGGCAGCAACATTAGCACTTAAAGCCAAAGTTAGAGCTGTACCAATCAGGCTCAGAGATTTTCCCTTCATTCTGAATTAACCTCAACGGAACACTCGGCCCATTAAAACAAACAAAGTTAATTATAAAATCTGTCTAAATAGGGATGTACATTTTAGCTTTAGCGTGCTTTATATCTGTTGAAGCGGTAAAATTTACATCGATTATTTTTTGATTATCAGTTGCTAAGATGACAAAAGTAAATCCATCGCCACTGCCTATGAATAACATTAACACTAGATACAATCAGCATTATCGTTGCATCATAAAAATTATTGAATATGTAAATAAGTGTTCACGATTAATATCGTAAATACGCTTAATATAGATTGCGTAAGTGTATTATCTAATTTGAAAAAATCCGTATAGCCAATTTATGCTTTGGCTTGTGATTAAAATAGGGTAAGACAACCATTCAGATTGTAATCTGCCGACTCTTTATTAATAGCCGTGCTATAAGTAGCCGATGAGTTCCCCCCAACCTCCCCAAAAGCCACAAACTATACTTGGTCAACTGACACAAGCCGTACATACGATTCAAGCTAGAGTGGATTTTTCCAAACTAGCGCTCAAACCTAATGCTAAAGTACCGGAACTCTTGGTGCAGGATGCGGGGTCAGATAAGGCAGAGGTGTATCCATTGTTGGGCGATCGCTATGTTTTAGGTCGTAGTTCTAAATCCTGCGATATAGTGATTCGTAACCCGGTAGTTAGCCAAATTCACTTGTCATTATCACGGGATTCTACGCAACGCACTCCCGTTTTTGTGATTAAAGACGAGAATTCCACAAATGGTATTTACCGTGGTAAGCGACGTATTAGTTCTTTAGAATTGCGTCACGGTGATATTTTTACCTTAGGCCCACCAGAACTAGCAGCTTCAGTGCGGCTGCAATATATCGATCCACCAGCTTGGTATGTGAAAGCAGCAACTTGGACTGCTTATGGTGTTGGTGGTGTCAGTGCTTTAGTAGCTTTAGCAATTGGCGTGGAATGGCTGAAATTTTCCGTGAGGCCTTTACCTACAGCTACCCGTGCGCCAGTAATTGTGTATGCCCGTGATGGTGCTACCCCACTACGCGAACCCAGAACCACATCTCACGTAGATATGAAGCGGTTGGAGGATTTTGGCCCTTATCTACCCAAAGCGGTGATTGCTTCAGAAGATAGTCGTTATTACTGGCACGTTGGGGTTGATCCTTTGGGGATTTTGCGTGCTGTATTAATTAACAGCCGCAGTGGTGATGTGCAGCAAGGTGCGAGTACAGTTACTCAGCAAGTTGCCCGCAGTTTATTCCGTGATTATGTAGGTAGGCAAGATTCCCTCGGACGAAAATTGCGAGAAGCAGTAGTAGCGTTAAAGCTAGAAACCTTTTACAGCAAAGACGAAATTTTACTGACATATTTAAACCGCGTATTTTTAGGTGGGGATACCTCCGGCTTTGAAGATGCTGCTAAGTATTACTTTGAGAAGTCAGCTAAAGACTTAACTTTGGCAGAAGCTGCAACCTTGGTAGGAATTTTACCCGGCCCTAACGCTTTTGATTTTTGTGGCGATGGTCAAAATAAGCTGCAAGCTGCTGAATACCGCAATCGCGTAATCAAGCGAATGGTGGAAATGGGCCAAATTAAAGCAGAGGATGCTAACCGCGCTCGACGTTCCACTGTGCAAGTTAGCCCTAAAGTCTGCGAACAGCAAGCTAAAACCCTCAGTCCTTATTTTTACAGCTATGTCTACCAAGAATTAGAACAAATTTTGGGGGAGGGAGCCGCAAAAGAAGGCAATTATATTATTGAAACCCAGCTAGACTTGGGAATTCAGGCCCAAGCAGACGCAGCTTTACGAAATTCAGTTAGCAATGCAGGTGCAACTTTTGGTTTTTCCCAAGGCGCAATGGTTACCCTAGATTCTAGTACTGGTGCTATCTTAGCGATGGTAGGAGGCACAGATTACAAAAAAAGTCAATTTAATCGTGCAGTTCAAGCCAAAAGACAACCAGGTTCCACCTTTAAAATTTTTGCCTACACAGCTGCTATACAGCAAGGAATTTCACCATATAGAAGCTATTCCTGCGCGCCTTTAACATGGCAAGGCTTTACCTATAAACCTTGTCGCGTTGGTGCTGGTACTAGTCTAGATATGTCTACAGGTTTGGCTCTTTCAGAAAATCCGATTGCTTTGCGGTTAGCACGGGAAATTGGCTTAGATAAAGTCGTAGCCATGGCCCAACGTTTAGGGGTCAAGTCACCTCTTGATCCAGTTCCCGGTTTAGTGCTAGGTCAAAGCGTTGTTGATGTCTTGGAAATGACTGGTGCTTTTGGCGCAATTGGCAATCGGGGAGTATGGAATCGTCCCCATGCCATTAGTAGAATTTTAGACAGTAGCGATTGCCGCGATCGCAAAGACTTAAAAACCTGTCGAGTAATTTACTCCTTCGACCAAGATCCTGATGCCAATAGACGAGTACTATCTAATGACGTAGCCGATCAAATGACTACTATGATGCGGGGAGTAGTTACTAGAGGTACAGGTAGAAGTGCGGCTCTGGGATTAGGCGAAGCTGGTAAAACAGGTACAACCGATAAAAACGTTGACTTGTGGTTTATCGGTTTTATTCCCAACCGTCGCTTAGTGACTGGTATTTGGCTAGGAAACGACAACAATTCCCCCACTTCTGGTAGTAGCGCTCAAGCAGCCCAGCTATGGGGGAATTATATGGGACGAATTGTAAAGTAAAGAGTCAAAAGTCAAGAGTCAAAAGTCAAGAGTCAAAAGTCAAAAGACAAAAGACAAGAGTTCTCCTTCTTGTCTCTCTTACCTTACCTTACCTTGTCTTTTCTGTTCACTGTTTCCCATTCCCTGTTCCCTGTTCCCTCCTTTCTTATTAATATCCACGCCAAGGAGCGATTTCTAATTTACCACTTGGCTGAAATATGAGTTGGAAATGGGCTAGAGGTTCTTTGCTATTGGGTGCAACTAAATTTGAGCCTTGAGCCTGTTGCAACAACTGGGGAAGTGGAGTTTCTCGAGCATAATCATAGGCGACTTGATTGAGCGGCTCATAGTCTGTGATCGCACCATCTTTGTTGACCGCCACCCGATATTTCAAATATCTTTCAAAGGTGGGGGTACCTCCCCAGCTTTGCCGTACTGTGCCATATAACTTCTGGCTTAAATTATTAACTGTCTTAGCATCAGTAATTTTTGCACCCACAACCTCTGGTGTTTTAGCATACCCACGCCAAGGGCTAACTTCTAGTACCCCTGTTTTTGTCAACACAACTCTGTATTGAGCAATTGGTTCGTTTTGAATCGCGCCTCGGGTAGCAGGATTGTAAAGGAGATTGGGTAGAGGAGTTTTTTGTATTTCCTCATTTGCCTTTTGATTCACAGCTTTATAGCCAATAATGGCACCGTCCGCTGCTACACCTACACGATAAACCACATCCTCTGATAATTCAGCACGATTAGTCCAAGCCGGATTAATTTGGTTATACAATTGACGGTTCAAGGCCCGTAGTTTCGATGGATCGGTAATTTCCGGTACGGTAGTTAAAAGTTTTTCTAAATCTTTAACTTCAGGTGTACTTCCAGGAGTAGGTGTTGGTGTTACCGCCGCTATCGGTGTGGGTATAATTTCCGATGAGGGTGTTGGTGTTACCGCCGCTATTGGTGTGGATGTTGCACTGGGGGAAGTTGTGGGCGTAACAGCTGCTGCGGGTGTGGTTGTTTCAGCCGCCGCAGGTGTAGCGCTGGGTGTAACGTTAGGTGTTGTAGAGCTAGTTGGATCTTGTGACTTTGGCTCTGGTGTATGTAGTTGCGGAGATGGAATCAAGCTTAAGGTGAGTGCTGCAACCGCCAAACTCGAAACCCCTATACTAGCAGGTACTGCTTGCTTTAATACAGCTTGATTAGCAACACTATTTCTTCTTGTAACTGGTTGTAATTCTAGAGATAGCTCTGGTAAAGTTTGGGTGTCAGCAAAAAACTGATCTACCGCTTCTACTAAATCAAATAACTGTACTGTATTTAAATCAATTTGAATCGGCTCTTTATTATTGTTAGGGTTAGAATTAAAACCTTGAGATTCATCCTCTGAATGGACAATTAACCTGTGTCGGTTGATGTCTACTTTTTGTAATTCAACTAACTCTGAATCTTGATTATGAGCTTGGGGATTGGGAACGTTACTCAGAAATTCCTGAGCGTAGCCACTAACCGCCCTCACCAAACTTTCAAAAAACTCTCTTCCTCCCACTAAGGGCTGATTATAACTAGATAAATAGCATTCTGCATTGACCAATATTGATAATTCCGGGCGCATTTCTTGAAAATGTGCAGCCCGGCTGGCATCGCTTAAACCTTCTAAAAGCAACGTGCAATTAGGTAGACTGTACTTACGTTGAATATTCATTCTACTTCCCCATCAAAAAGACTGATCCAGAACCGCTGCATTCCAGCTGTGCCAGTACAGAAGAGTAGTTGTCCTAATAAATTTATTGCTAGCTCATCTAATTTATCGTCAGAAGTTAATGCCAATGAACCAGAACGGCGGGAACTCATCCTACTCTTAAAATGCGTTCTAAACCGCTCTAAATAATTAGATAGTCGGAGATTTTGTTCCAGTGGTAGTTGCTTTTCATTCATTTGCTGATAAATCATCAATAACTGACGAATAACTACTGTTAAACGTCTAGCTATATAGCAAGCAATTACTACCAATGCTTTTGCTTCCATAATAGTTAAAGGGCGACGCATATGCGCTCTTCGTAGTGGGTTAGAACTACGCATTCGCCATAAATTTACCCTATCTTTAATAATTCCTTTTAATTCCAATTCATCAGCAAAAGCCAAAATAGCTTCCGAACCACCGAGTTCCAAAGCTTCAATTGCCAGTAAAATTAAATCGATTTGTACCCGAGTTCTTCGGGGACATAGTTGCCCCTCTGTCGCCGGATCGGGTAAGGTATCCAGAATCATAGGCAATGACGAGGGAGTAGGACTGTTAAACGGCGTTAAACTAGCGGAGACATTCATTCTATAGATACCTTGTGCGCTTCCGACAGACTAGGTAAAACTAATTTAAGATAAATAGCCATACAAAAACATGAGGCTTGTAGCATTCGTAGTAATGCTTGATATATACATTACTTACTTTTTGAACTCCAAGGTTTCCGTATACTTAAATTTATGTTTTTAACATATAAGTGTATCAACCTCACTTGGTAGTGTAATTCCATCCCTAGCTTGAGTTAGATTCAAGTTATCGTCAATGGATCGCCAAGCTTGAGCTTCAATCCCCAGCGTATGACATTATAGTGTACGATTTGTCAGGTATCGGGAATTGGGGACTGGCGACTGGGGACTAGGGATTAGGAATTACAAACAGCAGGGGATCTCAGCGATCAATAGTCAAGAAAGAAATAAACAATGCCCCATCCCCAATGCCCCATGACGGCAGTTGCTACAACGGAGGGAACCTCCGCAACGCACTGCCTCCCCCATGCCCAATTATTGATCCCTAAGAGCGATTTTTATGGATTTAAAGTCTCTAATTCGTGAAATACCAGATTTTCCCAACCCAGGAATTGTCTTTCGAGAT
Source organism: Tolypothrix sp. PCC 7601 (assembly GCF_025677855.1). Classification (NCBI taxonomy): domain Bacteria; kingdom Bacillati; phylum Cyanobacteriota; class Cyanophyceae; order Nostocales; family Tolypothrichaceae; genus Tolypothrix; species Tolypothrix sp. PCC 7601. Next base: position 6,640,525 of record NZ_CP064879.1, read on the forward strand.
ATTACGACGCTGCTGCGCGATCCTGACGGCTTACGCTACACTATTGACTTTTTTGCCCAACAGTGCATCAACAATGGACTGAATGCGGATTACATTGTGGGGATGGAGTCACGCGGTTTTATTTTTGGTTCTCCTTTAGCTTACAAATTAGGAGCTGGTTTTGTTCCCGCACGGAAAAAGGGGAAGTTACCAGCAGCAGTTCACTCCGTTGAATATGATTTGGAGTACGGCACAGATTCGTTGGAAGTGCATCAGGATGCGTTACCTGCAGGTAGCCGAGTTTTGATTGTGGATGATTTGATTGCCACAGGTGGAACTGCGAGTGCAACAGCAAAATTAGTCGAGAAGATTGGCTGCGAATTATTAGGCTTTGGGTTTATTATCGAGCTAAGAGATTTACAAGGACGTAAATATCTGCCAGATGTGCCGATTATCTCCTTGATTGAATATTAGCCAAGAGTCAAAAGTCTAAATTATCAAAATTACAGCATTTTGGCTCTTGAACACCACTTGTTCTCATTGGGATTTACCCAACACCTTTGACTAAACTATGACATCTTCTACAAAAATTTCTCTGGAGACAAGTCGAGACTGGCTAATTAGGCTAGTCACGAGTGAGACTTTTATTTATGTAATGAAAAGGCTATTACAGGCGCTACTGACTTTATTTTTGGCATCTGCATTGTCATTTTTCATTATTCAGTTGGCTCCAGGGGATTATGTAGATACATTACGGCAAAACCCCAAAATTTCCCCAGAAAGAATAGAGGAAATCAAGCGCCAGTTTGGTTTGGATAAGTCCTGGCCGGAGCAATTTGGGTTTTGGCTGTGGCGCATCTTTAGCAAAGGTGATTTTGGCACAAGTTTTGTGTACCAACGCTCGGTAGGGTCGCTGTTAGGAGAACGCATACAGGCAACGTTACTATTAGCGATCGCTTCTTTAATTGTGACATGGGCGATCGCTATTCCTTTAGGAATCGTTGCTGCGGTGAAGCAAAATAAGCTGGTTGACCGGGTTTTACAGGTAATTAGCTACGCTGGTCAAGGATTTCCCAGTTTTATCACTGCCCTCTTCTTGCTGATTGTCGCCCAAGTCACCTCACCTATTTTTCCTGTAGGTGACATGACTAGCATCAATCACTGGGAATTGAATTGGTTTGGCAGGGTTCTCGATGTTGCTTGGCACATGATTTTACCAACAATTGCCCTGTCAATTACCAGTTTTGCTGGTTTGCAACGCATCACTCGCGGCGAATTATTGGATGTTCTGCGTCAAGATTATATTCAAACGGCTCGTGCCAAAGGATTACCAGAAAACCGAGTCATTTACGTTCATGCGCTGCGTAATGCCATCAACCCTTTAATTACCTTATTGGGTTTTGAGTTAGCTGGCTTATTAAACGGTGCATTTATTGCCGAACAGTTCTTTAACTGGCCCGGTTTAGGAAGATTGGCTTTACAGGCTTTACAAGCTCAAGACTTATATTTATTAATGGCCAGCTTAGTCATGGGCGCAGTACTGTTAATTATCGGGAATTTAGCTGCTGATTTACTACTTAAAGCTGCAGATCCACGCATTCGCCTAGAGAATTTAAATTAGTCAACAGTCAACAGTTATTTGTGTCCTCCTTGTCTCCCTTGTCCCCCCTTCCCTTCCGTCTCCATGCTTTCCGAAGTTTATTATTTGGTACGTTCTAAATCTGATGGTCGTTATTTAACGGCTCGTCCCAATGCTGAAGCATCGGGTTATTTGTTGTTATTTAAAGAAAACTTTGATGCTCTTAGCTATCTCAACACCCACGCTGCAGAGGTAGCAAATCGCTTTTCTGTAGAATCTATTCCCGGTACACAGATAAATAGTTTACTCAAGCGTTGGGGTTTTAACGGTGTCGGTATTGTGACTGATCCTTTGTTACCCAAGGTTGAGTTTTTACAGCAAGGCTAAGACTATTTTGCTGAGATAGAAATCCTGCAGGAGTTGTGAAATTACTCGTTAAGGTATAAAACGGAGTACAGGCAATGAAAAACTCCACCCACAAGGGGATGGAGTTTTTGGGCATTGGGAATTGGGCATGGGGCATGGGAAAGAACATACCAATGCCCTATGCCCTATGCCCCAAGCGGCGGGGCAGCTATCCCTCTCCACCCACAAGGGGATGGAGTTTCCCGCCGCTTTCAATAAAAAGTATAAATTTACTCTTTGTTTCACAAATGAAATAGGAAAAATTCGATATCAATTAAATATATCAACTTATAAAAAAGTAAAATAGAGTCTTTTTTATTACTTCTTTGCGATATAATATGCGATCGCTTTACTGTATTTTGTCCGTCATGGCATTTGGCAGCGAAAAAAGCAGAATTTTTCAATTAAAGTGTTATGAACTTGTGCAATATTGTACTAAGTTAAATAACTAATAACGAATCAATCATGGCTCATGCTTTATCGTGCCGATTCTGCATGAGAAAATCAACTAACACGATCGCAACTGTTGCGATGATGGCAGAAAAGGAAAAAAGATGTCGGAGAATTTAAGAAGCCAAGTTGTAACGCAAGGGGTGCAGCGTTCGCCTAATAGAGCAATGCTGCGTGCAGTTGGTTTTCAGGATGAAGATTTTAATAAAGCCATTGTCGGGATTGCCAATGGTTACAGCACTATTACCCCTTGTAATATGGGGATTAATCAGCTCGCACAAAGAGCAGAAGCTGCTGTCAAAACCGCAGGAGCAATGCCGCAAATTTTCGGCACGATTACTATTAGTGATGGGATTTCAATGGGAACTGAAGGGATGAAATATTCCCTCGTTTCTCGAGAAGTAATTGCAGATTCAATTGAAACTGCGGTTACTGGACAAAGTATGGATGGCGTGCTGGCTATTGGTGGTTGCGATAAAAATATGCCAGGGGCAATGATTGCGATCGCCCGGATGAATATCCCTGCTATTTTTGTTTACGGTGGCACGATTAAACCCGGACACTATAACGGAAAAGATTTAACTGTTGTTAGTTCCTTTGAAGCTGTCGGTCAATATAGCGCCGGCAAAATTGACGAAAATGAATTAATACAAGTCGAACGTAACGCTTGTCCTGGTGCTGGTTCCTGTGGTGGGATGTATACAGCTAATACTATGTCTTCGGCTTTTGAAGCTATGGGGATGAGTTTACCCTATTCTTCTACGATGGCGGCTGAAGATGCAGAAAAGGCTGATAGTACAGCAAAATCGGCAGATGTGTTGGTGGAAGCAATTCGTAAACAAATCCTCCCCCGCCAAATCATCACCCGCAAATCTATAGAAAATGCCATTGCCGTAATTATGGCTGTAGGTGGTTCCACAAATGCCGTATTGCACTTTTTGGCGATCGCCCGCGCTGCTGGTGTGGAATTAACTATTGATGACTTTGAAACCATCCGTGGGCGCGTGCCTGTATTGTGTGATTTAAAACCAAGCGGTAGATATGTAGCTACGGATTTACACAAGGCTGGTGGTATTCCTCAAGTGATGAAAATGCTACTAGTACATGGTTTAATTCACGGTGATTGCCTGACAATTAGCGGTCAAACTATCTCTGAAGTCTTGGCTGATGTATCAGAAGAACCATCTCCTAACCAAGATGTGATTCGTCCTTGGAATAACCCAATGTATCCTCAAGGACACTTGGCTATTCTCAAAGGTAACTTAGCAACAGAAGGTGCTGTAGCAAAAATTACCGGGGTTAAGAAGCCGACAATTACCGGGCCAGCTAGAGTATTTGAGTCCGAAGAAGATTCTTTAGATGCAATTTTGGCAGGCAAAATTAAGCCAGGTGATATTCTAGTTATTCGCTACGAAGGGCCGAAGGGAGGCCCCGGTATGCGCGAAATGCTAGCTCCCACCTCAGCCATCATTGGTGCTGGTTTAGGCGATTCCGTCGGATTAATCACCGATGGGCGTTTCTCTGGTGGTACCTATGGCATGGTAGTGGGGCACGTTGCACCAGAAGCAGCAGTTGGTGGTGCGATCGCTCTTGTCGAAGAAGGCGATAGCATTACAATCGATGCACCTGCACGTTTATTACAGTTGAACATCTCCGAAGAAGAATTAGCACGCCGTCGTGCCAATTGGCAACCTCGCAAACCCCGTTATACCAAAGGTGTGCTAGGAAAATATGCCAAATTAGTAGCTTCTAGCAGCCTTGGTGCTGTTACAGATTTGGATTTGTTTGAATAGGGCATGGGGCATTGGGCATTGGGCATTGGGCATTGGGCATTGGGCATTGGGTAATTGGTCATAATAATTTCCCATTTTTCCCTTCCCCTTTTCCCCCTTCCCCTTTCTGCCCTTTTCCCTAGTCCCCAGTCCCTAATCCCCAATCTCCAACAACACCTTTAAAACACCTCGAGTTTGAGCTTGTTCAAAGGCTGCAAGTCCATCGCTGAGGTGGTAGCGGGCATGAATTAGTGGTTGTACGTCTAGTTGTTCGGTAGCTAGCAATTGTAGTGCGGCGGGAAAGGGGCCACAACGGGAACCGATGAGCGTGATTTCATCTACTACCAAAGACGAAACATCTAAGTTGAGATTGCCTGCATAGGTACTTTTGAGTACTAATGTACCGCGAGGACGGAGAGCGCGGCGGGCGATCGCAAATCCTTCGGGATTACCAGTACACTCTACGGAAATATCGAAAAATCTGTCTCTTACATCTGTGGCTGAACCTGTTTTAATCCCTCTCGCTGCAAGATTCGCCAGTTTTTCTGGATGACGACCTACTACTAAAAGTTCACAGCCTGTTAACGCTATTGTTTGTGCTACCAGTTGTCCTAGCTTACCATCTCCAACTACTAGGACTCTGTCATTTGCACTTAAAGCGACCTGTTGCTGAATTTCTAAGGCGGCTGCTATCGGTTCAGTGAATGTTGCTACTTCTGTGGGTACATTATCCGGTACAGAATGTAAATTCTCGACTGGTAAACAGAGGTATTCTGCAAAAGCTCCGTGGCGGTTAACAATTCCTAATACAGTGCGGTTTTCACAGTGAGTTGAATTACCACTACGACAAAATCGGCAATGTCCGCAGACTGCGTTAATTTCGCCAACAACCCGCCGATTTAGTAGGTTTTCTGGCCCTTGTTCCACAACACCAACAAATTCATGCCCTAAAATTCCCCTGTAGGGATAGTAGCCTCTGAGCAGTTCTAAATCAGTATTGCAAATACCTGCACGCAATACACGCACAAGAGCTTCTCCTGGTGGCGGTTCTGGAGTTGGGATGTCTGTGCGTAATTGCAATTGGTTGTTTTCGAGCCAAATTCCTTTCATGGTGATTAAGCCGCAATAACAGATACAAGTAGGCGGTGCATTTAAAGATAACTAATCAGGGCTGTCATTTGTCCTTTGTTCTTTGTCATTGGTAAGGGTTTATAGCCAATTTATGTGTCTTAACATTGTTTGGTTTATTTACACCGACTTACTTATTCTAAGTTTTGAGAGTGTATCAATTATTGTGCTGGTTAATTATTTCAATAGTGTGAAGTATAAAATTACTTTTATTTTTTGTCTTGGATTACAGTAGAGCCTTCATTATTATTTGCCTGAGTTCTACTTAACCAAATTACTAGATCCTCTGAATGGACTGCTATCTCATTACCTAAGGTTTTGATATAGAGAAGTCCGTCACTAATAGTTAAATCTCTAATGGGATACCAGGCATTTCTGTGTCTGATTAAGAGTTCTAAAGAAAAACCTAACTGCAAGGCATATTTACGGTATTTCCACCAAGCACGCCATAAGTGTACAGATTTAGTGCCATGCATCTTATAGCCACTGGGTATTTGACAGTATCGATACTCATAGAAACCCCGATGATCTATTTCTCCTGTCAAAATATAACTGTAGTCTGCTAATGCTTCGTTCATCACCTCCCAATGGGATGAAGTGGCATTAATTGAGAATGTTGCTGGCTCCTTCGCGAGTTCGGCTGTAGCAATCACTCCTTCGGCTTTTGTCATTACTTGGTTACTTCTATATACTGTTTGCGCTGTCAACACAGCGTTTGATAACAATACTTCCTGTTTTTGGATGGAATTATGAACAAATACTCGCATTAACTCTATATTGGACAACATGACTTTTTTATACTCAGTAAGCTAAATGCAATAATAGGTGAATGACAACACAGTATAAATGAGTTTCAAACTTACGCAAGTGCCATATTTTTGCAGATGTTGCCCAGGGTCAAATAATTTTAGATCTTAGATGTGAGATTTTAGGTTAGAGACTATAGGCAAATATGACAAAACCCTTGTTTAGCAAGGGTTTTGTCAGTATATTCTCTAACTAGAATAATTTTTTTAGGCAAGCTGTTTAAATTTTGACAGCAGACAAAAACGGTGTAAATACGGATACTAATTCTGGGCGACTAACTACAAGAGTAGGGAAAGAGCGATCGCTATAATCTACTCCTGGTGAAAGGGGAAACGGCTCTGATTTTAAAGATAACCACGTACCGCCAGCAGCTTGGACAATTACCCAAACGCCTGCTAAGTCCCAAACTTTCGGCGTGGCTTCCATCCCACCTAAAACTGCACCATTAGCAACTGTAAGAAAGTTATAGCTAGCTACACCCAGCATCCGAATTTTGCTTGGGAAGTCTGGCTGCATTGCGGCGGTGCTGCGAGAACAGAGATTAAAAAAGTGATTATTGCTAGGAGCATCGGGGCTAGTGTGAATGGGGTGATGATTAAGAAATGCTCCAGTTGGTGTAGCTAATCCCGATGTACCTGCCCAAAAACCATGAAAAGTTTGATTTAGTGGTGGTACATGAACATAACCAAAAATTGGAACTCCTTTATACAGTAAACCTAGAGAAATCCCCCAAATGGGAATACCCCGTGTAAAGTTAGTTGTACCGTCCAAAGGGTCAATTACCCAGCACCATTCTGTACCAGGGAAAGTCCGATCGCTCTCTTCAGTTAAAATACCGTATTCAGGAAAAGTAGAAGCGATCGCATCTCTAATTGTTTGATCTGCCCATTTATCAGCTTGCGTTACCAAAGTGCCATCAGCTTTATGTAAAGCTTGCACCCGCCCAAAATCCTGCATTAATTGCTTCCCCACTTTGGCAGTGGTGCTTTGGGCAAAATCAAGAATAGTATTCCAAAAATCATTCATTGATACATTCTCGCGCAAACCAGGCTTTCAGCCAAGCATTGGGGAATGGGGAACTCGGGGCCCCCTCTGGGGATAAGGGGTAATGGGGACTGGGGATTGGGGATTGGGGATTGAGGGATGAAGAAAATTACTCATTACTCATTACTCATTACTCATTACCAATGCCCTATGCCCTATGCCCCATGCCCACTTAATCTAAATCACTTTCTAATACAGAAGCGATCGCTTTTTTAGTGCTGGTTTGAAATTCTGCAACGTTGACGCGATTGAGAAACCAAATTGATACCAACATTCCTATGGCTTCTAAGACGAATACTAGTCCATAGGCTAGTTCTAAGCTGGGTAGTAAATTACGTCCTATATCTAAGACCGTACCACCAATTACTACAGCAATCCCTCGAGAAATTGACTGTGCTAGTCCCCATGCGCCAATAAATGTACCTGCGGCTTCGGCAGCTGTCAAATCTAGCATTAAGCTAATTGCTGCTGTGGTGACAAAACCAGTGGCTAAACCGAACAAAACTAAACCGAATTTCAAGAAAGCTGGATTCGCTGAGAAGCCGGAGAAGCCTAACAATAGCGAAGCACAAGCTACCAATATGCAGCCCAATTTGGCAGTCCTACGCTTGCCCAAACGCGGCACAATTACAAAGCCCGTTACGCCGTAGGAAATGAGGATACCCGTGCCATAGAACACGTTTAGCTTGGTACTTTCCGCTAAAGGCATATTAAAAACTTGCCCTGCATAAGGTTCCACAATCGGATCTTGCATAAACAAGCTGATAGTCATCACTAATAAAAAGGTGAAAAACAAGCCTGTTTGCCGACTAGCTGTTAAAATTCCCCATGCGTTACGTAAGCTGATGCTATCTTCGCGATTGACTACTTGGGAACGTCTGGAATAGAGTGAATACTTTTTCTCTACACCTAATGTCGCTGCGATCGCAAAACAAAATACAATAGCTGGCACAAGCATAAACAGCTTGTTGACGGCTGCTTGTAAAGTCGCTATGCTGGCTCCTGGTGTTAATTGCTTCAGTAAACTGGAACTAATAATTGCGCCAACAATAATTCCCACCATCAGCATCGACCAGACAACGCCAACTACTTTGGAACGGTTATCTTCTTCCGAGATATCCACCAACAAAGCAGCAAAAGCCGTACCACTAGCACAAATTGCTAACCCATAGACAGCAAAAACCAAGCACAGCAGTGCCGTCCAGCCCATAGTTTGAGTTGTCCATACCCAACCGCCAGCAGCTTCGGCAGCAAAATCCACCTGCCACATTACCTGCACAGATAAAAATGAGGCGATCGCAAATATTGCTGCTCCCACCCAAACATAAGCTGTACGATGATAGCCCCACATGGGTTTAGCATCTGATATCTGACCAAACCAAATACGCGAAGGCGAAACGAAAGCTGGGAGTGCTAGCACTAACGACACTAGGGTTGCTGGAATCGCAATTTCCTGAATCATGACTCTGTTCAGCACCCCCAGAGTCAGGATGGACATCATGCTCAACCCCATTTGAAACAAGCCTAGCCTAAACATGGTCAGCAGATTGACCCTTGGCACAGCTACGGAGTTTGTCGGAGAATCAAAGGCTTCACTGCTTGCCATAGCTAATTTTTCATAGGGAGAAATTCGTCTTTTAATTTAAAGATAAACCGAATTCTGCTAACAATTCCTAAGAATTTCGTCTTTTTAGCATCCTATTTTTAGGAGATTATGGCAAATAACCCTTGATTAAAGGGTAAAGGGAAAGACTCGTTGGTCTTCAACCTAAAAGTGTGGGCATTGCCAGATATTTGTTTTACATTTCTTGATGATAACCACTACTAACCATACATTTACTATCAATTACCAATTACCAATTACCAATTACCAATTACCCATTACCAACTACAAATTACTTTTTCATCGGTAAGCTTAAAGTAAAAGATGTTTGATTTGACAGCGTAGGGTCAAGGGTAAGTTTACCATTGTGAGCAATAGCTATTTCTCTTGAGAGGCTAAGTCCTAGACCTGTTCCCTCTACCTTTCTAGTTCGGGCTGGATCTCCACGATAGAAGCGGTCAAAAATGCGATCGCGATCGCTTGTGGGAATTTCTTGAGATGAATTGCTAATAGTAACTAATACTGTCTTTCCTTGCTGCCTAGCGTTAATTCGCATCCAACCTTCTGGAAGATTATATTTAATGGCATTGCTGAATAAATTTTGTAATACCTGAGTTAGTAAATCGCGATCGCCTTTTACCTTTAATCCGGGAGTAATCTCTGCTATCACTGCTAAATGAGGTGCTAGCAATTCCATATCCTCTACTATCTCGGCTAATATCTCGGACAAATTTACTTCCACTTGATGTAAATTCATTTTGCCGGCATCAGCTAAAGACAGCAACAACAGCTTGCGAACAATGCCACTGAGGCGAGATACTTCATCTAAAAGATTGCTGAGATTTTGTTGTAACTCTGAACCTGGTTCTGCTTTTTGCAAAGTTCGCTCTAGTTCACCTTGTAAAATTGCTATCGGTGTTTTCAGTTCGTGGGCTGCATCTCCACTGAAGCGAGAAGCCTGTTTAAAACTGCGTTCCAGGCGTTCTAACATCTGGTTAAACACCTGAATTAATTCTACAAATTCCGTATCTGTAGCAGCGATTGGCACTCTTTGATCCAATCCTTTCACCGTGACTTGGCGGATAGCAACAACTAACTCCCGGATGGGGCGCAAAGCCCCGTAAGACAGCAACCAAGCACTAGTAGTAATAATTAACAGGACAACGGGTATAGAAATCAGGAAAACATCACGGATAATCGCCATCTCCCGATCAATACCTTGCAAACTGACAGCGATCGCAATTTGGGATTCATGAAAAGCGATCGCACCGATGCGCCAAGTTCCTGTTTTCGTCCGTTGAGTGATTAATCGCGGAGGTGGGATATTAGGTGGACGTTCAGGAGGAAATCGTGGTCTGTCTGGAGGTGGTTGCGATGTTCCTGAAGTATTGGGTGGTCTTTGGCGATCGCGGCGGGGAAACTGAGATGGTAAAAACTTGGGTTGTGCAGGCCACAAACCATTTAAATTAAAATCAGCAGACCATAGCTCAGATCGATAAAGCGTTTGACCATCTCTATCTCTCACCAATAGGGCGATTGGCGTTTCTTTACCTGTCCCCAACTCCTGTGGTAATGATTTTTCAAATGCTGGCAAATAAGACTGCAAAATATCTTCTCTGGGCGGCTGAGGGCGACTCAATAAAGCTTCTAACTTTGCATCTAGTCGGCTAACCTTAGCCTCATGAATCAGCCACCAAGAAATACTACCAAACCCCGCCAGCGCACCACCAGCTAGCATGGCAAATAACAAAGCGATTCGGAGACGGAAGGAGTGGAGTTTCACGGTTGGGGATTGGGGACTAGGGAATGGGGAATGGGGAATGGGGAATGGGGATTGAGACAATTTACCAAAAAATTGGGTCTAAAGCCCCGTGCTTCTAGCACGGCTTTTCTTCAACTTCCGGATCATCTCTCTAAGTACGTCATTTTGAGTGCGATCTGTTTCTTCGCAGTATTTCAAAAGCGTTTCATACTCTTCATTAGAGCATCGAACTGTTAATTTCTTCATGCCGTCATATTGCCGTCGTTTTATGGTATAATACTAGCATGAAAACACTGAAGTTTAAATTGTACGAACACAAAAGGAATAGACACCTCAAGCGCACAATCAACGCTGCTGGAGTGATTTATAACCATTGCATTGCTCTACATAAAAGGTATTACCGGATGTTTGGCAAGCATTTAAACTGTGCAAAACTTCAGGCTCATATCGCCAAATTAAGAAAGCGTAATTCTTTTTGGCAATCAGTAGGTTCTCAAGCAGCACAAGATATTTGTCAACGCATTGAGAAAGCTTACCAATTGTTTTTCAAACACAATAACAAAGGAGTAAGACCACCAGGATTTAAGAAGGTCAAGAAATACAAATCGTTCACCCTTAAGCAGGCAGGTTATAAGTTTTTGGGTGGAAATAGGGTAAAAATTGGTAGTCGAGTTTACCAGTTTTGGAAGTCCAGAGAAATTGAGGGAACAGTCAAAACCCTAACTATTAAACGCACCCCGTTAGGTGAGTTATTTATGGTTTTGGTTGTTGATGAGGGTAGCTCAGAAGTTGAAGTTAAGACGGGTAAAATCGCTGGCTTTGATTTTGGGTTAAAGACATTCCTCACTTGCTCAGACGGCACTAAAATTGAATCGCCCCAATTTTTCAAGCAATCCCTAAGCGCCATTAAAAAAAGCAAGTTCGCGGCATTCCAAAAAGCTAAAAGGCTCATCTAACAGAGAACGAGCCAGAAAGAATTTAGTACGCAAGCATGAAGATATTTCCAACCGTCGGCGTGATTGGTTCTGGAAATTAGCTCATGAGCTAACAGATAGGTTCGATATTCTCTGTTTTGAGACTTTAAATCTCAAAGGAATGCAACGTCTTTGGGGCAGGCAAATATCAGACTTAGCGTTTGGTGAGTTTCTGCAAATCCTAGAATGGGTTGCCAAGAAGAAGAATAAACTGGTTGTCTTTATCGACCAGTGGTATCCAAGTAGCAAGACATGCTCTAATTGTAAACATATTCTAGAAAGTCTTGATTTGTCAGTTAGAGAGTGGCGTTGTCCTTCCTGTCAGTCAGTTAATGGAAGAGACGAAAACGCTAGTCGCAATATTTGTGCAGTCGGGGCATCGACTGTTGGCTTAGGTGATGTCAGACTGGCTACGCCAGCAATCGCTGTCTGAAGCTAGAATCCCCATGCCTTCAGGCTGGGGAGTATGTCAAGTTATAAACGTAAGGTGTTATTTGAAGGTTTGAACTCGGATGTTGAGGCTTTGAGGCTGAACGTTGAGGTTCTGAGGCTGAATGTTGAGGTTCTGAGGCTGAATGTTGAGGTTCTGAGGCTGAATGTTGAGGTTCTGAGGCTGAATGTTGAGGTTCTGAGGCTGAATGTTGAGGTTCTGAGGCTGGATGTTGAGGTTCTGAGGCTGGATGTTGAGGTTCTGAGGCTGGATGTTGCGGCTTTAAGCCTGGAAGTTGCGCCTTTGAGCCTGGAAGTTGCGCCTTTGAGCCTGGAAGTTGCGCCTTTGAGCCTGAAATTTAACTCTTGGACTCCAATTACCCAGTCCCCAATCCCCATTCCCCATTCCCCAACCTCAAGAATTCCGAAACCGATACCCAACTCCACGCACGCTTTCAATCCAAGTTAAGCCAGTTATTGAGTCAATCTTTTTGCGGATGCGTTGAATACAGACATCAACGACATTGGTGTTGGGGTTGAAATCATAACCCCACACATGTTCTAAAATTTGCGTGCGGGTAAAGACTCGCCCTGGAGAACGCATCAGGTATTCTACAAGATTAAATTCGCGGGTAGTAAGTTCGACTACCTGTCCATCACAAGTAACTTCTCGCGTAATCCGATCCAGCTTGATGGGGCCGACAGAAAGTAGATTTTGGCGATCGCCTAAACTCCGGCGCACTACTGCATGAATTCTGGCTGCTAACTCTTCCACAAAAAACGGTTTGGCTATGTAATCATCAGCCCCTAAGTTTAAACCTTCTAGGCGATCGTCTAGTTCATTCCGAGCTGTTAATAAGATTACAGGCGTATTCCGCCCTTTCTGCCGCAATTGTTTGAGAATCGATAGCCCATCCTTCCCCGGCACCATAATATCGAGAATTAGGGCATCGTATTCGTTATCTAAAGCCTTGAGATATCCTTCATCACCGTTGTCGCAATAGTCTACGACAAATCCCTGCTCCTTCAATCCATCTCGGACGAAGTTAGCAATTTTTGCTTCATCTTCGACAAACAGAACATTCACAAGTACAAGCATTCATTACTTTACTGATGGCTCCATTTTAAATTGATTACCCTGTAGCTCAAATTACAAAACTGTAATTCAGAAACTATGTGGTTTGTAATTTTGGGGTGGCTAAATCATAAATATCAACACCACTCCACTACTTCAAAAGGTTGATTGTTATGAAAATTCGTCAAATGTTAGCCGTAGCCACGATTCCTTTTGTAATTGGTTCATTTGCATTTGCACCTAGTCAAGCCAAAGCTGAAGCACCATCCCATCAGCATGAACAAATAGCCCAACAAACCGATAGACCACTTATTGAACAGCAACAACCTAATAAAAAACCACAAGCTAGGCATCAAAAACCCCGTCCTCAACAGAAAAAGCGTTCTCCTCAACGCCCCCAGCAACACCAAAATCGTCAAAATCCCCAAGCCAATAATTTGGGTTTAGAAGAAATTCAGGTAAAACCCAATTACCGTTAATCACAACACTGGTAATTTTGTTCAGCCAATCCACTTAAATTACAAAACTGTAATTGATCATGAGGGCGAATTGTAATTTTGGGTTGGCTTAATCAGAAATATAAACAAACTATCTATTGAGGAAAGATCATGAAATTTCGTAGAACATTAATAATTACAGCGATTCCTGTTTTGTTGGGTACAGTTGGTTTAATCTCACTTCAGCAAGTAGATGCTGCTAATAAATTTCAGCACATTGCTCAGAATTCACAACCACCCAACGAACCCCAGGACGGGCAAAGAAGACCACCTCATCCTGATTTCGCAGCAGCGGCTACTAAGTTAGGTATCACAGAACAACAACTAAAGGATGCTTTAGGTGTTCCTGCTAATCCTCCCACTCCAGGCGATCGCAATCAGCAACGCCCACCTCGACCAGATTTTAAAGCGGCCGCGGCTAAGTTAGGTATTACAGAACAAAAATTAAAAGATGCGTTAGGAGTTCCCGCTAATCCTCCAGGTGAAGGCGGTAATCATCAGCATCCACCTCGGCCTGATTTTAAAGCAGCGGCTACTAAGTTAGGTGTCACAGAACAACAATTAAAAGATGCGTTAGGAGTTCCCGCCAATCCCCCCACTCCCGGCGAAGGCGGAAATCAGCAGCGTCCACCTCGACCAGATTTTAAAGCGGCGGCTACTAAGTTAGGTGTGACAGAACAACAATTAAAGGATGCATTGGGAGTTCCCGCCAATCCTCCAGGCGATCGCCCTGAAAAAAATAGATAATTGAGATATTCAGAAGCTAAAAATATTGTGGGGTGGGAATTTTACCCGCCTTACAAAATTACCAGAGAAATTTATAGTAATATCTCTGACAACAAGACTGTGAACAACAACAATCAGCAACTAAATTGGATTTTGAACCGCAGACAAACACTAGCTTTATTCAGAGTAGCTGGAACTGCAATACTGGTAGGATGTCTCCCCAGAAAGTTTCAATCTGTGCAAGCACAATCAAGTTTACCTGGGTGTGTAATTAGGCCAGAACAGACCGAAGGCCCATATTTTGTAGATGAAAAACTCAACCGTTCTGACATCAGATCCGATCCCGCAGATGGTTCAGTAAAAGAAGGTGTACCGCTACAACTGACACTGCGAGTTTCTCAAGTTAGTAATAATCAATGTCAGCCTTTAGCAAATGCGATTGTAGATATTTGGCATTGTGACGCGCTAGGCGTTTATTCAGACGTGGAAGATCCACGCTTCAATACCATTGGTAAAAAGTTTTTGCGTGGATATCAAGTAACAGACGCAAACGGAACTGTCCAATTCACAACCATTTATCCGGGTTGGTATCAAGGTAGAACAGTACATATTCACTTCAAAGTACGCACACAAGGGACATCAAACCAGAGTTACGAATTTACCTCACAACTATATTTTGATGATGCCATGAGCGATCGCGTATATACACAACCCCCATACGCCAGCAAAGGACAGCGCACACTCAATAACTCACAAGACGGGATTTTCAACGATGGTGGACAGCAATTGCTACTCAACCTCACCAAAACCAGCCAAGGTTACGCCGCAACCTTCGATATTGGGATGCAAACAGCTTGAGCAGTCTTGTGTATATTTGCCCCAATAATAAGAGCGATCGCATTAATTTAGGTAAAAGGTGAAAGGGTATAAAATTTTTTTACCCTTTTCCCCTTAACCTTTCCCCCTTAACCTTTCCCCCTTACCCTTCCCCCCTTAACCTTTTCCCCTTACCCTTTCCCCCTTAACCCATTCACAAACCTTCCCACGCTGCTTGAAAAAAGTCACGTTCACAGAACATAGCATAGCGGTAAGTAGAGTTTACCAACGCTGTAGCACTGGCGTAACTATCAACTAAACTTTCTAATTGTGCTGCTAATGGCTGAAAATCTGTACTACTGTAAGTCCGAATCCAGTTTGCATAAAGATGATCCGGAATGCCATCTTTAGCTAACTGTTCTCCTAAAAATGCATACAAACGCATACAAGGAGACATCGCCGCAGCTGTTAAACCCACATCTCCACCCCAAGCTGTCGCTAATAAAAAGTCAGTATACCGACGGGTGGCTGCTCCTGGTTGTACAGAATGCAAATTTACTCCCCACTCAGCAGCATATCCCTCATGTAGCCGCAATTCTTGCAAAACACCATCAGCTAGACTATGAAATATCGTAAATCCTTGCCAATCTGGTGCTTTAGCGGCGGCGATACTGTAAGCACGAGCAAAAGCTTCTAAGAAAAAAGCATCTTGTCCTACATAGTAAGCAAATTTATCTTGCTCCAGAGTACCTTTAGCAATACCTTGCACAAAAGGATGATTTAAACAAGCTTGAGCTAAATCTTGATTTGCTATCCATAATTCATTAGATATCGTCATCGTTCAAAAAATTTAGGATTTTATATTTTGCATTAAACCCATCGTAAATGTAGGGTGTGTTGTCGCGTAGCGCAACGCACCTTCTAATTCAAATTATTTATTTAAATCAACATAAATTGTTGGGTTAATATTACATAATTAAAATAAAGCACCCATTTACTTAACTAGGCAAATGCCTTTTAATAAATTCTTCTATACTTGATATAGTTAAAAAATCGATAGTTTTGAACTGCCTATCAATAGCTGGAAGACTACATATTTTTGCACCAATGCTTAAATATGCTTGCAAAATATTAGGAATGTTAACATTGCAAGAATCTGGACAATTTGGACTAATTTCTAGAGAGTATTGTAAATTTGGATATACTAAAATGCTTGGATGCATTAAATTATGACGCTGAAAATAATGATAAGCACAAGCAGCTTGCCAAGGATTTTGTGTCAGTAGCGATGCACATCCAAAAAAATATTTACAGCGACTAAGAATTAGATAATTTGCTAGCCCTTGCCATAGTAATAAAAGTGATTGACTATTGCGATATTCTTTAGCTATACAAGCACGTCCAACTTCCACAGACATTTGCAGCACATACTCGGGAATCGCATTAAGATTAAATATATCAGCAGCATCAAAACCTAATCCTTTAGAAGCCATCGTATAGGTTTGCATCCGATAGGTTCCTATAGTTTTACCAGTAACTTGAGAAATCAACATCAAATGATGGCAAACATTATCAAACCTATCTCGATCCATTTGGCTCAAGTTAGAACTAGATAAACCTAAATTTAACTCAAGATTAAAAACTTCAAAGCGTAAACGAAATATAGATTCTAACTCTTCTTCTGTTGAAGCAAGTTTTAAAAGATAATTTTGGCTTTGTAAAATTGGAAAATCTTGAAATAATGAAGGAGGACTAAGTGGCTGATAGATGTTGTGGCAAGAGATTTCCATCTGTCTTCCTACGGGAAATTTGAAAAATATCCTACTGATAAAAATCAACAATTAAACATCAAAAACTATTCCTGATGTTAAGAGAAATTTAAAGATTATAGAGTTTTGATACCAATTTGAAAAAAGAAGGCGATAGATGGATTAGTAAGACTGTAATACAGATAGTAATTCCCAATCCAAAATCTAAAATCTAAAATCCAAAATGGTATGAGATAGGTTGTTTGTATTATGAACAGAATTGCTAAAAAAATCTGGCAATAAGATACAAAATGTTTAATAAATGTTATGCATTCATAGCTTTGGTATAACATTCTCACAGAGAGACAAAAAACCCTCGGAATTATCCGGGGGCTTGTATATTTTTTACAGGTCTGATCAAAACCATTGAATTATCTATCATTTGTCAATGACAAATTTTCCACAATAGTTAGGATGACTAATAGTGCGATGTCTACGATGGGCTACGCCTACGCACTATATTTTCATCATGTTTCCTTTCCCTGAAGATAGACAAGAATCAGGGAAGGATATCACTTTGGCAATTGGTAGATGCGTAATTGTCCAGATATCAGACAATCAATTGCGGTGATTATTACTGTAGCGAACCCTAGTACCTGCCCAAAGTAACTTCTCTCGCAACGTTTGATAATATGAATTGTTCTCCCGCAAAATGATAAATTTAGCTCGACAATCAGCCATCCGCACATCAACGCGGTGTCCTGGCCAAATTGAAGTAGCTAAAACCCCATCTGTCCACAGCTTAGTACTCAAATCATAATCCCCCAAAGGCCAAATGCTGACCACAGAACCAGGGGGTAAGACGAGGGGACGACTAGAAAGGCTCATGGGGCAAATGGGAGTGATGGTAATCGCTTCCATACCATCGTGCATAATTGGGCCATTGGCGGAAACGGTGTAACCAGTGGAACCCGTGGGAGTAGAAATAATTAACCCATCGCCAACATATTGATCGACTACCTCACCATCAATTTCCATTTCCAAAATTGAGGTAATCATGCGATCGGCAGAAGCGGGTTTGACACAGAATTCATTCAAAGCCAAATAGCGTTCGCTGACTGGTTCTAAATTCGGGCCATAACCCTCAAAAACTGCCGCTTGCAACATCATTCGCCGCTGGATAGCATAGCGATCCTCAAAGAGTCGATCCCAAACTTTTTCCGTATCTTGAAATTCTTCAACGGATTCAGTTAAGAACCCCAGATGACCTCCCACATTCACTCCCAGAATGGGGATGCCAACTGGAGCGAGATGTCTGGCACCTGTTAATACAGTGCCATCACCACCAAGTACCAATGCCAAATCAATTGGTTGACCTGCGGAAGCTAAGAACACCGGATAAGGGTTATCTTTTGGGCCGCTAGGCCCCATCAACACATGACACTGGCGATTTTCTAGTTGTTTAGCACAGATTTCTGCCCAACGTTTACTTTGGGCATCCCGTGCCTTATAAGCAATGATTACCTGCTTGAGTTGCACGCAAAATTACCACTTCAGGAGATTAAACTGCTCCATATCGACGGTATCACGGTTGCGATAAATGGCAAGCACGATCGCTAAACCTACCGCCGCCTCGGCTGCGGCCACGGTGATCACAAAAACGGTGAACACTTGACCTTTAATTAATGTTGAGTCCAAGAAGTTGGAAAATGCCATTAAATTCAAATTAACAGCATTTAGCAGCAACTCGATTGACATCAGTACCCGCACAGCGTTGCGGCTGGTAATCAAACCGTAGATGCCTATACAAAATAAAGCAGCTGCAAGTAATAAAAAGTACTGGAGTTGCATGAATCTTTGGAGTTTTTATTGAGATATCGTTTGTTAGTTGTTGCTTTGCCTTATTCGCGGCGAGAACTGCCACGATATACGGGAGTATCGCCAGAGTCATTGCGAATGCTACCGATTGCTGCCATTTCTTTCGGACGTTCTGGCAAAGTTAAAACACTTTGTGCCTGTTCGGTAGTGTCTGCATCTGGTAAGTATTCGCGACGCGCCAAAATAATTGCTCCCACCATCGCCATCAACAACAAAACGGAAGCTAATTCAAAAGGTAGGAGAAAATCCGTAAAGAAATGCTGGCCAATCACAACTATTGAACTTTCGCCAGTTACAGGATTTGTTGCGTAAGCCCAAGGCGTTGCCAAGATCATTGTGCTTAAAAGCCCAAACAATCCCAAGCTGACTACACCTGTAAAGATTTTTCGTAGTCCAGCACTAGGATAAGGCGCAAAATCTTGCCGCTTGTTAACCAACATGATCGCAAACAAGATCAGTACGTTAACTGCACCAACATAAATCAGCACTTGTGCTGCTGCTACAAAGTCGCCATTGAGCAATAAATACAGCCCAGCTATGCTGATGAACACCCCACCCAGCAAAAAGGCTGAATAGACGATACTAGAAGACAACACTACACCTAATGCTGCCCCAATCATCATTACAGCCAGTATGCCAAAGGAAACAATCTGTACTCCTTCTGCTAGATTCACTGTTTTTTGTCCTCAATCACTTGTCGTTGGTCATTAGTCATTAGTCATTAGCCATTAGTCATTAGCAAAGGACAAATGACAAAGGACAGATGACTAAATCAATTTATTTTTCTGTTTGTTCTACCAGGTCTTCTGGACGCGCACCAGGACGGGGAGCATCAGCAGGTAGATCGTGGGGTTCCATGACACCCTTAGGCAGATAAACTAATTCGCGTAGTGGTGTCACCATTGGGTCGTTGGTTACCTTGTAAGGTAAGCGTCCCAAGGCCACGTTATCATAGTTCAACTCATGGCGATCATAAGTGGATAGCTCGTAATCTTCCGTCATGGAAAGACAGTTAGTTGGGCAATATTCCACACAGTTACCGCAGAAGATACAAACTCCAAAGTCAATACTGTAGTGATTGAGCTTTTTCTTTTTGCTGGCTTTATCGAATTCCCAATCAACTACAGGTAGGTTGATAGGGCAAACACGCACACAAACTTCACAAGCGATACATTTATCAAACTCAAAGTGAATTCTGCCGCGAAAACGTTCACCAGGAATTAATTTTTCGTAAGGGTACTGTACAGTAATTGGCCGCCGACGCATATGGTCAAAGGTTACAGATAACCCTTGACCAATGTAACGACCAGCTTGTACTGCTTCCTTGGCATAATCGCCAACTTGCTTCAGGAACTTTAGCATTGTGTTTTACTCTCTCTGTTGTTCTTTATTAGTCATCAGTCATCTCTTACAAAGTTCTGATCGGAGAAAACCTCCGCTCAGACTTTGCGCTTTGTCATTGGGAAGTTGACAAATGACTGATGACTAACCTCCAAAGGCGACGGGAAAAGCTAGTTTCAGGGCGGCGGTTAATAGCAGATTAACCAAACCAACTGGTAGTAAGAACTTCCATCCTAGATCTAACAATTGGTCAATCCGTACCCGGGGTACTGTCCAGCGCAACAAAATGGCTACAAATACTAGTAAGTAAGCTTTGAGTACGGTCATAATGATACCCAAAGATGCAGTGACAACCTGCAATACTGGATTGAGTTCACTAACACCTAGCCAATTAGCGATCGCACTGATGGGAATGGGAAAATCCCAACCACCGAGGTATAAAATAGCAACAAGTAAGCTAGAAAGGATTAAGTTAACGTAGGAACCCAGGTAGAATAAACCGAATTTCATACCGGCATATTCTGTTTGATAACCTGCTACTAGTTCTTCTTCGGCTTCAGGTAAGTCAAAGGGTAAGCGTTCACACTCAGCTAGAGCGGCTATCCAAAAGATTAAGAAACCTGCTGGTTGTCGCCAAATATTCCAACCCAAAATGCCGTAACCAGATTGTTGGTTAACAATATCAACGGTGCTGAGGCTGTTAGACATCATTGCGATCGCTAACACACTCAGCGCCAGGGGAATTTCATAACTAATTGACTGCGCTGCGGCCCTTAAGCCCCCTAAGAGCGAGTATTTGTTATTGGATGCATAGCCAGCCATCAATAAGCCAATTGGCTGAATGCTAGACAAGGCAATCCATAAAAAGACCCCCATGCCAACATTTGTAATCACAATGTTCTGTCCAAAGGGCACAATCAGAAACGACAGAAACACTGGAATGACAACAATGATGGGGCCGAGAGTAAACAGCCAGGGGTCGGACTTGGCTGGTACTATATCTTCTTTAAAGACGAGCTTCAAACCATCTGCGACTGGTACCAGCAAACCAAAAGGCCCCATGTATTCCGGGCCAATCCGCTGTTGAGCTGCGGCGGAAATTTTCCGCTCTAGCCATGTAGCTACTAATACTCCCACTGTTGCCCCAATTAGCATCAGTATCATCGGCAGAGGCATCCAAATCGCTTTGGCTGCGTCTGGTGGTAATCCTAAATCCGTGAGGGATTTAATAAAAGTTCCTTGGAGGTCAATTCCTGAATTCATGTTTCCGCTCTTTAAGTCAACTGAAATGTGAAGTATGAAGTATGAATAAGAAAATTTCAGCCTTCAACCTTCATCCTTGATCCTTGGATGATTACATTTAATTGATGATGATTTGCCAATTCCCATGTTTAGTATATCGTTGGATGGTTTTAGCCCTCCCAACCTAGATATCAAGATCTACTTATGGTTGGGATTGGGATTTACAAATCACAAACCCCCATTTACTTAGCTAAAATCAAAACTTAGGAGAGAAGCGTTGCACAGCAATATGGGCACATACTGCCTCTAAATTCAGCACAAATGTTTCCGCCTCCATTGTGGCAACGGTTTTCGCTTTCTACAAGTTTGATAATTTGCCAGAAATGGGGGCTGGGATTACTAGTACTCCACCAACCCAACTGTGAAGGTACAGAAATAAATCGCCTAGACAGGTTAGTGGGCTTTGCTTTGGTTGCTAATGTCGTAGCTAAGGCTTCAGCCAGATAGGGAACAAAGATTGTCAAGAAAGCGGGAAAAAAGAGAAATAGCAGAGTGGCTTTGGTGGACTACTAGTAAAGCTTGTATCAGCCCTACCATCGCCTCTGGCTGCCGCTGCTTCTACAAAAAAGCGATCGCCAACGCTCAAGCGGAGTTACTTGAAAATTATTTCCCCTGCCATAGCGCTTTTTTACGTTACCTATCTACCAAACAGTACCAAAGACCAGGAATTTTGACAGTTAATTAGCGCTGGTCAATGGGGATATAAGGAGCTTCATGCAGACCATTGTAAACCTGAGTGGGACGGAAAATCCGGTTTTCTTCTAGCTGTTCTTTCCAATGAGCTAGCCAACCAGCAACACGGGCGATCGCAAAAATTGGTGTAAATAAGTCGGTGGGAATGCCCATTTTTCTATACACCAATCCTGAGTAAAAGTCAACGTTAGGATAAATCCCTTTGTGACCTAATTTTTCGGCTACTACCCGTTCCATCTCTTGGGCGATTTCATAGTACTTGTCTTCGCCAAATTTGGAAAACAGTTGCTCTGCCAAGTTTTGCAAAATCGTGGCTCTGGGGTCTTTCACCTTATACACGCGATGCCCAAAGCCCATGATTTTCGCTTTGCGCTGCATGAGATCTTCAACGTAGGGACGAACATTAGCTACAGAGCCAATTTCTTCTAGCATTTGAATAACTTCTTCATTTGCGCCGCCATGCAAGGGGCCGCCTAAGGTTCCCACCGCACTTGCAACCACGGCATAGGGATCTGTGAGGGTAGAAGCCGTCACCCTAGCGCTAAAGGTAGAAGCATTCATCGTATGCTCGACATGAAGTATCAAGCAAATATCAAAAATTTTCGCTGCCAACGGATCGGGTTCTTTCTCGTTGAGCATATACAGAAAGTTAGCGGAGTAGTCCAAGTCATCCCGTGGGCGCACGGGGTCATTTCCTTTCCGCATCAACTGGAACGCCGCTACCATTGTGGGAATAGTAGCGATTAAGCGCACCACAGAATCTCGAATGTAGGCGGGATTATGTAAATCCCGAAGAGAATAGAACAGGCCTAATGCAGCAGCTGAGGCTTGTAAAGCATCCATAGGGTGTCCGCTTTCAGGAAAGCATTTCATCATGTCTCGGATGCGATATTTGATTCGTCTGTGGAGACGAACTTCCTCTTCAAATGCTGCTAGTTCTTCTTTACTTGGCAATTCACCCCAAATTAGAAGATAAGCAGTTTCCAAAAATGTACTTTTTGCTGCTAACTCCTCAATCCGGATGCCACGATATTCTAGTATTCCCTTTTGCCCGTCAACATAGCTGATACTGGATTGGGCAGCAGGAATGCCTTCCAACCCGGGCTTATATTCGCACACCGACATGGCAACACCATCTGCTTTGTGAAAGATTTGCTCAGGCTAACTTACCAGAAATCGTTATTGCAAGAACAGTTTACAGTTATAATCTAAGTCCTTTCATAACTGTGAAAAACCGTTAAAGCAAGTACTTGGGTGGTGTCAACCAAAACATCTGACTACGACCCAGGGGAGAGCCTATTTCTGGTAGTTTTATCCCGATCATACCTGCTTTTTTCAAGACTAAACCTGCTTTGACTTCCCCCCAAAGAAGAATTTCTGCCCATTGGCTCAAACAAGGTTCGTGTCCTACTACGGCAAGTCGGGCATTTGGGGCATAATTACTAGGCTCTAACCACTGTTTCACCCAATTATCGATATTACCATCAGGTGTCAGGTGATGAGATTCTTCTATCTGAGAACTTAATCCGGCTGCACTCAAAATCTCTGCTGTTTGTCGCGCCCTAGCTAAGGGGCTGGTAACAATTAAATCAAAGTGCAAACCCAACTTTACTAGACTTTTTGCAACTTTTGCTGTTTTTTGTCTTCCTTCTTTAGTAAGAACTCGCTCTTCATCTTGAATATCAGCAGTCCTCTCTTCGGCTATCCCATGACGAATCAAATATAATTCCATATTTGCTGATGTTGTTTATACAAAATTTATATCTATAGAGTTTGTTATTTATTGGTTAATTGAGCAGCTATAAAACGGGTTGATGAATAAACCAAAGGAAGTTTCTTGTATTTTATGATGTAGTCACTGCTATATCCTTGTTTGTAAACGAGATGATAGCTGGTACCCACACTACTGTTAAATAGCACTTACTTAAGCAAAAGTTGCTGTCCATATCCCCGACTTTTTGGAAAAATCGGGGATATAAAACTCGCTAAAGTTAAGTGAGATTCCACCCTACTGTTAATTAAAATTTAAGACTTTGCAAATACCAATTTCCTTAATATTTAAGAAACTACAACTAGATAAAATGCCAAGAAATAAAAATTCCTTGGCTCAAGTTTAAATGTAATTAAAGATGAATAATCATCTTTTAGCCTAATTTAATCGGCATTACCTATCTACTAGTTAAACTTTATCTCCAGGCTTACTCTGATTGAATTGGGTTATCTTTCGGATTAACTAATTTCAGCAATTTCTGCTTGATTTGAGTGTCGAAAACTTCCCATTTCATTTTTGCGTAAGCGGAATTTTCGTTACCGCCAGATAAAAATCCCATAGGAATTTCAAAGCCGCCTGCACCTGTTCGTCCACCACCAAAAAAGCGCCCATTACTATCTTGTCCAAACGCTTCTTTGATGAATTCATCAGGGTCGAGAGTAAGTTTAGTGGTTCTCAAAGAACCAATAACTACTTCTAATTCATCATCTTCATCGTGGACAATACCGTAAACTACAGCAGTATGAACGTTTTCTTCCGTCACGAGAAAATCTGCTGCTTGGGGGATAGCATCGCGGTCATCATAACGTAAATAACCAACACCAGCGATGGAAAAGTTATTTTGTACGATGCGGTTTTTGAGCGCTCGCTCAATTACATCCATTACCCGCTTGGAACGATTCGCCTGTAAAATGGCGTTTAGCAACTGGGCATCATAAAATCGACTCAGATATGCAGCAGCCATAAAATCCTCTTCTTGTGCTTGCATCAGTCGATTTGTATCCGATCGCAAGCCATGCATCAAGGCTGTGGCACATTTAACGTGCTGATTGATGCTGCTATCTAAGGTCAGTAATCCTGATTGTAGGTACTGGGTGAAAATTGTTGCTGTTGCTCGTACATAAGGACGGACATCGATAAATTCTGGTTTGAGATCCGCCTGTACGCTGTGATGGTCAATAACTGCAACTAGCGGTATTCCTGCTTGCTGCACTGCTGACAAGAGTTGACTTGTGGTGCCTTGGTTATCAATTAAGATAAAACCTTGGTAGGATGACAAGTCTTTACTTTTGAGGTTTTGCAACGTCCAACGTTGAGCGGGGAGATTTGTGAGCTTGACTAGGGCAATGTTCTCTTGGTGGCTTAAAGTCCCAGCATAAATAATTTCACACTTGATATCGTACTGCTGGGCGATTAACTGGTATGCCCACGCACAAGAGAGGGCATCAGGGTCAGGAAAGTCTTGTAAGATGATCAGCTGACGCTCGTGTCGGTGCGCTAATAGGGTTTTTTGCAGTTCCTCTGACTTTTGAGACACCAGAGAATTATTACGCTGAATTAGATAAATACCTCCGTCACTTGCCGATGGTGGTAGGGAGGTTTTAGCAAATGGCACCTCAACAGGTACTGGGTCTATTTCAGCATCCTCTTGGTTCGGCTCTGTGGTCAATGATAAACTATCAAACTGCATCAAGGAAGAATTCGATTGCATAGGGAATGTTGTTGTAAGCGTGAGGCTCCATGAATTCGTTGGAAAATACTACAATCAGATGTTCACTGATTTCGCCACACATAATGATCTTCGCAAAAATATAGAGGCATAGCACTATATATCTCGGTCTATTTTTTATCAAAACAAACAGTCAGTGTCTACCAAGTTCTACTAGCCAAAATGAATAGCCTCTGGCAAACATCTTACTGAGTATTTTAAAAAACATTATCAAGATAATATATTTTTTTTCATCTTCTTTATTTTTCTCTTTTAAAGAGAAATAAACAGAACTTTTGATATTTATCACTGGGCTCATAGCTGACCTTGAAAAGCACCAAACTGATGGATGTCTAGACTTGTCGGTATGCAGCTTTTTTACCCAATAACTCCGCCAATCATATATTTTTAGTGCTTTTGTACATTTTGGGAATTGGTATTTGCTTGGTTACAGTTTTTACCTACTTTGGCGCTGGTATTGAGTGATGGGATAATTCTCAAGCTCCTGGTTTTATCCCTTATTTTTATTGTTAACGAAAAATGCCTTTTTCCGATTGACTTTCATAATTCTGCTAACTTCCCTCGCCGTCTTGCAGTTTATGAAGGCCATAAGGTAGAATAAGGCGCTTGCCGATACCCAAAAATATTTGAGCGCAGGCAAAACTCAACAAGAGTAATATGTTGAGCCGATGACAACACCATAACTCTCTGCTCTGAGACACATTAAGGTATACCCTAGGTAAGATGACACAAGAGCATTCCTAGGTTATAGTCCTAAATCGTGATAATTTAAATTCTGAAGCTCAAAGACCTATCACATATTTTTGCCACTCTTGGTGCAATCCACTCTTTAAATGCTTGCTCACCTCAAAGTAGAGGCTGCTGTATGGTTGGCGGGGAGGATGACGTAAAAGCATATGGGCTTCATGAGGCGTGCGACTGCCTTTTTTGACATTACAACGCACACAAGCTGTAACAATGTTCTCCCAACTATCTCCACCGCCACGCGATCGCGGGAGAACATGATCCAGAGTTAGCTCGTCCCCTGTGTAACCGCAATATTGGCAAGTATGACCATCGCGGTGCAAGATATTTCTTCGAGTCAGAGGAATTTCTTTATAGGGAACGCGCACATAATGACGCAACCGGATTACTGTTGGCAATGGAAAATCCGAGTACAGGAATTTACCGTTATGTTCAATGCGTTCTGCCTTGCCCTTAATTAACAAAACCGCAGCTCGTCGCCAACTTGTAATATTGAGCGGTTCGTAAGAGGCATTGAGGACTAAAACCTTACCCATTGATAAGCGCTCAAGGTATTAGTTTTACATATATTAACACAGATCTATAGTAGTTGGGTGATGAGAATAAATTATACTTTCGCCTTAATTGCCAGTTATAGCCGATAAATGTTCATATATAAACATCAATTAACATAACCCTACAATAGTCAGCTATCTCGGGTTAGCTGAGTGTGGAGATATGAGAATAGCCAGAGCAATGCTGACTGAAGTTAAGTAGCAAAAATTACTGATAACCGATAGCTAGTAACGAAGTTGCATTTTTGTAAACCATTATCTTTGGTCTACAAAATGAATTTTGCCAAAAATTACTACACAAGGCACACAAATTTACCATTGAGCGGTCTTGTGACAATTCCATAATCAAGGGTAAACTGCCTGATTAATCTGATTCATCTGCCCAAAGTTGAATACATAGATTATCTAGGTTATCTAGAAGCCTTGTATGGTGTGATAGGAGTAAGTAAATATGTTAAGTAGCAAACAAGTTACCCCAGTAGCCTCTGGGACGGGATGTGATACCTATGCTTGGTTGTGCCAACGTGCTTGGGTAGAAATTGATTTAGCAGCGTTATCGCAAAATGTCCGGCAATTAGTCAGCTTACTATCTTCACAGACTCAACTAATGGCAGTTGTCAAAGCTGATGCTTATGGACATGGTGCAGTTAGTGTTGCCAAAACAGCATTAGAATCAGGTGCTAGTTGGTTGGGAGTCGCTACAGTTCCCGAGGGGATTCAACTAAGAGAAGCAGGTATTAAAGCTCCCATATTAATATTAGGTGCTATCCAAACTCCCGAACAAATTCAGGCGATCGCCCAGTGGAAACTTCAACCCACATTGTGCAGCCCTAAGCAAGCTTTGGTATTTTCTAACACCCTAGAAGCAATACAACATAGTTCTCCTTTACCCGTACATATCAAATTAGATACGGGTATGTCTCGGTTAGGGACTAATTGGCAACAAACGGGTGAGTTTGTGCAGTTGGTAAAAAGTTTACCCCATCTGAGCATTGCTAGCATTTATTCTCACCTAGCAACAGCAGATGATCCAGACACTACGATCATGAAAGAACAGCATAGAAGATTTGAGGAAGCGATCGCTCAAATCAAAGCTATGGGAATTGAACCACCTTGTTTGCACTTGGCTAATTCCGCCGCCACTCTTGCAGATTCCAGCTTGCACTACAATATTGTGCGTGTTGGTTTAGCGGTTTACGGACTTTACCCCTCTGAGCATTTACAAAATACCATCAACCTCCAGCCAGTTTTGCAAGTCAAGGCACGTGTCACCCAAGTGAAAACTATTAGTGCTGGGACTGGTGTTAGCTACGGACATCAATTTATTGCCCCTCACGAACTCCGGATTGCAGTTGTGGGTATTGGTTACGCTGATGGTGTACCGCGTCATCTTTCCAACAATATGCAAGTGTTAATTCGTGGTCAGCGCATACCCCAAATTGGCACAATTACAATGGATCAGTTAATGGTTGATGTGAGTAGCATCCCTGATATCCAAGAGGGAGAAGTAGTTACATTATTAGGGCAACAGAGTAAAGAAAAAATCTCGGCTAACGATTGGGCAAAGAAATTAGATACTATTTCTTGGGAAATTCTTTGCGGGTTTAAGCATCGTTTACCTCGCGTATCAATGACTTAGTAATCAAAAAAGCAATTTATTTTGCAGGTGCGTTATCAGGCAAGGCATAACGCACCGCCAAGGGACTGCAAGAAGCTAGGTTAAAAATTATTAAGGTAACTTACGATATGTTAAGAAAATTAAAATTTTCTGTTCATCCCTTTTTCTGCTGCTAGCTATTCCCATAGAAAAATTGTTGTGCTATGATGTTTTACTAATGCGGATGTGGCGGAATTGGCAGACGCGCTAGATTTAGGTTCTAGTTCCGAGAGGAGTGAAGGTTCAAGTCCTTTCATCCGCATTTTAAATCAAAATCATCCTCTACCTAATAAGTGGTGAATATGACGACTATTAGGTATTTATGTGGTGATGCAATTACTAAAACGATAGGCGCTTGATGAATCCCCTAGAATAAAGGAGCAAGCGTCAATTTTTTTAGTATCGAAAACCCTGAATCATGACTTCAAGATGTTCATTCTATCTGGAAGCAATAGGATGGGGTTGGGGAAGAATCAGCTAATGAACGCTGAAGTTACACTCAGTCAAAAATAATTTACTGGCTATGGGCGAATCGGTTTAGAGAAACGAAGGGCAATTAGCTGACGAATAGTACGCCAAGTTGCCTTGGCGGGGTAAAGGGGAAAGGTTTTTGTCCCTTACCCTTTTCCCTTTAACCTTTCCCCAACCTCCACCTAACATTTTTGGGTTGGCAGACTACTAATACTCAATGCTCAAGTTAGCGACTGTTTTACCCTCTACCTTTCAAGCGGAAATTTTTCTTGCTAATTTCTGTAAAAAGCGCGTCTATAATTATTACTTTTGACCCTAAATATACTTAGATAAATTCAGGGGTGAGGGGTTTGACCCCTTTAATGATTTTGGCAGAGATATTGTGTTCCACATTAACAACTAAACAATCCAAGTAATTTATATTACTTTAAAATTAACTTACTGATGATTTAGTTAATAATAAACTGAGTTTTGAGATTGCTTTTTCAGTCGTGGAAATACTTAAAAATATTGGTAAATATTGGTAGCCCAAGGGTATTATTACCTTGAAAATCTCCACAAAGGTTACTTGGGTTTCAATGACTTCATCCACTCTTTAAATTTTATTTACTTATTATCCAGAGATGTCTGATAATCTCAGTATAAGTAAGTAAATTAACAATAAATTCACAATTGGTTGAGGCTTTATAATCGGAAAACAAAGCTACAGTTAAGTTTACCCAGAAAAGGGTATCGGTATTTTAGTATGTTATGCTACAAAGCACCAATATTTTATAGCTAAATTGGTATCTTAGAAAAACTATGTACAAGTTTAGCTGACACGTATTGAATTTAGCTGAAGTAAAAGCAAAATGAGCACAACTCCTATAGGTAGCTACAGGTTGTTCCAGAAACTACATCCGCTATCGCTGTTGGCGCAGCTAACCAGCCGCCATGCTACAGGATGCTTAAGAGTATATACGGAAACAATATCCTGGTCGATATATTTAACAGACGGTAAACTTACTTACGCCTCTCATTCAGATCAAGTTTTTGAAAGGCTAGATAATCACTTGCGGCGGTTGAGTCAGCAAATTCCTACCCTCAACAGTGCCACTCGGGTACAGATGCGGTTGATGTTTGAAGCAATGAGTGAAAATCAATCGATTTCCCACTCAGACTATCAAGCAATCTGCTGGTTGGTCGATCAAGATTATCTGACTGCTAGGCAAGCTGGAACCTTGATCGAGGATTTAGCTAAAGATGTGCTGGAACCGTTTTTAGCCCTCAAAGAAGGTAGTTACGAATTCAACTCAGAAGCTACCTTAGATGGATTGCCGAAGTTTTGTAGCTTGGATTTACGGTTAATAGTCGAACACTGCCAAAAGCAGATTAGAAATCGGCAAAATATTCAATCACAGTCACCCCTACCTCCTGCGGCTGGTGGTTCCTCAATGATGCCAGGAACACAGATGCCACCAGCGCAACCACAGTCTCCAATTCAGTTTGGGCAACAATTATCTAATCAAAACAATTTTGCACGTCCGGAAGAAAAAAAGAATACATTTGTCCAAAAACGTGTTACTAAAGGGCTGTATACAATTGCCTGTATTGATGATAGCCAGACTGTGCTAAATTCCATCAAACACTTTTTGGATGAAGAAACATTTTCTGTTGTGCTAATTAACGATCCAGTAAAAGCTTTAATGCAAATACTGCGAAGTAAACCAGATTTAATTCTACTAGACGTAGAAATGCCCAATTTAGATGGCTACGAGCTATGTTCTTTACTGCGGAGACATTCACAATTTAAGGATACACCGATTGTGATGGTAACAGGCAGAACAGGATTTATCGATAGAGCCAAGGCAAAAATGGTCAG
Source organism: Tolypothrix sp. PCC 7601 (assembly GCF_025677855.1). Classification (NCBI taxonomy): domain Bacteria; kingdom Bacillati; phylum Cyanobacteriota; class Cyanophyceae; order Nostocales; family Tolypothrichaceae; genus Tolypothrix; species Tolypothrix sp. PCC 7601. The sequence continues at coordinate 6,671,320 of NZ_CP064879.1, forward strand.
ATCTTCAGGTTATTTAACCAAACCTTTTACACAATCAGAACTACTAAAAATGGTTTTTAAACATATCGGTTAATTTCCTGAGGGGTCACGGATATCACGAGCATCCGATTTAGTAAAACCAATAACATTTTTAGGAGATTTTAGTAGTGAGTCTTACTTTGATTGGCACCATTCTGATTGTCGAAGATTCGCCCAGTGAATTGGAACTAATGAGTTATTATCTCACAGAAAGTGGCTACAACGTAATACCAGCTACTGGTGCCAAAGAAGCTTTACAAAAAGCATTATTACAACAACCAGACGTGATTGTTACTGATGTAGTTATGCCGGGTATGAGTGGATTTGAACTGTGTCGGTTTTTGAAAAAAAATCCGAGTACAGAAAAAGTTCCCATTGTAATTTGTAGTTCTAAAAATCAAGAAATCGACCGATTATGGGCAATGAGGCAAGGCGCTGATGCCTATATAACTAAACCATTTACGCGAGAGCAACTTTTACGTGCTATCAAATCAGTAGCAAATTGAATTCATGAATAGTGCAAAAAATATTATTCCTGTCAAAAACATTCCCAACAACTTAGGAGATGGCTACATTAAGTTCCAACTCAATCAACAGACGTCTGCTATTTTATCAATGAAGCACACGCAAGAAGCGATTATTGTGCCTGTTGAGTCTGTTACCTCAATGCCAAATATGCCTGCCTGTATACTAGGGCTAATGAATTGGCGGAGTCGCATCATCTGGGTGGTAGATCTACCGAGAATGCTCAATTTAGAATTTTTAGACAGTAGGCTGCGACAGTACAATGTCATCATTGTGCGGGTAGAATCGCTGCTTTTAGGCTTAATTGTGCAAGAAATCAAAGGTACAGCTAAGTTCTTAGCTGATGAAATTTGTTCTCCTGTAGGACAAGTAGCATCCAGTCTAGTACCTTATTTATGTGGATGTGTTGTCCAAGAACAAGAGGTACTGCTGGTATTAGATGCACAGGCTATTGTCCATTCTTCTATTCTCCGCAGTGATTAGGGTGCACTACTAAAAAAGGGATTTTTAGGGTTCTCATTCACACCAACAGGAGAATTAATTTATGTTTAATAAAACTGACACAGCTAAGAGTAATAATACTCAAAATGGTTCCTTGCCCATTTCATCGGCAAAACTTTCTAATAGTACAGTTAAACAATCAAATAAGTTGACTAATAAAACTGCAAATAGTTCTCCTTGGAATAAGGCAGTTACTTATTTTCACAGGCTAAGTTTAGGTACAAAGGCTACAGTGTTAGCGATCGCTATCGGTACTCTCCCGACTTTAGGTATTGGCGCGATCGCCTATAGCTTTGCGAATAAATCGATTTATAAGCAAATCACCCAAGCGCAAGAAGCAGAAACAGTTGGCTTACTAGACAAAGTCAACCGTTACATCTTGGGAAGATACGGAGATGTACAGCTACTCTCGGATCTACCTTTTTTGACAAATCCCCAACTCAGAGACAGCATATCTACTCAACAAAAACAATCACTTTTAGATCAAATTGTCAAGACTTACAAAGCTTATGACAGCATTGCTTTCTTTGATTTACAAGGAAATGTGATTGTCCAGTCTAGTGGTGAAACTCTAGAAAATCATCAAGACCGTCAGTATTTTAAAGACGCACTGAAACAAAATACAGCTGTTATTGGCCAACCGGAAATATCAAAAACTACTGGTGCTGTCAGTGTTCATATTGCTGCACCAGTAAAAGATGCAACAACGGGTCAAAACATTGGAGTAGTTAGGGCACGTCTACCCGTAAAAATGTTGGAAGAAACTATCAAAAACTATGCCTATACTGGGCATGAATATCATTTGCTAGATAAATCTGGAAAAATTTTTCTTGCCACACAAAACAATCAAGAAGGTAGAGATGCCAAAACAGATTTTCCTGGGTTAGGTCAACGGCAAGGAAAAAATAAAATAGATACTTTTATTACAGTTAACCAACTGGGTAAAAAACAGCAATTACTGACCTATGTACCTTCAATCAAAATTGCTGGATTACCAGATTTAAAATGGGATGCGATTATTGCTACTAATACGGAAATTACATTTGCACCCCAGAGAGAATTATTGTGGACGATCGCCATTGGTACGGCATTAACCGCCTTAATTGTCGCTGCGATCGCCGCTTGGTTAGCGAAACAATCCACAAAGCCCATTTTGAATGCCACAGAAGCGGTAAACAAGCTTGGTCAAGGTCAACTCAACACCCGTCTTGAAGTCCAAAGAGCAGACGAATTAGGCATACTGGGTACCAATATTAACCAAATGGCAGAACAATTGCAAGTATTATTGCGAGAACAAGAGCGAGAAGCCCAAAAAGCAAAAATCCTTGCAGATATTACCTTAGAAATTCGTAAAAATCTCAAAACTGAAGATATTTACGCTATAGCAGTTAACGAAGTCCAACAAGCACTGAAAGTAGACCGAGTCATCGTCTACCAGTTGAATCCAGACACTTGGGATGGCATTGTGGTGGCAGAAGCTGTGACTGGTGTTTGGCCGAGAATGATGGGAGTGCAGATTGACGATCCTTGTTTTCAGGAACGCCATGTACAACTTTATCGCGAAGGCAGAGTCAGAGCGATCGCTAATATTTATCAAGAGGCAGGTTTGCCGGAAGCAAATTGTTACATCGAAATTTTAGAGAAATTTGCCGTCCAAGGCAATTTAATTGCTCCCATTATCCTCCAAGATCAATTGAGAGGTTTGTTAATTGCTCATCATTGCGAAAGCCCCCGCAATTGGCAGCAATCAGAAATTGAGTTATTTACTCAAGTAGCAACTCAAATTGGTTATGCCCTAGAACAAGCCAAGCTACTAGAAGAACTAGAAAAAGCTAAATCTGCTGCTCAACAAGACACCAAAGAAGAACGGCAACAAAAAGAAGCATTGCAAATGCAACTTTTAGAATTGCTGAGTAACGTCGAAGGTGCTGCTAGAGGAGATTTAACAGTACGGGCTGATGTCACAGCTGGCGAAATTGGCACAGTTGCCGACTTTTTCAACTCGATTGTGGAAAACCTGCGGGAAATTGTCACCCAAGTCCAACAAGCTGCAGCCCAAGTAAATACAGCGATTGGCTCGAACGAAGGCGCTATCCGTCAGCTAGCAGAAGAAGCTATGAACCAAGCAGCCGAAATCAACCGGACTTTGGATGCAGTTGATCAAATGACTTATTCTATCCAAGCTGTGGCAGAAAACGCCCAGCAAGCCGCGATAATTGCTAACCATGCGGCTCACACTGCAACTAAGAGTGGGCAAGCAATGGATTTGACAGTGCAAAACATTCTTTCTCTGCGAGAAACCGTGGGTGAAACTGCCAAGAAAGTGAAGCGGTTAGGAGAATCTTCTCAACAAATTTCCCGCGTGGTGTCTTTGATTAACCAAATCGCCGTGCAAACTAACTTGCTAGCGATTAATGCGGGGATTGAAGCCGCACGTGCAGGTGAAGAAGGACAAGGGTTTGCTGTAGTTGCCGAAGAAGTAGGCGAACTAGCAGTTAGAAGCGCCGCCGCCACCCAAGAAATTGAACAAATTGTAGAAAATATCCAACGGGAAACCAGCGAAGTAGTGCAGGCGATGGAAGTAGGAACCACCCAAGTAGTGGAAGGTACGCGCATCGTTGAAGATGCAAAACAAAGCCTGGCGCAGATTTTGGATGTATCACGTCAAATTGACGAGCTAGTGCAGTCTATTTCCCTAGCAACTGCATCTCAGGTACAAACATCTCAAACTGTCAGTCACCTGATGAAAGAAATCGTGGCTGTGTCACAACGCACTAGCGATTCTTCCCGACTAGTTTCCCAATCTTTACAACAAACTGTGGAGATTTCCCAAGAGTTACAAGAAACTGTGGGAACCTTCAAAATCAGTTAGTTTTGGCACCATCAGTCATTGGTGAGCTAAAACCCAACTGAACAAATGACAAATATCACAATAAGTGCTCTACTAGGCGCGCATTAGCTTAACAACTAACCAAAATCATGTCACAGGACAAAGAACTGGAAATCCAGATGCAATTTCTGGAAGAAGCCACTGATTATCTCAATACCTTAGAAGCGGTATTGTTGGAAATCGACACTAGTAATCGCATCGATTTAGAAAAGATTAACGGGGCACTCCGAGCCGCTCATTCCATTAAAGGCGGGGCGGGAATGATGGGATTTCGCACGCTGAGTGATTTAGCCCATCGTCTAGAAGATTCCTTTAAAGTTTTAAAGACGCGCAAAAATTCTTTAGAAATTGACACCCAGCTACAAAGTTTACTGTTATCTGGGGTGGACTGGTTACGTCAAATCGTAGAATTGCTCTCCGAAGGCAATGTGATTGAAGAGCAATGGTTACAAACCTTTTGTTATCCGGTATTTGATGAATTGCACGAGCGTTTGGGCGATCCGGTGCCAGAAGACGCTACAAGTATGCTTTCCCCCGAAGATGGGCAAGATATTATACCCTTACTTTTTGAAACAGAAGTAGAAGGCTGTTTACAGCGTTTAGAAGCTGTAGTGGCAGACGAACAACAGCCTTGTTTACAAGAAGAAGTGGCAATTATGGCAGCTGAACTAGCAGGCTTAGGCGAAATGCTTCAGCTACCAGCGTTTACCCAGCTTTGCGAGTCAGTGACGCACCACTTAGAAGCTGCTAGCCCAAATCAAGTAGAAGAAATTACCAGATTAGCATTACAAGCATGGCGGCGATCGCAAGCTTTAGTGCTGACAAATCAACTCGATCAGTTACCGACAGAAATCAAAATCGGTGATTTAGCCTCTGCTCCAGCCCTGCATCCGGCAAATACGCAGCCATCTAAACAAGCTGCAATTGCGGAATTTTTCGCCACAGATTCAGCCGCAGCCCACTTGTTAGAAGCAGAAGTCTTCTCACCAGATTTTGTGGAATCAGAAGAAACTGAGGAAGCTTGGCCCGATGAAGATGATGCGATCGTTGCTGCTAGTTTTGAAACGTTAGATATTGAGTTTGCTAACGATTCCCCAGATACAGTTGAGGTTTCTGAGCCAAGCTTAGTCACTGCGAGAGAAATTTCCACCATAGATTACAGATTTCTTGAGCGCAAAGGCGAGTCAGTTGCTATCGGTAAAGACCGAGAAATTCAGGAAAATACAGTCCGAGTTCCCAGTAAGCAACTTGAACAAATTAATGATCTGTTTGGGGAATTAATTATTCAGCGCAATGGGCTGAATTTGCAATTGGAAAGGCTACGTAAACTCGTTCGTAACCTCAGCCAGCGTGTCCAAGGGCTAGAGCGAGAAAACCAGGAATTACGCGCCGCCTACGACAGAATTTCCACTCAAACTTTTAACGGCTCGGGAATGCGATCGCTTGCTGATGACAACCATCAAGCTGATGGCATCGAGACTAACTTTGATGTCCTCGAAATGGATCGCTATAACGAATTAAACCTGCTATCGCAGGAAGTTATGGAAACCATTGTTCAGGTACAAGAAGTTACCACCGATGTGCAGCTAAGTGTTGATGACACCGATCAAATTGCGCGGAAGCTGAACAAAACATCTAAGCAGTTACAAACAAAGCTGACCCAAGTAAGGATGCGCCCGCTATCAGATTTAGTCGAGCGTTTTCCGCGCGCTATCCGCGACTTGAATGTGGAATATGGCAAAAATGTCCAGTTAAAAATTGAAGGTGGTAATACCTTAATAGAACGTAGCATTTTAGAAGCTTTAAATGAGCCTTTAATGCACCTGTTAAGGAATGCCTTCGATCATGGTATTGAAGATCCAGCCACCCGCAGCAGCATCGGTAAATTAGAACAAGGCTTAATTGAAATTAAAGCCACCCACCGTAGAGACCGCACAATTATTACCATCCGTGATGATGGTCGGGGTATTTCTCTAGAAAAAATTCGCGCCCGCGCCTTAGCGATGGGCTTAGATGCTTCACTATTAGCTAGTGCTAGCGATGAAGAACTGTTATCACTAATTTTTGAGCCAGGGTTTACCACCTCCGACCATGTGACCGCACTTTCCGGTCGTGGTGTGGGTATGGATGTGGTACGCAACAAACTCAAACAAGTCCGAGGTGATATCAAAGTTGATACCGAACTCGGAGTAGGAACTACCTTTACCCTATCTGTACCATTTACACTTTCAGTTGCACGCGTGCTGTTAGTGGAAAGCAACCGAATGCTGTTAGCATTCCCTACAGATGTAGTTTCAGAAATCTTCTTACTGCAAAATGAACAAGTGTTTGCGATCGCAGGTAGTGAAGTGATCAATTGGCAAGGTACGATGCTACCTTTAATTCGCCTGAGTAGACACCTAGAGTTTAATGGCCCCCGTTATAATAGCCCTGATTTAGAAACTCCCCCAGCAATCAATGCTAGTTGTGTATTAATTGTGAAAAGCGGTAATCAGCCAATGGCTGTACAACTAGACCGTTGTTGGGGTGAACAAGAAGTTGCGATTCGCCAAGTTGAGGGTAACATTCCTTTACCAGACGGTTTTAGTAACTGTACGATTCTGGGTGATGGTCGGGTAGTAGCATTGGTCAATGCCAATGAATTACTGTATAAAGTTGTTACAAATCAACGCAGCTCCAAAAATAATCAATTACCATCAGCTCGATTAAAAACTGCCTTTTTGATATCTGGTGAAGACAAACCAGTAGGATCATCTGTTGTTAATCAAAAAAGCACGATTTTGATTGTCGATGATTCGATTAATGTTCGCCGCTTTTTAGCCTTGACTTTAGAAAAAGGTGGATATCAAGTAGAACAAGCAAAAGATGGACAAGATGCTTTAGATAAACTTCAGAGTGGCTTACAAGTTCAAGCAGTAATTTGCGATATTGAAATGCCTCGTCTTGATGGTTATGGGTTTTTAGGTCGGATTAAATCCCACGATGATATGAAAAATATTCCCATTGCTATGTTGACCTCTCGTAGTAGCGATAAACATCGCCAATTAGCAATGCAGTTAGGTGCCAGAGCCTATTTCTCTAAACCTTATAACGAACAAGAATTGCTCCGCACGTTACATCAAATAATTTATTCAACTAATGGTAATGGCACATCAAACAATTAAATTTATAATTTGCCGTGATTAATGGTTACTGTCAGTTTCTCCCTGTCAGTTGTGGTAAATAACTCACAACTGGCAAGTTATCCAATTTTATTTGCTTGATGATCGGGTTTTGTTTAATTAATCTTTCTAAATATTTTTTGGCAATCTCAGAAATTACTTTTGCTGATTGCAATCTAATTAATCACATAGATAAACTCAGGAATTATACTAATATATTAGTATAATTTTTTACATTAATACTGGAGTATAGCGGCGATCGCACTTTCCCAGTTCTTCAATATTTCTATCTGATATGAGTAACAAACACAAGTCACAAGAAATATTGACTTTGGTTTATTTTATTTTTATTCGGCTCAACTTATTCTAGGGTGTTCTATTTCGGAGGATTTCCCTTGGTAGGATCGTAGCATGATCAAAAGTAGCTACCAACTAAATTGGTAAAAATATGCCTAGAAAAGAACAAGGATGGGTAACATTTCAAACCTCAGAAGAAGAACGCAAAATACTGGAAGAGTTTTGTAATCAGTCTCAACGTACCAAGACAGAAATTTTAAGAGAGTTGGTACGTGGGCTGAATAAATACTCTTCACCAGCGGTAGCGTCACCAACTCAGCAGGATGTTATACCAAATGCTTATACACCTGGGATAGAAATTAGTAGTTCAAAGAAACCTTTAAAAGTTAGCTCACGCAATATTCTCAAAGGCGTTGTTAAAAAGGTGGTTACTGGAGCAGTTAATACAGAAGTAACCCTAGAGATTGTTCATAAAGTAGAGTTAACTTCTATGATTACCAGAGTCTCAGCAGAGGAACTAGATTTAACTGAGGGAACAGAAGCCTACGCAGTAATTAAGTCTAACGATATTGTGATTGCTAGAGAATAATTAGCTACCTTGGGCACTAGAAACTGCGGATGAGACAGCAGAGGCAGCAGAGGTAGAGCAGGAGAGCAGAGGGGACAAGGAGACTAACTTTTAATCAGGGAATTTGCTGTTTCCTCTTAACTATTACCCATTTTTAATTACCACACTCATGTAAATTTACATTGAGTGTTTTTTTATACTAGCTATCGCACTTGTACAAATACAGATTGATATAGAAGAGTATAAGCAAATACAGTTCAGTTCAGAAAATTAATTGATCACAAAACCAAAAAACTAATTACTCAACAAAAAAACCGAACAATAATTTTGGAGGGGGTTTGGGGGACGCAACCGTCACCCAATCGGGGGTTTGGGGGATTCTCCCCCAATTGAGCTGGCTTCTTTAATAAGTGACAAATCAATCCCTAGTGAACTTAACTGAACTGTATTGGAGTATAAGCTACTATTGCAAATATTTTCATAATATGCATACTATCTTGTAAATAATTTTTATAAATTTCGCCCCATCTCCTAAGAAAGGCATAGGTATTGATTTACTTGAGTGTCATGGGTAACTAGACAATCACTATGGTTATCCCCACTATCCCCAATACTTGTCGCTTAAGGGCAAAAGGGGAAGGGGAAAAGGGGCAAGAAAAAACCTTTAACCCTTACCCTTTCTCCTGCACAGACGCTACGCGTAGCTTGCTTAAGCGCAGGGGTACACCTTTTCCCAAACCAAATTCCAACTTGAAAATCCTTAACCGAGCAGTATTGCCACTATCCCGATATTTACACATAGATGATATCTGTGATAAATCTGCCTTTGCTGCTGTAACTGCAAGTATTAATTTAATCTAAGTCAATTCTTGCATCTGAGATAATTCCGATCAGTACTCAAGCAACTACACACTTTTTTCTACCAAGATGTACTTATGATGTCTTCCGCCAACTTGTCGTATAACTCTGTTCTCAAAGAACAAATACCTCATCGCTTATTTACAAAGCGCGAAATGATACCACCACGTAACGATATATTGTGGCGAATCGAACGTGGTGCAGTTCGTACCTTAACCTGGAGTGAAGACGGAACATTTATTACTTTAGGTTATTGGGGGTCTGGTGATTTAATCGGTTCTCCATTGTCTAAAGTTAAACCTTACCAAATTGAATGTTTGACTAGTGTAGAAGTAAGTATTGTGCCACCTCATCTCTGGTATCAAGATGTGGAGGCGTTACTTTCTCACATTCAACAGGCAGAAGAACTGCTAAGTATAGTGCATTGTAAACCGATGTATCTGCGGTTGTGGCAATTTTTGGTGTGGTTAAGTACAAAATTTGGTCGTGATGTAGAAGAGGGTACACTAATAGACTTAAATGCCACTCATCAAGAAATGGCAGAGGTACTAAATACAACTAGAGTAACGGTAACGCGACTGTTACAGCAGTTTGAAGAGGAAGGATTGCTTTTACGTCAAAAACGTCAAATTATTTTGCGTTTACTCAACAAATGAATCAAAAAATTATGTCTCTATTTTGGTGGTTGACTAATATCAACCACCAATAAAAACAGTAGAATTGTGGCTGGCTGGCTGGTGTAAATAACCTGAAAAACAAAGAGTTTCAGGAATAAACTAGAGATTAATCTTGACTAAGCTTCGACTTTGACACCACGCCAGAAGGCAACATAGCCTTCAATATTTTTAGCTCTCTCTTTGGCGTTGGGATAGTACCAAGCTGCGTCTTGATTGACTTGCCCATCAACTTCAACACTATAGTAACTAGCAACGCCTTTCCACGGACAAGTAGTGTGGGTATTACTTTCTTTAAAGAATTGCTTGTTAATAGCGTCAGGTGGAAAGTAATGGTTACCTTCTACAACAATAGTTTGATTGCTCTCGGCTAGAGTTGCTCCATTCCAAATTGCTTTCGGCATAAGTAAGTTTAGTGATTAACTAGACACATAACATTATGATTGTTAACTAGTTTTTTTGCTTGCCAAGAACATTTAGAGTACTTATAGGATTTTGGATTGATTGCGCTTTTGGGCGATCCATCTGTCGCAATCATTTTTCAACACATAAAAATACCTGTCCTTGTTAGCCTAGCAAGTTAACAAAGACAGGATAGAGTCAGCAGATATACTACTTACCGCCGTAAAAAAAGGCAATTTCTTTTTCTTTCAAAGGTGCAAAACCAGCTTCTGTGAGCAAGGTGTCGAGTTCTGCTTGGGGAATGTGCTTTGCCCCAATTCTGACAATACGCGATCGCATGGTATTGGATACGCCGCTACGCTGTCTATTTGCCTCTAGAGCCATGACTTTGTTGTATAGTTCCAGCTTGGCAGTAGGAATGGGAGAACCGTCAAAATCAATTCCCTTTGCGATCGCTACGTCAATAGCATCAGCACCAGTGGTAGTTTGATTTACTTCATTAGTTTCAGCAGGCATGACAATTGGCTCATAAAGCTATGAGTATATTTTACCAGTCATGCTCACTCCCATTGTGTAGGGGATGTTGCTCTTAGACATCCCTTGACTCTTGGCATTTCACAGGAGACAGTGTTAATCAAGGGATACAAGGGGACAGAGGCAATTATTGCCTATACCCTTGTCACTTTTCAATATTTTGGTTTAATCTCAAACCATCGGTGTAGCTAATAGGTGATGCTATGTCTGAAGCCCAAACTCCCCAAAATAAAGACCGTACCCTTGAGCAAGCTCTGACTAACAAAATCATAGATGATTACTTTGACAATTCTGAAAGTTGGCTCAGAGCCATTTTGCGGATGTGTATCTTCTCTTTGGCGCACCTGGATGGAAAACCAGTTTTTGTAGTTGAATGTCCCAATCAAGCAGTAGCCAAGCGACTCAGCCGCAAAACCTATCCTTTTCGGGGAATTGTCTATTATTTAACTGACTACCTGGATGGTCAAGACCGCACTTTATTTTGTTACCAAGAACCCAAAAGTTCAACATGGTGCTGTTTTGACACGAGTACTCACTCTTGGAAACATTTGAGTAATTTGCAAGCGCCTACAGCTTCCACAGATAGTCAATAGTTGACGACAGGAAAAAGGTGAGTCAGCGCGGTCTTCTCACAAGGGGAGAGGCTAGCGTCTGCTGTAGGATTCCCGTTCGCGTAGCGTCTCCTTTAAGAGAAGGGCTGTAGGGGGTTTCCTCCATGAGTGACTGAGGCTTGTGTAGGGTATCCGAAGAATTCACTCGAAGGGAATAGAGAATACCTCCGTCACGCAAAAAGGTTGCGATTTTCATCTCCTGAAACCTTTATTTGTATTCATAAATGTCACGACTTCTCGATTAAGGAAACTGGGGAGAAAAATTGTCAGCTGAAAACTGACAATCCTTGATCGAGTAGTTTAGGCATATTAGTAATACCAAATCAAATAATGTTTGCGACACATCAATATATTCTAGAGGGCAAGGCACCGCCTTGCCCCTACAGTCTGTCGCATTCTTTTTTCAAATTGATATAACTTTTTTTGCTGGTTAATTAAGTATTTAATTATGCGAGTTTCTGGAATGAGGCGATCTCATTTATTAGGGTATTCTCTCTTTGAGATCTCAAGTATCGATAACCATATCAAATGCTGATTATGAAGTTGAAAAAAGTCTGCAAGGTTTGGTCTCAAAGCCTTGTAAATATTAGTTTGTGAGTTTTAGGATATGTCTATTGAAAAATGACGTTTGTACCGTTATTGATTCAGTGGCAAGCTGTCGAATTAAACAATCTGTGACATATTCCATAATCACCGGTTGTTGGGTATATTCGCCCGATCGCTTTTCAATTAAACTGCGCCATGTAAGCGATTCTAGGGATTCCAACAAACTAGCACGGTAAACAGCGGGTACAATATCTGCTTGCAGTTTGGTAATTGCTGTCCATTCTCGATTAATCGCCAAACAATACATAATGATCTGTTCCAAGGGCGATAACCTCTGAAATTGCTGATCGAGTAAGCGACGAATCCCGTTAAATATTGGAGTTTCTGTTTGCAAAAATGTGGTAATTACCCCATCAAACAAACTCTGAATTGAGGTAGCTACCATTTTTAATGCCAGGGGATTGCAATAATATAATTCACACAGATAGTGTTTTTCAGCCTCACTTCCCACCAATCCCTTCGAGTAAATTGATGCCAGGGATGCTTCGCAGGAACCTTTCAAAAACAGCGATCGCACTCCGCCATTCCAATCTTCAAATAATGCCACTTCTGCAGATTTCTCACGACTAGTCAGTAAAATACAACTTTGATGACTCGATTCTCCGAGTAACTGAAACAATTCACTATAATTGCTAAAATCTGGTTGATAATTGCCAGCGTGCTGACCTGGTTGTAAGAGAGTATCTTGATTATCAAGAATCACTAAACAGCGATGAGTCCGCAGCCAGTACAGCAACCGTTCTGGTTTGGCTTGGATGTCTTGCTGTTGGGAAAGGAAAGGTACTAGTTCCGCCAATAAAGTTTCTAAAAGTGGAGCGTTGCGGAAACTGCGCCAAATTACAAAATCAAAGTCTGCTTGTACCAATTGAGAGACTTTGGTAGCTAAAGCACTTTTACCTATACCGCCCATTCCCACCAAGGCAATTAGGCGACAGCGTTCTTCAATTATCCACTGCGTCAGCTTTTCTATCTCTTCCTCACGACCACAGAAGCTAGAAACATCCGGTGCTTTACCCCAATCTACGGAAGGTTGGTTTTGCAGTTGGCGATTAGGGATGGGTGCATTAAGTTGGCTAAGAAGGCCGCGCAGATTTGTTTTGTTAACTTTGCGACCTAAAGCATCACTCAAAAGCTTCCAGAATTTAGGGCCAATATCTCGCTGTAAGTAGTTAATGGAATAGCCTGAATGCGTAGCAATGCGATCGTAATTCCAGTTGTTCCAGGCACCAAACAAAAGGTTAAATTCCATCTCCGTGAGATTTCTAGCGATTTTGCTGCTTACAGCATGGTTAGCGATCGCTAGTGCCTGTTCAAACTCCATATTTATGCCTTTTTTGCAAAAATTTAGTTTGTTTAGGCTAAATTAAACCATACTTTTCACACTCAAATCCATACTTTTCTATAAAGATAAGTTTTCAGTCGAAATTTGCCGCTATTAAAAGCAATCAGTAGTAATAGCTTTAATTAATGGAATAGCGCGATCGCTCCGCAATGCGATCATAGTTCCAGCTTAGGCATCAAACGACGGGGCAATTTCAATATAGGTGAGGGGTATATAAATTTACAGCATAGTTGGCGATCGCTAGTGCCTGTTCAAACTCCAGATATCTTTTAGCTTCAGCAGAGTATACATTTTTATCAAACCATACTTTAAATACTTCATCTCCATACTTTTCTGTAAAGACAACACCACAGAGTTTTGGTAGTGTCTTAAACAACTCAAAGCTCTGACAAAAGAATGTTAATTCAAGGAGCAAATATAAAAGTGAGTGTTTCTTTTTTTGATGCTGATATCAGCGCACGTGATCTGGAGCCAAGGTATTTAGATACAAACGGCAGTATACTGCTTCTTCAGAAATTAGCCAGCTTGGTGATGATGCAACAACTTTTAGATTTACCAGTAGATGCTGGATTGGCTTATCAGATAAAAATATTTCAGTCTCAATTCAAAACCAAAGCTTCCTATGTGCAAAACCAGCTTGTTCCTATGTACATCAGCCACTTAGCTTCGGCATCAAATTTCGAGGCTCTCTTTAGTGCTTTTGTAACGATTGGAGAGCCTTTGATCAGACAAGCAACTGGAGATAGTAAGCAGAGGGCATCAGAAATATCTCTACTCCTCTCTGAATTTGCTGATATTCACAACAGCCAGACATTAACCATTGGTGCAAAAAATATTGGTGTTATCAAAAATAGGGTATCGCAGCTACAAAACAACTTCAATGATGCGATCACAAATGCTATTCAGCAAATGGGCGATACAGTAGCTGCAACAAATTTGGAAATTGACAAACTTGAGAATGAGATAAGGAAGAATATTAGTGATATTGTGTCAGGTGCAAATAAAGTTGGTGGTGCGCTCCGGGAGTTAGGGATTGGTGTGCTAACAGAGATCACCAAGATTAATGCGAGTACGGAGAATGCAGCAAAACCTAAAAGTGCCACTGAAGATGATAGTACTGATAATGATGGAGAGATTACTGAAGATAATGTTACTGCTGGCTCTCTAGGAGTACCATCAGTCAATTTTGTTGTCTCAGCAATTACAGGTGCAGAGGCGGGTGCTGCTGAATCTGCCCAAGCTCGCGCCGACCTCAATTCCAATAATCAGAAACTGGCAGATGCTTATCAAAAACTCGCACAAGTGAATGCTCTTGTCGCGACTGCTAAAGTAATTCAGCTTCAAAACCGAATGTTTGCATCCGAGATGAAAATGATTCAGGAGAAAATATCGAATCTTGCAACAACTTGGGGACAAAACCCAGTAATCTCCACGGGAAGTGGCATCAGCCTCGGTTTCTACGATTACGCCGGACAAATCACCGAAATTATTACTGCATCTGATGCTAATCCATTGTTGACATCACTGCGGAGTGCAACAGTAAGTTGGAACTCTTTGAATGATCAATTAATTGACATCAAGCAGGAGTTATCTGGTGTTCTCTAGTTTGTTGCATAACAAAACTCTCGAAGCCTTTGTCTATTAAATTTTCTTTTCTTTTGGAGACTTCATCATGTCTGTTGATCTAAACCACGGAGCTACTGAGATCGATTCTGCGAACAAATCACAAGCATCGCAGGGCTTAATTATTCAAACTTACTGCCAAAGTGTCAAGTCACAGCCAGCTGTCAACTTTGCTGGATACGACAACTTGAAAAGATATGAGCAGGACATCAATACTGGCTTGGGTCAAGCAAAAGCCCATGCTGACACTTACATAAACGTTATTCAACCCACCATCATTACTAATATCTCAAACATCTCCAATTACTATGCCATGCAAAATGCAATTCCTGTCGTACTTCCAGCTGGAGCTACATCAGAGAGATGGCTTCAAATCTTGGCAACATTAGAAAAAATGGCTACTGCTCATAAAGCGACAGCTGATGCAACTGTAACAGCACTCAACGGACTTTATAACAATCTGACAGAGGATGCTGGCTCATTTACAGATACTGTAGGAAAGTTGAATTCGGCAGTTAACGGAGACAATGGTGTAATTTCAAGTATCAATGATCAGTTAAAAGACATCCAAAGCCGAATTGACGGAACCATTGCTGGTGTTGTCGTCAGTGGATTAGCTATTGTTGGTGGAGTTTTCCTGACTGCTGTGGGAGGAATTGCTGAATTCGTTACTGCTGGAACTTCTACTCCACTGGTGGTTTTGGGAGTTGCAATCACTCTTGCAGGTGTTGGTGGAGCAGTTGCAGCAGGCTTAGCCCTCAAGGGGTTGTACGATTCAAAAGCTAGGCTACTTACGGATAAATCACGTTTGTCTGATGAGGTGGGGCTTGCACTTGGTATCAGTCAAGGCTTTTCGGGTTTGAGTAATCAAGTGCAGGGGGCAGTCACGGCAGCACTACAAATGTCCAAGGCTTGGAACATTTTGAGTTCAGACCTTGGAACGGTGGCTGATGATATCAGGCAGGGACGTCTATCTACAGATGATGCGAGGACTTTATTCTTAACCGCTGCTAACTCGCAAGTGCAGCAGGTTACCCAGGATATTAGCATCATCAAGGGGCAAATGACTGGGGTGACCAACCTTGAACCTATGCCAAATCGCAACATCAAAGACATCATTGACGATCTTGAGCGACGGGTTGTGGCATAAACTTCTTACGTTAAGGCAAGTCAAACGGCACTTGCCTTTTTTTCCATTCTGATAAGAGAAAAGCTCAGTAGGAAATAGGCAGTTATGGGTGGTGGAATTTTGAGTCAGGCGATGGCTAACGTTGCGTTAGCTGAACAACATATTCAAGCACTTGGTGGACTACCTTCAGATGCTGCCAATATTCAGTTGCAAATGGTGGTGTCAATTGGTAGGATCATGCCAGAAATAAAATATCTGCAAAAACTTGTTCTGTCATATGTTGATAATTCTCAACATCAAATAAATGAAATAGAAAATTTGTTGTCGGATAACGTTCCATTAGAAGTTGTGTTATTGCAACTCCAGGCATTACAAAACAATTCATCTGAAATAAAAGCTGATGTAGATTCTCTAACTACGAGGATTACATCAGAGATAAATCAGGTATATGGGTTTGCAGATCCGCTAGCTACTGTTCAGTCACAGTTAAAATTGCAGATTACTACACTTCAATCGCAATTGTCCGATGCCCGACGTGAGGAGGAGTCCATTCACAAGCGATATTTGTATCTACTCGCTTTAGGTCCCCTTGGACTAGCAGGATTGGCAACAGCACTCGGATTATACTTCAAGTGGAAATCTGATGCGGACAATCTAGAAGCACAGGTGAACGCAGGAAATCTTCAAGTCTCTAGACTAGAAATGATGACTACTGCAACAAATCAATTAATTGATGATTTTCATGATTTGGGTAGCAAAACGATCAACATGAAAAACTCTGTTGGTTTTCTAGCATCTGACATCGTTACAATTATTAGCGACGCTGAACAAAGGGGCGATCTCAGTATAATTGAACTCTATATTAAAGCTGCACTGTCCCAGGTCTTAACATTGAAATCTGATGTATCTTGATAAGTAGTAAAGTTATTAGAGTAATCCACAAAATGATTAGGCTCTCGAGAGTTGGAGAGTGGTCAAACTGAGTGATCGCCAATCATGTAGGATGCGTTAGCGCAGCGTAACGCATCGCCGAATTCCTACCTGTCCCTTTCCTCATATCCATCTCAGTTTAAGTACGATTTTGGTTTGTTGCTAAACCCGCAACAAATGCACCTAAAATTGAGCCTACCCACAACCCAGTAGTGCTACCTTGCCAAATTGCGCCTGGTGTTACCCAAGTGTTGCAGATTTGTTTCAAAGCCCAATTCTGATTTTGGCACTTCTGACTATGCAACATCAGAGTGAGTTGTCCACTGATGTAACCGCCAAAAAATCCTGATGATAATGCTACTAAAGTACAAATTAAAATTCTATTTTTAACCATATATTAAAGGTCAAGTCGCTGCGCTCCAATTCATAATTACTAATTCGTAATTCGTAATTAATACCCCTGAATTTATTCAGGGGCTTGGAATATAATGCTACGCATCTCGGGGTTTTTCATAACTAAAAGTTAGAGCCTTGAAACTCGCATGAATCAATTATTGATTTTGTCCGTAATTACGAATTACGTAGCGCTTTGCGCTTCCCGCAGGGTACTACGAATTATTAATTATTTTGTCAACAGTCAAAAGCCAAACAACTCTGGACTTTTGACTTTTGACTTTTGACTCAACTACCAAATCAACCTGTATTTCTCATCCCTGCAGCAATACCGTTAATAGTCAACAATGCACCGCGCAATAACTCACCTTTACTGTAACGGGAATGGATTACACCGGATGGGGCAGTATTGCGTGATTGGCGGAGGCGTTTCAGCAGGGAAACCTGGATAAACCCTAAAGGTACAATTGTGCCGTTGCGTAACTGCACAGAACGCTGTAATACCGGATCGCCATCTAACAGGCGACTGTGTCCGGTAATTTTTAACACTAAATCCTTGGTAAGATAGTATTCGCTAGAAATTTGCTCGAAAACCTTCTCAAATCGCGGCTTATCTTCTGGATTGGATAATTCTTGGACGTAATGCTGCGCCATTTGCATATCTACTTTTGCTAAGGTCATTTCTGCTTTAGAAATCACCATCTTGAAGAATGGCCACTTAACGTAAAAGTAGCGGAGCAGTTTTAAGTGTTCTTCTGGTTCAGCTTGCAAAAATTCTTGCAAAGCTGTACCAACACCATACCAGGAAGGTAGCAAAAATCTCGTTTGTGTCCAACTAAATACCCAAGGAATTGCTCTTAAGCTGCTTAAATCTTTCTTACCCGATGGGCGACGTGCTGGACGGGAACTAATTTGCAACTGGCTAATTTCTTCGATGGGAGTTACTTGGTGGAAGAAGTCAATAAAATCGGGTTGCTCATAAATCAAAGCCCGATAATGAGAACGCGATCGCGCTGCTAATTCCTCCATAATTTCGTTCCAAGGTTCGATATCGTCGAAACCTGTCCGCAGTAAGCTGGCTTGAATTACAGCCGTGGTGATGGTTTCCAGATTGTACAAAGCCAAGTCCAAGAGAGAATATTTAGAAGCTAAAACTTCCCCTTGCTCGGTAATCTTGATTCTGCCATTAATACTGTGACCTGGTTGGGCTAAAATCGCTTCGTAAGCTGGGCCGCCGCCTCTACCTACAGAACCGCCACGTCCGTGGAAAATTCGCAAATTCACGCCATATTTTTCTGCTATTTCTTGGAGCGATTTTTGCGCTTTATGAATTTCCCAATTGCTGCTTAAAAAACCAGAGTCTTTATTACTGTCAGAATAGCCCAACATGACTTCTTGCAGGTTCAAGGTCAACGGACAAGTGGCGTGGATATTGTCTGCGTTTTTCTCATTTGCCTTTACTTGCTCGTAGCCGCCAGCTAATAAAGCTCGATATAACGGTAGCTCAAAAAGTTGCCGCATCACAGTTCTGGAGCGTTGCAAGTCTTCTACCGTTTCAAATAAAGGTACAACTTGAATTGTCCCAACGGCGATCGCAGGGTCAAAAAGTCTGGCTTCTTTGGCTAATAACAAAACTTCTAGTACATCGCTAACTTGGCGGCACATACTGATAATGTAAGTTTGGCAGATTTGCACGCCAAATTCTTGTTGTAGCGATCGCAAGACACGGAAGGTTTGAATAACATCGTTGGTTTTTTCGGAGAATGGTAACTCTGCTGGAATTAAGGGACGACGAGTTTGTAATTCTCCTGTTAACCAAGCTACGCGCTGTTCTTCTGTCAGGTCGTTATAACTTTGAGGTAAGACTTGGAGATATTCCAGAATTTCATTCAATGCATCCGAATGACGTGAAGATTCTTGACGAATATCTAACTGTGTGAGGTTAAAACCAAAAATTTCTACCTGAGAAATTAAATTATCTAATTCTCGACAGCTTAAACCTGTTTCGGTCAAGTTGCGTTGAATCATTCGCAGTTCAGCCAGAAAATCTGCTCCTGACAGATACATTGGCTTGTCTTCATTCTTGGGCGTTTCCCGCTTATACAAAGCCAAATTGCGATCGCGGGTATTTTCCAGCCTTCTTAAGACATAGGATAACTTCAGGCGATATGGTTCTTGGCGATAACGGAGTGCTAAAGCGTCATAGATTTCGCTTAACTGCGACTGATCCAACTCCAGAGATTCCAGTAAATCAGGGAGGACATCACTCCAGTGCATCGAGACGCTTAATAACTCAATCAATTGCTTGACTGATTTAATATATCTTTCCAACACCATTTTGCGCTGATAACAAGCTGTTTGCCAGGTAACATCTGGTGTAACTGAGGGATTACCATCTCTATCGGAACCTACCCAAGAACCAAAAGAGCAAAAGTTTTTCTGTGGCGGTTCCAGCCACGGAAAGGTTTTATTCAGGGCGTATGTAAACCGTTTATGCAGTTGGGGAATCCCATCAAACAGCACTTCTTGGAAGTAGTGCAAAGCATAGTCTACTTCATCTAAAACTGTCGGCTTGAACTGGTGTAGTTCATCCGTGCGCCACCACAGGCGAATTTCTTCTAGTAACTTTTCGCGGATTTCTGCTGCTTCCCAAGGATAGCCCCCTAATGTACTCCCAGAACGGTTTTCTACCGTATCTAGATGTTGTAATAGATTGACAACTTGTCTTTGCTTATCCCGGATTGTATGACGCACAATTTCTGTGGGATGAGCTGTAAACACTAAACGCACATCTAATTGAGCAATTAGACGTTGAATTTGCTGCGGCGGGACATTGAGTTTGAATAAATGGGGGAATAAAGCGGCAAAAGTACCTTTGTGCTTGTCTTTTTCTTTAGCTAGCCAACTCTTAGCTAATAAATCCGCACCAATTCCCCGATTTACAGGTGCATCGTTTTCTAGCTGATTGGATGAATAGGTAATATTGGGTAAGATTTCTGGATCTTCTAGCTCTGTTTCCGCCTCAGAATAGCGGGTTAATTGCTGCCGTTGTTCATATTCCTGCTCTATGATGTTGATCAGCTGGAAATACAGTGCAAAAGCGCGAGCCGCCCGGATAGCTTCATTAATGTTCAGTTGTTCAATCAACTTTACCGCAGATTCAGCTTGGTCATGAGTAGCTTGACCTTCTGGCGAACACAGAGCGCGCAATTGTTCCAACAAATCCACCATTTTCTGCCCACATTCCTGCCGGAGTACCGCTTCCCACAGTTCCTCCACTACTTGGAGACGATGGCGTAAAAATAACTCTGAGGCGGGGTAGATTTTCGCTGCCTGAGACAAAGAGTATAAAACAGAACTCATATTTGCTATATTGTGCCAAAACGATTATTGTTTAGAATTCTTTGTGGTGTAGTCCAAACTTCTGGCATCTGTCCAGAATGGAGCATTTTTTAGAGTAAAATTTTTAACTGTGATTGAATTCGTTATCTTCTGGGAAGTCGAGTATGGGTAGGCGATCGCCCCGAAATAATTCTTCACTGGCTTGGCCCATAGCTTCTAGGGCTTTTACTGAGGCATTTCCTGCTGTACACAGCAGTAGTATAGACGCTGTACCTATTTGTAAAAGCAAAGATTGGGGAATGCTAAACAGCAACAGATTTAATTCTGGGTTTGGTGAAGGTTTTTGGGTTGCAGGTGACATCGCTAATTTTCGTTTGTTTGCAGATTAGTAAAATAAACAAAAAATCCAACTATAGACGTTGCTCACAACTAGACATCTAAAATCTTTGCCAATTTTGCAAGCGCATAAGGTAACAAAAGTGTTAAAACCAAACGTCAGGGTGTGATAAATGTATGGTTCTAGTTTACAAGCGCAGGCACTATCCCCCAATACTCGCTTTCTCTAAAAGTTAACTGCCCATGAAAACAGCATTACTAGATCGCCAAAAATCCCTAGTGCAATGGGTAAGCCAAGCAACTGGGATTAGCACTTTCGGGGTGAAAGTCCAGTTACGGGGAAATGACTTACATATCCTTTGTGAAGGCAAAGAGTGTCCAGGACGTTGGCGCACTTTATATGACTTGCTACAAGCAATCCAGCAAACAGACTTGGATGTCCTCACAAATGGCGAACAACCCTCAATATACCAAGTATTTGTCTACGGCCGAAAAAAAGGCGATGGGCGACCCCAGTGGTGCCATCGAGTTTATTTAAATCAGCTCGAACGACATTTGGAAGAGGCGAAGCAGGGTTTATTAGAGGATAAGCTAAAATCTCAACCAGGCGGAGCGCTGATTTTATCTAACGAAAGCTTGGCAAGAAAAGGAAATCCCGATGCCATTGCCCGTTATCTCAGCGAAACTCTGAGTACTTTTGGTGTGGCTGTAGAGGTAAAAGTCAAGCCGCAATCAAGCACAGAAAATAACCAAGTACAAGAACAACGCCTGTGGATATTTTGTCAGTCGAGTTATAGCCCTGATCCTTCACTATTAGCAGAGCCCATCGCTCAGAAGTTACGCAATCTCAAGTTGACAGGTTACCATGATGCGGTGATTTTTTCCCAGGTGAAGGGCGAAAATAAACCCGAGTGGCGATTGCGGGTGGATTTAACACCACCCGAAGAGATGCTCAAGGAATGGGCACGTTGGGGGGATGTACAGTCTATTGCCAGGCTGTTAACTGAGGAGTTATCAAATGCCAAAGTTGCTGTGCAAACTTCACTGCAAGAGTCAACTCTACATATTTTTTGTACTCCCAGTTCTGATGCTTTAGAAACAGCCCCAGAAAAACAATTATGCTTACATAAAATCAAATCTAAATTAGAAGCGATCGCTCCCCAAGGGATCAAAGCTGCTACTGTTTACGGCCAAAAAATTGCCGACAAGCAGCCAGCGTGGATTGACTGGCTTACCTTGCCAGCCGCTATACATGAACCTTTCGCCCCAACAGCCTTAGAATTGGCTAATTCTGGTGATCAACCAGCAATTAATTATTTATTAGAACGGTTACTGAATCCTGATTTAGATTGGCGCTTGAAAACAGGTGGAGCCAAGATTACTTTGTTGCACAAAGGTGATTTGTTTCACGTCATGTGTGATGCACCTGTATGCCCATCTCGCAAGAAAGTGGCAAACAAAGTAGTAGAGTTACTGCGCCAGTTCAAAATCCCTGGAGTCATGGGAGTCCGTGTCTATGGACGACGTGCAGGGAATAAGGAACCCTCTTGGCATCACGGCGAAGATTTTCAGCCTCGCCAACGGTTAGTCCCAGAAGCTACTCCCGAATTTGCGGCTACATCTATCTACATTAACGACCTAGTCACTACTCCTACAGATGAACCAATCTTGCGTCCTGATTTGACGACAGAGGAAGTTCAAACTTTTATTACAGAAGTAGCGCGGGATTGGGTAACCACAACCAAGCTCACTTTCAAAAAATTACTGTTACAAACGCAACTATTTAGCGAAATTGACCAACCCACAGAGTATAACCCAGAAGCTCAAGGCATTAAGGTTGCCTTAGTTTGGGGAACCCTGGGATTATTACTCACTATGCAAACTGACTGGGTATTGGGGCAAATCGTTAACCGCAACCTACCAAGTTCTACACCGCAAGTAACCGCATCATCTAGCCCTAAAGCCAAGACATCTCCAAAGTCTGAGGCGAATCCCAGCCAGATGAGTGCATTCTTTGCTGATACTAGTAAAACTAAACCAAATCAGCGTAAAGGTGGTGTATTCAATGCTTCTGGCTTCACCCAAAATGATGACGACACCGAAACAGAAAACTTAAAAGCCGCACCTTTAAAAGGCAAAGCTACCGCCACTGCAATTTTATTGGCAGCGCGATCGCAAATGCCCAGTTTTAATGCAAGGCAGTTAGACGAGCAAATTGCCTTGTATAAGCAAAGGTTAGCCAAAATAGGTAGACCTCCCCATGTGTTGATTATAGGTTCCTCCCGTGCCCTCAGAGGAGTCGATCCGGCTGCACTTTCACAAGCTTTAGCAACTCAGGGTTATCCCAATGTTGATGTATTTAACTTTGGAGTCAATGGTGCTACCGCTCAAGTTGTAGATTTTATTGTGCGCCGCGTTCTAGAACCGACAGAACTACCAAAATTAATTATCTGGGCAGATGGTACCCGTGCCTTTAATAGCGGTCGTAAAGACATCACCTTTGCATCAATTGCCGCCTCACCAGGTTATAAACAGGTATTGCAAAAAGCGATCGCCACGGGTACAACTGATGAGTTGCTCAAAGATCCAGCAAAATCTTCAGACGCAACCAAAACCAAAGCTCAAAAGCCAGAAATGAGCAGCTATCAGCTAGCTAATGAATGGTTAAACGAGGCTGTAGCTAATATTTCCGCCAGCTACGCCAACCGCGATCGCGTTAAAGAGTTATTGCAAAAGCAGCTTAACTCGTTACCTTTAATTAGCGATCGCAATCCTGGAAATACATCCTCTGCACAGTTAAGCAATGATGCTCCAGAAGAAGATACTTCTCAGATGTCTGTTGACTTTGATGGCTTTTTACCTTTATCAATCCGCTTTCATCCCACGAGGTACTATCAAAAACACCCCAAAGTTCCCGGAAATTATGACAACGACTATCAATCTTTTAAAGTTCAAGGGGAACAAGACACTGCTTTTCAAGCATTGCTGAGTTTTACCCAAGCCAAAAAAATTCCTTTAGTCTTTGTCAATACACCTCTAACTGCTGACTATCTGGATTCTGTGCGTCAACAATATGAGCAAGAATTTCAACAATATATGTCGCAGGTGAACAATCCCAATTTTATCTACCGAGATTTAAGTCAGCTGTGGCCAAAAAATCATAACTATTTTTCTGACCCCAGCCACCTCAACCGTTTCGGAGCCTACGAAGTCTCGAAAAAGCTAGCTCACGATCCCATGATTCCCTGGCCAGCAAAGTAGAGAGATGAGGGAGCAGGGGAACAGAGGAGGACAGTTGCGTGGGCGGGTTTCCCGACTTGAGCAAACTGTCCGTGAAGCAGAGGAAGCAGAGGAAGCAGGGGAAAAAAGGGGACAAGGGGAAATGAGCACAACCCAACCCCAAACCCCAATTACCAAACACCAAACCCCAAACCCCAAATGACTAACAAATGAACTTTATTTCAATTTTCTACGGTCTTTTTTTATTAAGTGTGCTGGGAATTTACTGGACTTTGTCAGAGCAAAAGTTGCGTTTATGGACAATTTTAATTGCCAGCCTGATATTTTATGCATCTTTAAATGCTCAGTACATACCTTTATTATTAGCGCTTACTTTTATTAACTTTCGCTTCGGTTTAGAAATAGGTAAAGATAACACTCCGAGAAAAAATTATTCTAATAGACGTATTTCTGAAGAATGGCAGTTCTACCAAGCTGACTGGAACCTTCGCCGCCGGAAGCTTTTATGGCTAGGTGTTGGTTTAAATGTGATACTGCTTTTAGGCTTTAAATATTTGCCATTTATTATTAATGCTATTTTTCATGTATCAATTACCTCACAAGATGGAGCTTTTAAATTTGTTGCACCTTTAGGAATTTCATTTTTTACTTTTGAATGTATTTCTTATTTAATTGATGTCTATCGTGGTGCGCCTGCTACTGGTCAATTTCTGAAATTTGCTGCTTACAAATTATTTTTCGCCAAACTAATCTCTGGGCCGATTACTCGCTATCACAACCTAGCAACTCAAATTAATACACTACAATTACCTACTCCCGATCAAGTAGCAGAAGGGCTGTGGTTAATTGCTAGGGGTGCAGTTAAAAAAGGCATATTGGCAGATCATTTGGGTATTTTTGTTGATTTATGTTTTGGGAACTTGCAAAGAGCAGGTAGTACAGATCTGTGGCTAGCGATATTTGCCTACGGTTTACAGTTGTATTTAGATTTCAACGGTTATGTAGATATTGCTCGTGGTAGTGCTTTACTCTTTGGCTTAGTATTACCAGAGAATTTTGATTTTCCTTACTTCAGCACCAGTATTGCGGATTTTTGGCGACGCTGGCACATGACTTTAGGTGAATGGCTGCGTAACTACGTTTACTTTCCTTTGGGTGGTTCTCGTAAGGGTTTAGTACGCACCTGCTGGAATTTGATGATTGTGATGCTAATTGCTGGGATTTGGCATGGTTCTGTTTGGGGTTTTGTCGTCTGGGGTGCTTACCACGGGTTAGCTTTGATAGTCCATCGCCTAACAGATGCATTGAGCGATCGCTTTGAAAATTTAGAACATTTTTGGCAACACCCTATAGGTATTTTTTCTGCTTGGTTGTTAACCCAATTGATGGTTTTCACTTCTTGGATATGGTTCAGATTACCTAATTTCCAGGATTCTTCTTTAGTATTTAGGCATTTATTGGGTTATCCGGCTGATATTCAGTTTGCCCAAAAAGTATATATAGAAGCTCTCAACATTAGCCAATCCCAAATGGCTGGCAGACTGCTACTTTTAGGTATTTTGATGACCTTGGCTTATATGTTCAAGAGTCGGCTCAAATTAGAGTTTAATTGGCCTGTCAAGCTGGTATTTGTGCCTCTTTGTTTCTATGCAGTTTGGTTATTAGCTCCTGAAGGTAGCTTGCCATATATCTACTTTGATTTTTGATTAGCCCTGTCGGTAGGGTAGGCACACATAAATTTTTGGCTCAACACCTATCAGCAAGTTATTGCAAAGTAACACCAACTGAAAAAAGAATGTGACAGATGCATAGGGGTACAAAAATGTTTGTGCCCCTATTATGTATTGCAAACATTATTACAGCTTATATCAAGCATTTTCTCATTAAGCGGACTCAGCAATAAAAGTAGTAGATAATGTTGAGTTATATTAAGCATTATCGAAAATTTCTTAATAAAAATATAAGAAAATAAATCACATGATTACAGTAAATTCATGTAGAGTTAATAAGTACGGGTGAAAATTTACTTCATCCAAACTCAATAATTTTTTACAACTAATCGCACTCATAAAACAATGACAACAACCTTACAACGGCGCTCTGGCACCAGTGTATGGGATCGGTTTTGCGAGTGGATCACCAGCACCGAGAACCGGATTTACATCGGTTGGTTCGGCGTATTGATGATCCCCACACTGCTAGCCGCTACCGCTTGCTTTGTAATCGCCTTCATCGCTGCTCCTCCAGTAGACATCGATGGTATCCGTGAACCTGTTGCAGGTTCTTTAATTTACGGAAACAACATCATCTCTGGTGCAGTTGTTCCTTCTTCTAACGCTATCGGTTTGCACTTCTACCCCATCTGGGAAGCAGCTTCCTTAGATGAGTGGTTGTACAACGGCGGCCCTTACCAATTGGTAATTTTCCACTTCTTGCTAGGTTGCGCTTGCTACCTAGGTCGTCAGTGGGAATTGTCTTACCGCTTGGGTATGCGTCCTTGGATCTGCGTAGCTTACTCTGCACCTTTGGCATCTGCTACCGCAGTATTCTTGATCTACCCCATTGGTCAAGGTTCCTTCTCTGATGGTATGCCTTTGGGTATCTCCGGTACCTTCAACTTCATGATCGTGTTCCAAGCAGAGCACAACATTCTGTTGCACCCCTTCCACATGTTAGGTGTGGCTGGTGTATTCGGTGGCAGCTTGTTCTCTGCAATGCACGGTTCCTTGGTAACCTCCTCCTTGGTGCGTGAAACCACCGAAACCGAATCTCTCAACTACGGTTACAAGTTCGGTCAAGAGGAAGAAACCTACAACATCGTAGCTGCTCACGGTTACTTTGGTCGTTTAATCTTCCAATACGCATCCTTCAACAACAGCCGTTCTCTGCACTTCTTCTTGGCTGCATGGCCTGTAGTCGGTATCTGGTTTACCGCGTTGGGTGTCAGCACAATGGCGTTCAACTTGAACGGTTTCAACTTCAACCAATCAGTAATTGATTCTCAAGGTCGCGTCATCGCTACTTGGGCAGACGTAATCAACCGCGCTAACTTGGGTATGGAAGTTATGCACGAGCGTAACGCTCACAACTTCCCCTTAGACTTAGCTGCTGGTGAAGTTGCTCCTGTTGCGTTGACTGCTCCTGCAATCAACGGCTAATCCTAAACCTTTAGCTTAATAAAAAAGCGCCTCCAAAATTGAGGCGCTTTTTTATTGCTTGGTCGATTATTTAGTAACAAATTTTTCCTGTTAATTGTTAATTGCAGATGGCATTGGTTTTACCAATTACCAGCCTATGCCAAAGTATAGTATTGAAGCGAACATCATATTATTTATTGAATTGCTTATCTAGTAATGCAGTTGCAGTTTTTTGATCTACAGGCTTAGAAAAGAAATAGCCTTGTCCATACTCACAACCTAAACTATGCAATTTAGCTTGCTGTGCAGCAGTTTCCACCCCTTCTGCAACTACATCCATACCCAATGCATGACTCAACATGATAATCGTTTGAACGATCGCAGCATCTTCGTCAGTATCTTCCATACGGCTGACAAAAGAACGATCTATTTTCAATGTGTTGACAGGGAAGCGATGTAAATAGCTTAAAGAAGAATAGCCTGTACCGAAATCATCAATACTTAACCTGAGATTTAAAGTTCTCAATCGCAGCATGATGCTAATTGCCGTTTCCACGTCATTCATGGCTACGGTTTCAGTAATTTCTAATTTTAAACTTTCGCCATTTAATCCTGTCTCTTGGAGAGTTTGCTCAATGTAGTCCACCAAATCGGATTGAGTTAACTGATGTCCAGAAATGTTGATGCTCATCATCAACGGAGGAGTTGTAGGAAATTGAGCTTGCCAAACAGCCAATTGTTGACAGGCTGCTTGCAAAATCCACTTTCCTAAAGGAATAATCAGCCCCGTTTCTTCAGCTAGAGGAATAAACTCTGCAGGTGAAACAAAGCCATATTGAGGATTATTCCACCTCACAAGTGCTTCAAACCCAACTATTCTAGCCGTGGTTAAAGAAATTATTGACTGATAGTAAAGCTCAAATTCCTGCTGTTCAATAGCTCGATGCAAGTCTATTTCTAACTGAAACCGCTTGACAATTTGGGTATGCATACCTGTAGCAAAGACCTCATGACGGCCTTTACCCAAATCTTTAGCGCGATACATAGCTGTATGGGCATCTCGCAGCAAAGCTATTGGTTCATAATCGAGTTCAGTCTGATTTAAAGCTATACCAATACTGATGCTAGTAAAAATTTCTTGTCCGTTATTTTTAAAGGGTAAGGACATTTTCTGATGTAGCTGGTCAGCTATAGCAGTCACTTCACTACTATCATTGATATTTTTCAGTAGAACAGCAAACTCATCACCACCAACTCTGGCTAATATTCCTCTATTTCCTAGGCAAGCTTTTAATCTTTGAGTGACATTCATTAAAAATTGATCGCCAAATTGGTGCCCAAAGCTCTCATTAATAAATTTGAAGCGGTCAATCCCTAAAAATAGGATGGCAAATCGTGAGCTTTTAGGTAGTTTTGTTTCAGCAATTACCCATTCCAATTGCTTCAAAAACAAACTGCGATTGGGCAGGTCAGTGAGGCTATCATGCAATGTATTGTGTAATAGCTTATAAGCCAGAAGCGTGCCAGTTGCGATCGCTAATGCCAAAATTGGTGCGACAAGCGGTATCCAGCCTGCTTGAGTGAAGATCCCAAAGCAAATAGCAAATAGACCACCCAAACAAATTACCCCAGCTACTCCTAAAGAGAGGGGATGGCGAAGTCGCCATGCAAGTACACTACCTACCAACGCCCAAGTCCACACCCAGAGGAATTCTGCCCATTCTGGCCAGAACCAAAATACAGGTTGTTGATCTAAAGTTGTGTTAAGAATTTGTCCGACCAATTGAGCGTGGAGTAATACTCCTGGTAAACCTGGGTTTGCAGGTTTACCAGCACTATAAGGAGTAAAAAACAAATCTTTTAAGCTAGGGGCTGTTGTCCCAATCAGTACAACCTTGTCTTTAATCCAGTTAGGTTCAAATTCACCCCGCAGTACTTGAGTTAATGATAGCTGTCGCGCTATGTTTTCAGGTGAACGGTAAGAAATCATCACTTGATAGCCTGCACTATCAATATCGTGATACCCACCGGAATTATTATTTAAAGTAGGAAATACACCATTACCTAACAGCAAAGCCTCTGATTTTACTTTGAGAGTAGTTCCCTGCTTGGCAAGATATTTCAGGCTCAACTGCAAAGAAAAGGAGTAGAATTTCTCCTCTCCTTGCTGGGCATAAATCAAATTTCGACGGACAACGCCATCTGGGTCAACTACAAAGTCATTAAAGCCTATTTGTTCTGGGGCTAAACCCGAAATAGGAGATACTCCTTCTGCTTCTTGATCCCCGAGATAATTAATAGTAATTACATTAGAAGCCCGAAGTTGCTGCATCAGCGCGTCACGACCTGGAGGTTGGGGGATATTCCGATAGAGGTCTAAACCAATAGCTGTAGGTTGAGCTTGTTGCAGCTTGGCTAATAGTTGAGCAAGGACGCTATCAGACAAAGGCCATTGTTTCTGTTCTTTAATATCAGCTTCTGTAATTGTTACTACCAACAGCTGTGGGTTATAACCAGCATCAGGTTGGAGGCGCACCATTTGGTCATAGCTGACCAATTCTAAAAGTTGCAACCACCCCAGTTGTTTCACACCCATTACCAATCCTGTAATCAAGATACTAGCAATGACAACTGATTGCTTTAAAGTCAGTGTGGTAATCGATGGGTTGATCTGATAGTTAAGATACTTAGTAACTAAAGATACTAATTTGCAAAACTTATGGGAGTATTTAGCAATCACAAAAGCTGTAGATTGATAGAGTTGGCTTTTGACAATAGATAAAGAGTTGAGTAAAAGACTACTTAAATTTTTATCTGCCAGATCTTATCTGTGTTTTAGTTTGTCTGGCAAGAAATATTTTTTCCAATTTGCTGTGGGATGAGAAAAGTACTTGATGGTAACTAGGGGGTGTTGGGGATTTGGATCTCCAAAAAAGGCTCCTGTGCGATCGCATCCAATTTTTCAGTTTTTAAGAGTTGTGTCCAATTAACAGCCAGTCTAGAATCATTCGGTTGAGTGGCTCGCAGTTCTGCTAATGTAGCTAATGCATCTTGCCAAAGTCCAGCTTTGGCATAAAGAGCTACAAGTCCTAAAGGTGATGTTGTTTGCTCTAATTGTTTATTGAAGTTTGAGTCTAGTTCTACTCTTTGAATCCAGCCATTGACCACAATATCGTTGGCTCTGTTTTCCGGATCGCAAATGAGTGACACATACCAATTGTATTTTTTATTGATGCCTAGTGGAGGTAAGGAGCTAGATTCAGGCAAACTAAAATTGATAATTCCGCCAGCGCTGCTTTTAGTAAAAGTAGTCTCATAAACTGATTGACGATTTTCATCTTGCAGTACAAATTCCACCATTGCTGATGTTGAGGTTGGTGGTAAATAGAATAAAATGTTGGGATAAGCTTTTTTGGTAAATCCTAAATTGTTTTCTGGTACCAAAGCCATTAAATGCCCAACACTACTAAAGCACTGACCGCGAGTTCCACCTCCCATTTTGCGTTTGGGTATACCCTGTCTTGGTTGCTCTTCAGAATTTGCAAGTGCTTGTTGAGGAATAGCCCAAGAACAAGTCAATAGCAATGCCAAACAGATAACAGTAAATGCCCTGGTTTTAAAAGCTTTTTCTAGCATGACACAGTGTGATTCAGTACTTTAATTTATAGGTTTCCTTATTCTATAAATACTCTAATTATTCAATAAACAGTAGATGCAACTCAGTTAATTCATCTTATTTTTAAAAGGTATATTCTTTCAGTTGAATTACTGATACTATCTCTAAAATCCGAAAATTAAACTACTATAATATTGATATTTATCTAAGTAATTTCAGAATATTCCGCAAAAATACTGTGGAAATCCCCATGAAAATTTTGTTTGAGCAAAATGCCTCAGTAATTTCAATCCTAGAGGATGTGTGGGTAGATAGCTAACACTCCCTCAACTAACAAACTATATTTTTGCTGTCTGATGAAGTTTTTGTAACAGGACTTACGCAACTAGCACAAATATTTTCGGGGCGTGGCTCTCAAGAGGAGCCAGTTACGTGCAGTGAGAGCAGCACTGCAGGAGGGTTTCCTAGGAACTGTCCTACTCCATTGGCGACAGGCGCTCACACAGCGTACCCGAAAAATTTACCTAAAGGGAGGTGTCCTGAGTTGCGCTGTGCTTAAGCCAACCTACTAATCTGGTGAAAAATTCGAGAGAAGTGAGTTGTTTTCGTGAATGCCTGGATTGAAAGTCCTGAGTACAAATAAATCTCAGTCACGCTTTCATGCTTGGTGATGAAACTTGCTCAAAAGCAGTGATTGCCACAGTTGCCTGACGGATAGTGCCAGAGGTGGCTGAATAATCTCTGATGAGAATTAGCAAATCTATACCGAAAATGGCAAATATAGCAACTATATTAAGTAAAACTTCGCAATCAAAGTAACTTTTAAGCCGGATAATGTACTATGTCATCGGAAACCTTCCTATGACTGAGTAACCAATTACCACTAGCTAATAACCAACAAACAATACATATATTTAGCGCTGATTACCAGAACTAGGCATGACATATATTAAAAACTCCTTTCAAGAATTTCTTGGCTCTGTTGAAGGATTTGATCAACTACCTGATGAGGAAATCGCCAATGTATCACAGCAACTGCAAGCTTGGCGCTACCGCATAGGCCAAAAAATTATTGGTAAAGAAATAATCCCCGAAAAATTAACAATTATTTATGAAGGACAAGTGCGGTTGTTGGGATACGACCCTCAAACACAGATGCCAGTAACCTTAAGGTTATTGCAACCTGGGGAAATTTTAGGTGAGATTGGCTTTTTACGTCAACTGGGCTGTGAGACGGCGATCGCTTCCACGGAAGTAGTATGTTTAACCTTAAGTGCAGTTGAATATTTACGCCTCCTTTCTTCTTACTCCACTTTTGCTCATGTGCGTAAAAACCGCCCTCATATCATCGAAATTTTTGATGTTGTCGGGTCGGAATTAGAAAAGCAAGCTTTAGCTAGTGCTAATCTCAAAGAAATATCGGAACAAGCTTTACCACAAGCACAAGTAAATTACTTGAATCCGGGAAGAAGCTCACTTAGCCAACTTGATAGCAATAGTATTTGGTTTGTGAGTGGTGGCGGTACAATCAAAAATCTCACCAATGGTTCGCGCTTAGATGTCAGTAATGGCGGCATAATTGAAGCCGAAGGGCCAAATTCTGTGCGTTTGATTGGTTTATCCCCATCTGATTTATTCTTTGTGGAGAAGAATGAACCAGTACAGCTGCAAGTGCGGGATAGCCAACCTCAAATTGCTGACGAACTAGATATTCCTTACGCTACAGAAGAAGAATATCAACCAGCTACGGCTGCAAAAGGTAAAGGTAAAAACCAGAAATACCCATTTTTCCGTGGTAATGGGGAAATAAATGCCACCTTTGCTTGTTTTCAAATGCTCTCCAAGCACTTACAAATTCCGTTTCGCAAGGAAGTAGTGCGCCGCATTTTAAATGAGCAAATTAAACGACAAGGTAATCTCTCGTTTCAACTTTGTGCTTATTTATCAGAATTAATTGGACTCAAAGTTCATCTGGTAGATATACCCGCTACCTCAATTACTCGCATTCCCACACCAGCATTAATTCGCTATGGCGAAAATTATGCAGTTTTATATGCAGCTGATGCCAATAGTGCAGTTGTGGGTGTACCCACTCAAGGGATAGTGCGTTGCAAACCAGCGGAATTGGTAGCGAGATTAGAAGTTGATGACAGTAAGATGCCGCCTCAGGTGCGGGTATTGCTGGTTTCCACTACTAAAGAAACCCCTCAAGAACGCTTTGGGTTGCGGTGGTTTATTCCTTATTTGTCACGCCACCGTCGGGTGCTAATTGAAGTTTTTATTGCTTCCTTTTTTGTCCAATTAGCAGCGTTAGCTAACCCACTGGTTATTCAGCTAATTATTGATAAAGTCATTGTCCAAAATAGTATTAGCACGCTCAATGTTTTGGGCGTTTTGCTATTGGTAGTAGGCATATTTGAAGCAGTGCTCACAACATTGCGGACTTATTTATTTGTGGATACTACCAACCGCATTGATATGAGTTTGGGGTCACAAATTATTGACCACCTACTCCGCCTACCACTACGCTATTTTGAAAAGCGTCCAGTTGGGGAATTATCAACTCGAATTAACGAACTAGAAAATATTCGGCAATTCCTCACAGGTACAGCTTTAACTGTTGGCTTAGATGCAGTATTTTCGGTGGTTTATATCATCGTTATGCTGTTTTACAGTTGGCAACTTACCTTGGTAGGTTTGGGTACAATTCCCGTATTTGTAATTCTGACATTAATTGCCTCTCCGACTGTACAAAGACAGTTACGCAGTAAAGCCGAACGGAACTCCGAAACACAGTCCTATTTAGTTGAGGTAATGTCCGGGATTCAAACAGTGAAAGCGCAAAATATCGAATTGCGATCGCGCTTTTCTTGGCAAGAACGTTATGCTCGATACGTAGCGGCTGGATTCAAAACTGTTGTGACTTCTACCTTGGCTAACTCAACTAGTAACTTTCTCAATAAATTGAGTAGTTTACTAGTGTTGTGGGTGGGAGCTTATTTAGTACTTAAACAAGAATTAACCTTAGGGGAATTAATCGCCTTTAGAATTATCTCTGGTTACGTTACTAGTCCTATCTTGCGCTTGGCTCAACTTTGGCAAAGCTTCCAAGAAACAGCTTTATCTTTAGAGCGGTTAAGCGATATTGTTGATACACCAGAAGAAGCCGAAAGCAATCGCCAAAATATTCCCTTACCTGCAATTTTGGGAGCAGTGAAATATGAAAATGTTTCCTTCCGCTTTGCACCTAGCGGCCCCCTGCAACTTTCTAATGTCAGTGTAGAAATTCCGGCGGGAGAATTTGTAGGCATTGTCGGTCAGAGTGGCTCTGGTAAAAGTACGATGATGAAATTACTCCTGAGACTTTATGATGTGGAGTCTGGGCGCATCTTAATTGATGGTTATGATATTGGTAAAGTTGAACTTTATTCACTGCGGCGACAGATGGGGGTAGTTCCTCAAGATCCTTTGTTGTTTGACGGTACAGTTCAAGACAACATTGCTTTAACTAACCCAGATGCAACCACCGAAGAAATTATCGAAGCAGCGCGTGTCGCCGCTGCCCACGAATTTATTATGGGTTTACCCAACGGTTACAATACACGTGTGGGTGAACGGGGTGCAGGACTTTCCGGTGGACAAAGACAAAGAATTGCGATCGCACGTTCGGTATTACAACGACCCAAATTATTAGTGTTAGATGAAGCAACCAGCGCTCTAGATTACGTAACCGAGCGCCAAGTCTGTCTGAATTTAGCTCAAGAGTTCAAAGGAAATACAGTATTTTTTATTACTCATCGTCTCACTACTGTGAGCCATGCAGATAGAATTATCGTCATGGATAGCGGCAGAATTACAGAACAAGGAAACCATCAAGAGTTAATGGCTGCTAAAGGTCATTATCATTACCTGTATCAGCAGCAAGAAGTCAATCTGTAATGATGCTATGAGCAGTTATCCAGCCACAATTAATTATGGATAACTGCTCAGTGAGTAACTGAATCACTAAAAACAATTACTAATTCAAAATCTAAAATAGCTATGACTCAACTTAATGGCACTAACTTTAGTGATAGAAATGGTAACGGTAGGTATAACAACGAACAACCGACAGATTCACACGTAGCCACATCTACTGGTAAAACACCGAAACAATCTCCACTGAACTTTCAAGAAGTTAACTTTGAGCAAGCTGTTGTTCTGCGTCAATCTCCAGTTTGGTCGCGGACAATTATGATCTCGCTGATGTGTTTGGCCTGTTTTGGTGTTGGTTGGGCTTATTATGCCAAAATTGAGCAAGTTGTACCCGCCGCAGGACAATTAAAGCCAGAAGGAACTAATAAAGAAGTTCAGGCTCCTGTGAATGGAGTTGTGAAAGCAGTTTATGTGAAAGATGGTCAAAAAGTCAAAGCGGGCGATTTACTATTAACTTTTGATTCTGTGGCTACCCGTGCAGAATTAAATTCTTTAAATAAAATTCGCGCTGCGTTAATTCAAGAAAACCAAATTTATCGCCGCTTGATGGAAGTAAGTACTGCTTCAGGAACGGAGTTAGAATTCTTGCGGAGTCGCTTACCCCAAGAAACTTACTTTTTGCTGAAAAGTCGCGCAGCATTAGTTTCCGAAAATGAATTATTGCGGAACCAATTAAAAAAATATAGTTCAGAAGCTGGATTAGGTACTGATGAGCAACAACGTTTAGCAGTTGCGAAAAAAGAATTAGAATCTCGCTCTTTAGCCGCACAATTAGAGGTTGAAAAAACCCGCAAACAACTTTCACAAACTCAAGTTAAAAAGCAAGATACAGAATCAAGTTTAGCTATTCAGCAAAAGATTTTGAATAAACTCAAAATCCTCTCAGAAGAAGGTGGTATTTCCCAACTGCAATATCTCAATCAGCAACAGCAAGTGCAAAATTTGAGTGCAGAAGTTGCTCAATTAGCTGAAGAAGAAAAACGTCTGCAATTTGATATTGAGAAAGGTCAGCAGCAGTTAACTAATACTATAGCTGCTTCGGATAAAGGGATTTTAGAGAAAATCTCGGAGAATAAACAGCGAATTGCAGAAATTGATACTCAATTCATGAAGGTGATTCTGGACAATGAACAGCGTTTGGCAGATATCACTAGTAAAATATCGCAAACGCAGGTGAATGTCAGATATCAAGAATTGCGCGCTCCGGTGGCGGGAACAATTTTTGATTTGCAAGCTAAATATCCTGGATATGTAGCTAACCCTACTCAAAAACTGATGCAAATTGTTCCTAATGAAAAATATATTGCAGAAGTTTTTATTACTAACAAAGATATTGGTTTTGTGCGGGAAGGGATGAATGTTGATGTCAGAATTGATTCTTTTCCTTTTAGCGAGTTTGGTGATATTAAAGGAAAAGTTATTGGTATTGGTTCTGATGCATTACCCCCAGATCAAACACATCAGTTTTATCGCTTCCCTGCACGGGTGAGTTTAGATAAACAATATTTGGAGATTAAAGGCCATCCCGTGACCCTGCAGTCGGGTATGTCGATCACAGCTAATATTAAAGTGCGCGAAGAACGCTCAGTGATGAGTCTGTTTACTGAGTTGTTTACGAAGCAAGTTGATAGCTTGAAAGAGGTGCGCTAGTAGCGCTGGGCGGAAGTCAAAAGTTACCAGAGGTGCGTTATTGATAGGGTAACGCACCGCACGCGCGTAATTTCAAAAATCAAATATGTGTAACAAAGCCAGATCAATTGGGGGATTCTCCCCCAAACCCCCGATTGGGGGACGGTTGCGTCCCCCAAACCCCCTCCAAAATTATTGTTCTGTTTTTTTTGTTGAGTAACTAGTTTTTTAGTTTTGTTAGCAATTAATTTTCTTCAGGACTTACGCAACTGGTACACACATCTTCTGATTTAAGAGTCAAGGGTCAAAAATTTAAGTCTTTTGGACTTTTGACTCTTGACTTTTGACAGCCTCAACGAAAAAATGTGACACTTGCGTAAATCATATTCTTAACAGCACTGTATTTCTTTATCAATAACCTCTTAAGTTTGGATTTCAGTTATAGGTATCTCCAAAAATGAATGTAGAGGCGTTAGTTATAACGTCTCTACAATAGTTTTAGGGAAAGTTTGATTATTTTTTGGAGATGTCAGATGAAGTTAAAGATAATACCAATTCAAACTAATCTTTGTAAGATATATAAGATATATAGTGGGCAAGATGCCTGATTTAGCTATCATCTGCTATAAATTTTAGATTTCGCCTTCAGGTGGTGGGTGGTACGGTAGGTAATTCTTGACTGTTCTCTGCTACCTTTCATTGATTTTGCATAAGTTCACCATCCTCAGAAATATAAGGAAATAGAGTCACAGATACTCAGCAAATTGCTTTTCCTGAAAGGAGGTGAAAAAATTGAGAGTAATTTAGCTGCAATTAACGAAAAATCCCGTGGTTCAATCATCAAAGTACTGGGAATTTGTCAAGTTAGATTCTACAAGTAAGCGCCGGGTGGAAATGATAGTAGCGGCTCAAACTTATTTTCAAAAAGAATTTGCCGGTAAGGGCGAGGTTTCTGATGCGGCGATCGCACGTTATCTGTGGCAACAAATGCAACAGGGTAAAGCGGGTGCTACGGAGGAAGCTAACTTAGCGGAAATTTGTTTGCGGTGCTATATATCTCAGCAAATATATCGAGTTTGTCTGGACTTGACAATGCGGTTTGGCAATCGCCACGGCTTTACTAGTGAGGAATTATTGCCTTTTGTTTTAGATGACCAAGTCATAGAAGCAACTTCTGATAAACCCAGAGTCCGCAAATCCACTTATGAATCTTTAGCTACCAAGCTGTTAAAAACATTCGATCCAGTTAAAGGTTCTCTGAATGCGTGGGTGAGTCGCTATGTGAAGCAGAATGCAGAAATCAAGCGATTTTTACTCCAGCATGGTGTATTTTTGATTAGCGATTGGGCGCTGTTGAATGATACGAACCCGAAGGAATTACAACGCATTCTCGCGGATATGTATCACTTAACGCCGATGGAAATTGAGCAAGTTGGCCAATTGTTGATCAGTTATCACGCAGTTTACCGCGAAGACCGCTTGCAGCAAAAATTAGCGGGGGTAAACCTACCCTGTCAAATCCCGACAGCAGAACAGTTAACTCGCATGATTAATGATTTGCAAAGTCGGACGAATCGCAAGCTGAGTCAGGAAGCGATGTTAAACCAATTGCAAGCAATGGCTAGCAAACTGAGACAATACCGGATTGCAGCACAAGGCGGTTATGTTGCGTCAGTTGCTTACGATCAACCGGAGATTCAACCGATTGTAGAGCGATCGCTCTTAACCGAGGAAGGGGATGACAAAGCTGATTTTATGAATTTATATCAAGAAGAATTTTTGACATCCTTAGACGCAGCTATTTCTCATGTGGTGGAAGTTGCTCTCGGTAAACTGCAAAGTAAGCGCAATACTAGTCAAGAAATAAAGCGATTATTTATGACTGGTTTACATCTTTTTCATTGCCAAGGTCAACCGATGAGCCAAATCGCACCGCAATTGGGAATGAAGAAACAATATGAAGTTACCCGGTTATTAAAGTTAAATGAACTGCGCGCTGATATTCGCCAAAGTATGTTGCTGATTTTACGCGATCGCGTTTTGCAAATAGCGCAAGAGTTTACAAATTTTGAACGGTTGCAACGTTTAGATCAGCAGTTGGAAGTAATTTTAGACGAACAAATTTCTGGAGTGATGCAAGAAGCTGAATCTGAAGTAAAAAACCCTGTACGCAATCAGCCTTTATCTGGTCTTTTAGCTCGTCGTCTTTGCCGTTATTTAGATAATAGAGGGGAGATAGGATAAAGATTATTTAAACTCAAAAATACCAGATAACAACACTATATTTCGACACATTATTAATTTTATTTGTTAACTTTTGACCCTTGACTCTTGACTTTTGACCATGATTAACCAACCTACTTCATATTTAGACACAGATTACCCAGATTGGTATTCACTCAACGAAACTCGCACGGAATTATTACCAGAACATTTTCAACGTGCTGCCAGTTTAAGCCAATCAATACATTTTTCCCAACAACGCTGGCAAGTCTATCTATGTGCGTTAGGTGTTTTAGGATTTGAACAATGGCTAAAACAACGCGCATCTGATTTAGAAATTAACATTAATTCTGCTTCGATTTGGCAAGCAGCAACAGCAGATTTATTATCAGCAGCTTGCAATATTCAAGTGGGAGCTTTCAAAATTTGTATTATCACTGCTAGCGTTTTAACTGATGAACATCGGGTGCCGAATGCAGTTTTTGATATTCCCAATTTTGCTGCCCATTTTTATGTGCTGATGCAGGTAGAAGAGGAACAAAATCAGGTGGCTGTATCTGGTTTTATGAACTATGAGCAATACCAAAAATATCAAGCTACTGCACAGTTACCTGTAGCAGAAGATTGGACTTATACTTTACCACAACTCTGGTTTAATCCAGATGCTAACGATTTATTACTTAATTTACGCTGTTTAAATCCAGCAGCTATTAAACTACCTCTAACATCACAACCAACTAATTCCACACCTTTAAAACAAAAGTTAACAACCATCAAACCACAACTGCAAAAACAGCAGCCTTGGGAATTACTCACGGTGAGTGAAGGGATAACATTATTGAGTAACCCAGAATTAATTAATTGGGTTCACAAAGCTGCTAATCCTTCCTTAATTCAACCATTAATTAATGTCGGTTTGTGGTTAAATAATCAAATAGACCAAGCTGCTCAAGAGTTGGGATGGATGTTGATGCCATTACCAGCATTTTCGCAATTACGCTCTTCACAATTACGCTCTTTGCAAGATGATTTCGAGCAAATTCGTGCCGGATTAGAACAGCAAGGTGTTTATATTCCTAACACAGCGCGGGGTGCATTTCGTGATTTGGATTGTGAAGAAGGGAGTTTGCGATTATATGCAATTATGTGGGTGTTATCGGAAGATGCTGCCAACCCTGAATGGATGTTGTTAGTTGCTGTAGGTTCACAACCACAAAGACCTATGCCACATACATTAACATTAGAGGTACGTGATGCAACACAAATATTATTTGATGAAACTTTATCAGATACCAGCTTAGGAATTCTTTACGCTCAAGTTATTGGCGATTGGAACGAAAAATTTTGGGTAACCGTCGTTACTGATGAGGTTGTCTTTGAAATTCCACCTTTTGGTTTGGAATTACAAACCTTGTAGAGATGCGATTCATCACGTCTCATATTCTCGGATTTTGTGTCATCTGGAATGGTATGTTTATTTACACTGTGCTGTACTAAAGCCTGAATAAATTAATTAAAAATTAACAGTTTTAATTGACAAAAACTGAGTTTTTGTGTTCTGATTTTTCGCCTCGTTGCGAAAAAAGTAAATTAGCTAATATGAAACTTAACTCTGATA
Organism: Tolypothrix sp. PCC 7601; assembly: GCF_025677855.1. NCBI lineage: Bacteria > Bacillati > Cyanobacteriota > Cyanophyceae > Nostocales > Tolypothrichaceae > Tolypothrix > Tolypothrix sp. PCC 7601. The sequence continues at coordinate 6,711,498 of NZ_CP064879.1, forward strand.
TTTTTAATCTGAAAGTTCAAAAAATCGAACAAATTTGTTTATTTGAACTATCTTGGGGCAAAGGGCAAAGATTAACTGCACAGGTTAATTATCCTTCTGCCCTTGGTCAGTTGTATCAAGACTGGCGACGGGCATATTTGAACTTTTATCGTTCCGATCAAATGCGCGGACGGGCGGTTGATGGTGGTATTGCCAAGCTGGGGATAGATTGGCACGCGGAACTGGTGAAGGCGGAAACTAAATTAATGTACGAGTTTCATCGCTGGTTACGCAGTGCTGAATTATATGAAATTCGCGCCCAAATTGCTCAAGCTAGCCAACAACTTGTTAAGGAAAATCCCGAGACGGATGAGGCGGTGCAAGTATTTCTCACCTGTGCGCCTGTGGAATTGGATCGTTTTCCTTGGGAAGCTTGGGAATTAGGAACTGAATTTGCTACCACTGGGGCGATTCAGTTTATCCGCACTCCCTTAAATATTTCTCAGGAAACAGGTTCACATCATCCTGATAAACGCCAAGGACGCGCCCGGATTTTAGCAATTTTAGGTGATGATACAGGGTTGGATTTTCAAGAAGAAAAGAAAACTTTAAAATCGCTGTTCCGCATTGCTGATGTGGAGTTTGTCAGTTGGAAGCTAGAAGAAACTCCCACAGAAATTATCGAGAAAATTGCCGATGCGATCGCAGATGAACGCGGTTGGAATGTCTTATTTTTCGCGGGACACAGCAACGAAACCGAAATGACAGGCGGAGAATTGGGGATTGCGCCTGGGGTGTCAATTTCCATTAGCGAAATTGCATCCCAACTCAGCGCCGCCAGAAAACGCGGATTGCAAGTAGCAATTTTTAATTCCTGTAGCGGGTTAAATCTGGCAGAATCTTTAATTGACTTGGGTTTTGGACAAGTTGTGGTAATGCGCGAACCGATTCATAACCGCGTCGCCCAAGATTTTTTAGTGAGGTTTTTGCAAGGGTTAGGCAAACACCAGAATGTCTACGAATCGGTGATTGCAGCCAGGCAATATTTACGTATGGATAAAAGCCACACCTACCCCTCATCTTACCTTTTACCTTCCTTATTCTGTCATCCAGGCGCTCACCTCTACCGCATTCCCCCCTTTCATTGGCAACAACGGCTGCGTCAAAGTATACCCAACCGCTTAGAGGCGATCGCGCTAACTGTAGGGGTCTTGTGTAGTGTGCTGACACCTATACAATCACTGTTATTAGATGGACGCACCTTTACTCAGGCAGTTTACCGCAGTGCTACCGCCCAAGTTGATGCCGAAGAAGCTCCGCCCGTGGCTCTAGTGCAAATTGATACTGAATCAATTTACCGCGCCCAGTTGCCAAATTCCCAACTATTCCCCATGAACCGCAGTTATCTGGCCAAGCTGCTGGATAGTACGCGTAAATTAAATGCTTCTGTTGTCGGCTTAGATTTTATTTTTGATACACCCCAAACCGATCCGCCAAAGGCTGATGCAGATTTAGCTACAGCCGTGCGTCAGGCTGTGGATGCGAAGACATGGTTAATGTTTGCGGCGGTGCAAGAACCCAAAAGAGAAGTCGGGACAAACGAAGCATTAGGGATTAACAAGTGGAATTGGACATTGCAAGGATACATTGATGCTTACCCCGACTTACTAGAATTCCCAGAAGCCGACAGCGATTGTCGTCAAGTTTGTCCCTTTGCATATTTGCTATCGCTGGTACAGCTAGCCAAGCAAGAAATCACCGATTTACCTCAGCCGCAAACCAACCGCGAGCAAAATTTACGGGCGGAATTTCTGGATGTGGTGCAGCAGCATTCAACAAAAGGGAACTTATCAAAATTATGGCAATGGAAAGCACCATTTAATATCCAACCAATTCTCGATTACTCAATTCCTCCCAGCCAAGTTTATACAACAATTCCTGCTTGGCAATTAATCGAAAATCCCGATATCAACAAATTTCCTTTAGTGTCCAAACAGGTAGTTTTGATTGCGGTGGGTAGCGATGATCGTTTAGGAATAGCACCAGGACAACCAGATCGTTCCCCAGCGCCACAAGCATACAGCTATTGGACAAAACAACCTTGGCTGACAGGTGGTGAAACATTGGCATATATGATTCATCATTTCGTCAGCAATCGTTTGGTAATTCCCATCCCCAGCATTTTGCTGATTGGGATTGCCATGATTCTTGGTAAAATCACAGTCTTTGTGATTAAAAGCCAATCGCGTTTAAGTCTCACGCGTCGTCGCCAAATCACCTCCGGCGCAGTCGGTGCTGTGATTGTATATGGTTTACTGGGACTGCAAATTTATATAACAGCCGCAATTTTACTACCCTGGTTTTTACCCTCGTCGGTGTTTTTAGCCTACGTTTTACCAGCTACAAGGAGAAAATAATCATGTTTAAAATTGATCATCGCAAGTCACTTTTGGGCTTTGCACTCATCCCTTTAGCGATCGCTTCCGGTAGTATCGTCAGTGAAAACCTCGCCAACGCTCAAAATATTCGGCAAACACAACAAATCTTAGCGCAATCTGTAGATTGGGCAGGCTTATTTTGGCAACGTCGCCCCAAAAAACGCCTAGCCTCTAGAGGGGTAGTGCAACCAGTCTGTGCGATTTCCCCTGGTTTAGTAGACACATATAAATTGTGGAGCGATCGCCCTTTATTTTTATGGCACAGTCCTGGTAATAATCAAGATGCTCAAGTAGTTATCCGCGATTACGACTCTCAAGAAGTAGTTTGGCAAAAATCGGTCAAAATAGCCGACCAACAAGCCACCTACGATGCTGAAAAGCCTTTAGAACCAGGTAAATTCTACCAATGGCAACTATCCGGTAGTAATAATTGGACAACATTCCAAGTAATGGAAGCAAGCGATCGCCAAAAAATTCAAAGCGGATTGCAAGCATTAGAACAACAACTGAAATCGGATAAAGCTTCACCAGAAGAAATCGCTTTGAAAAAAGCTGATTTCTTTATCAACTATGAAATTCAACACACAACAGAAACAGGAACATTTCACCCTTGGTCTGATGCTTTCCAAATTCTTTACCAAGTAGAAAAACCCTCTGCATCTTTTGTAAAACAACGTACTGAATTTGTTGCTAATGTCTGTAAACCAGCATCAGCAGCGCGAAATCAAGCTAAATAATGCGTAATTCGTAATTCGTAATTTGTAATTTGTAATTCGTAATTTGTAATTAATTTTGGTGATATAGTTAAACCATATTTAATTACTAATTATAGTAATTACAAATATTTTCTCTTGAATCAAACCCGTTGTTAGGGCATAGCATTGCTGTGCCCTAATATGACCATGAATGTTTTACAAATTCCATAAAACTGAGTAATTAGGAATCATTGCTCCTATGACAGACTTTTGATTGTCTGAACCTGACATCAATAAATGTCAGCATTATAGGATATTTCTTGCTGCATTCCTACAAAAATTAAATTTTTTACAAGACGTTAATAAAATTTCTTTGAACCAAGTTTTTATGAACGCCAGACATCAAAAAAAATATGCATTTATCAAACGCATTCTTTTTTTCTGTCTTTTTCAATCTTGTTTCCATCTTTTTTCAGCAGCCACAGCCCAAATCACACCCGACAACACTTTAGGCGCAGAAAGTTCTCGCTTGACACCCAATATTCCCATTAATGGTATTAACTATGATTTTATCGATGGGGGAGCGCAACGAGGTGCTAATTTATTTCACAGTTTTAGCCAGTTTAATATTAATGATGGGCAACGAGTATATTTTATAAATCCATCTGGAGTAGGAAATATCCTGACGCGGGTGACTGGTGGAAGCGCTTCTAATATTTTCGGTACTTTGGGAGTTTTGGGTAATGCAAATCTGTTTCTCATCAACCCCAATGGTATTGTATTTGGGCAAAATGCCAGATTAGATGTGCGTGGTTCATTTGTGGCCACTACTGCTAACGGAGTAAGATTTGGCGAACAAGGAATATTTAGCGCCACTAACCCAGAAGCACCGCCACTGTTGAATGTTAATCCTTCGGCGTTATTTTTTAATCAACTCAACCAAGGGAAAATTACTGTTCAATCAAAGGCGAATGCAGGTATTAGTCCGACTGGTGGAATTGCCACAGGTTTAAGAGTCCCAAATGGTGAAAGTTTGCTGCTGGTTGGTGGAGATATCAACATTAATGGCGGAGAACTTAAGGCTTTTGGTGGAAATATTGAGTTAGCAGGATTGTCTGCACCAGGTGACGTGGGGCTGAATTTTGTAGACGATAACCTCAGCTTAACAATGCCGGCTGGTGTACAAAGAGCAGATGTATCTTTCACTAATGGCGCAGTAGCGAATGTCCGCAGTGATAATGGTGGCAATATCAAGATTCATGCTCGCAATGTAGAGTTAGCAGGAGAAAGTAAATTGCGGGCGGGGATAGATATCGGTTTGGGTACGCCAGACAGTCAAGGCGGAGATGTTGTGATTGATGCAACGGGAGTAACAACTCTTAAAGAAGGCAGTTTTATCGCCAATATTCTGCTAGAAGAAGCTTTTGGTAAAACGGGTGATATCAATATTAATACAGGTTCATTGATTTTTGATAATGGTCAATTAAATGTGGCCAGCGACGGACAAGGAAGCAGTGGAAATATTTTTTTGAAAGTAAAAAATGACATAAATCTCAGCAATATTAGTGTCATTTATGGTGGTATAGAAAATACTGCCATTGGTAATAGTGGCGACATTAAAATAGAAGCAGGTTCTTTATCACTGGCATCGTCTGAAATCAGAACTAAAGCTTTTGGTCAGGGAGATGCAGGAAATATTAGTATTAATGTGGGAGAAGTAATTAATTTAAATGTTGGAGTTGGTAATGATGAACCAGCACGAATTATTAGTAGTGTTGATTATGATGGTGTAGGCAAAGCTGGAGATATTCAAATCACCACAGGTTCTCTCGAGTTGAAGAATGGCACTTTTATTTCTAGTATCACTTTAGGTAAAGGAAATGCAGGAAATATTACAATTGATGCTCGTGATCGCATTACTTTTGAAAATGCTAGTTTTACCAGTAGTTCAACATCTCCAGAAGCAGTAGGTAACGGAGGAGAAATTCACATCACAACTAGAATACTTTCCTTGAGTGATGGCTCTCAAATAAGCAATGATATTTTCGGGCTGGGTGATACTGGTGATATTACAATTAATGCCCGTGAATCAGTTCAATTAGATGGTATAGTCGGTACGCTAATTACTGGTATTACCAGCCAATCAAGGTCAGCTAATGCAGGTAAAGGTGGCAACATTCAAGTCACAACTGATTCACTATCTTTAACTAATGGAGCAACCTTAAATACAACGACTGGTGGGCAAGGAAATGCAGGTGATATTATCGTTAACGCACAGGATAAAGTCACAGTTGATGGGTTTGGAAAAAGACTAGTTTTTGACTGCTCTGGTTCCGTAATTTGTCAAACAAGAGTGACTGAAAATGGAGAAATTATCCAAGAGGCTTGGCTACCTAGTAACATTAGTAGTTCTACTTTAAGTGAAACAGCTAATGGTGGTAATATTCGGATCAATACGAAAAATCTCTTCTTAAAAGATGCTGGCAGAATCAACGCTGATGCTATTAGCGGGAATGATGGAGGGAACATATTTGTCCAAGCATTAGATACAGTTTCTCTTTCTAGCCCAGAATTTAGTGCTTTCTCGTCACAAATTAGCAGCGGTTTCTTGGGAGACATTTTCGGTTCTACAGGTAAGGGCGGTAATATCAATATTCAAACAGGAAAATTCCTACTCAATAATTCAGCGTTACTCACTACCACTTTAGGTCAAGGAAACTCAGGCAATATTGTTGTTGATGTTCAAGATACTGCATCTCTAATTAACAGCAGAATCTTCAGTAATGTTGAAGATTCTGCTATAGGTAATGGTGGAAATATTGATATTAAAGTTAAGACGATTCTGCTAGATAACTCTCTATTATTTTCTCCTACAGGGGGAGTTGGTAATGCAGGCAAAATTTCAGTACAAGCAATAGATTCTCTTAATTTAATAAATAAAAGTTCTATTTTCAGCAGCATCTTATCTACAGCAGTCGGTAATGGTGGAGATATAAATATACTCACTGGAGCATTTTCTTTAGATACTGTTTCTACAATCGTTGCTGCCAATTTAGGCGGTCAAGGCTTGGCAGGTGATATCTCAATTAGCACAGAAAATAATATTGATTTTGCTGGAGAATCATCTATAGCTACATTGACATCAGGGCAAGGCAATGCAGGTAAAATTACTCTGCAAGCAGGTGGTAATATCTCTATTACTGGTGGAAGTGGCATTGTTGGGAGTGTAGATAAATTAGGAATTGGGAATGGTAGTGATATTGCTATCCAAGCTAAGAATTTCTCTTTAAATGATGGAGGGATTTTACAAACCAGAACTACAGGAAAAGGTAATGCTGGTAATATCTCTATTAAGACAATAGAAAACTTAAATATTGATAAAGGAATTTTGGCTACTACCACCAACGGTCAAGGAGATGCAGGTAAAATTGCACTGCAAGCAGGAGAAAATATTTACATATTGGGTAATGTAAATAGCTCAGATATTAGTTTAGGTAGCAGCCTATTTAGCGGTGTAGAAGTAAATGGAGTTGGTCAGGGTGGTGATATTGAAATTCAAGCTCTTAACCTATTTGCTGACGGTACAAAATTACTCGCTAATACAGTAGGTCAAGGAAAGTCAGGTAATATTCAAATCAATACTACTAATAATATTACTTTCAAGAATGGTGCTCAAGCAGTAACATCTACTAGTGGACAAGGAGATGCTGGAAATGTCAAAGTTACCGCAGGTGGTCAAGTGTTATTTGATGGTGTGGATGCCAATGGTTTGAAAAGTGGAATACAGAGTACTGTAGGGGAAGAAAACTTCTTTTTTGGTACAGGTAAAGGCGGAAATATTGATATAAATGCCCGTGATTTATTGATTACCAATAATGCCCAAGTAAGTTCTAGTAGCTTTGCTGAAGGCAACGCCGGAGACATTTTTATCAATTCTGATTTTGTTCAGCTTGATAATAATGGCAAGATTGCTGCTGTTACTAATTCCAAAGATGGCGGCAATATAAACTTCAACATCTCAGATTTTTTATTATTGCGTCGCAATAGTAGTATCTCCACCACCGCAGGTTTAGCCCAAGCTGGTGGTAATGGCGGTAACATCACCATCAATTCACCCTTCATTGTCTCTGTAGCTAATGAAAACAGCGACATCTCAGCCAATGCTTTTACTGGTAAAGGTGGTAATGTTAACATCACCACTCAGGCTATCTTTGGTATTGCAGCGCGTCCGCAACTGACAAATCAAAGTGATATCACTGCAAGTTCTGAATTAGGTGTACAGGGACAAATCATCTTCACTCAACCACAAGTTCAAACTCCACAAAAACTCATTGAACTACCAACAGGATTGGTTGATGCGACTACAAAATTTGCTCAAACTTGTCCTAGAGGGCCAAATGCAAAACCTTTGGGTAGCTTTGTCGTGACTGGACGCGGTAGTTTACCGCCCAATTCCTTTGAACCACTTTCAGGTACAACTAGCCTCAGTCCTTTAGCTAGTTTGGATGGGGAAAGTTTCAGCAATATATCGAATGTATCCCCAACAGCAAATCTGCCAGATACTTCGCGAATTATTGAGGCGCAAGGTTTAGTGAAAACTGCTGACGGTAATATTATGCTGGTTGCCGAAGCGCCAACAGCAACACCTGCTGGTGTTAGTAGTTCTGCTATGTGTCCGGTAATTCAGTGAACACAAGTTTTTTATTTAACGCAGAGGCACAGAGAGGAGTATGAGGAAGATTAAAAGGTTTGTGGTGTTGATGGCGATCGCAAAAACTAATACCAAATCAAATAATTTTTGCGATACATCAATAATATTCTAGAGGGCACGGCAGTGCCCATACGTGTCAACTTAAGCTTAAAGCGATATAGGGCGGGCGTTGTACAAATACCTCGCGCCCTCATCCCCTAACCCCTTCTCCCGCAGGAGAAGGGGAACTAAATCTCTTGCTCCCTTCTCCCTGCGGGAGAGGGGCTGGGGGTGAGGGCAAAAACCTTGCTACAAAGCGGGTTTCACGTTAAGTTGACACCAATGGGCAGTGCCTTGCCCCTACAATCTGTCGCATTTTCTTTGCAAATTGGTATAAGAATCTTCTACAAATTATTCTGACTCCTGCATAAGTTACACCTCCCCAGAAATACTTAAGTGTAAGTGCAATGCAACCTATAACGCTATCAATCAACGATGAATCAGATACAGAACTGGCTCCAACGTAATTGTGATCATAAGTTGCTAGTGAAACGACGTAGAATAAAGCGAGCTAAATGCGATCGCACTTCCTTTCAAGATGGCTTTTGGCGAATATTCTCAATGATTACTGTGCAACCACAGCTCATATTATGCAGCCTCATTCTACTGAGTAGCACCCCAGCCTACAGTCAAATTAACCCCGATAATACTTTAGGGGCAGAAAGTTCTCTTATTACACCAAATGTTCCGATTAATGGTGCAAACGCCGACAGAATTGATGGTGGCGCTGTACGTGGTAGTAATCTGTTTCATAGTTTTACTCAGTTTAATATTAATGATGGGCAAAGAGTGTATTTTGGCAACCCTGCAGGCGTACAAAATATTCTCACAAGGGTGACAGGTGGACAAGGCTCGAATATTTTGGGCACATTGGGAGTTAATGGTAATGCCAATTTATTTTTAATTAATCCCAATGGCATTGTATTTGGGCAAAATGCTCAGTTAAATATTCGGGGAGCATTTACAGCAACTACAGCCAATAGCTTAGTCTTTCCCAATGGAGTTGAATTTAGCGCCACCAATCCCCAAGCACCACCTTTATTAGCTATCAATGTTCCAATTGGTTTGCAGTTTGGTTCTCAACCTGCAAGTATTACTAATCAAGCTGTTAACGGTTTAGGTGTTATTGGAAGTACCCTAGCACTAGTAGGCGGTGAAATTATCTTGGATGGAGGTATATTATTTGCCTTCGATGGACAAGTGAAACTAGGATCTGTGGCGGGAAATACAACAGTTGGCTTGGATGTTAATGACTCATCCTTAAATTTCAACTACCCAGAAAATTTACAACGGGAATCCATCAACTTAAATAATCGTAGCTTCATCCTGGCAATTGGCAATAGTGAAAGTGAACTATTTGGAGGTGACATTAAGCTCAACAATTCGTTTATGTTTGGGAGCAATGGCGGCTCAATTGTGATTGATGCAACACAACTGAGTTTAGATCAAAAGTCTTCAATTCAGAGCGCTATTACTGGTGCAGCGAACGGGGGTGATATTCAAATTCAAGCCAGCGATGCAGTTACTCTTGCTAACGGTAGCTCGATTTTATCCACTAACAATCCTTCAGCTACGGGTACGGGTGGCGATGTTACTATCAATGCTGGAAAAATCACAATTACCGGAGATGGAATCTTACAAAATACCGGTCTTACCAGTTTTATCTCAGTAAATACCACTGGTGCAGGTAATGGAGGAAACCTGAACCTTAATGCTACTGAGTCTGTTAATGTCAATGGCGGTGCTGTCTCTGTTATATCTGCGGGTGTAGGTAAAGCGGGAAACTTCACTGTACGGTCAAAAGATGCTGTAAATATAACCGACAAAGCTATTTTAGGACTTTCTAGCTTGAGTTCAGGTTCAACAGGTAACCTGCGAATTGAAACTGGCACTTTGCGAGTTCAAAATACCTCCCCAGAAGGAGGAATCACAGCAAATACTAGTGCTGGAACGGTGGGTTCTATTTCTATTCAAGCTAGGAATGCAGTTGAGGTGACTAATGGCAGCATCCTTACAGGTGTTCAACCCGGAAGTACATCTCAAGCAAGCGTGGGGGATATTACCATTGAAACCCAACGAGTTAGTCTCAAAGATGGGGGCTATATTAGTACAAGCACTTTTAGCAGTGCGAATGCAGGTAACATTTTTATCCAAGCTGATGAGTCTGTAGAGATTGGTGGTGTTTCTGCAACATTTCTAAACTTGAGTGGTGTATCAAGTCAAACAGGTTTTGAGGCAAAGGGGAATGGAGGTAATGTCACGATACAAACACCCAGACTCAGCCTAACTCAAGGGGGAAATATCAGCACTGATTCTACAAGCAGTAGTAATCCTGGAGATATTACTATCCGCGCCAAGGATTTAGAACTAGATGGGTTTGTTTTCGTACCTCAGGAACAGTTGATAAGCCTAGATTACCCTACTGTGCAAGCAGTTTTGTCTAAGCCGTTAGCACAAGAAACTTTATCTCGCTTTGGTGGTTTCAGCTTTATCAGTAGAATCTCCTCTGAGGTTAACGGCAGTAATGTAGATGTAAATGGTGGCACGATAACTATTGATACAGAAAGGTTGCGGTTGAGTAATGGTGCAAACATATCGACTTCAGTACTTCTGGGAAGAGGACAAGGGGGTAATTTGCTGGTTCGTGCCACTGATGCTATTGATATTTCTGGGTTTGGCCCCCAAAGAATTGATAATTCTTTTGCGCCATCAGGTTTATTTGCCGACTTGCAAATTGGAGGCATTGGTTCTGGGGGAAACATTGATGTAACAACAGGACGCTTAAACCTCAGCAATCAAGGACAAATTTCTGCCACCACCTTTAATCAAGGTAATGCAGGAAAAATTACGATTAATGCCAAGCAAATTAATATGGGTGGAAGTAGCAACATTATCACTCAAGTAGATAATGTTGCTACAGGCGATGCTGGCAATATCAGCATCAAAACTCAACTATTAAATGTACAAGAACAATCGCAGATATCATCAGGAACTCAAGGAAATGGCAACGCGGGTAATTTAACAGTACAAGCTGATAATATTATCCTGACAGGTTCAGACAGCGAGTTGATAACTGGCTTAATCACATCCGTTGACGAAAGAGCTAATGGTAAAGGTGGTGAGATAGATATTACTACCAATCGCCTTGTTGTCCGTGATGATGCTGAAATTTTTTCCGGCAGTACAGGTAATGGTGATGCCGGAAATATGAGAATTAAGGCTAATCTTGTAGAAATTAATGGTCAAGGAAGTGCGATCGCATCTTTGACAAATGCAGGTAACGGTGGAGACATCATTCTCGAAATTGGTGATTTATTACTGTTGCGCCGTGGCGGTTTAATTTCTACCACCGCAGGTAGGGCACAGGCTGGTGGCAATGGCGGTAACATCAACATCAATTCACCTTTTATTGTGGCAATACCCAACGAGAACAGCGACATTAGCGCTAATGCCTTCACTGGTAAAGGTGGTAATGTTAGCCTCAGCACTCAGGCTATCTTTGGGATCGAACCCCGTCCGCAACTGACAAATCAAAGTGATATCACAGCAAGTTCGGAATTAGGCTTACAGGGACAAATCATCTTCACTCAACCACAAGTCCAACCGCCACAAAAACTCATCGAACTACCAACAGGATTAGTTGACGCTAGTACTAAATTTGCCCAAATTTGCCCCAACGGACGCAATGCAAAACCTTTGGGTAGCTTTGTTATTACTGGACGCGGTAGTTTACCGCCCAATTCCTTTGAACCATTAACAGGTACAACTAGCCTCAGTCCCTTAGCTAGTTTGGATGGGGAAAGTTTCAGCAATATATCGAATGCATCCCCAACAGCAAATCTGCCAGATACTTCGCGAATTATTGAGGCACAAGGTTTTGTGAAAACGGCTGACGGTAAGATTATGTTGGTTGCCCAAGCGCCAACAGCAACACCTGCGGCTACTAGTAGTTCTGCTGTATGTCCCGGATCTTAATCGCAGCGTTTGTTGTGCGATCGCAGAAACTAAGAATATTCTGCAAATTATTGTGACTACTGCATAAGTTACACCTCCTCAGAAATACTGATAGTGTGAGTTCTATGTAGCCTATAATCCCAGCAATCAGCAATGAATCAGATACAAAACTGGCTCCAAGGTAATTGTGATCCTAAGTTGCTAGTGAAACGACGTAGAATAAAGGGAGCTAAATGCGATCGCACTTCTTTTCAAAATGGTTTTTGGCGAATACTCGCAATGATAATTGGGCAACCAAAGCTCATATTATGCAGCTTCATCTTCTTCAGCAGCGCCCCAGCCTACAGTCAAATCAACCCCGATAATACTTTAGGCGCAGAAAGTTCTCGCATCACACCCAATGTTTTAATTAATGGTGCAAATGCAGACAAAATTGATGGCGGTGCTGTACGTGGTAGCAATCTGTTTCACAGTTTTAGCGAGTTTAATATTAATGATGGGCAACGAGTATATTTTGGCAACCCTGCAGGCGTGCAAAATATTCTCACGCGGGTGACGGGTGGACAAGCTTCAAATATTCTCGGCACATTGGGAGTAGATGGGATTGCCAATTTATTTTTAATTAATCCCAACGGCATTTTATTTGGTCAAAATGCGCGCTTAGATGTGCGCGGTTCGTTTGTGGGAACTACCGCCAATGCTGTGCAATTTGGCAATCAAGGAATTTTCAGCGCCACAAATCCCGAAGCACCACCTTTATTAACTGTTAATCCTTCCGCGTTGCTGTTTAATCAGATAAATCCCAAACCAATTACCAATCAATCCCAAGCCGCAGCGGGTATCAGTCCTGCGGGTGAAAATGTTACAGGATTAAGAGTCGCAGATAATCAGAATCTATTGCTAATTGGTGGAAATATCAACATTGATGGTGGGGGACTGCGGGCTTACGGTGGCAATATTGAATTAGCGGCTATGAATGCACCCGCAACAGTAGGATTGAATATTGCTGCTAATAATTTACCCAGTTTAGCGATACCCGATAGCGTAGAACGTGCAGATGTTTCTCTCAGCAATGGCGCAGAAGTCAACGTCCGGGGTGCCGATGGCGGGAACATCAAAATTAATGGGCGAAATGTAAACTTAACTGGGGACAGTAAACTGCGTGCCGGCATAGAAATCGGTTTAGGTACAGCAAATAGTCAAAGTGGAGATGTGGTAATTAATGCCACAGGGACAACAAATGTAACTGAGAAAAGCATTATCAGCAACTCTGTGCGCGAACGAGCATTTGGTAAGTCTGGTGATGTTAATATCACCACAGGTTTGTTGACCTTAGATAAAGAAGCAATAATTAATGTCAGCACTATTGGGCAAGGTGATGCAGGCAATATATTTATACAAGCATCTGATGCTGTAACTCTAGGTAGCGATACAGCTATTTATAGCAGCGTGGCGAGTGGAGGTGTAGGTAATGCTGGTAGTGTTCATATCAAAGCCAATTCCCTAACTCTCAGTGATGGTGCGACATTATCAACAGATGTCAGTGGAGTTTCTCAGGAATTTCCCGTTGGGCGAGGAAATGGAGGCAATATCAATATCAATGTTGCCTCACTTTTCCTAAATAACGGTGAACTTAGTGCAAGCACTTATGGACAAGGTAATGCTGGTAATATTTTAATCCAAGCAAAAGATAGTGTTTTACTTAAAAATGCTACTGGTATTTATAGTTCTGTAGAAACAGGTGCGGTGGGTAACGGCGGTAGCATAGATATTCAAGCTGGTTCGCTGTCGATAATTGAGGGTTCAGAAATCAACACCAGAACTCTGGGAGAAGGTAATGGCGGAAAAATCACCATCAATGCCCGTGATACGATTTCTTTAGATGGGTTTGGGAATGATAGCAATATATTTAGCCGCATTATTAGTGCTGTTAATCCTTCAGGTGTAGGAAATGCTAGAGACATTCAGCTAACAACTGGTAGTCTTTCAATGACAAGCGGTGCTTTGATCAGCGCTAGTACTTCAGGAAGAGGGAATGCGGGCAACATTATCATCGATGCTTTTGACACCATCAGCTTTGATACAAATGCTCGTGTTATGAGTAATGTTTTTACTGATGCAGTAGGTAACGGCGCAGATGTTCGAGTAAAAACCGGGTCACTTTTGTTCACGAATGGCAGTAACATATCTACTAATGTATTAGGCCAAGGCAACGCAGGTAATATTACAGTCGAAGCCCGTGATACTGTCAAACTTGATGGTGTAACAACTCGTGAAGTCAATGGTAATGTCTTTGATAGCACAAGTGGACTAAGTAGTAGTCTACTTACTGGAGGAGTTGGTAAAGCTGGAGATATTAGCGTCACAACTGGCTCACTTTTTGTTACTAATGGTGCGGATATATCTAGCAGTACAAGCGGCCAGGGGAATGCAGGTAACATTACCATCAACGCCCGCGATACGGTTACTTTTGCAGGTTTTGCTGGTGAAACTTCGATCTATAGTCAAGCCTCAAGCAATGTTGATTTGAGGGGTATTGGTAATGGCGGTGACATTCGCATTAGTGCAAATACGCAGTTGTTCCAAAACGGCGGTACTCTACAAGCTTTTAACGGTGGTGAAGGTAATGGAGGCAATATATTTCTTGAGGCTAAAAATAGCATAACTTTTGACGGTTTTGATGGTAACGGTTTAAACAGCGCTGCTGTTACTTATGCATATAATGGCGATGCTGGTGGTATTCAGGTAAAAACTGGAGCGCTGTTTTTAACCAATGGTGGTCGAATGTCCACCAGTATATTAGGAAAAGGACAGGCAGGTAATATTACCATAGAAGCCAGTGATACTGTTGAAGTTAATGGTTTCATTTCTAACGTTACTCTACCTAGTGGTACTGTTGTTGATATTGGTAGTGGCTTGCAAAGTAACTTATTTAGTGGTGAAGGCAAGGGCGGAGAGATTCAAATTACAACTGGTTCACTTGCAGTCACTAATGGTGGACAAATTTCTAGCAATACAGGTGGGAAAGGAGATGCAGGTGATATTACGATTAACGCTCGTGATACAGTAACGTTTGATGGTGTAAGCCGCAATGGTTTTATGAGTAACGCTGGTAGTGTAGTACTGTCTGATGCCATTGGTAATGGTGGTAATATTCAGGTCAATGCAAAGGCGTTATTGTTAAACAATGGTGGACAAATAGATACATTTAGTGCTGGACAAGGTAATGCTGGCAGCATCTTTATTAATACTCTTGATAGAGTTGTGATTGACAATGGCAGTAGTTTAAATTCTTATGCAACAGAAAGTGGTAATGGCGGCAAAATTCAAGTAAATACTGGAACATTTTCATTAACAAATGGTGGTACTTTTTTAACTGCTGCGCTTAGAAATGCAGGTAATATCACTATCAATGCTCATGATGCTGTTATTGTTGATGGTGTAGATAGAGATGGATTTTCCAGTAGTCTTTTGAGTATTCTATTTGATGGAGGTATTGGTAAGGCTGGAGACATAGAAGTAACAACTAACTCCTTGACAGCACGTAACGGTGGGATAATGATTGCCAGCAGTGTGGGTAATGGCAATGCAGGCAACATTACAATTAATGCTGTTGACAGTATTACCTTTGAGGGTGTTGGCAGCAATGGATTGCCCAGTGGAGTTTATACCACTCTCGAAAATCAAGGTGAGGGTAAGGGAGGTGAGATTAACCTCACAACTGGTTCGTTGTCTGTATTTGGTGGAGCAATTAGTAGTACTACCTCAGCCAAAGGCGATGCAGGTAATATTACCATTAAAGCCCGTGATACGATAATTCTCGATGGCGCGGGTCGTGGTAATATTCTTAACCTTGAGAATATCGAGCGTCGCAGTAGTTTAAGCGGTATCTTTAGTGCAGTCGGTATTGGTGCTACTGGTAATGCTGGAAATATTGATATCAAAGCTGGTAATGTCCGCATTTCCAATAAAGCAGGGATCACAGCTGCTACTTTGGCTGGTAACGGTGGCAATATAACTCTTGATATCCGTGATTTCTTACTTTTACGCAGCGGTGGTTTTGTAACAACTACAGCAGGCGTTCAACAAGCTGGTGGCGATGGCGGTAACATCACTATCAATTCACCCTTCATTGTCGCTTTACCTAATGAAAACAGCGATATCTCCGCCAATGCCTTTAGTGGTAAAGGTGGTAATGTTAACATCAATGTGCAAAATATTTTTGGAACTGAAGCACGTCCCCAGCAGACAAATCAAAGCGATATCACTGCAAGTTCTGAATTAGGCGTACAGGGACAAATCACTATTTCTCAGCCAGATATTCAACCGCCACAAAAACTGCTGGAACTGCCTACAGGATTAATTGACGCTACTACTCAATTTGCTCAAATTTGCCCTAGAGACTACAACGCAAAACCTTTGGGTAGCTTTGTCGTCACTGGACGCGGTAGTTTACCACCTAATGTTTTGCAACCACTGGCTTTGACAACTAGCCTCAGTCCTTTAGCTAGTTTGGATGGAGAAAATGCTGATATTAAATTACAGAGAATTGTAGAGACTGACGCAGAGAAGCGAGTCAAGGAAGATGGGGGGAATTCTTCACAAATTGTTGAGGCGCAAGGGTTAGTGAAAACGTCTGACGGTAATATTATGTTAGTTGCCGAAGCGCCAACAGCAACACCTGCTGCTACGAGTAGTTCTGCTATGTGTCCCAAATCTTAATCAACAAAATCTGCAGACTTCGAGGTAAATAGATTTTATTTCACGCAAAAGCGCAAAGGTGCAAAGAGGAGTATGAAAAGGATTAAAAGGTTTGTGGTGTTGATGGCGATCGCAGCTTTATTATCCATGTCATCGCCAGGGTTAGCGCAAGTGGCAAATATTGCTCAAGTTCCGAGTTTATCGGTGGAACAGCAGGCGCGAAATTCATACGCTAAAGGGCAATTTGCAGAGGCGGTACAGTTGTTTCAACAAGCAGCACAGGGTTATCAAGCGGCTAAAGATCCAATCCGTCAAGCTTTGAGTTTGAGTAATCTATCGCTGTGTTATCAACAGTTGGGACAGTGGGATGATGCGAACCGGGCAATTACTGAAAGTGTTGCTATTTTAAATACTATTAAAGAGATAAAAGCTGAGAAATCATTGGCTTTGGCTCAAGCTTTAGATATTCAAGGTGGGTTACAATTAGCACGCGGTCAAGCGGAAGCAGCTTTGAAATCTTGGGAAGGTGCAACATCTTTATATACTCAGTTGCAGAAACCAAGTAAGGTGCTGACAAGTCAAGTTAATCAAGCACAGGCTTTTCAAAATTTAGGTCTTTATAAAAAAGCAATTTCTCTACTGGAAACAGCTTTAAAGTTACCGCAGATTTCTAGTAGTAAAACTGAACAACTCAAACCAGCGATAGAAAAAGTAGCTGCAACACCAGAAACAGCAACGGCGTTAAGAACTTTGGGTGAGTCGTTGCGGGTGGTGGGGAATTTTGCTCCAGCTAATTTAATTTTGTCACGCAGTTTAGCGATCGCACAGCAGTTAAAGTTACCTGAAATCGTCACTCTCAACCAAATCAGCCTCGGTAATCTCACCCGCGCGCAAATCAGCTTGAATAAAGCGAACAAGACTGAGATTGATCCTCAGACTGCACTCAATTACTACCAACAAGCCGCCGCGTCTGGAATACCAGATTTAAGGGTGCAAGCGCAAGTTAACCAACTCAGCTTGTTAGTAGAGACAAAGCAGCCAGATGCAGCCACAGCCTTGTTACCACAGGTACAACAACAAATTGCAGTATTACCTGCTAGCCGGAGTGCGATCGCATCACGGGTAAATTTGGCGCAAACAATGATCCAAATGCAAAAGCAAGCGGTTGAGCAGATTGACTGGCAAGAAGTCGCTAAACTGCTGGCGATAGCGGTGCAACAAGCTAAAGATTTAGGCGATGTACGGATACAAGCTGATGCCATAGGTAGTTTAGGTCACGTTTACGAACAAACACAACTGTGGGCAGATGCAGAAAAATTAACTCAACAAGCAGTGCAATTAGGACAACAAATCAACGCTGGCGATATCGCCTACCGTTGGCAATGGCAATTAGGTAGAGTGTTGAAAGCTCAAGGAAAAACAGAAAGTGCGATCGCCGCTTATAAAGAAGCCGTCGGTACAATTAAATCTCTGCGTGCAGACTTAGCCGCCGCTAACCCTGATGTGCAATTTTCCTTCCGCGAAGCCGTTGAACCTATTCACCGTCAACTCGTCGCCTTACTTATAGAATCCAATCAAAAAGATAATTTAAAGACGGCGCGCGATGTCATTGAAGGATTGCAATTAGTCGAACTCGATAACTTCTTCCGCGAAGCTTGTCTGAATGGAAACCCTGCACAAATAGATCAAGTTGATAGAAAAGCCGCAGTCATTTACCCGATTATTCTAGAAAATCAACTCGCGATTATTGCCAGCTTACCCAACTCCCAAAACAAAGCCGAAACCAAAGATAGCCGCGATTTTCGCTACTATAAAACTCCTATCAGCCGCGACGAGATTGAGAAACGCGCATCTCGTCTCCGCAGAAGTCTAAACCAAGATACAGTACTTGACCTGACACTGCCGCAACTGCAAAAAATGTATGATTTAGTAGTTCGCCCAGAAGCAGAGGACTTAGCCGCAAGTCAGGTAGAGACATTGGTATTTGTCCTAGATGGAGTTTTGCGGAACATTCCCATAGCAGCACTGCATGATGGTAAACAGTATCTCGTAGAGAAATACAGCATAGCCCTCACACCAGGATTACAATTATTAGCACCGCGATCGCTAAAACAAGAACGCTTGGGAGCATTAGTAGGTGGACTGAGTGAAGCGCGTTCGGGATTTGAAGCCCTACCCAATGTTGAGCAAGAAGTCGAAAAAATCAAATCAGAACTACCTTCTGAAGTTCTGATTAACCAAAAATTTACTAGTTCCGCCTTTCAATCTCAAATTGCTGCTGTTTCCTTCCCCATTGTCCACTTAGCAACCCACGGGCAATTTAGTTCTCAAGCCGATGAAACCTTTATTCTCACCTGGGATGGCAGAATCAAAGTTAACGAACTCAGTGGTGTATTAAAAACAGTCGAAGTATCCCGCAGCAACTCCCTGGAACTCTTAGTACTCAGCGCTTGCGAAACTGCAGCCGGTGATGATCGTTCCGCCCTAGGATTAGCAGGCGTAGCCGTACGTTCCGGCGCACGCAGTACAGTAGCAACACTCTGGCGCGTTGACGATGAAGCCACAGCCAAACTCATGAGCAACTTTTACGATCAACTAGTCAAAGCCAAGGAAACAGGTATCTCCAAAGCCGAAGCCCTCCGACTTGCCCAACTTTCAATTTTAAAGAACCCAGACTATCAATCACCTTACTACTGGGGAGCCTTCGTATTGCTAGGAAATTGGACTTAGTTAGGGACTGGGGACTGGGGACTGGGGACTGGGGACTGGGGACTGGGGACTGGGGACTGGGGACTGGGGATTGGGGAACTCGGGGCCCCCTCTGGGGATAAGGGGTAATGGGGATTGAGGATTGGACTTATAGACTTCATTATCCATTTTGTGGGGTGGGCAACTTTTCCAACAACCTCTTAGTAAAGCTTTGCATCGCGTACATTAACAATGTGACCCCATACAATCGCAATGTATGTCGATACATTAACAATGTGACCCCATACAATCGCAATGTAAATCGATACATTAACAATGTGAACCTATACAATCGCAATGTAAATCGATACATTAACGATGTTACGCGATACAATCGCTATGTAAGTCGATACATTAACATTACAGGCTAATATTCCCGAATAAGGACGCAGGGGGCAGAGGAAGTAGGGGAAACAGGGGCGCAGGGAGCAGGGAGCAGAGGGAGAATAAATTACCAATTACCAATTACCAATTACCAATTACCCATTACCCATTACCCATTACCCATTACCCATTACTCATTACCCATTACTCATTACTCATTACTCATTACCCATTACTCATTACTCATTACCCTATCCCCCATCCCCAATATTGCATAAGTCTCCCCCACCCAGAACTATAAGAAATTAGCTGAAAGTTACGGAGGGATTACCTTGCTAGAAGATCTGTATACACCGGAACAACTCAGTCAGATGCATCAGCAGTTGTGGCAGTGCGTCTTAGAATTTGCTAATCTTTCAGCCGCGCAAGAACGTAACCGTATTGCGCGAGAATTACATGATTCTCTCGGACACGCCCTCACAGCGCTGAACATTCAACTACAAACAGCAAGTAAACTTTGCAAACCCGATCCCAATCAAGCGCAAGAGTTTCTAGATGAAGCACATAAATTAGTTGCGATCGCCACTCAAGAAGTCCGACAATCTGTGAAAGCTTTACGCAGCGATCCCTTGGCTGGTAAATCTCTCGAAACCCTGATTGAATCGTTAGTACGGGATTTTCATCTAACCACGGGGATTGTACCGGAAGTTGAGATGAATTTAGCGATCGCTTTATTACCTCAGTTTACTGCTCCCCTTTATCGCATTATCCAAGAAGCACTCAATAATATTCGTAAATACGCTCAAGCAACGGCAGTACAAATTCATCTTTCCACAACAGCAAATGGAGTTTATTTAACTATTCAAGATAACGGCCGGGGATTTGATGCCCAAAAAGTAGCCAATGGTTATGGACTGCGGGGAATGCAAGAACGCATCGCCGTTTTACAAGGACATTTTCAATTAGTATCGCAGCCTGGAGCAGGTTGTTGCATAACTGTTGAAATCCCTATGCAAATATATAATATTCACGAAATAACTAATAACTTAGGTGCAATTCGGGAACTACCCCAACTCCCCCAAATGCCTCATCAATTAGATGAAATACCCGAAATACCTCAAATACCTCAAATACAAGAACTATCAAACATATCACTAATACCTGAAATATCCATTTCCCTAGAATCAAAGCCCATACTTCAATACCAGCAAGTAACAATTGGTGAATGGCAACCGCTCAATTTACATGAATGGTTAGAAGATAGAGGGTAGCGAGTGGGGATTGGGGACTGGGGATTGGGGATTGGGAGAAATCTCTATTACCAATGACAAATGACAAATGACAAATGACAAATGACAAATGACCAACCTACAACTTTGGTCTGACCCCTAAAGATAACCTCATACTTTTTATCTATACCAGCGATTGACGCTCAACTAAAGTAGGAAAAACTCAACAACAGATAGTCAAATAATTAAAATCAGGTTTTAATAATGCATATAACCTTTTGTCAACCAAAGCCCCAAATATATGATTCCTGTTCTGTTGTTGACCCTAGGGTGCTTGATACTAGTTTGCCAATTAGTAAACGCACTATCAATCTATCGAGAGAAATCTCAACAATTAGTTTTAATTAAAGATAAGAATTATGAATTAATTAATTTGTATAAAGGCTTAGGTCAGTCGATGATGGCTTTAAATATCCAACTGCAAGCAGCGCAAAAACTGTGGACAGTCAAGCCAATAGAAGCACAAGAATCGCTGACTGAAGCTTACCAATTAAGTGGAGAATTGATGCGAGAAGTCCGACAAATTGTCAGAAGCATGGATACAGTAAATACTGTAGTTTGCTTAGAGTCAAACCCAAGCCAAAATCTCCCAAGTTGTTGGAGTTACTTTATTCAACCCACCTATGAAAAATCTGATATACTGCCCAATATCAGACTTTTAGTTTCAGAAAAAAGGCAAATTACCCATGACCAATAACAAAAATATTTAACTTTTGTAATTGGTCTCTACAATCTTAAAACCCAAAATCCAAAATTATGATGATTCGCTTATTACTTGTAGATGACCAAAGTTTAGTTCGCCAAGGTCTGAAAGCAATGCTGAGTTTAGAATCAGACTTAGAAATTGTGGGTATGGCAGAAAATGGAGAAGAGGCAATTGCACAAGTTGAAAAATTACAGCCAGATATCGTATTAATGGATGTGCGAATGCCAGTGATGAATGGTGCTACTGCTACCCGCATCATCTGCGAAAAATTTCCTCAAGTTAAAGTTTTAGTTTTAAGCACTTACGATGATGACCATGATGTGAATGAAGCCATTCGCTCTGGTGCAAAAGGTTATCTTTTAAAAGATATGCCTTCAGAAGAACTTGTTAACGCGATTCGCAGCGTTCATCGCGGATATGCACAACTCGCACCTGGGCTGTTAGAACGAGTAATTATGCAAAAACAAGCCCAACCAACGCCACCTCAACCTATTCACCCAGCATTATCTTCATTAACACCCAGAGAATTAGATGTAGCAAAGTTAGTTGCAGTTGGTGCAACGAATCAAGAAATTGCTCAACAGCTATTTATTTCAGAAAGTACAGTTAAAACCCATATCAATAGCATTTTTAACCGTCTAAACATTAAAAATCGCGCCCAACTCGCGATTTATGCCAATTCTGTTTGTTCACCTGGCTTATAAGAATTTTCTATCAAAACTATTCAAAAATATTTGCGATTAGTGACTGAGTACTGGTATATTCAGGGAAAAGGTTTGGCTAATTACCAAACCTTATGAATAGAAGTGAAAGACTCAAGTCAATTAAATCATTCTTAACCATTGCGAGTAAATCTACCTTAAGGATGTATGCAGATAAGGTAGATACTGCTATTGAAATGTGGCAGTATAATTGCTTGAATATGGGCATGGGGCATTGGTTAATGAGTAATGAGTAATGAGTAATGAGTAATGGGTAATGGGTAATTTATTCTCCCCCTGCTCCCTGCTCCCTGCTCCTCTGCTTCCTCTGCTAACAAAGCGATGGAATATTTTTTTAGTTGGAAGTCCCTAGCCAAGCTAACTACTTTTGGATACACACAATTACAAAGCGAGTAGCTATACTAGCAACACATAGCCTAGATAGGCCTGAACGTGAAATTCTATTCGCTAAGTATTTTGCAAAAAATCAATGATACAGAGTCAGCCAGAAACCAAGCGTGTAGAAGAACTACGCCGATTGTTGCAGCAAGCTAGTTATGCTTATTACGTTTTAGATGCACCCATTATGGAGGATGCAGTCTATGACCAGCTATATCGGGAATTGCAACAATTAGAAATCCAGTATCCAGAGTTAATTACACCCGATAGTCCTACTCAGCGCGTGGGTGAAAGACCTGCAACACAGTTTACTTCGGTGCGGCACAATATCCCGCTGTACAGTCTGGAGAATGCTTTTAATATTGATGAATTGCAATCATGGGATCAGCGTTGGCGGCGACAAGCGCCAAAAATTGCAGCCGCAGAATATGTCTCGGAACTGAAAATTGATGGTTCTGCGATCGCACTTACCTATCAAAATGGTATCCTCACCAGAGGCGCAACTCGTGGTGATGGAGTAATGGGGGAAGATATCACCCAAAATGTGCGGACAATTCGCTCAATTCCCTTGCGCTTAAATTTTGAAGGCTTAGAAATTTTAGAAAAGGTAGAAGTCAGGGGTGAGGCGTTTTTACCCTTAGATGTATTTAAACAAATCAACGAAGAACGGCAAAAAGCCGGCGAACAGTTATTTGCTAATCCCCGCAATGCCGCAGCTGGTACACTCAGACAATTAGACTCCAAAATTGTTGCCCGCAGGCGTTTAGATTTCTTTGCTTACACCCTGCATATTCCTGGCAGAGATGATGCTAGTATTGCCAATACTCAATGGGAAGCTTTGGAATTACTACAAAAGATGGGCTTCCGGGTTAACCCCAACCATAAGCTATGCCCTTCTTTAGCGGAAGTTGCTGAATACTATAACTATTGGGATACAGAAAGGCTGAATTTACCCTACATGACTGATGGGGTAGTCGTAAAGCTCAATTCCTTTAAGCTTCAGGAACAGCTAGGATTTACGCAAAAGTTTCCCCGTTGGGCGGTGGCGTTGAAGTATGCAGCCGAAGAAGCACCTACCCGTGTAGAAAATATTGCAGTAAATGTTGGTAGAACAGGCGCTTTAACACCATTAGCAGAAATGCGCCCCGTACAATTAGCAGGAACAACAGTTTCCCGCGCTACCTTACACAATAGCGATCGCATCGCCCAATTAGACATCCGCATCGGTGATACTGTAATTGTTCGCAAAGCTGGGGAAATTATTCCAGAGGTGGTACGAGTACTCACAGAACTCCGTCCCCCAAACACCCAACCCTTTATCATGCCAAGCAATTGCCCAGTTTGCGGTCAGCCAGTGGTGCGGGAATTGGGTGAAGCCGTGACTAGGTGTGTTAATGCTTCCTGTGCCGCTATCCTCAAAGGTGCAATAGAACATTGGGTTAGCCGCGATGCTTTAGATATTAAAGGGATGGGCGAAAAGCTAGTACATCAACTCGTAGATAAGGGTTTGGTGCATTCCGTAGCCGATTTATATGACTTGACAGAAGAAAAATTATATGTATTAGAAAGGATGGGGCAGAAATCAGCGCAGAAATTAATTGATGCGATCGCCCAATCAAAAAATCAACCTTGGTCAAGGGTATTGTATGGTTTAGGCATCCGTCATGTTGGCAGTGTCAACGCTCAACTATTAACCGAGAAATTTTCTGATGTTGAGAAGATAACTCAAGCCAGACAGTCAGATATTGCCGGGATTTACGGTATTGGTGTAGAAATTGCAGAATCAGTACACCAATGGTTTCAAATTCATGCTAATCAAACTTTAATTTCTCGCCTCCAAGCAGCTGGTTTGCAATTAGCAAATTCCGCAGAAACATCAACAATTACTGATAGTAATCCCCAATTTACAGACAAGACTTTTGTAGTTACAGGGACTTTACCGACTTTAAAAAGAGATGAAGCCAAAGCTTTAATTCAAAAAGCTGGCGGTAAAGTTACAGATTCCGTGAGTAAGAAAACAGATTATTTAGTGGTAGGAGAAGATGCTGGCTCTAAATTGGCTAAAGCTGAAGCTTTAGGTATTACCCAGTTAACAGAAGCTCAGTTATTGCAGATGTTAGAGAGTTAATTATATTGTCGACAAAGTCGTTCCCGCAGGGTAGTGGCTTCCCGTTCGCGTAGCGTCTCTGCAGGAGAAGGGTAGTGTAATGCACCTTATCCCTGTTGTGTCACTCTTTGATTTTTGAATTCCGCGCAGAGATACTAGCTCAAAAATTTTAATTTTAATGATTTAAAAACTAGTAAAAGCCTCTCAGGGCAATAGTTAGCTAATTTTTCTGTGGTGAAAATTCAGTTTAAGATACTTTATATTTGTGGTGTATGTAGTCTCAAGACAAAAATCACTAACTAACTGGGTCTACATTTGCTGAGATACTAATTAATCGTCATGGCCAGTGTTGACTTAGTAAAGTAACCCTCCTGCACTGTCCCTTTACAACCTATACCTGATTAAGTAAGGTCTTATGCCTGCAAATCGGTGCCCTAACCCAAATTGCGAATATTTTAACCGCGCCTTGCCCAACAATGCGAAAGTTTGTCCTTGGTGTTCTACTCCTTTGGCTAATTTAATTACCCCTACACCAAGTAGACCTACTGCACCGCCACCGCCGCCGCCGCCACCCCCACCACCGCCACCGCTACCCGTACAACCTGTAGTTAATCCACCTAACTATCAACCCGTTGTTAATTATCCCAAGGATGATCAACAACGGGTTAATCCCCCTGTCTCAGCAGTACAACCTGTCTATACCCCACCGCCACCCGGATTACCTATTATCAAACTGATTCATACTACAGGTAGAGAGTTTCAATGGTCTGGAGAAGTCGGTTTTATTGGTCGCCGCAGTCAAAGCATGACCCTTCCACCAGAAATTGACTTAACTGGTTTGCCTCATGAAGGTATAATTTCTCGTCGTCATGCACGCATTTATTGGGACTGGCAGCAAAATACCTACATGATTGTTGATATGAGTACAAATGGTATTTATTTAAATAACAAGCTCTTAAATCCGGGTATGCAATATAGTCTACGCAATGAAAATTTATTGCAGTTTGGACAGGATAATCTCGTGCGATTTACAGTTTATATTATGTTTTAAAAATAAAGGGTAAAGATGTGAAAAATCAGAAAAAGGTAGAGAAAAATTATCAATCACACTTGACCCTTGACCCTTAAATTACAACTTTAGACTTTTGAGTTAAAGGAATTGTAATTACAAATTTAGTGCCTTGTCCAGGCTGTGAAGTACATTCCAAAGAACCACCATGTTTTTTGGTAATAATTTGATAGCTAATAGCAAGTCCCATACCTGTACCTTTACCAACAGGTTTAGTGGTGAAGAAAGGGTCAAATATTCGCTGTTTAATATTATCTGGAATTCCTGCACCATTATCGGCAATAATAATTTTTACTTGATGATTGTCTAGAAATTCGGTTTGGATATAAATTTGGGGATTTTTGATAGATAATAATTCTGCCGTTGACAACTGATTATTGATAACGGCATCTTCTAATACATCGATCGCATTCACTAAAATATTCATTAATACTTGGTTTAGCTGCCCAGAGTAACATTCAACTAAGGGCAGGTTGCCGTATTCTTTGATCACAGTGATTTTTGGTACTTGATTGTTACCCTTGAGGCGGCTTTGCAGAATCATCAGCGTACTATCTATTCCCTGATGGATATTAACTGCTTTCATCTCAGCTTCATCCAAACGCGAGAAAGTTCGCAGCGAAAGTACAATTTCCCGAATGCGGTTAGCGCCAATTTCCATAGATTTAAGTATTTGGGGAAAATCTGACCTGAGAAAATCCAGTTCGATCAGTTCCACAAAATCTGCAATTTCTGGCACAGGTTGGGGATAGTATTTTTGATAGAGTTCCAATAGCGTTAGTAAATCTTTACTATATGTATTGGCATGGTTGAGATTTCCATAGATAAAATTTACCGGATTGTTAATTTCGTGGGCGACACCTGCAACTAATTGTCCTAAGCTAGACATTTTTTCACTTTGAACTAACTGGGTTTGGGTTTGTTGTAGTTCCCGCAATGCAGCTTGGAGTTGTTGTGCTTGTTGTCGTAGTCGTGCTTCTGAATTTAGCAGTGCTGCTTCAGCTTGCTTGCGTTCGGTAATGTCGCGGAAATACCAAATTCTACCGTAACAGTTACCAGCAAGCGATCGCACTGGTGCGGAATAGCGATCAAAAATCCGTCCCGATTTGAGTAAAATTTCATCACGGCTGTATTCTTCGAGATGCTGATAGAGATACTCAACTTTGGTTAAAAATTCTGTGGGATTCTTTAGTTGCTCTAGTACCCATTGTAGAAGTTGGCGATCGTCACCTGTTTCTAGTACTTCTGGCGGAATTTGCCATAAGTCAGCAAAATTTTGATTATATGATGCTACTAAGCGATTCTCATCAATAATCAAAATGCCATCAATGGAAGCTTCTTGTTGTGCTTGCAATATAGCATGACTGCGGAGTAAGGCTTGTTCTGCTTGCTTATGTTGCGTAATGTTAGTAGCTGTGCCAGTGGTACCGATAATATTCCCAATTTCATCTCGCAATAAGCAAGCATTACACAACAAATTTAACCGCCTACCATCTTTAGCCAGAACAACAGCTTCATAGTGGAAAACTGACTCTTCGCTTAGTGTTTGAGGCACAATATTGAGGCCTTGATGAATTTGTTCTGGTGGCTCAAACTCGCTATAGTGACGACCAATCATTTCTTCTGGTTCATAACCATAGATAGTTTGCACGGCCTGGTTGACAAAGATAAAGTATCCTTTGTCATCCACTGACCAAATCATGTCTTGGGAAGTTTCCACTAAATGACGATACTTACCCTCACTTGTTTGTAAAGCTTCCTCAGCTTGCAGGCGCTTGATACCTAAAGCAATCTCATTAGCGCTTAATTTCAAAGCATCCAAGGTTAATTCTGTTAGGGGATGACGGGCAAACATGGCAATTACACCGACTAAATTCCCGTCCAAGATTAAAGGATATCCCGCAAAAGCCACCATACCTTCACGCTTTGCCCACTCTTTATCCCCCACACGCGGATCTTCTAACACTGCATTAGTTAAGTGAGGTTGACGTTCTTCAGCAATTAATCCAATTTTAAACATCCCTACAGGAACACGCCTGTGGGGCCCATCTATATGGGTATACATTCCCGAACTAGCTTGTAGTTCCAGTACGTTTTCTTGAGCATTCAACGTCCAGACGCGAGCAAAAGCAGCATTCAAATGTTTGACTATAGCATCAGTACAACCTTTCAAACATTCCTTAAGTGTAGAGCTTTGAGTAATAGCA
Source organism: Tolypothrix sp. PCC 7601 (assembly GCF_025677855.1). Classification (NCBI taxonomy): domain Bacteria; kingdom Bacillati; phylum Cyanobacteriota; class Cyanophyceae; order Nostocales; family Tolypothrichaceae; genus Tolypothrix; species Tolypothrix sp. PCC 7601. The sequence goes on from NZ_CP064879.1 coordinate 6,739,565, forward strand.
GTATTAACTGCTACATGAAATGCAGCTAAGGATACTTTTTCTGCAAGTGCTAATTCTGCTTCTTTACGCGCAGTAATATCTTGACAAGTAACTAAAATGCCAATGAAATTGTTTTGTTCATCTTTTAAGGTAATTTTATTAGTTTCTAACCATAGTTGTTTACCATCTGCTTTTATATAGCATTGGACAATACCATACTCTGGTTTTTGGGATTCTATAACTTGGAAATCTGACTCCCAAAATAAGTTGACATTGTCTTGCTGTTGCATTAGTTCATAATCAGTTTTGCCAATAATCTGATTTGGGCAATCTTTACCCATAATTTCCGCAAATTGTTGATTGCAACCTAAATAAACAGAATTAAAATCTTTCCAATAAGTTGCGAGAGGGATATTATTTATTACTTGTTCTAATACTTGTTTTGATGAGCAAACTTTTGCTGATTGCAATTTTTCTTTGCTAATATCACGAATAATACCTACTAAAAAATGATTACCATATTCATCTTCAACTCGAGATTTTTTAATTAAGAAAAAACGAGTTAAGCCATCAGAATTGGTCAAACATTCCTCTGTTTCCTGAACTATGCCAGTATTAAATATAAATTCATCTTTCTCATACAGCCTATCTGCTTGTTTTTTAGGAAAGATGTCATATTCTGACTTACCAATTAATTCTGATTCATGAAATCCAATCAAACGACAATAGGCATTATTAAGGAATACCCAGTGATGTTGGCTGTCTTTAACAAATACTGGATCGGATATACCATGAAGTATCTGAAGTAGAAACTCTGGATATAAACTCATTTCTTGCATATTATCTTGATGTTGCTCATCTTCTAATAATGTGTTAATAATCACATGACTAGTTAGACAAAAATTTTTGTCGTATGACATATATGTTTAGTCATATATAAACTCTAAATATATACACTATACATACAAGTAAAATTGAATATTAAATATTGCTGATTATTTTATGGAAAAAATATATTTACTTTTAAAAAGTAGTGGTAAAACATAACATAAATATATTTTTTCATGAATTATTCAGATAAATATTACTGGAACATAGCTTTAAATTATTAATATCATCTCCTATTTTTTAGTTTGATATAAATATTTTTAAAAATGCGACATTTATCTAAGTGTTCCACTTTGAGCCTATTTAAGCGAGAGTATATAAAAAATTTTTGAGGAATCTGTGAGTAAGCATAATTTTCAAGCCTATAGCTTTTTGCAGAAGAGATTTACATTACTTAATAGCTATAGGCTTCATAGCTTTTACACAAGTTAATAAATAATTAATGTTTCATAATTTACCTTGATGACAGAAAGCCGACTTGGGGCATTGGATGCTTTTCCCATGCCTCAGCCTCATCCTTTGAGGGGTGGGATGAGCTTAATTAGAAGTCCCTTAGCGCTGCTCTAGTCGATTGCGTACACGGGTTAAGAGTTCTGCTGCGATCGCGGATTTATAAAGAAAGTCATCTCCACCAGCAGCAAAGCATTGCTGTACAATCTCGGCCTCTGTATGCGCTGATAAAAATAAAATAGGCAATTTCTGCCAGCGAAAATCATTACGAATTACTTGGCATAAATCAAGTCCGTTAATTGTTGAAGATAGAGAATCAGTTGAGTCAGATAGTTCGATATCTAAAATCAACAAATCGGGATCTGTTTGCTCCAAAGTTGTCCAAAAATTTTGTGGTGAATCAACTAGCGTCAGATGATAACCCCAAGGCTGCAAAATATGACGCAAAAGATGCGACATTTGCGGATCGTCTTCCATAATCAGCAGTTTTTGCGGAATTGGGCTTGACTGTTGCAGTACTTGAGTAACAGCTCTTAAAACTTGATTCGCAGCAATTGGTTTCTGCAAAAATAACTTACTGCCTAATCTAGCTGCTTCTAAGCGATGGGCAAAATCTTCCTTTGCCGTTAAAACCAGAACTGGTAGGTTAGGGTGCTGATTATATAGCGTGGCGAGAAAATTTAAACCGCTACCTGGGGCACCAGGAAAGTTGAGATCCAGTAATATCACATCTGGAAGCTGGTCAACCAAGAAACTTTCGGCTTGCTGCAAATCTGTGGCGACTTCTACAACAATTCCTTGCATTGCGGCTTTCGTGGCTAGATGCCTTGCCAGCACTGCATCGTCATCCACAATCAGCAAGCTAGTTCCATGAACAACCTTTGAGCCACTTGTCTGTGCTGGATGGGTTCGAGCTGCGGCTGATTGCATTTCCTGCTGTAATGCACTTACCAAGTGGACTAGTTGCTGGATTTGTAAAGAAGAAATGGATTCTGCTTGCGTGAGGATCTGCTGAATTTGTCGTGATATTCGGGAAGCTTCGCCTAAACCAAAACTACCCAATGAACCAATCAGAGTGTGCGCTTCATATTCTGCCGCCTGCTGCAATTCTGGGGAAATTTGACCATTTTTCAATGCTGTCACAGCTTGTTGAATAATCATGAGGCGATCGCAATAAGTTTCGCGCATCTCTTCCCACACATCTGAAATAAATGTGGTGAGTGATGATGGGGTCAAAATTGGCGAAGTTGCAACTTGTTCTTTGGGGCTTTCCTGTTCTCTGCGTTTGAGGCGATATCCTAACTTATAAATCGTTTCAAAAATTTCTCCTACGCCAGCTTTTTTTAATTTATTCCGCAAGCCTTTGACATGTGTTCGCACAGCCCAGTCGCTGGGAGCTTCATCACTCGTCCATAGCCGATCAATTAATAAACTAGCACTGAAGATATGGTCTGGATTTCTTAAAAACAGTTCTAAGATGGCATACTCTTTGGCTGTGAGAAGAATAGGCTGCCCTTGATAAGTGACTTGGCAATTATTAGGATTGAGGCATAATTCACCCCATTCCAACAGAGGCGATCGCGTAATGTAACTACGCCGCAGCAGCGATCGCACCCTAGCCATAAATTCATCGAGATCCACTGGTTTCACCATATAGTCATCAGCACCAGCATCTAGCCCAATGACTTTATTCATCACGCTGTCGAGTGCAGTTAACAACAAGATTGGCGTATTTTGATTTGGCGATCGCGCAACATTGCCATTTTGTAGCCGGATGCGTTTACAGAAATTGATCCCGTCAAGCTTGGGTAAAATTAAATCCAGTACAATCAGGTCATAAACGGAACTTTGCGCCAGATCCCAACCTTGTTGCCCATCTGGTGCTAATTCTACCTGGTAGTTCTGAGCAATGAGAGTGGCTCTGAGCAATTGGGCAAGACTTTCATCATCCTCTATCAATAACAATTTCACACCGACTCTATCCTCAAAGCTGTTAGAGGTTGCTAGCGATCGCAATCTGACAAAAAATTTACTTTAGCTTTTTTGATTTAACACAAAATAGCTAGTGATTACATTGATTTCCTACTGAATTTAGATTTCCCAAAAAAAATTAGCCCCTAACAAAAATCTGCGCTTTTTCCAGTTTTCTGAGCCAAAAGTAAACATGGAACAGGTCATAATTTTGAATTATTTGTCTCCCTCATCCCCCTCATCTCCCTCATCTCCCTCATCCCCCTCATCCCCCTCATCCCCCTCATCCCCCTCATCCCCCCTCATCCCCCTCATCCCCCCTCATCCCCCTCATCTCCCTCATCTCCCTCATCTCCCTCATCCCCCTCATCCCCCTCATCCCCCTCATCCTTTCCCAGTTAGCCATTTATCTGGAAAGTTCTGGAATTAGACTTTACAAACAGATATTTGGACGAAACCTTAATGGTAAGGTAAGCGTCAATAGCGTCAGCATTTATGCGAAATTAGTCCAGATGCTATTTTTTACTGTTGGATAAAGTAGTTGAGATAATTAAAATACAAGCTAAAACTCTAAATTGTAAATTGCTATGATACTGTCCTATAAATTTCCGCGATCGCAAATCCGGCGCTTACTCTTAGCCTTGGTGTTACCTGCTACAATCTTTGGCGCAGTAGCTTTTCCCTACCAAGTGCAAACCGTTACTGCTCAAACATCCACAGGAAACCGCCCGTTAACAATTCGCTCGGATGTTCAAGAGTATGATGCCAAAAGTCAAGTAGTAACTGCTCGTGGCAATGTGCAAATGTTGTATCCTTCGCGTCAGATTCAAGCCACAGCCGCCCAAGCACAATACTTTAGCAAGGAACGCCGCATAGATTTCAGTGGCAATGTCTATATTTTGCAACAAGGTGGCAATAGTATTCGCGCAGAGAAGGTGACATATTTGATTGATGAGGGCAGATTTGTGGCTTTACCGCAATCTAACCGTCAGGTAGAGTCGATTTATATGGTACAGGACGGTGAAATTGGCGGACAATCTGCCAGATCTGCCCCAAAAACCCCACCACTCAAAGGTTCTAATTAGTAGTAGTTACTCTCAAGGGGCATCTCTAGCGTGAAAATTGTCTTAGAGAACATCCACAAATCTTACGGCAAGCGCCAGATTGTCAATCGTGTTAGTCTTTCTGTTACCCAAGGAGAAATTGTTGGGTTACTAGGCCCAAATGGCGCTGGTAAAACCACAACCTTTTATATTGCTACAGGTTTAGAAAAACCAAATCAAGGAAAAGTCTGGCTGGATAATTTGGATATTACAGCGCTACCAATGCACAAAAGGGCAAGATTGGGCATTGGCTATCTAGCCCAGGAAGCGAGCGTGTTTCGCCAGCTGACAGTACGAGACAATCTACTTCTAGTTTTGGAACAAACTAATGTGCCAAACTGGGAATGGTCGGGACGAGTACAAAATTTACTGCGAGAATTTCGCTTAGAAAAAGTGGCAAACAGTAAAGGAATTCAACTTTCTGGTGGGGAACGACGGCGGACTGAATTAGCTAGAGCTTTAGCATCTGGTAGAGAAGGGCCAAAGTTTTTATTTTTAGATGAACCCTTTGCGGGAGTCGATCCCATTGCTGTTTCGGAAATTCAGCAAATTGTAGCCCGACTACGCGATCGCGGCATGGGTATCTTAATCACAGATCACAATGTCCGCGAAACCCTAGCAATTACTGATCGTGCTTATATCATGCGCGAAGGACAAATTCTGGCTTTTGGTAATGCGAATGAGCTTTATACCAACCCCCTCGTGCGTCAATATTATTTGGGGGATAACTTCCAAGTTTAAAATGATAGATATTCAATAATAGCTGCTCAAAAATTTTTCGTCTTAATGATTTAGTGCCAATTTAGAGTTTTTAATTAATTTAAATATCAATTCTAAATCATCAATATTAAATGCCCAATGACATAAATATTTCATTCTCAAGTTAGCTTATGGTATCAAAAAAGCTCACATCTTTTTATAGCCTCAATTCGCTGATGCCTTTTACGCTCATGGATCGCTATCTGACCAGCGAATTGCTACCGCCATTTTTATTTGGTGTAGGGGCTTTTTCGTCAATTGGTGTGACAATTGATGCCGTATTTGACTTAGTTAGAAAGATTGTAGAATCCGGTCTACCAATAGATATTGCTCTTCAGGTTTTTTTATTAAAACTACCAACTTTCATTGTTTTAGCCTTTCCTATGTCCACGCTTCTAGCTACTTTGATGACTTATAGTCGTCTTTCTAGCGAGAGTGAATTAATTGCTTTACGTGGCTGTGGGGTAAGTGTTTATCGCATGGTTTTGACTGCTGTAATGTTAAGTTTGGTAGTGACAGGCTTGACATTTTTGTTTAATGAGCAAATCGCACCAGCTGCTAGTTATCAAGCAAATATGACTTTACAGAATGCTTTAAAGTCAGATAAGCCAATTTTGAAGCAGCAAAATATTTTTTACCCCGAATATCGGGATGTAAAAGAGCGAGATGGTAGTAATACCAGGATACTGACACGCTTATTTTATGCTGACCAATTTGATGGTCAACAGATGAAAGGTTTAACAATTATTGACCGTTCCGAAGAAGGTTTAAACCAAATTGTTGTAGCAGAATCAGGGCGATGGAACGGTTCGCAAAACGTTTGGGATTTTTATAACGGCACTATTTATTTAGTATCTCCCGATCGCTCTTATCGCAACATTTTACGGTTTGAACACCAACAACTGCGACTTCCCCGCACACCATTAAGTTTGGCAGAAAAAAGCCGTGACTACGGTGAGATGAATATTTCCGAAGCTGTAGAACAGCTAGCCGTAGAACGTCTCGGTGGCGATCGCCAAAAAATTCGGAAATTGGAAGTACGGATTCAGCAAAAAATTGCCTTACCCTTTGTTTGTGTAGTTTTTGGCTTAGTAGGCGCAGCAATGGGCAGCATACCCCAGCGCACAGGACGCGGTACCAGTTTTGGTATTAGCGTGATTGTAATTTTCTCCTATTACTTTCTCAGCTTTATTACTGGTGCTTTAGGACAAGCAAATGTCCTATCTCCCTTTATGGGAGCTTGGCTACCCAACTTTATCGGCTTGGGAACAGGGTTATTTTTATTAATGCGAGTTGCTCAAAGGTAGGAAATGGGGCATGGGGCATAGGGCATGGGGCATAGGGCATGAATAATTGGTAATCTCTCCTTGTCTCCCAATCCCCAGTCCCCAATCCCCAATCCCCAATCCCCAATCCCCAATCCCCAATCCCCAATCCCCAATCCCCAATCCCCAATCCCCAATCCCCAGTCCCCAATCCCCAGTCCCCTCAAGCCTTATACTGTCGCCGACATTCCGGCGCTTCGGGGTTGTCTTTACAGTATTCTTCAAAAGAAACTTTAGCTGACTCCATACCTTCAGCTTTTTGGTGAGCTGCTTCGGCTTGGAGTTCTTCAACTTCATCCCAAGCGGCGGCGCAGGCTTTAGAATAGGCTCCTTGTTCAGTACAAATACCACGAGCTTGTGCGATCGCTTGTTGAATTCTCTCTTCTAAGACTATGGCTTTGGGAGATTCTACAAAGTCACTTTTTGTCAGAATATCGGTAATCGAGATAATCCCTAATAACTTACCTTGAATCACAGGTGCTCTACGAATCCCAGTATTAGCAAACAACCGCGCCACATATTCCACGCTCAACTCAGGATTAACGATAATGCAGGGCTTAGTCATGATTTCGTAAATCCTGACCTGTTTTGGATCTTTACCGTAAGCTGTAACTTTGTAAACAATATCCGTTTCTGTGACTATGCCATAGGCATCATGCTCATGACGACGATCCACAACCAAAGCGCGCAATCCTTTATCCTTCATTAGCCCCACCGCTTCAGCAACAGTCGCCGAACCGCGAATGGTAACTACGTTCCTGGTCATGATATCTTCAGCTTTCATCATTGCTGTAGTCTCCTGGTAAATAGTAATGCGATGCAAGCGCCAGGCGACAGCGCACACAATATTGCTAAGTAATGAGTGCGGTAGACGCTTCTGCGACTTCCCGCAGGGTAGAACCACTGCGCCTTTACGGGTTTCCCGGCTTCAAGCAAGTGGCGTTGCTGAATGGTGAGTAATTCTTACAGTTGAACTTTGAACTCAGCAGTCTTTTAGGCAGCTACAACAATAACCTTAGACTAGCTTTCAACTCCTGATGATATCGAAAGTGACCGAAGAAAGGCATAAGCCTGATTGTAGGGTGAAGAAGGTTGAAGAAAATAATTTTTTCCTTTGCCAATAAGGTTTTAAGCCTCTCAATTTATTTATGAAAAAAAAAGAAAGAATTCTTTCACCCGTTCTTCTTTTTTACCGTAACCAAATATTTTCAACCTCTGTGTTTATTTGTCACTCCCTCATAACTCAGATGAGCAGAAGATAAATTTTTTACGAATAATTGTCCAGCACTAATGACTCATAAAGATTGAACAGTTAGGATGAAATCATCCTTAAACTTTGTTTGAATTTTCTTTTAAAGCAGAACTTCCCCACAACAGCACTACTGACAAAATACGCAAAGCGCGATCGCTAATTCAGTAAATTTACTATATCCAAACATATGCAAAACCGAAATTATCCCCCGGCATACTTACGTTATCTTAAAGCCAGGTTACGGAATCTCAGCAGACCTAGCTTTTGGGGTACAGGAGTTTTTTTAGTTGTGCTTGGGATAGGAATGTGGCAATACTTGTCCAATCCAAATGTTTTGGCTGGTAAGTCACAATCAGAAGTAGCCTCGCCAAAAGTTTCTGACTCAGCACTGTCAGATGAAGACAGAGCTATGGTTGCAGACATTGATAATTTTCCCGTGTTAATTAAAGACTATGAACAAGCTATTTTGGCAGCCACTTTAAGTCTCCCACCGGAAAAACCAGCAGCCCAAAATAGCCCCAGTCTGTTTGAGGATGTTATCAGTAAACAATCTTCTACCACCAATGAAGCTAAATCAAATCCAGTTTTACCAACAGTAAATGACACATCTGCACCAAAGAATAACAATCCCTTTGTTGTACAAACCGAAAATTTATTGCAGATGAAGTCTGGTTATGGTGGTAGTCATTTGTTAGGTGCTAAATCTGTAACTGCACCCTTAGAAGAAACAGCAAGCGTCACCACCCCTTTGAATCAAGGGATGACATTAGTTAATCAAAGCGAAAAAAATCAAAATCCTGCTACTATCAGCCCTTTACAAACTGCTATTAATCAAGCCCCAACTCAAAATCTCTCTGGTTACAACAACACAGCTTCTAGTTCCACAAATATCATGGGAACTTCTGCCTACAGCAATTTCACATCAACCAATCAAAATCTCTCTGGTGCTGCCAATCCTACAAGTATGATGGGAACTAGCTCTAACAACAATGCAACACCAGTCACTAGCAATATATATAGTCAGCCTTTACCTGTTAACAATAACTTAAATACAGGTACAGTTTACTCTCAACCAACAGCCACAAACTTGCCCCAAAATTCTTACGCTAACTTTAATAACAGTCAGACATTAACTAATGGAATACAAACAACATCAGTGACACCATCCGTTAGTTCGACTACAACCACCAACATTTCACCATACTCTACGCCATCTCAAATTCCTAACGTTGTCAATAACTCAACCTCGTCAGTATATGGCAATTATGGTGTACAGCAGTCTCAGATATCTCTTCCTCGCCCCACACCTGGGCCTTATGGTGGAGTGCAGATTAACGGCTACACATATCCTTAAGAATTATTACGCATATCAACCGCAAGAAACGGGTGGCTTTCTATTGACAACATCGGTAAATTGAAGAATGCCAAGACTTCTTGAATTCAACCTAGATGATTGCGATGAAGACTGTAACTGCCCATGACAGCGGAGATTATCAGCGGATTGCTCAGGCGATCGCATTTATGCGCCAATCCCATCTCCACCAGCCGGATCTGGCTACAGTTGCCCAGCACATAGGTTTAAGTGAGTATCATTTCCAACGGATGTTTACTCAGTGGGTTGGCATAAGCCCTAAGCGGTTTTTGCAATATCTCACAGTTGAATATGCTAAATCACAAATTACCCGAACCAAAAGCTTACTAGATTTAAGCTTAGATGTAGGCTTGTCGAGTCCGGGAAGATTACATGACTTATTTGTCAACTTAGAAGCAATGTCCCCTGGTGAATTTAAAGCAGCCGGAGCAGGCTTGCAAATTCGCTATGGTATTCATGAAACGCTGTTTGGCAAAGCTCTGATCGCTACGAGCGATCGCGGTATTTGCAATCTGTATTTTTTAAATGGCACAGATGAGCCAAATGTCCAACAAACACTTCAGCAAGAATGGCCAAAAGCTGAGATTATCCAAAATCAACAAGTAACTCAACCATTGCATGACTTGATTTTTGACTCAGTGAGCTTCACAGAACAAAAACCCTTAACGCTTTTGGTTAAAGGCACTAATTTTCAGATTCAAGTTTGGCGCGCACTTTTGAGAATCCCCTTTGGGGGTCTGACAACTTACCAAAGTATTGCGGAAATAATTGGCCTCCCAACTGCTGCGCGAGCCGTTGGCAATGCTGTAGGCAAAAATCCCATCTCCTACCTCATCCCTTGCCATCGTGTGATTCGCGAGTCTGGAGAACTTGGTGGCTATCGTTGGGGTTTGGAGCGAAAGACTATTCTGTTAGCTTGGGAAGCTAATCGTAGAGTTGTATAAAATTTCTAGGACAAATTTTATACAATCTGATTGTTGAAGCGTAGCTTTTTCTTTTTTGAGAGAATTGGTCTGACCCCTAATACCGCGATCGCTGACTACGGATACAATGACTTTAGTTGTTTTTTATCCTAAAACTAGTTCATTGAAGCTGCTAAATTTCCATTGGCGATCGCTAGTTAGATTTCACCACTAAAATTTCCATAATCTATCGAAGCTTCTGGTGTTAGCCCTATTCTTACCAATTATTATCACCGAGCCAGAAGTGCGATCGCCTCATTAACTATTTATGATGTTAATAAATTTAGCAGTAGTATCTTTTGCTGACCATAAATAGTTGATAACAGAGGCTATATAGTGAGTTTTAAAAGATGCAATTGTGCTTTCCCCGAAAAAGTCAAAACCGCAAAAATTATTTTCTCTGTTAAAAATTTTCCCTTGGTATTTGCAAACAAGATTTTTAAGTCTTCCAAGTTTTGTTTTGAGACTTTACATAGATTCATTTAAATTTACCTAAGTACAGAATACCCCCATTAAACTTATGGGAGTGCCACAATTGAAGAAGCGAGAATTTAAAGACTATGTCATCTTCAGTTACATATACGCGTCTGCCTTGGGCTGAAACTTACAGTGAAATTATTGATGTTCGTTCGCCTAGTGAATTTATAGAAGACCACATTCCTGGCGCGATTAATTTACCAGTCTTGAATGATGCTGAACGCGCTGAAGTCGGAACAATTTATAAACAAGTTTGCACTTTTACAGCGCGAAAAATTGGTGCGGCTTTAGTAACGAGAAATATTTACCAACATCTCAGCCAGCACTTTGCTGCTAAAGACCCAGACTATCATCCTTTAGTGTACTGTGGACGAGGTGGGCAGCGTTCCATTAGCATGGCTGCGGTACTGACACAAATTGGTTGGCAAGTGACTGTAATTGATGGCGGATACAAGACTTATCGTAACTACGTCCGCCAGCAAATAGAACATTTACCAGCACAATTTAACTATCAGATGTTATGTGGTTTAACTGGTACTGGTAAAACCCATATTTTAGAAAAAATCCGTCAACGTGGCGCACAAGTTTTAGATTTAGAAAGTTTAGCTAATCATCGCGGTTCTCTTTTGGGCGGACAATGGCCAGGTAAGCCGATATCCCAACCTTCACAAAAATACTTTGAATCTCTCCTAGTACAACATCTGCAACAGTTTAATCCGCAGCAAGTAGTTTGGATTGAATCAGAAAGTATCAAAATTGGGCAAATATATTTACCTCAATCCTTGTGGCAGAAAATGAGACAGGCTAATTGTGTAGAAATTCAACTACCAATAGCTGCTAGAGTCCAGTTCTTGTTACAAGAATATCCCCACTTAATTACCCATCCTGATGTCTTAAAACGCAAGCTAGAGAAACTCAAAAATCGCTGTGGTTGGGAGAAATTAAGTCAGTGGTATCAATTAATTGATGCTGGTAATTGGGAATCTTTAGTGCAAGATATATTGGATTGCTATTACGACCCCATTTATAACCACTCAACAAAGAGTTATTTTAGTAAAGCTTACAGATTTTTATCGATTCCCGATTTATCGGATTGTAGTATTGAGAATGTGCTAGATTCTTTGTTGCCCAATTATGTGGCAATACAATGAAAATATGTTAATGGATGGTGTAATGGATGTAATGAATAATATGAATCACTATTGTTTGTTACATCCTCTACAAAATCTGCTAAATTTGATTTGATTTCTGAAACTGTTTGCTGAGAAATAAAACAGGAAACAGAAAAGAAGAACTAATATTTTGTTCGGTTAAATATTTATCGCTAGAAATAAACGTAGGATGCGTTACGCTATCGCTAACGCATCCTACCATCTAAAAGAAACAATGTTTGTAGGGTGAGCACTATCCGATATTTCACTTGGACATTGATGAAAAGTAGCGTTCACCCTTGTATTTTGACGTTAGAGACGCGATTAATCGCGTCTCTACAAATCGTAAACAAAACTATCGATTTGGCGTGCTAGAGAGATTACTAGGATTAATATTGATTAATGGCACTGAACCATTACCACCCATCACTGTAGGAAAACGTCCATCCCACTTTTCAATTGCTTGTTTCTGCAATAATTCTGCGGTTAAGGTTTGTCGCTGTAATCTTTGTGCTTCTGCTTGACCTTTAGCGCGGTTAATTTCTGCTTGTGCTTCTTGAGTCGCTTTTTTAGCAATAAATTCTGCTTGTTTAGCCTCTTGTTCAGCTATTTGTTTTGATTCAATAGCTTTACTAAACTCTGGCGAAAAGGAAAAATTGACTAGAGAAACATCATCAACCATTAAACCATAAGCTGATAGTCTATTTTTGAGATTGCTATCAATCTCTTCTTTCAGTTCTGTTCTTTTAGTAATGATTTCTTCTGCTGTTTTTTTGGCTGTGGCTGCTTTCAAAACTTCAGATACAGCAGGCGTAATAATCCCAGTAATAATTTGTTGTTGGTCTCCGACTTGTTGAAAAACTTTATTGACTCGTATTGGATCAACGTGCCAGTTAACAGCTAGTTCGGTAGTAATTTTTTGCAGGTCTTTAGAAGCTGCGTCTGATTCAAAAGTATTTTGCTGTACCCGCACGCTTAGTTTTTTGATTGAGGTCACCATTGGTATCATAGGATGCAGTCCCTCATCTAAAACCTGATCCTGGACTTTACCAAACTTCATGACAACGCCTCGTTCCCCAGCATTTACAATCGTGAAAGGACGAAAAATAAATGCCACTATCAATAGAAATATGCCACCAACAATATAGGAACTGAACTGGAAAGCATTTGCCGGATTTGGGATGTGGTTACGCATGGCTATTTTTTAATAGTAATTTTTGACTAATTACTAACCTCAGTAAGTTAACATTATCAAACCTAAACTAGTTAATAGTTTGCCGATTCTCACAGTGAGACAAATAAATAATTTTGATAGTTTAACTTTAGCCAAAGGGTACAAAGAATTTTAAGTTGATGACAACAGTAGCTACACTGTTGCTAAGGGAGATTTCGGTAAAATAGCCTTTAATTTTTGTTAAGTAAAATATTTATTATGAAGATTTATCAACAACATGATTGGCCCCAGACTCTAGAAGAAGCGATCGCAATCCAAGAAAAATTGCGAAACCAAACAATAATAGAAGATAAACTGCCAGAAACCATTAAATATGTTGCAGGGGTAGACATGGGCTTTGAAGCGGACGGTACAATTAGCCATGCTGCTGTAGCAGTGCTGAGTTTCCCCGATTTGCAAATAGTGGAGACAGCAGTAGCGCGCCGTCCTACCTCCTTTCCTTATATTCCCGGTTTTCTCTCATTTCGCGAAATCCCAGCTGTACTGGATGCTTTAGAAAAGGTAAAAATTCTACCAGATATAATTCTTTGCGACGGTCAGGGAATAGCTCATCCCCGCAGACTGGGTATAGCTAGCCATTTAGGATTGTTAATAGATATGCCAACAATCGGCGTAGCAAAATCCTTATTGATTGGCAAGTATGACGAAGTTCCAGAAACCAAAGGCAGCTGGCAACCTTTAATACACCAAGGTGAAACAATTGGCGCAGTTTTACGCACGCGCACAGGCGTAAAACCTTTATATATTTCTAGTGGTCATCGAATTAGCTTGCCTACAGCAATCGACTATGTACTACGCTGCACCACTAAATATCGACTGCCAGAAACTACACGCATTGCTGACAAGTTAGCATCTTCAAGATAAAGCGATGACAACCACTTGTGAAAAGGTCAATACAATTCATGGATGCTGAGAAGATTAAACAGCTTTATGCTGCTGGTGAGAGATATTTTCCTGCTGCCAACCTAATTAAAGCTAAACTGATTGGAGCTTCTTTACCTGGGATAAATTTATGGGGAGCAGACTTGAGTAGTGCTAACCTAGCTAGAGCTAAACTTTGGGGAGCAGATTTGAGTAGAGCCAACTTAGCCAACGCTAATTTGACTAGAGCTAATTTGTGCGGTGTAAAGCTAAATGAAGCAAATCTGCGAGGCGCTAAACTCAACTTCACCAAGTTGTATGGAGCAGATTTAACAGGTGCTTATTATGACGAAACCACCCGATTCTCTAAAGATTTTGACCCCATCAGTAGAAATATGCAGAAATTTTGACGATCAGCGTTAGAACTAAACACAAATCTGATTTAAAGTTTTTTCTAAACACTTGCTTGCTTGTGCCCAATCGTGTTAGGAATCGCACAGAAAGGAGTTGAAGTAACTAAATAAAAGTTACTAGTTATAACGATGAATGCACTAACTTTACAGTGGCATGATGCAGGTCAAGATAAAACCCAGAATATTTACGAACAACAGCCTAGCAAGAACCCTGGCACTGTCCGCATCGGTCGAGATCCACTCCGGTGCGACATTGTTGTCAGTAACCCTACCGTATCAGGTTTACACGTAGAAATATTTTTTAATAGCCAACAGCAAAAGTTTTACATTAGAAACTTGCGATCGCAAAATCCGCCCCTAGTAGATAGACAACAACTAACCCAAGGTGAACTGCCTTTAAGAGAAGGTAGCATGATCCAATTGGGGCAAATGGAACTTAGAGTCACTAATATTTTAATTAACAGTATTCCGCCCACAATTTTGACACCACCAACCCCGCCAGTAGTCAGTAACCAGCCTACATGGCCACCAATCAACCAGCAGCCACAGGTGCAACCGAGATATCACCAGCACCCACCCGCACCCCCACCAGGAATTTATGGCTTAGAATGTCCCAAATGCCACAAAGTCTCTCCCCCGGAAAATCTGCAAGTTGGCTGTCCCTGGTGTGGAACATCCTTAGCAGCAGCAGTTAGTGTGCTAGTTGCACCGAATCATTAGGATGAGGGAGATGAGGAAGCAGAGGAAGCAGAGGGAGCAGACGGAGCAGGGGAGCGTACAAGAAGACTAATACTCCATGCCCCATGCCCCATGCCCAATGCCCCATGCCCAATGACAAACACTAAATGCCAAAGACCAAATGCCAAATTTACAAATTCTATTAAGTTGGGATGATCCAGCTACGGGGGAACGGCGAGAACCCAGGTTGAGTGTACCAATCGCTTTTGGGCGAGAATTCGCTAGGTTACCAGATCAACTCAGGGGAGAGCGTGTCTCGCGAATGCTGCTGAATAGTAATGAAGTTTCGCGCTATCATGCCTTGATTGATTGGGAACAAAATCAACTGGTGGTGATTGATCAAGGTAGTGTCAATGGTTTATCTGTCAACGGTCAACGACAAACACGCTCTGTTTTGAATAACGGTGATACCCTACAAATTGGGCCATACATGATCACCGTGAACTTTAGTATTAATGCACTAGCACCCGCACCAGTTACTAGCCCACCTTCAACTATTCACTTTAATCCCAATACCAATATTCCAGATCCTAGTTTGCCGTCTGTACGGCCTGTAACACCGCTAGGTAGTAATTTTCCACCTCCAGCATTTCAGGCGCAACAAGTTGACGTGCAAGCACTTCATGCTACAGGCTTACCTGTGGATGAATGTGATTATCTGGCAGTTGGTGCGGGACTTGGCAGTTTTATTTGGACTGATTTACTGCGAATTAGCGGTGTGCGTGCTGACAAAATTGTTGCTTTGGGATTAGAAGCAGAGCCTTATGCACGATACAAGCGCCTCTGCTTGAATTCGCAAATTCCTTTATATGAAAGATTAAGGTCTAATTCTGATTCTTGCCCTGATAACATTTGGGGCTGGCCTAGTTATGCTTTACGGGAAGCTTGGCATGATATTACTCAAGGCAAACCCAATTCCGCATTCAGGTATTTATGGCAAGTATTTGCAGAACCTACATTTATAGAAACTTATACCCCAAGAGCTGGTAATGTTTTTGATTCTATAGATAGGGAATGCCGACGCATTGGTTGGCAACAAATTTATCGTTATGGGCGAGTTAGAGCTATTCGCAAAACTGCAGATGGTAGATATTGCGTAGCCTATTCTCGCGGGACGAGAGATTATGCTTTTTTTGTATCGCGTTATTTACACTTAGCAACAGGTTATCCCGCAATTCAGTTTTTACCAGATTTACAAGCTTATCGAGAAAAATATCAAGACTTCAAAGCTGTTGTGAATGCTTATGAGGAACATGATCATGTTTATCAACAGCTAGAACAACAGGGTGGAATTGTATTGTTGCGCGGGCGGGGAATTGTGGCTTCGCGGATTGTGCAGCGAATTTATGAGGCACGCAAGAAAAATCGCAATATTACAGTTTTGCATTTAATGCGATCGCCTAAACCCCAAGGTAACAAATTCCAAAAAGCCCAACGTTTAGTCAAAAATCATTACGAATTTCAACCCTTTAACTGGCCTAAAGCCTGTTGGAGTGGGGAACTACGGGTAATGCTAGAAAAAGCCACTCCTGATGAACGCAAAAGTCTACTCGCAGACTGGGGTGGTACTACTACTGCTGATCGCCATGATTGGCAGCAGATTACCGAACAAGGTTTAAGGGAAGGTTGGTATCAAATTACCTTTGGGGATGTGCTGGATGTAGAACGGGGAAGCCAAAACCGCACTATTAGCCACATCCGTGAAAAAGGCTTGGGAGAAATGAAGCTGGAGGCTGATTTTATTGTTGATGCTACAGGTTTAGATGCCAAAGTCCAAACCAATCCCCTATTAGATGACCTAGTAAAGCATTACAACTTACCACTTAATCACCTAGGGAGATTAGTTGTTGCCAACAATTTTGAGTTAGCCCAAATGCGTAACACCAAAGGTCAAATGTATGCGGCTGGCGCAATTACCCTTGGTGGCCCCTATGCAGCAGTTGATAGTTTCTTGGGTTTGCAGTACGCCGCCTTAGTCGCTGTGGAAGCACTCGCTAATTCCCGTGCGCCAGGAGTCAAGCATCTAAACGCCTTCAATTCTTTTAGCCAGTGGTTGAAATGGGTGTTTAATCAGTCGCCAATTTAGTGCTGAGTTGAAGAGACGCGATGAATCGCGTCTGTACAAGAGTCAAGAGTTATTCCCCTTCCCTGCCTAAATAGTGTTCGCGTAGCGTCCCGCAGGGATGGCATATTTTTTACTTGGAAGTCCCCAACTTCATCAACTCTTTCCAAAGTAGAGAGTAGAAATATACTTTGTAATGGTGTAGAAATGTATAGAATCTTGTAAAGATATAAAATAAAGTCTTTTTAAGATGCAAACATTCGAGCGACCTTCCTCAATGCAGCTGTCCATAGCACCAACCCATTGTCAGCCTTTGAAGATTATCGCACTAGGAGATAGCATAGTTTATGGCTTTGGCGATCCGGAAAGAGGAGGCTGGGTAGAACAACTAAGGCGATACTGGATGTTACCCAATAGTTCCGGCCATATTCTTTATAACTTGGGAGTCAGAGGCGATCGCACTCAACAAGTCGCCCAAAGGCTAGAAGTTGAATTTCGCCATCGGGGTGAACTGCGAAATCGTGTCCCTGATTTAATTATTTTGTCTGTAGGGGTAAATGATTCAGCGCGGTTATCTCGCCCTAATGGACGTAATTATACAGATTTTGCTTTATTTGAATCTCAAATCGCTGAATTACTAGAACAAGCACAACAACTTTGTTCTGTAGTATTTGTGGGTATGGTTCCAGTTGATGAAGCCAAAATGCCCTTTCTCGATTGTTTCTACTACAATCACGCCGATCAGTATCGCTATAAAGAAGCTACGAAAATAGCTTGCGATCAACGCCGGATTCCTTATCTCGATATTTTCGACCAATGGATAGAACGTGGTGAAACCTGGTGGCGCAAGCGCATCAGTGACGACGGACTCCATCCCAATACCTTGGGTTATCAAGCTTTGCTAGACGATGTCATCACTTGGGACGCACTCAGCACCTATCATTCCCCTGTAGCAGTTTAAACAATATTTTCCATTTATTTTTACGAAAAGCTCCACAATCCTGTGGAGTTTTTTAATATGGGTATGATTCAAGTGCTGACAGTACTTTGTATGTATTGTTAATTTTGACTTTTGACTTTTGACTTTTGACTTCGGAGCGAAGCGACGTGACTCCCACATTATTTGGTCGTTGGCAAACTCGATTATTACTATTAGCAACAGTAGGCGTATTAGTATCATTACCCTTTGCAATGGGTTTAATTGGCCCTGGGCCTAACTCAGTTTATTTCTTGATACTTACCTATGTTGCCATTTTCGGTTTAGGTTGGGATGTACTTTATAACTATCTGCAAAAATTCCGTTGGGATAGAGACTGGCCCGCAGCTTATCAACTCTTTGCTGGAATTTGGGAATTTATCTTTGTTTATTGTGGTGTAAAACTGTTTGGCTTTTTACCAATCCCCATACCCAAAGAAGAACTTCCACCACATATTTTTCTTTTGCATTACAGTATCGTATGGCTAGCAGTGTTCTTTTCCTCCCAAAGCCTCATGCGGATCATTTTCCCTCGTTGGCGTTTCCGCGGCGGAGAGTGGCTGTAGATGTGACTGGGGACTGGGGACTGGGGACTGGGGACTGGTGACTGGTGACTGGTGACTGGTGACTGGTGACTGGTGACTGGTGACTGGTGACTGGTGACTGGTGACTGGTGACTGGTGACTGGTGACTGGGAGATGAGGGAGATGAGGGAGATGAAGAGGCAGGGGGAGAATAAATTACCAATGCCCAATGCCCAATGCCCAATGCCCCATGCCCAATACCCAATGCCCAAGTACTCCCACAGACAAAATTGTATTTTAAATTACACAAGTACCCAAAATCCTTACACAGCAGGAATATTTGTAGTTTTCTAAAGTATAATTAAGAAAAAGATAACAAAACCGCAACAGTAAAGTAGGCAAAATATAGCCGGAAAAACTACTCAGAAATGGGTAAGCCTTTATTGTGCATTATAAAAAATATCGGTATCCTATACCTGCATTTATTATGTAGTCTTGGAAACCAAGAAAAAGTGTCAATTTCCCAGTTGAAGAGGCAAATAAAAGCGTGGGTCAGTATCAATCTGCTCAGCTAAGGCGCTACAATCCAGACGCGATCGCTAGTTATTATCGTTACCGTCCCTGGCTAGCCTGGGGGCGAATACTGACAATTATCTGGTCTTTTGCTGGATTTATTATTAGTTTGAAGTGGGATGAATGGCAAAATCTAGAAGAGCAGAACAAGAGTAAACGCGCCACTCAATTACGAGAACTGCTCACTCGCCTTGGCCCCACTTTCATTAAAGTTGGTCAAGCCCTATCGACTAGGCCTGACCTAATACGTAAGGATTTCTTAGAAGAATTAGTCAAGCTGCAAGACCAGTTACCGCCCTTCGATAATGATTTAGCCTACCGAATTATCGAGGCGGAGCTAAATCGCCCAGTTCAAGAAGCATTTAGTGAACTGTCACCTCAACCTGTAGCAGCAGCTAGCTTGGGTCAAGTGTATCGTGGACGTTTGCTAAGTGGCGAAGAAGTCGCAGTAAAGGTGCAACGCCCTAACTTACGGCCAATTTTGACCAAAGACTTGTATCTGATGCGCTGGGCGGCTGCTTGGCTAGCGCCTTGGTTACCCCTAAATCTCGGTCACGACCTCACCTTAATTGTGGACGAGTTTGGCACCAAGTTATTTGAGGAAATCGATTACATCAATGAAGGTCGCAACGCGGAAAAATTTGCTCACAATTTCCGCGACGACCCCAGCGTCAAAGTCCCCAGTATTTATTGGCGTTATACTAATAGCCGTGTTTTAACCCTGGAATGGATTAACGGCTTCAAGCTAACAGATACTCAAAGCATTCGCGCCGCAGGTTTAGACCCAGAGGACATCATCAAAATTGGTGTGACCTCCGGTTTGCAACAGCTATTAGAACATGGATTTTTCCATGCAGACCCGCATCCAGGCAATTTGTTTGCGATGCCTGATGGTCGGATGGCTTACATAGATTTCGGGATGATGGATCAGCTAGAGGAAACCACTAAAGAAACTCTAGTAGATGCATTAGTGCATTTGGTGAACAAAGACTACTCTGACTTAGCAGCAGATTTCGTAAAGTTAGGTTTTCTCACACCAAACACAAATATTTGCCCGATTGTCCCAGCATTAGAATCAGTCTTAGGCAACGCCATCGGTAAAAATGTTGGAGATTTTAACTTCAAAACTATTACCGATGAATTTTCGGAATTGATGTATGAATATCCATTCCGGGTACCAGCGAAGTTTGCTTTAATTATTCGTTCTCTAGTTACCCAAGAAGGTATTGCTCTCAGTCTCAATCCCAATTTCAAAATTGTGGAGGTAGGCTATCCCTATATTGCCCGCCGCTTACTAACAGGCGAATCTCCCGAACTACGCCGACGGTTACTGAATGTGCTGTTTAAAGATGGTAAATTCCAGTGGCAGCGCTTAGAAAATCTAATTGCGATCGCACGTACCGACGGCAGTTTTGATGTGCTACCTACAGCCCAAATGGGACTGCAGTTTCTGCTGTCTGAAGAAGGTAAATTTCTGCGTCAGCAATTGGTGCTAGCAATCACGGAAGATGACCGTCTGCATACAGAAGAAGTTCAACGTCTGTGGAACCTAGTCAAAGATGACTTACAGCCAAATCGTTTATTGAATGTTGCGATCGGCTTTTTAACAGAGTTATCGAGAGAAGGTGCAGCCGCAATTCTACCAAGAGCAACATCATTTATGACTTTTGGTGGTAATTCAGCACTAAACCAAAACTAACAACTCAAACCACAATTACTTTTAAATTTCTCTGCCAATAAGGAGTTTTCATGTACTATTACCCTCTGCATCCACCGTATGTCCTACTAGTTGTTGGTTTATTAATCGCTATAACTTCTGGAATCGCCTTATCTGGTACTTTAAAAGTAATTGTTCAGAAATGGCCAAACAAGAGCGCAGAAAATATCAAACCGCCTTCCGCCTGGAAGCAACTGATTGTCCCATTTTTGGGCATCACAGGTGGTGTTTGCCTGTTTCTTTGTTCCGGTTTCGAGATATTTGGCTTTCCCCCAATCCTAGCTTTAGGTATTGGCTTGCCAATGAGTTTGTTCACTTGTTTGTTAGTTTGGTGGCAATTGGGAAGTATGCTGGAGTTTGTAGAACGCCAAGGTATGCAATCTCTGGATTTAGATTCTTTATCTTAGAGACCGCAAAATTTACTCCTACTATTAATAAAAATAGCTGCTAGACATCAGTATCTAGCAGCTATTTTTGTTTGTTATAAATGAATTCCCATCATCTAATACCATTTTGAAAAAAGGCTTTGATAATTATTACTTATTAACTGAAATGATAAATTACTGGGTAGTAATTTAATTTTTTAAATATTTACTATTTTGATATTTATTATTGCTGACTAATGAAAATTCAAGTTTCAAAATAGTTGCACAATACGTAATATCACCATAGCATGAATGTATTGTTTATGTAAAAATAATACTTAGTTAGATGCTCAGACAATAAAAATTCATACTTTTAGTATGTTATATAGCAACTTAAAACCAATGCAGCAAGAGCAACAAGAAGTTTGTTTTTGTACTTTAGCCTTAGGTGAAAGATACCGCTCTCATGCTCTCCTATTGGCTCAAGATATTGAGAAAAATTTACCAGGCATATATTTACTTATTTTAACAGATAAGCCCCAAGAATTTAGTAAATATCCTAATGTTCTAGCTTTTAAACATCAGCAGCAGAGTATTGGTTGTTACCATGATAAAAGATTTGTAATTGCCAAAGCTATATCACTATTTAATACTTGTATATTTGTAGATGCAGATATCAGAATATTAGATAAGTTTCTATCAGAAATGACATGGCTGCCTGGTATAACTGCTGTAAGTTGCACTAGTATTGCCAAGCATAATCAAGTTTATATTGATTCAGTAAATGATAAATATAAACCAAAGCGAAGTAGAGATATAGAAATTCTGCGAAAGTTAGCGAAAAAGCTAGATTTAGATTTAGAAGATACTAACATCCAGTTTGTGATGGAAATGCTATTTGTCATTACGAGGCAAGATGGAAAAGAAATAGAATTTCTCAAACACTGGAACAATATCGCACTTTACTGTGAGTTAAATGGATTTTATGGTGCAGAAGGCTATGCAATAGGAATGGCTGCTGCTAAGGCGGGGTTACAAGTTCAATGGGATGCTATGCAGGGGATTGTTTATTTTAAAGATTGGGTGCAAAGGCAGAAAATCAAAAAAGGTCAAGCAAATGCAGATGATACTTTAATTTATTTTCAGCAACATGAAACGATTGAATATCGCCAAAGCTCTATATTGCAAAAAATAAAGCGCAGACTTAAAAAATTTATTGGTTATTATTATCGTTATCTCTATTTAAGAATAGTAAGTTTGAATAATTTTAATTTTTATTACCGCTAATTACCACTAATAATAGTCTATAATCTTTCAGGTGCGTTAGCCAACGCTAACGCACCTGACTGAGCATTCATTTTACAATCTATGACATCCTATCTATCAAGTGATACTATCTCTAAAATTGCGATAATTGAGCTTAATATTGGCGATTTTTTGCTTGAAGAAATCTGTAGTATTTTGTTGCAACTTTAAAATCAAGCTGGGACGCTTAAAGCTTTGTGGTCTAGTTTCTGGTGATTTTAAATAACGATAATGTAAAAACACTTCTCGATACGGAATATTGATATATTCACCTGCACAAAGTTTACTAAAAGCTGATGCACCGATACTCATATAGTGTAAGTATGTTAGCCTTCTTCCTTGGTCGTAAAGAACATTTTCTAGAACATCAAATTTAGAACTCCAGTGATTACCAGTTGCCTTCTCATATTCATGACAAGCAAAATTATAATAAGAAATTCCACTTCTCAATACTAAGTAGTTAAATAAAGATTGGTCAGGGCCTCCTAAAGCCATGACATCCGCTTCACCAGACTTTAGTTTATTTAATAAACTTTCTAAAGTGGCTTGGGTAAAAATTTGTTTTTTTGCACCAAACCATCCTGCACAAAATATATGAGATGGTAATTTTTCTGTTGGAAAAATCTGTTGGATTAACTCTGATGGGCCATCAAACACATATTTCAAATCAGATTTATACTGAAAATCGTTTGTTACCCAATCATATTGATCTAACTTTAAATATATATAGTCAATAGGCCCCATTAATAGAGTATCAGCGTCAAAATAAATAAATCTATCAAATCCACCATCTAAGGCACATAATTTGCGATGCATAGGTAGACGATAGAGTTCTGGAAATCCCCATTCTCGCCAAGTTTTTTGTGCTCTGGGATAGTTCTCCCATACCTGTGTGGCAAAATTATCCCAGTAATCTATAGAAGTATAATCCTCAAATAAAGTTACATTATCTCTAGTTGCAACCTCTGCCTTAACTTTATCTAACTGCTCATTATATGGAATGACACAAACCGGAATTTTTCTGCCGGCGTTAGCTTCAATGCTATTGAGTAAAGCAACTAATTGGTCATAAACCACATCATTAGCGAGGGTATAAATACCATCTACCATGAAAGTACTCCTGATATTAATTGCGAGTAGCAACAAAGGGAAAGAAACGGCGAGTGAGTTTGGGGATAAAAGCAAATTTCCCCTCATGAAGGTAGCGATAATGTTCCCACAATTCCCAATAAGGGCTACCAGCTTTTATCTTAGTTCCCGCCCAATGTAGATATTTCAGTCGTTGTCCTCTGTCATGGAGGGTATATCCTTGCTGTTGAAAATTGCGAGAACCAGCCCAACTACCAGGCCCCCCGCCAGGAATTTTCACAAGATTACCGCGTTTGGCAATAAGTTTGAGAACCAAATAATTTAAAATTGGTTGGTCTGTAACTCCTTCGGTAAAATCGAAATATTCACGATGAGCAGCACATTCACGCAAAGTTTCATCCATCTGTTGCTCAGTAATAGCTCCCTTGCATGAAGCCCAAAAGCCACTGTTAAAAACATCTTCTAATTGCGTATCAGAAAAAATTTGCTGTTCTATTACTAATGGCGAAAAAATGTTGCGTAACTTGTCATTAGCATGATGATAATCGCAGCAGAAAAAATCGACTTCTGCAAGTTTGTCTAAATTGTCAGCAATTTTTTCAAAAACGACAATATCTGTATCAATATAAATAAATTCATCTAAAGGGCCAAACCATGCTACCAGCTTACGCATTTTGTTGGGTAAAGCCAGAAAATCTCGATCAAATATTTCACCTATGCGGTTGGTGAATTGCTCAATCAATTCTAAGTTTGGGAACAATTGGACATTATGTAAAGTGCTAAGTTTCTCTGCAACTTTGTGATAGTTTTCATTAAAAGGTATGAGATAAACTGGAACTTCCGGATCGTAAAATCGAATACTATTGAGTAAAGCGATCGCATTATCCATTACTCGGTCGTTAGCAACGATATAAATTCCCCTACTCATAAATTATCCTTGGTTAATTAATTTTAATTTTCTCAAAGCTCTAGTGAATAAATTTGGTGGTGGAGCGTCATAAGGTCTAGGGTGATCATGAAATAGTGGACGTTTTTCTGGCTCATGTAAGTAGCGATAGTAGAGAAATAAATCTCTATAAGGAAAATCAATATTCTCACCAGTACATACAGCTTGATGGATATTAGGAGGTACACCAATATAATGAAGATAAGTTAGTCGATTACCTTTGTCATAAAGAATATGCTCTTTTTCTTCAAAGTGCTTAGAGCCGACAGAACATCCTGTTACTTCATGAGATGGTAATTGTTGAGCAAAATTATAAATAGAAAGGTGAGATTTCATCACCATGTAGTTAATTAAAGGCTGTTCGCCAGCACCTTGATATAATATGTCTCTTTCATCATTTTGCAGAGACAGTATTAGAGATTTTATCTGCTCTTTTGAAAATACACCTTTTTTAGAAGCATAAAATCCAGAACAAAATATCTCTGAATTTATCCGTTCTTTGGCAAAAACTTCTAGTAATTGCGGAGAATCAACATTATATACTTTACTAACATCTTTAAATTGAAAGTCATAGACAACAAAGTCATAACTATCTAATTTTTGAAATACTGTTGCTAGTGAGTTCATCACTAAAGTATCAGCATCTAAATATATAAATTTCTCAAAGGGGCCATCAAAGGCACAAAACCGACGATGAGCGCCATAAAGTCGGGATTGACTACGATTCAATCTTTCTGGTGCAGCTGACACCATAAATTGATCCCAGTAATTTATAGATTCTTGGTTATTGTAAATAAATACATTAGGTCGCTTAGTAATTTCATCAGCAATTCGTTGTGTCTGGTCATCAAAAGGATAAATACAGACAGGAGTTTCAGAACCTAATATTGCATCAATACTGTTGAGTAAAGCTACCAATTGATCAAAAACATAATCATTCGCCAGAGTGCAAATACCATTCATATTTTATGAGTGTTGAGCTACAAAATTTGATAACCAATTCAGCAGATTGAGTTTATGTAAAATGATTTGACGTGCTTCTGCGATCGCATCTTTAGCTGCATACCACGCATCGGGAGTAGCAGTTACTTCTTGAATGTAAGCAAGACCTTTTTTATCTAAGCTAGGTAATCTTAAAAAACTACCAGGAGGTAATAATTTATCAGCAGCAGGGCCTCCATAGTAAATTGGTAAGCACCAAGCCAATAAACTATCCCAAAGTTTCTCACTGACATACCAATTATTACCAGTATAATTTTCAATCGCTAAGTTGTAAAAATATGGTGCCATTCCATACCATTTATTACTTAGTTCTCCGGTAATATTTGCCCATGCAGGTAAATTTCGACCGTACAAATCAAACTTCAATCCATTTGATTGTAAAGAACGTAAAAATTCTAAACGTTGGCGATGATTGGCTGTGCGACTAATTCCAGAAGTAATCCAACTACAAGTAGAAACTTTCGGAGGGCATGGCATTTCATCTAAATCCTGAAAGGAATTAGAATGGTACCAAATCGCAGGCATATAATCGGGAGTTGGAGCAAAGTCATCGGGGCCAGAAACATAGCCACAATAATTTTGAGCTTGCTGATAATTACGATTAGTAATCTCGATAATTTCCTCTAACGGTGGTTCCCTCAATAAATACATAATTCTTTCTTTACTCACACCACGAAGTAAAGAATTAATATCTACTGTTGTTGACTCTGCTTGACGTTTACGGAACTTATCTAACCAAGATTGTTGGGGAGATGGTTGGATAAAATCAAACTGATACATGAGTAGAAAATCTGGTTTAACTTCTGGCGCACGCATTTGGATATTTCCCCACATTCCAAATGGCTTGGGACTTTGCTGCCACAGCCAATCGGCTCTATTTTCTAGACCTCGATAGCTGCTAATCATCCCGATAGTTTTAATATTCATAATTAATTAAAAGTACTTAAGCAATTAAGGGCGGAAGCAAAGATTTATCAACGTAACTTAAAATTTTAGCGGCTCGATTTTCCCAAGAAAACTGCTGAACGAAATTTATACTATTGGCATAACCTTCTACTTTCCTGGGATGAGTTTTTAAAAGATGCTGCAGAGATTCAGCAAATTTTCTCGGATTATCAGGCTCACACCAAGCAGCAATAGCTGAGGTATTTTTAAATTCCATTAATGAAGGAATTTCTGTAGCGATAATGGGAGTTCCAGAAGCAAAATAATCAAATAATTTTAATGGAGATGTGAAAGTTGCAGCTGCTCCTAAACAATGGGGATGAGCTAAAATATCTGCGGCTTGGAGTAAAGATGCTAATTCATGGTGCAAGATATAGCCCAAAAATTTAATGTTGTGAACTTGTTTTTCTTGAGCTAATTTTTCATAATGTTCGACTTCAGTTGTATTACCACCTGCACAAACAAATTGTACATTTGGCATTTCGCTAGCTACCTCAATTAAGACATCAATACCTTTAAATTGCCGTAAACCTCCGGCATAGACTACTAAATGTGAATGTTGTTGTAATAATTTATTACGCCATTCTGCTGCCTTTTCTGGTTGTCTCTGCATAAATAAGCGATTAAAGCCATTGTGTAACTTAATCACTTTTTCTGGTGGCATACCATATTTAATCATTGATTCACGAATGGTATCGGCAACGGTAACTGCAATTTGAAACAGTGGATGATTGATAATTTCCGGCTCAAATTGCTTATCTTCATGATGGTGATGTTCGTAAATTGCTGGCACACCATTTTTAATGGCAGCTTTGACAAAATTCCAGTTGCGACTATGAACAAGTTTGGTAGTTGGCAGGATATGAAACGGAAAATAATATTTACAGGCAATGGTGTTGGAATTAGTAAATTTATAGTGTAGTTTATCAATGGGCCAAGGCATAGCTAAAGGAGCAACCTTTAACTTGTCATGCAGGTTGTAATATTTAATCAGTTCTATGGGTGTTGGTCGAGGTTGAAAAGGCAGCAGTAAATTAACTGGATTTAAAGTCTTGATTTGTGTTTCTGGATAAACTAAAACAGTTGAGTACCCGAGATTTGCTGCTCCGTTAGCTGCATTTGTAGATTGCACTAAATGAGCTTCAGGTTTTGGTAGGGTTTCGCCAACAAAAAATATATAGTGCTTCTTTAAAGCTGTTTTATTCATAACTATAGTTAGTAATAATATCTTCGAGGTTTTCCAATTTATCTAATAAATATATAGAAGATTGATAAGATTCTGATAGTAATTGATTTTGCTCTTCTGGGGTGGCTGATGTTTTATCTGCAAGAGAACGGATAGAACTGCGGATAAGATTGAGCGAAGTCCGAAAATCATAAGACATTTGAATCAAACTTGGTGGTTGGATAATTAAGCTGTTCGGATTTTGCTCAACAACTGGAAGTAAACTTTTGTTCGTTTTCAAGTTAACAATATCGTCAAAAATATCAATAATATTCAGAATTCTCCAGGCTGATTTGTAGGTTTCTTCAATGATTTCGTGGCGCTCTTCAACATCATCTATCAGCTCCTCAAGTAATAAGTTGAGGAATCCAATCATTGAGTTCAGTTGTGTCCGAATTTCGTGCGAAATGCGGACTAAGCTTGGATTGTATTGAGTAACGACCTCAGGATAGGTAACCTGCGCTGAGTATTTCCGCATAGCACTGAGGATTTTTAACCTTGGCGAGTTCTTATCAGGACGATCGCTAAATTGCATTGAATAGAGGCGCGAGTAAAAACCACCTTTTTCTAACAATTCTTCGTGGGTACCTGTCTCTACTACTTTTCCATGATCTAAGACTGCTATTTGATCGGCTTTTTGGACTGTAGATAGACGGTGAGCAATTACCAAAGTTGTGCGATCGCGGCTGAGATCATCTAGCGCACTTTGAACTAGGCGTTCGGAAACAGTATCTAAGGCGCTGGTGGCTTCGTCGAGAATTAGAATTTCTGGATTTTGCACTAAGGCGCGAGCGATCGCTAATCTTTGCCTTTGTCCTCCAGATAACATGACACCGCGATCGCCAATTAAGGTATCAAATTCTTGTGGCAATTTAATAATAAACTCGTATGCGTTCGCCTGTTTGGCAGCCGCGATAATTTCCTCTTCGCTAGCTTCCGGTCTGCCATAGGAAATGTTATTTCGTACTGAGTCATTAAACAGAAAGGTATCTTGACTAACAATCCCCATCCGTTTTCTTAGGGATATAACATCAAATTCCCGCAAGTCTTTACCGTCAATAGTAATGGAGCCAGCTACTGGGTCATAAAATCTGGGTAACAAGTCTGCTAAAGTTGATTTCCCTGCTCCAGAACCGCCTACTAATGCCAGAGTTTTACCACGGGGTAAATCTAATGTCACATCTTGAAGCACCAACTTTTCATGACCAGGGTAGTTAAAGGACAATGAATTAAAACTGACTCCCTTTTCTAATTTTGTATATGTCAGCTCACCGTTGCCCATGAATGGCTTGTTAGTGAAGCTTAAAAATTCACTTACCATGTCCACACTAGTAGATGTGCTGGCAAAACTACTGCGAATGGAATTGAGTTGCGAAATTAATGGCAGTACCCGCAATAAAACCAATAAATAGGTTAAAAGTACAGCAGAAAGAGATACTATCTGATCGGCAAAGAAAATTTTACTTAATAAGACAATCAGCATTAAAGCTGAAACTCCCATGACTTCACTCAAAGGCCCGATCGCTTCTGAGTTAACTTGAGATTGAAAATCTGCCTTTTCACGCGCACGAATTAGCTTTTTAATATGTTGAAATTCTCTGGATTCGTTGCCTGTTGACTTAACTAAGCGAATACCATTGAGGACTTCTAATAAAGAAATTGAATATGCACTAGACATTTCACTCAGCTGCTTGCCAAACTTTCGAGAACGAGTAATAGCAGACTGGTTGATTAAAGTTACTAAAGACAGCAACAGTGTAGAAATAATTGTCAATTCCCAAGATATTGACAGTAATAACCCAATAAAAACAAAGATGGTAATTGAGAGTATTATTAATCTAATAGTACTGCCTAAAGTACTCGCTGTACGTCCAATTTCCCCACCTAGTTTATTAATTAAATCGCCAACTTTTGTTTTGGCATAATAATCTATATCAACGTCCAATAATAACTTTAATCCAGCTTCTCGCATATCTGATGTCAGCATTCTGCTTAAAGAGCTAGATGCTAAACTTCCAGTATAATTTGCTAAGTTTTTTAAAAATATTGTGAAAATAATCGCTCCAGCCATCACCCCAACACGGTAATTTTCTGGAACTTTATCAAAAGGAGACATAATAGCTGTTAAAAGCTTTGGCGCATTGGTTAAATCTACTTCTTGCCCGACAATTCTTAAAATTACTGGCACAATTAAAGTTGTACTTATACCATTAAATAATGCTCCGGAAAAGCCTAAAATTATTGTCAAAATAATCAAACCAGGATAAGGCTTGGCAAATCTGAGTAGCAATTTTTTGGTAGACATCAGTTCTGCGTATCATAATTTATTTATTATTAACACGAATATTACCGATGTCACTACATTGGCTAATTTTCATATTTATGATCAATTTTTTCAGGGTAAATACGTATTTTCTTAAAAAGAGAAATTTAAAAAAATATTAGTTTGTGAAAAAGATTTAATTTTTCTATAAAGATATATTCACAACCGAAAAATTACTGATTTTAAATGAAAAGCCATAGATTCCACACTATATTTTTCTATACATCGCTCACGTGATTTTCTACCACGGACATTTGCTGAATCTAAATCGTCAAATATTAATTGAATTGTTGTTGCAATTTGCTCTGGGTTAGCAGGTTCAACTAAATAACCAGTTTCACCCAAAATTTCGGGAATATCACCGACTTTTGTGGATAATACAGGTTTAGCCATTGACATTCCATCTGTAAGTTTCAGTGGAAATTGTGCGCGAGTTTCGGGTGTATCTCTTTGGGGAACAACAATAATGTGAGCAGCAGCCACTACATCAGGCATTATTTCAGCAGGATAATTAGGCAATTTGATAATCCAATTTCCCCAATTTTGTTGAAGTTGCTGATCGTAATCATCATAAGGACTACCACCAACAATTACTAACTTAAAGTCAGGTTGATTAATTTTATCTAGCGCTATGAGAACATCTTCTAAGCCTTTATAAGGTCGAGGAGCACCGGGAAACATTAAAATTTTATATGCAGATAAACCGTAGCGAATTCTGCTGTCTTCAGGTTGATATTTAGTTGGATCGAATAAAGATGTATCTTTGCCATTGGGAATTAAAGTACCGCCAAAACGCTGCTGGAGAAATTGAGTATGTACTGTCATAGCATCGGCATAATTTCTCCAATTCTCCATCCATTTGATATATAAAGGATGATGAGGATTTTTCAGCGCTCCATCTGGTTTAAATAAGTCCCTAGCTAATTGTTTAACTGTGGGTTGATATTTCCACTCATCACCACCATGCCAACTGAGTTCCCAGTCGTCTATATCTAAAACTATTGGCTTTTTGCTAGATATTTTTTTTAGTAAAGCGACTCCAAAACTGGCTAAATTCGGCTTAATTGCATAAACTATATCTCCTTTAATTTTGGGTATAATTTTGCGGATTTCTTGAGCAAAGCCTGGAAAATTGCTTCCAGGTAAATGGTAGATTTTAAATTCTGCTGGTAAATCGCTATATAATTTATTGCCAAATAAAAAACCAATAATTTCTACCTCAATATCTAAAGTTTTAATAGCTTTACCTAACAAGTAGGCACGCATAATAGCAGCACTTGATAAATCAGAGACTATTATTGATACTAGGGAAATGTTTTTCACTTATTTATTAATTAATTAATTAAAATTATTTAGTACGCCAAGGGTTAGTAATTTGATTTGGCATAAATAGTGGAGCTAATTTATCGAATATTCTCGTGTAAACAGAGCGAGTCACATCTTTAGCATATTGAGGTCGGTAAGGGTAAGTACAGTGCAATACTTTAATTCCCTCATGAATGTTGTAACATTCCTTCCATTTGCTGAGATAGTTATAGGTAGGAGGTAAGACTTTTATCTTTGGTTTAACAGTGGCGATCGCAGCTGCAAAAGCACCTTGGTCTTTTAATAGCAATTTATCTTGATTATTCTTGATAATTTCAAAATAATGCTTGAATTCATCAAAAAATTTGGCAGTTATTTCTGTTTTGCGAAAAGCAATAAAGCCACCATTGTATTGAATACTATCTTCCTGAAGTGGTAAACCTATAGCTTGTAAAGTTGGCAGAACATCTGCTAATATATCTTGCTGTTTACCTCTCAATAAATTTGTGGCTTTAATAATACTAGGCTGTACATCCTCGGTTAATAATAAATCTTCCATTTCTAAAGCTTCAAATACATCATTAATTGGTGATAGTAAGCAAATATCTGAATCTAAGTAGATGGTTTTTTGGAATTCCGAAGCTACATATAAAGCTAATTTTGCTTCTCGTGATGCTAAAACAGTATTTTCATTTGCTGGTGCAGGTTTTAAAATGACATTTTTGAAAGCTTTTAAGAAAAGGTAGAAGATTGGCGGAACTCGGTCAATTAAAATAATGATTGGCTCTTGATGAAATTTTCTCACAGATGCCAAAAAATGAATGCAGTCTTGAAAAGAATACATTCCTGTTAAAATAGTAATAAATCCTCTTTCAAAATTCATAATTAATATAATATTTATTATTTAACAGCGAATGCTTGCTGCTTAAACAACAAGCATTCGCTAAATCTTAAACTTTATGGTTTAGTTTCATTACTTTCAGAAAAAATAATGAATTACTTATCGTTTATTACCAATCCAATAATTTCAGTTGTCCTGTTTGGATATGATCGAAGACACGATTAATCAGGCGGCGTTCTCCCTCAGAAATATCACCATTAGCCAAAATAGTAGATGTCAGTAAAGTATGGTCTTGACGGCTCATTGTGCCTGATGAAATAATTTTATCGACAATTTTCTTCACAGCAGTTTCTGCTGGGGTACTGATGCTTGGATAAAGCAAGGCTGGGGAATTCATAAATCTCCTATAGATGCAAGTGAGCATGACAATATTTGCTAGACCTCTGTATTGCAAAAGGTTGGCAGGAAAATTTTTGAAATATTAAATTTTCTTGAATTAAACAAATATTGTTGATGCCTGATGACCGAAATTCTTTTTGTCGTAAGACAAGAAGAACAACATTAATCTAGCGTCGCATTTATGCTTCTTTCCAGAGAGATTGTACTGATTAATCTCATTACTTAATAAGTACCTTCACCCTCACCACCGGGAAAATACGGTTTTTCACGCTGATGTCTCATGATTTTTCCCGCTAAAATGAACAAAATATAAATAATTCGTATAGCTAGTACAAATAGCTCTGATGTTCTGCTCTGAGGAAATTGAGTTTATGCAGGTCATTCGTCTGGAAGCACTCTCGGATAACTATATATTCTTGCTGTACGATCGCACGCAAAATATCGCCGCTGCTGTCGATCCCGCAGAGGCTGAACCTGTATTCAGGAAACTAACCGAACTTAACGCTAAGTTAGTAGCGATTTTTAACACCCACCACCATCACGATCATGTGGGTGGTAATCAGCAGTTGATGCAAAAATTTCCTGAGCTAACAGTCTATGCTGGAGTCGAGGATCGGGGAAGAATCCCAGGACAAACAGTTTTTCTTGAAGATGGCTCTCATGTACAGTTTGGCGATCGCGTCGCTGGAGTCATCTTCGTTCCTGGACATACCCGCGCGCACATTGCTTACTATTTTCCCCCAGAAGTAGCTGGGGAACCAGGGGACTTATTCTGTGGCGATACTCTATTTGCAGGGGGTTGTGGTCGTATATTTGAAGGGACTCCTGCACAAATGGTGAACTCGTTAAATAAACTGCGCTCTCTACCTGATAATACAAAAGTCTGGTGCGCCCATGAATATACGTTAAAAAATTTACAATTTGCCTTAACTGTTGATGGTGAAAACGCTGACTTACAAAAACGCTTTGATGAAGTGAAAGCCTACCGTAGCCAGGGAAAAGCTACCATTCCTTCAACGATAGGGGTGGAGAAAAGTACCAATCCTTTTTTACGCTGGGAACAGCCAACACTACAATCAGCGGCTAAAAGTAACGATCCGGTGCAGACTTTTGCGCGGATCAGGGGGATGAAAGATAAATTTTAGCTATTTGGGTTTTGGGGTTTGGTTTTTGGTGTTTGTATGCTTGATGATGCTGGTTTTTCTCCTAATTACAACGCAGCACGGAAGCGGTTTCGGGATGCGGCGTTAGCTTTGGGATGTAGCTTAGAAGCATATCCCATAGAGCAAATAGGGCCAGATGGGGCAGATTTAACTATTGATGTGGCTTTTTTAGGAAACCCCAACTCGCAAAAAATTGTAGTTGTCTCTAGTGGATTGCATGGCGTGGAGGGATTTTTTGGTTCGGCTGTGCAATGTGCTTTGCTAGAGAAGCGTCTGGTAAATTGGAACCAAAGCCAAGGGATTGCTTTATTACTTTTACACGCCTTGAATCCTTACGGCTTTGCTTGGCGCAGGCGGTGGAATGAGGAGAATATCGACCTCAACCGTAATTTTCTGCTACCTGGCGAAGTATATAGTGGGAGTCCGGCAAAATATGGTGAGTTAAATGCTTTTTTCAATCCAACTTCACCACCATCTCAGTTTGAGCCATTTCTGTTAAAGGCGATCGCAATTATTCTCCGCTATGGCATCAATTCTTTAACCAGCACGCTACCAGTAGGACAATATGATTTTCCCCAAGGGTTATTTTTTGGCGGACATCAACCCTCAAAGACTTATCAGATTCTGGATAATAATTTTGCTCGGTGGATGGGGAATGCCACAGATGTCGTACATATTGACTTACATACAGGGTTAGGTAAGAAGGCAACCTATAAACTTTTTATTGATTATTCGCCGGAGTCTGAGTCTACCCAATGGCTAATTGCGAAGTTTGGTGCGAATTATGTGGAACCTTATCTAGCCAGAAAAGTTGCTTACAAGTTTCGTGGGGGTTTGGGAAATTGGTGTCAGGCAAAAGTTTCCCAATGTAATTACAGGTATCTTACCGCAGAATTTGGTACTTATTCAGTCATTCAAGTAGTGGAGGCATTACGAGCCGAAAACCGCGCTCATTTCTTTTCGCCAGCAAATCACCCATCTAAAGAATCGACAAGCCAGCGCTTAATGGAAGTTTTTGTGCCTGCGGATCGGGGTTGGCGGAATGCGGTAGTCTCCCAAGGACTAGATTTGGTAGATCGCGCGATCGCGGCGCTATAAGCAATACAATTTTTTTGCACCCTAATAGTTGCGATCGCCCCCTGCGATTCGCTAGGATCTGTAAGCTTTAGGGTATTGACCAAGCCGCTTGGGATACAGCTACACATCTGTGAGCTATCCGGCTGCACCCCAAGTTAATGAGATTCTACAGGAAAACGAAAAACAATGGTGAAACGCGTACAGTTAGTTTTAACTCAAGATGTGAGTAAGTTGGGAAAATTAGGAGATTTAGTAGATGTAGCTCCTGGCTATGCTCGTAATTATCTAATTCCGCAAAAATTAGCAACTCATGCTACTCCTGGTATTCTCAAGCAAGTAGAACGCCGTCGTGAACAAGAACGTCAACGGCAATTAGAGCTGAGACAACAAGCTTTAGAACAACAAGCAGCTTTAGAAAAAATTAGCAGCTTGAAAATTGCCAAGCAGGTTGGTGAAAACGAAGCTATTTTCGGTACTGTTACCGCTCAAGACGTTGCAGATGCAATTCAAGCAGCTACAAATCAAGAAATTGATCGTCGCGGTATTACACTTCCCGATATTAACCACCTGGGCACTTACAAAGCTGAAATTAAGCTACATTCAGAAGTAACCGCACAAGTAACTATTGAAGTTGTTGCTAGCTAACTGAATTAATTACTAATTCGTAATTCGTAATTCGTAGTTTGTGAGGCAGTACAGTCTTGGGGTCTCCCCAAGTTAAGTAACTGCCGAACCCAAAGGGTAATTCGTAATTTATTTAGGATACAGAATAAGTTGATTTGTTGAGGTCACAAGACAAATATTTTTGCTGATTTCTAGTTACTAAATTCATCTACGGACTAATCAAGAATTACGAATTCACAATTACGAATTATTGGCAATTTTTTATCATCAAGGTAACAAAGCAATCTGGCTCGCCAGTTGAACATCGCTTATGGCTGAAGAACTAAGTTTTCAGGGCAATGGTAGCGATCGCCTTCCACCCCAAAATATTGAGGCAGAAGAAGCGATTTTGGGGGGGATTTTGCTCGATCCAGAAGCGATTGGAAGAGTCAGCGATCGCTTAGTTGCCGAAGCTTTTTACATTAGCGCCCATAAAGATATTTATCAAGCAGCATTGCGACTACACGCGCAGGGTAAACCTACAGACTTACTAGCAGTGACAAGTTGGCTAGCGGATCACGATTTGCTCAATCGGATTGGCGGGAGAAATAAATTAGCCACCCTTGTAGATCGCACAGTGTCAGCCGTCAATATTGACGCTTTAGCAAGCTTAGTCATGGATAAATACCAGCGGCGACAGTTAATTAAAGCTGGTAATGAAATTGTTCATCTTGGTTACGAAACAGAGAAAGAATTACCAATTGTTTTAGATCAAGCAGAACAAAAAGTATTTGGCATTACTCAAGAACGTGCCCAATCAGGATTAGTTCATATTTCAGATACATTAATTAGTAATTTTCAGGATATTGAAGAGCGAAATCAAGGTATTGCTTTACCTGGAATTACTTGTAGTTTTTACGATTTAGATGCTCTTACTAGTGGCTTTCAGCGTTCTGATTTGATTATTGTGGCTGCAAGGCCGGCAATGGGGAAAACAGCATTTTGCCTGAACCTTGCTTATAATATTGCTGCTTCTCATAGAATGCCAGTTGCTGTTTTCAGTTTAGAAATGTCTAAAGAACAACTGGTACAGCGTCTATTAGCAAGTGAAGCAGGAATTGAAAGTGGTTATTTAAGAAGTGGCAGACTTAGTCAAGCACAATGGGAACCTTTAAGCCGCGCTATTGGTATGCTTTCAGAGATGCCAATTTTTATTGATGACACGCCAAATATTACAGTAACCCAAATGCGTAGTCAGGCAAGACGATTGCAAGCCGAACAAGGCATGGAACTGGGTTTAATTGTGATAGATTACTTGCAATTGATGGAAGGAGCAGGTGATAACCGTGTACAAGAATTATCTAAAATTACACGTTCTTTAAAAGGTTTAGCGCGGGAATTATCGGTTCCAGTTATTGCTTTATCTCAGTTAAGTCGAGGGGTGGAAGCACGTACTAATAAACGCCCAATGCTGTCAGATTTAAGAGAATCTGGATGTTTAACTGGCGATACTTTAGTGACCTTAGCAGATACTGGAGTACAAGTACCAATTCGTAATTTAGTAGGCAAATCTGGCTTTTCAGTTTTGGCATTAAATGAAGCGACAATGCAGTTAGAAAAAGCAATAGTTAGTAATGCCTTTTCAACAGGAGTCAAGCCTATATTTTTATTAAAAACTCGTTTAGGGCGTAAAATTCGAGCCACAGGTAATCACAAATTTTTAACTATTAATGGCTGGAAGAGACTGGACAGTTTAGAAATAGGAGATCGCCTAGCTTTACCAATGCAATCTTTAGCTGATGTTGCTCATTGTGGAACAACACTTTATAAGCAAAATGTGAGCCGAGAAAGAGCTTCAAGACTGGCTACAGTTGTCAAATCAGCAGAAATAAATCTTTTAGCTAATAGCGATATTTATTGGGATGAAATCGTTGCAATCCAACCTGATGGGGAAGAAGAAGTTTATGATTTAACAGTTCCTAATCTACATAATTTCATTGCAAACAACATCATAGTTCATAATTCTATTGAACAGGATGCGGATTTAGTAATCATGTTATATAGGGACGATTACTACAATAATGATAGTCCCGATCGCGGTATTGCAGAAGTGATAGTAGCTAAACACCGTAACGGCCCAACAGGTACAGTTAAACTTTTATTCGATCCTCAGTTTACAAAGTTTAAAAACCTAGCCAGGCCCAATAATTATTAACTAGTAATTATTAAATAATTGATTACTGGGGCTAGAACAGAATTCAATCCCCAGTCCCTAGTCCCCAGTCCCCAGTCCCTAATCCCTAGTTAACATCTAGTAATTCCACGTCAAAAATCAGGGTAGCGTTGGGTGGAATTACACCACCAGCACCACGAGCGCCATAACCTAACTCTGGCGGGATAATTAGCTGACGACTACCGCCGACTTTCATTGTACTGAGTCCTTCGTCCCAGCCTTTGATCACTTGTCCGCGTCCGATATTAAACTCGAAAGGACGATTGCGATCGCGTGAACTATCAAACTTTGTACCATCTTTTAGAGTGCCGGTGTAGTGAACTACAACCTTTTGTCCGGTTTGAGGAGTTGCACCAGTCCCCTCTTTTAGTTCAATGTACTTCAATCCAGAAGGGGTAGTGACAGCATTGGCATCAGACATAGTATTGCTCGCAATCAAGGTATTGTTTTCAGGGACAGCTATGGCTGCTGGTGTTGGTTGGCTGAGATTAGCAGCAATGGCAGAGTCTTGTTTACTGCCGCCAATTTGCGCTAATACTAAAACCACAACACACGCCAGCATTAATCCAACGCTGAGTATAATTGCTTTCAAAATTAACCCTCCCTACTTAGGTAGTTTGGAAAAAATGACCAATAGGACACAAATTAGTTTAAAGCACAAAGTGATATCCTAACGCCAAAGCTTATTTTCTAAATCCCGCACTTGACGTTCTAAACGGTCAATTCTACCCCGTAGCTCGTCTACCTCTGACTGACGAGCTACTCCTAAATCTTGCATCATATTACGCATTTGCCGTTGCATCTGAGTTTCCCAAGTGCCTTGCTCTGATCGCAACTGCTGTACAATATCATCCATCACAGCTTTTGCTTGCTCAGGATTCAGCTTGCCATCTTTGACTAATTCATCACTGACTTGTCGCAGTTTGTCAGCTACTAAAGATGTTGTGCCAATACCAAGCATTACTAACTGCTGCATCCAATTGTTATTATCCATACTCCCTTCCTCTTAATTATTTAAAACTAGCTAATCGCGGGCAAATCCCACAACCAAACATGATAATCACTCTTCTCTAGTCCCTAGCCCCTAATTTGAAGACAGCCAGCCCTTGCTATAACTTCTACGCAAATCAGCTATGCTAAAAGCGTAGTTACTCTAGCCTACAACTCTATTTTGGCAAATTGGCAAATACAAGGAATGCAGGGCATAGTTATAGAATTCCTTAAGTTTAAAATTCCTTCCCAGATGCAGGAAATCTTTATCCAGAAGGATGCGGAAATCTGGACAACAGCCCTTGCTCAATATTCTGGGTTCCTGGGTAAAGAAGTTTGGCTGAATCCCCAAGATCCTACAGAAATTATATTTGTGATTCGTTGGGCAACAAAAGAGCAATGGCAAGCTATACCGCTAGAAGAATTAGCAGCTATTGAACAAAAGTTTGCTGTAGCCTTGGGAGATACTTATGAGTTGGTGGAGTCAGCAGAGTATCAACAAGGTTTGGGGGGAAAAGGTTAAAGGGTAAGGGTTAAAGGTTCTTGTTTTGCCTTTTATCCTTGTGTCCTTCACCCACAAATATTTAATGATATCCAAGTAAGTCATGAGCCATCAGAAAGCCTGACAAATGACAGCCCTTAGCAGTTCTCTTTAATTTCGCCGTACTACTTAAGTCTGCAATGCTTTAAAACACCTATTCAAAACTGAATTGATAGTTTGTTTAATTTGGTGTGTGCGATTCCAGCGTTGGAAAGCTTTTTCGTAGTCTTCACCTTGAGTTTGGAAGGTATTCCAGATATCAAGCCCCACCAAGAAACTACAGAATAGCAAAATATACAGTGCCCAAGAGACACCGCCACCACTAATTAAATCAACTAGGATAAAAAAAGCATTGACGATCGCATAATTGCCCAAACGCTTTTTAAATCTACCTCGGCGGTAAAGGTTAAAAACTTGCCGACGTTGCACTTCGCTCTGTTGCACTTGCCAGTCGCGTTCTGCTAGTTGTAAGGTATCTGGAGAAATTTCTAACTCAGCGGCGATTTCTATTAACTCCTGATAGGAAAATTCTCTATCTATATTTTCAGCATGACTTGCGATCGCCAACTGGAGAATCTGCTGTACCTCTTCTTGGCTATAAGAACGGATGCTTTTTGGTTCAAATGCCGTCATAATTCTTTCTCTAAGTATTAATTTTAATAACGATTTACCGCTCGATAGAAGTTGCCTAACTACGCCAGCACCATGAGCACTATTTTCATTATGTCTACACTAACAAATCTAGATAGTGTCTTAGGTAGGAATTTCTAGAAAAATCTCCCAGTACAGTTTTTCTCTTTGGAACGAAAGCAGAGAGTTTTCTGACGCACCACAACCTATCAGACAGTACGTTAGGCTAACACTATAACTTTAGTTAGTAGATTTCTTCGTCAGAATTACATAGACTGCAATTTTGATATTAGGGGTGCATAAACATGAGATTGACTGCTGTTACTTAATTGAGCTATGCATCATCGCTACAAAGTTTACATCAGAAGATTTTTGCTGGCAGGTCTTTCTAGCTTGCTTTTAGCACCCGCACTGTTCTATGGATGGTTGTGTATTTTACGTCCATCCCGAAGCGATCGCCAGCAAGTATTGTTTCAGGGAATTGTGTATCAACGTCGCGCTGTTTCCCAGATGCGTCCAGTGATGCTTCATATCGTCACTATTGACTTGAGCGCGCCGGGAGTCAAACCTTTGGTAACTCCCGGCTTACCTGAGAAAGGTAAAAAAACTAACGCCCGAACTACCTCAGAATTTCTGAATGAATTTAAGTTGCAATTGGCGGTAAATGGAAGTTATTTCCATCATTTTTATGAAAAATCTCCTTGGGACTACTATCCTCATAGCGGCGATCCTTCCTATCCTTTAGGAGAAGTCATTTCTAATGGACATCGTTATTCCAAGCCAGAAGAAAATAAGGCTGTGCTGTGCTTTGCCCAAAATAATCTGGCGCAAATCTTTGCTAATGGCAAATGCCCAAAAGATACATTTCAAGCCATTGCAGGGCAAGAAATGTTAGTTACTGAGGGCAAGCCTGTGATTTCTCATCTACAAGAAAATAAACCTTACCCACGTTTAGCAGCAGCAATCAACCAGAAGGGTAATAAACTCTGGCTAATTGCTGTAGATGGCAAACAACCTTTCTATAGTGAAGGATTGACTCTCACTGAATTAACCAAGACTGCTATAGATTTAGGTGCTGATGCTGCAATCAATATGGATGGTGGTGGTTCAGTCACACTAGTTATGGGAAAAGCTAATGGCGCAAAGATATTAAATGCTCCTGCTCATACCAAACTACCTATGCGGGAACGTCCAGTTGGCAATCATTTAGGTTTTTACGCTTTGCCGACATCTGTAAACACAGCTAAATCGAAATAACCGCACCTATAAAGACGGACACCCCTACCAACAGAAAGATTAATGTTCGTTTACATTTCGTTACACTGGAAACATCAAGAGGAATGAAAGCAAACCTCTAGAAACAAAAATCAAAGGTGAACGACATGAATGGCACAATACGCGTTGGTAATCTCTTTGGGATTCCCTTCTATATCCATCCGTCGTGGTTTTTAGTTCTGGGTTTAGTAACTTGGACTTATAGCAGCGGACTGATGGGGCAATTCCCGCAATTATCTGGAGGACTAGCTTTAGTACTAGGATTGATGACAGCGCTGTTGTTATTTGCCTCTGTCGTCGCCCATGAATTAGGACATAGCTTTGTAGCTATTCGCCAAGGAATTGATGTTAAATCAATCACATTATTTATCTTTGGTGGTTTAGCCAGCTTAGAGAAAGAATCGAAAACCCCTGGTGAAGCTTTTTGGGTAGCGATCGCAGGGCCGTTAGTTAGTCTCTTAATCTGCGGTTTAACTACAGGTATTGGTTACGCTACAGCCGCCACCGGGCCACTCGCAGCAATATTAGGTGTGTTAGCTGCTGTTAACCTGGCATTAGCGCTATTTAACCTCATTCCTGGCTTGCCCTTAGATGGGGGTAATATACTGAAAGCCTTAGTTTGGAAGATTACAGGCAATCCTTATAAAGGCGTGACTTTTGCCAGCCGAGTTGGACAGATATTTGGTTGGGTTGCGATCGCTTCTGGTTTACTTCCCATACTATTCTTCGGTAGCTTTGCGAATATCTGGAACTTGTTAATCGGGTTCTTCTTGCTGCAAAACGCAGGTAACGCCGCGCAATTTGCTAGAGTCCAAGAAAAACTCACAGGTTTAACTGCTGCGGATGTTGTCACCCCAAATAGTCCGATTGTTTCTGCTAACCTAACTCTTAGAGAATTCGCTGATGAACGCATCTTAAGTGGCGAACAATGGCATCGCTTCTTAGTAACCGATGATGAAGGACAATTAGTAGGTGCGATCGCAGCTCATGATTTGCGAACCATCCCTACAGCCGAGTGGTCAGAAACTCAAGTTAAACAAGTAATGCGACCAATTGCAGAATCTACCACAGTCCAATCAGACAAGCCATTAGTAGAAGTAGTTCAGCTACTTGAACAACAACAAATCTCTGCACTTCCTGTAATTCGTGAAAATGGCGTACTCGTGGGAATTTTAGAGAAAGCTGCGATTATCCAACTACTACAACGCAGATCTCAATTTAACCCTGCATAGTTTTCCCATCACATAGACTCCTTCTCAACCCTCCCTCAGAATTTCTGAGGGAATTTTTTATAGGAAATTTTTACTAAGTTTGCTTTGATCGCCATATTTTTAGATCAATACGCTTAGGTTAAGCTCATTAGCGATTGATTTGTCACTGATTAAAAAAGCTCTTTCAATTGGGGGAGAATCCCCCAAACCCCCGATTGGGTGACGGTTGCGTCCCCCAAACCCCCTCCAAAATTATTATTCTGTTTTTTGTTGATTTTGAATGGTCTGTTTCTCTTACAAAGTTTGGCGGGACGGAAACCGACACCGCCAACTTTGCGCTATTTACGCCGTGCTGTACTAGTTTTTTGGTTTTGTTATCAATTAATTTTCTTAACTGATTAGATAACAAACCAGTTCTCTATTTTCAAGTTTTGAAAATCTGCATAGTCTGAAATATTATTTGTTACCAGAGTGAGATTATTCACTTGAGCGATCGCAGCAATTTATCCATCTGCATAAGCTGGAGGTTTACCAATTAATGTCAACCTTGCTCGTGCTAGGGCAAACCATTCAGATGCGGCGACATTGTAGGGAAGAATGGGAATATTTGGTTCAATTATATCTTGCAAATACTGCTCAATTCTCTCTCGCTTTCTAGAAGCTGGCAGACGATAGCAACCAAATAATAATTCATGCCATGTAACTGAGGAAATAGTAACTTCTCCCTGATACCGTTGCAACATAGAGATAATAGTCGGATTCGGTTGTAACTTCAATGGTTCAGAGATGATGTTAGTATCCAATAAGAAAAGACTCAAAGATTCACCTCACGCCCAGAAGATTTATCGCGTACATCCTGCCATACTTCATCGGGATTA
This sequence comes from Tolypothrix sp. PCC 7601, assembly GCF_025677855.1. Taxonomy (NCBI): domain Bacteria; kingdom Bacillati; phylum Cyanobacteriota; class Cyanophyceae; order Nostocales; family Tolypothrichaceae; genus Tolypothrix; species Tolypothrix sp. PCC 7601. The sequence goes on from NZ_CP064879.1 coordinate 6,782,698, forward strand.
ATATCGATGCCTTCTTCTATGATTTCTTGGCGAAATTTTGTGACAGATTCCCAAAAACGAGGGCTTTTATTCAACAATCTCTCGTATTCTGCAGATGACAGAATAACTGCTACTTGCTGACCTTGCCGTGTAATCTGTATCGGTTCGCCTTGTTCAACTTCTTCAATAATTCTGTTAAAGTTAACCGGAATTTCTTCAATTGAATATTGCTGAGACATAAATATTTAACTCTATTGATTCTTAAAAGTTTATAGCTGGCGAAATTGGCTTTTCAAGTCGCGCAACATTTTACTGGTTCCTCTATCAATGGCTTTTTGCACCATTTGAGGAATTAGTTCGGTTAAGGGTAGATCCGGAAAGATGGGACTGATGGAAGCTTCCACATAGCCTTCATTAGAAAGAAGATATATTTTTAACTGTTTGTTGCGGTAAATCCAAACTTCGGGAATACCCATCGCTTCGTAAGCATCAAGGGTGGTTGTAGAGGTAACATCAGACTCTATGGCTAAATCTGGCGGTGGATACTCTGTTAAATCCAAATTGGTACAGCCTTGTACTCGGCCAGCGTTTTGGATGTAGAAGCAAGTATCTGGTTCAATACCAGCAATTTCTGGACGTTTTAGAGTAGTTGAACCGAAATCTTCCCAATCTCGTTCTTGAATATCCAAAATAGCTTTGACGACATCGGCAATAATGCGGTGGGGACGTTCATGCAAGGCTAGTGGGGACATGATTTCTAAAATCCCTCGGTAGTAAGTGACGCGACTACTGCGCTTTTCTCCTAAGTCGGTGAGAATTTGCTCAAAGTCTTGCCAGGAGAGGTTAGAGATCATAATCTGGCTACCGGGAGTAAGTTCGATAGCTTGAATAGGGACGCTGACGCTCATCTTTTTGCTTCACTAACTCCTGCGCTATTTCTTCCATACTGACACGCCACTTGCCAGTATGAAGCCGTTGCATTATTTCCTTATCCTAAGTAAGTCGGCATTTAAATACTACCAATTCTGCATTCGGGTTCAGGTTTAAATTTTGGTTTGTGGTCAGCTGTCAATTATCATTGAAGAGTTAAGGCGATCGCACTACACGCTTGTACCCTCTGATATCGCTAGTGTTCGGTAGTTGCTTTACAAAATGTGATAACAAGAGATTATGAAGATGGGTTATACCCCTCACCACCAAAATGTTATACTCTGTTAACAATATACGCTCATGCTCTCAAAAGCTATCTAAGTAGCGCTGCTTTTGATTGAGCAAACCCAGCCTCAAAAAATTTGCCAAAAATTTATACAAAAAACTTTCATTGGGGGGTCTTGCCCATCACCACAAAGATGCTATACTCATGTTATATAGATGCACCCTGATGACCTGGAGAGCTGCCCAAGTAGCTCTCTTTTTTTTGTGAATTACAAAAAATCGGCGGGAAGGTTTACTTAGGGCATTGGGCATTGGTAGCTTTTCCTCTGCCCACGAACTTTTAGGGGTGAGATGAGCTTAACTAGTAGTCTCTTAACTCTAAAGAAAGTAGAAACCACTCAAGTATCATCTTTGAGAATTTCTGCTAGGCAAAACATTAGACGCGATCGCGTCTGTACTGGCTAATCTGTAGCTGATTATCAGGAGTCTTCATCAGAATTTTGAATCAAGGCATTTAATAACAAGTAGTATCACTCATGTTAAAAATCTACTCATCTGCTAAGTAAATGCACCCTGATAATTTGAAAATTTGCCAAAGTAGTTGCCTTTTGTATTTTTTGTGTTAACCTGAAAGCCAACTTCACCATATTTTCATAAAAACCTGATTAAGGGGTATTGCCCCTCAGCAAAAATATGTTATGATGTGGTATATAGATGCACCCTGATGATCTGGAGAGCTGCCCAAGTGGCTCTCCTTTTTCAATTTTTGGTATTTGTCAAGGGTCATTTGGTAATTGGTAATTGGTGTTTGGTGTTTGGTGTTTGTTATTTCCCCTCATCTCCCTCATCCCCAAGTCCCCAGTCCCCAGTCCCCAGTCCCCAATCCTATGGAATTTTGAAGTTTGAATTTTGAATTACATAAGACTTGGTATAATCGCCAGTCGAGCCATTAGATAGTTGTGGGAGAATCATCATGGCAGACTGGCAGGAGATTACAGGTGGTATCACAGCACCAAGGGGATATCGAGCAGCAGGGATTACCGCAGGTTTAAAGCCTTCGGGATTACCTGATTTAGCTTTGATATGGTCAGATGTGGAAGCGATCGCAGCAGGTGTGTTTACCACTAGTCAAGTTAGAGCCGCCTGTGTAGATTATTGTCGCCAACGCTTACAAGCCAAGCAGAATACACGGGCAATTCTCTGTAATGCTGGACAAGCAAACGCCGCTACAGGTACTCAAGGCTGGTTTGATGCTTTGGAATCAGCGATGACAGTAGGCCAAGCTTTGAATATCCCTAGTGAATCTGTGTTATTGGCTTCCACTGGGGTGATTGGACAGCGCATCAAGATGGATAAACTTAAAGCCGGAATTCCGCAACTAGTAGCTGCACTTTCAGAAACAGGCTCAGATGCAGCTGCGGGAGCAATTATCACTACAGATTTGGTGCCTAAATCCATTGCCTTAGAGACAACTATAGGCGATCGCCCGGTGCGAATTGGTGGAATTGCCAAAGGTTCGGGGATGATTCACCCAAATATGGCAACTATGCTGGCATTTGTTACCTGTGATGCAGTTGTATCGCCAGCACTTTGGCAACAAATGTTGAGTCGCGCCGCCGACAGAAGCTTTAATTCCATTACCGTTGATGGTGATACCAGCACCAATGACAGCTTAATCGCCTTAGCCAATGGACAATCCCGCACTCCAGCGATTATCGAAATGGGGACAGAAGCGGAAAAACTAGAAGCGATGTTAACAGCAGTATGCCAGCATTTAGCAAAAGCGATCGCCCGTGATGGTGAAGGTGCAACTTGTCTAATGGAAGTGCAAGTTACAGGGGCCCATGATGAAACTTCAGCGCGTCAAATCGCTAAAACTATTGCAGGTTCATCCTTAGTGAAATCTGCAATTTTTGGCCGCGATCCTAACTGGGGAAGGATAGCCGCCGCCGCTGGACGTGCAGGTGTACCCTTTGAGCAAGAAAATTTGCAAATCAAGCTAGGGGATTTTTTACTTTTAGAAAATGGTCAACCGCTATCATTTGATCGTGCAGTAGCGAGTGCTTATTTAAAACAAGCCGCAGCAGGTGCTTATCTCAAAGAAGATACAGTATTAATCTCTGTGAGCGTTGGTAATGGTTATGGTACTGGTAAAGCTTGGGGTTGTGACTTGAGTTACGACTATGTGAAAATTAACGCCGAATACACTACTTGATAAATTGGTAATTGGTAATTGGTCAGGACTTACGCAAGCAAAATTTGTCATTGCGACCGGAACGAAGTGTAGGGAAGCAATCCCAGAATCTCAGGCGATTATGTCGCTGCGCTCGTAATGACTTAATTACGTGACTTTTGCGTAAGTCCTATTGGTAATTAAACTTCGTTCGTGTGAGGAAAGAGAATTTTTCCAAGAAATCAAAGGTTACGGAGTGTTGTGAAAAATCGTATCAGCTAATCAGTGTTTAAATTGCATCAACCCAGTGGGCAAGATGCCTACCCCAAAGGAGATTGATAAAATTTTAATATGCACAATAGATGTGTTTTAGCTGAGAGGAATAAATTAGAGGTAACTAATACCGCAAATTTCCCATTACCAATTGCCCATTACCAATTACCAATTACCATTATGGCTATTACTTATTTCCACTTTTATGCAGAATTAAACGATTTTTTACCACGCAATAAAAGGCGAGTCAAAATCATACATAATTTTGGGGAAAGAGCCTCAATTAAAGATATGATTGAGTCGTTAGGTGTTCCCCATCCAGAAGTTGATGCTATTGAAGTAAATAATAATTATGTAGATTTTTCTTATATTGTTCAGGATGGAGACATTATCAATGTTTATCCTATCTCTGAGACAAATACATCCAGTATTTCTGTGCGTCCGCAACCACTGAGTATTATTCGCTTTGTTTTAGATATTCATTTAGGTAAGTTAGCCACATCTTTAAGACTGTTAGGTTTTGATACTTTATATCGTAATGATTATGGTGATGAAGAATTAGCTGAAGTTTCTCACAGCCAAGAACGGATTCTTTTGACACGTGATAAGGGTTTATTAATGCGTAGTCTTGTAACGCATGGTTATTACGTTAGAAGCACAAATCCTCAACAGCAAATCATAGAAATACTACGACGCTTTGATTTGTTTAAGTTAGTATCACCCTTTCAAAGATGTTTGCGTTGCAATGGCTTGCTTGAATCGATAGCGAAGGAAACTATCATGCATCTACTTCCTGAAAGTGTGCAATTACAAAATCAGGAATTTCATCGTTGCCAAAGCTGCGCTCAAATTTATTGGAAAGGAACCCATTATGAACGGTTGCAACAGTTTATTGATGGAGTCTTAGATTCGGAAAAAACTGAGCAATTCAATCATGAGCATCATTGAGATCTGCTGCTCAAAGTAAAAGATGATAGCGATAAATGGATTTGCACAAGCTAAATCCAAAAAATAATCCAAAATCTAAAATTCAAAATCTCAAATCCAAAATCTAAAATTCAAAATCTAAAATTGTATGACATCAATATTAGCTCTCGACTTTGGCGGAACTAAGTTAGCCGCAGCAACGGTAAATGTTGGTTCTCGACAATGGCTGCGTTATGAACGTCGCCTATCACCAGCGATCGCTAATGGTCAGCCTTGGCGCGGTACAGGGGGGATGGCTGGAGAAATTGGACATATTGTAGTAGACCCAGCTGGCCCGGTATGTTTATGTGGTAAACGTGGATGTGTGGAACGTTTGGCTTCCGGCCCCTACATGGTGCAAAATGCCAGGGAAGCTTTAACAGCACAGCCGAAACTCTGGGAAGGAAAGATATTGCGGAGTTTGGTAGAGGATAATTTAGAACTATTAACAGGACAATTAATCAGTCAAGCGGCTGCTGCTGGGGATGATTTAGCTGTAGAGGTTTTACGCAAATCTGCTTGGGCTTTAGGTACAGGTATAGGTAATATAGCAAACTTAGTCAACCCGCAATTATTTATCTTAGGTGGGAGTGTAACTAAAGCTGGCACTCAATGGTGGGAAGTTTTACGTCAGGTAGCAAGAGAAACAGCACTACCAGAAGTTGATTTTGAAATTGTTTCAGCGGCTTTAGCTGATGATGCGCCTTTATGGGGTGCTGTTGCTTTAGCAGAATTAAAATTAGCTAACTAAAAGAGATTGGTCGCAACAATCATAAATGTCTTCTTGTCTGTATAGATATAGAAATCCAGTTGATTTTTTGCATAAATTACGCACCCTAAAAGTTTAAGTGTCGAATAGGCAAATGTGCAACTGAGTCTATTGTCAAAATCCCATAGGAATCGTTTAACAGCAAAACTATAAGAATTATTAGTAAAAGAGAGATCAGTACCGGAGTACAAGAGAATTTAAGATATATTTTAGTTGTTAATAAAATGACAGCGATAGCTATATGATCTGCTGCCTAAACCCCGATTGTCCAAATCCTCAAAATCCTGAAGGCTCCCACTTTTGTTTAAGCTGTGGAACAGGATTAGTGTATCTACTAAGAAATCGTTATCGTATTATCCAACCAATTGGCAGAGGAGGGTTTGCACGTACTTATCTAGCAGAAGATATAGACAAGCTCAACGAGAAATGTGTTGTTAAACAGCTAGTTCGCGGTCAATTTTACAGTGGTGGCGGTAGCGATGCTCAAAAAAAAGCAACTGAGTTGTTTGAGAGAGAAGCTAAACGCTTACAAGAGTTAGGAAAACATGACCAAATCCCCACACTTTTAGCTTACTTTAAAGAAAATGACTACCTGTATGTAGTGCAAGAGTTGATTGAGGGACAAAATCTGTTGCAGGAGTTAAAGCAGCAGGGAGTATTTGATGAAACAAAAATTCGTCAGCTATTAAGTGACTTGTTACCTGTTCTGAATACCATCCACGAACAACAAGTTATCCACCGCGATATTAAAGCCGAAAATATTATTCGCCGTCAACATGATGGTAAGTTAGTGTTGATTGATTTTGGTGTATCCAAGCAAAAAACAGAAGCAGCAAACACAGCACCAGGAACAATTATCGGTTCTTTGGGCTATGCACCAATAGAACAACTGCAGTTAGGTACTGCTTACCCGTCTAGCGATTTATATAGTTTGGGAATCACTTGTTTTCATCTGCTGACTAACGTGACTCCATCCCAACTATGGATGAAGCAAGGTTTTAGCTGGACTAATAATTGGCGCAGTCAATTGTCGCAACCAATTAGTCAGGAATTAGGGCTGATTCTCGATAGGTTAATGCCAGAAAACCACGAGCAACGTTATCAATCTGCTCAGGCAGTATTATTAGATTTAAATGTTCAGCCAGGTTTAAATCCCAAGGTACCACATACCATCTTTTCACCAGAACAGTTATTTCAATCACGGGGACGGATTCCCCAACAAACTAACCAAAGTGTTTCACACATATCGCTATCAGAACTATTACCTGGGGCTGTGATTGTAGGTACAGGTAGTTCTTTTTTAGCTATTGTCTTACTGAGTTTTTTAGGAACTACGTTGATTAGTTCGGGGTTATGGTTGATAATTTTAGGATTTGTAATTTTTATTCAATCTCGCCCTGTATTTGAGAAGAGTTATTTATTTTTAATTGCGCTAATAACCAATTTATTTATCGTGTTTATCTTCCAGCGCTGGCAAATTATTAATCCTTTACGCTCAGGCATTAATGGGTTGATAGTTGCGTTTTTGTTAATTATTTTAGCTGGCTTGTTGGCATTTATTTTGTCGGGTACATCACAGTTAATGAATAAACTAATGTCTAAATATTTCTGATTATTTTTGAATATCGGTTTATTGTAAAAGCAATTTTCAGATAAATTTAACTTAATTAATTGAGGAATTATTGATGACAACTAAACAAGAGAATATTCGTTTGCTAGCCTCTCTGGGAATTGCTGGAGTGCTGGTAGCGGTAATTTTAGGCTTAGTCAGTAAATTTTCGCCGGAGATTCAATCTACACCAAATTCTATGGTTACTCCCAGGGGAACCTCACGCCCACCTACTCCAGAATGGATGAGTTTGGGTGAAAAACTTTTGGTAACCGCCGATAAAACAGATAATAAAGAAGCTGGGGTGAATGCAGTCAAATCTGGTGATTTTGGCACAGCTATTATCAAATTTCAAGCATCGCTGCAAACTATGCGGAACGATCCAGAGACATTAATTTATTTAAATAATGCCAAAATTGGTAACTCTAAAGCATTAAAAGTAGGCGTAATTGTACCCATTGGTAATAGCTTAAATGAGGCTAAAGAAACTTTACGCGGTGTGGCGCAAGCGCAAGATGAAATTAATAGCAGTGGAGGAATTAATGGCGTACCATTGCAACTGGAAATTTCTAATTTAAATAGCTTTGACCAACTTGATAAAATAGATAATGAATTAGTCAAAGACTCTAATGTGTTAGCAGTAGTAGGTTTTGGACGGAACGAAGAACTCTATAAAAAGAATGGTTTAGTGAGAGTTTCTCCGGGAAGTTCCAGAAATCAAATGGGACAAAATCAGGCACAGGCCTATGGCGATAGTAAATATGTATTTAATATCAGCCCTAATCGGGAAATTTTCAATCAAGCTTTAGCTGAATTTATTGTTAAAAAAGAACGCCGCACTAATATAGCTATTTGCCGGGATACATCATTTAGAACTAGCCAAGATACATCTAATCAAGATAGGTCAAATCAAGAAAGATTAAATCAAGATATTGTTAAAGAATACACTGAGTTCATCACTAAAGCAGGTGGAAAAGTTACTGCTACAGATTGCGATTTAGGGGCTGCGAATTTTAGAGCTAATGATGTCATTCCCAAGGCTATTAGTGATGGCGCAGAAGCTTTACTATTAATTCCCCGTACAAGTAGCCTCAACGTAGCAGTGGATGTGGCAAAAGCAAATCGAAATAGGCTGACACTTTTTGGTTCTCAACAGCTATACAGTGAAAGAATTTTGAAGTTTGGGCAAGGCGATATCAAAGGCATGGTAGTACCTGTACCTTGGCATCGTGATGCTAACCGGAGTATGGATAAAGGTAATTCCTTTGCTGATAGAGCCTTAAAACTTTGGGGTGGAGATGTCAGTCCGCGAACTGCTACAGCCTATGATGCAATGCAAGTAATTATTGCCGGTTTAAAAGAAAATAGTACTCGTCAAGGCTTACAAAAAGTACTATCAAATCCCAATTTTTCTGCAATGGGAGCCACAGGTAAAATTCAGTTTTCAGCATCAGGTCAGCGCCAAGGTGGAGTATTTTTAGCCAGGATTGAGCCTTGTGAGTCAGGTAAGCCTTGCGCTTCTAGCACTGGTTATAATTTCGTGCTAGTGCAATAAGGGACTTCCAAATCAAACAATCGCTTGATTGAACAGAGGTGGCTGAGGAAGCAGAAATCTGATTGGTATATTCAATGCCGGAATTGAGTAATTGATTCCTGGAAAGTTCCTCATACAGAGGATATTTTTCCTTTGTCTTTGATACTGTATTAAAACTTAAGCCTTAATAAGCGCGCTTAATAGTCTTACGTAGCAGCAAACATGGTGCTGTGCTATTGCTTTCACACACATTACAATACTATTAAAATATAAAGTCATTTTTTATACTCAGCAATATTAGTAAATAACAATGTTAAACTGAGATTAGCTTTGAATTGATCATCGTTTAGATAGAGATAAATATATTTATTTTAAATCTTTATCAAGCTACTTGCTGCATATTAACAATTAAAAAAAATTTTTAATATACTTCTGGTAAATTAAACACTAATATAGTCAATACTAATAAGTATAAATTGGTGCGTCTAACTCTATAAAAGAGGCAGTAAGTTCAGAAAGTAAAAATCAAACTACTTAAGAGTTATAAAGCTATTTGAACCCAGATGAGAAAAATCAAATTTGCTCTTCTTTGTGGTAACTATCTTTCTGGATAAAAGCCTCCCATATAATCAGGGAAAAGTTGCGCTTTTTTGACCTATCTTTGACGAAGCAGCAATCGCAACAAGTGCATTACCCTACCAACTATGTTGATGAAATGAATCTGGTAACAGATGTTTTTTGTTGTATAAAGTTCGCCGCACAAGCTGATTGTATTTATGTCTAATTATTCTCCAAAAAAGCAAGTAGGTCATCAAAAAAATCATCAGTTAGAGGGTAATCAACAAGATATAGCGAACTCGAATTTAGATAGTGCAAAACGTCCAACAATAATTCAAATTCCTAGTTCTCAGCGTTTGGCACAGAAAGATTGGAGTTTGAAAGCCAAGGCCACATTTTGGTCTTGTGCTATTAGTATGCTGCCCGTGTTAGCAGTTGGGTCTGCAACTTATTACATTGGCAGCCAGCAAATTAGCGAGCAGATTTCCTATACAAAACCATTAAGTATTAAACAGTTAACAGCAACTAAACTGGCGCTACAAAACCAGTTATCGCTATTGTTAATGGGGACAGGGGTAACAACTTTGTTGGTGGGTGCGATCGCAGTCTTGTTGACTAATCGCGCCTTGCGTCCCCTGCTGAATGCGGCGGCCCTTTCTAATAATATTGTGCGGCGGCTACTACCAGATCAAGCGGGAATTCGGGGTGCGATCGCCTCTAAAGATGAACTGGTGGTGTTAGAGAAAAATATCAGCTTAATCAAAAAACAGCTGCCAGATTTGCTCTGGAAACAAGAACAAGAAACTGAACGCGTCCAAGTGTTAATGAATATCACCCGGCGCATTCAAGAATGTCTCAACGAGGAAGATGTTCTCAAAACCACCGTTGAAGAAGTTCGCACAGCCTTAAATAGCGATCGCGTGACCATCTTTCGCTTTCATCCCCATAGAGAAGGCACCTTTGTTGCCGAATCAGTGGGATTCGGATTACCAAAAACCTTGCGGACTACAGTCTCTGTTACCTTCGTTGGTGGCGAAGACATAGAAGAATACCAAAATGGCCACATCGTTGCTATTGATGACATCAATCAAGTCGAGCTCAGTGCTGCTCAAGTTGACTTTTTAGAGCGATTTGCTGTCAAAGCTAATTTAGTTGTACCAATTTTGCAGAAAAATCAACTATTTGGCTTATTAATTGCCCATGAGTGTACAAAACCTCGCTTTTGGCAGCAGTCAGAAATTGATTTGTTTGCTCAAATCGCCACGCAATTAGGATTTGTCCTTAACTACACTAACCTCCTAGAACAGGTAGAGAGCAAAGCCGATCAAACTCAGATATTTGTAGATATTACCCGCCGCATTCGCGAATCACTCAACGAAGAGGATGTTCTCAAAACCACAGTGGAAGAAGTCCGCAAGACTCTGAGCGTTGATCGCGTCATCGTATATGGTTTTGATTCCGATTGGTATGGTACTGTCATTGCAGAATCAGTGCTGCCGAGTTTTGCTAAAACCTTGCGAGCCAAAATCAAAGATCCTTGCTTTGCCCAAGGCTATATAGAAAAGTACCAAGCTGGCCGAGTGCAAGCGATCAGCAATATTTATGAAGCTGGTTTAACGGAGTGTCACCTGAGGCAACTTGAACCCTTTGGTGTTAAAGCTAATTTAGTTGCACCGATTCTTAAAGATGACCAGCTATTTGGTTTATTAATTGCCCATCAATGTTCTGCTCCCCGTGATTGGCGAAAATTTGAGATTGATTTGTTCACTCAAATTGCCATGCAAGTTGGATTTGCTCTCGACCATGCGCGGCTACTCCAGCGAATTGATGCTGAAGCTGTACGAACTCATTTGCTAGTAGATATTACTCGCCGCATTCAAGAATCCCTCAATGAAGAGGATGTCCTTAAAACCACAGTGGAAGAAGTCCGCAAAGCAATTAGTGCCGATCGCGTGATAGTTTATGGTTTTGATCCAGATTGGTATGGCACTGTAATTGCCGAATCAGTACTTCCCGGCTTTCCTAAAGCTTTGTGGGCGATTATCAGAGACCCTTGTTTTGCAGAAGGCTATATAGAAAAGTACCAAGTAGGTCGAGTCCAAGCTGTCAACAATGTTTATGAAGCTGGTTTAACTGATTGTCACCTGAGTCAACTCGAACCTTTTGCCGTCACAGCCAATTTAGTGGCACCGATTCTCAAAGATGGTCAGCTATATGGCTTATTAATTGCTCATGAATGTTCTGGCCCCCGTGATTGGCAAAAATCTGAGATTGATTTGTTCGCTCAAGTCGCCATGCAAGTCGGATTTGCTCTGGAACACGCCAGGCTGTTGAACCAAGTAGATCAAGCATACCAAGCTGCCACCGCGACATCTTTTGAGCAGTCTCAAAAACACGAAGAACTCAAGCTACAGGTTTCCGAACTGCTGAGAAATGGGAATGTAGTTGTGCAAACCCTTTCGACAAATGTGGCGCTGACGCAGTTGCAATCTATTGAATTTATCTACAATCAAACTCAAATGTTGGGTGATTTGACTCAGAGAATGGTCAATTATGCCCAAAAACTAGAACTTCAAGAACAGCAGATCAGCCAGACAGTACAGGACGAAAATCAGTCCATGAGCCAAATTTTAGAGAGCATCTATGCTATTCAAGAAACTATTTTCCAAGCTGCCCAAAGAGTTAACCGTCTTGAAGAACCTTGGCAACAGCTATCTGAGAAAATAAATCTGATCAGCAATGTCATCTCTCAGATTAAGCTGCAAGCTATGCATACAGCACTGGAAGCATCGCGGAGTGGAGAAGCAGGTCACAAATTTGCCGCGATCGCTCAAAAAGCACTTTCCTTAGTACAACAGTTAGAATTAGAGATCACAGACATTCAACCATTGGTTGCGGATATTCACATAGAAAGCGATCACGCGATCGTGGCTATGCAATCCAGCACAGAACAAGCACAAAGCAGCAGTGAATTGATTGCACAAACTCAACAGAAATTTCAACAGGCGATCGCACTAAGTATCGAAATGCAAACTCTGGTGGCAGAAATTTCCCAAGCTGCTGCTGTCCAAATTGAAACTTCTAGCTCTGTAAATCAATCTATTTTAGAAGTAGCTACTATTGCCAATCAAACTTCTGAGCAAGCCATAGCACTGGCTGATTCTTTAGCCCAGCTAACGATATTTGCACAGGAAATGTAGGAGGTATCGGATTTAGCAATCCCCTAAATTTGCCAAACGTTGTAGACAGGGGACAGAGACGCGATTAATCGCATCTCAACAAGCAGGAGGGAGAGAGAAAAGATTCTCTTTTGTAAATTGGATAATTTATTTTCTGGAAATTCTCAACTAAATCGATTAAGTGCATCTACTGAAATAAATAGTATAAATTGATTAAATCATCATAGTTAAAAACACCAGCATAAGCTATGGGTCTTGACTTTGGTATACAAAATAACGTTGTTCAAAATTTTGTGCAAGAAGCATCAGGGCTTCTACAGCTAATTCACGAAGGATTGCTAGAGCTTTCACATAACTATAGCGCTCCCAAGATACGTAGTCTAGTGCGAGTTGCTCAGTTAGTTAAAACTACAGCAGACCAGGTGAATTTCACTGAGATACATACCTTAGCTCATCGTTTGGAGAAGATTTTTCGGTTGATATCGCTGGAAAATGCGGTAATTGACGAGCAGCTAACAAATTTGCTCTTACAAGCTAATGATTGTTTGCGATTGCTGCTAACAGCACAAGTTCAAGAAGAATTTGATGATTTAACCAGCGTTTTAGCCAAAGCAGAACCAATTTTTGCTTATCTAGAGGCTAGGTTAAGCCATAAGCTAGAAATAGCGCCGGATGTGCTAGAAACTTCTTATCTAGAGGCAAGTGTATCTCAGTTAATGCCAACAACAGAGATGGCTCAGGCTTTAGAAAACCTAGAAAGAATTCTCGCGGAATCTGACATTGATAAATTACCAGAGCAACTGATCGCACAGGCAAATTTATTTTTGGGCTTTGGCGAATTCTACAATATCTCTGAGTTCATTGCGATCGCCCAAATTGCGATCGCGACTCTACAAACAACCCCACAAGCGGCTCAAACAATTGGGAAAGTAGCTTTGGCTGGTTGGCGTGCAGCTTATGAATCTATCTTGAATAAAAATGCTCCCCAAGCGGCTAATGGAACCTCTAATTCGAGTGGGGTTATCATCCAAAACAGTCAAAATCCAGCATCACCACACAAACTGAAAACCGCTAATTTATTTGTTTGGGTAGCGGATGGGAATGTTTTTACAGTCAACTCCGACAGCGTGGAAGAACTTTTAGTTGCAGAAGCTGACCAAATTATCTATTCTCAACGACAGCGGTTTTTGCATTGGCGCGGACAAGTAATTCCTAACTATCAACTATCAGAACTACTCAGTTACGGTAGTGCCAAACCCTTAGGAAATCGTCAGCCAGAACCAATGTTAGTACTCAACTTAGGTCAGCAAATTTTGGCTTTAGAACCAGAAATTCAATACCTCATTGCAGAACCAGAGTTAGTCATCAATCCTTTACCAACAGACCAAGAATTTTCCAGTTGCGTTTATGGTTGTACGATTTGGAAAGACAAGTTACTGCCATTAATTGATGTAGCGGCGCTGTTGCAGCAGACAATTAATCACAGTCAACAGATTTACTCCACTACTAAATTATTCAATCCAGCAGACACAGCAATTATTCACCGAGAACCAACAATTCTGGTGGTAGATGATTCCCATAGCGTGCGCCATATAGTATCTTTGACATTGCAAAGAGAAGGTTATCAAGTGTTGCAAGCCGAAGATGGACAAGAAGCGATCGCCCAGTTACAGCAAAATCCCCATGTGCAAATGGTGATTTGTGATATTGAAATGCCTAATCTCAATGGCTTTGAGTTTCTCAGCTATCGTCTCAAAGATTCGCAATTAGCCAAAATCCCAGTCATCATGCTCAGTTCATGCAGCACTAATCAGCATCGTCAGTTGGCTATGCAATTAGGCGCGACTACCTACTTTACGAAACCTTATGTAGAGGAAGATTTTTTAACAGCACTAAGGATGAGCGTTAATTAAATTACGAATTACGAATTACCTTAACAGGAATTTCAATTACAAACTTCGTCCCTTGACCTTGTATGGAGTCACACCAAAGATTACCGCCATGCTTTTGGGTGACAATTTGATAGCTCATAAATAAGCCCAAGCCAGTGCCTTTGCCAATAGGTTTGGTAGTGAAGAAAGGGTCAAATATTTTAGATAAAATCTCTTGGTTGATGCCTATACCATTGTCAGCAATCATAATCATCACTCGATTTGTATCTATTTGACGAGTTTGAATTCTGATGAAATTAAGGTTAGCAGAATTATCCATGAATGAACCCCGCTGATGAGATTCTTCTAATGCGTCAACAGCATTACTCAAAAGACTTATAAATACTTGATTAAGAGAGCCAGCATCACATTCAATTAGTGGTAAATCACCATAGTCTTTAATCAGCTGAACTTCTGGGTGATTGCTTGTTGCTTGCAATCGATGTTGTAAAAGTACCAAGGTACTATCAATACCTTGATGAATGTCTACCGCTTTCCATTCCGCTTCATCCAAGCGTGAGAAATTCCGTAACGATAACACAATAGTACTGATGCGTTTAGTACCACTTTTCATAGACTGAAGAACTTTGTCCATATCTTCCTCTAAAAAGTCCAATTCCAATTGATCTAATTCTGCTTGCAAGGCTGGAGATGGATGAGGATAGTGCTGCTGGTAAACTTGCAATGCTCTCAACAAGTTTTCGATATATTCAGAAAGATGAATTAAGTTACCATGAATGAAATTAACGGGGTTATTAATTTCATGGGCAACCCCTGCTACCATCTGACCCAATGCAGACATTTTTTCACTCTGAAGCATCTGTAATTGAGTCTGTTTCAGCGTTTCTAGGGTTTGCTTTAGAGCAGTATTCTTAACATTTAATTCTTCAGTTCTCTGCCGGACTCTAAATTCCAAAGTTTCATTAGTACTGGCTAATTCAGCAAAAGCTAAACGCAACTTTGTTTCTGCTTGTGTGCGTTCTGCAATTGTTGCTGTCAGTACAAGAATCGTGAGTGTAATTACGCCAATAAACAATTGTAGTTGCATCAAAGATTGGTTGAGATCCTGATGTGCAAAACCACCTTTGCCATTAACCGTAGCAAGGACTGCGATCGCAGCCACAATAAAAGTTAATAACGTTGCACCTGGTTGACCAAGTCGAAATGCAGACCAAATCAACATGGGAATTAACATATACTCCAGGTGATATCCATCTCCAAAAGCTACTTTGGTGATGACAATCACCAAACTCATCAGAATCACTGGATCTACTAAAATTAGCCAAAATTTGCAACGGTGTGAGGCTACTTGGGATTGTCCCATCTCTGAGGTGAAAATGGAGGCTAACCATTGCCGCATCGCACCTCGGTGTTGTTGAATGAATCGACCCCAACTAAGGAGTATCGGGGTGACAATAAAAATTCCCGAAACATTAGAAATCCACCAGGTTAACCAAACTGTCCAATATACTGCCCAAGGAACTTTACCAGTCAACGTCAAGCAAGTTACCCCAACCGTTGCATTAATAGTCGGCCCTACCATACTGGTTAATATCAAAAATTTAAACACATCGGGAATATGGTCTAAGGGATAGCGAAGATTGGTAGTTTTCCGCAGTAGAAAAGCACCCAACATAGTTCCCAATGTTGTGCCGAGCGCAATCACGAAAACCGGCAGCGTTGAAATCGCCAGAGATAAAAAATTTGTAGGATCTCGAAACGCCCAGAAGTTGGCGAAAAATGAACCCAGCAACACACCGTACCCAATCCAGTTACCAAACAACAAAACAGCCCCACTAGCAATTCCATCCGGGGGCCAAACTGGAGTCACATCTTGCGGTGTAGAAGCTATATGGCGTGAGATTTCCGCCATGCCATAGTAGGCGATCGCCAAAACAATAATGCATCCGATTTGCTTGAGTACATGAGGAACTATATGAGATTTTTGTGGAGTCATCCGTTTAGGGACTGCTTGGTATAGACGTTTTCCTTAAACCTAGAATTCCCTTTTCCTCTCTGGCAGGAACATCAAGCAGCCAAGAACAATTTTGGATTTTGGATTTTTGGATTGAGAAGTAGTCAATTTTGGATTTTGGATTTTAGATTTTGGATTGATTCACCACTAGTCCATCACAGAAAAAACCCACAACCAAACATGAAAATCTCTTTTTCCCAATGCCCAATGCCCAATGCCCAATGCCCAACCCCTAAGTCAACACTAAATTATCCCGGTGAACTACAGTTTCAGCGCCAGCATAGCCCAATATTGTAGGGATTTCTCGTGAATGACAACCGCGAATTTTTTGCAGTTCTTCACTGTTGTAATTCACCAGCCCTCTGGCGATTTCGTTACCAGTGCTATCACATAATTGCACGGCTTCTTGTGTATCAAATTCTCCCTCTACTGCTTTGATACCAGCTGCTAATAAGGATTTTCCAGATTCGGAAATAGCTGCGATCGCACCTGCATCTAAATACAATTTTCCTGCAGGGACAAGGCCGTAAGCTATCCAGCGTTTTCTGGCTGAGGTGGGTTCTGGCTGTGGTTCAAAGTGAGTACCTATCGGTTCCCCCTGTAATATTTTTTCGATGTTGCGAGGAAATCTTCCTTGGGTGATTACTGTCCGCACACCAGCTGCGATCGCAATTCTCGCCGCCGAAATTTTGGTGATCATCCCGCCAGTACCCCACTGGGAACCTTGAGAACCTGTCTGAATCTGTAATTTGGCTAATTCTTTAATACTACTCACCAAAGATATTGGTTGAGCATCAGGTACAGAACGGGGATCTGCTGAGTACAATCTATCAACATCAGTCAGCAAAAATAACCAATCTGCTTCTACTAAACTGGCAACTAATGCTGAAAGGGTGTCATTATCGCCAAATTTTAGCTCATCCACCGCTACCGTATCATTTTCATTCACTACCGGAATTACCCCTAGTCCCAGCAGTTCGCGAAAGGTGTTGTAGATATTGAGATAGCGGCTGCGCTGCACCAAATCGCTACGAGTCAGCAAAACTTGGGCAATTGGCTGTTGCAGGGTGGTAAATAAATCATCGTAAACCCGCATTAACCGCCCTTGTCCGACTGCGGCGACTGCTTGTTTGAGAGCGATCGCTTTGGGACGTTCCGTTAAACCCAACCGCGCACAACCCACCCCCACTGCACCAGAGGACACCAAAATCACGCGATGACCTTGGCGTTGCAAATCAGATAGTGTCTCAGCTAAAGTCGCAATAGTAGAAAGTGCCAGCTGTCCGGTTTCTGGCTGAGTCAGACTAGAAGTACCAATTTTAACGACGATGGTTTTAGACATGGGGTATGGGGCATAGGGCATTTGTCATTTGTTATCAGACAAAGGACAAGCCACAAATAACAAATGACTAATAAAAATTGTAAAGCGCCAGCACCTCTATTAGTGAGGGCTGACGCTCTACGGTTTTATATGTATTTATTAAACGTTAGGGTCTTTTTTTGGCTGACCCCATGTTATTAACACTTATAATCCCAGATTTTTGTCATTGCGAAAGATTCCTTAATGTTTTTTTTAGATTTAGTTTTTTAACTAAAAATCAATCTTTGTGAATTTTTGTGTATTTTGGGCTGATGCTAGCGCCCAAGGCTTCAGACACCCAAACTTCAAAGTTTCTGATGGGGTGAGAGCGCAGAGCTACTTCGGGATGGATAATTGGTTCTACCAAGATGGTAAACATTCCCAAGCGGTTACCTGCTAAGACATCGGTAAACAAGCGATCGCCTACCATCCCCACTTGGTGAACGGGTAAATTCATTGCTTTGAGTGCGGCTCTAATTTTGCGCCGTGAAGGTTTGGCTGCACCTAGATAATAAGGTAGGTTCAGGGAACGGGCAATACTCCCAATCCGCGCTTCACTCAGGTTATTGCTGACTAACCAAAGTACAGCACAGGCACGCATTTCCTCTACCCATTGTTGTAATTCTGCTGAAGCCGCCCCTATTTTCATCGGTACTAAAGTCTCATCGACATCCAGCACTAATCCCTTTAATCCATATTGCTGGATAATGTCTGGTGTCAGTTTTAAAATGGAACCTTCTAAAATCAAGTCCGGTTGTAAGAGGTTGTTCCAAGCCATATTTTAAGCATCAAGGGTGTCTTGGCAGCAGTCACAATTAACTTATGAATTAATGACTGTTGTTTTCTGTGAAGTTTTACATCAGTTATTTAGTATTTTTTTAGGTATGAAAAATCACAGATATGCTATGATAAGTTTCCTAAAAATACAAATACTTAGTTTTTTTAGGATAAAGCTTGGATGGTAACCTTGCCAACCTAAGAAAGTTATATATCTGATAGAGTGCGATCGCTATGTCAGCACAGGAAGCTGTTCTGGTAACACAAGTTTCACAAGCCTTGCACGCAAGTAGAATTGCGATTTTTACTCAGAACTCAGCACGGGCTAAACGCCCCGCTACCGCTAACAGCACTTCCAACCTATACACATAAAAAAGGAGGAAAGGAAAAAAAATTTCCCTTACCCCCTGCAAAGCTTTACTGGTTTAATCACGCTTAATTACGAGGATTAGCTATTAGCCATCAAGTTATTAAGAATCATCATGGCAATATCCACTTAGGGAACTCCAAAAAATAAATTATTCCGTTCAATTCGTTGACTGTTGACGGTTCACAGTTAACAGTCAGCAGTCAACGCTCAACAGTGAACAATAGCAATGGAATGTTTTTTTACTTGGAAGTCCCTTAATATCCCATCCTGAATATGGAACAGAATTTGCCATCAAAATCCCCATAGCATTAGTGAAACTAAGTACCAATCAATAAATCATGAAAGAAACACCCGCTTGCTAAATGTCTTAGTGCGATTCAGGTGAGGAGATGCGTACTTGGAACTCAATACAAGCAAGCGAGTGGGACTGATGATGGTGATGTACTCTCAATCCTAGTAATCTCGTTATGGCATGGTGAAATTGGCGAGACAATAACTAGGGAAAAACTACCGTTATCTTCTACCCTAAGTTAAATACTCTCTACTATCCCAACATCCAGAAATCGCCGCTATGTTGTGGGGAGCCAGAATCATCTACTGTCAAGCAATCAACAAACTACCACTTTACCTAGGGAGCGGAGGGTGAGCGGAAGTAGTTCCACCAAATGGTAGAGTTGCCAGCATCAACCAGTAAGGACTCTATTCTTAGCAGTGAATTATGAAAAAAAGTTACGAAACTTAATCATCAGCTTCACAATTCATAATTCATTGGTTGGGAAACTGGATGTGAGAATTTGAGGAATTAAATTGAGAAATTTTCGCCAATTCATCCTGCAAGCAGATTAGTACTCATTTAACTATCAGCTATCAGCAGTCAATTAGACAGCTAAAGCCTGACGGCTGAATGCTGATAGCTATTTAAGCCATTTGATTTTCAATCGCCCACCGTGCTAGTTCAGTACGGTTGTGGAGATTGGTTTTGCCCAACATGTTGGACACATGGCTTTCAACGGTACGCTGACTGACGTTTAACTCTTCAGCAATTTCGCGGTTAGCTAAACCTCTAGCTACGAACTGTACAACTTTCAGTTCGGTTGGAGTTAGCTGTACATCGAAGGGAACTTGGATACGAGAACCGTTTTCCCCTCCTTTTGCTTGGTGTTCTTTCCAACGGATGGTTTGTTTCAGTGAAGATTCTACTTGCGCTACGAGTTCTTCAGGTTCAAAAGGCTTGACCATATAAACGTCAGCACCTTTATTTAGCCCTTTAACTCTGTCTGCGCTTTGTCCTTTAGCTGAAAGGAAAAGAACGGGAATCCAGCTAGTACGTTCATTTTGCCGGACTTGTTCTACAAAAGTGTATCCGTCCATTTCCGGCATCATCACGTCGCAGATAATCATATCTGGAACATCATGCTCTAGAATTTCTAAAGCTTCTCTTCCATTTTCGGCGGTGATGACTTCATATCCCCGGAATTCCAAGTAATCCTTCACCAGCAAGATGAGGTTAGGGTCATCATCAATCAGTAGAAGTCGTTTGTGATCTTTCATGCTGGGCTCTTTCATAGCAGTGGCACTTGTCGCGCTTCGGTCCATCAAGGTCTTGTATATTTATCCTCTATGGTGGATTATTCTGAGATGTTGTCTTTTTTCCCACTTAACCTGCCTTTGCTTCTGGGAAGTCTTATCAGTGATAACCACTGTTTAGGAGACTACTAGCTTATTGGCAATAGTCCAGTAAGGATACGTAGAGCAGTAGTAATTATAATGCGTTATTATATATCGCTTTGAAAGTGGCGGGTGAAAAAAGCGCTGATTAAATAATAATCCTTCCGATTCACAAGTTCAGTAATGGCTGAAGATGACCCTAGCTCAAAACCAACCCCCGCTTCAGAGCGCTTACTACCTAATTACGATATCCTTCGGATGTTAAGTCCTCTATCAGTTGTTCACAAGCAACCAGAGAAGTTTCTGGCAAAGGATGGGTTAAAAATACATATTCTTCCACCACCTTAATTTGCCTATCAAGTGTTCTTGTGTGATCCGCTCAATCACTTCCGTGTTTGCTCGACGATACCAGACACCATCCGGGTAAACAACTATTATCCGTCTAGAACCGAAAACCCGCAAGCAATTAGCTTTAGTTTCGTTAATGCAAATGGGACGACTATTTTGCGTCTGATAGAGTTTGAGCTGCTTCAGTCGCTTTTTTAAGTATTCCCAGGATTCCAGACTAGCTTGTTTTCAGCAGCAGTTAGTAACTGTCTGTCTAAAACAAATGAAAATATGTCGTTAAATCTTTGCAAATCCAAGAGTTTCTAGACAATTACCCAGGGGTTTATTGCCCAGATATTTAGTGGTTTTGGGGATTTTACGGCTGTACTGGATCGCTATATTGTTATTCATCGAGCTGCTCCCTGATTACAGTTCTATAACAATTTCTCCGCTTTGCAAATAAATTCATTCCTATAAAAATATTCATCACTGACAGCAAAAAACCTGAAGATTAAATATTAATAAGTATTTATGCTTAAGTATGTGTAATTAAGGCTGAAGAATTAAGGGTCAAGAGTCAAATTGTCAAGAGTTGCATAGACGCGATTCATCGCGTCTGTACAAAGGTTAAGAGTTAATCCTTTCCCAGTCCCCAATCCCCATTACCCCTTATCCCCAGAGGGGGCCCCGAGTTCCCCAATCCCCAATCCCCAACCCCCAATCCCAAGCAGTTCGGAAACCCGTACACCCAAAATTGTTGCCATTGTGTGCGACTCTTCGGTAAATTAGCACTCAGGAGTTGAGAGTGCTAACTCTGGAGAAATTAAATATGGCAGCAGTATCTTTAAGCGTTTCTACAGTAAAACCTTTAGGCGATCGCGTTTTCGTGAAAGTGAGCGCATCTGAAGAAAAGACCGCAGGTGGTCTTTATTTGCCCGACACCGCCAAGGAAAAGCCCCAGGTCGGTGAAGTAGTTGCAATTGGCCCTGGTAAGCGGAATGATGACGGTTCTCGTCAAGAACCAGAAATCAAAATTGGAGACAAAGTTCTGTACTCCAAGTACGCTGGCACAGATGTCAAGCTCGGCACAGAAGAATATGTCCTGCTTTCTGAAAAAGATATTCTAGCAGTCGTTGCGTAATGGTCATTGATCATTGGTCGTTTTGTCATTAGTTAATGACAAAGGACAAATGACAAGGGACAAATGACAAAAGACAAAAGACAAATGACAAAGGACTATTAACAATTATGGCAAAGCGCATTATCTACAACGAAAACGCCCGTCGCGCCCTGGAACGAGGCATGGATATTCTAGCTGAAGCAGTGGCTGTTACCCTTGGCCCTAAAGGTCGTAACGTCGTGCTAGAGAAGAAATTTGGCGCACCGCAAATCGTCAATGATGGCGTAACCATTGCCAAAGAAATTGAATTAGAAGACCATATTGAAAATACTGGCGTGGCTTTGATTCGCCAAGCAGCTTCTAAAACCAACGACGCGGCGGGTGATGGTACCACCACAGCTACCGTTTTGGCTCACGCAATTGTGAAAGAAGGCTTGCGGAACGTTGCTGCTGGCGCAAATGCAATTTTATTGAAGCGTGGTATTGACAAAGCCGCTAACTTCTTAGTAGAAAAGATTGCTCAACACGCTCGTCCTGTAGAAGATTCCAAGGCTATTGCTCAAGTTGGTTCCATCTCCGCCGGTAACGACGAAGAAGTCGGTCAGATGATTGCCCAAGCAATGGATAAGGTAGGTAAGGAAGGCGTAATTTCCCTAGAAGAAGGGAAATCTATGACCACCGAACTGGAAATCACCGAAGGGATGCGCTTTGACAAAGGCTATATTTCTCCCTACTTCGCTACCGACCCAGAACGGATGGAAGCAGTCTTCGATGAGCCTTTCATTCTGTTAACCGATAAGAAAATTGCTTTGGTACAAGACCTTGTACCCGTGCTTGAGCAAGTAGCACGTGCTGGTCGTCCCTTAGTAATCATTGCTGAAGATATTGAAAAAGAAGCTTTGGCAACTCTGGTAGTTAACCGGTTACGTGGTGTACTCAACGTTGCTGCTGTTAAGGCTCCAGGATTTGGCGATCGCCGCAAAGCTATGCTGGAAGATATCGCTATCCTCACCGGCGGTCAACTAATCACCGAAGATGCTGGTCTCAAGCTAGATAACACCAAGCTAGATAGCCTAGGTAAAGCTCGCCGCATCACCATTACCAAAGACAACACCACAATTGTTGCTGAAGGTAATGAAGTTGCTGTTAAGGCTCGGATTGACCAAATCCGTCGTCAAATTGAAGAAACCGAATCTTCCTACGACAAAGAAAAACTGCAAGAACGTCTAGCTAAACTAGCTGGTGGTGTTGCTGTAGTTAAAGTCGGTGCAGCTACCGAAACCGAAATGAAGGATAAGAAGCTGCGCTTAGAAGACGCTATCAACGCTACCAAAGCTGCTGTTGAAGAAGGTATCGTTCCTGGTGGTGGTACAACCCTCGCTCACTTAACTCCTCAACTGGAAGAATGGGCTAACAGCAACCTCTCTGGTGAAGAATTAACTGGTGCGTTGATTGTTGCTCGTGCTTTACCTGCTCCTCTGAAGAGAATTGCAGAAAACGCAGGTCAAAACGGCGCTGTAATTGCTGAACGCGTAAAAGAAAAAGAATTCAACGTTGGCTACAACGCTGCAACCAATGAGTTTGTTGACTTGTTTGTAGCTGGTATTGTTGACCCTGCTAAGGTAACTCGTTCTGCTCTGCAAAACGCTGCTTCCATTGCTGGTATGGTGTTGACAACCGAATGTATCGTAGTTGACAAGCCTGAACCCAAAGATGCTGCTCCTGCTGCTGGTGGCGGTATGGGTGGCGGCGACTTCGATTACTAATATTTTCTAGCCCCCTATTTGTCAAAACAGCTGCTTCCCTGGTGGAGGCGGCTGTTTTTTTGTGTTATTAAATCGCAGAATTATAGTAAATAAATTGATAATCAAATAAAAATCGGAAAATAGCTTGAGTTACGATAACGCTTGTAAATATTTAGCTGAACAGTACCCAGCAGATTTTGTGCGCTGGCTGCTGGGAGTAGACGCGCCACAAATTGAAATATTAAAAACTGAACTGACACTTGAGCCAATTCGTGCAGATTCAGTGACATTTCTACAAGCTGCTAACCAAATTCTGCATATTGAATTTCAAACATTAACAATATCTAATCCGCCGCTTAATTTCCGAATGCTCGATTATTCGGTGAGGTTAAAGCGTCAATACCGATGTCCTGTAACGCAGGTGGTTATCTTTTTACAAGAAACTACCAGCGAAGTAGCTTTCATTGAAGAATATCGAGACGACACAACAATTCACCAATATCAGGTTGTTCGTCTCTGGGAACAAGATTCAACAACATTTTTGGACAATCCTGCACTGTTACCTTTAGCAACATTAACCAGATCTGACTCACCGCAAGGACTGCTTGCCCAAGTTGCTGAACGAATCGCTACAATTCCAAATAGGGATCAGCGACAAAATATAGCTGGTTGTGTAGAGATTTTGGCAGGGTTGCGATTTGAAAAGGATTTAGTTCAGCAATTTTTACGGGAGGATATTATGAAAGAATCTGTAATTTATCAAGATATCGTTCAAAAAGAAGCATTGAAATTGATTAGCCGTATGCTTAAACGGCGGTTTGGTGATATAGATACATCATTATTTGAGCAAGTTCGGAATTTATCTGCTGAACAGTTAGAAGATTTGGGAGAAGAATTGCTCGATTTTTCTGTAGTTAATGATTTGGTAGCTTGGTTAGAACAGCAAAATTAGGATTAAGAAAAACGGTTTATTTTTAAATATGTGTCATGTTTTAGAAATTGATGCTGCAAGTAATTTTCCGCTTTTATCTTGAGCTTGTAATTTTTGAATAATATGCTCAATAATATTACCTAAATCTTTACGGCGACGGATAGAGCGATTTGGGTCAAGTTGACCGTGTTTCAATAATTCTCTAACCTTCTCCCCTAGCTCAGTTAAGTAAAGCCTTAGTTGTTCTTCACCATGTTCGCGTAAAATTTGCCGACATTCAGCAAGGATAACATCGCCATTTTCCAAAGTTTTACTAGGATTTGGCTGCTTTTGTTTTATTTCAGATGAATCTTTACTTTTATGAGCATTTAAACTATTAGCTAAACATTTTTCTACAGCCTTGGCAACTTGCGGATCGGATTCTACAAGTTCTGCAATAGCCCTTAATAAATTTGCAATTTGTGATGCTTCCATTATCTACCTGCTCTCTGAATAACTTCTTTAGCAAGTTTTACCATAGACTCATGAGATTGGTCATATTTCTGTTTATAAGTCAAATAATTACTAAAATCTATACTTTCTGCTATTTTTGCTCTTTCAGGAATTTTCGTGGGAAAAGTAGACGGATAAAAAGGATTGCCAACAATATAATTCAAATTTTCATTTTGTCCAATAGTGCCGTTATAACGTGAAATTAAAACTCCTATTGGTTTTAGGTTATGCTCATAATCGATATTGAACTTTTCAATCTGTGCAAGAACAAGGTCTAGAGCGTTAATTGACATTCTATTAGGCACACAAGGTATTATGCAAAAGTTGCTGAAATAAAACGCACTTTTAATAACTTTATTAATATTAGGTGGACAGTCTATTAAAATATAATCATATTTGCTTAATAAAGGATTTAAAAGCCGACGAAGTAAGGATATTGAGCTTGGAGGTAAATCTTCTTGAACTTCAAATAATCTTGGACTGCTAGGTATTAAATGTAGGCAATCAAATGAATTTTTATTCCTCACATTTGAAACATTATTTTTAACTATAAATTGATCGTTACCAATATCGTTTAAAAATTCTTGATAATTCTGAAACAAAAAAGGAACTGTTAAGCCTTTATTATCAAATTGCTTTTCCCATACATCCTCAGACATCAAAGCACTAGTTAAGTTACTCTGAGGATCAAGGTCAATAGTCAAAATACGCTTACCGTACATTGTATTGCCTGCTAAATATTCTGCTAATGCCATGACGATGGTAGTTTTGCCAACTCCGCCCTTGAGGTTGCAGATACTAATCACTTTAGCTGTCATAATTTATGATTGACTGAAACATTTTAGGGTCTACATTTATAGATTTCCCAGAAACTCAGCCAAAGTAACAGGTTTCAATATTCAGACATGAAAATTATCTCTGTGTCCTCTGCATCTTTACGGTTCATTAAAAAGTGGTTCTGTTGACATGCTTGAGCGCAAAAGTTGACATTTTGACGAAGTATCACAAGGATAATATTCCTTAATTTTTCGCTTTGTACAAAAACATTGAGAAAAAACTTTGCACCTTTGCGCCTTTGCGTGAGATTATTATCCCTGCTGCTACACAAAATTAATGAGTGAAATTCTCGAAAAAGAAGTTGCTAATACTTGGCATGGCAAACTTAATTTAGTCTATGCCGATCGCAAAAATGCCACCCAGCTAATTTACAACCACCAGCAAGCACCGCTAAAAGTACAGCGTCCGTTTTATCCAGAAGGCGAAAAAGTCTGTCATAGCGTCATTTTACATACGGCTGGGGGAGTTGTAGGAGGCGATCGCCTTTCTCTCAATTTTCACCTCCAACCCCACGCACAAGCTTTAATCACTACAGCCGCCGCAAGTAAAATCTACCGCAGCAATGGACTGCAAGCCAAACAAATTATCGATATCAAAGTAGATGCTGGGGCTTGTTTGGAGTGGTTACCCCAAGAAACAATTTTGTTTAACAGTGCGATTTATCGGCAAGATTTACGGGTAGAATTAGCAACCGAAGCCAGTTGGATAGGCTGGGAAATTACGCGATTAGGGCGCAGTGCTAGAGGAGAAAAGTTTTTGCAAGGAGAATGGCGATCGCATACGGAAATTTGGCAGCAAGGTGTACCTTTGTGGATAGATCGGCAATATTTACCCGGTAGCGAGGAAGTTTTTCACAGTCCCCACGGCTTGGCGGGACAACCAATTGTAGGTAGTCTAGTTTGGGTTGGTAATCCAGTTGACTCAGAAATTTTGGCAAAAGCCCGCAATTTATGGGATGGTGCAGGAGAGGTGGGGGTGTCGCGACTCCAACATGGACTTTTATGTAGATATCGCGGTGCTTCGTCATCTGAGGTGCGAAACTGGTTTACGTCTGTTTGGCAGATG
Organism: Tolypothrix sp. PCC 7601; assembly: GCF_025677855.1. Taxonomy (NCBI): domain Bacteria; kingdom Bacillati; phylum Cyanobacteriota; class Cyanophyceae; order Nostocales; family Tolypothrichaceae; genus Tolypothrix; species Tolypothrix sp. PCC 7601. Next base: position 6,809,491 of record NZ_CP064879.1, read on the forward strand.
CTACGGGTTAATTTTTTGAGTCGTGGTAGCTGCGTACCTAGAGTTTGGCAGGTTTGAACGAAGCGCAGAGGAGGAATAATGCAACTTACCCCACAGGAAAAAGATAAGTTGTTAATTTTTACTGCTGCTTTAGTGGCAGAAAGACGTAAAAATAGAGGATTGAAATTAAATTATCCTGAAGCAGTTGCTTATATTTCTGCTGCAATTTTAGAAGGTGCAAGAGATGGGCAAACTGTTGCAGAATTAATGAGTTATGGCACTACTTTATTAACGCGAGATGATGTGATGTCAGGTGTGCCGGAAATGGTGCATGAAGTTCAAGTAGAAGCAACTTTTCCTGATGGGACAAAGTTGGTGACTGTGCATGATCCGATTCGTTAATTTGTAAGGGAGTAAGGTATGATTCCAGGGGAAATTATTACGCCAGATGGGGAAATCGAATTAAATGCTGGGCGTGAAACTATTAAATTACTAGTAGGAAATACAGGCGATCGCCCTATACAAGTTGGTTCACATTTTCACTTTTTTGAAGTTAACTCTGCTTTAAGTTTTGATAGAGAACAAGCGCGAGGAATGCGTCTGGATATTCCCGCAGGTACAGCAGTTCGTTTTGAACCAGGGGATGAAAAGGAAATTACTCTTGTACCTCTGGTTGGGATGCGTCAGGTTTATGGATTTAATGGCAGAGTTAATGGAGAGCTTTAAAGGAAGAGGTTTTTAACGCAAAGGGGCGCAAAGGGAAACGCAAAGGTACGCGGAGTTAGAGAGTTAGAGTTTGTTGGCGACACGTTTGATGCCGTCTTTGAGGTGGAGAACGTTAAAGTTGAGAATGAGTCCGAGTTTGCAATTAGTGAGTTTGAGATAAGTTAAAAGTTGTACGGAGTGGATTGGGTGAATAGATTCTACTGATTTAATTTCAATAATTACTTTATTTTCTACTATTAAATCTAATCGATATACACAATCTAATTGCACTCTTTCATATTCCAGTGGTACGGGAACTTGTTTACCAACATTAAATCCTCTCTTCTTTAATTCGTAATGCAAACACTCCTCATAAGCTGACTCCAACAACCCCGGCCCCAATGCTGTATGCACTCGCATCCCACAACCAATTATCATCCCACTCAAATCATTCTCATCCATACTCCGCGTACCTTTGCGCTTACCTTCGCGTTACTTTGCGTTTAAACTCAATTCTACTCTCACTTACCAGGAATGTAATATGCCTTACAGAATGTCTCGCCGTGCCTACGCAGAAACCTATGGGCCCACAGTAGGCGATCGCGTCCGACTTGCGGATACAGAATTATTTATTGAAGTTGAACAAGATTTCACTACCTACGGCGACGAAGTGAAGTTTGGCGGTGGGAAAGTCATCCGCGATGGGATGGGACAATCGCCCATTTCTAACGCCGATGGTGCTGTAGATTTAGTAATTACAAATGCTTTAATTCTCGATTGGTGGGGTGTAGTTAAAGCCGATATTGGGATTAAAGACGGCAAAATATTTAAAATCGGTAAAGCCGGCAATCCTTATATTCAAAATAACGTCGATATTATTATCGGCCCGGGAACCGAAGCTTTAGCTGGGGAAGGGATGATTCTCACGGCTGGGGGTGTGGATTCCCACATCCATTTTATTTGTCCACAACAGATAGAAGTGGCGATCGCATCCGGAGTTACTACGATGATTGGCGGTGGTACAGGCCCCGCTACCGGGACAAACGCCACTACCTGCACCCCAGGCCCTTGGAATATGTACCGGATGTTGCAAGCGGCTGATGCGTTTCCTGTGAATTTAGGATTTTTGGGTAAAGGTAACGCCAGCCAACCCCAAGGACTTGTGGAACAAATACAAGCTGGTGCAATGGGGTTAAAGCTGCATGAAGACTGGGGAACCACTCCCGCAACTATTGACACTTGCCTCAGCGTCGCGGATGAGTATGATGTACAAGTGGCAATTCACACCGACACCCTCAACGAAGCCGGATTTGTCGAAGATACCATTGCAGCTTTCAAAAATCGTGCTATTCACACCTACCACACCGAAGGCGCAGGCGGTGGACACGCGCCAGATATTATCAAAGTTTGTGGCGAGGCGAATGTTCTCCCATCTTCCACCAACCCCACACGCCCTTACACCCTCAACACTTTAGACGAACACCTGGATATGTTGATGGTATGTCATCATCTCGATCCTGCGATCGCGGAAGATGTCGCCTTTGCTGAGTCTCGTATCCGTCGGGAAACCATCGCCGCCGAAGATATTTTGCACGACTTAGGCGCGTTTAGCATGATTTCCTCTGACTCCCAAGCGATGGGGCGGGTAGGTGAAGTAATAATTCGCACCTGGCAGACATCTCATAAAATGAAGGTGCAACGGGGAATCCTTAACCCGCAAGGAGATGAGCAAAGGGCAGACAATTTTCGAGCGAAAAGATATGTCGCCAAATACACCATCAACCCAGCCATAGCCCACGGAATCGCCCAGTATGTGGGGTCAGTGGAAGAGGGGAAACTTGCAGATTTATGTTTGTGGCGACCGGCATTTTTTGGCGTGAAGCCAGAAATAGTTATTAAAGGCGGAATGATTGCATGGGCGCAAATGGGCGACGCTAACGCCAGCATTCCCACACCGCAACCAGTGCATATGCGACCGATGTTTGGTAGCTTTGCGGGTGCGCGTCACGCTACATCATTAACTTTTGTTTCCCAAGCGGCGTTAGAAAGGGAGATTCCTAGCCAGTTGGGTTTGCGAAAATCGGCGGTTGCAGTTTCCGGGACACGCCAAATAACTAAGCGGGATTTAAAGCTAAATGATGCGCTACCTCATATTGAAGTAGATTCAGAAACCTATGAAGTCAGGGCTGATGGCGAATTGCTGATTTGTGAACCTGCGACAGTTTTACCAATGGCCCAAAGATACTTTTTGTTTTAGTCCATGACCGAGCAATCTACCGATTACGATAGTCCTTGGAAAGAAATCATAGAGCTATATTTTAAGAGCTTTTTGGAATTCTTTTTCACCCAAGCTTACGACGCGATCGACTGGACACGACCTTATGAATTTCTGGACACAGAACTACAACAGCTAGAACCTGATGCAGAAATTGGGCGGCGTTTCGTTGATAAAGTCGCGAAAGTTTGGCTACTGGATGGGGAAGAAGCTTGGGTATTAGTTCACGTAGAAGTCCAAGGACAATATGACAGCCAATTTGCCGAACGGATGTACACCTACAACTACCGCTTGTTTGACCGCCATAAACAGCGAGTTATTAGCTTGGCTGTATTAGCCGATGAACAAGCAAATTGGCGACCTTCCAGCTACGGCTATGAATTGGCGGGATGTCGGGTCAGCTTAGAGTTTCCCATAGCAAAGTTATTGGACTATGAACAAACTTGGGAAACCCTAGAGCAAACCACCAATCCCTTTGGGATAATAGTGATGGCACATCTCAAAACCAAAGCGACCCAACGCAACCCAGAAAGTCGGCTACAGTGGAAACTAAGCCTAGTTAGACAACTCTTTGAAAAGGGATATAGCCGAGAAGATATTCAAGAAATATTCCGGTTTATCGACTGGGTGATGGTTTTACCAAAAGAATTGACAAGTAGTTTCAAAACAGAAGTGAGAAATTACGAGGAGACAAATAGAATGCGATACGTAACTAGTATTGAAAGGTTAGCAAAAGAAGAAGGGATTATTGAGACTGCAAGAGAAAGCGTAATTGAAGTTCTAGAAACTCGCTTTGGAGAAGTGCCAAATACTATTGTGGAAGCTATCAATGCTATAGAAGAACCATCGGTATTAAAGACACTTCATAAAAGAGCGATCGCAATTCCTTCCACAACAGAATTTCAGCAACTTTTGGAAAGTATAGTCTCTGGTGAATAACTGTAAGTATAAAACAGTTTTTTACAAGATATCTCTCTTAAAGATGAGAGTAAAGTTGCCCTCATCGATTTTCTGTCTTGGAGTTACAATCAAATAGTAAAACCTTGTATTTGATATATAAAATCATGCAACCTTTTAAGAAAAAAATTGTAACTGATGAAGCCATGCGTCCGGTAGCTGTATTGATAGATTATCAGGACTGGCAGGAAATTGAAAAAATATTAGAAGCTCATCAATCACAACAAAAACAAGAGTTTAATTTAAACCAGTATGCGGGTGTAATTCAACTAACTCAAGACCCTTTGGAATATCAACAGCAAATTAGAGATGAGTGGTGTTGACTTGAGGAGAATAAATGCTTAGACACGAAGTGGCTTGCTACTAGGCATCAATCTGATGCATTAATAATACAAGCCGACGTATTGGCATAACAGACCGACGTATTAACATTACGAGTCGATGTATTAGCATAACAGACCGACGTATTAACATTACGAGCCGACGTATTAGCATAACAGACCGACGTATTAACATTACGAGCCGACGTATTAGCATAACAGACCGACGTATTAACAATACAAACCGATGTATTGGCATAACACAGCAATATATTGGCATAACACGCCGATCGCCTGTTTTGTGGTGAGAGTGCGATCGCTTTTCTTGAGAGCGTCAGCATTAGCACTTTTTAAAAGCTAAAATCAAAGTGCAGCATTCCATGTTCAATTTATGATGACTCCGAAATTGATGATTGAACCTTCATATTGGTTGGGAACAGGAATCAAACTAGAAAAAGTTAATAATCTTAATTTTTTTAAGTTTACCGATGAACTGCAAGCACGTTCAGATGATCTGCTAGAACGGAGCAAATCTGGATTAATCACAGCAGAAGAAAAAGCGGAATTAGATGGTATATCTGAGTTAGCGCAGATTTTTACCTACGCTAATTCTGTTTTAGCTGCTGAATCAAAATGGTTCCCCAATCCATCCGAGAAATCATCGCTGACAGAGCAAAATACCTCTGCGAATATTGCCACTCCCCAGAATTTGTAAATACTGACCGCTTCACTGTCGATCATCTCATTCCACAGTCTTTAGGTGGCTCGGATGAACTGGAAAATCTAGCTTTATGTTGCCGTCGTTGCAATGAACGTCGCTATAATTTTACATCAGGAATTGACCCGCAAACTCAAAAGTAAATACCTCTATTTAATCCTCGTACACAACAGTGGTCAGAACATTTTATCTGGACTGTAGAAGGGACAAAAATAATAGGAATAACCCCAACAGGTCGAGCAACCTGTAATCGACTTGATATGAACGATCAACGTCATGGTAACGGATTCATTCAAAAATCTCGTCGGCTTTGGGTGCAAGTAGGTTGGCATCCTCCCCAAAAAGATCCACGCCAAGAAAATGATAATTAATTTAATAGTAAAGTGGCGATCGCCTGTTTTTTAAAGAGAGCGATAGCAAAAGATAATGCAATCTCACGAGTACTAGTATAAGCTGAGGCTCTGGAGAAAATCAGGGCATAAGCTAAGACGAAATAAAATGCTCTCACTGCAAAAATCTTAACTTTAGCGGATACGCTAAACCTGTGTCTATGGTCTACTATCTAGGCTGGGAAAGCTGCAGCCTTGGTGTATTTGCTTAATAAAATTAATGTCTGTTGCTTACAATATATCAACTTGCTACTAATTTAGTTTTAAAACTTAACCAAACATGATTCAATTAGTGAGTAATTCTTTGCTGATAAAAAATTAGATAATCTAAAGTTATATAAAATTAAAAAATCAACAGGACTTACGCAACTGGCACAGTGATCCCCTGGCATAAGAGTCAAAAGTCAAGAGTCAAGGGTCAAAAATTTAGATTTTTTGGACTCTTGACATTTGACCTTGGACAAACCTAAACGAAAAAAATATGACACTTGCGTAAGTCCTAATCAATTTAAGCTTTTAGGTAAATAATATTTATTCAAGAGGAATGTAAATATAATTCATATAAATATAAATAAGATTACAAAAATTCAATTTACCTATACCTGGTCGCTACATGAACTCACAGAATTCTCGCTCTGACAAAATTTTGGTTGTAGATGATTCTCCAGATAATGTGTTTTTAATCAAAACAATTTTGGAGGAAGAAGGCTACACCGTTAGCACAGCAGAAAATGGTGCTTCAGCTTTAGCGCAACTAGAAGCTTCTCCCTGTGACTTGGTATTGTTGGATTTAATGATGCCAGGAATGGATGGTTACGAAGTTACTCGGCGGATTCGGGGGAATGCTGCCATGCAGCAATATATCCCCATACTGCTGATTACTGCTCACGATGCGCCAAATGTTGCTAAAGGATTAGATTTAGGTGCTGATGACTTTATCCGCAAGCCTGTAACAGTGGATGAATTGCTAGCACGGGTGCGATCGCTCTTACGGCTAAAACACAGTATCGATGAACGTGATGAAATCGCTCGCCAACGCGAAGATTTTGTTTCTCGCCTCACCCATGACTTACGCACCCCCCTAGTAGCAGCCGATCGCGTACTGCTGTTGTTTCAGGAAGGTGCTTTAGGAGCCTTATCTCCGCAAATGGAAGAAGTAATCACCATCATGGCGCGCAGCAACACCAATTTGCTTTCGATGGTTAATACTCTATTGGAAGTGTACCGCTTTGAAGCTGGGCGCAAAACCTTGGCGTTTTTACCAGTGAATATTCAGCAATTATTAGAGGAAGTGGTGGGAGAATTAACACCCTTAGCTCAAGCCAAAACACTAGCCCTAAATTTTGCTGTTGCTGAAGAGTTAACCACTAAAACAATCATGGGCGATCGCTTGGAATTACATCGTCTATTTACTAACCTCATCGGTAATGCCATTAAATTTACCGCTTCTGGCTCCGTAAATATTCGTCTTAGTTCAACAACTGAAACCAGTCAAAACTTTGATGTCGATGCTGCTGAAAATTCAACAATTAGTGGCTACCTAATTGTTGAGGTAGAAGACACAGGCCCCGGTATTTCTGCTGAAGATCAAGCCAGTTTATTTGAACGATTTCGCCAAGGAAGTCACAAGACTTCTGGTAGTGGATTAGGACTATATCTTTCGCGGCGAATTGTTGAGGCTCATCAAGGTAATATTCTAGTTAAATCTGAATTGGGTAAAGGTAGTTTATTCATGGTTATGCTACCTATAAAAAAGTAAGTTAAAGGTCAAGAGTCAAGAGTCAATTGTCAAAAGTTAAAAAATATGATTGGTGAATTATCAATAACTGCGGCTGATATTATTCGGAAACAGCGTGAGTTGTTTCAAACTGGTAAAACCAAAGATGTTGCTTTTCGGATTGCACAACTGAAAATTTTGAAGCAAGCAATTCTGGATAATGAATCAGCAATTGTGCAAGCATTAAAAGCTGATTTACATAAACCAGAATTTGAAACTTACGCTACAGAAATTTTCGTCCTTAAAGAAATTGATTATGCAATTAAAAATCTTAAAAATTGGGTAAAGCCGCAGAAAGCCGCAGTTCCTATTGAATTTTTACAATATTCAGCCAAGATTTATCCAGAGCCGTTAGGAGTTGTTTTAATTATCGGCCCTTGGAACTATCCATTTAACTTAATTACCTCACCCTTAGTAGGTGCGATCGCATCTGGTAATTGTACAATTCTCAAACCTTCAGAACTAGCACCTCATACCTCTAGCCTACTGGCTGAGATAATTGCTAAATACTTTGAGCCAGCATATATTGCATTGGTAGAAGGAGGTGTAGAAACTAGCCAAAATCTGCTAGCAGAAAAATTTGACCACATATTTTTTACTGGTGGTACAAGTGTAGGCAAAATAGTCATGGAAGCCGCTGCAAAACACCTCACACCAGTTACTTTAGAATTAGGTGGGAAAAGCCCTTGTATTGTAGATAATGAAATCAATCTAGAACAAACTGCAAGGCGAATTACTTGGGGTAAGTTTATTAATGCTGGACAAACTTGTATCGCTCCTGACTATATTTTAGTTGATAAAAAAATTAAAAATAATCTAATCGATGCTATCAAAAAATGTATCAAAGAATTTTATGGAGATAACCCTGCCAAGAGTCCAGATTTTGCCAGGATTATCTCTCAAAAACACTTTGATAGGTTAGCAAATCTCCTCAAAAATGGTGAAGTAATTATTGGTGGAGAAATCAATTCAGAAGAACTTTATATTGCTCCCACACTGCTGGATAACGTTTCTTTAGAAGATGCAGTGATGCAGGAAGAAATTTTTGGGCCGATTTTGCCCATCATTGAATATGGTGACATTAAAGACGCGATCGCCCTAATTAACTCTCGACCAAAACCCTTAGCTTTATACTTATTTACCCAAAATAAAAGCCTGCAAAAGCGCATTTTGCAGGAAACTTCATCTGGTGGAGTTTGTCTCAACGATACAGTTTTGCAATTTGGTGTTCCTTCTTTACCCTTTGGTGGTGTGAGTGATAGTGGTATTGGCAGCTATCACGGTAAAGCCAGTTTTGACACCTTCTCCCACCGTAAAAGCGTCTTGCAAAACTCCTTTTTATTGGATATAAATTGGCGTTACGCTCCCTATCAAGGAAAATTAGCTTTCCTCAAACGAATTCTTGGTTACTAAATAATTCACAAAATTCCTAATTTCTAGAGCGCGTTATTCGCAAACTCATATTCAATTACGAATTACGAATTACGAATTAGTAACTATAACGCTCTTCCGCCCAAGGTTCACCACGTTGGTGGTAACCATTACGCTCCCAAAAACCCAGTTCTTCACGACTGAGAAACTCTAAACCATTAATCCACTTAGCACTTTTCCAAGCATAAAGATGGGGAACAACTAACCGCAGAGGCCCACCATGTTCTGCTGGTAAAGGTTCACCAAACAAATTAAAAGCAAAGAAATTTTCTTCACGCAGAAAATCTGCCATTGAGATATTTGTAGTGTAGCCACCATAGCAATGTTCCATCACATGAACTGCTTGGGGATCTACCTCTATCAAACTCATAAAATCTGTAACTTTAATCCCAGTCCACTTAACATCGAGTTTAGACCAGCGAGTTACGCAGTGAAAATCTGCTGTGAATTCAGATTGAGGTAAAGCCATAAAATCTGCCCATGTAAAAGTGGCAGGTTTTGCCAAACCCCAAACTTTAAATTCCCATTCTTCCGTATTTATTTGCGGTGTTGCACCATAAGTTAAAACAGGGAACCCCTTAGCTAGATATTGGCCAGGAGGTACCCGTTCGTTCTCTTGTTGCTCTGGTTTCTGAAAAAATTTTCCTAACATATTCGTAGAAAAATGAATTTTTCAAGATAATTTAGTACTCTTGAGATGATTGTCTAAGGATTTGAGCATCTGCGCTACCCTCAAAAGGAGGCAAAATACTAATCGCGCTGAATACTAAAAATCCAGAAACTACAGATAACTTACTTTTTATAAATTCTTTAAGCATCAGTCATAGGCAATAGTTAATTGAGCTTATCCAATTAACTATAACTATGCATAATACCGAAAAGCAGCGAAAAAGCGCTCATTTAATAGCGCTGTTCGTGCTTTTCTTAACTAGGGAATTTATTCTTCTTCTGCTTCCTCTTCTTCAGCACTTGGATAAACAAATGTAGAGCGTCCAGTCAAAATAGACTTGCCCATTGAAAGAGCTTTTTGAGCCTCAACAGCAGCTTTATGTCTCCAGGTAGCGCGGCGTTTATCTCTCTTGGATTTAGATGTTTTCTTCTTAGGAACAGCCATGATAGCGGATATCGCAATTCTTGACAACCTTTTTATTCTAAGCCATCCACTGACACTGGCAACAAGAGGTTGTTAAAGAATTGGGCATGGGGCATTGGGCATTGGGCATGGGTAATCGGTAATAGGTAATAGGTAATTGGTAATTGGGGTTTGGTGTTGGGTGTTGGTAATTTCCCCTCATTTCCCTAGTCACCAGTCACCAGTCCCCAATCCCTAGTCCCCAGTCCCTTAATTACTAGCAGGGGGAGTTGTGGGATTTTCTGTAACAGGTGGAGGTGGAATTGTGGGATTTTCTGTAGCAGGTGGAGTTATGGGATTTTCTGTAGTAGCTGGCGGAGTTGCGAGATTTTGCAGAGCAGGTGGGGCTGCTAGATTTTGTTCAAAAAACAATAGCGATCGCGCTGTCTTAAAATAAGTTGCCCACCGTTGGGTATCGGGACGATTCCGCCATTGGGGACGACTCACATCTAAAGCTAAAACTGGGGCGATCGCTCCTTGGCTTTGTACGGATACCATTACGGAAACATCTGTTACTAAAATATCTTGATCGAAGCTTCTCTGGGCTGCTGCTCTCGCTGCCGCTTCTGCCCTTCTCAGTACAGTTTCGTAGGTTTCTTCCGGTAGCCGATCAATTGCTAGATCAACTCTAGCGGTGTAAGCTCTAACAATCTGCGGGGCGATCGCTTCACAGACAAACCACACAGGAACAGCAGTTAAGAGCAAAAATATTAACGGAACTATCCGGATTTTTGTGCCAATTTGGCTAATAACTGAAAAGGAAATGATCGATGATGGTTGATGAGCAACACTTCTACTCATGACCTGGTAACTCCTTACTGCATTATTTGTAATTTAAATTCAGTGAAAGTATTTTCCGAGTAAATTATGTAATAAAAATTACATACAATTTTGGGTTCGAGAGAAATCTCCTAAACTATAAGACATAGGTTAACTTTGTTTTTTAGGCAAAGCCAACCGCAATTTTAAGCAAACAACTATGACTAAAGAGGGGATGACAAATTACTGGGCGATCGCAATTGGAATTAATCAATATCATCTATTTCAACCTTTAGATTGCGCCAAAGCAGATGCTGAGGCACTCAAGGATTTATTGGTGACACAGGCAGGTTTCACGCCGCAAAACTGCCTGTTGATGACAGATACTTCACCACCGCTTAATAAAGATAAATCTACCTATCCGACGAGGGAAAATATCCTGCTGTTATTGGAGGATTTAGCCGCATCATCTTGGCAACCACAAGACCATCTGTGGTTATTCTTTAGCGGTTATGGCATCAACTACAAAGGTCAAGATTACTTAATGCCAGTGGAAGGGAACCCCGATCTCGTGCAGGAGACTGGTATAGAATTGCGATCGCTGATGCAAAGTCTGCAACTTACTAATTTAAATGTATTGCTACTACTGGATATTAACCGTGCTTTTGGTACTCAAGCCGATGCTCCCGTAGGGCAAGAAACCATAGAACTAGCTCAAGAACTACAACTGGCGACAATTCTGTCTTGCCAACCAGAGCAATTTTCCCATGAAAGCCGTGAACTAGGTCATGGCTTCTTTACCGCAGCGTTATTGGAAGCTTTGCGTTCTGGTCGTGGCACTAACTTGGCGGATTTGGAACGCTACTTGAGTTTGCTTACGCCACAATTATGTCAACATTACTGGCGACCTACGCAAAACCCGATCGCTGTGCTTCCATCTCAGCAGCAGGTTATCTTACCAGCACCGCAACCCCCTACTATCCCAACTAAAAGCGAAGTAAACTCCGTGATTTTTCCGGAAGAATCCTTCGTTGTCGCACGTGCAGCACCTGCTCTAGAAAATTCTCCCAAAACTTCAGCAAATTTAGAAAAAACGGGTATCAACCGACCAGTTCAAGGAGTGGAAACTACTGTCAGTCGTAGATCCAAACCCGGAAAATCTGCTCAGTTGACGGTAGGAAATGAGAACTTTCCCGCTCAACCAGTCTCAGGTTCAGCTAGTAAATTCACCTCTCAAGCGCTTCTTCACCCAGAGGAGAAGTTTAAACAACTACCGCCATCTTCCCCAGAAGAAAGTGGTAGGGAAAGGTTTATTCCTGATGCTTCCCCTGGTTACATTTCCCAAGCGCCTGTAACTCAGCCAAATACACCATTTTGGAAACAGTTGTTGTGGTGGCTTGGCGGTGGTTTGTTAATAGTTGGTTTAGTTGCAGTAGTTTTTCTCCGCAATCAATCAAAATTTGGCATTACCGAAGTATTTAGGACATCAACTAATACAGCTACTAATCAGCCACAAGACATCAATACTTTACCAAGTACTCGTCCTATCACAACTGCCGCTTCTCCAACTCCAGAGCCAAAACCATCAAATTCGCCACCAGTAGTTAATCCTGAGTCACAAACACGGAGTCAAGCAGTCTTAGATCTGGCGAAAATGTCCCTGAGAGAAACTCAGGCTAGCGATTTAAGTTTAGCGATCGCCACGGCGCGCAAAATTCAACCAGGTGAACCGCTTTACGAACAAGCTCAGGAAGATATTAAAATCTGGAGTCGCATGATTTTAGATTTGGCAGAAGGTCGCGCTCAACAAAAACAGTATGCCAGTGCCGTAGCTGCCGCACAATTAATTACTAAAGACGAATCTCTGTATCCTAAAGCACAAGCATTGATTAACCAATGGCGACTAGAAGCCAAGCAGTATGTCAGTAACAAAACTCTTTTAGATGCTGCTAATGCGTTAATTAAATCAGGACAAGCATCTACATATAATCGGGCAATCGAAGTTGCAAAAAAAGTCCCACCAGGACAGCCAGGCTTCGATGTTGCCCAAAAATCAATTAATAAATGGAGCGAAAAGATTTTGGACGTAGCGAAAAATCGTGCAGTCCAAGGTGAACTCAATGCAGCAATTGAAACCGCAGCCTTAGTGCCAGAAATGACATCTGCCTATGAAGATGCTCAAGAAGCCATCCAAAAATGGCAAGTTAGGCGGATAAAAAATTAGTCCAGAGTCAAAGAGATTTGGATTAACTCTAATACTTCTCGGTTAAGCGTTTTGAACTCGAAATTGGTTGTGGGAAAAGATTAAAAAAGTTTTTTCTTTCCCTTTTCCCATTCCCCTTTACCCCTTAACCTGAAAAAGACGAAAGGGTAAAGGTTGTATCCCCTTACCCTTTGTTCTTGACCAAGCAATAATGGCTAAAAATGGAGAAGCGATCGCTTACGTTTAATGTGAATTCAGTCTTAAAAGCCTTTAATTTCTTCGATAGCCACAAAACCATAATTTTGAGCTAGTCTAGAAACCCTTATTAACTAAGCGGCGCTTTTCATTCACATAAGGCGTAACTTAGAATTAACAGTACTGAGACACATCCTCTCCACATTCATCAGCTAGATAGCATAATGCCCGGAAACGTAAGCTCACAACTTCTTCATACAAAGGATTCAGCTTACACATTGGCGGAATGTGAAATAAGGTTTTGCCAAATAACTTGACATCACGCTCAAAAGGACATTGGGAAGGAATTATTTGACACAAGCGGTGCGCTAATTTGCGATCGCGTACTTGTATTTTGTCTACGGTTTGTCGTAAGGGCTGGAGAATATCAAATTTAGACTTAGCAGCAGCACTATGTAGCTGAGTTACATCGGTATTGTTGGCTTCTGCTGGATTTATTGATACCCAACTTGCGAGAAAAATTCTTTTCGTGGTATTATCAAATACCTTCATGGTTTACTCCTCTATTGACTTGAGGGTATTCACCTTAACGATGAACATATACATAGTGGCTACGACCCTTCCCGGAAAATTCTTATTCTGACTTTGATGCAATCTGATGTTATCCGTAGCCACTGAGTCAGAACCCATTTATCACTACGTCAAGTTAAACGCAATTTCCCTGGAACCGGAAGTGTAATAATCCGATCTTGTTCATAACTTGACACAGTTTAAATTCTAATGAAGACATCTATCTTCAGGTAGGTTTTTGTGTAATCTTTACAAATATTATTATAGAATATTTTCGGCCGTATTTTTAGCTAGTCAAAATATTAGCAGCTCAATTATATACATATAGACTCACATACCTTGTATAAGGTTCCGTTAAGGAAAGGTGTATTTTGGGCATTAGGTAATGGGTAATTGGAATTGGGTGTTTAGGGTTTGGTATTGGGTGTTTGGTAATTGGTAATTGGGGTTTGGTGTTTGTTATTTCTCCCCCATCTCCCTCATCTTCCTCATCCCCCTCATCCTCCTTAACTGCTGTATTGTTATATGACATGACTGCTCATATGTAAAGCGAGTGACTGTCTTGCAATTTGCAATCTATGGCGTATTAGGACTGACTTACCTGGGGTTAGCATTGGGCTACATTCCTGGTTTGCGGATGAACCGTGCCACTATCGCCCTAGTGGGATCGGCGTTTTTAATTGCCTTGGGTGCTGTCAATTTACAAGAAGCTTGGCAGGCAATTGATGCTAACACCATCGTATTTTTACTGAGCATGATGGTAGTTAATGCCAGCCTTACCTATGCAGGATTTTTTGGGCGATCGCTCTCATTGCTATTGAGTATAACCCGCAGTCCTCTGGGATTATTAATTGCTTTAACTTTTGGTAGTGGTATTCTCTCCGCCGTATTTCTTAACGACACAATAGCGCTAATTTTTACACCACTAACCTTGAGCCTAACTCAAGCATTGAGTTTAAATCCTATACCTTATTTATTAGCGATCGCAGGTGCAACTAATATAGGTTCTGTTTGCACTCTCAGCGGTAACCCCCAAAATATTTTAATTGGTTCCTTTTCCGGGATTCCCTACCTAGATTTTCTGCGCGCACTTGCTCCCGTAGCTTTAATTGGTTTAGCAATTCAGGTAGGATTGCTATGGCTACTTTATCCTGATGTCCGTTCCACCCAACCATGTCAAGAGTTAAGTAGTAACAATAAAAATCGTATTTTTAAACCCTTATTTAATAAAACTTTAGTCATCACTACAGGGTTACTTATTGCTTTTGCGATGGGTTTACCTTTAGCCGAATCTGCTTTAGTTGCTGCTAGTTTATTGTTGATTACGCGGCGAATTAAACCACAGCGCATTTTGCAAAAAGTAGATTGGAATTTACTAGTGATGTTTTCAGGATTATTTATTCTGACGCGCGTCACACAAAAGTTAAATTTATTGCAGCCATTTACTCATGCAGTCAACACTTCTGCCAGTTTTTTGACTGTAACTGTTATCTTATCTAATCTGATTTCCAATGTTCCGGCAGTACTTTTATTGCATCCTCTAATTCCCAAAGATGATACCCACTATTGGCTATTACTAGCAGCCGGCTCTACATTAGCAGGTAATCTTACTTTATTTGGTTCAGTTGCTAACTTAATAGTTGTTGAAGCGGCTACAAACTTAGGCTACAAACTGACATTTATCGAGCATTTACGCTTTGGCGTACCACTTACTTTTTTTACCCTAATTCTAGTTTACCTATGGATTTAGAAGCCTGTAAAAACTAAGCAAACTAAAGTGATCTATTAAATTAACCAACCACGTTGCAGCCCTTGTTCTACACTACCCGCCCAGTCTGTAGTTAAGTGTTTCCTTACCGTATCAAACAGATGCCACACGACATTAGGATCAATTGAATTTTTAACGTAGCTATCAAGGTATCTATATTCTCTATCAGTATTTTTTTGTTTACGTAAAACATAAATTTGATCAACCTTATATTTTCGCAAATTTACTGCATCAGAAAGCTTGAGCCACTCCATTACTACAATATATAATCCGTTGGGATTTCGGGCTTTTACTTCTTCTGCTGCTCTAGATGAGCCTTCTAGCATTGTTTTATCAAGATATGTTTTACATTCTATTGCAATTACAGGAATATCAAAAAAATGCTCTTCTGAATTACCAGCAGTCAAAGTTTTACTGAATGCTGATAAGCTTTCAGTAGGTACTACAAGCGGGCCTTCAATTGGCTTTTCTATATTTTGATCTAATTCTCTTAAAATGTCCGCAGCCTTTGCTACTGCATCATCGACAACTTCAGTCTGTTCTTCAAGATTTAAATCATAATTTTGTATATTTGATAAGCCTGATTTACTCGTCTGTAAAGAAGCTAAAACTGTGACTCCTATAACAAAATCATGATCCTTTTTCTCAATCCTTGCGTAAGGTGTTTCCAACATTTTGGTGTAATTGGGCGCTGCAAAGAAAATATCCTTGAAAGTATGAGATTTTCCCATCAATGCACGCTCTCCAAAATCACTCACTAAATCCTTAAACAAATAGTATAAAAACTCCTCTAAGGCACTTGAGTGTAAGTTTGATCTAGAGTCAAATTTTTCAGCATAATGCTGTTGATCAATAAAGTTCTTATATTCCTCAAAAAATGCTACGCGTTTTTGTATTGTTTCTATATCAGTTTCTGCTTTAATTACACCGGGCCCAACTAAATCGATATTTTGTTTGTGCCAATTATCATATTTAGACCGAATTTCAGCTAAATATTCTTTACTTACAGAATCTTTGTATTTTGATCTATGATTTTCTTTTGTACTTAAATTCGCGCCATGTACTAGCATATTTTTTTAGTCTAATTAAGAATGTTTTCAGCAATAGATTTTGCTAATAGTGGCGGTACTGCATTACCAATCTGATTATATTGGCAGAGATGTTTTTCCTCTACTCTACCTTCTCTCTGAAGTAGCTTATGACTAACTACAGTCGGTTTACCTTTAAATACAAACCAATCAGGAAATGATTGAATTCTTGCGCCTTCTCTAGCAGTAAAGTTCCTATTTTTATAGGGATGTACAAAATTTGCATAGAATGATGCAGGAATAGTATGGCAGAGTTTATATGGGTGTAATCTTCTACTGTTTTGATCGTAGACTGTTTCAGATATAATTCCATTACTATTTCTTTTATATGGCTTTAAATGTTCAGGAATATCAGCTAGTGATTCTCCCCAAGACATTAATTCAAAACGTTCTATAGTCCGCTTAGAATGTTTCATTGCTACGTGGTTGTAAACTTTTTGCGAACCTATTCGCATTTGACACTGGTACTCATTAGTAGGTTCTCTATCATATTTCATTTCCTCTTGACCTTCTCTGGCATTGATATCAGGTAGATCAGAAATAGCATCCCATAATGAAGCGCATGGTTTCAGATGGGAATCAAATATTTGTAGCTGTTCCCCATCTTGAAAATAATGAGTAGGGGCTGGAAAGGGTCTTTCAAGTTTATCACGAGAGGCAATCACAAATAGCCTTCGCCTTATTTGTGGTATTCCATATTTAAAAGCTTCTAAGATATCAATATATACATAATATCCAATCTGTTCTAGTTCTGATTTTATAATGTTAATAACAGATTCACCTAGAATTGTCTTAGCTTTTATAAGTCCTGGTACATTTTCCATAATTAATAAGTCTGGTTGGAATAATTTTCCAATTCTTAAAAATTCTTGGAAAAGAGAGTTTCTAGGGTCTTTTGGATCACCTGCATTTTTCCTACATATTGAGTATCCCTGGCATGGGGGGCCACCTAAAATAACATCAGGTAAATTATCTTTAAACTCATCTAACAAGTATTCATCTGAAAAATTTTGTATATCTCCAATAAGTACTTTTGCTTCTTTGTGATTATACGCAAACGTTTCCGCCGCCCATTTATCTTCTTCTATAGCTCCTATAATTATATTTCCTGCCAGCTTAAACCCCAGACTAAATCCACCAGCGCCTGCAAATATATCAAGTACTTTTAGCAATTAAATACCTCCTTAAACCAATATTTTTATTCAATTAAATCTTGTTTGTTTAAGATATTTTACTAATAAGACTGTTTAACTATATTACACATGATGAATCGGAATAAAGGCTTTTTCACGTATTAGGAAAAATAGTTGAGTTGTAACTACATATAAAAAAACTAAGGGTGGAAGGCAAAGCCACTCCAACCCTTAACAAGTAAGAAAACCTTACCTTTAGTTCTGAATTTTAATTCTAAATACCTTACGATGCTACCTGAGCTGCAGTTCTAGTCCGCCGTCTTCTCCCATCAGCGACTTTTACAGGTGGCTCATCAGGAATCTGCATCAACAATGTCACAGTTGGTTGACATTGCAGTTCCCGACGGATGGAACGTTGCAACTCTCTTTCCAAAGTTCCTTGCAATCCACCCCAATCGACTTCAGGTTGCTCGCCTTCACCAGGTTGGGCAAATTCTGACCAGCGAACGCTTAATATTTCTTCAATGCGCTGTTGTACCCATTTTTGCAACAGCGATCGCTCTATACTTGTAACTACGCCCCGTAGGTGAATTTCTGGTTTAGCTAACAATTTACCACTCCAATCAATGGCAGCAGCGATGGTAACAATACCTTCGGAAGCCATGCGTTGGCGTTCTTGCAAGACTTTAGCGCTAACCATTCCAGAACTAGTAGTATCCACCAGTTCAATTCCTGAGGGTACTTTTCCAGCCACACCAATCGAGTCTTCTGTCAACTCCACGATGTCGCCATTCTGGATAATAATCATGTTTTCGGCGGGAATGCCCATACTTTGAGCTGTTTGGGCGTGCTTCACCAACATTCGATGTTCGCCGTGGAAGGGTACGAAAAACTTCGGTTTAGTTAAAGCAATCATCAGTTTTTGGTCTTCTTGACAACCGTGACCAGAAACGTGAATTCCCTTATCTCGACCATAGACTACATTTGCTCCTTGGAGCATTAATTTATCTATAGTATTGACAACTGCGATCGTGTTTCCTGGAATCGGGTTAGCGGAGAAAACTACCGTATCACCTTCGCGAATTTTAATGTGGGGATGTTCTTTATTGGCAATGCGGGTCATCGCTGCCATTGTCTCACCCTGCGAGCCAGTAGTCAGAATTAATACTTTATCATCTGGTAGACCGCGAACAGAGTGCAACGGTTGCAGCAGATTATCTGGACATTTGATGTAACCTAAATTACGTGCGTGGGCAATTAAATTGAGCATCGAACGCCCAACCACTGTGACTGTGCGGTTGTGCTTCTGTGCTAGATCCAAAATCATGTTGATGCGATGGACGCTAGAAGCAAAAGTTGTGACAAACAGTCGCCCTGTAGCTTGTGAAAATACGCGGTCAAGATTGGGATATACAGAACGTTCCGAAGGTGTAAATCCTGGCACTTCTGAGTTAGTAGAATCGCTTAACAAACACAGTACGCCTTTTTCGCCATGTTCTGCTAACCGTTGTAAGTCAAACCTTTCACCATCCACAGGGGTATGGTCAATTTTAAAGTCTCCTGTATGGATGACTATGCCTATAGGTGTATGCAGGGCAACTGTAAAGCTATCAGCAATGGAGTGGGTATTGCGAATGTACTCTACAAAGAAAGATTTCCCAATTCTCACAACATCCCTGGGTAAAACTGATCTTAATTCTGTGCGATCGCGTACTCCCGCTTCTTCTAATTTACCCTCCAGCATAGCCATTGCTAATCTCGGTCCATAAATCACAGGTATTTCAAACTGTTTGAGGTGAAATGCAATCCCACCAATATGGTCTTCATGACCGTGGGTCACAATCATGCCTTTAATTTTATGGCGATTTTCCCGGAGATAAGTCATATCTGGCAGGACAATATTTACACCATGCATTGCCTCTGTGGGGAAGGCTAAACCTGCATCTAAAAGGACAATTTCATCGTCATATTCAAAAACACAGGTATTTTTACCAATTTCATGTAAACCGCCCAAAGGAATAATTTTTAGGGCGGAATCAGCTTCGTTTTTAGCCATTTGCTCCTTAGATTGTTGTTTGTGGTTAATTTAAGTTAAAAAATTTAGTCTTGTATCAAAGACAACATTGTTAGCTGTCTTATAAAGTCATCTGAAAGCAGCTGAGTAAACGTCAGAATTTTCTATTGTTTGTTCAATAAAAATGGATTTTACGCTGAAGGATTAATAGTATAGCGATTCAGTCGTAGCACAGGTTTTGTTCAGTGCTACCTGATAAAAGATATGTATTATTCCCAGATTATATGTAATTTTAGATACTAACAATTTGCCATTCCTGAACAAATTGTTACTTAGAGTAAACTAAGTTCTTTCAGAACCACCTCTAACTTATGACTTACTTCTGGTTCAGCTTCAGATAACGGCGGACGAGTTGAACCTACCTCCCAACCTAGAAGTTTTAATGCTTTTTTAACTGGAATAGGATTTGTCGTTAAAAATAGAGCTTTAAACAGCGGAAAAAGTTGAAGATGAATCTCGGTGGCAATTTGAATTTTACCTAAATCAAAAGCTTGGATCATCTGCTGTAGTTGGTTGCCTACCAGATGAGAAGCAACGCTGACCACACCCTTTGCTCCGATCGCTAACAAAGGTAGAGTTAAAGAATCATCACCAGCGTAAATCTGAAATTCTTTTGGTGTCAAGCGGCGAATCTCACTCGCCTGGTCTAAATTTCCACTAGCTTCTTTGATACCAACAATATTATCAATCTCCGCTAACCGGGTAACTGTTTCGGCACTCAGATTTTGACCAGTACGACCAGGAATGTTGTATAACAACATAGGTAGGTCGGGACAGGCTTGCGCTACCGCCTGAAAGTGCTGGTACAGACCTGCTTGCGGCGGCTTATTGTAATAAGGAACTACTTGTAAAGACCCATGTACTCCTATTTTAGCTGCCTTTTGGGTGGCGGCGATCGCTTCTTTTGTGGAATTAGAACCACACCCTGCTATCACCTTGGCTTTTCCAGCTACAGCCTGCAACACCTCAACAAACAAATGGTATTCCTCTTCCCAACTAAGGGTAGGGGATTCCCCGGTTGTACCACACACCACCAATGTATCTGTACCGTTGTTAGCTAGATGTGCCGCTAGTTCTGCCGCTACATCATAGTTGACACTGCCGTCTGCTTTAAACGGCGTAATCATAGCGGTTAAAACTCTGCCAAAATCTCCCACCCTCTTTTCACTCCTGATTACCCTTTTTTGTTTTTTATAGCTTGGTGGTTTTTTGTTTTAATAGCCTATCTGCAAATCGCTTGCAAGTGCCATTTGTTAGTTATATTTTCTGGACAACTAATGACTAATGGCTAATGGTTTTAGTAGATTTTTTTCTACTAATAACTCCGCAATTTGTACTGCATTTAAAGCTGCTCCTTTACGGATTTGGTCACCACATAACCATAGTTCCAAGCCGCAAGGATGTGAAATGTCTTGACGAATTCTGCCTACTAAAACTTCATCTCGACCAGTGGCTTCAATGGGCATGGGAAAATGATTTGCCTGCCAATCTTCAATCAATTTTACTCCAGGGGAGCGACTGATGATTTCCCTAGCTTCCTCTGGACTAAAAGGCACCTCGAATTCTATATTAACTGCTTCCGAGTGGGCACGCAGTACGGGAACCCGCACACAAGTGGCGGTAATCCTGATTTGTTGTGTGCCAAAAATTTTGCGAGTTTCATTGACCATTTTCATTTCTTCCTCGCAGTATCCATGCTCGTTTAAGGGGGAATTGTGCGGAAATAAATTAAATGCCAAGGGATAAGGTAATACTTCGGCAACTGCTGGTTGCCCTGATAAAATTGCGCTGGATTGGGTTTGCACTTCTGCCATTGCTTTGGCACCTGCACCACTAGCAGATTGGTAAGTAGCAACAACCAACCGTTTTATTGGTCTTACCTGATGTAGGGGCCATAATGCTACCGATAGCAAGATGGTTGTGCAGTTAGGATTAGCAATAATTCCTTGATGATGAGCCGCAGCTTGGGGATTTACCTCTGGTACTACCAAAGGCACTTCTTCTTTCATACGAAAGGCACTGGAGTTATCAATTACTACTGCACCTTTTTCTACTGCTTTACCTGCCCAAGTTTTAGATGTCGAACCACCTGCACTGGCCAGTACTATATCTATACCATCAAAGGCGCGATCGCTAACTGCCTCTATTGGTAAATTTTCCCCTTTAAAGGACAGCGTCCGCCCCACACTTCTTTCGGAAGCCAATAACTTTAAATTAGCTAACGGAAAATTCCGACTTGCTAGTAATTCCAACAACTCTGTGCCGACAGCACCAGTTGCGCCCAAAATAGCTACATTATAGGATTTAGACAACCTAACTTCCTCCTTTAAGAGGTTATATAAGAGTTTATGCAACCGATACAAAACTTATGCAGTATTTAAATGACAGCCGTCTGCCTTAACATTTAAATAAAATTTTCTTTACTGGGAAATTTATGCTTTTGTTTTACTTTATTACATTATTAAGTTTTTTTCTTTTGCATCAATTAATTAATATTCTTGTTTCCTTTGGTTTGATGACATTCATATTTCGTTACTTTCATTTAAAGAATATATTATACAACTAATTTATCAGCAGCGAAAGAATTAAAATATCTGCACTCAGCCATAGTTGAAGTTTAATAGTTTTCCAGTTCAGTCAATAATTTTGCTTATTTATCTGGGCTGCACAGAATTATAGATGTACTATGATCCAAGTGAAAGAAAACCACGAACCACTACAAACTGAGCTATGCGGCAATGCAGTCAGTCCTAATCCATCCCACCTGGAAATCAAATTCTACTTGAAAACCAGGATATCACGGTGTTAGCCCCCTGAATCATAAATCCACTTCCTTGCCTAGATCCAGAGTGCGAAACCCCTAATTTTAGGGCATTGAGTAAGTGTTTGATGATGCAACACAGATGGCGACAGAGCTAGAACCCTCATTGTCATCACATTTAGATGTACAAAGAGTAAACTTATTGCGCTAAAGTGTTCAGGATTTTGCCATTAGCAGTAAACTGGATCTCTGCTGCCAGGCACTTATCCATTTTTGGATTCTCATGATGCCTTGTGGGCATTTGCCATTCCAGCTAAGAGACATCCACCTACAGAAGCGAACGATCGCATCTTGTCTGTACTCGGAGTCACCAATACCAGAAAACAGAGACGAAGCATGAAAGTCACCCAGGAAAAACTTCCCGCCAGCCAAATTGGACTAGAAATAGAGATTACACCAGAGATTACCAAACAAACTTACGAACAGGTAATTAAAAACCTAGCTAGTACTGCCAATATTCCTGGGTTTCGCAAAGGCAAAGTGCCTCGGCAGATATTGCTACAGCGCCTTGGCACTACACGCATTAAGGCAGCAGCCCTGGAAGAACTCATACAAGATGGCATAGAAAAAGCTGTTAAACAAGAAGAAATTCCGGCGATTGGGCAACCACAGTTGCGCTCATCGTTTGACGAATTGATTAATAATTATGAACCAGGTAAACCTCTGACCTTTTCTGCGGCTGTCGATGTGGAGCCGGAAATTAACATAGCACAGTACACAGGATTACAAGCGAAAGCCGAAGAAATCAAGTACGATCCAGCACGGGTTGATGAAGCGCTAGATCAAGAACGTCAACAAATGGGAACATTGATTCCCGTAGAAGGACGTGCTGCCCAAATTGGCGATGTTGCAGTTGTTGATTTTAAAGGCGTATTAGCGAAAGCTGAGGGTGAAGACGAATCCGCAGAACCCACGCCAATTCCCGGAGGAGAGGCGACTGATTTTCAAGTCGAACTATACGAAGATAAATTTATTCCCGGATTTATCTCGGGTATCGTGGGCATGAATCCTGGAGAAACCAAGGAAATTTCGGCCCAGTTCCCAGATCCTTATGCTAATGAAGAGTTAGCAGGCAAACCAGCTGTATTTACAGTCACGCTCAATGAACTCAAGGAAAAAGAACTACCTGAGTTGGATGACGATTTTGCCCAAGAAGTCAGCGACTTTGAAACCTTAGCAGAATTGCGGGCTTCCTTAGAAGAGCGCTATCAAAAAGAAGCCGAACAGAAAACCAAAACCAACAAGCAAGAAGCCTTGTTAGCAGAACTGCTCAAGCATGTAGAAATCGATCTACCAACGACATTAATCGAGCAGGAAGTTGATGCGATGCTTACACAAACAGCAATCCGGCTGTCGCAGCAAGGGTTGGATGTGAGAAAGTTATTTACCCAAGATATTATTCCGCAATTACGGGCGCGATCGCGTGATGAAGCCATTGAACGCCTCAAACGCTCCCTCGCTTTACGGGAAGTGAGTAAACGCGAATCCATCCAGGTGACAGAAGATGAAATTAAAGCTAGAGTCACAGAGTTGTTACAGGAATATCCAGACGAAGATGTAGACGCAGACAGACTGCGCTCAGTTGTGGAAAATGAACTCACAACCGAAAAAATCATCGATTGGCTGCTAGAAAACTCATCAGTGGAACTCGTCCTCGAAGGCTCTTTAAGTACCCCAGCCGAAGAAGAAGCCACATCAGCCGAGCCGGAAGCAGAATCCGCCACAGTGGAAGTTGTCGCAGAAACTGTTGAAGGGGAATAGGGGACTGGGGACTGGGGACTAGGGATAAGGGAGATGAGGGAGATGAGGGAGATGAGGGGGAAATAACCAAAACCAATTACCCATTACCCATGACCAATTACCAATTACCCATTACCCATTACCCATTACCCATGCCCCATGCCCCATGCCCCATGCCCCATCCCCAATTTCCCGCCAAAATGGTTAACAAATGTTAAAGAAATCACTAACTACATCTGCTACTATCTAGGCGGGATACTGGGGTACACGAGAAAAATTTAGATGAGGCATAATGGTAAACACATAGCTCAAATAAAAATCTAAATTAGTTAAAGAAGCAGTCTATGCTGCTTTAAATTTGTCCCACTTACTTGTCAAATGTTTTTTTATGCTTGTATCGCAGTCGGGAAATTACCCAATCAGCAGCTTAAGCCAGATGAATATTAGCTCCCACCTCAACGGCATCAGCAACATTGTGCCGATGGTGGTAGAACAATCTGGTATGGGAGAAAGGGCATTTGACATCTACTCCCGCCTACTGCGAGAGCGGATTATCTTTTTGGGAACACCCATAGACGATGCTGTTGCCAATTCCATAGTTGCCCAACTATTATTCTTGGATGCCGAAGACTCAGAAAAGGACATTCAACTGTACATTAACTCTCCCGGCGGCTCCGTCTACGCAGGGATGGCAATCTATGATACAATACAGCAAATTCGTCCCGATGTAGTTACCATCTGTTTTGGGCTAGCCGCGAGCATGGGGGCATTCTTGTTAACAGCAGGGACTGCGGGTAAACGCATGTCTCTACCTGATTCCCGAATTATGATTCACCAACCACTTGGTGGCGCTCAAGGGCAAGCTATTGACATCGAAATTCAAGCTAGAGAAATTCTTTACATTAAAGGTAAATTGAATCAGTTAATGGCCCAGCATACTGGTCAACCCTTAGAAAGAATTGAAGCAGATACGGAACGCGACTTTTTCATGTCGGCAGAAGAGGCGAAGAACTACGGTTTAATTGACCAAGTCATTTCTCGGCAAAATCTTCCCACACCAGGGGAAAACGTCACCATTCTGAAATAAGAGGCTGGTATGTCTAAGTACGACTCCCATTTAAAATGTTCGTTTTGTGGCAAGTCTCAAGAGCAGGTGCGTAAACTAATCGCAGGGCCGGGAGTCTACATCTGCGATGAATGCGTTGACTTGTGTAATGAAATCCTTGATGAGGAATTACTCGACACAAATGGTGCAGCAGCTTCCCAACCAACACCAAAGTCGGAGCCGCCTCAAAAACGCCGTACCCGCTCTTCCAGTCTTTCGTTTAACCAAATACCCAAACCTAGAGAAATTAAAAAGTATCTAGACGAGCACGTCATTGGTCAAGACGAAGCTAAAAAAGTATTGTCAGTAGCGGTCTACAATCACTATAAACGGTTGGCAATAGTTCAGTCTAAAGCCAGTGGTAAAGGTGGCGGAGAAGATGCCGTAGAACTGCAAAAGTCTAACATTCTGCTCATTGGCCCTACTGGCTGTGGCAAAACTCTCTTAGCACAAACCCTAGCGAAAATTCTGGATGTCCCCTTTGCAGTAGCTGATGCCACAACGCTGACAGAAGCCGGGTATGTGGGCGAAGATGTGGAAAATATCTTGCTGCGACTCTTGCAAGTGGCAGATTTAGATGTGGAGGAAGCGCAACGGGGAATTATCTACATCGATGAAATTGACAAAATTGCTCGCAAGAGTGAGAACCCCTCAATTACACGCGATGTCTCTGGTGAAGGCGTACAGCAAGCTTTGCTGAAAATGTTGGAAGGGACGATCGCTAATGTACCACCCCAAGGCGGAAGGAAGCATCCCTATCAAGATTGTATCCAAATTGATACCAGCAATATCCTGTTTATTTGTGGTGGAGCCTTCGTTGGTTTAGAGAAGGTTGTGGATCAACGAGTGGGTAAAAAGTCAATAGGCTTTGTGCAGCCAGGTGAAGGACAATCGAAGGAAAAACGAGCAGCAGATACTCTGCGCTACCTAGAACCCGATGATTTGGTGAAATTTGGCATGATTCCCGAATTCATTGGGCGGATACCAATGGTAGCAGTGGTAGATCCGCTAGATGAAGAAGCTTTAATGGCGATTCTCACCCAACCACGCAGTGCTTTAGTCAAGCAGTACCAAAAACTGCTGAAGATGGATAACGTCCAATTAGACTTTAAACCAGAAGCCTTGCGAGCGATCGCTCAAGAAGCCTACCGCCGCAAAACTGGAGCCAGAGCATTACGGGGTATTGTGGAAGAATTAATGTTAGATGTGATGTACGAGTTACCATCCCGCAAAGACGTAACTCGCTGTACAGTCACTAGGGAAATGGTTGAGAAGCGTTCCACCGCTGAACTCTTAGTACATCCCTCTTCCCTTCCTAAACCAGAATCAGCTTAGTAGTCAAGAGGAGCCAGTCACATGCGGAGGTTCCCTCCGTTGAGTGAACTGGCGTTCAAAAGTCATTAGTCCAACAAGATAATCAATAATAAAGAACAAGGACAGATGACAAAGGACAAATGACAAATGCCTTACATTAATGTTCGTGGTATTGAGCATTACTATGAGTGGGTGAAAAAACCATCAGATTCCTTGGTTAAGCCAGTGATGGTTTTCATCCACGGTTGGGCTGGTTCGGCTAGGTATTGGCAAAGTACTGCTAATGCGTTACTAGACCAATTTGATTGTTTACTCTACGATTTACGCGGCTTTGGGCGTTCTGGTGGTAAACCAACCATAGCTGAAGTTGGCGAATCGGTTGCAGAATCCAAATCTTTGGAAGCAACAGCAGCAGCAATTGAAGAATTAACCTATGAATTAGAAGAATACGCTGATGACTTAGCAACACTGCTAGATAAATTGCAGCTGCAGCGTGTCTATATTAATGCTCACTCAATGGGCGCATCCATTGCCGTTTTGTTTTTTAACCGCTATCCCCAAAAAGTCGAACAGGGAATTTTGACTTGTAGCGGTATTTTTGAGTACGACGAAAAAGCCTTTGCTGCTTTTCATAAATTTGGTGGTTACGTAGTCAAATTTCGTCCCAAGTGGTTAAGTAAAATACCATTTGTTGACCAGATGTTTATGGCGAGGTTTCTGCATCGCCCTATACCAAAAGCTGAACGTCAAGCTTTCCTGCAAGATTTTCTAGAAGCTGATTATAATGCTGCACTAGGAACAATTTTTACTTCAGTAAGTAAAGCACAATCGGAAGTTATGCCGCAGGAATTTGCCAAGCTCATAGTGCCAACACTGTTGGTAGCTGGAGAGTATGACAAGATTATTCCTGCTGAGATGGGGCGACAAGCAGCCACAATGAATAACAAAGTTGAATTTGCGTTGATTCCTGACACAGCACATTTTCCTATGTTAGAAGATGCTCCAACTTACCTACAGCGAGTGCGGGAGTTTTTGCAAATTCCCACAAAAGTTGATTAAAGTTGATGTCCAATCCGACGATTTTGGTTGCAGAATGCGCGGATGGGTAGGTGTTGAAAACGGCATTTATATATAAATCGCTGAAACTCCTTATATGTAAGAATTTCAAAGATTAATTGCTGTTCTATCATCCGCGCTCCTTACGCAGACTGGCTTTCAGCGATTTTGGTTTTGCTTTTTCTCTATTGCCTATGTTATGATTGACCTATCCGCGCACCAGAACCTTGAAAACCTTATATTGCTTGACTTTCAGGCTTCCGCTGTTGAAATTTCACTTAATCCCTATTAGGGATTGAAACAAGTATGGCACTATAGTAAGCAAGGCTATTAGGTTGAAATTTCACTTAATCCCTATTAGGGATTGAAACGCATTGTTCCAAATATTCAATCAGAATTGTACGTTGAAATTTCACTTAATCCCTATTAGGGATTGAAACATAGCACCAGAGCCACACGTACTCAGGGACAGAGGTTGAAATTTCACTTAATCCCTATTAGGGATTGAAACTAATTTCAAAAAGTAAAATACATGTATTCATAAGTTGAAATTTCACTTAATCCCTATTAGGGATTGAAACTAATGTTTTTATAATCACTTCTTAGCCTGTTGTAGTTGAAATTTCACTTAATCCCTATTAGGGATTGAAACGATGGACAAGTTAAAGCAGAACTACCATCAAAAAAAGTTGAAATTTCACTTAATCCCTATTAGGGATTGAAACTTTGTGGTGGGATGTATAGTAGCCATTCTTTACAGGTTGAAATTTCACTTAATCCCTATTAGGGATTGAAACTTTTTTGTTGCCTAAATTAGACTAATTTTGAAAAGGTTGAAATTTCACTTAATCCCTATTAGGGATTGAAACCTGGATGACTTCGACTTGCAGTGGACAGAGCGTTGTTGAAATTTCACTTAATCCCTATTAGGGATTGAAACTGCTGGGCGATCGCTTCGATTTCATTGATACCATGTTGAAATTTCACTTAATCCCTATTAGGGATTGAAACCAGAAGCGCTCACCTTCTGGTTCCGAAACAAACCACCGTTGAAATTTCACTTAATCCCTATTAGGGATTGAAACATCCCGAAACCTATGCCTTGATTTTGTACTGTGGCGTTGAAATTTCACTTAATCCCTATTAGGGATTGAAACCGACTTTACACAGATATTCTTAATGGTACATGCCAGTTGAAATTTCACTTAATCCCTATTAGGGATTGAAACGACATCAGAACTGGCATAAATGCTGATACGACAAACAGTAAACCTTAAATTGTAGTGGACTGACACGCCTACAATGAGGCATTAGATTTGATTAAATTAACCGCAGATAAACGCCGATAAACGCCGATGAATTTTTGCTATTGCATCAAATTAGCTGTGTCAGTCCAGTAGGATGCGTTAGCGATAGGGTAACGCATCGAGAAAGATGGTGCGTTACGGCTAATTATTACTCTCTTAAGTTCCGAAATCCTTGCACAGCCGTAACACACCCTACTTAATATTTACTTTATAAGTAGCCTCTTAATCCTTATTAGGGATTGAAATATAATTTATTCAACTTAAAATTGCTGTAAGTTTGGTTGAGAAATAAAATTTAAATTATTCTCAATTTCTCAATTCCTGCTTTTTTAAAACCGTATCTAACCAAACTAAATTTTCTGCTGACACCGCAGGTACAGGTTCTTGATTATAGTCAATCACTAAATCATAGTTACCTTCATCGTAGAGTTCACAAATTAATGTTTGGATATCTAATAATGGTTCTGTATCGCTTTCACGTAAAGGTAAGAGAAAAGCAGGTATAGGATTGGGTAAATTAAATGCGTATAAATCAGCTTTAGGACGTTTGCTAGCGCGGCTGACCAAAATTCTATAGTCAGTTTGTAGGTTATTTTGTAGTTGCTGTATTGGCTTACCATCTCGCAACAAATCAATTTCTACTAAATTGGTATAACTCCCTAAAATTTGTAACCGCTTTTTTGTATATGCATTCCGTCCTTCTCCTGGACGTTTGTTTTTTGGAGAGAGAATTTCAATTGTAGTGACAACTTCTTGTGTCGCAATATCTCGTACTTCTAAGTAAGTTTCTCTGACAGTTTCCGGCATAGTCACATCAACTGTCACGGCTGCAACTGATGGCGAAGCAACAGCGATATTAGCTGGTTCTGGTGATAATTTTTGTTGCGTATTTTGCACTGCGACATCAGCAACACCAACTAGTAGAGAATCCTCATCAATGGTTTGATATACTCGCTTTTCAATAGCTACTTTATATTTAGGGCGCAATTGCGGATTCAATTTCCGGAAAATAGCCGCTATGAGCAAATTGTGAACTTCTGGCCAAAATAGCGGATTTTCTAAATAGGGGTTCATCCCTGGAAATGGTGAAGCCATCGCCACAGATCCAAATACTTGATAATTTAATTATGACAATATTAATTTCGCCCAGCCAAAACTTGTTCAGCACTTAAATCTAAGTCTGGGAAAATGGGAGAGATGAGGCGTTCTTGGTTGCGGAATGCGATCGCATCATAAAAGCCTTCTACTAAAGTACACACAGTTACTACCTCTTGAATTGGATCAACAATCCAGTATTCAGAAATTCCCAGAACAGCATACTCGGAGCGCTTACTACGGTAATCTGTGGTTTGAGTAGATTCGCTAACGACTTCCACAACAAGTATCGGTGGCGGTTCGTTGAGTTCGATGAGCGCTTCTCGGTTGAAGAGTGCTTCCCACTGTTCTGTTGTTAAAACCACCACATCTGGAATTCGTGAGGTGTCCCAGCGTCCGCCACGTGGCGAACGAATCCCAATGGCAAACTTTTGTGCTGTCCAATTTTTCCCCATTTTGGCACTTTCGTCATCGAAGGTTCGCTCTAAAAACTTGGCAATTCCGCCATGCTTTCCAGTACCAAGACTCATGGGGATTAATTCTCCATCAACTAGTTCGTATTGGGTATCCGTGCCATCGTTATATTTGAGATACTCTGCAAAAGTTAGTTTTTTAGTAACTATAGTCATAGCGATCGCTTTCCTCTTCTTTGCGCCTCTGCGTGAGCAAAAACTCCCAACATCGAGACACAAAATTAAGAATTAACCCAAACCTAATTCTCGTTTCAATAAATTGATGGAATTAGTACCAATATAATTATCAACCTTAATCAACTTGGGCGGACGAATGATGTCTTCTACCGCCGCTTGTACAGCAGCTTGCACTGCTGCATAACTTGCTTGATCGCTGATAATTACCTCGGCTCGCTTGACGATCGCCTGAAGTTTGTACGCGTCTTTTGGTTGGGTTGTCATTACCAGTAGTTCATCTCCCCGGAGTCCGTGGAGAATCACTTCGGCGGCGCGCGCAATCCCAGAACTTAAGCTGACTATGCCCACACAGTTTTCTTTGGGCAAGGTTTTCAACAAATTAAGTTCTTTAGAATAGTCGTAGATATCTAGAGGAATCACCCTTACAGCTTTTGGAGAAGCGATGTCTTCTACCTCGCCAATAAAATACCGACTAGTCACAACTGTGGCGGAAGAAGTTTTATCTAGCACAGATGCTAATTCTTCCATTGGTATCAATTGAATTGGTATTTGCAGGGCTTTTTCTAATTCATAAACCATCAACTCCCCAGCACCGATGTCATAGGTAGGAACTGCTACTAACACCTGAGCGCTGCAACGCAACCGCCAATCAATTTCTGCTAAAAATAGTTCCCGCGCTTGCGAGAGGGTACATCCTTGAGAAAGAAGCTCATCAAGTGCTTGCTGGACTACTTTGTCTGCTTCGGGATGTTGCTTGAGAATGGGCGATTGCATTCTGCTACCACCCTCATGGCCTTGGGCGCGGACATAAATCCCCGAACCTGCGAGACTTTCGACAAATCCGTCTTCTTCTAACTGACGATAAACCTTGCTAATTGTATTACGGTGTAACCCCGTCTGCATTGCCAGTGCCCTTGTACTCGGCAATTTGTACCCAGGTGGATATTGCCGGGAAGCGATCGCAAACCGGATTTGATTAAACAGCTGGGTTGAGGCGGGAATTTCACTGTCTGGCTGAATGCGGAATTGAATCATCACCAAACCTCCTAAGTGCTAGTAGCGATATATAACCAGCTGCATTTGCTACCTTTTAAATAATTTATTTATACATAAAATTTTTCCGAGAGAAATTTCTAATCTGTTCACTGTTGTTAATTGATAATTTGATGGTAGAAAGCTTTGAGATACTGGCATAGTTATATCAAATAATTACGCAACCCTGGTAAAAACTATTATGACAGAGCGAGCAATCGACACCACAACGGTTCAAATTTCGCAAGATAATCTTTCAATAGTAGCTTACTTGGCACAGCCAAAAGAATCAGGCTCTTACCCAGCAATTGTGGTGTTGCAAGAGATTTTTGGTGTCAATGTCCACATTCGCGATGTTACCGAACGGATTGCAAAACTAGGTTATGTTGCGATCGCACCGGCACTTTTTCAACGCCAAGCACCAGGTTTTGAAACTGGCTATACTCCCGAAGATATTGAAATTGGCCGTGGCTATGCAATGCAGACCACAGCTTCTGAATTATTGAGCGATATTCAAGCCACAATTGATTATCTAAAAACCCTTCCCAATGTCAAAAAAGATAGCTTCGGCTGTACAGGCTTCTGCTTTGGTGGTCACGTAGCATACCTGGCTGCTACTCTTCCAGATATTAAAGCTACAGCTTCCTTTTATGGCGCAGGAATTACAACCCGCACACCCGGCGGCGGACAACCAACCTTTACTCGTACCAGTGAAATTAAAGGTACAATTTACACCTTATTTGGCATGGAAGATGCCAGCATTCCTGCCGAACAGGTAGATGAGATAGAAGCAACGTTAGAAAAATACAACATTCCGCACCGCGTGTTTCGCTACGATGGAGCTGACCACGGATTTTTCTGCGACCGTCGCGCCAGCTATAATCCTAAAGTTGCAGCCGATGCTTGGGAGCAGGTGAAACAACTCTTTGGTCAACTGGCATAAAACCTATGTAGCCGTTGCCTACTTTTTCGTCGAGGTGTTTTTAGTTATTTGTCATTTGTCCTTGGTATTACAAATGACAAATGACAAATGTTAATCTTAACGAGAAAAAGGAGATAGAAGACAAGCAATCTTCTGAAAACTCCAGTAGCATCAGCGCAAATAACAATATTATCTGCAAAAGTCATGAATTCCGAAGCGAAACGTTCTCAAACAGCCAATTCGTCATTTACAATGGACGATTTTGCCAAAGCACTAGAAAAACACGACTACCAGTTTCAAAAGGGACAAGTAGTACATGGCAAAGTTTTCCAACTTGACCATGATGGGGCTTATGTTGATATTGGTGGCAAATCGTCAGCGTTTATCCCCCGTGATGAGGCTTCTTTGAGAGCAGTTACCGATTTATCGGAAGTGCTACCCATGCAAGAGGAATTGGAGTTTTTGATTATCCGCGAGCAGGATGCAGAAGGCCAAGTTACTCTTTCGCGAAAACAATTAGAAATTCAGCATATTTGGGAACGGCTAGCGCAAATGCAAGAAAATTCCCAAACAGTACCAGTGCGGGTGACAGGGGTAAATAAAGGTGGTGTCACCGTTGATCTTCAATCTTTGAGAGGTTTCATTCCGCGATCGCACCTGATTGAGCGTGATAATTTAGAAGCGCTTAAAGGTCAAACTCTCACTGCTGGTTTTTTAGAAGTAGACCGCAATAACAAAAAGCTAATTCTTTCTCAACGTTTGGCGAGTCGTTCTAGCAACTTTAGCTTGTTAGAAATCGGTCAATTAGTGGAAGGTAAAGTTACTGGTATTAAACCTTTTGGTGTCTTTATAGATTTAGATGGTGTCAGTGCTTTATTGCATATCAAGCAAGTCAGCCAAAAATTTATTGAGTCTCTAGATAAAGTATTTCAAATTGGTCAGCCAATCAAAGCTGTGATTATTGACTTAGATGAAGGTAAAGGCCGGGTTGCACTTTCTACCAGAGTTTTAGAGAATTTCCCTGGTGAATTTTTAGAAAATATGGATGAAGTTATGGCTTCGGCTGAGGCGCGTGCTAATCGTGCTAATCAAAAAGCTGCTGAATAGCAGCTTTGATTAATTACCAATTAATTTTCACTGATGAGACGCTTTCTTTTCTCATTCCGTTTGCGATAAGAAAGCGTCTTTGTATTAACCAGAAAAAATCGGCTCCACTGATTTTTAGCTTGATGGTTCTAAATCGTCCAATCTTCCATCATTAAACCAGGAACCTTACCAAAGTCACGAGCATTTCGAGTTAATAAAACCAAATTACGAGATATGGCGATCGCTGCAATTCTTAAATCCATTGTGGATACACGAACCCTTTGCCCTCGTAACGCATCAAAGACTGCGATCGCCCCTGCATCAAAGGGTAAGATGGGAGCCGTTGCAAACCCTTGAAGAGTTGCCAACAGCAAAGCATATCCACGGATCATGTCAGCATTCGTCTGAGCACGATTAATGAAGTTATGAGCACCAAGCACCTGCTCATGAAAACTAATGATCGATAAGGCAAAGTCGGCAGAGGAATGTTGTCCCATTCGCTCTATCAAACGAGTAAACTCTGAACCTGAACGTCTCTGTAAAAAACTGATGTGGTCGGTATCGAGCAAATATTTCACAATTACTCTTCATCCTCATCATTAGGCTTATCAGCCTGACGAAAAGCACGTCCATATTCCAAAGCTTTCAGAAAAGCTTCCTCATCAGGAATTGAGCCGATGAGTTTTTCTAACCAGTTTTCTGAGGGTTGAGCTTCCACCTTGCGTTGGAGATCGGAGACTGCTTGCTCAAGGTTTAACAAACGATGCTCCAGAACTGTTTCATCTATCATGGTTATTTCCTTTAAACCTTCACTAATCTGCTAAAACTTCTCCGCTCAAAAGAAATTTTTCCTGACGATATCTATTTCTGAGCAACTCTAACTTTTCTTGATTAAAAGCAAATTGAATCAACTCAATTAGTTCTACCCAATTATTTAACATAGCTTCTGAGTGAGCTTGGCAGAATTCATCGATGAAAAATTTTGCCCACCACTGGGGTGCTTGTTTGTGGTGATGTGGTTCATGTTGCTTGCGCCAGCGT
This sequence comes from Tolypothrix sp. PCC 7601, assembly GCF_025677855.1. NCBI lineage: Bacteria > Bacillati > Cyanobacteriota > Cyanophyceae > Nostocales > Tolypothrichaceae > Tolypothrix > Tolypothrix sp. PCC 7601. Next base: position 6,844,133 of record NZ_CP064879.1, read on the forward strand.
CTACGCCATTTGATAAAGTCGCTTTGGGTAGATGGTTTTACACCCAAGATTGGCGGAAAATCAGCGTAACTAACAAATTTACTCAAGCCTTTACCGTGGACGTAAACCATGTAGCGCCAGCATTCCACAGTATATATATCTTCAATGCTAATTTGGAATATTAAGCAAATTGCTTCTTCTGTAACAAATCGCGCCAACGGGTGAACAATTGCTGATTTGTGAACAATTTTTGATTCACGGATGACAAGCACTTTCGGCTTGAGTGATGATAGCATAAAAGATAATTCCCGTCAGAAAAGATGATTCCCTTCAAAAAAGATGATTCTCGTCAAACAGATGATTCTTATCAACAGAGAAGATTCTTAAATTTGATGGAATGTGTAGTTGTAGATAATGCGATCGCCCTTTAGTTTTCCAGTCCAGAGGGCGATCGTTATTATTTAGGATATAATTATTAAACGACTCATATAAGTCATTTGTCAAGCAAATTATGGGAATGGTTAGGCTAAAGATTCGAGAATTTGCTGCGGAGAAGGGCTGGACGCTGAAAGAGGTATCTGACCGTTCTGGTGTGGTTTATAGTACTCTCAGAACCTATGCGCGATCGCCTGGACTTGCAACTGTAGATTTTACCGCGATTCAGAAGTTAGCACGAACTTTTGATGTAATGATTGAGGAATTGGTTGAAGTTGTGCAGGAATAATTATACTAGTTTGGAGATGGGCATGGGGCATAGGGCATAGGGGAGGCAGTGCGTTGCGCGGGTTCCCCGCGTTGTAGCAACTGCCGTCATGGGAAAGACAAATTTTTATTGCTAAAACCTGGCATGAATCGCTGATATGAACAAAGGCGCGCTGTTATTTTAAACTAACGGTGGTACTTCAAAGTCATTAAAAAACGAAACATCGAAAGATGAAGCGCTTAATGCTTTCACCAGCTTATTGTCCAGAGTCAACAAAGTCGCATCTACCTGCTGTGAAAGCGCAACATAAGAAGCATCGTAGGCAGAAATGCCATAATTTAAGGCAATATTAACTGCATCTGCCATCAAATCGGCTGTAGAGAAAACACGCAAGGGAAAGGCTTTGAGAGTAGCTAAATCTGCCTGTATTTCAGCAGCAGTGTAGATTCTTGCACGGACGTATTTCCAGAAAACGTTAGCACACTCGATGTAAAACAGGTCTGGTACATAAATTTCAGTCTGTGGATTAGCAAGATGGCTAAAGAGTTGATTAACTTTCGCAGTTAGTGGGTCAGCTATAAAATACTTGATGCACACACTGGTATCTACCACGCATCTGAGAGAATTGGTCATCTGTCGCGGTCTTCTCGAATCAGTTCAGTACTATCAGGTAATCCAAAGTCTGCTGGATTTAACCGTCGGCGATTACGACTTTCCTCTAAAAGTTTTGGGACATTCTTTCGCCTTTCTTCTTCTGTTGGCTGTGCCTTTTTTGCCAATGCATTCTGCAAGATTGTAATCACTTGAGCATCAATAGAACTATGTTCAGCTTGAGCTAACTCTTGCAATTTCTCATATAAATCATCTGGTATATTGAGCAGATTTATATTAGCCATAGTTTTATATCTACAAGGTAGTTATTAGTAATAATAGCATGATGTAATTGAGAGGATTAAGATGTGCGATCGCTTCTGATTAAACATCCACAATTAAAGCTCTTTCTGGCAATAAAGACTGTTGATTTTTCGGAGCATTATTTCTTTTTTCTGGTAATAAACCAGCAGCATAAAGAATAGCCATTATCGATAATAAGCTTAGTATTATATAAGGGGCTACATTAGTTATTGAGTTGCCACTAGTGGGATATGGATTGAAAGATGTTGCCATCATTTTAGTGTTTAACAACTTTGTGGCAGATATATTTGCATTGAAATCTTGTCTTAGTTCTGCAACTGATTGATATCTTGTACTAGATTCATAACTAACCATTTTAGACAAAATACTTGCGAGCCAATTACTCACATCTGCTTTATCTCGCCAGACAACTTCTCCTAAACTATCTATTGTTAAAGCTTGAGGTTCTAAACCTGTAATTGCCTCAATTAAAGTCATTCCTAGTGCGTAAATATCACTGTTGAATTGCGGATATCCGCGCATTTGCTCTACGGGAGAATAACCTTGAGTATAAATTTGTGTTCCTGGTTTTTGCAACCTCGTATTTTTGACAATAATTTCTTTGACTGCTCCGAAGTCAATTAAAAATAAATTATCATTATCATCCACAATAATATTCTCTGGTTTAATATCCCGATGGATAATATTATTGCTATGCACAAATAAAAGAATATTTATTAATTTATCTAATATTTTGATAACTTCAGGCTCTTCTAGCTTTTGGCGAGATTTGATTTCTTTACTTAAAGTATTTCCTTGAATATACTGTTGAATCAAGTAAAACTCTTGATTTTCTTCCAAGTATTCATAAAACTTGGGAATCTGCGGATGTCCATTTAAATTTTTGAGAATTGTGACTTCACGTTGGAATAGTTGCTTGGCTGTAACCACCTCATTTTGATTACTGCTAGAGAAGGTAAAATGCTTGACTGCATACTGAATTCCAGACTGTAACAAGTCATTAGCTAGATAAGTTCTACTAAAACCACCTTCTCCCAGCAATGCAACTATTTCGTAACGTCCGCCGAGAATTTTTGATATACCTGTACTCATGTGACACCACTGTTGCAGAGATTATCCAAGCAATCTTTGTCAATTTATATTCAATCTTCTACGTCAAAGCTAGGAAACTAGATTGAGCGAAGTATGTAACATATTTTATACTACAACCAATATGATATGATCCTTTGGACACACCTAGAAGTTTTATTACATATTTTTCATTGATTAATCAATTATTGAATTTGTGGAATTATGAAGCAATTATCACTGCGCTATGGTGTATTTATAATTTGTTTTGTATTGCTATTACTTTATTTAATTACGCCATCGTTTATTCCTTGGTTTCCTTTTTTAATAGTGTTAGCCTTTTTAGGATTAACTGTCAAATCTACTATTGATGGGATTCGTCTGAAAAATGCTTTACTTCAACAAGTAGGTATAATCGAACAAAAACTTCGGTCTGAACTTGTCCAGAAAGTTCAAGGTATTAGCAGAAATCAATACGAGAGAATTAATAAAATCGCTTTAATTGAAAAAAGATGCAGCGAAAATCAAGAATTAAAAATTTGGGAACGACATAAACGCGCTTATCAATTACTTCCCAACTCTCTTTTAGCACTTGGCTTATTGGGGACATTCGTGGGTATTACCATGAATTTATTCTTAATTAGTAGAAATACTGGTGGTGAATTGCAATTACAAAAAGCCTTACCAGATATTATTGGTTCAATGGCGATCGCATTCGTTAGTAGCCTAGCTGCTTTAGCTGGAAGTGTCTTCCTGACGAAGTTTCATCCCACCTATGATTTAGATTTAGAGAAAGATAAATTGCTGATTTCTCTGGAAGATTTTCTTGATAATGATTATTTTATCTCTCAAAACCAGCCAACTGTCGCAGAACAGATAGATGTACTCATTAAAACTATAGACAATTATGCAAAAAGCTTGAGTGGATTTGTGACAACACTACCAAAAAATACTCAAGATTTTCAAAATGCTGTCACAGCAGCTTCTAACACACTCAATACATCTGCGAATAATTTTCAGATTGTAGCGAATCAATCTTCGCAATCGATGCAAACAGGCGCTAATGTTTTAACTAATGCGACTAACAACTTAGCAAGATTAACTACAACTTTTTCTGATATCACATCCTCTCTGCATGATTCGACAAAATCTTTCGACAATGCCATAGATACATTACAAATTTATGCAGATAAATTGGCAGATATTGGTAATGCTTTGGTAAATAACTCTACACAAACCCAAAGCTTGATTCAAACTAATCAACAAAGCCTAAATCATGTGAGCGATCGCCTGGTGCAAAATGCGAATACATTATCAGCAACTAGCCAAACTTTCAATAATAATATATCCCAGGTGACAGCATCCTTAACGCAGCACACAGGACAAGTAGGTAACCACAATAATAGATTGCAGAATTTACTTGGAGTTATTGAAAATACTACACAATCTTCTAATACTAATATCGGGCAAGTAGTATCAGTATTGAATCAAAATGCATCGCTATTAGGTAGTCAAATTAATCAATTGCAGAATGTAGCCGAGAGTATCGATAAAAACGCTCAAACCATGAGGCAAATCCAAAATAATTTTTCTGATTTATTAGCTGCATTAGCACAATTACAGAAATCTAGATTCTAGCCTCAATGGAGAAATTTAAATATGCGGAGAAGAACAAGAAGTTTACCGATAAATGACACCTTCAGTATCTGGACTTCTTTTACAGACTTGATGTCTAATGCTTTTATGATAATTACCTTGCTATTATTATTAGTGATAGCAAGAAACTCAAAGAGTATAAATGATTCTCGAATATCAACTGGTGATGATGAGAAACCGACAATCATAGAACTACCAGCATCAAAATATGAATTTCCTTCAGGTAGTGCAGTTTTACCAAAGAATTTGAAAAAAGATATTAATCACAATGGCATAATTTTAAAAGAAATTGAAAATAATATTAAACAAATTGAAAATAGTAATAAAAAAGTAGATGTTATTGAAGTAATTGGGCATACAGATGGGGAAGAAGTAGGTTCTTTAAATTGTAGCGATCGCAACGGCGGTAATTTAGATACCAAATTAGAAGAAGTCGCTACTCGTAATAAAGATGTGTCTATTCTTTGCCCAGGTTCTAATGCTGATTTGGGTTTAATGCGAGCCTTAGCAGTAGTGAAAGAACTGCAAAATGTGCAACGTCAAAGAAAATCTGGTCTTTTCAAACGACTAAAGTTTAGAGCCTATTCTGCGGCACAATTGCTGTTACCAGATGATCAAGGTTTTGCGCCACCAGACAGAAGCGATAATCCCAAACGCCGACGTATTGAAATTCGCTTCGCCCAACTAGGAAAGTATAAAACACCTGGTAGGAATTGATAATAAACTTTTACTTTTAGTTTATATAAAGAACCATTATAAATAATGAATAGTACTATGTTAACGAGGAAAGATAATACAATACAATACAGTTTAGATAAGCCTTTTTTCTCTCCCTCTGCTTTCTTTGCCCACCTCAACATAAAATCTTTTTAACTGACCTGTATTGAAAGATAATAGGGTAGCATAACTTATTATTAACTATCTATTCCTATTTCCTTTTCCTTTACCTTTGGGTTGATACCTTGCACCTCGAATAAAATTTCCTAAATTTGGGTCTCTACTAATTTGATAATTACCTTCGCCAAATTTTTCTCGAAGCTCTTGTTGATATTTATTAATTTCTTGTGGTACAGAACTGTTAGTTTTAATATAAGCTTTTGCAGTATAACTATCTAATAAACCACATTTTCTTAAGTATTGATCAAAATGAGTGTATGTGTTAATAACCTGCTCTTTTGCAGTTTTTATATTACTACCTTTTAATTCCACGAAGCAAATAATCTTTTCATTATCCTTGGCATAAAACACAATTAAATCACAAATTTTCATTCCTTGCTTATTTAAGCCTAATAAATTGCACAAATTACAATTAGGATTCGATTGAGTATCTATTAAGAAAAATAGAACCGTTTCACCACTGCTTGGTTGTAAATTTATCTCTACCCCCTCTTCTTTATAACTAGTTTTTCCTGATAGTAAACAACCTGATAATAATAATGTGTTAAAAGGCATTATCAAATCACTCCTAAATTTAAGGGTGATTATGGGAAAATATGAGAAATGTCATCCGATATATCACCAAATGTTCTCCAGTCTATATATCCTTCTTCATTTAAAATATTCTTGGCTGTACGATCTTCAAATAAATATACAGAAACTTTATCTTGAGGAATAAATGCTTCCGTTCGCTCTAAATAAAATCGTTCTTTTATAGCCTCTTGATTTTCATATTTAGCTGCTCTCATTAAATTAGTAAGATGATCCACAATATAAGGACTATGTGTTGTAATTAATATATTCAAACCTGCATGAACTAACATTGCCAAAAATTCGGTAATTGCTACTTGTGCTGATGGATGTAAATTCATTTCAGGCTCATCAATAATCAGTAAATCATCTGGTTCGGCTAGGTAGCGTAAACAAAGTACTAAAGGAGCTAATTCCTTAATCATAGAAGAAGCAACTGTCATTTCTAGGTTTGTATTTTCTGATGCTTGGAAAATTATTTCATTTTCTAATCCAGGCTCATTAAAATTTATTCCTACCTGCAAAATTTGCTCTTCTAACAATTCTGCCAATTCAGCATAAACTGCTATTTTGGGGCTTTGTTTAATTTCTTCCTGTCTTTCATCTGATGATTTGATATAGGCATTAGCTAAGATTTTTATTAAACTTTGTACTGGTTCACTTTGTTTTTTAATCCTCTGCTTAGATAAATCCTCAAATAGTATTCTTTTAAAATCTCTATCTACATCAGATTCTACTAAATTATTAAAATTTATATTTTCAATTTTAACTATTTCCTTTTTGATAGCAAATGGAAAACTGATAAAAGTATTTCTTTCTGTAGGAAAAATATAAACACAAGAATAAAAAGCTTTATGAATTATCTTAAAAGTTTCTTGAAGCAAAATTCTTTTAAAGACTCTTTTAGGAATATTATTGAAAGAACCATCCTCAGAAATTATATTAAAATAAATATTATTATCATCTATTTCCTTTGATATGTTTAAATATTCTTTTCCTTTTGTCCCAAAAGTAAATTGCCTGTCTATAGCTGTTCCTTTAATCTTTCTAAATATTTCTTGTTTGCCTTGAGGTAAATCAAACCTTACCTTCATCGCTTTAAAATTACCACGTTCTGTACTCAAAAAGTCTTTCATCCACATAGGGGATGATTGGGCAACATTATTAATATATGCTTCCGCATATTCTTCGGCGAAATTTATTAAGTCAATACTAACATTTCCTTCTTGTATAAATTGATCAATAGCATTATCTATAATGGGGTATTTTTTAATATTTGTATCATTAATGTAAGTTTTCAAATATCTATCAAATCCATGTTCACCTAAAATAGACGCTAAAGTATAAGCTGTCCAAGTCTTTCCTGTACCATTTCTACCAATAAAGACAGTAAGAGGTTTCAAATCAATTTCAGCCTTTTCTATAACACCTAAATTAGTAATTTTTACTTTCATGATAATTTGGTTTAAGACTTAGCGTGCAATGTATAACTTAATTACACCCTACCATGCTTTGTAAATTCAACAATCAGACCGATTGCTGAATAATATTGTTATTTACAGATGTAAGTTGGATTAAATTTCTACAACTTTAACCTTGAGATAAATTTATCTAATCGTAGGTTAAACCCCTCACCTCACACCTAAGAAGCCTAGAGGATTTACTAGCCAACTCTAAATAACGTCAGTTCAGGTTAAGGAGATTTATTTAACATTAAAAGCCTGAAACAGGGCAAGCATGTTGACAGATCCTAGAATTAAGCAACAGTGTAATGATGGTTTTAGCTTATCCCAAACTCAGGTTAAATAATGATATTGCAATCGGAAATGCTGATTTAGCATTTATGTGAGTCATTTTAACCCTGAGTAGCTTACATTATTTTTATGTCAGACATTAATTGTCTAAGTTGCTTGTTAATCAATACTTCAACGGAGAGGGGGAGATTCGAACTCCCGGAAGCTTTCACTTCATCCGATTTCAAGTCGGACGCAATCGACCACTCTGCCACCTCTCCAGTAAACTGTCTAGCTTTTTGCTGGTGCAAAGCCTTTGCAATATTAGCACAAAAGCTGACAGATAATACTATATCTCATGATCTACGCAGATTGCACTACTGGACGCGATCGCTCGTAAAAAATTTCTTCTGAGACTATCTGGTAATCATTGCCTACCCAAACTAGGGAGATTTGCGACACTATACCAGCCTCTAGGGAGACTAAAGAAAAATTCCGCCGCTTTTTGCCTTGAATTTCTACTATCCTGGGTACGCTAGCCGCATTCAAGTAAAATATCCCTTCTGGGCTTTTCAGCAGTGGCTTGCGTAGCTCTTTTTTCGTGTGCCGTAGGCTATGGTGCATATGTCCAAATGTCACCAGAGGAACGGTTTTACCAGCGTTGAGAGCTTGGGAAATCGCTTCGCCAAAATCTGGATCGCCAAAATCGCCCCCAATGGGGAGCCAGTCTTTACCACAGGGGTCTTCAGGGCGATCGCCTAATCCACTGGGGCCATTATGTCCTACAAAAATAATCGTGTCATAGGCAGCACTTTTGACCGCAGCCATAATTTTATTGGCTGATTCTTCAAAATCGTTGACACCGTAACGTTCTTTGCAGATGTCAGCAAATCTCCATTCTGGCCCACCCCAACTAAAAGGACGACCTCCCACTACTGTTAAATTCCATTGGGGAAAATCTAGCTTGCTATAACCAACATGGGCGGAACCTAATAAATCGAGTTGTTCTTGTACCCAGTCTTCCTTAGTGCGATCGTAGGGACATTTTTTCCGTCCCCATTCTGTGGCAGTGTACCATGCATCGTGGTTGCCCATTACAGCTGCTTTGGGAATATCAACAGAAGCGATCGCTCTTACCACTTCCACCGATTCATTGCCAAAATCCCCCACAAACAGCACTAAGTCCACACCCAAATGCTTGAGTGCAATACTATCTTCTTCTTCCCATTGGTCGTGAACGTCGCCAACTACAGCTATTTTCAGGTTTATTGATTCTGTTATCTCACTGGTCATGCCACTGTCCTTGCCGTCTACTTTTAGGATAGGCAACTCAGCAGGTTTTGGACATAAATTGTCAAAACTCTGGGCATGGGGCATTGGGCATTGGGGATGGGAAAAAATTAAATTACCAATGTGCTATGTCCAAGGATAGAGTTTCTATAAAGCTTCTACGATTTTTGGTAAAAACCACTATATTTTTTGGTAAAAACTACTATAATTAATCCACAGCATAACTGAAGGATAAAGTCTGTAAACTTCATCCTTTTTATCAACTACTTGCAACTTTAAGTAACCCCTGATTGTGTTTAACACTGCACTTGTTGATCGAGAAACCACCCATCCGGGTGTACTACCACTGGATTTATTTGCGGCGATTGAGAGTCTCAAAAAAGAACTCAACGCGGTGATTTTAGCCCATTATTATCAAGAGCCAGATATCCAGGATATTGCAGACTTTATTGGGGATTCATTACAACTAGCCAGAGCTGCGGCTAATACCAATGCAGATACAATTGTCTTTGCTGGTGTTCACTTCATGGCAGAAACAGCAAAGATACTCAATCCTGATAAATTGGTACTGCTACCAGACTTAAATGCTGGTTGTTCTTTAGCAGATAGTTGTCCAGCAGAGGCGTTTGCAGCTTTTAAAGCCGCCCATCCCGATCATCTAGTGGTTTCTTATATTAACTGCTCTGCAGATATTAAAGCCATGAGCGATATTATCTGCACCAGTTCCAATGCTGTGAAGATTGTGCAGCAAATACCGAAAGACCAGCCCATTATTTTTGCCCCTGATCGCAATTTGGGGCGCTACGTCATGGAGCAAACCGGACGAGATATGGTGCTGTGGGACGGTAGCTGTATTGTGCATGAAACCTTTTCCGAAAAGAAAATTGTCCAGTTAAAAATTGCCCATCCCGAAGCGGAGGCGATCGCACACCCAGAATGCGAAACTAGCATTTTGCGCCACGCTAACTATATCGGTTCTACAGCAGCTTTACTAACATATTGTCAAAACAGCCCAGCACAGGAATTTATCGTGGCTACAGAGCCAGGTATCATTCATCAAATGCAAAAACTAGCTCCCCAAAAGCGGTTTATTCCTGCGCCACCAATTAATAATTGTAATTGCAATGAATGTCCGTTTATGCGCCTAAATACCTTAGAAAAAGTGTATTTGGCAATGAAAAATCGTACTCCCGAAATTACCATGTCTGAAGATATTCGGTTAGCGGCTTTGCGTCCAATGCAACGGATGCTAGAAATGAGCATTTAGTTAAATTAATCTAATAATATTTGTATTATGTAGAAACATGATTTTATTGTGTTTCTACATTTTTTTTGCTTGTAATTCAATAAATGAAAAGCAATATTTCTGTTTTTAACCTTGTTGCTAATATTATATTTTCATGTAGTTCAATAAATAAACTTATATCGCTAAAATTTAATGGGAAATACTCCCACTATTAACACAAGCTAGGGAAAATTTACAACCTGAAAATTACGGTTGATATCATTATTTTACCTTGCCTATAATTACAATATTTAGTATGTAAACTTAAATCTAATAATTAGATATGACAAGTGGCGTATATATAATGACTAATAAAGTCAATGGAAGGAGATATATAGGTTATAGCGAAAATATTGAATCACGTTTTGAAGCAAATAAACGAGAACTAAAAAGGGGTTCGTTTGGTAAAGATTACCAACAATTCATTGATGACTATCAGCAGTTCGGAGAAGAAGCTTTTATGTTTGGAATTATCGAAGTAACTGCGAATGAGGCATCACTGATGAGCAAGCGATCTGAGCAATGGAAACAGATTATTCAACCTGAGTATAATCAATAAATTCAGTAGTGCGATCGCCTTTTTTTAGCAGTTTTCCTACGTCAATCAATCACAAAGGGAAACCATCTCATACAAAGGTCTTTCTCTCCATATCAAAATGACAGATGGGGAATGTGAATTCCCCACCAGTAGATAATTTCATCACTGACCTTTTTGAGCTTGTACTTTAGCCGCTTCACTAAATTTCTTATATAGTTGAATGCGACTTTGCGCCTCTTGATAGCGGCTATGTTCTGCTGGAACCTGACTCATTAAATCAGAAGCCTCTTGCCACTTAGCTGCTAGAGTTGACCATTGCTCTGAACTTGCGGCTGTTTTACCAGATGCAGAAGCTTGATTAGCAATCCGCACTGCGGCTGCAAATGGATCTGGAGTAGAAAGAGTTTTAATTCCAGGTGTAGGAGTTGGTTTCGGCTTTGCAGCTATGGATTGAGAAGCTGCTGCATATTTCTTATACAGTTGAATGCGACTTTGAGCTTCCTGATAGCGGCTATGTTTTGCTGGAACCTGACTCATTAAATCAGAAGCCTCTTGCCATTTAGTAGCTAACTCCAATCTCTGCTCAGGTGTTAGAGCCTTTTTACCCAATGCAGATGCTTGATTAGCAATCCGCACTGCGGCTACAAATGGGTCTTCAGTTTTCTGAGCAAAATTTTGAGTATTTGCCAGAGATGATACTTGCGGTTGGATAGTTAAAGATTTAGAAGTCTCTGCTGAAGTAGAGCTTTCGCCTTTACCTTCTAACCATGCATAAGCACCCCAAACTAGCAACAGTAGAGGCAAACATAAACTAGATACCTTCAGCAGTCCTAGAGGTAAGGACTGTTTGGGTATACTTTTACTCTGTAGCCTATTTTTAGCCTTATTCCTATTTCTGCGTCTGAAAACCACAGATCGAAAAGAATTAGGCTTAGGTAAGCTGACCTGAGCAAGTTCTGTTTTAGACTCTTTGTAATCTTGAAAGTCCTTCAGTATTTGCCTGAAAATATTCGGTTTTGGTAAGGTAATTTCCTCTGACCAAAGCAATTGATTATCGCGATCGCGATAAATTTCCGTCAACCAAAGTAATTGCTGTTCTCGAACAATTCGACTGTTGATATTTACTCGTCGAATGTTTCGCGGTGCAATCGACTCTAGGATTTGCCGGATTTTTTGCACTATAGTGGTCTTCTCAAGTTGGTCTACTGATTGTGCCTCACACAGCAGTTGTAAGACTCCATCAGAAAAAATCGCTCTGGTTCTAACCCCAGATTCGACTAGTTTGTCGTTCAGTAGTTGAATAATCGCAGCAACGCTACCTTGGTGTGCTTGCCAAGCGATATCGTTTATTCGATCTGCCATTTGTAATTTAGTGATAATTTTGCCACCCTGGTTTTTTAAATGGACTAATTGAAAGTATTTAGGTAACTGTTTTTTGCAAAACTTTGCTTTGCTTTTGATTTTATGAGTAATAATACAAGCTTGACAAACAAAATCATAAAACTAATACCTAAATTCTACCTTTAGGAAGAAGGCTTTATCAGCATCAGTTAGTTTATTCCGCATTCTAGGTAATTGTCTACCTGTGTCAGAAAGAATATTACAACTAAGAGTTTAAAGATGTGTTCGGCATCTAACAGCGAATAAGAGTGTGAAGCGAGAACGCTGTTTTACGTAATACTACTATATATATATGTGAAACATACTAAATGGTCACAGGATTAACACTGAGTAGTCATCAACCCGACACAGTCTGCATGAAATATGCGATCGCATTTTCTTAATAGAAGCAGAAAAGTCAGATTCTATGTATTGTTGATTAATCTTCGCGAGCGATCGCTTCCAAAGGAAAAATCACTGTAAATGTAGAGCCTTGTTCTGGCTGTGAAACTACTTTGATTTCACCATGCATTAACTCTACTAAGTGCGAAACAATCGCTAACCCTAGCCCTGTACCATCAGAACTTTGTAGCTCTCGGTCACTGACTGCACGAAAATAGGGATTGAAGATTTGTGATTGAGCATCTAGGGGAATCCCAATCCCACTATCAATCACAGAGATAGCCCATTGCTCCTCAGATACTTTCTCACAATGCAAACGCACACTACCAGACTTGGTATAGCGAATTGCATTGCTGAGGAGATTGGTAATAATTTGCTGAAGCCGAAGCGGATCTGTAATTACTCTATCAGGTACGCGATCGTAATCAACAACTAAAGCTAATTCTTTATTACGTGCTAATGGCTCAATAATTTCTACAACTGAGTTGATTAACCCACGCACATCAGTCACTGTAGGCTGTAATATCATTCTGCCAGCATCGTAGCGCGAAATTTCCAAAGTATCGTTGATCAGCCGCAGAATCAGCCTACCGCTCCTCATAACTCGCTCGATACTTTCAAGATTAGTATATGAATCCTTAAGTTCTGGTTTTTGACGATGCTGGCGGAGAAATAAATCTGCGTAACCAATAATTGATGTCAGGGGAGTTTTCAATTCATGGGCCAACTGAGATAGGCTATCTTTTACAGTTTGTAAATCGCTCTTTTCCGATTCAGAAAGTACTGTTGCTAATGCTGTTAAAACTTTAGGTAAGCTATCCCGTACAGCTTTAAAAGTTAGTTCTTTAGTAGCTTCAATCTGTTCATCTTCATACACCGCTTCTACCCATTGATCAACAATGGCATCAATTTTATGAATCAGAGTTTGGCTAAAGTCCATCTTTTGTTTAAGGATAGTCAGCGTCTTCAATTAGAGTTAGCTTAATCCCCTTACAAGAAATTTCGCACCTTACAAAAGATGAAGGTTTATGAGTAGCAAAAGGAAGAATAACCAAAAACAAAGCCCCTCCATAAACTATTGGAGAGGCTTTGTTTATTAAAAACAGACCTGGCATCGAGCTATTGTGGCGTAGGGCAACCCCTAGACTATCGTGGCCGCAGCAGCGTTTCACCTCTGAGTTCGGGATGGAGTCAGTGTGGTTCCACAGCGCAATAGACACCAGGAAAACTTGTGGTTGGTTGACGGTTAACGGTTAACAGTTAACTGTCAACAAAACCCTGAAGACTGCAAGTAACGCGAAATAACCAATGATTGATGAGGTCAAGCCCTCGGTCTATTAGTACTCCTCTGCTTCATGCATTACTGCACTTCCACATAGAGCCTATCAACGGGTGTTCTGCCCGTGACCTTACCTACATTTGTAGTGAGAGCACTCATCTTGAGGTGGGCTTCCCACTTAGATGCTTTCAGCGGTTATCCGCTCCGCACTTGGCTACCCAGCGTCTACTGTGGGTACAATAACTGGTACACCAGCGGTGCGTTCCTCCCGGTCCTCTCGTACTAAGGAGGACTCCTCTCAATGCTCTTACGCCTGCACCGGATATGGACCGAACTGTCTCACGACGTTCTGAACCCAGCTCACGTACCGCTTTAATGGGCGAACAGCCCAACCCTTGGGACGTACTTCCGCCCCAGGTTGCGATGAGCCGACATCGAGGTGCCAAACCTCCCCGTCGATGTGGACTCTTGGGGGAGATCAGCCTGTTATCCCTAGAGTAACTTTTATCCGTTGAGCGACGGCCATTCCACGCTGCGCCGTCGGATCACTAAGGCCTACTTTCGTACCTGCTCGAGTGGTCACTCTTGCAGTCAAGCTCCCTTTATGCCTTTACACTCGCCGCACGGTTTCCAAGCGTGCTGAGGGAACCTTTGCGCGCCTCCGTTACTTTTTAGGAGGCGACCGCCCCAGTCAAACTGCCCACCTGAAACTGTTCCTACACCCGGTAAGGGTGCGAGGTTAGAATTCTAGCTTCGCCAGAGTGGTATCTCACCGTTGGCTCCATATTCCCCACAAGGAATATCTCTTTGCCTCCCACCTATCCTGCGCAAGCGAAGCCCGAACACAATTCCAGGCTACAGTAAAGCTTCATAGGGTCTTTCTGTCCAGGTGCAGGCAGTCCGTATCTTCACAGACATTCCTATTTCGCCGAGTCTCTCTCTGAGACACCATCCAGATCGTTACGCCTTTCGTGCGGGTCGGAACTTACCCGACAAGGAATTTCGCTACCTTAGGACCGTTATAGTTACGGCCGCCGTTCACCGGGGCTTCGGTCGCCAGCTTCACTTTCGCTGACCAGCTTCCTTAACCTTCCGGCACTGGGCAGGCGTCAGCCCCCATACCTCCTCTTTCGAGTTTGCGGAGACCTGTGTTTTTTGGTAAACAGTCGCCTGGATCTCTTCACTGCGACCCACTCTCGTGGGCACCCCTTCTTCCGAAGTTACGGGGCCATTTTGCCGAGTTCCTTAGAGAGAGTTATCTCGCGCCCCTTGGTATTCTCAACCTCCCTACCTGTGTCGGTTTCGGGTACGGGTAAGATATGTTCATCACATTCCTAGCTTTTCTTGGCACAATCGAATCACTACTCGGAGTTCGTAAACTCCTCCCAAACCAATCAGGGTGTAGCTATCTTTCATGCGTCCCTAGCAATGCTCCCATACCTTAGTCAGGGATTAGTCACCCTGTGTCCATCGACTACGCCTTTCGACCTCGCCTTAGGTCCCGACTAACCCAGAGCGGACGAACCTGGCTCTGGAACCCTTAGGGTTTCGGGGTATGTGATTCTCACACATATTTGCGCTACTCAAGCCGACATTCTCACTTCCGTTTCGTCCACAGCTGCTTGCCGCTACTGCTTCTCCCTACCACGGAACGCTCCCCTACCGATTTATTTTTCAACAAATCCCACAGCTTCGGTACATCGCTTAGCCCCGTTCATTTTCGGCGCAAGAGCGCTTGACTAGTGAGCTATTACGCACTCTTTCAAGGGTGGCTGCTTCTAGGCAAACCTCCTAGTTGTCTATGCACTCTCACCTCCTTTCTCACTTAGCGATGATTTGGGGACCTTAGCTGGTGGTCTGGGCTGTTTCCCTCTTGACAATGAAGCTTATCCCCCACTGTCTCACTGGCAATGTGTGCTTTGGGTATTCTGAGTTTGTCTCGATTTGGTACCGGTCTCCCAGCCCGCACCGAAACAGTGCTTTACCCCCCAAATATAATCATTACCGCTGCGCCTAAACACATTTCGGGGAGAACCAGCTAGCTCCTGGTTCGATTGGCATTTCACCCCTAACCACACCTCATCCGCCGATTTTTCAACATCGGTCGGTTCGGACCTCCACTTGGTGTTACCCAAGCTTCATCCTGGACATGGTTAGATCACCAGGGTTCGGGTCTATAAACACTGATTATCGCCCTCTTCAGACTCGGTTTCCCTTTGGCTCCAGCATTCTCGCTTTAACCTACCAGTGCCTATAAGTCGCTAAGCTCATTCTTCAACAGGCACGCGGTCATCCGTTGAATCGGACTCCCACTGCTTGTAAGCTGATGGTTTCATGTTCTATTTCACTCCCCTCCCGGGGTTCTTTTCACCTTTCCCTCGCGGTACTGGTTCACTATCGGTCACACAGTAGTATTTAGCCTTACGAGGTGGTTCTCGCTGATTCACATGGGATTCCTCGTGCCCCATGCTACTCGGGATTCAGCTACTATCCTTCAGCTTTTGACTACAGGACTTTCACCTTCTTTGGTGCAGTATTTAGCTGCTTCGTCTAACCTCTAGATTCGATATCGCTGTCCCACTACCCCAGTCAGTAAACCAACTGGTTTAGGCTTTTCCCCTTTCGCTCACCACTACTGAGGGAATCTCTTAATTGATTTCTCTTCCTCCAGCTACTAAGATGTTTCAATTCGCTGGGTTGGCTCTTTCCTGCCTATATATTCAGCAGGTAGTACATAGGGTTGCCCCATTCGGACACCTCCGGCTCATAGTCTGCTTCCAACTCCCCGGAGCATTTCGTCGGTAACCACGTCCTTCTTCGCCTCTGTGTGCCTAGGTATCCACCATCAGCCCTTATTAGCTTGACCACAATACATTTGGTTTCACATCTGCAGTCTTTTGTCTTTCGTCTTTGGGTCCTTCTTTTGACTTTTGACTTTTGACTTTTTTGACTGCCTGCTATTTTTCGCGTTACTATGCAGTTTTCAAGGTTCTGGCTGGCGTATTTCCAGCAGTTTGACTGTTATTCACGTCAATTGCTGAATTTACCTATTGATCTTTGCAATCATTTTTATTTACCGAACACAGAATACTTTGAAAGTTCTTCACCAATCTCGACCGACCTAGAGTAGACCATCTTTGTCTCTATTGACTGTTTGCAATTGATTTCAAAGTTGGGTAGGTCTCCCTAAAAGGAGGTGATCCAGCCACACCTTCCGGTACGGCTACCTTGTTACGACTTCACCCCAGTCACCAGCACTGCCTTCGGCATCCTCCCCCACGAATGGTTGGAGTAATGACTTCGGGCGTTGCCAGCTTCCATGGTGTGACGGGCGGTGTGTACAAGGCCCTGGGAACGAATTCACTGCAGTATGCTGACCTGCAATTACTAGCGATTCCTCCTTCACGCAGGCGAGTTGCAGCCTGCGATCTGAACTGAGCCACGGTTTATGAGATTTGCTTGCTATCGCTAGCTCGCTGCCCTTTGTCCGTAGCATTGTAGTACGTGTGTAGCCCAAGACGTAAGGGGCATGCTGACTTGACGTCATCCCCACCTTCCTCCGGTTTGTCACCAGCAGTCTCTCTAGAGTGCCCAACTTAATGCTGGCAACTAAAAACGAGGGTTGCGCTCGTTGCGGGACTTAACCCAACATCTCACGACACGAGCTGACGACAGCCATGCACCACCTGTGTTCGCGCTCCCGAAGGCACTCCTCCCTTTCAAGAGGATTCGCGACATGTCAAGTCTTGGTAAGGTTCTTCGCGTTGCATCGAATTAAACCACATACTCCACCGCTTGTGCGGGCCCCCCGTCAATTCCTTTGAGTTTCACACTTGCGTGCGTACTCCCCAGGCGGGATACTTAACGCGTTAGCTCCGGCACGGCTCGGGTCGATACAAGCCACGCCTAGTATCCATCGTTTACGGCTAGGACTACTGGGGTATCTAATCCCATTCGCTCCCCTAGCTTTCGTCCCTCAGTGTCAGTTGCGGCCTAGCAGAGCGCTTTCGCCACCGGTGTTCTTCCTGATCTCTACGCATTTCACCGCTACACCAGGAATTCCCTCTGCCCCGAACGCACTCTAGCTATGTAGTTTCCACTGCTCTTATGAGGTTGAGCCTCACTCTTTAACAGCAGACTTACATTGCCACCTGCGGACGCTTTACGCCCAATCATTCCGGATAACGCTTGCATCCTCCGTATTACCGCGGCTGCTGGCACGGAGTTAGCCGATGCTTATTCCTCAAGTACCGTCATTTTTTTCTTCCTTGAGAAAAGAGGTTTACAACCCAAGAGCCTTCCTCCCTCACGCGGTATTGCTCCGTCAGGCTTTCGCCCATTGCGGAAAATTCCCCACTGCTGCCTCCCGTAGGAGTCTGGGCCGTGTCTCAGTCCCAGTGTGGCTGATCATCCTCTCAGACCAGCTACTGATCGTCGCCTAGGTGCGCTCTTACCACACCTACTAGCTAATCAGACGCGAGCTCATCTTCAGGCAGCAAGCCTTTTACCTCTCGGCACATCCGGTATTAGCCACCGTTTCCAGTGGTTGTCCCCGACCTGAAGCTAGATTCTCACGCGTTACTCACCCGTCCGCCACTATCTCCGAAGAGACCGTTCGACTTGCATGTGTTAAGCATACCGCCAGCGTTCATCCTGAGCCAGGATCAAACTCTCCATTTTGCTTTCGAGTTCGCGGCTCCGATGACTTTTTGTCTCGGAATCCTGTATTTCTTTTTTTAGATTTCTTTGGGTCTTACCCCAACAATCTTAATTGACGAGGATTGTTTTTGAAGCTTTCAAAGTATTTGTTTTTCTCGGTTCGGCTGCTTTGGCATCTCTTCGCCTCAGCACTTATCTACATTAGCAACTGTTTTTCTATTTCGTCAACCCTTTTCTCAACTTTTTTTGACCTGCTCTCTACCATAGCGGCAATCAGACATCAAACCTCTATCAGGTAAGGCTTTTGATGTTTTTGTCATCTTTAATGGCTGAGTCGGTCTGAATCTATGGCTGAGTATTTATCTCATCCGAATACGCCTGTGATGCTTAAACTCACCTCTACTCATCACTCAGAGATTGCACTAGGGAATGCATATTTCGGAAAATGACAGTACACCTTAGACAAAGAATCTAGGCGTTGCTGAATTATGGGATGATTTTTGCCGGGATTAGCTCCGCTTCTCTCCGAGACGCTACGCGAACGTTAACAAGCAAAGGCGCAAAGACGCAACGAATCGATTTTTAGCTTTGCCCAAAATTTTTGAATTCATAACCGCAAATATGCAACACCAAATCTATTGGAGGATGATTTTTGTCGGCTACACCCTGCTAATTTGAATTTCATCAAGTTGATTAATAACGACATCTGCACCTTGGACATGATCTGTTTTATTAATCCAAGTGATGCCAACACAGCCTGCAGCTTTAGCATTACGTGCCATTTGCATATCACCAACAGAATCACCTATCATGAGTGTGGCACTGGGTTCTACACCCAAAGCTTGGCACGCTTGTAGAAATAATATGGGATCTGGTTTACTTGGCCCTTCGTCTACTCCCATTTCTAGCTGTAAATAGCTCCCTAGCTGGTGATGTTCTACAAACATTTGCACTTCTTGAGTTGTTGCAGCTGAGAGAATACCAAGTTTTATTCCTGCTTGTGAAAGAGATTTAATCACCTCTAAGCTACCCACAAATAATTGTGAAGGTGTTTGACCAATATATTTTTCTGCTTCATCCAAAGCGTGACGGGAAATTTTTAAAGACTCAAACCATCCCCTACCAGTTTCAGCAATATATGCTGCTGCTGCAATTTCTGTTTCGCGGCGACTTGCGACTGCCATTAGACCTGCTGGGTTAAGGTTATTATTATTAACGCCAAATGCCATTAATAGGGGTTCTCCAATACCGGGGATTTGTGCGTCGATTAAGCGTGCTGTTCTTTGGGCAAGCGATCGCAAATAAGCTTCTGAGTCTTCTAAGGTACCGTTTTTGTCAAATATCACTGCTTTGATATTTGGAAATGTGATATTTCTACATTTAATAGTTGCCAAAATCTTTCACCTCATAGGAATTTTATGAGCATAAAAAAAGAGGGAAAATCCCCCTTTTTTTAACTTTAATGCCTTTAGTTAAAGAAAAATAGCAGTTTTTTATTCTTCAATAGCTGCTGGAATTTCTTCTTCAATAGCTGCTGGAATTTCTTCTTCAATAGCTGCTGGAATTTCTTCTTCAACTAGAGCATCAGCAGCTACAGAAGTAATTCCTTGCTGTTTTGCTAGCAACTGTTCCCGATACTTAGCTGCCATTTCTTCGGCCTTATCATAAACCAAATCACGATTTTTAATCATGTCGCCAGGTTCAGGTTCCAGTTGTTTGGTAGATAAGGAAATCCGACCTCTTTCTGCATCCAAGTCAATGATCATAACTTTTACTTCATCATTGACGTTGAAAACACTGTGGGGTGTATCAATATGCTCGTGGGAAATTTCGGAGATGTGCAACAGACCACTAACACCACCGATATCAATGAACGCACCGTAGGGTTTAATACCGCGTACTGTACCGATCACAACTTCACCAACTTCGAGGCGGTTCATCTTCCGCTCAACTAGCGCTCGACGATGAGATAGCACTAAGCGGTTACGTTCTTCATCTACTTCCAAGAATTTCAATGGTAGTTCTTCACCTACCAGTTCTTCTTTAGGTTTGCGAGTGCTGATGTGAGAACCGGGAATAAAGCCACGCAATCCCTCAATCCGCACTAACGCACCACCACGGTTAGTAGCAAACACACCAGAGCGTACAGTAGCATCTTCAGCTTGTAGCTGCCGTACGCGCTCCCATGCTCGCATATATTCAATACGACGGATTGAAAGGGTCAGCTGACCATCTTCGTTTTCGTCAGTAAGAATAAAAAATTCCCGAGTTTCGTTAGATTGTAAAACTTCTTCCGGGCTATCTACCCGGTTAATAGACATTTCTTGTATAGGTATGTATGCTGCTGTTTTCGCACCTATGTCAATCAGAGCGCCGCGCGGCTCTATACTGAAAACTGTTCCTGGTACAATATCGCCAGGGCTAAAGTGATAATCGTACTTATCAAGTAGAGCAGCGAAATCTTCGTGAGTAAATCCAATTTCTGTAGCGGTTAAATTCTGATTGACCATGCTAATTTGTTCCTGGTTCTAGTCTCCGTAAATTTTTTGTCGCGAGTGCAATTTCTAGGCAAGCTATATCATACTAGCCTAAACTTTTTTTATCCTAGCGCAGAAAAGCTAGTAACAACACATATCAACTTCCAGATAGAAGATTATATCATAATATCTGGTGACAAGTCTTTTATGAAAAGTTGATGTCTAGCGCCAAGGGTTTTAACCCTAATATTTATAATTTGCAATCAAATTACTCATAATTAAAGTATCTTACCCAGCCTCTAGCTTACACTAAAGTCTTACCTACTTCTTGACATCATGATGATCGATTGTTCATCAATAGTGATAGCGGAGGGTGTAATTTTTGTCTATTAAATTATTTTAAGAGTGATTATACGTAAATATCCGCTGTTACCCAAGAGATAGCAGCGGATAAATAGGTTTAGATGACCTTAAAATCCTGGTAATAGTAATCTAATCATCTTTTTTCGCAATGCGAGGGGGTTCGCGAAATGCGATCGCAAAGAAGAGAACTCCTATACACAGGGTGAAAATTAAGATGTACGCAACGCTTTCCATATTACAAGTTCCTGCCTATCCAGCCAGTAATAATATTGTAACAAGCCAGGTTATGAGGTGTTGGGGACTGGGAATTAGTAGTTGGGTATCTGAGAAAACTCTTCTGGAGCTTCTAGACCCTCATCCCAATTCCCTAGTCTCTAAAACTTAGAGAGCTTCCTTACGGCGGGTTGTCTTGTCACCCACTTTTTGGAATAGACCCCATTCCACTTGCTCTTCTAGATCCGCTTCTACACCAGCAAATACGTCGCGGTAGATTGTACGAGCGCCATGCCAAAGGTGACCAAAGAAGAATAAGAGAGCAAATACAGCGTGTCCAAAGGTAAACCAACCTCTGGGGCTAGTGCGGAATACCCCATCAGAGTTCAAGGTTTCCCGGTCAAATTCAAATATTTCACCGCCTTGAGCTTTACGGGCGTATTTCTTCACTTCAGCGGGATCTTTGATGGTTTGTCCATTTAGATTTCCACCATAGAAGCTAACAGTTACACCAGATTGTTCAAAGCTATATTTGGATTCTGCCCGACGGAAAGGAATGTCAGCACGAACAACACCATCTGCGTCGGTCAAGATTACTGGGAAAGTTTCAAAGAAGTTGGGCAGACGACGTACAGTCAATTCTCTACCTTCAGAATCTTTGAATACTGCATGACCTTGCCAAGATTGGGCAATACCATCACCCTTGTTCATTTGACCTGTACGGAATAAACCGCCTTTGGCAGGGCTATTGCCGACGTAATCGTAGAAGGCCAATTTTTCAGGAATTTTTGACCAAGCTTCTGTAAGTGTCGCACCTTGAGCTAGGTCGCTTTGTACGCGGCGCTGAATTTCTTGACGGAAGTAACCTTGATCCCATTGGTAACGAGTAGGCCCAAATAGTTCAATGGGAGTGGTCGCGTTACCGTACCACATAGTACCAGCAACCACGAAGGCACAAAAGAAGACCGCAGCAATACTGCTGGACAGTACGGTTTCAATATTACCCATCCGCAAAGCTTTATAAAGCCGTTCGGGTGGTCTGACTGTGAGGTGGAATAAGCCTGCAATAATGCCGACGATACCAGCAGCTATATGGTGAGCAACAACACCACCAGGGTTAAAGGGGTTAAACCCATCTGGCCCCCATTCAGGTGCTACTGGTTGGACGCTACCTGTGACTCCAAAGGCATCGGAAACCCACATTCCTGGGCCATATAGTCCAGTGAGGTGAAAAGCACCGAAGCCGAAACAGAGTAGACCAGATAAGAATAGGTGAATACCAAACATCTTGGGCAAGTCTAGAGCTGGTTCACCTGTACGAGGATCTCTAAAGAGTTCCAAATCCCAGTAAACCCAGTGCCAGACTGCAGCTAAAAACAACAAACCAGAAAGAATGATGTGAGCAGCAGCAACGCCTTCAAAAGACCAGAAACCAGGATCGGTTGCTGGCGCGCCAGTAACGCTCCAACCACCCCAAGATTGAGTTACACCCAAACGTGCCATGAAGGGTAACACGAACATCCCTTGACGCCACATAGGGTTGAGAACTGGATCGCTAGGGTTGTAAATAGCTAGTTCGTAGAGTGCCATCGAACCAGCCCAGCCTGCTACTAGAGCTGTGTGCATCAAGTGTACAGAAATCAGTCGTCCTGGATCATTCAGAACGACTGTATGTACTCGGTACCAGGGTAGTCCCATCGACTACGCTCCTCCTCGATGAGTTAGTTTACAAAGCAATTTTCTTACAAAAGTAATACATGGTAGAAGTCACCGCAGGGACTTCTCTCAGTTTTTTTGTTATTGCCAGGGTCTTGCTTACCACCGCTGAGTCTTAATCAATGAGACAGGGTGGGTATTCTGGCAATGCTGACACGCATAACGGTCTTTACCCAGGATAACGATCGCTATTTACTCGACTTACCTAAGAGTTTGCTTGCGAAAACCTTGGCTTGTTCTCGTAGAACTAGTTAAGTACTTCTCAGGCATTTAGGTAGTCAGGCGTGCTAGGCAATTGCCAAGCAAAAATGAGAATATTTTAAAAAGTGTAACTATTGATGGTACGGTTTGCAAGCGTGTAAATAGATGCGATCGCGTAGCATCTGCAAGAAATTTTGCTACAACTGCCTGTCACAGATTTAATTTGCGTATTCTTCGGGGGATGAGGAATATGAGAATGGCAAGGGAATTCTGCTAATTTCATCCCCAGCCGCTACTCCTCTTAGCCCCGATCCCCTATTGTCAATCGCCAGTCGCTACTATGTAACTGATTGCATGTTCTGCAATTGACACTTGGCTTGTGCTGTACCCAAACGTTCGATTACCTGTTCAGCTGTCATCAGACGCTTCAGTACTACTTGACCAATGGTATTTTGAACTGGAACTGGTGTTGTAGGTTTTACTTCTACAGTTAAAATGGCATCTTCAACTCGATAAAGCCACAACAATTCGTTATTTTCTATGAGACAAATATTCAATTGCTGAATATCTGGTTGTCGTCGCCATGCAGTAATCTGCCAAAGTCCATCAGATGCCCATACTCTAGAGACAGACCATCCTTCAGATAAAAAGAAATACTTCACGTTCTTAGTCCTACTATTTAGACTCTCAATCTGCTGTTTACGATATCGCAATCTTTTCAATGGCTGATGTATATATATTGATATTTATCTAATATTTATTAATCAAACTAGACAGCAAATGGAAAATGTTTGATTTAGATCTTCAGCAGCTTAATTATTGAGTACATTACAGTGTCACTAAAACACCTCTGCCAAATCGATGAAATCCTGACGCTGTCTTGCTAAATAGAATTTTGATTTTTAATTTTCAATTCTACGTAGCAGTACTAGGTACTCATAAAATTTGCGACAAAAATGAGTTAATGTTGCAATATTTTAATAAGTATGAATTTTTGCAAGATATAAAAATTTAATCTGTAAGTATGTAATTTTGCCAGAATTTGGCAATAAACTTGGCTATTTGATGTGGGCTATTCGCCAACCTATAGTAAAATGACTCACCATTGTTCTCAATAATTTTATTTCCATGACCAGGTTTGTCTTACCAGTTAGACGATGGAGGAGGATGACACAATTCCTCTCTTTATTCTGTCTATGTTTACTATTTGTTGTGAGTTGTAGTCCTCGCCAACAGACAACTACTTCTACTAGTTCTCCGAACTCTGCTACAGGGGATGGCAGGATTACTATCGGGACGACATCTAAGCCAAGAACTCTAGATCCGGCTGATGCTTATGAATTGGCATCGTTGGGTTTAGTATTTAATATGAGCGATCGCCTCTATACTTATGAGCCAGGTAGTACGGAAATTAAGCCTCAACTGGCGACAGCATTACCCAAAGTCAGTGCAGATGGTTTAACTTACAGCATTCCTTTGCGTCAGGGAGTAGTTTTTCACGATGGAACTCCCTTTAATGCGGAAGCGATGGCTTTTAGTATTAAACGTTTTATTGAGAATAAGGGTAAACCTTCCTTCTTACTAGCGGATACAGTAGATTCAGTCAAAGCTACAAGCGAGTCTGAGTTAACTATCAAGCTAAAAAAACCTTTTGCAGCGTTTCCTTCTCTACTGGCATTTTCTGGGGTTTGTCCAGTTTCGCCAAAAGCTTATGAGTTGGGCGCAGGGAAATTTAAGCCAGAGACATTTGTCGGAACTGGCCCTTACAAATTAGCAGCCTATGGTACTGATTCGCTGCGTTTGGATGTATTTGATAAATATTGGGGTGAAAAACCTGCGAATCAGGGCGTTAATGTACAAATTCAGACTAGCCCAGTGAATTTATTCAATGCTTTCCGTACAGGTGCTGTAGATGTCGCTTATCTTTCTTTGCAACCTGATCAAATTCGCAGCTTGGAAGAAGGCGCAAAAAAAGGAGATTGGCAAGCGATTACCGCCCAAGGTAGTGTAGTCAGCTATATGGTACTGAACCGCAATCAGAAGCCTTTAGATAAACCAGAAGTAAGACAAGCGATCGCATCTCTAATTGATCGTCCATTGTTAAATCAGCGAGTCTTGTTTAATCAAGCTGATCCACTTTACAGCATGATTCCGACAACATTTAATGTTTCCCAACCTTTATTTAAAGATCAATATGGGGATGGTAATGTTGACAAGGCAAAACAACTATTAACGGCTGCTGGTTTTTCTAAAGATAATCCAGCAAAAGTAGAAGTTTGGTATCCCGCTAGTTCACCTACCCGAAGTTTGGCAGCACAGACAATAAAATCACTAGTCGATCAAAAAATGGAAGGCATACTAGTACTGGAAGCCAAAACTGTGGAAGGTGCTACCTTCTTTAAAGAAATTGGTAAGGGCTTGTATCCATCAGCTTTACTTGATTGGTATCCAGACTTTTTAGATCCAGATAATTACGTGCAACCATTTTTAGCTTGTCAAAAAGGTTCTGTTGCCAAGGGATGCGAAGATGGAGGAAGCCAAACTCAAGGTTCTTTCTATTACAACGAAGCTGTCAATAAACTAATTGATCAACAACGGAAAGAACAAAATCTAGAGGCACGTAAGCAAATATTTACCCAGATTCAAACACAAGTTACCACTGATGTGCCTTATGTTCCTTTATGGCAAAACAAAGATTATGTATTTGCCCAAAAAGGTGTCAGCAATGTTCAACTTGACCCCACGCAAAATTTAGTTTATAAGCCAATTAAAAAGTAATTTCGTCTGTTGTCCTTGGTCATTAGTCATTTGTTCTTAGTTGGATAAATGGCTAATGACTAATAAATAATAAATAAATTATGTCTCGATCCAAAGCTCTACAATATTACATTGCTTCGCGGTTACTATTAGCGCCACTCCAGCTATTAACTATTATCACTATCGTATTTCTTTTACTCAGAGCAACACCAGGCGATCCCGCAGATGCAATTTTGGGCGGACGTGCGCCAGAAAGTGCAAAAGCAGAATTACGCAAACAACTAGGTTTAGATTTACCTTTGTGGTTACAGTATTTAAATTATTTAGGAAATCTACTGCGCTTTGATTTAGGAACTTCTTTAACAAGCCGAGGACAAAATGTTGGGGATATTATCGGGCAATATTTTCCCGCGACAGTAGAGTTAGCTGTATGTAGTATGGCAGTTGCTTTAATTGTGGGAATTTTAGTTGGGACGCTTTCGGCTTCTCGTCCTGGAACCGCTGTTGATGCTAGCGGACGTTTATTTGGAATTATTACTTATGCTCTCCCGATGTTTTGGGCAGGAATGATTCTGCAGTTAATTTTCTCTGTACAACTACGTTGGTTTCCCAATTCTAACCGCTTTCCGCCAAATCTTCCGGCTCCTAGTCATATTACTGGTTTGTATACCCTTGATAGCTTACTTGCTGGTAACTTCAGTCAATTTTTCACATCATTGCACCATATTGCACTTCCTAGTTTGACTCTGGGAATTTTGTTGAGTGGAATTTTTGAACGCATAGTGCGCGTCAATTTAAAGCAAACTCTACAAGCAGATTATGTAGAAGCTGCTAGAGCCAGAGGTATTCCAGAAAATAAAATTTTAGTTTCCCATGCTTTGAAAAATGCCTTAATTCCAGTCATTACAGTTTTGGGGCTAACCTTTGCTTCTTTGTTAGGTGGAGCAATTTTAACTGAAGTTACATTTTCTTGGCCTGGGTTAGCTAACCGATTGTATCAAGCAATTTCCGATCGCGATTATCCTACAGTTCAGGGAGTACTAGTATTTTTTGGTGCGATCGTTGTCACCGCTAGCATTTTAATTGATATTTTAAATGCTTATGTCGATCCGCGAATTCGCTATTAGGCTCGAGATCCCCAACTTTTTGAAGAAAGGGGATCTATAGATGAAATCAGCTACCGCCAATCGTTCCAGTTTTGATTAAAAATTGAGGTGTCAGGGAAGGCAGTAGGATTGCCATTTTGTTCCAACAAACGTTTGAGTGCTTCTAATTGTGGTTCGGATTTGGGTAACTCATCTACTAGTTGGTAGGGTGCTACAGCATTTTTGAGGGCAAAAGCTGCAACTGTTCCCGCAGCCGCACCAGCTGACCATTCAAAGGAGTGGACACGATAAGCAGCCGCAGCAATGTGACTAGTACCAATACTTTTACCACCAACGATTAAATTATCTATTTTTTGGGGAATCATCGCCCGTAATGCTATTTGGAAAGGATAAGCTTGGCCTGCGCCGCGTCTTTCACCAGCACGTTCTGTATTTCCAGGTGTTTCTGGTGGGCTTTGGGTCATACAAGGATGAAAATCGATAGCATAGTGACCAATACCAATAGCATCAGGGAAAACAGTAGAACGAGTTCGCCGCATGGCTTTATCTGGAGAAATTTGCCCAGAAATTACCGATGTTGCTTCTAAACCTGCTAGTGCTGCTCTTAACTGCTTATACATATCTGCTGGCAGCGTCTTACGGTAATATTCGTCATTGTAGTCACGACGAGAAATATCAATTTCCCAAATGCCAAAACCAGAAGCTTGTCCCCAGCTAGGACGACCAATAATCCGCCGTCCTTCTCGCATATAAGGATATTTCGACAAACCAGATACCGTCCCCATTGGGGAATCTAGCCCAGTTAACAAACGGTGGTTGGGGTATGGCTGCTTGACACCGTTTCCTAGTTGGGAATCTGTTGTTCCAGCCACTAGCCAGTAGTAATAGGAAAGGGCATTTTCTTCACCTTTTCTTAGAGTATCGGTTCTCAGTCCCCCCATCCAGCCACCAGGCTGCAACTGTCCAGTACTTTCTAATTGTTGGCGAGTATAAATTAAGTTATCAGCCGCCGTTCCTGGGCGATAGTCGTTACCCCATGTCCAGTTTTGCATGGAAATGTCCCCAGGTGAGGAAGCAGTAAAATTAATACCGCCAAATTTTGTTGGTTGTCCTTTTGTCGGACTCCAAATCCGACGGTAAGTAAAAACTAAATCAAAGTTTGCTAACCTCTGCAATTCATAGCTGAAATAAGGTGCATATTGGGGATAATATGCAGGCATTGTCTGAGGCTGTGCTTCCTTAGTCGCCTCCATTGCAAACGTGTAGGTAAAGCCTTGAGGACAAAAGGGGTCGTTTTCAGAGCTGGAAGCAGAAGGTTCTAAGTAGGAACGAGCATCAATACCTAATCGGTAGGGAACATCAGCTAGTCCAATGATTTCTCCGGTTTCGCTAGCATCTACAACATACCAATTGGGAGATGTTTGTTGATTAGCTTTAGGTACAAAGCGGATAATTGTTTTGCTAAACCGGGATGAATTGGCGTAAGTATAAGAATCTTCAATGGTTTGAGATAAAGGATAAGTATTGAGAGGGAGTGCGCCTTTTACAGGTTGATGTTGAATAGCGATCGCACTATTGATGATTTTCCCATCACTACTAATGTCTAATTCTTTAATGACTGTACTGCCAAACCATTGCAACTTGCCTTTGCCTTTGTTTTCGGCATCTTTGAGCATCTGAGTCAAAATGGTGTGAGCATCACGGGGTAAAAAGCAAGAGTCACTTACCCAGCAATTACCAGGATTGAGTTTACC
The DNA here is from genome assembly GCF_025677855.1 of Tolypothrix sp. PCC 7601. Lineage (NCBI taxonomy): Bacteria > Bacillati > Cyanobacteriota > Cyanophyceae > Nostocales > Tolypothrichaceae > Tolypothrix > Tolypothrix sp. PCC 7601. The sequence continues at coordinate 6,873,074 of NZ_CP064879.1, forward strand.
GTACTTGCGCTGAATGCGATCGCGTAATTCCAAATAACCGCGAGAATAAAATTTCAGCGCTCTTTGAGTCGGTCTTTCGTCTAATGCAGAGGTTCCTTGAGCAGAAATTTGTCCCCCCAGCCAGTCGGTAATTTCTGTTAAACAAACAGTTCTACCTGCAAGTAAACCTTCGTAAGCTGTAGCGACACCCGAAAGTCCGCCTCCCACCACTAATATTTCACAATTTACAGTTTTATCTGGGTTTCTCGGTGGTGCAGCAATTAATGCCGAATAAGGCGCAAGCAAAGCAGATATTAAGCTGAAACTGATGAGTGAATGCTTTCCATAAACCAGTTTTCGTCTACATTTCATATTGGAGATCCCTGCAAATCCTTTTCACCTGTAGACGGTAGCATTAGGGTAATGTTTTACTCAAGTTTTTCAGCAATAAATTAGGGATTAGGGATTAGGGGCTGGGGATTGGGTACTGGGAAATTTGTGCTAAAGGTAAAAAATCAAACTGTAAGTCAGGAATATAGCAATAAAAAAGGTTTTTGTTCGTTTGGAGATATGATTTTTAGTGCAAGTTAATGAAAAATAATATTTGCAATAGCGCAATTATTAACTGGAGTAAATACTCCAGAATATAGATATTTTGGATATCACATTTGTGTGTATTTTGATGAAGTGGGGCGGACATATTGTCCGTCCCACAAAAATATCAACTGTGAGCAATACCTTCTTGACGCGCTGCTTGTTGCACAGCCGCCGCTACAGACGAGGCGACTCGCTCATCAAAAACGGAAGGAATGATATGTTCCCGATTTAAATCTGAAGGCTTTACTAAAGATGCGATCGCATGTGCAGCTTCTAAATACATAGTGGTGGTAATTGTCTTAGCTTGACAATCTAATGCACCGCGAAATACTCCCGGGAAAGCCAAAACGTTATTGATTTGATTGGGATAATCACTGCGACCTGTAGCAATTACAGCTACATCGTTTGTCACTAATTCTGGCTGAATTTCGGGAATCGGATTAGCCATTGCAAACACGATCGCATCTTTTGTCATTGATTGCACCATTTCTGGAGTCAAAACTCCTGGTGCGCTTACGCCAATAAATACATCTGCGCCTTGCAATGCACCAGCTAATGTACCTTGGGCTTTAACTGCAAATTCGCGCTTTTCTTCAGTCAAATCAGTACGGCTGGTGGAGATAATCCCTTTAGAGTCACACATCCAGATTTTTTCTGCCCCAGCTTTGCGGAGTAAGCGTGCGATCGCTACCCCAGCCGCGCCAGCACCATTAATCACAATGCGGATTTCTGCTAGTGATTTATTTACCAGCTTCAAAGCATTAAACAACGCCGCCAAGGTGACAATTGCTGTACCATGCTGGTCATCGTGAAACACGGGTATATCTAATTCTTGACGCAGCCTTCTTTCAATTTCAAAGCAGCGCGGAGCGGCGATATCTTCAAGATTCACACCACCGAAAACCGGAGCGAGATTTTTGACTGTCCGCACAATCTCATCAGTATCTTGGGTTGCCAAGCAGATGGGGAAAGCATCAATACCTGCAAATTCTTTGAACAGCATTGCTTTCCCTTCCATAACTGGGAGAGCAGCAGCCGGGCCGAGATTTCCTAAACCTAAAACAGCACTACCATCAGTAACAATAGCTACTGTATTTTTTTTGATAGTGAGGTTATAGACTTCATCTGGATTTTCAGCGATCGCTGTACAAATGCGACCTACTCCAGGCGTATAAGCCATTGCTAAGTCAGAAACACTCTTTAGCGGAATCCTGCTAGCGATGCTGATTTTACCGCCACGATGCAAATTAAAGGTGCGGTCATACACACTGAGCAAGTGAATATGTGGTAGTGCTTTGACTGCTTGTACAATGGTTTCCGCGTGTTCAGTGCTAGCTGCATCAACCGTGATATCGCGAGTAGACTCTTTGCGGGTTTGCTCGATTAAATCAATTTGTCCGAGTAGTCCACCACTAGCTGCGATCGCCTGGGTAACTGAAGCTAACATCCCAACACGATTGGGAATCTGCAAGCGCAGAGTCAAACTAAAACTAGAATTAGGAGTAAGGTCTGCCATTGTGATTTTTAGAATTTAAATTTCACATCTTATATTGAATTGATTATTAAAAACCTATTGCAAATCTTAAATGTCATATTTTACTAACTGTTCACTAATTGCAAGCTCGTAAATATACTCAGCAACTTCAGATATTTTTGCTATCTCATGTTCTTAACTGCTACTCAGAGAATACAGAACCCTGCTATCAAAAGCTTGTGTAATAGTGAATACATCTGTAATGCCAATAAAAAAGCGTTCTCTAAATCGAGAACGCTATTAATTTATATTAATCTCAGATTAACCATGCATTGCTGGAGTCTGCAAAGCTACAGGTATGAATTCATCAGCAGCCAAATCTAGGGGGAAGTTATGAGCATTACGCTCGTGCATCACTTCTATACCTAAGTTGGCACGATTGACGACATCAGCCCATGTACTAACTACACGACCTTGAGAATCTAGCACTGATTGGTTAAAGTTAAATCCATTCAAGTTAAATGCCATTGTGCTAATACCCAAAGCCGTTAACCAGATACAAACTACAGGCCAAGCAGCTAAGAAAAAGTGCAGCGAACGAGAGTTGTTAAAGCTAGCATATTGCCAGATCAAGCGTCCAAAATAACCGTGAGCCGCTACAATGCTGTAGGTTTCTTGTTCTTGACCAAATCTGTATCCATAGTTAATCGATTCAATTTCAGTTGTTTCCCTAACTAGTGAGGAAGACACCAAAGAACCATGCATTGCACAGAACAAAGAACCACCGAAAACACCTGCTACACCAAACATATGGAAGGGGTGAAACAGAATATTATGTTCTGCTTGGAATACAAGCATAAAGTTAAACGTGCCGCTAATACCTAGAGGCATCCCGTCAGAAAAGCTACCTTGACCAATGGGATAAATTAAGAACACTGAGGTCGCCGCAGCTACGGGTGCTGAGTACGCAACACAAATCCAGGGACGCATCCCTAAACGAAAACTTAATTCTCATTGTCTGCCCAGCCAACAGAAAATCCCAATGAGAAAATGCAAAACAATTAGCTGGTAAGGGCCGCCGTTGTAGAGCCATTCATCCATCGAAGCCGCTTCCCAAAGGGGATAGAAGTGCAAACCAATAGCATTGGATGTTGGCACAACAGCATCAGTAATGATGTTATTACCATAAAGTAAAGAACCCGCAACAGGCTCTCGAATACCGTCGATATCAACGGGTGGTGCAGCAATAAAGGCAATAATGAAGCAAATGGTTGCAGTTAACAAGGTGGGAATCATTAACACACCAAACCAGCCGATATAAAGCCGATTTTCAGTGCTAGTAATCCATTGTGAGAATCGATCCCACTGATTACCGCTTTCGCCTCTTCTGAGAGTTGTGGTCATGGCTGTATTGTTGATAAATCACTAAAATTAACCTTCTCAATCAGTAAAAATTGAGAATAAAGCTATTTTCAAAGACTTTTGCCAAATACCTTCTCCCTAATTACCGGGACTCTCTGACATTGCCTCACACCATATAAATATTACTCAATCAATTTCCCAGGGAGACGGTGTGAACAAGGGGGAAATTTTCTCGGCTCTTATTATCAGTTTTTACATAAATTCTTTGTATTGATCAATATTTTTTTTATAAAGTTTGATTGCAATTACTACTCCACCCCTTGTGACAGCAGAATTTTAATATTTCAAGATTAGGGCTTCAAGTATTTTTCACAAACCACGTTTGCTCTGGACGCAAAATTACTGAAAAATCAGTAAAAACTGGCTGATACTCTCTCAGAAATAGTTTCACAATTTATCCAGTGGCATTACTCAAGCTATTAAGTAAAACTCACATTTAAAATGTATCTACCGATTTTATCTAATAGCTTTTAATTGATATTGCAAATAATTTTACTTAGATTATTTATGTAATATTAAAAACCAAGCGGTTAGTAACAGTCAAGATATAAATTGACTTTAAAAATTAGGGTCTGCACTGCCACAAGCTTCAAAAGGGTACTACTGAGTACTCTGAATACTTCCAGTTCAAAATTTGGTTAGATGGAAAAATCCATGCTGAGTGATCATAAAAACATTTCCATTCATCAATTAGTGGAATTTCAGGTGTCACGAACCCCTGATGCTGTAGCGGTTATTTTTCAAAATGAGCAATTAACATATAGAGAGCTAAATCAAAAAGCCAATCAATTAGCACATCACCTGAGAACTTTAGGTGTAAAACCAGAAACCTTAGTTGGGGTTTGTATAGAGCGATCGCTAGAGATGGTAGTCGCGTTGTTAGGGATACTCAAAGCAGGTGGTGCTTATATTCCTCTTGACCCTACTTATCCTAAAGATCGTTTAGCTTTTATCATCGAAGATACTCAAATTCCTATCCTGTTAACCCAAGAGCATTTACAGGCATTAGTTTCTCAACATCAGGGATATACTGTCTATATAAACAGCGATTGGCAGAACATAGCTCAACAGCCAATAGATAACCCTATTAGTGAAGTAAGACCTAACAATCTTGCTTATGTTATTTACACGTCTGGGTCTACAGGTATACCAAAAGGCGTAGCAATTGAACACCGCAATACAATTGCTCTGATTGATTGGGCCACAGAATTTTTTACTCCTGAGCAATTAAAGGGAGTGTTAGCCTCCACATCAATTTGCTTCGATTTGTCTGTTTTTGAATTGTTTGTCACTCTTTGTTGTGGTGGCAGGGTAATTCTCGCTCAGAATGCCTTAGAGTTACCTAACTTACCAGCAGCATTGGAAGTTACTTTGATCAATACTGTACCGTCAGCGATCGCAGCATTGCTCCGCATGGAAGGTATTCCCTCTTCTGTAAAGACTATTAACTTGGCAGGTGAGCCTTTACAAAATGCTCTGGTACAACAACTTTATCAGTTAGAGCATATTCAACAAGTCTTCAATCTTTATGGACCTACAGAGGATACAACCTATTCCACAGTAGCTTTGATCCGAAAAGGATCAACCGAAATTCCATCTATTGGTCGTCCTCTACCAAATACAAAAATTTATTTATTAGAAGTACCATCACGTAGGAAAAATGATCGCCTCAAACCTGTTCCAATGGGCGTAGCAGGTGAATTATATATCAGTGGTTCTGGGCTAGCTCGTGGTTATCTGAATCGCCCTGATTTAACATCTGAGAAGTTTATTCTTCATTCCTTAAATCAAGAAACAGAAGTGCGGCTCTACAGAACCGGAGATTTAGCTGTTTATTTGCCCGATGGTAACCTCAAGTTCCTTGGTCGGATAGATCACCAAATCAAAATTCGTGGCTTCCGTGTGGAATTAGGAGAAGTAGAAGCAGCTATCAACCAATATCCAGGAATAAGAGAGTCTGTAGTCATTCCTAGAGATGGTGAGTTTGGAGACAAACGCCTGGTTGCATATATTGTTCCAAAAACTCACAATGATTTAGAACAATTAAAGCCAATGGATCAGTTATATACTAAACAACTTCAAGAATGGAGAAATGTATGGGATGCCACTTATAGTCAGCCTTATGAAGATGTCGATCCAACTTTCAATTTTATTAGCTGGAATGATAGTTTTACAGGTCTACCAATACCAGTTGATGAGATGCATGAATATGTGAATTCAACAGTTAAGCACATTCTCTCCTTAAAACCTCAGCGAGTATTGGAGATTGGATGTGGTAATGGACTTCTCTTGTTTCGTATTGCTCCTCATTGTAGCCACTACTTCGGTACGGATATCTCTAAACAAGCTATCCATTATATTGAGCAGCAATTAAACAAAAGCAAGCCAAACTGGTCACATGTGAAAGTATCTGAGGGTGCAGCCCATGAGCTTGAAGGGTTAGAAGTAGGCAGTTTTGATACCGTGATTATTAACTCTGTAATTCAATACTTTCCTAGTGTGGATTATTTTTTACAAGTTATTGAGAAGGTTGTTCGATTGCTCAAACCAGGGGGGCAAATTTTTATAGGTGATGTTCGTAGTTTACCGTTACTAGAAACTTTTCATACCGCAGTTCAACTCAGCCAAGCTATTGCTTCTCTGTCTAGCAATCAACTCCAAAAGATAGTTCGGGAGCGAATGTTGCATGAAAGAGAACTAGTACTTCATCCTACTTTCTTTTCCACTCTGAAGCAGAGGATTCCCCGCATTAATCATGTTCAAACGTTTCTCAAACGAGGTCAATCTCAAAATGAACTGATTAGATTTCGCTTTGATGTCATCCTTCATGTAGAAGCTGATACATATCAGGATTTAGAGCCTCTATGTTGGGATTGGCAACAACAAGAACTATCAATTCCACTAATCTGCAAATTTCTTCAAGAGCAACAGCCAAAAATTCTCAAGATTATTAATGTACCTAATGCACGGGTATTCCTAGATGTGAAAGCAGTGGAATTGCTAGCAAGTAACAGTAAAGCAACAACTGTAGGACAGCTAAGGGAAACACTCTGGCAAATTCATGAATATACTAGAGTTCATCCAGAAGAATTTTGGAATATCAGTCAAGATTTACCCTATAACGCCCATATAACTTGGTCTGAGTTAAATGCACCAGGTACGTATGACGTTGTACTACAAAGCCAGTTAAAAATAATAGAGCAAAAGGCTATTCCTATCCTGCCAGAGCAACCATTAAAGTTAAAACCATTAAGTGCTTATGCTAATAATCCTCTTCAAGTCAACGAGAAAAGCAAATTGGGTCTAAAACTACGGACTTACCTGAAGGAAAAATTACCTCACTATATGGTTCCTTCAGCATTTGTAGTGATGGAAACACTACCCCTGACAACAAATGGAAAAATTGATCGGCGATCGCTACCTGAACCAAAAAAAGAGCGCCCAATGTTAAAAGAGGCATACATTGCGCCTTCAAATCTAATAGAACAACAGCTGGCTGAAATTTGGTCTCAGATTTTAGGAATAGAACAAGTAGGTATTTATGATAACTTTTTTGAACTCGGAGGACATTCTCTGGTTACAGCTCATCTGCTATCTCAAGTAGAAGAGGTTACTCATGTAAAAGTATCTTTATCCTACTTTCTTAGAGAACCAACGATAGCGGGATTAATTAAAGCAATTAATACTAATCAGAACTTAGATTGTGATGTTAATTTTGGGGCAGAAAATCAGATAGATTTATATACAGAAGCAATTTTAGATCCAACAATTTATCCTGAGCTACCCTTTGTTGAATCCAAAAATGAACCAAAACATATATTCTTGACTGGAGTAACAGGATTTTTAGGTGCTTTCTTACTGGATGAGCTTCTGAAACAAACTCCGGCAAATATTTATTGCTTAGTTCGTGCCTCTAATATTGAGCATGGGCGGCAAAAAATTCAAACTAATCTAGAGCGTTACAAACTTGGAAACAGTAAGTTAAGTTCTAAGGTAATTCCCATCTTAGGAGATTTGTCACAACCTTTATTAGGACTAACTAGCGCAAACTTCCGAGAGTTAGGTAACAAACTAGATCTAATTTATCATGCTGGCGCACTTGTAAATTTGGTTTATCCATACAATACATTACGAGCTACTAATGTGTTAGGAACTCAAGAGATTCTTAGGTTAGCTAGCCAGGGTAAAGCCACCCCTGTTCACTTCATTTCAACCATTGATGTATTAAAGCCGCTTATTTTTCGTGGCAAGAAGACTATTACAGAGGATGAACAACTTGATAATCCTTACGAGCTGAAACAGGGTTATACCCAAACTAAATGGGTTGCTGAGAAGCTAGTAATTGCTGCTCAGTCTAGAGGAATTCCTACATGTATTTATAGGCCAGGAATGATGTCTGGTCATAGTCAAACAGGTGTTTCTCAAACTAATGACTTGATAAACAGAATCATCAAAGGCATGATTCAGATGGGATCTGCACCTACTTGGGAGCAATGGATTAATTTAACTCCTATAGACTATGCTAGTAAAGCTATTTTATATTTATCAAGACAGCGAAAATCTTTAGGAAAAGTATTTCATATTGTTAATCCTAATCCATTATTTTGGAATGATATTGTTACTAATATCCAAAATTTTGGCTACTACATTAGGATTTTACCATATGATAAATGGCAAGCTGAATTGCTAAAATTAGATATTGAGCAAGAGAATGCATTAGAACCAATTATTCCTCTGTTTACCGAAAATATTTTTAATAACCAAATGACATATCTAGAAATTTTCTTAAGAACTTCTACAGTATTTGACTGTCGTAAGACTCTCGATATGCTTGTAGATACTTCCATAATTTGCCCAACCATCAATGCTAATATGCTCCAAAGTTATTTCGATTATCTTATTAATAAGAGTTTCATTAAACTTCCCAAATACGAAATTGATAAGAGTTTTGATAAAGACATAATAAAAACAATTTCAGAGTGTGAAAATATGGCTAAAAACTAATGTAATGAAGAAACAATATTAGATAAAACTACGATGTACAAGTAAATTAAGGGACAAAGCTTGCAATTGTACAAAGACCAGTCTAATGACATCTATGGGTTTGATATTACCTGGGTCAAGTTACTAATTAATTTTTCCTCAAGCGTTATTTGTTAAACCTAATAGGGAATTATTAACTATGAATAATAACTAGTACCATCAACCCAGCATCCATCAAACACCCTATAAAGTAAGACTCGTTAAGACTATGCAAAGCCACCTACGTAAATCAATCGGATCAAGATTATTCTTCTATGTATTAAGTGGTGCTTTGGTTGGATTAGGTAGTATGTCCTATTTCTTCTATAAAGCACTCGAATATCGGGCACAAAAAGAAATAGAAGCAAATCTCAGCACGCAAGTCAGGTCTGTTGAGGGAAAACTAGGTAGAGCAGAACAATCGATGCTAAGTCTGGTTGCAGGGGCTAAAACTTTGAACGATATAGGAATAAAAGATCCAGATGCTTATAAGAAAATAGTTTTTGAAATTCTTCAAAAACGCTCATCTCTAACTATGGGAGCTGGGTTTGGCCAAGCAGCTTACAAAATTCTCTCAGATAGGAAGTTTTATTGGCCTTATATATATAAAGATCAGAATATACCTGGTCAAGTAGGGAACCCTTTACCATTTCCTCATAATGATTATCGACTCACTGATATCTGTGGGCTTGAAGCAACTTGTTTTGAAAATGACTACTATACATTACCTGTAAAAGCGGGAAAAGAAGTCTGGTTAGAGCCATATAATTGGTTTGGAATTACTATGACCACCACTACATCTCCCGTATTCAATAATCGTGATGAACTTATTGGTGTTGTAGGATTGGATGTCAGCGTTACAGCACTTACAGAAGAAATCAAAAAACCCGTAACCTGGGGAGGAGGTTACTTTGCAATTGTCAGCCAAAAAGGTAATTTGCTGGCGTATCCACCAGAACCAGGAAAAGCTAAATCATTAGCAACCTATAAGGACATACCAGAGTTAAGGGATGTATGGAAGCAACTCGAAACCGATAATGATGGTTTTATGCAGGCTAAGGGTAAATACTGGGTATTTCAACGGGTACAGGGAACTAACTGGTTGATGTTAGCAGTAGTCCCTCAGTCAGTTGTGTTAGTCCCAGTATTATCTATTGCAGTTGGTGGTGCTTTAGGTGCTGGTATGGTACTAGCATTAGTGGTGACTTTGTTTATCCGTCAACTTAATAAACGCTTGCAACCAATTCTTGAAGAATGCCAGAAGCTAGCAGAAGTGGATGCTCAAAGGGCACTTCGTCTAGGTCAAGATGCTGTATTGGTTGTTAATAGCAGGCAAAACTATCAATCAGAGTTCCAAAACGCCGATGAAATCGAAATTTTGACACAGTCTTTCCACCAAATGACAGCACAATTAAAAGAGTCCTTTGAGGAGTTAGAACTGCGAGTTCAGGAACGTACATCTGAACTCCAAGAAGCTAAAGAATTAGCTGATAGTGCTAACAGAGCTAAAAGCGAATTCCTGGCTAACATGAGTCATGAACTTCGTACACCTCTCAATGGAATTTTAGGCTATGCTCAAATTCTGCAAAGTTCAAAAAATATGACAGAGAAGCAGCAGAAAGGGATTATAATTATTAACCAATGTGGTTCCCATCTGCTGACCCTAATTAACGATATTCTTGACCTTTCTAAAATCGAAGCCAGGAAAATGGAATTACATCCGACAAATTTTCATTTTCCCTCCTTTCTCCAAGCCGTCGCTGAAATTTGTAGAATTAAAGCAGAACAAAAAGGTCTAAACTTTATTTATCAACCAGATACTCAACTACCAACAGGTATCCATATTGATGAAAAGCGTTTAAGACAGGTTTTGATAAATTTATTGGGTAACGCAATTAAATTTACTGAAAAAGGTAATGTAACGTTTACGGTAAAAATTCTACAAATTAAAAGTATTTCTTTTCAAGAACCAGTAATTTATCAAATTCGCTTCCAAGTTGAAGATACTGGTGTGGGGATTAGTAGTGAGCAAATAGAGCAAATATTTTTACCTTTTGAGCAGGTAGGTAACCTCAAAAAACAATCAGAAGGAACAGGGTTAGGATTAGCTATTAGTCAAAAAATTGTTGAGATGATGGGTGGTACTATCGAAGTGCAAAGCCAACCCGAAAAAGGTAGTAGTTTTTGGTTTGATGCCGATATCCCTGAATCTTTAGAATGGGCGGATAAATCTAAAGTAACTCAACAAGGCTCTATCACTAGTTTTCAAGGAAAAAAACAAAAAATTCTGGTAGTAGATGATCGTTGGGAAAATCGCTCTGTGCTCATGAATTTACTGGAACCAATTGGTTTTGAAATTGTAGAAGCAGAAGATGGTAAAGAAGGATTAGCCAAAGCAGTTGATTATCAACCTAACTTAATAATTACTGATATTACTATGCCAGTGATGAACGGATTGGAAATGATTCAACATCTACGTAATTTACCAGATTATCAAGATATCAAGATTATTGTTTCATCAGCTAGTGTTTTTGATACTGACAAGCAGAAGAGTTTAGATGCTGGTGCCGATGATTTTCTACCTAAGCCAGTGCAAGCTTCTGACTTACTTGAAAAATTACAGACTCACCTAGAAATAGAATGGAATTATGAAGAAGAAAATAACTCATCATTACCACTTAGTCAAGAAATAGTACCCCCACCAATAGAAGAATTAAATCGCTTGTATGAGTTGGCTTTAAAAGGTCGAATTAAAGCTTTACAAAATCAATTATCTGAAATAGAAAAATCCGATCATAGATTTCTACCATTTGTTCAAGAGATTCAAACCTTAACTCAGAGTTTTCAAATAGAAAAAATTCAAAATCTTATTGAGAAATATATCAAATTTACTTAATAAAAATGCTTTAATAGTTAAAATAAAGCTATTTAAATCAATAATTTAAAATCAGTATAATGCAGAACTCAGATACCAATTTAATCTTGATAGTTGATGATACTCCTACAAATTTAGAAGTACTTTCAGAAGCTTTAACTGATGCAGGATTTGATGTTGCAGTTGCAACGACTGGTGAAAGTGCTATTAAGCAAATCGAATACGATCCACCAGAGTTGATTTTATTAGATGTAATGATGCCAGGTATTGATGGATTTGAAACTTGTTGTCGACTAAAAGCAAATCCGAAAACCAAAAATATCCCCATCATTTTTATGACTGCTCTGAGTGACACAGTGGATAAAGTCAAAGGACTTTCTTTAGGTGCCGTAGACTATATTACTAAGCCATTTCAACAAGCAGAAGCACTAGCTCGTATTCAAGTTCACTTGAAGCTGCAAAATATTAGTGCGGCAATGGAAAAACAAAATGTGCGTCTTAAACAAGAAATTACAGAACGTGCTAACGCTGAAACTGCATTGCAAAAGTTAACTCAAGAGTTAGAGCAAAGGGTTACAGAAAGAACTAAGGAACTATCGCAAGCATTACAAGACCTGAAAAATGCTCAAGTTCAATTGATTCAAACAGAAAAGTTAGCCACACTAGGCCAATTGGTAGCAGGTGTAGCGCACGAAATTAACAATCCCATAAACTTTATTCATGGCAATCTCGATCACGCCAGTTCCTACATTAATGACTTGTTAGAACTCCTCAAACTTTATCAAACTCAGTTTCCTGAATCCACTCCAGAGATTACTAAAAAATCAAAGGAAATTGACCTAGATTTTATGAGGGCAGATTTACCCAAGATTATCTCTTCAATGGCAGTTGGAACGCAACGAATTCAAGAAATTGTCCAATCTTTCCGCAACTTCTCCCGCCACGACGAGGCGGAAGTTAAACAAGTCGATATTCATGATGGATTAGACAGTACGCTAATGATGATTGACCATCGGTTGAAAGCCAGTACAGAATATCCACCAATTCAGGTGGTTAAGGACTATGGAAACTTACCACCAGTAGAATGCTTTGCTGGACAAATAAACCAAGTCTTTATGAACGTCCTCAGCAATGCCATTGATGCTTTAGAAGAGTTAATGGGAGATGGGCATAGTTATTGTACCTTATCACCGATGATTCGGATTCAGACAGAAATTGTCGGTGCTAATCGTATTGCTATTCGGATTGCTGATAATGGCCCAGGTATACCGAAAGAAGTCCAAAAGCGGGTATTTGACCCTTTCTTCACGACTAAACCAGCAGGTAAAGGAACAGGATTAGGGATGTCAATTAGCCATCAAATTGTTACGGAAAAACATGGTGGTTCATTGTCATGTATTTCCAGTCCAGGCAAAGGTGCAGAGTTTATCATTGAAATTCCAATTCAATTGATTAAGTTGTCCAATACAAACTGGTGGCAGTCTCAAGATGTACCGACAAACTCTATGCAGAATCAATCATTTCCTCATTATCGTCAAGATATAGCAATTCTCAATGAATTGTGAAAATCTCTGATGATTTCTCAATTCTATAAAGGCTAAAATTAATTTAGGTAAATATTAATAACATCAACTACTCTGAATTCATATGATTAAGAACTGCTATTTATTTGCGATATAATCGTCCACTACGAACTTGTACCACTGGATGGTTACATTGACGTACTAGTTGTTCATCATGAGTCGTGACAATTACAGTTGCGCCAAAAGAATTTAATTTTTGGAGAATCTGCATAACTTGCCAAGAGTTATCTGGATCGAGGTTTCCTGTAGGTTCATCTGCCAAAAGTAGTGGAGGTGTTGCCACAATCGCACGTGCAATACTCACTCGTTGTTGTTCTCCGCCAGAGAGTTGATCGGGAAAGCAATCAGCTTTAGAAAGCAAACCCACTAGTTTTAATGTTGGTTCTAAACGACGTTGAATTTCTTTGCGGGTATAACCTTGAGCTTGCAAGATAAAGGTGATATTTTCAGCTACTGTCCGTTGGCGAATCAGCTTATAGTCCTGAAAAACAATGCCAATGCGCCGCCGCAATAATGACAAGCGATCGCCCCTTAAAGATGCCATATTGAATTGATCGACAATTACTTCTCCTTTTGTTGCTAACTCTTCACCATACAGTAACTTCAAGAGAGTTGATTTACCAGAACCACTGGGGCCTGTGATAAATAAAAATTCTTTTTCTTTTACCTCTAAGTTTACGTCCAACAAAGCATGACAGCCGTTGGCATAGGTTTTGGTCACAGAAGACAATCTTAATATAACTGGAGCGTTGCTACTTTGCTTTTGAGTTTCAATGTCCTGATGAACAAATTGCTTCTGTGTTGCTTGAGTGGTTAATACTGGCATTGCTGAATTGTTAGGTACAGACTGAGATTTAAATATTTGAAATTCCTTACAAAATTAATGATTCCCAAGCTAAACCCGGGAATCACAAATCTCAAACCAAAAATCTCAAATTTCTCAATAAGTAATTCTTACCACTCAAGGCTGAGGACTCAAAACTTGTATCCCTAACTAATTGCACCTCTTGCAGTGAAGTGATAAACAAAAGCTTTGAAGGCAAACTCTGGCAAAGCTAACATCCGTCGCCAGCGCCAAGGCTCTTGATAAAGCCGATACAGCCATTCTAAATTGTTATTTCCTAACCAAGCAGGAGCACGGTTTTTCACACCAGACCAAATATCAAAACTGCCACCAACACCAATCCAAATTGCGTGGGGACACAAATGACGATTTTCCGCAATCCATAATTCTTGACGTGGTACACCTAAACCTACAAATATAACTTGTGGCTGCAACTGGCTGAGAGTTTGCCGCAACTGTTCTTCTTCTTGTTTAGAATGATAGCCAGAGTGAGTACCTGTTATTGTCAATCCTGGGATTCTTTGCTGACAAAATTCCGCTGCTTTTGCAGCGACACCAGGTGCTCCTCCATAGAAAAATACTTTTGCATCTGGCTGTTTTTGTCCCAAATCTCGCAATAGTGTTTCTGCTAGTTCAATACCTGGACAACGTTGCACTTTTTGCCATAAAAGCCAGCGCAAATACAAAACAACTCCTGCTCCATCAGGAATGACTAAATCAGCATCTTGAATTACTTTCGCTAAGGAACCATTGCGCTCTGCTTGCATAGTCATTTCTGCATTGAGAGTGACTACATGAGTGCCTTTGCCTTGTTTTAAGCATTCAAGCAACCAAGCGGGGTAGTTCGCCATCACGTGAACTGGTATTCCCAACACTGAAAACGCTTTAGTCTGTTTAGACATAACAGATTCTTCCTTCACCTCTCACCACAATTTATAGAACGTTAGTCTATCAAATTTTTTAATATATTGCTTGTTGTAATTTTAGCAACAACGAATAGGTTTTTAACATCGATAAAACTCAGTAAATTATCTTTTACAGTTGGTTTAAAAAATAAGATGATCACAGTATTTTCAATATTTTACTTCATAAAAATTTCTTATATAAAAGATGTAGCAGTCATAAATTACCTACACCCTCGAATGAAAAAGGGACTTTGGCAAGAGCTTAGGGTTAGTATTTTTTACTCGGTATAAGCACTAGGTTAGCTTTAGCAGATAGACTATTACACCTAACTTTGGAGACAAAAAAGCTATGATTTACGCAAACAATAGCGGAAAATTAGCATTTCCGCTAGAGACATTTATGTATTTCTTCCGAGTTCTTGTATTTATGTGTAAGCCTTCTAAGCATGAAAATCCTTTTTTGCTAATGTTTGGTTTTCGGTTGGGGTAAACCCCTGTTGATTCTATGATTGAAGTGTATTGTTCCCAGAGAGAATGAATGCCTGTGGTAAGAGCAACACCCTTAAGTGTTAGCCTGAGTCACAACGCACTTCTAGCATTTGTAAGGAAATGTCTTGCAATTGCATCTCTCACAAATTTTGAACTTTTGAGTAAACTCGATTTTACAGTTAAGGTAGTGTAACGGGCGGAACTTGGCTATGAGTAAAATTCGTATTGCTCTCATTGAAGATCATGACCTCACCCGTGTGGGTATTCGGACAGCACTACTGCAAAAAGAAGAAATTGAGATTGTAGGAGAAGCTGCCAATGCTGCAGAAGGTCTAAAAATGCTAAAAATGCTACAACCGGATATTGCGATTGTAGATATTGGGTTACCAGATAAAGATGGCATTGAGTTAACGCGGGAGTTGAAATCTACTAGTAATGGAGAAGATTTAAGAACAAAAGTATTAATTTTGACACTAAGAGATAACAAGGAAGCTGTGCTAGCAGCTTTTGCTGCTGGGGCTGATTCTTACTGTATGAAAGATATCAAATTCGATAATTTACTGGAAGCAGTGCGAGTCACATACAATGGCAACGCTTGGATTGATCCAGCGATCGCGCGAATTGTATTGCAACAAGCACAACAAAATCCTGCTAAACAGGATAAAGTGTCATTAGACAGCAAAAATACTTTTCTTACCTCTGATCCTGGGGAAAATCCAGAAAATATAGATGCTTATACGCTGACAGAAAGGGAATTGGAAGTGTTACAGTTGATTGTCGAAGGTTGTAGTAATGCAGTTATCGCTGAGAGACTTTATATCACAGTCGGTACAGTAAAAACTCACGTTCGGAATATTTTGAACAAGCTATGTGCTGACGATCGCACCCAAGCCGCAGTTCGTGCCTTGCGTTCTGGATTAGTGGGATAGGGTTGATTTTAGCTGTAGCACCCAGTGCAGGAATTTAAAGAGAAATTTACAACTTTGACCCAATTCTCAAGTTCAAAGTGGGTAACTTCTCTTTATAGGTAATTTTTTGATTATGTCATGATTTATTATGTGTGATAAAAATTACACTATTTTGCTATTGCAGTATCTAAAAAGTTAAAGTCAAATATGACTGAAGTAGAAATATGCAAACTTAAGCTCATGGTGGTAGATGATGAGCCAGATAACTTAGACTTACTCTACCGCACTTTTAGACGAGATTTTGAAGTATATCAAGCCAATCATGCTCGTGCTGCCCTAGAAATATTAGACAAAGAAGGCGAGATGGCCGTGATTATTTCTGACCAAAGAATGCCAGAAATGAACGGTACGGAATTTCTCAGTCGCACAGTGGAGCGCTTTCCCGATACGATTAGGATTCTGTTGACTGGTTTTACGGATGTCGAAGACTTAGTAGATGCAATTAACTCTGGTCAGGTATTCAAGTACATCACCAAACCCTGGAACCCGCAACGATTGAAAGCATTAGTAGAACAAGCAACTGATACTTATCGTTTGGTAAAAAAGCGTACCCAAGAGTTAAGGCGTGCTTTGCGGCGAGAATCTTTGTTTAATGCAGTAACAACAGCAATTCGGGAGTCTTTAGACTACGACAGTATGCTGCACAAGATTGTTGCCACTATTGGAGAAACGTTTGAAGCTACTTGTTGCTTTCTAAGGCCTGTAGAGGGTGATTCTCTGACATCAGACCTGTATTCCTACCAAAATCCTCAATACAATGCATCAAGCAGTGTTTTCGATCCCAGTGAGTTAATCGAAAAAGTCCTTGCAACTCATCAATACCAACTGACTCAAGGTACAGATGATGGTAATCCTTGCCACCAATTAGTTGTGCCATTATCTTACCAACAACACTTACTGGCTGTTCTGGCTCTCTACCAAAGAGGTAGCGTTCATTCTTGGCAAGATGAAGATATCCAACTAATTGCAGGTGTGGCGGAACAAGCAGCCTTAGCCCTCTCTCAGGCAAAATTATACCAGCGCCTGCAAGAAAAACAGCAGCAAATTCGCGCTGAATTAGAAGTGGCTCGCCAAATTCAAAATAATCTGCTCAGGCAAAGTTTACCAGATATCAAGGGTGTGAAAGTGCAAGCTTGCTGCTATGCGGCGCGGGAGGTAGGAGGAGATTTTTTTGAAGTTTTTGTTCATCCCAAAGGTGACTTGTGGTTAGCAGTGGGTGATGTTTCTGGTAAAGGAGTTCCAGCGGCTTTGTTTATGGCTAGTGCCATTTCGGTTTTACGTCGGGAATTATCTCAGGAAACACCAGCTGAGCCAAATGTGGTCATGCAGAATTTGAATCATGCTATGTCGGATGACTTGATTAGCAATAATTGCTTTATCACTCTCGTCTTAGCTTGTTATACCCCTAGCACTAGGGAACTGGTTTATGCTAACGCTGGTCACATTTATCCCTTACTCTGGTCATCGCCTACAAGTGCTACCGAACAACCACACTACCTAAAGGTACGCAGTGTTCCCTTAGGTATTTTACCCAAGTGGCAAGCACAGTCTGGTCGTTTAGTGTTAAATCGTCAAGATACCTTACTCTTAGCCAGTGATGGAATTACAGAAGCAATGGTATCAAGTAATGTATTTAGTAGTGATAATACTGGGAATGGTAGTCAAGGATTTAGCCGTTCAATGCTAAATCAAGATGGTCTTTGGCAACTTTTACAACAGGAACCAAAACCGCTTTCTCTTACTCATCTACTAACTCGCATCCAGGCAAACAACCAAGTTCAAGAAGATGACCAAACTATACTCTCATTGGAGGTTTTATAACTAATGAAAAGTGAGTTACACGTACCTAGTGACTTAAATTTTTTAAACATCGTTGAAAACTGGTTGCTGGGATGCCTGAAAATCCAGCTAGGAGAATCGGTTGATTGGTCACGGCAATCAAGTCGTTTGCGGCTAGCTTTGGTTGAAGCCTACTCGAATGTAGTACGTCATGCCCATAAAGAACAGCCCAATTTGCCAGTGTTACTGCGTTTGGAACTTAAGGAACGGGATTTAGCCTTAGAAGTTTGGGATTATGGTGAAGGCTTTGATATGTCTACCTACTTTCCGCCGAATCCTGTCGCCAAACAAGAAGGCGGCTATGGTTGGCTAATTATGAATCGATTAATGGATAAAGTAGAGTATCAGTTGCAAGTAGATGGTGCTAACTGCCTCAAGTTAGAAGCGACATTGCCAGAATTAGTACAGAAAAGCTGAATTAAGTAGGCGTAGAGTCTCGGATAGAGTACGAGGCTTAAAGCTTTGAGACAATTTGCAATCGGAGCTTGAATTCTGTAGCTGCCTAAGATCTATATTGCTGTTCCCTAATTTCTCATTGAGCAATCAAGACTTGCTTAAGCTGTGTGATGGAGTTGAAGCGATCGCACATTTTCTTCACACTATTAAGCTAAATGCCTGAATTTTGCCAAACCTATATTAAAAACTAAATGGTTCCCAGCCACAGGCTAGAAACCAATCAGCACCAGAGATATTGACCTGTAATATTGAGTTACTTCATCCGCAGATTAGTATCTTTGCCATCTCTGCCTACTAAAGTAGGGGTAGGGATGCTTTGACCTGACGAAGTATTTTTTAAAGCAGCCCAACTACTCGCAATTGGCATTCGCCAACCAGTACCAAAAGCGCGATCGGTGATTTTTAAGCCAGGGGGTGCTTGTCGCCGTTTAAATTCTGCACGGGCTAGCATTTGAATTACTCGGTCTACAATGACTGCATCATGTCCAGCACTGACAATTTCGGCTGCTGATTGGTGTTGGTGAATTAGGCGTTCTAAGATGTCATCTAGAACTTCATAGGGTGGAAGAGAATCTTGATCTACTTGTCCTGGTTTGAGTTCAGCACTTGGTGCTTTAGTGAGAACATTTTGGGGAATAATTTCGCCATTGCGATTTAACCAATGACAAATTGAATAAACGCGGGTTTTGGGAACATCCGCAATGACTGCTAACCCGCCATTCATATCTCCGTAAAGGGTACAGTAACCAACTGCCATTTCTGACTTATTACCAGTCGATAACAGGAGGTAGCCAAATTTATTGGCGATCGCCATTAATAAATTACCCCGAATTCGAGATTGCAGATTCTCTTCGGCAATGCCAAACTCAGTACCTGCAAACAACTCAGCTAAGGAGTTGTCAAAGCTTTTCATCGGTTCGGCAATTGGTAATGTAGTGGTTTTTATACCCAAATTCTCACCTAATGCTAAACCATCGCTGATGGAATGATCGGAACTATAGGGAGAAGGCATTAACACACCAAAGACATTTTCCTTACCAAGTGCAGCCACTGCGATCGCAGCTACTAATGAAGAATCAATCCCGCCACTTAAACCCAGCACTACTTTAGTAAAGCCACACTTATGGGCGTAATCACGCACACCTAAAACCAAAGCTTGCCAAATTTCAGCATCTGCTGAATCATCAACAGGCGCTACTTTACCTAACTTAAAATCTCGCTGTTTTTCATCAAATTCCACTATCAGCAAGTCAGTTTCAAATCCACGGGCGCGAGATACAATTTCACCTTGACGACTTAAGGCAAAACTGCACCCATCAAATATCAAGTCGTCATTGCCACCAATTTGGTTAGCATAGATCAACGGCTGCTGAAAACGTACTGCACTATGCTTGAGCATAGCTTCGCGGAACTGCTGTTTACCGACGCTGTAAGGTGAAGCAGACAAATTGACAATTAAATCCACGCCCAAAATTGCTAAATCCGCGATCGGGTTAACTGCATAACTGCGTTTACCCCAAAATTCCTCATCATTCCATAAGTCTTCACAAACCGTAACACCAATATGCAAATCGTCCAAGGTGAAATAATTGGCTTGTAATCCTGGTTCAAAATAGCGGTTTTCGTCAAACACATCGTAGGTAGGTAAAAGCCGCTTGTGAAAAACTTGTTTTACCTGTCCACCTTGTAACAAAGCGATGCTATTAAATAAAGATTTACCACCGGTGGTATTAGCTTTAAGATTTTCTTCTACAGTACCTACCAAAACAGCTAAATTTGGCGGTAAATCTCTAGCTAATTGTTGCAAAGTTGTACCCATCGCCGCTATAAAACTGGGATTTAGCAATAAATCCCTTGGGGGATAGCCACACAAAGAAAGTTCTGGTGTTAATAACAACCGCGCCCCAGATGCTACTGCTTTATGTGCTGCCTGGAGAATTTGCCCAGCGTTTCCAGGTAAGTCACCAATTTTAGGATTTAGTTGAGCGATCGCAATTTTCATATTGGTTATTTGTCATTTGTTATTTGTCATTGGTCATTTATCATTTGACCTGGGACTTTACAGTTAAATAAATACCAAAGGCTTATCCTTGAAAGGAGCAAAAGCTTCAGCATCAAACTTATACAAACTAGCTGGACGACCAGCGCCACGGGATACCTTAACTCCGGTATCGCACAAAAAACCTAACTTGAGTAGACGGGCGCGAAAGTTAGAATAATCAGAAAAGTTTTCCCCTAAAACTGTGGTGTATAACTGATATAAATCATTGAGAGTAAACATTTCTGGTAAAACTTCAAAAGCCACCGGACTGTACTCTAATTTATTTCGCAAACGCCTATGTCCGTAGCTGAGAATTTGATTGTGGTCAAAGGCTAATTTTGGTAATTGTTTGAGTGGATACCAAGCTATACCTGTGACTCCATCAGCAATTAATTCTGCTTCCTCAAACCGTACTAAAGCAAAGTAGCTGACGGAGAGATAACGCACACCGTAACTATCGGTAGCTTCTCGGGGATCGCGATTGGGGCCGCCAAAAGTATATAACTGTTCTAAATAGAGATTTTTAACTCTGATTTTTTCAGCCATGATGCGATAGGCAGCATCTTCTAAAGATTCTCCTTGACGCACCAAAGTACCAGGAAGACTCCAACAATTTAAAAATGGCTCTTGTTGCCGCATCACCAACAGCACGAGCAGTCGATTTTGGGCAGTATCTACAGAAAAAATTACATTATCAACACCAACCTTGAAATCAGCCAAAGGTTGTTGGTTTAACGGAGTTGGAAACTTTTTGTGGTTGCGTCCTGGCATTTGTACAAATGCTCTCGATTAATATAGGCAACTATAGGGGGAGTTAGGGCTTGGGAATCCCCATGTTCGCGATAGGCTGTGGAGGAAATATCTAGTCCAGTCAAGCTGGCGATCGCAATTTTCCCGCCTAGCTTTTGCACTTCCCCGAAGCTAGACTCATCTATCGCATATCCCGGTCGCGGCACTACTAATAATTGCACTTGCCGCAACAAATCTTCAACTTTATACCATCGGGGTAGCTGATTCAGCAAATCGGAACCAATCACCAAAGTATATTCGGGATCTTCTCCCCAACGCATTTTTGCTTTTTCTAGAGTTTCTAGAGTGCGGAAGCTACTCAATTCTTGTTCCAAAGCAATATTGTGTCGTGATGTCTGGATACCCGCAATTAATAATTGCAGCATTGCCGCCCGATGTATTAATGCTGTTTGATGGGATTTAAAGGGATTATCTGCCGCCCAAACTGCTACCCAATCATAACGCTCAGATAACCAACTTAGAATAGCCTGATGCCCAGCAGTTGGTGGATCGGCACTAGTACCAAACAAAGCAATTCTCATAATGTTATACGATTTTGGATTTTAGTTTTGGAGTTGTGGATTGGAAATGGCTGTTTATATCCGACTTAGTGTGAATCCATCTGTCGCAATCATTTTTCAAATTGGTATTACCTTTGTGCCTCTGCGGTTTTCTTTGTGTTTTGTGTCAAATCTTGCAACGCCGCAGAAATTTCCACATTGACTGAGAGAGGCTGATTTAAGCGCCTTGTTTGTTCTGGTAAACTAGCAACCGATGCAGCAGTACGGTGGCGAATTGTTGCTAAAGATTCTGGTGATTGCATTTTTTTCCCTTGCTTCATCACCAGTTGCAACAAAGGTTCTGCATCGAGAGGAGTTTCTGTAGCTAATCCCAATCTATCTACCTGCAACATTCCGCCAACAAACGAGCGAAATATTTGCTTGCGTCCGGGATAAGTAGCTTTGTCACGAGATTCCTTCATCACAGGGATGCCATCAATTTCTACAAGTTTGTAAACACCATTGACAGGCGCACCCGTAACTAATTTTGTCCCTAGCCCATAACCATCTATTTGAGCACCAGCAGCTTTAAGCCTGGCAATTTCCCATTCATCCAAATCGCCACTAGCAAAAATTGGTACAGTCGGCAGAAGCGATCGCACTTTTTGGGACAAGCTAACTAAATCTCCAGAGTCTAGCCTGACTCCACTCAATTGCATTTCTTGGGAATTTACTTTTGGTGCTAAATGTTGGGCAGCTGCGATCGTATCGTAAGTATCAATCAACAATGGCGCACCCGGAAAATAGCGATGAAAGGCTGTAAAAGCTTGTTCTTCACTGCCTGCCATTGCTGATAATGCCATAACCAAGGCGTGAGCCATAGTACCACTTGGTTGTTGATTGAGTTGTAGCGCGGCTAACACATTAGAAGTCGAATCTAATCCCCCTGCTAACGCCGCCCGCGCCGCCCACAATGAACCTTGGGGGCTAAATGCCCTTCTAGTACCAAATTCTAAAAGTGTGGCTTGCTCTCCTGCTACATCCCTAATTCTGGCTGCTCTAGTAGCAATTAAAGTTTGATAATTAAGAGTATTTAAAAGGTAGGTTTCTACTAATTGCGCTTGCCAAAGTGGTGCTTCCACCCGTAACAAAGGCTGATTAGCAAACACTGCAGTACCTTCTGGTACTGCCCACACATCGCCAGTAAAACTCCCCTCAGCTAACAATGACCAAAAGCGATCGCTGGCGTGGGCAAAAATTCCTGTCGCCTGCAAAGCTTGTATTTGCGAAGGACTAAAACGCAACTTTTCTAAATATTCCAAAGCTTGCGCCAATCCCATTGCAATTAAATAGCCAAAGCCTTCAGGTAGCTTTCTGGCAAACAACTCAAAGCTTGCTGGTTTTTGTTCTACACCTTCACCTATGTAACAAGCTGCCATTGTTAGCTGATAAAGGTCAGTCAACAGGCTGTAATCCTCAGCAGCAAAATTGAGTTCCTGATTGAACCAATTTTGCCATCTTTCTTGATTTGCATTGATCTCCAAGTCTGGGAGCGTTGTCATGCCAGAGCGTCCTTACAAGAATGCTTGTGATATTTATGGTAACTTTTACCATAAATATTGTCAACCTCTACCGAGTTCATGCTTGGGAATGCTAGATTTCCTAGAAAAATAATACTAATTCATGCTTTTATTTAATATTTTTTAATAGTTATAGTTAGTAATAATCGCCTTGGTTGCGAAATTTATAATGAAATGTAACAATAGATTGTCTTTAGGAAATACCTGCATCTTTACCGGGTAAGGGTTTGAAAAATAGCAGGTTTACAATTAGAATTAAACATAGAAGTTGAACTTGCAAATAGGCTAAAGTATTGCAAAGCTATCTGAAAAACTATTGCAGAGATTATTGATATATTGAGAATTTAAGCAAGGTCAGAATATCAGAATTAAAGTATAGACATAACCAATCTAAAGTGAGCCGTAAACAGAGGTCTAATATTATGTCTATCTCGAGAATTATCGCTAATATCACTCAATATATTTCTGAAGCCGCAATGCGGATTTTTGCTCCTAGTGATGATGCTTATCCTGTTATTGGCGTACAACCATTTACAGGTGATCCTTACAAGAAAGGTATGGCGGACAATTGGTAAATGATGATTGTGAGATTCAAACAGATAAAGGCGTGAGGTTTTCCCCACGCCTTTTTGTTCGTTTAAGGGGCAATATGCTTGGGTTAAGCTCATTAGTGATTGATTTGTCACTTATTAAACAAGCCAGATCAATTGGGGGATTCTCCCCCAAACCCCCGATTGGGTGACGGTTGCGTCCCCCAAACCCCCTCCAAAATTATTCTTCTGTTTTTTGTTGAGTAACTAGTACAAGTCGGCGTAAATAGCGCAAAGTTGGCGGTGTCGGTTTCCGTCCCGCCAAACTTTGTAAGAGAAACAGACCATCTGTAATTGCTAAAAGGCTTGTGGTATAACTATTCTTTCTTTTGACTTTTGACTTTTGCCTTGTTGTACTAGTTTTTTGGTTTTGTTAACAA
Organism: Tolypothrix sp. PCC 7601; assembly: GCF_025677855.1. Lineage (NCBI taxonomy): Bacteria > Bacillati > Cyanobacteriota > Cyanophyceae > Nostocales > Tolypothrichaceae > Tolypothrix > Tolypothrix sp. PCC 7601. Next base: position 6,897,407 of record NZ_CP064879.1, read on the forward strand.
TTAATTTTCTTAACTGAATTGTATTTGGTTAAGGGGGCAGGGAAAAAAGGGAAAAGGATTGAATTCATCCTTACCCCTTTTCCCATTACCCTTTTCCTAAAGCATAAGGGAAATGCAAAATACTTATCCGAAGCATATTGAGAGTTTTTCTAAGGAAATGCCAAAAAATAGATTATTAACAAGTAGGGAACACCCAAAAGTTTTTAGGTGTTCCCTACAAATTGAGATTTTTTAAATTCTCAGGTTCCTGAGTAATTAGGAATTATTTAATTTAGGTAGTGCAGCTTGATAATTAAGACTAAATTCATGTCGATAATTAGATTCATAGCAACGTTTAAGGTTTAGTAGATTTTTCTAAAATCTCTTTTTGTTGTACCCAATCTTTACCTACTTGAATACTAATATCGGAACCGAGATTCCCAGTACTTTCCACTCTCACTTCACCAAATCCCAAAAGTTGACGAACTAATTCTGCACTATTGCCATCTCCTTGTTGAGCGACAATGTGAGTGGTATCTAGTGGTTCACCCCAAGCTTTAGCAATATAAACATTGCGATATCCAGCTTTTTCTAAGGATTTGATTAAAGGACGTAAGCTAGAGCGATCGCCACCTGTGCTATCTTGAATTGCTATGCGTAACGCAGCAGGTTCAACATTATTTTCCTCTTGGGCCTGTGTTGATTCCACACCATAGTGTTTGGTCATCAATTTAGCAATGGCATTTTTGTTAGGCAACCAATAGCTAGCATCATACTCATTCTTTTCGCTAAATCGACCAGGCACCATTAACATTTGCATATTGGAGCGATTGGTTCGCACGCCAAAGCCAACTAGTGCCACTAACTCTTCAACTGTCAAGTTAGTATCAATGTATTCTTTAACTACATCCAAAACTTTCGGCATTTGAGCCACAGTTGCAGGATTGAGTGACTGATCCATCAAAGCACGCAGCACCATTTGTTGCCGTTGAATTCGCCCAATATCACCCAATTCATCATGACGATAACGGAGTAATTGTAGTGCTTGATCGCCATTAAGATGCTGTTTACCAGCCTTCAAATTGATGTATAGATGTTGAGAATCATCTTGATATTTCATATCCTTGGGAACGTAGACTGTAACTCCACCCAAGGCATCAATTAGCTTTGCTACTCCCAAAACATTAATGCGGACATAGCGATCGATTGCTACTCCATTTAAGAGATTACTAACTGTTTTCGCAGTTAAAGCCGGCCCACCTTCAAGATTGGCATGATTAATTTTTTTCACGCCATGTCCTTCTATTTCTGTACGAGTATCTCTGGGAATAGAAAGCATGACCATTTTCTTTGTCTCTGGATCAAATTTGATCAACAGCATGACATCAGCAAGACCATCAAAGGAGTTCACCTGTGGAAGGTAGCCGAGATTTTTAGCATCAGCTGGAGGATTCTCAATATCAGGTGGAAGTACGCTCATCCCCATCAGTAAAATGTTCACAGGACGAGTTAATTGTGAAAATCTCAAACCACTTCCAGAAATGCGATCGCCATCAAATACTGCTTCTTCTTGGGGGCTAAGTTGGGCCTGCTGCAAAGGTGTACTTGTTAAAGAAACAGCTAACAGCGCCCCAGCTGTTGCTGAAACCATTGCAATACCACTCATACCTACCCAAAACCATAACCAACGTCCAGATTTTGAGTTTGGTATACTTCTTTTGCTAGCCTTAGAGTCATTTGCTGATTGGTTTTCTTCCGCCGAAGTTCTTTGAATGGTCACGGACTTCCTCACACTTACTGATCAAATTCGGTACATTTGCAAACTAATAAATATGCAGACAAATCAAATCATAATAGCTAATTCTTAATTATCAGTGCTTAGTTTTTAAATGTTGTGTCAACCACAACACTTATAGCAGTCTTTTGCTTTTTGAAGGAAAAATTAAATATTGTGTTATTGCAGTATGACAACAATAAACCAGTTTGACCAGATCTCTGAAGAGATAATCTTTAAATTAGCAAAAAAATTCAGTAATAATACTGACTTAAGTATTTCTTAGAATATTAAGACATATACTTTCCTAAAACTCGCTCTGCTAAACGGCTAAACCCTGGCAAACGGTGAGACTTCCCCTGAATGATGCGAAAAATTAACCAGACATTTACCAAAAAATAACCAGAAGTTAGAAAGCTATTGAGAATTAATAGACGCAGGGCGAAAAAATCTGAAGTTGCAGCCCCTGTTGCTAATAAAATGTAGGTAAAAAACCAGGTAAATGCCAAAGTAATAGACAGACGGCTAGTAGACAGTTGTTCCCGGTTTCCTTGACGACGATATAGTGTCCATATAGCCGGAAAAAAGCCAATAACTGGAATTAAATACACAACTAGCTGTAATTTAGGAGAGGCATCAGTAATCGGGGATTGGTCATTGGTCATTTGTTATTTGTCCTTTGGTAGTTGTCGTGGGTTGGAGAGACGCGATTAATCGCGTCTGTACTCAAAAGTAATTTACCCATTACCCAGTCCCTAGTCCCTAGTCCCCAGTCCTTGTGAAGGAAAAATTTTCCATTTGGGTGAGTCTAATCCTAAACTAGGAGGATGAAAGACAGTGATGTAGTTAGAGATAATAGGCTGTAAAGCAGAATTTTATTTAGTTCTATCCTGTAATCGGCTAAAGATGCAGACACGCAAGCTACTCGACTGGTGGGAAACACTAACACCCTTAGCGCGCACCGGAGCGATCGCACTATTCATTCCGTTGCTAGTACTCAATGGTTGGGCAATTTCGGCAATTTTCAATTACTTTCACTCGTTAATTGTGATTTTAGTTGGAGCCTCAGTGCTAGCTTTTCTGCTGAACTACCCTGTTAGCTGGATGGAGCATCATGGTGCTAGGCGAGAGCCGATTGCTATTTTAGTATTTCTTTTGGCTTTATCAATTTTATTGGCGTTGGGTGTTACCCTGTTTCCCCTAGCTCTTACCCAGGCTCAACAACTCGTGGCTCGTTTACCAGAGTTGATTGACTCAGGACGCTCCCAGTTAATGATGTTAAATGAGAAAGCAGAGGTTTTTGGCTTGCCAATTAACCTGGATGCTCTAGTCGTGCAAATAAACGATCGCGTCAAGGGACAATTGCAAGCGATCGCTGGACAAGTTCTCAATTTGGCTGTAGTCACATTCACTAGTCTGTTGGACTTTGTCTTGACGATGATTTTGACTTTTTATCTTTTACAGCATGGGGGGGAACTCTGGGAAAGTTTGGTGGAATGGTTACCTACAAAAGTTCGTGAGCCTTTTTCGCAAACAGTACGCCTGAGCTTTCAAAATTTCTTTATCACCCAGCTAATTTTATCTACCTGTATGGCATCGGCACTCATCCCCACGTTTTTGTGGTTAAAAGTGCCGTTTGGGTTATTATTTGGCTTAACAATTGGGATTATGGCCCTCGTTCCCTTTGGCGGTTCTGTAGGTATCGCCTTGACTACCTTATTAGTATCGCTACAAGATTTTTGGATGGGAGCCAGAGTTTTAATTGCGGCGGTAATTGTGCAGCAAATTCTCGAAAACTTAATTGCTCCTCGAATTTTAGGCAGCTTTACGGGTTTAAACCCCGCCTTGGTAGTAATTTCAGTATTAACAGGGGCGAGAATTGGAGGTCTTCTGGGTGTAATTGTCGCAGTACCAACTGCTGTGGTGATTAAAACTGCTTTAAGCGTGATTCGTCCCACATCATTAAGCAGCGATACTGATGAATATACAAATTCCAGCGAGAAAGCTGCACCCACAACCGAAGAACCCCCAAAACCTGAAGCGAAAAACCCCTTGAGCATCACAGAAGCTACTTCACCGTAGGAAGTTAATTATCTATCGAGCAATAAGTTATTCTTTGTTGTGTCAGCAGAGGAAGCAGAGGCGGAAGACTGCGATCGACTTCTTCACTTTCAAAATAGAATCATCTAATTGATAGAAGTCCCTAAAAGTAGAATAATTTGTAGTCAGCGCAAAACTTACTCGAAAATTCAGTACTCCAGTCCTGAATACGAATTATTCAAAATTCGTAATTTTGAAATTTGTAGACACACCGCGCCTGCCCGCAGTGTTTATGAATCAATTACTGTGGCTCCATGATGGAACCCATAAACAAGACGCTTCCTGTTTGATTATCACGAATAGCACAGAAGAAAGGACGGTCAACAATCATTTTGAATGGTTCTGTAGGTGTAGCAGCAGATGTGAGCGTAATTGTGGCGGAAGTAGCTGCAGCTGCTTCTGTACCTTCTTCATTCACTTCCACAAAAGTTTTATGCTTCACTTGGCTAATGGCAAGGTTTTTACCGATACCAGCAAAATTAGCTTGGTTGCTAAAAGCCTCCCCCATACCTAAAGCTTTGAGTGCATCGTTGAGTGTCACGTCGTAGTCTGTTTTAAATTTAGGTAACCGAATTGACCCCTCGCGTCTTCTAAATTGAGCCATCCAGTTATCCCAGTTTTCTGCATTCAAGCTTTGATAGAAGGTTTTCAGGTTGGAGTTTTGTTTAGGTAAAAAGATATAAAGACTAACTTTCCCATCTTTACCATAAGGCAAGCTTACAGCCTGAAATTGGTCATTCTCTTGGTATCTATAATCCCCATCTTGCGACATCATCGGGTGTTGTTTCTGCTGACCTGATGCTAGGTAAAAAGGTAATGTAGCAGTTTGACTTTTATCAAATTCATTGCTCCATTTGCCTTTAAAATATATGGCATTAATCAAAAAAAGTACTTGGTCTGGTTGAATTTGATCGACTATTTTGCTAATTTTACCTTGTGTATTATCCTTAACCCAGTTATTGATGATATTGGGTGCTTCAGCATCTTGAAAATTTAAACTCGTCACCTGGGCATTATAGAAATCCTTGTTTCTCTTGAGGAAGTCTGACTTAAAGCTGGTGTTTTGATTTGCCCACAGGGAGTTAGCAATAGTCAGTTGCACATTAGCATCAGGATTCTCTAATAGCTTCTTTAATGCTGCGTAAGAAGAATTGATTTCTGATAGATTCATCCCCTGTAATTCCAGGGTTCTCGCCATAGCTTTTTGCGTAGAACCACTGGCTCCGTTGTATGTCATCGCCAAAGCGATCGCCACACTTGAGGGGGAAACAAAAACGTTCTTTTCACTACTTTCTTTTTTCAATAATTCAGAAAATAGTTTAAAGCCGAATTTGTTGTTAGCATTAACTAGTTTTGTATTTGGGTTGACAGTTTTTTTTTGCAAAGGAGACTCGGAATTTGGCAAACGAGATTGTGCCATAGCACTCGTATCACTATTGATTTGAGAACAGCCGAGAACACCGAACAGCACAACGCTAGCAGCCGCCAGCACGTAACGTCTTCCTAATCGAACACCGTAACGTCTTTGGAGGAAATTGTCTTTCACACCACTAAATTTCTGCCGATTCATTCTGCTACCTCGTTCGCCATTAATTTTTAGCTGTCTTTTAAAGTTGACGCTAAATGATGTGTCAAGTGTTAACTATGGCATTTACAAGAGCAGAAAACTGGGTCTGTTACAGTTTTGGTAACAGCAAATAATTTGCAGGAAAGCTGTCAAACTTCTACAACCTAGTAATTGCTAATTGAGACGGCTACACAGGCCCATGATTCTCAAATATTTCCTGCTTTTTGGATAAACGTATTTTAGACTACAAAACCACCCAATTTTCTCTGTTTCTTGGGTTGGTGGTCATCAATAAATCTTATAGTTGGCTGTTGAATTTTCTGCAAAGCTTCTATGGTGTAATTGAGACTTTGCATATTAGCAATCTGTGATACATTATAGCTGAAAACAAGTACAAATACTCTACTAATTGCGTTGAGTTGTTGAGATCAATCTGTTTGTAGAATTGACAAAAATACTCACTCATTTGCCAATTCATCGTATATCATATATATGATTTTAGGGGATGTAGGTTAATACCCATCATTAAGAACAACCAAAGGTGAAAATAATACCAATTTGAAAAAAGAATGCGACAGATTGTGGGGGTATGACACGCCGCAGTGGTGTCAACTTAAGCTAAAAGCGATATAGGGTGGGCGTTGTACAAATATCTCGCGCCCTCATCCCCTAACCCCTTCTCCCGCAGGAGAAGGGGAACTAAATCTCTGACTCCCTTCTCCCTGTGGGAGAGGGGCTGGGGGTGAGGGCGAAACCTTGCACAAGAGCGGGTTTCGCGTTAAGTTGACACCAATGGGCACGCTGTGCGCTCTAGAATATTATTGATATGTCGCAAACATTATTTGATTTGGTATCACTGATTAAAGAAGCCAGAAGAATTGGGGGATTCTCCCCCAAACCCCCTCCAAAATGATTGTTCGGTTTTTTTGTTGATTAATACTAATTTCAAAAAAGAATGCGACAGATTGTAGGGGTATGGCACGCCGTGCCCTCTAGAATATATTGATGTGTTGCAAACATTATTTGATTTGGTATAAGAAGCAAAATTTGGCTTCCAGGTACAGATAATTTTAGAGGCACAATATATTGTGCCTCTACTCATATAGTTGATTGTCTTGAGGATTTGTAATTGTTAATTGCCAGATGGTGGCTGATTGGGAATTGTGACTGCTCCAGTGGCACTGGCGGGTACAGTCCACCAAGCTAAACCGTAAGATTGAGTAGGCTCGTTGACTTGTTGGCGCATTTGGACGCGGATTTTATAATTGCCATTCGTGGGAATCGGGCAGAAAATATGTTCTACACTATCAACTTGGCTAACAGATGAGCAAACAGTAGCCGCATCTTGATTTTGACCATCAGCTTTGACAAGATAGAGGTCAAGATTATTCAAACCGCGATCGCGGAAACTATCTCCCACATCATAAAGGTCATTTTTATTGCGATCGTTGAGTTCTACCAATCTGTCCCAAGTCAAGGTAATCGCTACAAAACTTCCTTGCTTTAATGGTTTTGCTAGGGCATATTCTACAGGTGCAACTGCATCTACTGTGTGGTAATCCCAACCAATTGCAGGTACAGGAGTTGAAGGTTGCCATTGACCTGGGCTAAATTGCTGATAAGCGCGAAATGCATTCAAATGACCAGCTCCCATTTGGGAATCTAAGGGAAGTTTCGGGTCTTGATAAGCATCCGAAGCTAGCCAATCTTTATTTTGTTTATCAATGATTGTGCGCGTCATTCCCAAGCGCAAACCGTCACCGCTATCTTGAATTTTGTCGGCGGAATTCATTAAGACAGCTTTCATCACCTGATGACGGCGAGAATCAATGCTCCAATTGAGTTGTTCTTTTCGCAACTGGCGATCGCCAAATTCTTGCAATAAAGCAACGGTAGCCGTGAGGTGAGGCGCTGCAAAGCTTGTCCCTGTAACCTTATTTAGTTTGCCATCGGGATTGAGCAGCGCAATATTACTACCAGGTGCAACTATGCTAATAGCACGCCGTTCACCGATATTAAATTCCTTACCTGCTAGCCTAGCAGTTGCTCCTTGGGTAGCACCAGCCAGATTAGAAACATCAACTTTATTAAAAATCCCTCCCCGTCGGGATGAAAAAGCCACGTTCATGGCATTAAAATTATCTGTAGGAATAGGAATACCGCCTTTACCCTGGTTGCCTGCGATCGCATACACAACATCATGAACGCGACTAGACCAGTCAATACATAGCGTCAGTAAAGCATTGCCATCTAAAATAGCCTCGGGACGTGGATCGCGATTGAGCGGTTCGCCAAAACTAAAATTAATTGCACGAACATCACCACCATTTTGTAAGGCAATATGTTGTGCTGATAAACATTCTTCTGGTTGACCCATGTTTTTAGTTGAGCCAACAGCCGAAGAATAAAGTTTTGCTTCTGGCGCAACTCCCGGCCAAGCTTTATCTTTACTGACCATGACACCAGCAACATTATAAGCATGGGGGTCAACACCACTATTAGATTGAGCAGGGCCATTGCGTAAAAAAACTGCAGCTAGAGATATAGCACGATTTTTAGACACGGCTTTATCCCAACCAAACATTCCCGGTCGTCCGATTTCCACCTGACCAATAGCGATTTTACGCCCGCTTAAATTATATGGAGCTTGGTGTAACCTCAAAGCATCAATACCATTAGTGCCAAAAGAAGTTTCATAAACCGCAGCTACTACAGGCAAACTTAAACAAGAAGCACTTAATCCCCAAAATATCCAAGTTAGTTTCTTAGTCATTTGTCATTTGTCATTTGTCATTTGTCATTTGTCATTTGTCATTTGTCATTTGTCATTGGGTAATTGGAGTTGGGTGTTTTGTGTTGGTAATTTACCTTCATCTTCTACATCCCCCAATACTACTCGGTTAAGCGTTTTGAACTCAAAATTGGTTTTGGGGAAAAGGTTAAGGGTTAAAGGTTTTTTCTTTCATTTTTCCCAGTCCCCAGTCCCCAGTCCCCAATCTTTAATCCCCATTGCCCCTTATCCCCAGAGGGGGCCCCGAGTTCCCCAATCCCTAGCCCGGGATTAAATTTATGAGCGATCGCTAAATATTTTGTTACAATGCTGACAGACGAGGATGCTTGAAAACCCACTAGCCATGACCCAAAACCGATCTCAAAAGCCCATTGTTATTTCTCCATCTATCTTATCAGCCGATTTTAGCCGTCTTGGTGACGAAGTCCGAGCTGTAGATGCTGCTGGAGCTGATTGGATTCATGTTGATGTAATGGACGGTCGTTTTGTACCTAATATTACGATAGGCCCTCTGGTTGTGGAGGCGATTCGTCCGGTAACCACAAAGCCATTGGATGTCCATTTGATGATTGTGGAACCAGAAAAATATGTGGAAGGCTTTGCTAAAGCTGGCGCTGATATTATTTCAGTCCATGCTGAACACAATGCTTCACCACACCTACACCGTACTCTTGGACAAATCAAAGAACTCGGTAAACAAGCTGGAGTTGTACTCAATCCTTCCACACCTTTAGAACTCATTGAGTATGTACTAGACCTTTGTGATTTAGTACTAATTATGAGCGTCAACCCTGGTTTTGGCGGTCAAAGCTTTATCCCAACAGTAGTACCCAAAATCCGCAAGCTGCGTCAAATGTGTGACGAACGCGGACTAGATCCTTGGATTGAAGTTGATGGTGGACTGAAAGCCAATAATACTTGGCAAGTTTTAGAAGCAGGCGCTAATGCGATCGTTGCAGGTTCAGCTGTATTTAATGCTCCAGATTATGCAGAAGCAATTACAGCAATTCGTAATAGCAAACGCCCCACACCAGAATTAGCTAAAGTTTAATTTCTGAGAATTTAACTATAATTAAAAAAATATAGGGTGGGCAATGCCCACCCTATTTTATAGCTTAAGGCGCTGAAAATTTTTAGTTTTAACTACCTGCTAATTCTTGCCCATTGGGTTGCTTTCCAAAAGCTAAAAAATAAAGTCGCAGAAACTAAAGCCCCAAGATTCCATTTCACAGAATTTTTGATTAAGGTGAGTTTTTGGGAAGATTCTGTAGCTTGTGCTTGAGTCTTAATTTGTGATTTGACCCTAGATACTTCTGATAAGATTTGAGTTTTTACTTCTTGAGGGCTTTTACCATCTAAGGAACGCCCTTGTTCTCTTAAAATATTACCTATTTGTTCTGGAGTGGCTTGATTTAATCGTTGTTCTACTTGTTCTGCTTGAGATATTTGTTGTTTAGATGCACTGCTAATTTGAGCTGTACTCTGCTTACTCAAACGCACAGTATTACCAACTCCCAAAGGAATCATTAACAAAAATACTACTGCTAATAATAAAGTTAACCAAGATATTAGCTTTAAACTCAGAAATTCCCATTTGTTGCGAGAATGCATCTCTCCATAAAATACTAGTGCTAACCCAATTAAAGGAACGGGTACTCTTTCAACCAGCGATCCAAAAGTTTGAAATTCCCACGCAGGATTCATAAAATTGGGTGGGACAAACATCTCAACCACATCGAATAATGCTAATATCAGCAGTCCATAGCCAAGCATACGTAAAATTTTCGTTGAGCCTGTTTGGCTAAAAGCAAACTCCTGTAGTTCTTGTACTAATCCGGGGAGGAATTTATCACTACTTGATTTCGTCATGTTCCTAGCACAATAAAAAGAAAGATTTGAAAAAAGGAAATTCCCAGGTTGGCGATCAAGGTGTTGCCCTGATTATTTCAAATAACATCAGACGATTTCTAAAACATTCTAGTTATAGAAATTAGCAAATATATTTCTTTTGCATAAAACCTTAATCTATTGCTCACCCTTATTGTCTCCTTATAAGGGGAAATTTGACCGTCTGCATATCATTTTCAAAAGATGCAACGGTATAAGATTCACCCTGAGATTGTTCTGATTTTGGCTTTTCTATAGTTGTAGTCAGCAAAACTTTCACTAAAACTAACAGTACTCCACCCAAGGTGAGAGCCAAAATTATAATTCGCAGTTGTTTCCACAGATCCATTACCTTGAAAACTCCGCAACATCCTAAATTTGCTAATTTCTACTGTAGACGCACGAAAAGGTAAAATGACCCCAAAACCAACACCGCGATCGCCACTACGGGAAAATGTATAAAAGCTAATGGTAGTTATATCCCTGGTAAAGCCCCGATCAACCCTATTCGATAACAAAACATGAGGTGACTCATATCGGTTTCGTTATGACTGTAATTGGATTTTTACGTAATTATCCTGAAAAAGCCGTAATTATCATTACGTGTAAACTATTTATAATCAAGAATTTTATTTGATTTTTATCAAATCTTCATGTTAATAATATTTTCTAAATTTAGTCTATTTTATACCAAAACTCTTACTCTATTTGGATTAGCAAAAAAAGACCTTCTGATTTCTTATAAAGTTTGTGTAAATCTATGCTGTTCAGCAAGATAATTGGTATGATTTTATACAATTAATTATATCAATCTAGATTGCTTTGGATTGTATATAGTGTATGGGATTGAATTTCAAGTATTGAAGTGTCATTTTTAAAACTATCATCAACACACAGTAGATAATTATTCATGCAAAATTATTTATGTCATTGCGTTGGTGATCGCAATGACAAATGTATATTTAATTTTGCAAAATTACTTACTTTATTGATACGCAACTATATATGAGTTGCAATATTTAGCTTAGGCCTGAGTCTTAGCCTTTTTTTGCTGCTTTTGTTTGCAACGTAAAGTCACGCCGATACTAGCTGCTGTCAATGTCCCCAATATAGTTAAAGGTTCAGGAACAGATTCAGACTCATTATAGGTCAAGTTATCAAGCACAAAATGCGTACCTGAACCGTTATAACCTGCATTAACACCACCGAAAGAAGTGAATCTTAGATTATCAATGCCAAGGAAGTTGAAATTAAACAATGTAGGAGAAGTAGACCCTACATTTACAGTTCGTGAATACTTTGTAGATCCTTGGAATAAACCCTCTACCCGAATATTTAGTCCATTGTTCCAAGCGCCTGTAAGATAAGCACTATTGAAATTAAATTGGCCAGAATTAATACTTATAGAAGCGGGATCTCCACCTGAATTAAATGCGACGTTTGGATTGGAAACTGTTCCATTTCTATAGGCTGATGGGTCGAAATAATTAGTACTATTTAAATATGCAAAATTATTCCAGTTAAATCCCTTATATCCATTTTGTATCCAGTCTACATTCCCAGGCAGATCATCAAAATCTATGACTCCAGCTTGCGCTTTGCCTATGCTCAGTATTCCTGCGATCGCAGTAGTTAGGACTGCTAAGGTACTAACCTGCATTAAATTCTTTTTGATTGCTAATCTGGTCATCAAGCTAACTCCCATTAACAGATAAAGGTTGATGGTAGATGAACCCTTAAGTACAATTAGCTACCATTGACTCCAAGTTTGCTGTCAACGATGAGTAGTCCATTAGCTGATAAACACAACTACCGTTGAAGATAGCGTCATTGTTGAATTTCGATTTTGTCTGCTTTTTTCGTCAAAATCAGCAAACTGACTTTTTTATTATTGTATAAATTTTAAATTACTTAGAAGTAATTACTTATGTTTACCAAAACTTTAAAATACGTTTTTATACTTTACTTAATCTTAATACGAACCAAAGCTATACAGGTAAAGTATTTTCATATTTAACGTTGAGTATTTTATCTGTCAGTATATAAATTCTTGGTGAATTTACTTTAGGTAATGAATAAAATAGTTCTATATGCAAGTACAATGTGTCTCTTAAAAACCTAAATTCGCTAATTAGCGTCTCAGAGGCATACAAGCAGAACTATTTACACAGCGTTCTTGTAGGGTAGTGGTGATAGAGTTTTGGATTGTGAAATATTGATGAACTAAGCTTTTGAGCAAACCATCTGTCGCAATCATTTAAAAAATTGCTAGTAATACCAGAAAATCAGCCCAGAATGAGCAAAAAAGGTGGGTTTTCCCACCTAGTTCTGACTATATACGATAATTCAATCGAGAATGAAGTACTTATTTATGTCTACCTAGCCACTTGGCTGCGGCAATACCGATAATGCCTGCAACCACAGGATTACTGAGAAACTTAATAATTCCCGGTTGCTCTGCTAATACCTCACGGAAAATATCTGGGTGATTGTGATAGACAAAGGATGCAAGCTTACTAACATCATCAGCGCTCATGCGGCTGGCATGATGAGTAGAAAGGCCCAGTTGTTGTTCTAGATGGCGTTCATCTAGTCCTCGTTCCTTGAGATGCTTGAAAAAGGCTCTTGCTACATCATCCCTTTCATTGGGTTTAATTTGGGCGATCGCCTGTTGTAATTCCGGCTCCATTTGGCTAGCGGGAATTTTGTCTGGATGTAAAGACCGACCAAATAATTGACGACGCTGATCTGTGGTGGTGCGTTGAGCAAAATCGTCAAAGTTTTCGTACTCAGTCGTTGAATCGGTTTTGACATCATCTAAAGATTCGACATTTCCCTTTGCCAAATCTTTCATAATTTCACGCCTGTACTGTTCGCTGCTAGTCACTTTGGTTTTCTCCTTTTTCCGGTCTATTATTTAATCCCCTAAAATTCCGAAAAATTTTAGCTATTTGCAGGGATTAAGCTTGCTTTTGGCTTTTATTGCCAATTCATGCTAAATTGCGGTCTGTTGTGGTAGCTGGAAATGAATGAGATTGCTTCCCTTCACTGCGTTCCGGTCGCAATGACAGATACGACATTTGATTGCAACTGGGTATCAACTATTAGGTGTACTGAATTTGGCTAGTTTGAGTGTCGTACTTAGCGGTTACGATCAGTTTTTTATCGGGAGCATAAATCAAAACTGTTAAGTCTTGATTGGGGAAATTCTTGCGAAAGCCTTGGACTAAAGATTTTGCTAAAGGTCGCACTTCATTAGGACGCACATCTGGTGAAATAACAACCCCTAGTTTGTTGTTATCGCGTACATAGGCATCTTTAATTAATCCCTGAGATGTTTGCACAACCCAGTTACCAAAACTTTGTCCTGAAGGACTATTGCCGCGCTCTAATTGTGAGTAAGCTACATCTCGACCTATGGCAGGGGCGCTGGTTGGACGGTCAAGTTGAGCAACGTTACTACCACCACAGGCAGTAGTAATTGTTAGAACCAAAATCAAGATGCCAGTCATCAAGATTTTGCGACTCTGCTGGAGCAGAATCATGTGTTTACCTCCTAAGAAATATTGCAGATTACTTATGATTCAGCAGCTTCTCAAGCTGAATTGATAATTCCTATCAGCCTATCTTTAGAAATATTCTCAATATTAAAATGCTCAAGAGTTCGCTCAAGACAGGCTATAATACCCCTACTATTTCCATTGATAGAGATAGTAGAGGTATTAAGAGATTTATAACTATCCTAGATTTTTGCAAAAGTTATATCAATTTATCTTCTACTCCCTATAACTAATGCAAAAATAATTAGTTCTAGTCAAGCTTTTTCTTGACGTTGTCTTTTACATCTTCGATGCCATGACGAACTTCACTCTCAGCTTGTTTAGCTTTGCCTTCAGCCTTATCTTCTGGGTCTCCAGTAACGTTGCCTAAAGCTTCTTGGGCTTTACCTTCAATATTTTTACCTGCAGCTTTTGCACGATCCTCTATACTCATTTTGTACTCCTTAATTTAATAGAGATTTGTTGCAAATTTCGGTTGCAACTCTCAACTTTTTTGTTGACTTTTACACGGTAGCTTAATCTTTTATCCCTAGCCTTCCACCACAGGATATATTAACTCCCTATGCTGAAAGAGAGATAATATAATCTAAAAATTAGATTGAATTGTGTAGAATTAGCCTATGTATAGCAATCCTATTTCAGTTGTGAAAAATATCGTTTTTGGCTGTTGACGGTTAACTGTTAACTGTCAACAGTTAACAGTTGACAACCCTTCAGATCAGATTTCACAAATCATTTAGGATTGCTATAATAAGTCTACATTTAAAATAAATAAACCCGGTTTCTGACAAAAACCGGGTTTATAAAATTATGAAAATGATTGTTATATCTAATCTAGAAAACCCATCAGATTTTCGGAATTGTCAATCTCATTTGATGCTATCGGACGGTTACCGAATGTTGAGTAACTCTCAGAAATTACCAATGAACTTGAGCTAACTGGGCGAATACCAGAGAGATTAATACTTTCAACAACTTGGAATGTATTAGCACCAATTGGACGAATACCCATTGCGTTATAGGTTTCAACAACTTCTAAGGTACTGGTACTAATGGGACGCACTCCAGCAATGGAGAGTTTTTCAGCAACTTCTAAATCACTGGCACCTATGGGACGAATTCCAGATATTGCGAGTGTTCCTGGAGTTTCGTTTTGCACTGGCTTCTCTGTACCTTGTTCGACTTTATCTGTATTCAAGCTATTACCCTGATTATTTTCTACTTCCACTGTACTTTCTCCTTTTAGCTTGGCACGCTTTTGTCGAGGACTGACTGCTTTGCCAGTGCTACTAATTGTCATATCTGAACTCCTCCGGTTTGTTAAGTGGTTTTTACAATAATTAAACTGACATGAATTTTTTTGTATATATGAGAGTTTAACCTTAAAAAACCAGAGATAGGTATAATTATCTTCAAAAAGTACACATAAGTAAATGCTATAAGTAAAAATTTATAAATAAAGATTGCCATATATTCGGTTACCTAATCTGGTTCCACGAGTGCATAGTCTGATCGTTACTATGGGAGAGGGTATTTCTGGCACAACTGTATGACAGAATTTAGTCTGCAAGCTCCCTTTAGTCCGACAGGCGATCAACCACAAGCGATCGCACAACTAGCAGCTAGTATTAAAGCTGGGAATCGTTACCAAACCTTACTGGGTGCTACGGGAACCGGTAAGACATATTCAGTAGCAGCAGTAATTGAAAAAGTTGGTAGGCCTACCTTGGTGCTGGCGCATAACAAAACGTTAGCAGCACAGCTTTGTAACGAATTGCGGGAATTCTTTCCCAATAACGCCGTTGAATATTTCGTGAGTTACTACGATTATTATCAGCCGGAAGCGTACATTCCCATTACCGATACTTATATTGAGAAAACAGCTTCGATTAATGATGAAATAGATATGTTGCGGCATTCAGCCACGCGATCGCTTTTTGAACGTCGTGATGTGATTGTGGTTGCTTCCATTAGCTGCATCTACGGTTTGGGAATGCCAGCCGAGTATTTCAAAGCTGCTATCCCCCTACAAATCGGGATGGAAGTCAACCAACGCCAGATTTTGCGAGACTTAGCATCTGTGCAGTATAGCCGCAACGATTTAGAAATGGGTCGCGGAAAATTTCGCGTCCGGGGAGATGTTTTAGAAATTGGCCCAGCCTACGAAGACCGGATTATTCGGGTAGAATTTTTTGGCGATGAAATTGATGCAATTCGCTATATTGACCCTGTGACAGGTGAAATTATTAATAGCTTACAAGCAGTCAATATCTACCCAGCACGTCACTTTGTCACCCCAGAAGAACGTTTAGGAGTAGCTTGTGATGATATTGCGGCTGAACTGAAACAACGCAAAGCCGAATTAGAGGAAGCAGGGAAATTATTAGAAGCACAACGCATAGATCAGCGCACTCGCTATGACTTAGAAATGTTGCGTGAAGTTGGTTACTGTAACGGCGTAGAAAACTATTCGCGTCACCTTGCGGGTAGACAAGCAGGGGAACCACCAGAATGTTTAATTGATTATTTTCCTAAAGATTGGCTGTTAGTTATTGATGAATCTCATGTGACAGTACCGCAAATTCGCGGGATGTATAACGGCGACCAAGCGAGGAAGAAAGTATTAATTGAACATGGATTTCGCCTTCCCAGCGCTGCTGATAATCGTCCATTAAAAGCAGAAGAATTTTGGCAAAAGGTAAATCAGTGCATTTTCGTTTCTGCTACCCCAGGAAATTGGGAATTAGAAATTTCTGATAGCAATATAGTTGAGCAAGTAATTCGACCAACTGGTGTTATTGATCCAGAAATTTTCGTGCGTCCTACGGAAGGTCAAATTGATGATTTATTAGGAGAAATTAAAGACAGAGTTGACCGCCACGAAAGAGTTTTAGTAACTACTTTAACTAAGCGGATGGCGGAAGATTTAACAGAATATTTGGAAGACAACGGCATTCGTGTCCGCTATTTGCATTCAGAAATTAATTCTATTGAACGGATTGAAATTTTACAAGATTTGCGTTCCGGTAAGTTTGATGTCTTAGTGGGAGTCAACTTATTGCGGGAAGGTTTGGATTTACCAGAAGTTTCCCTTGTGGCAATCATGGATGCAGATAAAGAAGGTTTCTTACGCGCCGAACGTTCTTTAATTCAAACAATTGGTAGAGCTGCACGTCATATTAAGGGACAGGCCATCATGTATGCTGATAATCTTACAGATAGCATGATTAAAGCCATTGAAGAAACAGACAGAAGACGGGGAATTCAAACGGCTTATAACAAAATGCATGGCATTACACCTCAGCCAATTGTGAAAAAATCAAGTAACGCGATTTTGTCTTTTTTAGATGTTTCGCGACGGTTAAATGCTACAGATCTAAAAGTAGTAGATGAACATATCGATGAATTACCGCTAGAAGAGATTCCCGACTTGATTGCTAAACTCGAAGCGCAGATGAAAGAAGCCGCAAAAAAACTAGAATTTGAGGAGGCTGCAAACTTGCGCGATCGCATTAAGCACCTGCGGGATAAAATGCTGGGACATTAGTATAAAGTCAGGATAGCGATTAAGAGCAAGCTCTTTTTTCGCTATCCTAGATAACCTTTGCCTATCGGGTATGATTTTAAGACCATTGTCGCAGGGTTTTATGTACCTGAGCTAAATACCACATATAATCATCAATTTTATAATCATCAGCAGCTTTAACTATATATTCCTGAGCTAATTCCAAATTATTCTCAGCTTCGTAATATAATCCTAAATAAAGATGGCTGTAAAAATTGCCTTTTACACCATCAGATTGACCAACATTTAAAACATCATTAGTTGTACAATTCCCTGCATATAAATCGTATACACTCCGCATAATTCGCCGGGGGTCATTTCTGACAGTTAATAGCGAATTACGTGCTTTCTCTACACTATCAATACGAGCTATGCATAGATATCGCCATACTGTTTCTTCTACATCTTGAGCATTAACTGTCAAGTCAATCTCAAATTGTTCAGCACCTTCAGCAAATTTTTCAGCATAGTAATAAGATAATCCACGTTGCCATAAATATGGTTTAAGGCGTGGATCTATTCTTTCTGCGGTATCAAAATCTTGAATGGATTCATCAATTTTAGCAAGCTGAAAGTTAACCATTCCACGTCTAATATAAGCATTAGGATTTTGTGGCTGATTACGAATAATATCGTTCCAACGCTGAAGCTGATTTTCTAAAGAGTTAGCAAAAAACATGATTTTGAACAGCAAATTTTTCTTTCTGTTTATGAACGAATAATACCATTTTTGAGTTAGATTAAAAATTTCCTGATTAACTACCCCCTCGGTTTCTCGTTATGGTAAACCTACAAGTGTAAACATTCCCCAATCTTGAGGATTAGGATATTTTTTCATTGTTACTAACATTGCTTGATGTAAAGCAACAGCTTTATCAGGATTTTTAGTTAAATTACTATGAAATTCCGTCATTAATGTCGTAGTTGATTCATCAGAAATCTTGCCATACGAAGCGATTACACTGTTAGCACCCGCTACCAAGAATGCACGAGACAATCCAATTACACCATCACCTGTGATTTTTCCTAAAGCAGAATCACAACTACTCAAAATAACTAATTCAGCTTTTAGCTTCAGCTTGCTAACCTCAGCCGCAGTTAACCAACCATCATCTTGACTAGAAGGTGCAAAGGCTAGTAAGCCAGGATTTTCTATTGAGTTACCCAAAAATCCTGATGTTGCTAAATGAATAATCCTGGCGTTGGACATTCGCTTGACAACTGTTGTTTCAGTTGCAGCATCACCTATCAACGCTTGAGTATTATAGATACTGGCAATATTTTTTGCTTCTTTTTCTGCGCCTGGTAGTGGAGATAGCTTACTAAATGACTCCCCAGGATTTAGAGGTTTAGTTGGCATCGTAGGATTACCAACTATCAACACATCTTGAGTAGATTTTGTATTAGAATTGTGCCTTTTTGCTAGTAAATCTAAAGCTTGTATTGATGGTGCAGTAGAAATTATGTATTTCTCAATCAAATATTGATTGTTCTCATCTTGTAAAGTTGCAAAAGGTACAAGAAATAATTTATCTTGAGGAATAAAAATTACTCTTGCTTCTGGTTTAGTGGGTAAAATATCAGATATTGGTTGAATAAGTAATTCATGTAGTTGTTTTCTAGCTAATGAAGAACTATTTTGGGTAGTGTCTGATATTTTTATTATGCCTTTATGTCCCTCAATTCCCTGACTATGACTTTGTTGAAGGTGATTAATCACATCTGCCAGAGTAGTCTTATTTTTTGATTGCCAAGCCTTTAAATCAACTTGTCTTAGAGAGATTTCACCTGTAGGTTGAATTACCCAAATTACCAAATCAGAAGTCTGAGTTTGTCGTTTACCCGCAACATTTACATTTTGGTATAGTAGGGAATATTGTACAAGTGTTGCATTTTGATTTTTAGCAACTTGCTTAATTGTCTCAGTGGTTGGCGCGTTAACATTTCTTGTTGGAAAACTCTGTGCTAATAAATCTACTAAAGCTAGATTGCGACTCTGTTTTAAAATTTCTAATGCTGATGTAGGTTGATTTTGCCTAAGAAGTGATTTAATTTTTTGTTGATAGCTTAGTGCTTGCTGTGCTAATAGTGTTTTATCTAATGCTATGGTTGAATTTGAAGGTAATGTTAAACAACTGAGAAAACTGAGGAATACCGGAGCTAATCTTAGTTTTACTAAAGAATATGCCATTTTCGACTTTTTCATATTCACCTGATGCCTGATATTTTTTTCGTTTCCACTAACTATATAGTTCTCAGCCTAGTAAAGCTTATGCAGTTTTGGTAAGTAAAGAGGGATATCCAAAAATTACCGACGTAATGTCTTCTTTTCTTCTATTGATTTTTTGGTTTACTTACAGGAGATGTAGTGCGATCGCTAATCTCTGGATTTATGCTTCCTACTTCAATAACCCTTAATAAAAAATCTGTAATATCTTGTTTAGGGTAATACTAATAAGTAGATGAAATATTTAAAATTCGTAATATTCTGAATTATTGTTTATATTATTGGAGATTGAGATGATGTTATTAATCCTACCTATTTATTAAAAATAAAATTATTTTTTCTTCAATATAGTAATAATTGTAGATATTTAATTAATAGTAGTAGCTTAACATACTAAAACTCCTTGATATAGTGCGTTAATCTTGCTTTACGCATTGCGAAAAATAGAAATTTACAAGGTAAGCTTGTGTCTGATATCGCCCTACATAAATATCTTCCTCTTCTTCCCGACGCTGCACTCCAAGAATTTACAGAATGGTGTGTATTAGAACAGTCAAAAGCAGCAGGATGTGATTTTAAGCCTGATACTACTAAGTTAAATAACCTAGCACCAGCAGATTATATACCGAAACTTGTCGATCAGTTTATGAAAGTGAAACCTGACCCCATTAAAGCAGGTTTAGTAGCTGCGATCGCAGGTAAAGAAGCAGACGCACACGCTTTATCTGGTATGGCAATTATCGCTGATTTTGTATCAATATATGTCAAATATTTAATTCCTAAAGATGGTACAAAACCAGAAGAGGCAGACGCACTTTTAATCAAAGCTGGACAAGAACAGTGTGAGAAGCTGGTTGAAATTGCCAAAAAATATGGAGTAGCGTTTTAGTTTCTAATTAACTTACTTTAGATACAATAAATAGTAGGGACACAATTGATTGTGCCCCTAAAAACTATCTTCATATTAAATATAGTAAATATTAAGTAAATAGCTATTGCATTTTGTGCATTTTCACCTTATAGGAAACCCATCAAAATACAGGCTGATTCTCAAAACACGCTCAACAAATGCTAACTATTATTGGTTGTGGTAATCTCAATCGCAGTGATGATGCTGTAGGCGTAATTGTCGCTCAACGCCTACAGCAATTTCTCACTAAAAATCCTCATCCCAACGTCCGAGTTTATGACTGTGGAACCGGAGGGATGGAAGTGATGTTTCAAGCTAGAGGAAGCAAACAATTAATTATTATTGATGCAAGTTCCACAGGTTCTGAACCAGGCGCAGTATTTAAAGTCCCTGGGAAAGAACTCGAAGCTTTACCAGAACCTAGTTACAACTTGCATGATTTTCGTTGGGATAATGCTTTAGCTGCTGGACGGAAAATTTTTCAAAATGACTTTCCTCAAGAGGTAACAGTCTACCTCATTGAAGCAGCAAATCTTGATTTAGGCCTGGAATTAAGCCCTGCTATCGAGCATTCTGCTAATCTGGTGTTTGAGGAAGTAGCCACAATCATCAGACAGAATTTTCAGGTTTAGTTAACAATCCAGATTGCCAAATCCAACATCTAAAACCTAGAATAAGATTAGATATCGTCTCCGTAAATCGACAATTCATCTACCCTCATTTCAAAGGGTATGCCTTGGCTCTCTGGAGGGCAAACACGAATTTTAGCACTGCTAACAATCTTATAAAGTAATTTACCCATTGGCACGATTTTTTGTAGAATCCGCCAGTTAGTAACCTCATCGGGACATTCAATTACCAACACCATTACACTAGCATCGGTGGTAACATACCAACGACAAGTAGATAAGAGGTTTTGGATAAAGCGATCGCAGGCTTCATAGAAGTACCTGCTAATAGAATACTCTAGTTGCTGACGCAGGATAATATCTGCTGAAGTCAGCTGCATTGGGTGTGAATCATCTTCTTGGGAGTAAATTTCTTTAGCCATTTCTGTTGATTTCCTAAGTTATATGCCAATTGCGATCGCATAGAGTACATCTTGATTAGTTCCTAAAAATTCTTGGGTTTCATCATCATAGAAAGCTCCAATCCCACTACAATGAATACCCATAAAGTTGCTAACAAGATAAACTCTTTGCCCTAAAAAACCAGCTATTAACATAGCTGTTTGATAATTTATATAGTCGGACGTAAAAAATAAAGTTACAGCGCTATCTCTAACTATTGCTTGATTGATGCACAAGTAACCCGTTTTTTCACTAAAATTGCCCGCTTTTAATAGATGCTTCCCTTTGTATATCCCTGGAGTCATTCCTCTGACATGATGTACAACAGAGTAAATTTCCATCTCCTCAAAATTTTTGGTTGGTATTGGCTGCTGAAAATGCTGCCATAGCTGCCAATAACTTTCTTGAGGAATTGACTGTTTATAAAAACGTCTAATTGAACGTCTCATCCAAACAGTCTGAAAAAATTTATCTTTGTCAAAGTTAAACTGGGGATGCACTAATTTCTGCTGGCGACTCGGCTGAAGAGATGTGTTTTGATAGCCTTGTTCGATGAATTCATTGGCTTCAAAATAATCGGTGCCACAGACAAAAGGAACTTTTAACCTTAAATTTCTGACTTTCTTGTCTTCGATTTCTCCCGAAATCGCACAAGCAGTAATAAACTCTTTATTCTCAAATCCTAAATCCGCATTGAGAGCGAGTTTATCAAAATCGAAAATTAACTGTATCTCTCTGTCGTGAATATAGGCTGAAGCAGCAATCGCACCTAAATGGTGTCCGCTATCCAGCCAGCAATATCTCAGGCTCCTGTCTTTATATTTCCAGCTAGACCTATAATAAACACAACTAATTAAAAAAATGAATCCATTTATACTTTTGCCGGGTATAATATAACTCTCTAAGCCATCATCAATTAATTCATAGATTAGAGTTAGACAATTATTCTCAACTTCTAAATGATATATGCCGTTAATAAAGCCTTCGATATTGCGAATCTGGATATAAACTTCTGTGGGATATAAAGCGCCAGCAGACGGATTTACACGCAATTTCACAGCACCTTCTTTATAGATTTTTTCTAAAGTTACAGCACTAGTAAGGCTGATAAACGAGTGAATTTGATTATTGAGATTTAATTTCACTCGCCGATAAAACTTTGGGTAAACTTTAAATGAAGATGGTTGAGTTGCAGCATCCACATAATTTGGATCGAGCTGCACAGATAAGTAAGAATGCTTGGTTGCTTGATGATAGATTCGCTTAGAGATAGGACTTGGAGGCATTTTTGAGTATCCTTAAGACTTCTACATTACTCGCAAAATCTATTGCTTTAAAATCGTCTAAGTTTTTTAAATTTATGTTAGGATGATGTTGTAACAGCAAGTTAACTACTTCTGTCTTTCCAGCTGAAGCTGCATACATCAACACCGTAGCTCCATTATCATTTTGATTATCAATATTGATATGTGCAGCAAGTAACAAATTCATCAAATCGAAGTGGTTCCCAAAACAAGCAAACCATAGAGCATTATTACCATCATTGTTTCTGGCATTAATATCTACGCCTAAACTCATTAACTCTTGGACTACTGCGTAAAAGCCTGCTCTTGTAGCTTTCATCAAAGGTGTATCTCCATTTTCACCTCTCTGGTTTAAGTCATCACAACTGTAGCCTTGAGCGAGTAACCATTGCTTTGTTGTGTCACTCAGATTTTGCTGATTTTGAGAAATCATAAATATCCTGCCTATGGATAGAAATGCACACAAATAATCGACATAACATTTCTTAGAAAAGGTAATGGTGGGCATTACCCACCATGTAAAAGAAATGCTATGAGACCCAATTAACTATGAGAATGGTGTGGTGGCTGTTAACTGTTATCCCTCAACAATTAACAGTAAATGCACCAGAATCACGAACCATTATTCAGTCAGAGAAAGAGAGAAACAGAAAAAGAGCAACAATGTATCAGTATGAGATAGCAGAAATGCCCAACTCGGTATCTATCCAAACTAGATAAGTAATTCAGCTTTCGTGTTAGCAGCAGAGAAGGCTGGAAGCAGATAGAAAATAGTAGGGTTCTAAGTTATCCGATCAATAAATTGCTGCTCTAAACAGTACATCGTTGAAAAATCAAATCTCTTAGCCTACAGATACATATTCTCTACCTTCAGAGAATAGCTGTCTTGCAGTTTTTTCTGGTTTGGGTACGCCATAATAACCAGCTTCGGCTTCGAGTTCATCTACTAAATCCCAAGCTTCTTCGGCTCTCTTAGAATCTGCACCATAGTTAGCCACAACTGAGCGCGCATTCGAGATAGCTTTTTGAAGCTCTTTTTGGATAAATTTAATTTTTGGTTTTTCCATGAAGTCGCCCTTGGTGATAATATCTGTGACAGAAATAATGCCCAGTAATTCACCTTGGATCACAGGCGCACGCCATACACCAGTATTAGCGAATAAACGTGCCACATATTCTACATCTAGGTCAGGATTGACCACAATGCAGGGTTTACTCATAACTTCATAGACATGCATCCGTTGAGGATCTTTGCCATAAGCAACAACCTTGGATACAATATCAGTTTCGGTAATAATACCGTAAGCATCACCACTGTGGCGAGGTTCTACAATTAACGCCCGTAATTCTTTGAGCCGCATTAATTTGACTGCTTCTGCTACAGTAGCGGAACCGCGAATAGTAGCTACATCTTGAGTCATAATGTGTTTAGCTCTCATAATTCTGGCTCCTTAAAATTTGTTTTGCAAGTAAGGGAATTAGTTCTAAACTGCTGCAATGCTTCCCAAACTGCATGTCATTTAGGCAACTTATTCAAATTCCAACTAAATTGTTATAAATTGAATTAGTCGCATGAAAAAGTGGTTACGGAAGTTAGACATTCCGACTTAGAAATACCAACATATTTCACTACTTAATTACTCTGGTAATTTGAAGACAGAAGACTTACGCATTTCCCCTCTTCCTTCGTTGAAGATCTCAGATTTTCTGCCTCATCTTTGAACTTAACCAGCATTAAGTTAGGAATGTCTGAGTTAAGTCTGTAATCGCTTTTGCTGAAGTCTGGTTGACTGGCAACAATTTAGCTTACTTATATAGTATCACTCTCATAAATTGGAATTATGAATGCTTTATAAAGATCCCCTGATATTTAATGGATAAAATGCTTAAAAAATGCCAATAAGTATTATCATGAACTTTTTATTTTTTCAAAATAAGTTATTCAGCGAATTGTGGTCATAAAATTATTTGATTAGTTAACAATAAATTGCTTGTCTGTCAATAAAGATAATCCTTAAAATCTATAAATATACTTTATTTAAGTAAGAATCTCTATTGACTATTACTCAATTATATTTATATAGATTTTTAGCTTTTTCTTAAAGTTGCTATTTAATATAAAATGCTAATGAACATTTGAATAATTAGTAAAGACACAATAATTTGGTGCCTCTGCTTGTGTAGTTTATTTAGCTAAATAATTTTGTAAGTATAGTGTTTTATCTTTATTTATTCATTTATATAAATAACTTGCTTTATTAAAAAAAAGTAAAAAAATTATCTGCTTACTATTATTGTTTGCTAGGGTAATCAAGTATACACAAAATAAAAAAGGTATCCAGGGATGGAAATTAGCGCTCGTAATTCTTTAAAAGCTACTGTTAAAAAAGTTGTTGCTGGCTCTGTGAATAGCGAAGTTACTTTAGAACTAGCACCTGGTGTAGAAGTAGTGGCAATAATTACAAAGTCTTCAGCAGATAAGCTAGGATTGGCAGAAGGTAAGGCAGCTTATGCTGTAGTTAAAGCATCTGATGTGTTAGTTGCTGTTGATTAAGCAATAGTAAAAAGTTATCTATTATTTCGTAGGGTGTGTTATGCCGTAGGCTAACGCACCTTAAATTTGTGAACAATAATTCCTTAATGGTACAAGCCCCAAATTTATCTGTGGAATCAATCGAAAATTCAAAATTCTCAAGCTTCTAGATTTATCTATGAGGCCAATCCAAAATCCAAAATCCAAAATCCAAAATGGTTTGATGGCTCGCTGGTGCGTTGCGCTGCGCGACAACACACCCTACAAGTTTATTTAAATATTAAATATCAAGAATGCGTACATAAATTACGCGGGCTATTTCTTTATCTATTGAGAAACTTATATTATTAACTTCGATTTGGAATGTAGGAAATTTTTCTTTAACAGTAATACTTGTTCCTACTGATATTCCCATTGCTATTAGTTCTTGACGGCACTTTTCATCTGGAATTTTACAGAAAGCTACAATTCCTTGCTCGCCATGTTTCAGCAATTCTAATGAACAGCCCTTAATAGTAAAGGGAGTAAACATAAGTAGTATAAATATTATATTTGTAGATGCATTAAATCAAGCTTGCCCCAGGCTAGGATGAAGATACTTTTCATCCTGAATCCTAGGTTCAAGCGATAACTACACTTTATACAAGATATGGTTCTTGGTGAGTCTTGATTGTGCAGTTAGAACGGGGATAGGTAACACATAGTAAAGCAAATCCCTTAGACATTTGCTCGTCATCTAAGAAGATTTGATCAGATTGATCAACTTCACCTTCTACAACCTTACCTACACAGCTAGAGCAAGATCCAGAGTGGCAAGAGAAGGGTAGTTCAATACCGTTTTCTGCTGCTCCTTCGAGGATGGTTGTATCTTCATCAATCTCAATTGTGCTGTCGAGATCTTCTTTTTTGTTGATCAATCTAACTTGGTAGGTAGCCATTTTCCGATTCTCCTCAAACTTTCTACAATTAGGTTTAATTACCAGAGTTTGGTAGTCTCCCGCTTTTACTCTTGATGCAGCTACACGGAGCGCTTCTGCAGCAGAATCGACACTATTACCGCTAGGCGAAATTCAATTTTTTTACGACGGATTTTGCTTGAATTCCGCGAAGCGGTTTTTATGTGTTGATTAAATCTGAAACAGTATTAGCTGCAAGGTACACCGTTAGGTGTGCAATCACCGGTTTTGAAGGACTTACCACAACCACAAGTATCGGTTGCATTGGGGTTAGTAAACTTAAAACCGCTGTCCATTACCCCATCAACAAAATCGATGACAACACCTTCTAATAACGGTGCGCTTTGAGCGTCAACGTAAAGTTGTACTTTTCCTTGCTGAATTACTAAATCGTCTGGTTGTGGCTTGCTAGTAATCTCCATGCCATACTCATAGCCACTGCAACCACCATCTTTTACAGAGATGCGAACGCCTTTAGTTGCAACATTGGAGTCGGGGGCAGAACCGACTAAGAACGCCCGCAGACGAAATTCAGCTTTTTCTGTCAAAGTAACAGTCATCACATCTCCTGATTTGTTGCGATAGTGGTTGTAATTACAGGTGTGGTTTCTTAAGTTGTGAAGCGTTTTAATTGCATATTTGTCCTTAATAATCAGCCAGTTGTAATTTGTATTTACAAAGGAATTGAGATTGACTTTGTATTTACAATGGGCAGAAAACAAATGACTAATAAAGGGCTAAACGAAGAGATATGCAATTCAACGCAATGAAGCTGATTATTTTGTGAAATTGCTGGTGGGTTCCATAGAACCTGATTGTGCGTATCTCCAGGGTGCACTATTTCCGCAGACAGGACAAGCGCGATCGCGGTGAGAACGCCGTTTGGCAAATTCCATCCGAGCTAGGTCTATTGTCAACAGTTGTGACAGTAACGGTTGACTAAACCCAGTGATCAGCTTGATCGCTTCCAGTGCTGTTAAACAAGCAAGTGTTCCAGAAACAGCCCCCAGAACTGAAAAGCCACGCCGATCCCAATCAGGTTTTTCTGGAAACAGACAAGACAAGCAAGGAGTCACACCAGGAATAATCGTAGTCAGGTAAGCCTCCATTCCGTCCATTGCTGCTTCCACCATTGGCTTACGCCAACGCACACAAGCCGCATTCAACAAATTACGCTCTGTAAAATTGTGGGCGCAGTCAAGAGCCATATCAGCGGACTGTACTAACTCGTCTACATTTTCCGGGGTGATGTAATCATGAACCGCTTCCACTTGGACATCAGGATTAATCGCTTCCAAAGTTTCTTTAGCTTTGAATACCCTTGGCTGACCTACCCAATCGTCTGTCATGAGGACTTGACGATTCATATCATCTAGCCGCAGGTCACCACCTCGTACTAAGATTAGCCGCCCAACGCCCGCTACAGCTAAGTAAAGCGCCGCTGTACCGCCTAATCCCCCCACACCTGTAACCAAAACCGTCGCTGACTTCAGGCGCTTCTGAGCTAATTCGCCAAAATTAGGGAGCATCATTTGGCGACTATAACGTTCTAATTCGGTAGGCGTTAGGTTTACCACTTTTTACCTCCTAATCAGAAGTGATTTCTGTCAGCTTGACTACATTTTTCGGCTTATCGTTAAACACCTTAAATAGCTTTTGTTCTTGAGGTGTTGACTCGATAAATACCTCATAGGCTTTTTGCAAAGCTATGGCATATTGCTCGAGTTTTTCTTCTGGTTTTAAATCAGGAAAATTCTCATCTACTTCTCTCATGAATTGAGAGAATTTTTTTAGAATATGTAAACGATTAACATTCACAAATGTTTGGTCGTAGGGCATTTCAAAGAATTGAAAGAATTCCTCTGCGTCTACGAGTTTCTTAAACTCATCAATATTCCGGCTCATTCACCCTTCTCCATTTTTTTAAGCTGTTGCTTAAGTTCATCTAGCTCGCGATAGATAGCATAAGTTTCAGCTGCAACATCCATCAATTTTTCAAAGTCTGTGGGTAATCCCTCTGCTAAGTCGTGCAGATCCATTTTCATTTGACCTGCTTTACTATTGAGCCGTCTGATTTTGCCTTTTAGTTCTTCAGTTGTCATTTGTTCAAAGTCAAAATTCCAGAGTCTAGAGGAGCCAGTGCGTTGGGCGGCTTTGCCGACTTGAAGCAACTGGCGTTCAAAAGTCCAGAGTCAAGAATCCAAACTCTTTTGACCCTTGACTATTGACGAATTAAAGCTTGCCAACTTCGGGGAAACGATTTACTAAATCGATGCCTTTTTCTATTAACTTGGCTCCCTCTTCTGCAACTTTTTCTAGGGAATCAAAGCCAAAGCGATGGGCATCACGTAAGGTTCTTGTGACTAACAAAAGGCGGCCAGTGAAAACAAGTACCCAACCAAACCCTTCGTGGTTGATATCAACTACAACCTGGGATATGAGACCTGTTTCCTTTTCAATACAAGCGGCTACAGCTCGATAAAATGCCATGATCCGTGCTAGAGTAATCGGATCTACATCACCATCAATAGGAATTTCCCGTTTCTTTGCTTTAGGAACTACATAGGGTTTAAGAATCAAATCATCAGACCACTTCCGGTATGTTCCATAGGTATCTTGTCCCCGGATTTGTTGGATGATCGCCTTCAGGAAAGGTGAGTTAGAGACTGTACTGCTGGCAGTTCCGTTAACACTATTATCTATAGTCATACTGTTGCTTCATTTTCTAATTCATCGGCAAAGTTTGTGTCTTTTTGCTTTAAAGCTTTACGCAACCAAGGTGGGGGATTACCTTTGAGTGTTTGGACTAATTTAGTTAATACTTCCGCGATTTCTTCTTCTTCCGATCGCGCTTTAATTGGGGTAACACCTTTTTTGATTAAACGTGCAGCAGCGCTACCACCAATTGCTAATACATAAACAATTGTGCAATCACCTAGCGCTTCTAGTTTTGGTGTGATTTTATCCTCGTTACCATCTTCTTTGAGGTCGCCATCAAAGCTTAAAGTCTCAACAAATGTAGATCCCTCATCAGAGACTTCATAAACCTCAATTTGTCTTGCCCATCCGAAGTGAGCATTAATATGAACTCGGTCACTTGTCGTAAAGGCAATCTTCATCGTTATTCGTCCTTTGTCATTTATTTTTGGTCATTTGTCATTGGTCATTTGTCATTTGCATTTAGTAATTTGAATATCTACTAATGACTAATGACGATTGACAAATGACAATACCGCTTACCAATCTCCGTGGAAATGTTTTACTCTCTCTTCTTCGGCTTCTAAAAAGAGGTTACCCATGCCAAACAAAAGCTCCATTGTGCCGCGGTAGCCGACTTTGGTAAATTGACCATTACCTAAGCGATCGTAAATGGGTATTCCGAGGCGATAGAGAGGAATGGATAACCGTTTAGCGATCGCACTTACGTTAGAATTGCCAATTAACAAGTCAGAGCCTACCGCTAGTTCCTCAAAGTCTTCCAAATCCCCGATTGTGACGCTTTTAATGGGGAGTTTTTCTAACAGAGGCGATCGCGTTGTGGTGACTGCAGCATGAATTTGCGCTCCCATTGATTGCAAGAAATGCACTGCTGACCACAACAAATCAGGTTCTAAAGCTAAAGATACGCGTTTAGCACCAAAATAAAAGTGAGTATCTAACATTGCGTCTTGCAGTTGGCGACGTTGGCGGCGATATTTTTCCGGGACGCTGTTACCGCTAAGAATCGCTAAAGCTTGCAAAAACTCATCCACAGGTTCTAAGCCTGTGAGTTGTCCAAAAACTTCATAGGGAATGCCAAACCGTTCTTGCAGAATCCGTGCTGCACCGCGCATACTTTCACCAAGTGCGATCGTGAAAGCAGAACCGCCAACTTCCCGCAGTTGAGCTACTGTTGTTCCACTGGCTGTAATCGCACTATAGGAATCTTCTAAGTGTCCATCTAAGGAAGCACTCAAATCGGGTACAACGATAGGAACTAGCCCAAAGCTAGTTACCATTTCTTTAATTTCTTGGATGTCTCCTGGTGTAAAAGACGAACCCGCCAAGATGGTGACTTGTTCAATTCTGGTAGCACAAGGACGCGGAATTTCCTGAACAATGCTTTCTACAGCTACTGCATAGCCATCTTGTAAAGCACCTTTAAAATCAGGTGTGGGCGCAAAAACAATTGGTAGCCGATCCAATTCTGGGTGACGTTCCCGAATCTCTTTCAAGAAACGTTCAATATCATCGCCTCTAGTTTCCGTTAACCCAGTGCTACATAAACCGATAATTTCTGGCTGAGATTTTTCTACCAAGGTCAGAATTGCTTGTTCCACATTGTCTTCACCACCCAAAATGGTAGTCACTTCCGTCATGGCTGTAGTTGCTAGGGGAATTGCTTCCCGAAAATGCCGTACTAAAACAACTTTGGCAAAAGCAGTACAACCTTGAGAGCCGTGAAATAAGGGAATCATGCCCTTTAATCCCAAGAAAGCTAAAGATGCACCCAAAGCTTGGCTTTGCTTTAAAGGATTAACTGTAACTGGTTTGTTGGGAGTAGTAACGATCGCCATTTAACTAATACCAAGTTTGAGTATAGAGAGATGAGATAGCAGGGGGATGGGGGAGATGAGGGGGATGGGGGAGATGAGGGGGATGAGGGGGATGAGGGGGATGAGGGGGATGAGGGAGATTAGGGAGAATTTTTTTACTCTTCCTAATCCCCAGTCCCCAATCCCCAGTCCCCTAAAGCACAGCCAATTGCTCAGATTCCTCAACCTCATCCCAAGGCGCTGGTTTGCGAATTTGTTCCCAAATTGGGCTGTAGAGTGCTTCGTATAATTCTCTGGCCATTTCCACCATGCCTACATAACCTGCGTAGGGATGGTGACGTTCTTGGTTAATGTCGAGGAAGGGTATCCGGGCTTTGAGGGCTGTATATTGGTTACGTCCCCCAGCAATTAACATATCGGCGTTGGTGTCTTTTACCAGTTGCAGCAATTCTTTAGCATTGCCTTTTTCCAGCATGATGCCATCGTTACCGATTAATTTTTTAATCTTGGCTTTGTCTTCTTCTGTACTCTTGCGGGTGCTGGTGGCGACCACTTCGATACCTAAGTCTTTTGCTGCGGAGATAATTGACCAGCTCTTAACACCGCCTGTATACAAGACAACGCGCTTGCCTTTGAGTCGCGCACGATAGGGAGCCAAAGCCAAATCTAGAGCAGCTGTTTCTTCAGCAATTAGCTTTTCTGTGCGCTCTTGTAAATCCGGATCTCCTAATTTAGCAGCAATATTTCGCAGACAACGATTCATATCATCGATGCCGTAGAAAGACTCTTCAATGTAAGGAATGCCGTAACGTTCCTCCATTTTTCTCGCCATGTTCAGCAAAGCGCGCGAGCAGATCATGACATTCAGCTTCGCACGGTGAGCGTAGGTAATTTCTTGATAGCGAGCATCACCTGTAATTTTTGATAAAACACGAATGCCCAATTTTTCCAATAGTGGTGTCACTCCCCACATTTCGCCGGCGATGTTGTACTCGCCGATTAAGTTAATATCATAAGGTGTAGTATATTCAGGTTCACACAAACGCTTACTACAACACCATTAGAGTTTCAATTGCAGACATCTGGAAAAAAGAAGGCAATATTGCTCAATGTATTTTATTTGAGGGCAGCTACACAATCCTGTTGTAAGTTCAACTATAGTTGATTTACAAGTGTAACTATAAACACTCGTGATTGAGCAATATCCCTGGCTCAAAAGTGGAGAATAAAATGCTATTACGCTCTGTTACTATTGCTTCAAGTGTAACTGTGTCAATCATATTAGGTCTATTTGTAGAGGTTCAACCTAGTACTAGCCAACTGTCCCAAGTAAATAATCAAGAAGTTCCACAAAGGAAATTGGAAATAGTTAAAAATCGTGACGATTTAATTCGTCTGAATGGTCAACGGGTGAAACTCATTGGACGTTACACATCTAGAAGCTGGAAACCCAACCCAGAATCTACCGGAATACCAGGATTTCAAGGACTGTATATCAAGTCACAAGTTGTGTTGGAGGATGAAACTAAGGTAAGTATTTACCCATCTTGGAATAAACAATCGTTGCGATCGCCTGATGAAGTAGAAAAATATAATAATCAAATCGTTGAAGCTATTGGAGTAGTACAGTTTGACGCTGCGCCCTTTCCAAATTCATCGACAAGGGAATCATTTATTAATTTAACGCAATTAAACTTATACAAACAGTAATAATTATTCAGCATCGTAGAGAAGATAGTATGAAACATTAAATTTCAACTTAGAGATTCATCAAATAAATATGCAAGTTTATTAGGATAATTAGTTAGTCCTGAAAATCTATATATTAAACGTATGACCAAGAGTTTGTTTGGAATATTAAATAATGTCTCTGACGGTAAACCAGGTTGGTCATTAAAGGAACGAGATACCCAGTTTATAGAGAGGTTAATGCCTATAGGGGAATGGTTGTATCGTTACTACTTTCAAGTAAAAACTGATGGCTGGGATTACATCCCAAAAGAAGGAAAGGTATTACTAGTTGGTTCTCATAACGGTGGGATGGCTTCTCCCGACTTGATTGTGATGATGTATGATTGGTTTTCCCGCTTTGGAACTGAGCGTTTGGTTTATGGTTTAATGCATCCTTATGCTTGGGAAATCAGTCCCATAATAGGTAAATTAGCTCAAAAATTAGGAGCAATTGTTGCCCATCCAAAAATGGCTAGTGCGGCTTTTGATCAAGGTGCTAGCGTTTTAGTATATCCAGGAGGACAATATGATATGTTTCGTCCTTATAGCCAACGCCATAAAATTAATTTTGCTGGAAATAAGGGTTTTATCAAACTAGCTTTAAAAGAAGAAGTTCCAATTATCCCATTAATATCTGTAGGCGCTCATGATACTTTGATAGTTTTATTTGACTGTTATGATTTAGTCAAACAATTGCATCAGTGGGGACTACCTTGGTTATATAAATTAGACCCCGGAGTATTTCCCATTTATTTAGGTTTACCTTGGGGTTTATCTATTGGCCCTTTACCTAATATTCCTTTACCTGTGCAAATTCATACTCGTGTATGTCCTCCAATTATTTTTGAGCGATATGGTAAAGACGCAGCTAGGGATAGGGATTATGTAAACGCTTGTTATGAGTTAGTTAATTTTCAAATGCAGCAGGAGTTAGATAAATTAGTTAGGGATTCTAGCGTGAAGATAGGGGCTATAGGCTAAAAAAAGAGATTGATAAAAATGTTTTCTGATAACATTTAAAATTTATTCTTCTGTTATTTGCATTTCTTAAAGCAAATCTGCTGGGCGCGATAATGCTTAATATTACGATGATATAAGCATGAAAGCGTGAATACACAACCCCTCATTTCTCCTCAAGAACTCACGTCGCTGTTAGCAGAAAATTCATCACAGGTTGTCATTATCGATACGCGCAGTCCAGAAGAATATGCTATTTCGCATATTCCTAACTCGATTAATATCAGAGATTTTTTTACCTATCTTTTAGATAATTCTTACCCAGCAGGGTTAAATAAATTGCAAGAGCATTTTCAAGAAATTCTCAGCAGTGTTGGAATTACTGGTACAGAATGGTTAATTGTGTATGAGGATGCTTTTAATAAAGGTTATGGTCAATCTTGTCGAGCAGCTTTTCTATTAAAATATTTAGGTTGCGCTCAGGTATCTGTTTTACATGGAGGATATAGAGCATGGCTGAAGGCGGAATTACCTACTACCAATGAAGTACCATTACGTGAATGCAGCATATTTAAATTGCATCCCAATTCTGAGATGATGGTGACTACCATCGAGATGTTGCAAGCAATTGATAATCCTGGAATTATTAAGTTAGATGTGCGCGATCGCGAAGAATGGTTGGGGTTAAGTTCTTCTCCTTATGCTCCAGATTTTTGTCCCCGTAAAGGTAGAATTCCTGATGCTTTGTGGTTAGAGTGGCATCGTTTAATGATATCTGATGCGGAAATACCTCTATTTCGCTCAAAGGCAGAAATCTTAGAAATTTGTGAATCTATAGGTATTACTTCAGATTCCATAGTATATATTTACTGCTTTAAAGGTTCTAGAGCAGCGAATACTTTAATTGCTTTACAAACAGCCGGAATTTACGCCAAAAATTATTTTGGTTCTTGGAATGAATGGTCTCGCGATTTTTCGCTACCTATTGATAGTAAAGTGATATGAAAAAGCCCATCTCAAGTGGAGTATTAGCCTTTGAAAATAATATCGTAAAGTG
This sequence comes from Tolypothrix sp. PCC 7601, assembly GCF_025677855.1. NCBI lineage: Bacteria > Bacillati > Cyanobacteriota > Cyanophyceae > Nostocales > Tolypothrichaceae > Tolypothrix > Tolypothrix sp. PCC 7601. Next base: position 6,931,910 of record NZ_CP064879.1, read on the forward strand.
ACAGTAGAATCTCTACCACAATGAGAATTACTACATACCACTCAACTCGCTGGCTACTGCTATGCTGCATAAACTCCAGTACTGTTTGTGCGGTTTGGGAAATTAGGTCTAGTTTACGTTCCAAAGCATGGTGACGTTCGCGGATTTCGTACTCATCTTCTAATCGCAGATATAAGTTTTCTAACTGTGGAGATTCCCAGAGTAACTCTGGTTTATCAATAATCTCTACTCGTCCTACAATTTTATGTTGAACTAACAACGTAGTGCCAAGTTGACGCAATAATTCCCGACTCTGGCGTGAACTTCTGTGTTCACTCTGGAGGCTAGCTGCAAATGGTTCAATTTGATCAAATACAGTCGCTAGGCTAGTTTCATAATGAGATAACACAACACTTTTAGCGAGAATATCAGCTACTATCTGCAAGCGTTCTACACTAAAGTCTTGCAACAAAATTTTTCCTTCCTTAACTCTCTCACTTTCGGCAAGTCTGAGCTTAATTTCTACTTCTTCTGTTTCTGGGTTGGCAAAAGCGTCACTAACTTGTGAGGATAGTTTAGTTAAGAAGTCTACCTTTTCTACAGGCTCAAGGTTAAATAGAACAACTGCACCATAGTCGAACAATACTGCGCCACCCTGTTCACCGACTGTAACCACTACTGGCATAGTCGCCAAGCAAATGTAATTCTCCAATGTTTTGAGATTAATTTTTTTACCAAGGAATAGGGCCTGCGCGCTAAAGCTATTTCTGTCATTAAAAAGTAATTTTTGCATTTTTGCCCTATGCTATGTTCTGCCTGTTAATCTATGGGGTAGTGATAGAAATTAATAAATTATCCCAATTTTTGAAGTCAACACGAATGTTTTTCCCCCATATACTCTAGTGTAAATAAGATGGGATATTTTTTAGTTGACGGTTCTTCAATTTGTGGGTGATTTGCCAGCTATACGCTTTGGTGAAGAGCATGAAAGATTAATTTGTTAGTGGTTGAACAAGCCAGCAGAATTGGGGGACGGTTGCGTCCCCCAAACCCCCTCCAAAATTATTCTTGAGTTTTTTTTGAGTAACTAGTACAAGTCGGCGTAAATAAACAGACCATCTGTAATTGCTAAAAGGCTTGTTCTATCACTATTCTTTCTTTTTACTTTTTACTTTTTACTTTTGCCTTGTTGTACTAGACTATTTGTTTTTATTCGCCGATCGCAGTTTGCCTGAGTTCCTGATCGCTCTCTTCCAGATCTTACCCAAGCAATATCTTGATCTGAATCAAGGGTCATTTGGGTATCTCGCTGTATATCGCTGTGAAACCCGCCACGGGTGGGAAATCCTGCATTATTGCGCGGGCTGGTGAACATATGATAAACAATGACTGCCTCAGTTTTCTCAAAAAGATACTGTTGTGCAAGGGTATCTGCACCTCTTGCATCGCCAACTATAAAGCACTGATTTTGAGCGATCGCGCAATCAATCACAGGACGGTAATACATCTCAAATTCCGCCTGAGTTAAGTCGAGATGCCCACTGATAAAATTGACAAGTCTTTTACTTTTCATCGACTGTTGTTAATTTTCTTACAACTCTCGCATCAGTTGCTTTAGTACATTTATACTGTTATAATACCGCTGAACGCTGAGGCTTTCACCTAAACATTACCCAAGTCTTATTTCACAAACATTAAAACAACTCGGCAACAATGTTTCTGTTTGCAGATAGAAGCATTGTTTACTTTGCCATGAATTCCCTTAAGTAGATGGAGGATTAGGTATGGATAATAGTCCCAGCATTATCTCACATATCTCGATTGGCACGAATGATTTTGCAAGGGCGATCGCATTTTACGACAAAGTACTACCCACCCTTGGCTGTCAGCGAATTATGGAACATCCGGGTGCGGTTGCTTATGGTAAGCAGTTTCCAGAATTTTGGGTACAAACGCCATTTGATGGTAAACCTGCAACCGTCGGGAATGGTACTCACATTGGCTTTATCGCACCAACTAAAGAATCAGTTCATGCGTTTTATCAAGCAGCATTAGCGGCGGGAGGAGCGGATGATGGTGCGCCAGGCCCAAGACCGCACTATGGTGAACCATACTATGGTTGCTTTGTCCGCGATCCCGATGGTCATAAAGTAGAAGCTTCTTATTGGGATATGGAACTGATTCAGGAACTCTATGTTGATGAAGTCTAGGTAAGATAGGACTGGAATCAATACTACTCGGTTAAGCGTTTTGAACTCAAAATTGATTTTGGGGAAAAGGTTAAAAGTTAAGGATTAAAGGTTTTTTCTTTTCCTTTTCCCATTCCCCTTTTTCCCCTTAACCGACAAGTATTGGGACTGGAATTTCTATTTGGCTAACTTGATAGATAAAACTTGATAACCAGCGCCTTGAGCCATGCATTGACCATCAGCATCCAAAGGGCAAGCAACTTGATTGGGTGATGGGCGAGTTCCTACAACGTACTCTGCGGTAATTTCTACTTCTTGATTCTGAAGCGATCGCAATTGATCGCGAGAAACTTGCACAGATGGACGCAACACTAACCGACTTTGGTTTGGGGTGTGAGAAATGAGAAAAAATTCCTCTCCAAGATAAGCTCTAACTGACATCACGGGAGGAATTTCTTCATAAATTAATTTTCCCCGCCCAGAAAATATTTTTGGTTGATTCATAGCGTTATTTGATTGTTGCCATAATCCCCAGCGATGATTTTTCGCATTAGCTTCAGCAATTAAATATTGGGTTTTGCTTTCGGAGCAATTTTGTAAAGATTCACGGTCAACAACAGCATTACCGGACTCTACCATCAGCAGATTAACTGAGCGATTATTCACAAATACTTCACCAACGATGCGATCGCTTCCTAGTTTTTCTGTGCGTCTAATCACAACTGAACTTAAAGGTGGTAATAACTTTTTCAGTCTTTGTGTTGCTGGTATTGCCTGAGTAGTCGCTTTTGGTACATGAATACAGGCTAGCTGGAGTGTAATTTTTTGTCCTGCATTATCTTTAATGCGAATTGTTTCAGCATCTACAACCCCTACGATTGTAGCTAGCACTAAAATTATTTCTAGTAGCTCCATGTATTTTTGTATAGTTATTTATGTATAGATTTATAATTTTATAGCACGTACTAGGCGATCGCCTGCTGCGGTTGTCTCTAACCATTGCAAATTCTACGTCTAAACTAATGTGGGCAATACTTTTAGACTGATTATTAGCTACTTGACAAGCCGATGATGTACTTATATACATGAGATTATTCAGAAAACTTCTCGGTTTTTTTACCGATTTGCTGTATCCTAGTTAATCCAAGCAAAAATTTTCACAACTATACTTCATAAAAGATTCTTACGGGTCTGTCTGAAGATTATTGAATAAATACATGAATGACTAACACAATTTATGTAACAATTTTCATTGCCTAAATTTATAAAATTAACAGAAGAGTGCCATGAAACTGATCAAAAAATCCGAAAAACTCCTGCTCCAGAAAATGAAAGATATGGAGGAAATTGAAGACATTAATCTTCAAGAAGATCCTCTCGACCCTCTTGATTCTCCAGAATCAATAGAACCAGAACAACCAGCTTTGAATCTCGAATATCGAGAGCCTGACTATATTCCTTACCGTCATTACCCTGTAGTTCAATCAGTTGGGAATACAGGTTGGCAGGTTTCGGAGATTTGGAAGGAAATAAGATTAGATAATTTCTCGTAATGCTTAATGACCATTAACATCACGAGAAATTATCTGATTTTCAATGTAGGATAAAATTAGAGGAGAAAAAGTCAGACTCTTAAGTTTGTAAGAGAGTGGCAGTTATTTTCCCCTCAAGTATTAATACCAGTTTTCAACAAGAATGCGACAAGTACATGAGTAGGGGTGCAAAAGTTTGCGCCCCTACAAATGTTTGATATTTTGCTAATATTTCTAGCGTAGAATAACACTTACGCGAGATTTAGATCCCCGACTTTTTGAAAAAGTCGGGGATCTGCGTAGCACTTGAGTAGGATGTGTTGGCTTTATCCTAATGCATCCTAGATTTTTTAGAATTGCAATTTTGATTTTTGGCAGGGTTCGGTATACCTTTATTCTTTATCGGCTTTCTGTAAAATCAGCAATTCATCTTTACTACCTAAAAAAAGCTTACAGTTAACAGAAATTTTGAGGTTACTAGCTATTTTTAGAGTTAATGATGGAGCCGCTACAAATGAAACGATGTGAAACCTTAGCCGAATTAATAGCACGCACTGTAGTTGAATTTGAGCAACGGGAGCTAGAATTGCAAAAAGCTCAGATGCAGCCCCAGAAAAAAAGTACTAAGAAGCGTAAATCTAAAAAAGCTGCTTAGTGTAAATATAGTAGTTCAACTCCTGTTACCAGGTTGCCATCTACCAATATTTTTTTGATACTCCCTTTAAGTAAAGCTTGTTTGTCTTCTGGTTGTAATCCTTCCCAGTATCTTGGGTTAGAAAATGCCATCACAATTCTTTCTTTAGCTATTAGATATTGTTTAGATGCGTTGTTGGTGGTAGCGATCGCATTGGCGATTTGCATCCTGATATCTTCTTTAGCTTTGGCAATTGCGGGATTTGATGGTAACGCTTCTAGAGTATTTAATGATGCTCGCAATGTTTTTATTTCTGGTGATTCCTCTGGAGAATCAACTTTTTGTTCTACTAAACCAGCTAACTTTTCGGCTTCACTAACTAGATGATGAATTACCTGTTTTTCTAATTCATCAGAAGCAATCATCCGCCCGTTTTGACAAGCGCCAGTCCGATAAAAGCTGCATTGATAGTGATGACGTACAAAACCTTTGCGTTTCACTAATTTCTTGCACTGGCGACTATAAGCTGCACCACAATGAGCGCATTTTACCAAATTGGCGAAGGGATTGACATATTTTTGCTCGGTAGCCCAGCGGTTATTTCGATTCTCCCGAATCATGGCTTTGATGCGTTCATGTTCTTCACGGCCGATAATCGCTTCGTCTTCGTGGGTTCCCCATGTCACTTCCCATTCATCAAAGGGTTTGCGGTGTCCTTTAGGACGAACTAATGTATTGTATAGTGTCCCCCCTGCATAGATAGGGTTGACAAGTATAGAGCGTAACCCAGAAACTGACCATTTCAACCCCGTGTGGGGATAACGCAGATTTAAAGCCCCTCCGCGCGATTTGTTGATATTCTCGAGTACGATTTCTTCTTCCTCTTCTAAGAGGTTAATTCTCGTATCAGTGGCTTTGGGGACAGCGTTTGCTTGGATACCAAAAGTATCATGCAGTACTTTCACTGTTTGGGAGACTGTGCCTATTCTTAAGAATGTATCAAAGACAAATCGCATTAACTGCGATCGCGTCAACTCTCTCTTACCTGCAATTAAACATACGCAAAGCCTTTCATCTCGTTTGTATTTTTCATCCTCAACGATATAACCCAAGGGTGCGTTCCAGTGAGGCTTTTTATTGGCTTTGCGGGTGTCGCGCTCTTTTTTAACTCGCATTGCTAGCATTTTCACCTCATACTTAGATGCTGCTAGTCTCACATCAATAGTTAACTCGCCCCCAATACTCGATAAATCAAACGGCTCATCTAGCGCATAAGGCTGTATACCTTTCTTTTTTAACGCATCCATCAACCGATAAAAGGTCATTGATGAAGATGTTAAACGGTCAATCCGGATAAATAACAGCTTCGATACTTTTCCTGGTGCAGATGTGTTGATATCTTCAATTAACTGTAACAGCCCTTTCCTTTGATCGCTGGTACGGCTTTCTACGTCGTAATATATGTGCGTTGCACCAGCATCACGCAACCGACGCATCTGTTTGATTAACGAGCCTTGATCTTCAGCCTGTTCATCTGTGGAAACCCGCGCATAACCCCAAACGTCCATATATCAAACCATAGCAGCGTTAGTTCATTTTATCTGATAGCCAACGCATTAGTTCACTGTTGTTCACCGAGCCAGTTGACCTATTAATCGGTAACTCCTACGGTAAGTACCTGTGGCGCGATTGCAAGGTACCCTTAGTCAGAATTGGCTATCCCATCATGGATCGTCACCACCTGCACCGCTACAGCACCATCGGTTACCAAGGTGTAATCAATCTCCTCAACTGGGTTGTTAATACAATCTTCGAGGACATCGATCAACGCACCAATATTCCTTCTAAGACTGACATTTCTTACGACTTAGTTCGATAGAAATTAAAGTCACTCGCGGCATATATAAAAAGTAAAAAGTAAAAGATATATCTTTTTACTTTTTACTTTTTCCTTGTACCTGAGGTATTGATTATGGCAAGTATTAGTCAGGGTCACTCTCATCCTCATCCTAATTACCATCCACCAAACTATAAACGCTCTGGTTCTTTTGATATTCTGCAACCTTTGCGCCGTCTGGTAGATGGTATTCCGGTAAAAAATGCTCGTTTTGCCCATCTACTCTGTAGAGTAATACCTTGCTGTTGCCCGTTTGAGCGCGATATCAATTTATTTGGGCGGACTTACCATGTTCCAGCAATGTGCAAATTTAATCCTTTGTATGACGAGGTCGTTAGTTTGCGCTTCCGAGCTTTATCTTTTCTTGCCGATGAATGTGGTGAGGATGTAACGAAATACATTTGTTAGACCTAGACATTAATCAATACCCATTACCTATTACCATTAGTCATCACTTATTAGTCATTAGTCATTAGTTCTTAATTTATTTAAATGACAAATGACAAATGAAAGAGAACACTTAACACCAATTCTGTAAAATTCAGCAATAATTCTAAACGCATAAATCTAGAAAACTCAGGTTTTCTTAATTTTGAATTTTGAATTTTGAATTTTGAATTGGTATACTGCCATCCAGCAAGAGAAGAGAGATGAAAATCACCCAAGGCAAAATTAACGAGCTGCTTAGTGAGCCAGGATGCGAGCATAATCAGCACAAGCAGAGCGAAAAGAAAAATAAATCTTGTGCCCAACAAGCACAACCAGGCGCAGCTCAAGGGGGTTGTGCTTTTGATGGCGCAATGATTGCTCTAGTACCAATTACTGATGCGGCTCATTTAGTCCACGGGCCGATCGCCTGTGCTGGTAACTCCTGGGGTAGTCGTGGTAGTCTCTCTTCTGGCCCCATGCTTTACAAAACGGGCTTTACCACAGACTTAAGCGAAAATGATGTCATCTTTGGTGGCGAGAAAAAGCTCTACAAAGCTATTGTAGAAATACATCAGCGCTACAACCCAGCAGCCGTGTTTGTTTACGCCACCTGTGTGACGGCTTTGATTGGTGATGATATTGATGCTGTTTGCAAAACTGCGGCAGAAAAATTAGGAACTCCTGTGATCCCAGTAATTGCGCCGGGATTTATTGGCAGCAAAAACCTGGGTAATCGCTTTGGCGGTGAAGCTTTGCTGGAATATGTAGTTGGTACAGCAGAACCTGAACACTTTCAACAACACCGCTGATGATATGATTTTCCGACTGATTTGAATGGATTCCCATGAAAGTTTACGGTTACGCCCGCGTGAGTACACAAGAACAAGCTGAGGAATTTGACGCACTAAATCAGCAAGTAGCCAGATTAAAAGCAGCGGGTGCAACGGAAGTTTTAATAGATATCGAGTCAGGACGCAACGATGAGAGAAAACAGTATAACGAGTTGCTGAAGTTGGTACAACAAAACCAAGTTGATGAAATTATCATCACTCGCGTCGATCGCTTGGGTAGAAGTGTGATTACTATCCATAAAGCGATCGATGTTTTCGTGAAGCATAATGTCAATCTGCGGATATTGGATGCACCCGTTGACCCCAATTCCCCCTTTGGTTGGTTTAGTATTAATCAAATGTCGGGGTTAGCAGAATTTGAATCCAGGCTGTTATCCCAACGGATTCGCCACGGAAATAATTATTTTCGCCAGCAATTAAAATATTGCGTTCCCCCCTTCGGATATGCAAAAGATGAAAATCAGCGGTTAACCCCTAATAATAATATTCACCCCCAATCAGGGAAGAGTTACTTTGAGTTAGCTAAGATAATTATCGACTTAACCCTGTCGATGCGATCGCTTAAGGATGTTTGCGATTATATTTACACCGAATATGAAATAGTTTTTAGCATCGCTGGTTTGCGAGATTGGGTGAAAAACCCCGCACTGCAAGGGCATACAGCTTATTTTTTCCGCAAAAAGAAAGGCGTTAATCGAGAACCAATTATTAATTTCAACACCCACGAAGCCTTAATTACCGCCGCCACAGTAGAAGCTATCCAACGCAAGCTGTCAGAAAATAAGAAGTATCGCAGTTCTGCAACATCCACCCGTGGCGATTATCCACTCGCAGGCTTAATTAAATGCGCCCATTGTAGCGGCAGTATGTATCGTAACTTTTCCCGCCATAAAACTAAAGTTGAGTACATTCGCTGCGTTAATTACAACAAACCGGGAAAATATCACTGCGAAAACTCCAAATGTACCCGACTGCGGGAAATCATCGCCCAGACGATCGCAACTTTATGTGAAAATGCACCCCATTTAATCGAACATCTAGAAACTCAGTCAACAACAATGCAGGTGGTGAATACCAAAGACATTGACAAGTTCACCAATGAATTATCCGTGCTGCGGGGACTTCGCAGTTCTAACCCCGATATCATGGAAGCGATCGCCAAAATCGAGGCGACAATTAACACCCTATCAACACCCACTAGAATTGTTGATAGGGATGCTTTTGAAAATGCCAAGCGAAAAATAGCGATCGCTTCTCAGGCTACATTTTGGGAATCGCTGGATGATTCAGAACTGCGATCGGCGTTGGCTGAGTTCGTAGAGAAAGTTGAAGTGGACTCGTCAGGAATTATCACTCCTACCTTTAAATTGCCATTAACCCTATCCTCAATGCGCCCATAGGTTTTAATGAACTCTTCTGGAGACATATTCCCAACCTTCAAGTCCCCGTAGTATCTTTCATAAGCTGCGAGTAACTTGTCATTGAGCATTTTTAGCACTTTTTGAGAATGTGTTGAACTCATAAAACATTCTGTAGCGATGTTTTTAGGTTATTTCTTGGGTGGAATTTTTCTGTTAGCAGTGAACGACTTACACAACGCTACGTTCAAGCACAGAGATACTTGCAGCTAAAATTTTCACACTAGTACCGCAAGGCGGAATTCAAAATTCAAAATTCAAAATTAAGACATAATAAGGGTTTTGTTGATTTTGAATGGTCTGTTTATTTACGCCGTGCTGTACTAGTTCTTTTAACAGCTTCTCCACTGAAAAAAGCTTCTCGTGCGTTACGGCTATATTAAAATACAGTTCAGTCAAGAAAATTAATTGATCACAAAACCAAAAAACTAGTTACTCAACAAAAAAACAGAATAATCATTTTGGAGGGGGTTTGGGGGACGCAACCGTCACCCAATCGGGGGTTTGGGGGAGAATCCCCCAATTCTTCTGGCTTTTTTAATAAGTGACAAATCAATCACTAATGAGCTTAACCCAAGCGTATTGGGCTATATTATTGATATTTTTTCAGAAATCAAATCAGATTCCTATAGTTTGATTTAAAAAATTACCAATACTTAATAGTAATATATTTATCAATTAATAGTTTCTTTTCCACTTAGAATAATTTGCATTTTCAGGCTGAAATAGTCAAGCATCTATTTAAAGGAATCTCTATCTTGCTTATATAGTTAAAACTAACAAAGCCCCGAAATAAATTCAGGGCTTCGCTTCTTAAACCATTTATTAAATGCCAGCTATAAATCTTTGCCAGCGCTTTTATCTATGTAACTATCTTCGCTCAATTCTTTGCTGAAAGCTAGGGGAGATCTACCCAACTTTTACCTAATTTTGCTTAGGTAGCTGTTTAATAATTTTTTTAGCTTTGGCAACAGCCCCACACTCAATACTTGTCGGTTAAGGGAAAAAAGGTGAATGGTTCAAGGGAAAGAAAAAACCCTTAACCCTTAACCAATTTTGAGTTCAAAATACTTAACCGAGTAGTATTACCCCCACTCTTCTGTATTTCATCACAAAACTCAGTATAATTAACTAGAAGCTTAAGCAAATATAGAACAGTCTAAATAAGCTAAGGTTTACACACAAACAATTTTCAATCATCATCCAATCCTAGAATTGTAGAGTGCGTTAACCTATGGCATAACGCACTCTACTGAATTGATATCCCCAAATTTGCAACACATTACTGCTGTTGTCTAAGTTGCTGTTGGAGTTTCAATGTTTCCATTTGCTGTCTTTGTTGATTTAGTTGGAATTGTTCAAACGGTTGCTGTCTTAATTGATTTTGTAGTCTAAGTTGTCCATGTGGTTGTTGTGGATTTAGTTGATTTTGCAATCTAAATTGTTCAAATCGTTGTTGCTGTCGGAGCATTCGTTCATCTTGCTGCTGCCTAAAGTTTTGCCATAGTTTTTGAGAAGATGATTGTTTTGCCAAGTTTTGGCTTTCTTGTTCTAGCTGCGGTTGGTTTTGAAGTATCGTTTCACTTATATTGGCTCTCACAGCAGAAGAAATGACGAATTCTGTTGCTAAGACAATAAATAGTAGCCCTGATTTAACTAACAATGAATGCTTCATACAGTTTTCTCAAAAAGGTAGTTTTTTGTTTTTGTTACTACGTTAAATTTAAATATTTACCTTTTACTTTCTATTTTAATTGGGTACAACTCTTTTAGGGATACGCTGAGTAAAATTCAGACAGGAATTGCAAGGGGTGGAGGGGTCATAAATAATCCCACATAATTATTTACAGATGATTTTCAAGTCTAGATAAGGGTTTCATCCCTAAATTTTGTGTAACCACTTAAAACAACGAGCTTGTTTCATCATAGGTGCAAATCAGCCTTTTTTTGTTCTCTTACATCCTCTTCCTACTGAGGACATAAGTTTCCTTAACTGAACTGTATTTTGCTGTGGGACTATCATTCTCTGTCAGATCACCCTGCATCTGTAATCCCAGATGGCTGGCGATTGTTCCACTTAAGCGCCGATGGTCGATCATGGCATATACTGTTTCGTCGAGCAGGGCGATCGCGATCGCTGGCTCGCGACGAGATCGGGTGATTAAATTCTGACTCATTGAAAGATTCTCCATTAGGAACTAGGTTAAAATACGAGTATTGCTCATATTTACAAAATAGGATTATTGATCATATTTTGTCAAGATAAATATGAGCAATGCTCATGTATTTACCAAAGCCAGAAAGGTAACTATGACTGAAAGCCCATCAGCCGCAAGTGGAATGCGCCGCAAACCCAGACAAGCTCGTAGTCAGGAACGAGTCAATCGAATTTTGGATGTAGCAGAAGAACTGTTTATTACTCAAGGCTATGCTGCAACCACAACCAATGCGATCGCCTCTGGTGCTAAAGTTCCGATTGGGTCACTATATCAATTTTTTCCTGACAAATCTGCAATCATGCAGGCACTCGCTTTGCGTCATGAAGAAAATATTCATCAAAAGTTGGCAGTGCTGGATAATCCTGAATTAGCCAATCTGCCCTTAGAGGTTCTGGTAGAACAATTAATTGATATCACCGCCCAGCATTTCTCGGATAATCCTGGTTACTACGCCATTTTTATGGCACTCCAGAGTACAATGCCCGAATTACAAGCTGTCGAAGAGGTGATGGATACTCAATTGATGCAAGATTTAGCCAGTTTACTAGCTAAACGGGCAGCAGGGTTAGAGACAGCAGACTATGAAGCGATCGCCTTTATTTTAGTCAAAGCGATCGGCACATTACTATGGTTATCTCTTAGTCAAGAGACAACATTTCAACAGAGATTGATAGCAGAAACCAAACGGTTAGCTTTAAGTTATCTGCAAAGCTATTTCCCGTCTGATATCATGTCTAGCTAAACTTTGACGCAACCTCTATCCAGGGTTCTGCAAATCTTTTCAACAAACTGGTTAGGGGTACAGCCAGCAGAATTCCTAACACTCCACCTAATTTTGCGCCACACAGCAGAGAAATAAAAATGACCGCAGGATTTACGCCAGTCATTTGACCCATTAAACGCGGCGCAACAATAGTTTCGTTAATCTGTCCTACCAACACCACTATTACTAATAACTTAACTGCTAACCAAATATTTTGGATAGCAAGTATGGGAAGAATTAGGGATACTGTCACAGTTCCACCAAAAGGTATAAAGCTGGCTATCCCAATCACTATGCCAAATAATAATCCGAAGGGAATTTGAAAAACTAAGAACAAAGCGATGAGTGCAGCACCTTCAATCATTGCTAAAGTTGCTTGTCCAGCAAAGTAGTTTTGGAAACTCTGCTGAATCAGAGATGGTAATTTGATATTCCAAGGTTTTGGGAATAGTTTAAACAGTACATTCCACAGAGTAGAACCGTTGAAAATTAAGAGTATAGTGAGGACTATTGTAATCAGTAAATTCAGCGTACTATCAAAGACACCAAAGATAAAATCTACAATTTGACTGGGTAAAGATTCTAGACTTTGGGTAACTTTATTGGTAACTTCTGTAATCAGGTTAGCAGCATCAAAGGATAAGCCTGCTAGGGGTGTATCGATGTGGATTTCTTGGAGTTGTCTTTGTCCTTGGTCTATTAATGCTGGTAGGCGATCGCCAAATTCAATTAGTTGTTGATATCCAAGAGGCGCAACACCAAAACCCAGAATCAAAAAGGCTGTGACGGCAATTATTAAAACTAGCAATACAGACCAAACTCGGCTTACACCCCGTTTTTCAAGATAACTAATGGGAAAATTTAAGAGAAAAGCTAGTAAACCAGCAACTAATAAAATATTGGGTATTGGTTGTAATTGCTGGGAGATAATTTGTAACAACCACAAATTAAGAAATAGTACCGGAATCACCAAGCCCCAAACTGTCCAACGGGGGAGATTCAAATTTGCTAACATCTATTTTATTTACCTCACAATTTTTTTAAAAGCAAACAGGTAACAGTAAATATTAAGTAGTGGCGTGGAAAACATTAAATGTTGTATTAAAATTATCTTATGGGATGGGCTTATTGCCCGTCCCACAAAGACTAAATATTGGCACTATTTTAGGCTTGCTACGCCACTACAAGACTAATGTTTCAGCATGAAATTAATCGAGTAATAAGCAACGCCAACACAGATATTCTTATTGTGGTTCGCGTTTCATGAACCACAATTGCAGATTATCTTGTAATAGTTTGTCGCTATCCACAACGACAAATCCTTGTCTTTGATAAAAACGTACTCCTGATGGTGTGGAAGTTTCTAAATAACAAGTAAAACCTTCTTTATCTGCTCGATTGAGTACAGGTTGTAGCAGCTTTTGTCCCACACCTTGATTTTGAAAATCTGGAGAAACACCAAGCATCTTCAAATACCAATGTGGTGTTTTCATAATTGTTCGATGGTATTTATCTACTTTTTGATTGGCGGATAAAAAATCTACCATTTTGCGAACACCAATTTTTTGTGGTAGGGCAATTAATCCAGCTTGCAACCATTGTAATATACTATCGCTGGAGTATTCTGGTGGTGTCCAAACCGCAACTCCTTTGATGCCATGATTGGTTATATAAATTTCCTCGGAGCGTTGATAATAACACAATACTGTGCGAGAAATCCACTCAACTGCATCTATTCTCTGCTGATGTTTTTCTGGGAGAAAGTATGATAGAAATGGGTCTTGAATAAATGCTTGACCTAATACTCGTGCGCCATCTTGGATCTGATTTTGATTGAGTTTAATTATGGTATAGTCTGGCATATTTTTTTTGATGGTTGAAAAATCTTGAGATGTATTTCTGTGAGTTGTCATAAAAAGCTCCTACTAAATTCAATTAATTCTTGACTTGCGTAATTTCATCACGATTGGGATTATCTATTGATGCGGTGATGATTACCTCAATCTGACAGATTTATCACACTAATTCAGCCGATTTATTAAAGTATTTTTCTAAGGGAGAATAGGCAAAGAACAGCAACACCCAAAAATAATCCCATAACTCTTGGTTAATATATGCTACTCCAATGGAAATCAATGCACATATCGGTTCGATTAAGGCTTTGATTTTTATGGAGCGAATTGTCGCATCATCCAAATCACTATCTACTAGTTTGCGATCGCCTGTCGCATAAGACCAACTTATCCACGAAATAAACCCGATTGCAGCAATATCCAAGCTAAACCAAACTTTGACCAGAAAACTATCTGGAAAGGTCATAACTAAATCATTGGATAAAGGCACTAAAAATAAGACCATTAAATACGCTACAGAAATCCATAAATGGTTTTCATCGGTTATTTTTAAATACTTTAATTGCCGAGAATGAGAAATCCAATAAGTTGCCACTAAAACAAAGGTAATAGCATAAGTTCCTAACGGTTTTAACTGACTAAATAAAAACCCATTGATATCACCATCCGTCATTCCTTTAGCATCTTCTGGTAAGTCAAAGGCAATTACCATTAAAGCCATTGCAAAAGCAAAAATAGAATCACTCAAGCGTGCCAAAGATAGAATACTTTCGGAATTATTTTTATTGGTTGGAATCATCTTATCTTGCTCTATTAAGTCCTGCATAATTTCAGTTTATCCACAACATTAAAGTTAAATATAACCCCGATTTCTTGAAGAAGTCGGGGTTATGAAGGCAACCTACTTCTGATATCTGGAAGTACATTCTATGCGACTGCTTTCAAGAGAAATTGAATACCGTGTCTAGCGCGGAGGGTAATAGATATCTGAAGTTCAATGTTTTGCTCGTTAACAAGATCCAGTTGAAATTTTTGGGCGATAGTTGCTAGTAATAATACTGCTTCCATCATGGCAAAACTCTTACCAATACAAACACGAGGCCCATCACCGAAGGGGAAATACACACCACGAGGTAATTGTTTTTCTAGGTCATTAGCCCAGCGTTCTGGCTGAAATAATTCTGGTGCGGAAAAATAACGCGCGTCGCGGTGCATAGCCCATTGACTAAACATTATGTTTGTTCCTTTGGGGATAAAATAGCCACCAATTTCACAATCTTGGGTTACTTCCCGTGAAATTTCAGTCACAGGAGGATACAGCCGCATGGATTCTTTAATCACCCAATTGGTGTAGGTTAACTGGGGTAAATCAGCCAAGGTGGGTGTGCGTCCATTCAACACTGTTTTGAGTTCTGCACTAAGTTTTTCGCGGACATCAGGATTTTGCGCCAATTGCATGAATGTCCAAGAAAGGGTGTTAGCGGTGGTTTCATGTCCTGCCAAAATTAATGTTACGGCTTCATCTCGCAATTGTTTATCAGTCATGCGGCTACCATCATCCGCATCTTCGACTTGCATCAGCATTCCTAATAAATCTTTGCCTGTTTTACCACTGGCGCGACGCTCTTTAATGATGGCATATATTGTTTCATCAAATAGAGCGATCGCTTTTTGGTAACGTCTCTCAATCTCTTCTTCACTAATCTCTTGGGTGTTTTGTTGCAACTCCTCAATTTCCGACAGTGCAGACATGACTTCTTTGGCTGCTTGATATTCAAACCAGTTCATGGTTTCAACTAGCGCATTGTCAATACTAACTGCGGCTGTATCCATGACATCCTGATTAAACAGAGTTTTCATAACGATGTTGAGGCTGAGGCGCATCATAGCTGCTTGTATATCCTTCACCTCACCGCCTTGCCAAGTTTTTAACATTTGCTCGGCATAATCCACCATCACCGCCGCATAGCTGTTAATTTGTTGTTGGTGAAAGACTGGTTGGGCTAGTCGTCGTTGTCGTAACCAAAAATCGCCCTCACTGGTGATCAAGCCATTACCTAGTACACCACTGATTACTTGCAGGTCTTTTGCTTTCACAAACAAAAGTCTGTCTTTTAACACTTGAGTAATATAGTCGGGATTGGTCAACACACAAAACAATTGATCGTCAAATTTTAGAGGAACGATACCTTCATATTCTTGGGTGCAGCGTTGCATAAATCCCAGATGATCACTGCTGTATTCTTCTAAAGCGGTTACAGGATTGGGATGGGGTAGGGTCAGTAAATTCTTACTCATGGTCAGAGACTCCATTAAGTTAACCGTTTATGTGAGCAAAGCTCATATTTAAATAATATGAGTATTATTCATGTTTGTCAACAAAAATGTGAGTAAACCTCGTTTATAGTGACAAAGATGAGTTAGCCGCTCAATACTACTCGGTTAAGGATTTTCAATTCTTAATTTGGTTTGGGGAAAAGGTGTACCCCTGCGCTTAAGCAAGCTACGCGTAGCGTCTGTGCAGGAGAAAGGGGAAGGGTTAAAGGTTTTTTCTTACCCCTTTTCCCCTTCCCCTTTTGCCCTTAACCGACAAGTATTGGTTAGCCGCCACCTCTAAAATTATCCTGATAGCAAACGCATTGGTGAACGTAAGTGCCACAAGTCTTTACCTGCCCAGATTTTAGCTTCCTTACCGAAGGGGCTAGAATTTAGCAATGCTTGCAGTTCTTTTTCAAATACATCGTTGGAGTTGTGAACCACAATGTGAACAGGTTCAGCACCCAATTCCAGCATGAAGCTAACAACACTGTAAACTAAATCGGGATCGCCGTAGATAGCGAAGCGCTTACCGTGAACCCAAGCATGGGAGTCAGTCATTGCGTCAACTGCACGACCGCGTTCGATTTCTAGTTCTTCAGGAATGGGTTTACCAGTCAGTTCGCTGAGTTTCATCAAGAACTCATCAGTACCCTTGATACCCCAAGGACGAGAAACTACTACATCTTGCTTCCATTCTTTAGCGATGTAATCACGGGTCTTAGGAGTAGAATGAGCTTGCAGTACAACTGTAGCTTTAGCATTAATTGCATCTGCTGCATCTTCCAACTTAGTACCACCTGGGTACATATTAAATTCACCATCATTGGGTGAATCTACATAGTCGCTGCTATCTGAGAGCAGGGTGTAGTCTAAGCCCATCACGGAAGCGATACGCTTGATTTCGCGGTAATTGCCTACATAGGTGTCAAAACCAGCGATAAAGTTGATTTTGCCATTGCTGGTAGATTTCTTCTTACCTGCTGTTAAGGTAGTCAGAATTCCCTTCATCATGTTGTCATAGCCAGTGATGTGGGAACCAACAAAGCTAGGAGTGTGAGCAAAAGGTACAGGAAAATCTTGAGGAACTGAACCTGCGTTCTTAGCGTTGGTAATAAACGCACCCAAGTCATCACCAATAACCTCAGCCATACAGGTGGTGCAAACTGCAATCATTTTGGGCTTGTAAAGCTTGTAAGAGTTTGCCAAGCCATCAATCATGTTTTGCAGACCACCAAACACGGCTGCGTCTTCAGTCATAGAAGAAGACACACCAGAGAATGGTTCTTTGTAGTGACGGGTTAAGTGGGTACGGAAGTAAGCAACGCAACCTTGAGAACCTTGAACAAAAGGTAGAGTACCTTCAAAGCCAGCAGCAGCGAACATAGCGCCTAAAGGTTGGCAACCTTTAGCTGGGTTAACTGTCAACGCTTCACGAGCGAAGTTCTTTTCACGATAATCCCAGCTTTTTGTCCATTCTGCAACCCGTTCTACTTCAGCGGGGTCATGACCGTTTTCAAACTCTTTCTTGTTTTGAAAAAGTTGTTTGTACTCGGGTTGGTGGAACAGTTGAACGTGATCTTGAATGTTATCTGGATTCTGAGGCATTTCTGGATCTCCAAGCTGACTGAATTCGTGACTGACTGGTCAAAGATGAGGATTTCGAGCGTGGGTAGGTGATGAGAGGTAAGGGTGGGAGTGGGAATATTATTCAAAATTCAAAATGCAAAACCAAAATTATCTATTTTGAATTTTTAGTTTTGAATCTTGGATTCCCAAATCCCCCCTGGGGTTTTAAGCCCCAGGCCCCTTCTAATCTCTCGATTCCATTACTCTAAACGGCAGCTTTAGCTTTAGCGCCAGCTTTCTTGCTCCAAGGAGCACCGATTAGACCCCAGGTTGGGCTGTTGAGTGCCAAATCCATGTCGCGAGCGAAGATGGCAAACCCGTCATAACCGTGATAAGGGCCGGAGTAATCCTTTTTATGGTTCAATTACTTTCAGTAGCCTAATGTTTGCTGTAATCAATGTCAGTTCTAAACATTGTTCGCGGAGAACACATTTATTTTTAGGCTAAATCTAGGCTAAAAATACCGCTATGCATAACCAGGGTCAAGACAAATATCAACAAGCTTTCGCTGACTTAGAGCCAGTTTCGTCTACCGATGGCAGTTTTTTCGGCTCGAGTCTGCAAGCACAGCAGCAAAGAGAACACATGAGAACAAAAGTCCTGCAAGAGTTAGAGAAAGTAAATCTGCGTTTAAAGTCTGCGAAGACAAAGGTAACAATTCGGGAATCTAACGGAAGTCTGCAATTAAGGGCAACTTTACCCATTAAACCAGGAGATACAGATAAAAACGGCACTGGCAGAAAACAATATAATATCAGCTTGAATATTCCTGCTAATTTAGATGGACTGAAGACGGCAGAAGAAGAAGCCTATGAGTTAGGCAAGTTAATTGCCCGTAAAACCTTTGAATGGAATGATAAATATTTAGGCACTGAGGCAATTAAAAAAGATTTTCAAACTATAGGAGAATTACTCGCCAAGTTTGAAGATGAGTATTTTAAAACTCATAAACGCACTACAAAAAGCGAACATACCTTTTTTTATTATTTCTCAAGGACACAGAGATTTACTAATTCTCAAGATATTGCCACGGCTGAAAATTTAATAAGTTATATTGACAAAATTGATAAAGAATGGTCTAAATATAATGCAGCAAGAGCTATAGCGGCATTTTGTCAGACATTCAAAATTGAAATTGATTTATCTAAATATTCTAAAATGCCCGATCGCAATTCTCGCAACATCCCCACAGATGGGGAAATAGCCACAGGAATTGCCAAGTTTGAAGAATATTTGCTTTCCAGAGGTAATCAAGTAAACCAAGATGTGAAAAATAGCTGGCAACTTTGGCGCTGGGCTTATGGAATGTTAGCAGTTTTTGGTTTACGTCCCAGAGAAT
Organism: Tolypothrix sp. PCC 7601; assembly: GCF_025677855.1. NCBI lineage: Bacteria > Bacillati > Cyanobacteriota > Cyanophyceae > Nostocales > Tolypothrichaceae > Tolypothrix > Tolypothrix sp. PCC 7601. Next base: position 6,950,958 of record NZ_CP064879.1, read on the forward strand.
TATTTATTAATCCTGATATTAATTGGTGGTTGAGCCAAGAAAATGTAGATTTGACTTGGAAAGTCCATAAAGATTGTAAGACAGGGGAAAGACAAGCCTTACCTTTACATAAGCAATGGATTGAAGATTTTGATTTAAGAAATCCCAAGTATTTAGAAATGCTGGCAACAGCGATTAGTAAAAAAGATAAAAATAATCATGCAGAAATCACAGCTTTAACGCAGAGAATTAGTTGGTGGTTTAGGAAAATTGGTTTAGATTTTAAGCCCTATGATTTACGTCATGCTTGGGCAATTCGGGCGCATATTTTGGGGATACCAATTAAAGCGGCAGCAGATAATTTAGGGCATAGCGTGCAAGTGCATACGCAAACTTATCAGCGTTGGTTCTCGCTGGATATGCGGAAATTGGCGATTAATCAAGCTTTGAGTAAACGCGATGAAGTTGAATTGATTAGAGAAGAGAATGCAAAGTTGCGGATGGAGAATGAAAAGTTGAAGTTGGAAATTGAGAAGTTGAAAATGGAATTGGTTTATAAGCGGAGTTAAAGGTGTTGATAAAATTGAGGCGGTGCGTTGCGCTGCGCGACAACACACCCTACGTTAATTTGGAGAGTTGGGGCGAGTGCTTTTATATATAGCTATGATTTCAAATATCCGTTACATTTATGGCATTTCCTAAAAAAGGTTCCCGTCGCATTATAGTAGATGGAATTGGCTATCGTTGGCGATATCCTCCCAAACCAACTCAGAATCAAGAGGATGCTGAGTTAGGAGTTATCGTTACAGTTCAACAGCTTAATTGCGATGGTGCAGTACTAGTTCTGATCTTTCCTCGCTATCACATGAGTGGTTCATATAGTGCTCTAGAGCTTAGGAAACCTGTCTTGCCTTCTGAGGTTGCTCAGTCTATTCAAAAGGCATTAAGTGCTGGTTGGCAAGGGAACAAGCCAGGGAAAGCTTTCTTTTGGAATGTACAATAAATAGGGCGATCGCATTTCTTCCGTAGGGTGTGTTGTCGCGAAGCGCAACGCACCGTCATATCAAACATCCCAAATATCTGACACAAGCTGAATCTCACCACTGCTACCCCAATCTAATGGGTAAATTTGCTGCTGGATAAAACGATGAATGCTCGAAAAAGACCATTTTTGAGGTGATTCACAAAGCTGGTGCTTCACAGGATTGTAATGAATATAATCGCAATGATTAGCAAAATCAGCATCATCTCGTATGTGATGCTCCCAAAAGCGGCGTTGCCATAGGTTGCGCTCTTTACGCTTTTCTCGTGAACGGGAGATAGCAAAATCAAGTCCTAACTGATGTCCATAGTATTTGGTGACAAAGCGTTTGATCAACAGCATTCGCATCGATATGTTGTTATCTTCTGTTGGTAGAGTCCATAAGGTATGAAAGTGATCAGGTAAGAGAACAAAGGCATCAATGGAGAATGGGTAATTCTGCCGGACGTGCTGAAGGGCGGCGCGGAGAGCATTACGCCCTGTATCGGAGCAAAGCCAGGGTTGGCGTTGGTAGGTAACTTGGGTGATGAAGTAAGTGCCACCGGAAATATTATATCTGCGGTAGTTGGGCATGGGCGTGAGGGGATGGAGTTTGTTGTTAGGATGCCCATAATTGATTCGGTGCGTTGCGCTGCGCGACAACACACCCTACGTTAATTTGGTGGTGCGATCGCTCTCCTTTAGCTGCCAATACTTCGATATCATAAGGGTATCGGGTTCTGGTGAGCAGATTGGGTTATGGAAAGCATTAAGCTGAGAACATATATTGGTGATGATGGAATTTTGCAAATCCAACTTCCGCCGGAAATTGCTAACCAAGAATTAGATGTAGTGATTGTCTTTCAACCTGTGATTACAGAATCCTCACAATCTGCAATCAAACCGCCCCAAGAACTAGGATACTCACACAGATTTGTTGAAGAAGTAGTAGGTAGTTGGGAAGGTGAACCGCTTGAACGTCCAGAACAACTACCCTTTGAGGAACGGGAGGAGATTCAATGGCCTACCTCCTAGATACAAATGCTTGTATCCAAATTCTCAATTCAGCAAATTCGCCTGTCACCCAAAAAATTCTCTCAATTCCTTCTCAAGATATTTACCTCTGTACTGTTGTTTATAGCGAACTGTATTATGGAGCTTACAAAAGCGCAAACGTTAATAGAAACCTCTCTCATTTAGAAAATTTATTTGCAGAATTTGCTGTTTTACCACTGGATATTCAAGCTGCAAAAATAGCGGGAAATATTCGTGCTAATCTCAATGCTTTAGGTACTCCAATTGGAGCAAATGATTTGTTAATTGCTGCGATCGCCTTAGCAAATGACCTGACTCTTGTCACCCACAACACTCGCGAATTTAGCCGTATTGATGGCTTGAAGTACGAAGATTGGGAATAGCACTGATGAACTCGTCAGGGAAAGTGTACCTAAACATGATATTGCGATCGCATTTCTCCCATCTAGGTGCGTTGGGCTGCGCGACCACACACCCTACTATCTAAAATAGAATATTAAGTTCAAGTAAATTCAAGTATTATCTATTAATAATTGGTAATATGCTTCTAAATGATGTGCTACAAACTGTTAGTAAACTATCCCATCAAGACAAATTGCGTCTCATGCATTTTCTTTTACTGGAAGTAGCAAAAGAAGAAGGATGCAATCTAGAATCTATCGATAATCAAGAGCAGGAACAAGCGCTGCTAAAACAACTGGAATCTACTGAAGCAGTTGTATGGTCACCTTATGAAGTTCACGAAGCGGATCAGACATTATCTGACATTCTAAAAGTAGCAAAATTAGTACCTAATGCTGAGATATTATAGAAATATAGAGTTGTGGTTGTGTTTGTGTCTGCAAAAGACATTTTTCACCAAGCTGTTAAACGGGCGTTGGAAAAAGAAGGTTGGGCGATCACTCACGATCCTCTAATTCTTAAGTTTGGCAAAGATAAAATGTCCGTTGATTTAGGTGCAGAAAAAATATTAGCAGCCGAGCGAGGAACAGAGAAAATAGCAGTTGAAATTAAAAGTTTTTTAGGAGACTCAGAGCTATTTGACTACCATGCAGCTTTGGGTCAGTTTCTTAATTATCGATTAGCTTTAAGGCTGAGGGAACCTGAACGCATACTGTTCTTAGCAGTTCCGGTGTCAACCTATCGTTCGTTATTTAGCCGGGACTTTGCTCAAATATCAGTACAAGAATATCAAGTTAAACTAATAGTTTACGAACCTAATAGTGAGGTAATTGTGCAATGGCAGAGCTAGAGCAATATCGTGAATATATTCAGGGTTTATTAACTAAATATGGCAGTTACCAAGCTGTGGAAGAAGATGTAGAAATTCAGTTAATATTTGACACGATGCGCGATCATTACCAAATTCTAGAAATTGGTTGGGATGGATATGACCGCATTTATAATTGTGTGATCCATCTGGATATTAAAAATGAAAAGATATGGATTCAGCGTAATATGACGGATGTGCAGATTGCTGAAGATTTGGCTGAGATGGGAGTGCCTAGAGATGATATTGTTTTGGGATTACAGCCATCAAACCTCCGTCAATACACACAATATGGCGTAGCGTGATTTTTTCTGAAAGCAAAATTTCCCTAAAGGCTTTGCCCGTAAGGGTTGCCGTAGGCATCGCACTCCTCCGGTGGGTAGCTGGTGGTAAACATTTCCTATGGCAAATTCTGATTTACAACTCGTGAATCAGGTTTACAACTTGTGAATCAAGTGCACGAACTCGTGCATCAAGTTTACAACTCGTGAATCAAGTGCACGAACTCGTGAATCAAGTTTACAACTTGTGAATCAAGTTCACGAACTCGTGCATCAAGTTTTCTATTCGTGCCGCAAGTTCACAATTCGTGAATCAAAATCAGAAGGTATAAATTGAGGATAAGACGCTCAAAATTTGATATTGAGAGCAAATTTAGCAAATTTAACCGCAATTTCTCTGTTCCCAGATGCCAAGGTTTTAAAATTTCTGTAGCTTTACTCAGGCTGATGTGTCTGCTGATTGCGTATGTTGATGATATATAGCGAACTCAGCATAAAGTATTATCAGGGTTCTCTATGTGAAATTCATCTACATAGGAAAACTTTATGAGGCAACAGAGACGAAATTCCAGGGCGTTAACCAAGGCTGAACGTCGGATTGAAGGGTTACAGATGATTGACCCTGACCTAAATTTTGGTAATGAGTTTTCAATTGCTAATTATAATGGCATGGTTCAGCAGTTGCGAGAGAAGCTAGCTGCTTATAACCAAGCAAAAACGTTAGTAGAAAAGACACAGACTGCATTAGTTGATGCTGAACGTGTATTAAATAATTATTCTGAGCATATGCTGTTGAATGTTGCCTCTCGTTATGGCAAGAATAGCGATGAGTATGGGATGGCTGGTGGAACGCGCAAGTCCGAGCGACGAAAACCACGCCCAGCCGCCAAGCCAGATGTGATATCTGCGGAAGCTTAAGTTGAGGGGGAAAGGGAAAAAGGGAATGGAAAAGGGGAAGAAAAAACCTTTAACCCTTAACCTTTAACCTTTTCTCCAAAACCAATTTTGAGTTCTAAACGCTTAACTGATACCAAATCAAATAATATTTGCGACACATCAATAATATTCTAGAGGGCAGGGCAATGCCCATGCCCCTACAATCTGTCGCATTCTTTTTTCAAATTGGTATTACGCAGCAGCCATTTGCGATTTTGCTGGTTACAATTGTGTCGTCATTTGTAGCCCAAGAACGGAGGCGAGAATTATTACATGGCTCTTTCTGAAACAATTATTGAATTAGTTGTTGATAAAGTATTGATTGGTGGGATTGTTTTGGTTGCAGGTTACTGGCTGAATAAGAGATTTGAGATATTTAAGAATGAAACTAATGAAAAATATCATCAAAGACAACTGATTGCAGAGCTTGAGCATCAACAGCAGCAACAAATATCTGAGCTAGAAAATCAGATTACTATGGCTAGGCATAATGCAGAGCTTGAGTTTATCGAAAGACAAATATCTGAATTTTACTGGCCTATATACTTGCGGCTAGAAAAAGATAATGTTATGTGGAAGCGAATCAAATCTCTGAGTCATGAACAAAATGTTTTACCTGACGCGGCAAGTATTACAATTGAGAAGGAATTTATTCTAGAAAATCGTAAGGATTCAGGTGGCAGAGTATTGACAAAGGGATCGCTTGAGGAGGAGTATCACAGATATGAACCAAAACCTGCCTCAAGATTTAGACCGGGAAAGCTTGAACCAGTTATCGAAACAAGAACTGGTAGAGATAATCATTGAGCAGAGCAAGGTAATAGGTGAATTACAGAAAACAGTATTAGAACTACAGCAAGAAATAGAACGTTTAAAAGTCAGCAGAGATTTAGACAGCAAAACCTCATCTAAGCCGCCATCAGGGGACATCCTCAAAAAGAGTGAAAACAAAAAAGCAGCACCGCAAGAAGAATCAAATCATCCCAAAAGAAAGCCAGGTGGGCAACCAGGGCATCAAGGTAAGACCCGTAAGGGTTTTGGTAGAGTAGATCGTTGTGAAATCTTACGTCCAAGTGATTGTGTCTGTTGTGGTCAAAAAGCGTTTGCGGCTGTGGCAGTAAAAGTAGAAAAACAGTCTGTAGCGCAACTAGTGGAGCGTCCCATTGAAATAGTTGAGTATCAACGCCATACGTGCCAGTGTGAGTACTGTGGCAATATACAAACAGCCTCCTGGTCACAAGATATCATCCCAGGACAGGATTTAGGGATTTCTTTACAGGCATTTTTAGGATGGGCAAATAATTATGCACATATGCCCTATGAAAAACAGCAAGAAATGTTGTGGGAGTTAGGTCAAATTGAAATTGGGCTGGGAACTTTAGTCACCACAAATGAACGAATTCAAACAGCGATTCAACCAAGCATTACTGAGTTAAGTAATTGGGTAAAACAGACACAACCTAACATTCATGTGGATGAAACACCTTGGTCTGTCAAGGGAGTTAAAGAATGGTTGTGGGTAGTTGCCAATTCTGAGTTTTGCCTGTTTACTGCTGCTGACACTCGTTCCAGAGCAGAACTAGAAGCCATTTTAGGGGCTAAATATACAGGGGTAATCAGCAGCGATGATTTTAGTGTTTACAATGGCTATGCGGTGCCTGAGCAGCAGAAATGTTTGGCTCATCTACGCCGTCACTTCAAAAAACTAATTCAACTTCCAGGTCTTCACAACCAAGCTATTGGTGAAGCATTTGTGGATTTAATTGATGAAGCTTTTGGAAATTATGCCCAATGGTTTGAGACTCTTGACTGCGCCAGTTATAACGATTGGGTCAATCAATTCAAATCTAAATTGCAACAAACACTTGATGACTGGATTAACTTAGCCGGAGCTACAGCAGGAAACCTTTTACGTTCCTTGCGCGATAAAGCCTCCCAATGGTGGTATTTCCTTGACAACCCTGAAGTTCCTCCTGATAACAATCAAGCCGAGCGATCGCTGCGTTTGGCTGTGACAAAACGTAAAGTTAGTGGTGGTTCCCGTTCGATGGAGCGGTTTCAACATACTGCCAATTTGTTGACGGTGGTTCAAACCTGTCGTCGTCAAAGTCTGTCTGTTATTGATTTTTTTGTACAAGCACTAATTGCTGACTCTATTAATTCTCAGTCTCGCCCTTCTCTAGTTCCTCAATTTTAGACCTGAATCCTTACAGAAAATCATCAAGAAATAGTTGATATTATCGAATCTAAAATTCATTTAGCGGAAAATGCAAATAATGGCAAAGATTTGATTAATGAGCTATTAAAATATATCAAGCACGTTGCAGTATATAAAACAATCCGTTCTGTAAAGGAACTCGAAAGATTTAATCCTGTAGATATGAATGAACCATTCCCCGAAAAGCTTTTCCCTTTAATTGAAAGTAACTTTCGCAGCTTACAGCATAAATATGAATACCTGAGAAATGTGAAATTTGGCGAACTTAATAAAGAAAGCTATTAATAATAAAAAGCCTGTTTGCGATCGCGCTCCGCAAACAGACTTATTGGTTCTTGGGTTCTAATTAAGCTTGTTCCCAAAGTTCACGTACATGATCGGGTAGCCAGCTAGCAATTTCCTGAATCCGTTCTTGGGAAAGTTCGTCTTTGGTGGCAGAAAATACGGCTTTTACTGCTTGCTCTCGTTCAACTGTGCGTGGCATTCCGCTTTCATTAGCAACTCGGAACAGAAAGCGATCAGAATCAATTTTAAAAATACCAGGGCCTTGCCAAGGTGGACGAACCCGGCTTAAAAATCCGACAATCGGATTGGTATCTTTCCAGAGATCAGCCACTTCAAACTGGAGTGCTTTCTCATCTGTAGGCACGGCTTCTGTATGCAATTCTGACTCAACGCGATCGCTAGCTTCTGTTGTCATTAAGTCGCGCATGACGCGAAATACAACTTCGGTAAAGTCTCTGGCATCATATAAATCTGCAAATCCGCTTCTTACCATGACTTTTTCTAGGAAAGAGCGATGTTCATCTGCGATCGCAGTTCTGGAATCTTCAATCTCTGTGGGGTCAACTTCTGGTATGTTTTGTCTGAAAGTTTGATCGGGCATGGTTTTTCTTTTAGTTCTGAATATTAAGTCTTTCTGCTTACCTATGTAAGGTCGCACAAATCAAAAACCCTTGGTCTCATCCAGAAGTTCGAGATATCATCAAACCAAAAGTAAGAAATTCCATAGATCAAAAGACTTACGCAAGTGTCATATTTTTCCCGCAATGCTTGTCCAGAGTCCAAAGTCAAAAGTCCAATTTTTGACCTTTGACTCTTGACTACCACCGTAGAAAATATTTGTGCCAGTTGTGTAAGTTCTGGATAAAAAATAAAAGAAGCGATCGCCTATGTATGTGAAAAAACAGTCAGAATAGATACATCCCCTACCTGTTTCAGGACGCAATGAGAACAGTAGAGCAAAGGCTGAAAATTATTGATTACCGTCAAGAGAAAGCATCAAATGCGTTTGTACCTCAACCTGCTGTTCTCTCAAGTTTGGGATGGGATGGTATACATTTTGAACTCCATCAACAGCCAAAGTTTGAGGTAGCTGAACATCAACACACAATGCATGTAATTGCGGCGGGAATTTCTGACTTATCATCAAGTTACTCATCGGGAGAACGATGGTTAGATGGAAAGCTGATAAAAGAAAGGCGTAATTCGGGCGACATTGCCATTATTCCTGAAGGTATTGCTCACCGTTGCAATTGGAATACCCCAGCTCAGTTTATGATTTTGGCATTTGATGCGGCACTGCTCAAACAAGTTGGGGAAGATTTAGTGAATTGCGATCGCATTCAACTTATCCCTCATTTTATGAGTAGGCAAGATGAATTAATCCAAGGCATTTGTTGGGCTTTGAAAGCAGAATTAGAATCAGGGAAAATGGGGGGGTATTTACTAATTGATAGCCTCAAAACTACATTAGCTATTCATTTATTACGTAACTATTGCACTACCCAACCTAAGCTGTCTACTTATACTGATGGCTTATCTCAATTCAAGTTGCAACAGCTAAAAGAGTATATTAAAGAACATCTTCATCAAGAAATCAAGCTGAGTGAGATAGCTGCGATCGCTCAGATGAGTCAATATCACTTTTTGCGTTTATTCAAGCAAAGTATGGGAGTTACGCCTCACCAATATATTTTGCAATGTCGGATTAATCGAGCTACATATTTATTGCAATACAGTCAACTGAGTATTGCAGACATAGCTATGAGAGTAGGTTTTTGCGATCAAAGTCATTTGACTCGATATTTTAAGCGCGTTGTGGGCGTAACACCAAAACAATTTATGGAAAGCGGCGGGAAACTTCATCCTTTATAGGAGGAAAGGAATAGTCGCCCCGCCGCTTGGGGCATTGGGCAATGGGCATTGGGCAATGGAAACTTCTTCTCTATGCCAGATTTTTAAGCTCGTTATTCATACCAGGCCTTGTTTTGGCATAACCAATCATGAAAATCTTTCTTTCCCATGCCCCATGCCCTATCCCCTATGCCCTAAGCGCAAAAATATACAAAGAATCCGCAACTTTTTTCTAGAGTCATAGATAGCCAGCTTCTTAAGCTATCAGTAACAGAGAAAATTGCAGTGGCGGAGGTAATAATGCAAATCGAGCAAACAGAGGTGATGATTTCCACGCCTGACGGAAAAATGCCAGCTTGGTTATGTACATCTACTAAAGGTGAACGCCAGCCAGCCATCCTGTTGCTGATGGAAGCATTTGGTTTAACATCACATATTAAAGATGTAGCCGCCAGAATTGCTCAGGAAGGATATATGGTTCTGGCTCCAGATTTATATTATCGTGAGTTGCCAAACAATAAATTCGGATATGACGAAGTTGAGCAAGCAATGGCGATGATGTATCGCCTCGATTTTGGCAAACCGATGGAGAAAGATATTTGGGCAGCATTGGCTTATGTAAAATCACGACCTGATGTGTATCCAAATAAAGTAGGCGTGACTGGCTTTTGCTTAGGTGGTGGTTTGAGTTTTTTCACAGCTTGTTATTTATCATCAGAGATTGCGGCTGCGGCTCCTTTCTATGGAATGGTTCTGGATGAGTGGCTATTTGCCGTCAAAAATATCACAGTACCAGTTTACTTATTTTTTGGTGGTAAAGATCCATTTATTCCAGGCGATCGCATTAAACAAATCGAATCTCGCTTTCAAGAATTCGGCAAAGAATACAGCTTGAAAGTTTATCCCGATGCCGATCATGGATTTTTCTGTAATGAGCGTTCTTCTTACAATCCCTCAGCCGCCGCAGATGGTTGGCGCGAACTGACACAATTTTTCCATAAACATCTCCGGGAGTGAAGCTGTGTAAATATTGGATGCTCGCCAATGTGAATATACCCTGTTTTCAGAGACCATTTCATTTATTAAGTAGGGTGTGTTAGGCGCTGATTTCCAATATAAATTGTCACTAAATAACTATCCTCGCGCCTAACGCACCATCCACGCGGTGGTGCGTTACGGCTAAATTACATTGTCTCTAAGTCCCGAATACTTTCATAGCCGTAACACACCCTACAGTTACTTTATAAAATAAATAACCTCTCAAACTACTTATATATCATAAACAAGCAGAAGATTTACTTTTTTACTCCCTATGAAAGGTAAATATTTGGTGACATAAAACTGTCGGTAGCCCAAAAAACTGAGTGCATAAAACCTAATTTTGTATTAGTTAATTCTGATATTACTGCATATTCACAATAGTACCCTTGGGGGTACTACACGTTTGAAATATTGTTAATTACAGTATATTTATACCAAATCAAATAATGTTTGTGACACATCAATATATTCTAGAGGGCAAGCCATTGCCTTGCCCCTACAATCTGTCGCATTCTTTTTTCAAATTGGTATTAGATTACTCAACCACAAGAAAAACTATGGCACTTGTTTCTACATTTGAAGTATTATTAAAGCCACAATTACCACCCGTTAAAGGGCTAGAAAATCTTAGCCGTAAGGTAATTCAAGGCTATTTCTTGACCATTGCTAATGTGAACTTTTTTCCTGTCACACTATCTGTAGTATTTACAGTCAAATTCCCCAGCGATCCAGGTAATCCAGGAGCGCTACCCAAAAATTTTGAAGATTTTCTCGAAGCTGTAGATATTTCAGGAGTAAATATCATCTCCAATTCTTCACTTGTACCAGAGAAAGTTCCACAAAATAACAAGGCAAGGCTGACTTTTACCATTCCTGAGAATGGTACTAGTTTACTGCTGTTGCAACCTGATATTACAAAATCTGCTATAACTTCGGGAGCAAACTTTGAAGCTCGTGGGTATGTAGAAATTTTCTTGTCTTCCCTTTCTGGTTCAGATGCAGCTACTTTACTTGTAACACCTGAACACCGTGGTACTTTCTTCAAAGATATAACAAGTAATAACCCCGATAAGATTTCGCTCGATCAAATTGCTTATGCTCTCCCTGTGAGTAACGGCGGAGTTTTTAAGCTCTCTAATTAGCAGATACAGCACTTTTGAAGTAAGTGAGGGAAATCATGAGTAATAAGTAATAAGTAATGAGTAATGAGTAAGAAATTTACTTATTACTCATTACTTTTTTCAATTATTTGCTGTATTTAATAAACATAATTAATAATTTTTATTTCCATGCTGCCAAATTTTAAATTTATCCCAATTTCTTTTAGCTGGGTAGCAATTCACCCAGAAACCAAAGGTGTAATTCAGTTTATCGGTGGGGCTTTTTTTGGCACTTTCCCTACTATTTTTTATCGATATTTTTTACAAACATTGTATGCAGAAGGTTATACAATTATTGCGATACCCTTCCGGTTTAGCTTTCGTCATTGGCCAATTGCAATTGATTTATTAAAGGAGCAGGACAGAATTAGTAAAGAATTGGCAAAAATCACAGGTGATGAGAGCTACCAAAAAAAAGATAATTACTTGTGGATAGGACATAGCTTAGGCTGTAAATATATCGCTTTACTAGAATTTATGAGTGGTCAGCAATGGCAACAAATTATCGAGTCTTGTGTGGAAAAGAAAGCTGTTCAGCAAATTGAGACGATTATTGCCAATGCTGATTTAGAAAATGCTTCTATTTTGAGTCAACCATCTTTACTAATTGCACCTGATATTAGCAATACAGAAAGCGCAATTCCTATACGTGCGATCGCACAATTTCTCGACAAACTTGGGTTAGGTGTACTTCCAACCAGAGAACAAACTCAATGTTTTATTGAGCGCAGCCTTTTGTTTAACCTAACGGCTCTAATTTCCTTTAATCGGGATAATTTAGCTGGTAGTATCACTGATGAATTCAAAGACAAGCAAACCCGCGAAAATAGTGATGTATTGTGGTTGCTTCAACAATTAAAAACTAGAAAATTTTCACTTCTACATCAAGAGTTAGCAGGCAAACATTTAGAGCCATTAGGTGTAAGAGTCGGTAAATATATTGTAGATTTCAACCCTTTTGATAAGTTTATCGCCTTACTCAGCCGTAGATTACTTGAGAAATATGTCCTGCAATTTATCATTCAGCTAAAACAGCGTCAGACATAAGTTATACCTATTTTCAAGAAAATGTATTTGATGAGTAAAGACACAAAATTTTTATGTCTTTACTTAGACTAATTTAAATAATGTTTGCGACACATTAATGTATTCTAGAGGGCAAGGCACTACCCATTGGTGTCAACTTAAGCTAAAAGCTATATAGGGCGGGCGTTGTACAAATACCTCGCGCCCTCATCCCCTAACCCCTTCTCCCGCAGGAGAAGGGGAACTAAATCTCTTGCTCCCCTCTCCCCGTGGGCTATCTTACCCACATCTTTCTTAACATTGCTGTAAGCCAAAATCTGAGGGAATGGCAGAGGATTCATAGTTAAACCTTGTAGAGACGCGATGAATCGCGTCTGTCAAAAATCGCTTATCCCCAATCCCCAGTCCCCATTACCCCTTATCCCCAGAGGGGGCCCCGAGTTCCCCAGTCCCCAATCCCCAGTCCCCAACCCCCATAAATTTGATATCATTGACCGAAAGGCGCGATCGCACGCACCTCTTCCGCAGATTTGCAAAAACACTATGACAAAGCGTAAAAAAAGCAATCTCCAGTGGATTAAAGAAACGCTTGAACTAAAACCCGATCATCACTGGGAATCACCATCAGGTTACAAAATTTTTGTAGCTAATCGCGGGGCTGTGCGCTTCAATGTTCCGCAAAATTGGCATTTTGAGCCGCAAGAAAAATCATTTAAGTTCCTCGATAAAAAACCGCCCAATGATGATTGTTGCTTAGAAGTATCTTTTAATCATCTCCCTCCTAACGACTGGAGTATGTTTCCCCTCAAGTCCACATTGAAAAAAATTATGGATGACGACAGCCGCGATGTCATTGAGAGAGGAGAAATCATCACCGTCAAACGCCAAACCGCCAAGATTGTCTGGACAGAGATTAAGTTTATCGACACCCAAGCAGAACCACGGGAAGCTTTTTCGCGCACTTGCATTGCTTTGGGGTCGAATATTCAGTGTTTGATTACCTTTGATTATTGGGCAGATCAAGCCGAAAAGCTCATACCTGTTTGGGATGAAGCCATCCGTAGTTTGACATTAGGATTATATATTCGTGACCCCAGAACTGGTTTAGCTTATCCAGACTAGTAGTCTGTCAAGAAATAATTGACGGATAGATTTCTGTAGAGACGGCGATTTATCGCGTCTCTCTAACAGTCAAAATGAATTTGACAGACCACTAGTACCGCTAAGAATCTCCGCGGCTTTTAGCCCGGAGAGTTGTCATCCTTGGATTCCTTGATATAAAATCCCGACAATCTTACTTAATTCTTTAATATAATAGTTATTTAAATCAACAAATAAATTAACACCTTCTAGCTTCATAAATTTCCAAATATCTCCCGTAGTTACTGCTCCGTAAATAGTTTTTATTTCATTCTTCTCCTGTTCATTAAAAATTTGTGCGGCTAACATTGCTGCCATACATTGACCTAAGCCGCTTTTAATATTTTCATTTTTTGCCTCAACAATAATAATTACAGGTGCATTAATTGTTAGCTGTTCTTTAGAACGACTAATCACAAAATCACAATATCCGTTTAGTCCTTTCTCTGCATCAACATTAAAATCTGAGCCAGAAAATAGACTAATTTGATAGTTAGCCTGCCGCCTAATTTCTAATAAAATAGGTGTAATAATCATTTCAGACCTAGCTTTTTCTGTATTAATCGCTAATGCTAGCTCTGTAGTTTCTTCTAGAGTAGTTAAAAGTTGATCGCTTATTTCTCTAGGTGCAATATCAGCAAATAAATCAACTTCCTCATCAATATAAATATTGAAATCCTTTTTAAACTTATTCAGAGTAAAGTCGCTATAAGCCATTGGTATTAACCTTATACTATCGAAAGACTGAATTTAACTAATAACTTTTGATGATACAACCTCTGCCTAGAGCAAGATTTGGCTGATGAGCCATCTGAAGTAAAAATAGAATGCGAAAACTAATGGAGATTGTATTCTATGCAACTAAATTATTTCACAAAGGTGATTTCTACTGTAAAAAACTGGATGACTACAGCATTGCTTTGTGCTTTAGCAATGGCTTTTGCTTGGCAAGGTGCATTTTTCGCCAACAATACAGCAATGGCTGATCCAGCAAGCTTGATTGCAACCATTGACAACGGCGATCGCGTAAAAAGTAAAGTTAGCGAAGATACTGGACGCACCAAAAATTTTATCAGAGAAACCGCAGATAAAGTTGAGGAAGCTGCCAGAAGCAATGCATCGAAAGTTGAAGACGCAACCGATAACAATGGTAGTTTCGTTGAGCGCAAAGCTAAGAGAGATGCCGCTACAATTCATAAGAGAGCAGAAGAAGATGCAGCTCGCACTCAAAAAGCAGTAGACAACACCAAGAATGTTGTACAAAAAGCTGTTGATAACGTCAAAGATGCTTTTAGCAAATAGTTACTCTAGCAATCCTATTTTAGTTGCGAAAGATATCGGTTTTGGCTGTTGACTGTTAACTGTTAACTGTTGACAACCCTTCATCTAATGTTACACTCATTTAGGATTACTATAGGGCATCTCTTAGGGACACAGCAATGCTGTGTCCTTATACCATGTTATAGTGGCTAAAAATGCTATGACATTATTTGAAAATCAACTAGAAACCGTTTACGCCCAAGACCGTCAAGAATGGCGAGGATGGTTACAGAAAAATCATCAAAATTCTATTGGTGTGTGGCTGATTTACTATAAAGTTAAAAGTGGTAAACCAAGCGTTAAATATAGCGAAGCCGTAAAAGAAGCTTTATGTTTTGGCTGGATTGATAGCAAAGTCAAAACTATAGACACAGAACGCTATATGCAAATATTTACACCCCGCAAGCCAAAAAGTGTTTGGTCAAAGTTAAATAAGCAATATATTGAAGAACTTATTGCCCAAAATTTGATGACTGAAGCGGGATTGCAAAAGATTGAAATCGCCAAACAGAATGGTTTTTGGGTTAGCTTAGATGCGATTGAAGCATTAACAATCCCAGCAGATTTACAACTAGCATTAGCAGCAAATGAAACTGCTAATCAATATTTTGCAGCTTTTAGTAAATCAACTAAGAAAAATATCCTCAAGTGGATTGAAAGTGCTAAACGTCCAGAGACAAGGTTAAAAAGAATCGAGCAAACTATTATTTCAGTAGCGCAGAATAAAAATCCCTTGCTCCGTTGAGATTAGGGAAAGCAAGAAAGAAAATAAGTAAACATCTAACTGAAAATAATATTTTTTGAGGACACAATTGAGATTGGACTATATTTGCTCAATTATGCTCGAAGTTAGAGTATAGTCGATTATTTACAGTAAATTCTCCAAAGCGATGCCTAAAACAGTCCTTATTACCGGAACATCCAGTGGTATTGGTAAACTGGCTGCAATCTACTTTGCTCAACAAGGCTGGAATGTGGCTGCAACTATGCGTAACCCTAGCCAAGACAAAGATTTGTGCAATATCTCCAACATCAAATTATATTCCTTAGACGTAACAGATAATAACAGTATTCAAACTGCGATCGCATCTGCTATTCAAGATTTTGGTCAAATTGATGTCTTAGTTAACAACGCAGGTTTTGCTTTCGATGGCGTATTTGAAGCCATGACAGATGAAATTCTAGAGCAGCAATTCAATACTAATGTGTTTGGATTAATGCGCGTCACCAGAGCCATCATTCCTTATATGCGCCAACAAGGTGGCGGTACAATTATTCAAATCGCCAGTATGGGGGGTAGAGTTACTTTCCCCTTATATAGCATTTATCACAGTTCTAAATGGGCAGTAGAAGGATTTAGCGAAGCCTTACATTATGAATTAGAACCCTTCAATATCAAAATTAAAATCATTGAACCAGGCGTAATTAAAACAGAATTTTATGGCAGCAGTCGCCAGTTTATCACGAGTGATGCTTTACCCATGTATAAACCTTTGGTAGACATCGTAGAAAAGGTTTCCCAGGAAGCTGGTAAAAATGGTGAGCCACCTGAACTAGTTGCTAAGGCAATTTTTCAAGCGGCGTGCGATCGCAGTCGCAAAATGCGTTATTCTGTAGGTCAACCTGCGCCAATTCTGCTGATGCTGCGTAAATTGCTGCCTGATAGTTGGTATTTTTCAATCATCAAAAGTGTCTATAAAATTTAATATCAGATTTTGAGAACTAGGCGATCGCGTAGTCTGGCGTTTGCTCAATCAAACCAGATGATACTGTTGACAGCCAATCGGAGTATGAAGGGCGAGAACTCTTTGGAACAAGTTATGCGTGAAGAAATTACTCCTACATCATTACCTGTTGAATAAATCTGAGTATCGACAGGGTTGTACAACTCGTTTAGTTGAAATCGTATTTGACATTGATGATTATAGGGCAATGAGTCGGCTTTTCATCCCATCAAGCGGCCAACATTAAAAGTTTGCGGAAACCTAACTTTGTATCTTAAAAGAAGTAGTAGACTGTTTACTCGATTATTTGTTAGACCACAATCTGCTCAGGGAATACTATATGTAAGCAAATATGTTGAATCCTATCAGGGCTTCTTTAGCAATGGGAATGGGAGAAAGTAAAGCGGTTCAAGTTCTTAATACTTACCTTAAATTCTGTAAAGCACTTCATATAGAAGGAAAGATAACAGATGAAAACTTTAATCGTATTCGGTTCATCAATGCTTGTATCAATGGAAAACAAGATAAAATTAGGGAAATTTGGGGTGATATTTTTGATGAAATTTACTGCTTATTAGAAAAACCTGAAATAAAATTAAGGCTTGAAGAAGAGCGAAGAGAACTTGAAATTTCTCGGCAAAAGAGAAAATTAGAGAAGCAAAAATCGATTTCAAATCTAAAAAAAATTGAGCAAAGTAAAAAAAGCAGAGTACCGCAACATGCAGCAGGTAACAAAAATAGTAAAGAAAAAAAGCAAAAAAAAGCAAAAAAATTACAATCGAATAGGAAACATCAAGGATATATAATTCAGCCAAAAAGTATACAGCAAATAAGAGAGATTTTTTGGAGAAGTGTTGCGCTTGCAAAAGAGGAAGAAGAAGCTAGAAAAAAATTAAGGAGACAAAATGTTCAACCCATTCGAGAGGTTTCTCCAGTGCACACATTTGAAGAATCTTCAATTTTCGAAGACATTATGGATGAACGAAGAGCAGAGGGCAAAGGTTATGGTGGTTCAAAATAGTTAAACTTATCATCTTCTAGCGGTGTAAGGCTTCGTCAAAGTAGCTACTTAATCGTCCTAAAGTATCTCAAATAATACCAACAAATTCTTCCAAATACATTCAGTAAGTGGGGTTATAATCATCTAATCAATCCGAAAAAATCTAATCCAAACAGCGATCGCATCATTTAATCTAAAAAATGTCATTTAAATTAGTTTTTGATTTAACAGTCTTAATTTAAAACTCATGCCAGCAATATCTCAAAACCAGACAGAGTAAGGGCTATATTGTTTCAGTTATCATCAGTCGATTATGCTGTAACTTACATTTAGGCTAGAAATGAAAGCTTTTTTCTACGGCTGCCAAAAAACCTAGTATAATCTTGAGTTCTAAGAGCGTAGGCGAAGCCCGCCGCAGGCATCGCTAGGTTCGGAGTAATCCCAAGAGTGCATTTGACGGAAAGGAAGACCCATCTTTTGGAAAACGTACTTCTCTTTCACACCAGAAGCAATCAAATCTGGCTTGAGTGCTTTAACAAACTCTTCAAATTCGTAAGCGGTAACGTCGTCATAAACGATGGTGCCGTTGTCGATGTAGTGAGTGGTACGTTTGTAGTCGTCGTTATGAGCAAACTCATAACCTGTACCAACCATCTTCATACCTAGATCATAGAAAGCGGGTACAACGTGGCGAGGACGTAGACCACCAACCATCATAGCGACGGTCTTACCTTCCAAACGGGGGCGATACTTAGAAATGATCGCATCCATTGTAGGCTGGTACTTAGCAATGATCTTCTCAGCGTTTTCTTGGATCTTAGAGTCAAACTTAGAAGCGATTTCCCGGAGGGATTCAGCAATCTTAGTAGGCCCAAAGAAGTTGTATTCTAACCAGGGAATATAATAGACTAAAGCCTAAAAACCTTATATATCAATGCTTTTATAAGTCTGCGTTTTGTGTAGCTTATTTTTGTCTTAAAGCTCATGATTTAAACATCTAAAACCCCAGCGCAATGGTAATTTGATTTGCAAATTGTGGCTTACGATCACGCCAAAGATTACGGCCATCAGCTAGAACC
The DNA here is from genome assembly GCF_025677855.1 of Tolypothrix sp. PCC 7601. NCBI lineage: Bacteria > Bacillati > Cyanobacteriota > Cyanophyceae > Nostocales > Tolypothrichaceae > Tolypothrix > Tolypothrix sp. PCC 7601. The sequence goes on from NZ_CP064879.1 coordinate 6,969,324, forward strand.
GATGGATAAAGGTAGAAAACGAGTGATTGCAATGACTGTAACAATGGGACGGCGGATGGCGACTACCGGAGTAATTCACTTGACGGAAGAAAGTCCCAACGAAGAAACTTGGCTGACGTTGTGCGGACGTAAGATTCGCGCGGCTCAGGCTTTGCCGTTGGAAGAGTTCGCTGGGGGGAATTGCTGTGTGTATTGCACTAGGGTGCAGCGCTCTAACGAGTTACTTCGTTCCCGATTGGGTGCGGCGTAATTGTGCGGCTCACATTTCAAAACACGGAACCTTATAGAGTTCCTTGCAGTGTGAAGTGTGTGGCGTTATTTTTTTGCAAATATTTGTCGGACAACATATATGTTATCCGTCAGCGAATTTGGAAGAATTGCACCAGTCACAAGTTTACTTGTCGAGGAAGGATTGCAATGAAGTGTGAACTGCTTCGGGGACTAGTATAGTGGTCGATGCGAAACGCGTCAGAGGATAAGTTTACTTGTCTTTGGTTAATGCGTGCAAATTAGCGGCATTGCGCGACACAGAGAACCCTGATCAGGTTTCCAAAGTACGCGCTCATTCCGTGACATAGGGGAAGGTATAACCTTTCCAAAGTATGCAACGTGTCACCAGCACCAAAGAGATGCCTTTAAAAACCGTAGACGTTTCTGTCCAGACCTAATAGGTTTCACGCGAATTTAATCACCAGAGTTTTAGTCACACCTTAAGGTATCGCTAAATCGCTTTAGTCCCAAAGACCGTCAAAGCGATCGCGTGCTGACCTTCTCGCTGAGTGGCGATCGCCCGACGTTTTTGTACACAATCGGCGGCGGCTGGTCTTAGCGATGCACGTTGCAGTAACTTCCAACTTCATCAGCCAGCTATTGGAAGTTGGAAGTTAGCGGCTAGTCAACGACAGGTGGGTGAAGTTGCAGGTTTGACTTACTTAAAATAGAAAAATTTAAAAAGTTTAGAAAATATCTGGATCATCTGGATCATCTGGATCAAGTCTTATACAGCAAGGGTTTGAATATGATCCAGATATTGAAATGTATCTGGATCTATCTGGATCACCTAGATTATTGTCAACCGAAAGATGTAACTCTATACACCATTGACCTTGGTTTCAGCCGTATTAACAGCAGGCAAGTGTGCTGTTTTTGACTGACTCATGAAGTAAGTAGATACATCTGTATTACTGACAGAAAGTTTGACTTACTAGTCCAGGCGGTAGTCAAATTCTGATCGTCTCCATCACCGACAGAAAAAGTTTGACTTACTAGTCCAGGCGGTAGTCAAATTCTGATCATCTCCATCACTGATAGAAAGATTTGTATCTCTGCACACCCATTAATCTCTGCTTTAGCCGTATTAGCAACAGGTGAATGTACTTTTTCTAACTCATAAATGAGATATCTGACCTAAGTGATCCAGATAGATCCAGATACATTTCAATATCTGGATCATCTTCAAACCCTTGCTGTATAAGACTTGATCCAGATGATCCAGATGATCCAGATATTTTCTAAACTTTTTAAATTTTTCTATTTTAAGTAAGTCAAAAATTCAAGGGCAGTAGATCCCTAAAAAATATCCCCAGTCACGAACCGGGGGGGGTATCCCAAAGACCGAACCTTACAAAAACTTTGGCGGTGTCGGATACTCTTTCGTTGGTACAAAGTTTTTTCTCTTGAGCCAATGCGAATACTTTTCGCCGAATCTCTGCTGATTCGCGGCATCCATTAAGGGATAGGTATTAACTACAGCTAGAATCTCAACGATTCGTTTTGTATCCTCACGTTCGACCTTAAGATCAAGTTCGAGGTCAAGCTTGAATTTGAGAGACTCTAAGTCCAAAGGACTACCATTTAATTGAATCTCTCCAGTAAAGGTGTTGTAGTGTAACTTATCTCCCCAAGCGTCTCTGATTATGTAATAGCCTCTCATTAACTTAGAATTAAGGAACTCGTAACGCTCTTGGACTGCCTTTTTCATGATGTCCCGCCCCTCAGTCGTTTCCTGCCTTGATGCAATATCGGCAGCAAGTGTTGGGTCAGCAGTGACGTAGCTGATAAAAATCTCGGCTACATAGTTAGCAAAGTTTGGTTCAAAGTAGCTGGCTAGGTGAATTGCCATGATTGGGTGAACCCAAGTGACCCAAGTTTTACCTACTCGCTCAACGATCCAAGGTTCAGTGTTTGGATTTGCGGTTTTCAACTGCTCGAATTTAGCTTTTGTTTCTGTCTTCTGCTTCCAGTTACCGAGCCGATACCCATAATGTTCACACCATCTGGTAGCGTTGATATAATCGTCATTTCGCCGTGCGTCTTGCACTAATTTGTCGAATCGCTCTATTTGTGACATACATTTTTTCTTTTTAAAATTTTAAGCAATCCCAGCTTATGCGGGGATTGCTTTTTAGTCCTCCTAGAGATCCTGGAGTGCCTTGCTAATAATGTCCAGCCCTTCGGTCGTTTCCTGCCTTGAGGCAATGTCAGCACCAAGCGTTGGGTCAGCAGTCATGCACCTAAAAGCAATCCCGGCTACATGCATAGCAAAGCCTCGATCAAGGTGGCTGAATAGGTGAACTGCCATGATTGGGTGAAGCCAAGTGACCCAAGTTTTACCTACTCGCTCAACGATCCAAGGTTCAGTATTTGGCTCTGTTCTTTTCAGCGCCTCTGACCTGGCTTTTGTTTTTGGCAACCGCTTCCATTTATCCAGTCGATACCCAAAATGCTTACACAACTCGGTAGCGTTGACATAGCCGTCGTCTCGCCGTGTGTCTTGCAGTAATTTGTTGAAATGCTCTATCTGTGACATGTAATTCTCCTGATTTTTAATTGGCTATTGCAGCTTGAGTTCTTTAGCATCAACCCAAGCGGTCTCTTCCCAGGGTGGATTAGCATCTGGGTGACATGAAGGCACTTCGATAAAATACTGCCAGTCAAAGCCTGTCCATGACAGACCACGAATATCAACCAAAAACTCGCTGGTCTTATCGCCACGTTTGACAACGTGGATCACGGTTTGACCTATATAGTATTCAGGTTTAGAAAAATCTTTGGCTACGCGCAGCCGCCAAAAGCGCGGCACGCCACAAGGTATGCCCCAAAAGGGGGTACTTGGCGATAACATAATAAATTGTCTCCTTGGTGGTTAAACGGTAAGGGGGAAGTCGTGCTGGTGGGGGAGAGGTTAGAGACTCTCCTTCCAGGGCGCAATTAAACGCCTGACTTCATTGGGCATCAGGTATTAGTCATTAATTGAAACAGAAGCTCGCCAAAAAAGCGATCGCACTTAGGGAGCAACACGACACTACGATTTACTTGCTCGACCTTGTTTACCCATGTAGACAAGAGTATACGATATCTGTGGTACTTGTCAACATAGGTATACGGCAGTAGACAAACACTGCTTAACGAGCTAACCTGTGTATACAGGCGTATACGCAGGTTCACAGGATGGGTAGCAAAGTAATTTCATTTCGATTTAACGATGAAGAAGTAGAAGCATTGCAAGCGATACAGTCTCCAGAAGATGAAGGTTCGCTTAATCAAACAGCCGCAAGATTGGTAAGAAGCTTTTTGCCTCTGTCTACGTCGTCTACGAGCGTAGACACACGATTAGAAACTGTAGAAAACGCTTTAGCTGAACTGCGATCGCACTTTGAAGCCCAACTGGAGGAACTGCGGGGAAAATCAAAAGCCCGGTAGCAGAGAAGGAGACAACCACTACCGGGCAAGAAAGCAATGAAGACTCAACTGTAGCTGATAGCGAAGCCGTCAGCCATCTAGAGGGACAAGTTATGAGCCTAGAATCTAGACTTCAGTCCTGCCACCAGGAGAGACACAGCCTAGAGGAGTGTATGAAGCAGGTATCGGCAGAACTACAGAAAAAATTGGTTGACGCAGAGCGAGAGAACGATGCTTTGCTGGAGAACCTTGAAAGGAAAGAAGAATACATTCAGCAACTGGATAAGGAGAACCAGCGACTTAGGCAACAGCTACAGACAGCAGATGCATCTGTACAACCAGATCATGAAGCAATTCGCGATCGCACACTCGACAAGCTAAAAACTGGCAGGCAATCAACGGCAGGTAAAGCTATTGAGGCTTTCATCAAGGAACTTAAACGCCAGTAAAGTGCCAGCATAACCCGGTTATAGTACGAGCATAGCCGGGTTATAGTACGAGCATAGCCGGGTTATAGTACGAGCATAGCCGGGTTATACTGCCAGTATGCAGGGACTATGCTCGGTTCTAAGTGTGGTTATAATCTGTCCACACCCAAACAATTGAGCGTCCACACCCGAACAATAAGCGGTTGCATGGACAGTTATAGTGGCCCGATACCTTAACCATTGTCGGTTGCATGGTAGGTTACAGATCGGTTGCAATGCAACAATTAAGCGTCCACAGCAAAACCAGGAAAACAATCGGCTGTGGACGGCTGAAACCACCGTCAGAAGCGGTTTTTGGCGACTGTAGACAAATTTTTGAGGGGTTCATTTAACAGAAATATCCCTATATTTTGGGATATTTTCTAACAGAATGCTAAAAAATATAGATGCGCCTTGCTAATAGAATGCAACGAAAAATGCAGTAGTGAGTTAATTCGACAGCACCTCACTGACTTGATGCCGTGCCAGAGCTTTCCTGAGACGTTCCACCTCAGCCCTTAGCCATGCATTCTCTTCTTTCAAGGCATCCATATCATCTTTTTTATCCACTGCTTGCTTAATTACTTTCTTCCGGTTCTCCAAACTGAACCACTTCTGATAAATCTCAGTGTGAATCTCTACAGAATGCCCCAAATTATCAGCAGCAGCTTTAATTGGAATGCCCATAATATGTGCTCGAATTGCCCAAGCATGGCGCAAGTCATAGGGCGTAAACGGAATCTTTACGCGCCTAAACCATGATGAACAATTAACACGAATAATATTGATATCTGTAAAACTGGTTCTGTCATCAGTTTGAGCTTTTAACAGTTCCAAGTACTCTGGATTTTTTAAATCAAACAAGTAAACCCATTCAGGATGTAGCGGTAAAGCTTCTCTGTAACCAGTCTTAGTATCTGGGTGAACCTTCCATGTATTATCTTTATTTTCAGGACTCAACCACCAATCAATTTCAGGATTCACAAACAGTTCTCGTGGGCGGAGTCCATAAGTAGCAAGCATTCCATATACCCATTCCCACATCTTCCAACTGTCTAAGTAACTCTTTCTAATTGTCAGGCTCCTAGTCAAAGAGTAGTGATGAAAAGACTCATAATATTTGATAATATCTTCATCACTGGGAATGTCTCTAGACTGACTTTTTGGTTGTGTAGCTTTAAGGTGTTCGAGAGTAAAACCAGTTAAGTTAAGAGTTGATTTTAAAACCTTCAACGATTTCACTGCGCTGTATTTGGCAGAATCTCCGGTCAATTCTGCAATTCTTTTATCAATCTCCGATTGAGTCAACAAAGTATCTAGCCCAATAAATCGCCGTAAATGGTCTTTGTAATAGGAAAAGGTGTGTTTACTTTTTTCTGTTAATTTGCGTGTTTTGAAATACTCGGTTTCAAACTCTTCTAAAACATCACCAAGGGTTTGGGATTTGTTGCTGACCTTAGCGATTTTACCCAAATACTTGTCAGTCCATTCAAACTGTTTACGGGCAAGTAGCTTGCCTAGCTCGTTCGCCTCTTCCTCTGCTGTTTTCAACCCGTCCAAGCTTGCAGGGATATTTAGCGAAATCTTGTACTGCTTAAAACCAGTTCCTTTCGTGTCGCGATCGCCTGGCTTGATTGGTAGTGATGCTTGCAATTGAATAGTTTCCCGTGCCACGACTAAGCCCACTTTCACTTTGGCGGCTTTTAGCCGAGCCTTAGTGTCTGCCAAACCTTTCTCAAATTTGCGTTCCAGATGCTGCCGAGTAGCCTTCATTTGTTTTTGCGTTCCTAGATAGCTGCCATCGGTAGATGCTGGCGGAGTGAAATCCTCAAAAACGTCCTGTGCCTTGCTTTTCATTGTGTCTTAAATGTGTCTTAAAATTTAGTCCATTTAGAACAATGTTTAAATTGAGCAAAGTTAGACGTGGACTAAATCCTGGTATCACGTAAGATTAAATCATATTTTGTACAGGGAATACCATACTTCTCTTCCATGTGACGGCTGATGTAGTTCATCGACCGATAGCAGTGGATGAGGTTAATTTTTACGTTTGGTGTCAGCATCATTTCGTTGATGGTGCCATCACCAGACCTTGAAGGCGCGGTATGATTAACAAGACATAGACACTAACACTTTTCGCAATCGCTATGATTTACGGGTATGCCAGAGTTAGCACAGTGGAACAAAGTTTAGAATACGATGCGCTCAAGCAGCAAATAAATCGACTGGAGACGGCGGGCGCTGAAGTGGTGCTGGTGGACGTGGAATCTGGGCGTTCAGATAAGCGCAAAGAATTTAATAGGCTTTTGAAGTTAATCAAGGAAGGGAAGGTCAGGGAAGTCATTATCACTCGCATTGACAGGTTAGGACGCTCTGACATTGATGTAATCAGAACTATTCAATTGTTTAATGATTGTGGAATCATATTGCGGATTCTTGATGCACCCATAGATGTTAGTTCATCCTTTGGTCGCTTTTCCGCGTCCCAGATGGCAGCATTAGCGGACTTTGAGTCTCGGCTTTTGAGCGAACGCACGCGCCACGGAATGAATTACTTTAGGTCACAAGGTAAGTTGCAAAAAGCCTGCTTTGGCTATCAGCTTAATAGCGATCGTAAACTGGAACCGCATCCGACCAACTTTCCCATAGCTAGGAAAATTATCGATCTGCTATTGCAGGGATACAGCTATGGGGCAATTAGTAAGCTGCTCTTTGAGGAACATGGCATTGAATTCTCGCTGTCAGGATTGCGGCATTGGGTGAAGAATCCTGCAATCCTTGGTCATACTCGATACTTCACCGAGATGGAATATCGCAGAAACCCGAAAAATCCACGCCCGCCCCAAATTACCCGGAATACCCACACGGCGATCGCAACCGAGGCAGAAATCAACCAGATTAAGCGAAACACCAAAACCAAGCCGAGGCTGTCAGGGAAGAAAGAGAAGGATTACCCATTGAAAGGGCTGCTGAGATGCTCGCACTGTGGCGGCGGAATGTACAGAGTGATATCTCGCTACAAGTCAGGTGAAACCCACTGGATGAGATGCGCTAGGCACGCCCAGAACGTTCATTTCTGCCCAAACAAAACCAACGCGAGGCTCGCCACATTAACTCAGCAAGTAATAGAACGAATCACCCAAAAGTCAAAGGAAATTACCGAGCAATCTAATGTGAGCGATCGCAATGAAGAGTCGGAAGCATTAATAGACCTTAAACACCAGTTGGCAGGCTTGGTAGCACTTGGCTCAAGCAATCCTGCCATTGTCGCAGCTGTACAAGATATCCAAGCCCAGATAGATGCTGAGGAAATACGCTTAAGATCTGCCTCTAGAATCGACGCAGACAGGCTTAAGCTAGCCTGGTCATATTCTCAAGCGACTTTTTGGGAATCACTGGATGATAGCGATTTACGGGAGGCGTTCAGGTCATTTGTTGAGGTGGTGTTTGTAGATTCCACTGGTAATGTTTCGTCCGTTGAGTTTGCGTGATGTTGGTCGTAAAACTCAATCGCAAGTTTCCTTAGCCGCTTTAAAAAATCTTCCCTAGACATTTTTCTCTCCTGAAGCGATATTTCAAGGTTAATCAAAAATCCAAAATTTTCTGTATCAGCTAGATCGGGATAGCGATTCAAACACCAAGCCAGGGCGATACATTGCCTCGCGCTGCCGAAACGATACTGCCACCGCCAAGAGCGCGTACCCTCCAATCCCTCTGCTGTCCAAACTCCATTAACTCGACCTTATCGCCGCAGTATTCACCGTGAGAGTTGCATCCAGGCTTCCAGGCTTCATTAGCAGCATCCTTAATATGCTTCAGTTGCTCTGGGCTGTAAAACCTGACTTCCTGACGCAGTTGTTCAGTGTCGGCGATCGCCAAGATGATTTTTCCTAGCGCCTGCGAGTCGTTCCAATTGGCTATAATTTGCTTGCTAATCGGCTGAGTATCATCACTAGTAAGGGTTTGGGCGTTTTGGTTTGTAGCGACCATAACGGTTTCAGGCTGGTTGGTGACGACCTGAGAATGATTCGGTGACGACTCTGTGCCATCTTGGTGACGACCTGAAACCCTTACGGGTGATGATGTTGGGGCAAAATGACCATTATTACCATCTTCAACTCCCTCTATAGATTGCAAGCAAGTAGTATTGGTTGCTGATTGGTTGCTATAAGAACTATTAAAAAGGTCGTCACTTTGCTGAGTATCATAACTAGCAAGGGTTTCAGCCGTCACTAACATCTTCACTGGGTCGTCACTAACCCCAGAAATAAGTGGGGGGAAATCGTGACCAGGCTGGCGAATCCCAATCATAGTAATGAAGCGCCCTCTGTTGGTCTTACGCTTGTTAGCGTCAATTCCTAGCTGAGTTCTGAGCAGGTTAAGCAGGTTTGTAGAAAAGCGCTGGGTGGTCATCGTACCCTGCCCATTAGCTGATGCCCATTGCGAGTAGTTGGCATAAAGGCAGTAACCAGCCTCGCCTGTGGCATCCCCGATTTTTGTTTCAGTGTTGGGGTCGTAGTACAGGTGCTGGTCAGCCCAATTCGCAAGGGGATTGGTTTCTAGTAGGACTTCGGCGCTAAAGCTTCCCAGTGAAGGCACGCGCTTGGCAGTGTTCCGAACATAATCCGCCACCTCATCTGCGACCATCGACAGCACCCAAAACAGCAGCCCTGGCAAATACGGCTTAAACTCCTCCATAAGGTCGCGACGTTGATGGGGAGGAATGACGCGCTCAAAGCTCATTGAGAGGCGGCGGCGCGAGAGTGCATTGGTATAATCTGAACTTTGGATTGCTTCGTTAGCGGCTACCCAAACTACACCAGGGAATCTATAATTACCCGTTTGCTGTACGCCTTTCTTCTCAATAGGGATTTCATCGTCGCCCGTAATGGCTTTTAATCGGCTTACATCGCCTGCATAGCGCTCTGAGTCAGTAATGAAGATGGCTTTCTTCCCGTAGAATTTAGCCGACTCAAACCGATTTTGCTCTAGCTCTTTGAGGTTTGTTACAGCGTAATTGTCTTTACCCAATAGGCTTTGCACCAAGCGCAGGATAGTGCCTTTACCCGTGCCGCCAGCGCCGATTAATTCCATGTAGCGCTGTAATTCGCCGCCGCGTTCGGTAATGGTGGCGTTCATGCCAGCCCGGATGACTTCTACCCAGTCCATGTGATTGCCGCAGGTTTCTAGTAACCATTGCTTAATAGGCTCACACCCAACCTCGCGGTCACTCCATTTGAACGGTAGACGAGAGAGGAAACGATATCCGGGCTGGTGTTCTTTGACCTCTAGGGTGCGAATATCAATCACGCAATCTTCCAAACAGACAAGCCCAGATGCTACCTCCCAGTCGTTCACTCGTAACTTGGCTTTAAGCATGGTTATAACGCCCGCCACGAAGTTGGAGGAGAAGTCAACTCCTAGCGCTTCTAACTCAGTCATTACAATGTCCATCGCTTCTTCGCCTGGGATTTCACCCCAAACCCCAGCCTTGTTTTTGGCTTCGTACCAGTACCAAGCCTTCGCGGGAACATTCCAAGACAGCCTAGCGCGGTAGTTTTCCGCAAACTGCCGAATAAAAACTGCCTGGGTTATGCGATCGCCTTCCTGGTCATTCTCCTCCTTAAATTGCTTCTCCCAACTGGCAAAGTCCACCACCTTGCCCATCACCTCGCGCTTGAACTGGTCAGCGCCATTGTTTTGGATATATTCGTCCATCCCCTTCCCTTGGTCAACGCTCCACAGACCTGTTCCGATGTACACAGGTACATTAAACTTAGCCAATTGGTTAGCTAATTTACGCTGGGCTTGCACCACGCCCTTATTGGTTCGTGCGTCCGCATCAAACAGAATAATGAAACCAAAACCAGCACGGGCTAACATTTCCAATGCTTCTACTAGATAGCGTTTGCCCTGCACATCTTTCTTGGCTGATGTCAGTCCTTGTTCTACCCCAGCCAGCGCCACACAAGGAATATCGTTAGAACAGGCAGCGATCGCCTTAAATAGCCCTTCAGTAATGCCCAAACAAGGATACCCATTGATTGACCAACACAATTGCTTAAGTGCCTCTAAATCAGCCCAGTAGCGCGAGTTATGGGGGTTATGAGGCAGCATTGCGTCATAATCTTCCTTGGTCGCTGTCCGGTACTTGGGCGCTTTCTTCCCCTCTTTGTCGTCCTCGTCCTTCCAGGGCTTGTTGGGGCGAAACTGCCCAAAACCGTTGTAACCTTCTAGCCAAATCCCTGCTGATTTGGCTGTATATCCCAACCTCTCGCCTGCCTCCTTAACGTCCATCGAACGGCAGTTAGCAGCTATCCATTCGGGATTTAGCCCGCGCTTGGTTACGCATTCTTCATAATGCTTATCTGTAAGTCTATTGGCGGTTACAACCCGCCCAATTATTGCGGTCGTCATTTTCGTTGTACCTAAAAGTTGTGTTTACTTTTGGACAACCCCACTTGTTGAACCGCGATCGCCAGTGATAGTATTTCTATAGCAAAAGCGGTTCACTACTTTGTCGAGTAGTGGAGTGCCGTTGAATTTAATGAATGCAAGAAGCGCCTTAGATTACCAGTCAGAGGGCGCTTTTTGCATTTTCACCCTAGACCTGGAGGGCGCATCCTGCACTCGAAATTGAATCGAGAGGATTGCCGGAAACATAGGAATTCATCTTAAAGAACACAGGAAAATAATACATGGAATCGCAAAATTGTCCAAATGTATGCGTTTTACGGGGTCGAATCCCAGTTACCGTAACTTTACGGTAACTGGCGTGCAATAGCTCAACATTAACCGATGCATCAGCCGCGTCTGATCAGTTGCAGCAAAATCGCTTCTAAACTTTCCAAGGCGGCATTGGTCATAAAAATATTCCATAAATAGGTTGATGTCCTTGGGGTTAATCATTGACTTTGCATCCATTGGCAAACTGCACCGCCAAACATCTCAAAACATGGGTCATTTTTAACCCCAATTCCTCACAAACGGATTCAAACTGCTCTTTTTCTTCTGGGCTTAGAAAAGTTTGAACAATTTTCGCGCCCGAATCAGTCCGCTTAATATGTGGTAGTTTCTCGATCAGCATTCTTAATTCTCCTATTTCGTCATTACCAGTATCATAACAGTCATTCCCATTTGGTGATGACAAATCAGGTATATTTTCATTTAAGTTTTGCGATCGCTCGTATTGCTCCCAGTCGATGCCACTCTCAGGGTACTGTCCTGCTTTTTTCTAGCGATCGCGTCCAAGAGCAAGCGTTCTACTAAATTAGCCGTGGAGCGCCCTTCTTCTTCAGCCCATTGGTCAAGAAAGTTTTTATTTTCGGTATCAATAGCGTAAGCCATCCGAGGCTTTGGGTTGGTAGCTTTGCCCATGAGTATTGCCTTATATAGAGCCTTGTACAGATTTATTCTGACTTTAGCCTATATATAGAAAGGTTTCTACAGTTGTAGCTATTTTTCTCCAAGAAATATATAGAAGATAGTTGACGGCTTTCTACATCGTTCGTTATATTGTAGGGGTGTTAAGCGAACGCCAACTGAAAGGCAAGCAAAGCAACTGCGGTTGTTAACCGAGTTAAGTAGTTATTGCAAAGCTTTCTCAGTGGTACTGCACCTTGAAAACTGAATACTACGGAAAAATCTTAGTGTATAAAAACACTGCCAGCTGAGTGTTAAGTGAGTATTAGCGAATGTTTAGCGAGGCAACTGGTTGTAAATCAGAAGTTAGTAAAACGTGAAAAATAAATAAAAACAACTAGCTTATTTTATTGATTTTTCAGGCTTCTTGCTAATTGGCAATGCACGCATAGCTAACACTCACAAACAGGTGAGGACAGATAGTTAACAAAGTACTTTTACGCCATTAACTGTATTCATCGATACTTGTTAACTGGCTGCAAAGTGAAGTTAAGTAACTCGCAAGTAGAGTTCAACGCCTGATTATCAGAGTTAAGAGAGCGTTAGGTGTTAGTTCCGCGAAAGTTAATGGATGTCAAGTTAACAGGAGTTAACCCGCAGTAAAAAACATGATTCTTCTAGACCTAGAGCCAATTAAAAGTGACATTTCTATTTCTGCTTTGAGTGAAGAAATAGGGATATCACGAACGACCATCTACAAATACAAAGACCTGGCGGAGTACATTCTCGATTTTGAGCGAGATTTACCCCAGCTTTGATGGCGAGCCAATTACTAACGGCAGTGGATTGACTGAATACCAGTCTTGGGTAATTCAAGCGCTGATATCCTACCGCCGTAAGCGCGGGCTAACGATGGATGCGCTGAAAGCATATATCAAGCCCGCAGCAAACCAAGCCTGGGTGACAAAGGAAAGTTATTTAAAGTATCAGGAGAGTTTTGCAAATGGACACGAAGCAATACGGAACCACTAAGGGAATCCCCAACAGAACAGTTATTGAAACCTGCAAAGAGTTATTTGGTGAGGTTCCCAAGGGCGAACTAACCAGCGACCAAATCGCCGCGCTAGATGCCAAGCTTGCCTGCAAGCCCAACCTTCCCGCCCTGCCCGACGCTGGAGACAAGCTAGCAAATAGCCCTGGAATCAAGGCAGAGATTGACTATAAGGGCTTACCAGAATCTAAATTTAACCAACTGGTAGAAGCCTTCATTAGTCAGGGCGTGTCCGAGGCTGAGGCGCTGATTCATCTCCGCGATGACGCATTCATCAGAACACTGCAAAACGCAGATTTAAACCTCGCAGATGGGGTAATCAACCAAACCATCGCCCGCATCATCCGCAATAAAGCGATCGCCAGCAAGAGCCAGAACATCATCAACGCCCGCATCCCTGAAGTTCAAAGCCAGGACATCTCAGAGATGATTGCGGCTGCAAAGAGCGAGGTTAATGGCTCACAGCCCTGGCGAGCCTTTTTACCTGAAGCGAACGACTCACAACCCTGGAAAGCATTCTTAGAGGATTAAGCACATGGAATTAACACCTAAAACAATTATTTATGGAGTGAGCGCCCTTGGTACAGTCGCCTCGCTGATTGGGAGCGGCGGCAATATGGGAAACAGCCTAGACGCATTAAATAGGCTTCGGGCAGCTAATCAGCAAGAGATGGTGACTAGTGCTGAATTAGAACGCGCCGAAGCCTCCCGCAAGCAACAGACCGTCATTGCAAACAGTCGTTACAAAGCTTGTGAATTAATTGTAGCCGGAGGAGGTAAGCAAAAAATTACCTTTCCAGCAATCAATCCCAATACCATCGTTACTGACCGCAATACTGGCACACCTCTGGTTCGTGGCACGACAATCTGTGATGCCTACGGAAATACAGCCATCCTTAATGAGCAAGGCAAAGCGACCGCCTTCGCTTTTACGGGCGATCGCAACGCAGTACAAATCCGCATGAAGCGTTATAGAGGCGGTCTTTACGCCCAGCCAGTTGCGGGAGGGCAGCAATGAGAATACCTATGTTCAAACCAGCCCGCTGGGTAATCTGGACGATGCTCTGCATTGTGGGCGGCATCCTGATTGGGGCGCTTCATGTCAATATCGTGCCCTATCAAAAATTAGCAGCTTCGTTTCTTGCACCCTCGGCAGGCGACCCCAATTCGGGCTTTGGGTTTCTGAGAATGCTGCCAGGGTTTGGAGGGCTGGCAGCAGCCCTGGGGTTGGTCAGCGCATATATCATCGGAGCATTCGCATACGCCCTGGTTCAGTTCTTAGAACTGGCTCCCAATCTCATCCACCGCAGCCCCAGGATTTTAAAAGGGCTTCTAGCCTCGTCTGGTGGTCAAAAATACGCACCCAAGGATGGAGACAAAGGAACAGTTAAGCGAATCAAAAAAAGCCTGGGTCAAGGGCTTATCTGGGCGCTCGCGCATCTAGAAGCTATTAAGAGCCTAAGCTATGTTTTTGATGCCTTCATCTGCTTTATAGCCTACCCATTTATCAAGGATTTAACGAGTGTGGGCGACTTCTTTGGGGTGTTTTTAACTGGACAGTGGAACAGGATTGATTGGCAAAACCTTCTGCTTTTCGCCATCACAGTTTACGGGGTTGAATTTCTACTTAAGCTCATCTGGGCGCTCCAAGATGTTGAAAAAGCATCTCGCACCCAGCAAGATTAACCACTATTACGCCGCGTCCATGAGGCGCGGCATTTAACTAATATGACTAACGAAAATAACGAACTAACTAAGCGCGAAGAACTGATTCTGGCGGCGCTCGAAAATTCACAAGAAGAAGGCGGTGAGGCACTCGTATTAGGTGGCGTTATTGCGGGCTTCGTAGTCGGCAGTATGTTTAACCCATTCCTGGGTGGTTTCTTAACCCTCGCTATTTCCGGAGGGACGCTTGCCAGCCAATTCCAACGAGGGCGCGATCGCTTAAAGATGCTTTCTGGTGAAATGCCCATCGCTGGAAAGCTAGAAGGTGAGTCCTTGGAGGAATACAAGACACTGGTTGGGGAAGAACAGTTCACCCTTGAACTTTCCCAACTTCAAAACGGGAAGTATGAGCTAACCAACGATGCTGCAAAGTTAGTGAAGGCTAGTCAGGCGATCGCCATCAACCCAGTAGAGCAACTGGCTATGTATGCCTCACGAAACTGCTTAATTTTGGGCATAGGCGGCGATGGTAAAGACTTCTTGGTTAGTAATGCCATCCGCGAGATTAGACAGGAACAAAGCGAAATTAAGCTATTCATTATCGACCCCAAAGGGCTGCAAACAGAAGCGCCATACTATCAAGGCGTGGCTGATATTTTCCGCAGTCATCAGTGTGGTGAAACTACAGACGAGAGCGCGATCGCATGGTTTAAACAGGTGTTTGAGGAATGGAGGGCAGTCGCAGGGAAAGAGGGCGAACGATGGCTACTTATCATCACTGAAACCACCCTGATTGGCGAGGCATTCACTAGAAGCAAGGATAACTACCTTAAAGAAGTAGTCAGCAAGCAGTTGACCACAGGCGGCGGGTTTGGGAAATCATGCTGGGTGCTGGCTCAATTCCCCAACCTCGCAGATTTAGGCATGAGCAACAATAGCCGCAGTCAACTTAATGTCTTTGCGGTCGTCAAGCAACAGTCGGTCACAACGGCTGCTAGCCAATGGAGCCGCACCAAAATCATCGGCAAGATTGACCACCAGGAACTAGAGGCGCTTTGCCAAGCCTCTCCGGTTGAACGCTGCTTTTACTCGCCAACCTCCGGGCGCTGGGCAATTATGCCAGAACTGCCCAATTACAGTGCCTACAACCGCGATAAGCACCAACGGGTAAAACCTGCCAGTCAAACTCTTATCAGTGAGCCACAAGCGCCAACTGTCATTCAGGACGCGCCTGTACAACAAAGCGAAGTGGAGAAGGTGTTTCAAACTCTAGAAGAGGCGCAAACCACCGACATTATTGAGGCATTGAAAACGGCTTACCCAGAAATCCCCAACAATCAACTCAACGCCGTGATTGCCCGCATCAAACAAGAAGCGATCGCACGACGGAATGAAGCAATCATCTCTAAGTTTTCACTTTGATCGTCACTGTAACGTTACGGTAACGAGGAATTCAATTATGGGTATCAATCGAGCAACGGAAATTGATCAAACTTGCGGCGAAGTATTGCACGAATTGGACGATATTTTAGAACGGCTGCAAAACTTCAAAGCCCAATATCCGCAAGTATTCAGACATCTCTGCAACGCGGGCGCTGATGTGACTCTGGGTGACGCGATCGCCGCCCTGGAAAGTGCAACTAATTACTTGTTGGAGGGGGAATGATGCAACAGTTAGAGCCAATTTATGAAGCCACACGGCTACAGGGTGGGGCGGTCTATCAAATAGATGGGTTTTTGTACAAGTACCTATACTCCGACCCCTACGCCCGCATTGATCACCCCAGGTTTAAGTTTGTCCCACTGTCAGGGCAAAGGCGGAAGGCTGAACTAATTCTCAATAAAAACACCCTCCGCAAATGTTACCTAGTCCCAGGCTATAGGGCATCGCAGGTATCGACCGTGAGCGAGAAGGCTGTTCAAATGAGTTTGTTTTAAGGGCAAGCGTCGCAGTGATTGGACAAGAGTGCGACGCGCCCAGGATGCATCTACGCCGCAAAACGTATACACAACATAGGAAATTATGCCACAGCAACAAGTATTCACAAGCGATCGGGACGATAAAGACAATCTGAGCATCCAATTCAGCCCGCCAGTACATTACACACCTGCTGAGGTTGAGGCGGGCAACAAGTTAGTTGAAGTGGTCAATGACCCAAGCCTGAGCGAAGGCGAAAAGAAGGACGCAGTTTGGGACATCTTGAATAACGTTTAACGCTCTAACAACAAACCCCACCTAGATGTGTCTCTAGGCGGGGTTTTGGCTTATGTACTGGACACCTCTGCTTACACCATCGCAGCCGCAGCGCGGTTGTCTAGTCACCGTAACGTTACGGTGACTAGTCCGGCAAATGTTGCCTTTAAGAAGTAGAGAGAAACAGTTGGCGCAAGCATCCTGCAAGCATTGAGCAAGGGCGATCGCTTCCCAGTCGCCCTTGCTCAATGCTCAATACCGTAATGAGTTAAGAATTTGAACTTGAAAAAAATATTTATGGCAATTTGTGTTGTATGTGTGTTAATAACTCTGATGGCTCAAGCGAATTTAACCGGGAGCGTTTTAGAAAGCTTTTTACTGATGAACTTTTGTCTTGTGTTTCCTCAAAATGACTGATAACCAAACTGCTATATGATGCCAATTTCATATAATCATTTATAAGAGTTGAAGATTTTGTGGTGTCATAATAAAAGTCCCAAATCCATCTATTATATTTACTTAAATAAATTTCAACCTTATAGTAAACCATCTCTTGTGCGAAATATGTAGTTGGTAAAAAGAATGTTTGGTTATGAGTAATTTTACCATTATCAGTTATCTCAATAATTGCGCTATAGTATCCTGTTCCACGTCCCTGTTTTTTTATTGCCTCTATTGCCTCTTTTCTAGCTGTTTCTTGTACTATACTGCGACTTTCTCGTATCTCTCGTTCTCGTATCTCTCGTTCTCTGTTTTTGTTCCTCTCTACTACAAAACGTTCCAAGTTTATAAGGGCTGTAGGGAGTAGTTGCTTTGCCATTCCCTTTGCTATTTCTTCAAAAAGACCGCTCATGTTGAAATCAACCTCATTTTCTACAAAAAAGTGGTGGATATAGCGAAGCTGTTACCAGGGGCAAGATAGGCGCTTAAGTATTGGTTGTCAGTGGAACCATAATATTGCCCTTTTTGCACGTTTATGCTTCTAATTGAATAGAACAATCGTTCTTTATTTGTTTACTGCAAATAAAAAAAATCATCAAAACTGTTTCAAAAATTTCTTTAGCAGTGAATCCTATAGGGCGTTTAGAAGCCCAATCTCTCGTGATCGTCTTCTACAATTAATTACTTTGTCTAATAAGTGTCTGGGCAAATGAATTAAATCAGACAAGTTTAAGACCTCCTTTGATTTTGAAATGTGCAAATGAACTGCTAGTCATTGTGACAAGTTAAGATAGCGCTACTCAACTCAATAAGTAAAAATACTAGATTAATAGACTGAATTCAGGTATCGAATTAAACCACCAACAAATTATAGCGATACTCTAGAGAATCTAGAGTATCTAGATGTAAAGACTGTGTGAAATTGCCCTCCTAATTTTGAATTTGATGCAAGTTTTCCCATGAACAAAGGATAATGTTTAGCGATATTGTTTGCTCTTGTTGGTTGATGCGATCTGCTGAAAGCGGCAGCGCTTCCCTATCGCCCAAGCGCGGGCAAAGCCCATCGCCCCTCGTTGCCGTAAAGTTACGATCACGAGGCTACTGATACTATTTAGTTGTTTCATATACTTATGACTCATGAAACGCCCATGCAAACAGAAGTGTTATTGCATGGGCGTTTCAGCTTGCAGGAGGTGTTGTTTTGTACCGGGGGCGGTACAATATAGTAAGCAGCAACAGGATATTTAAAGTGATTATGAATACAGAAGCTAAAAAGGAATGCAACGCAAGATTTGAGGAGAAATGTGCCAAGGTGCGGGTATCGAAGGACAGGTTGACCAAGCTTGATGCGATCGCCTCTCGGCTTGGCAGCAGGCAGAAGGCGCTGGATTACCTGATAGACAACGCGGGCAACAAACAGCCCTCAAACTGCGTAGAATGCCAAATTGACCTGATGGACGCACAGCTAGAAATAGAGGCGCTAAAGGCTGAAATAGAGGCGCTGAGAGGCAAGCAAGCAGTAGAGGAAGAGTACACTGTAAGCTTGGATTTGGCGTGGGATGCGTTGAAAAGTCGCCATGAGGTGTCAGACCTCGATATTGATGAATGGCTGGCATCATAACGGTTTCAACCGCAACGCTGGACACCTACGCGCTCAACTACGTTAACACTGGCGATTGGCGGCTGAACACGGGCGCGGACGTAAGCGCGGTTGTCCAGGGGTGGTTAGCGTAACTTTACGGTAACGAGGGGCGTGGGGCGAGGGGTATCACCCATTTCGGCAATACCCCAGGTCGATTTGACATTTGGTGTCAAATCGCATTGATTAACCCCTCGCCCTTAAGCATGAGTATTGTTAGTTCTTCCCTGCCGTCAGCCGCATCCCAAATATCCGCGATTAAACCTAGCTGTTCGGGCGTGTAATTGTGTGAGAGGATGATTCCTCAACTTGTCTCCACAGCGCGTTAAAAACGAAGCCAGGGGCGACTGGGGCGTTGTTTCTTGTTGTGGGGATGGTTGGCTTTGATATTCATTCCACATATCAGTTAGTTTCCCCAGGCGAACGCAAACACCGAGAACGCCGCCCCAGAGGGCTTTTACTGCAACTTACCCAGTATTGAGGAAGCGCCCGCAGCTGTAGACAATGAAGCCGCGCCCGCCAGCCCAGCAATCATTGGTGTTTGCGCCCTGGTTGCGATCGCCATAGCGGTAGATTTGATGGCAAAGGCGGCGACATTCGCCTTTAAGCGGGCGAGGGATGCGCGCCTGATAGATAAGGGCTACAAGTACGCCGCACCCCTTGTGCAGCGCCACAAAGGGCAGGCACGAGGA
Organism: Tolypothrix sp. PCC 7601; assembly: GCF_025677855.1. NCBI lineage: Bacteria > Bacillati > Cyanobacteriota > Cyanophyceae > Nostocales > Tolypothrichaceae > Tolypothrix > Tolypothrix sp. PCC 7601. Next base: position 6,988,516 of record NZ_CP064879.1, read on the forward strand.
TTTGCCAGGGCGAGCTAACCGTGATGGAAGTGTGAGCAACTGGGGCGCTTGCTCCATCGCAGAGCATTATGGGGATTCCCATAATCAGTATCGAAGCATGGGAAAGAGTTAATTTTATTACCAAGCTCATCACCCAACACCCAATGCCCATCCCCCAGTTGCATTAAAGTTTTTCGTTTGTGGCAGGCGAGATTTGAGTCACTGTAACGTTACGGCGACTGATCTCGCTTGTCCATAATCGAAAACTGCCAGGGTCAATACTAGCGCCCTGGCTTTAACTCAATCGGGTTTTCCGTTTACGGTGCGATGCCCTTGGCGGCGATCGCCTATTAATCCCCTTATGGGGTAAGTATGAGCGGAAACCTGCATACGTTGCTCAGGTTGCCAAAAATGCTGCTAAGTTTCCATCCCCTTTCGGGGCAAGGTGTTTGGAAAGGTGATAATGCAGCTAATGCTGTACAAATGATTGTACTGTTTCCATCCCCTTTCGGGGCAAGTGTTAGCGGAAACTATCGACCCCAAGAATGAGCCTGGGGAATATGGTTAGTTTCAATCCCCTTGCGGGGTAAGCGTTAGTGGCAACAGTGCCTTGCGAGATGTATACAGCAGGTGTAGAAGTCAAGAAGTTTCAATCCCCTTTCGGGGAAAGTGTTAGCAGCAACGCATCTCACATTTTAGGCGAGACAACCACACTGGCGTTTCAATCCCCTTGCGGGGTAAGTGTTAGCAGCAACTAAAGTGGATGGGTAACAGGCTGGAGATTAAGCAAAAGTTTCAATCCCCTTGCGGGGGAAGTGTTAGCGGAAACTGGGTATGTGCGTAACCAAGCGATCGCCAAAGTTAAAGTTTCAATCCCCTTGCGGGGGAAGTGTTAGCGGAAACCAGGCGATCAAATGGTAATAGGCGATCATCTTGCAATGTTTCAATCCCCTTACGGGGGAAGTGTTAGCGGAAACCTAGAGCCAATCAAAAGAAAATCTCTTATGGAATGTTTCAATCCCCTTGCGGGGGAAGTGTTAGCGGAAACCGTGTGGGTGAGTGTTGGACATGGCAGAAATGAAATGTTTCAATCCCCTTGCGGGGGAAGTGTTAGCGGAAACCCTGCCATATTGAAACCATGACAGAGCAAGTGTTTCAGGGAGGAATTTGACGGGTCGAAAATTTAGGTCTTTTTCAGGCTCCGTTATTGAAACTAATTCCTAATATCCCTAATAGCTAAAAAGCTGTAACTATTGATTTGTCTAGGTTCTGACGATTTTGGCGTATACGCCAGGTTTTTGACCTCGCTTCGATATGCCAACTTTTTACAAGTTAGACAACAGAGTAGAATAGGCTACTAAAACCTGTCAAGCGTAGGATAAATAAGTTAATAGAGTTGTACTGAAAATCTTTACTACAGAGGTACGACCGCGCAAGAATGTTGCGTAGCATTGGCTCTTGAAATCCGCACCCTATATAGGTTTTACAAAGTAAGAAATGCGCGTTTCTTACTTTTTTCTTACTTTGTTTCTTAAAAGTAAGAAAAAGGTACAAATACTCACAACAAAAATGAGCCAACACACCTGGCGCTGGCTCATCGGCTAGTAAAAGAAGTACTACTTTAAATCATACCCCCGTGCCCGCTTGCGCCCCTAATCATTGAGCGCCGACCCCAATTGATAGGTTTCACATGGGTGGTTGGGTTGATGCTTTGCGCCTGGGCATCAATTTCCTTCTGCTGCTTGGCGATTTCGCGTTGGATTTCCGCCGCGCCTTCCCTGCCTATATGTAGTTCATCATTCATGATGGTTAACCAGCTTGTGTTTCTTCCATTATGCGGCGGCTACACGCCCGCTATAGAGCTTGAGAATCTGTTGGCGGGCGTTCTCCCATTTGGCGCGAATGTAGCGATATTCGGGGAAGTACAAGCAGAGGGCATCGTAGTAGTAAGCGATGCCATTGGCGGCTTTGCACATCAACTGATCATCCTCGCTGTCTAGAAGGCTCCAGGCGAAATCTATGCGGTCTAAATAATAGCCTTCATATTGCGTTGGGATGCCATCTAAAATCTCCCACAGGCAAACCTCTCTGTTGCGATCATTGTGCCTGCCGAGGTTATAACCTGGGCGAATGGAGTAGATCAAGAATTTTTCTAGGTTGTGATCGTGGCATCCCTCCAACCAATGCACAAGCGAGGTTTTCCTGATGGGAACGGAACCACGCCAATTGTGTTCGTAGATCCGCCTACTAAGCTCTTTGGTCAGCCCTATATATTGAAGATTTCCTTTGTCGCTAATGAGGTACAGCGCTGGCGCATTGGGCAATAGTTCAATAATTCCCCTCTCGCTTTTAAAGCAGCAGGACTTAAGCATTGCAGATATTCCTAAATAGGCTTATTTTGCAGGCGCTCACAGCCTCTATGCAAGGAGTTGTAACGAAAAATAAAGCCCACACACGAGTAGCGCATGGGCTGAGGAATTCTGCAATGCAACTATCTCACTTTTGGAAGCTGGCGGCGTTATACCCGTTTTTTTGAAGCACACGACTACCCAAGCTATCCCCATCCCAAGTCATTTTTTGATTTAATTCCGCCTCAAAGTCCTGTAAATCAAAGCCCAGTCCAGAGAGTCTTCTATTAGCCTCCGCAATCTTCCCATCCACCTCGGCAATCTGAGAGGCGATCGCATCCATCTCAGGTGGTCGCGTGGCGGGTAAACCATCACCCCCGACTCTGGATGCGTAGCGTGTCGCAAAATAGCGATCGCCAGCGTTATACCCTGACTCCGTGCGCCACCATTCCAATTTCTCTTGTAATGCCTGCTTCTGCGTTTGGAGCGCAGTCAGAGCGCTGGATTCTTGGTCAATCGCGGTTCTGTTTTGCTTGATCAACTGTTCTAGTTCCAGGGTTGACCTCATACTGCTCTACCTCCGAATGCGAATTGACCAGGCTTACCATTTATCTCAACAATCACGGGCGTGGTTGGGGCATATCTTGAATCCGCCACCACTAGCATCCGTAAGGGCGGGCGATCAATCCATTGGTTGCCTAATAGATACCTGGGAGGCTGGACAATGGCAAAATCCGCATCCACACTAGCGCTTAATTCTGCGGCATCCTTGATCAATTCCTGCTGCCTTAGCCTGATACTCTCCATCTCGGCGGCGATCGCCTCCATGCGCGTTCTAGCCGCCGCTATTCTTCCCCTGGCTTCTGCCAAGGCGCTGCCATGTTGTAATGTCTCTAACTCCGCCGTGCGTTCCTTCAGTTGCCCCTGTAGCGCCGTTAATACCCTTTGTAAATCCTCTCGGCGCTGTAGGGCTAGCCGTTCGGCTGCAACCTGTTTTAGGGCGCTTTCTGTGTCAGTGGCGGTAAGTACGGGGATTTTTTCGAGTTGTTGGATTTGGGATTGGGTTGCAGCTATTTGCTGGCAGAGGCGCGCAATCTCCTCGGTCAGCGTTTGCTCTTTGGTTTTGGTCATGTTTGTTGGATTGGAAGCTTCCTCCTCCATTATCGGGGAGTTTTGAGGGTACGAGCGATCGCCGTGAAGATGCCCAGCTAGTTGGCTTTGATGCACTTTGTCGCGGCGGCATCGGCGGCGGTGTTCTCTGAGCGTGGAACCCAGAAAAGCTGACTCTTGGTAAATTCTGCCAAAAGCACTGTCGCCTCAAAATGCAAGGGCTTCAAATGCTCCACGGTCACTTTCCAAGCGCCAAGGACTTGATTGATCACCAGGCGCGAATCCCCACATATTTTGATCTGCTCTATGCCCAGCTTTTTTGCTTCCTTCAGTCCAAGAAGTAGCCCGTTGTATTCCGCGACACTGTTAGTAATGCGATCGCCTAAAAACTCGGAAAATGTATGGGTTTGTCCTTGCCATTGAATAATCGCGGCGGCGGCAGCTTTGCCAGGGTTGGGTACAGCGCCGCCATCAAAGTGAATAATCGCGGTTTCTTGATCCATTGCGGTCTTTAATTCTCAGTCACTATAACGTTACGGTAACTGAAAAAATTTTGTTAATCATACCGCGTCCTCGCCAGACCACTGAGCAACTACACGTAAGCCTAATTCTTCTAATAGAATCCGGCTAGCCCAAGCATCACCACCGATGTTGTAGTCACCAATAATAGCTACGTCATAAGGAGTAGAGTCGAAAGGCAGTGTACCGTCTTTCTTAGCTTGGTCGGCTCTGGGGAATACCCAGTCACGGATTTGGTCGTTAGCGATGTGGTGACCCAAGGACTGAGAAACACCACGGAAGCCTTCGCAACGTACAGGAATAACAGGCTTGTTGATTTCTTTAGCTGCTTTCTTAGCTACGGCTTCGATGTCATCCCCAATCAAACCGATGGGACATTCAGATTGAATAGAAACACCACGGCTGAGGGGGAAAAGTACTTCGAGTTCTTGAATCAGCTTTAAGAGTTTCTTGTCACCACCGAAAACGATGTCTCTTTCTTGGAAGTCGGAGGTAAAGTGCATGGTACCAAAGGTGTCAACACCAGTTGTACCAATGTAGTAGTTACGACGACCAGACCAAGACCAGTAACCGCAACCTACAGGCCCGTGGCTGATATGGATCATGTCCTTAATAGGGCCCCAAACCACACCTTTTGAACCTGCATAAGCACAACCACGAGCGGTCATTACACCAGGTAGAGATTTGATGTTAGACTTAACGCCGCAGTCAGACTTGCCTTCTTCGTATACATTTAAGTGCTTTTCCCGTTTTTTAGCTGCTTTTTCGGGATAGGCTTGGAGAACTTCTTTAATTAGTTCTTTTCTTTCGTCAACGATATTCTTGTTTTCTGGAGGAGTCATTTCTAGTCTCTCTTGCTCCTAAGGAACCGGGATATTTAGGGTAGGGGATTTCCCCTATGGGGTTGGGGACTCTGCGTCCCCGTGGGGGATAAAAATTAGATCAAAGGTAAAAGGGAATTGATGTAGATGTTCCCTTTTCCTAAAACTTTGCTTACTTAGCGGAAGCTTCTGCAGGCTTACCGATGATATCTGCGTGCTTAGAATCGTCGTCGAGGATACCGTATTCGATCAACAGTGCTTCTAATTCATCCATTTCAATTGGTGTTGGAATGGTGAGTTTGTCGTTGTTGATGATCTTCTTAGCTAATGCGCGGTATTCTTGAGATTGGTTGCTGTCAGGAGCGTACTCGTTAACAGTCATCCGACGCAATTCTGCGTGTTGAACGATGTTGTCGCGAGGTACGAAGTGAATCATTTGGGTGTTCAACCGTTTTGCCAAGGTTTCGATGAGTTCGTGTTCCCGGTCAGTTTTACGGCTGTTACAAATCAAACCACCTAAACGCACACCACCGGAGTGAGCATATTTCAAAATACCACGAGCGATGTTGTTAGCAGCATACATCGCCATCATTTCACCAGAGGTAACGATGTAGATTTCTTGTGCTTTACCTTCACGAATAGGCATAGCAAAACCACCGCACACAACGTCACCTAATACGTCGTAAGATACGAAGTCTAGGTCTGTGTAAGCACCGTTTTCTTCCAAGAAGTTAATAGCGGTGATGATACCACGACCAGCACAACCTACACCGGGTTCTGGACCACCAGATTCTACGCACTTAACGCCACGGAAACCGGTCAACATTACTTCTTCGAGTTCCAAGTCTTCTACTGCACCGCGTTCAGCAGCCAAGTGAAGAACTGTGGTTTGAGCTTTAGCGTGGAGCATCAAACGGGTGGAGTCAGCTTTAGGGTCGCAACCTACAATCATGATGCGTTGACCCATTTCTGCCATAGCTGCTAGGGTGTTTTGGGAGGTGGTAGACTTACCGATACCGCCTTTACCGTAGAAAGCTATCTGTCTAATGTTTTCGTCAGTCATGGTTCGTGTTTCCTGCAATTGGTTGGTTGGTGGGTCTTTTGCTTTTTTGCGTTGGGTCTCACACCTGTTGATGCTCAGAGTGAGTTTGTGTAGAACGTCGCCAGAGACATTGGTATTGATTACCAGCCGGAGGCGATCGCTCCACAGCAAAAACTATCGGTAGTACAGACATTGATCGTTCCTCGGTCAAATTAAATTTTTTTTCTTTTATTCTTTGTTAATAGCCATGAAAAATGACTATTAACAAAGGTAATTACGCACTTTTCAAATACTTGTGAGTCAGAGATAAACACCTGGTAGGACTGGACTGTGAAGGATGAAGGTTAAAGAATAAAGGCTAACATTTCATACTTCATTTGATGTCTTCGTCAACAATCAACTTGAGAGTCCTATTACTTATTCAAAATAGCGGCTTTGACATTTGAGACACGAGCCATTGCAGCGCTAATATCATCAGCAGATACTCCGTTTGCAGCCATTGCATCACTGAGGTGTTTAGCAACTACATCGAAGTGTTGGGGCTGGATATTCATACCTGTGTGGGTTTTATCCATTGGACGACCTGCATATTGCTTTGGCCCTTCCAGTAACTGAGCTACGAAAGCAACAAAGTGACCACGTTGCTTCGCCATATCTGTCTTAGCGAAGAATGTATTCACACTGCTGTCTGCTTGAATGCGTTTGTGCAAATCTGCAACTACTTTATCGAGAGTTGCTTGTCCACCAATCTTTTCGTACAGTGCGCTCATATCCTCATTCCTTTGAAGCGAGTTGGATTATGGAATTCGCAATTAGGCGTTGTATACTTGCCTATGTGCTTTAGCTGTCTGTTGTCGGTAGGACTGAATTCATTGATGCGAAGCGAACTATTGATGTCAAATCCTACTTTCTGTGTCTTAGCTGATGCACAATAGGTGTATTTGAGCAGTGCGTAATTTTTAGAGGAATGGCTCGACGGCTTCAACTATCAGGTTCTTGCTGACACGATCTTGCAATCTGGCTTCTATAGCAATCTTGAGAGTTGCTGTACTGCTAGAACAAGAACCACAAGCTCCTTGAAGCAGAACCTTGACGCGATCGCCATCTACATCATAAAGTTCAACATCTCCGCCATCAGCAATCAAAACTGGTCTGACTTCTTCGTCTAAGACTTTTTGAATCAGTGCAATTTTCTGCACATTTGTGAGTCCGAGTTGTGATTGTTTACCAGTAGCAATATCGGTTGCAACTTTCACGCCGTAGTTGTTGATTGCAGGTGTAGCGGCTTCTTGCTGAACTTCTTTAATAATATCATCAATATTCGCTAAACAGGAACCGCATCCGCCACCAGCTTTTACATAATTTGTTACTTGTTCTGCATCAGTGAGGTTATTTTCCCGAATCACGCGCCGAATCTTGGATTCGCTGATGCCAAAACAGCTACAAATTAGCGCTCCTTCATCATCGTCATCATGAACATCTCGCGCAATGCCGCGATAATTATAAATAGCGGCTTCTAGCGCTTCTTGCCCCATCACAGAGCAATGCATCTTTGCCTCTGGCAATCCACCCAAGTAATCTGCAATATCTTTATTGGAGACATTTAAGGCTTCATCTAAGGTTAAGCCCTTAATCATTTCGGTTAAAGCACTGGAAGATGCGATCGCACTTGTGCAGCCAAAAGTTTGAAAGCGTGCATCAAGAATCTTATCGCTGGCGACTTCAACTTTCAGGTGTAGTCTCAAAGCATCACCGCAAGCAATGCTACCTACTTCCCCAGTCGCTACTTTTACTCCAGCTTGCTCAACTTCTTCGATAACTCCCTGATTTTTGGGATTGTAAAACAATTCTAATACTTTATCTGTGTAGTCCCACATGGCCGATTTTAGATTTGCGAATTTGGATTGGGTATTGGGTATTGGGGAATGGGTAATTGGGGATTGGGCATGGGGATTGGGCATTGGGAGCATCTTCCTAATCCCCAGTCCCTAGTCCCCAGTCCCTTATCCCTAACGATGAGCCAGTGTTTGTTCCTGCGCTTGCAACCAACCCGCTTCATCATTTTTGAAGGGAGAAAGGGCGCGCAAACGTTCGACAATTTCTGGCATAACCGCAATTACTTGATCAATTTCGGCTTCTGTGGTGTAGCGGCAAAGGCTAAAGCGGATGGAACCATGTAAAGTGGTGTAGGGTAAGCCCATCGCCCGCAAGACGTGGGAAGGTTCCAAAGAGCCAGAAGTACAAGCTGAACCGGATGAGGCACAGATACCGTATTTGTTGAGCAGTAGCAGAATGGCTTCTCCTTCAATGTATTTGAAGCCGATGTTAGTTGTGTTGGGCAATCTCTGCGTTGTATCGCCGTTAACTTCACAATCAGGAATTTGAGCGAGTAAGGTTTGTTCTAGGCGATCGCGCAGCCTTCTTTCTCTCTTAGTCGCCTCTTCTAAATGTAACATTTCCAGTTCGGCAGCTTTGCCAAGAGCAATAATCCCTGGAACGTTCTCTGTTCCCGCACGCCGTCCCCGTTCTTGGTGTCCACCAAGTAAGAAGGGACGGAATCTCACGCCGCGCCGCACATACAAAGCGCCAATACCTTTGGGAGCGTGGATTTTATGACCGGATAGGGTAAGCATATCTACGGTGCTTTTCTTCATATTCAGAGGGATTTTCCCTACTGCTTGCACCGCATCGACGTGGAATAAAGCACCATGCTCTTTCGCTCGCAATCCAATCTGCTCGATTGGGAAAACCACGCCAGTTTCGTTGTTGGCATACATAATCGTTACCAAGGCAGTGTTACCTGTCAAGGAAGCTTCTAGCTCATTGAGATCCAATTGCCCCTGACGATTTACCGAAAGATAGGTAACACTATAACCTTGAGTTTCTAATTGTTTGCAGACATTGAGTACTGCTGGGTGTTCAACTTGAGTAGTAATAATGTGGCGTTTGTCAGGTTGTGCCAACAGTGCAGCGCGAATAGCTGCATTATCACCTTCAGTACCGCAACTAGTGTAAACAATTTCCGACTCATCTGCTCCCAGAAGGGCTGCAAGTTGCTCTCTTGCTGTTTTCACTGCTTTGGCAAGTTGTCCGCCAAAGGTATGCATACTAGAGGGATTGCCGTAATATTCCGTTAAGTAGGGCAACATCACCTCTACAACTTCTGGGTCTACCTTCGTGGTGGCATTATTATCGAGATAGATGCAGTTGTTTTGCATTGGTTTTAAATTTAGGAATTATGAATTATCAATGATGAAGGGTAAAGGGTGTTCGCGTAGCGTCTCCTCAGGAGAAGAATGAAGGCTGAAACTCGAAATTCCAGGTTCTTAACTCGAAGTTTAATACTTCATCCTTCCTACTTTATCCCTCATACTTCACTTGGGGTTGACGCTTTTGCAACTGCTCAGAGAACTTCTCTGAATAGAAGTATCCACTATCAAATATAATAAAGGTTGTGTCTATACGCTTTTATGGAAAGTTGGGGTTACGCAAGGGTTAGCGGTGAGGAGCAGCAAACAGATAAAGGTGCGTTGCGTAAACAAATAGAACGCTTGCAAAATGCTGGATGTTCAAAAGTATACTGGGATATTCAGTCACGGACAACCGAAGTTAGGGAAGGACTACAACAATTAATTCATGACTTGAAGACATGTGCAAAGGGTAAGGTAGTATCTCTGCAATTTACCCGGATTGATCGGATCGGTTCATCATCACGTTTGTTTTATTCATTGTTGGAAGTATTGCGTTCCAAGGGAATTAAACTCATAGCTTTAGATCAAGGAGTTGATCCAGACAGTTTGGGTGGGGAATTAACTATTGATATGTTGCTTGCTGCTGCCAAATTTGAGGTCAGAATGGTAACTGAGAGGTTAAAGAGCGAACGCCGTCATCGGGTAACCCAAGGGAAAAGTCACCGAGTTGCACCATTAGGATACCGTATCGACAAAGATAAATATGTACGCGATGACTCTCCATGCGTTTGCTTGTTACAAGGGCGAAGAGAATTAACTATATCTGATGTAGCTAGATATATTTTCAATACTTTTTTTGAATGCGGTTCAGTTGCGGCTACTGTGCGTAAATTGCACTCAGATTTTGGCATAGAAACAAAAGCTTTTGATTGGCATAAACCAGAGAAATCTTCACGAATTATCAGCGATGATGACTTAGATAAAATTGTCTTTACACCAGCTAAAGCTAACCACCCCTTGCGTTATCCTTGGTCTGGTTTGAGATGGTCAATTCCAGGTTTAAAAGCATTATTAGTTAACCCTGTTTATGCAGGAGGTTTACCTTTTGATACTTATGTGAAATCAAAAGGTAAGCGCAAGCATTTTGACGAGTGGAAGGTGAAATGGGGAACCCACGACGATGAAGCCATCATTACCTGCGCTGAACATGAACAAATAAAACAAATGATCCGCAGTAATCGCCATAACCGATGGGCTTCTAGAGAAGATAACGAAATCAACCCATTTTCTAATTTAATTAAGTGCGCTCATTGTGGAGGCTCAATGACGCGCCATGCAAAACGAGTAGATAAGCAGGGACAAGCTATCTATTATTATCAGTGCCGTTTGTATAAAGCTGGCAATTGTAGTAATAAAACTATGATTTCCTCGAAAATATTAGATATCCAAGTTGTAGATTTATTGGCGCAAGAAGCCGAACGGTTAGCAAACTTAGTAGAAACAGATGAGCCAATTATTATCGAGGAACCCCCAGAAGTCAAAACTCTCCGCGCATCACTGAATAATCTGGAAACCTTACCACCAAGTTCAGCCATCGAACAAATCAAAAATGACCTCAAAGAACAAATTGCGATCGCACTGGGAGCAATCAATAATGCATCTAGAGAATCCTTGATTGCTAAAGAACGCATTATCCGGGCTTTTGCTAATAAAAGTTACTGGCAAGGACTTAATGCTCAAGATAAAAGAGCAATCCTCAATGGTTGCGTTAAAAAAATCTGTGTAGATGGTAACTTTGTCACAGCCATTGAGTATCAGTACTAGTACTGCCGTGAATTCAAAATTCAAAATTCAAAATTCAAAATTAATTTTCGGCGTTGCATATTTGCGGGATGAATTCAGACTTCTGGAAAAAGCTGAAAGTCGATTCTTTGCGCCTTTGCGCCTTTGCGTGAGACAAAAATCATCCCATCAATCAGCAACGCCTAATTTTCTAGCTTGAAGGACGGCAAATCATCACCCCTTCTTTCTGTGTCTGGGCTTTGGGATTACTGCCCATTGCGCGAAGCGTGATTGTTGGTTCATAACCAGGGTAACAACGCACTAAAACCGTATCTTGAGAGCGGGTTACATACAGAACATAAACTTGTTTACCTCCTAGTACGGCAGGTACAAGATTAGGGGGAAGGGCGGCAGTTGCAACAACTGTTGACTGCTTATGAGACTGTACATCTGACTGTTCAGATAGAACAGAGTTGTTCCCCAAGAACTGCAAACATATCAGTACTAGCGCCGTAATCGTGATAAGTACGACAGAAAATTTCGGAGTGAGTTTGAACATAGTTTATTTAACCTTTTGGGTAAGAGTTCCCTAATTAGCTTTAGTAATCTTCGCTGAGTCTATATGCCATAGACGCTGCTCTGGAGTTGAGCCAGGAACATTATTAACTCGCCGTAACACATAGTTACCGCGAAATCGCTGCGGCGTTCCATCAGCAGTGACGGCAGTAACAGTAACCGGAATATTAATGTACAGTGAACCTGCTGCCCCTTCTACTCTACCTGGTTCTCCAACTTCTACAGCAACAGATGCGGTGTTAGCAAAACCCTGCTGAAACTGCTCAAATGATTGTTGACTAGCAGCGCCATCTCCTGACCAAGTTGAGTAGGCTTGTTTATAGTCGTGACGAGCGATCGCACTGTAATAGTCACGAATAACTTGGACTGCTTCTTGCTCAAGCTGGCTATCAGCAGTGTTTGGTGTAGGAGAGACTGGTGAGGAAGTTGGACTAGATGTGTCTGAGATATTGGCAACCGATGGGCTATTCACAGAAGATAGTTGTGATGTGCCAGAGTTACTACAGCCTGTGATGGCGATCGCCAATAGCATACCGCCAAAGACTCTACGCTGCTGTTTTAACCATATAGATAAAGGAAAGTTGGTCTTTGTCAAACATACCTCCTAGCAAATCTGCTGATTGCTTTTCTAGATCCAGCATATCGAAAATGCATAGGATACTGCCATTGACAATTTAATATGAATATGCATCGAAATTATCTGTAACGACCAATATAGCGGGTAATTTCGGTAAATCACCAAGCGATCGCACTGTAAATCACCAAATCCATAGCGTCAAAAGCATCCAAGGTAAAGCAGTTTGCGCTTGTCTCCCTAAGCTCCAAGCTAAAATCAAAACAAACTCGAAAAATTTTGCTATGGTAGCCTCCCAACAACCGCCAAAAATGACCGTCGAGGAATATCTTGCATGGGAATCCCAGCAAGACCTTCGGTACGAATATGTTAACGGCGAAGTATTTGCCATGACAGGTGGTACAATTCCCCACAATGACATTGCACTGAATTTTTACACAGCTTTACGTCCACATTTACGTGCTAGAGGTTGCCGAGTAAATGTGTCTGATGTAAAAGTGCAACTGACACCTACAAGTGCTTACTATTATCCTGATGTTGTTGTCAGTTGCGATCCTCAAGACCTCAATGCTCGTAAATTTATTCAAAACCCAAAAATAATTGTCGAAGTTCTCTCTCCTGGTACAAGTAGCAAAGATAGGGGAGAGAAATTCACTAATTACCTCCAAATGCCTTCTTTGCAAGAATATTTATTGATAAATTCCGAAAAAATCTCTGTCGAACGCTACTGTCGGGGGGAGGGAAGAATGTGGCTTTACTATCCCTACACTGAGGGAGATATAGTTACCCTATCCAGCATTGAATTTGAAATTGCGATCGCACATCTATATGAAGGGGTTGTATTGGGAGCAGAAGCAGAATAGATTACTTGACAAAGTGGTGGGTCAATTATGTATAAAATAATACGCATAAACTATTCGGAGTGTTGAGGGAGCGATCGCTACTTCCTCCCCCAACAATTGTGATAGCCATACCCCTACGGGGAAGCAAGCTCCGCGTAGCCTCTCTCTCCATAAGGCTTAAGCTTCGCTTATCGCAATCCTCAGCCATTCTGTACCATCCAAACAAGTTTGCCCAAAATTTGCTCAACTGGTAGTAGTGGATAATCATTCAAGTCAATGGTTACAGTTTGTCCTTCAAGTTGGAGAAAGCGCCAAACTGTACCACTCGTCACCGTTCCGTAAATTGTAGAAATTGGCTGCTGCTTCTGTTGATTAAAGCGTTGGGAAGCTACCATCTGGGCTAAACATTGTCCCAGTCCTGGTTTGAGGTCTTCTTTCTTCGCTTCCACCAAAACCACCGCCGGGGCTTTAATATACAATTGCTCTGGAGAGCGACTAATCAGAAAATCGACATAACCCGTCAAATCAACCTCTGGCTGTACGTTGAACTCTTCGCCGGAAAAGACGCTAATTTGTCCATGAAGCTGACGTTTGACTTCTAGTAAAACAGGATTGATAATGCCTTCAGAACGCGCTTTTTCACTACCCACTGCAACAGCCCAAGGTAGGGTGTCTTTCAAGGTATCTTTGAGCAAAGAACTTGGATTGACTGGGGAAATTTCTGGTAAAAAGCGATCGCCTTCAACAATCGTCAGTTGAAAATCTTCTACGGCTTTACTCAGAGTAAATTTACTATAAGGCATAAAAGTTTTCCCAATCTGTTTTCAAGCTAGCGCGATCGCCTCTTTCATCCTTCTGCTTTTAGCCCACAGCATAGTCACTCATTTCCCGCATGAAAGGAGGATGAAAACCTAGCACAATATCTTGTTTTGGTACACCCAAATCGACTAAATCTGCGGCGATATCATGCTCCGTTGAATTGTAAAAAATCCAGATTTTATCGTTGCGAATATCAAGATGTATTACACAATCATGCACCCAGCGCTTATGCTGCCAACCTAGATGCACAATTTGATAGTGATTTCGCTGCGTATCAAAAATAGTCTCAACCTCAATCTCACCGTAAGCTGGCTTACTTAGAGCGTAACCCATCAACAATTGCTGTACTATTTGCTGATAGTTGGTTAATTTATCCGTCACTCCTTCCATAGTGAAATTTGCTCTCATTCAATATCGTAAACAATTATTTTTACGGATATGAATTTCAACGCTACAGCAAACCAGCTTGAAAAATCTGGATCGGGGTGAGATTTAATTCGGGAAAGGTTTGGGAGACAATGCGATCGCTATCTCGAAACTTGCTGATCTGATATTCTCCATCCACCAAGTTACAGACAGAGATTGTAGGTTGTTTGGGGTTACCGATAAAATTACGTCCACCCAACGCCGCATAGTCTTTAATCCAGTATTCGGGAATACCCATCTCTTCATAATCAGCATATTTTAAGTGGTAATCATCCCGCCAATTAGTTGATACAACCTCAATTACCAAAGGTATTGATGCACCATTACTGACAATAGATTCTTTTTTCCATAATTGTTCATTTCCCAGATTTGCACGATTTAGCACCAACAAATCTGGAAAGTAACCAGAATCTTTTTCGGGAGGTCTAACTATCGCTTGGTTCGGGACAATGTAAGGGAGTCCTAGACGTTTGATTTCAAAAGGAATTTCGATACCTAAAAACCCTTTAACTTCTTCATGTTCCCCTACTGGTTGTGCCATTTCCACGACTTCCCCATTATGTAGTTCGTAGCGTACCCCAGAATTTTCACGTAGGCGATCGACAAATTCCTCAAAGGTTACTAGCTTGGGTATGGCTTGGGTCATAGATGATAAAGAATTACTTAAAACCATAGAAATATTATCTCTAATCTAGGGGAATGCAGACAGCTTTTCCACCAGGATTAAGTACAACTGAGGAAGATATGATTACTCTATCCAGCATCGAATTTTAATTGGCGATGCCTGCAGTGGGCGTAGCGATCGCACTACTGTATGAAGGGGTTGTATTGGGAGCAGAAGCAGAATAGAGTTTTTGGCACCAAATAACAGATTGCTATTTCACCAATGCCTGTTGAAAAGTCTTGATTGCATCCACATGATTCACCATATTAATACAGCGTAATAACAAATCTAGATCAATCCCTTGCAATTCCTCACTATTGGTAACTCTTTCATAGTGAAGCGCATTGCCCTCATCGCGCAGATGATAGACTTCTAACACACCATCTTCCCACAACCATACCTCCGGAATCTTTAACCGCTTATATGCTTCTAGCTTGTCGATACCACCACTGGTAAACACCACCTCAATCACCAAATCTGGACGCACTCGACCTGGAGCCAGTTTATAAGATTCATCTGCCTCACGCTTGACAGCACCAGCTTCACTTTCCAAAGTCATTGAGCCAGTTGGGGTAAAATCAAATCCTGCCATTAGCAAATACAGTTCCACCAATGCCGCAATTCTTTTTTTAACAGTTTCGTGAGGTTCTCCAGGCATTCTGCGTATCTCCAAAACACCATCCAGGAAAGACAGCCGATATCCTGGACGGTCTAACAACTGCTCAACGGCTTTAAACTCTCTCCAAGTCAATCCCTCAAACAACAAGGGTGATTCTTTTATAGGTGTTACTATGGTTGCTGGGGTCATAAAAGTCTCCAGTCTGTTTCCAGATGAGAACTAATCAGCTTTGTTGGACAATCATTCGATTTTAACTTCTTTTTGGGAGAGCTAGTGCCGCACAGGGGAAGTCAAAATTATTATGGCATGGGCTTGATGCGCCATTGCGATCGCACTCCTATATCAAGGGGTTGTATTTGCGATAAAAGCCGAACAAAGTTGATAGTTAATAGAAATTTTCATGCACATGAACCCTAGAAAATCATGCAACCAGACAATTCCTGATTGCTAAAAAAAGAATTATACAGGCTTTTGCTAATAAAATTTACTGGCAATCACTTCAAGCTTAAGTAAATGATCAATACTCAATGACTACATTAAAAAATATGCAGAGATAGCAACTTTGTTACAGCCATTGAGTATCGTTACTAGGCAGTTTTGTTTTTGGACTTTGTTTTTTCTTGTTCTGGAATATCCGAGTTAGATTTTTGCTCGGCTTTACGTTTTTCCCATTCCAGAACTGTGCGAATTACCACTTGTGACCAAGATTCGTAAGCCATAAGCACCGTTATTTGTTAATTTGAGGATAGCGAAAGTTGAGTTTTTTTTTGTTCATTGCAAGCAATTGCTTGCGAGTAGAATGTTTGCAAAGAACAAAATGTTAGAAGTGGCTGATATAGGGGAACTGAAGAGATAATCACAGGACTACAGCAATTGAGATAGGGTAATGTGCAGTTTAATGGTAGAGGTAGTAGTGTTGCATAAATTTTCCCTGGAGATGCAACCCTGTTAAATTTAGATGTTACGTAGCGACTTCAAACAATTTGGTTATGAATTGTACTTGAGTAATTATATTAATCAAGCGTTTCAGCCACAGTATAAGAAGACTTGAGGTTTTCTAACTCCTGAAAGCTCAAAGAACGCAATTCATCTGTTTGCTGCTTGACTATGCCTAAAAATTCCTTAAACTGAGGACATGATTGGCACTTTACCTGAGTTCCTAGGATTAAACATTCACACACAAACCTTGGTCTTTCTTTAAAAGTGCGATCGCAGTCACTACATGCATATTTTTGTAGGCCATCCACTCTACCAATTTTCACAAGCTGAGTGGAATTGCACCTAGGACATCCAATCCCATAAGTTTTAGGCTGTGGTTGCCATTTCTTTAGAGCTTGTTGCATAGCAACTTCGCATCTAAGTTTATTGAAATCGAAAATTTTTTGGGTATTTTCCTATGGTGATGTCGTGGAGCAATCGAGATAGAGCGGATTGTAAACCCAGAGTAAAATTTTTTGCCTATACTGAGACAATAGACAACCTAGAGCGATAAAATATTGGTAACATTATAGACACATAGATTTACTTAGAAATAAATCTATATTTTGTAATCATAACTTGCTATAAACTTTATTTAATAAGCTTTTTAGGCTATTTTGTTACTCGCCAGATGATTTCACTGCCAGATGTCACAATTGTCAGCCAAATTTACGAGAGTGCTAATTCATTCGTATATCGAGGCATATTTAATACTAATCGGCAACCCGTAATTTTAAAACTCCTTAAGGAGGATTATCCTACACCTGCCGAAATCTACCGCTATCAGCAGGAATATGAAATCACTCGTAGTCTTAACTTAGAGGGAATAATTAAAGCCTACGAACTGAGAAAATACCAGAATACCCTCCTTATGTTGTTGGAGGATTTTGGTGGAGAGTCTTTAAAAATTCTGCTGCAAAACCGTTCCTTTTCTGTGCCAGAGTTCCTCCATCTTGCCATTGAAATCACCGATATTTTAGGCAAAGTTCATCAAAATAATGTTATTCATAAAGATATCAATCCATCTAACATTGTCTTGAATCCGCAAACAGGACAATTAAGAATTATTGACTTTGGTCTATCTACTTTTTTATCCCAAGAGAATCCCTCTCTAAAAAGCCCTAATGTTCTGGAAGGTACATTAGCTTATATGTCTCCAGAACAAACAGGACGAATCAATCGTGTAATTGATTACCGCACCGATTTTTATTCTCTTGGTGTCACTTTCTATGAATTGTTAACCAAACAACTACCTTTTGACTTTGATGACGCACTTGAATTAGTCCATTGTCATGTTGCTAAACAACCGCTAGCGCCTCATGAAATTAACCCAGAAATTCCCATAAATCTCTCTGATATCGTCATGAAGTTAATGGCAAAAATGCCCGAAGAAAGATATCAGAGTACTTGGGGAATTAAGGCAGATTTAAAAACTTGTCTGACTCAATATCAAAACGGTGCTATCCAAAAATTTACTTTAGGATGTCAAGATATTTCTCATCAATTACAAATTCCGGAGAAACTTTACGGAAGAGAATCGCAAATTGAGAGTTTATTGACTGCTTTTGAGCGCACAAGTCAAGGGCAAACTGAACTCATGCTAATTTCTGGGTACTCTGGTATTGGGAAATCAGCTTTAGTCCATGAACTTTATAAGCTAATTACTGAAAAACGCGGATACTTTATTAGCGGAAAGTTTGATCAACTTCATCGCGATATTCCCTATCAAGCTTTAGTCGCTGCGTTTCAAGAATTAGTGCGACAATTACTTACTGAAACTGAACTGCAATTACAACAGTGGCGAGATAATATTCTAGCTGCATTAGGAGCTAACGGACAAATTATTATTGATGTTATTCCCGAAGTTGAACTGATTATTGGTAAACAACCTGCTATCCCCGAATTATCTCCTACAGAATCTCAAAATCGGTTTAATTTAGTTTTTCAAAACTTTATCCAAGTATTTTGTCAAAAAGAACATCCTCTAGTTATATTCCTAGACGATCTACAGTGGACAGACAGTGCTACATTGCAATTGCTCCAGTTGATAATGACTCATGCTAATACTCAATATCTGTTTTTGATTGGAGCTTATCGAGATAACGAAGTCAGTGCAACTCATCCTGCTATGCTGACTGTAGCAGAAATGAATAAGCAGGGATTAGTGGTTAATCATCTCTCCCTTTCACCCCTAAATTTCAATCAGGTTAATGAATTTATCGCAGATACGCTGAAGACTAATTGTATCTATATTCAGAAATTAGCTGAGTTAATTTGGGATAAAACACAGGGAAATCCTTTTTTTATCAAGGAGTTTATAAAATCACTTTATACAGATAAATTACTCAAATTTGATACCAATGCTGGTATTTGGTCTTGGGATTTACAAAAAATTATCAATAGTAGCATAACTGATAATGTTGTTGAATTAATGACAGAAAAGATTCAACGCTTATCAGAGTCAGCACAAAAAGTTTTACAATTAGCTGCTTGTATTGGTAACTCTTTTGATTTAAAAAACTTGGCAGTTATCAATGAAAAATCTCCAAAAGAAACGGCTAAAGAATTATGGGATGCTATGCAAGCCGGACTGATATTACCTATCGGCGATGACTACAAGTTTCTACAAACAGATAGAGAATATAATGAATTAAAAATTACTTATAAGTTTGCACACGATCGCATCCAACAAGCCGCCTATTTCCTAATTCCTATCGACGCAAAGCAAGATGTCCATTGGAGAGTTGGACAGCTTTTATTACAAAATACTCCGCCACAGTTACGGCAACAAAAGATTTTTGATATTGTCAATCAATTAAACTTAGGTATTGAATCAGTTGATGTTCAAATAGAACGAGATAAACTAGCCCAATTAAATCTCATTGCCGGTAAAAAAGCGAAAGCTTCAGCCGCATGGAAAACTGCTAGTAATTACTTCAGAATTAGCAGAAATTGCTTGAGTGCAGATAGTTGGCAAAGTCAGTATGATTTAACTTTAGTATTATATGTAGAAGCCGCCGAGGTAGCAAGTTCTTGTGGTAATGTTGAGGAAATGGAGAAATTAGCTAATATAGTGCTACAGAAAGCTAATTCGTTGTTAGATAAAGTAAAAGTTTATCAAGTTAAAATCCAAGCTTATACATCACAAAATAATCCTCTACAAGCAATTGATACGGCACTATCAGTATTAAAAATGTTGGGAATTAACTTTCCCAAGAAGCCTAATAAATTAGATATTGTACTCAAATTAGTAAAGACAAGATTAAGTTTTATAGGCAAAGAAATTGAATCATTAATCGAACTACCAGAAATGACCGATCCTTACAAATTGGCAGTTATGCGGATTTTGTCAGATATGGTAGCACCTGCTTATTTTGCAATACCAGAACTCTTTGCTTTAATTGTGTTTGAACAGGTCAGTTTATCTCTTAAATATGGTAATACAGCTACCTCCTGCTATGCTTATGCTACTTACGGATTGATTCTCTCAGGGGAAGTTGTCGGGGATATTGAATCTGGCTATAAATTTGGTCAACTAGCACTGAAATTGCTGGATAAATTCAATGCTAAAGAACTTAAATCGAGAGTATTTTTTGTTGTTAATTTCTTTATTAAACATTGGAAAGAGCATCTTAAAGAAACCTTAACACCTTTGCGGGATGCTTATGTAATTGGCTTGGAAACTGGAGATGTAGAATACGCTGCTTATGCAGCAACTTCATACACTCATCATGCATACATTCTGGGACAGGAATTAGCAAAGCTGGAACCAGAAATGGCAATGTATGCTAACGCCCTTAAACAACTGGGACAAGAAACAGGTTATTATTATATCCAAATCAATCGACAGCTAATCTTAAATTTAATGGGGCAGGCTGAAGATAATTGTCGTTTAATCGGTGAAAGCTATGACGAAGATAAAATGCTACCGATTCATCTGGAAGCAAATGCCCAAAATATTTGCCATTATCTCTATTTTTATAAAATATTTTTGGGCTATCTATTTCAAGATTATCAGCAAGCTCTGAAATATACCCGTTTAGTGGAAGCATCTCAAGATAGTGCTGTTGGTAGTATACCCCTGGCGGATTTCTACATATCTTTAATTTACTTAGCTATATATGCTGATGCTTCTAAATCGGAACAAAAACGCATCCAAAAGCAGGTGAAAGCCAAGCTGAAAAATATTAAAAAATGGGCGCATTTTGCACCGATGACTCATTTGCAAAAATTCTATCTAGTGCAGGCAGAATTGCATCGAGTTTTGGGCGAACATACTCAAGCGATTGATTGCTACGATCGCGCTATTACCTTAGCCAAAGAAAATGACTATCTGAATGAAGAAGCTTTGGCTAATGAATTGACTGCTAAATTCTACCTCAATTGGGGAAAAGCGCAAGTTGCCCAAGGTTATCTGATTAATGCTTATCACTGTTATCTGCGTTGGGGTGCGATCGCAAAAGTTAAGGATTTAGAACAGCAATATCCGCAACTTTTGCAGCGCTTTACCAAAACCAATATATCCCTCGATTCACGCCACAGCATACCTAATACCTCTGGTAGTACCGCAGGCGAAGTTTTGGATTTAGCCGCACTGATGAAAGCTGCTGTCGCAATTGCTAGTGAAATTGAACTAGATAAACTCCTCGCAACTTTAATGCGAATTCTGCTATCTAGCGCTGGCGCACAAACTGGCTACCTCATTTTAGAATCTCTGGGAGAATTACGAGTTGAAGCATCTGGTGAGGCGAATTCTGAGCAAATTCTAGTATTGCAATCGACTCCTATCGAAACCTGTCTACCTGCATCAATTATTTACTATGTCGCCAGAACTCAAGAAGGATTGATTGAAAGTAATGTTGCCCGTGAAGGTAGATTTACGCAAGATAATTATATTAAAAAATACAAACCAAAATCAATTCTCTGTGCGCCACTGCTGAATCAAGGGCAATTGATTGGGATTGTCTACTTAGAGAATAATCTCGCAGATGGAGTTTTTACAATTGATCGGCTTAAAGTAATACAAATGCTTTCGACCCAAGCAGCGATCGCGCTTAACAATGCTAGACTTTATACTCAAGTTCAATCGACGCAAAATAGACTGAATAAATTCCTCAACGCCATTCCTCTAGGTATATCCGTTCACGATGCCAAAGGCAAGCTGGTTTACGCCAATCAAGTTTCACAGCAGTTACTGAAGATTCAAGAATTACCAAAAGCGGAAGTCGAACAACTTTCCCAAGTCTATAGCATATATCGGGCCGAAACCAATCAGATGTACCCAGTAGAACAGCTTCCCGTCGTGCGATCGCTGGGTGGTGAAAAAACAAGGGCAGATGATTTGGAACTACACTATAGTGACGCAATTGTCCCCTTAGAAGTCACCAGCACGCCAATTTTTGATGAGACTGGTAATGTAGAATATGCGATCGCCGCCTTTCAAGATATTAGCGATCGCAAACAAGCTGAGAAAACCCTGATTGAAAATGTGCGGTTAGAACAGGAAATTAGCGAACGCAAAAAAATAGAAGCAGAACTCGAACAAGCTAAAGACGCAGCCGAAACTGCTAACCACGCTAAAAGCACATTCCTGGCTAACATGAGTCATGAATTGCGAACTCCCCTAAATGCAATTCTTGGCTTTTCTCAGCTGATGAACCAGGATGCAAATCTCTCCACTGGACAAAAAGAGAATCTGGAAATTATTCATCGCAGTGGAGAACATTTGTTGACATTAATTAACCAAGTGCTTGACTTGTCGAAAGTGGAAGCCGGACGCATGGTGTTATCCACAACTAACTTCGATTTGTATTATTTACTGGCTGATATCGAAGATATGTTTGCATTGAAAGCCAAAGATAAAAACTTGCAGTTGCAATTTGACTGTGCCCAAAATGTTCCCCAATATATCTGCACAGATGAGATTAAATTGCGGCAAGTACTGATTAATTTAATCAGTAATGCTATTAAATTTACCTCCTCTGGCAGCGTGTCAGTTAAAGTGGCAATCAATGCAGATATGCAGACAGATAGGGGAGAAACAACTATTAGCTTTGAAGTCAAAGATACAGGAGTTGGCATTGCAGCAGAAGAACTAGAGAATTTATTTCAGCCCTTCGTGCAAACCTCATCAGGACAGCAATTACAGCAAGGAACGGGATTAGGATTAACAATTAGTCGTGAATTTGTGCGCTTGATAGGGGGTGAAATTACTGTTATTAGTAGTCAAGCTTTTTGCTCCCCCACCTGTGAAACTCCCTCTGGTACTACTTTTAAATTTGATATACCAGTAAGTATTGCTGATGAATGCGAAATTGAGAATCCATTGAAGAGCGATCGCATTATTGCCTTAGCTCCTAACCAACCTCAATATCGCATCTTGGTAGTGGATGATAAAGATTATAACCGCCAACTGTTAGTTAAACTCCTCAAACCCCTGGGTTTTGCAGTGCAAGCAGCTAATAATGGTGAAGATGCAATTAAAATTTGGGATGAGTATTCACCGCATCTGATTTGGATGGATATGCGAATGCCAGTGATGGATGGTTATGAAGCCACCAAACGCATTAAAAGCACAACTAAAGGACAAGCCACTGTCATTATTGCTTTGACTGCTAGTGCATGGGAAGAAGAAAAAACCGTAATTTTATCGGCTGGCTGCGATGATTTTGTCCGCAAACCTTTTTACACAGAAACCATATTTGAGATGATGGCTAAACATTTGGGAGTTCGTTATATTTATCAAGAAAAAGAGCAACCATCTCATCGTGCTAATGTGACTGTAGAACCGTTAAATTTAACGGATTTATTCGCAGAAATGCCAAAATCATGGATTATAAATTTGCATGAAGCTGCCCTTGATGCAGATGCAGAATTAGTCTTGCAAATCCTAGGGTTAGTTCCTGAATCTCATGCTTTAGTTCGTCAGACTTGCAAAGATTGGGTGAAAAGATTTCAATTTGAAAAGATTTTGTATTTAACTGAACCATTGATTGGTAAACATTAACCAACAAAGATAGATAAGTATTTTTTCACCCTACTTACTCTGATAATTTAGTTGAGCATTCTTCCATATTCCCTCCTCTCCCAAATCCATATAATCTTTAGTCTCGCGTATAGTCATCGAAAAGCCATCACCCAACTTCACCGCTATCAATTCATAGCCTTTTTTTTGCAGGTTGGTTTCCCAAAAAAATTCTTTTTTCAGGGATTCTCCTGTTTCAACTACCTGTACTAACTGCTTAAAAAATCCGGGAATGAGTTGATTTAAGACTTGCTTCTGCCCTAAGTTATTAGTCAATTCTTCTCGTTTCTTACCCAAGATTTTGGCAAATACAGGATTAACTAATAAATAGCGAAAATCTTCAATTTCTCCAGTTACCATATCCCTAACGGCTTGCATAGCAGCAATTCCATCTCTAGAACTATTCAACAAACTGGCGAGGAGGGCGCGAGATTGGTAGAGAATTTCTGCTGTTTGTTGATGTTTTTCAATTTCTTGTCGCAACTGGCGCTTTTGCTGTTGCAAAGTCAGGTGAGTTTGAATACGGGCGATAACTTCTTCAGTTTGAAAGGGTTTGGTAATATAATCTACTCCCCCCACTTCAAAAGCTTTGACTTTATCAAAAACCTCGTTTAATGCACTGAGAAAAATAATCGGAATATCTGAAGTGTCTTCTTCAGCTTTCAGAATTGAGCAGACTTGATAGCCATCAATATCCGGCATTTTGATATCAAGTAAAATCACATCCGGGGGATTGTTGCGGATAGTTCGTAATGCCATATTACCGTTAGTGACACTGCGAACTTTGTAACCCTGTTTGCTTAAGATATCGTTTAAAAAATGCAGGTTTTCGATTAAGTCATCAACAATTAAAATATTGCCTTTTGGGTCTTCAGTTTGATAAGTGTCGCTTTCGGCAATTTTGAGAGAGGACTGAGTAGAGGTAGCAGTTTGTTTTAAAAGTAAATGGCGAAAGTTATTTTTAGTTACTTTTTCTTCTAGTAAATCTGAAAGACGTTTCCATAATAATGAGGCTAAATCTTTAATATGCCCCACACTCATATATAAGCTATCCGCAACAGCGTTGTAGGGTTCGTTTTCCCAAGCGGCTTTGAGGATTTCTTTCTCCGGGATCGTTAGTTTTTTACCTGTTTTGGATTCTAGGGTCGAGTCTACCCATTTGATTGCTTCTTCAAGATTCATGGGTGCTTAGATGTCATTATTGAGGGTTTTTGGTGATGAGACAATGTATTTTATTTTATACGTAGTGTGGCAATTGGCGATCGCTACTGCCTTCAATAAGTGTTTCAGTATATAAATACTATTTACTTTTATAGTTGTAAATTAACCGTATTTTCTCGGAAATTCTTCCAAAAGAGAATAGATTTACTATAGTGTTTATTTATCATTACCCTTAAGTATTGGTATTATAAATTTCTCTCATTAGACGCTTTAACACTTGCTTTTGTGAATTCTGTTGAGAGCTTGCCTCAATATAAATACTTGAGATTCAAAATATTTCAAGCAAAATCCGACTCATCCGACCGAAATACCCGACTTTTCCGACTAGTGCACAGCAGAGAATAGTAGTAACTTTACATACGAGCAGCAAATACCACGCTAGTGAATTGTCAAAACTTTACCACAATTATTCGTGATCCAGCATTTATATATACATACAAGTATATATAAACACTTAATTAGCAAGGACTAAGAGATTGCTCTGACTTTTCCAAAATTTACCAAATATATACCTTTATTGGTTTATTTACCCAAAAAAACTGGAAATCGTCTAAATACAATGCTTCAGCCTAGTTGCGATGAAAGAGTGAGTAATTTTTTATACGATAGACGTTTGAAATCGAATTGCAATCAAATTAATTAGATTGTTGAGTGTCACATTATGGTAGTTTCTCTAGCAGTCGTCTCCTCATCAGAGCGTAGTAGTTCTGATGATGTCAGTATGACTTTTTGGCAGCAATGGCAACAGTATCAAGATTATCTTTATCGTTGCTGCGTTAAGTGGATGGGTGACTCAATTGATGCTGAAGATGCGCTCAGTCGGGCGATGCTGAAAGCTTGGAAGAAGGCGCAAAAGTATGCAGAGGAAATTTCTAATTTTAAGGCTTGGCTCGTGACGCTGACTCGTAATCTCTGCGTGGATATTCTTCGAGAACGCACTCGGGGTGCGAATCGAGTTGAGGATATAGAAATTTACGCCTCTGGTGAGGAGCAAGGACTGGTTGCGTTTGAGAATACCCCAGAAAGTGTGATGGACACTGACGAGAGAAAGATGGTGATTCGTCGTGCTATTGATAACTTACCGACAAGGCTGCGCGAGACGTTTATTCTGCACTTTTATCAAGAACTTTCACATCAGGAAATAGTAGAACAGCAGGGAATTTCTTACCAAAATGTCTGTAAGCGCATCTCCCAGGCGCGGGCTATTCTGCGTGAGGAGTTGAAGGGATATTTTATCGGGGAGGAGGGAATGGATAGGGATAAATCTGTGACAGCGACTGCAACAAAGTCGGAAATAGTGGAGATGTCCGAGGGGAATGGGGTAGTTGAAGCGAGAGTAGGGGAGACGGTACTTGCAGTTACGGTGGAGGAAGAGGAGATTGTTGGGAGTGAGAAAGCTCAGGAGGTAGCGCATGATGTGCAGCAGTTTGAGTCGGTGATGCTTGGGGCGACTTCTGAGGAGAAGTTAGAGGTAAAAAGTGATGCTTGTTGGTGGGTTGAGGCGGTGCTGTGGACGCAACAACAGTATCAGGTGGGGAAAGTGGGGCGAGAATTTATGTTTGTGCGATCGTCCCGCTCTCCTCCTTTGTATTGAGAAGAAAGCCTCTAGCCTGAAAAATTAAGTAAAAGCGGTAATCGGTTTAGTCGAAAATGAAGAATTCACGCTTGAGGCTTTCTGAATTGAATTAATAAGGGAGTGGGTATTGTTAGATAATGATAAGTTCTACTTTCTCAAGGACGGATATGAGATAAATCCATCTGAGGAATCTGAATATAAGCTCTCAATATTTAAAAATGAAAATGATAGAGAGGTAGTAGATCATCAAGTTTGAATTGAGGGATAAAGTCGCTTCAATTTGATACGAGCATCTGCTGTGGTAAATCGCCAATTAACTTTTGTTTTTTCTCTGTTGTGACCAAGCAGCAATTTCTAATTTGAGAGTATCTTGGTCAGGAATACGACGATTAAGACACTAAACTCAATTTCTGCCAGGATTTTTTTCGTCATAAGGACGCTTGTAAACATCTAAAATATCTTCCATACAGCAAACAAATTCTGCGGTTGCTTCAGGTGGAATTACCCAAGATTCATTGAGCTAGGGTTTGAGTTTGTTTTTTTAATGCTTTTCTGATAGTTTCAGTATATACTTGTTCAACATAGTTGAGTTCTATCATTTGTCTGCAAGCATTTGAAGCGTCCGATTGCGCTTTCCTGTTGGGGCTTTACTATAAGCTATCGCAATTAGATAGGCTTCTTTTTCTCCATCAATTATTTGGGAACGAAGTTTTTTGCTCTCGTCGACAAACAGGCTGATTCCATCCCTTCTTTGACAAATCTTTGTCTTACTCAGGAATATTTTGTTGTAAGAGAAGTTAAAACAGGGGTTTTCAGTCTCGTCTTTTATTAGTGAATCGGTATTCTAGTAATTATAGTGTTTGAGTAAAAAGCATCTAACTCGAAAAATTCATAAATTAATTACTGGAACCGTCTTATAAATAGACAAGCGAAAGGAAGAAAACCTCCTTATCCTTTGTCAACTACCCGCAAAAAAAACAAAATTCAGCTAATTTAGTTAGCTCAATACCAATAATTCAGAAATTGCCTTCTGAAGCATCTCAAAAATGTAGAGAATCAGTACCAGTTATCAAACATTAGGAGTATTAAGATATGTCATTCAAGGTAGTAATTTACCGTGATGCAAACTATAGCGGACTCAGTCAGGAACTTGACGAGGGAAGTTATGATGTCTCTAACTTGACAATCGGTAATGATCAACTGAGTTCGTTGAAAATCACTAACGGGTTTAAGGTCATTCTTTATGAAAATCCTGGATTTTCTGGTCGTTCTAAGAGCTTTACCAGTGATACTCCTTTCGTAGGCTCAGATTTTAATGACATCACATCATCAATCCGAGTAGACAGGCTTACGAAAAAAACTTTAAACCTTGTCAGTGTAAAGTGTATCAAACCATCGTCAGGAATTGACGACTTTGCAAGAGGCATATTTGGTACAATTGGTGGTCTAGCAGGTGGTGCTGCGGCTGTTGCAGGTGCTACTGTGACTGGTGGTCTACTTATTGCTGCTACTGGAGTTGCTGCTGTTGGTGGCGCAGGTGCAGGAGTGCAGGTTATCGAAGGACTCGATCACTTTTTTGCAGGAGCCGATGATCTGTATATAAAAGTGGACAGCAAGAAAATTTGGCCGAATTCAGGAAAATACAAAGAAATCAATTCGCAGCAAACAAAAGAGACAGGTTATAGTTACCAAATCCCCGAAAATGGAACCACAATAGAATTGTGGGACTATGACTCGATAAGCTCGGATGACAAACTCGGATACCTAACCATACCGGAAAGTCACAATGCAGGTTATTTTACTTATCTAGTCAGCAATAACGATGAAGGCAGTGTCTACGAAATAAATATTCAGATAGTATCGTAGTACATTTACCATCAGCCAGTCCAATCCGCAACAGGTTTTTTAGCGATCACCCCTCATCTTGAATTCAAGCCTTTTCACCAAGGAGCGATCGCCCTACTTATCCCAGAGCGTGATCGCCTTTCTTTCATCAAAGCCATTTTCACCACAGTGTGATCGCTCTAGCACAAAACACTACTTCCCTGGTTTGTCTGGCTTTATGGATAAGCTACCGCAGTGTGCGATCGCTGATTTAATTATCCGACTTTGCAGACTTCATGAGCCGACTTTGCCGACTGACAGGAAGAGGGGAGAGGAATCAGGATAGATAAAGACGCAAAGCAAGAAAGGGGTTGTGCCAACAACCCTTCGCTTGCTTTGCTTATTCACACCATAGATGCAGAAAAACAGAGGTTTAAACGAAGTGACAATAAACGTTTTCCTAGCCTAAATTACTTTTGATAAATGCGTTTACCAAGAACAAAGTTAGTGAGGTAATAGATGATGGTACAAAGGACAGTATTCAAAAGTTGATTAATACAATAATGTGTTTATAAAGAGTGATAATAATGGAAAATAAAAACATAAAATTGATAATTACATGTTTACAGCATATTTCAGCTAAATGAGGTATGCCGATATGGGTACAACATTGTTGTGCCCCTACAATTATCTGTAATTACCAACTTGCAATATGCTGTAGATAAAAGTAAATAATCGCCATATATCTGATATTTGATATTATCTATAAATGAGTTTATATTATGGTAAACTGATATTTAATAGGCATAATTAAACCTTCCCAGCCTTAATTAACGATTATAGGTTGGGAAGGTTTAAAACTTTCAAGCTATGCTATTTTAACGCGTACAAACCAATTTGTTTCTATAAATATAACACAAGCTTGTTGTACCTTCAGGTTGAGCTTTTAGGCTCATTTTATCTTGGTTATCTTGGGCATATTGGTTAATTTGAGTAGCGTGTGCGGGAAGAGCAAGCGCCATTAATGTGGTAGCAATCAATAGTGTTTTTTTCATGGTTTAAGTTCCTTAACTCTTGTTTATTTATAACATTAACACTCTGGTAATTGTCAATAAAAATATCATTTATTTTGGCAGCATTCATGTCTTGAGATTAACGCAAAATATTATAGTGAATCCGACTTTTCCGACTTAAATATCCGACTTTTCTGACTGACATAACTAGGGCTAATGAACAATAATAAAAACTTAAAAATAAAATTCAGGTATTCTTAGCTATCCACAGGATTATTAAAAATAGCATTTACTTGCAGAAGATAATTTATTGTCTTCTGTATCTGTTGTGAACATATTAGGGATAACAAAAAATAGGCGAATTTATCTAGCCATTTCAAGTATTAAGCATGGTTGATTTTCTAGCTATATTTCTATCTGAGGAATACAAAAAATTACTCTAATATTTTTGTTATTTCACAAACTACAGTAAGTAGTCACAATTCAATTCAAGCATCTATAGTTTTGCAAAGGAAAGGGTGGTTTTTCCCTTTCCCCTTCTGAATCAGGGATGACATATACCAAGCAAGCCATTATTCATCTGCATATATTCCCTGCTATTCAACATGCATATTAAGAATTTTCATTGGCATAACCGTTTCCGGTGTTTGCTCCAGTTGTGTCCAATTATATTAACTAACAGCCTCATTATTGAATCCGCACTGGCGAACACCCCTAACTTATTACCAGTACCTCAACTGGAGCCGATAACCGCCCCCAAACCCCTCACTCATCTTCCACAGGTACCCCAACCATCTCTACTCCCAACCCCTACTTTAGAAGAAGTAGTTCCCACTTCAGCCTTCAGCCCCAACAGTGCGATATCTGACCAACTCGACGCAAAGAAGACTGAAAAACAACCGACTTTCAATAATTCCCTTCCCTTCCCAACTCCAGAGCAATCTCCATCACCCCAAAACACACCAAAAGCAACTGTGTGTTCCAAGACAACTTCTGCACCAGAGTCGGGAACTACTCTAGACGCTTTCACTGTGGAAGAGTTCTTTTTTGTTATCAATCATCCGGTGTTTACACCAGCAGAACTCAAAAGCTTCACTAAAGGCTACCTCAACAAAGTCCTCTCCCCGGAACAACTGATGCAAGTTGCTGCGGAAATCACCAAACAGTATGCAGCCCGTGGCTACAGTACGTCTAGTGCGGTGGTTTGTCTCTCCTCTCAAACCAAACAGCAAGAAAAAACAGCAGCGATTATTCGTGTCATTGAAGGGGAGTTAGAGAGGATTGACGTAAAATCATCCCCTGCTAATCAGGAATATACAGAAGGCTCAAGAGTGCGCCTCAATCCTAACTACGTGCGTTCCAGGTTAGCACTTGCTGCATCAAAACCCCTGAACGTTAACAAATTACAGGCAGCTTTGCAACTGCTGCAACAAGACCCGCTAATTGAATCTGCAAACTTTCGTCTATTATCGGGGTCAAGTCCAGGTAAAAGTATTCTAGAAGTGGAGGTCAAACAAGCAAAATCTTTCAGCGTCTCACTTAGCAATGATATTAGTGGTTTTTCCCATTTGGGAATCTCTCAACAACAAATTGTTCTCACAGAAGCTAACTTGCTGGGGATAGGAGATAGTCTCAGCCTGGGATATTCTGGTACAGAAGGAACACATAACTGGAATGTCAACTACACCTTCCCCCTAAACGCTCGCAACGGAACTCTCAGTTTTACCTACAACCAAAGTCAGGCTGAGGGGATATCTGCGCTGAATGGCTTCGTTCCTTCCTCGGTACAAAGCATTAACGAAGAGACTTTGGCTGCATCTTCCATCAATTCTCCCTTAGATAGCTTACAAGTACCTGGGAATAGTTCCAATCAAGAATCAACCTTACGCACTTACGAATTAACGCTGCGTCAGCCAATTATCCGCAGAATCGCAGAGGAAACTCTTGGTAATGGAGAACAGCCACCAAGTTATGAAGAATTAGCCCTTGGTCTAACTGCTTTTTTAGGGGAAAGCCCGACGATTTCATCTCTGCTTCCTTTATCCCTGTCTTCATTGTCTAACGATAGTGGGATGACACGCACCTTTGCACTGCGGTTTTTTCAGGAATTTAAAAAACATAATGCACAAGATAGCATTGAACTGCGTTCTCAATTCAGCTTTGGATTTAATTCCTTGAGTTCCACAAGCAACGAACCGCTAGCTCTGGGGAATTCAGTACCAGCCACATTTGTTTCCTGGCAAGGTCAAGCGCAATGGACACGGATTTTAGCTAAGGATACATTGCTATTGGTGCGTGCCAATGCTCAACTAGCGTACCAGACCTTAGTACCTTCGGAACAGTTCATCTTGGGCGGAAAAGGCGGTTACCTCCAAGATTCTCTGCTCACCGACAATGGAATTTTCGCTTCAACTGAAGTTCAACTCCCTGTGATGGCAGTTTTCCGGGGAAAGGGACTGATCCAGGTGATTCCCTTTGTTGATTTTGGCACAGGTTGGAATAATTCTGGTCAAACCAATCCCAGCCCCAATACTATGGCTTCTGTCGGTCTGGGTTTACAGTGGCAACAGGATCGTGTTACTGCTCGTCTTGACTGGGGAATTCCTTTAATCTCAGTAAATTCACCGTATGGTACAGGGCTAGAAAATGCTCTGTATTTCTCTGTACAATACAACCCTTAAAATTACTAGTTTTTAATCTAGATCAAAGCGATCGCTTGCTCTTCTGGGGTGCGTTACGCTTTGGCTAACACACCTTTTCAATTGTCAGTGAAATGCCCACGATGCCGTAGGCGATCGCTTTTTTGTGGGGAGAAGAGCGTAGGCGTAGCCCGTCGTAGACATCGCTTTATGGTATGAGTATTGGTAAAATAGATTTAATTGATGTATGCCAGCTAAAGATATATTTCATAATACAGTTAAAACAGCCCTCGAAAAAGATAAATGGACAGTTACTGATGAGCATCTATTTATTCAAGTTGAGGATATTGATTTTTACATAGACTTAACAGCAGAGAGAATTTTAGCTGCTGAAAAAACTGGTAAAAAAATAGCAGTAGAGATAAAATCCTTTTTAGGAGCTTCAGACGTAACTGAATTTCACCTAGCTCTTGGTCAATGTCTCAACTACCGTTCAGCATTGAGGTTGACAGAACCTGAACGGATTTTGTATTTAGCTATTCCAGTAGATGTTTATAACGAGTTTTTTAGCCGGAAGTTTATTCAAAGAATTATTGGTGAATATCAGCTAAAATTACTAATTTTTAATCCAGAGCAAGAGGAGATTGTTATATGGAGAGACTAAATTATCAAGAAATAGTCCAAAAAATTTTGGAAAGTCATGCCAAAAACCGCTCAAATAGTCAGACAGAAGTCAAATTATTATTTGATACTGAGCGCGATCGCTATCAAGTTATTAATATTGGTTGGCAAGAGCTAACGCGAATATTTGGTTGTATTATTTATGTAGAAATTAAAGATGGCAAAATTTGGATCGAACGCGATGGAACGGAAATCGGAGTCGCTAATGAATTAGTAGAAGCTGGAGTTCCTAAACAAGATATAGTTTTGGCTTTTAAAGCCCCATACAAACGGAAATTTACTGAGTTTGCTGCTAGTTGAAACTTATCTATCAAGTGATCGCTTATCTTTTATCAAAGCCATATTACCAAAGAGCGATAAGCGAAGCTTAAGCCTTCTCCTAAAGGAGACGCTACGCGTAGCTTGCTTCCCCGTAGGGGTACGGCTATCGCACTACTTTTCCATCAAGCGATGTCTACGACGGGCTACGCCTACGCTCTTCTACCCAGACAAAAGCGATCGCTTAAAAAGACCAAGGATTAATAATTACAACACCCGTCTCGGCAAAGTCTTTTTCATTGCGAGTGACAAGTTATAGAGAGTTATGAATTGCGATAGCTGCGCTCGCTGAAGGCATCGCTGCAATCAGAGAATCTATAGCAGGTAGAGGTCGCTCGTTCTGTTCTAATTGTCCTACTAAGTTTACCCACAATAATATTGTTGAAAAATCTATCCCTAAGATTCTATCTTTAAAACGACTCGGTAGAGTTTCATTTAGCCATTTCATTAACGATTCTTTTCCCTTAGACGCGGTAATTTTACTGATGCCTTTAGCAATTTCGCCAATTGTAATAATGCTGATGTAAAGAGTGTCTGGCACTTGGACATCTAGCCAATCTACAACTTTTTGATTTGGGTGTTTGGCAACAAGTTCAGAAATCAGCAGGTATCAAGGAGAAAAATCATAGCGTGAAGTCATCGCGGGGTAAACTGCGATCGCAGCTAAAGTCCAATTCTTCGCTGACTTCACCCCCGAAATCAACGCTCCTATACCTCCCTGCCCTCGAAAGGCAGGGTTTCTTGGAGAATTCTGATGAACGCAAAATATTATGAATGATTCTGCCGCTAATAGCTCTATTCAAAGTGAAAAACTGCCATTTAAAACTAAACTGGCTTATGGTGCAGGCGAATTAGGCCCAGCGATTACGGCAAATATTTCCATATTTTTCCTATTAGTCTTCTTGACGAATGTTGCTGGTATTCCGGCGGGTTTAGCAGGTAGCATTTTGATGATTGGCAAAATTGGGGAAGCAATGAACGATCCGTTTGTCGGTTTTTTGACTGATAAAACAAAATCTCGTCGTTGGGGTCGTCGTCTACCTTGGCTATTATATGGGGCGACTCCTTTTGGCATTTTCTTTTTCTTGCAGTGGATTGTACCGCCATTGAGTGTGTGGAGTTTGTTTTGGTATTACGTAGCGATTGGAGTCATATCTCAGGTATTTTACACCGTTGTCCATTTGCCTTATACAGCAATGACTCCTTACACGAGCGATCGCACCTTGCACATTCACCCAATATTTCTTCACCACCCCCAAACAAGGTTCAGGGTTAATCCGCAGTCGCCGCAACTCAGTGCATATCTCTGCAATCTCGCTCTTACTGGGCTTATCCATACTTGAATCGACTGACGCTCGAGGACTCGCTACCGCTTCGCTAACAACTTCTGGCGCGGAAAATATGTCTTCTCTACGAGACGCTACGCGAACATCAGGATCTATCTCGTCAGTTGCGTCATCTTGTTCTGATTCATCAGCCAAGTGAGTAATCTGGGTTTGCTCTGGTTGTGGAGTTTGGTGAATTGATTCCTGAGCGTAATCACAAATATCGGTTTGGGGTGATAGAACCTCTTCTTGCACGTTTTCATGCTTTTTTTCCTCAACAGCATGTTGTTGTGGTTTAGAAGTTTCAGGATCTGATCTCAGATGTGATTCTACAGTGAATTTAGAAGGTTCAGTTTTGCCCTTGCCATGTTCCAATAGCTGATTAAGTACATCATTGTGTAATTTATACTGCCAAGTCTTATCTTGACCATTGCCAGGATTTTTCTGCTTTTCGATAATACCCATCTCCTGCAATAGAGCGATCGCACTCCGAATAACGTGCAAGCTATGTTCACCCATGAGGTCAGCATAGATTTTCTTGAGTGGTTGATATACCCAAGGAGTGCGATGATTTTTCAGCTTCCACTTTGTCCAATGCCTAAAATACTCAATCAACTTGGCAGCACAAAAGTTACCAGTAATGTCGAGATACTCTCGCCGCAATATCACCAGCACAGATGTTTTGTTCGATGAGACAATAGCACTCATCTTTTACCTCCTTGCCAACGTGAAACTTCGTTGACGCAATATCACTTTTGAAAAAATGCATGTAGGAGTGAGCAGCAATTTATATTACTGCTCACAGTTAGTTTTAGACTGTTACCAATTACTGAACTTGCGCCTCATCTGAAAGAAGCGATCGCTATTCTCTAGAGGTAAGAGTTCGAGTATTGCAGAGATGTATCAGTCGTAGGCGAAAAGTTGCTATTTGATAGCAAATGTTTTTCTAAGCCTAACTACTCTTGTAATGGGATTTTACCTTGCTGGTACATTTGTTTAATGTAACTGTGACATCTGGCTGGGCTAATGTCTCGAAAAATCTCTTTAGCGTTAATTATCACCCGCCAGTATAGATTTTCATAATTTCCATAGTCGTAGGTAATCCTAGCTATCAGTTGGTCACCAACAAATGCTTCTTGCTCGTAAAAAGAAATTTTCATAATTGTCGGGACTTCTGGGACTTCAGCCAGTTCAACTTGGTCGAAGGGGTTGAGTGTGCCATCTTGGTAATGCCATTGAATGTAGCGTAGGCATTTGGCAGATGTTGTGGCGCGGAAAATCTCCTTGCCATTAACCAGAACCAACCAAGGTTGCATAGCAAATTCGTCATGATCTACGATCATGTAAGCTATGAGTTTTTTACCTACGTAGACTTCATGGTGGTAGAAGTTGATTGCTACTGTTATCAGTTGCGGAGCAATAGCTTCATCTGTGGGTTGTTCGTCAAGGGTAGTGTCAACCACTGTCTGAACCCTGCTAGCTTGATACTCAGCGATCGCATTAATCCAAGCATCCTTGCATCGCTTGTCAAGTACCTCAACTTTGCAGATCATCTCGTTGTAGATTTGCTTGAGTCGAGCTATGGATTTGTGTTGCAGCTGTTGATAGCTATAGATGGTTTGAGTCATAATGGTATTTCCTGTTAAAGGATTAAAAGGCGATCGCACAAGTTTTCCAGGCTCTGAGCGATCGCCTTTCACTTTGACATTATTTAAAATAACAACTCAGAGTACAAAAATCAACTCTTAGTACAAACTATTGTTGTGACTTCAACACGCAAGTCATAAATTATCTCAATCAATTCAACATCAAGAGTTTTAGCAATTGTAGTGATAATTTTTGTGGAAACAGAGGCGGCTTCACCGTTTTCCAGTTTTCTGATGTACTCTTGTGAGCATTCAACACCTTGCTGAGAAACAGCATCTGCAATTTCGCGTCTAGACCTTTTACCGCGCAATAATTTTAGAGTTTCGCCACACTCTTTGTTCCACGCCAGCATGACAACCCATTCCAGCGGAACCATAATTACCTCTTTTAAATTCCTAGTTCTTATATTTGCACTTTCAGTTGTCATGTAGCAAGATATTTTTGTACTGCGAGTATCAGCTAACCAGTTTAGTTATACAAGAATTTATAAGCGGCATGAGTATTCAAGTCGTCATTTTGGCGTTAACTTCATTTTCTTGTAAGTATATAGTTACAATTTTCATTTATTGTTAAGCAGCCATTTCCTTTACGATGAGCTGTCCTCAACAGATATTTTTAATTTGATAGTGTAAACTGTTGAGAATAACAGTTAAACCAACGTTCCCAATAATCTTCTTTATTAGTTAACTTGGCTAAAACGCGGTTGTAGTTGGCAAACCAACCTTCCCAATAATCTGTGGGTTGTTTAACGCAACCATCACAAGTGGGACAACCAGCTTTACATTGAGGTACTGTATGTATACTACCGACGCAGTTTGTGCAAAGTTCAGGGTCTATCCAGCGATTACCATCAACTATTTTGATTGCACCAGTAGGGCATACAGACAGACATAAATCACAGGAAATACATTGGCCAGTAATTTTGTAAGCCATGACTATTCTCCTTATGGGGGATTGGGTACTGGGTACTAGGTAATGGGTACTGGGTATTGGTGATTGGGTATTGGGTACTGGGTATTGGGTAAACTCATCCCAGTCCCTAATCCCTAATCCCTAGTCCCTAGTCCCCAGTCCCTAGTCCCTAGTCTCTAACCCTTCGACATATTGCTCGTAATATTCCAAAGCAACTTTCTCGATTACGTCGTAAGCTTCAACAGTCTGTATGCCAGCTTTGTGCAATTCTTCTTTGGGACAGTTCCCAATTTTGGAGACTAAAACCGCTTTGCAATCTGCGATCGCTTTAATAATGTAGTCTAGAGTGGCTTCTTCTCCAAATCCACCTTGACAATAGTGGTCAATTTTACGATGACTGATAAAGCGTACTTCACTACCATCCACTTCGTAAATCTGGAATTCCTTCGCATGACCGAAGTGTTGGTTAACTAATCCACTACCTTTGGTTGCAACTGCAACTAAGATTTTAGGTTTGTTAGCAAAATTTTTGCCAGCTAGCGCCTTTTCTTTGGCTGCTTTAATTTCTTGTTTAAATTTCTCAATACCCTCGTGAACTTCTTGGCGTTGTTCTAGGTTATATTCCGGAGCCATTTCTAGGAATTTATCTTTGGTAAATTCTTGGCTGCGGTCTTCTCCTAATAATCCTACAGCATCGGCTCGGCATTGACGACAGTGACGCATCATCTTCATGTTACCGGCGCAGCTGTCTTGAACTTCTTTGAGTTCTTTGCCAGTAGGGCCACGCTGACCAGTTAAACCGAAGTGTGTGCCATGTTCTGGCGCAGAAATCAACGGCATGATGTTGTGCAGGAATGCGCCGTTTTCACGAATGAATTTATTCACTTCTACCAAGTGCTGGTCGTTAATTCCCGGAATCATTACCGAGTTGACTTTGCACAAGATATCGGCTTCTTTGAGGGCTTGCAGTCCTTCCATCTGCTTTTCGAGCAGAATTCTTGCTCCCTCAACACCTTTATAACGCTTACGCTTGTAGTGAACCCAAGAATAAATCTGTGCGCCGATTTCTGGGTCAATAGTGTTAAGGGTAATAGTAACGTGATCTATATTGAGTTGTTTAATGCGATCGACATATTCGGTCAACATCAAACCATTGGTTGATAAGCACAGTTTAATATCTGGTGCTTGATCTGCAATTAACTCAAAGGTGCGGAAAGTTTTTTCTGGATTCGCCAACGGATCACCAGGGCCAGCAATTCCCAAGACTGTCATTTGGGGAATCTTACCTGCAATCACCAATACTTTGTGGGCTGCTTCTTCTGGGGTGAGTAACTCGCTAACTACACCAGGACGGCTTTCGTTAGCACAGTCATATTTCCGGTTGCAATAGTTGCATTGAATGTTACAAGCGGGTGCAACTGCAACGTGCATTCTAGCGTAGTGGTGGTGTGCGTCTTCGCTATAGCAGGGATGCTTGGCAATACGTTCCTTGAGCTTTTCGTCCATCTCTACGGTGGCGTTGCTTTTGCTGTCGCATCCGCAACCACCTGATTTGGCTTGGGTAGTGGTAGGTTCCTGATTGGAGGAGGTGAGGAGTCCTGTAGACGGTGGTGTCATTGAATTTCGCAAGGGTCGGTGGACTGGCTGCCACTGTGAGAGATGCCGTTGCTACTCTTTATGCCTAGGAATTGAAGTCGCGGCTTCTACTCATTACTCGCAAGAATTTACTCTTTTGCGAAGTGATGCTGATGAGAACATCAAATATTTAGAGTAGGGCAGGCTTACAATCCTTGATTTTCGGCTGGTGTGTCAACGTTTGGGTCGTGGGTAGAATTTGTGCAGCCGCGACTTCCATTCACAGAGGCATGGTGCTATCTCATCCCTCCACTCACTTTCCGCTTTTGTTTAGAAGCGTTAAGTGATTGGCGATATATGATTTATAGCAGCCATTTTTCCAGTCGGCTGGCTGGTATCTAGGATAGAATTTATTGGATTTATTAAATTTGTACTCAAATTTTTTCAGCCCGAGTTTTCAGGCGTTACAAGAATTAATAAATTTTTTTTCGGGTAGAGGTTCTAGTATTTTTAGATTGGGGTACAAGTATTTATAGAGTGGGGTACAGGATTTGTTTGTACTCAGCCAAAA
Source organism: Tolypothrix sp. PCC 7601 (assembly GCF_025677855.1). Classification (NCBI taxonomy): domain Bacteria; kingdom Bacillati; phylum Cyanobacteriota; class Cyanophyceae; order Nostocales; family Tolypothrichaceae; genus Tolypothrix; species Tolypothrix sp. PCC 7601. Next base: position 7,027,132 of record NZ_CP064879.1, read on the forward strand.
TCTAGCACCCACAAAGGTTAGAACTTGATTTTAGATTGTTTTCAGACATTTATGTCTGTACTCAAACATTCCCCAAACCTCACCCAAAGCCAGTAATCATAGGGGATTGAGGGGGAAAAACTGGAGTAGTCTACGTCGTTCTACTCCAGATACGTGCGAAATTCAATTCTGTATCCAACATATCATTTTTTTTTGGGTAAAAATGTAATTCATATTTTTTTAATCTTTCATTAGAAATAATATGCAATAACGTCGCTAATCCTTGCTATATAAGGCTTATACAATAGTATAAACATCTCTATTAATGCATATAATTATCAAAAACTTAATTTTTTATCCTGAATTTTTCTTTTTCTAAAGAAGTCAAAACAGGCATTTTTACTTGGTTGGGGTTTGGTGTTAGGTGTTTGGTGCCGGGTGTTTATTCCTATTACCAATTACCCAATACCCAATATCCAGCACCCAATCCCCACTACACTGTATTCATAGACGAAAACGGGGTAGCAGGAGGAATGAGATAAAAGCTGTTGTTATCCGCCGATATGGGTCTGCTGAGGTGTTGCAGTATGAGGATGTGGAAGAACCGACGATGAAGCCTGACTAATTACTCGTGAAGATTCACGCTAGTAGTGTTAATCTTGTTGATTGGAAAATTGCCAAGGAATGTTGCGATCGCTCATCAAGAAAAAATTCCTGGCCTGCTGATTGCAAATGAGTTCTCAAACCCAATGGTGTATATATCAGAACCTTACCCAGCACTGAAAGCTTTGTGCAGAGCATTTTCACGACCTTCTTACCTGGTAAAAAGGTCACATTTATCATAGAAAAACTCTAATAATAAAGACTTGCTTTACTTAGAAAACTTGATGGAAGCGGGTAAAATTTTTGTTGTCATTCACAGCATATATCAGTTAGAAGAATTAGTAGCAGCGCATACAGATAGTGAAACAGAACGTGCTGTAGGGAAAATAGCTATTACAGTCACTCATTGAGCCAGATTTACTAATTTGATACATATTTGTTCTGTGGGAGCAGTCAAAAGTCCAAATGCTAAATTTGTGAACTCATATGACAAATAAATGTAGAAGATTTAAAATTTTTACACCATTGTTAGAAAATTTTGATAGAATTCACTCTTCCATCTCTTTCAATTTAGTTCATCAAATGTATTATTTTTTAAGTCAAGCGGTATTTAACCCCCGCATACTGATACCCTACACCACACATTAATCAAGCATTTTGTGATTTTTTGATGATATTTCTGCAATAAAGTGGAAGATTGCTATATTAGACAAATATAGTGTATATACTTATAACCAAATATCAAAGGCTACTAAATTTATGCTGAATTGGTTGACTGTTTGGGGGGCAATTCAGGCTGTTGGGTTGATTTTTAAGGTAATTTTGGAAGAAGTTGCAAAAGAAGTTGCTACAGATGGGACAAATCTTTTATTACATGGTATCCCTAACAAAATTTTAAATCAATTACCAAAAGAAGAGCTAGGAATTACTGCTGGTAAAGCATTAAAAGAGTTTTTACAGCTACTACAACAGCAGTTAAAAGTGCGATGCAAACTTTCTGACGATGAAATTAAAAGCTACACCGAAGATGTCAGAAAATTTACTAAAGATAAGTATGTCCGAGAAATTCTTGGTCAGGCTTTTGATATTCATTGTGAACATTTAAATGCTAAATCATTAGAAGAAGCTTGGCAAAGACTACGCCTACAATCTCTACCTTATAGATTTAACTGGCAAATTTTAATAGATCAGTATCTAATACAAGTTCAAGAATTGCTGTTAGAGTCGGATACTTTACGCTTTTTTTTAACATCAGAACAATCATCTAATTTTGCTGAAAATGCTGGGATCGTCATCGAGCCAATGGTAAGTTTTAACCTAGCTAAATATCAAGAATCTATTCGAGAAATCTACGGTGACATCAAGCTAGATAGTTTAGATACCAGCGGTTATGCTTACAGGAATCTGAAGTTATGGCGAATGTTTATCCCTCAAAATGTGCGAGAAACGCATCAATTTTTACCACAACTTCACGAGCTTCCCAAGGAATATTTTAGACGGCTGCGAGAAAGTGATGAATTAGCATTAGAAATTTCCCATGAAGAATTGGCAGGACAGAACAGTCTTTATTTGGAACAGCCAATTCGCTCAGTTTTAGATGTAATTAATGAAAAACATATTTACAAATACATTGTAATTTTGGGATATCCTGGTTCGGGTAAATCTACATTGTTGCAATATTTAGCCTTAAACTGGGCAGAATCTTCTCAAGATAATTTAATGCTATTCCCAATTCCCTTGCTAATTGAATTACGTAATTATATGCGGCTCCGGGAAAATGGAGAATGTGAAAATTTTTTAGATTTTTTTACCCAATGTAGAAATACAACTGCCCAACTAAATCAAGTTAAATTACAAGAGCAGTTAAAAGCTGGTAATGCGTTGGTCATGTTTGATGGTTTAGATGAAGTGTTTGATCTCAGGCTACGCGACGAGATAATTAATGATATTCATAGCTTTATTAATGATTATCCTTATGTGCAGGTGATTGTTACTTCTCGGATTATTGGTTACGAACCGCAACGATTCAGTAATACTAATTTTCATCACTTCATTTTACAAGATTTAGAACCAGAACAGATTCAGGATTTTATTTATCGTTGGCATGAGCTAACTTTTAGTGATGTAGCAGATAAAGCCAGAAAAAGAGAACGCCTGCAAGAAGCAATTAATACAGTCAAATCTATTGCAGAATTAGCTGGAAATCCCCTGCTATTAACCATGATGGCAATTCTAAATCGTAATCAAGAACTGCCACGAGATAGAAACGAACTTTATAATCAAGCATCCAAGGTATTACTACATCAATGGGATGTAGAACGCGCTTTGGTAGAAGGTAACCGTTTAGATAAAAAGACGATTGATTATAAAGATAAACAAGCAATACTTCGTCAAGTTGCTTATTATATGCAAAATAGCCATCCAGGATTGGCAGGTAATTTAATTAGAGAAAATGAGTTAGAAAAGATTTTAATTGATTATTTAACAATCAGAGAATTTGAGCAACCTAGAGAAGTAGCGCAGATGATGATTAATCAAATGCGGACTCGTAACTTTATGCTATCTTTTTTAGGTGCAGATTATTATGCTTTTGTACATCGGACATTTTTGGAATACTTCTGTGCTTGGGAGTTTGTTTGGCAGTTTAAAGAAACACAAACTCTGACTATAGAACAAATGAAATATGAAGTTTTTGGACAACATTGGCAGGATGAAAGATGGCATGAACTTTTATTGCTGATATCGGCAATGATTGAGCCGAAATTTGTAGGTGAAATTTTAGTTTATTTAATGGGGCAGAATGGTGAAGAGTTTGAATTTAGAAACTTATTCTTAGCAGCTAAATGTCTAGCAGAAGTCAGAAATCGTTCAGGGATTATCTCAATATCTAATCAATTATTTGAGCGTTTAAATGCCTTAACTAAATATGACCTCTCATATGATTACGTACCTTATCGAGATGAAGAAGAAACAAAGCTAGTTCAAGAAATTCGCACTCAAGCAGTTGCAGCAATTGCTATGACTTGGGCAGAATCTTCTGATACTAAAATCTGGCTGCAACAACATGCTGCTAGTGATGATGATAGTGATGTGCGCTGTGCAGCAGTGGAAGGATTCGCCCACAGTTTCAAAGATGATCCCAATACTAAAACCTGGCTACAAGAACGCGCCATCAACGATGCTCATTGGGCTGTCAGACGTGCAGCGGTGCAAGAATTCGCCCGTGGATTTAAAGATGATCCCGACAACAAAACTTGGCTACAACAACGGGCTGTTCATGATGATCACTGGGCTGTGCGTGTTGTCGCAGTGCAAGAATTCGCCCGCAGTTTCCCTAACGATCCAGACAACAAAACTTGGCTACAACAACGGGCTGTTCACGACGATCACTGGGCTGTGCGTGTTGTAGCGGTACAAGAATTCGTCCGCAGTTTCCCCAACGATCCCAATACTAAAACTTGGTTGCAACAACAGGCTATCAATGATGATGATAGCGATGTACGAGTTGTCGCAGTGCAAGAATTCGCTCGTAGTTTTCCCAACGATCGCAATACTCAAACCTGGTTGCAACAACGCGCTACCAATGATGATGATAGTGATGTGCGACGTGCTGCACTCGAAGGGTTAGCCCACAGCTTTCAATACGATCCCGATACAAAAATCTGGCTGCAACAACGTGCTATTCAAGATAATCATTGGGCTGTGCGTGTTGTAGCGGTGCAAGAATTAGTTCGCAGTTTCCCAGAGCAATCGGATACCAAAAATTGGTTACAACAACGCGCTATCAATGATGATAATAGTGATGTGCGACGTGCAGCACTTGAAGGATTAGCTCGCTGCTTTCCCCAGGATCATGAGATTAAATTAATCCTGAAACAAAGTGCTACTGATGATGATGATAGCGATGTGAGAATTGTAGCAATACAAGAATTAGTTCATAGCTTTTTAGTTGACCCAGATATTAAAATATGGCTTAAAGAACGCACTATGCATGATGAAAGTGCAGGTATAAGATGTGCAGCTATGGAAGAATTAGTCCGCTATTTTAAAGATGATCCCGACACAAAATCTATTCTCAAGCAACGGGCTATCCAAGATGATAATGAATATGTGCGACTTGTAGCGGTAGAAGAATTAGTCTGCAGTTTCAAAGATGATCCCGATACAAAATCTATCCTCAAACAACAAGCTACTCAAGATAATAGTGCAAGTGTGCGTGGCGCAGCCGTAGAAGAATTAGCCCGTAGTTTTCAAGATGATCGGGATTTGTTTGCAATTTACTACAACTGTGCTGTCAACGATCCTTTTGAAGTTCAACCAGACTATGAAGGTAATCCCCGAAAAATAGCACTGCAGATTATAGTCCAACATTTTCCGCAGCATCCCGACACGTTACCATTACTACGCGACAGAGCAGCAAATGACCCAGATGAGCAACTGAGAAACTTTGCTCAGAATCAGTTGCAGCAATGGCAAGAATAGAATTTATCCCTATAATTTTGGATGCGATCGCAGTCACCGCAATTACAAATTCTCTGTATCAATTCCCTCGGCTTGGAGTTTAGTTAACAATTCTTGATAGCGATCGCGCTCTTGTTGTAATTCTTGTAAAGCTGCTTCCTTGGCTAGACGTTCCTGTTCAGCACGTTGATGTTCCTGTTCTGCGCGTTGGCGTTCTTGTTCTCGTAGCTGGTCAATTTCTACAGGTGTTAAAAACTTTTGTCCAGTAGGAGAAATAATTTCCAGGGTTGCGGCTGTAAGTTGAAACCGGATTCCCAAACGTGGACTTACCCAGCCGTTCATCTCTTCAATGACTTCAAAACTATCGCCAGAACGGAGTAAGCCATTTAAATCGTTCTTAGCTGGATCGTAAATGTAATATTCTTCCACGCCGTAACGCTGATAAAACTGCAATTTTTTAGTCATTTCTTTGAGAGTATTACCAGGCGATAAAATTTCAAATACTACCTGTGGTGAAATATTATCTTCTTCCCATTGTAAATAAGAACCCCGTTTTTCCTTGGGTCTACCAAAGACTACCATCGTATCTGGCGCTTGTTTAATATTTGGGTTTCCTTTAACTGGATACCAAAATAAATCTCCAGCGATAAATACATCAGCTTGTGATGCAAATAATATTTCTAAATTTTCTTTAATTTTAACAATCCAGGTAAATTGTTCTGTATTATCTGCCATTGGCTGTCCGTCGCTTTGGGGGTAGATAACTGCGATGGTGGGTTCTGGTGTGACTTGTTGTACCACTGCTGCACCTCCAAGTATGGGGTTTTGCTCAATACTGCTCGGTTAAGGATTTTCAACTGGGAGTTTGGTTTGGGGAAAAGGTTAAAGGGTAAGGGTTAAAGGTTTTTTCTTGCCCCTTTTCCCCTTCCCCTTTTGCCCTTAACCGACAAGTATTGGGGTTTTGCTTATTATATATAGGACTCATATTTGATTTTTGAAAAAACCTAAGTACACTTTTATTTCTTCTTCCCTGTTCCCCGTTCCCTGTTCCCTGTTCCCTCCCTACGCAAATAATTTCAGGAATCAAAGCGGATTCCTATATATCTACTAATTTGTAGAACAGCTAGCTGTATTGAGTCCAGAACTATGAGGCGTGTTCACTATTGCTTGTGCTGTTAATAATATTTCTCCTTGAGGAGTAATGAGCAATCCCTGAGCTTCTACAATCTCATTAGCGGTCTGGGATGGTAGATTTATCGAACTAGCAGTTACCAAAGAGCGATCGCTGTTTGTCGGAATCGGAACTGTTTGCATATCTTCTAAAACTGTGTCGCTCCCGAGTGCTACATCTGGATTTTGGGGTAAACCACCTCGTCCAGTTACAGTGAAGTGGTTAGATTCACTAGGTTGATTTTGTCCACAACCTTGAGTAATTAATGATGATGGATCTTTTGGCTGCACTGGTAATGCCACAATTCCTTTGCTAGGATCGACTGCTAGAGTTTTAATTTCTACAGCACCATTTAGCCCAAACTCAGAACTCGCTGTAATATCGCTTTTAGAAGTTAGCTGCGGACGTAATTCCAGACCAAAGATACCTTGAGTGGTAATTTGAATATTCCCACCTTGACCTTGAACTGCATTGGCGATGATGTCGCTGTTTTCTAAACTCATAATCAATGGTGCATTAATTGACAAGTTACCACCATTACCTTTACCCGCAGCAGTGGCGGTAATGAGGCTATCGTGACGCATGAGCAAATTATCTTGCAAGTTTAATTTGACATTCCCCCCATTGCCAGAGATAGTTGATGCGCTGATGGTACCTTGGTTGTCGAGAAAAATAGAGTTGGCATTAATCTGCAAATCTCCTGCACTCCCAGGCCCGTCGTTTTTTACGGTCACAAAAGCCCCATTTGTGATGCGTAACGAAGGTGTATTAATTGTAAGAGAACCTGCATTACCGCTGGGAATGGGAGGCAGCCCATAAACTGCTTGAGTGACTGGATCGACAATCTCAGCAGTTGAAGTGATGCGGCTAGGTGTAATTGAACCAGTGCCTTTACCATTGATATCTACAGACTCTGAAGCATTAATGATCACACTACCAGATGAACCGATAGCCAAGCTGCTAGACCCTAGAGCTCCACCGTCTCGAATTACTAATCTCGATGTGTTGACGAACGTGTTATTGGCATTTCCAGAACTGAGAGTTGTTGAACTCATTAGACTCGGTAACAATGTAATTGAGTTGTTACCAGCAATTTCAATTAAGTCTTTGGCATTAACCCTTAACGTTCCAGCCTGTCCAGAGCCTAAGGTTGTAGAGAAAAAAGCAGCACCATTGAGAAGCCTCAGGTTGGTAGTTGAGACTGTAATATTGCCTGCATTTGTGAAGTTAGCTGTACCTGTGATGAGGGCGGACAACTGCCTTGGATTGCTAGGGGCAAAACCACTGACATCGATAAAGTTGGCAACATTAGCTGTAATATTGCCACCAGATCCTTGGGTAAACAGCCCAGTTTTAATTAGTCCACCATCTTGGATAGATAGCTGCCCAGCAGAGATAGTAATATCACCTGCTTGACCGATGCCTAAATTATCAATTTGAATGGAACTTCCAATACTGCCATCAGGTACGTTCCCTGTGAGGTTAAGGGACTCCGTGGCATTGATTGTAATTCCTTTTGACGATTGTGCCCCCAGGTTTTGGAGCAGAACAGCAGAACCTGCGGTTAAATTGATATTCCGTCCTTGAATTTGAATCGAGCCGTTAGTGCCACTGGCATCGAGTAGCGATCGCGCATCGAGATTGATATTCTGGAATTGTTCCGCCTTGGAGTAATCGCCCACCCAATTTTGTCCAGTGGTATTGAGTGCAACCTGCCCATTGCTGACACTGCCTATTTCTATATGTCCCCCCCCATTAACGGTTGCAATCCCACCGACAAACTTCACATCACCGCCAATCAATGCCAATGTATTACCTGCCTTGACCTGTAAGCCAATGGGATTCTGGCTACGATCTGTAGGGATGTATAATCCGCTAATTAGGCGATGTCCATTTCCTTGCACAGTAATTCCTCGGGAATTTGGCCCCAACTGTAAGCCAATGGGCACAGTTATTGTCAACAAAGGCGATGCAGCAGGATTAACTGCACTAAATTCCACGCCATCAGCAAACTTAATACTATTTGCTGTGGTTCCCACAAATGAGCCACCAATATTCAACGAGGCATTTTGACCAAACACAATCCCCGCAGGATTCATCAAAAACAAACTCACTGGATGATTACCGTTGAGAGTTTGAATTAACCCATTAATATCGGAAATTTTTCCACCTGTAACTCGACTAAATATAGTTGTAATATTGGGCGTATGAATTAAATCAAATGTCGCTGAAGCATTCTGAGGAATGGAGAAGTTACTAAAACTGTGAAATAAATTATTACCTTTTTCACTACCATTAAGAATATTAAAATTATTCTCGCTTTGATTGACTATAGTGTTAGTAGTTCCGTCAGATATCACCTGAGCGATCGCGCAGCGACTCCACAGGAGTATTACTAATAGGATGATCCCTAGAGTGAATAACTCACTTGTGAATTTCAAGAGAAACAGTACTACCTTCATCACCCATGACTTCCTCGTCCTGATTTAAAGCTAGTGTTCCCGTTCTGGGCACAATTCTCTAAGTCCTATTAACTTAACTTTAGACATCGCTCTACATAGCTCCAGATAATCTTGATTAAGCTGTGATGCCTTCATATTGCTGAAATGTGCTTGAAAAACAGCATTAACTTACTATTGATTTGGGGGCGCTTGCTGTGCTACTTGCTGAACTTGTGCAATGTCCAAATCCAACGCCTGTGCTATCTGTTCTACAGTTAAACCCAGCGCTAAAAACTTAGGTACAGCTTCTAATTTTGCTTCCAAACGACCTTTCTGTTTACCTTCTTGTTCAGCTTCTTGATAAACTCGTGTTTGCTTCAATTCACTTAACCCAAACATTGCTTCTATCTCCTCTCGACTCATTTGCGGGAATTTATAAACTAGGATTGTCTCTATTAATTCTAGTAATTGTTTTTGTGGGAGTTGTAAATTTTCTGCTTGCTGGGTGCGGTTGATTAATTCCCTGGCTGTGTTAATTGCTGTGTCTTCCCCTTCTATTACTAATTTTATCGTAGCAATACCTATGGGTAAGGATGCAGATTCGCCTAATTCATCTAGGTAAATTATACTGATACGCTGGCTTTGGAATAGTTCTAAGAAATTTTCTTTATCCCCGATATCTATATCTCGGCTGGGATAAATTACCACTCCTCGCCAAGGATTTTTAGGTTTATTTTGGCGTAGGTATAAAGCAACTTCTGATATTAGGCGTAAGTAAATATCTGCATCTGGTTGAAATTGGACTTCAACAAAATAAATAGGGTTTGCTTCATCTTGGGTTGGGAGAAATACACCATCAATTCTAAAGGCTGTTTGTTTGATTTCAACAGATGCAAATTGATAGATGTTGGCAATTTCGGGAGGATTGCCAATTAATTCAAAGAAGATGGCAGGGAGTTCTTGAAATAGGCGATAAAATATGCTGTCGGTTTTCACGCAGAGGTTTTAGCAAAGTTTTGACTATGGTGATTTTACCATGACGATATCTATTACCAAGTATTAGCGAAATTTGTTATTTAAAATCCCTTGGATCGAGCCAGATAATCTTGATTCAGTTTATTTCCTGAATTACTATTCTTTATATATCCCAATTGACAATGCTATAATTAGCGATAAATAAATCTGGTTTTTAATAGGAATATTAAAATGAGCAATTTACCAGTGAAAACTTTATTAAAAGAAATTGATAATTTAAGCAGAGAAGAAAAGATACAGTTAATCCATTATTTGACTAGACAAATAGAAAAGGAAGACCCCAAAACCGAATCAGAAAATTTAGTTGAATTATTTCAAAATTCTCCTCTATTTGGTGTGGATATAGATTTAGAACGTCAAAGAGAACTTGACAACCGCCAAGTAGAATTATGAACTACATTTTAGATACAAATATTATTTCTGAATTGATATCTATCCAGCCAAATCAAAAGGTAATCGGTTGGTTAAAAGCTGTAGATGTGCTTCATCAAGTTTCCAGTTCATTTGTTTTAAATGTTGGACAACCTGCAATTAGAGACATCGAAGAGATTGCAATCAACCTTTACCATACTCTTGTATGACAAAAATCTGTCCGACTGCTTTTATATTTTGCTTCATAACCCGCAACAAACGATTCTCTAAGGTTCGACTATCTTCATTCAGAAAATCAATTATTGCCTTGACTTTCCCAGCATAATCACGATCGCTTTTAAAAATAATTATGCCAGCATGATTTGATACAATACGATGCAAATCTATAAAATCCTGGCGATTTTCCGTAATCAAAATGCGACCCATCTTTGTAGCATACTGCAAAACAACATCGTCAGAAATACCCTGATTTGCTTGACCTGTTTCGTAGGAAGTTAATACATTATATCCCTCTGCTCTGAGTAAATTTACCATTGCGATCGGGAAATTTTCATTGGAGTAAAATTGTAATGCCATCAAACTAAATCATCTTGGGCAATTTCTCGGTCGATTTGTTCGGGATTTTGTTCGTAGTAATTCCAAGCAACGCTTAAATCTTCCCTAGTCAATCCAGGATAATTTGCCAATAATTCCTCATCCGAAGCACCTTGTTGACGATATGCAACCAAAGTCCATACGGGAATTCGTGTATTTCTAATTCGTGCTTTTCCTCCGCAAATTCCAGGTGTAATCTGAATCGGATTTTGCAACATTTGCACGTAATTCAATGCTTGGTCAACTAATTCCTCTGGTAAAGCTGCAATTACTTCGAGCAGTTGAGTCCTCTTATTCATGACAACAAAATCTCTCTCGCTCATTTCATCCTAACTTGAAATTTTATAGTAATTATCGTAGCGACGCTTTTGATTGTCGCAAAGAAAGCCCATACTATTCTTCCGCAAATGGAATAGGGCGATCGCTATATCGTGCAGGAGTTTCTAAAATGTAATTTTCTTCCGCACAGAGTTGACGTAATTCTACAAAAGCATTGGCGAGGGAAGAGGCTTTTTGTTGCTGATGCCAAGCAAGGAACTCTTGAAAAAGTTTTGGTTCTACAATTGCAGCAACTAATTTGTCCTGCTTGAAGATTAATTGAGGTTCTGATGCAATAGCATCAATCACCTCTGGCAGTTTTTGTTGTGCTTCGTCAAGTTTCCAGTTCATCGATAAATAAAAAGTTACTCAGATGTAGGTTGGGTTGAAAAACGAAACCCAACAGATCAAGGTCTTGTTTTTGTTGGGTTAATCTTGATTAAGTTTATGTTGTGATTATTCAATCCTGAATTACTATTCCTTAGCGATTATCTGACTATATTCAGTCACAGCATCATATTGGTCAGCCATTAGCGCACATTTTGCTAATATATCCAAATTTAAATCAGGCAATAAAGTACTTTTAGAGACTTTTATATAGCTGTCACCTTGCAAACAATAAACTGATAATAAACCATCTTCCCAAAACCAAACTTCAGGTACTCGCAAACGCTGATAAATTTCTAGCTTATTAATTCCGCCACTCGTAACAGTTATTTCCAAAATTAAATCAGGAATAGATTTTTTTGTGCCTAAATTATAAGACTCATCTGGTTCCCGTCGCGTTTTGTCTTCCTGTTTACCTATAGTTGCACTTCCCCGACCATAAAAGCGGATATTCTTTGCCCGCATATAGACTTCTAGCAACATCGCCAGAGTTTTTTTATAATCCTCATGGTCGTCAGACAGTGGGGACATAATTTCGAGAATCCCATCTAAATAAGTTAGTCGTGCGCTTGTTCCTGCAAGGGCGACATCAAGCTGTTCTAACTTTTCCCAACTGACATTGTACAGAAGAACGTAGGAAGTCTCAGAAGTCGAAGGTTTTTCCAGGACGGGGGAAGACATAAATTAAACCATACAGTGGCTTGTTTCTATCATAAAACTGAGATGCCATAGATCCAGACTATCTTGATTAATCTGCTATAGTACTCAAAAATGCGAATTCAGCACTCACTACTTTAGCCGCCAAATTTTGATGGTTTTGTCATCACTACCACTAACAAGGGTTTTGCCATCTGGGCTAAAGGCGACGGAAATAACCCCCTGAGAATGCCTATTGAGAGTGCGGATTTCTTCTCCTGTTGCCAGATTCCACAGTTTGATAGTCTTGTCGGCACTACCACTGGCAAGGGTTTTGCCATCTGGGCTAAAAGCGACGACAAAAGGCGTGTCGGAATGCCCTGTGAGAGTGCGGATTTCTTCTCCTGTTGCCAGATTCCACAGTTTAATGGTGTTGTCAAGACTACCACTGGCAAGGGTTTTGCCATCTCGGCTGATGGCAACGGAAATAACCCCGTCAGAATGCCTATTGAGGGTGCGGATTAGCTCTCCCGTTGCCAGATTCCACAGTTTGATGGTGTTGTCAAGACTACCACTGGCAAGGGTATTACCATCTGGGCTGATGGCGACTGAATAAACAAAGCTAGAATGTCCGGTGTTCGCGTAGCGTTCCGAAGGAAGGGTGCGGATTTGCTCTTTGGTTGCCAGATTCCACAGTTTGATGGTGTTGTCAGCAATACTAGCAAGGGTGTTGCCATCTGGGCTGATGGCGACGGAATAAACCGAGTTAGAGTGCCTTGTGAGAGTGCCTATTTGTTCTCCGGTTGCCAGATTCCACAGTTTTATGGTGGTGTCAAAACTACCACTAGCAAGGGTTTTGCCATCTGGGCTGATGGCGACGGAATAAATCAAGCCAGAATGCCCTGTAAGGGTGCGGATTGGTTCTCCTCTTGGGATATTCCACAGTTTGATGGTACTGTCAGCACTACCACTTGCAAGGGTTTTGCCATCTGGACTAATGGCAACAGAATAAACCCCGCCAGAATGCCCTGTGATGGTTCTTTGTAATAAAACTCCGCTTGGTATGCTGGCAATTACAGATATCGGATTAGTCGGAAACAAGCCATAACGAACATAACCATATATTTGAGTTCCAACTATTGTAATAGCAGCACCCACCAGGAATCTTATTCTCCAATTAATATTTTGTCTAAATGCCTTTTGTTGCCCTACTTTTGGCTTTACTGGTGCTGGCGATGTTCCAGGTTGAGGCTGATGGGGTAATGTTGCAGGGAATGATGATGGTGGTTGAGTTACAACTACTGCCTCAGTTGGGTGTACTGGTGAAAGTGATGGTAACGGTGAACTAAAATCCTGTAAAACTTCTTCAGCAGATTGGTAACGTTGCTGATAATCTTTTTGCAGCAACTTATCAAGAATCTTCTGCAATTCGCTGCTTTGTGGTTGTTGCAAATGCTCCCGCCAAGAAGAAACCCACCCATAACCTTGTTGTTCCCACATTATCCAAGGGTGAATTCCACTCTGTAAGTGAAAGCAAGTTGCACCAACACTATATAAATCACTTGCTGGATAAGCTTTACCATTCTGCATTTGTTCTAATGGCGCATAACCTGGGGAACCAATTATTGTTCCTGGGTTAGTGGTAACTGACATGGTGAGTTGCTTGGAAATCCCAAAATCTATCAAGACTAATTTGTTGTCAGTGCTGCGACGAATGATATTTTCTGGTTTGATATCGCGGTGAATTACTTTGTGTTGATGAACCGTTTTCAGGATATTTAATAAATCAAGCAAAACTTCCCTGATTTTTTCTGCGTTGAAAGTTCCCTGTTGTTTTAATTCAGCTAATAAATTCTGCCCGTTGATAAACTGCTGCACTAAATACAGATTATTTTCTTCTTCAAAATACGCCAACAGCGTGGGAATCTGCGGATGTTCTCCTAGTTGTTGCAGTCGCCTTGCTTCTTGCTCAAATAGTTCTGTAGCTTTATTTATTGCCGCAGTTCCCTGTACTCGCGGCGCAAATTGCTTGATTACACAATATTCATTCAGCTTGTCTAAATCTTCTGCTAAATAGGTTTTCCCAAATCCCCCATTTCCTAGTAATTGAATTGGGCGATAGCGATTTCTCAGCACTAGCAAAGGAAATCGGCAGTTAGCGCAAAACTTTGTGGATTCAGAATGGGGTGGGTTGTGGCAAGCTGGATTTAGGCAGCAAGTCATGACTGTGCTTTTATGGGCAAATGCATTTATTATCCCTTAACCACAATCTCATCTTGTTAAAATCCGCAAAATCATCGATAAATTTAGTTTTTTTTACAACATGGGGTTCTCAGCAGCGGGTGCATCCCAGTTTTTATTTTATAACTAGAGAATTAAGCGTCATTGCGAGGAGGAACGACGAAGCAATCGCATGGATTTATTCCTGGTGAGAGATTTTGCGATTGCTTCACTCCACTTCGTTGCGTTCGCAATGACATTGAAAAAAGTGGGATGCTCCCCTTAGCAGTAAAGCTCTTCAAGTTTAAATGTAGGGGAGCCAGTTGCTTGGGCGGGTTTCCCGACTTGAGCAAACTGGCGTTGTGTTGTCGCGCAGCGCAACGCACCGAGATGCAATTAATAATCGAAGGTGCGTTAGCCTACGGCATAACACACCCTACTGGCGTGGCAAGGCTAAAATAGTACTTGCACACCGAGAAGATGATGAGGCGATTCGGGTTCTCTTTAGTCGTCGCAATCCTCCTGATTCGGAAGCAACATGGTATGGGCCAATGACAACTGAAGATGGTACGCCAATAGAAGAAAATATTCGCATTGCCGAAGAAGCAATTAAGCGACGTGTTGAGGAAGCAGATAGAAGAAAGCAAGATTCTCAAGGTTAACGAAAATATGAGCAATATAGAAGTTCGCCAGCAAATTAATCAATATCTAGATGGATTATCTTCAGAACGCCTACAATTAGTGGCAGATTTTTTAGCCTATCTAGCAGATAAAGAAAGTGAAGACGCTACCCAAGAGTTACTGGATATTCCTGGATTTATTGAAGCTTTTGAAAGAGGTAAAAAGGATATTGCTGAAGGTCGTGTGAGAAACTGGAGAACAATTAGGTCTGATGTATAGTGTTATATTATCTGCGGAAGCAGAAGAGATTTATGCATCAGCAGACCAAGCCTTAGCTAAAAAAGTTGTTAGATGCTTTGAGCAATTGGAACAAAATCCTCGGTTTCACCCTAATATTAAGCCGCTCAAAGGTGATTTAGCCGGTTACTACCGTTATCGAATCGGAGACTATCGAGTAATTTATCAAGTGAATGATGAGACAAATGAGGTTATTGTCAATAATATTGCTCATCGACGAGATGTTTATGAATAAGTAAGTTGGTACTAATATTTCAAACTCTGTTAATAAATTCGTAGGGTGTGTTGTCGCGCAGCGCAACGCACCAAGCTATCAACAATCAAAGGTGCGTTAGCCTACGGCGTAACACACCCTACAAATATTAAAATTAATGTTGTAAATAAAATAAAAATCGATAAACTCATGACTACATCTGTAAATACAGCCAAAGTCTACGATGAAATTATAGATTTTATTGCGGCTGGAACTACTCCCCAAAGTGTTGTTAATTTTCAACTTTCAGATTTAGCAAAAGGGCGTTTAGAAGAACTTATTTACCGACATAAAACGGGAGAATTAACACAAGAGGACAAGAGAGAGTTAAATCATTTTCTGACATTAGAGCATATTATGACGCTAGCGAAAGCAAAGGCTCATCAGTATCTCAGTGCGGAGTAATTCTTCAAAGTGTCTAGTTCTTACATTAGTTTAGAGTTGCGGCGTTTGGTTACTAATCGCGCTGATTATATGTGCGAGTATTGTCTTATCTCTGAAGTCAATAGATCCTCTGGTTGTCAAGTTGACCATATAATCAGCGTGAAACATGGCGGTTCAACTACAGCAGATAATCTCTGTTATGCCTGTATTTTCTGTAATCTGCAAAAAGGTAGCGATTTGGGTTCAATTAATTGGCAAACTGGGGAACTTGTGCGGTTTTTCAACCCACGTCGAGACTTTTGGGGTGAGCATTTTCAGCTTAATGAAGCGGTGATTCAACCAATTACAGATATTGGCGAAGTGACAGCACGGATTCTAGATTTTAACGGTGATGAAAGGATTCTGGAACGTCAAGCTTTGATAGCAGCTGGACAATAAGTAACCACGCAAAATTAATTACAGTCATTGCGAGCGCAGCGAAGCAATCTCAACCCTTGCGATTGCTTCATTCCGCTCCGCTCCATTCGCAATGACATTGTGTAATTAATTTTGTTTAACTACTTATCCTTCGCCGTCTGCATTAAAACGGATAAATAAGTAAAGTAATTTTGTGCTAAAAATTGCTTTATTATTTGTAGCTGCGTCGGTGCGTTGCGCTACGCGACAACAGACCCTACGAACTGTCGCATTCTTTTTTCAAATTGGTAGAATGTTGTGCGATCGCATTCTTGACTGGGCATTCTATACTTAGCAACTATTGCTACTAAAACATAGAATTATCCTGGTAATTATACGATGGTCTACCAAAATATCACAGGCTCTCTGTCACCACAAGATATCCAAGAAATTAAAGCTTCGCTACAGACTATCCAACAAAAGCTACCGTTTTTAGTCACTCTCAGTAATGAGGAAAGACGTAGATTATTAAAAATGGGTGATAAAAGTCTGGCGTTTGTCAATAATAGCGTTACTGCTGCTCAGTCAAATCGTGATATTCTCCCAGCTAGTTTTGATGTTGAGGAACTTGTTCGGGATTATCAATTAGCTACTGCGCTTACTGAACTTTTAACTTCCATACGCCAACTCAATGAACAAGTAGATGATACTCTACTGGCGGTTGGTAGTGAAGCTATGACCAGTAGTTTGACGGTTTATGACTATGTAAAAACAGCAGCAAAAAAAACTCCTGGTTTAAAAACTGTGGCTGAACAATTAGGCGAACGCTTTAAGGCTATTAAAAGCAAATCGGCTAAAGTTGCGTCTGATTCGTAAGTAATAAGTCCTCATTACAGCGATTGTCTAGTTGAACAACTGGATTTTTTTATCTCACGCTAAGGCGCTAAGGCGCAAAGAAGAAGGCGCGATTGTGGTTTACATGGGTAAATAATGCTGTAATGAGGCTTTTTTGCTCGTGAACGAGGTTATTTTGCTCGTGAACGAGGTTATTTTGCTCGTGAACGAGGTTATTTTGCTCGTCAGCGAGGTTATTTTGCTCGTGAACGAGGTTATTTTGCTCGTGAACGAGGTTATTTTGCTCGTGAACGAGGTTATTTTGCTCGTCAGCGAGGTTATTTTGCTCGTGAACGAGGTTATTTTGTTCGTCAGCGAGGTTATTTTGCTCATTAAGCAATCAAGGGGTGAGTTAATTGTGGCGATAAGTGCGATCGCTTAGGAATTTACAATTAAAAAAATACCGCAATGCTGGGGGTACGGCATCCAAAAGCTTTCAGTGAAACAGATTTCTGCTCTAGGCTATGCCCTTACTGTGTATTAGATGCAAATATGCATTAATTGCAAAAGTATAGAGATTTACAGACAGCAATTACTAAAAGAAAATTAAGAAATTAGGTTTTTTACCTACCAAAAGAATAAAATAAGAAACGTAACTGGGTATACAGATATCACATTTGTTGTCCCATTTACCTCATATTTAACAACTTTTGAGTACAACTTAATATATTGCAAAATAAGTTAGATAAAGCGTTGCGAAGTGTTACGCATAAAGGGTTTTGTGGCGAGTACAAAAATTCTTAACCCCCTACCCGATTAATACTAGTACCCCTAATATAAAAAGCCAGTACCCCTACCCCAACATCAATTTGCAATATAGTTGCAATGGGGGTTATGGGTTGTGAGTACAACATTAATCAATCCAATAATTTCAATAGACATCGGATAAACTGTCCCCTTGATCGCAACCTGATATAAGCAGAAAAATAGCACAAGGCTCTTTGAACCAGATAGTACCGATGCAACAGACATTAAATAGTATCAGAAATCCTAAAAATGCTACTAAACCGGATTCTGCAAATAACTCTTTGCTGAAAAATCTACTCTCTGGCGATTTTCTTGAGCCATTGTTGAGTGATTTTTGTATCATTTTTGAGCGCGATCCCGCAGCGCGTAATTGGCTAGAGGTAGTCTTCTGCTACCCTGGGTTGCACGCTATCTGTTTGCATCGTCTTGCTCACTGGTTACATCGTCGCAAGGTGGTATTTATTCCCCGGTTCATTTCCCATCTGGGAAGATTTTTAACGGGTATTGAAATTCATCCTGGCGCACAGATTGGCAAAGGTGTGTTTATCGACCACGGTATGGGTGTCGTCATTGGCGAAACTGCGATTGTCGGCGACTATACGCTAATTTATCAAGGCGTTACCCTAGGCGGTACAGGTAAAGAAAGCGGTAAGCGCCATCCTACAGTCGGCGAACACGTTGTAGTAGGTGCAGGTGCAAAAGTTTTAGGTAATATTCAAATTGGCGATCGCGTCCGGGTTGGCGCAGGTTCAGTTGTCTTGCGCGATGTCCCTTGCGATTCCACTGTAGTCGGGATTCCTGGCCGGATTATTTCTCGCAAGCAAGGCGAACCCCTAGAACATGGTAAGCTACCCGATGTCGAAGCCAGCGTTATGCGATCGCTACTTTCGCGCATCGAGCAACTAGAACAACAACTGCAAGAATTCAAAGCAAACACTCACCAGTCAACCGTCAACAGTCAACCGTCAACAGTCAATCACAAATAACCAATGACAAATGACAAAGGACAAACGACAATGTTGCCATCTAGTAGTTATAATTTCCCAGGCGAACAAATACTGCACATTCCCCTAAGCGATCGCTGGCTGATCTATCAACGCTTGCAAGACTTAATGATTGACTGTTCCTGTTTAGCAGATGGTTCTTTAAGGGTGCAAGTCAACAATCGGCGAGAAGCACTACTCATCCGTAGCACCGTCATGCAATTTCTCGCTTCTCGCCAAGAATTAGTAGATTGGTTAGAACGTTGCTGGCCTGATAGTGCTGAATTATGAGTTCTGAGTGCTGAGTCACCGAAGTTCAGATCGGCGGAAGCCGCCGCTCCGACTTCTCGCTGAGTTTTGAGGAGTCGGTAGAATACCAATCCTTGCGATTCCCAAATCACGTATCCCCAGCAGTCATGGATTAAGGTTTGTAATCAATCCAAAATCCAAAATCCAAAATCTAAAATTGAATACGCCAAGATAATTGAGAATCTTTGCAAGTATGCGTAATTAACTCATATAGTACTTCCGAATCATTTGTGGGAAATGACAAATGAGAAAGGTCATAATTTCCGTAAAATCTCACAATTTATAGCGGATCGCTAAAGATTTGGATGTAGAAGTTACTGTTCATTAGGAAATTTTATTGCAGACTGATGGGGTAACGCTTCATGTGGGTTTCCTCCCAGCTACTACACCTGAAATTTTCTTGATATATCTTGGCAATTAAAGATGTGAAGTTACCAAGTAAAGCTAGGAATTTCACATTTTTAATTCATACCGCCATCTAGAAATTAAAAGTCCGATTATGGTTGTCCGTAACAGCGATATAGAATTTTTGAATTTTTTGCATCATGACTTGGAACTGTCCACAGCAGATATTTCTGTGGCGTTAAGACACCGCGAATTCGATAACGGCCCGTTACCTATGCTGCTGTGGCAGTACGGTTTAGTGAATTTAGAACAGCTTGAGCGCATCTTTGATTGGTTAGATGAGCAAATTTAATTGTCATTAGTCATTTGTCATTGGTTATTTGTCATTTGTCATTTGTTATTTGTCATTGGTCTTATTTGTTTCTCTCCTCTGCTCCTCTGATCCCTCTGCTTTCTCTGCTTCTTTACCTATCATCAACTCTGGAAAATCATACTTATTGCTACTTGGAAAACTACTGACTTTCAATGGTAAAAACAATTTGTAAATGATACTAAATTTTGGTTCGCTGTCATACAGATATGTCAAGGGGATTGCCACATAATGAAGAGTCATGAATCGTGTCTATAAGATTCTTCAGCATTTACCGTTCATCCATTAGAAATTCTATCGGCATTTACCATTACTAGCGATTGCAGAGAACCAGGCTAGCAATCAAGAAACAATATTAAGAGTAATTCCCATAGTGAGATGATTGAAAATGTTTGAGATGAATCAACTCCAAATTAATGACACTACACTACGTGATGGCGAACAAGCAGCAGGTGTTGCTTTTAACTTAGAAGAAAAAGTTGCGATCGCTAAGTTTCTAGATGCCATCGGTGTTCATGAGTTAGAAGTCGGTATTCCGGCAATGGGTGAGGAAGAAACACGCGCAATTTCAGCTATTTCTCACTTGGGTTTACAAGCTAAACTACTTGGCTGGAACCGCGCTGTAATGTCAGATTTAAAAGCTTCTCTAGTTTGCGGTTTACAGCGAGTACATATCGCTATTCCTGTTTCTGGTATTCAAATTGCCGCTAAATTTCATGGACAGTGGCGGGTAAGTCTGCAAAAACTTAAAGATTGTATTAGCTTTGCTGTTGATAATGGTCTTTGGGTAGCAGTCGGTGGCGAAGATTCTTCTAGAGCTGATGATAACTTCCTTTTAGACGTAGCGCTTTATGCTCAAGAATGGGGTGCATCGCGGTTTCGCTTTTGTGACACTGTCGGAGTTCTTGACCCATTTACTACTTATAATAAAGTGAAGCGGCTAGCCTCAGCTTTGATGATTCCGCTAGAAATTCACACCCACAATGATTTTGGTTTAGCTACAGCCAACGCACTGGCTGGGATTAAAGCTGGAGCATCTTCAGTTAATACCACCGTCAACGGCTTGGGTGAAAGAGCAGGAAACGCCGCATTAGAAGAAGTTGTGATGGCTGTTAAACGTATTTACGGCCATGATTTAGGGATTGACACTCCCAGATTATTAGAACTATCTCAACTAGTTGCATCTGCATCCGGTAGCAGTGTTCCACCTTGGAAAGCAATTGTTGGCGAAAATACTTTCGTGCATGAATCTGGAATCCATGCTCATGGCGTATTGCAAAACCCCGATACCTACGAACCATTTGCACCGGAAGAAGTAGGTTGGGAACGCCGTTTAGTAGCTGGTAAACATTCTGGTCGGCATTTAATATCTAGCATTTTAGAACAGCATGGTATCTTTCTCAACTCACAAGAAACCCAAACTGTTTTAGATGCAGTACGCCAACAATCAATCCAGAAAAAACGTAGTTTAACTACAGAAGAAGTGTTGAATTTAGCTAGAGAACAGAGGTATTCTCATGCCACCCGATGAAATTGAACTTGACGCACCACCTGCTTTTGAAATCGGCCAAAAAGTCAGATTGCGTAAGCTGATCAAAAACGATGGTACATTTCCCGGTCAAGAAATTGGGGTAGTTTTAGCTAAAAAAGGAGAAGTCGGCTACGTCGCGAGTATCGGCACATATTTGCAGAGATCGTATATCTACGCCGTGCATTTCTTAGAGAAAGGGTTCGTCATCGGTTGTCTCAAAAAAGAACTAGAATCTGTCGAGGAAATTAATGAAAGTAATGCTACGGGTGAATGATGCTGGTCATTTGGTTGTCTACGTCGCTAAAAAAGATTTAGAAGAAGTAGTAGTCAAACAAACAGACGGTGCAGAGGGGAAGATTCTCACTTTAGCTAATGGTTGGGAATTAGAATTTCGCGATATGCCAGACGAAAAGAGTTTACCTCTAACAGTAGAAGCTAGACGACTTGCCTAAAATAAATCATCGGGGAGATAGTAATTGGGGAAGCATCTATCTCTTAATATCATGTCCTACTAATTACTTGATTTTCATTAGGAATTACGCAAGTGTCACATTTTTTTTCGTTTAGGCTGTCCAGGGTCAATGGTCAAAAGTCCAAAAAACCTAAATTTTTGACTCTTGACTCTTGACTCTTGACTCTTAAACCAGAAGATTGGTATACCAGTTGCGTAAGTCCTGGCTATTTTTCATTTGGCGTTGATAATCAAGAATTAGCGAATATCATGTACATTTAAATATACATAATTTAGACCTTTGCAGCAACGCAAAAAGTTTATATTATTGTTAATTTTTCGGACATGATATAAGCATTTGATTGGACATGATAGCACCCGGTTAGATTCAGTTTGAACTACGTTTAATTTTGAATTGTGAGTTGCTGAACATGGGTGAAAAATATCAAACATTATCGGAATTAAACCTTGAAGGTAGATTCCTGGGTTTTGTTGGTGATGAAGTAAAATTTAAATACTTGCGTTTAGCAATTCCCGCCGGGAATTTGCAAGTAAAAGTTCCTAAAGATTTACGCAGTGCTTTACGTTCCTCTTTAATCCCTGGCGAACAAATTCGCGTTGATGGTATTAGCCAATTAAATCAACGCACCGGGAAAATAAAATTCAAAGCATTTCGGGTAAAATCAACTGGTGTTTGCCCAATCGAAAATCTCCCATCTCCAACCAAAGCCAAAATCATGGTTTGCCAGAAATCTGGCTGTATGAAGCGGGGTGGTAAAGGTTTAGTATCAGAATTAGAAAAAACTTTGTGCGATCGCGGTTTAATCGACAAAGTCACAATTGAACACACAGGCTGTCAAAAACGCTGTAGCAGCGCGCCTAACTGCGTAGTCCGCATTGGTAAAAAGCAATACAAGAAACTTCATCCAGAAGCGATCGCATCTCTCTTGGAGAATCACTTAACTTAATTTACAAACATATCGAGTAATGAAATTTTACAGGTGGAAAGGGTAGACTCCCAGTCCGCCTATTTCCCATATAAGAGTGTAATACTAATTTGAAAAAACAATGCGAAAGATTGTAGGGGCAAGGCAGTGCCCAGTGGTGTCAACTTAACGTGAAACTCTCTTGGTTGCAAGGTTTCGCCCTCACCCCCAGCCCCTTTCCCACAAGGTGAGGGGAGCAAGAGATTTAGTTCCCCTTCTCCTGCGGGAGAAGGGGTTAGGGGATGAGGGCGCGAGGTATTTGTACAACGCCTGCCCTATATAGCTTTTAGCTTAAGTTGACACCAATGGGCAGTGCCTTGCCCTCTAGAATATATTGATTGTCGCAAACATTATTTGATTTGGTATAAGATGCAAATAACTCTGCATTCCTGAATATGTTATGAGCCTCAGCACAGCTAAACGCTTTACCCTAGCTGAATATCATCGCCTAGCAGAACTCGGCTTTTTTAAGGAAGGTGAACGAGTTGAGCTAATTAAAGGTGAAATCATTAATATGGCAGCAAAAGGTAAACCACATTCTGTATGTCTTACCCGCTTATCTAGAGAGTTATTCCAACTTGTCAAAGAACAAGGAACTATTAGAACCCAAGATCCAATTACTATTGCTGACAACAGCGAACCAGAACCCGATTTAGTGATTGTACGAAATCGTGCTGACGACTATTTAGCAAATTATCCCAATCCATCAGATATTTTACTTTTAATAGAGATTGCTGATTCTTCTTTAAAATACGACCAAGAAGTAAAGTTACCCCTTTATGCAGAAGCAGGTATTATCGATTATTGGATATTTAATTTAGTAGATAATTATTTAGAATTCTATAGCGAACCTTATCAAACTGCACAAGGTAAATTTGGTTATCGCCGCAAGCTAATATTTTTGCCTAATGAGTCAGTTAATTTACCAAGTTTCACTGATTTAGTCTTGGAATTATCCAAAGTATTTCCTGGTTAATACAACAGCACAACTTACAGTATAATAAGCATTGGTAGAAAGTAATAGAGGAAACTCATAGTTTGTATCAAGAATAATCATTCTTCAAATATTGATACACTTCGGATAGGTTCTCTAGGAATTTCAGGTAATTCAAAATCTCCTAAATTAGCAAATCGCTGCTCTATTTTAGTAACTATGTTTAACGGAATTTCCTGATTTTCTGTAAGAGCAAGAACAAGAATTTCTCTAGCTTCCTCTTCCGGAGAACGTCTATGTTGTTCGGCTCGTTTTTGCAGACGATATTTCATGTCATCATCAAGGTTATATATAGTAATTTTGTTCATCATTAAACTATGTTTTTAGTGAAAATTTATTCAGATATTTGATAGTTAATAATAAGTTAAAAAATGAATTTTATCTATACGACTAATCATCAGGAGGATGCCAACCGCTAGTTGTCCAACGTCTTCGCGCAGCAACTATTACTGGATTATTCATTCGCAAGCAAATAATTGTAGCCCGACCAATGTTAGTTAAACCCTCAACTCTCGTTGCATCAGAACTCCAATTAAAATGGTCAGACCATATCTGTATACGTGGATTAAATAGAGGTGTTATTTCTCCAGTAACAGGGTCTATAGCTTCGGTTAAATCAGCTTTAAATTCATTACAAGAACGACAAGCTAAACATAAATTTTCAAAAGTAGTTTCTCCACCTCTTGAGCGCGGGTGAATATGGTCGTGAGTCATCGGAATACCACTATTAGCTTCACTTGTTAAGCAATAACAGCAACGTCTTTTATCACTAATAGATATTTGATTTCGTAAGCTTTCAGGAATATATTTAGACACAACAATTTACGGAGTTGGGACATGATGTCCTCGCCAACGGAGTAACACAGAAGCTTGGGCTTTACAAAGCATAAAACTGTCAGCTTTGTGACGCAGTTCTATTAGTTCTAACTGCTCTGCCTCTGTAATGTTACCACTAGAGTTACGCTCCAACAGATAGTTGTATCGCTCCATTTCATCTGCTGTTTTAAAATTGCGGACAATTTGCCACAAGCTATTGTCATCTAGTTTATCTAAGGCTGCTAGGTCAGCTTGAAATTCTTCTGGTACATCATTCCATTCTGGCGGACTACCCACCTGTAATGCATGAACAATTACTTCTTCAATTGGACGACGTTGTGCGTGAGCAGTATTAAGTAAGCGCTGATATAGTATTTCTGGAATTTGCAGCGTAATTGTTTCTCTTGCCATTTTATAATTACCTACCCATGCCTTAATATGCCGAAAATTCACAAGAAAATGTGATGCTTTATCAATTTTCAGGTAGTGTTTGCTGTGCTATTTGCTGAACTTGTGCAACATCTAAGTCTAACGCCTGTGCTATTTGTTCAACAGTTAACCCTAATGCTAAAAGTCTAGGTACAGCTTCTAATTTGGCTTTACGTTTACCAGCTTGTTCTCCCTCTTCTATAGCTTCTTGATAAACTCGCGTTTGTTTCAACTCATTTAAGCCAAACATTGCTTCTATCTCCTCTCTACTCATTTGCGGAAATTTATAAACCAAGATTGTTTCTATTAATTCTAATAACTGCTGCTGTGGCAATTGTAAACCTACAGCTTGCTTGGTGCGGTTGATTAACTCTCTGGCAGTGGTAATTGCTATATCTTCATTCTCAATGATTAATTTTATCGTAGCAATACCGATGGGTAGTGAGGCTACATCACCCAATTCATCGAGATAAATTCTTGTTACACGCTGACTGGTAAAGAATTCGTGACAATCTTTGATATCTCCTATATCAATACTCCTACTGGCATAAATCATTACTCCTCGCCAAGTATGTTGAGGTTTATTCTGCCGCAAATATAGAAAGATTTCGGAAATTAGACGCGAGTAAATATCTGCGTCTGGTTGGAATTGGACTTCGACAAAATAAATGGGATTGTTTGTATCTTGAGTAGGAAGAAATACACCATCAATTCTAAAAGCTGTTTGCTTGATTTCAACTGAAGAAAATTGATAGATATTAGCAGTCTCAGGTGGGTTACCAATCAGTTCAAAGAAAATACTGGGAACCTCTTGAAAGAGTCGATAAAAAATGCTGTCGGTTTTCACTCTGAGTTTATATGGACAATTTTTAGAATGTAATGATGTAGTTTATCCTTATCCTTCCTTGGCAATCAAACTTTCCATTGCTTTTTGTAAATCATTGGTAAAGTCTGTGACAGCTTGCTTTGCACCTACACGATTAGCTTTATAAGCTGGGTATCGCTCAGAAATAGATATGGGTTCACCTATCGTAATTTTGACTTTTTGTTTACCCAATTGTGGACGACGCAAGGGGTCATTATTACCTTGAATTTTCTTCACCATATCTCTTAACAATAAGGTGGTTTCAGCAAACCTTTCTACTGAGGGTTTATCTTTGACATAGCTACCAGAAACAGCCACAAAACTCTCAACTAATCGCATGTGCCACATTCTGCGATTTGCTTCTTCGGCAACGCGATCGCCTAAGGCGCGTTCTATGG
Organism: Tolypothrix sp. PCC 7601; assembly: GCF_025677855.1. Taxonomy (NCBI): domain Bacteria; kingdom Bacillati; phylum Cyanobacteriota; class Cyanophyceae; order Nostocales; family Tolypothrichaceae; genus Tolypothrix; species Tolypothrix sp. PCC 7601. The sequence goes on from NZ_CP064879.1 coordinate 7,053,418, forward strand.
GAGATAATGATTTCAAATCTTTAAAGTCTTCTCTAAAGATATAATTCCAGCCAGCTTGCTCTAAGCGGCGACAACGATCATTCCAAGCACCTTTAGGCTGTAAGTCAAAATACTGTTCTGATATTTGTAACGCTACATGCATCAATGCTTCTAACCTAGCTTTTAAGGCTTCATTGCGATCGCCTCCCTCATGAGATGCAACCATTGCTTCTGGAAGCTTTTGGTGATAAAAGCGCTTATAAAAGTCTTCCATCAGCGTTAATAAATGTTCTGCCAATGTCAACAGGCGGGGATAAAGGGACTCAATTGTGGCACTATTGCCATTTTCTGAGGGATTTATCGGTAAACCGCTAGCGGCTTCTAATTCGCTGAGAAGTTGTGCGATCGCATTCCAAGGGGCAGAAACGTAACTATATTTCAGCCCAACTGGTACAATGTAAACCTGCTCAGAGCGTCCAGCTTTGTGCAAATCTTCAGCACACCAAAAGCCTAATTGAGCAATACCTGGTTCTAAGGGACTCATAATCTCTGATAAACCATTTGTTGCTCCTTCTGGCGCAGCCGCCATTGGTAATTTGCCATTGGCGAATAAATCCCGCGCCGAACGTAAGCCATTCCAGTCGGCTTTACCGCGTTGGATGGGAGTACCGCCTAAATGAGAAGCCAGCCAGCCAATGTGTTCACCTGCCCACAGAGGAATACCGCGATCGTAGATAAAATGAGCATGAATTGGATTTTGGATTTTTATGTCTTTTGCTCGTGCTACTTTTGGCACAAGTTGCGACAGCAAATAGCCTAAACAAAGAGGATCTTCTGTTTTTGGATGGCGAAATGCTAACAAAAACCGAATCTTACCTTCCTGAAACTGACGATAGAGATCCGCTAAGATTTCTACGTTGTCTGCTTCAATGTGGGTAATCGCTGTTTTCCAGCTAATTATGCTGGGTAATAACAGATGCGCCGCTTGCAAAAGTAAAGGGTTGAGTTTCGGCGGGATAAATTCTAAAGGTGGTTGTGCTTGGTAAATTCCGGTAGTCAAGATATTTTTCTCCTAAATATGGGGGACTGGGGACTGGGGAACTCGGGGCCCCCTCTGGGGATAAGGGGTAATGGGGATTGGGATTTTGACTCTTGTACAGACGCGATTCATCGCGTCTCTCCTGATTCATCGCGTCTCTCCTGATTAATCACGTCTCGCCAACTCAGCACTCACAAAGATAAAGCATGAAACTTGATACTTTATACTTCATACCTAATGGAGTGAGTGAACAAATTGTAGTAATTGCAGCTTTATATTTCATACTTCATACTTCATCCTTCATAATTCATTAAGTGTTTTGGGAAAGGGAATAAACGATGCGACTGTCACAAATGTTATTCGTTACACTGCGGGATGATCCAGCTGATGCGGAAATTCCCAGTCATAAATTATTACTACGTGCAGGTTATATTCGTCGCATCGGTAGCGGAGTTTATGCTTATTTACCACTGATGTGGCGGGTATTGCAAAAGGTTTCCCAGATTGTGCGCGAAGAAATGAACGCCACAGGCGCGCAAGAATGTTTGTTACCACAATTACAACCTGCTGAGTTGTGGAAAGAATCGGGACGCTGGGATACTTATACCAAAGCTGAGGGTATTATGTTTTCCCTCATCGACCGTCGAGAGCAACAATTGGGATTAGGCCCCACCCATGAAGAAGTAATCACGACGATCGCGCGTGATATGATTCGCTCTTACCGTCAGCTACCCCTGCATCTCTACCAAATTCAAACCAAATTCCGCGATGAAATTCGTCCCCGCTTTGGTTTGATGCGCGGACGGGAATTTATCATGAAGGACGGCTATTCTTTCCATGTCGATGAAGAAAGCCTCAAAGCTACTTACCAAGATATGTACCAGGCTTACAGCAATATGCTGCGGCGTTCTGGTTTAGCTTTCCGTGCAGTGGAAGCTGACTCTGGCGCAATTGGTGGTTCTGGTTCTACAGAATTTATGGTGCTGGCGGATGCGGGAGAAGATGAAGTTCTCTACACCGAAGATGGTAAATACGCCGCCAATGTGGAAAAAGCTGTTTCATTAAGCGCTGATGCTGTCACCTCACAGTTTACAGCCTATGAGAAACGCGAGACACCGGGAACAGATACGATTGACACAGTTTGTAAATTCCTCAAATGTTCTCCTACTCAAGTAGTAAAGAATGTTCTTTACCAAACAGTTTATGACAATGGCAAAACAGTTTTAGTTTTAGTCAGTATTAGAGGCGATCAAGAAGTTAACGAAGTGAAATTGCAAAATGAATTAACTAAGTTAGCTGCTAATTATGATGCCAAAACTATTATTGCTTTAACTGTCCCCAGTGCTGAAACCCAACAAACATGGGCAGCAAAATCTCTGCCTTTAGGCTATATTGCTCCTGATATTGCTGATGATTATATTCAGGGTAATCAACAATTAAATTCCCAGTTTTTACGCTTTGTCGATAAAACAGCCGTTGATTTAAAAAACTTTGTGACAGGAGCCAACGAGAGTGGTTATCACGTAGTTGGCGCAAATTGGGGTGAGCAATTTAAATTACCAGAATTAGTAGTAGATATTCGTAAAGCCAGACCAGGCGATCGCGCTCTCCATAACCCTGAGCAAACCCTACAAAGTGCTAGAGGAATTGAGGTAGGACACATCTTCCAATTAGGTACAAAGTACTCTGTAGCGATGGGTGCAACTTATACCAACGAACAAGGGGAAGAAAAACCTTTAGTGATGGGTTGTTATGGCGTAGGTGTATCACGATTAGCACAATCAGCCGTCGAGCAATCCTACGATAAAGATGGAATTATTTGGCCAGTAGCGATCGCACCCTATCATGCAATTGTCACAATTCCTAACATTAAAGATGCTCAACAAATAGAAATCGCCGAAAAACTCTACAAAGAACTAAATCAAGCCGGAATTGAAACCTTACTCGATGACCGCGATGAACGGGCAGGAGTAAAATTCAAAGATGCCGATTTAATCGGTATACCTTACAGAATAGTCACAGGCAGAGCGATCGCTAACGGCAAAGTAGAAGTTGTCGAAAGAGCTACTCGTAAATCTCAAGAAATTGACATTAACGAAGTGATCGGTACAATCAAACAGTGGATTACCGAGGCTATAAGCTAGGGACTGGGAATGCAATTTTGGATTTTGGATTTACGATTTTGGATTGGGTTTCATCTAAAATCCAAAATCTAAAATCTAAAATCTAAAATTCCCAGTCCCCAACCCCCAGATAGGTGACGTAATAAAACTACGAATCTAAAATTAAGGTAGTTACTGCGGAAAGAGACATGGCGACATTGTTGATATAAATAGCCATACTCTAAGTGTTTGGAAACTCCCCAATTAAGTACCGACTTTAATCAGGCTGCTCTTCCCACACAAACCATCTCAGCCCTCAGTCAAGCAGGTTTTGAATATGAAAGACCAATCTAATCGTAATTCTTCCGGTGTAATAGCTGCTGTGTCCGCAGCAGTGGTAGCAGTCAGTGGCGGCGTTGCTTGGCTTACTTTACACTCCCAAAATCCGCCCACACCTTCCCCAGCTTCACAATCATTAACCCAGCCAGGAAAGAACTCAACTGTACAGCCTGGTCAAGAGCAAAGTGCTAATGTCTATTGGCTGAAAGACAATGGCAAAAATTTAGAATTAGCTCCCCAACCAGTCAAAATAGCTGCTACTCAACCTAACCAAGTTGTAGAAAAGGCTATGCAAAACTTATTAGCAGGCCCAACCGAAGGAGCAGAATCTACCACAATTCCCAAAGGTACCAAATTACTAGGTATGAAAGTTAACAATGACGAAGTTCATGTTAATTTATCTGAAGAATTTACCAGTGGTGGTGGTAGCAGCTCGATGATGGGGCGTGTAGGACAAGTAGTCTACACTGCAACCACGGCAAATCCCAACGCCAAGGTTTACATTGAAGTCAATGGCAAAGAGTTGGATGTGCTAGGTGGCGAAGGCGTAGAGTTACAACAGCCACTCACACGTGACCAATTTAAAAATAATTATCCACTTTAATGTCAGTTGTCATTAGTCATTAGTCATTGGACAAATAACAAAGCGCAAAGTCGGAGCGCCGGTTTCCGGCGATGGCTTCTCCCAAGGGGAGACGCTTCGCGAACGCCAACGTCTCCGACGAACAGAACTTTGTAAGAGAGGACAAATGACAAATGACAAACTACTGACTTAACGCTTACCATTCAATAAACGAAAATTATGGGCTTGCTGTTCTAACCTAGTAGCTAGACGATCGCAAACCCGATTACATAATTCAAAAATCATTTCGTCTTCCACCCGGTAGTAGGCGCAAGTTCCTTCACTGCGGCGGCTAAGAATACCTGCTTGCCACATTACCTTCAGGTGTTTTGAGACGTTCGCCTGCGAAGTCTGTGTTGCCTCTACCAACTCTTGCACGCATTTTTCTTCATCCCGTAGTAAGTGCAACAGCCGAAGGCGCATCGGTTCACTTAACAGACTGAAGTATTCCGCTACTTGTTGCATCACTTCTGGTGGTATAGGCAACACTTGTTTCATCAGGATTAACCCGCAAGGACTGAAAATGAGAGAAAAATGACTTGCGTCATAATATAGATTAATACTTAATCAGGGTTAATTCTCATCAAAGGTTGGCCATATTCTACAGGTTCGCCATTTTGCACCAAAATTTCCATGACCTGACCGGATACTTCAGCCTCAATTTCGTTCATCAGCTTCATGGCTTCGATGATGCAGACTGTTTGACCACTGCGGACGCGATCGCCCACTTCCACAAATGGGGCTTCACCTGGGGCAGGCGCACGGTAAAATGTTCCTACCATTGGCGAAGGAACTTCCACTAATCTTTTATCAATTGCTGAGGGAGAATTGCCAGACAACTGCACACCAGAACCAGTGGCATTATTATCCAAGACGCGATTTGTAGCCGTCTCCACTGTCGATACAGCCTGGGGTGCAGCAACTGATGTTAATCCCAAACCAACCACACCGCCTGAAGCTGCTTGGCTGACTGACACCATTTGATTGCTAAAACTTACAGCTTTACGCACTGTCAGCTCAAAGTCTTCGCTTTTGAGCGTGACTTCGGCAATATCTGTTTGTGCAATAGTTGCTAGCAGTTGGCGAATTTCATTAAAGTCCAATGGCACAGTTTTTATTACCTCGACCTGTACGTAAAGAATAATGTTAAGTGTGGCAGGGATTTAATCCCTAAAATAGGGATTGAAATCGGGATTACTCTCAAAAGAGATAATAATTATTCCCTGCCTAAATATTTATCATCACGGGTATCTATCTTGATGCGTTCACCTTGAGCAATAAACAAGGGAACCATGATAGTTGCACCAGTTTCTAAAGTTGCGGGCTTTGTACCACCTGTAGCAGTGTCACCTTTCACGCCTGGGTCTGTTTGCACAATTTCTAAAACCACAGAATTAGGCAGTTCCACTTCTAGGACTTGCTCACCCCAACGAATGACGTTAACTTCCATACCTTCTTTGAGGTATTTTACGCGATCGCCAATTTGCGTTGCGGTTAATCTGCCTTCTTCGTAGCTTTCCATATCCATAAAGACGAATTCATCACCTTCTTTATAGGTATGTTGCATTGTGACTTTTTCTAGAGTTGCTTGCGGTACAGTTTCCCCCGCACGGAAAGTTCTTTCTAGAACTTTGCCACTCTGGACATTTTTCAACGTTGTCCGCACAAACGCCGAACCTTTACCTGGCTTAACGTGGAGGAAATCAATTACCCGCCATACAGACCCATCTAAAACAATTGAGACACCGGGTCGAAAGTCGTTACTGGAGATCATGAAGCTTTCAAATTTTGGAAGACAATCGGCATTTATTGTACCCCTCTAGGGTCGTCATTGGTTATTAGTCATGGGAATTGGGTAATGGGTAATGGGTAATGAGTAATGGGTAATGAGTAATGAGTAATGGGTAATGGCTATTCTCCCCTGCACTCCTGCTTCCTCTGCTCCCTCATCTTCCCTAATCCCCAATCCCCAATCCCTAATCCCCAATCCCTAATCCGTAGTCCCTAATACTGTGGGAAGATAATTTATGGGTTATGTCCAGTCAACAATTTGATGCTGCATTTAAGCCATACCATGTTTAACTTATTAAAATCCTGGCTGAAGAACAGCCTCATGGCAATACTGCTGGTAACAATATTTTTAGGCATAAGTACAGCTGCGTGGACTCCCTCCAGTAGCGCCGCCCTACCAGCTGGGAATGCAATCACTGATGGCAGATCTCTGTTGCGGTATGCACTCCCGATAGATAATGAACCTGTGCGGCAACTGCAAGCCAGTTTAGAAGATATCTCCAACCAACTGCGGGCAAATCGGCGGTGGGGAAATATTTCCAAAGACTTAAGCAAGGCATCACGGTCTCTCGATCAATCCTCCAAAATCCTAGCAAGCGTTCCCGAAGAACGCCAACCCCAAGCCGAAGCTTGGATTAAGGATTTACAATCTGGCGTGAATAATTTGCAGGAATTAGTCAAAGTTAAAGATAAAGAAAAAATCCAAACGGAACGCGATCGCCTCCTAAGCATTGTGAATCTTCTCGAAGAGTCAATGGTCAAGGAATTTCCTTTTGAAGTTCCTCAGGAGTACAGTAACCTACCTCAACTCAAAGGTAGAGCAACTGTGGATATCAAAACCAATAAAGGCAACCTTACAGTTGTGGTAGATGGTTATAGCGCTCCTGTAACTGCTGGTAACTTTGTGGATTTGGTACAACGTGGTTTTTATAATGGTTTAGAATTCACCCGTTCCGAAGAATCTTACTTTTTGCAAACTGGCGATCCCCCAGGAAAAGAAGTAGGGTTTATCGATCCCAAAACTGGTAAATATCGTGCTATTCCTCTAGAAGTCCTTGTACAAGGCGATAAAGCTCCCACATACGGCATCACTCTCGAAGATGCCGGACGTTACCTCGATATGCCTGTTCTGCCATTTTCTTCTTTTGGTGCAGTAGTCATGGCTCGTCCGGAAACTCAGGTAAATGGTGCTTCCTCACAATTTTTCTTCTTCCTGTTTGAACCAGAACTCACCCCAGCCGGACGTAACCTATTAGATGGTCGTTACTCCGTTTTTGGTTATTTAACTGAGGGTAAAGATGTTTTGGACATACTCAAGGCGGGTGACAAAATTGAATCTGCTACTGTTGTTCAAGGCATAGAAAATTTAGTGCAGCCAGCAGCCGCATGAATTAAGGATGAAGTCTGAAGGATGAAGTCTGAAGTAATACTATTTCAGTCTTCAGCTTTCATACTTTAGCCTTCAAGAAAGATTTCCCGAACTCAACACTTGGTCAACTGTAATTGCTAATTCGGGAAAAGTCTGCGATACAATCTGCTGAGAGCAAGTAAATACAGTCTCTTCGTAAAGTCCTTCTTCCAGCAATAAAACCGTAATTTTCGCCATTAAGGGGTCTACAATCCAATACTCTGGTACTTCCAAAGCAGCGTATTCAGAGCGTTTATAGCGATAGTCTCGTTTCACTGAATCTGGACTAACTACCTCTACAATCAACAATGGCGGTGACTGAAATACTAATGACACATTCATCAATTCTTTTGCTTGCTCCAGCGTCACCACAGATAAATCAGTCAATCTAGATTTATTTCTACCTGTTCTCACGCCGCTTTCCCGAAAACACAGCCAAGGCAAATTCAACCTTTTGATTTCTGATTTCAACAAAGTATCCAAGAAATCCACAATCAAGAAATGTTGAATTGTTGGTGGATTCATTAGTTCTAACCTGCCACCCACCAGTTCATAATGAAAACCTGTACCATCATCATAGGTTAAGTACTCTTCAAAAGTGATACTGGTTACTGGTGTAGCGACCATCTCCACTAACTCCTAGACAATATCCTTATCGTAACTGTAACTAGCCATTCTTTCTGGCTTACACCAGCATAGATAAAACTTTTGTCGTGATGTCAAGGGTCAAAAGTCAAAGGTTATTTTTACCCTTCCTCCTGGTGTCTCATTACCCAGTCCCCAGTACCCAGTCCCCAGTACCCAATCCCCAACCCCACCGTGAACAATGAGTCACCTTCCTTGCAAGTAAAAGATATTGGCGAACAAGGGCTGTTAGCCATATTGCAGCGCTTTTGTCCTCAAGAGATTATTGGCGATGATGCAGCAGTGCTTGTCACTACACCAGAACAATCTTTGGTGGTGACCACAGATGTCTTAGTTGATGGTGTGCATTTTAGTAATGTCACCACTTCACCAGAAGATGCTGGCTGGCGGGCGGCGGCGGCTAATTTATCAGATTTGGCAGCGATGGGTGCAACACCCTTAGGGATCACTGTAGGATTAGCGCTTCCAGGGGATATAAGTGTCAGTTGGGTTGAGCGCTTGTATCAGGGAATGACAGAATGCCTGCAAAAGTACAATACTCCAATTGTTGGTGGTGATATTGTGCGATCGCCTGTGACGACTCTGTCAATTACCGCTTTTGGTCAAGCCTACCCTCATCAAATTATCCGTCGCTCTACTGCAAAAGTAGGAGATGCGATCGCAATTACAGGTGTACATGGAGCCTCTCGTGCAGGCTTAGAGATGCTCTTAAATCCGGAAATAGGACAAAACCTCAAAGATACAGACAAGGCGGCTTTAATCACCGCACACCAGCGTCCTCAGCCACGATTAGATATCTTACCCATCCTCTGGAATATCTTCAATTCCCAATCCAAAATCCCAAATCTCAAATCTCAAATTGCTGTTGCGGGGATGGACAGCAGCGATGGTTTGGCTGATGCAGTTTTACAAATCTGCCGTGCTAGTCATGTTGGCGCTATTCTGGAAGCCAAGCAAATTCCTTTACCACGAGCATTTGCTAACTGGCTAACTCCAGAACAAGCTATAAATTACGCCTTATACGGCGGCGAAGATTTTGAATTAGTGCTGTGTTTACCACCAGATGCTGCATCAGCCTTAGTGGCACAAATAGGCCAAGATGCAGCAATTATTGGCACAATTACATCAGGAACAAAAGTAGTATTACACCATGAAAATACAGAAATCCCTGACCAAATTTTAAATCTGAATCAGGGATTTCAACATTTTTAGTTATTAGTCATTTTTTGAAATACCAATGACTCATAACTAATGACAAATTACTGCCATTTTTCAGCTACTAGTTCTGCCAAATCGAGAACTCGTTGGCTGTAACCCCACTCGTTATCGTACCAAGCCATGACTTTTACTAAGTCATTACCCATAACCAGAGTCAAGCTAGCATCAACAATTGAAGAAGCATCAGTACCTTGGTAATCAGACGAAACTAGTTGTAGTTCACTGTAATCTAAAATCCCTTTGAGTGACCCTTCGGCAGCATCTTTGAGGGCTTGGTTAACTTCTTCAGTAATAGTACGCTTCTCAACCTGAACTACGAAATCTACCATTGAGACGTTTGGGGTAGGTACACGTAAGGCAACACCATTTAGCTTGCCTTTCAGGTCTGGGATCACTAGTGCTACTGCCTTTGCTGCACCAGTAGAGGTTGGTACAATGTTGATGGCTGCTGCCCTAGCACGGCGGACATCACGGTGAGAAGCGTCTAGCAAGCGCTGGTCACCTGTGTAGCTGTGAGTGGTAGTCATCGTACCTTTGATGATGCCAAATTTTTCATTTAAAACTTTGGCAATCGGAGCCAAGCAATTTGTGGTACAGCTAGCATTACTGATGATGTGGTGTTTGTTGTGGTCATAATCATGATGATTCACACCAATCACAAAGGTACCATCTTCATTTTTGCCGGGAGCAGTAATCAAAACTTTTTTGGCTCCAGCATTGACATGCTTGAGCGCTCCTTCTTTGCTGGTGAAAACACCCGTTGCTTCGATAATTAGGTCAATTCCCCAATCCCTCCAGGGCAAGTTTTCTGGATTGCGATCGGATACACATTTAATTGTTTTACCGTTAACGGTGATAGAGTTATCATCCGCTGAAATGTCAACATCCTTTAACTTTCCTAACATCGAGTCATACTTCAGCAGGTGAGCGTTAGTTCTCGGGTCGGATGTGTCATTGATAGCCACAAGGTCGATGTTGCTATTCTTTCTACCCACCCAACAGCGTGCAAAGTTGCGCCCAATTCGCCCGAAACCGTTGATTGCGACTCTAATCACAGTGTCTTGCCCTCTGTATTTATGCCTATAAGTTTATATCGTTGACCCCAATCATATCGCAAAGGGGGGGAGCATTTATAACCACAAAGTGTTAGATCCAGAAAAAAACACATAATTTATTCAGATTTATTTTGTGTAAAGGTTGTGAGTCGCGATATAAACTCGCACCGGCTCTGCAACTAAATATCTAATAGATTGGCGATCGCGAATTAATTGGCGAATGAGGCTTGACGAAACTCCTACTAAAGGTATATGCAATAGTTGCCAGTCAATGCGGATTGACTGATTTCTTAGTTGGTGTTCGACTTGCTTGCAGATTAACTCACTTTGAGCTATATTCTCACCACCAAGGAGTCTAGGTGCAATCAACCAATCACACATTTGTGTGAGTTCATGTCTACGGTGCCAACGGGGTAAGGTTTGGAAGGTATCCAAACCTACAATCCAGTACCAGTGAGTATTAGGATAATCAGCAGCTAAATCGATCAGGGTGTTGATAGCGTAGGATGTTTCAGGGGTATTTACTTCAATTAATGAAACCGTAAAAGCTGGGTTGTCTTTTGTAGCTAGCTTGAGCATTTCTAAGCGATGCTGAAACGCAACCGCTTGTTTATGGGGGGGATTTAGTGACGGTACCCAAATTATCTGTTCGACAGGGACTTGATGCAAAGCTGTTTCGGCTATGAGCAAGTGTCCCCAATGAACAGGATCAAATGTGCCACCAAAAATTGCTAGTTGCTGCATCCACTTAAGTTGGGAATTCTATTCAATTTCAGAAAAGTTTCATTATCAATGTACTATTGTAGTCAACTCAAGCCTAAGGTTTATGTCATTTAAAAGCGACTTAACCAAAAATGTACTATTGTAGCCAATTCTAGTAAGGACAAGAAAAATATGTATTTCTCATTACAAGAATTTCTTTCCCGATGTGGCGGAAAATTTCCGAATAATCATAAGATAAACTTCAGAAATTACAAAAACCTCTAACGAAGGTAAAATCATTCTCAACAAAAAAAAGCAGAGGGGAAAAATTTACGAAACCTCAAAAATTAAATACATACAGGAGTAGTTACAGTAAAAATCAAATTCCTGTTATGATACGCGTGTCATTTGTGATTATGGTGTGGTGTGGTGTAAGAGGAGTAATCAATGAGTAATAATTCTGTAGATTTTAGCGGTAGACCATTTCATTTCATTGGGATCGGCGGTATTGGAATGTCTGCTCTGGCATACGTTCTTGCTAAACGTCAATTACCAGTATCAGGTTCAGATTTACGCCCGAACCATATAACAAGAAAATTAGAATCTATCGGCACACATATTTTTAGTAGACAAGAGGCAAGTAATCTCGAATTCTTTCGCCCTCTAGTATCTTCAGGAGTAGGATTAAACTCACGCTTAGAATCAAATAGCAGTAACAACACAACACTGCCGCAAGTAATTTGTTCAACAGCAATTAACACCACTAATTTAGAATACAAAGCAGCACTAGAATTGGGATGCCCAATATTACATCGTTCAGATGTACTAGCTGCTTTAATTGCTGATTACCACAGCATTGCTGTGGCTGGTACCCACGGTAAAACTACAACTAGCAGTATGATTGGCTATATGCTGCTCCAAGCTGGTTTAGATCCAACTATTTTGGTGGGTGGCGAAGTCAATGCTTGGGAAGGCAATGCCAGATTGGGAGAAAGCCGATATTTAGTTGCAGAAGCAGATGAATCCGATGGTTCTTTGGTAAAACACGCTCCAGCAATTGGTGTGATTACTAATATTGAACTAGATCATCCCGACCATTATGAAACATTAGAAGAAGTTGTTAATATCTTCCAAGAGTTTGCTCAAGGATGCCAAACCTTAATAGGTAGCATTGATTGTGCAACAGTGCGCGATCGCCTAAAACCAACCATCACCTACAGCCTACACCCCGATAGCAACGCTGACTATACTGTCACTAACATTGACTATCGTGCTGATGGTACTACTGCCTTAGTTTGGGAACGCGGCAAAGCTTTAGGAATGTTGAATTTGCGACTACTCGGTCGGCACAACCTCAGCAACGCTCTAGCATCTGTAGCTGTCGGTCGATTTGTAGGACTAGAATTTGGGGAAATTGCTAAAGGTATTGCCACCTTTGAAGGCGCAAGACGGCGCTTTGAGTTTCGCGGTGAAGTCGATGGTATTACCTTTATCGATGACTACGCTCATCACCCCAGCGAAATTCGTGCTACTCTCGCAGCGGCCCGCCTGCAAGCAAGACCTGGGCAACGAGTTGTGGCGATTTTTCAACCCCATCGCTATAGTCGCACATTAACATTTTTAGCAGAATTTGCAGAATCCTTTACTCATGCTGATTTGGTAGTGCTAACTGATATTTACAGTGCTGGAGAACCTAATTTAGGGCAAGTCAGCGGTGAAATGTTGGCAGCAGCAATTGCGAAACAGCATCCACAGGTTGTCTATCAACCTACATTGAATGCAGTAGAAGAATATCTACTCAAGGCTTTGCGTCCAGGGGATTTAGCGCTGTTTCTCGGTGCTGGAAACTTAAATCAGACAATTCCTGATGTGATTGCGACACTGCGCGAACCAGCAACAGCCACATCATAATTGTTGACAATGGCTAGGTTTAATTTGGGAAACAAGTGTCTTGTGACCCGGCACTCTTTTCGCAAAATTTTATAGTACAGCCGTATTGTTACGGCGGAAAAATGTAAAAATTTTACTCAATCGACCGAAAGATGACAATCTCCCAGGCAGCTGGCAGCGTCTGCACAGTTTCTACTTTAACTTCAGAGAAACAGGAAACAGCTAATTCCGTCAAAAATCAGGTAATTTGCTTGCCTGACACTGATTGTGCAATCAAATCCCAAGCTTCCTTGTCAGCGTTTACTTCCTATAGAGTGGGTGGAGCTGCTGAATTGTATGTAGCCCCCCGCAACGTAGAAGCACTGCAAGCAAGCATGAAGTATGCAAAAGAACATGAGATTCCAGTGACAATACTGGGTGCAGGTTCTAATTTATTAGTGAGCGATCGCGGTTTACCCGGACTAGTGATTGCCACTCGTCATTTGCGATATAGCCACTTTGACCCCCAAACAGGGCAATTAACTGTCGCTGCGGGCGAATCAATTCCCAGCTTGGCATGGCAAGCCGCAGATTTAGGTTGGGAAGGCCTAGAATGGGCGGTTGGTATCCCGGGAACCGTGGGCGGCGCAGTGGTCATGAATGCTGGGGCACACAATAGCTGTACTGCAGATATGTTAATCAGCGCTCAGGTATTGTCACCTGATGGCACAATCGCAACTTTGACTCCAGAGCAGTTAGGTTATGCCTACCGCACTTCATTATTACAAGGTAGCGATCATATAGTTACTCAAGCAACCTTCCAATTGCGTCCTGGTGCTGACCCAGCAAAAGTAATTGCTGTCACCAAGGAGCATAAACAACACCGATTGAGCACCCAACCCTACAACTACCCTAGTTGTGGTAGCGTCTTCCGCAATCCCAAACCTTACTCTGCTGGCTGGTTAATTGAACAAACAGGGTTAAAAGGTTTCCAAATTGGGGGAGCGCAAGTTGCACAACTCCACGCTAATTTTATCGTTAACCGTGGTGGGGCAAAAGCTAGCGATATCTTCTCCCTGATCCGTCATATTCAGCACCAAGTGCAAGACCAGTGGTCAATTTGGTTAGAGCCAGAAGTCAAAATGCTCGGAGACTTTCAATTAGCTTGTTGATCGGGAGATATCCAGACTAGAGGCTAGTCAAGCTCTGCGGCAGTCAACGCTTTTTGCTGGTTTTTGAGCCAGGATCATCCCTAATCACTAGCCCCTAGCCCCTTATCGTCATCCGTAGCATTAATTATCAGTAAAAAAATAGGCAATTTGCCTACCGCATCTATAATTGAATTTGATTTGTTATTGAACGCACACGCGGACTATTTATTATGACAGGAAAAGGACAGGGTTTCGGCTTTGGCTTGGGAAAAATGAAAGAACTGGCCGAAGCTTTCAAAAAAGCGCAGCAAGTTCAAGAAGGCGCAAAGCGGCTCCAAGAAGAGTTGGAGCAAATGGAGATTCAAGGAGAGTCTGGCGGTGGTCTGATCAAGGTAATTGTCAGTGGCAACCAAGAACCCAAGCGCGTGGAAATTTCTCCAGAAGCTTTGGGAGAAGGTGCAGAAGTACTGTCCGATTTGGTAACAGTAGCCATGAAAGATGCTTACAACAAGTCCACAGCTACCATGCGGGAACGTATGGAAGATTTGACCAGTGGACTAGAACTGCCGGGATTTTAGTCATTAGTCGTTAGTCATTCGTCATTAGTCCTAAATCATAATAGTTGTGGACAAATGACAAATGACTAAGGACAAAGGACACAAGATATTTATGCCCTACAAGCTACTATTTGTCTGCCTGGGTAATATCTGTCGCTCGCCATCGGCAGAAAATATTATGACTCATCTCATCGAACAGGCAGACTTGAGCGATGAGATTATTTGCGATTCTGCTGGTACCTCCAGCTATCACATTGGGAGCCCGCCTGACCGTCGCATGAGTGCTGCGGCTGCTAAAAAATTAGGGATTAAACTGCGCGGTCATGCTCGCCAGTTCCAGAAAACTGATTTTCAAGATTTTGACTTAATTTTGGCGATGGATCGGGAAAATTACGACAATATCTTGGCTTTGGCTGCAACACCGCAAGACCGCGATCGCGTCCATTTGATTTGTGATTTTTGTTCTCACTATACCTTAAAAGAAGTACCTGACCCTTATTACGGTGGTAGTGACGGCTTCGAGCAAGTAATTGATTTACTGGTTGATGCTTGTGAAGGTCTGCTTAAATATGTTTTAAGTCAGCAAGCACGCTCTTAAACATTGCTTGCAATATCAGAGATTGATTCACAGCAATTTTTCTGATTTTTGAGCAGGTAAAAATATCTCTTCTTACTGATGACTGAAGTCAGAGACCTGGGACATTGATTTACAGAGTGTAATATTAGTCTATCTGACTCAGCACTTCCTCAGTAATCTACACAATCTTTTATTCGACTAGACCATGCTTCATTGCAAACCGTACCAGTTCGGCGCGGTTGCTTGTTGCTGTTTTCCTCAATAAACTACTCACATACTTTTCTACAGTCCGCGCACTCAGATGTAACTGATGACCCATTTCGGCATTTGAAAGCCCATGAGTTAAAAGTTCTAACACTTCTTGTTCTCTAGGTGTGAGATCTGAGATCATTGGCGATTTCTGAACTTGAGTCATTTGAGATGACTGGGCTGTCATTGGTTTTATTGATTGAGAATTGCCCAAATTTTCTTGTTCAGAAAAACGGTACTCTGATTGAATAATTTGCGATCGCTCTAACAAATTGCGAATAGCAGCGGCTAACTCTTCTAGCTCAAAAGGTTTGGGTAAGTACAAATCACACCCCGACTGATATCCCAGAATCCTTTCCTGAGTCTTTGTCCGCGCTGTTAATAAAATTACAGGTAATAAACGGAACTTTGATTGTTGACGTACTCGGCGCACCAGTTCATAGCCATTCATTCGTGGCATGACAATATCGGTGACAATTAGATCGGGATGATACTCTTCCACCATCAACAAAGCCTCTTGACCGTCATTAGCGGTGATTACTGAATAGCCAGAGAGTTCAAGATAATCGCTAATAGACAGACGAGTGCCCAGATCATCATCCACTACAAGGATCATCAAGGGCATGGACAGTACACCCCTAGCATTGGTTTGACTTGGCAATTGACTCTTATGAGCACTATTAGTGAACACAGGCGATAATAGTGTGTTCTTATGTTTCATACTATGACAGGTTTAACAATTAATTACTGCCTCAGGACTGATTTATTAAGAAAAACTTAAATCTTTAGAAATTGTTAAAGAAATGTAACACGCTCTGAAATTTTATTAATGGAGAACTGTAGAAAATTTTGTACTTCATCACAAATAACCAAAACGTTAGAGTAATCTTTTACCTTACTGTAAATTACAATTTACTAAATCAACAGTCTGATTGAGGCAAAAGTTGGCAGAAAATTCTAACTTGAAAATAGCGTTGACTGTTGAGTGTTGACTGGGAAGAGAGATTTTCATGTTTAGTTGTGGTTTTTTCCGTTGAAGGGCTAGTTTGAGCAGTAAAAAAAGCTAAATTAATAAGATGAGTCTGATATCCATAGTCACCAGATATAGTGGTTTAATATAGCCCTGATAAATTTATCAGCTAGTTCAAACGATTATTTAGATAAATTTTACAACTGTACAATTTTCAATGAGCGACAAGAGCGAAGGTTACAAAGTAGTTAGCGACAATCGTCAAGCCCGTTATTTGTATGAAATCCTAGAAACTTACGAAGCTGGAATTCAGTTAACGGGAACCGAGGTTAAGTCCATTCGTGCAGGTAAGGTGAATCTCCAAGATGGCTATGCTTTAATTCGCAATGGCGAAGCATGGTTAATCAACGTGCATATTTCTCCTTATGTTGCTAGTGGGCAATATTTCAATCATGAGCCACGCCGTACAAGAAAACTATTACTACATCGTCAAGAACTCCGCAAGCTAATTGGCAAAGTAGAACAACAAGGTTTAACTTTAGTTCCCTTAAAAATGTACTTCAAACGCGGTTGGGTAAAAGTTAGTATAGCCCTTGGCAAAGGTAAAAAGCTCCACGACAAGCGCGACGACCTCAAACGGCGACAAGACCAACGCGACATTCAACGCGCGATCAAAAATTATTAACCAAATTGAGAGGAAACCGGAAACCAGGAAAATTAGATAAGGGACTTGCAACTAAAAAAATATCCCATTGCTTTGTAGGCAGTCCCAATAACAACAATTTCATTGCCAAGCATGAAAGTCTCAATGGAACTTTCACTCAGAACTCAGCACTTTCAGTTAGGGAGTCAGGGCAGAAACGCGATTAATCGCGTCTCAATGGACACAAGAGAGTAAAATTCCTGTTAAGTTCAGGAATTAGAATAAATTATTGTTGAGATTTCCAGAATAAAAATCAGGGAGTCAGTTGTATAAGTGGGTTGCATTTGCACCAGGTCGCATTTTTGGTCTCTGAAACATGTGACACAAAGGCAGTATGTGTTCCCTTAAAAATATTTTTATTTTCTTATAAGTAAATTTAATTGTACTTTTCTCAATATTCATAGGAGATTTCAAACTTCTTTCCTGCTTTTATATATCTCGAGTGTGAGTTACACAACTTCTGAGTTTATCGCCGCAGATTGATTTTCTTCATGTTGAGACTCGATACAGTGGTGAGTAACTTTGGAAGGGATGAGGAACTTTACCACATGAAACGGAATTTAACTAAAGCAATTGGTACTGGTGTTCTGACATTAAGTATGGGCATTTTGACCTTAACTTCACCTGTAAAAGCCCAAACTAATAGCGACACTGGAACTAGCACCGGAACTACCACAACAGCACCAACTACAACCACTTACGATCGCAATGATTTTGATTGGGGTTGGTTGGGTTTACTGGGTCTTTTAGGTTTAGCAGGTTTGACAGGTAAAAGACGTGATGATGAACCAACTCGTTATCGCGATCCCAGTACTCCAGGTGCTAGTACCTACAGAGAGTAAACAATTGATTTTGGGGTTTAAATATGGTTCGGTTAAGGGGAAAAAAATAAAGGGTGAATTCAAAGATACACCCCTTTTCCTAAATTACAAGCGATATGAAAAATGCTTAACCGAACCTGACTGCTAGTAGTGTGGCTGACAATTTGGTATGTTCAGCTGGCTGAAGGTTCAGGGTTCGTTGAATTAAACTCAGAAGTCCTATTTTGAGCTAAAGGTGTCCAGTAGCTAGCAACCAAAGCTACCAATAGCCACCAAATACTGTTCACCTCAGGACGGAACCAGACTGTATCAAAAGTACCATGAGCCAGCATACCGAGCATAGAAGCGATCGCCCCAATTAACCAAAATCCCTCGATATTGCCTAGCTGTCGTAATCGTTTGATTTGTAAGTAGCCAGTATTGAAGGTGACAATTAGTAGCCACACAAAACAGCCTAAACCAATAAAGCCTGTTTCTACAGCAATTTCTAGCAAAATTGAATAAGCACTTAAAGCGCTATAACGAGGCTGTTGGTAAAGGGGATAGATTTTATTAAAAGCATTATGACCAGGGCCAATACCTAAAACTGGGCGATCACCAATCATCTTGAAGACAGCATCCCAAACATTGCGCCGGAAGTTATTACTGCTATCTTGACGGTCAGCAAAAATACTAAAAATCCTTAGGCGTAATGGCTCAATAAATATGACTCCTAGCAGCAATATTCCTAATAAACCGCCAATCAGAATTGGCAGAGACCAAGTCCGCCAAAAAGGAGGCATTTGCAAACTTCGCCAATAAATTAGCAATGCCAATGTAGTTAATACTGCAACTACTAAACCAATCCAACCACCACGGCTAAAAGTAAGTACTAAACAGGAACTGTTAACAATTAACGCTGTTACTGCTAAAGACTTCTTATACCAGCTTTGCCATGCAAAAATTGCCACCAAGCTAAAAATTACTGCGGGAAGAAGATATCCAGCTAATAAATTGGGATTGCCTAAATAACTGTATACCCTAGTAGTTTTCGACAAAGGCGATTCTGGATCTGTCCAAGTTGCTAATGGCGGTGCGCCAAAAAACCATTGCCGCATTCCATAGACGCTCACAATTAGCGATATATGCAGATACAAGGTAATTAACCAAGAGCGCAAGCGAGACGACCTCAGTACCCTGGCACAAAGCGCAAATAGCACCAAATACAGTGTTAGAGTGACGAAATCGTTTAAGGCAGCTTTTTTGACTGGTGAGAATGCTGTTGCTATTGCCGCAACTGCCCAGTAAAGCAATACCAACAGATGGATGGGTGTTAATGATGAGGAATTTGTTGGTGTTGCTTCATCCGATAAAGTTAGCAATAGCCAAAATACTCCACAAGCTGCTAACAACAAGCCGAGTAAGGTAGTGGAAACAAAGGGAGCTAGGCAATATATGATGCTCAGTAAGGCAGATGCGATTGTGTCTCCCCACTGTAGCAAGATACTACTTTGCCGCCACGCAGATAACAGACCTACTGTAGATCTGTAGAGGTAGCTAGTAGCAAAATATTCTTTGACCGTCAAAGACGATAGAGTGAATTGTTGCCAGACTAAATTCATAAAAAACGCTGTGAGCAATTAGCACGCCCGCTTAGGACTTGGACTTAATCATAATGCGGGTAGAAATAAAATGGTAATCAAGCAAATTGTCAATGGAGAATTTGATTAACAGTCCATCATCATTATTCAGTACTGATGACTTGTAACCAGGGACTATTGCCCATAATCTGACAAATTTACTTGCGTGCTAGTTTTCACAGCTATTTAGTCATTGAGAAAATACAGTGCTGATTGTTGAGTAAAAGAAAATTTATGTTCATTCCCGATATTTTAGATACCAGCTGCTTGATGGAGGAGCTATGCGATCGCCCGCATGGGTCTAAATTAAAATAGGGGCTAGGGAATAAAGATTTTCATATTTGGTTGAAGTTTGTTCCCATCATAAGTTTGGGAAAAAGGTGTAAGGGTTTAGGGGATATTCCTTTGTTATGCTGATTTATGACATTTTTCTGGGAATTGCTGATTGGAAAAAGTGCGATATTACTGAACTATAAATCTTAGTCTCTAGTACGGCTACAAGGGTTGCAGTTGTTGGGAAGCCGTTATTTGTTTACGCTGTGCTGTACTAGTCCCTTTTTCATAATTCCAGATATAAACAGTTTTTGACGTTTACTTACATATCATTAACTGTCTCTGCGGATGTCACCGCTTGTAATGGCAAAGAAAGCACATAGCGGTATCCTGATTCTGGCGAACCTTGAATAGAAATTTGTCCCCCATGTAATTCTGCTAGCTGACAGCTAAGTAATAAGCCTAAGCTTTCCCGAGACAAACCATTTTGACGTTGAGCCACATCTACTCCTGAATTCATAGTCAAGACATCGGAGTGAGAATCATGCAAGTTTTTGGCATCCATGATTAATGGTAAGTTTGCCACTGGCTCATGATTGTCTAGATGCAGATTGTAAGGTGAGGACTCACCAGTCAGTTCCAGCAGAGTTAAGGGGCTAAGACGAAAATAGGGATCGACTTCAGTGATTCCATCTCCTAACCAAGGATGAGATACCCAAACCGTAATGTTCAACATGTTTTCTTTGTAAGAAACATGAATGCGAACAACACTACCAGTAGCAGACATCTGAATCACGCTAAAAATTAGGTGATACAACATTTGTCTGACTTTATCTTTATCTAAAGGACAAATGCGGCTGTGTCCAGGTTCTATAGATAAACGAATATCTTGCTCGCGGCGGTTAGCAGCTTCTTCTAGAGTATTGATGGCTTGTTGACATACCATTTCAATATCTACAGGAGCTAGATTCAAATCGCTAGAGCTTTCATTCATTGCTCCTAGTTCAGTAATTTCATTGACCAAGGACAGTAAATATCGACCGCTATGTTGAATAATATCGAGATATTCTCTTTGCTTGGTCGTTAACGGCCCATAAATCTCCCGCCCAAGCACACTAGCCATACCTAGTACAGATGTCAGAGGTGTCCGTAACTCCTGAGTTAGCTGTCCTAAAAGTTCTAGTTTGAGTTCTTTTGTCGAAAAAGAGCCTTTTTCTAAAGTAGAGGGGCTGAGTTTGATCTCACTGTTACTATCATTATTAAATGCCAAACTCAGAGGTGCTTTAGCAGCGCTAATTTCTGATTTACTCTGTAACAGCCGATTGCGCTCAAACTCACTCATGCTCCAACGCGCGATGATTTGGAGAAACTCAACGTCTCTGGTTGTAAAGTTGCGGGGTACTAAATCCATGACCTCTAATGCGCCCAGACAATGACCGGAAGCATCAATTAGTGGTGCCCCTAAGTAAGCCCGAATCCCATATTCCTGTATCAACTTGCTACCAGCAAGTACTGGGTCGGTAATCTTATGTGTATCATTAATAACTAAAAATTGAAAACTATCAACTACTTGGCTGGAAAAAGATTCCCTCCGTAATAATTGACGACTTTGTGCCAAATGATTCATCAGTCCTAGCCGAGATAGACCGACTGCTGACTTGAACCAATGACGTTCTTGATCTACAAATCCCAAAATGGAAATAGGTGCTTCCAAAAAATGAGCAGCAGTTTGAGTGGCTTCTTCAAATACGGGAATTGTTTCTGACTGCCGCAAACCCAAGTCTGACAATGCTTCTAGGCGTTGTTTTTCTTTTGGTTCTTGGGAAGCCCAACCATCCTTTAAGGCTAATAATTTGTTTTCCGGCTCTACCATTAGCATCACTACCTTGATAATTGCTCGATACTGTAGTTTATATAACCACTGTTTGTGGATTATTATTTGCTATTTTTAAGCATTCCCCAATTTAACCTCCGATCAACAATCTCAGGACAAAAATTTTCTCTGATGGCATTAATCTAGAAAGAAATCGTCTCTGACTTAGTAATTACCGATAGTCAAAATTCTCTTCAAAGTTGTGGCAATCATATTACTTTATCTTTTACTGCTAGACAGCGTTAGTTAGTCTTTTAGACTGGGTAATATAACACTAAGCAAGGATGGGACATAAAATTTGTACCATTCTTACATATATTAGGTAAATTTCTAGTGCTTAAACTGAATTTCTTTTTACCTACAATAGCTGGACGCTAGATTTTCCAAGTGCAATCTCTGGAAGAGTGGATAGTAATGTGCAAAAATTCTGCCTTATTTACTCAGCCTAATATTAGATATGTCAAAGCTGTTGATGATTGTAGGCAACATATAGTTGCAGCCATCATATCTGCTTTGGCAAAAAATATCATTACAGCCAGATTTAGGCATATTTATGATTAAAATATCGTAATTTTTCCTAATAATGAATTTTTAGTAAAAAACCGCAAATAATTGCGCCTAAGCTTGTGGAATCATGCATCAGTCACATAAATAAAACCTGAGTATTCAAATTAAAGTAATATGCCAATAAATTCAACTAGTAATAAAATTCCTTTTGTAGAGCTTAAGTTACAACATCAACCGATTCAACGTCAACTCGAAGAAGCAATTGAGGCTGTATTAACCGAAGGTGATTTTGTTTTAGGAAAAGCACTTACGGATTTTGAGACCGCATTTGCGGCAGCCTCTGGGACAAAATATGGTGTGGGTGTAGCATCTGGAACCGATGCGATCGCTCTGGGTTTGCAAGCTTGTAATATTGGTAACGGCGATGAAGTTTTGTTACCAGTGAATACTTTTGTCGCCACTTTGATTGGAGTTCTACGTGCTGGGGCCAAGCCAATTTTTGTAGATTGCGATCCCCATACTGCTTTAATTGACTTAGAAGCAGCTGCAAAAGTAGTTACGCCTTGCACTAAAGCCATTATTCCAGTGCATCTTTATGGTCAGATGGTATCGCCCCGCCAATTGTTAGACTTTGCTGACACATACAAGTTGCTAATTTTTGAAGATGCGGCCCAAGCACACCTAGCGGAACGGGAAGGATATCGTGCTGGTTCAGTGGGAATTGCAGCTGCTTATAGTTTTTACCCCAGCAAAAATTTGGGATCGTTTGGGGATGGCGGGATGTTATTGACGCGAGAAGCAGACATAGCGCAAACAATGGTGCGGTTGCGGAATTATGGCGCAGCGAAAAAGTATTTTCATACAGATTTTGGCACCAATAGCCGCCTAGATACCTTACAAGCCGCAGTATTGCTGGCAAAACTACCATATTTGCAAAATTGGAATTGCGATCGCAACAATATTGCTCAACAGTACGATCAAGAACTATTACCCTTAGCATCTGCTGGCATTCTACCGATAAAAAATGATAGCGATACAGGGCACGTATATCATCTTTATGTGATTAGAGTAGATGATGCTTGCCCCCTCTCACGGGAACAAATCCAAGAACAACTAGCAGCAAATGGCATTCAGACAGGTATTCATTATCCAATTCCCTGTCATATCCAGCCAGCATTTACTAATTTAGGTTATCAAGAGGGAGACTTCCCCCAAGCAGAAAAGCTGGCAAAACAAATATTATCCTTACCTATGTATCCCGGTTTAAGCAGTAGCCAAATTAAAGAAGTTGTGGCAGCAATTAGTTCAATTATTAGCAGTCAACAACAATTAATGTACATTTCGTAGTTGGGAATTTATTCCTGTTAATTTAAGCACTAAAGTGCTGACTACAAAAGCATTAACTACCAATAAATTTTGCAGTGCTTAACATCATGGCAATTCCACAACAACTAAAAAATACAAATACTGCACAATTGCTGAATTTGGCAATTTTTGGCGTTTTAATCCTACTTTATGCGCCTATATTGCTGCACTGGTTAGATGGTTGGTTGCATAAGAATATTAGTACAGAGCATGAGTATTTCAGCCACGGGATGATTGGTTTACCCTTTGCGGCTTATCTAGTTTGGCTAGGAAGAAAAAAATGGCAAAGACTACCAGATAGTCTCAATCCTCTAGGTGCTATTTTACTTTTAGTCGGGGGAGTTTTGTATTTAAGTGGTGTAACAGAATGGGTAAACCTTTCCTTACCCACTATCTTGGCAGGATTATGTTTATGGTTTAAGGGTATACCTGGGTTACGATTACAAGGATTCCCTTTATTATTAGTATTTTTAGCCACTCCCACAGCAGTACCTTACTTGATTACTCCTTACACTTTACCTCTACAAAGTTTTATTGCTGGGACAGCTGGTTTCATTTTGAATCAGTTTGGTATGGCAGTAACAGTAGACTCAGTAAATCTGTATGTAGGCGGCAGAATTGTGGAAGTAGCTCCCTATTGTGCTGGGTTGAAAATGTTGTTCACTACTATATATGTCAGCTTAATGCTGCTTTATTGGACAGATTCTTTATCCTCACGTCGGACAACAACTTGGTTTTTAATGGTTGCTGTGGTTATTAGTATTACTGCCAATATTATTCGTAATACTGCACTCACATTTTTTCATGGCACAGGTCAAGAAGCAGCTTTTAAATGGTTGCATGATAGTTGGGGTGGTGACCTTTATTCTGCTTGTATGCTGCTATTATTAGTGCCTTTATTGAATAAAATTAATAGTTATTTTGCAATGTTTTCAGACAAAGCATTAGAAGGTGAAAGTGAAACATAAATACAGAGTAAATCTCTACAATCTAACGCCAATATTTATTCTTTCTTAGCATGACTAATACAAATATACTTCTAAATGCAAAATTTAAGCTTGTACAATATTATTTAAATCGTTTTCAGTAGCAGTTCCTTCTATCATTTCTTGGAAATATTGATTGAGTGGTTTTTCACTGCTTACTTGGTTAAGGATAATTCTATCCTGTTTGAAATGTTCAATAACTCGTGTAGCTGTTAAATTTTCTCTTGACCCCTCTTGGCAAAATATTTTATCATGCTCACGGAATGACAATAAATACAACAAAGATAAAAATGCATTTTGTTTATAAGTGTAATCAAAACCTGTATGTGGTTTACTAAGTAAATATTCCATAATTAATCTAAAATGTTCTTGATAATTAAGAGAATTAGCTTGAAAATTAAAGTTATAATACCAAAGTAAAATACGACTATAACCCCACAAATATTTAGTTTTTTCTAAGGAGTAATATGAGTTAAACCAATCAAAATATTGGTTTTGTCGCTTTTCATTTATTGCAACTCTAGCAAGACATTGTAAATATTCATTTCTTAAGCTAGATGTATTTAATTGTGTTAAGCTAAACAGCTTATCTGATGATGAATATTGAGCAAAATTATACAGTTTACCAGTAAATATAATTGCTTTTTCTATAGTTCTTTGCTGAGATAAGCTTAAGCTATTAAAATTATTATTTTTGATAGTTTTACAAATTAAATCAACCAATCTGTAAATTTTGCAGCTAATTATTACTTCTTTTATCTCTATAATTGATGGATCGATAGATGAACTATCGACTAATTTTAATGAGTCTACTTTATGCGGTTGCCTATCAATTTTTTTGTAAGTATCTTTTAAGAGGTTTTGAAAATTATCATTATCTTTTATAGTAAAAATACTATCTAAAGCTTGAGAGATTTGTATTAAATTAGTTGTAAATTCTTGAAAATCTTGACGACTTTTGAGCCGAGCAATTTGATTTAAAGATTCTTGCTGACGAGTGCTAGTAATTTTTGCAGGTGGAATATAGCTATAGGATATTTGTATTCTATCTGCCAGAAAAGTATTGATATTATTATATTTACTATCTATATCTGTAACTTTAAGTTCAGGAAAAGAACCAGGTTGCAGATGAAACTCTATACCTATGCGGACATCTTCATTACTTTCATAGTCTTTAATTTCAATTTTATAGTCTTGTGGTATACCATGTTTACAGTAGTCCTCACCATTTACCCTGATAGGTAAATTAGCTATTTTATTTTTTATGCGGAAAAATTTTTGTTCTAAACTAGGAATATTCCCGATTAAAACTGTGCGATCGCCTTCATAAGAAATGGCATTTTCTTGATTAGATAATTGAATCCATTGTGTTGATATTCTCCCTGTACTATCTGCGATACCGATGGCGAATTCTATTTGATCGAGATAAATTCCAAAAAGCGGTAAGTTACACTCAAGTTTTTTCTCCCATATTTTATGAAACTCTTGAGAGAGGGGGTTAAGACAAATAAATTCTGGTAAATTTTGCTGGATGTCTGCAAAAATATTGTACTGACTGACTAGTACAAATTGATATTGTGAGTGGTTACTAGCTAGTCGTCTGAGAGATTGAATATTGATTTTACTGGATACAATATTTGCGATCGCAGCCATTGATAAAGTTACTCTTTTATAAAAAATCTGCTGATTGTATAAAATTTCTGTAACAATATTTATATTTTCTTCATTTATACAAGGCTGGAGAATTTTAAAAAGAGAAATTTTCTGTAAATAGTTAGTGAGATGATTAACTGTATCAACATTATTAGTAAATGGCTGTATAATTCCGTGTGGAGAAAATTGATTTGGCGGTAATTGTAAATAAAATATCCATGCTTGTTTAATATTATGGACATTCATTAAATTGTTTAAATATTTATTGATTTGAGCGAGTGTGTTATCACTTGGACGATACCAAAATACCCAAATTGGAAAAACTAATTGCTGAAATTCTAATTGCGCTGAGTCTAGTTGATGAATGTCTACAGTGAGTAGTAAATCACTTGAGAATTCCTCAGATATTTTTTTCAAACTAAAGACGTAGACTTGATTTTTCAGAAATACTTTAACGGCTAGATTTTCTCGTTGATCAATATAGCGCCCTTGTTCAGGAACACTAGTACCAGTAATCTTGAGATTAGCGGCGAAACCTATGTTTTGAAAACGTAATAGGGCTGCGGTTAATAAAACATAGATAGAATCAGCAAGTAAATAATTACGAAATGACCATAAACGCTCCTTTTCGTACTTCTTTTGAATGTATTCTAAGTAAGCTTGATAAAAGCTTCTATATATAGGGTTTTGTTGTAAAACATAGTTAGGTTTTGTAAATTGATATCGCCTATCTTGTATATCTTGAACTACTGGCTGTTGTTTGAATAAGTCAATTGTTAAACTAAATTTTTTGATTTCTGCTAGATATTGACTTGCACCACTCCGTTGATATTGGTAACAATTAAAATATAAAATTTGGCTAAAATAAACCAAAAACTTATTTTCTGCCGTGTTAAAATCTTGATATCTTTGAATGCCCATTAACTGTTGTTTGGCTCCCGCCTTTTCTGCTGGAGTTGAACCAGGACGGCGGATATAGTCTCTCAAACAATAGCTATCCATTTCTTGAATTCTACCCAAAGGCATGAGTTCTGCTTGCCTTCTGAGTTGGTGACGAAGATGAGAGGCGATCGCTTCTAATTTGCGCCGGAGTTGATAACGGCGTTCTAAGCTAATTACTATAGGTATATTCGCCTCATCAACATTAAATTGATTTAATTTTTGTTGTAATTGGCTAACGAGAATTGTGGGCTGTCTACTTTGATGATTATCAAATATATTGGCAAAATTTCCAACTAAAATTCGGATGAGAAAAGACGTTGTATTGTCTAAACGTGTCTCTAAAATACGTTCCCATTCGGTAATTTCTTGTTTATCTTTGATCGTCTCAATATCTAGAACTTCATCAGTGATATGTAGATGATATATGTGTCCAGAAATTTTTACAGGAAAAACAGACTTTAACTGCTTTGGATGTTGACTGATATCTGTTGGTTTTAGATAGGGGAAAGCAATTTCATAGACTCTATCAGCAATCCGAATTAAAAACGATGACGCGGATAATTCCTCTTTTGGATCTAGTGCAATTATTGGGCGATCGCGTGCGTTTAATAGAGTCTCTATAAGTACAGGAGACTCATTTAAATAAGCAAATAAGCTAGAATAGAGTCTCATTGTACTACTTCATCTTGATAAATTAAACCCTGCCATTGAAATTGTCCGTAACGCCCAGCACGGGCTTTTTTAAATGCTGCAATCAATGGCTGATCCTTAATCTCTTCAATAATTATTCTTAATTGCTCCAATTCATCTGCAAACTCATCAATCATCACTCCTCGTAGTTTTGGTAGCAGTTTTTGTCCAAACTGATCTGCAATAGCAAACTTAAAAGCTGCTGAATTAGTGTTTTCAACCCCTGGATAGTTCACCACATACTGAGTAATTGCTTGATAAACACGATGAGCAAAAGGATGTCCCATTTTTTCCATTACTTGATTTGCTCGATCGAGATAAGATTTTACTTTCTCTACAATTTGAGAATGAGGATCTGGTGTTTTCACCCAAGCCCTAAAATCAGAGTAAGCTAAATATCCTGAAGGTCTAGCACTGGTAGCATGATTATTACTTTGCTGACGCAATTTTAAATTTTGCGGTTTACCAAATGTGAGAACATTAGCTCTATCTAGCACCTTATCTGATAATGTTTGAGTGGTTTCATCTTCATTCATTGTTCCCACAAACAAGAATTCATTGGGAATTTTTAATCTACGTTCATTATCTTGTAATGGTAAGCTACCAACATCAATTTCTAAATAAGTTGGGTGACTGCGACGAGCTTCTAATTTAGATAAGAAATCGCTAAAATAATATTCAACTCGCGCTAAATTCATTTCATCTAGCAAGACAATTACCATTCTGTCTTGCATAGCTGAATCGTGATTATATTGATACAGTCCGCGCATCAAATCAGTGGGCTTAAATTTTTTCTCCACATAGTTATAAAATCCTTGCAAATCTTGAGGCGAATCCCAACGCGGTTGGACAGCTAAAGTTAATAACTGTGCGCCGATATAATTAGCGTATTTCTGTGGTAATTCGCTTTTACCTGTACCGCTAATTCCAGCTAGAATTACCACAGCTGAAATATCTTGTACTTTTAAAGAAGTATGAAAAGCATGAATTACACGCTCTGGGAAATTTAAGCCTTGACCATTAATATATTGAATAAAATTCTCTAAGAAAATTTGTTCACTTTGTTGAGCATTAACGACAGCCCACTTAGATTCTGCTAATCTTAGCCATAGTTTTTCTCTTAATGCTTGTAGTGCTACTCTAGAACTATTTTCTATATTTTCAATTTCTCCTTTTAGGCGTTTGATTTCGTCATTAAGCTGGTCTCTTTCTAGTTGTAATTTAGCATTATTCTCTTCTAAACCAGCTTTAATACCATTTAAATGTTGAATTTCTCGTTCTAATTGTCTTACATAGGATTCTTTATCTAGAATTTGAAATTTTAATTCCGATAAGGTTTGCCGTAATTGTTCGATTTTGTGATATTCTCCTTGACTCTCTTCTATTGCATGTAATATTTCCAGTCTCTCGAATTTCAGCCTATCTATTTCTGGTTTTAGTTGATTGATTCTTTCTTCATAGCTTTGTTTCTGGCTGAATATACCATCATAGGTAGCTCTTAATAATTCGAGTTCTGCTGCTCTTTTCTCTAGTTCTTGAGATGTAGTTTTATGCTCTGCTATTTGTTGATTGAGTAACTCTAACTGTTTTTGTTTAGTAGAAAATTCTGTTTCAATATTGATGAGCGATCGCTTCTGTTCTTCTAAAGATTCAACTTGGGAATGTAGGGCATTAATTTGACCTTCCAAACTACTTTTATCAAACCTAAATTGCTCAATTTGTTTTTGTAGTATTTCAAGATTAGACAAGTCTGGTTTGTGATGATTTATGGCAACGACTCGACGCTCTAATTCCAGCTTTTGCTGATTCAGAGTTGTTAGCCTCAGTTCAACCTGCTGTAACTCTGTTTGCTTTTGAACAAATTGCCCTTCAACGGTTGCTAGTTCCGTGTGTATTCTTCGTAGTTCTGTTACGCGTGGTGTTAAATTTGTGATTTCTGCTTTGATTTTTTCTAAAGAGCTTTTCTGATCTACCTGTTGTCTTAGTAATTTTATCTCAGTATCTCTATCCCCTTGTCTTTTGCTCGAAATAGCAGCGCCTAAAACTACGCCTGTACTACTTCCTAGTAATGCTCCACTTGCTCCACCAGCACCACCAGCAAAGGATGCTGTTACCCCTACAAATAATGCAGCTGAACCTACTATTACCCAGTCAGATAACGCCCAGTCTGATAAATTCTGCACCCTTCAACCTCAGAAATATTGACGCTAAGTTTATCTATACATTCTAGATAAATATTTTTTACAAGGGTTTAGTAGTTTTACTGGAATAAACTATTTTTATCTCTCTTACTCCAGTATTTTTAGCTATAAATATTCCCTATTAATCTTCAAAAATTGTCAAATATCAGCTTAAAAGTCATATAATACTTATCTAAAAAAGATAAAATCTATCATATCAAATGTCATTAATATCATGATAAAAAAGTTTATATTGCTTAGTTTAAGCTCATAAAATTAGTGCTATTAAATGTGAATATTACTGAACTCATTTCACTATTGAGCGCGGTAAAATCTTGCTTAAGTATTGCAAATTTTATTGATGATTTCCTTATCTAAGTTTGTTAAAGAAAGTCAATGGACTCAACTAGTAGTACTGTTATTATTACTACTATTATTCGTTATTGGCAGTTTTCCCGGATATTTGACAGGAAAATGGCAATGGCAACAGCTAGCACCTGTGATTCAGCTCAAAGAATTGAAACAGATACGCAATTCAGGGTTAAATATTCCTGGTTGGCAAAATGTTGAGCAGAATGAACAAGAAGTTGGCGAACATAAATGGTCGCTACAACTAATTAAAAAACAAGACTCCGACACCCAAGCCATAGTGCTATTGTTACCGCAAAATGGCCCGATGGATAAACCGGAAGTGGAGTGGACAGAAGTCAACGGTTGGGGAAAGTCGCGTTGGGGAAAGTGGGATGTAGCCCAATATCGTTCAGCGCAATTGACTGTGAAACAGCCTAGTGAAGTTAAGGTAGAAGCTAGGTTCTTTCGCGCTGCTACATCACAAGCAACTTTTGGGGTGTTGCAATGGTATGCTCTCCCAAATGGTGGAAATCCATCACCTTTAAACTGGTTTTTAGCAGATCAATTAGCGCAGTGGCGTAAGCAGCGAGTTCCTTGGGTGGCTGTGAGTATTCTCATTCCTATGGAACCTTTAGGTCAGGTGGAAAAAATTTGGCCTTTAGCTGAGTCTATTGGGGAGACTGTACAAACTGCATTAATGACACGCTTGCTTTAGAAAAAGCAAATAAATTATTCAGCATATAGGGACACAGCATTGCTCTGTCCCTATTTATGTGCAGAGATGGGTATTAAATCTGAAATCTTTAGGGTAATGCGATCGCTCTTTCAAAACCAAATATACTTAGTTTTATTTTGATAATTTATACAAAATTCACCAAAATTTTACATTTAAGAACATAGTAATTTCTCGGATACAGACGAGACATTTTAGGTATTTGCAGAGTAAAATAGCGACTCAAATAGACCCAAGTTTGGGTCTAGCTTGCTCATAAAAAAATGCTTATAGTTTTTATTTATCAATATGCGTGTATTTAGCGCCTTGTGTTTGGTCAGTCTCCAGGTAGGTGTTTTCTTGACCACAGCAGTTGAGGTGTTTGCTCAACCTGTAACATCCCCAGCACAGCCATCAGAGCCTGCTCCATCGCTCCCCTTTCCATCCCCTACTGAAACTGTACCAGGGAATGTTAATAACGAAGTCTCTCCCCAACTCAACCGCTACCTTTTAGGCCCTGGAGATGGAATTAGTATTGTCATTCAGCGCCCTCCTGGCCCCTATCGCCTAGGGCCGCAAGATAGTATTAGCGTTGTGGTGCAACGCTTTCCAGATTTGAGCTTTCAAGCCACAATTAATCCAGAAGGCAATATTATTGTCCCACTGATCAATACAGTGTCGCTTCAAGGTTTAACTTTACCAGAAGCACAAGAGAAAATCCGTATATTGCTCGACCGCTACGTAGTTAATCCGGTAGTAGTTTTATCATTGGTAGGGCAACGTCCAGATTTAAGTTTCCAAGCAGCAATTAATCCGGAAGGATACATTGTCGTACCGCAAGTAGGTACAGTATCCCTCCAAGGCTTAAGTGTGGAAGAAGCACAAGAAAAAATTCGCTTGAGTTTAAGCCGTGTTTTGGTAGACCCAGTTGTGGTTGTCTCATTAGCAGCACCACGACCAGTTCAAGTTACCATTAGCGGTGAAGTATTTCGACCGGGAATTTATTCAATTTCATCCACCATACCCCGGGTTGCGGATGCTTTGCTGACATCTGGTGGTACTACGATGAATGCAGATTTGCGGCAAGTGCAAGTGCGGCGGCGCTTGGTTGATGGCTCCGTGATTTCCCAAAATATTGACCTATATACAGCCTTACAAAATGGTAGTTCTTTACCTAATACCCGCCTCCAAGATGGCGATGCCATCATTGTGCCACGTCGAGAAATCGGTAGCGATGACGGTTATGACCGCAATTTGATTGCTCGTTCTACTTTAGCGGTACCGCAAATCAGAGTCAGGGTATTAAACTATGCTGCGGGAGGCATTGCCAATCAAGTGTTGCCTAATGGTAGTACCTTTGTTGATGCCTTGGGAGGTATAAGCTTAGATACTGCCAACCTCCGGGATATTGCTTTAGTACGCTTTGACCCAGAAAGAGGTCAAGCAGTTACCCAAAGACTAGATGCTAAAAAAGCACTCGGTGGCGATGGTTCTCAAAACGTGCCGCTTCAAGATAATGATGTTATTGTGGTTGGTCGAAACCTCATCGGTAGAATTACCAACGCCTTGACTACAATTACTCAACCATTTTTTAACGTTCAAAGCTTTATTCGCTTCTTTGACTTCTTTACTGGCGGGTCGAAGTAGTTGAGGGGATTGGGGAACTCGGGGCCCCCTCTGGGGATAAGGGGTAATGGGGACTGGGGACTGGGGACTGGGGACTGGGGAACTCGGGGCCCCCTCTGGGGATAAGGGGTAATGGGGATTGGGGGGATGAGGAAGATGAGGGAGATAAGGGAGATGAGGGGAGCAATTACCAATTACCAATTACCAATTACCAATTACCAATTACCCAATGACAAATGCCCTATAACAAATGCCTAAGTTGCTATGACTCCACCTATTGTTAAACGTTATATTATTGCTTTTGAGAAGTATAAATGGATTGGATTAGCCAGTTTTACATTAGTTGTAGCTGGTTCAACTGTGGTGGCTATACAACCAGACCCACCAGTTAGCTATGTAGCAAATTCTGCGCTGACTTACAATCGTCCACCAGTTTCGTTCTCAACAACTGGTACTGAGATTCAACAACAAGGGCAGGAATTAAATGCACAAGTTTTGCTATCTAATGAACTTATAGAATCTGTAGCAGCAAAAGTTAATGTTAAACCGAAAACTCTTGGTAATAATGTTGAACTGACTCTACCGAAAAAAAATGCTAGAAGCGGGCAATTAGAGTCTACTATTATTGAGCTGAAATATAAAGATAGTAATCCTAAGCGCGCTGTAGAGGTATTGAGTGTATTAATGCAGGCGATGGTTAAGCTGAGTGGTGATATTAATACAGGGCGATTAAAATCTATTATTAAAAAAATTGATGAGCGGCTACCAGAGGCTAAGGTTGAACTACAGTTAGCGGAGAAAAAGTTAGAACAATACGATCGCAGAGAGCGACCAGCAATATTAGCATCTGAGAATGGTAGTTTACTAACTGCGGTGACTACTAGTCAAAATCAGCAACGTCAGCTGCAATTCACGATTGCTGGAGTTGATGCCCAAATTCGCAGTTTACAAGACAAATTGGGATTAAATGTTAACCAAGCTTATGTTTCCTCAGCTTTGAGTGCTGATCCTATTATTGGTAACTTGCGATCGCAAATTTATCAAGTTGAGTCACAAATTGAGCTTCTTCGTAAGGATTTGCGACCTGAACACCCAAATATGATTCAGTTGCAACGTCAGAAAGATGCGGCGGAGGAATTACTCAAACAGCGCGCTGCTGAAGTAGTAGGTGGTGGAGGTACAGCAGCGCCTCTGGCTGGCGATGCTTTGAATATTCGCACTCAGAGTAATTTAGATCCAGCG
Organism: Tolypothrix sp. PCC 7601; assembly: GCF_025677855.1. Lineage (NCBI taxonomy): Bacteria > Bacillati > Cyanobacteriota > Cyanophyceae > Nostocales > Tolypothrichaceae > Tolypothrix > Tolypothrix sp. PCC 7601. Next base: position 7,087,234 of record NZ_CP064879.1, read on the forward strand.
CGCCAAGAACTAGCAAACCAGATGGTGACTTTGCAAACCCAAAGAGAAACGCTGCAACAACAATTAGCGCAACAAATTAAAGAAGAAGCAAGATTACGGCAAGTATATTCTCTCATCCCCAATAAACAATTAGAGCGATCGCGTTTAGAACAAGAAGTAACACTGAAAAAAGCTGTCTATGACAAAATGCAGGCGAAGCTAGCTGATGCTCAAACTGCTGAAGCAGAAACCGTTACCAGTTTGAGTCTTGCTAGACAACCCGTCGCCATTGCTGATGCTGTTAAACCAAAGAGTATGCCAATGACATTGGCGGTTGGCGGTTTGATGGGGTTGGTGATTGGTGGTGGTGTAATATTCTTGTTGGGTTCGCTGGAAGGTGTTTTCAAAACCAGAGAAGATATTCGCGAAAGCCTCAAGCAACGGGAAGTTGCACTGCTGGGAGAATTGCCATTAATGCCAGTTGATGATTTAGATAAGGAAGCTATACCTGTTTTACTTTCCCCAGATTCTCCTTATTTAGAGTTCTATGAAAAATTCCGCAGTAATGTCCGTCGTCTGGGCGGTAAAACCTTAAAAGTACTTTTAATTGCTAGCGTTGGTAAAACTGAGGGTAAGACTACAAGTGCTTATAACTTAGGTATAGCTTCTGCTCGTGCTGGTAAAAGAACCTTAATTATTGAAACAGATTTGCGATCGCCTTCTAGCTGCACATCTCTTAAAGTTACTCCTGACCCAGATGCTAACATTGAACCCCTGCGCTATTACGGCAGTTTGAGCGAATGTATTCACATAGTTCCTGATATTGAAAATTTATACATTATTCCTAGCCCTGGCCCCTTGCGTCAGTCTGCAGCTATTCTGGAATCTAGCGAAATGCGTCGGCTCATGGAAGATGTGCGCGAGCGCTATGATTTAGTAATTTTAGATACTAATCCTCTAAGTTTATCTAATGATGCTTTGTTAATTCAACCTTACAGTGACGCGATGGTAATTGTAGCGCGACCAAACTATACACAAGAAAACTTATTAGGTGAAGCAATTGATCAATTAGTTGAATCTGAATTAGGTTTGTTGGGAGGTATTATTAATGGTGCTGATATCAACGTTGTATGGTCTGGGCCAGTTGAACCATCACCCAACTTTCCATCACCAGAAGAAGCAGGAGCAGAAGTATCAGTAGGTGCTAATAATAATTGAAGTATAGCAATCCTATTTCAGTTGAGAAAAATATCGTTTTTGGCTGTTGACTGCTGACTGTTGACTGTTGACTGTCAACAGTTAACAGTCAACATCCATACATATAATATTTCATAAATCATTTAGGATTGCTATATAAAGTATAAAATTAAACCTCCCACAATCTTATTAAGTGTGGAAGGGGGATAAAGTCTATCGTATTTCAGCAGTCGAAATAGTCAACAAACAAACTAATACTCTTGCTTAAATAACCCCAATAAGGGAGCGAGAATTATGCCAAAGACAAAGCCTCCAATATGTGCCCAGTAAGCAACTCCGCCTGTTTCAACACTCATATTAGCTGCTGTTTGTAGGCTAACAAAACCAGAAAGTAGATTCTGAACAATGAACAGCCCTATTAGTATCATTGCTGGAACTCTAATAGTGGTGACAAAAAATCCCAAAAAGGCTAAAGTCATAACTCTAGCGTGAGGGAAACGGATAATATAAGCACCTAAAACTCCAGAAATAGCACCACTTGCACCCAAAGAAGGAATCCCAGAATTCATGCCAATAAACCATTGGCATAAAGCAGCTAAAGCACCGCAAGTCAAATAAAAAATTAGATATTTGAGATGACCGAGACGGTCTTCAATATTGTTACCAAATATCCACAGAAAAACCATATTCGAGATTAAATGCCACCAACCGCCGTGTAAGAATTGGGATGTAAATAGCGTTGTCCACTCTGAGGAAAAGTTGGTGGTTAATTCTCGTGGTACTACTGCATATAGTTGAAAAAATTGCTCTAGTTGTGCATTAGATAAACTCACTTCATGAAGAAAAACTAAAACGTTCATCCCAATCAGCCCATAAGTTAAGTATGGGGTGATGCGCGTCGGATTTTCGTCGTAAAGGGGAAACACAGGTGTTTTTCCTAATTATTATTATCTGCAATATAGCTTGAGTGACTGGTCGTTGCGAAGTTTAGGTATTTACACCTGGTTTGGTTATTTGTCATTTGTCATTTGTCATTTGGTAATGGGTAATGGGTAATTGGTAATTGGTAATAGGAATTCCTCCCCCAATCCCCAGTCCCCAATCCCCAGTCCCCATTACCTCTTATCCCCAGAGGGGGCCCCGAGTTCCCCAATCCCCTCATCCCCAATTCCTATAGGCTGTTCGGGGTTTGTCGCTAAATAAGCCTAAGATGGGGCCGAGAATTGCGCCAAAGAGGAAACCGCCAGCGTGCGCCCAGTAAGCTATACCACCGTTTTCCATACCGATGTTGGTGGGTGTTTCTAGGCTAGCAACGCCGTAAAAGGCTTGTTGAATGAACCAGAAACCTAAAAAGAAGTATGCTGGGACTCGGAAAGTGGGGAAGAAAAAGCCTAAAGGGATGACACCAAGAATTTCGGCTGTGGGAAAGCGAAGAATATATGCTCCCATCACACCTGCGATCGCACCACTCGCCCCTAAAGATGGAATACTAGAATTTTGGGAAAAGTACCACTGGCTTAATGATGCCAAAACTCCGCAAGATAAATAAAATAGCAGATATTTAAAATGACCTAATTTATCTTCGACATTGTTTCCAAAAATCCAGAGGAACAACATATTACCGGCTAGGTGTAATAAACCACCGTGCAAAAATTGTGAGGTAATTAAAGTAGCCCACTCTGGTACAGGTTGATGTACAGATATCCCAGCAAAACTTAAAGTCAGTTCTTTGGGAACTACCGCAGCCAAGCGTAAAAACCCATCTAAGGCTTGAGGAGGAAGACTAGCTTCATAAAGAAAAGCTAGAACATTGGCAGCAATTAGCCCAAAGGTGACATAAGGCGTGATTTCTGTAGGATTATTATCTCTAATTGGAACCACGGGCGTTTATTCCTCATCTATAAGCAACTAGCCTCACAATACTGAATTTTGCTAGTATTCGCTTCTACCTCATGGATGGATATCAACCTAGCCTTGAGAATTGAATTTTTTCAAAAGGAAATAGGGAAGAGAAGATACAGCATTTTTAAGTAAGTGAGGTACATCATGAGTAATGAGTAATGAGTAATGAGTAATGAGTAGAAAATTGACTTATTACTCATTACTTTTTTCAATTAGTTGCTGTACCTCATACACATCGAATCTACTGTAATTTTATTCCCAAATCTTTTCTCGTAAATTATGGCTTTCAATGTAAATGTAGTTAATAAGCTAATTTTTAAGATGTTTTAAATCAATTATTTTTTGTCTCAATCTTATTAAGTTTTTTTATTATTTATTGTTAATATTTACAACCATAATTCAAAATTTGAAATACTCAAATCATGCCTTTTAATTTCTATTAAATAATCAAATTTATTTCTTGAGATAGATGTATAATATACAGTCAAGTACACAACATAATATTAACAGTTGTCTCAAAGTTTAATAGTGAAAATGCCACATGTCTTACTCGTGGATGATGAAGCAGCCCTGCGTGACAGTCTCACATATACATTACAAAAAGAAGGCTATACAGTAAGTACAGCCGTCGATGGGCACAATGCAATTAAACAGTTTCACAAGCAAGTACCAGATATCATCTTGCTAGATTTGATGTTGCCAGAAGTTGATGGTATGGAAGTTTGTTGGCGGATTAGAGCCTTTTCTAATGTCCCTATCGTGATGCTGACAGCTAAAGATCAGGATGTAGATAAAGTTTGGGGTTTAGAAGCAGGCGCAGACGATTATGTAACTAAGCCCTTCAATACTCGTGAACTGTTAGCGCGCATTAAAGCAGTGTTGCGTCGTCGTTCAGAGGAGCAGCCTTGATGAAAGGCTTTTTACCTCGAATTAAATTAAATACGATTCATGCAAAGCTGTTTGGTACATATTTAATGTTGACAGCTTTTGGCACATCACTGTTAGCAGGTTATATTCTGTGGTCGTTCGCTGATTATTTTATGCGAATGCGACAAGTAGATCTGGATAACTGGACGAGTGCATTAAGTGAAAGTGTCGCAGATGGACTAGAAGAAAAAGATATTCCCCGAGTCAAGTTACTGGTGCAAAGGTATGGCGCACCGCAAAATGTGACGTTGCGAGTTTTTACTCCACAAGGTATCCTGATAGCGACTTCTGACCCCAAGCTAGACAGCCGAGTGAAAAACTGGGATGCGGTTGCGGGAATGCGCGCATCTCTACAAAATCGCGTAGAACAAGGAGTTGCTAAAGGAGTTTTATCTAATGAGGATCGGCTCTACATTGCTAGACCGATTGAACGCAACGGTCAATTTTTGGGTGTGTTGCGAATGTCGATTACTTTGGAGCAGTTTCAGCGACAGTTTGCTAGGGTGTTTTGGAGTGTCTTGGGCACGTTAGCAATCACAATTTTACTCTGTGCATTAATTAGCAGTCGCTTTGCGCGTAGTCTTGCAAAACCGATTGAGATTATGCAGAACTTTGCCATTCGCTTGGGTGGCGGTCATTTTGGCGATAAGCTAACAATCCATGAAAACAATGAGTTGGATCAATTAGCAGCAGAACTTAACCGGATGAGTGAACGATTAGCTTCACTAGATCAAGAACGCCGGGTGTTTTTAGCTAATGTTTCTCACGAACTGCGTACTCCCATCAGTAACGTTCAGGTGACAGTGGACGCACTCAAAGGCGGAGCCTATGAAGAACCAGAAATACGCGATCGCTTTTTTCAAACTATCGACAGCGAAATCAAACGTTTGGCAAGATTAATTCATGACCTTTTGGATTTAGGACGTTTAGAAGCGGGAGTCACGCAACTAGAACAGCAAAGCATTTCACTGCAAGGATTGATTAACCGTGCTGTTAACGCCATCGAACCGCGAATGCAAACCGTGAAAATTGCTCTCCAAGTGAATGTAGATCCCCTCACGATCCAAGGCGATCCCGAACGATTATTACAGGCAATTCTCAATTTATTAGATAATGCAATCAAACATTCACCAGCTAACTCGCAAGTCTTAATTTCTGGCTATAGCAGAGGAAAACAAGCAATTATTCAAATTCAAGACCAGGGGAAAGGAATCAAGGAAGGCGATTTACCCCGGATTTTTGAGCAATTTTATACCACAGACCCCTCACGCAAAAGTAGTGGTAATGGTTTGGGGTTAGCCATCACTAAGCGGATTATTGAAGCTCATCAAGGTAGTATTACAGCTACTAGCCCTCCCAATCAAGGTGCAACTTTCATAATTTCTCTACCACTAAAAGCCTAAGCGGGTATGCTTCCAAATCAAATACAGGACTTACGCAAGCAAAATTTGTCATTGCGACCGGAACGAAGTGTAGGGAAGCAATCCCAGAATATCAGGCGATTACGTCGCTGCGCTCGTAATGACGTAATTCCGTTACTTTTGCGTAAGTCCTAATAATGTTTGCGACATATCAATAAATATTCTAGAGGGCAAGGCAGTGCCCAATGGTGTCAACTTAACGTGAAAACCTCTTGGTTGCAAGGTTTTGCCCTCACCCCCAGCCCCTCTCCCACAGGGAGAAGGGAGCCAGAGATTTAGTTCCCCTTCTCCTGCGGGAGAAGGGGTTAGGGGATGAGGGCGCGAGGTATTTGTATAACGCCCGCCCTCAATGGGCAGTGCCTTGCCCCTACAATCTGTCGCATTCTTTTTTCAAATTGGTGTAATTTTTAGGCTCACATAATTTTGCCAGCTTTGTTTAATTCCCGCTTGATAGCGTCAAGTATATCCTCATGATGAATGACCGCATCGCCTCGCTGGAGTGCTTGTAAACAGCAATGCTGCACTATATTTAAGATATCAGAGCCAGTTAATTCGTAAGCGGCTGAAAGCTTTGGTAAATCTACAGATTCAGCTAGCTTAATTTGGGAAGGAAAAGCCATTTGCCAAAGTTGCGATCGCTCTTTGACATTAGGTATAGGAAATTGAATAATTGATTGAAAGCGGCGGATAAAAGCTTCGTCAATATTACTTTTTAAGTTGGAAGACAATATAACTAGCCCATCATAATTTTCTATTCTTTGCAGTAGATAACTGACTTCTTGGTTAGCATATTTATCATGTGCATCACGGACATTAGTACGTTTACCAAATAGCGCATCAGCTTCATCAAAAAACAAAATCCAATCTTTACTTTCAGCGCGCGCGAAGAGGTTAGCTAGGTTCTTTTCTGTTTCCCCAATAAATTTTGATACCACCATAGAAATGTCTATTTTGTAGACATCTTTACCTGTGTATTTTCCTAAAAGACTGGCTGTGAGGGTTTTACCTGTACCAGGGGGGCCATAAAAAAGCGCTCGGTAGCCGAGTTTGAGCTTCTTTTTCATGTTCCAGTCATAAAGAATGGTTCGGCTATGAGTAATCCAAGCTTCTAGCTCATGAATCTGTTGTAAGGTTTGAGTATTCAGAACTAAATCTTCCCATTCCATTTCTGTGGTGATGCGTTGAGCCGGAAAGTTAATACTGAAATGGGGACGAGAAAAGCTCCCTTGGGTGAATAATTCGACGTAATCTTGAAGCATAACCAGCTTACCGCTCATCATCGGTTCACCCTCAGCAGGTGAATCGAGATAGATGACGCGATCGCGCGCAAAGGGATGTTCTTCGCTAAACATTTGTTGCAAACGCAGCCTTTCCGCAAAGCGATCGCCTCCTAGCATGAACAGTACTGTTTCACCCGTAGGTAAAAAACCCCGATGCGCCTTACCCCGCCAGCCACCAATTTGAGGATAATCCCCAGCTTGAGGTAAGTTAGCTGTAATCAGCCGATCAAAAAAATCGGGTTGCAAATGCGGTGCGATCGCCATCAGTAAAGTTAGTTGCTCCGCAGTATCTAATTTATGTTTGCGAATAAAGCTATTTAGGGGCGTTTCAGCACTCAGCCATTCATCTGGCAAATGAGGCATTGGTGCTTTTACTGACTCATTACTGCCGAAGTGGTAGTCCATGCGCCACTCAATCACCTTAGCCAGGTAATCGAGTGCATTTTCTAGAGTTTGAACATTAAGCAACTGCGTCACGTCGCTTTGCTCCGAATTCAAAATTTAAAATTCAAAATACCCATAACAAAATTGGGGGTTTGTAACAAGGACATATTATGTCGAGATGCACAACGCGAGAAATAAGTTTTTTGGCTTCTCTATGATTGAGTTTTTAATTTATATATCAATTTTCTTTCTCAGAATGTCATCCCATAATAAATTAGACATGATTGTAAAATAACAAGCAAAATCACTCAAACTTTAGCTCGTCATAGTACAATTTCAGCTTCAGAGTTTACAAAACTAGACATAATTCTCTTTAAATTAGCCGCAAACATTAGTTTTTCCTGATGCTGCCACAAAAGCATATCTATTTTTGCTAATCAATCGAAATGTACATTGAGTGTAGTGCTATTAAACTAAGAGGTTGACTAAACTTATGCCAGAAACAAAGATTCAACAAAGTCCAACATCATTGAGTAGCCTTCCGGTTTTGTATACAAGAGATGCTGCTCAACCTATACAGTACAATCCTTTTCAAGAAATCACCCAATTATTCCAAACTCTTTTTGAAGAAGATACTTCATCGGTTTACCAAAAAGCCGGGGCAAAAACCTGGAAGATTGTTAAGCAAATAATTACTGTTGTTACCTTTTTATTTCTCTTATTATGCGCCCTAATTATTTGGGTATGGGGTATTGGTTTTAAAAGTGGTCTTTATTTTCGGACTTGGATAGAGACAAAAAAACCAAGCATTGATGAACTCATAGTTGCAATTTTGAAAATTATTTTATGGCCTTTAGAGCGGACATTTGAGTGGGCTAATTCATTCATTAAAGACTTGTTTGGCTGGGAAATTAAATTCGACGAGTCGAAAGCCGAACCAAATTCTACTACAGCAGGGGGTGAAGCTACTCCCTCACCTGCATCATCCCAGAGTTCACAAACCAGTTAGAAGTTATTTATTTAATGTAGTTTCCCAACTTGGAAACACTGGCGTTATGTTACGGCTATGAAACATTGGAAGGTTAGAGACAATAGGAATTAGCCGTAACAACAATTCACCAAAATAAAAAAAGATTCAGTTTCGTAATTACAAATTACCAATCTTTTTACTCATGATGAAACTGGGTTGGCATCTTTTTCTGTCTTCTTATTGGCAGAATTAGCAATCTCACCAATACCATAGCTCATGAACCCAATAATGAATGCCAAAAAGAAGGGAAAAGTAATAAACCAAAACAATGATTCCAGCATAAAACACCTCACAAAATTAATATAAAAACTAAAATTCGATATCTTTTAAAATCCAATGTTTGAGAAAATATTTGCCATATTATCTCTTGGCATACTCAAATGTTTCCTTAGCATTAGTTTTTGAGTTTGGATTTGTTGCTGAATTTTTGATAATTGGTATTACATCTGTAAGTTTTCTCTAGTTGAATGTTTTACTGAATCTTGCGTTTGTCTGGGTTCTGTTGCACCACATGGGTTAGTTCATGGACTAAGAGATGTTTCCCTGTAACTGTATCGGGGTCAAATTTTCCCTGATTAAAATATATGTCTTTTCCGCGAGTGAATGCTTGAGCTTTTAATTCCCGATTCATTTGCACAGATTCTTCATCGGTATGAATGTAGACATCGCTAAAATCTGTACCAAAAGCAGATGACATTTCAGCTTGGGTTTTTTTTGGTAATAAATTACCACGCCCTTTGCTATTTTGGAGACGGTCAGAAAAAGAAGGGTTTGCTTTTTGGGTACCAGTCTCAACCTTAGTTTGCATTTCTTCTTTTTTGGGTTCTTCTGCCAATTGCAGTTCTAGTTTTGTCTGCACTTCTTCTTTTTTGGGTTCTTCTGCAAGTTGCAGTTCTGGTTTTGTCTGCATTTCTTCTTTTTTGGGTTCTTCAGCAAGTTGCAATTCTGGTTTTGTCTGCACTTCTTCTTTTTTGGGTTCCTCTTGGCGTTGAATTCGGGAGTTTAGCGTGTCTTGTTGACGCTGTACCATCGCCTGTGAGGAAATATTCTGAGAATTGCGATCGCTACTTGAATGATTCACTACAGCATCAGCAACTGTATCGGCTTCTCGCTCAAAGCTATCATTGAGCTTGCCAATAGTGAGTTTGGCTTGGATGCTATTTCCCTGAGTGCTTGAGAAAAAATGACTCTCATTACTTCCTTCTTTTTTAAAGAAAGATTCATGGTTTTCTTGAGTAGGTGCTTTACGGGAGCGTTTGAATTGGAAGGTTACCATAAGGGGAATTAAGGTTAATAAAATTCTAACATTGAAATAATTATCTCATTTTGAGAGCAAAAATACTGATAGTCTTATTGCTATGTTTCCTTGACTCGCTCTGTACCAGAATGAACAAATAGCTTCTGATTTTTAAATCCTGGTTATTAATGCAAATCCTAAAATTTTTCTGGAATTTACAATACAATAAATTCAATATTTAATAAATATAAATAAAACAGTAATTTATAAATTTAATTTTAAATCATTTATATTTCTTATGAATTGATGACTTGAGGATAAAAATAATCATTCACTCATCTTCAACGATTTATAGGCAGTAATTATTGTGAAGTTATAACTTTTTCTAATGTAAATCCTTGTTGATAAATTTAGGTTTCAGAACGCTAATGATTTATTATTTAGATTGCCAGTCATCAGCAGCTACTAGATTGAGTAATTTTTTGTTATCTAAGGGAAATCAAGGCTTTTTACCAAAATAGGCTGTGGACTTATCAAAGTTTGGACTCTTAGCTAAGAGAACTGGCGTAAGATAACTCTGCCAAGCAGCTTTTTAAGTATTTGACGTTGAGTTGGAACCAACAGCAAAAGTGATGAATCCGATATTCCCACTTATCAACACAAGAAGGTAAATATGGCAAAAGTTAATGTGTCGCTGACAGTGCAAGTAGTTGGAGGCCCGACAATTAATGTGGCTAAGGAATTAGCTGTAGAAGCCTATGACAAAATTGATATTTCGATTGAACCAGGAAAAGACATATCTGTAGAAGTTCAACCATCGGAAGGAAAACGGATCAGTTTCTTGCTGATTAAATCAAGTATATACAGCGACGCTAAGAAAAACATTAAACTCTCATACGGTATCGATAGTTCAGACAAGATAGACTTAGACCAACCTCATTTTTATTTGGGTTCAGGAGTAGTTTCTTTATTAGGAAGCGATCCAAAAATTCTTAAGTTTAACTTGAAGAATGGACCTGAGAATAAACCCGAAAACAAAGCTGAACTAGAAATTTTAGTTGGGCGTGATGCTACCCCGGAACCGACTACCTAGCGATCGCCTTTTTCACTCTCTCTATCAGTATTAGTTTCCACAAGAGCGATCGCATCTGTTGGCGACAGTTTTCCTGCAATCACAGCTAGAATGCCTGGTAAATATTGGTCTAGGGTGATAACGTTTGCATATACCAGCCGTTCGATGAGGCTTGAGGTGATGCGATCGCCTGTAACGTCAATGCTGGTTTTGCAACGGATTTCGCCAGTGTCAAAGTTAAATTCAAAGTTGCCGATCACCATACCATAATTAGCACGAGTGAGAAATTCGGCGATCGCACTGCGATTCAGGGAAGGTACTTCTAACGGACAGATGGAATAGAACAAAAATTGCTGTTGCTCTTCGTTAGCTAGAGCATAACAGTTCCATTGTCCGTTTTTTCCTTGGCAAGCAAGACGTAAAGTAAGTTCTCCTTTAAGTTTGGTAAATTCCCAATCTTCTTGGGAGAAAAAATCGAGCATTGCTTGATAAATTTTTCCCTTGGCTTTGGTTTTACCAATCGCTTGATTTGGCTCAACCCAACTTTCTAAAGCGTTTGTGACTTCCGAGAAAAAATCTGAAATTGCGGTTTCTGTCTGTTTGAGAAATTCAGTTTCATCCCAATTTTTTAAATCATGAGAAATTTCTTCTAAGACTTTTGAGATAGCTTGTTCAGCCATTAATAAATTAGCCTCATTGCGGTCTTTGAGAAACTGTTCCATTGCTTGAGGGAACTGACCGTTTGCGATCGCATCTGGCGTTAAACTCGCAGGGTTCAGGTAAGACCAGAAGGTACGATAACCAATTTCGCCCGATTCTAGATTTTGTGAAACCTTTAGTGCAAACCAGCTTTCGGTAGAGAGTAATGGGTTGGGTGATGAACAAGTAGTTAAGTAGGCGATCGCACTTTCTTTATCGGTTGCGTGTTCTGCTAATTGAGGTAAGAGTTGAGGTTGTAGGGTAGCTTCGATTTCAATATCAACATCACTATGAAAACTGGCGACATTAAAAGCACCGCGTAACTCGGGTTTGAGATTGAATAATGATTCAGTTTCAATTTGTTGATAAAGTTGTGAGGTCACTCGAAATGTGAGACGGCATTCACAAAGAGTAGTGTCTTGCTCAATCAGATCAAAGGCGAGAAACTGTAGCGGTATTGATGAACCTGAAGGCTTCAATAATACAAGTTCTTTCCTCAGCAAGTTATTAATAGAATCGCTCATTAAACATATCTACTCTTCATAATTAAGATATCTTCTTCATTTTATACATAATGCCAGTATTATACCTAGCTTAAAGTGCATATTCTCACTAAGCGCGTCGAATTAATTTATTCTCAGTTAACCAGATATCTAAACGAGGAAAATGTTCTATTGCTTGACCAATGAGTTGAGCAGGATTAATGGCAGGTTCCACACCTACTTCTGTTCTCAACCATTCAACAAATTGCTGATGAAAAGGGTAAATTTCTTGGCACATCTCTAGATACATTTTCGTTTTTTTTGTAAATTTAGATGTTGGAGTTTTTCGCTTTATAGAAGAATTCCAGTATTCTTGCCAAGCAAACAAAATATCATAAATAGCACCTGTATCATAAGGCAAAATAGATAAAAAGGTTGGCACATCAGACGAGAAAACAGAAATTGGAAAACCCTCGCTATCAAGCCATACAATAGGTTGTTGCTCTAAAGGCAGATTTTTTTTGTAAGACCAGAAACAGATTAACGAACCATTCTTTTGCATACCGATTACTTTAAAGAACCCTTCTGCTTCTGGCAATAGTAGAGAATTGAGCCATTTTTTTTCGTCTTCCACTACTTCAAAATCGCAAAATAATCCGTCTACCCTATGGCAGAATTCATAAAACTTTTGTAATGTGTCTGTACTCATCGGGAATTAGCTCTTTAAACTATCTAGATCTTGATTTGCTATTTGATTCTCACCCGCCAAAATATTACTCTTAATTGTACCGATCAGTTGGTCTTTCTCGGCTTGGCTAATATCTAATGCATGAATATCAGCCCAAACCTCATTCTTGGAACTCCGATCTGCAACATCTCTCATTTTTTGAACATCAGCAGCCAGCTCATCTTTCATTAAATCCACTACAACGTTGCGTTTTTCCTGATTGGTTCGGATACCTCGTAATTCGCGATTCGCTTTGGAAATGAAGGCATTTTTAGTTCCATCCCCTTTGGCTCCATAAGTCCTACCTGCTATATGTCGATTGAAATGTAGATTGATAGCATATCCTCTTGCAGCCCTGCCTGCTGCGCGGCGAGCCATATTGCTAGTTGATCCAAAGAAAGATTCTGAAGCCGCCCATACAAGAATCGCTGCCTGGGGCTGATGATCGGGCGTGAGTTGATCGGAAGTCGGATTTGGAATACTAGAATAGGTTCCTGTCATTCCTTCCAGACGGTAGCTGTCGATAATTTTCCCTACATTTTGATCGCCAGCCATCAGATCGCGCAACTTCTGTGAAAGTACAGTATTTTTCTGAAGAAGTTCCCCTTGCTTACTCTCCTCAGTAGCTGTATCACCATCTCGTTTTGCCTGCTTCATCTGTCGAATTACAGGTTCAATTTGTGTTGATAGATAGTTGCGAATATCCGCCACCATACTTCCCTTAGAAGAAGTTGAAGTGATATTTCTGAAGTCCACATAAAAATCAAGAAACTCCCGAATTGGTTTAGGTGAACTAGAGACGATTAGAGTAGGTTCCCCACCTTGATCTTCATAGTAAACAGCATGAGATTTGCCCTCACCATCTTCAAAAAGCTCTCGTACACCGAAAAACTTCAGTAGACCCTTAACACCTGCTTTGACTGCCCCAATCAACGCTTCAATTCCTGCCTTAATCTTGTCAATTAGCCAGAGAATTGCCGCGTCCACTTTTTCTCTGAGTTTATCGACAACATCGCGTAATGCCTGACCAACGCCTCCTAAGCCCACTTGATCAGCTAAAAAGCCAATCACTATAGGCATAGCACGGTGCATAATCTCCTCAAGTTTGACTCCGACAGGTTCTAAATTGCCAGCAGCGATATCAATAATATGATCGAAGGTTTCATTCACCATATCGAGTATGCGCCGCGCCCAACGAACGGCAGTCTTAATCGCTTTGTAGATGCGGCGAACGACATCGAGAACTTCAGAAAGTCCGCCGGAAGCCGCTGCTGCTGCCGCTAAAATCGCCAATTCTTCGGCAACCTTGCCAGCAACCCACTCGGCAATGCCCGTCAAAATACTGGCACCAAACTCTTTAGCCTGATTGAAGATGCCTTGGGCATTTTCCGCAGGAGATTTAGAGGTGTCGATCGCATGAGTAATCCACTCTACAACTCTGGCAGCTTTTCCAAATAAAAGTCGTACTTTCGCTACTTTTTCAGGTGGGAAGCGCCTAGCAAGTAATTCCCAAATGCGATCCATCGATAGTCCCAGCACGTCTAATACAAAGTAAAAGATAGCTTTGGGGTCACTCCAGCTAACGGGCGGGCTAATATTTTTCTCGGCTAGTTCGCCAAACAACCAGCCTTGAAGACCGAATGTGATGTGTTCTCTAATCTTTTGCCAGAGTCGCCGGAAACCATGACCAATCGCTCTGACTGCATTCTTGATAAATTCGATTGGCTTCTTACTGACTGTATCCCAGGCATTTATGGCTTTTTGGGCAATGCTCACCACCAACTCCGGCGGCACGTTAAACACCCGCAGAATCAAATGGAAGGTGGCTTTGACTGCGCCCATCAAATCGTGATTTACGAATACGAGATTAATAATCCTCAATACGTCGGCCTTCGTCTTTTGCCAAGCCTCTTGGTCTTTTGCTAATTCTTGGAATATCTCGATTTGGCGCAGGATGATCGGGCCAATGAAATCAATAATGGGGTCGCGGATACATTGGGGTATCCAATTCCACACTGTTTTACCTAAAAATGCAGGCAATAACCAGATATTTAAGACAACCTTACCGACCTCTGCAAAGAAGTTGAGCATTTTTTGCAGGAAGGTCTGTAGGGTGTTCAGAGTTTGTTCTAACCAAGTAGTTAGGTTACCGAGGGTTTGTCTAGCCCAATCTGCTAATGCAACTACTTTATCAGCAATCCACTGCACGACAGTCATCGCTACTCGCAACAGCGAACCGCCGATTGCACTGACGGCATTCATCATACCTGTAGCTAAACTACCTAGTGCAGAGTTGACGGCATTTGCCATGCGTGTAACTGCGGCACTAAAACGATTTGCTCCTGCTATGAGCATAGGAATTAGGGATTGCTGCACGTAGGTGCGTGCCTGGACAATCATATTTCCTTTGCCCCAATTGGCAGAAATCCAGCGCAATCCTTTTACAGCGCCGACAACGGCAGTACCAATCGCCAGCACTGGGCCGGCTGGGGAAAGAGCCAGGGCAACCCCACCAACAGCCAAACCAATGGAGATCAGTTGTTGTTTAAACGGCTCTAATTTGGCTTTAATGGCTGTCCATGCGGCATCGATTTTTTTCTGTACCCATTGCAACAGACCGTTTTGTCCTTCAGCCCCGTCACCAATACCCAGTTTATTCTTCAGCCAAGTCCACATGCGATCGGCAACTGAGCGGATTGTGGCTGTTTTATCCCAAATCCACTTGCCAACTGCTTGCAGCTTCTGTCCCAACCATTGAATTTTTTCCCATTGGGCGGAGGCAAACTGCTGAATCCATCCCCAAATCGGCGCACCGATTTTGTCCCAAACTCCGTTGAGGAAATCTTTGATTTTGGCGACGACGGGCTGTAATTTTTCGACGATGGGTGTAATCAGCCGCATTGCCGCTTGCTCAATTTTTTCGGCGGCTTCCCGGATGGGCGTACAATCATTAGCTGCTATTTGACTGGCCGCAGCTTGAATTGATGCTAATATCGGTGCAAATTGGGCTGTTAATTGGCTATCAATGCCTGCGATCGCTCGTACAGGACTCATTAAATTGTTGAAAACGCCTTCGATGGCGGAACCGACCAATTCTTTGATCCACTCAAAGATACCATCTGGCCCTTTCCGGATAATTGGCTCTAGCCCTGGGGCAAATTCTCGTACAATTCTCCAGCCGACATCGTCGGCAAAATCTATCAAATCATCCCACCACGAACCTTGAATCATGGATTCGCTAGTCTGAGATGTGGCGTTCTGGCTGCGTTGTACCGATGCTCCTTGTTGCAGCGTGTGAGTTAACTCATGGGCGAGCAAGTGTTTCCCAGATTGCGACTCTGGTTGATATTCACCCGCATTAAAGAAAATCTGATTTTTGTGGGTAAAAGCGCGCGCGCCTAAATCTTGGTTCAAAGTGGCGGCTTCTGACCCGGTATGAATCTGGACTCCGCTAAAATCGGCATTAAATGCCCCTTCCATCTCAGTGCGGGTGTTGGTATCTAGAGGCGAACCACTACTCTGGGACTGGAGACGACTTTCTAAATTTTTGGGTGCGGGGGTGGGGCTACCCTCTGCTGCTTGCCGCATCAGCATCGCCACACTTTGCTTACGGTTTACCTGTTGGGCGTTGGGACTTCCCAGGTTTTTAGCTGTTAAGTTAGATCCTATTGACCTGGGCATTGCTACTACTCGGTCAGCCATTGCATCAGCTTCCCGCTCGTAGGTATCTCCTGGCTTACCGATTGTTAAACTAAATTGCACCCAGGGCTGCTTACTGTTTTTATCGTCCCCATCATTTGCATCATCGGCGTTGCCAAACACAGGCATCTTTTGTATCTGTGGGGTTTCTGCGATCGCCTCTTCTTGTGGTTCCTGTTCTTTGGTTTCAGTAGCTAGTTGCGTTTTTGGGGTAATAGCAGTGACGCTGGACAAGCGTTTTGCTTGCACTCCTCTTTCACTTTCAAATGCAGGCATTCGCTGAACCTTGGGCGTTTCAGCTTCACTTTCAAACGCAGGCATTCGTTGAATAGTAGGTGTTTCAGCTTCACTTTCAAACGCAGGCATTCGCTGAATGTTTGGTGTTTCAGCAGCTGGTTCTGCCCCAAGCTGCGATTTTGCCTCGGCTTCGCAGGTGGCGCATTTTCGTTGAATTGTGGCAGTGGTAGAAGGTGAGAAGAAAAGCGATCGCTCACCGATGAATTTGGGTTGTACCCAGGATGCTGCACCAGGATCAAAGAAAGCTGTCTGTTGCGGTGCTGATTCCGAGAAAAAAGCTTGATCTCGTTCCTGCACTCCCCAGGACTGATCTGCCTTGGCGTGCTGTTGACTAGAGGTGCTTTTGTTCTCGGTGGTTTTCATGGTCTTAGTTCCATTCCACAATCAAAAGTTCTTCCATCCAGGGCAATTTCACCATACTCAGTCCCCAAGGTAAGCGACTTAGTAGGATATCTATTGACTGTTGCTCTACTTGAAGCTGCCAGTTACCATCACTACTGCGGGTAAGTTTGCCTTCGCGTTGTAAAAAGCCTTGCCGTAAACCATCAGGGCTGGCACTTTTCAGGGCTTGCCAGTAGTTGATTACGGTTTGTAGGAGGTTTTCTGCTTCCATGAGGGCAGCCTCGGGTAATTCGATGTTACGGTTTACAGGTTCGTTGAGCAACCAACCACAAAGTAATTTAGGCAGTACCAATTCGTATTCCGGGGCATCGGTTTGCCGAGTTGCCAAGTAATGCAGTAGGTAAATCGCTGTTTGCTGTGCTGACTCATCCGCAAAGGCATCACCATCTAATAGCCCAACAGCATGAAAATAGTTCCGTAAAAATGGATGTAACAGCACCAGTCCGGCTTGGTTGACAAACAATCCGGCTATCTCTTCTGCTGGAGATAAGGTTTGGGCTGCTTGAAGGTTTTGCGATCGCGTATTAATATCAACCGATGTAGAAGTTAGCACTTGGTTGAGTGCTGTCTGCCACAAAGATTTTTCGGTAATTGGCAATGCTTCAATAATATCACGTAGGTATTGGCTCAGGATCTGACGAGGAATTTCCCGCAATTCGGGAGCAGTTTGTAAAAGTTGGGCTAGCCAATTGCGGCTCCAAGTGTCAACTGGTAAAGGTCTGACTGGTGTATTATCTAAGTCAATTTCTGCTAACAGCAATAGCCAAGCTTGCCGTTCTAATTGCTGGCAGGTGTCATCGCTGAGGCTTAAAGACTGTATCAATTCTCTTGCTTGCGCCAGCAAAGTGCGCCAGTTTGTCCAGGCTGGCTGTAACTTTAATATCAACTGATGCCGAAAGCCTTCTGTCAATTGTGCAATTAATCGCTGTCGCGCAGCTGGGTTATTTATCAGTAATTCCCGCAGTCTTATCTGTAAATTATTTTCTGTTTGGGTAATGGCTTCCCAGCGTGGCAGCAAATCACCAGAAGAATGCCCTGGTGGTAGATGACCAAAAGCTAAGAAGTACAGCAAAATTTCCCCATCAGTAATTGGGCGATCGCCATTCTGCTCTGCTGATAAATTTAGGTTTTCTGATGTTAAATTTAATACTTGTGCAAGTGCATTTAGCCACAGAGATTTTTCGCTAATAGGCAATGCGGCAATACTGCTGCGTAGTTTTTGTTGCGCGATCGCATCAACTTGCCCAGTTTGCACCAGTTGAGTTAGCCAGTTAAGACTCCAAGCCTCAGCTGGCAAAGGTATAGCCGATGGCTGCTGTGGGTTGATTTCGCTCAAAATTAGTAGCCAAGCTTGCCTATCTAGGTAACGGGCGGTGCTGCTGCTAATTTCTAGGGATTGTATCAGCTGGCGCGCTTGGGTGAGCAGGGTAGCCCAACTTGTCCAAGCAGGTTGGAGTTGTAATATCATCTGGTGGCGGAAGGTTTCCGGTAGCTGCTCAACTAAACGCTGACGCACGGCTGGGTTAGTTGCTAGCAATTCCTGCAAAGGTAAGCGCCAAGCAGTTTCAGTCTGCATCACTGCTAACCATCGAGAAAACCAAGCCTCCCACTCTCCAGATGTCACCCACCAGGGTAAACGCCCAAACTGCAAAAAATACAGCAACACTTCCCAATCAGCACCAGAGCGATCGCGGGAAATAATTTCAGTATTGTTTGTGATTAATGGATTAGAGAGGCGATCGCGCAGAGTTTGTTCTAGTACAGCTAATAGTTTGTTGCTAAATTCATCCGCCAAAAATTGCCGATCCACCGAGCCAACTTCGACCACTAGCTGATCTAGCCGGATAATGCGATCGCCCTCCACCAGTTGATCAAAAAGGCGTTCCATTTTCGGCGCAATCTGCTGCTGAAGCAAGCGGCTAACATCTTCTTGTAAACTCGACACATCTGCTAGGTTCCCAGTATCGATTTCTAGTACAGTTTTGGCGATGATGTGGCGTTGTTGGCTCATAAGGGGATGAGGGGGATGAGGAAGATGAGGGAGAAAATTACTCTTGTAGAGACGCGATGAATCGCGTCTCTACGATCCTTGTGATTTTTGCTCACCGATTTTACCGAAGTTAATTTCTTTGCCTGTGGGGAAAATTAGGCGCAGACGGTTGAGTAGTGTAGTTGTTTCTGGGGGCTTTGGGGTTTCTGCTGTCAAGGAATTACTATCCTGAATGCGAATATTTACAGTGGCGGCGATACCTTCTACCTGACGACCGTTAACTTCGCGGAAAACTTGTGCTTTTATTTTATGAACACCAACTACTAAGTACCAGCCATCGGGCATCTTGTAAATTTTATTATTTCCTGCTGGTTGGACATTCTCTTCGTTGGCGGGGTCGGTATAAGTAAAAACAATATTTTCCCCGTTTGCTGGTACAGTTACGGCTTCGATGTTGTACTCATTATTGGCGTTGAAGTCTGATACCTGAAAATTCTGCTCATTTCTTATCGAGGTTCTATTGATAACTGTATTATTACTGAGGGTAAGGAGATTAAATGCCACCACGCCACCGCAAGGAATGGCAATGCGTTTGTTGACAGGTTCACTGCTACAACCACCTAAAGCGGCTGGTGTATCAATTCGCAAGGTGATGCTGATTTCCTCGCCAAAAACCCAACTGTCAAAATCATAAGTATAGTTAATCAGGAATTCTCTATTGGCGGGCTGGCTTTCGTCTTTAGTACCGCCAGGATGTCGCCAAACATAGCTGAAAGATGTTTCTGCTGGTTGAATATCAAAGACGCGCACGGAAAATCCTTGGGCGTTGATGCTGGCAATTTCTGCTTGAAAGTTAGCTACTGGAACACGATGCACTGTGAGGACATTAGCAGTGTTGTTAGTAATGCCGTTGTCATTGGTAATGCTGTACTCAACAGTAATTTGTAATTGTTCTGCGTTACCGAGATTGACTGCACTTAAAATTAACTCTGGTGGATTAGATTGCGTATTCAGTGCCGCAGCCGAGATATCTTGTCCGCCCAGCAGTACTCGGAAGCTACCACCTGTTTGCTGTGGCGTTAAAGATAGCGGCCCATCATTGGTGCAGAAGTTGGTTTTATTAGGCACACTACCAATTTGGAAGTTGGCATTTGGCAGGGCTAAAATTGACACCTGTTGCTGCGTTTGGTTAGTTAAGCCATTTTCATCGGTAATAATGTATGCGATGGTAATTTCTCGCTGTTCTGCATTGCCTAAGTTGATTGCACTGAAAATTAACTGCGGTGGTTGAGATTGAGTATTGAGTACATCAGTAGAAATATCCTGTCCATTAGCTAGGATACGGAAGCTACCACCTGGTAGTTCGGGTATGAGGGATACTGGCGGATGATTTGCAGCAAAGGAGGTTTGATTTGGCTGTTCACCGATTTGGAAGCCGGCATCTGGTGGGGCGAAAATAGTTACTGTTTGCTGCACTTGGTTAGTAAAGCCATAGCCATCGGTAAAGGTGTATTCAATAATTACCTGTAGCTGTTTGGCATTACCCAAATTTACCGCACTGGGAAGAAATTCTGGTGGTTCAACTTCGGTATTAAGGAAATTAGCAGAGATATCCTGTTCCCCAGCGAGTACGCGGAAGTCACCACCTGCTTGATTAGCTATCAGGGGTACTGGTGGCTGATTAACAGCAAAAACGGTTTGATTTGACTGTTCGCCAATTTGGAAGCCTGCATCTGGGAGAGCAAATATAGTAACTTGTTGCTGTGCTTGGTTAGTTAAGCCTTGCTCATCGGTAATAGCGTATTCCAGGGTGACTTGTAGCTGTTTGGCACTACCTAAGTTAACTGCACTGGGAGTAAACTGCGATTGATTAGATGTAGTATCGAGTACAGCAGTAGAAATATCTTGTCCGTCAACCAGTGCGCGGAAGCTACCACTTGGTAGTTTGGGAATGAGGGGTACTGGTGGATTGTTGATTGCAAAGATGGTTTGATTTGACTGTGCGCCAATTTGGAAGCTAGCATCTGGAAGCGCAAAAATAGTAACTTGTTGCTGTGCCTGGTTGCTAAAGCCATTTTCATCGGTAATGGAGTATCTAATATTTAGCTGTAGTTGTTCGGCATTACCTAAGTTAACTGCACTGGGGAGAAATTGCGATCGCTCAGATTCATTTTCCAGTACATTGGCAGAAATATCCTGTTCTCCAGCCAGTACTCGGAAGTTACCACCCCCTTGGTTGGGTATGAGAGATACTGGCGGATCGTTGGGAGTAAAGGCGGTTTGATTGTCGCCGATTTGGAAGTCTGCATCTGGTGGGGCGAAAATAGTGACCTGTTGACTGGTTTGGTTAGTGCAAGCATGATTATTGGTAATGGTGTATTCAATCGTCACTTGTAACTGTTGTGCATCACCTAAATCTACCCGACTGGGAAGAAACTCTGGTGGTTTAGATGTAATATTTAGCACGTCAGCAGAGATATTATGCTCGCCAACCAGCACCCGGAAGCTACCACCCTCGTATCTAGGTACGAGACGTACTGGCGGATCGTTGGTAGTGAAGCGGGTTTGATTGGATTGTTCGCCAATTTGGAAACGCGCATCTGGTAAAGCAAAAATGGTGATTTGCTGATTGGCTTGGTTGGTGCAGTTTTGAGCGCTGGTAATGGTGTATTCAATCGTGATTTGTAGCTGTTCGGCATTACCCAATTGCACTTTGCTGACAAGTAATCTTGGCGGTTGCAATTTGGTATCAAGTACATTAGCAGAGATATCCTGTTCCCCAACTAGCACTCGGAAGCTACCACCTGCTTGCTTGGGTGTTAAGGATAATGGCTCATTATTAGCGCAGAATGTGGTTTGATTTGCATTTTTACCTACCTGGAAGTCTGCATTTGGTAGGGGGTAAATAGTAACGGTGAGGGTATCGAAGCTATCGTCTACCGCGTAGGTGAAAGTAATCGCAACTTCTGCATCTATCTCTTGGGTGATATTACTGGGTTTAAAGTAATGCTTTCGCCCTTTGAAGAAAATTCCTTCGCCCTTGAGTGTGCCACCTTCCGGTTCTAAAATAAATTCGTATTCTGTCGTATCGCCTTCACAGAATTCTGTTTGTGTTAATAAGACGATGGGGCGTGGTCTAGCTAATATATAACTGACTCCAGCAGTATCGCTACTGCAACGATATGGTAGACAAAAATCTGCGACGACAATATCTTTGCGTTCTTGGAATTCTTTAAATAGTAATTCCCAACTAGGGATGATTTCTTCTGGTGCAGCTGGGGGTAAAACTGCATTTTTGGTTATAGCCGCAGTCCGTAAGGTTTGCAATTGATAGATAGCAGGGTTTTGGTTCGCAGCTAAAAGTTCTTTAACTTCTTCTCCATCTACATATACCAGGACGAATGTACCGCCTTTGGGTACTCCGCCTAAATGTTCCATACCCGGATGCTGTTGGGCAAATTTATGGAACAACTGCAACTCCATCAGTTGCTTGAGTCGTTCCCGATAGCTTTGTATTAAATCTTGGAGTTCAACATTATTTAAAATATCAGCTGCAGCGCGATCGCCCATCTGAAAATTCAGTTTTTGCTGTCTAGTGTAATCTTCAGGTACATCCCGCAGTAAGCCATAGAGGGTGGGAAAATCTTGAAACTCTGGTTGATTAATGATTGGTAAATTATTTTCCAGCGTAATAGTAAAGTAATTCAATGAAATTATCGCTATTTTGGCTTTACCCCTGGGCGCAGTTGTAGTTGCATTGATGGGTAAATCTAGTTCGTCGATTACAGATAGCCGCAAGTAGTAACTCGTTGGGTTGTCGGCTGACTGACCCACAAGACTATAAGTAATTGTTGTAGATTTGAGGTAAAAGGATAAATCTTGAACAATTCGCTGCTGTTCTTGGGTAATCTGCTCGTTTGTCAGTCCGGAAAAGTCTAAGGAAATACTTTGATTAGCTGTATTTTGGAAGTCGTAGCGGGCAATACGCGTGCCGGCATTATTCTTCAGGAACAGCTGGTATTGGTTGCTAGTATTTGCTTCTGGGACAAATTCATAGTTTGACTTTGACTGCGCCAACTCTACAATTGGATTTACTAACTGAGTATCTGCGATCGCAGATAGACGCGGCTGGTTAAAGAAGACTCGCTTGAGTGTGTTTAAAAAGACATTTTGCGCCCAGTCTTGATTTGTTTTCCAAAGTGAGCTAAACCAATCTTTGATTCGCTGAAATTTAATTTCTAAGTCATCAATCTGACCTGAAATATTTAAATCTTGAAAACTTTGGAAGGAAGCGCATTTTAAGATAATGACATCAAAGGGTAAGTTATATTGCTGTTGATATTGTTGAATTATATTCAGTGCTTTAAAAGTAGATTTACCGATATGCCCCTCAATCCGGTAAAAATTATACCCATCTAGGCGATACAACAGCTCGTCACGTGGCGAAGCATTCTTTGGGGAAAAATAAGCTGGTAGCTGTTCACTGCGTCCTTTACGGTAAGCATCGTAGCTCCAGAAACGATACAAGTTCGGGTAGTTGAAGTAATAAGGAATCGCCTGTTGGCTGAGTGTTACCGCACGGTCTTTACTAGGCGTGATTTTAATCGGCGTATTGTAATAAGGTAGCAGGTAATAACTGTCTGATTTGCACAGTTTCAGAAGCCGTTCATAAAGATAACGCACCTGCTTGACACGGCTTTGCTCGGCATTGTTGATGGGAGGCTGGCTGAAATGGCTACGATAAGCAGAAGGTGCTGCAACTACTGGTAAGTCTTGCTCGGGTGGAGGAATTATCCCTAAGAGTAAAAACTTGGGAAACCTTTGAGTATCAGGCGTACAGTCATCCATTAACTCAAAAGCGGCTTCTGCTAATTCATCATAAGCAGCTACTAGTTGGCTGAGGTAGTCATAAACATATTGCAGTGTATAGGGAGCTTCCGGAACTTCGGTTGTAGTAGCTGACACCGTTGGGTTTTGGATGCTATCTAGTAGCTTTTGCAGGCGTTGTCTAATCTGACTGAAGTCGTTATTAGAAGCAGGGTTAAAGGAAGAGAAAAACGGCGAGAACAACTGAAACAGTTTTGGGAAAGCTTTATCAATCGCTGCGATCGCATTCGTACAAACTAAGTAATAATTTTGACGAAAGCTCGTATAGCTATTAATTTTAGTTAAATCTACCTTCTTTTCTGCTGTCACATAACCAAAGCGCTGAATTTTAGGAGCGAAATTTTTAAATTCTTGAATTTCAGCGTCAAATTCTTTGAGAAAATGACTATTGGTTTCAAAAACTGCAGAAGTTCCATATTGTTTAGCGAACTCTGGCCAAGGTTCTGGCAATTTATCCAACTGATATCCTGTTTGCAATAGGCTATCAGCACTAATAATATCTGGCTGATTTTCTTGCGGAGAACGAGGGAGCAGAAAAAAGCGGAAATTAAAATTACGCTGATTGCTTAATCTATCAAAGTCTAGTAAGCAAAAGTCAGTTTCTACGTCTTGAATTTCATACACTACAACTAGTACGTGTTTGCTCAAAAACTCCTTGAATGTTGCTTCATTTCGCAGAGTCCCATTAGGATCTTGATTGAGTGCTAAAAGATTAGCAGCGCTTTGATCAAATAGTTCTATAACTTTGTAATTTTTAAGTGACGTAGCATTTACTGCTTCGTCTTTCTGGGGAGTTGGCGCAAACAAAACCTCAGAAACTAATTGGTCACTTCTATAATGAGTGAGTATTGTTGTCGGCAAAGAAATGAGATACCCTTCCGAAGTAATGCCACATCCGGCCGAGATTTGAATCTGAGCCTTTGTAGCATCAAATGTACTGCTCAAATCCATGCCCCAAACAATCCCTGTCCCAATCAAATAGGCACGGGTAAGCCGATTCTGCCCATCAAGATAATTAACAACTTGATTTAAATCGTCTTTAGTTAACACCTGGTTAGGCGTAAAAATCGGGTAGCTAATGTTTTTAATAATTGTGTTCATAAGTTAAATCGTTGTTATTTGTTATTTGTTATTTGTTATTTGTCATTTGTTATTTGTCATTTGTCATTTGTTATTAGACTCTTGCAATTACGAATTACGTAGACGCGTAGCGGCTTCCCGCAGGGTATTACGAATTACGAATTACGAATTACGAATTATCAATTGCTATCCCCAGCGCAGTCTGATTCAGTACAATCGGATTCTCTTGATCACCGCTTTCTTGCGAATCGAGCAAAATTCCCTTGGGATAAACACTCCGCAGTTTGTGTAAAATTTTCACCAGCCGATTAAGTGCGTCAGTTAAATCGCAAGCTGCATCATCGCAAGCATCTAAAGCTAATTGTTCTAACCAATGATGATAAGCATCTTCAAAATCTCGCATTTGCTGCACATCTAACCAGGCAATTTTTAGGGCGACGTGTGCTGGTGCTTCTAAGCGTAGGGTTTGTTCAATAAATCGGCGGAAGTTAATATTACGAAAGCGTTCTGGCCAGTAAGGTAAAACTATAGTTACCCAAAATGAGTAAGGATCTTGCCAAGTTAACCGGGGTTGTTCTCCCGCCTGTGTTTTAGCATCATCTGGAGTCACCAAAATTTGCAAAAATTCGTCTAAAACGGGAGCATTTGCCTTAGTTCGGGGACGCAATAAAATATGCTCTAATACATGGAATCCTTCATCATTGTTGCGTGCTTGCAAGGTTGCGATCGCTCTCGTGCGCTCGTCTTTATTGCTGTAATATTGACTAGCAAGAATTTGGTCTTTGCCTTCGTTGGTTAGTTCCCAGCCATAAACACCATTTTCACTGTCAATTAGGCGATAATTCTCCTCATCTTGCGCCAGTTCTACTAAAGTGTTGCCTTGTTCCCAAGCATCTGTATCTTTTTCATAACGTTGAGCAGTTTGTAAAATAATTTGCTGATTATCACCGTAAATTTCCCCAACAAAGGCAGCTTGTTGTTTTTCTGGGTTGCAGGTTAAACGGGCAGTGCGAATTAAGAAAAATAGACGATTAATCGCCGCATCCTGCTCTGATTCTGAGGTATAAGTATGTGGGTGAATTGCAATTTCCGTTTTGCGATTGCCTGGTTGACTGAGGATGCGAAAGCTGAAACCTTCTTTGCTGTTGGTGAGGGATATTGCACCAGGCTCAAACAAGTTACCTAGCACATCATAATAAAAGCGATCGCGGGCTGTTTTTTCATCTGCAAATACGGGGATACTTTGCAGTAATATTTCACCCTGGTGTAGCAATTGCCACCGATATTCAGAAGTTGATTCCGGTAGCAGTTCAATCCGCAACATCGATTCTACGGAGTTAAGTTGTTGAAAGATTTCCCCCGGAGTCTGTTGTGTATCGGCTACAGCTATGAGGTTGCCATCTTTATCTTTAATCCCTAATCTATAGCTTTGACTAGCTGGGCTGATATAACGCCGGAAGTAGCGCAGACTTTCGGCAAAAGCTTCTGTAGCTTGCCAAGCGGCATTTACTGTGGGATAAGTGTTTAAGCTTTGCAGTAAAATTTGATTGCCAGTACAATTTTGCAGTACAAAACGATAGTTCTGATCGATGGGTTCTACTGCTAATTTAAATTGATTTTGATTAGCTTGAATGCTACTGAACCAGCTTTGTAAATCTAAATCCCGTTCTTCTGGGTTCAACCACCGTTGATTGCGTTCCGATAATACTTTCCCGGTGTTATTTACCAAAGCATAGCTGTAGTAGGTAAATTTTTTGGGATTATCATCACCCAAGCGACTTTGACAGTAATTTCGTTGTTGTTTAATTTGCTGTAAACTTGCGATCGCGTTTTCTTGGGCTATGGAACGAGAAACATAGCGTTCCACCCCTGTAAATGTAATAGTTTCCCCTGATGCAGATGCAACTGGTGGAATGCTTAAGCGAAAGTAATATAATTCGCCATCAAATTCGATGTTGATAAAATCTGCAACTTGGGTAGGGGTTTCCAGCGATAATCCAGCTAGCCGCACAGCTAATTCTGCTAGGAGAATTTTTAAATGAGCTTGATTTTCAGCTGCTGAGGGAAAATAGCGATCGTATTTAACTAAAACGTTTTTACCTGTTTTATCTACTACTTGCCAGCCGTAGTGATAGAAATAACTATAAGCAAGGCGTTGATAAAATTGATTATGTAAAGCAAATGATAAAAACTCTTCCTTAGCCGCCTCAGCTGCTGCTTGACTAGGATAGCTTTGCCGAGTTTTTAATGTCTGATTCTCTAAACCAGAATTTACAGCCAAGATATAACTTACAGGCGCTTCCTTGACTCGATAATGACTGAAGTCACGCCGACGCACATCTGCAATCCCCAACAGCCGAGAAACCCGCTTTTTAAAACCCGATACATTGTTGGTGTCCCAAACTTCCTGACAGTTGCAATAATGAAAAGCACGGAAGCGATCGCGGCTTAAAGTAGGATAGTCTTGTAAAAATCGCGCCTTATCCTGCATAATCTCGGTTTGATGCTTCACTTTATCCGCGTGAGTCTCGAATATGCGGTAGTTCAGCAACACATAATCTGTAAAGGATTCAGCAAAACGCCCTAGTAAATGATCGAGAAAACGGTTGCGGCGATCGCGATAGGTTTCTCTAGTAGAATTATCGACATCCTCACCAATGCTAGGAAGATAATTTTCCTCACCGAGAATTTCTTCCCACCCTGGAAAATTCTGTAACCTCTGAGTGAAATAAGTATACTGGCGATCAGCTTTACGAGTAGCATAGCCGTTTTCTGGTTCCTCTGCATCTATTTCCCAAGAAAAGAGGTCGCGGATATGAGAAAGTTGCACTAAATAATTTGCCAATATCTGATCGAAAAATACCAAATATCCTTTTAATTGCCGAGCCTGGGCTTTCCTCAATGTGGTAGCTGTGTCAGGTAAGCCATCTTCACTAATGCCGTAGGTTAAAGGAAAATCGTGCTGGATGGAATAATAATCGGCTAAGTCGTAATAACTGCCTTGCGGTACAATCAAATCTAGTTCATTTTCGTCGCGTACAGCTTTGATACGTGCCGCTTGTTGTTCGTAGTAGCGGCGTTGCACCTCTGCCATATTCACTTCAATGGGAAGATTACCCTTAAACAATCTCACTTTTGAATATTTCACCCCCAGCACCGGACGGTATTTCTCGGTGAGTTGCAAATACCAAGGGTGCTGTGATTGCGGTAAACCGTTAATGTAACTGATGATACTCAGTTTACCAATTGCCGCAACCCCAGAAACTTTGAGAATTTCTTGATATAAATCTGAAGTATGGAGAATTTTCGGCGGAGTCAAGGCTGCTAATTCGTCGGTATCGATAAAACCATGACTACCGTAAGGTTTAGTGTAAGTTGGATCGTGGAGGGCTGAAGGTCTGCCAGCAAAGATTTCGGTGGGACTTTTGCCTTTATCTAGTAATTCTTGTAGGGTATAAAATCGTAGATGAGGCGAGAGAAATGACTGTACTTGTACGTAAATATTTACTAGTACATCCTCAGCATCGGCATTAGCCGCTAATTCAATATCTGTACAGAGGGCAATTTCTTCCTCACCCAAAATTACCACATCATAAATATCTTCGCAGAGGTTGCGATATTTACATAAAACGCTGTTGACATTATCTAGTACATCCGCCCAAGAACGGTAAAGTTGTCCACAGGCGTTTTTACTATATTCAGAGTCGAGGTCAATATTAACAGTGTAAAGCCCACGGGGATGCAGACGAAAAGCCGTGTCTTTTGTCTGTGCTTCTGGTGGAGTATATTGCAGAGTACTTTGAGCAAAGTCTACATAAATATCTGGTTCATAGGTTGTGACTTTCTCCAGCATGGCATTACGCACACCAGGAATATCGATCAGACGCTTACATAAATCTAGTTCTGTGACTGGATTGCAGGTGAGGATTTCATCTACTGTAAAAAAGTTGTTCTCTGGACTCTGAGGATTTGCTTTTGCTAACAAATCTTGGATATCTAAGTTATTACGATAGCCTAAATCGGTGACGGCATAGCATAGTACCTCTAGGATAGTTACACCTGGATCGTGCAGGTTATAATCTGTCCAAAGTTTCCCGGACAAATTTTGTAAGTGTTGAATCCCGATATCCCGCAAGGTTTGAAAATTCAAATATGGGGGAAATTGAGGCTGACTTTTCGATATGCTTGGGTATTCCAGCATGGAATTCAGGTGTGTTTAGAATATAAAGAACAAAGTCAATTCAAAATTTATTCATGTAGATAAGAAATAGAAAAGCGATGATTTAATTAGTTTTATTTAACTGATTGAGGAAGATAACAACCATCAACAACACTTCTGATGATTTTGATAGTAGCATGACAAACTTTGCTCAATTCGTCCCTGTAACAATATGATGAGTAGAGCCAATAAATAACCAAACAAAGGTAATTGCTAATCCCAAGGTGAGCAATGTAATATATCTGAGAAATTGGTGCAACCGGATTTTCATTTGCTCTTGATATTCAGCAAAGGCTTTACTCAGTTCTGTTAAATCATGTTGCAGTTGATTGACTTTCTTTTCTAATTCTTTGACTAGTGATTTCCATTGGTTACCTTTGCCTGGTGCTTCATCTTCATGGGCGCAAATTTCTGTTTCTAATTGCATTTCCCACAGTACGCCTTGGTAATAGACGACATCGCCTTTGCGATAGGTTCTGCCCTCCTGCCACAATCCATGAAATTGATCGTCATGTTTGTTGAGCATGGAGGTAATCAAGTCTTTAAAGTGGTCTTCGGAGAGGCGACTTTTGTTTTTGAATAAACTTTTAAGTTCGTTGCGGCTTCTTAAAATATTGGCATCATTGGAGACGGTAAACATGAGTGAGAATCCTGCAATTTATTGTAGTGTTGGTAGAAATTAACGAACCGCGAAGGCACGAAGAGCGCAAAGAGAGAAAATAAGAAGAATTAATAATGAGGTCACCTGTATTATTAATCATGCTTAGTAAATTATTCCGAATTTAATGTGGAGTTGCACATATCTAGATCCCCCTAAATCCCCCTTAAAAAGGGGGACTTTGATAGATTTTTTCTAGTTCCCCCCTTATTAAGGGGGGCTAGGGGGGATCGAATTCTATGCAGCCTCATCAAGAATTGGTATTACCCTTAATTCTTCTTCCTTTGCGTACTTCGTACCTTTGCGGTTCATTTTTTAACCTCAAAATTAATGGTACAAAACACGCTGCTATTTAAGATTTATACAAAATCATGCGTAAATGAATATTTTCATAAAAAATTAACATCTATAAACCCTAATTTGTGACAAAAATTAAACTTGTAAATCTTTATTTACACCTAGAATTCATAACAATTCCAAATCTTCTAACGATTCATAACCTAGAACACCAGACTCAATTTTTTGATTAGGTACAACTGTTTTTTCTTGAAATTCTTGGATAATGTGACTTTGAGCGCTAGTTTTTAACGAGACTGAAGTTAAAACCGATCGCGCAGTAGAGGCGATCGCTTCTCGAATATCTCGCTGGGTGTCTTGGTGCATTTTAAAATCCACAACATAGTCTATGTATTCCTGTTTTTCGATAAAGTTGACAATTGCTGAACGGTAGAGTTTTCCGCCAAACTGAATTTCCGCCTGAGTATCCATTGTCCAAGGGGCAAGAAAATAAGTAATAGCTTGTTCTAATTGGCGGCTATAGTAGCCAAAGTTGGCGGAATAGGGAGATTTAAATTTCACCTGAAATTCCACCTGAATATGTTCGTAGGCTGGATTTACTACCTGTATTGCAGCCCAAGGAGAACTGATACTAGCTATATATTTCTCAATTTGCTGTAGCAGGTTAATGTTAACTTTGGGTTCTAATTCATTAGTAATACCCATCAATGCCAAGTTGGGAATGACAGCTAAAGTTACCGATCCTGGTGTTAATTCCTGTAACTTGCCGTTTTGTAGATTAACTTCTCCGTGATTGATGCAGCGAACTTTATAAATTTCGGGAAACTTTTCTAGTACAAGCCTTTCATAGTCAAAGATGGTAACAGCCCGGCCTTTGTGGCGTAGATGTTCACTAATGCGGATATAAAAATCAGTTGGCTGCTCTTTAATCTTCCCACCAAAGGAGTCATAGAGCTGCTCTATGGTTTTGACTTCTGGGTTGGGGTTAACCTGTTTGGCAATAGTACCAGCAGGTAAGGGATTGGCTAAATGGTTGGGATCGTTACCTTCATCTGTGAAACTCACCCTTGCAGCTTGGGTGTGGACACCGAAGATTTGACAGATAGCACCACTGCGCGCAGGTACAGTCACCTTTAGCCAATACAAGTTAGGATCGAGAATTGTGGTTTTGGCTTTGCTAATATCTGCAGGAATCCCCAGATGGATAATACCAGAGGCAATTAAACCGTTGGTATTGTCGCTGACAATGCGATCGCTCAAAGATTCCCAAGAATTATCTTTTAAATAAAACCATTTCACATCAGCTTTTTTTAACGCTGTATCAGCGCTGGCTTCCGCTACTTGGAAGAGTAAAGGTAATGCTGTAGGCGGTTCGAGGTTTTCTAATCCAATTAGTAATTCCCCTTCATTGGTAAACTGTGGTAAAAAGTCTGGTTGTTTCGCCTCCAAATGCTCAAACCCGCCAAATGGGTAAAGATGGAAAATTGTACAATCCTGTGTTGTCGCAACTGCGGTGTATTTGAGATAAAGCGATTGAATAGTCGGTGTGTAAGGTTGGTTGAGGGTAATGGGTGCTACGGTATTTTTAGGTAAATTCACCCCTGGAAGCCATCGTGTTAGCTTGTTGTCTTTGTCCTCATAGACAGCATCATTAACATATTTTCCATCTGCAAAATCTTTAGCTGCAGCTAATGTCTGAATTGCATATTTCGTCACAAACTCTTCATGCAAAAAGTCTTGATTGAGGCTGAAACTCAAAAAACCACCAGTTGTTTGATTGTTCAAGCTGGTGAAATTATCAATTTCCTCACCCTGTAGCGGCGTTGCTTGGGCGTTAACAAGAGTGCGATCGCCTGAGGTCAAAAGTTCGTAAGGATTGCTCAAACCTTCTTCTGACCAAGTGCGTTTAGTCAATCGCGCTAATTGTGCAGAAAAATTGTCAAAATCAGGTTGTGAAGGTTCGCCGTCAAGATAGTAGCCGCGATAATGGTCTTTCAGAGAGGCGGGTAATTTTTCCCATTTAATATTGATTTGCAAATCCGAGAGATTTTTCAGAAAAATTTCTCGACTCCCAACATAAAATTTTGAGCCTACTGCTGGTCTGGGGCCAAAAGGCTGGAAAGGTTTGGTAGCATCTAATACACCCAAATCATTCTGCACAACCAAATTGCGAACTTCTTTCACCCGCGTGGTAATGGTGACCTTTTCTAGCTTGGCAGTACGGAAATAATGATATGCTGGCAAATTATCGACTAAAACCTGAGTTTTTAATTCTATACGCGCTACTGGTGAGGCTTGCTGGAGTTTGAGAGGGAAGTTAGGAACATCAGGGTTATAGGGAATTGGCTTCTCTGGAAGGTAAGGTAAAACGGGGTCAATCTCAGCCGCTAATACAACTACTAAAGAAAGTTCCGAATTATTCCAGCCAGTTTTTTCTTTACCACCTCCAGTTATAGACACACCTGATTTTAAAATGTCGGCTTTGATCCACTCTTTTTCACCACTGAGATAAACTTCAAAGACTTCATGCAGTTTATTTTCTGGAAGTACTGTCCCCAAACCACTCAGAGAAAAGGTGAACTGAATCACCCGTTCACTTTCTTGTAACAATAAAACATCAGATGCGATCGCTAAACCTAAATTTGTTGCTTGGCGTTTGTCATTCCCAAAAGGAAGCCAGGTTTTGATGATTTGTTCCTTGGGAAAATCTCCTCCCAATCCATCAAACGAGTTCGCCACTGGGGAGGAGAATAAACCAGGATTGCGCGGAGGTTTTTCGCTAGGATTAACTGCTTGTAAGTCTAAAAATAAACCTTTGAGGCTGGTAATCTGGGCTTTATGAATAACGATATCTGCATCAAGGCTATAGAATAAATCCTTACCAGTAGCATCTTTACCAGCCTTGAAACGAGTCCCAGCAGGTAGCGCAAATTCAGTTTGAGACTTGATCAGTTCAAAAATGAGGTGGGCGTGGTCTGGTTGGGCTGGGCGATCGCGCAAACGCAATACTTGACGATAAAAGAAGTCGAGATGTCGCTGCGTCATCAAATTCAGGTCATCTCGTGCAGGTTTCATCACTTCCAAAAAAGCCAAATAAAGGGCTAAATATGGTTGATGATCCTGTCTAGCTTGCAGACTTTTTTCTAAATACTGCGGAGCCTGTTGAATAATTTGATAGTAGTTTTGAAATAAAATTTGAAATACAGCGTCTAGTTCATCTCGCACTTGTACAGGATTTGCATTAAAAGGAGTGCGATCGGCTACTGGAGTAGTGATATTTAACTTAAATTCTTCATTAAATTTTGTATAAATATTACCTGATTTTGCTACTTCTTTAGTAGCAGCTATATAAGCTTGTTCAAAAGCCCAAATCCGCAATATAGGCTCACGAAGATTAGTTTTTACCAATCCTCTAATTACAGCTTGTAGAGGTGTATAAGATTCTAAACTTATATACCAATTATATATTTGATTAAGGATTTCAATCCATGTAGTTAATAAATCAGCAAACTTTTCAAATTTCTTACTTGATTGCCCGCTTTCAGTTGATAACTCAGAAAGGAACTCTCGCAAATGCTGGCTATATTGGTCTTTGATTTTTTGCGGGCGGGTTTTACTAATCAGTGCAATTTGTACGGGAGTATTGCCAGTAAAGAAGGCTTGCCAATTCCCCTCAGGGTCGTTTTTATCATTGTAATAAATAACCTGCTCACTGAAACGATAGGCAAATACCAGAAAATCGCCCAAGTCATTTTCATCCACCTTCACAAAATCAGGCGATAAAGCCGGAACCTGTCGCTGACGCTGGCTTACCCCATCGCGAATTAGTGGATTTTTAAGTTTTTCTGGGCGGATTTTCATGATAATTCGTAGTTCGTAGTTCGTAATTCGTAGTTCGTAGTTCGTAATTAATTATTTGGATTTAATACCAATTTGAAAAAAGAATGCGACAGATGGTAGGGGCACGGCACGCCGTGCCCTCTGGAATATATTGATGCGTCGCAAACATTTTTTGATTTGGTATAACATTTAACAAGTTCAATATTTTATATGATTTTCCTATTTTTCTACGAATTAAGTAACTCGGTGGAAATCAAGCAAACTAGATTACAAAATATAAACAGGCTTAAAACTATTACCAATGACAAATGACAAAGAACAAAGAACGACCTAATTAAATAATTGCTAACGAACCAACGCCTTCTTGTAAATAGAAAGGATAAACGAAATTGAAACGAGAATTAGTAGTAATAATTATGTAATCCACTGTGATATTGATGACCCCTTGTAACTGATCATCAAGGTTGAGATCCAAGCGTTCTAAGCGGATGCGAGGCTCATGATAAACAATGGCAATCCTGACTAATTCTTTAATATTGCTAGCTACAGTTGGACTCAGAGGCTCAAACAGTAAATCTTCTAGGTTACAGCCATAGGTAGGCTGCATCACCCGTTCACCCAAACTAGTTGTCAGGAGAATTTTGAGACTTTCGTTAATATCTTCCTCAGCACTGACAAGCCTGACACTGCGAGACACTTTATTAAATTGCGGCGGAAACCCCCAACCTGTCCCCAGAAAAGCATTATCGTTTTCATCCATCTCAGCCTCCGATTAATACAGTAAAATTTCCTAAGACAATCGAGCCGCCATGTGCTGTAGTGTCGCCCAAGCGCGCCGCAGGTTTCCCCCCAATCAGCACAGTTGCTGAACCCATAACAATAGCGTCTGGTGGCCCAACGCAGGTACAGGTATCACCCAATACAGCAGCAGGTAATCCACCGATTAAGACATTCGGTTGTCCAGGGCCAATTACAGGGCCACCCACATGAGGAATCGGGGGTATTCCTGGAGTTTGCATCGGACAAACATGCATATCAGTAATTCGCGCAGCTGGTTTTCCCATATCTAGTTACTTTCCTTGTCATTACTAATTGGCAATTAAAAATCTTGTATTTATCGGCGTTTATCGGCGTACCCTGCGGGAAGCCGCTCCGCGTCTATATCAGCGGTTAATTATTCTGAAAATCTAAAATTAATTAATCTGAACTAAAGAACCCTTGAGAATCGCGATCGCACTTGTGGAAACCTCCGCACCAGTATTACCTTGGGCTTTAAACTGAGCATTGGCTTTAACATTGACGTTCATTCCCTCAATGCTGGTATCTTGGGTAGCTTTGAGTGTTAACTTACCAGTGGCTTCGATGGTGATATCTTTCGGGCTTTTCATGACGATACCGCTATCGTTCATAGTCAAGGTATTACCGTTTTGGTCTTTCAAAGCAATTCCCTTATCCTCATCGGAGATGGTAATTTTGTTACCACCAGGGGTTTCCAAGGTGATGAATTTTTTTTCATCGTCGAAGGTAACTTTGATTTGCGATCGCGTAAAAAATCCTTTCTGGTGATTGTTATCGGAAGCTTGTAGGGGTGCTGGTTTCGCCTTGCTGTTGAGCATTCCTAATACAATTGCATCGCGTGGATCGTCGTTGAGAAAGCCCAATACCACTTCGTCACCAATTTCCGGGCGAAAAAAGGAACCGCGATTGTTACCAGCATCCAAAGTAGCGATACGAGTCCAAATTCCCTGAGACTGAGAATCGAGGGTAGGCACTTTGACTAAAATCCTGTCTTCACCATTAGGATCATTCCCTAACTGCACTACTACACCAATTTGTAAGCCATTAACACCAGGGAGCATCCCTGATGCTGGTCTATCAACGATGTCAGCTTCCTGGTAAAACCACTGAGAATTCATACCAAGCTGTATATGAGTAAACCAAGCTCCACCGATAACTTCGTGACGAATGCCAGAGACATAGGCTATTCCGTTAAAACGCTGACCAATTCCTTTCAACTCAATCAGGGCATCAATCTGAGCATCAGGATAGCCTTTAATCTTCACCCTGCCTTGAATTTTCGCTAATCGGCTTTTGAGCAATTGAGCATCTGCCCATGCTTGCAGTTCTTGGGCTTGTAAGTGACCACTATGACTGAGTTGGAATGGTTGCAAAGCAATGGCTTTAGCCAACTGCTCACCTGAGAGATTACCCTGTTTGTTAACTGTAGGCTCCCTCCCCTCCGCCTCAAGTAACGCCTGATCGCCATAACTCCAAGCTTGCGCCTTGACCTCTGGGTATTGCGATCGCGCGTCCATTTCGGCTTCAAACTCTAGTATATTGATGCCATAGGTGAGGGTAATAATGGAATTACCGCTAGTATTCGGCGGTTTTACCTTGAATTTGTCCTTTTCTACAACAACAATCTGTCCGTTCATTTCAGCGCGAGACAGAATAAAATCCCAATCAGTAGCGTAGTATTGGACGATTTCCGGATGCTTGATTTTGCTGTCGGTAACTTCTACTGCTCCTAGACTGTAGTTACCGAGAATTTGTGCGATCGCATCACTATCCTTGATGTCCTGAAAATAGCGACTATGGCGACCCACGGTCAATTTTGTGGCAGCAGCTTTACAATCAAGGATGAGCATCGAGTCGCCATTAGCACCGACTTTCAGCGCTTGTTTGACAATCAATCCTTTAAATACCTGGCGATCTTTGCCATCGTAACCCAGGGAAATTGTGATTTCGTTACCTGGAACTAGGTCAGGCCCTTCACTGCTTGCAAAAGTTTCTGCCGCAGGGTCACCATCTCGCAGTATCAACCGCACTGTTGGTACTCGATTCACCACCAAGTTAATTGTTAGGGACAACAGCGCATAATCGTTGGTGATGTCCTTACCATTGACAAGCAACTTGTAAGTAGTAACCTCATAAATCGCATTTTTAGGAACAATGAGATCGCTCATGATTCGGTTTTCTCAAGCGGTGGAAATCTCAAATCAGTATTAGTAGCTAAACGCCGAAAATTAATCAGACCATTCACCTTGGCAATTTGCAGATAATAAGTTGGGTCACCGTAAATGTCATAGGTCATTAAAGGTAATGTCTTGCCAGCTGTGACTTTGCGTTGATGGGTGACATCAGGTGATTTTTTCCCTTCTTCTTTTAGCCGACGTTCTTGCTCGATGTAGTTAACAAAGTTAGCACTAAGCCTAGCCCGCAAGGGCTGTCCATCAGGGGAAAATAGGGTGTAGTTAATTTGTAAATCTTTGAGAATGCAATCAAAGCCGTTTTTATTCCCAAAAGAAAAGTTACCCCACAACAAGCGCAGAAAATTCGGTTTGTGGGTTCCACCATCCATTGTGTAGACCGCATTCAGAAAATCCTGCACTTGTTGCGCGACATTCTTATAAAACTTATTAGGTTTACCTTTGATGGGTACAACATTTGTACCATCAAAAGTAAAATCAAGCTTCATTTCTTCAGGACGCGTAAATTTAAATTTTGGATCATTCCCTTGCGAGCCTTGAGCTTGAGATAAATCGTATTCCACTTTAAAAGCTTGAGAAAACTGCTCCGGATTTATAGGGAGGTCAAATTCTCCAACTTTCTGATTCATTTGCTTGTTCTGGTAGACCAAGATTTTAATTTTTGTGAGTTCACCTGTCATAGATTAACGCTCTGATTTTTCTTTGAGGATGGCTAGTACTTGTTCCACACAAGCTGCAATAATGGCATCTTGGTCATTAGCACCATTGTTCCCTTGTGTTCTAGAAGTGTTATTTTGACCTTGTTCCCCATCATTAATTGAGGTTTTGATCACCAGTTCTCTAATCTCTATTGGCATCAATATTCTCCTCCAATTTTGTCAACTGTCAACAGTTAACAGTCAACAGTTAACAGTCAACAATTCCCTAAGTCAGTGGCTCAAAATAGCTATAATTTAACTCCAAAGATTCAATTGCAATTGAGTTTTGCTCGGCGTTAAATTCGGAAATTGACCACTTTTTAGGCCAAGCATTAATAACTTTCCAGGTCATCAAGGGTTCAATATCTGCCTGAGGTTGGCTAGGATTAGAACGCCTCAGATGTAGCAACCTTACTAACAAATTCATCGGACGGATTTCAAAGTTGAGAATAGCATCCATACACCACTTCACCATCTTTGAATCTTTAACTAAGCCCCGTTTCAGTACCAGGGGACTATATTTAGTCCGTACTGGTAGGATATGCTCAAAACGATTTTCACCGCCTTCTTTGAGAGTTTCAGTCTGCATATCTACACTCAGACCGGTCACACTCTGAAAGCGAGTTTCTACTGCTTCTTTATCCAGGTTTTCACCCTGAAAAACTACATCAAAAAAGAAACCTACTGGGGGATAAGCAGACATCATAACAATTCAAAATTCAAAATTCAAAATTCAAAATTAAGAAACTTGTACATGATCTAGGTTTTGGGGTTTGTATTGGTTGATGATATTTATTGCATAGTTTGTCAACAGTCAACCGTCAACCGTCAACAAACAACACCATTAACTATCCATTTTGAATTGTTAAACCTTCGTGGGCAATTTCAATAGTTTCGATTGCGACTTCGTTACTATCGCCTTTTAAATCGCTAGATTGAACTTTGGTAGGCCAGGCGTGTTTGACTTTCCAGACGACGACTGGCTCATGTTTTTCATTGAGCAAGCTGATAGTTAAATCGCGGCGTTCAATGGTGTTGAGGGCTACTGTATTCCACCAATTGTAGAAATCGTTGTCTTTCTTGAAGGTGCCGCGCTTCATGGTGATTTTGCTCAATTTCTGCATTCCGGGCATATTGAGTTTGTGATATTCGGGCATATTACCTTCGCGGTATTCGATCATGTCCGTTTCTACGTTCAAACCAGAAACTTCGGTGAATCCGAGACGAGAGCCACCCCACTCTACCTGGAAATGAAATTTGGGTAAAGGATAAGCATTATCAGTCATAACTGTTGAGATTGATGGGTTAATTTGATGATTAAAAAATTAGCGATCGCAGAGATTAACTCTCTTGCATCTTGTGGGAGAATTTCAAGATGATGAATTCTGCAGGACGTACTACTGCCATACCAATCTCAATAATCATCCGACCTTCTAGAATATCAAGTGCGGTCATGGTTTCATTGAGTCCTACTTTTACAAAGAAAGCTTGTTCGGGTTTAGCTCCCGCTAGTGCGCCAGCACGCCATTGCAAGATGAGGAAGTTTTCTATCATGGCGCGCACTTTCACCCAGGTGTTGGCATCGTTAGGCTCGAAGACAAATCCCTCGGTGGCTTTTTTAATCGATTCTTCGGCCATATTAAAAAAGCGGCGCACTGGCACATAACGCCATTCGTTATCATTTCCGGCCAGAGTCCTTGCACCCCAAATCAAGGTTCCTTTGCCAGTAAAGGCCCGAATCGCATTGATAGATTTACCAGTCGGATGGACGTTAAGATCCTCTTGTTGCGCGCTAGTGATTTTGATGGTGGGTTTAATCACTGAACTGAGAGCCACATTAGCTGGAGCCTTAAACACACCACGAGTATTATCAACTGTGGCATATTGACCCGCCACCAGGGGACTAGGAGGAAGTACGAGGGGAATTGCTTCTACAGCAGCTTTGGCTAAGTTAAACAAAATGGCATTGCCTACAGTCGCATCTGTTTGACTTGCTGCCAAACTAGACATCTTTAGATTATTAAAGGGGCCATCACTCTTGTTACCATTAGGCGCTATTCGCTGATGGATGATGCTAACAGACGCAGGGTCATACTCATAATTGAAAATAGTCTCAACATTGGGTGCATACACAGCCCCATACTTGAGGTTATCCAAAGATAAACTCAGTTCGCGAAACTTATCAGCTGCTGCGTTGATAGTCTGTTGAGGGTCGGGTACTTGCAGATCCATAATTACAAATCGGTCTTGCAGTAACCCACATTGATTGAGAGCATCACCAAAAACACCGACTCTATTGTCTTGAGCTAAAGTATAGAGGGCTTGTGATTCTGGGAAGACAAACAAAGTCACTTCGTCTTCTTTCGCTACTTCTTCAATACCTGCCTGTAAAGCCCCATCTGAAATTACACCGCCAGATGCCTTTACACTGCCTACAGAGACGATATAGCAAGGCCCGCCACCATTTTTAAAGAATGCCTGGAGAGCATAGTACATATTATGCGGCGAAGGTTTGCTGATGCTACCGATCACTGTGCGCTCAATGACATTGGGAGGATTTTTGTCATCAACTTGTTCTACAA
Source organism: Tolypothrix sp. PCC 7601 (assembly GCF_025677855.1). Taxonomy (NCBI): domain Bacteria; kingdom Bacillati; phylum Cyanobacteriota; class Cyanophyceae; order Nostocales; family Tolypothrichaceae; genus Tolypothrix; species Tolypothrix sp. PCC 7601. Next base: position 7,127,210 of record NZ_CP064879.1, read on the forward strand.
TGGTGACCGTAATCCCGGTTTCTGGCTCGGTCTTACCAAAGTATTGTTCGTATTCCAACAGCGAAGTAATGCGTTTGACTGCGATCGCAGTGTCGGCGGTAGGGTCGGCGACAGGCTCGGCGTATAAATCACGACCATCAATTATAGCTTGTTGAGTATATCCCACAAAAGCGGGAATCGCAGTTGCTACTTCAGCTATGGAGGGGGGTAACTTGGAGATTTCCTCGATGTAAACCCCTGGGGTTTTGTAGGTGCTTGGCATAGTTTTCTACTCTACAAATGGATGTCAGAATAAATGGTGAGACCAGATGGTTGCTTAGTTTCGGGTTTAATTAAAGCTACTCCTGGTGCTGGTAGTGGATTATCTTTACCGTCTGTAAGCAAACTATCAGGTTGCAGGCGTAAGCCCAGTGGTCGTTTGGTTGCATAGGTTTTAGCATCTATTAATTCAAAATCAGGTAATTTGTCAGCAGTAAAGCCATGCGGCTTCTCGTAGCGATAGCGCCAGCGAGTTGAGCGATTTTTATAACGAATAACGTAGGTTTTAGGTTGAATTAGGGTTGTGTTTGCGTCGGGTTGTAAGAAGTTAAACGCTGTGGGTACAACATTGGAATTGACAGCGATTTCAACTAAGGCAAATGCATCCCTTCCAGCCAAGGGGTCAAAAAGTACAAAATCATCAACCTCTGCACCATTAAGTAACAGCCGATAGCGTCCAGGAATTTGCCCCGCAAAATTTAAGTTCGCGGCAAAATCATTACCAGCAGTATGCTGATTTGGAATCGTGACTTCCCTAGCGTAAGTTTCCTGTTGATTCACATCTACCAAAGTGAAGCGAAAGCGATCGCCTGGATTGGCGTTCTTAATGATATGTGTGCGCTCAAGTCTCTGACGCGATCGCAAGTCTAGTTGAGAAACATACTGGGTATTTGGTAAGGTTTGCCAATCACTATCATTAGGGATAGCAGTGGCAGAGGATTGGTAACGCAAGGCTTCCAGGGTTTTACCTGCGTAGCTAACTAATTGTCCTACACCGTATTCACTGTTAGCAGTGTAAGTCGATAAAGGTTGCGTCAGAAATAAAGCTTGTCCTTGATTGCCAGAAACGTTGGAGAAATAGTAAATTTGCTGGCGATTTGTAGTTAGGGACAGATTTGTGAAATTGGCAAAATAGCGATCGCGCACTACTAGCCAAAATGTTAGCCTTAATGGTCGATCAATTTTCAGCACCGTCTTAAATACATTAGGCGACACCTCCACTACCTGAGCAAAGATGCTTGCACCGCGAGGCTGGGGACGAAAAAGACAACGCAGATTGCGAAGCGATCGCAAACACTCTAGAGTCGGAACTACAGCCAACGTACTAGAGATGTCATAATTGCTTGGTAGTGATTCTGGCGGGTCGGGTTGACCTAAATAATAGTCATGCCAGAGTTCTAAATTGAGGAGTCTTTTGTATAGATTCATCGCTACTTCTCCCCTCACTCATTGATAGAGATTCCAGTGATGACTTCGCTTTCCGCCTGGCGTTTTTGCGCTTCTACGGCTACTAAACGAGCACGATAGAGAACAAAAGGTACTTGTTTACCACCTAAAGACCCCCAGAGATGATTAAGTTGCTCAAAAGAGAGGGAATAAAGGTCTGGTACTATCCTGATATCGCGTGAACCAATACCAGTTCCAGGCGTAGCGTTAAACGAGATTTCGGTTTGCGATTGAAAAAACTCGACCACCCGCGACAAGAGTCTGAGGGCTGTATCGTACTTATTATGTAGGGCAGAAAAAAGGATAAACAGGTTGAGGTGAATCGGTGGGTTTTGATAGATTGTGCGATTGTTTTCCAACCGATAGTAAGAAGAATTTTTCAAAGTAGTCTCCTCTTGGAGATTTACTAAACTCATTACTACATGACCATTTAATTGATTGTTAGGGCCACCGAGTTCTTCAGCCATAGCAATGTTATCTATCAGCACAATCGGCCCAGCTCCAAGTTCTGGCTCCATCTCCAAGATGTAGCGTTGCAAAGCAACCTGTATCAACCTCATTGCATCAAATATCATAAGAAGTTGGTGAATGAATCAGCAGATGCCTGGATGTTTTCATCTACATAAGTACTACTAACTAGTTAAACTAGGGCAGTTGTATAGAAAAATGCCCATGAAATGTTAAGAATATTGTTAAAATATTTATATATCTTTTCCGCAAAACTCTAAAGTGACTGGAGTACGTGCTGAGAAGGTTTTCGGGTAATTTTTCCCAAACTGCAAGCTGATTTATAACCTGAATTATTAACCATTAAAGACAATATCTTTTTTTCGTCTTTTCTTCTGATGAATGTAATATTTATTTTTATTCTCTGTATTTTCACTTGCTTATTTCTGTTATCAAAACCTACAGAGCGTAGCAAAATTCAGTTTTTGCGGAAAGTTAAGTTTTATGATCCTGGCTCGTGAGTTCTGAGTAAAAAGACCAGTCTCATTTATATGCTTGGCAATAAAAATTATTTTATCTCCCTCATCTCCCTCATCTCCCTCATCTCCCTCATCTCCCTCATCTCCCTATACTTCCTCTACCGACACAGCAAAGAGATAATTTTGGTAGTCCTCAGTGGAGTTAAGAGCTATGACAGAAAATAATGTTGGTATTACAGGGTTTCACGCTCATATTTACTTTGATATTGCAACTCGTGAGGCGGCTTCTCGTGTACGGGAAGGGTTAGGCGCTAATTTTGAAGTCCAATTGGGACGTTGGCATGAAAAGCCTATCGGCCCACATCCTCAATCAATGTATCAAGTAGCATTCGCTCTAGATCAGTTTGCTAAGGTTGTTCCTTGGTTAATGCTTCATCGTGAAGGTTTAGATATTTTGGTTCACCCTTTAACTGGTGATGATGTCGCAGATCATACAGACCATTCTTTATGGTTAGGAAATAGGCTGGATCTGAACATTCATGTTCTGAGGCAGATTAGTACAAAATCATAATGGGTAATGGGTAATGGGTAATGGGTAATGGGTAATGAGTAATGAGTAATGAGTAATGAGTAATGAGTAATGAGTAATGGGTAGGAAATTTACTTAGGGAGCATCCCACTTTTTTCAATGTCATTGCGAACGCAACGAAGTGGAGTGAAGCAATCGCAAAATCTCTCACCAGGAATAAATCCATGCGATTGCTTCGTCGTTCCTCCTCGCAATGACGCTTAATTCTCTAGTTATAAAATAAAAACTGGGATGCACCCATTTACTTATTACTCATTACTTTTTTCAATTAATTGCTGTTACTCATAAACATCGAATCTGCTACATAACGTAATTTTAGAGAATTGGTATTACTTAAGCTGCTTCTAACATAGATATTGGAATTCGATTTATTTTTTTAATTATTAGAGATGGGAATCTGCTTTAGTAGCAGTGTAATGCATCCTACTCGAATGACATAGATATTAAATTTAATATTTTTAGCTGCTTCTGCATCACAAAATTGATGATCGATAATTTTTATTTATCCTTTTAAAAAGAAAGAATATTTGATTAAGTTATTTAGCTAGTTTTATCTTGTAAATATAACCAATAAAACATCAGTCTGAACAATTCAGAGCTAGAAGTTCATGAGATAAATTACAGGGTTAAAGCATGAAAACCTCTCTTCTATGCTGGATTAAAACATCTTCATTTGGATTACAGCCTATTTTTTGAAAGCTATCAAAACGCTCTAAATCACATGGGATTATGGGTGTTTATAAAGCAAGAAAAATATTTAGTTATTGATATATTTTACTTGTAAAAATCTCAATAATTAAGCCAGAATATATTTGCCATGTTCCGAAAATTAGGCTGAAGAAGATGAAGTCTTCGATATGATGAGAAACCGCCAGATATATGACGCTGGCATAGTTTCTTCGTCTACTTACTTATGGCAAATCAGCAAACGTGACATCAGCTTATAGTCATAAATTGGCTATGACTTGAGGATGCTTTTGCAATTGGTTTGCTCATTTTAAAGCCTAATTTAACTATCCATCCGTATCCATTCCGTAACTGCCATGAAGAATATTTCTAGATTATCTAAAGCTGTCTTAGCTCTCAGTTTTGGTCTCTGTTTGCTGCCGATTTCCAAAACTTATGCTGCTAATACTGATGTTACAGTACCTCTGAGTGCTAGAACTACGTACAATCAAACCAATGTCTCGACAGCAACCTATTATTTCACTGTCGCTGTACCCGCTTCTGCAACCAAACCCTTACAACAGGTGACACTGACACAGATTCAAGGTGGCGAAAATATTGAGTTTGATGCTCAACAAAGTAGCGCCTTTGTGGGAACAAGCGATCGCGCTGGAGAAAATCTGCCAGTTGCGATCGCTAGTAACCCTAATCAAGACAATACTGTAACAATCCAGTTCGCACAGCCTTTACCACCTGGTCAAACCGTAACCATCGCTCTGAAGCCATATCGTAATCCTGCTTACGAAGGATTTTACTTATTTAACGTCAAGGCTGCTCCCGTAGATCAAAGTACAGAAGGTCAATCTCTGGGTGTAGCAGGGTTACAGTTTTACCAAAACGACTTCTAAGTCTGGTAATTAAATTTGCAATTGTTTCCAAACCACTAATGGGGGCGTACAGATGTGCGTCCCTATTTCATTTTTATGAGTATGAGGAATTACTAATTGGTATAATGCCAATCTGCTATTAATTATCTTTTTTTATCGGTAGAGATGTTAGGAATAACACCTCTACAAAATTTTGCATCTCTAATTAGAGATAAATTTATACACGATGCCATTGCAGGCGCTATTCATGGCGTTTTCGTTGGTAGTTTTAAAGCAGAGGCAAATCTTGAGATGGCTCAAAGTAGCAAAAATTGTTTTTGGCAATTGGGTTTAGTAAAGGTTGGCGAATTCACCTTTGGCATTAGCTTGGCGATGACGAATGCTGTATTCGCCCAGAGTGCGATCGCACCTGATAGCCTACTCGGCAATGAAAGTTCTCAAGTTATACAAAACTACCAAGGTAATCCTACGGAAGCGATCGCAGGCGGAGCGACTCGTGGCAATAATCTATTTCACAGTTTTTTAGAATTTAACATTAGCGAAGGGCGTTCAGCAGTTTTTTTAAGCCCTAGCGCTAATCTACAGAATATTTTAGTGCGCGTTACAGGTAATAATCGCTCAGAAATTTTAGGTAGGCTAGCTACTGCTGGTTCTAACGCCAACTTATTTTTAATTAATCCCAATGGCATCTTTTTTGGTGCAAATGCCACTCTAAATGTAGGTGGTTCATTTGTGGCGAGTACAGCTAGCAGTATCAACTTTGCCGATGGTAGTGTTTTTAGTGCCACTGCTCCCCAAACAAAACCTTTACTAACAATCAGTACACCCATTGGTTTGCAATTCAATCAACCAGGGAAAGATATCAATCAATTCGGCGCGCTAGAAGTTCCTACAGGTAAAACTTTAGCGTTAGTGGGTGGCAATATTAACCTCAGCGGGAACGGTACCTTAGTAGACACTCGCAGAACACTCCAATCCCTTAGTGGACAAATCGCTGTTGGCGGAATATTAGGAAGTGGAACAGTAGGAATTAACCTGGATAGCAACACCCAAGCTTTAAGCTTTCCTAGTAACGTCACCCCCGCAGATATCTCATTGAACAATCTGGCTGTTGTCTTAGCTGATGGGCCAGGTAGTGGTTATATCCAGTTGCAGGGTAAGCAAATTAAAATTAGCGATGGTTCTATCATCCAAGCAGAAACAACAGGTAGCGAAAATGGTCAAGGTATTTCTGTACAAGCAGAACAGTTAATTCTGCAAGATGGTTCGCAAATTAAAGCTGCTACTACTCCAGGTTCCACAGGCGCAGGTGGAAGTCTGACTATCAAAGCTACCGACTTTGTGCAAGTTCGCGGTACTATTGCCCAAGGTAAGCGTTTTGAGGGTTTCCCTACAGGTTTGTTTACTCAAACTTTTGGAGATGGCGTAGCTGGGCCTTTAACTATAGAAACCGGAAAATTAATTGTTGAAGGTGGTGCAAACATTGCAACTAGTGCTAGGCGAGGTAGAGGTAATGGCGGAACCTTGAAAGTAACTGCCGATTTGATTGATGTTAGAGGCGCGTCTTTTTTAGATTTCCCTAGTGGCTTATTTACTCAAACGCTCGATTTAGGAAACGCAGGTTCCTTAATAATTGACACCAAGCAATTAATTACTCGAGGTGGAGGAGTAGTAACATCTGGTACGAACGTCAATAGCCAGGGTAATGGTGGCAATTTGACAGTACGCGCTTCTGAGTTAATAGAACTGAGTGGTACAACGCCAGTTGATAAAGACCCCAGCGGCTTATTTGCGCGCAGTCGTGGTAGTGGTGAGGCGGGTTCATTATTTGTAACTACAGACAGGTTGATTGTACAGGATCGAGCGAGAGCTACTGTAGAAGCCTTAGGTTCTGGTAATGCCGGACAATTAGAAATTAATGCCCGTGAAGTTCGTTTGGATAGGCAAAGCAAAATCGTTGCTGAAACAGTATCTGGTAATGGTGGAGACTTGATTCTGCAAGTCCAGAACTTACTTTTGTTACGCAATAATAGTCAAATTTCTACCACAGCAGGGACAACTGGTGGTGGTGGTAATGGTGGAAATATCACCGTTAATACTCCTAATGGCTTTATTGTTGGTGTTCCTGAAGAAAATAGTGATATCACAGCCAATGCATTTACTGGCTCTGGTGGTAAAGTTCAAATCAACGCTTTTGGCATTTTTGGGATAGAACAGCTCAACCGTGAGGATTTAGTTAGGTTACTCAACACTAACGACCCAACAAAACTTAACCCCCAACTACTCTTAAGTAACGACATCACAGCCATTTCTCAGACAAACCCCAATTTAAGCGGCATAGTTAATATAGACACACCTGGTGTTGACCCCAATAAGGGCTTAGTAAATTTGCCCACCCAACCAGTAAAACTCACACTCGATCAAACTTGTCGAGTCATTGCAGGGAATAATCAAAGCAGCTTTACTGTGACTGGCCGTGGTGGTATCCCTTCCAGCCCTACAGAAACCCTGAATAGTGATGCTGTGCTAGCCGATTGGATTGCTGTTGATAGAGTTGGTGAAACCGCTACTGGCCCAACTGTGAGTCAAAATTATCCTAAATCTGCACCCGCAAAACTTGTCGAAGCTACAGGCTGGGCAATTACCCCCAAAGGTGAGGTAGTTCTCACAGCAAATACAGCCAATGTTACCCCCTATAGTTCTTGGCAAAAGCAAACTAACTGTATTCATTGAAGTCCTTTCAAGGGTAAGTTTTTTAGAATCTCAAAAATAGTTGATAAAATTATCAATTGTTTAACTTAGTTTAGTGGTTTCAGGATTTCATCTGAGGCTGAAATAGCTAACAAAAAAAGATAAAATACAAAACCCCTGCCCTTGAAAGTGGATAGTTACCCGGTCATACCATCCACTTCTGCTTGTAAGCCAAAACACATCTAAATCGTTGCAATGCGATCGCTGATAATTATGTTCGTACCCTGGCAATTACTCTTTACTCTATTACTCTATTTAAAATTTAACAATATTTGTGGTTGTTTAGCTATTACTTAGTTTTTTTCATTGATGTTCATCATTCAACCTATTTGGGTAACATAAAACAGTAGAAAGAATGCAGAACAAAAGGGAAGGAAAGTATCTTAGGATAAGTTTATATGTCAAATTTGTATTTTTATGAACAATTAACTACGTTTAACAACTTCAAAGACTTTACTAATTTAGATCTTTATTTAGATGCGCCCGAAGATTGGTATCTTGTAATTACAGATGTAGTTAATTCTACAAAAGCAATAGAAAAAGGAGAATATAAGTATGTAAACATGGCTAGCGCTCTTTCACTCGTTGCAGTAATCAATCTCAATCCACATCAACAATTACCATTTATATTTGGTGGTGATGGGATTACTTTGTTGATACCAAAAATAATGATTTCTGATGTAGAAAGTGTTTTATCTGATACTTGTAAATTAGTGCAAGAGATTTTTAATCTTAAGCTAAGAGTTGGATGTGTGCCACTCAGAAAGATTTATGAATCTGGCTACAGCCTAAAAATAGGAAAATATCAAATTTCACCTAAATATTTACAGATGATAGCTATTGGTAACGGTATTGATTATGCAGAATATCTAGTCAAAAATCATCAAGAAAGTGCTAATTATTTGATTCCCGATAATTATCAAACCCATAAGAAAGCTGAGTACTCTGGATTTGCTTGTCCTTTCGAGGATTTTTTCAGCCACAAAGACGAAATTTTATCGCTAATTATTAAAGCTAAAGGTGATGATTTTCAAAGCCAAAGACATATTTATCAAGAAATACTATCTAAGATGGAATATATTTTTGGATCACTTGAAGAATGCCATCCACTATCTGCATCTAAATCGAAATTTAGATTAGCCGATATCCGGACAGATAGAGGCAAAGTTTTAATGAGATTAAATTTAGCAACCAAAAATAGTTTTAATATTCAGATAGCAAAATTAATTTTTAAAATAAAAAATATTATCGAACAAATACAGAATAAAATATTACTTATTTTTTTTAAAGGTAAGAAAAACTTAATTAAATCTTCCGAGTATAAAAAGTTTGATGGTTCGCTAAAAATGACAATATCTTGCCATACAGAAAAAAGAGAAATATTTCAAATATATCTCCAGAAATTACAACAAGAAGGTAAAATATATTTTGGATTACATATCTCTAACCGCGCTCTAGTTACTTGCTTGATAGGTAATCAAGAAGTACATTTAGTTGATGCTGCTGATGGTGGATATACTCTAGCAGCAAAACAAATAAAACAGCAAATGTTAGAAAATTAGTGGCATTGCTTGCGATTTCAAACTCTCTCCTTCGGTGGGGTGGCGATACCGCGCTTGAGTAAATCAGCCTCCAGTCCAGTGATGAATTGCAAATCTTCTTTTGGTAGAGAATGGCTGACAGATGGATTCTTCTCTAAAAAGGCGAAGGCTTGCCGAAATTGATAGGGAGTTGTGTGGATGGGTGAGTCAAAATGACAACTAATAATTTGATGAAAATCCCAACTAGCAACTTTGTCTGCCCAGTCGAGGACTTGTTTTGGCCCTTGGGGAAGAATCAGGGTTTGCAGAATTGGAGCGACAAATGGCCGTCCGTTGCCTCGCAGGGCTGCAAATGACTGTTGCCAGTTTTCTCGCCAACGGAAAGGAAAGAAACCAAAATAAGCTTTTTTTGACCTTTCTGCTGCTTTCAAAGAATCACGCAACATCTCACCCATACCCGCAACTTCTAGTGCGCCGGGACGGAAGTATATGGCAAATAATGAAATGCGTTGCCATCCCTTGCGGCGATTAGCTGGAGTATCTACGATCGCTTCTTGTCCGTTATCTCTAGCATGAAATAATAAGGGATACGGATCGATTTGCGCGATCGCAGGTGGTTCTTCTGGTACAGAAAGTATGGTATCAGTCAGCAATAAAGTATGCGATCGCTTGTGAAATACTGCAACTTCTCCAAACGATCCCCGCCCCAAATTAATATCTAATACTGCATAGTCAAATTCATCAGCAAAGGGTACTTGGCTGTTGTCTGCGGGGATTTCTTGGGTGCGACTTTGGGGAAAACCTAGCCAACTCAAAGGCAAGTCTAACGGAAAACTCCATTGGTGTGGTGCTACAAACACTTGCGCTTTGGGAAAGCGGCGAGCAAAGGGGCCAACAAAAACCTTGTGTTCTAAACCAGAACTTGTAGGCAAAATGATGTATTTAACATTACCATGCTGGGCTACTAAATCATTAATTAAACGGATACATTCAGTTGTGGGTGCAACTGGCGCATAAACCAATAGACCGCCAGCCTCTAATTTCACCACAGTCATCCGAATCGGCACGATAGTGTAGAGAATGCCGTGCAATTGGTCGAATGTCCAGATAGTATCTTTAACTACTTCAGTGCATACCGTCCGCCGTTTGCTGTAGGGGTAAAGAGGTACAGTCAACCAAAACGGCCATGACCAATCACGCGGATGCATTGTTTCTGCTTGCGACCCCTGTGCATTCATAGTTCGTTTACCCCTTTCATGCTCCTTACCAATTTTTAGCATTAGAAGGAGCTAGTGGAACGAGGAAATTGGGAATGGGGAATGGGGAATGGGGACTGGGGATTGGGTAATGGGTAATGGGTAATGGGTAATGAGTAATGGGTAATGATATTTCTCTCCTGCTCCCTCATCTTCCTTATCTCCCTCATCTCCCTCATCTTCCTCATCTCCCTCATCTCCCTCATCTCCCTCTGCTACACGGCGATAGAATATTTTTTTATTTAGAAGTCCTTTGAGGAACATCAACTAGTACAGAAATCAGCAATGCACTAAAGCCAGCTAAACTGCAAATAAAGTTTGTAGCGTGGGCATATTCCCATTGATTTCTTAGCTGTTGCCAATTGGTTGGTAGTGAGGTTGCATTAGCCTGTTCAATTACAACATTCACAGGCTCAATCCGCAGAAAATAGATGAGGGGAAAAGCGATCGCTAAACAAAGTGTACCTGCCAATGTCCACCAAAAAGCAACGCGGTGTTTTCGTACTAAAATCGTGAGAGCGATCGCACACAGCACTACACCCACAGTAATGAAGGCCCCTGGCCCTGGCGCACCAAAATAACGGTACAGGCTATTTTGCATCGTCACATATAGCGCTCCATCGTACTGCATTTTGGGAGGCAGTTCTAAAGCATGGGCAAACTCTAAACCCATAAAGAGCGCTACCAGTATAAGAGTAATGAAACGCCAAATTTTGAGAAACATTGTTACCTCTTAAAGCCAATATAAGCAATGCTGGTGAAGCGAGCCAGCCCCAGAGGAAAAGGTACAAATTGCAGCTGAGTTAGCCCGACTTCATGTATAAGTGTTGATAGTTGTTCTTGGTTGAAACATCTATTTCCCCAATGCGACTGATTCCGCCGTGTTTCCTTGTTGACGGGCTTGCATTCCTTTGAGCGCCACAACTAAACCCCAAAGGCGATCGCAGCAAGGGAATATGCAACTTAGTCACCAGCAGAGGACTAGCCATATCAAATTGATTTCTGCGAACCTTTCTTTAGCTTAGACAAAAATTTCTCAATTACGGATTACCCATAGGATGAGTACAGCACAAGGGAAATAAAGCTACTATTCAAGAGAGACAAAAAGCCTTTGAGTTCCCCCCAGCAATAGTAGTTAGTTATCTAGGTAGAACAATGCGCGTTGCAGTGATATTGGGTATAGCGATCGCAATGGTAGCTGGTATTCAAGGCTATACCTCAAAGCCCAGTCCAGCAGTTCAGTTGCAAGATGGTACGGTGTATTTTGTTCAACCACCACGCTTAGTGGAAGCAGTTACTACCTATAAAGAAGTTTATGTTTGGGGTGCAACATATTACTTTACCCTCAACCTACCAGAGAATGCTGGAGAACCGCTGCAACGAGTCACAATTAATCAGCGTGAGGGATTAGACTACGTTCGCTTTGACCTTAAAGACACTTCAGCTTTTGAAGGAACATCCTCCTATGAAGGACAGAAACTAGGATTAAAAGATGCTACTAGTGATGGCAAAACTCAAACAACAACTCTAGTATTTGATCCCCCAGTACCCCCAGGTAGAAACATCACAATTGCCCTCAAACCCCGCCAAAATCCCTCAGTTTCAGGCGTTTATTTATTTGGTGTGACAGCCTTCCCTCCTGGCGAGAAATCCCACGGGCAATTTCTTGGTTTTGGACGATTAACCTTCTACAGCAACAGATTCGGCTGGTGAGTGTGACGAGAGATGAGGGAGATGAGGAAGATAAGGGAGATGAGGGAGATAAGGAAGAAGTAAATATTTCCCTTGACCCTTGACCCTTGACCCTTGACCTTTTGACCCTTCCTCATTTCTCCTTAAAAGTCCAAACACCCTCATCCCAATCAGCATCTGATGGGGGTGATTGTATCCAGTGCTGACAGCGGTGCAGATGTAATAAAGCCGCTTTGTCATGGCTATCAATCGCTAAAACTTGATTGAATTTAGCTTGTGCTTGGTCAAACTGGCGATTTAAATAATATTCACGCCCTTTGTGATACAGCTCAATTATTTCTAATTTTTCACTCTTAATGGGATCGGTACGCAAACTTAGCAGTTCATAAATAGCAACTGGTTCATTTCTACCTTTAACGCGAATATAATCTAGTTCTCTAGCCCAAATATTTTCACGGCAGGGATTATAAGTATTATCGCTAATAATAATGTCGCAGCCGTACTGTTTGCTGACGCTTTCTAAGCGGGAGCCAAGGTTAACACCATCACCAATGGCTGTAAATTCCATTCTTTTACTAGAACCAATGTTGCCACTAATTACGGTATCAGAATTAATGCCAATACCAATATTGATTCTCGGTTTATTAGCTAAGTAACGGCGGTGATTAAATTCTTGCAAACGATGGCGCATTTCTAAAGATGTTTGTACCGCCATCCAAGCGTGTTCTTGTAATGGTAAAGGCGAACCAAACACAGCCATAATTGCATCACCGATATATTTATCTAGGGTGCCTTTATGTTTAAAAACAGCCTCTACCATTGATTCAAAATATTCATTGAGCATACTCACAACTTCTTCGGCTTCGAGATTTTCCGTTAAAGTTGTATAGCCGCGAATATCAGAAAATAGAATCGAAACTTCTTTGCGATCGCCTCCTAATTTAGCGTCATCTAATTTGAGTAATTCTTCCGCTAATTCCTGGGTCATATAGCGGTACATTGTACTTTTCAGGCGTTTTTCATCACTAATATCTTCCATTACTACTAGCGCGCCACGCACTTGTTTATGGTCGCTAGCATCGGCAATTGTGTTAATTGATAAATTAATACTATGCTGCTCTGTACCTGTAGTTAATAGAGTGCGATCGGGATAATATTGTTGTCTATGTTTGTAGTTAGCTCCATTTAAAGCATTCTCACACCATTTACTAAAGTTACCTTCTTTAATATTGATAACACTTTGAATCGAAAGACCTTCTAAACGGTCTTGTTCTTGTAAATCTAGTAAGCGTTTAGCGCTTTCATTCGCCGCAATAATTAAACCTGCTTTATCTGTGGAAATTACACCATTAGAAAGACTCCGCAAAATATCTCGCTGCATTTGTTCTTGCTGCTTCACTGTGGCGAATAATTGAGCATTTTGCAGCGCTACACCTGCTTGAATATTAAAGGCTTCCATGAATTCTTCATCGTTATGATCGAAGCTGGCTTGGAAGCATTCGGGAGCTTTGGGCCAATGTTCGTGATTATAAGCGGGGAAATCGCCTGATTTTCTTTTATTTACTAATTGCGTCACACCAATCAATTGTTGATCGGCATTAAATACAGGCATACATAATAAACTACAAGTTCGGTAACCATTTTGCTGGTCAAGTTTTTTAGCTGTATCAGAATCTGGGTGATCGTACAAGTCAAAAGGAATATTCAGCTTTTTCCCTGATACAGCGACGATACCAGCAAAGCCTTTACCTACAGGTACACGTAATTCTTTGGTTGTACCATTATCTTGAGTAATTTTTGTCCATAATTCTTCGCGATCGTGGTCTATCAGCCATAATGTACTGCGATCCGCATTCATTAATTCCTTGGCTTCATCCATTACCCTTTTAAGGGTATCTTCTAAGTCAAGATTACTTTGCGAAAGCGACTTGATTGCTTTCATTAATGCGGCTGCGGCTCGTTGTTTTTGCGTAGCGACATAAAACGAGCGTGATGATTCTAAAATCAGCCGAATTGAAGGAGCAAATTCTTGGAATAATTCTTCATCAGCATAAGTAAATCCTTTAGTATCAACGCGTTCTGCAATGGAAGAGTTAGGATTATGCGGACATTTTAATTTATTCAGTAATTGTACTACTGCAACTAATTGGCCTTGCTCATTTAACAATGGCAAAGCCAACATTGTATAGGTACGGTAGCCAGTAATTTTTTCTTGCTTTTGAGCAAATACTGAGCGAGGATCGTCATAAAAATCATAGGGAATATTGACAACTTTCTTGAAAGTAGCCACTTCCCCAGCAATTCCTTTATCTGCAGGAATGCGAATTTCTAAAGAGCGATCGCCTTCTCCTTCTGCTAATATTGACCAGAGTTCTTGCTTCTCTTCATCTAATAAAAATATAGTTGTTCTATCTGCTCCTAATAATTCTCCAGTTTTTAAAGTAATCGAATGCAACATTTCTTCGAGGATTGTGTCAAACCCATGAGAATCTAACCTCGTGAGAGTTTGATGCACAATCTGCAATTTTTGTTCGACATCTTTAACAACTTGTTTAAAAGTTTCCTGGGTTAAGGGAGCCAAAAAACTAGAAATAGTTCCCTGTCTTTTAGCAAGTACACCTACAGGAGCCGGATTTTCTTGTACATAACCATTTTCTGAATGGCGAACACCAATAATTAAATCGGCAGTCTCATCAAAACTATGTTGATGCGATGACATAACTAGCTTTTTATAGATGATGAATATATTTTAAGAATGTGATTTAATTGCTGCCATTAGCAACAATCCTTGACATTATCCACAGTTTAATCTTTTGTTAAGCTAGCGTCATCCTGTGGAAATCTGGGGAAGATTAATAATCTCAAATTCACATTCTACTTATGTCAATAATCAAGAAACGTAAGGATTCAGTCTAGAAAAGAAAGAGGCTTTTCTATTATTCGTTGCTTACGCTTAAAAGCGCTACTAAGAGGCTGATACTTTACACCATTTTCCCTCACACTAGGAGCGATGCTGCTCACAACCCAAAAATCAGGGTTAGAGCGCAAGTTCAGCAGTATGCACCTTCTCAAATTTGCAATAGAGCCAGTAATACAACATAAAAATCAAGTTATTCCCACGCTTTGACTCCTTGTGCTATCCATTTACCGATTTTCTTGACTATCTGCTTTCTCTACAATTAAACGACAATCAAGGAATACCCTAATTCAGACTAACTGTAAAGAGCGGACTTTGACATATCTGGTAAATTTCTCCCAAAAGATTAGAAATTTAGAGGAATTTTGTAGACCTTCAGCAGTAAACTCTATATTACATAGATATCCGACTCTGAGAATGAGATTAGTATACTGACTCAGAATAGAACACCAAAGGTAATTCAAGTAGCCACGGAACGTCTAACCGGAAGATGCATGAGACTGCGATCGCAGATATTACCTCCTCCCTTCAGCCATTGGCTATATGACTGACAATATCTGTGGGAGTGGCGTATCCTATAGTTCCCATATATTTTGCACAATTAACACTGATACCACAAAATCTTAAGTTTTGTAACAAATTTAGCCGCTTGCATAAAACTTAGCTCATACACAGATACTTAAGCAAAGAGTAGTGACTGTCATTCAGATAGTGGCTAACCTGATTCTGCTGACTATTTTGCAAAAGGTAAATTTACATGGTTTATACATTAGAAAGAACCAGCACCCCAGTTGAGAGTAGTTACACTCCACCTAACCCCAAGCCTTTATTACCCAATCAAGAGCCACCAAAAACCACAACCACTGATACAGAAGAAACTACTCCACCCAGCGAGTCTGAAGAAACTACTCCACCCAGTGAGCCTGAGGAAACTACTGAATCTACATAAAATAGTTAATGTTTAAATGCTAACGAGTCCTCTACTTGAGTATCTGGAGTGCAATACAACAGTGCTGCAATCCTCATATTTAGGTAGATGGGATATGGATGAGATTAAAATCTCATCCATATTTTTTTTGTTAACAATCTACGATTTTGGATTTTAAATCATACAATTTTGAAAAAAGAATGCGACAGATGGGTAGGGGCACGGCATCCACAATCTTTTGGCATATCAGATTATCTTACAGGTGCCGTGCCCTTACAAAAAATTTATCTGCCGCAAACATTATTTGATTTGGTATCAATACAGTTCAGTTAAAAAAATAAATTGGCGACAAAATAATAATTTTGGAGGGGGTTTGGGGGACGCAACCGTCACCCAATTGGGGGTTTGGGGGAGAATCCCCCAATTGAGCTAGCTGTTTCCACAACTGACAAATCAATCACTAATGATCTTCATCTGAACTGTATTGGATTTTAAATTCCTCCTCTACCGTCGATCTACTATCAAGGAAGAATTGGCTAATTCAAAATTTATTGCTCCTGAAGCTGAATTTAGTTCCTGAAATAGCTTTCAAGATAGGAAAGAAGAGAGATAGAGGTGTCTAAAGTTTTCGCACAAACTAAATTAGAGTACTAAATAAAATTTTGGGTGAATAATTTTTACAATTCACTAACTTTGTTGATATAAAAATAATTTTTATATCAGTTACGGTATAAACAAAAATCACACCTTAATATATTGACTGTCTTAGCAGCTATTAAATCTGCAATATATTGGTTTGAGGTGGAGGATGAATTTTGGAAATACAATGGGGATTTAATCTTTTATCCAAGTTTATTCAGTTTGAAATTTGGTTATTTCTTGTGGGGTTAATGTCCTCCGTCTTTTTTCTGATTATCAAAAAGAAAATCAATCTCAGAGGATTACTTTTTGACAAGACAAAGAATCAGAAGTATAGCCCAGAGCGATTGCAGTTATTGCTATTCACCCTGATATTTGTTGCGTACTACCTATTTGATGTTAGGCAAAATTTAAATACTTGCAAAGTTTCAAGCTTGCCATGTAGTATGCCACAAATCCGAGCAGAATTTCTCTATGCATTGGGAGGAAGCAACTTTGCTTATCTTTGGAGCAAGTTGACTTCACTTATTAAAGAACGGAGGTCAGAGCGTGCCTAGCATTAATGATCTTTTTGTAATTTTGGCGCTGGTTATCGGTTGTGTTATCACGATTTTTGTTGCAGTTTTAGAAATATTTATTCTGATATTTATTTGGGAAGGTACTTGGAATTTAAAAACTAATAAAAAACGGGGAATTAATCTAGATAAGCTGATTAGTGAAAGCACCGGCGATGCAAGTTTGGCCAGGTTTCAACTGTTGATTTTCACTTTTGTGATTTCAATGAGTTTAGTCTTGATCATTACTAGTAACAAACCACCATCTTTTCCCGCTTCTATTCCCGATCAAATTTTGGGATTATTGGGGATTAGTAGTACTTCCTATGTTCTGGGCAAAGCCTTACAATCACAGATTAAAGACTCCACGCCTGAACCACCACCACCCAGCGAACCACCACCACAATCGCTACCACCAACAGATCCAAATTCCGATCCTTATTCAGGATAGAAATTCCACAAACCCACAAAAATCCTTGAATGGTGCGTTAGCCAAGGCTAACGCACCCAACTTGTATTTTATAAATCAAATCTGAATCCTATAGTTATCAATATCAGTGTCATGGTGTTAGTCGTGAGAGTTTTTTTGCGGGAACAGATAGGCGATCGCCGCACATCCAGAGACAGTCACTAAACTTACTAAAAATCCAGCCAGAATCACAGTAGACATAATTCATTAAGGGAGTAGGAGAAGAAGAGTTGGTTGCTGTCAAAGCGGGAACGGGTATAAGTTTCTACTCCCAGCGATTTTTTTGCTGAGAATCATAGAGTGATTGTCCAAAGTGGAATCAATGGAAAACTATATTTTTCTCAATCTCAGGCTAGCAATTGCATATTACGCAGCCATGACCACCTTGTGACAATCTATTGTATGTATAGAGGACTTCCAGAAATTAAATTATCCTATATAGTCCAATACGCTTGGGTTAAGTTCATTAGTGATTGATTTGTCACTTATAGGACTAACGCATTGACAGAATGATAAAATAATGCGTTAAGAAAAAAGTGTTGTCTACAAATAGGTATCGGACAATCAGAGAAATCAGTAAACTCTCAACAGCACAATGCAATCTGGAACATTACACTCTATTTTTGTTATCGGAACCGAAGCATGGAGGATGCAGTAGGTTAGCAGAAATATTGGGGAATGTTTCACATGATAGTGTGAACCGTTTTTTGTTGAGGGAGAGATACGCTCCCTATGATTTGTTCAGTACGGTAAAGACTATTATTAACTTGACAGGAGGGATTTTAAGTGTAGACAACACAGTCATAGAAAAACTGTACAGTAATCCAAAATATGCAGAATTAATCGGTTATTTTTGGTCAGGTAAATATCATAAAAGTATCAAAGGGATAAATTTAATTACGCTGTATTACAGCGACATACATGGAAGCTCAGTACCAATAAATTACAGAATATACGATAAAAAAGGAGGGGAAAACGAAGAACGATTATTTCCAAGAGATGCTAATTGAAGTAATTGATTGGGGTGTAAAACCAAGGCTAGTAACAGGAGATAGTTGGTACTCAGGAGTAGAAAACTTAAAATTTTTAAGAAACCAGAAATTGGGTTTTCTATTTGGGGTTGAGAAAAATAGAACTGTCTCTAATGAACCAGGAAAGTATTGCCAAGTAAGTGGTTTAGAGATTCCTGATGAAGGGTTGGTAACTCATCTGAGAGAATTTGGATTTATCAAATTGTTTAGGAAAGTCTTCAAAAAAGAAGACTCTAGACATTATATATTGTATCTACCAGATGCTGAAGCTCTTCAGCAAATAACTCGCAGTGAATTTGTGACAATTCATGATACTCATTGGGGAATAGAAAGTTTTCACAGAGCAATAAAACAAGTATGTGGAATTTGTCGATTTATGGTGAGCCAGTGCGTTGGGCGGGTCTCCCGACTTGAAGCAACTGGCGAACCCGTAAGGGTTAGAGATAGCCATGCAATTAAAACACACATATTTTGCTCACTTCAAGCATTTGTTCGTTTAGAGCTAATGCGGTCTGAAAACATCATTTCTAATTGGTATGAATTACAAAGAAACTTGTTTACTTTAGTTGTGCGTGATTATATTGTGGACAATCTCACCAATACTTGTGCTGCCTAGTACACATCAATAATATTTTTTGTCAATGCGTAAGTCCTAACTTAATTAAAAAAGCCAGATCAATTGGGGGATTCTCCCCCAAACCCTCGATTGGGTGACGGTTGCGTCCCCCAAACCCCCTCCAAAATTATTGTTCTGTTTTTTTGTTGAGTAACTAGTTTTTTGGTTTTGTGATCAATTAATTTTCTTAACTGAACCTTATTGCAATATGGTCAGAGAATATTTTTTTTCTCCCCCTGCCAAGAAAACAATAGTATATTTTTTTAGTTAGAAGTCCTTGGGGAGGCAATTTTGTATTTAAGCTAAAGGCACAGAGAATTTAAAAGTACTACCCAACCCTTGTTGACTCTCTACTTGGATTTCACCACCTTGCAATTCCACTAAGCGCTGAGAGATGGTTAAACCAATCCCTGTCCCGCCAGATTGACGAGCGCGGGATGAGTCAGCGCGCCAAAAACGCTCAAAAACATGGGGTAAATCTTCAGGAGCAATTCCAATACCAGTATCTACAACAGCAATCCACAGTCGAGATGATTCCGTCCAAACACGGATGGTAATTGCTCCTTGTGCCGTATAACGTATGGCGTTACCTAAAAGATTTACTAGTATTTGTTCTGTACGATCCAAATCTGCTAACACCAAAGGCATAGGAGATGAACATTCCAAGCGGAGAACCGGGCCATCTTCTAATAACTGGTCTGTAAATTTTTCTACTAATGAATCTAATAAAGGACGTAAATTTACACGCTGTATGTTAATTGCTAAATAACCTGCTTCAGCTTTGGAAAGTTCTTGTAAATCGTTAACCAAACGCTCTAAACGCTTAGTTTCCTTTGCTAGCCGCCGATAAATTTCTGGTGATGGCTCAATTTCTTCATCGGCTAGTTGTTCTAAGTAACCGCGTACAACTGTTAGAGGTGTTCTTAGTTCATGAGTCATGTCTCCAATCAGTTCCCGTCGCCTCGCTTCCACGCCTTCTAAACTGTTTGCCATCCGGTTAAAGCTAGCACCTAACTGGTTAATTTCGGGAATATCAGACATTGGTAAACGCGCTTCAAAATTACCCGCCGCAAATTGCCTGGTAATTTGCTCCATGTCGGTCAATCCCTGCATAATCCTTCTAGATACCCAGTAACTCAATCCACCTGCGGCTGTAGTACCCACTATTACTGACCAAATAGTGCTTCGTCGCCAAGCAGTTTCAAATCCTTGCACCAATTCAGCGCGAATATCAATTAAATTTAACCCTTCATTTTCTAGTCGTTCTAAGTGAAGAACAAAGAAGCGAGGAGAAGAAATTTTACTAATGATTACTAAGCTAAATACCCCCACTATCATCACGACTAAGTGGGAGAATAATAAGCGCGATGCTAAAGGTAAGGACTTTGTCCAGCGCCAGTCCTTTTTCATAAGCTGTTATACCGTTTTCTTGAAAGTTGTAATGAATTTGGCAAGCAGCAGGGTAAGGGGAATGGGGAAGATGGGAGATGAGGGAGATGAGGAAGATGAGGGAGATGAGGGAGATGAGGGAGATGAGGAAGATGAGGAAGATGAGGAAGATGAGGGAGAAATAGAATTTCAAATTATGGATTGTTCTGTTTTACAATCCATAATCTAAAATCTAAAATTGTATTAAGTTGTAGTTGAGTCATCAAATTTATAGCCTACTCCCACCACAGTTTTAATAAAAGTGGGATTCGCTGGATCGGGTTCAATTTTTTTGCGTAACCGCGCTATGTGAGTATCGACTACGCGCTCATCACCAAAAAAATTATCGCCCCAAAGTTTATCAATTAGTTGGGTGCGGTTCCAAACTCGCCCAGGATTGCTGACAAAGGTACTTAGCAAGTTAAATTCTAAGGTGGTTAAGTCTAAAACTTCTGGTGCGTGATCATCTAGCTGACGACTCGCAGTACGCTGATCTATATCAACAATAAAATGTTGGCTACGATTAACTTGATTTTGTCCCCCTTGGCGTAGGCTACGCCTTAACAAAGCACGCACTCTCGCAACTAATTCTCTGGGGCTGAAGGGCTTAACCATGTAATCATCAGCACCAGTAGACAAGCCAATAACGCGATCGATTTCCTCGCCTTTAGCTGTGAGCATTAAAATATAGGGGTCTTTCGCGCCTGGTTTTTGGCGAATTCTGGCGCAGACTTCTAGCCCATCTAAACCAGGCAGCATTAAATCTAAAATAATTAAATCTGGTGGTTGTTCTTGAAACATCCGCAAGGCATTGATACCATCACGGCTAATACGGCAGATAAATCCTTCTTTTTCTAAACTCAGTTGGATTAATTGGGCAATTTCTATTTCATCTTCAACAATTAAAATATCCATTTCGATTAGGCGGGAGTATAAGACGCAGAGTTAACCCCAAGGGGAAGTTCAAAATTCACAATTCAAAATAAAATTGCAGCCACCATGAATGATTTCGGTAGCGCAATTTTTTTGCGGTTGCGGTCATTTACTAGTTTGTGACATGCTCACCTGTGGATTTGTTGCCATTTAAAGACCAGAAGTGGAGAGATGGCGATAATTATAGCCAACCTTGGAATCCTTTTGGATGTGCTTTTTAATGCTATCTAGGTCAACGAAGTAGTCAGCGACATCAATTAGGATATCACTGGTAATAGCTCGTAAACTGACAACTTCTACCCGGACTCCTGTGCTACTAACAGCATTCACAGCATAAGCTAAATCTCCATCTCCACTTACTAAGACAGCGGTATCATAGTAGGGAGCGAGATTGATCATGTCTACAGCAATTTCTACATTTAAATTAGGTTTTTTAGAATTCTCGGAAATTTGGAATTCTTTGGTAACCACACGATAGCCATTACGACGCATCCAGAATAAAAAGCCCTGCTGCTTTTCATGAGAACGAAGACGCATAGCAGGCGATCGCGAGTTGTCTATCCCAGTATAAAAGAAAGCTCGCAGCAATCGTGAGTTTTCGGTTAAGCGACAAAGTAATTTCAGATAGTCAATTTCTAAACCGAGTTGCAATGCTGCTTGCAATAGGTTTAATCCATCAATAAAAATAGCAACTCTACCACGATGAATGCCTTGAAAAAGTAAACTTGATGTTGCAGTCGCTGGCTTGTTATTTTCTTCAGCTTCTTTATGATTAATTATCTGCCTTTCTTGCCATTGTGATTCCTGTTTCAGGTGTTTATCTTTTTCTTTTTCTTGGGTAAAACTACTAAGATTCATTGGGCTATTCCTCTGGATTTCCATGTCAAAAAGTGCTGGGCAATTGGCAGTATTCATTCTGCGCTGATAAATCAGCATCACAGTCCATCGATTTTAGATTTGTTCCAATACTTTTCGGTTAAGGGAGAAAAGGGGAATGGGAAAAGGGAAAGAAACAACCTTTCACCCTTAACCTTTAATCTTTTTCCCAAAAGCTATTTTGAGTTCAAAACACTTAACCGAGTAGTATTGAGATTTGTTCCACTTTAATGGCGCGGAAGGAGAACAAAAAATCTAAAATCGGCAATCTAAAATTTAAAATGGGCACAGTCAATGATATGCAATCAATAGCTGCAAATCGTTGTTTTGGCTGTTGATTGTGCAGATGTCAAAGTCTAAAGCGGAGATTTACGGTTGGTATCAAAACAGATTTAACAAGATATCCCCAATATTTATCAATAGCCCACTATTTACCCCAATCTACTGAATGTTGGCTTTGCACAAAACAATCAGGAGTCAATACGTACAGATTCCTATTAAGGAACTGGGCTGTAGTGAGCTATCAGCAGTTATTTTTATTGTACATCTATATTGAAAATCGGAACTATAGACTAGGAGCTATGGTCTAAAGAAGAGATATTTTCTCATGATTGCATCAAAAAAAACTATTTTTGGATTTTTGTCAGTTTGGTTATATACCAATCTGATTTAATTTTTAGAAATGATTAGCGTAGAAAGGAAACAAAAAAGAAATATATGATGTTTTTTACAGATAATTTTGGCTGGGTATGAAAAAATAGATTCCCGATTTCTTCAAAGATAGAAAATCAGGAATCTAAATTTTTCATTGAGAAAACTATTTTTTTAGCTTCTCAGATGGGGATTAATACTACAAGGGATAGCGTTTTGAACTCAAAATAGCTTTTGGGAAAAAGGTTAAAGTTTAAGAATTAAAGGTTGTTTCTTTCCCATTTCCCATTTCCCTTTTTTCCCTTAACCGAAAAGTATTGAGATGGGGCTACTATGCTTCTGGAGTGTCTTGGGAGAATTTTTTATGAATGCTTTGAGTTTGTTCTCCATTAGCAGAATTTGCTGTCATTAGATATTCTATTAACCCGTCTGAGAAGGGGATACGCAAATGGAAGGTACCATCTGGCTTCAGTTTAATGTTATGACCCCCAATGTTGACAGTTGCACCTGGCTCAGTTGCGCCGTGGATAATTAACTCAGCATCTGCTACAAACCAGAAATTTGGTTGGGGACGGCTGAAAACGCGAACATTGGCAGAACGAGTGAGTGATTCCCAACGATCGCCTTCTGCAATATAGCCAATTTCGGTCATGTAATCGCGATCGCTGTTGGGGATGGCGACAAAGCGATCGGTTACTAATTCCTCACATTCATATTGCTGCACTAGATGGGGAGTTTGATAACTCAAGTCAATGTCGGTGACATCGTACAGCCGCACAATCAATTGCGAAATCCCCGCGTTGTGCAATTTTTGGTTGTCATGTTCGGAAATGTGCCAAGCAACGTAAGCCCATTTAGGGGTACGGGATGTGAAGGTAATGCTGCTTTCATGATTTGCAGCTGGTTCTGGCGTGGGGGTTGGGGCTACGGGGGTTGATTCCTGCACAGGTGTTGATTCTGGTGTGAGGATTGGGGCTACGGGAGTTGATTCCTGCACAGGTGTTGGTTCTGGTGTGGCAGTATCTGGGATGTAAGGGCTAAAGACACGCACGGTTTCAGAACGGTCGATTAATACCCAGTTATTTGCTGCTACATAACCGATTTCTGCAATGTAGTTGCGATCGCTTCTCGGAATCGCTATTGCAGTTTCATTTGTGCCGTCTGGACATTCTAACTCCTGAAGCAACTGAGGATTTTGGTAACTCAGGTCAATTCCTGTGACATCGTACAAGCGGATCTTCAATTGATAGCCGTAATTTTGTACGATTTCCTGGGTTACCTGGGTAATATCCCATAAAACATGAGCTGATTCTGAATTTAGGGGCGTGAGAGTGACTCTGTCTGGAACTTTGCTTTCTGTTTCGTCTTCTACGATGGAGTAACTACCAAAGACACGCACGATTTCAGAACGGTCAATTAATACCCAGTTATTTGCTGCAAGATAACCGATTTCTGCAATGTAGTTGCGATCGCTAGCCGGAATTGCCACTACAGTTTCATGTGTCCCAGCCGGGCATTCATATTGCTGCAGCAACTGGGGAGTTTGATAACTCAGGTCAAGACCTGTGACATCATACAAGCGTAAGGTCAATTGCGAGCCTGATTCTTGCAGTTTCTGCTGGGTTGTGTCGGAAATTTGCCAGGAAACATTCGCTGAGTGCAAACTTTGGGGCGAAAGGCTGACTTTGTCTGCTACTTGGCTGTCTGCTGCTTCCTCTGTGGTGTAGGGACTGCTAAAGACACGCACGGTCTCAGAACGGTCGATTAATACCCAGTTATTTGCTGCAAGATAACCAATTTCTGCGATGTAGTTGCGATCGCTAGCCGGAATTGCCACAAAGCGATCGTATGATGCTAAATCGCATTCATACTGCTGCACCAGGTGCGGAGTTTGATAACTCAGGTCGATGCCAGTCACATCATATAACCGCAGTAATAATGGAGAACCGGAATCTGTCAATATTTGCTTGTTAGCATCAGAAATTTGCCACGCAGCATAAGCCCATTTGGGTGTGTGGGATCTGAGAGTAACTTGGTTCTCAACATTATCTGCTGCTACTGCGGCATCACGATCATTTGTCGCAGTTGGTATGTTTGATGTCGGCGATTCTTCACTACCATAAACTTGAGACCAAGCGCCAATTCCTGCACCTGCTGCTACTGCACCAGCAGCTACAGCCCCTAAATTAGGTAGAGAATTATCTGCGGGTAAGCTTGCTGCTGTTTCTGTGGTCTCTTCTGGCAGATTCGCGAAAATTTCCTCGATTTCTTCTGTGGGTTCAGCAGTGGCTTCGGCTTCGTCTGCTATGGCATTTAAGTCCACATCTGGAACATCAGGTAAATCTGGAAGTGTAGCGGCTGTTTCTGATGTAGGTTCGTCCACTGCTGGCAAATGGGGAAGTGCAGCAGCTGTTTCAATAATTGGCAGTGATGCATCCGATGTTGGTTCTTCCAGATCCGGTAGTGATATATCTGCTGTAGGTTCGCCGACATCTGGCAACTCTGGGATTGTGGTGGCTGTTTCCACATCTGGTAGCAATACCTCTGATGTAGATTCGCTCACTGCTGGTAAATTGGGTAGTGCGGCGGTTGCTTCAATAATGGGCAGTGCTACATCCGATGTTGGTTCGCCGACATCTGGCGTATCAGTATTGGCAGGTGCAATTTCAATTGTTGAGACTACATCTGCTGTGGGTTCTGGAACTGGCGGTGAATCTGGGATTGCCTCTGTAGTTTCGGGGCTGGGCTGTTCTATCTCAGCTAGTACTTCATCAGATGCAGGTGTATCCCATAGAGTATAATCACTGCCTTGGATTGTAGTATTAGCATCTTCGGGAGCGCTTTCTCTACTATCTACCACAGACCAGCCGACTGCACCTGCTGCTAAAGCTGCACCTCCAGCCAAGGCTGTAGCACCTGCTGCGGAGATATTTTCGCCAATATTGGATTCTGGCTGAGGCGGTTCTGTCGCATTGGCGCTAGGAGCATCTGAAGTATCAGATAATACTGGTTCTGGCGGCGATTCAGGTTGAGGTGTAACTTTAGACGCATCTGCTAAGTTGGGATAAGAAGTATTCACCACTGCTGCTGGTGCTTCGGTATCCCATGCAAATTCGCCGTTATTTCTCATCTCCTCCGATGATAGCGCTGCGCCTGTGCCTGCTGCTAAAGGGGGGTTAGTGGCTGCGGGTGCTGACTGATTCGGGTCTACTGGTAAAGGTGGTGCTGTGGGAGCAGATCCTAAGTCTTGATCTGCTGCGTCTTCTGCTGATGAGCGTCTTTTGAGTAACCACCAAGACAATCCGCCTAAAGCTGCGATCGCCAACAAAGGCAATAATAACCAAAATGGCGCTTCTCGCTGCACGCTGGCATTGTTATCCGCAGCAGTTCCCGAGGTTGCATCTGGGGCAGTGGTTGCACTAGGGTCGGCAGTATTAGTTATGCCCTCGGTTGTAGGGGCAGTAGTTGCCTCAGTTGTGGGGGTAGTGGTTTCAGCAGTTGTGGCAGCCGCAATGGTGGGAGAAGTGGTATTAGTTGTTACTGCTGCAACTGCCGGGGAAGTAGTAGCAGTTGTTGCTACCAAAGCTTGTATGCCACCATTTGCGATCGCAGCTGCTTCAGCTGTTCTGGCTTGTTCAATGGCTTGCTTACCTGGCGGTGCGATCGCAAAGCCCAAGAACGCAGCTGTGGCAGCGTTGGGGTTTTTCTTGTAGACGTAAACTAAAGGCTGAGAGAAAGGATATTTGGGCTCGGTAGGTGAAGTTTGATGTACCTTGAGAGTCCGCACCCCTGGGAGTTGCGATACTTGATTGGCTAAAGCATAACTGATACCATCTTTACCCAATTGCTTGGCGATTTCTGCGGTGTTATCTTCCGGTACTTGAATTGCATTTGTGCCTGTAGTGAAGTTAGCAGCCTTAAATACTGGATAACTACGCAAATTTTCTCTAGTGTCGCTACTTGGGGGGCGATCAATAACGCGAATTTTACCTTTTGGCCCGCCTACCTGCGACCAATCTGTAATGCTGCGTCCCCGGAAAATCCTGGCAAATTCTCTACCAGTCAAGCTACCTTTAAACGGATTCTCCGCACCGACGATGATAGCAATCTTTTCGCGGTATAAGCGGACTTGCGCTAACCCTTTTGCTTGTTCTTGTGGTGTCAAGCCACGTCCTAGGGCTGCTACATCAATTTTGCCCTCTAGCACAGCTTTCAGTGCGGCATCAGTACCATTAGCCGCTACTTCCACTTTGCTTCCAGAGTATTGCTGCTCAAAACTCTGTTTCAAGTTTTGATTAATTACACTCAAGCTACTTGAACCATCAATCCGCACTGTAGTCCCATTTTCCAATGTTTTTGGCATAGGAAAAGCGGGAGCATCAGTTGCAGATTGTGCCTGTATCGGTGTTGGCACTAAGAGAGTTGCTGCCATAGGTGTAGTTCCTATCGCCAGCAGTAATGCCAGTCTGACTATTGCACTATCTTTCTTTTCTTGTTGCCACATATGCTCCTTATCAGGGTACAGAAAACAGAAATCCGGCCAGCCTTTAACTTATGCTTTTATCTATAAAAGGAGGAGACGCGCTAATTATACATCTCTATTAACTTTGTTCTTAGTTGTTGGGAATAAACAAGGGACTAGAGAACGGGGCAATACTTGTCGGTTAAGGGGAAAAGGGGAAGGGTAAAAGGGGCAAGAAAAAACCTTTAACCCTTACCCTTGAACCTTTTCCCTAAACCAAATTAAGAGTTGAAAATCCTTAACCGAGCAGTATTGGGGAACGAGGAACAAGGAACAGAATTCATAGCAGGTAGTGCGTCGCCTGTGTGGTTGCTTGGAAGCAGTAAGGGAACAGAGAACGAGTTGGATATTTGCTGCTTGCGTCTCAAAGCGGTATTTGGAGGCTTATAGGCTTAAATGTGCAGTTCAGTAAATGCTTATCAATAAACGAAACTATATTGCAGTAGATGCAGGAGAACAGCGAAAAGCCTTAACTTTTAAGCTTTTGCCCTTGCCATACAAAACTTTACATATTTCAGTTTAATCAGGCTCACTTACTAAAATACTGCGTCTCACTTTATCTTGTTTAGTGACAAGATTTTTAGACTGTTTATTTTTTTTAAAGTATACCCAGCCAGTATTTCGGACTATCTTTCCAGAAATCAGGGAACAGGGAATAGGTATAAATAGGGTATGGGAGAATTTAATTTTGGATTTGTGATAGCGCAGCGTTAGCGAGTCCGCGAGCGTCTTTTGGATGAGGTTTCAATCTAAAATCTAAAATTCCTGTTTCCTCATCCCCCGGTACTTCGCCAGCTATCTTCAACGAGATACGATACAGCCCCTTACCTGCTGTGATGTCAAGGTTTTGTAAGCTAATGAGCATTTAAGGGACTTCCAGAAAATAAATTATCGAAAATTATAGTCCGAGAATATTTTTATTCTCCCCTGCTCTCTGCCCTTCTGCCTCTTCGGTGACTACTTCGGGGACGATATATCTCTTCAATGAGTCTGACAATTTACTGTTTTTTTATCACTAAATCGATAGAAATATTTGCTAATTTTTCTCAATTTAAGGTACCAAAATAGGTAATGCGATCGCATTATCTATTTTTCATTTTAACTAATTACTTGCAAAAGCCATTAATAATCATAGTTCTGGATTATTCTTTGTGAAAATCAACAGCAAATACATTGACAGCATCAAATACCTAACACGCTTAAGCATAATTAAACTTTATACATTTCTAACTTAAATATTGTATTTTTCGATTGAAACTTTATAGTTATCTGTCTATTGATAGTGATAATTTAAATTTTAATAATTGTTTAATAACTCGCCTCCAGACGAGTAAAATCGCCTATGAACAAGCAAAATATAGTATTGAGGCTGAGTAAAATCACAAATATTGACCCAAGTTTTTTACAAAGATTTTGGCAGGTAGGAAAACTTTATTGGCAAAGCGAAGAGAAATTTGGGGCAATTGGATTGCTGTCAATTCTCATATTGATTGTTTTATCTACTACCCAAATAGATGTCATTGTTAACACTCAAAAGGGTAATGTACTATCTGCGCTAACGGCAAAAAATTCTAGTACATTCTGGGAAACAATCAGTTATTTGCTGGGTTTATACCTTTTTTTAGTTCTAGTTTGGGCAGCTTACAACTATATCAGAAAAAAGCTAACTCTTTACTGGCGACGCTGGCTAACGGAGCATTTCCTCAATCACTATTTTAGAAATCGGTCTTTTTATCAACTTACTCAATCGCAAAGAGAACTTGATAACCCAGATCAACGGATATCTCAAGATATATTCAGTTTTGTTGATGGGTTTATTTCTTTGTTTTTTGACGTGTTATACGCTACTTTACAGATGATTGCTTTTACTGCAGTCCTCTGGTTTATTTCACCAAATCTCATGATTGTTTTGGTCGTTTATGCCGTCAGTGGAACTCTTGTAACGGCAGGTTTCTTTGGTAAAAAATTAGTTAAAATCAACTTCGACCAGAATAAAAAAGAAGCTAACTTTCGTTTTGGCTTAGTCCGATTGCGAGAAAATGCTGAGTCTGTAGCTTTTTATCGAGGCGAATCACAAGAATTAAGCCATATTAAATCTTTGTTTGATTTAGTATTTAAAAATTATAATTATCTGCTGCTATGGCAGGAATTATATTTAAATGGATTTGTCAAAATTTATGAATTTATACCCCAAATAATACCTGCAATAATTATGGCTCCACTAGTGCTATCGGGACAACTAGATATTGGAAAATATACCGAAGCACAAGGAGCATTTTTAATCCTGTTTTGGGATATGTATGTGATTACTCGCACATTTGATAAATTGACTGGTTTTGCAGCAGCCATTGAAAGGTTAGCTGAATTAAATTATTTTATCAAACAACCTAAAAATAGCGATTCCTGCGAAATAGTTCCGAATTCAACAATTCAGACTGTCGAAAATAGCCATTTAGCAATTCACAACCTGACATTGTATACACCAAACTACCAAAGAATATTATTTCACGACGTTTCGCTGACATTGCAACCAGCGCAAGGGCTATTAATTGTCGGCACAAGTGGCTGTGGAAAAAGTTCTCTATTGCGAGCGATCGCAGGTTTATGGAAGTCTGGAACTGGTACAATTAGTCGTCCCAACCTTGAGGAAATCCTATTTTTACCTCAGCGTCCTTATATGATCTTGGGAACTCTCC
Source organism: Tolypothrix sp. PCC 7601 (assembly GCF_025677855.1). Taxonomy (NCBI): domain Bacteria; kingdom Bacillati; phylum Cyanobacteriota; class Cyanophyceae; order Nostocales; family Tolypothrichaceae; genus Tolypothrix; species Tolypothrix sp. PCC 7601. Next base: position 7,157,263 of record NZ_CP064879.1, read on the forward strand.
GCGAGCAGTTAGTATATCCCCAACTTAATACTAATATCAGCGACCAAGAACTCGAGCAAATTTTACAAAAAGTCAATTTACCAGATTTAGCCGCAAGATTTGGCGGTTTTGATGTCGAAAAAGATTGGTCTGATGTGCTGTCTTTAGGTGAACAACAGCGCGTTGCGTTCGCCAGAATTTTAATATCTCAACCAAAGTATGTCATTTTGGATGAAGCTACTAGCGCTTTAGATATTAAAAACGAAGAGAATCTCTATCAACATTTGTACAACACACAAGCAACTTTTATTAGTGTTGGACATCGCCAGAGTCTCTTTAAATATCATCAACAAGTTTTAGATTTATGTGATGGGGAAAAGTGGGAAATTAAGTGTATTGCGTAATTGGGCATGGGGCATTGGGCATGGTAATTGGTAATTGGTAATTGGTAATAAAAATTTCTCCCTTATCCCCCTCATCTCCCTCATCTCCCTTATCCCCCTCATCCCCCTCATCTCCCATTCCCCATTCCCCCACCCATCAACAAACCAATCTCCGCTACTGTCGCCGTTTGTGCATCTAAAATGGCGACAAATTCACCTCTGTAGATTACAGCAATGCGATCGCTCATTGCCATGACTTCTTCTAACTCAGTAGAAATATACACAATTGCGGCACCGCGATCGCGTTCTGTTAATAATCTTGTATGAACTGCTGCGGTTGCACCAACATCTAAACCTCTAGTGGGTTGCATAGCGACAATTACACTTGGTTGGCGGGCTATTTCTCGCGCTAGCACCACCTTTTGCTGATTTCCGCCGGAAAGCTGGTTTACCTTGATATCTTTCCCTGTGGTGCGAATATCAAATTCATGGATTGCAGCTTGAGCATGATTAGCGATCGCTTCTTGTTGTAACAAAAAACGACGACAAAATGGTAAATATTTAAAAGCCTTCAAAATTAAGTTTTGGGCAATGCTAAATTGCATCACCAATCCCATTGTTTGCCTATCTTCGGGGATATAGCCCACTACGCAAGGATTGTGGCTAAACTCAATTTTACCTTGCTCAATAGTGCGTAAACCTGCGATCGCATCTGCTAATTCTCGCTGTCCATTGCCATCGACACCAGCCACACCTAAAATTTCCCCAGCCCGCAATTCAAAAGATACATTGCGAATAGTAGAAATATTTCTATTATCAGCAACCTGTAAATTTTGCACCGATAGCACAATTTCCCCTGTAGATTTCGGGCTTTTATTAAACTGTAAAGACATCTCGCGCCCTACCATTAATGTTGCTAACTGTTGGGGTGTAGCTGCTTTTGTTGTAGTTGTGGCTACAACCTTTCCCTGTCGCAAAACTGTGACAGTATCGCACAGATGTATCACTTCTTCTAATTTGTGGCTGATAAAGATAATTGTGTTACCTGTGGCTGCGAGTTGGCGCAAAATTGCAATTAGTGATTCTACTTCTTTTGGTGTCAATACGGCTGTAGGTTCATCGAGAATCAACAACTTAGCTTTACGGTAGAGAACCTTGAGAATTTCTACCCTTTGTTGTGCCCCTACAGGTAAATTTTCTACTTTAGCAGAGGGGTCAATTTCTAAGCCATAAGCTTGAGATAATGCGGCAATTTCTTGCTGTTTCTGGCGTAAATTTAACCGCCAACTTTTTTCAGTCCCTAAAATAATATTTTCTGTCACAGTCAATTGAGGTACAAGCATGAAATGTTGATGAATCATGCCAATTCCCAATTTAATTGCTGCATGAGGCGAAGTAATTTTTATTGGTGTTTCTTGTAAATAAATTTCACCTGCATCAGGCTGATAGAGTCCACTAATAATATTCATTAAAGTACTCTTACCAGCACCATTTTCACCTAAAATTGCATGAATAGTCCCCGATGCCACACTCAGGCTAATATTATCGTTAGCCACAAAAGACCCAAAGCGTTTAGAAATATTTTGCAGCCGTAAATAGTCCATGTGAATCAGAATTTATACGTTCAGGGACAAGAGAAAACTCAAGCTTGCCCTAATGATGACAATTTAAATATGATTTAGAACTACTATAGTACTGATATTTAAATTTTAAAATATATAGGATTCATATTTTATTTTTGAAATTCACGTAGTGGACTGACACGCCTAAAATGAGGCATTAGATTTGATGAAATGAACCGCAGATAAACGCCGATAAACGCGGATGAAATGAATTTTTGCTATTGCACCAAATTAGCTGTGTCAGTCCAGTAGGATGCGTTAGCGATAGCGTAACACATCTGACTGACTATATAACCAACAAAAATGAGTGGAAATTGTCTATGAGAGTACAATTCTCCACTCATAATTTGCTGAATTAGTGCCAAAAGAACAAGACCCTGCTCAGATATCAATTTTCCAGAGTTGGGAATAATTAGCGAGATTCAGTACCTTGATTGGGGCTACCTGCTACATTATCTTCACCTGGTGCTTCTGGTTTAGCAGTTTCTCTAGCATCGCTTTTTTCTGCATCACCAGTTTTGCGGATGCTATCTTCTAGGGGGGTTTGATAACCACCAGAGGCTGTAGGGGTACTACCTTCACTATTAGATTGTTGATTTTTTTGTTCAGACATAATTAAGGTTCCTGTGATTTAATTTATGCCTTATTTTATGAATATCTGAAGGGGACTTGAATCTATCTAGAATATGGTTAAGGTTGCTTCATACCTCTATCGGAGGTTATGTTTCAGATGTTCAGTAGTTGGTGCAATTGCAAATAAATCTTGTAAGCTGTCATTGGTCATTAGTCATCTGTCATTGGGAAGGATTACAAAATTTAAATTATCAAGAGTTAATAGATGAGAAAATATATAGATGTATAATCACTTTGCAAAAATCAAATATGACTTCTATGATTTAGCAGTGGATTCTGAGTAAATTGAATAGCCGTAAAATCGAAATCTTTACCAGATAAATTATATAAGAATAATTAATGAACCAGAGCAATTTAGAATTACCATCTGGCTGTATTCTCCGTAAAGCAACATCTGAAGATAACTGGCCGATTCGGTTGTTGGTGTTATCTGCTAAACTCGATCCCACTCAATTACGTTGGCAACAATTTTGGGTGATTGAGTGTAATGGAAAATTAGCAGCTTGTGGACAGCTACGCAACTTTGATGATACTCAAGAATTGGGTAGTTTGGTAGTTGCACCAGCTTGGCGCGATCGCGGTTTGGGGAGTTTACTGACACAGCATCTCATCGCTACAGCCACGCAACCGTTATATCTAGAATGCCTAGGACAACGTCTAGCAGAATTTTACAGTCGTTTTGGCTTTGTTGCGATCGCCTTTGAAGAATTACCGCGATCGCTGAAATCTAAGTTTGGTTTGTCACAGTTAGGAAAAAAGTTAATTCGGGTTCCTGTCGTGTTCATGCACTATCCCAATTCGTAATTCGTAATCAGCTAAGAAAACTATTTGCCGATGGGTTTGCCTGTTTTGTCAAAAACTTCACCTTTTTCCCCAATACTTACTTCTATTGTGCCATCATCAAATCTTCGAGTGTAATTATATTTGAACGGAATGATAACTTGACCACTTTTGTCGATATATCCCCATTTACCGTTTAGTTTTACCGCTACAAGCCCCTGTAAAAAAGAAGGATGAAGCCCATATCCTTGAGCATCAAACTTAAAGGGGATAACAACCTTACCAGTTTTATCTATAAATCCTAGCTTGCCGTTCAGTTCTGCTGCAACGAAACCTTCGGTAAAAGCAGGAGGATCAATTAAGCCCAAGACTCCATAATTAAAGGAAAATACAAGTTTGCCAGCCTTGTCGATATAACGCCATTTACCATTAAGTTTTGCGGCTGCAAGCCCTTCGGAAAAAGCAAGTGCTTCAGTAAATTGAAACGGAATAATCACTCTACCAGTTTTGTCGATATACCCCCATTTACCATTAAGTTTTGCGGCTGCAAGCCCTTCGGAAAAAGCAAAAGTTTCGGAAAACTGAAGGGGGATAACAACTTTTCCCGTTTTGTCAATGAATCCCGATTTGCCATTTAGCCCTACAGAGGCTAATCCTTCTGCAAAATCTCTAGCGCTGTCATATTGGGGTTGAACAACAATCTCAGCGTTGAGATTGGCATATCCCCATTTACCAGTGGAAGTCAGCCCAACGTTCCTTTGGGAATATGTTCCTCCGTTATTAATGAGGCTCATTCCCTCCCTAGGATCGCCTATACAGTTAGGATTAAATGAAAGTGAAGTTTGAAAGGGAAAGAGAGTTGTTGTACATGTATAAAGGGCATCTTCGTCATAGCAAGCTTGCAAAATCAAGCAAGATAAACCAGTCAGTAAAAAGACTATCTTCTTATCTCTCCCCCGTTGAGTCCAATATAAATCAAAATTCATTACAAATTTTTTGAATGTTGAATTTTGTTAACGCAGCGTCAACCCTTCTCCTCATGGGAAAGCTGCACAAACGACATAGCTTAGAGCAAGCTACGCGGAGCTTCTGTCTACGACATACACTCGCGAACGTAGAGAGCGTCATTTTAAATTAAGTGTAGCGATCAGCTAAACCAAATCTAGTTTGCATAATCTAAAATTGTATATTTCTTGTGGGTTGGGCATCTTGCCCGCCCAATATATACAAGTTAAATGTGGAACAGCTTACTAGGCTTTTTTTGCAAAAACCGTTAATAAAACAGGCCCTAATAAATAATAGTGTCCAACACAATCTAAACCAACAGCAGCCCCCATAAATTCCCTCTGATTGGGACTATAAAATCTCACTTTCCCCAGAGAACCTAATGTTACTTGCACTTCAGATTTACTTTTCAATGTGGTGTCAACTAAATAAAAGCGTCCGCTTGGTGAAAGCACTCGCGCCACTTCGCTGAAAATCTGTTGCGGTTCTAAATAATGCAAAAAACTTATCGTGTTGAAAACTGCATTAAATTGTCCTTCAGCAAAGGGAAGAGACTCAGCTTTACCTTCAACATAGATTAACCGGGGACGGTGGCGATTATTGCGTCTGGCTACTCGCAACATCTCACTCGATAAATCTAATCCGGTTCCGCGTAAATCGGGAAACTTCGCAGCCAGGCGTTCTAGCAACCTTCCTGTACCACAGCCTAAATCTAATACATTTGCATGGGGTGGTAAATCGACAAATTCTAGTAACCGTTTGTGAATAGTTTGATAGAACACAGACGGTAAAAGCCAGTCGTAGCTTGGTGCCCAAATGTCAAAAATTTGCTTTTTGTTACTTACAAATTCACTAGTCATAGTTAGCAGTAATTACAGTATTTGCAGGTAAGTGAAGTATACAGGTAGGAATATAATATTATTATATCTTGACAGCAATCTGTAAATCATTTATTGGCAACTTACTGTAATTACTCACCCAGTTTACGCCATTTCAAACTTTAATTGATGACTCTGTAGAAAATCATGAGTAAAATGGTCTACCACATTGGTATCACTCAATTCTAAATTATAAAAATCTACAAATTCATGGTCAAAATATGGCCCCGCGTGCCAAGTTCCTACCTCTAATTTAATAAAACAATTCCCGGGAATGCGAAAAGCTGCAATTTCCTCTAAAGCTGGTTGATTGACATCATTATGAGGAGGACAAACCGCAATTAACCAATCCTTACCTTCCAAGGAACCTAAACATTGAGTACATTGCACATGACGGGTAATTTTATGAAATCTGCGCCCTTTACGATGCAAGCGCATAATATAAAAACGTGGTGTGCCATTTTGCAGATTTAATTGTGCATCTTCTACATCAAAAACTTTACCATCTGCACTTGCAAAAATTACCTGTCCATAACGCCGAAAATTTTCTGGTGTTACCAATTGAGCTTGTAATTGTTGGACTGTCTGTGATGTACTCATATAAAACCTATCAAGATTTAAAATTTAAATTATTCCCATTCGAGTTCTTTGGGAATCAGTGATTTGGGAATTATTGAAGCTTGTTTTGCTTTATCTGAAGGTTTGGTATACCACCAAGCCCAAGCAATAAAAACTGCTTGGAAGGGAAGCCGGATTGCTTGTAACCAAGGCGAATCTGAATATGGTATGGTTTCAATCTTAATATGATTAACTGCCATATTGATATTTGCAGGGAAAACGGCAATAAATAATAAAATTAATCCCCAAGCTGCGGCTTGACTCACAGGCGGAACTAATAAACCTATCCCACCTAAAATTTCATAAAAGCCACTGAGATAAACTAATTCTAAAGGATATGGCAGTTGCGGAGGCATAATTTTAACGTATGGTTGTGGCAATAAAAAGTGTGTCACTCCTACAGTAATGATTGATACTGCTAGGATGACGCGCCAAAGTTCTTTATTTTTGTACACTTGATTTACCTAATCTCAATTACTCACTTGTTTTCAGTTTTGAGGATTGAGGTAATTTTGTCTTCAGTCTAGGGTGAGAATAAAAGGTTATATTACAGTTCAGATCATTAGTGATTAATTTGTCACTTGGGAAAAAGCTAGATCAATTGGGGGATTCTCCCCCAAACCCCCGATTGGGTGACGGTTGCGTCCCCCAAACCCCCTCCAAAATTATTGTTCTGTTTTTGTTGAGTAACTATTACAATTCGGTGTGAATAAACAGACAATCTGTAATTAATACAAGGCTTGTGGTATAACTATTCTTTCTTTTTACTTTTTACTTTTTACTCCTGCGGAGTTCGCCAGTTGCTTTATGCCGGGGAACCCGTCCACCGCACTGGCTCACTTTTTACTTTTGCCTTGTTGTACTAGTTCTTTGGTTTTGTGATCAATTAATTTTCTTAACTGAAATGTATTGGGTTATATTATGTATGCTTAAGGATTTATATTGTTGTATGGGTTGCGAATGAAAAATGGGTAATGGGTAATGGGTAATGGGTAATGGGTAATGGGTAATGGGTAATGGGTAATGGGTAATGGGTAATTGGTAATTGGTAATGGTAAAGGTTTTAGAGCATCATTCATTGATTAAGCTAAGTGGCGATAGGGATGGAAATTACAAATTCTGTTTCTTGTTGAGGTAGAGAATTGATGGTGATATTACCACCATGTTTTTTAATAATGGAATAGCTCACAAATAATCCTAAACCTGTACCCTTACCTATAGGCTTAGTAGTGAAAAATGGTTCAAATATGCGTTGTTGAATATGCAAGGGAATAAAGCTGCTGGTATTGGCGATCGCAATTTTTATCTGCTCATGTTCAACTACTTCTGTACGAATCCGAATTTTTGGTTGTTCGATATTTTTGTCTCCTTCGCGAATCGCATCAATGGCATTGTTGAGAATATGCAAAAATACTTGATTCAACTGTCCAGGATAACAGGTAATAGGGGGAAGATTACCATATTCTTTAATGAGTTGTATTTCAGGTTGATGTTTATCAGCTTGTAGGCGATTTTGCAAAATTAATAGTGTACTTTCTATGCCACTATGTAAATCCACAGCTTTAATTGGTGATTCATCTAAGCGAGAAAAATTTCGTAAACTCAAGACAATTTGACGGATGCGATCGCTACCGGCTTCCATTGATTGCAGAATGTCAATTACATCTTTATAAAGAAAATCAATATCTATTTCATCGCGTTTAGCTTGAATTTTGGCAGAAGGTTGAGTATATTCTTCCTGGTAAAGTGTCATTAAACTCATCAAGTCGGCAATGTAATTTTCTAAATGGTCGATATTTCCTTTAATAAAACTAATAGGATTGTTAATTTCATGAGCAATTCCTGCTACTAATTGCCCCAGAGATGACATTTTTTCGGAATGAATTAATTGAGCATGGGTTTTTTGCAAATTTTGCAATGTATCTTCTAAATCTTGGGCTTTTTGGTTGAGTGCCTGGGTTTTTTGCTCTACTTCTGCTTCTAGGTTTTGGGAATAATTAGCGATTTGTTGATACAGTCGAGCATTTTCTAAGGAAATGGCAGCTTGGGTGCAAAGAAAATCTAAAATTAGGATGCGATCGCTCGTAAATACACCACTGGTAGAACGATTTTTTAAATACAAAATTCCAATCAAATGTCTTTGATGGAGAATTGGCAAACATAAGATACTTTGAGGTTGCTGTTGAGTTAGATATTCATCAATTACAGGTAAATCTGTTTTCAGCTGCTCAATTACTACAACTTCTTGGGTATTTTTGACATACTGAATCAGCTTGACTGGTATATTACAGTTTCCCTCTAGGGGTTGCGAACAAAGTTCTGTAGTTTCTGGTGTTGCAATAGCTTGCACATACCAATTATCATCGCTATTAGGTAGGATTAAAGCACAGCGATCGCCACCAGAGTTTTGCAGAATAATCTGAGTTAATTGGTGCAGTAGTTCCTCAAATTGAATTTTACTCGAAAGGGTTTGAGAAGCTTTGAGAATGACAGCAAAATCTAGAGCTGTGTTGAGACTCTGACTAGCAGCTTGGGTAACATTTGTAGAAGCATGAACTGAGGCGCGGGAAGTAACAAGAGTTGCCAGGGTTTCTAGGGGATTCCAGCTTTGGCTGGCTGGTTGTAAAATTGGGCGCAGTAAATCGGGGTAGCGATTTACTAAATCATCGGTTTTGGCTTTCGCACCCCAACGGGAATAGCAATAATAAGCTGACTGCATATAACCCGCAGCTACATTTTCTTTACCCCAATCAAGGTAAAATTTAGCAGCAAGTTCGTTTGCTAAGGCTTCTTCTTGCAGGTAGCCGTTGTTTTTAGCTCCTGCTATGGCACGATCATAGAGTTCCATTGCTGTGTAAGAATTACCAGACACGCGATAGCATTCAGCTTCTACTAAGTGCAGTTTATGTAAATGATTATTGGGGGCATAATCTGCATATTGCTTGAGTTTGGTTTGATGACTTTGAACGCGTTGCCAACTATGAGATGATTCCCCAGGAATAACAGATTTTAAAATTGCTAACTGCGCTAAGGCATCATAAAAAGGCAGCAAAACGCTGACATATAATCCTGGTACACCATCTAAATATTGTTCGGCAAGGGTGGCTTGCGCCATCGCTTGTTCGTATTCGCCAAACAAGTAGCAGAGAATGACTTTGTTAATTTGTACATGATAAACAGCCGGGCGATCGTTAACTTGTTGGTGTTGTGGTAACATCAAATCTTCGTTGTAGACATCACCCACCAAACGATAAGGAAGTTGACTGTCACCTAGTAAATTTAAAACCGCTTGGTGATAGGCTTTTTGATAATTCAGGGCTGTGGTTTGTTTTAGTTCTGCGATCGCTATCCCATAGGTGGCTAATTCTGATTCTAATTGTGTTAGTTCTTTGCCAGCATAGTAAGAATGAAAACTATAGCCAAATATGCACCACACTGCCCATTCTAAATCCCCCGTTGTCAATCCGCTTTGATAACCTGTGAGTAAAGATTCTAGGGTTTTGTGGAGAGGATCTTGCCAATGTCTGATGTAATTATTGAATACGGCGGCAATTTTGGCATGTAGTTCTTCCGCAGAGAATTTTTCCATTAAATTTAACGCTAGTTGCCCAAATTGATAGCTTGTTTTTACATCACCAACAAAAGCACAAAGAATTAAACCATAACTGGCATAAGCAAAAGCAGATAAGCTGCTACTGCCATATTCAATTGATAAGTTTACCTGTTTACCGATAATCAGGGGTAACATTTCGGGACAGCCATTATAGGCAGAACCAAACATACTCGATAAAATCCGGATTGCTGCTTTGGCACGCGCATCTGTCATTAAAGGTAAATCGATTAATTCTAAGGGTTCTTTTCCTACTAATATCCGATGAGTTTCCCCCAATGCTTTACCGATATCTTCTGGTGTGGGGTAGGCAGGAATATCTATACCCAAATTATGCAGCACAGCTAAAGCTATATCTAATCCTAACCGCAGTTGATTCTTGGCAACACAAGCTAAAATTTTGGTTTCATAAATTGGGATACTATCTAAAATATTGGTGACATATTGCAGAACAATTTCTGCTAATTGTTCCATCTGCTCAAAATCAGTATTGAGATAAGCTGCTTCCACTGCTTCTGTATATACTGCTAGCATTAATTCATAAAATTCTTGCCAATTGTGATTTGCTAACAATGTGATCGCTATGCTGTAATAATCTACTGCAGCAGCATAAGCTGTAGCGTGTTTAGCTCTGCGTCCAGCAATTAAAGCCAATTCAGCTAATTTTCTCTGTTCTTGGTAATCAGTAATTAAATCAATACTTAATTTAAATTGATTAACTATATCAAATATTTTTTCAGTTATTTCTGTTGAAGATGTATGTTTAAGTAACAGTTGCCCAATTGTGAGATGAGTAGTTTGTTTTTGCTCGTTGGGAATTAAAGAATAAGCCGCTTGTTGAACGCGATCATGTAAAAATCGATAGAAAACGTTTTCATTATTTGTAGTATCTATATCTGCGCGATCGCCAGTCAAATAAAATTTATAAACTTCGCTTTGGGGCAAAATTAACCCTAACTCTAAAGCCTTCCATAAAGCAGTGGCAACTGTAGTTTCTGATTGCTCTGAAACAATTACTAATGTCTCCAAATCAAATTGATTACCAATACAAGCCGCTAGTTTTAATACTGCCTGTGTCTCAACAGGCAGTTTTTGCAATTGCTGCACCATAAACTGTACTACATCATCTGTTAATGATGCAGCGCTTACCTGCGTAATATCACATTGCCAATATCTAGTTTGGGAATCAAATGTAATCAATGCATCTTGATATAATGCTTTCAAAAATTGGGTGGCAAAAAAGGGATTACCTTGAGTTTTTTGATAGATCAATTCTGTTAATGGTTGCGCCAATATCGCTGCACAATGTAAAGTATCAGCTACTAACTGATTCAAACTTTGCTGTGATAGGGGCTTTAAGGTAATAGTATTTACCTTGGCTTGAGCTTTGGCGATCGCATCTAAAGTTAACATTAAAGGATGCGCCGCAAACACTTCATTATTTCGGTAAGCACCAATCAATAGTAAATAGCCTGTGGATGATTCACCCATCAGTAATTCAATCAACTTCAGCGATGCGGAATCAGCCCATTGCAAATCATCTAAAAATATTACTAAAGGATGTTCTGGGGTGGTAAAAACTTGAATGAATTTCTCAAACAGTAAGTTAAACCGATTTTGAGCAGATATACCTGATAATTCTGCTGCTGGTGATTGTGCGCCAATAATCCGTTCTAGTTCCGGGATTACTTCAATAATTACTTGGGAATTATCTCCTAACGCTGCCAGAATTTTAGTTTTGCAAATTTGCAATTGGGTATCAGATTCCGCCAGTAATTGCCCCATCAAATCGCGAAAGACTTGCACAAAAGCAGAGAAGGGAATATTACGATTAAATTGGTCAAATTTACCTTTAATAAAATAGCCTTGTTGACGGGTAATCGGCTTATGGACTTCATTAACAACGGCGGTTTTTCCAATTCCCGAAAATCCCGCCGCTAGCATCATTTCTGAATTACCATTAGTAACACGCTCAAAGGCTTGCAGCAAAGTCCTAACTTCTGCTTCTCGCCCATATAATTTCTCTGGAATCAGGAAGCGATCGCACACATCCCTCTGCCCAATTTCAAAATCTGTAATCACGCCATGATTTTTTAATTGATATAAACAATTTTCTAAATCATGCTTTAATCCCAAAGCACTTTGATATCTATCCTCAGCATTTTTCGCCAGCAATTTCATCACAATATCAGAAATTACTTTTGGTATGTTTTTACTGTTCTCTACTCTCTGAGGAATTTTCGCCAGATGACAATGTACTAACTCCATCGGATCGTCACAAATGAATGGTAATTCTCCACTCAATAATTCATAAAATGTCACACCCAGCGCATAATAATCACTACGGTAGTCTATCCCTCGATTCATCCTGCCGGTTTGTTCGGGAGCAATATAAGCAAGTGTCCCTTCTAAGACATTAGGATTTTTAATTTCTGGGCTTTCTTTTGGTAAAAGTGAGGCGATACTAAAGTCAATTAGTTGAACTTGTTTTGTCTGAGGATGAATCAGAATATTTGCTGGCTTAATATCTTTATGAATGACATTGTTTTGATGTAATTCTTGGAGAATACTAGTTAATTGAATGGCAATATTCAAAAATTCTAATAGAGAAAGATTAGTATTTTTAATGTATGCTTGTAAAGCAATATCTCCTGTATATGGCATCACTAGAAGATAACCATTGTTATATGTTTCTAGTGATAGTGGCTGAATAATACCAGGAATGTTGAGATGTTTGGTAATTGTGTATTGGTTACAAAATTGCAATAATTCTTGGAAACAGGGATATTCAGCAGCCAACATTTTAATGATGACTGCAAGGGAATCTGATTCCCGAATAGCTTGATATACCTTGGTTCTAGTGCCCACATATAGTTGAGAAACAATTTGATATCCAGAAATAATCGGGGTGAAATTTTCATGAGTCATCTCAACCTACCTCGTAGCACAAGCTGGTATTACATTCTCAAATAAGTATTCCCATCAGCTAGATGTTCGCTAACAAAAAAGATGAAGTATGTATCCCTGCTGGAAAGCAAGCTAGGCGTAGCGTCTTGACAGGAGAAGACTAAAGTATGAAATGCAAAGGTAGATAATATAGGTTTTGATGGATTTAAAATGGTAGCTTTATTTATGCCCTGTTGTCAGAGTACTTGAGCGTCCAACAAAACTTAAGATAAAGTATTAAAAATAAAAATATAAATCAAAACTCAAATCTAGCCCCTAGAGCTTGTTTTTACAATCAAAAAGTAGGTTGGTTTAACCTTAGTGCAACCTAACCTAGCATAAAAATCATTCTTCTCTAGCCCCTATTCTCAATACCGCCCCTCATGGGAAAATGCCACAACCAAACATGAAAATCTGTCTTTCCCATGCCCAATGCCCAATGCCCCATATCCTATATCCATTTTCAATACAGTGTATGACAACAAATTTTAGTCGGCGTGAATTTATCTTATTTGGTTCAGCAGCGTTTACTACTAGCCTTTTCCTCAAAGCTTGCAGTAGCAACCAAACTAGCACACCCACAATTGCGACTACAGGCGGTACAGAAAATTTTAAAATAGCGATCGCACTCCCAGGAATTATTACTGATAAAGCTTGGAATCAATCTGGCTATGAGGGCGTTAACCTCGCAAAACAAAAGCTGAGTGCAGAAACAGCTTATGTAGAAAAAGTAGCACAAGCCGATCAAACAGAAGTGCTAACTGATTTTGCTCGTAAAGGCTACAATCTCATTTTTGCCCACGGCGGACAATTTGATGCCGCAATAGAACAAGTCGCCTCACAATTTCCCAACACATTTTTCGTAGGTGTAAATGGTAATCTCAAGGGAGATAATATTGCTTCTTTACGAATAGATCATCTGCAAGCTAGCTATTTATGCGGAATTATCGGCGCTTCTATAACTAAATCTAATAAACTTGCTTACATCGCCGGCGAAAAATTTCCCGCTACCGAAGGAGAACTCAGGGGATTTGAATTAGGCGCAAAGTCTGTGAAACCAAATATTCAAATTACTTCTACTTTTACAGGGGATTGGAATGATGTAGCTAAAGCTAAAGAAGCTACTTTGGCTTTAATTTCTTCCGGTGCTGATGTTATCTATCAATGGTTAGATAATGCCTCAGCCGCAGTTTTACAAACAGCTAGTGAAAAAGGCATCTACGCTTTTGGTAATACAACCGATCAATTAGATGTTGCACCCAAAGCCGTTTTAACCAGCGCCGTCAAACGTTTAGATTTAGCGATAGCTTATGTAGCAGAATTAGCAAAACAAAAACAATTAAAAGGACAAATATATACAATTGGCTTAGAAAGACCAGATATATTATTTTTAGGAAAATTTGGGGCAGATGTACCGTCAGCAGTTCAGCAAAAAGCTTTGAGTGCCAAGCAAGATATTGTGGCTCAAAAAATTATTTTTGAAGCCTGCAAAGAAGGCGGAAAAGATACTCGCTGTGTGAAAAAAGCTGCTGTTTAAATGGCAGTATTCGATACTCTTTGGGGTATCATTGTATTGCTGATTTATCTTGATAGCCTGCATAATTTCAGCATTTTAGACTAATTTAAATAATGTTGGTGCGACATTAACTATCCATGAGGGCACAGCATTGCTGTGCCCCTACCTGTTTGTTGCTAGATTCTTATACTACAATTATAATACAAAAATTATAAGCGTAATTTTACTATGTATTAATACAGTGGATAGCAACATCACAGACTGGAGTTATCTCAGTTATGAGAAAATTCCTGAAAACTTCAATAAATTGGGTTTAACAGAATCCGATTATCGCTTATTTAACAAAACTGATTGGGTGGTAACAGAAAAAATTCATGGTGCGAACTTTGGGATATGTACCGATGGTTTTGAGGTACGCTTTGCCAAAAGAAAGGAGTTTTTACAACCAGGAGAAGATTTTTTTGGCTATCAATCTTTACAAGCTAAATTAGAATCTCAGGCGCAAGAAATGTTTAGAATTTTGCAGTCTGATACTCGATTGCAAAAAATATATATCTATGGAGAATTATTTGGTGGTGAGTATCCTCACCCTGATGTAACCGCTATTAGCCATGTGCAGGCTGTGCAAACTGGTGTTTATTATTCACCAAAAATAGAATACTCTGCTTTTGATATTGTAGTGGTGCTGGGTGGAAAAGTGGCAGAAAAATCCTATTTAGATTATGAAATAGCACTCAAACTATTTCAGCAAGTTGGCATGATGGCATCTGCGCCGTTATTTATTGGTAAATATCATGATGCATTAGCATATAACATAGAGTTTGAATCTACAATTCCAGCAATTTTAGGTTTACCTAAATTACCTTTTCTTAATAAAGCTGAAGGAGTTGTAATTAAACCTCTGCATTCTATTGATGTGGAGACTGCTAAACAAAAAATCCGTCCGATTATTAAGCATAAAATCCCGGAGTTTGCTGAAGATAGCCGATTTCACCAAGCACAAAAATGGACTGTAAAACAACAGCCCATACTACAACACCAGATAAGTCTTGAAGAAGAATTAAGCCAAGAAATGCTGGCTTTGGTTACACCTACGAGATTAAACAATGTTATTTCTAAATTTGGCAGAGTTGATGTTAACAATATAAAACAGCGTCAACAATTAGTGGAATTATTAATGATAGATGTTTTAGAAAGTTTCCAAGAAGAGTATGCAAGTATTTTTAGTGCTTTAGAAACTGCCGAGCAGCAAAGTATGATTGAGCAATTGAATCAAGCATCACAACAGCTAGTTGATGCACAATTATAAAGTCTTTCGTCCACATAAAAAAGAGAAAATTAGCATTGGGACGGATGCGTTAGCGATAGCGTAACGCATCCTACGTTAACTATTACCTATTACTCAATCCCCAATCCCCAACATTCACTCTTGCTTCCAAGTACCGTGAAAACCTGGAGGAATAACACTAGGTAATCCAAGTTTGCACACAGGCGTTTCATTTAGGCGATCGCTATCAAATACCCAAACTTCGCTACTATGGCTATTACCATCATAAACAACGGTTAAGAGCCAGCTTTGTGCTTGATTTTGAGCATCTTGAACGTGAATCGGTTCAGAACAATAGCGATTTTCGCCTAAATCCGCTTCGGTGAAGGTTTCTGTTTGATGATCGAAACGAGCGATCGCATTTAATATTTCTCGGCTAATATCTGATTCTGGGCGGAATGAAGACATATAGGTGTAGCGCGAAGCTTGTCCGACATTTTGCTGCGGTACACTCGGAAATTCACAAAATCTGTCTACCAACTCTTGAATTGCTGTCACTTTACCTGTGTCGGGACGCAGATGAACTCGCGTTAAGGTACTTTTAGCAGCAGTGTGAGTTTCTCCTGAGCCTACTTCCTTGAGATATTGGTTAGTTTGAAAATCTTGATAGCGGGCAATATCAACAATTACTGTACCGCTAGCATCCACATAACCGTTAGCAAAATGCCACTGATACCAAGGTTCGGTTTGTCCGCGACTTACCAAAGATAAGTTTTCCCGATCAATCACCAAAACCTGAGTTCCCACCTCTGGCTGCCATTTGAGAGAATCGCTATATGTGCTAGTTCCAAGTAGGATAGACCACATATTTAACCGCACAGATGGGGCAAAAAATACAAGATACTGCCCTGCTAAGACAAAATCATGGATTAAGGGTGTACCTTCTAATGCAAACTTGGCTTTTTGCAGAATTTTGCCTGTAAAATCGCTTTTAAAAACATTAAGTGTGCCATTTGGCCCGGGACTAATACCAAAATTAAAAATCTCTTTTGTTTGGTAATCAACTTTAGGATGAGCAGAATAAGCCAATCCTTTATCCAATCCGCCTAAATTATCTAAGCCATGAGTTTCTAGGGTTTGAAGGTCGAGGCTATATGGATTATCGCCTTCCCAAAGAGCCAGAAGTTTATCAGGTAATGCCAAAACTGAGGTATTAGCAACATTTTTGATCGGTCTGCGCCATTGATTCCAAATTGGCCCCGGTGCAGTCATACCATAGTTACCATACAGCAGCTTACCTGCGGCAGCTTCATGTTGATAACCTACGGTTTGCACATAGCGATAAACTCCTGTGGCTCCAGCATCGGTAAAATTGACAGCTAAAATTGCCCCATCGCCATCAAACCAATGTCCCATATGCATACCGCCACGTTCTAGCCTTGCTGGGCCATTGCGGTAAAGTGTGCCACGTAAGCCTTCAGGGATATTGCCAGCCAGAATCGGTAATTCGGTACGCGGAAATTCTACCCCAGGTTGGGCGATCGCATTTGCCCAAGCTCTTTTTGTTGACTTTTTGTCTATTGTCTGCATAATAAAACTCGCTTTCACAATTCAAAGGCGATCGCTAGAATTGCCTTTACATTACATCTCTTTATTTATCGGTGTATAAAATGCTTGCTGTTTAACTAACAGAGGGATGGTGATGTTTTTCTATTTTATCGAACGATTGGAGGATTCCCGACATCTTGACTTATTGGACTCATGCGATCGCTTTTTTGATTTTCAGCATCCAGATTATTTCACTGTCATCATAGCTATTGCTGATCATGGGATGGGGATGAGCGAACAAGTCAAAGCCAAAATATTTGACCACTTATTTACTACTAAAGCTGTGGGTAAAGGTACAGGTTTGGGACTAGCGATCGCACGTCAGATTATTGTAGAAAAACACAATGGTATTTTGTCTGTAAATTCTACACCAGGCGAAGGTACTAAATTTATCATTACTATCCCCATTCTGACTCAGACTCTTGCTGAAAGTAGAGCGAAAGGTTTAACCACATTCTTTATTGTAGTTCTTGAATCACACATACTCGAAAGGCGATCGCCTGAAAATTCTCCTGTTGCTTTACAAGAAATTTTCCGTATTCAATGATCATTAGAGTGTGGTTATACCCGAAATAATGGAGAACTTTTATGCAAGGTATTGATGTTGCAGGTCAAGATGGCAGAGTAGATTGGACAGCAGTGAAAAACTCTGGTAAAACCTTCGCTTTTGTAAAAGCTACAGAAGGCGCTTCGGTGAAAGATCCCACTTTTGCTCGTCACTGGCCAACTATGAAGGCGGCGGGAATTATTCGTGGGGCTTATCATTTTTTTCACCCACGTACTTCCGATCCAGTTGTACAAGCTCAAGAGTTCTTAAAAACAATTGGCAAATTGGAACCTGGAGACTTACCACCAGTTTTAGATATAGAAGTCACTGATAATGTCAACGATCCAAAATTGATCATTAATGCCGCAAAGCAGTGGTTAGTAGTAGTTGAGAAAGCGCTTCTACAACAAACAGGAAAACCAATAAAACCAATTATTTATACTTACCCAGGTTTCTGGGAAGGGCTTGGTAACCCCACTGGTTTTGCTGAATACCAACTCTGGATTGCCCACTACGATCAACCCCAGCCAACAGTTCCTACTACTTGGCAAGGAGAATATTTAATTCATCAATTTAGAGAAGATGTCTCTGGTGTACCAGGCGTAAGTGGTAAAGCTGATTTGAATCGATTTAAGGATTTGCAACCTGGTGATTCCGGTTTAAGGGTCAAAAACCTACAACAACAATTAACAGCCATTGGTTTGTATACAGGTGCTATTGATGGCAAATTTTCATCGGCTGTTAAAGATGCTGTCATTAGTTTTCAATCATCTAAAGGTCTACAAGCAGATGGAATTGTCGGGATTAAAACTTGGCTCTCTTTACTTTGGATTTGATTGCTTACCAAAAGTGAATTCAGCGTTGTTATGTCTTCATTTATTTAATTGATTGCATTTTAGAGAACCAAAACCTTGATATTTAAATAATTGACATCTTATTTAATTGATTGCATTTTTAGATAACCAAAACCTCCATACTTAATTTGAATTGACTCCAAAATAAGAGGCAAGGTTACCTTGCCTCATCAATCTATAAAATAATAATTGCAATTTTAAACTTTAGTACTTAACTAATAGCTAGATTTAAATTTTAAACAACTACCAAGATTTAGAATAACTGAGCCAACTAAAATTATAAATCCAATTAATTGTATTGGCATAATTGATTCATGGAGAATTGACACATTAAACATTAGTGAAAACAGCGGAGTTAGTAATGCAATCATTGAACATATTTGTGTTGAATTTAGATGCAATGCTTGATTCCACAGTAAAGAAGCAATCGTATTCGGAAATACCGCTAAATAGATAATCCCTAGCCATTGAGTAGAGGTTAATGTCAATGTCAAGCCAAATGCTGGTACTAAACCGAGTAAAAACAACAAGCCAAATAAGTTAAACAAAAACATTCCTGCATCTGGATCAAAATTTTTGTGCTTGATCAACACACAAAACAAAGCCCAAGTTGCTGCTGCTGCTAATGTTGCAGCAGTACCAAGATTTAATTGAATCGCCAATATTTGGTTTTTGGCAATCAACAAATACACTCCCACACAACCTGTTATCAGCAGTAAGACTGATTTGCGAGATAACTTTTCATGAAACCACAAGGCTCCAAAGAATGTCATCAGCAATGGATAGATATAAAACATGACAACCACCTGGGAAGCTGGCAGAAGTTGATAGCCTTTCAAGCCGCAGATTTGCTGAATACCCATACCCATAATTCCAGCAATTACGAAGAAAAACTGCTGCTTTTTCCATTCCTTTTGCAGAATTAGCAATTTTTTCTGCCTGACAATGTTAATACCAAGAACGCAAGTTGACAAGAAAGTCACATATAGCGTTGTGGTAAAACTATCGAGATGTGGCACAGTTAATTTGAATGTCACACCAATTGTTGCCCAAATCAAAATAGCTAACAATGCATACAGCAGACCTTTAAAACCAAAAGCAGACTTTTTTAAGTAATCTATTGTCATAATCATTGACTTATTTGTGTAGCCTACTTTCATAAGTCAAGATTTAACAATGGTCAATAGTCATAATACATTTAAGCAAGATTTAGCGGATAGTAAACTATTGCTTAAATTCCTCGTAATCGTCTAATTAGACAATTAATTACGGTATCAACAATTAGGTGACTGCATAAGTCAAAAATTCAACTCCTTGACTTGCCAATCTTTACAATGATGATTATTGCTATTTATTGCTAATAATTCTATTTTTTAATTCCCCGAAAATTCCCAAAAATTAGCCTCGCCATTAGCGGACAAAAGACCCGTTTCTCACTAGGGAATAGGGAATAGTTAACTCTATTTTCGTTCTCGGGGAAAATCAAGGTGCTAAAAATGGCTTTTGGGTATAAACTAAAACCAAATTTCCGAGAAATTAGTTATTAGGTGCAATTAATGTCTACTGCTACGGTTAAAGCCTGTAGTTTGGGGCGCAACATTTATCTTAACGTCCACGGCTTCGGCAGAGCGATCGCTTTATTTATGATGCTGTGGGGGTGTACAGCACCAGGCTTTAATGCCTCTAATTTAACTTGGAAAACTTATATCAATACACGTTATAACTTTGAGTTTCCCTACCCTAGCAACTGGAATGCTTTACCACCACCAGAAAATAATGATGGAATAGTCTTTGTTTCCCCGCAAGATGAATCAGTAAAAATTCGGTCTTGGGCAGGTAATCAGCTACCAGCATCTTTGAATCCAGACCAAAACGCCAAAATCACAGTCAATCCCAATTTTCAAAATGCTCAAGGAATATCTGGGGTTTTAGTTGTGGAAGTAGGTCAAAAAGAAAGTTCCATGACCCTAACCATCACTCAAGGTCAAATTAAATACTACTGGCGAGGACAAAGCCAAAGCCAAGATTTTACTGATTACTACCACTTGTTTTACTACATAGCCCAGCAATACAAAGTGCCAAAGCAATGATGGGCATGGGGCATTGGGCATTGGGCATGGGGCATGGGGCATTGGGCATTGGGCATTGGGCATTGGGCATTGGGCATTGGGTAATCGGTAATTGGTAATTGGGCTGTTATTTCTCCCCCCTGCTTCCTCATCCCCCTCATCCCCCTCATCCCCCCTCATCCCCCTCATCCCCCAATCCCCAATTTTCACCCTTTAGGTAGTTGAGACGTGACACAAACCTGGTAGATTTAGCTTACAGCGAGTGAAAACAGGTAAAAATGAAAGTCCTGGTTATTGGTGGCGATGGGTATTGTGGTTGGGCAACTGCTCTTTACCTTTCAAATCAAGGTTACGAAGTTGGGATTTTAGATAGTTTAGTGCGGCGGCACTGGGATAACGAGCTTGGTGTCGAAACTCTTACTCCGATCGCGCCAATTCAGCAACGTCTCCAGCGCTGGTACGATTTAACTGGTAAATCCATAGACTTGTTTGTTGGCGATATCACTAACTATGAATTCCTCCATAAAGCGCTGCACAAATTCCAACCCAGCGCTATAGTCCATTTTGGGGAACAGCGTTCGGCTCCATTTTCTATGATTGACCGTGAACACGCAGTTGTGACTCAGGTCAACAATGTAGTGGGCACTTTGAATTTGCTCTATGCGATGCGGGAAGATTTTCCTGATTGTCATCTTGTGAAGTTAGGGACAATGGGTGAATATGGTACTCCCAACATCGACATTGAAGAAGGCTATATCACCATTGAACATAATGGTCGCAAAGATACATTGCCTTATCCCAAACAGCCAGGTTCAATGTATCACCTCAGCAAAGTGCATGATAGTCACAATATCCATTTTGCTTGTCGGATTTGGGGACTGCGCGCTACAGACTTGAATCAAGGTGTGGTTTATGGCGTTTTAACTGAAGAAACGGGAATGGATGAAATGTTGATCAACCGCCTGGATTATGATGGCGTGTTTGGTACAGCACTCAACCGCTTCTGCATTCAAGCAGCTATCGGTCATCCTCTGACTGTTTACGGTAAAGGCGGACAAACACGCGGCTTTTTGGATATTCGGGATACAGTGAGGTGTGTAGAATTAGCGATCGCTAATCCTGCTCAAGCTGGCGAATTCCGTGTCTTCAACCAATTCACTGAACAATTTAGCGTTGGTGATTTGGCAATCATGGTGAAGAAAGCCGGCAATGCTATGGGAATCAATGTGGATATTAATCATCTAGATAATCCCAGAGTTGAGAAAGAAGAGCATTATTTCAACGCTAAAAACACTAAGCTGTTGGATTTAGGCTTACAACCTCACTATCTCTCTGATTCTCTCCTCGATTCTCTATTAAACTTTGCCATCAAATATCAAACCCGAGTCGATCAAAAGCAAATTTTGCCTAAAGTCTCTTGGCATAGAAAATAGGCTTAAGTAATTCGTAATTTCTAAGTCGTAATTCGTAGTTACTCTTATTGGGTATGGGGCATGAAAATCCGTCTTTCCTATGCCTCATGGGCCCTTCGGGTGAATCCTTCGGATACGCTACGCGAGCGCAGTCGCCTGCGGAGGGAAACCCTCCTGCAGCGCTGTCTCACCATGCGCCATGCCCATGTTCAATTTAGACACTGTTCAATTACGAATTACGAATTACGAATTACGAATTATTTATGCGGCTGATAACAGAACCTTATCTAAATCAAGTAAGTTGCTGGCCTCAAACTGGTCGTCACATTCTAGCCCAATATGACGACCAATCAATTGTTGTGTACCAAGCATATCGTCCGGCTATTGGTCATTTCGCCGCCACTCATGGTTATTTTGGTGGCGACTTTAGTTTTGACCGCATGAGTTGGATCAAACCTAATTTTTTATGGATGATGTATCGTTCCGGAT
Source organism: Tolypothrix sp. PCC 7601 (assembly GCF_025677855.1). Taxonomy (NCBI): domain Bacteria; kingdom Bacillati; phylum Cyanobacteriota; class Cyanophyceae; order Nostocales; family Tolypothrichaceae; genus Tolypothrix; species Tolypothrix sp. PCC 7601. The sequence continues at coordinate 7,179,479 of NZ_CP064879.1, forward strand.
GGGGTATAAAAACTGAGCAAGGAGTAGTATTAGCTATTTGGATTCAACGTTGGTCTTTTGAAGAAATGTTGTCAGTTGCAGTGCATTCCACTTTTATGCCCGAATTATATCCCAGTGAAACTACTTGGAAAGCAGCGCTAAAAGAATCACAAGTAAGATTACAATGGGACCCAGATCATCACCCATCTGGTGCTAAATTAGAACGGCGTGCTATTCAGATAGGGCTACGCGGAAAATTCTTAGCTAATTATGCCAAAGATTGGATCTTGCATATTGAAGATATCTCTGATTTTGTCCAACAACAGCGGCAAAACATTAATTCTGACTGTGCCCAATTGATTACGCCACGGGAGACAGTTTACTCTGTGAGTGATCAACAAACGCAAAAGCAGCTGGGATTATCTGCCTGGACTGAATAGTATTTTATGAGAATTGCTCTATTCACTGAAACCTTTTTGCCCAAGGTTGACGGTATTGTAACGCGCTTGCGTCATACCGTTGACCATCTACAGCGTCATGGAAATCAAGTTTTAGTGGTTGCCCCTGAAGGCGGGATCACCGAACATAAAGGAGCTAAAGTTTACGGCGTGACTGGCTTTCCTTTGCCATTGTATCCAGAATTAAAAATGGCATTGCCTCGCCCAGCTATAGGTTACGCTTTAGAGGAGTTTAAGCCAGATATTATTCATGTCGTCAATCCTGCAGTTTTGGGTTTATCTGGCATATTTTACAGCAAAATCCTCAAAATTCCTTTAGTAGCCTCTTATCATACTCATTTACCCCAATATCTCCAGCATTACGGCTTAGGAATGTTGGAAGGTGTGCTGTGGGAATTATTGAAAACTGCACATAATCAAGCCGAGTTAAACCTGTGTACTTCCACTGCAATGATGGCAGAATTGACAGCACATGGCATTGAACGAGTAGATTTGTGGCAAAGAGGGGTGGATACAGAATTATTTCATCCTAGTTTAGCCAGTGCCGAAATGCGATCGCGTTTATCGCAAAATCATCCAGAAAGTCCTTTGTTACTATATGTTGGTCGCCTGTCTGCGGAAAAAGAAATTGAGCGCATCAAACCGATTTTAGAAGCAATTCCCGAAGCGCGCTTGGCATTGGTCGGAGATGGCCCCCACCGCCAAGCCCTAGAAAAGCACTTTGCTGGCACAAACACCAACTTTGTTGGCTATCTTATGGGACGGGAATTAGGTTCGGCTTTTGCGAGTGCTGATGCCTTTATTTTTCCTTCCCGTACAGAGACACTAGGATTAGTGTTATTAGAAGCAATGGCAGCCGGTTGCCCAGTAGTAGCAGCCCGTTCTGGAGGAATTCCTGATATTGTTACAGATGGGGTCAACGGCTATCTTTTTAAGCCTACAGCAGATATTCAAGGTGCAATTACCGCTACTGTTCGCCTGTTACAAGAGAAACAAGAATGTGACCTGATCCGTCAAAATGCTCGTAAAGAAGCTGAAAAATGGGGATGGGCAAACGCCACTCGCCAGTTACAGGATTACTATGAAAAGGTAATTTACGCGCAACAATTGACAGCAGCCATCTGATAAAAATTTAACAGTCCCAACATTAGCCACAACTCTTCAAATGCCTTACGGGTCAAGGGTCAAGGGTCAAAAGTCAAAACTAGTTTATTATCCTTGTCCCCTTGTCTCCCAATCCCCAATCCCTAATCCCCAGTCCCCAGTCCCCAATCCCCAATCCCCAGTCCTCATGACACTCCCTAATCCTGGTAGCGTCTTGGCTACATTAACCGAACTCACTCAAGTCAATCGTACCCACGCTTTATTGCGTCGTGTGAAAGACCTTTCTGTTAACGAATTTGTTTGTTTATTAGATTTTATTACTGCGGAATTTCAGCAATTTCTCAGAGCTATTGAATTAATCAATAATGAAGCTCTAGAAACTATGTTGGAAAAAGTTCTAGAAGCAATCACATTAAAAATAGGTCAAATTCTGCAAGCAGAACACACGGCTATTTTTTTAGTAGATTATGATAAAAATCAATTGTGGTCAAAAGTTCCCCAGGATAATACACAAAAATTTTTAGAAATTCGTACGCCCATTACAGTTGGTATTCCTGGTCATGTTGCCAGTACTGGACAATATTTAAATATAGCTGAAACTTCTACTCATCCCTTATTTAGCCCAGATTTAGAAAAGCAAATGGGCTATAAAATTCATAATATTTTATGTATGCCAGTTATGAGCAGCAAAAATCAAACTGTAGCTGTAGTACAACTGGCCAATAAAGCTGGTGATTTGCCATTTAATCAAGATGATGAAGAACGGTTTCGGGATTTTGCTGCTTCGATTGGGATTATCTTAGAAAGCTGTCAGACTTTTTATGTCGCAGCACGCAACCAACGGGGAGCAACAGCACTTTTAAGAGCAACTCAAACTCTGGGGCAAAGTTTAGATTTAGAAGCAACTTTGCAAATAGTTATGGAGCAAGCCCGAATTTTAATGCAAGCAGATCGCAGTACTCTGTTTTTGCATCGTAAAGAAATGGGCGAACTTTGGACAAAGGTAGCCGCCGCCGCAGATGGTGCAAATACTATAGAAATCCGGATGCCCAGCAATCGCGGTATTGTTGGTTTTGTGGCTTCCACTGGGCAAGCTGTAAATATTCCCGATGCTTATAAAGACCCCCGGTTTGACCCAACTACAGATAGAAAAACTGGATATGTAACTCGCAATATTTTGTGTTTGCCTGTGTTTAATTCAGCCAATGAATTAATTGGCGTAACACAGTTAATTAATAAACAGCAAGGTAGTTTTACTGCCTCTGATGAAGAATTTATGCGAGCATTTAATATCCAAGCTGGAATTGCTTTGGAAAATGCTCGTTTATTTGAAAATGTCCTGTTAGAAAAACAGTATCAAAAAGACATTTTACAAAGTTTGTCTGATGCGGTTATTTCTACAGATATGGAAGGGAGAATTGTCACTATTAATGATGCCGCATTAGCATTACTTGGTTGTCCTGTTAGAGATACAAATACAAAACCTAATAAGCGGTTGTGGGAACAAAATTTACTCGGTCGCTTGGTTTGGGAAGTGGTACCAATTGAAAATTTGCAAATGCGCTTGGAAGATAGTTTAAAAACAGGGGCTAAACATTACGTTCCCGAGCAAAGTTTGACTGTGGGGTTATATCCCATCCAAAGTTCTGAAACTAAGTCGCCCAGTGAAACCTTAGATGCAGGAGTTTGGACGCAGCATTTTATTTTGGCAGTACGCGATCGCACTAATCCAGATGTGTTTATTCCCTGGAATCAACCCCTAACTCCTCAATCGAAGTTTTTGAGTGCTAGCGAGGTACAAAAGTTAGAACGCAGCCTGAATTTAACAGTAAATCCCCTAACTAACCCAGAAGGCGGCGTGAGAGGTGGCTTAGTTGTCTTAGAAGACATCAGCCGCGAAAAACGCATGAAAACTACCATGTACCGCTATCTCACCCCCCATGTAGCCGAACAGGTTATGGCTTTGGGGGAAGATGCTTTAATGGTGGGGGAACGCAAGGAAGTAACTATCTTATTTTCCGATATTCGCGGTTACACCACACTCACAGAAAATCTCGGGGCGGCGGAGGTGGTATCGCTGCTCAACCAATATTTTGAAACGATGGTAGAGGCAGTATTTAACCATGAAGGCACCCTAGATAAGTTTATTGGTGATGCTTTAATGGCAGTATTTGGCGCACCTTTACCATTAACAGAAAATCACGCCTGGCGTTCTGTACAAGCAGCCCTAGATATGCGCCAACGCCTAGCAGAATTTAATCGCCGGCGGATTATTCAATCACAACCACAAATTAACATCGGCATTGGGATTAGTTCGGGAGAAGTGGTTTCTGGTAACATCGGTTCTCACAAACGCATGGATTACACCGTCATCGGTGATGGCGTAAATTTAAGTTCCCGTTTGGAAGCCGTCACCAAAGAATATGGTTGTGACATTATTTTGAGCGAATTTACCTACCAACTGTGCAGCGATCGCATTTGGACGCGTCAGCTAGATAAAATCCGCGTCAAAGGTAAGTATCAAGCGGTAAATATCTATGAATTAATTAGCGATCGCACTCAACCCCTCGACGATGCTACCCAAGAATTTCTGTTTTATTACCAGTCGGGGCGCATAGCTTACTTAGCAAGGAACTTTACCCGGGCGATCGCTTGCTTTGAAGCCGCAAAAAATCTTCGCCCTCATGACCAAGCAGTTAATATCCATATAGAACGCTCTTATAACTATCAAAAAACACCACCCCACGATTCTTGGGATGGTGTCTGGACAATGGCAAATAAATAGGGCATGGGGCATGGGGCATGGGGCATTTATTATTTGTTATTTCTCCTTCAGTTTCCTCTGCTTCTTCCTTTTTTGTTGTTTTCAAGTCAGCCATCAAGCAGATATACACCAGTTTTATAAAAATTCTTCTTACTAATCCCTAGTCCCTAGTCCCTATTCCCTATTCCCTAGCTTTCCGGTGGTGTATCTTGATTATCTTGGTCATCCTGAAAAGGATTTTCACCAATTTTCAATTGTTTTTTTGTACGTTTTAATTGTTTCCACAGATCCTTAATTTGTTCGTATGCTTCTTCTGGTGGCAATTTACCCCCGGTTTCTAAGTTACAAATATAACTCACTCGTTGGGCAAATTCCTGTAGATTAGAATTGAAAACTAAGTTTTCTGGCTTCACTTGACCGTAGTAACGGCCACGAGGATAGAGAAAATCATCTTTGCTCACTATATTTTTCTCCACTTATTCAACTCCCCCTGTATCTATATTCTGAAGCTGAATCTCTAGCCAATCTACATCTGCGTCTTGTCCAGTCGGGAGTAATTGCAAAATTAAACCTCTCTGGTGTAAACCTTTTGGGTAAATTTGTCAATTTTGATGGTGCTAGGGATGATCGAGCTGACAATCATTAAATAGTAGGCTTAAAAACAGTGTCTTTTATTAACGTACAAAAAGTAATATAGTTTACGCTCCTTTTGCTGTCCAATTCATTACATTTTAGTGCATCATTCATGAAATAACGCACATCATTTAAGTATACAGAAAGTATTATTAATAATGTATTAATATATACTGTAATGTGCTGAACATAAGATGTATTTTCCTCTATTCATCAACAAATTTATATAGATTGTCAAAAAATACTCTTGGTAGGCAGCGTAAATTACGCGGAATCTCGATGGGAGTTAGCCAACTGTCAGTAGTAAATCACCCCTGACTGATGAATCATAGCTAATGACTATTAACTAAAGATAAAATGGTTAAGCCTCAAAAACCAAAATCTGCCCATCACCTGTAAATTTACTGCCAACCATGTCTGTTAATTCCAAGTTATACGAAGGCAAAGCAAAAATACTCTATACGACGGAAGATCCTGAAATCTTACTGGCTGATTATAAAGATGATGCCACAGCCTTTAATGCCCAAAAACGCGGCAGTATCATAGGTAAGGGAAATATTAATTGCACTATTTCTAGTAAACTGTTTGAACAGTTAGAGGCAAGGGGGATTAAAACTCATTTTATTGATAGCCCCGCCCCAAACCAAATGCGGGTAAAGGCTGTGAAGATTTTACCCTTAGAAGTAGTTGTGCGGAATATTGCTGCTGGTAGCCTGTGTCAACAAACAGGTCTACCATTGGGCACAATACTAAAACAGCCTTTGGTAGAGTTTTACTACAAAAACGACGCATTAGGAGATCCGTTATTAACAAGCGATCGCCTCTACCTGCTGGAACTAGCTACTCCGGAACAAGTTGAGACAATTACCCATCTAGCATTGCAAATCAACGAGTTTCTACGGGACTTTTGGCAGCGTTGTCGGATTACACTAGTAGACTTCAAACTAGAGTTTGGCGTTGATTCACATCAGCAAGTGCTGTTGGCAGATGAAATTAGTCCAGACACTTGTCGGTTATGGGATTCAGCAGAAGCGGACGCTAACCGTCGGGTAATGGATAAAGACCGCTTTCGCAAAGACTTAGGAAATATAGAAGATGCTTACCAGGAGGTTTTACAAAGAGTTTTACAAGCCGTAGGATCTGAAAATTAAATTAGCAAGGTAAAAATATAATTTTCTATAGTTTTTAATTTTTACCTTTGGCATGATTAGCAGATTTACGCAAGTGTCATAATTTTTCTCACTTACGTAGTCGAGGGTTAAATATCAAATTTCCAAAAAACTTGAGCTTTTAATTCTTGACTCTAACCTGAATAGATCTGCCAGTTGCGTAAATCCTGATGAGAGCATAATTGCCTTGTGATGGTGTGTGGACGAGAAGAGGAATTTAAATAAAATGCGTTTATCTCCCGCAATGGTGGCAGCAGTAGCAATTGCAGCCCCTCTAAGTACCCCAATAAGTGCAAATGCACAAACAGCTAACCCAGATTTGTCACAACCAGCAGAGGTGTTGACATCAGCGACAAATCAACAATCGGAAAATGGGATCGCTCAAGAAGAATCTAGCGAACAAGTAAAATCCGCTGCTACTTTTCCAGAAGCAGCAACCGTGAAAGCTTCCCAGGCTCAGACTGTAGCTGCCTTGCCAATTCCAGCAGCCAATAAGACACAGCCAGTCATAGTACCAACTGCGATGTCTACGACGGGCTACGCCTACGCACCCACAACCCCAAGTGCAGGGGTAAAGGCACTGCAAGGTCTTCAGTCTCGCAATATCGCTGCTGTAACCATTCAGCCAACAAATCCGGCCCTAAAATCTGTTATAGTGCCCAGCGCCACACCTAACACCTCTAGCGCCGGGGTAAGGGCACTCCAGGGTCTGCAATCTCGCAACATCGCTGTCTCGCCTATGCAGACAGCACAGACTCCACAAGAAACAACCCCACAGCCAACTCCCCAGGAAACAACTCCCCAGCCAACTCTCCAACAAGCGCCACAAACAACTCCACAGGAAACAACTCCCCAACCAACCCTCCAACAAGCGCCACAAACAACTCCCAGACCCACAACTCCACAGCAAACAACCCCACAGCCCACGCCAGGTACCCAACAACCAGCACCTGCTCCGGCTCCTGGTGCTACTCCACCCCTAGGTTCACCTGTATTTCCCACGAATCCAGACACCTCTACAGAGTCGAGTGAACCCCGAGTATTAGTATCAGAAGTTGCAGTAAGAGCGCAATCGGGGCAACTCACACCAGAACTGGAAAATCAAGTTTATTCTGTAGTTCGTACCCAGCCAGGAAGAACCACCACCCGTACCCAACTCCAAGAAGATATCAATGCCATCTTTGGTACTGGCTTTTTCTCCAATGTCCAAGCAGTACCAGAAGATACGCCATTAGGAGTCCGGGTCAGCTTTGTGGTGCAACCCAACCCAATTTTGACCAAAGTCCAAGTCCAAGCCAATCCCGGCACTAGCGTGCCCTCAGTACTGCCACAAAATACAGCAGATGAAGTTTTCCGCGAGCAGTATGGCAAAATTCTCAACTTGCGTGACTTGCAGGAAGGTATCAAGCAATTAACCAAACGCTATCAAGATAAAGGTTACGTACTAGCCAATGTCATCGGTGCACCCCAAGTCTCTGAAAGTGGGGTTGTGACTTTGCAAATCGCAGAAGGGGTAGTAGAGAATATTCGAGTCCGGTTCCGCAATAAAGAAGGTCAGGAGACCGACGAACAAGGACAACCAATTCGCGGACGGACACAGCCATATATCGTAACCCGAGAATTAGAGTTGAAACCAGGACAAGTCTTCAACCGTAACACCGTGCAAAGAGACTTGCAACGGGTTTACGGCTTGGGCATCTTTGAAGATGTCAACGTTTCCCTTGATCCTGGTAGCGACCCCAGTCGGGTAGATGTGGTAGTCAACGTAGCTGAACGTAATAGCGGTTCGATTGCTGCAGGTGCGGGGATTAGTTCTGCCAGTGGTCTATTTGGTACTATTAGTTACCAACAGCAAAACCTCAATGGCAGAAACCAAAAATTGGGGGCAGAGTTACAAGTAGGTGAAAGAGAACTGCTATTTGACCTGCGCTTTACAGACCCTTGGATTGACGGCGATCCCTACCGCACTTCCTATACTGCCAATATTTTCCGTCGTCGTTCTATCTCCTTGATTTTTGACGGTAAAGACCAAAATATCGAGACCTTTCTCCCAGGAGATACCGAAGGCGATCGCCCCCGTGTTGTCCGCTTAGGTGGTGGTGTAACTTTTACACGTCCGCTTTCGGCTAATCCTTTCGGTAATTCCGAATGGACTGCTTCGGCTGGTTTCCAATATCAACGGGTTTCCACCAAAGATGCTGATGGTAATAGCGTCACTCAAGGCACAATTTACCAGAATGGTCAACCCACAGAACTGATTCCCCTCACGCAGTCTGGGTCAGGTGATGACGATTTATTCTTATTACAGGTAGGAGCGCAACGCGATCTCCGTAATAATCCCCTACAACCAACTAGCGGTTCTTATCTCCGTTTTGGGGTCGATCAATCTGTACCCATTGGGCAAGGTAGCATTTTCCTTACCAGGTTAAGGGGTAGCTACAGCCAATATTTACCCATCAGCCTATTAAACTTCAGCAAGGGGCCCCAAACCCTAGCCTTTAACTTGCAAGGTGGTACTGTTTTAGGTGACTTACCCCCTTATGAAGCCTTTACCTTAGGTGGTAGTAACTCCGTGCGAGGCTATGAAGAAGGCACATTAACCAGCGCCCGCAGTTATGTACAAGCCTCAGTAGAATATCGCTTCCCCGTATTTTCCGTAGTTAGCGGCGCATTATTTTTCGATTTTGGTACTGACTTAGGTACCAGCACCAGAGCTGCTGAAATACTCAACAAAAACGGTACAGGCTACGGCTACGGTTTAGGCGTACGCGTCCAATCCCCCTTAGGCCCAATTCGGGTTGACTACGGTATCAACGACGACGGCGACAGCCGCATCAACTTTGGGATTGGGGAGAGGTTTTAAATGGGCATTGGGCATGGGGCATGGGGCATTGGGCATTGGTAATGGGTAATTGGTAATTGGAATTTACGATTTCTCCCTTGCTCCCTGTCCCCCTCCTCCCTGCTTTGCCAAATCTCCAATCCCCATTACCCCTTATCCCCAGAGGGAGCCCCGAGTTCCCCAGTCCCTAGTCCCCAGTCCCTAGTCCCCAATCCCCAAACTTATGCAACAACACACAATAGCCGCAGCAATCACTCAAGCTGGAGTGGGATTGCATAGTGGTGCTAATACTCAGGTGCGAATACTACCAGCTGAAGTAGGTAGCGGGCGCTACTTTGTGCGAGTCGATTTACCAGATTCGCCAATTATTCCGGCGCAAGTTGCCGCAGTTAGTCAAACTGTTCTTTCTACCCAGTTGGGTAAAGGCGTGGCTTCTATCCGCACTGTAGAGCATTTATTGGCTTCTCTGGTGGGTATGGGTGTGGATAACGCCCGCATTGAAATTAATGGGCCAGAAGTGCCGTTAATGGATGGTTCCGCAAAGGTATGGGCGGAAAGTATCGCCCAAGTCGGGTTGCGATCGCAATCTGTAACTGCAGACGAAACACCCCTAGCTATCCAAGAGCCAATTTGGATTTATGAGGGTGATACTTTTGTGGCGGCTATCCCCGCACCAGAAACCCGTTTTAGCTATGGTATTGACTTCGATTTGCCTGCTATTGGTAATCAATGGCACAGTTGGTCACTTAATTCCAATATAGGAAATCCTTATACAGACTTTGCTACAGAAATTGCCCCTGCTCGTACTTTTGGTTTATTGCATCAAATCGAACATCTGCAAAAGTCTGGGTTAATCAAAGGTGGTAGTTTAGAAAATGCCCTGGTTTGTGGCCCTGATGGCTGGTTAAATCCACCATTAAGATTTGCAAATGAACCAGTACGTCATAAAATCTTGGATTTAGTAGGAGATTTGAGTTTAGTGGGAAATATCCCCCGTGCTCACTTCTTAGCGTATAAGGCCAGCCACAATTTACACATTCAACTGGCACAGAAAATTTTAGATTTTTGAATCAATCCAAAATCCAAAATCTAAAATCTAAAATTCCGTCGCTGACTCGATTCCAGATAAAAAACCAAACATATAGCCAATGACAACCCTCACCGAAGCCAATACCGTCGATGCGATCGCAGCTGCTGCTAATGGCAATCAAAGCGCACCAGAGCCGAAAAAAACCTTGGCTATTGAAGAAATTCAAAGCCTGTTGCCCCATCGCTACCCATTTTTACTGGTAGATAAAATTATTGACTATGTACCAGGCAAACTAGCGGTAGGCGTGAAAAATGTCACCATTAATGAACCCCATTTTCAAGGACATTTCCCCGGACGGCCGCTAATGCCTGGAGTGCTAATTGTCGAAGCAATGGCACAGGTAGGCGGTATAGTCATGACACAGCTACCGGAATATGAAGGTGGACTATTTGTGTTTGCTGGGATTGATAAAGTCCGCTTCCGTCGGCAAGTAGTTCCCGGCGATCAACTCGTCATGACGGTGGAACTGTTGTGGGTTAAACAACGTCGTTTCGCTAAAATGCAAGGTCGTGCTGAAGTGGACGGTCAGTTAGCGGCTGAAGGCGAATTAATGTTTTCTCTAGTAAACTAAAAACCTGCTCTTGTGGCGATCGCACAGCCGTGATGTGCTTTTTACTGACAACCATAAAAAAGGTTAGCAGTAAAATCAACTAGCCACAAGAGTAATTTATAATTTTTAAATTTCGCTGCCCTCACACTTAACTTGCTTTGCCCGACACTTTCGTAACTGAATACTCAAAAAGTTCAGCACTCATGACAGTTCTGGAGATTTACCCTTGAAGACGCTTATTCATCCAACTGCTGTAATTCATCCTAAAGCAGAACTCCACCCAACAGTGGAAGTCGGTGCCTATGCTGTGATTGGAGCGCAGGTTAAAGTTGGCCCTGAAACTGTAATTGGCGCTCACGTAGTGCTAGAAGGGCCATGTGAAATTGGGGCGCGAAATCAGATTTTCCCTGGTGCAGCTATCGGTATGGAACCCCAGGATCTCAAATATGTGGGAGAACCTACCTGGGTCAAAATTGGCGACAATAACCAAATTCGTGAATATGTCACGATCAACCGTGCTACTGGTGCTGGGGAAGCCACAATCATTGGTAACGGTAACCTACTGATGGCTTATGTTCATGTGGCTCATAACTGCGTGATCGAAGACCATGTAATTATTCCTAACTCAGTAGCCTTAGCGGGTCATGTTCACATAGAATCACGGGCTAGGTTAGGCGGAGTTTTGGGAGTCCACCAATTTGTGCGAATTGGTAGACACTCAATGGTAGGTGGGATGGCACGTATTGACCGCGATGTGCCGCCATATATGCTGGTAGAAGGCAATCCCGCCAGAGTCAGAACCCTCAACTTAGTAGGGTTAAAACGTTCTGGAATGGATGCTAGCGAGTTACAACTGCTCAAAAAAGCCTTCCGCATTCTCTATCGCTCTAACTTAACCTTTAAAGAAGCTTTAGAACAATTAGAACAACTAGGCGATACTGAACAGTTACAACATCTGCGGCGCTTCCTTCTGCTTTCTCAAATGCCGGGAAGACGTGGTTTAATTCCTGGAAAAAGAAAAGCTAGCGCCAGTGATGAGTCTTAAGTTAGTTCCCAGTTTGAGTTGAGTATTTAAACCTCAACTCAAACTCTGCGTAACTCTGCGCTGACTCCCCGCACCTCAAATTGTTATTTATTTTCCTCAATTACCAAATGCGGATATTTATCAGCACTGGCGAAGTGTCTGGCGATTTGCAAGGTTCTCTCATAATTGCGGCGCTGAAGCGTCAAGCTGCGGCTGTTGGCTGTGAATTAGAGATTGTGGCGCTGGGTGGCGAAAAAATGGCTGAGGCTGGAGCCACCATATTGGGTGATACCAGTCATATTGGCTCAATGGGGATTTTAGAAGCATTGCCTTATCTTGTACCCACTCTTTTAGTACAACGAAAAGCGATCGCTTACCTCAAGCAAAATCCCCCAGATTTGGTATTACTCATTGATTACATGAGTCCCAATATCGGTATTGGCACTTATTTGCAAGAAAATTTCCCAGATGTGCCCATAGTTTATTACATCGCTCCCCAAGAGTGGGTCTGGTCGATGAATTTGCGGAGGACTCACCGCATTGTCGGCTTTACAGATAAACTCCTAGCCATCTTCCCCGAAGAAGCCCGTTATTATCGCCAGGAAGGTGCCAATGTTACCTGGGTAGGGCATCCCTTAGTTGATCGGATGCAAACCGCCCCCAGCCGCCAGGAAGCCCGCGCTAAATTGCATATTTCACCAGAGGTGATCGCCGTTGCGCTTTTGCCTGCTTCTCGTAGTCAAGAATTAAAATATCTTTTACCAGCAATTTTTCAAGCTGCCCAAACTATTCAAGCGAAATTACCAGAAGTACATTTCTGGATTCCCCTGTCTTTAGAAGAATTTAGAGAACCGATTACCCAAGCAATTGCGCGTTATGGTTTGCGTGCGACAGTATTATCAGGTCAACAACAAGAAATAATGGCTGCAGCTGATTGTGCCATTACCAAATCAGGAACCGTCAATCTAGAACTGGCCCTGTTAAATGTACCGCAAGTAGTTGTCTATCGCCTGAATGCCATTACAGCTTGGATTGGGCGGAAAATTCTTAAAGGTTCGATTCCCTTTGCATCGCCAGTAAATTTGGTAGTTATGGGGGAGATTGTACCAGAGTTTTTACAAGAGCAAGCCACAGCAGAGAATATTACCCAAGCTGCAATGGAATTATTGCTCAACCCTGATAAGAGACAGCAAACCCTAGCCGATTATCAACAAATGCGCGAGTCTTTAGGAGAAATTGGAGTCTGCGATCGCGCGGCTCAAGAAATTTTGCAAATCCTCTAGTGGGGATTGGGGATTGGGGATTGGGGATGAGGGAGATGAGGGAGATGAGGGAGATGAGGGAGATGAGGAAGGAGGGGGGTAGGGAGCAGGGGTAGAATAAATTACCAATTACCTATTACCAAACACCCAACACCTAACACCAATTACCAAATATATTTATATTTCCGCTGGTAAAGGTTGCCAAACTTCTCCGTATTTCTCTTTAAGAGCTTGCCAATTTTCTACTTGACCCGGTTCATATTCTCCTGGCTTACCCCATTGCAAAAATAGGCTTAAAGCTGGTTCCTGTTTATCATCTAAAAACCGGATAGCATAGGTTGTAAAGTTGCCTCTTTTTGCTTCAGCAGTTTCAAATTTAACCTGAGTAATTTTGTCCATATTCAAGTGAAACTCAAAATTTTCGGTATGCATATTTGCATATTTACCCTTGGGTAACTCTGCATAAAATAGCTTTTCTAGCTTGCTTCTAACTTCTAAAACACCAGCACTACTAGTCACAATTAAACGTAAAGTTCCTAAATTTTCGCAAGCTGTTAAAAATTCTTTTAAGGTTGTGGTCATTTGTCATTTGTCCTTTGTCATTTGTCCTTTGTCATTTGTCCTTTGTCATTGGTCATTGTCTAATGAAATGACCAATTATTTATTGATGGTACAAAGAAAGTGGATTGATTCGTGACATCCATTTAAAATCTCAAATCCAAAATCTGTCTTGAAAAGTTCAGATCGCCGGAAGCCGGCGCTCCGACTTTTCGCAAAATCCAAAATCTAAAATTGCCTGATTCTGGACTAGGCTTCGTATTTTTCGTAAGCAGCAACAATGCGCTGAACTAGGGGATGACGCACGACATCTCTTTGAGAAAATTCGCAAAAGGCAATACCTTCAACGTGTTTTAAGATGTGTAAGGCTACGGCTAAACCTGATTGTTGGTTTACTGGTAAATCGGTTTGTGTCATGTCTCCTGTGATTACCATACGCGAACGGAAACCCAAACGCGTCAAAACCATTTTGATTTGCGCTGGTGTGGTGTTTTGGGCTTCATCGACAATCACAAATGCATTATTTAAGGTGCGTCCTCGCATATAAGCCAGTGGTGCAACTTCAATTACACCGCGTTCTATTAAATTGGGGACTTTTTCCGGATCGATAAATTCATTAATTGCATCATAAAGTGGGCGCAGATAGGGATTGACTTTCTGCTGCAAATCCCCAGGTAAAAAGCCGAGTTTTTCTCCTGCTTCCACGGCAGGACGCGTTAAAATCAGCTTTTCATACTGATTGGCTAAGAGTGCTTGCACAGCAACAACAACAGCCAAAAAAGTCTTACCAGTCCCAGCTGGCCCAGTGCAGAAAATGAGGTCACGTTTGTGGATAGCTTCAATATACTGCCTTTGTTTAAAGGTTTTAGCGCGAATTTCTTCACCTCTGCGAGTTTTTGCAAGAATATCTCGCTGTAAATCTTGCAACTCGCCTTCTCGATGGGTATCTAAAGCTTGACGGGCGGTATCAATATCCGCACTAGAGATAGAATTACCTTTAATCCAGAGGTCTTCAAGCGATCGCACTAATCGTGAAGCCAAATCAATTTGCTTTTGTGTACCTGAAATATGTAAGTCCTGTCCGCGTAACACCAAGCTAGCGCCTGTTTGCTGAGATAAGAGTTTGAGATTCTCTTCTCCATCTCCAGCAAGAGCGATCGCACTGGGAATATCCGGCAGCTCAATCTTGAAGGCATCTGCCATAGTATTTGTTAATTTATCTTTTTATTTGCTATTTCGTATGGGCATGGGGCATAGGGCATAGGGCATTGGTAATGGGTAATTGGTAATTGGTAATGGGTGTTTGTTATTTCCCTTCATCTTCCTCATCTCTCAGTCCCCAATCCCCATTACCCCTAATCCCCACTCCCTGCGGTCGTGGGGGCCCCGAGTTCCCCAGTCCCCAATCCCCAATCCCCATTACCCCTTATCCCCAGAGGGGGCCCCGAGTTCCCCAATCCCCCATCAAGGGGAAAAGTAGAGACACGATGATCGTATCTCTACTTTTTCTAGGGTTGCTTTAATATGAGTTAACCACATTTAGCAAGGATGCTACCTGAATTTAGTAGCGGATACCTTTGCGTGCAGCTTCCTCTTTACGCTTGCGTCGTAAGCTAGGTTTTTCGTATCTTTCCCTGCGTCTAACTTCAGATAAAATTCCAGCTTTTTGAATTTTCTTTTTAAAGCGTCTAATAGCAGAGTCTATTGACTCGTTCTCACCTAAACGGACTTCGGCCACTCCCCAGTTTCACCCCCTTACAGAGATAATTCAGAGTTGCATAAAAATGTTAATAACAGCAGTATGGCGATCGCTTCTCTGGATGAGAAATACTCACCTGTTGAATTCTCAAAAGAATTTCGAGCATTTATCTAGTGACGCGATGCCTACGCCACTCATGCCAGATTAGCAAATTTGGATGTTTTTTCACAATTCCCAAATTTTTATTAGTCAAACCCACACTGAAGCAATAAAGCTCTCAAAATAATTGCCCAATTCTAGCAAGTTGCGATCGCATATCTCCCATTTTGCCAGAATGCCTGAGCGGAGTAGAAACCGCCCAGACTGATGTTGCAATTTCAACCTAGCGGATACGGGGTTTAGCAATAGGTCTGGGACTATTTCCGTTTCCACGTCTTTCTCTTGATTTGGGCGGGGGTAATCGCTCTTCCCTGTCTTCATCAAAAGAAGCACCTTCTCTTGAGGCGCTGCTGCCATAAATATCCAGGTAGACTGATTGTCCAGCAATTTCAGCCGCAGCTGCAATTACTGTGCGAATCGCCTGAATATTACGTCCTCCGCGACCAAACACTTTTCCTTTATCTGTGGTGTCAAAGGCGATGCGAATCCAAGCCTTTTGTAGGCTCTGAGAAATTTCACAATCGACGCTTAAAGACTCTGGCGATTCCAAAAAAGGCTGCACTAAAAACTTGACCAACCCCTCGTAGTTGGGTCTAGCTGCGGGGGATTGTGTTTCGACATTATGATGCGGCTGTTGTTGCACTGACCTGTTCAAAAACATTGGCTTTTACTAGGATGCGACGGACGGTGTCAGTGGGTTGAGCGCCTTGTTGTAGTCGCTTGACGATGCCGGGAACGTCCAATCGTACTTCATCCGTTCTGGGGTTGTAGAATCCCAGTTCTTCTAAGGGACGACCATCGCGGCGAGCGAGGCTGTTAATAGCTACGATGCGGTAACTCGCTTCCCGTTTTTTACCATATCGCTTCAAGCGCAGTTTGATCATGATTGAAGAATCGTTCTCCTGTTTACTAAGTATGATTGACAGCAAGTGCCGTTCTGCGGAATTCAAAAGTCGAAAAACCTTGCTAGATATAGATTTCGACTTTTAAGAGGAAGTTAGCTAACTGTGGCTGTTGCCAATAAATTGCAGCCCAACTTCCTTTAGTCACAATTTTCCATACTGGAATGATAATTTTAGCACTTGCTGGGCATTAACTGCTATTTGTCATTTGTCCTTTGTCATTTGTTGTTTGTTGTTTGTCATTTGTCTAGGTTAAAGGCTAATGACCAATGACCAATGACCAATTACCAATGACCAATGACAATTTTCTAAAGATTCCCAAAGCCTTTCCTTTTCTTGTCTTTCTTTTTCTTTTTCGCTGCGCCAGGGTTGCCAGGGTAACCGCGCCAGCCGGGGGCTGCGGGACGATTGCCACCACCTGCGAAGGCGTTGCCCATACCGCCGCCGAACATACCGGGCATACCAGGAAATTGTCCTTGGCCCATTTGTTGCATGAGCGATCGCATTTTTTGGAAATCAGCTACTAGTTTGCTGACATCTGCTTCTTTATAGCCAGCACCAGATGCAATCCGCCGTCTCCGGCTGGGAGAACTAGCTAATAAATCAGGATCGTGGCGTTCTTGGCGAGTCATGGAGTTAATCATCGCTTCACAGCGTTTTAGCTGGGTTTCTCCATGCTTTAGCTGGTCATCGGAAAGCTTGTTCATCCCGGGAATCATCTTGATGATTCCGCCCAGGGAACCCATGTTTTTCAGCAGGCGTAATTGCTTGAGAAAGTCCGTAAAGTCAAATTTTGCTGACAGGATTTTCTCCTGCATTTGCTCGGCATCTGCCAAGTCAATTTCTTCTTGGGCTTTTTCTACCAAGGTCAAGACATCGCCCATACCCAAAATTCGGGATGCCATCCGGTCTGGGTAAAATGGTTGCAGCGCCTCGACTTTTTCCCCAACACCGACAAATTTAATGGGCGCGCCGGAAATTTGCCGCACGGACAGTGCCGCACCACCACGGCTATCGCCGTCTAATTTAGTCAGAATTGCGCCAGTAATACCAATTTGTTCGTGGAAGGTACGGGTAAGATTTGCAGCTTCCTGCCCAGTCATGGAGTCCACAACCAGTAAGGTTTCGTTGGGCTGGACGGTATCTTTAATCCGGGCTAGTTCTGCCATCATGTCTTCGTCAATTTGCAGACGACCAGCCGTATCAATAATGACCGTATTTACGCCTTGTGCCTTGGCTTGTTCTACACCTTGGCGAGCAATTTCTACTGGATCGGCATCGCTTCCCAGTTCAAATACTGGTACTTCAATTTGCTTACCCAACGTGATTAACTGATCAATCGCCGCTGGACGATATACGTCTGTTGCCACCAGTAAACAGCTACGATCTAATTTCCGCAGATGTAGAGCTAACTTAGCGGTAGCAGTGGTTTTACCAGTACCTTGTAACCCAGCCATTAACACAATGGTAGGCTGTTCCTCCGCTTCTACCAGGGGAACATTTTCTTCCCCCATCACCCGCACCAATTCATCGTAAACAATTTTGATAAACTGTTCGCCAGGTCGCACGCCAGCGATTACCTCAGCCCCCTGTGCTCTGGCTTCGACTTCACTAATAAAATCTTTGACTACCTGGAGATTGACATCTGCTTCCAACAAAGCGCGCCGAACTTCTCGCAAAGCGTCTTGAATGTTGGACTGAGAAATTTTATCTTGTCCGCGGAGTTTCTTCCAGGCAGATTCTAAACGATCAGATAATGCATCAAACATAATTTCGATTACAGATAGTAAGCCAGTAGGAAATTTGGGTAGAGTTGTAACGTGCTATTTACCAGCTTAGTAGTTTTCCCAGCGACTTGAGCAACTCGATAGGTATCTGGGGGAAGGGGTAATGGAGAAAAGGGTAAAGGGCGGAGAACTTATCTGTCCAAAATATAAATACTTTATCTAAGTAAGTCGGTGAGAATAAACCTAACTATATAACAGAATGTAAAATCGTCATAACCCTTGCGATTGCTTCATTCCACTTCGTTTCATACCCTTCTCATAACGGTGACGCTACGCGAACGGGAACGCCAAGGGCGAACGCAATGACATAGCGTGAATTATTTAAACCGTTTTACTTACTTAGTATTTAAAATACCATCATTTTTCCCTCAACCTGCGGAATGTAGGATATAAAAGAATGGCACGAATTCAAGAAAAAACATACCTATCTATGTGGGTTGCAAACATCTTCTAAACTCGATTTTATCTATCCATTTTTACGACATCCAAAACCTGACGCTAAAACCCTTGTAGGAGGATAGTTTTAGTTTTTGGAATTGATCGAGAATCAGTGACCTAGAAAAAGAATTAGGCAAAAACCTTGGGTTTTTGCCTAATCAAGAAAGCTGAGTTCTTAGTTTTGCATAAAGTCGAGCTAAACTCCAGAATCTAATTATTGAGAATAAATGTACATATGAAAATGAAAGATAGATTTTTACTCTTTGACCTGATCAGGTCTCTAGCAATTCTCATAATACTTTTCCATCATTTACCAATGTACTCCTTCAATTTTTATGACCTCAAAAACTTTGGAATTGACATTGATTTATCTGCATGGGATGAACTTAATAGACATTTGGGACTGAGTTTATTTATCTTTATGTCTGGATACTTAATAAATGTCAAAAAAATAAGCTTTCGAGACTGGGATACAGTAGGTCAATTTTTATACAAGAAGATAATCAGAATTTTTCCTATGTACTATGTAGCAATGATATTTTTTTGCTACATTTTTAGTATCAGCGAACCCTTCAGCATCATCATTCATATTTTTGGACTACAATCATTATTATTTTCAAAATACTTGTTATCATTACCAACTCTGTGGTTTGTAGGGACAATTTTAGTATATTATTTGATTTTTATTCTTTATAAAGCAGAAAAAATCAGCAGAATATATAGATTAATTGCAATTACAATTTTTCCTTTTATTGTTTTTTTTGTAACGACATCACTTCAGTTTATGGATTATAGAATAAGTTTATATTACTGGACTTTTATCCTTGGTATTTACTGTGCTGAAAGCAACATTTTGGAAACTCCTTGGATCAAACAAAATACTTTAATTATTACCACTGTCTTCTTTTGTATTTTCATTAGTTGCTTTGTACTGGGGAAAAAGTACGGAATTGATTATTTTGGGATAAAAAGCTATATAATTCTGAATATTCTGATGTTCAGTTTTATATTGTCAATTTATAATATTTTTAATTCTCTAGCAAAAATAGTAAAGTCAAGTCAATCTGTACAAGCAATTGCTTATGCTTCTTACGGAATGTATCTTTTTCACAGACCAATTTGGTTTTTTATAAAAAAAATAGCACAAGACACAATCGGAATTAATAATCAATACATACTCCTGACGATCGAAATATTTATAGGGATTCCAAGCATTTTTGTTTTTGCTTATTTGGTACAAAGTTTTTATGAAAAATATTGCATACAGTATTTGCAGAATAGAAACATGATATAAAAGTAAGGGGATTTCCGAAAAATAATTTACTACCTAAATTAGTTGAATCAAGATACCCCATTTGGTTAGAAGTGGATTTTTCTGCAATCTAGACTCAAATTACTTCATAGCTTTCTTAGTTAGGGAACTCCCTTTTTGGTAAACAATGTTGCTTAAAGTCAAAATTGGATGTAACACTTTCTAAATCATGCTAGAAGCCCATGAAAGCATAACTTCAACATCAACAGTTTTGCTTCTATTCCAATGCTGTTCAAGAATACCCTAACAGCGCTCTATGGGATTATATTTACTATAGTAAGGAAGATAATAAAGTAATTGAATTGGTCTTTAGTATCTGGTCAAAAAATTTAACCATTTTTTTAAGAATTGAGTTAGTAGTCCTCTACTTTCGGAACAGTGATCAATTTTAATTTGTATTAATTCGGTATCCTGTCTTTGTGGTGGTGTAATTGTGTTCCATCAATGAATCAGGTGATCAACAATGAAATCCCTGGTTTTATAGAAACTACCATAGATAATATGTAGTGCTCCTGTTTGTTTTGCATCAAGGCTACATTCTACCTCTATTGGTAAATTTCCTAGAAATCACCTAACCAATTAGTTCTTCTACCGCATCAGCTTTATTGGGTAATGCGGCCGTTAAAACTTCGCTACCTGAATCTGTGACTAAAACGTCATCTTCGATGCGGATACCTCGGACATCAGCGAATTGTAATAATCGCTCCCAGTTAACTAAATTTTTGTATTTAGAGCTTTGTTTGGCATCATTTAAAATTGCTGGGACTTGATAAAAACCTGGCTCAATTGTGACTAACATTCCTGGGCGTAGGGGACGATTTAAACGTAGGTAGCTTAAGCCAAAGCGATCGCTTCTGTTACGTCCTGCTTCATAACCTGCTAAATCTCCCAAGTCTTCCATATCATGCACATCTAAGCCTAGAAGATGCCCAATGCCGTGGGGGAAAAACAAGGCATGGGCATTTAGCTCTACTAAATCTTCAGCTTTTCCTTGTAAAATGCCTAAATTTGCTAAACCATCAGCTATGACTGTGGCAGCTAATAAATGAATTTCCCCATACTCTACACCTGGGCGGATTTTGGCAATACAAGCATCATGGGCTGCTAACACGACATCATAAATATCTCTTTGGGTTGAGGAAAATTTGCCGGATACAGGCCAAGTACGGGTAATATCCGCCGCCCAGCCCATTTCCGTTTCTGCACCCACATCAGCTAGTAGTAAATCACCAGGTTGCAGGGGATGGTGATATTGCTCGTTGTGCAAAACTTCACCGTGGACTGTGACAATACTGTTGTAAGCAGTAGTCATGTTATGGGCGATAATTACTCCTTCCATTGCGCCACGCACTTCTGCTTCCCGTTTAGCTTCAGGTGTGGCGGCCATTCCGGCTTTATGGGCTGCTATACTCACAGCCGCCGCTTTGCGTAATTCAGCTAATGCGCCTTCATCGTGGGTAAGGCGTAAGGAAACGATCGCCTTGGCTAACTCTAAGTCAATTCCTTGGGGTGAACTTTGCGGTAAAACCCATCTATTGAATAGCTGGGATTGCTGTGTCCAAGTAGCCGCATCTTGAACTGCGATCGTGGCTGCGTCTGCTAAGGATGACTCTAGTTCCGCCATTGGTTTAGCGCTATCAGTCCCAATCATCTGGGCTATTTCTTCACGCTTGGGCATTTCTCCATGCCAGAGAGCGCTGCTAGGTGTAGGATCGTCCATGAATAATTCCAGTTTTCCTGCTTCTAAGCGAATTGCCGCATTTGGTAAGGGTAGCCCAGCAAAATACAGAAAATGGCTACTAGCGCGGAAAGGAAAAACATTAGCTTGAAAGTTACGCGGATTGCTACTTCCCGACCACAGAATTGCTGGAAAATCAATCAGGGTAGCTAACTTTTGCCGTCTTTGGCGTAGGATATCAACCAGAAAACTAGAGGTTTGTTGAGTAACCATAAACACAAACTCAGCTTTTATTAAAATTATGAATTATCAATGATTAAGTTAAAACTCTCATACCTTTCAGCAGCGTGGAGTTATCTTCAGCCAAGATGCAATCTTGACTGAAAAATTATTGCCTGAACCAATCCGTAAAATTGTTAATTAATTTTTATCATCATTGTCTTTTTCATCTTTGCTGTCATCATCTTTTTCATCCTCATCATCATCGTCTTTATCTCGATCGGATTCAGGCTGTTCGGTAGATTTATTTTTGTACTGTTCCTTTTGTTGCTCGGTTTGTTCTTGTGGTTTTTGTACTTCATTACTGCAGCTGATTAATCCTACAGAAATTAGCGCTAAGTTAATAGCTGCGACAATCAACCCAAGGATTTTTATGCTTAAATTCGGCTTTTGGTGTAGCATTACCCTAAACTTTCATACTGGAAGTGTAATCATTTCTCCAACATAAACTACATCTAGATTGAAAAACCATAATTTTTAGAGCCAAACCTTGAAATATCAACTGATTTTCAGTTAAACAGTGGTTAATTGAGAGCATCCCAATTTTGCAAATTTATCAAATTAAAACTAGTCATTGCGAATGTGGTTAGTTTTTCTGAATTACTGCCTTAGTCTGAGCCACAATTTTGAATACTGAATTGGTGTTAGAGCATGATGCAAAGTTTTGTTAGCAAAACTAATATGAGACTCATATTTGATTTGAGGAATAAACTTAGCTGCGTTAGCTTTAGCGTAACGCACCACAAATTAGTCTGAGGGGTACTTACACATTGACAAAATATGGCATCTATGCACAATAGTCTGTATACAAGTGTGTAACGCTGACTATTAGCTAAAAAATTTTATCCGTACCTAGGCAGATAATATAATTGCTTTAATCCGCCAGTTTATATATAAGCTGACATCGAGTAAAAATTCAACATTTTTAGTTTTCCCTATTGATATTTGCGGCTTCTCATCCACTAGCAAAGTTTAATTATGGAACTTAATTGACCAACCCTGGCCAAGCTATTCATGCTGATGGTACTCCCTTCCCCGGTGATACCCATCCAGCAATAATAACGTTACGAACAGGAAAGCCCTGTAATGATGTGGTGATGGGGTTGTATCAACCCAATGGCAAAGTGGTTTGGTGACTGATGCAGACAGAACCTTTGTGGGGAGTAGAAGTGACTCCCTACGGTGTGATAGCCACCTTTGCTGATATTAAAGAGCAAATTTGCTCATCCTCTACAGATCCGCCTCTAGAATTACAAAGCTAACCAACCGTGAACAAGCAGGAACCAGACAATAGCGCATCAGTATTTGAAGCAGCCTTTTTCTTTGAGCGATCGCTCGATCTGCTGGCGGTAATTGGTATGGATGGCTACTTTAAGCGGATCAACCCAGCTTTTACTCAAATTCTCGGTTATTCAACAGCAGAATTTTTAGCCAGTCCTTTTATCAACTTTGTGCATCCAGATGACCATTCCGTCACGCTGGCAGAAATGGAGAAGTTAAAAGCAGGCGCACCCATTCTCAATTTTGAGAATCGTTACCGGACAAAAGATAGCCGCTATCGCTGGTTGGAATGGACAGGATCGCCGCAGATTGACCAGGATGTAATATACTGTGTTGCCCGTGATATTACTCAGCAAAAAGAGACAGAAGCAGCCCTAGAACGTGCTAACCAGGAACTAGAACAGCGCGTTGCGGAACGGACTGCCCAGTTAGAGCAGGTAAATGCAGCACTGCGAGAGAGCGAAGAACGCAATCTGTTGGCAATGGAAGTTGCCCGGATATTTACCTTTGAGTGGGAACCACATACCGATATCGTCAAGCGATCGCCTCAATGTGGTGTGATTTTGGGTTTAAGCTCAACAGATGCAGAAGCGGACACAGGAGTTAATTTTGTGCAACGAGTGCATCCTGAGGATCGCGATCGCTTCATCGCAGTTTTACAGGCACTGACACCTGAGAACAGCACTTACAAAACAACCTATCGAGTTATACGCCCAGATGGACAAATCGTGACATTGGAGGAAAGCGCACGGGCGCTGTTTGATGAGCAAGGACAGTTAACTCGACTGATTGGCATGACGGCGGATATTACAGAACGCCAACGGCTAGAAGCCGAATTAAACGCAAGTCAGACAACTTTGCAACGACAACTAGCTGAAATTGAAACTATTTACCAGTCTGCACCCATCGGGTTAAATGTACTCGATGCCGATCTGCGCTTTGTGCGAATTAATCAGCGATTGGCGGAAATCAATGGCTTTTCCACAGAAGAACACATTGGGCGAACAATACGAGAGTTACTGCCCAATATTGCGGATACTGCCGAAGCGTTGTTGCTTCCTATCTTTGAAACCGGAGAACCGCTACTAAATGTCGAAATTCGCGGAGAAACTCCCGCACAACCAGGGGTAGCGCGTGTTTGGTTAGAAAGCTTTTTGCCTTTGAAAGATGGCGAACGCATAATAGGCATTAACACCGTTTGCGAAGAAATCACCGATCGCAAACAGGTAGAAGAAGCCTTACGTAGTTCAGAAGAACGCTATCGCACCTTGTTTGAGACGATGGAAGACGGCTTTTGTGTAGTCGAGGTGCTGTTTGATGAAAATAATACGCCAATCGATTATCGCTTCTTGGAAATTAACCCTGCATTTGAGCGAGAAACTGGACTACAACAGGCAATTGGTAAAACTGCAAGTCAACTGCTTCCGAATCTGGAAAAATTTTGGTTTGAAACTTATGGCAGAGTCGCTCTCACAGGTGAACCGGTGCGCTTTGAAAATGGCTCAGATGTAATGAATCGCTGGTTTGAGGTATATGCTTTTCCCATCGAAGGGACAGAAAATCACAAAGTTGCGATCTTGTTTAAGAATATTAGCGATCGCAAAGCCATTGAAGCCCAAAAAGAAAAGTTACTTCAGCAAGAGCAAGCCGCACGGGAAGCTGCAGAACGTGCCAACCGCACGAAAGATGAATTTCTGGCGATTCTCTCCCATGAACTGCGAACACCTCTGAACCCGATTTTAGGTTGGGCAAAAATATTACAATCACCGAAAATTACTCCCGAAAAGCTCCAGCAAGGGTTAAGCACAATCGAGCGTAATGCTAAACAACAGGTGCAACTGATTGACGATCTGCTCGATATCTCTCGCATCATTCGTGGCAAACTCTCTTTGAGCTTTGCAGCGATTAATTTATCAGAGCCAATCGCCGCAGCTTTAGAAACTGTGAGTTTGGCAGCAGAAGCAAAAGCTATTCAGTTGGAAGTCTTGCTCGATTCCACAGTCGGGTGTGTCAAAGGAGATGCCAGCAGATTACAACAGGTAGTCTGGAATTTACTCTCGAATGCGATTAAATTCACCCCCACAGGGGGACAAGTGACGGTGCAACTGACCCGTGTCGAGCGCTATGCTCAAATTCAAGTTAGCGATACTGGCAATGGCATTAAACCCGAATTTTTGCCCCATGTATTTGAGTTATTTCAACAACAGGATAGTTCTACCACTCGTACCTTTGGCGGATTGGGTTTAGGATTAGCGATCGCGCGTCAGGTGGTGGAAGCGCATGGTGGTACAATCGCTGTTGCTAGTGCTGGAGAAGGGCAAGGGGCAACCTTTACCGTACAGTTGCCATTGATCTCTGTGTCAAATCTCAATCTTCCTGATTTCTGCAAGAATCCCACACTCAATTTAAAGGATCGGCGAGTGATAGTGGTAGATGATGAGGCAGATTCCCTGGAACTAGTTAAGGTGGTACTAGAAGAGGAAGGCGCATTTGTAGAAGTAGTATCCTCTGCTTCTAACGCCTTGCCAGTATTGGCTCAAGCATCATTCGATTTGCTCATCAGCGATATTGGAATGCCAGAGATGGACGGTTACAATTTCATTCGTCAGATTCGCGCCCTACCACCTCGTTTCAACCGAGATATTCCAGCGATCGCCCTCACCGCCTATGCTGGTGAGGAAAATCAACGCAAAATTCTCGCCGCTGGATTTCAAGCACATTTAGCCAAACCAATTGAACCGCAAAACTTGTTAGATGCGATCGCTGCTTTAATGATTTCAAATTAGCTGGTGAATAAATTCAAAAATATTTCAAATAAGGGTGATTCTATGGGACAAATCATTACACAGGTAGATGCTTTCACCAATACACCATTTGCAGGCAACCCTGCGGCTGTTTGCGTTTTACCCGCGCCGAAAAGCGATCGCTGGATGCAGAATGTCGCGCAGGAAATGAATTTATCGGAGACGGCTTTTCTCGTCAAGCAGGATGATGGCTTTAATCTGCGTTGGTTTACACCTACTGTAGAAGTACCTCTTTGTGGTCATGCAACCTTAGCTAGCGCTCATGTACTTTGGTCTGAGGGACATTTATCACCCAATGCAGTCGCCCGTTTTTATACTAAAAGCGGTGTGTTGATTGCCAAAAACCTAGGTGAATGGATTGAGTTAGATTTTCCTGTTAATTATTCGCAACCTATTGATGCACCAGATCAACTGTGTGAAGCTTTGGGTGTAGGGTGTAAATCTGTTTTACAAAATTCCCTCGGTTATCTGGTAGAAGTAGATTCTGAGGATTTGGTATGGCATATACAGCCTAATTTTCAACTCCTGAAAACTTTGCTGGTGTCAGATGTGATTGTTACTAGCCTAACTCACTGTAATTCTGATTACGATTTTGTTTCTCGCTTTTTTGCACCTGGATTAGGTATAAATGAAGACCCGGTTACTGGTGCGGCTCATTGCTGTCTTGCACCCTTCTGGCGCGATCGCTTGGGTAAGGATGAGTTTTTAGCTTATCAAGCATCCAGTCGTGGCGGAGTGGTAAAGGTGCGCTACCCAGGAGGCGATCGCGTCTTTTTAGCTGGACAAGCCGTTACAGTATTACGTGGGGAATTGTACAATTAATTTTGATAAATTTAATCACAAATTGCCAAAGTAAAGTTCACAAATAATTACAATATACCTCTTGCATAAGTGTTGAGCATCAGCGTTTATCAAGTAATAACAAATCAATGTTATTGATGCTGACTGACTGATTCATATTGAGGCTATGAAATTATTTTATTCCCATGAAAATGGCGAACTTTGGCAAGGAGATGCTATCGAATGGTTGGGTAGTTTAGATACAGAGTCGGTTGATTTAGTGATTGCTGACCCTCCATATAATATTAAAAAAGCAGAGTGGGATACCTTCACATCTCAGGAAGCTTATGTGCAATGGTCTTTAATTTGGATTGAGCAAGTATCGCGAATTCTTAAATCTACTGGAAGTTTTTATATTTGTGGTTTTTCGGAAATATTAGCTGATATTAAATTACCAGCTTCGCGCTTTTTCCAAGGGTGTCGATGGTTAATTTGGCATTACAAGAATAAGGCGAATTTGTCTAATGATTGGGGTCGTTCTCATGAAAGTATTTTGCATTTTCGCAAGTCAAAAAGTTTTTATATGGATATAGATAACGTGCGGATTTTATATGGAGAACATACATTAAAATATCCATCTCATCCCCAAGCAATCACTAGCCAGTATGCAAATAATGGTAAGAATCATGGCAAAACTTGGAATCCCCATTCAAAAGGAGCTAAACCCAGAGATGTGATAGAAATCCCCACAACTTGTAATGGGATGAATGAAAAAACTCTACATCCTACACAAAAACCCGAAGAATTAATCAGAAAATTTATTCTTGCTTCTTCTCAACGGCAAGATATTGTAATTGACCCATTTTTAGGCTCGGGTACTACAGCAGTAACGGCTGAACAATTAGGTAGAAAATGGTTGGGATGTGATATTAAGGCTGAATATTTAGAATTGGCTTGTCAACGTATAAAAAATGCCCATCACATGAGTGATGAAGAATGGTTTTGGTTGGATAGAAAAAATGAAGAACGCAGAAAAAAAATTAGGTAGAAGCGCTACATTAATAATTCGTAATTCGTAGTTACTAATTCGTAATTACGTAGACGCACAGCAGCTACTCTAACGAGAACGCCTAACGGCGAACCCGTAGGTATTACGAATTAGGAATGAGGTTGATATATTTGTTGTAGTTCTTCAAGTGTATTAAACGTTTATATCGCAGCCAAAATTATACCAATTCAAATAATTGCGGCAAATAAATTCTTTGTAGGGGCACGGCACCAGTAAGATAATTTGACATACCACAAGATTGTGGATGCCGTGCCCTTACCTACCCATCTGTCACTATAGCTGTCATTGATGGTCAGCATAGCCGCCTTATTTAACTAAAATAATTCTGCGGCACAATAGTTAAAGCAGCCCTGATTTAATGTGTAAAAATGCCTTCTAAAAACAAACCTAGTATAAGTTCTATCCAATGTAACTGGCCGATTGAACAATTACCGGGATTAAGCCCAGCAGAACAATCCCAACTGCAAAATTGTGGAATTACAACCACAGGATTATTAGTGAAAAATGGCAAAACTCTAGAAGCAAGAGTGGCTTTAGCGAATAAATTACAGGTTCATCTACAATATGTGAACAAATGGGTAGCCTTGGCTGATTTAGCGCGTATTCCCACAGTTGGGACACAATATTGTGGGTTATTGCTACACGCAGGTATTGGTTCTGTTGCACAATTGGCACAGGTTCCAGCGCACCGATTACACAAACAAATTTTACGCTTGCAGGTAGCAACAATGCAGCGCCGAGATTTATGCCCAGCAATTGAGTTAGTACAGCAGTGGAGTTATCAAGCGAGAACTGTGCTGAGTTCTGAGTGCTGAGTTCTGAGTAAAAATACTAGTCCCTAGTTCCCAGTCCCTAGTCCCCAAGAGTTCTTTAATTTTGAATTTTGAATTTTGAATTAATTTGTCCCCAGTACCTAATCTTTCGCTAAAACTCCATTCAGAAAGATATCAGCAAGTCCTTCTGCCATTTGCTGCATTTCTTGGGGTGAGGCGTTTGGTTCCATGAGGGTATTGTTGGAAAAGCCTGCGATCGCGAACATTCCCAAGAATACCTTAGCAACCAGTTTGGCATCCGTTTGGCGATAAATGCCTTTATCCATAGCTGTTTGGAAGAAAGCCTCAGCAACATCCGTCATTTTAGTAATCACATCCAATTGAATGCGATCGCGCAAGTCTGGATGAAATTGCACTTCCATAAAACAGACTCGCATTAAATCAACATTTTTGTGTAAATTCCACATCCGACGACGCATTACTTGGGCAACTGCTTTATAGCTTCCCATTTCGCTCAATTCTGTGAGCAAATCTGTGAGAATATCTACCCAACCGCCAGTTGCAACTTCTACCAAAATGGCTTTTTTATTAGGAAAATGACGAAATAAGGTACCCTCAGCCACACCTGCTGCTTGTGCTAAGTCGCGGGTAGTAGTACCGTCAAAGCCTTGGGAGGCAAACAATTTTTGTGCCGCTTGTAAAATACGGGTACGTGTTTGTGCTTCTGAGGGGGGAGAAGAATTAAAAACTCGCATAGCAATTATTGTTAATTTTCCGGAACATGACTTGTAGCATTATTGTCTAACGTCAAGTACAAAAATTACAGAAAGCTTAATACAAGATTAACGCTCTGTTGCTCAATCAGCCTATTTCTTAGGTATTAAACAATTAGTAGTTCATAGTTCGTAATTAATAATTCGTAATTATGTTATGCCAATTCATCTAGAAAATATGAAATTACTCGTTGAGATAGGCAAAAGTCAACAGTTCACAGGGAGGATTGCCCCATGATTTAGGGCTGCCATCTGTGACAAAGACTGTTTTAATAAACGAGGATATCAATTCAAATTTAATTACGAATTACAAACTAGTAATTACGAATTATGATGAAACTTTGCTTTAATTACCGCTGATGAATCAACCCAGTTACTTGCCAGCAATTTTATATTCTTCAAAGAAGGTATCTATGATACTTTATCGATTGTTTGTTACTTTATTAGTGTTGACTATGTTCTGGGGTAGCGTACTACCAGAAGTCGCTTTAGCTCAAACTCAAACAGCACCTCCAGCGCCAAGAGTACAGCCACCTAGCAAAACTCCGAGTTCGATTCAACCTTATTTGGATCGCGTCATCAAGCAGTTGACGGAGTTTCGCCTAGATAATGGGCTAAAGTTCATTGTTTTAGAACGCCATCAAGCACCTGTAGTTTCCTTTCTTACCTACGCAGATGTGGGTGGTGTGGATGAGCCAGATGGAAAAACAGGCGTAGCGCATTTTTTAGAGCATTTGGCTTTCAAAGGTACCAAACGCATTGGTACAACAGACTACAATGCTGAGAAACCATTATTAGAACGCCTACAACAGTTAGATGCTCAAATTCGAGCCGCGAAAGCTCAGGGGAAAAAGGATGAACTTGCCAAGCTGCAAGCTGAGTTTGAGCAAGTAGAATTGCAAGCAACCAAGCTCTCCAAGCAAAATGAAATGGGGCGAATTGTCGAACAAGCGGGAGGTGTGGGTTTAAACGCCAATACTTCCACGGAGGCGACTCGTTATTTTTATAGCTTCCCAGCTAATAAGTTGGAACTGTGGATGTCTCTAGAATCAGAGCGATTTCTTGAACCTGTACTCAGCCGCGAGTTTTATAAAGAAAAAGAAGTGATTTTAGAAGAGAGGCGTTTACGGGTAGAAAATTCACCCATAGGCTTGATGATCGAAAAGTTTATCGATGCAGCCTATAAAGTCCATCCTTACAAACGACCGGTTATTGGCTATGACCAAGATATCCGCAATTTGACACCTGAAGATGTGCAAAAGTTCTATAACACTTACTATGTACCCAGCAATTTAGCGATCGCAGTTGTGGGTGATGTGAACCCAGCAGAAGTGAAAAGACTGGCACAAATTTACTTTGGACGTTTCCCTGCAAAACCCAAAGCCGTTGAGCAAATCCCCACAGAACCAGCACAAAAGCAAACGCGTGAGGTAACTGTACAACTACCTTCGCAACCTTGGTATTTAGAAGGTTATCATCGTCCAGCAATTACCCATCCCGATAATGCTGTCTATGAAATCATTGCTAGTTTATTAAGTAATGGACGGACTTCACGGTTGTATAAATCTTTGGTAGAACAGCAGCGTGTGGCATTGACAGCCCAAGGTTTTAGTGGATTTCCTGGCGATAAATACCCAAACCTGATGTTATTTTATGCTCTGACAGCGCCTGGTCATACAGTTGATGAATTAGCAACAGCTTTGCGAACAGAAATTGAGAAATTGAAAACTGAGCCTGTAACAGATGCAGAATTGCAGCGTGTGAAAACCCAAGCTAGAGCAGATTTGTTGCGTACCCTCGATTCTAATATGGGAATGGCGCAGCAATTGTTGGAATATGAGGTAAAAACTGGCTCTTGGCGGAATTTGTTTAAGCAGTTGGATCAAATTGCGGCGGTAAAGACTGCTGATATTCAACGTGTGGCGAAAGCATCGTTTACCTCTGAAAATCGCACAATTGGCAAGTTGTTATCAAAGCAGGGATAAGAAACTAACCGCAAAGGACACGAAGGGAAAAAATGAAGAAAAATATACATAGGTATCAGGTAAAGGGTAAAAAACAAGTGGCGTTCAAAATCCCAAATGGTAAGAAGTTTATTTCTGCTGTGGTAATTGCTTTTGCCTTTGTACTTTTTACTTTTAACTTTTCTCAGGCGGCGACAGCAGCAGCCAAGCATTACACAGAGTTGCAGCTACCGCCATTACCGGAGATTAAGTTACCCAAGTATGAACGCTTTGTACTGCAAAATGGCATGGTTGTCTATTTAATGGAGGATCACGAGTTACCATTAGTAGGCGGTACAGCTTTGGTACGCACAGGAAGCCGCTTAGAACCTGCAGATAAAGTTGGCTTGGCTGACTTTACAGGTGAAGTCATGCGAACTGGGGGAACCAAGAAGCATTCAGGTGATGAACTCAACGAATTGTTGGAACAACGCGCCGCTTCGGTAGAAACTGGAATTGGTGACACTTCCGGTAGTGCTAGCTTTGAAGCACTGACGGAAGATTTAGAAACGGTGTTTGGCTTATTTACTGAGGTGTTGCGAGAACCAGTATTTGCTCAAGAAAAGTTAGATTTGGCGAAAACCCAGGAGAAGGGTAGTATTGCTCGCCGCAATGATAATCCCAATTCTATAGCTAGTCGGGAATTTCGCAAATTAATCTATGGGAAAGATAGCCCTTATGCTCGCACCACAGAGTATGCAACTATCGATAAGATTTCCCGTGAGGATTTGGTGAAATTTTATCAGCAATATTTCTACCCCAACAATATAATTTTGGGGATTCTGGGCGATTTTGATGCCAAAAAAATGCGATCGCTCATTCAAGCAAAATTAGGCGATTGGAAACCAAACCCCAACCTAGCTAAACCCCAATTACCGCAAGTATCCCAAGCGAATACTAACGGCGTATTTTTTGTCAATCAGCCGCAATTAACCCAAAGTAATATTTACATTGGGCATTTGGGAGGAAAGCTAGACAGTGTAGACTATCCAGCCTTAGATGTAGTCAATGGGGTATTAAATGGCTTTGGCGGACGCTTATTTAATGAAGTGCGATCGCGTCAAGGTTTAGCTTATTCAGTATACGGTCAATGGAGTCCCCGTTACGATTATCCCGGAGTTTTTATTGCCGGAGGACAAACGCGATCGCAAACTACTGTGCAGTTCGTGAAATCTCTACAAACTGAAATTAAACGTCTGCAAACTCAAAGAGTCACCCCACAAGAACTGGCTTATGCTAAAGAGTCTACCCTCAATTCTTTCGTGTTCAATTTTGAAGATCCCAACCAAACTATTTCGCGGTTGATGCGATATGAATATTACGGCTATCCTAAGGATTTCTTATTTAACTATCAAAAAGCAGTAGCAGCCGCAACCGCCGCCGATGTACAACGAGTAGCAAGAAAATACCTCCAACCAGAAAATTTGGTAACTCTGGTGGTGGGAAATCAAACTGCTATTCAACCGCCATTGACACAGTTAGCAACGCAAGTAACGCCTATTGATGTAACAATTCCTCCTGCACAACCACAAGCCAAAAATTAGTAATTATAACTTTGCTGTCATAAGTTATAGTCATATTTTTTCTAGAGACGCGTTTGCTCGTGTCTCTTTTTTATCAGGAATTTTCAATTAAAAGAAAATGATAAAAAAATGAATTTATAGGGTGTTTCTCACTACTCCTTTAGGATTGCTATATGAGGGATAAAAAGATTTTTCCAATCTTTGCATAGATGCTACAATCCCCACTAATGAGCCGGGAATAATAGCACAGGTATTTTGATACCAATTTAAAAAAAGAATGCGACAGATGGTAGGGGCAAGGCACTGCCCATACGTGTCAACTTAAGCTAAAAGCGATATAGGGCTGGCGTTGTACAAAAACTTTCGCCCTCATCCCCTAACCCCTTCTCCCCCAGGAGAAGGGGAATTAAATCTCTTGCTCCCCTCTCCCGGCGGGAGAGGGGTTGGGGGTGAGGGCGAAAACCTAGCTACAAAGCGGGTTTCACGTTAAGTTGACACCAATGGGCACTGCCTTGCCCTCTAGAATATATTGATGTGCCGCAAAAACTATTTAAATTGGTATCAGATAAATAGACTAGTACAAGTCGGCGCAATACTTGTCGGTTAAGGGTAAAAGGGGAAGGGGAAAAAGGGCAAGAAAAAACCTTTAACCCTTCCCCTTTAACCTTTTCCCCAAACCCAATTCCGAGTTGAAAATCCTTAACCGAGCAGTATTGCAAGTCGGCGTAAATAGCGCAAAGTTGGCGGTGTCGGTTTCCGTCCCGCCAAACTTTGTAAGAGAAACAGACCATCTGTAATTTCTAAAAGGCTTGTGGTATAAGTATTCTTTCTTTTTACTTTTTACTTTTTACTTTTGCCTTGTCGTACTAGGGCTGGCTGAAAAGTTTCATGTTGAGAATCGGTTTGTTAACCTTTCCCCTTTCCCCTATCTTCAGCCCCTACTCAGCGTTTTGGGGTAACCACTAATCACACTTTGCCACTACCAATTAAATACAGCAATGCCATCCGCACCGCCACACCACTGGTAACTTGCGCTTGAATTAGGCTAAATTCTGGATCGTCCATTAAGTCAGAACTAATCTCTACACCACGATTGACGGGGCCTGGATGCAAGACTTTGACATTTGGCTTACAAAGTCGCAGCTTCTCACGTGTAATACCAAATAACTGGTGATATTCTCGTAAACTGGGCAACAAATGAGCCGTCATGCGTTCCTTTTGCAGACGCAATGTCATCACAAAATCAGCATCACGTAAAGCAGGTTCTAGCTGCCAATGTAAAAATAATTGCCGATTAGATATTGATTCCTGTGTTGCTTCTTCCGCGAAATACTCAGCAAATAACTTTGGTAGCAGGGTGGGTGGTGCGGCTAAATGCACCTCGGCACCACTAGCGGTTAAACTGCTAATATTCGATCGCGCTACACGAGAATGCAGAATATCGCCAACGATCGCAATTTTTTTACCTTTTAATAATTCGATCCGGGGATTAGTGGGGTCAATTAAAGTACAAATAGTAAATAAGTCTAGTAGTCCTTGGGAAGGATGCTCGTGCTGACCATCGCCAGCATTCAGTACACTAACTTTGACACCTAAACGATCCATTTCCTGCGCGATCGCATTGGGTACGCCTGCTTCCCGATGGCGAATCACCATAATATCAGTACCCATCGCCAAATAGGTCTTCGCAGTATCGAGAATTGTTTCTCCCTTCGTCATTGAAGAAGTTGCAGCCGCAAAGTTCAGTGTGTCTGCACTCAGACGTTTAGCAGCAATTTCAAAACTACTACGAGTGCGGGTAGAGGGTTCAAAAAATAAATTCGCCACCACGTGTCCCTGCAATGTTGGCACTTTCTTCGTCCGTCTTGATAGCACTTCTTGGAAACTAGCAGCAGTTTGCAAAACAGCGTCGTATTCAGTCGGTAAAAAGTCTGTTAGGGAAAGAATGTGATGACGGTTCCAAGTTGTACTAGGCATAAATATTTATTTATTTTCAATGTAGAGACACAATCTTAGTAATTCTCTACAGCTTTTAATTTACATAATGCAGAGGTAATGATACCAGATGTCTAGGGGGATTGGGGATTGGGGATTGGGGATTGGGGACTGGGGACTGGGGACTGGGGACTGGGGATTGGGGACTGGGGACTGGGGATGAGGGAGATGAGGGGGATGAGGAGAGAATGACAAATTAGCAATTAGCAATTACCAATTACCAATTACCCATTACCAAAGCAAAAAAAGAGGGGTTGTTCAACCCCCAAAGTTGCTTTGATTTAACTCGGTAAGTGTAAGACGTTCAATGCTACAGAAATTAGTGAGAGGAAGGTGAGGAAGCCAATAGTATCTAACATTGTGGTGACTAATGGGCCACTGACGAGGGCTGGATCTAGCTTTAAGCGCTTTAAACCCATAGGGAGTAAAGTCCCTAATGTTACAGCTACCATCGTATTGCTTGCCATTACCATCCCTGCAACTAAAGCTACCCATCTTTCTTGAGGACGCGCCCAAATTAACGACAGCATAATCATCGTCAGACATAAAGCTAATGCTGTACCTAATCCAGCAATAAGTTCTTTACGGAGGATTTTTAGAGTATCTTTAGGTGTGACTTCGCCTACACCCAAGCCTCGGATGGTGACTGTTAAGGCTTGAATACCGACAGTCCCACCAGTATTAGAAAAGATGGGCATAATTACCGCTAATACTGGTACTGCAGCAATTATAGATTGGAAAGGCGCGATCGCACTGGCTGCACCAATATAAAGCCCCATAATTCCTAATAGCCAAGGTAGGCGGTTGCGGATGGTAAGTAGAGGGGAAGACAAAGCTGCTTCATCACCACTAACACCGGCGAGTTTTTGAATGTCTTCTGTGGCTTCTTCCTCCAAAATATCAACCACATCATCAATAGTGATAATGCCGACTAATCTATCTTCCCTGTCAACTACCGGGATGGCGATTAAGTCGTATCGCTTCATGATTTGGGCGACTTCTTCTTGGGGGGTTTCCGTTCTGACTTTGATGACGCGATCGCTAGCTATATCTCTAATCAAAACATCAGGAAAAGTAAATAACAATTGCCGCAGTGAAACTACTCTCACCAATGTCCGGTTATCATCTGTCACGTAAGCGTAGTAAATTGTCTCTTTATCTTCGTCCTGACGACGGATTTTGCTGAGGGCTTCACCGACAGTTAATCCTTCCCGCAACCGCACATATTCTGTTGTCATCACACGCCCAGCTGTACCTTCGGAATAGCCAAGAATTGTAGCTGTGGCTTGTCTTTGTTCTGGACTTAATTCTTGTAATAAACGCTTAATTACTCCTGCTGGTAATTCATCAAATAATTCTGCCCGTTCATCGGGACTCATCGCCTCTACAATTTGGACAACTTGTACATCATGAAGAGAATTAATTAATTCTTCTTGTACCTCTGTGGGTAGATATTCAAATACATCAATTGCTTGTGCTTTATTGAGCAGACGAAATGCGATCGCTCTTTGATTTGTTGGTAATTTGGAAATATATTCGCCAACGTCTACCGGTTGTAAATGGTTTAAATCCCATTTGAGTTGGTTTAAGTCGGCGACATCAATCATTGAATCGCGCATCTCTTGTGTCAGCATAGATTCCTCCTAATCTCATAGTCTCCTCCGCGCTAGGAGACTATGTCGCCAGCTCAGAGGAGGTTGATACTACCGTCTTGTGGACTCTGGTCCATAACTTTCAACAATTCACTCTCGATATCCAATCAGGCATCGCTAAGTCATAATACTAACCCGGAACACTGTTATCCGAAATAGATGCAGAAGTTCAGTATGCGGAGTTTATAGCATCCACATAAGTACGTAACTCTTTGCCCTGATTTTTCTTTTGATAAGAGTAGATTCTACTACTGTTACAACCTGTGTCAAGCGCTTCAGAGAAATTACTAGCTAAATTCACACAGTTAAAATATTTACTACTTTTGTAGTAGTGTAGATTATGGATGCGAAACCATATCTTGTGTAATTGTACTGAAGATTGACACCCTTATGTAGTTGAGTATTTCTGATATTGCTAGTAATACCACTTCTGTGCAAAATTTCACTTCTGCCTGAGGAAGCAACTATCAAGCTGTTAATACAATTAAAGCGTAAATTGCAGAATATATCTGCTAAAAAATTAGCAGTTTCTCAATACACCTATCTGAATAACTTCTCAATAAAAAGAAAAATCAATCGCTTTGGCAAGTAGGGGAAGCAGGGGAAGCAGTCCCAATGAAACAAGTTTCACCACCAAGGATGAAAGTCTCAACGGGATTTTTACTCAGTATTTAGCACTTTCAAGTCAGAGGAGGAAGAATACAATTATGGTCTTTGCTCAGAAAAATGAATAATTTAATTTCTGGAAGTACCTGAGGTATAATTCCGCGATACTCAAGGGTAATTTAAGAAGTTATTTGGGTGACAAAATATTTACTAGGAATTATATAAGAACAAGGCACAGAGGGAATATGCCATTTTTATAAAATCTGATCAAACCCCGGTGCTATTCCTAGTCTCAAAATGATACATTAATTTTTCAAAAGAGAGCTTTCCTAATTTCAGATTTACCTTATTTAGACTCGCCAATTAAAGTAAATGCTGCCCAATTTATGGGGTGAGGATGCTTTTTCATGGCGTTTAACATAGCGGTTCGCAATGCAACGGCTTTATCGGGATGTTGCTGCCATTGTTGATAAAATTCAGTCATTAATTCTGATGTCGGTGAATCAGGAACTGACCATAATGAGACAATCACACTCGAAGCACCGGCGGTAATTAACGAACGAGATAAGCCAATCACACCATCACCAGTAATTGTACCTCTGCCAGTGTCACAAGCACTCAAAACTACTAATTCGGCGTTGATGGGTAAATTGACAATTTCTGCTGGCGTAAGTAAACCGTCATCACTACCAGCAGGTGCCAGGGCAATACCAGTTTCTATACCTTTGCTAGTATCATCTAACAAGCCATGTGTGGCGAGGTGAATCACCTTGGCGGAGGATAGTTTTTGTGTGAAAGCTGCTTTAGTCGCATCCTCACCGATAATCGCTTTGGTGTTGAGGAGACTAGCAATTGTTTTTGCTTCCTGTTCCGCACCTAATAATGGTTCAAGTTGTACAGGCGGAACTCCTACTTTTGGCATTGTGGGATTACCAATGACTAATATATCTTTTCCTGTCAGCTTTTGTCTTTGTTTTCTTGTCAGTTCTAATACCTGAATTGCTGGTGCGGTGAGAATAGTATGTTTTTCAATTAAATATTGATTATTTTTGTCTTGTAGTGCTGCAAACGGAACTAAAAACAGCGATTTATGGGGAATAAAAATTACCCGTTCGTTAGGGTTAGTTGGCAAATGAGACGCAATAGGTGCAATTAAAATTTGATAGAGTTCTTGTAAGTTTTGTTGTTGTAGAGGTTCACCGATAGGTTCGATTTTAATTCCTCTGCCACCTGCACCTATAGATCTACGGCTTTGATTGACAATATCTACCAGAGATTGATTGAGGGATTGAAAATTTACTGATTTAAAAGCAATTTCACCATTAGGTTTAACTACCCAAATATATATTTCTGAATTATCCCATGCTTTTTTATTACCTTTTTGCGGAGAATTTGACAGAGAATATTCTACAATTGTGGCATTTTGTGCTTGAGCAATCTGCTTAATTTTAGCAATTGTGGGAATCTCAGCCGTTATTTTACTACTCGACTGTGTTG
The DNA here is from genome assembly GCF_025677855.1 of Tolypothrix sp. PCC 7601. Lineage (NCBI taxonomy): Bacteria > Bacillati > Cyanobacteriota > Cyanophyceae > Nostocales > Tolypothrichaceae > Tolypothrix > Tolypothrix sp. PCC 7601. The sequence continues at coordinate 7,217,922 of NZ_CP064879.1, forward strand.
ATAAACGCGAAGTTAATAAATTCACAAATGCTCGAGCACGACTGCGTTCAGCAACTTCTAAAGCTTCATCAATTTTGTTTTGAGCAATTAAAACTCTTTGTAAAAGGCTATAGGTTTGAGCTTGGGTTTCAAAAATTGAAATTTGACTTTTATCTGTTAAATCAAGGCGAATAGATTCATAGACTTTGATGGACTCATATAAAGCCACAGTCGCTTCCGGTAACTTCCCAGCCGCATAACTGGTGATACCCAGCTGATTAAACATCAGTGCTTCATCAAATTTTTGTTGAGCTTTTCTAGCAGATAAAGCAGCTTGTCTGTAAAAATTAATTGCTAAATCATATTTTTGCAGATTTTCGTAAAATATTCCTACTTTAAAAAAGATATATTGTTGAAATTGGGGATATTCTTGTGATAATGTAATAGCTTGTTGATAGTATTCCCAAGCGCGATCGCTCTCTTGCAATTTGGCATAAGCATCACCAATTTGCGCCAAAGCCAAAGCTTCCATTTCCGGTTTACCTAATGCTTGAGCCTCATTTAATTTTTGCAGCGCTGCTGCTAATTCTGGCGAAGTTTTAGGAGGGTTTGATTTATTTTTATCAGTTAAAGATTTGACATTAGGAGAAATTTCCGCACAAGCTCGCTGAGATTCTGCAGATTGTCCTAAATTTTTATAAGCCAAACACATCATGGCATAACTAAATTTAATTCCTTGATTGAGTTGTTGCTTGGCTAAATCAACCGCAACCTTTTTAGAAGTATCGGTAATTTGTTCAACTTGCTTAAGAGATGATTGTAAAATTTCTAAAGCATCTTGATAAGATTGGATAGCTTGGTCATATTTACCAGTATCAGAGTAAATATTGCCAATATTTGCGATCAATAATCCTTGCTCCTGATTTTTTTCTACTATTTCTAAAGGAGAACTAGCTGGGATTGATTTAGCAATCACCAAAGCTTGCTGATAATATTTCAATGCTGACTCTGGTTGACGCAAACCTTTATAAACTTCACCCAACTTAGATAAAGTATCGCGCAATTTAATTGGAGATTTTTGCTCGGTTTGGAAAATTTGTAGCGCTTGCTGGAGTGGTTCTACAGCTTCCTTGTACTTACTCTTGGCATTGTACATATTACCCAGCCCCAACAGTGCTTGTGCAAGTTGACGGCGATCGCCTGTTTGTTTGGCAATTGTGCTAGCTTGTTGATAAGTTGCGATCGCTTGCTCAAAAGCTGCGCCTGGTACTTGACTCTCAACTACACCCTTGTAAACACCGCTAATATAATAATTCCTCGCCAGCGCAATCAAAATATCCGTTTCCTGCTGGCGTAGAAGTCGCTGAGTATCTGGAGAATTACCAGGCTGTTTGCGTAGCGCTGCTACAGCTTGTTCTAAATAATCAATCGCCTTGGGAAGGTTAACATTAGTGTAGGTATAGCCGAGATTTTCTAACGTGCTAGCTTCTCTATGCAAATCCTGAATTTGGCGGGCTATGACCAATGCTTTTTCATAGTATGCGATCGCTTGAGTAAAATCCCCTAAAGCACGATAATTATTTCCTAGATTATTCAGCGCTCTTGCCGTTAAATCCCTATCTTTGGTAGCTTGAGCGATTTCTAAAGCTTGTTGTTGATAGCTAATTGCTTGATTGAAATCATTCAAATCGTAATAGACATTGCCAATTCCTTTGAGCGTCCTACCTTCACCTGGACGATACTGAATTTGACGGTAAATTTTCAAAGCCTGCTGAAAACTTTGTAACGCTGCTTGCGATTGATATTTATCCAGCAGTTCTTCACCCCGTTGGAGTAGCTTATCAGCCTCAGTTCTGCGCGCATCTGAACCTTGTGCTAATACCTGTGAAGCTCCCAATGGCTCAATTAACAATCCTCCCAAGGGCAACGTCAGGTAAAATACCAAAGAAGCCAGCGTCAGACTTTGTAGACGGTAACTCAGGGAGCGGTGAAAATGACAACGCATAACTAGAGTACTGATAGTATGGGAAGATTTTCTTATATATATCTCCCATCATTCAAAGCTTATGCAAATATTAGTGAACACCACGGAATATTTTTGTCTTTCTTGATTGCAACACAATCCCTTGAGGGACTTCCAAATAAAAAATATACTATCGCTTTCTTGGCAGGGAGCAGGGAGCAGGGAGCAGGGAGCAGGGAGCAGGGGGAGAATAAAAATATTCTCGGACTATATTTGGATAATTTATTTTCTGGAAGTCCTAACTTTATTGATAGCTAAAGACTCATACCCATTACCCATTACCCATTACCCATTCCCCATTACCCATTCCCCATTACCCATTCCCCATTACCCATTCCCCATTACCACAAAAACTCTTGAACTAAAAGCCCTCAAGCAAATTTATGATATCAACGCAAGTATTAAAAGTCATTGAAGAAGCAATTACCAAACCGCCAATTCCCCACGAACCTTATAAGCAGTCTTTGAAAGCATGGGCGATGTATTGCTTAAGAGATAGAGGTTTTAAAGTAGTTTATGCTCAAAATGCCGATTTCGCCATTGAACCGAAGAATAAAGAGAAGCTGTATTTTAAAGTGACAAATAATGCCGATGATGTAGATAATTCTTGTAGCTGGATAGTTTGGGATAGTACAGCCAAAAGCGCTAGCGTCATTCCTTTGCAATCTTAAGAACAGAGAAATACCAAATTTTTTTGCGTCAAAACAACAGACTTCAAGACTTCCAACTAAAAATCTACTATCTCTGTCTGGTTAAAAAACTTACTCAGCACTCACCACTCACCACTCACCACTTCTCCCGTAAAGTTGATTCACCCCACAGCTTGAGGGCTGTGATATTATTAGAGACTGCTGCATAAATTTAGAAAACTAGAAATTACATCGATCATGGCTCTGACGCAACAGCGCAAACAAGAACTCATTTCGAGCTATCAAGTTCACGAAACCGATACCGGCTCTGCCGATGTCCAAATTGCGATGCTTACTGAGCGCATCAACCGCCTCAGCGAACATTTGCAAGCAAATAAAAAAGACCATTCTTCCCGCAGAGGATTGTTAAAGTTGATTGGTCATCGTAAGCGTCTGCTTTCCTATGTACAAGCGGAAAGCCGGGAAAAATATCAAGCTTTAATTGCTCGTCTGGGAATTCGTGGTTAAGGATACCGCTTATGTCTGCTGAAGAATCGGAACGTAGCCGCTTACCTTTTGAACCGAACAAAAAGAACCCAAAACCAGCCAAAGCTAAGAGTCAACCACCAGCACAGCCAAAAGCATCTCAGGGAAAGACAAGCAAGCAGCCACCTTTTAACAAAGAGGAAATGGCAATCCCAAAAGTTGTTAGCCAACGGATGATTCGACGAGTAGCCGCGTTTTGCGGTATACCTACAGCTTTGGGAATTGCTACTTTGATAGTCAGCTATTTGCTGGCTATCTATACCGACATCAAACTACCTCCCATTGCTGTGTTATTGGTCAACATGGGATTGTTTGGTATAGGGGTATTAGGGATAACCTATGGTGTACTCTCTGCCTCTTGGGATGAAGACAGAGTAGGCAGTTGGCTGGGTATTGGAGAGTTCGGCACCAATTGGGGACGTATGGTGGCAGTTTGGCGCGAAACTCGGCAAAATAAGGTTTGATATTTTAGCGCTCAGGTATCAGCAAACTGTAATGTTGGGTAAATTTTATAGTAGATGTTGAAGTTGAGATTACGTAACTTCAACATTACTAATTAAAAATTTATGATTTTTTTTAACCCCAATATTCAGCCACAGAACCACTGAGCGCTATATTTTTTAGATAAATATTTTGTGATTTTGTGCTTAACCGTTAAATATCAAAAGGTTACGCCCCTAAGAGTATGTTTATACAAAACTATATAAGTAGGATGTATTACAGCACTGAAAAGATAAGGAATCTATAGTAAATATAAATTCTGCTGTCATACATCTTTGTTTACAGGAATCGTTTACACCGCATTTGTATCAATTCTATAAACTGAGTTTAATCACTCTAGATTTTGTTAACAGACAACTCAAGTCATTAGGGAATTTAATCATGATTGTGGTAATGAAAGTTGGTTCCCCAGAAGCAGAAATTAATCGGATTAACGATGAATTAACTAGCTGGGGACTGACTCCAGAAAAAATTGTTGGTAAGCATAAAGTAGTTATTGGTTTAGTCGGTGAGACTGTTGACTTAGACCCCTTGCAAATTCAGGAAGTTAGCCCTTGGATTGAGCAAGTTTTGCGGGTAGAGTTACCCTATAAACGTGCTAGTCGTCAGTATCGTCATGGGGAAGCTTCTGAGGTTGTAGTCAACACTCCTGATGGCCCAGTGGTGTTTGGCGAACAACACCCTGTAGTAGTGGTTGCTGGCCCCTGCTCCGTAGAAAATGAAGACATGATTATTGAGACAGCCCAGCGCGTGAAAGCCTCTGGAGCCAAATTTTTGCGCGGTGGTGCATACAAACCCCGCACTTCACCTTATGCTTTCCAAGGACACGGCGAGAGTGCTTTGGAATTATTAGCAAAGGCTAGAGAAGTTAGCGGTTTAGGCGTAATTACAGAAGTAATGGACGCTGCTGACCTGGATAAAATCGCAGAGGTTGCGGATATGATCCAGGTAGGCGCAAGAAATATGCAGAATTTTTCCCTACTCAAAAAAGTAGGAGCGCAATCAAAACCTGTGCTATTAAAGCGGGGTATGGCAGCTACTATTGAAGATTGGTTAATGGCTGCTGAGTATGTTTTGGCGGCGGGAAATCCGAATGTAGTTTTATGTGAACGCGGAATTCGTACTTTTGACCGCCAGTATACTCGCAATACCCTAGATTTATCAGTAGTACCAGTTTTACGGAAGCTAACTCACCTACCAATTATGATTGACCCCAGTCATGGTACAGGTTGGTCGGAGTTTGTTCCTTCTATGGCAATGGCCGCGATCGCAGCTGGATCTGATTCTCTCATGATTGAGGTTCACCCCAACCCGAAAAAAGCTATGTCAGATGGGCCGCAATCTCTCACACCAGATGCTTTCGACCGCTTAATGCAAGAATTAGGCGTTATTGGTAAGGCTGTAGGACGCTGGGAGTCTGCTGCGGTTGCGTTGGCGTAGTGGGTGGGGATTGGGGACTGGGGATTGGGGATTGGGTAATGGGTAATGGGGGAGAAATAAACTACCTTTTGACCCTTAACCCTTGACCTTTGACCCTTGACCAATTTCGCTTATTTTTCGGCTAAAATTGCGTAAATTTCGCGTTTGGCGTTTTCTAAGAGTTCGCGTACTCGCTTCATACGCTCTACATTACCGCTGCGCGCAACTTGTACCACAGCACCAGCTAGTTCTGTGGCGGCATTTCGCAGCTCGATAAACTCCTGAGGTTTACCTGACATAAAGCTTTTGAAGACATCCCAGGGAGAGTCTGAGGTTTCCTGCTGGGTACGTTCTGCTAAGAGTTGTCTACCTTCATCGGTAATTGTATAAATTCGCTTACCGCCTTCTTGAGAACTCCGCAAATACCCACCTTCTTCGAGCATTTGGAGTGTGGGATAAACTGAGCCAGGGCTGAGTTTACGAAACCCTCCATAGCGGCTTTCCATCTCTTTAATCAGGTCGTAACCATGACTAGGATGCTCGGATAACAATTCCAGCAGGATGAATTTAATATCACCTCGACGAGTTCGGTATTCTTCTTTCCAAGCACCACCAAACATTTCATTGCCAAAGTGCTGCTCGTGATGTCTATCGTGATGCTTGCGATGCTGGAAGTGAGAACTGACAAAGCTGAGGTCATCATCACTGGCTCCAGCCCATGCATGTACTGGAAAACGGGAACGAAAGTGTCTAAACATAAATAAATTTCCAATCAACTTTCTCTACTATACGATATATCGGAATATATCGCGATATATCGGAATAGAATTTGTGTGAATTTTTATTGCTTATTGGATGTATTAGAGAAAATTAGAGTAAGAAGAAAATAATATGAATAAGATAAAGCTAAGTGGGCTAAATATTCTAATTAAGAACTTTTAATGGCTTCAATAGCTGTTTTTAGCCAATCTATATAAGTTTTTTCTCTTTGAGTTACTAAGTCTAGAACCAGCCGTTGCATAATTTGCTCACGGTTTGCACAATCTTCTAGCTCTGGTAGTTGAATATTGTTACAGTCAGCTAGTTTTTTGCTGCGTGCAGCTAGCTGCTGTTCTAGCAATTTAATGATGGCTGGATTTGGTAATTGTGCAGCAAAAAATAATTGCACTAGAAACGGTTCTCGTACTGTTGGTACAGGCTGATGACATTGCAGCCACCTGAGTAATTCGGCTTTTCCCTCTTCCGTTAAAGAATATACCTTGCGATTAGGGCGATCGCTCTGAATTTCAACACAACAAGTAGTCCAACCCTGCTCAACTAATTTATCCAGGGTTCTGTAAATCTGTGCCTGATCTGCGGGCCATAAGTGAGCAACACATTGATCGAAACAAGTGTTTTTCAGGTCGTAACCTGTCATTTCTTGTTGCTCAAGCAGTCCTAAAATGGTGTGTGCTAATGACATGGACGGTTTTCCGAATATTAAGTAGTGAAAGTTCTCTATGTGACTTTTTATATAATCTTATGCTAATATAAGACTAATCATATATAAGAGCTATAAAGACATTATTTCTACCTCACGCAGTTACTAAAAAACCACACAGGCACAGAGAAAAAATGAGGGTAAGCGTAGGTAAAAAATGTGAAAACTCGGTTTTAGCGTGAACATAGAATTTATTACCTAAGTTAGACCAATTCTCTAAACTTCGGCAACTGATTTAAACTCACAAAGCCAGATAAAATCTAACTTTAAAATGGGCATAGGGCATGGGGCATGGGGCATAGGGGAGGCAGTGCGTTGCGCGGGTTTCCCGCGTTGTAGCAACTGCCGTCATGGGAAAGACAGATTTTCATACTTGGTTGTGCCACAACCTGGCGTAAATGGCTGATTTGATTAATTACAGACTAAGAGTTGGTATGGAAAATAGTTTCATGGACTGCGAGTACAGACGAAGGCAATAGAAAAGCAGAAACATAGCATCCCCAGGAGGAGATAAATGACAACTCAAATAGGAACGATGCGAACAGTCGCAGGAATCATCAATAGCGTACAAACCCTAGAGGGTGAAGGAATGCTTGTGCGTCGGCCATTTCCTAAAGCTACCTTTGGTGATTTTGACCCCTTTCTCCTCCTAGATGAAATTGGCCCGGTTGATGTCGAACCTGGTGCAGCTAAAGGAGCGCCAGATCATCCCCATAGAGGCTTTGAGACAGTCACCTATATTTTGGCAGGTTGCTTTGAACACAAAGATTCTCAAGGAAACGCGGGCAAACTTCATGCGGGTGATGTGCAATGGATGACAGCCGGATCTGGCGTTGTGCATTCAGAAATGCCAGAACAAGAACTGGCGCGTCATGGCGGCAGGATTCATGGGTTGCAATTGTGGGTGAATTTACCTCAGCGAGACAAAATGATCAAGCCGCGCTATCAGGAAATTCCAGCAGAACGTATTCCCCAAGCTCAAACAGCTGATGGTTTGGTGAGTGTCAAAGTCATAGCCGGAGAAGCACTAGGAGCGAAATCTAGCATCCAAACCCAAACTCCGATTATGTATCTACATTTCATAATTCAACCAGGAGCGATCGCAATTCAACCCATGCCAAAAGCATACAATGCTTTTACATATGTACTTGATGGCGAAGGGTTGTTTGGTGCAGAGAAGGAGCGTGCGGGAGATGGGCAAATGGTATTGTTTGCACAGGATGGTGAAGAAGTGGTGATTGCTAATCCCGCAAACGCAAATTCAGCATTAGATGTGCTGCTGATTGCTGGTGTACCGCTCAACGAACCAGTGGTTCGCTACGGCCCATTTGTCATGAATACTAAAGCTGAAATTATTCAAGCAATTGAAGATTATCGTAACGGGAGGATGGGTTCAATTGACTTCTAACACACTTTTACAAAGAATAAATCAACAGCAATTTTTACGTAATTTGCGAAACAAACTCCTCACTCTGCACTCCTGTTTGCTGGAGACAGAACGCATTGCTTACGAACAGGTACGTGGAAGAGTAACTAGTAACGAACTCCTACGACTGGTGATTAGTGATGAACAATTTGCTTGGTTACATCGCATCTCTGAGACGGTTGTACAAATCGATGAAATGCTAGCAGCCGATGAACCTCTAGCGCTGGAAGATGTCCAAAACCTGATTACCCATACCCGTAATCTGATTGTACCGTCCGAGGAAGGTAGTGCTTTTGCCAAAAAGTATTACGCTGCTCTCCAAACTGAACCCAGTGTTGTCATGGCACATTCAGACTTATTACAGCTATTAGCATCTAAATAATACCAATTCGTAATTTGTAATTCGTAATTCGTAATTATGAAACTCCAACAGAATCTTGACTAATTGTAGAGAATTGGTATCAGTGAAGAAAAAAAACCCGCCCTTAATTTCACTAAGGGCGGGTCTTTTTTTTCTTCAGTTTGGTTAAACTTTTCGCCAGGGAGAAGCGGTGAAATTAACGCCGTCTACCACCAAAAGAGGGCGCGCGACGAGAACGACCGCCACTACCGAAACTACTACCGCTAGGATTGCTTCTAGGAGATCTAGAACTATTAGAAGGTCTGAGTTGACTACCACCAAAACCAGAACCGCTAGGACGGCTATTTGTAGTAGTACGGCTTGGTGTGCTGCGTACTGTTGAGCCGCTAGGATATGTTCTTCTAATTGTGCCTGTACTACGGAAAACTGTACGATTTCTCACAGCTGCGGGTGGTTCATTGTAGCGACTACGGTAGCTAGAAACCGCTTGGTCATAGCTGTTACCGTATCCACCATAGCCAGTTAAAACTTGTCCGGGTTGATAAACAGGAGGTACATAGTACTGGGGTCTAAACAAGAGACTACCAATTGCCTGACCTGCAATATTACCAGCTACCGCGCCAGCAAAAGGAGCCCAGAAACTATTTTCTTGGCGGACTACAACCGTTTCTTGCCGTCCTGTTTGGGGATTAGTTTGTTGTTGGGTAACGTTATGAACGTACTCAATTTTAAAGTCTTCTGTTAAGTAGAGGCTGGGCTGGCCATTTTCCACTTTCAGATAACTTTTTTTACCTTCTTTAACTTCTTCATCCGTCAGCCGTGCCATTTGCAAATTCTCGGTGACAAATGTAGGTGGTTTACTGTTAATTAAAAACAGCGTGTACTCACCAGTACCATCATCATAGGTGGCTTGTTGTACTTGATACTGCCCATCACTCAGTTTGGTAGCCGTAGAGGTTTGGCTAACGTTCCTTGCTGGTGGTGTAGTTTCGTTTGAACTGCCGCAAGCAACAGAGGTCAAACATAAACTCATGGCTAATACCACGACTGTAAATCTACGCAGTATGTTCATGATCATTGCGCTAAATATCCTATCTTTGAGCTTAACAATTTCTCCCTAGTGGTTGTAAGTAGGGACTACCCAACCTGGGATTGGGGATTGGGGAGATGAGGGAGATGAGGGGGATGAGGGAGATGAGGGAGATAAGGGGAGAATTACCATTACCCATTACCCCTTACCCAATAACAAATAACAAATGACAAATGACAAATAACAAATGACAAACACCAAATGCTTACAAAGGTATTAATTCTGGATAATATTGCACCAGCTGATCGTTAGTGAGTTCATCACCTAATTGTGCTGGAGAGAAGTGTACTTGAACTGCCTGGAGTTTATTTTGGTAGTGCAAATTAATAAAGGCTTTTAACCCTTCTTTTAATGCTTGAACGTTGGATAAGTCTGTTTCTATTTGTGGGACTTCTCCTGTAAAAGCTACTGTAATCATCACAATAATGTTGCGTGTTACAGGTATGGATAAAGGGTCATTGAATCCAGAATCAGAACCTAAATCTAGGTCAGCACCGTATCTGGAAGCTGAATCACTAAATAGTTCATTGACATAATCTCCGGCTTCCCCTTCATTCCAAAATACATCGCCTTCATTAGCCGCAGAAAGCCAGTATTCATCATAGCGCAAAAGGGTTTCGCAGATTTCTACTAAGCCTTCTCCCAAAACTTGTAAGTCTCCATCTGCATCGATCGCTTCTCTGGCTGCACGATTGAAAACCCCTAAAATAGGTGCTACTTCTGACCCACCTAAATGCAAAAATAGACGACAGACAACATAACGAGTCCGTCCCATCATTTTATTAAAAGTATCACGCATTTTTATCCTCCACAAATTTATCAGTTTAAAAGTCAATAGTTATTTGACTGATAATTTTCAGTGTTCAATGTAATGAAAACTTTTAACAAAATCTATAACCATATTTAATGCAGGTAATATATTTTGGGCAGTTTCATTGGACATCTTATCAAAGAATGCAGCACTGCCATCTGACTGATTAATAAATCGTTTACCAAAATAGGGGTGATCGTACAAAATTAAAGTTTGGGCACTGGAATTGGTTAATATCGTCTGCGTGGGAGTTTTGAAGAAGCTAAGTTTTGCAGCTAACTCCAGAATTTTTTGCATCTCTCTAATTTTCTGGGACTCATTTTTAGCTTCCGCGATCGCAGCCCTTAATTGCCTCACCCGATGGGATGTGTTTAGACCCTGCTGAGATAGATCTTCGGTTTTAATCATATCTACCAGGTTGTCAATATTTTTTTGGGTAGCGATCGCATCCTGAAATGGCAAAATCGCAATATAAGCAATCGGTAATAATTCTTCGTCCCTATCTACTCGGAATGTAAACACCGTGCGGCGACGACCAATATCTGTAGCTGGGGGTAATTTCAGCCTGCGGTATTGGCGAGAAATTTGGTAGTAAGCACCAGCCAGGGCAAAGTTAGCTTCATGTTCTAAGGCTGCATCAACGATAATCCGAATAGTTGGTGCAGTTTCATTAAAAAAGTCCCCTGGGTCTTCAGAGTTGAACTTTTGGATAATGGAGCGATCGCCAGATGCGGAGAGGTCAACCCATTCACAAATTATGCCTTCGGTTTTTAAACCAAACCGGGAAGTCGCATAAAGCTTGGCTCCGGTTAATGTTGCACCTGTTAAGTCAGCTCCGATCCATTCCGCTTTGATTAATTTTGCCTGGGTTAAATTGGCGTGTACTAAGCTGGTGTTGGTTAAATTAGCATTGCTAAAGTCTGCTCCCATCAAGTTGGCACCACTTAATTTCGCTCCGCTTAAATCTGCCCAACTGAGGTTAGCCCCGCTTAAATCCGCCCAACGTAGGTTAGCACCACTTAAATCAGCGCCGCTGAGATTTGCACGGTTAAGATTTGCTTGTTTGAGTTCAGCTTCTCGTAAATTTGCCCCACTGAGATCTGCTCGCACCAAATCACTGGACTGGAAATTAGCCATTTCTAAGTTGGCTCCACGAAAACAAGTCCCGCGAAAGCTAGCTTCACTTAAATCGGCACCACGGAGAGTTGCTTGGCGTAGCGTTGCTTCTCTGAGGTCGGCGCTTTTGAGGTTAGCTCCAGATAGGTCGGCGCTACTGAGGTCTGCACGAATTAATTCAGCCCGAACTAACGAGGCTGCTTTCAGTTGAGCATGATTCAGGTTGGCGCGAATTAAATTAGCAACATTCAGATTGGCGTTATTTAAAATCGCTCTGGTGAGATTCACACCACTTAATCTCGCCACATTGAGGGTAGCATTGCTCAAATTAGCTTGGCTGAGATTTGCACCACTTAAATTAACTACACTCAAGTTAGCTTTACTAAGATTTATACCACTGAGTTTGACACCACTTAAGTTAGCTTCCGCTAGGTCAACACCAGTAAAATCAAACACTCCAGCAGCGTACTTTTGCAGTAATTCTTCTATATTCATAAATGCTACCCCTGAAATGCCAACTTTAATAGTGAGTAAAGAATGGAGAAAATATTGAACAGACAAACTAACAAAATCAAAAATGAAAATTGGGATTTTAGGACTCGGGCTAATTGGTGGATCTTTGGGCTTTGATTTGCGATCGCAAGGTCATGAGGTTTTAGGAGTGAGTCGGCGTGAATCAACCTGTCAAAAGGCAATAGCTTTGGGTAGCGTTGATCGGGCCGCGGTAGATCTGAGTCTCTTTGCTACGGCAGACATTGTATTTATTTGTACACCTATAGCTCTTATTGTTCCCCAAATTCAGCAGTTAATTGAGCATCTGTCTGCGGCTACCATAATCACTGATGTTGGTTCTGTCAAAGCTCCCATTGTGAATGCGATCGCGCCTCTGTGGGAAAATTTTGTGGGCGGTCACCCGATGGCGGGAACAGCCGATAGCGGTATTGAAGCCGCACAACGCCATTTATTTGTTGAGCGCCCTTATGTACTGACACCAACCAATACCACACCACCCCAAGCAACTGCGGTAGTAGAAGAAATTGTGCGATCGCTTGGGTCTAAAATCTACCATTGTCAGCCAGAACAACATGACCGCGCTGTCAGCTGGATTTCTCATTTACCTGTAATGGTCAGCGCTTCCCTAATTGCAGCTTGTCTGGGTGAAACTGACCCCGCAGTTTTACAACTGGCGCAAAATTTAGCCAGTTCCGGTTTTCGCGATACCAGCCGCGTCGGTGGTGGAAATCCAGAGTTGGGCGTAATGATGGCACAGTTCAATCAGCAGGCATTGCTGAGTTCACTACAACAATATCGCCATCAGCTTGATGAAGTGATTCATTTAATTGAGCAAGAAAATTGGACAGCATTAGAAGCGAAGTTGCAGTCCACCCAAAAAGCGCGACCAGAATTTGTGGAATAAATAGCTAACCAATAGTAAACCAGAGATGGAAACTCTTGATGGCTGTGGAATTTGAGAATTTTACTCCCTGCTTTTTGAGTCAGATTTTTGACCTCTATATAAGTAAAACTAATCACTTGTATTACTTTTCTACAAGAATTAGTACTTGATTAACTTTTGTAAATGAGTGTAAAGTAAGTTTACAGACAAAAACAAACCTGTCTGATTCATAAAACACTAACCGCATTCATAAAACAATGACAGCAACCTTACAACAGCGCTCTAGCGCTAACGTATGGGATCGCTTCTGCGAATGGATAACCAGCACCAATAACCGTCTATACATCGGTTGGTTCGGTGTCCTCATGATCCCAACCCTACTAGCTGCAACCGCTTGCTTCGTAATCGCCTTCATCGCAGCGCCTCCAGTAGACATCGATGGTATCCGTGAACCTGTTGCAGGTTCCTTAATCTACGGAAACAACATCGTCTCTGGTGCAGTTGTTCCTTCTTCCAACGCTATCGGTTTACACTTCTACCCCATCTGGGAAGCAGCTTCCTTAGATGAGTGGTTGTACAACGGCGGCCCTTACCAATTGGTAATATTCCACTTCTTAATCGGCGTATTCTGCTACCTCGGTCGTGAGTGGGAATTGTCTTACCGCTTGGGTATGCGTCCTTGGATCTGCCTAGCATTCTCTGCACCAGTAGCAGCAGCAACAGCAGTATTCTTGATCTACCCCATTGGTCAAGGTTCCTTCTCTGATGGTATGCCTTTGGGTATCTCTGGTACCTTCAACTTCATGATCGTGTTCCAAGCAGAACACAACATCCTCATGCACCCCTTCCACATGTTGGGTGTGGCTGGTGTATTCGGTGGTTCTTTGTTCTCCGCAATGCACGGTTCTCTAGTAACCTCCTCCTTGGTTCGTGAAACCACCGAGAACGAATCTCAAAACTACGGTTACAAGTTCGGTCAAGAGGAAGAAACTTACAACATCGTAGCTGCACACGGTTACTTTGGTCGCTTAATCTTCCAATACGCATCCTTCAACAACAGCCGTTCTCTACACTTCTTCTTGGCTGCATGGCCAGTAGTCGGTATCTGGTTCACCGCATTGGGCGTAAGCACAATGGCGTTCAACTTGAACGGTTTCAACTTCAACCAATCAGTGATTGACTCTCAAGGTCGTGTAGTTAACACCTGGGCTGATATCATCAACCGCGCTAACTTGGGTATGGAAGTAATGCACGAGCGTAACGCTCACAACTTCCCTCTAGACTTGGCTGCTGGCGAGCAAGCACCTGTTGCACTAACTGCTCCCGCAATTAACGGTTAATTTCTGAGACGAAAGTAATAGCTTCTCTGTGAATTGAAAGCGCCCTCCCAATTGGGAGGGCGCTTTTTAAATTTCTATTTTCTTGAGGCAAATTTATCCTCTTGTCAGGACAATGTGTGTATGCTAATTTAGCTGTAAAAGGTAATATCTAATCTAAATTATGAGTAACTTATTTGAGCCTAGAACTGAACGGATTGATATCCGTACTAGTGCTATTGTCAAAAAAATGTTGCAGCAAGCTGCTGCGGCAAGTCATAAAAATGTTAGCGAGTTCTTGTTAGAACACGGTTTAATTGCTGCTCAAGAGGCTTTAACAAATCGTAAGCTTTTTGTGCTTGATGATGAGCAATGGCAAGCTTTTCAAGATGCACTTGACTCTCCATCAACAGAAAAACCTCGTTTACGTCGTTTATTAACGGAGCCAAGCGTATTTGAGTAATTTCTCATCATTAAACAACTTATATATTGATAAGTTATCTGCTTCCCATAATGTTCAAAACTTTGATTGTGGAAAGCCAGCTTTAAATAATTTCTTAATTAATTATGCATTGCAAAATCAACAGTCTGATAGTTCAAAAACTTATGTAGCCTGTTTGGATAATACTGTAATTGGTTACTATACTTTAACTGTAGCCTCTGTTGTTCATCAAGATGCGCCACCTCGAATTACCAAGGGATTGCCAAAATATCCTATACCTGTAGCATTGTTAGCTCGGTTGGCGGTGAGTAAAGATTTTCAAGGGCACAGAATAGGAAGCGGTTTATTAAAAGATTGCCTCAAACGTGTCAATGCAGCAGCAGATATCTTAGGTATTCGGGCTGTGTTAGTTCATGCTCAAGATGATGAAGCGTTGAGATGGTATGAACATTTTGATTTTGAAGTAAGCCCTACCGATCCTTTACATTTATTTTTACTGTTGAAGGATATTCGGAAAATGTTAGCTAATAATTTGTAATTTGTAATTGTAGCTAAAAAGCAAGCTGATTAACCAACGAAGATATCACAAAAACATGATATTTTTCTATATTTTTATATCTACCATAATAAGATTCAGCCCCAATTACTACAGTTTTATTATTATCACTAATTTTTAATAACTAAGAGTTCTGGGGTAGAGAACTTATTAATTGCTTAATCTTGAAGTTCCAAAGTTTTGAGAAACTTCACCCAAGGCTAATTATAGTTTTCGTATCGGTGCTGAAGGCTACAAAATACAATTCATCATCAACCGTAAATCGCCTGCATAGGTTAAAAACCTTGATTTTGAGTCAGCCCACGTCTTAATTTTTCGTTATTATTTTGGCATTAAAAATTTTAGGCTATGCTGGCGGTATAAAAGTTATGTATGTTTTATGACTGCATAAATAATATATTACTGAAACAATATGGAACAGTCAGATCCTAGAGAATTAGCCCGCCTGGGAAATTTAGAGGCGATCGCAACCTTAGTCAACCGCGCACTGCAAACACAAGGAATCACTGCTAAAATTAATCTTGCGGATAGCTGTTTGCAAATATTACTGCAATCTCAAAGGATTCCCAATCAGCAAGTTTCAGTAACGTTGATTGAGCGAGAGTTGAAACTGCTGAATGCAGATTTTGCGAAAACTGTCAGAATTTATGGACGCGCCGCAGGTAGTGAAATTCCCGCTTGGACTCAAGAATTTGCTTTGCAGCCAACAGCAACAACTAATAAAACAGATAGCACTGTTGTGCGATCGCCAATTACTAATAATCAAATATCATCGAAACCTAGCATTGCTTCACCTCGCTTCAGCACCGATTTTCTCTACCAGCACATCGATACCCTAGAGTTTTTCCAAACGCTGCGGACTTTTCGCTTTTCTGCGGTTGTTCCTTATCGCGAAGCACTCAGTCCAGCTTTGTATGGTCACACAAGTGTAAAACTACTACTATTTTTCGGCTTATTTCCCTTAGCTGTTAGCTTTATTTTCAACCGCACAGGGTTGCACGTAGGACTAGAAAAAACTGCTTGGGTGTTAGGTGTCTACTACGCTTCAATTTGGGGAGTTGTTCTGCAAAATTTAATCAGACCAAGGCATTTTTCTTGGCAAGAGATATTAAAATGCATTGCTTTTACAGTGTTTGTAGGTATCCCACTTTTACTATTTATTCAAAAATTTCCTTTATTTAGTTTTTTATATGCTGCTACAGATTGGGGATTAATTCCCCGATTGATTGGCTTTATTTTAGGTGTAGGTATTTTAGAAGAAGTATGTAAAGCACTACCAATTTACATCTTCTTTTTACGTCGTGGTCAATTGTGCGATCCGCTCACATTCGCATTTTATGGCACAATGTCGGGACTAGGATTTGCAATTTCTGAAGGTGTTGTTTACTCTGCAGTTTATGCCTTTGGTTTAGTGCAAGGTGAAATAGATATTAGCGCTTATGTTTTAACTAATACGATTAGATTTGTCTGTCTTCCCTTATTTCATGCTATCTGGGCAGGAATTACTGGTTATTTTCTAGGATTAGCCGCAATTAACCCTTCGCGCCAAGGTGCGATTATTGCCATTGGCATTGCGATCGCAGCAGTATTACATGGTCTTTATGATACCTTTGCTGGTGGTTTGTTAGGTCTTGCTGTTATGGCATTTTCAATTTTATTATTTGTTGCTTATCTTCAACACAGTCAACAAATGATAGAAGATTTACGAGAAGCAGAATTAAATAGAAGCAATCAGGAACCACATAATAATTCGTAATTCGTAATTTGTAATTCGTAATTGAAGATAAATAATATTGACGCATTAAAATTAATTTCAATACTGTATATCTCTTAGAAAATTAGATATTTAATCAAGATTAATTCAAAAAGTTAGAGGCACAACATTGTTGTGCCTTTTCAATAGTCTCTACCTCACCTATTTTGAATCTGCTATATTTTCCTCAGAAATCCAAGTACCATGAAATCCATAAGGTACACGTTGAGGAATGATGACCCGTGCTACAGGTTTATCTGTAATATCTTGAGCATTCACTACGATTAATTCAGAAGTTTCTGAGCTTTCATCGTAAACAAAAGTAATTAGCCAGCCATCATCTTCAGTAGTTGCTCCCGGACGTGGTGCAAATACAGCTTCACCACCATAGCGTCCCTTACCAAATTCATAAGTTTGAGATTTCCCATTGCTGAAGTCGTATTTAATTACGCCTTCAAACAGAGGTAAGGGAGTATTCGCTAACTTACCAGTGTAGCCATAGCGGGTTTGTCGCCCTAATAAGTTTTCGTTGACGCGGGGAAATTCCGCCGCCACATCATCTAATTGTTGTTCGCGCACAGTTCCGGTTTTGAGGTTAAACCGCCATTGATGCAAGCGGGGAATATTACCATCTGGGTCTGCTTGGTTATCTGTATCCACTAAGACAGTAGTAGAACTCATACGACAACCTATCAATATTACTTCGTCGCCTTCTTCATAAGCATTTAGGGTGTGGAAGACGTAGCAAGGAGAACTTTCAAACCATCGGATATTACTATTGTCGCCGGAACGTGGAACAACACCAAAGCGACTCGGGCGATCGCTCTCAAACATCAGCATCGATTCCCCACGATATAATCGTTCAGCGCTGAATGTTAGCGGTAAATCCATGAAAATCGTATAGTTTTCAGTAATGGCAAAATCATGCATCATCACTGGCACAGGTATTTCAATGGGCACTGTTGTTAACAACTCCCCGGCGGCGGAAACTCTGCTGTATTGCAGATATGGCGGTGCGGCGGAGTAGCCAAAAAACATCATCTCGCCTGTAACTGGATCTACCTTGGGATGAGCTGTGAAAGCAGAAACCAACTTACCGTTATAGGTATACTCGCCAATTGTGTCTAACTCAGGTAGCGTGATGCTGTGAGGTACACTACCTTCATTCAGCGCCAAAAACTTGCCCGCGTGCCAAATTAAAGCAGTATTACCAGTATTTTTATAAGGGCCATAGGGATTATCCATCTGGGGTGGTTCCATAAACCCCGACCAAATAGCCTTTCCCGCTTCGTTTTCCATTTTCCATCCCCTAGTTTGCACATAGCGATTGCGATAAGTAGCTTTACCCTCGCTAATATGCACACCATGTAACATTCCATCACCATCAAACCAATGGTACTTACCAATAGGCGGCCATTGGGGATTAGGGCCATTGCGGACAAACATCCCTGCTAACTCTGGCGGTAATTGACCAATAACTTGCAAGCTATCTGTGGTAATTTCTTGACGCACTGGTGCAAAATTGCCATCCAGATACGGCTCAACTGCTGGCGTGGAAATTGTGTGAGTTGTCATAAAAAGCAAATGCGATCGCGGCATTGTATCCTATTTATTTTAGCGATCGCTTTGAAAGGTATGAGGAGGCAGGGGGAGCAGAGGAAGCAGGGGAGAAATTTCCATTACCAATTACCAATTACCAATTACCAATGCCCAATGCCCAATGCCCCATGCCCCATTCATTGATAGAGTTAACTTAGCGATCGCTACCCTAGTCTTTCAAAGTTGTAATATTTACGTTCTCTGACATGAGAATACCCTTAAATGGAATATAAGTACTGGAAAAATCTCATGGCTGACCTGAATGGTACTTGGCTAGGAACGTACTGGCAACAAGGAGTGCCCAGCCGCTTTGAAGCAGTCTTTGTTCAAAGTGGCAATGCTCTCAGTGGCTCAATTTTGGATGACAATTATTTAGGAGAAGCCCAAATCAGTGGTGAGGTTAATGGGCGTAGTATTAGCTTTACTAAGCGGTATTTAATCACCTCTCCTGCACCAATTAAATACATTGGCACTCTCTCGGAAAATGAAGATTATATCCAAGGACAATGGAATATTGGTCGTCGTTTCTTTGGCCCTTGGGAAGCGCGACGCAGTGGAGACAATCTGATGGCTGAGTTAAACACTCGGATTCAAAAGCAGATTCCCCAGGCGACGGGGTGAGGGGATTGGGGATTGGGGACTGGGGACTGGGGACTGGGGACTGGGAGAAATAAGAAACACCGAACACTTAATACCAATTTGAAAAAAGGATGCGACAGATTGTAGGGGCACGACAGTGCCCCTACGTGTCAACTTAAGCTAAAAGCTATATAGGACGGGCGTTGTACAAAACTTTCGCCCTCATCCCCTAACCCCTTCTCCTGGGGGAGAAGGGGAATTAAATCTCTTGCTCCCCTCTCCCGGTGGGAGAGGGGTTGGGGGTGAGGGCAAAAACCTTGCTACAAAGCGGGTTTCGCGTTAAGTTGACACCAATGGGCAGTGCCTTGCTCTTACAATTATCTGTAACTCACCAACTTGCAATCTGCTGTATACAATAACATTGCCTGCATAGGCGATCGCTTAAACTTTAACCCTTAATGCTCAAGGTTTAAGGCTTAATGCTCAAGGTTTAAGGCTTAATGCTCAAGGTTTAACCCTTAATGCTCAAACTTTAACCCTTAATGCTCAAGGTTTAAGGCTTAATGCTCAAACTTTAACCCTTAATGTTCAAACTTTAACCCTTAATGCTCAAGGTTTAACCCTTAATGTTCAAACTTTAACCCTTAATGCTCAAGGTTTAACCCTTAATGTTGTAAGAAAACTAAAGTAGAATCAAAATTTTGGGCATCTTTAGTCATCTTGAGATGACTTTTTCTATGAGACTAGGAATTCATTCCTAGCCAGGCTATGGGTTTCGCATTAAGTTGACACAGATGGGCAGTGCCTTACCCTCTAGAATATTATTGATGTGATATGTTGCCAACATTACTTGATTTGGTATCAGACTAAACGCCAAACGCCAAAAAAGGAAAAATATTTTGAGCTTAACTCTTTATTTTCTCCGTCACGGACAAACGGAATGCAGCCGAAATAATGCTTTTTGCGGTTCGCTAGACTCTGAATTAACGCCAGAAGGTTTGGCAATGGCTAAGGCTTTTGCTGCTGCATATAGTTCTACCCCTTGGAGAGCAGTTTTTTCTAGTCCGATGCGGCGGACTGTGTTGACAGCAGCGCCTCTTTGTGAATTATTAGATATCCAACCAGAACTGCGGGATGGTTTAAAGGAAATTAATTATGGTAAGTGGGAAGGAAAACCACCAGAAGTCATTAGCCAAGAATATCACGATGATTATCTGCGTTGGTCAGCAGATCCCGCATGGTACGCGCCAACTGGTGGAGAAATGGCAATTACTATAGCTCATCGTGCTATCCAGGTAATTGAAGAAATCAAGCATCTTTATCAAAGCGGTAATGTTTTAGTCGTTTCTCACAAAGCAACTATCAGAATTATCTTGTGCAGCTTATTGGGTATTGATGTCGGACGCTTCCGGTATCGTATTGGTTGCCCGGTTGCTTCGGTGAGTGTTGTAGAATTTAGCTCTCACGGGCCGCTGTTGCGTTCTTTGGCAGATAGGACTCATTTAGATGAGCATTTACGGAATTTACCAGGAACTTAAATCTTGGTTTAATTTTGCTTGTTTGAATTTTCTGTTTCAATATATTTACTTAAAATATCAATGTATCTGTATCCATCACTCTCCAGCAAACTCTCTTAATTCAGCAACCCGTGAAATATTTAACTGCATTGGACAGTATGAGTACATTGGTGACCCAACATAAGCTCCAGCAAGCTTGCAATGACTATCTCTATAGCTCAACCAAAAGTTTTGAGAAAGTTCAAACTGTTTCGCATCTTGGGGCTGCTGAGAAGCAATTTGGTTATAAATTTTACTGTAAAGTTGATTAATTTCCTGCTCCGAAGCCTGAAACGTTTGGCGCGAACACTGATCCACTGAGCTATTATTCGTAACACCAGCGGACTGCAAGCACTTGCTATACATCTGTTGATAGTCAACTTTATTTACAGGAGCAGCCTGTGCTACACCCGAAAAAAGTAAAATACCAACAACTATTCGCTTCAGCATCAACAGCTCCTGAATTTTTTCATACACTAAATTTTTGGGATATTGTTAATATCCGCTTTATATACCAGTTGTCGTACTAGAGCTGCTTACTGTTCCCATTTAATCTAAACTACGAATTACGAATTACTAACTAATAACAACGGAACCTGTCTAATTGCCTGATGAGGATTGTTCACAATTGCAGCTAACAAAGTTTGAAAATGTTCGCTCATACGGATGATGGTTTCGCAGTCAAATAAGTCGTTATTGTACTCCCAAATGCCTTTAATTCCACTGGCTGTTTCCGTCATTAATAGACTTAAATCTAACTTAGCAGTCATTTTTTCTATTTCAAGGGGAGTTACAGTCAAACCAGGAATTTCCCAACTGAAGGGACTCGATTCTAACTTGTATAGCACTTGTACTAAGGGATTTTGATTGAAAGAACTTTCTGGTTGTAAAATTTTGATAATTTGCTCAAAGGGAACATCTTGATGAGCATAAGCGGCTAATGTTACTTGCTGTACATGAGTTAAAAGTTCACTAAATGTAGGATTTTCTCTAATATGTATTCGCAATACTAAGAGGTTGCCAAAAAAGCCGATGATAGATTCAGTATCTTGGTGGCGGTTAGCAATAGGAGCACCAATTAAAATATCTTTTTGCTCGCTGTAGCGAAATAATAAGACAGACAAAACTGTTAACAAAGTTGTAGATAGGGTAACACCTGATTGCTGACTGAGGATTTTTAATTGTCGGCTCAGTTGATGATCTATTTCAATCTTGAGACTGCTACCTTTGATTTTTTGTAAGGGTTTTCTTGGTCTATCTGTAGGTAATTCAAGTACTGGTTTTACACCAGATAACTGCCGATTCCAGTAGTTAATTTGTTGTTGTAAAACTTTGGTGCTTAGAGATTTCCACTGCCAAAGAGTATAGTCTACGTATTGAAAGGGTAAATCTGGTAGGGGAGAAGGCTGACCTGCAGAGAAAGCTGAATATAAAATAGACAATTCTTGCTGGAGGATTCTGATTGACCAGCGATCGCACACAATAGTATGAGTAGTCAATAATAATACATATTCGTCAGGAGACAATTGCAACAGTTTGACACGAATCAGGGAATCGCTAGCTAAGTTAAAAGGTATATGAGCTTCTATCTTGGCTAGTCGGTAAATTTCGTTCTCTGGTTCTGGCGAACTCTGCAAGTTGACAACAGGTAAGGTGAGAGTGGCTGTAGGATTAATTACCTGTACGCTCAAACCTTTGACTACCTGAAAGTTAGTTCGCAAGCTGGCGTGACGCTGCACGATTTCGCACAGGCTACGCTCTAAAGCATTAATATCTAAATTACCGACAATTCTAGTAGCAAAAGAGATATTGTAAGTAGCACTTTTGCCAATCATTTGGTCGAGTAACCACAGCCTTGCTTGAGCAAAGGAGAGGGGAAACTCGGTTTGATGTTGCGAGGTTAGGTCTATAGTCGGTACTATTTCTCCTAACTCTGTTTGACGATAATTAGTAATAAAATTTTCCAGTTCTGCTACTGTGGGTGCTGCAAATAAACACCGCAGAGGTAAGTCTAATTGATAAGCTTGTCGCAACCGATAAATTACCTGAATTGCTAATAAAGAATTTCCACCTAAAGCAAAGAAGTTATCGTTAATGCCAATCTCTTCTAAGTTCAGAACTGTGGCGATGATATCTGCAATCACAGCTTCCGTAGGCGTACGTGGTGGGACAAATTTATTTTCTAATTCCACTAAATAAAGATGTGGTTCGGGTAACGCCTGACGGTTGACTTTACCCTCGCTGGTCAGAGGAATCTGCTTGAGAATCACATAGGTTGTTGGCACCATGTACTCTGGTAATTGCTGCTGTAAAAAGCTACGCAGTGCTGTAGATTTTAAATTAGAGGTTGTTGCTTTCTTGGGATGTGGCTCTGGAACAATATAAGCAACTAAATAGGGATTACCTGATTCGTTGTTGTTAATTGTGACTACTGCTTGCTGTACCTTAGGATGCTGACTCAACGCAGTTTCGATTTCTTCTAATTCAATCCGTAAACCACGAATTTTCACTTGCTTATTAATTTTTCCCATAAACTCAATATTGCCATCTGAAAGATAACGGGCGAGGTCGCCTGTTTTGTACAAACATGTTTCTGGCTGAAAGGGATTAGCGATAAAAGCCTTTGCAGTCAAATCTGGTTGCTGGAAGTAACCCTGCGCTAGGCCATCACCACCAATGTAGAGTTCACCTGGTATCCCCACAGGTAAAGGCTGTAATTCTTTATCAAGTATATAAACTTGTGTATTAGCAATAGGGCGACCAATGGGAATAGCCTGATCAATATGAGATATTTCTGGTATGTGGTAACAGCAGGTAAACGTGGTATTTTCTGTTGGACCATAAGCATTAATTAGCTTTAATTTTGGAGCTTCTTGCAGCAATTTTTTAACATGGTAAACAGATAAAATATCACCTCCTGTTAATATTTGCTTTATCTGTTTTAAGTCTGCTATTTGCTCATTCACCATTGAGTCAAATAACCCCGATGATAGCCACAAAATTGTTACCTGATGCTCTCGAATTGCTTGTGCTAAATCTGATAATTCAGATTTGTCAGGAGGAAGAATAATTAAAGCTGCTCCATTGAGTAAACTACCCCAAATTTCTAGTGTAGCCGCATCAAAAGAGATAGGAGCTAATTGCACAAAAACATCTTCTCGGCTGAAGTTGGCATAGTTATTATTTTTGAGCAAACGTACTACGCCACGATGGATGATACTGACACCTTTAGGTTCCTCGTCAGTGAAGGTGTACATCAAATATGCTAAGTTTGCCGATGTAACTGGTACCGAGGGGTTTTCTTGGCTATGTTCAGCAATGAAATTCCAGTCTCCATCCAAACAAATTGTATGTCTTGCATTAACAGGCAGTGATTCCCGTAAGTGTGTTTGGGTTAGTAATATTGATATTTGTGTTTCTGCAAAGATATACTCTATATGCTCTTGGGGAGATGTGGAATCTAGAGGTACGTAAACACCACCAGCTTTGAGAATCCCTAACAGTCCGATAATCATTTCTAGGGAACGTTCTACACAAATTCCTACCAATACTTCTTTCCCTACACCTAGAGATTGCAAGTAGTGCGCTAGTTGATTAGCTTTTTGATTTAATTCTTGATAGGTGAGTTTTTGTTCTGCAAATACCAACGCCACTGCATCTGGTGTCAGTTCTACTTGCTCTGTGAATAGCTGATGAATGCTCTTTTGGGGATATTCTGTGGATGTGTTGTTCCACTCTACTAATAGCTGATGGCGTTCTGCTGTTGTTAACAGAGGTAATTTTCCTACAGTTTGGTCTGGATTGCTAACAATTCCCTCGAGTAAAGTTTGGTAATGACTTTGCATTTTGGCAATGGCTTTGGCATCAAACAAGTCACTGCTATATTCCCAAACTAGATAATATTCGTGATTTACTTGGGTTAACTTGCAGTTAATGTCAAATACGCTCCCCCGTTGTGAACCTAACTCTGGCAAAATCTCCATTTCTAACTCTGGCATACTTTTGAGGCGATGTTTATGCCAACTAAAACAGGCAGAAACCACAGGAAAGCGACTGCGATCGCGTTTAATTTTTAATTTTTCCACCAACAAAGAAAAAGGAACGTCTTGATGTCTAAGCGCTCCTAAGAATATCTGATTTAATTGACTGAGTAATTCCCTGAAGGTGAGTTGCGGCGCAAGATAACCTCGCAAGACTGCTATGTTACTTAAATAACCGATAATTTGATGAAACTCTCTGCTAGCCGATCTACCCGTCATTGTAGTTCCTAGCAGAATTTCTTCTTGACCTGTATAACGGTAAAGCAGCACAAAAAATGCTGCTTGCATAATTATATAAAGTGGAACTTTTTGAGATTTTTGCAGATGCTGCAGTTGTGCAATCAATTCTATATCTAACTTGAAGATAGCCGTATTTCCCTGATAACTCTGCACTGGCGGACGAGGCTTATCAGTAGGTAAATCTAAAATCGGCAATTCTCCTTCTAGTTGTTTTTGCCAATATTCCCAAAGTTTTTCTTGGCTAGTTTCTAACTTCTGGGAATAGCGACTGACATAGTCTGTATATTGGTAGCTAAGAGCAGGAATACTATGAGAAAATGTGGCTTTAGTGTTAATTTCCGCAGCGTAAAAAACTTGAAATTCTTGTAACAACAAATCTAAAGACCACATATCACCTGCAATCTGGTGCATAACAATTAATTGCACATTTCCCTGTGATGTATTGGTAAATAGCCTTACCCGCAACACCGGGCCAGATTGCAACTGAAAAGGACAATCTGTTTGTTGATAAATGTGGGTGTTTAAATCTTCTTGACTCCAACCTAAAGCATCTATTACTTCTAGATCAACCTTTTTCTGCTCATGGATCTGTTGGACTGGTTGACCGTTGCGAATAGTATAGGTAGTGCGGAGAATAGCATAGTGATCGCTAATTTTTTGCCATGCTCTTTGCCATGCTTCTATATCTAAATCAGACTTAATCCGCACCGTTTGAAATATATTGTAAGCAACGCTTTCTGGTGCCATTTGATAAAGGAACCATAAAGCTTGCTGACCGTGAGATAAAGCACTATATGACGTATAGCCTTCTGACGAACGCACAAGATAACTAAAAGATGGGTTGAGGACTGCTAGGATTTCTGCTTCTTGCGATCGCAGTTGCGCTAACAGATTAGGGCTAAGAGTCTCCTTATTGCTATAGCGTAGGCTATTATCCTCAGTCCACAGCTTTACGTTCAGACTCCACAGCTCTGACAACAACTCATCAACTGTCTTCATTTGTAGAATTTTCCTTTGAGCAATCCATAGGGTTTAAAAAATACTCAGCTATTACGCATATAAGTTGTACATAAACTCGTGAGATTTGTCACTGCTCTGTGTGTTTCCTAATGGGAATTTACACTCATAATTAATGACTATCTTGACGACAAAATGCTCTATATATGGGGATTAGCTGATTAATGAGCCACAAGTATACAAGTTTTTAATGATACAAAAATTATTATATATATCCGAAAAACTGCTTAGGCAACAATATAAAAATCAATTTCTAGAAAATCTACAGTACAAGTACTAGTATTTTGCCGGAAATGGAGAGATTTTAAGTGATATTACTTAAGGTGCTTCTAGACAGACTAATTTTCTCCTTTTTGGGAGTTGTCATTAGTTACAGACAGAATAATTGTGGGTACGCTAAAAACAGGTAAAGTCGGAAAAATTTTATATTATTTTTATTTTCTGCCCAATGGATAACAACGCTCAAACATTTAATCAACCAGAGGTAATTCCACCATTGCAGGTAGAAATGCCTTTACAATCAAAAGCCGTCAGCTTATATGTTCAGCAAGCCTACAATCATTTTTCCCAGGGAGATGTAGAAGGAGCGATCGCGGATTTTAATATAGCTCTTTGTATTCATCCCAACAGCGCCGAATTATATACAGCCAGAGGTAATTTTCGCAAACAGAAATTAGGCGATCGCCTCGGTGCAATTGAAGATTACACACAAGCTATATTTATTAATCCAGATAAAGCTTTCTTTTATTTTTGCCGCAGTCAAACCTATCAAGAATTAGGTAATCAAGAAAAAGCAATTGAAGATTATAATATAGGGTTAACACTGGCTCCAGAAGGGACGATGTGTTGTGTAATTTAGGGCATGGGGCATTGGGCATTGGGCATTGGTAATTTATTCTCCCCCTGCCTCCTCATCTACCTCATCCCCAGTCCCCAGTCCCCTATCCCTATTACTTAATTTTTCATAATCGCTGGGTGTATCAATATCGATATTGCCTAAGTTAAAAGGAATAGAGAATACTTGATTAAGATTATTCTGAATCACTTTTTTTGCACCGGAATTACCTGGTAAATTGGCGAGTTCTGCAAAAAAATTGTGACTAAATAAAGCAGGTACGCCTAATGTTTCTGCATATTCGCAAGCAATGATTTGTTTTTGTGTTGCATGGTATGCATCAACCAGTTGATTAATAATTTCTGGAGAGAGAAATGGTTGATCGCAAAGTACAATCACTACGCCTGTAATTTTTTGATTCAGACTATGCAAGAAATCCATCCCAGCTTTAATAGAACTACCCATACCCATAGCCCAATCTAAATTCTCAACAATAGTAACGGGGAGTTCATGAATTTGAGGACGAATTTGTTCTGCATTAGCCCCAAGCACTACAACTACAGGTTCACAAACTGAAGCGATCGCAATTTCTGTAATGTATTGCACCAAGCTACGTCCTTGATACAATAAAAGCTGTTTTGGTGTTCCCATCCGGGTAGATGCACCCGCAGCCAAAATCATAATTGCTATCCTTGATTTTTCCGTTTCTATTTTCTGAGTCATATTTTATGCAAAATTAAGGAAATTGGCAGAGCGCGAAAATTCAATGTATATAAATAAATATAAATTCAAGGTAGGGTGTGTTATGCCGTAGGCTAACGCACCTTGAGCCTTTCATCGTCCATTGGTGCGTTGCGCTGCGCGACAACACACCCTACATTTACTGATTAATAGATTCCATAATATTTTCTAAATTACGAATTACGAATTACGAATTAAAACGGCATTTCCGTCTTTAAATGCAGAGTTTCTTTTAACTGCGGATGTTGAAAGTAAATTTCTCGCGCATGGAGATATAAACGACTAAAATCTGTACTCAACCCATAAAGCGGATCTCCTAAAATTGGCTTACCAAGTCCTTGAATATCAGCAGCATGAACTCTTAATTGATGAGTGCGTCCTGTTAGCGGTTTAAATTCAATGCGAGTATATTTTCCCTCTCTAGCTATTACTTGAAAATGGGTAATGCTGGGTTTACCATATTCCCAATTAACTTGTTGATAAGGACGATGATTGGGATTTCCCCACAGTGGTAATTCAATTACACCTGCGTCAATATTCACAATTTCAGAAAGTAAGGCTTCATAAATCTTGTGAATTTGCTGTTGCTGAAATTGGATGCTGAGTTGGCGATAAGTTTTTTGATCGCGTGCTAGCAATAAAATACCAGAAGTGTCTCGATCCAGTCGATGTACGGCGTTGAGTGACATTCCATCAGGTAATATATTTCGCAATCGACTAAGAACGCTGTCTTGGGTATCAAGATAACGTCCGGGAACTGATAATAATCCGGCGGGTTTGTTAAGAGCAATTAACCATTCATCTTCGTAAATAATCGCTAGCTTTTCCCCTATTTCTGGAAATCCTGACAGCAAAAACCCCATCAAAGGTTGACAGCGTTCTGTACAAGCTGGGTAAAATTTTCCGGGAATTTTTTCGCCATCAGTTGACGCACAACCCCACCAAAATTCTGCCATTGCTAAGGGTTTAAGACGATGCATGGCTGCATATTGCAATAACTTAGGCGCGCAACAGTCACCTGTACCTGTGGGTAATCCTGTGGGCATTAATTGTTGTAGCGATCGCGATTTTCCATAAAAATTGATTAAGGTGTAAGCTGCGTGCATCTGTGCTTGCAATTGACGGGAAAGTTGCTGACGCTGTTGTTTTAATTCCTGTATTCGCGTATCTGCGGCTGTAATTCTCTGCTTTAGCGGCTGTAAAACTTCATTTTGCTGGCGTTTGAGTAATTTTCGCTCAATTCCCTGCTGACGGCTTTCTTCGTCCAGTTCTTCTAAAGCGATAGCGAGTGCTGCGCCTGTCAGCGTTTCGCAGATTAGCTGGCGTTTTTCTTGGCGTTGATGTTTGCGATCGCGGTGGCGATCGTTCATAGCTTGTAACTGTTGTGCAAACTCGCGAGATAAGCTTTCATATTGCTGTCTTTGGGGAATTTGCTGTAAAGTCATCAGTTCTTGTTTAATAGCTTCCAATTGCGCCAAGGTTCTAGCTTCATCTACAGCTACTTCTTCTCTCCCTGGAATTGGCGGAACCCAACCCTCAACTACACTGCAACTATGCAGCAATCCAGAGAAAGCCTTAATTACTCGCTGTTCGCCAGTTGGGAGTTCAACCAGCAACACACCATACATTTTTCCTTCTAGAGAATAGCGCTCATCGCTGGCTAATTGTTGCATTAAACCGTGAGCGATCGCTTCTATTAAAGGGGTGCGAGGTAGTCTCAGCAAATTTCCACTTTGCGGACAATATCCTTCATAGTAATATTCGGCTGATGCGTTATCGGCTGCATAATGAGAGTCAATAAAATCTGTAAGCGGATGTAAGAATACCATAAAAAGTTATCTGCGTTTATCTGCGTTTATCCTCTTCCATCTGCGGTTAATTTTTTATTCCTGTACTTCACGAATATGGGAAGCACTATATATCAATTCAAAATTAAAAACCTACTTTGAATTGTTGGTGGTGCGTTGCGCTATGCGACAACACACCCTACATTTTACAGAACGGGAATTGATATTAAGTGCTAACAATACAATCTACTGCAACAGCTATATCTGGAAATGCTATTGGATAAATCGTCCCGCCTGTTAATGTGGACTTGGAAGCGTACTCTCCATCTTGAGGATCTCGAAAGACTATTAGCTGTCTTTTTCTGAGGTTAACTACCCAGTATTCAGGAATTTCAGCTTCGGCGTAGACTTTGCTTTTAATTTCCAAATCTTTTTCTAAAGTGGAATCGGAGTATTCAATTAGCCAAAAAATATTTTCTGGGTAAGGATGATGATTGACATATTCTCGTCCTAAACGTTGCACGATCGCAATATCTGGTTCAGGTTCAGAGTTATTCAAAAGCGTAATTGGTTTAGCTGGACGAATTGTAGCGCGTTCCCCCAATATCCGAGAGAGATATTCCCCAGCTTCGGTACTGAAATAAGCATGGGGTTCGCCTTCCGGTGACATCTCTATAATCTCTCCCTTTAATAGTTCCACACGCCGATCATCTAAGATACCAGCTGCAATCATGCGATGGTACTCATCTATTGTCCACTTCGCTGTTGTGACAACCATAGCGATCGCTTTTTTATCGCGCTTATAATTTCACATCGTACACTCAAAATTTAAATTGATTGCGGTTTTTTGCCAATCAATAGGGCGAGTTCTAGCCATTTCCAGTAGCAATCTACATCTGTAAATCCGAGATTTCGCAGCCAATTTAGTTGAGTTTCTACGTCTAAAAGTTTATTTGATGGGTCTTCAGTTTCTACAGTGAAACCGATGGAGTGTAAAAAATGTTCGTGCAATGCTTGCGTGGGTGAGGCAACATGTTCTAAATTGCAGAAAATCCCGCCAGGTTCCAATATCTGAAAAATTTCTGTATATAGAGAACGTTTGCGATCGTGAGTTACATGGTGAATGGCAAAGCTGGAAACTATGGCATCAAAATAACCTAATTCTGGCAAGGGATAATCTAAGTTATGGGATATTACCTGTACTGTTGTATCCCCAGCAAACCGATTTTTGACCGCTTCTAACATCGTTGCAGAAAAATCAACCGCAACACTCTGCGCCTGGGGACGGTCGATTTTCAGTAATGCTAATAAGCGACCATCTCCAGTCCCTAAATCAAGAATACGCTTCACAGTCTTAGGAACTTGTTCTAACAAAACTGCTTCACCCTCAGTACGATGGGGTATTGCATCTGCTTGAGATAGATATCTCAAAGCATGGTCAGCAGAAGTCCAGAGGTTAATTTGATTCATCACAGAACACTGCTCTTAGCGATCGCATTTTATAATTTCCAGTCAGAGCAATTCTACATCTTTTACACTCTACTCTTTGCGTCTTTGCGTCTCTGCGTGAAAAAATCATATTTCACTTCTTCACCGCACAGCTAGAAGAATTTAACCAAGAAGCCGCAGTTTTGGGTGTCTGAGAAACTAGGGTCACATCACCTTTATCGTTAAATACCCACCCAGTAGCGGGCATAACTAATACAGCTTTTTGCTGTGGTGGATTGACACCTGTACTATAGCTGGAACCTCCTGTATGCAAGCTATTAGCCGTAAGGCGAATATCTTCCCAAACAGTATTAGCGCTAAGTAATTCGTCAGGTTTTGGGGGTAAACCACCACGTCCGACATCAGTAAATTGACCAGCTGTTTTTTCATCTCCAGCACCACAATTTTGAGCAATTTGCTGAGAAGGATCGCTGGCGTTGGTGGGTAGAGACACAATTCCTTTGCTGGGGTCAATATCTGGAGAACTGATACTGATGACACCGTTTAACTGTGGGTCAGTTTGGGAAATCGCTGTAATATCGTTAGTTTGCAGATATTGTGAGTCAAGTTTTTCCGGATCTGTGGTTCCTAACTTCTGCTCAAGTTCTTGTCGGGTGAGGGTTGCTAATCCAATCACGCCTTTAGCGTCGATTTCGATAGTACCACCGCTACCAGAGAAAGCATTTGCCGCAATATCATTATTTTCCGAAGATGGAGAGACAATAAAGCCGTTATTAGAATTGAGTTTAATTGCGATCGCACCGCCATCACCACCCGCACCTTGTCTACCTGCGGTAGTTGAAATAAAACTTTGACGGCGAAATAGCAGTAAATCTTGTAAGTTGAGGGTAATGCTACCGCCTTGACCGCTGTTTGTATCAGCCGTAATCTGTGCTTGGGTATCAAGAGTTAAGCGATCGGCTGTAATACTAATACTACCCGCTACTCCTGAACCTTGACTATTTACAGAAATTCTCCCACTATCTTTAATTGTCACTTGCTCAGGGTCAATGTTGATTGTACCGCCTTGACCTGTAGAGTCAGATTCTGTATTGGCAAATAGTCCACTATATTGATTAATTGAACCAAGAATGCGTTTAGCTTCTTGCTCATTATCAGGCAGTACAAAATTATAATTATCTTTAATATTGCTGATGACTGCTATCAGTTGATTCAGTCGTTCCTGATATGTAAAATCTTGACCAGCAATGGTAATATAATTTGTGGCATTAATTTTGATATTACCTGCTGCTCCACTTCTATAGGCATTGGTGAGAATTTGTCCGCCGCCTGTGATTTCCAGATTATTGACATTAACTTTGATATCTCCCCCGTTACCGCTACTTTTAGAAGGGGCGCTTAAAACTCCACCATCGCTAATACTTAATCTGCCAGTATGAATAGTAATATTGCCCCCATTACCAGCATTAGTTTCTGTACTTTCAGTATTTACAAATAATCCACTGGAAAATTTATTTATCAGTGCATATCCTGATATATTTACAGAAGATGCAGCCTGGTTTTGTTCATTCCAAGGATTAATATTAATGTTGCCACCTTTACCACTAGAACGAGTGTCAGCATTAATTCTTGAACCCTCAGTTAAGGCAAGAGACTGAGTGTTAATATTAATATTCCCAGCATTACCACTACCAAAAGTTTGAGCATCAATTCTGGATGTGTTACTAAAAGATAAAAACTGAGCAGTTATATCTAAATTCCCAGCATTACCACTACCAAAAGTTTCCGCCTGAATCAGCGATTCCTCATTAAAATTAAAATATTGAGTTTTAATGTTGATATTACCAGCATGTCCTGTACCATAAGTTCTAGCATTTAAGATAGAACTATTAGTAAAATCAATATTTTTATCAACTACAATTGAGAAATTACCACTATTTCCTGAGCCAAAAGTGCTAGCATTTAAATAAGCATTTTTTGTGAGCAACAAATTAGCAGCGCTAATATTAATATCACCACCACCACCCTCCCCTTCTTGACTTTGGTGAGAGGAACTTAAAGTTAAATCGTTGCTACCAGTGTTAATACTACTTTCAGACAGTGAGAGGGAACCACCTGCTGCTCTCACATTGATACTTCCTGCTTTTCCTGTTCCTAGGGTATTAGCTAATAGAGAACTTTGATCAGCAAGAGATACAGATTTAGCATCTACATAAATGCTACCACCTGCACCAGAACCATTCGTTACAGTTTCTAAATTACTACTAGTAAAAACTACATCTCCCAGAGACTGAATCCTGATCTCACCTGTATCTTTAGCAAAGATTGCTGCTTGATTATCGCTATCTACTTTGTTACTAGTACTCAAAAAAGATTGGTCTATAGTTATTTTTTGCGGAATCAGTGAGCTATTTGGTATCCATCCAATATAAATATTTCCTAAATTACCATTACTAAATATGCCTCGATATTGGCTATCTTCCTCGCTCCCAGCAGAATTTTGGACAATAGAAATATCATCACGAGCATTAATACTAATATCTCCTGCATAACCTAAACTAAAATTGGTGGTACTTATCTTAGACTGGTTCAAAAAAACTGACCCTTCTGTGGCTTCTATATTAATAGAAGAGTATAGGTCAGCATCGCTATTGTAATTACTTTCGCTAGTAATCTTACTATTATCAATAGCAACATTGTTAGCAGCAATCAGGTTAATATACCCTGCTACTCCAGACCCGTTATTATCAGTGAATAGTTTAGCGGAATTCAAAGATATAGATTCACTCCCATGAATATCTATATCTCCAGATTTTCCAGAGCCGTTGTTACCAGATTGCACAGTAGTTTTATCTAGAGATATTAATCCTGACTCAATGCTGAACTTCCCGGAATTTCCTGTACCACCTGTTATTACATCATTAAATACTTCGGTGCCACTTAAATAAACAGAACTAATACTTTTAATTGAAATACTGCTAGCATTAGCTGTACTATCTATACCAGTAGCACCACTTACTATCTTGCTATCTGTAATCAAAATATTATTAAGAGATTCAATATTTATCTCTCCAGACTGACCTTGTAAATTGCGATTATCACTATTTATTTGAGAGTTATTAATTATAATATTATGAGGAGAGAAATTAGCATATTCTGATTTACCAATATATATAATACCAGAATCACCAATACTATCAATATTACTATTATTTTCAATTTTAACTTCCTGCCGGGCAGTAATTGCTACATCTCCTGCATAGCCATTGCCATTGTTGCTAGTATCTAAGTTAGATTGATTTAAATAGACAGAACCATCAGTAGATTTAATGCTGATACTACTAAATTTTGTATCATCATCAGAATTGCTAGCAGCTGTTATATTACCAAGGTAGATATCGCCTAGTGCTTTAATATTTACATCACCAGCGAATCCATTATGAGTTTCAGATACGATATCTGCTAATGTTGTATCAATATAACCATTTTTACTTATTAGGCTAATATTCCCGCCATTGCCATCGACATCCTCAAGTAAATCAGAAAGTAAATCTCCATTAGTAATAATGTTGCCATTACTAATCAGATTAATACTATTACCACTATCCCAGCCACGAGAAATATCAATTGTTCCATTAGTTGTGATATGACCTCGAGAATCGATGGTAACATTACCAAAAGTATCAATTGGGCCTGTGGTAATATTTCCTGGTAGTTCATTAGGTGAATACTGATTAGTTAACAGAATTTGCCCTTTTATCGGTTCTCCTACTTCTGTTTTATTGACATTACTAATGCTATCGATATTGATATCTGCACTGGTACTAGGCGCATGAGTTTTAACTTGACCAATTAGCCCTATAATTGGTTCTGGTATCATTCCAGGAAAACCAAAAGCTGTAGTTCCAGCACGAATATCTAATGTTGGTTCAGATGCGCCTTGAATATAGACATAATTTGTATCATCAGGCAAAGTCTCTGACAGTGGCACATCTTCTGTAATAGAGTTTTTGGGAGCGGTTGTGTCTGCACCTGTAATCAAAATACTGCCAATATTCACGGAACCTCCTGCAAAAATATGCAAGGATGCTCCTTCATAACTCTCAAAACTGACATCTCCACTAGCGCGGATAATCGGATCTTGAGGGCTGGAAAGCTTACCTAGACTACTATCTAATTTCTCAATCCGAAAATTCCCCCCACTCCAATAATGAGCATCCCCTCCCACAGTATTTGCACTCCGCAGCAACAAATCATCAGCAGCAAATAAGCCACTATCAGGGTGATTCAAGGCAAAAATATCAATATTCTGATTACCTTGTACTAGTAAATTTCCACTCGCAGCCACAATTAAAGGATTAACCGCCGTATCTCGCAGTTTGACAGTATCTTGTGCTTGTATTGTTAAATCTTTACCTGCTTGTAGCCTACCTTGTAAGTCGAGATTACCAGCAATCAAGCTTAAATCTTGCCCTGTAGTTAAATTACCAGTGTTGCTAATACTTGCAGACTGATTCGCACCAAATTGCAATCCTGGACGAATGCTCACAGTCAGTAGTGGCGCGGCTTCTGGATTTGTAGCGCTGAACTTCAAGCCGTTGTCAAAGATAAAGCTATTGGCTGTTGTCGCCAGAAAAGAACCCGCCACATCTAAGCGAGCATTCGGCCCAAAAATAATACCATTGGGATTGAGTAAAAACAGATTTGCTCTACCATCTACGCCCAAAGTACCAAATATGTTGGAGCGATCGCTACCTGTGACACGAGTCCAAATGTTCTCAATACCTGCAGGATTGGCAAAGTATATTCTTTGACTATCGCCAACATTAAATTGCAAAAAACTCTGAAATAAATTGACACCTCTAGTTGCTCCACCTTCAATCAAGGTTGCAGGTAAACCCTGAACTGTAGCATTTGGTTTAAGGGTTGCACTTTCTGCACCTAATGTCCCATCCGGGATAATTTGAGCGCGTGCAGAACCCATCCATGCGATAAATACACCACAGATTGCTAATAAATTTAGTAACCTCAATTGCCATAATTGTTGGCGAGGAGCTGGAACCATATCAGTATTGCCCTGGGAGTTTCCCCTGATTGATACAAATAAATGCGGAAATTTAAGTATTTTTTTGGATAAAAATTATCCAATATTTTACTCATCTCCCAAGGCAAATGGCGAGGTTATGGTTTAGGGAATAGGTAATGGGTAAGGGGTAAGGGGTAATGGGTAATGGGTAATGGGTAATGGGTAATGGGTAATGGGTAATGGGTAATGGGTAATGGGTAATGGGTAATGGGTAATAGAGATTTCTCCTTGTCCCCCTCATCTCCCTCATCTCCCTCATCCCCCTTATCCCCCTCATCCCCCAGTCCCCAATCCCCAGTCCCCTTCTCACCTTGTCCCCTCTACTCCTCCATTACCCATTGTTCCCTGCTGAGTAGTGCAGCAAGGCGGTAATAAAGGCTGATCTGCTACTGCGTCGAGCTTCACGGATTTCAATAAATCTGACCAATATTGCTTTATTTTCGGGTCATTTGGACTCTGGCGGCGTAAATCAGCCAAAATACTGAGGGCGTTTTCCCAAAATCCAGCTGTTGCATAGAGCACTGCACGATCTAGAGGTGTTGGTGTTTCTTTTACCTGTGCAGCAATGTTCTCATCTTGCATAACTTGGATTTTACCTTCTTGATAAGAATCGCGATCGCGGCTATTGGGATCGCAAATCATCGAAAAGGCCCAAGTATATTCTTTGCCAGGTTTCAAAGGCGGTTGATTAGCTTTGAGGGTAATCCCAACAATTCCAGCTTGATCAAAAGCTTTGAAATTCTCCTTATATAAAGGATCGAGATTCTCGTCCTCCCGCAATACAAATTCTAGTTCTCTAACTGTTCTGGAAGCTTTAGGAATATAGAAGAAGAATGTGGGACGCTCTTGTGTGGTGTATTGAGTGTCTCTATCGCTTGGTATTAAAGGAATCACCACTTCTCCATGCTGAAAGCAAGCTCCCCTTGTTCCTCCTGAACCTAATCTACTAGGTTTTCCCGGAACGAAGCTAATCAAAGTCTTGCGACCTTGAATATATCCCGTGACATTTCTAATTGCCGTAGTAGCATATATATCTCCGGGACGTAGTTGCGCTGCTTGCTGAAAATATCCCAAAGCTCTGCGATAGTTTCTGCGCTTAGTTTCTGTGTAGCCCAACCTCATATATTGGTTATAACTATTTGTTACTTGCGCTACTTGATAAACTGGCTCTACTGCGAAAATTTTGCTCGTGCTGACAGCCCCAAAAGGTAGGCATACTAAAAGAGCAAACAGATAACTTTTCCAAAATTTACGTTTCATCATCTTTATTCTGTTGGTACCACTCTTCTAAGGTGGGCATACAGCCAAAGCCTTGTTTTATATTAATTTCACGAACAGCAATCTTAATAAATTAAAAAAATTTAGCTTCAACACGCTTGTGTATTTATATTGGCTGCGAGATAGATACTTGTCTCAGACAAGATATGGTAATTACTAGTTCCCATTTTTGATCTTGAAATGTTTTGTCTAGTCAGTCATTAACCTTTGATCATTTGTAGTTTCTCACAAATGATTTACTACTGCTATACAAGTAAACCATACAAACACAACAAAATACCTGAGGGGAGCTTTGACAAATACCAATACTCAATGCCCTATAGGCTCATTTTCCCTCTAGACATTTATATAATAAATCAACCATGAAGGCGTGAAAATCTTTTTGCCTGCTCAACAGTCAACACTATTTTCCAGGCAGAGCGTTAACTACTGAATTAAAAAATATTATATTCCTTTAAATCCCATGTGGGTTTCTACTTCTTGTTCTGCTGGAGTAGAACTCAATTTTCTAGAAGCAAATCTGCGAGAACTATGACGCAAATTACCAATTTGGCTCAGAAATATCCCTATTAAAATCAAGCTACCACCAATATATTGAGCCATTGTTGGGGCTTCATTTAATATCAAAAAAGCAGCAACGATACCTACAATTGGTGTAAATGAGCCGATTAAAGATGCTGTAGATACTGTAGAATCTCTTAAACCTTTGAGCCAAAATGACTGGCCTAGCACTACAATAACGGCACCATAAACTAACATCCATTGCCACAGAAATGGTGAGAACACATCGATAAAATGCTCTTTACCATAAAGTGTTAAAGCTACGAGGAAAAAGATGACAGTTCCTAAAGCAGTGCGAAAGATACTATAAATTCCTAACGGTATTTGAGAGAGATATTTTTTACCAATAATTGTAGAAACGGCTACAGCGATAGATCCAATTGCTGCCAATACTTCCCCTAATCCTAAATTAAAAACCCCCATACTCATCATGGGGACACTGGGAGGCTGAAGGAGAATCGTGAGGCTAACGCCAACAAATGCTGCGATCGCACCAATAATTTCCCATTTATTTACCCGTTCTCGCAACAACCACACTGATAAAGCTAGCGTTAACGGGGGTTCCAAGCGCCCAATCAAAATTACATTGTTAACTCCTGTAATTGCTAGAGCTTGGAAAATTAAGCCAGGGGCCAGCGCTCCTGATAAAATAGCCACAACGGTGAGACTGAACCAATCTGTTTTCGATAGCTGCTGCAAAGTTGTTTTATTCCACTGTCGCCAGTAGATAGCGATCAAGACTATCAAAGCGCAAAGGTTACCAACAAATAAAACATTACACAGTGAGATAGGATTGCGATCGCCTATCAAATTATGGGCACCAATTTCTGTGAGCTTACGAGTAATTGCACTAGATGCACCAAAGATGAGAATTGCTAACCAGAGATATATTTTCCCTGGAATTCTTTGGTGCAAAAGATTTCGTCTTTTTACTCTAGTCACAATAACACCACTGTACACAATCAGCCTTTGCTTAAAAATACTGTAAGTTACTTGTGAGTTTAACATCCCATAACTCTCTGAAAAAATGCTGAGAATTAACTGAAATTTCTCAAGGGATAAATTCATCAAAATCATGGTTGAGTTTCAGTTCAGCTTCAGCCCTAGCAGCGATAGTTTGGTTGTTCCAGAAAATTCCAGGTTTAGGAGTCAAAAATGAAACTCGCTACCATGCTCACAAGTGTTGCCTTAATCGGTTGTTTTACAGTTTGGGATGCTCCCCTCAAAGCTATTAATCCCTCACTAGTCCAAGCTTCAGCCGCAGAAGCAAAGGATGCTACAGGGTTAACTGCTCAACAAAAAATAGAATTCCTCGCCAAAAATAAGGGCCAGTTTGGTACTGGTGACGCTTTGCGACGTTACTTTTTTGGCGACTTAGAGCCAATTGCAGTACAACCAGGTGGTGCGGGTATGGTAGTGAACTTGTACAACAAAGCCAATAATGTCACCATTGCTTATTGTGCAACCTACGATGTAGTTGTTGCTATCAAAAAAGGCAAGATTACCAAGTTTGAAGCCAGCGAAGTTAAATGAACAGTGCTGAGTGCTGAGTTCTGAGCAGTTAAGTTGCTTCCTGGCTCGTTATACCAATTTGAAACCTTTCAGACAGACATCACACCTCACAAAAATCTTGTTCCTTTCTATGACAGGCGTAGCTGCGCCTGTCATTGCCTTATTGATAAGCTGATTTTATAGATAGTATCTACAATTATTTGTCAAGCAGTGTTGACTATTTGTAACAAATTTGTTAGATTTATTTACATAAGTTAACAACTAAGAGAAACAACTATGTACACAACTGTTAATGAAGACGGCGTTCTCAATAACTACGCAACTGAACCCCAGATGTACTACGCTGAGTACCCTGCAATTTGGGAACAGCGCAAATATGTTATACAAGGCGTGTTCGCTACATTGCTTGTTACTACTCTGGTATTGCTAGGCTTGAGTGTTAGCTAAGATTTTTTGAATTCGGTATCAGTTAGTTATTTGGACTTCTCATTTTCACCCCGGTTAGTGCCACCGGGGTTTTTTATTACTGAGCAATAACAAGAGATAATCAAAAACCCAGCCTTGAGGACTGGGTTCTAGTTGGGGTATATCCCCATGCTTTCGGTATAAAGTTTACATATAAGTTGCTTGTCTAAGAATTACTACAGCGTGAGATTTACTCATTCCGGAGAAGTTTTCACTGAATTTTTTATTACTGAGCAATAACAAGAGATAATCAAAAACCCAGCCTTGAGGACTGGGTTCTAGTTGGGGTATATCCCCATGCTTTCGGTATAAAGTTTACATATAAGTTGCTTGTCTGAGAATTACTACAACATGAGATTTACTCATTCCGGAGAAGTTGTCACTGGGTTTTTTATCACTCAGCAATCACAATAGATAATCAAAAACCCAGCATTGAGGACTGGGTTCTAGTTGGGGTATATCCCCATGCTTTCGGTATAAAGTTTACATATAAGTTGCTTGTCTGAGAATTACTACAACATGAGATTTACTCATTCCGGAGAAGTTGTCACTGGGTTTTTTATTACTGAGCAATCACAAGAGATCATCAAAAACCCAGCCTTGAGGACTGGGTTCTAGTTGGGGTATATCCCCGTGCTTTCGGTATAAAGTTTACATATAAGTTGCTTGTCTGAGAATTACTACAACATGAGATTTACTCATTCCGGAGAATTTATCATTAGGTTTTTTGCTACTGAGCAATCACAAGAGATCATCAAAAACCCAGCCTTGAGGACTGGGTTCTAGTTGGGGTATATCCCCGTGCTTTCGGTATAAAGTTTACATATAAGTGGCTTGTCTAAGAATTACTACAGCATGAGATTTCCCAATTCCAGAAAAAGTAAAACCAGTTTGAAAAACAATCCAACAAAGACATAAATAGGTGTAGACACAAGACTGTTCCGATAAGAGAAATCGATTAACGTTTAAATCCTGTAGAGACGCGATTTATCGAGTCTTTACAACCCCAAAATCATGAGGAAAAATTTTTAACCTCACCATATTGGGGGTGTACAGCTTTGCAACCTTAAAGATTATGGATGTGTTATCAATATTTTTCTTAATTTGTATAAATTAATGAGTCTTAAATTTTAGTGAGTAATCAATCAATACTCAATCAAGAATTGTATTAATTTGCTCTCTGGTACCTCTGTATGTTCATATACTGAGAGTGTTCCCCATTAGCGTGTAGAATGCACATTTGGAGGTTCCGAAATGGATCACACATACGAGGTATTGGTAGATATCAAAGAATTTGCTGATCTAGCAAACAATACCTTTCAACGCGGGACGACAAGGTACGAAATCGACGCTCCTTCAAAAGCACAAGCTGACGGTATGGCATT
Source organism: Tolypothrix sp. PCC 7601 (assembly GCF_025677855.1). NCBI lineage: Bacteria > Bacillati > Cyanobacteriota > Cyanophyceae > Nostocales > Tolypothrichaceae > Tolypothrix > Tolypothrix sp. PCC 7601. The sequence goes on from NZ_CP064879.1 coordinate 7,258,896, forward strand.
CCAAAGGGCTAGAAGCGAGCATCCAAGAGGCACTGAATATGATATTAGGGTAACCAGGCTACTCAGGTAAAGCGAACATTAGGTTATATTTCCCAGAATCGGCATTCCTTTACTTTGAGTTTGAAGTAATTTATATAGATATCAATAGCGGTGTCGAGTGCTATCTACTCAGCTCGACACCGCTAAATTTTGATTAAACCTTGTCAAAGTGGAGAACTGGAATTTTTCACAAGGGAGCAGCCCTTAAACTCCAAATCTTAAAAATATATAATTAAATCCATATTTGTCCCATAGAGTTTACCAGCTACAGAAACTAACGCTTCATGAGGTAGAGTACACATATCAGTTGGTAATCTCTATGGCTGAAAGCAGCCATAGAAAACTTACTCGATAAAGTTTTAAGGTTGCCGAATGGTTGTTGCAAGGAGAATCTCTTGAGAATATTTTTATTTATCCTGCTGTTGGCGATCGCATTATTTAGATTTACATTCATTCTGCCAGCATTAGCTGCCGAAACATCCGATGGCGCGAAAATCTTTGATGCTAATTGTTCTTCTTGCCATATTGGGGGCGGTAATATCTTAATTAGCCATAAAACCTTGAAAAAAGAAGCATTATCAAGTTATTTGGAAAATTACGACCAAGACCCCATTCAAGCAATTATCCACCAGGTACAGAATGGCAAAAATGCCATGCCTCCCTTTAAAAACAAGTTAAGCACTCAAGAAATTTTAGAGGTAGCTGCTTACGTCTTCCAGAAAGCGGAAACAGGTTGGCAAAGTACCTCATCTGCTGCTACACCTTAATATTGGGTAATGGTGAAAGGGTCAAAGGGGAAAGGGTAGATTCAAATATTTTCCTCTTTTTCAACCCAAATAAATGTGGATTGTAAAGATGCTAGATACAGCGTCTTCACAATCCACATTCATTGGAAGTCGGCGGGAAACTCCATCCCCTTGTGGGTGGAGAGGGATAGCCGCCCGCCGACTTGGGGCATTGGGGAGGCAGTGCGTTGGACGGGTTTCCCGGCTTAAAGCAACTGCCGTCATTGGGCATTGGGAACTCTTACCCATGCCCCATGCCCCATTCCCCATGCCCTAAAACTCCATCCCCTTGTGGGTGGAGTTTTTCATTTTTGGCTTTTGTCTCCAATTCCCAGAAAGCTGGCGATGGTAATCGTCTGCTGTATTTGGGGAAAAGGTTAAAGGGTAAGGATTAAAGGTTTTTTCCTTTTCCCATTCTCCCTTACCCCTTAACTTTTTATTTGCCTTGATCAGAGGTTTCTCTTTCTTCTCTCAATTCACGCAACTGTTGTACTAGCTTTTTGCCAGATTCCACAGTAGCAGTAGGCCGATTGCTGTTAGTAGCAGGTGCTGCTAAAGGTTGAGTAGTAGCTGCGGGTGTGGGTACTGGTGCTGCTAAGGGTTTAACAATAGTTGCTGGTGTAGGCGCTGGTGCTGCTAATGGTTTAACAGTAGCGCCTGGTGCTGACTGAAGTTTATTAATTAATGAATTAGATGATGGTTTAACAATGCTTGCAGGTGCAGGTGTCTGCTGGTTGTTGTTAACTGTTGGCAGTGTTAAGGGTTTGGTATTGGTTACTGGTATGGGTTTGAGCTGATTGCTATTAACATCTGGCAAGTTTAATGGTTTAACTGTAGTAGCTGAACCAGGTGCAGATGTGGGTTGGTTATTATTAACAGCTGGCAGGTTTAATGGTTGAACTGTAGTGCCTGTTGCTGGTGTGGGTTGATTGTTATTAACTAATGGCAGATTTAAAGGTTTGACAGTAGCAGCAGATCCGGTTGCAGGCTTTTGATTATCTCCTGTAGCGGCGTTGCTATTATTTTTAAAATCTAAGCTAAAGGGATAATGAGCAATTTGCTTATCTCCCTTTGGTGGATGTGTCTTAAAGTACTCCATAGCTTCGACGCGCAAAGCAGGGGTGACTGACTGGCCTTCAAATTGAATATCTAAGACTTTACCATCAGGGTCTACTACTAATCGCCCTAATACAACACCTTGAACGTCAGATTTATCTGTAGTAACTGTGTCACGAATCACAGTTTTTTCTACAGCATTTGGGTATTGTTTCTGAACTGCGGCTCTGAGAGTTTCGTAAGATTTAATCTGCGCGATCGCTAGTTCTGTTCCAGGTGTAGGTGCTTGATTAGATATATTGGGCACAGATCCCAGTTGCCCTTGGGGTATGGCTTGTTCAGATATTTGTAAATTATCACCAGCTTGTGGTGTGTTACCAACTGCAGCTATTAGCTGTTGGTTATCGCCAGATTGGGATGGATTACTGCTAGGCTGAGGATTTGCTGCCACATCAGCTATAGGAGTTGGGTTCCCGTCTACAGGTAGCGGTGCTGGCGAGTTTGGTAAGCCATCAGGTAGTCTACCTTCTGGTAATACTGGCAACCTGCTTACAGGTAAAGGCTTGGCTTCACCTAAGGTAATATCTCTGTTATTAAAACGTGGAACTGAAGCGAATTTGTTATTGCCGTTGAAACCAGAGGTATCAAAGCGGAAATTGCTTTGAGAATAATTGCGTACAGCCTGCCTTTTTGGTAGTGCCGCAATTGAGTAATTACCTGCCGATGACGGGATCGGTGGCATGACAAACTGGCTAGGTGATGGTGGTGGTGGTAAAGGTGGTAAACTCGATTGGGAATCCAGATTTAGCGGCGTAACTGGGGATTGTGATAGTAAAACTGGAGATTGCGGATTAATGGGTGTTTGCCCTGGAATTTGCGGTAGCCGACTTTGGTCAGCTTGGCTCAATTCCATGACTCCAACAGTTTTTGATGATGCTGTTTCTTTTGGTTTATTGGAGTCTACAGGTACTAATGGCACAATCAAGGCGATCGCACCGTGGATGCCAACAGAAGCTATTGCTGCTATTCCAGTTGGTTGGCCTAAGATTTCCGGTAGATTTTTTAACAGGGAGACGTAAGACATAACTATTCTCGTTCACTCAGCTCAATTGCAGTTGCAGATCAATAAATTATTTTTCAGGCTCTAAATTTTTCTTCCGGCTCTATAGCAAAATATTTAAATGTGTCCCTTTTAAAATCATAGCTTTCTAACCTGGGACTAAAACAGCCAGATTGGCATTTTTTTCAGCGAAGTTGAATTTTTGTGCAATCACTCAACATTTTACTGGAAAGTGGCACTTGCTGACGCGACCATGAAAAAATCCTGATGTTGCTCGCTAAGATCTGGTAACTGTTGCAATCATTACTCATGGCTTTACCTACAGTTATTTTACCTGGCTATCTAGAAAGTGCGATCGCCTACCGCCAACTAGAACAATCTCTACAGCAGTTGGGTTTTCCTACAGTGACAGTGCCATTACGGCGGCGAGACTGGATTGCCTTGTTTGGTGGTAGATCTGTGACACCAATTGTGAAAATATTGGATCGCACGGTAAAACAAACTTTGCAGCAATATCAAGCTTCTCAAGTCAATTTGATTGGTCATTCAGCAGGTGGTTGGCTATCTCGAATTTATTTAGGAGAAAAGCCTTATTTGGGACGTGGTGAAGTCCAATCTTCTGTCTGGAATGCTCACCCACTCACTGCTACGCTCATTACCCTGGGTACACCTCATATCAGCCAAGAGCGTTGGACACGCTGGAATTTAGATTTTGTCAAAAATAATTACCCTGGAGCTTTTTACCAAAATGTTCGTTACGTTTGTGTAGCGGGTAAAACTATTTTTGGAGAAAGGCGGCCTGGTAGTTGGTTAGCTTACAGCAGTTATCAATTAACCTGTGGCACAGGTAACACTTGGGGAGATGGGATCACACCCATAGCAGCGGCCCATCTCGATGGTGCTGAAAATCTTGTGCTTGCAGGCGTGAGACATTCTCCGAGAAGCCCTGGTATTTGGTATGGCTCACCAGAAATCTTACAAACTTGGGCACAGTATTTAGCTTAAATATCTCTAGAGAGACAAATAAATTAATTTTTCTTAGTTAAACTGTAATGAAAATACACATTTTTATTACATAAGAGGTGTCAGCTATGCAAATCACCTTGTCAGATAGAATTTTGCGGCGACTGGCGACTATATTATCTGTCGCGATGCTTACACTGTGCGTGATGCATCTCTCAACTGGAGTTTTACTATCTTTCTATTACGAACCTACCGCAGGTGGTGCTTATCGGTCATTGAAAATGATTGATACCGTAGTGTCTTACGGTTGGTTATTCCACAAAACCCATGACCTCTCTGGTAATGCCATGATTGGAGTTGGCTTAATTCAAATGGTCGTGATGTTTTTAGGGCGACAATTCCGCAAGAGTTGGCTAACTGCGTGGATTAGCGGTATTTTGTTTACCTTAAGTGCGATCGCTCTCGATTGGACTGCTATGCTTCTAGACTGGACTCAGGAAGGATACTGGCGTTTTAGTATTGAGCTAGGCACCATCGAAGCCATTCCCTTGATTGGTGGCGAGTTGCGAGATATTCTCACTGGTGGTGGTGCAATTAGTACCATCACTGTGCAACACCTTTACGCCTTAAACAGCTATATTATTTCCCCCATCGCTCTACTGCTGGCTATAGTGCATTTAGCTGCTTTATTGTGGCAAGAGCGAGAAATCTCTGCTGATGAAACTGCTGAGGATGCTTTTCAAGCACCAGACGCTTCACTAGTAGAAAGTTGAGCTAATTTTGCCAGGGGAACTTCCTCCACCTCTGGTAACTTCTCCAATGCTAGAGGAGTAGATTGACTTGCACCAGATAAGCGTTTTAAAAGATTTGGTCTGGGGTCATGTAAAAGGTAGATAATGCGATCGCCTACTTCCCATTCTTGGTTAACTGGCATTACCTGTAAGCGTTGCTCTCGTTCTACCAACAACGGTATCAATACTCCAGTCCGAATCTTTTCTTGGATGTGATCTTGTTGACTAGCAAATTCCAATTCATTAAGTGTAGTTGTTCCCAACTTCACCCGCCCATCATTTAAGTATTCGTTCCAAGTTTTAATTGCCAAGTCCGAAACAAAAGCTTGATGCACTTTACTACTGGCAGAAGTACTAGCTTGCGGATCGCGGGGAAATACTGCTAACACACGCGGCGGATTAAACTCTTCAGCAGCCCGTTGTGCCAATACAAAATTTACCTCACCATTACTCGTCATCGCTAAAAAAGTACCCATTGAGGCTAATCCTGCCTCTTCTAAAACCGCAGTATCTAGGGCACTGCTAGCAATCAATCGCAAATTTTGGGCTTCTGCTTGGGCAAAGCAATCTGGGTCTGTATCAATCATCACTACATTCTCACCCCGTTCTTGGAAGAAGCGGGCAATTAACAGACTCAAAGGATTACAGCCCACAATTACAGCCCCAGTAGCTTCTTTTGAGGTGATTTGCAGCCATTTAGCAATTTGTCCGGCTGTGAGTCCTTGACAGACAACTGTCATGATAATTGTCAAGAAAACCAGGGCTTTAATAGCATCACCACCATTGATCCCCTTCTGTGTCAAAGAAATAGCAAATAAGGAAGCAACGGAAGCTGCCACAATTCCCCTTGGTGCAACCCAGCTTAAAAACAATTTCTGCCGCCAATTGAGGTCACTATTCCAGGTACACAAGAGAATATTAATTGGTCTGACAACAAACATCAGTACCAAAACGGTGAATAAACTACCCCAACCCAAAGCAAACACACTGGCAATAGACAAGTCAGCCGCGAGTAAGATAAACAGCACAGAAACGCTGAGTATTGTCAGTTGACCTTTGAAATGTCGCAAAAACCTTTCTTCTGGCACTGATGAGTTAGCAAATACAGCACCCGCCACCACCGTAGTCATGACTCCCGACTCACTGCGGATGGTTTGCGCTAAGGTAAATAGCCCCCAAAGTATCGCCAGCACCACCAAATTTTTCAGTTCAAAGGAGAGAAAATTGGCGCGTTTGAAAATCAAGCTCATCAAATAACCACCAGCTGCACCAATTGCACCCCCAATACTCAGACGCATCAGCAACCCAGTAATGGCATGAATGGGGTCTACATCGCCATTTAAAATCGTATCCAGCACCACGAAAGCCAAAATAGCCCCCACAGGGTCAATTAATACCCCTTCGCCTTCTAGAAGCGTTGCGACTTGGCGATCAACATTAATTTGCTTTAGCAGGGGATTAATCACCGTTGGGCCTGTCACCACGATAATCGAAGCGTAGAGAAAGGCAATACTCCAAGGAAACTCACCCAACCAGTGAGCTGCCATACTACCACCCAGCAGCGTGACCAGCGTTCCCAAGGTAACGAGCAATTGCAGGCTAACTGAAACTCTCCCCAACTCGCGCAAATCTAGGTTGAGTCCCCCTTCAAACAAAATTATTGCCGTTGCTAGAGCCACAATCACTTCCAACCCAGTGCCTAGCAAATGGGGATGCAACAGCCCAATCCCATCAGACCCCAGAAAAATGCCCAACAACAGCAACAAAACAATGCTAGGCAGCCGAAGATAGGCAGCCAGCACTTGGGCGCTAATACCTGCAAAAACCGCAGTCACCATCTGTAAGGTGATGTCAAAAGATGCTTCCATGTTGTAGATTTTGAGAGATATATATCAAAATCTTTTGTAAAGAAGAGTAAATATTACCTCTAAAGGGTACAACATCGCACCATTTTCCCCTTGAGAAATTCCATTTTTTTTTCATACTTAGTTTCTTATATTACTCCATTTCTGATTGGTTGCCAAAAAGGGGCATTGGGAAGGGGGGATTGGGCATAGGGCATGGGGCATAGGTAATTGGTAATGATATTTCTCCCCTGCCCCCTCTGCTCCCCAGTCCCCAATCCCCAGTCCCCAGTCCCCAATCCCCAGTCCCCAATCCCCAACTTAACTAAAAGAAATTTTTTTGCCAAAACTGTTGACAGCATCTGAAAAATTAGTTAATTTATAAAAGGTCTGAGTCCGAAGCGCCCACAGCGCCTAATGCGCCCCCATCGTCTAGAGGCCTAGGACACCTCCCTTTCACGGAGGTAACGGGGATTCGAATTCCCCTGGGGGTATTGAAAAGAAAATTCAACTGGAAAAAGTTGATTTTCGTTCATCCGCTAAAATAGAAAACCTATCTTATGATGATGTGAATCAAGATAGGTTTTTTATTTTTTAGTATATTTAATTGCTTAACTGTTGTACTCGTTGGTAAACAGCTAAAAGATTTGATTGTAGATCCTTGCTGAGGCGATTCTCAATGATTGTCACTGGCATTGTGAGTTTCGGCCAAACTTCAATTGTGTAGCAAAGATTGGTACCCATCACATCACCACAGGGATAAGGTTCTAAGCGCCAACTCCCAGAAAAGCCTTTAAAATCTCCTTCTACCATGCGGAAGTTAATTTCTTTGGGGAAATATTCTTCCAAGTCCAGAACGACACGCGCACAAAAGTTGAAGTTGAGTAAGCGCTGCGAACCTACTTGTTCTAGGCGAATCCCACCATCTGGATGCTCCAATCTTCGGCTTTTCGCCAGGTTGGGAATGAAGTCAACTAAGGCTTCATAATCTGTGAGCACTTTCCAGATTTTTTCGATTGGTTGGGGTATCTGGATGTTGGCGGTGATTTGTCGTTGTCGTTCGGCGATTTTTTCAATTTGGATATCTACAGATGGTTCAACACCTGTACTCACAGCCAAATTAGGTTCTTGGTTGGTTTCGTCACTAGCGGCGTTGAAGTTAACGCCGACTGTCGTGTTAGGTTGTTCAGTCACTTTCCGAATATGTTTTGCTTTCGTCAGAAAACTGGGGCAACGTAAAGGTAAAGCAAATTTTACTCAGATCGGAATCTGCAATTTGCGTACTCTCAACGCTAATTGTCCCATTTAAATGCTGCACTAGGGACTTGGCGAGAGCCAAACCCAAACCAGTCCCAGGAGTCCAGCGTCCTTTACCGCGACGGAATTTGTCGAAGATATAAGTCGCTTCTTGCTCAGAAATCCCGCGGCCGATATTAGTCACCTTAATAATAACTTGATCCACCAATTGATTAACTTGGTGAGTGGCTTCTAAATCAACAATGGTTTCAGACTCTGAATATTTACAAGCATTAGTTAATAACTCTTGCAAGATGCGGTCAAAACTTTCAATTTCAGTTTGTAGTTTTAATGACTTCTCTGGTAAATCTAGGTTAATGCTTAATCCTTTATCTGCCAGTTTTGTGGCAAAAGAGGCGGCTAAATCTTGAATGCGTCTATTTAAATCAATACTTTCAAATTGCGGCGTTGCTTGTTGCGACTCTAGCTTTTGCAATGTCAGTAAGTCATTAATGAGATTAATTTCTTTAGTACATTCCTGCTCTAAAATATCGAAATATCTATTTTGACGCTCTGGTGTAATGCTTGGCAGACGTAAATTGCGAATTGACATCAGCATATTTGTCAGCGGATAGCGTAAGCGATCGCTCATATTGCTCAAAAATTCATCTTTGAGTTCATTGAGTTCTCGCAATTGCTCTACATATTGCCTAGTTCTTTCGTGCAATTTGGCTTGTAGTTCTAAGCTACTTTGTAATTTGGCTGTACGCTCATCCACCAAATTTTGCACTTGTCGCAATGTCTGTGACTGAATAATGGCGTTGCTGACTTGAGCACATACCATTTCTACCAGATTTAACTCAGATGATTGCCAATTACGAGCTACAGTTTGTTGTAGAACTAAAAAGCCTAAAATTTTGCCTTGGCTTTCTAATGGCATTAACAGCACTGCGGGAAACTGCTCTACAGCAAACAATGGCGCGACTGCCAAAATCTCTGTTTGTTCTGTATAGTCATCAATCACTACTGGTTTGCCGAAGTCGATGAATACGCGCTGGCACAAACCACAGTCGGAAATAGCAAAAGATTGGTCTTGTAAGGTATCTAATGTAGTATTAGACACATTTTGGCTATCCCGAGTCCATTGTCTGATTACAGTAGCTTTGGCATTGGGAATTTGCTTTTTAGACCGAGTTCTAAATAAAGGATCTGTATATTTTAATGTAATAAACAAACCCCTATCTGCTTGGAGAGATTCAGCAGTAGAAGCGATCGCCAACTGGAGCATTTGATTTAACTCCAAGTTGCTGCGACTAAGTATAGTTAATTGCCTAATTAAGTTTTGGTGTTGGTGACTCTGCTGTACATGCTGCTGTTGAGCCGCTATTAGTTGTGCTTGGGCTACTTGTGAAAAAGCGATCGCGCAAACGGACTCTATACTTTTGAGTAATTGCTGTTCTGACTTAGTCCAATCATGAGATTGAAACTTAATCAGGCTAATTATCCCGTTGTTTTTCCCCTGAAAGCGGGTAGGAATTGCCAAAACAGCTTTAATTGGAAGTGGCAAAGATTGGCAACCAAGTTCGAGACTTTGTTGAATTGTCGAAATATCCTCAATATTTAATGGTTCAGCCGCACATTGAACTACATTGAGTTCCATGAGCAATTGTTCCATCGAAAATACTTCGTTTGATTGCGGCAAACCTAAATATTCCTCATGGCACCAATTACTACTAGTTACTTCACTGGATACCTCGCTCATCACTGTAATCAAGCAACAATCTACCTGAAAAGCCACTCCAAGCAACTTGGACAATTCTTGCAGCATTAAAACCGTCGCTGGTGTGGTAGCGACAATTTGATTAATTTGTTCTGACAACTGGTAGGTTGTTTCTTGTGGATGCTGCATCAGCTTGACTGGGTATGATTGTAGTCGATCTACGTCATCTGGGCACTGTGGCGGCGATGATAAACGCTTTTTCATTCCTGGCACGCTCTTGGATAACGACCCCATGTTTTGCACCCAACCTCTTGGCTTAATTCTTCACCCTTAGTTTTTTAGTGCACCCTGACGAATTGCAAATCTTTTGTAAAGACTTTCTCTCACCTGTTATAGCCCTTTTCTATTTCAGATGACCAAGTTTTTGGTATATTAAACGAATTTTTACACAAGTAATGAAAGTACCTAGGATATACTAAAATCCCTTTGTTAGAGAAGCTCTAACGACTTGGGGTTAAGTTAATTTACTAACTTTGAGATAGGATATCCTGTCTGTAACTATACATAAACCGTAATTTCTCTGGAATTGAGGCAAAAAGTCAACCTTCTACTCAGTGATATCACTGAGTAGAATTAGGGGAAAAAATTATATTTTTTTCTCAAACTCATGACTCAGCGAGCTAACCAATTGATTCGATCTAGCTCTAAGTATAATTACGATTTAGGAAAAGCCTGAGCAATAATTTTGATAGCTTCTGCATAACAGCAGTGTGCTATATCTACGTATTGTTGCTTAACTCCTATGGTCGATAATCCTATATTTAATAATGCTGATGATTTGTATCTGTCAAGTGATGTGAAACCCCCTGTGACTCAAGTGTTGTTTGACATTGAGTTGCACTGAGCTCGCACATATCTGAAAGTCGATGAAACTATTGTTTAATCAGCCTTTTGGCTTTACAGTTTCTGAATTTTTCGCCACTAGCAGTGGCTCTGTCAGTTAGCAAAATCAATATGAGTTAAAGAGGGAAAGCTCTATCAATAAATAGATGAATTTTTTTATAACAATTGATAACTATATAATTAACTTTAAATAATTGTTGATAAATCATATCGCTGGTATCATTTTAGATTCCGCTTCACAATGAATGCAGCCTATTTGCCCGGATGAGTAACTAGGCTGCATTCCGATAATAAAAAGCTATCCGGCCAAACTCTCGATACTCAGAGGTACCATATCGCCATTTCTGGTGAATCCTAAAAGCATCGGTTGTTGTGGCTGAATGATTTGACCTGTTAGTACACAACGTTCTTCTTGTTGAGCTGTGGCTGCTATGCTCGCTCGAATATCAGTCTTTGAAAATCGCGGTTTCCACTCACCTGATTTTTGCTGCACATAATTCCAGAGGATATCGCGAATGAGAGCTTGATATCCTTGATTACCAGCAATATCTTTCAGTTTATCTTTAAGTTCCCGTTCTAAACGGATGCTGGTAACTTCCATATCGGTGGTTGGGGTGCGAGCGATTGTATGCATGACTTTTTCTCCTTCAAGGTATAGACAGGATAGTAATACAAGTGTAGTATGTTTAAAGGAATGTTCAATAGGTGAAATTTTCTGTGAAATCCATTTTCCCCATCTCTACTTCTTTAGGTGCTACCAACTGCCGAGCCAGTCTGGAATCAGCATCTTTGGGAGTGGAGTATTTGTTTATGGGTAATGGTGGCCGATATCAGCAAATCACAGAGAGTATTTATGATTTTAGAAATATCAGCATTGATGTGCTGAATGCAAAACCACAATTAGGCGTAAGAAGCGGGAGGTACAGGTAGAGCAATACTGTACCAATAAAGACCAGAAGAATTAGAGGTCAATTTCCCACCCCCGCTTCAGCTAAAGAAGAAGCGGGGGTTTTTTAATAAGGAGTCAAGCTGTGACTAGCGTGATGCTAATGTTAAAGCCATCAAGAGTGGTATGTTCTCCAAATTACTTGCCACGATTTGGGATGAAGAGAGTTAAGTTACAAAACCGCCCATCAGGTGCATTTTTGCGGCGAGGCTATCATAGTTGCCAAGATGACGGTAGGAACAAACCTTTCACACTAAAACCCGTAATTTGGCGATCGCACGGCGGCCATCACAAATGGAATAACCTAGTCATAGCTTGTAAAAAATTTCACCCTGATCAAGGGAACCGCACCTCGAGGATGCATCTGCGTAATCAACCAAAGCCACCAGTCTATCAGGCGATTTCTATTGCTGAAGAGTTCTGGATAAATATGCAAGCCAACCTGGAATAGCAGGAGAGCAGAAGGAATGTTGAAATTAACTTACACTGAAAGGAGTTTTTACTTAGAGTGCCTCAGCTTATCGCTGGAGGAGTGGGTAGCACAGCGAGTAGTATTGGCAATGCGAGTTGGTCAATCTCTCCATGTTGAACCCAGCACTGCTTCCTTTTTGCTACCTGCAGATTTACCAGGTTTAGAAATGCTGGAGGCGGCAATCAAACGCCATGATACTGAAATTATGGCTTTATCTCGCTGTGATGCGGAATATATGGAAGTAACTTTGCGGGGTTCTTGGTTGTCAGATGGGACACAAGAAGCCGTAGGTGTATTTGTCACCACCATGAGCGATCGCACTGAGTTCTTCCTCCATAAAATTTGGCAAGAAGCCCAAGCTTGTGCGTCGGCTTTGAGTGAGTGAGTGGGGATGAGGGGACAAGGGGACAAGGGGACAAGGGGAAAGGGTAAAAGGGGAACAAACACCCAATGCCCAATGCCCAATGCCCAATGCCCAATGCCCAATGCCCCATGCCCATTACCTTTGCATTTCCAATAGTTCGGGAACTGTAACAAATCGGTAGCCTTGCTTTTTGAGTCCGCTGATGATTTCGGGCAAGGCTTCTACAGTTCTTTTGCGATCGCCTCCGCCGTCGTGCATCAATACTATAGATCCGGGTTTGGCATCTCTTAAGACGTTTTTGATGAATACTTCATATTTAGCACGCGGATCGGTGTCGGCGGAAGTTTGCGACCACATGACTACTGCTGATTTTTGGCTTTTGGCGTAAGCTGCTAGTCCGTTGTTTAACACGCCTCCGGGGGGACGAAACAGACTAGTTTTTACTCCTGTGGTTTTGTAGATTAGTTCATTTGTGCGCTCAATTTCACTTTTGGCTGTGGCTGCATCCATGCGGCGATACCAATGATGCCAAGTATGATTACCAATGGCGTGTCCTTGGGCTACTACTTGTTTCGCAATTTCGGGATTGGCTTGTAAAGCTTGTCCTACCCAAAAGAATGTAGCTTTGACATTATTTTGCTTGAGAATATCCAGCATTTGTAATGTAGTTTTGGGCCAAGGGCCATCATCAATGCTCAAGGCGATAACTTTCTCGTTATTGTTAGGTTGAACATGATACACAGTTTGTCCCTGAAATTTCTCTGGAACGCTAAAAGTGAGGTTTTCTACTTTAGCTGGTGACTGTGATTGTGGTTTATCTTGGCTGGTTGTCTTTTGTTGCGGAACTTGTACAGCGTGAAGTTGACTTGTTAGCTGCTTGGTGTTGGATTGTGGAGAAATACTTGCTGGGGTAAAACTGCAAGCTGTTACTGAAAAAGCGATCGCCACTCCACTAATTATCTTTTGTCGCTGGTATTGATTGTGTGTCACATCAGGGTGCCAAAAACTCACACTATCATAAGCGGCGAATTTTACTTTTTAATGAAGTTGATGAATTAATAGTGTGTGGAGAAGCTCATTTTTTCTAAAGCAACATCTTCTTCACTGAGATAGGAAAACTCAATTCCCATCAAGTCTAGAATTTTGAGTAATTCTGCTGGTTCTAGCTGCATAACTTCCGCAGCTTTTTTTAAGCTAATTACTTTAGCTGTTAAAGCACCGAGTAAAAAAAGAAAGTTTTCTTTCTGTTCGATATTTTGAAATAACTGAATTTCAGAGGCGATCGCTTGAGTCAGTTCTTTATTCATCGCTAGGTTTTAACTATTTCATTGTGAATCCGAAAGCAGCTTTACATCTACGCACATTATTCTACAATTTAAGTTGAGTCGAGCGTTTGTAGTGATACAATTTGTCGAATTTAATTAATCGTTTTCATCACATCTCATCCTTGCAAAACTTCAGCAGCAGTTAACTGAAGATTAGCAAAAATTGAAGAGACAATCGCACTTTCTCCCTGATAAATTCGCTCATCATAAAATCCCTCAACCCATTCCAAAACTGTCACCTTTTGAGCAATAGGATCAACAATCCAATACTCTGCAATACCCCGCGCTGCATACTCGGAACGCTTGTAACGATAATCCCGATTTTCCTGATTCGGACTCACCACCTCAACCACCAACAATGGCGGCGGCATATCCATCAAAATTAGCGATCGCGTAGCAACTTGCATTACCATCGCCAACTCTTCCGAAAACACCACCAAATCAGGAACACGTACCCCTACCATACGACTATTTACAGCAATTTCTGTTTTCATACTCAAGCGGTAATAGGGAATACCTAATTTAGAAAAATAGATTAATAAAAATGTCGCTATTCGCCGATTTAACTCACTTTCAAAAGGCATAGCAATTAATTCCCCATTCTCCAATTCATATAAAGTATCCGTACCGTCATCAAATTGAAGAAATTCCTCAAAAGTCATTTTTTGAGCATTTGCAACTGTCATGGTTATTTCTCCCATAAACCGCTTGTCTTAACTATTTTAACAATGCCCCTAATTTCTCCATTCGCTGATGAATTTCTACCTCGAAACAAAAGCGATCGCACCATCAACACCCTAATCCCACCTGAGAACAAAAGCGATCGCACTCTCAACACCATTATTCCACCTCAGAACAAGAGCGATCGCCCTCAGAACACCATCATTCCACCTCAGAACAGGAACATTCTCGTTTGGAACAAGAACGTTCTCACTTGAAACATGAACATTCGCGTTTGGAACAGGAACGTTCTCGTTTGGAACATGAAACTTTGAGTTCAGAACATGAAACTTTGAGTTCGGAACTCGGAACTTGGAGATAAAAGCTTGAATGATGAAGTTCGGAACTTGAATTTTACTGTTGTGAGTTAAAAGCGTCGCGTAAATATGCTAATTTTTCACGCACAGTTACAGTATTGGGATGATCCGCTCCTAAATGTCGTTCTAAAATATCCAAAGCTTGGCTGTATTTTCCTTGGGAACTGTAGAAAAAAGCTAGGTCGTTGAGGCTAGCTGCAACCTCTGGATGTTCCTCACCAAGCAAGCGTCGCTTTAAATCCAAAGCTTGGATGTACAAAGGTTCTGCTTGGCTGTATTTTCCTTGGAAAAAGTAGAGTGAAGCTAGGTCGTTGAGGCTAGCTGCAACCTCTGGATGTTCATCACCAAGCAAGCGTCGCTTTAAATCCAAAGCTTGGATGTACAAAGGTTCTACTTGGCTGTATTTTCCTTGGAAAAAGTAGAGTGAAGCTAGGTTGTTGAGGCTAGTTGCAACATCTAGATGTTCATCACCGAGCAAGCGTCGCCTTAAATCCAAAGCTTGGATGTACAAAGGTTCGGCTTGGCTGTATTTTCCTTGGTAGTAGTAGAGTCCCGCTAGGTTGTTGAGACTTTGTGCGACATCTGGGTGTTCTTCTCCCAGCAGCTTGCGCCTAAGTGCCAAAGCTTGGATGTACAAAGGTTCGGCTTGGCTATATTTTCCTTGGGAACTGTAGAGTAACACTAGGTTGTTGAGGCTAGATTCAACATCTGGATGTTCATCACCGAGCAAGCGTCGCTTTAAATCCAAAGCTTGGATGTACAAAGGTTCGGCTTGGCTGTATTTTCCTTGGGAAAAGTAGAGAAAAGCTAGGTTGTTGAGGCTAGATTCAACATCTGGATGTTCATCACCGAGCAAGCGTCGCTTTAAATCCAAAGCTTGGATGTACAAAGGTTCGGCTTGGCTGTATTTTCCTTGGGAAAAGTAGAGAAAAGCTAGGTCGTTGAGGCTAGCTGCAAAATCTGGATGTTCATCACTGAGCAAGCGTCGCCTTAAATCCAAAGCTTGGATGTACAAAGGTTCGGCTTGGCTGTATTTTCCTTGGTAGTAGTAGAGTTGAGCTAGGTTGTTGAGGCTAGTTGCAACCTCTGGATGTTCATCACCGAGCAAGCGTCGCCTTAAATCCAAAGTTTGGATGTACAAAGGTTCGGCTTGGCTGTATTTTCCTTGGGAACTGTAGAGTAACGCTAGGTTGTTGAGGCTAGTTGCAAACTCTGGATGTTCCTCACCGAGCAAGCGTCGTATTAAATCCAAAGCTTGGATATACAAAGGTTCGGCTTGGCTATATTTTCCTTGGGAACTGTAGAGTAACGCTAGGTCGTTGAGGCTAGTTGCAACATCGGGATGTTCCTCACCAAGCAAGCGTCGTCTTAAATCCAAAGCTTCGATGCATAAAGGTTCGGCTTGGGTGTATTTTCCTTGTGAACTGTAGAGTTGAGCTAGGTTGTTGAGGATAAATGCAACAACTGGATGTTCCTCAGCGAGCAAGCGTCGTGTTAAATCCAAAGCTTGGATGTACAAAGGTTCGGCTTGGCTGTATTTTCCTTGGGAACTGTAGAGTAACGCTAGGTTGTTGAGGCTAGCTGCAACATCGGGATGTTCCTCACCAAGCAAGCGTCGCAATAAATCCAAAGCTTGGATGTACAAAGGTTCGGCTTGGCTATATTTTCCTTGGCGACGGTAGAGTAGAGCTAGGCTGTTGAGGCTAGTTGCAACATCGGGATGTTCCTCACCAAGCAAGCGTCGTCTTAAATCCAAAGCTTCGATGCACAAAGGTTCGGCTTGGCTGTATTTTCCTTGGGAACGGTAGAGTTCAGCTAGGTTGTTGAGGCTAGTTGCAACATCTGGATGTTCCTCACCCAAGCGTTCTCTCGAAGCTTCTAAACACTGCTCATACCAAGGTGCTGCTTTGTCATACAATCCTTGACCATGATAAAATTGAGCATTGCCAACGAATACCCAAATTAAATCATCATCGCTGACACACTGAATGAGATTGTCTGCTACTTCTACCAAGTGAGGTATGGCGGGGGCGACATCCTTAATTTGCTGAAGTGTGGGAGTTTGAGGAATCTCTTTGGCAAATGCTACCATTACCATAGAAAAACTTCGCTTAAATTCCTCTGCCTGTTCTAAACCTGTAAGCTTATCTTGGAAAAACTCACGCAGCAGGGGATGCAGTTGATAAATTCCCTCACCTTTGGGCTGGAGTAAATGCAACTGTAACAAATCTCGCCTAGCTTTTTTCCAATCTTGAGTCTCATCCTTTATTGTTATATCCTCCACCAACTCCCAAGGAATCGGAGCTAGGGCAAATAAACTCAGAAGACAGCCTAAACGTTGAGCATTTTCTCGCAACCGTCGCCAACTCAACTCAAAAGCAGCAGCAACACCCAACTTAACAGTCATTTCTTGGGGAACTTCTTCTAAAGCCTCATGCTTTAAACGCTCTTTTTCCAAGTCTTGCAGCATTTCTGCTAGGGTTAATTGCTCATCACCTAACAAATAACGCCCGACTAATTCTAAACCCAAGGGCAAATATCCCAGCCATTTACAAAGTCTTCTCGCAACTAAAGCCTCACGCCGCAGTCGTTCTCTACCAATAATAGATTTTAATAACTGCATCGCCGCTAGTGGTGTTAGCACATCTAAATCTAAGCGCACTATTGGCGGCTGTAATTTTTCCCGTGTGGTAATTAACTGCTTAAACCGGGAAGGAACAGACTCTAAATAACTTCTGACTTCCTCTCGATAGTTAGTAACGTTATCAATTACTAGTAAAACCTCTCCCTCATGCCATTTTGTGAGGCAAAATTGCACTCTCCCAACTAAATCTAAATCATCTGGGATGTTCAATTGCAGCTGATTACGCGCAAACTGCACCAATTGCACCCCCACATCCTGTAATGCAGACAACCAGCAAATTCCGCCTTGATAAGTGACGCGGTGGGAACTGGCATATTGCAGTGCTAGTTCTGTTTTCCCGACTCCACCCATCCCCGCAATAGCAGCAATTGCTACCTGTTGATTCTTCTGCAACAATCGATGGAGGTTTTGTAATTCCGTTTCTCGTCCGACAAACTCTACCACCCCACTCAAGGGAATATTTTCGTAACGGGTAGGCGAAAGTTTAGCTTTTTTACCTTCCGCACGCTGTACACCAGGTAATTTTTCGCGTCGGCTTTGCCATTCAGCATCAAATTTTTGTAAATTCCCCTGTTTGTCGCTTTTATCATGCCAAAGTTTCAGCCGAAAGTGCCAATCCTCTGAACCTCGCTTGTGTTCGCGCAAATCTTCGATAATTTCTACAAAATCTTTAAGCGCATTTAGTGAGTCTCGGACTTGTTCTTTGCTCAAACCGCTAAGTTCCGCCAGAACTCTTAGCTGTGTTCTGACTATTACTTGCTGCGGAGTTTCCCAGTTGAGGGCAATTTTATACAGTTCACTGTCTTCTAACTCGTCATTGACATAAGCCAAAAACCTTTCTAAAAGTTTTCTTACCCGCGCTTCGACTTCATCACCATAGCTAACACGCACCATCGGTTATTCTTGCCCAAATTTGCGACAAAGTTTAGGGATTCCCCAAACTAAATCTAGCATCCCCAAACTTTAACCTCGGCAGATTCACGCATTACAGCCAATAGACTGCGGCTTTTGCTTCCATTTACTACCCCAAATTTACAGTTGCTTCAGCGTTTGAGGTTAAGTGAATGAAAGCTAAGAAGCTGATGGCGGTTGTGTTATTTCTGATTCCTTTAATTGCTGATTTTTTTGTCCCCGGTTCAGGAATTGTAATTGAGTTAGCCTTACTGATTTGGGAATTGCTAGAACCAGAGGAAAACTGAAGAAGCGGTAGAGTCAAAGTATCGTGTTTGCCGACATCCCGCCCTACACTGAAGTGTAGGTCTAATAGTTTAAGTCCACTCAAGTGGACTGGAAGATGTACCTGAGTCCACTTTAGTAGACTTTACTTGAGCTATTAAGCTTGTAATTCAAGATGCTGTGGGTGAATTGGGTTGTGGGTATAACCCCTGAGATGCAATACCTCTAAGTATTTTCAGTGCGTTTTAACGTACTTTACCTATTAGCCCGCAATTTATTGCAGGGCGGGAGAAAACGGCAAAACGAAGGTTTCTCGGTTCAAGAGTTATACCCATCAATTGATTGATTCACAGCATCATTGATCTTTATTGCATAATCACTGAGTCGTTAACCGTCAACAGTCAACCGTCAATAGTCAACTCCAAGTTATCTTTCCACTTCATCTACTTCTTTGGGAACTCCAGCAGTTAACACCTCATGTCCTGTGCTGGTTACTAACACATCGTCTTCGATGCGAATCCCAATCCCTACCCAACGCGGATCGGTTGGGGGTTGGTCTTCTGCGAGTTTGGTATCTGGCACAATATATAATCCTGGTTCTACGGTGAGAACTTGTCCAGGTTGTAAAATCTGCGGGTTGTCACCATGCTGATACACTCCCACGTCATGCACATCCAAGCCTAACCAATGGCTGGTACGGTGCATATAGTATGGTTTATATTTTTCTTCTTCAATTAATTTGTCAACTTCACCCTTCAAGATTCCCACTTCAACTAAGCCTTCTGTGAGGACACGCACGGCTGTATCGTGGACTAAATTGAAGGGGTTACCTGGTTGAACTTGAGCGATCGCTTTTTTCTGTGCTTCTAAAACAATTTCATATAATATCTTTTGTTCTGGGGTAAATTTCCCGCCTACCGGAAATGTCCGGGTAATATCAGAGTTGTAATAACCATAGGCGCAACCTGCATCAATCAGCAGTAATTCCCCATCCTGCATTTGACGATCATTTTCGATGTAGTGCAAGACGCAAGCGTTAACACCAGAGGCGACAATGGAAGGATAAGCAGGCCCCATTGCACCCCGCAAGCGGAAAATATGTTCTATTTCTGCTTGGATTTCATACTCATAACGTCCCGGTGTGGTAACTTTCAGTGCATGAGTGTGTGCTTCGGTGGCGATCGCAGCTGCTTGGCGCATCAAGTCTAATTCGGCTGTGCTTTTATGCAATCTCATAGCGCTGAGAATTGCGCCTGTATCTTCAATCGCAATTGGCCCTGTACCGCGTTTGGGGTAGGTGCGGAGTAAACTTTGATAATGTTTGAGAACTGTATCATTAAAAGTGCGATCGCGTCCTAAATGATAGTAAATGCGATCGGCTTTTTCTAAATATTGGGGTAATTTCTCATCCAATTCGTGGATGGGGTAAGCTTCATCAGCGCCATACAACTCTTTAGCTGCATCGACTCCACAGAGATAACCAGTCCAAACTTCCTTTTCCCGATCCTTGGGTTGAACAAACAATACAAACTTATGTTCTGGGTGATTGGGTGCTAACACAGCTACCGCTTGCGGTTCGTTAAATCCAGTCAAATAAAAGAAATCACTGTCTTGGCGATAAGTGTATTCCACATCGTTGTGCATCACAGCCATTGGCGCACTGCGAAAAATGGCAGTTCCATTGCCAAGTTTTGACATCAATTGCTGACGACGCTGCTGATATTCTGCTTGCATAGCTACTTTATATCTCCAATTATCTTGATATCTTAACCTTTAAACACTACAGATTGCATATATTACATCTGTGATAGTTGTGACTAATTTCTATTGATTTAGTCAATATTTTTTGATTTTTCTAGCTGTTATGCTGCTCTCGAATCGAAAAGTTATCATTCGCTAATTTTTGAAAATACAGAGCATTAATTATATATCAATTTATCGATCAAGATATTTTGATTATTAACTAGCAATGTTCAATCTGGACATCAATGAATTTTACTGTATACACCATTAACAATTTGGTTTTTCGCTGTTTCATATATATTTTTGCAGTTAATTATCCTCAAATACAGAACTGTGATGTCTATCATTGCTGGCTTTAAACACCTTATAAATATTGGCTTTCCGCTTTATCTACAAAGCATAACTTGAACAAAAATATTTATTTTATTGTTTATCGTGAACTTTAAGAACACATCTAATTTATTATTCAAGACAAATCAATGTGATTAAATATTGATATTTAAACAAACTTAGTTAAAAAATATTTAATGCTATGCAAATGTTATGCAAGAACAGAATTTTATTAACCAAAGAAGTTAAAACTTTGATTACAACCAGTCATAAGAACCCACCATGCCTGATAAATCTTTGGATACAAGTTTGCAATCAGCAAATTACCAAACATTAAATATATCATCACCTTTTGATGAACAATCTACTGCTATTAATAGCCAAAGTAGCGCTTCTTCTGTATCATCACAATCCTTATTTGGTTCTGCTAACCCCAACCCTAATCCTTATATAACAAGTCCGGCGCTCGTACCTGATTTCAACGGCGATGGTAAAACAGATAAAATCTGGGTTGATTCTCAAACCGGTGAAACTCAAGTTTGGTTGATGGATGGGACAAACGTTGCTGCTAAGGGTTCTTTAGGGCAAATTGATTTAGCTTCAACAGTTTACAAAATTGGTGATTTTAATGGCGATGGTAAGACTGACTTCTTGTTACGTAATCAGGTAACAGGACAGAACAGCTTGGTGCTAATGGATGGAGTAAACGTTGCTGGTTTAATTGGTCTAGATACTCTAGATTCATCCTGGACACCACTGATTGGCGATTTTGATGGCGATCGCAAGACTGATATCTTCTGGCGTAATAATCAAACAGGTCAAAACGCCATCTGGTTGGTAGATGGTAGCAACCCCAGCCAAGTCATTAAAAGCGGAACCTTACTAGACAGTCTCGACCCTACCTGGACTCCTACTATGGTCGATTTCGATGGTAATGGTAAAACTGACATTTTCTGGCGTAGTGCGACTGGTGAAAACAGTGCTTGGTTCATCGATGGTACCCAAGCTAGTAAGACTTCTCTACAAGCACAAGATGCTAGTTGGACTTTCACCCTTGGCGATTTCAACGGTGATTTCCGTTCTGACATTCTCTGGCGGAATACTACAACCGGCGAAAACAAAATTTGGACTACAGATTCTGTATTAAATAACGTCTTCTTCACTGAAGGTGCTTTGACAACCCTAGATGCAAACTGGACATCTAGCATTGCTGATTTCAACGGTGATGGTAAGACTGATATCTTCTGGCGCAATAATGCCACAGGTGAAAACACCACCTGGTTGATGGACGGTACCACAATTGTAACTGAAACATTCCTCGCACCCAGTTCTACAACTGCCCAAGCAACATTTGGTGATTTCAACAACGATGGTAGAACTGATATCTACTTCCGCGATTATGCTACAGGTGCGGATGAAATTTGGACAACCAATGTAGATGGTACAACAGTTACCAGAACTCCAATTGCAGAGACCGAAAAACTGTCTCCAATCCAAGTAGACGAAAATGGTCAGCCTATACTAGGCGCAGATGGTAATCCTCTGAAAAAATGGGTTACTTTCTAGATAAATATTGAGTTTCTCGGTTGTCGCACAAAGATTAGCAATGCTGTAGATAGTGCAATCTCAGCAATTACAGACAATTAATTTGAGTAGAGTTTAGCTATATTGCTTTCTCTACTCCTACTAAAGGCTTTGATGTGAAAGTTTCATTCTGAATCCGGAACACAGTAGAGGATCAAGGGAATTCTACCGTTATACCAATTCGTAATTCGTAATACCCTAGGGGAAGTGCAAAGCGCTACGTAATTCGTAATGAAGAAAGCCAGATATGGTCTGAATTTCGGAGTTGAAATGCTTTACCGAATTGTAGAGAATTGGTATTAATAAATATTTATTAGTCAATAAGCTGATACGCGCCTAGATTAAATATTCTGGCGTTAGGGCTGTCAAGGGTCAAGAGTCAAAAGTCCAAGCTAGCCTTTGACCCTGGACTCTTGACTTTTTGACCTCTTGAGCGCGAAATATACAATTTAAATGCGTAACAGCTTACGCTTGGGTTAAGCTCATTAGTAATTGATTTGTCACTTATTAAAAAAGCCAGAAGAATTGGGGGAGAATCCCCCAAACCCCCGATTGGGTGACGGTTGCGTCCCCCAAACCCCCTCCAAAATTATTGTTCTGTTTTTTTAACTAGTTTTTTGGTTTTTTTATCAATTCATTTTCTTAACTGAACTTTATTTATTAGTAAGATGCGTTAGCGTCAGTGTAATGCATGGGCAATCACGCCAGTAGTGGCGTGGCAAGGCTAAAATAGTGCATTAGATTGGAAAAAATTAACCGCAGATGAAAGCAGAGAAATGCGGATAAAATTGATTTTTATTGCAACATTTAAGGCTTGCCACACAAGTAGGGTGCGTTACACTTCGTTAAAGCACCCTACTTGTGTGATTTCAAGATTTACAGAGTCAAAAATTAAAACTTGTAACTCAAGGTTTGAATAACGCTATTTTCTGTTAAATTACCAGGACTAATTGTAATAGAGTCACTGTTGCTACGGCGTATAGTTGTACCTTGCATCAAGTTCAGAAATTCATCTAGCCCAGCAATTTCGCACTTAGCAGCATCAGCCGCCTGTGTCCGGTAATGGGTAGGAATTACTAGCTTGGGATTTAAAATTTGAATGGCTTGCTTGGCTTCTTGAGCATTATAAGCTTTGGCACTACCACCCACGGGCACAAATGCCACATCGGGTCGCCCCATGAGAATTTTTTGCTCGGCACTAATGGGAGCAGCTGCCCCACCTAAGTGTAAGATATTAATTCCGCCTTGCTTCCAAGCCCAAGCAGTATTCATACCAAACTGCTTACCACCTTTGCGATCGTGGTCGATGGCAATACCTTGGAATTTAATGCCTTGGAACTCGTAAACTCCTGGTTCATAGATGAGTTTGGGTTTACCTGGGAGTCCATCTACTGCACCTTCATCCAGCAATTGACTGCTAATCATTACCAAATCTGCTGCAACTTTGGGTGCGCGATACCCAGCTGTACAGCCAACAGACCGAAAGGGATTGACGAGAATTTTTACACCGCCACCCGTTAACAGAAAGCACGTATGACCCAACCACTGAACTGATAAACCGCTAGATTGCGCGCCAGCTGGAAATTCAGAACTCAAGGTAGTCAGAAAAGCTGTTGCCAAACCCGCCCCAGCATAGCCCATCAATTGTCGTCGTTTCATTAATTACTCTCTCGACTGTAATTGTTCCAGAAAGTTTCGTAGCAATTGCTTGCCTGAAGATGTCAAAACACTCTCTGGGTGAAACTGGACTCCTTGAATATGAGGATAGTTCCGGTGTCGGACTCCCATGATAGTACCATCCTCAACCCAAGCGGTGATTTCCAAGACATCGGGGCAAGTTTCGCGATCGATTACCAGACTGTGATATCTAGTCGCAGTGAGAGGATTTTCTAATCCCCGGAAAACTCCCACCCCGGTGTGAGTCACCTGAGAAGTTTTGCCATGCATCAACTCTGGAGCCGAAACGATTTTACCACCGAATACCTGCCCAATGCTTTGATGGCCTAAACATACGCCCAAAATTGGCAAATTAGCACCTAGCTCTTCAATTAACTGTAAGCTGATACCTGCATCTTCCGGACGACCAGGGCCAGGAGAAATTACTACAAGCGCTGGATTTAAAGCCCGAATCTCATCTACAGATATTTTGTCGTTACGGAACACTTTAATATCTGTAGCCACGGGGAACTCTGCTGCTAGTTCTCCTAAATATTGAACTATATTATAAGTAAAACTATCGTAATTATCGATGACTATAATCACAGCTGATAACTCCTGGTCAGATTACTTGTATGATTTTGTTTAATTGTCACCAGATTTCAATTGCTGCAAACGTCATCAATTATGGAATGAAAGGGTAACACCTAGAAAGAGGACATAATTAAAGTTGCCAAACGTGGCAGCAAAAGCATACCAGCTACTAAAACAGCTACTAACGCTGAAACCAGTACAGCACCAGCAGCACAGTCTTTGGCGATTTTAGCTAGTTCATGGTAAGTCTGCTTAACTGTTAAATCAACCAAGGACTCAATAGCAGTATTTAATAATTCCAAAGCTAAAACTAAACCGCTAGTTATACCAATTACAGCTATTTCTACAGCAGATAGATGTAAAACGAGGCTTAAGGCGATCGCGATCGCACACACACCTACATGAATCCGAAAATTACGTTGAGTTTGAAAACTATAGCTGATTCCAGCCCAAGCATATTTAAAACTAATAAATAAATTAGTAGCTACTAGCCAAGATTGCCGCCGTTCTGGAGCCACAATGCTTGGTAGGCGGTTAGAAGTTGGGGGAACCGAGAGTTTTTGGGACATAGGCTGAAGCATCCTCACATGAAGTTAGTAAAGTTAGATCTGGGCCGATTTTAATGGCGTAAATTGGTTTTCGCCAATTTTATCTAGAAGTTTTTGGGAACTGAGATAAATAATAGTAGTTACTCAATGTCAATCGCAATACCTACTTTTCTCAGCAATATTACCTGCTGTTTTAACATTCTGACTAAACTTTCCTCATCAGGATGATCCCAGCCTAATAAATGCAGTAAGCCGTGAGCAACTAACCAAGCTAATTCGGTCTGCAAACTATGCTCCTGTTGTTGAGCTTGGCGCTTGGCTGTGTCAACGGACACTACAATATCACCTAAATATAAAGGCATAGAGGCGAACATTTCCGCATTTTGGGGAATGTCCACCTCTAAAGCCGCAAAAGATAAAACATCTGTTGGTTTGTCTTGTTGACGATACTGGGCATTTAGGGTCTGAATTTCCGCATCATCTGTCAATCGCAGGCTGATTTCGTAACCTGGTGCAGGTGGTAGCTCGGATTGCAGTATTTCTAACCAACAAGCAAACCAATGTTCCCATGTTTCACCAGCTATCCGTTCATCAACCCCCAAATTTTTACTCTCTGGGGATGATTCGTAAAAATAATCTTGTACATCTAGTTCAACTTGCACTAGCTACAAATTCTCCAACTAACTCAGGGTTTTGGTTGATTTTCAGCGAGTCAAGTAAGCAAGACCTACAAAGACAGCTAATAGCCCTATAGTGGTCAGGAAAAAATGTTTGAGAGAAGTACCGCCTTTCCGCACCATGTTCCGCATGGCGAGTTTGACGTAGCTAGGTTGAGTTTCCTTGGAAGGAGAGTTGCTCATGATGATTTAATCACAAACTCTTTTATATATAAATGTAACAGTTTACCGGATGCAAATGTTATTGGGCATTGGGCATTGGGCATTGGGCATTGGGCATTGGGCATTGGGCATTGGGCATTGGGCATTGGGCATTGGGCATTGGGTAATGAGTAATGAGTAATGAGTAATGAGTAATGGGTAATGCCATTGTCCTCTTTTCTTCCTCATCTCCCTCATCTCCCTCATCTACCTCATCTCCCTTATCCCCAGTCCCCAGTCCCCATTACCCCTTATCCCCAGAGGGGGCCCCGAGTTCCCCAGTCCCTAATCCCCAATCCCTAACACCGCCCGATAGCGGCCAAGGGCAATCAAGGGGAAGTATTGTTGATAAAGGTGGTATTTGAGGTAAAAATGGCAGGGGAAGCCTGTACCTGTGAAATATGACTCGTACCAAGTACCATCTGGTTTCTGGGTGGTTAACAGGTAGTTAATCCCTTGCTCAATGGCGTTATGAGCAAATTTACCAGTGGCTTCACCTGCAGCTATGAGTCCAATTAAAGCCCAGGCTGTTTGGGAGGCTGTACTGGTTCCTTGTCCTTTGAGGCTGGGGTCGTTGTAGGTGCGGCAAGTTTCACCCCAACCACCATCAGGGTTTTGACAGCCTACTAACCAAGCTCCGCCTCGTTCGATGCTTTGTTGCTGAGTTTTTGGTGCAACTAAAGCTAGGGCTGAGAGAACACCGCTTGTACCGTATATGTAATTTACTCCCCAACGACCAAACCAACAGCCTTCTTGTTCCTGTTCGCGTAGAAGATAGGCGATCGCTCTTTCAAAATTTTGCTGATTTATTGATAAGTTAGAAGCACCGAGCATTTCTAATACCCTAGCTGTGACATCAGCTGTGTTGGGGTCAATCATGGCTTTGAGGTCGCCATAGGGTATAGAGTTGAGCCAATCTTGATCGTTGTCGATGTCAAAAGCTGCCCAACCGCCTGGCTTACACTGCATAGAAGCAATCCAATTTAAAGCACGGGCGATCGCAGCTTGTTTTAATTTTTCGTTGGGCAGTTTTGCTTGGTGTAGCGCCATAACTACAACCGCAGAATCATCGACATCTGGGTAAAAGCGATTGTCAAATTCAAACGCCCAAGCGCCTGGTTTTCCTTGACGGTTTTTAATAGTCCAATCCCCGTAGTCAAGAATTTGTTTATCTATTAACCATTCTCCCGCTTTGACAATCGCGGAATCATTGGGGGCGTAACCAGAATCTATTAAAGCTCGAATTGCCCAGGCTGTATCCCAAACTGGGGAAACACAAGGCTGAACGCAGTAGCTATCTGCGGTTTCAATGGCAAAGTTATCAACTGCTTTCAGTCCCCGTTCGACAATGGGGTCGGCGGGGTCATAATCTAGACAGCGCAAAGCTAACAGTGAATTCAGCATGGCGGGAATAATTCCACCCCAATCACCTGTAGCTTCTTGGCGTTCTAAAACCCATTTTTCGGCGGCTTTGATGCCTTCTTTGCGGAAAGGAACCCAATTTAAGCTTTCCGCGAATTTGAATCCTTGATCCAGGGTGATAAATATATCAGTCCAATCACCACTTCTCGGCAATTCCCATTGCACGCGATCGCGTCCTTCTACATAGAGTTCATCGACGCTGATTGCTGGGTCAATTTGGAAAATCGGTTTGCGATCGCAGACAATCAACAACGGTACTGTACTGGATCTCGCCCAACTCGACATTTCGTAGATATTGACGGGGAAGCTATTGGGCAAAAGCATAATCCAGGGCGGTAGGGAAGGAATACCGCGCCAGTCGTAACAGCCAATTAGGGCTAGGTGTAGTTTAGTAAAGATGCGAGTTTTACTGATGCCACCCCGTTGGAGAATAAAAGCTTTCGCCTTGAGCATAGCGGGGTCAGTAGCTGAGACACCCAGGAGTTTCAAAGCCATGTAGGCTTCCACTGTAGTACTCAGTTCTCCCCCATCCCCAAAATAAAGTTCCCAACCGCCATGTTCTCTTTGTTGAGAACGGAGATAATTTTCTACTTTGTGCAAGGGTCTGGTGCTATCTGTTCCCCAAATTTTATGCAGCAGAACAGCTTCAGCCGTAATCGTCACATTAGATTCTAACTCTGCCCACCAATACCCTGCCGGATTTTGAATTGACAGCAGATATTGTTGGCTTTTAGCGATCGCCTCTGCAACTTGATTGGTCGTTGCTCTCTCTTGAGTTTGCATCAAATACTCTTGAACCTCTACACCACAACAAAGTTAATATCGCAATCCGGTGAAAAATATTCTCCCACAATCCCAAGATATACAGCAGTGGGCATGGGGCATGGGGCATTGGGCATTGGGCATTGGGCATTGGGCATTGGGCATTGGGCATTGGGCATTGGGCATTGGGCATTGGGCATTAGGCAATAGACAATAGTTATTTATCTCCCTCATCCCCCTCATCCCCCTCATCCCCCTCATCTCCCTCATCTCCCTCATCTCCCTCATCCCCTTGTTCCCCTACTTCTTCCAGTACGGGTTTTAGCCACATACTTCATGTACCTGAAATATGCTGTAGTATTCTGTCTGAGACATTGAGAAGGGGCAACAGGTCATGGCGGCATTTGTATTATTGTTAACAGCTTTATCTTTATTGATTTGGATAGGATTACTGAGCTTTCGCGGGCAGTTTTGGCGTTGTGACCAGCAATTAGAAGCAAAAGAAATCCCTTTGCCATCTTTACCAAGAATTTGTGCAATTATACCTGCCCGTAACGAAGCAGATTTACTACCTATCACTTTGCGATCGCTGCTACTTCAAGACTACCCAGGTGATTTTAACGTTTTTTTGGTAGACGATCGCAGCACAGATGGCACAGCCGATTTTGCCCAAGGGGTTGCTTACGCCTTAAATAAAGCCGATCAATTTCATATTATTTCTGGCAAATCCCTGCCTCCCGGTTGGAGTGGTAAACTTTGGGCAGTCGAACAAGGGATTCAAATTGCGACTGAGTTTGCACCAGACTATTTTTTACTCACAGATGCAGATATTGAGCATGATTCGGGTAGTCTCCGCCGATTAGTGGCGAAAGCTGAACAGGAAGATTTAGATTTAGTTTCGGTGATGGTGCGGCTGAGATGTGAAAGCTTTTGGGAGCAGATTTTAATTCCGGCTTTTGTGTTTTTCTTTCAAAAACTTTATCCTTTTCGCTGGGTGAATAACCCCAAAAATTCCACAGCTGCGGCGGCTGGGGGGTCGATTTTGATTAGCAAAACAGCTTTAGAGAAAATTGGCGGAATTGCTACAATTCGCCAAGCTTTAATTGACGATTGCGCTTTAGCAAAAGCTGTTAAGGGGAATCAGCAATGGAGACAAGGACGGATTTGGTTAGGATTAAGTGCTTTAACTGAGAGTTTGCGTCCCTATCCTGATTTGGATACAGTGTGGCAGATGGTGGCGCGTACTGCTTATACACAACTCAACTATTCGCCCCTGCTGTTAGCTGGAACAGTTCTAGCTATGACCTTAATTTATTTAATTCCGCCTTTAGCAACCATCTTAGGTGCAGTAACGCTAAATTGGGCGATCGCACTTCTTGGTTTAGCAGCCTGGTTTTTGATGAGTTTTGCTTACTACCCAACGATCCGCTTTTATAAATGTCCAGCTTGGTTAGCCTGTTGTTTACCTGCGATCGCGTTTCTCTATACTCTGATGACTATAGATTCCGCCATCCGTCACTGGCAAGGGCGCGGTGGCGCTTGGAAAGGACGCGTTTACCCTAGTTGAACAGAAAGCAAGGGGGCAGGGAGAAAGGGAGAATGGAGATCTCTGCCCGATTGCAATTTGGTTCCAAGCCTCCGAATTTATTTGTGGAAGATGCCAAGCGGAGTCAAGTATAAATGTCAAGTAAAAATTTCCGGACTGCTACAAATTCAATTTGTAGCTAGATGTGTCAAGCAAAAACAATTTGATTGACAAGAGAACTTAATAATTACTAAGTAAGCGCATAAATTTAAATCACCAAACGTATCAATTAATAGGCATAAAAACCTAAACCAGTACATCTAAATTATCAGGAGAAATATTATGACATCCTTTACACAAATTTTGCTAAATCGTGACCTACTCTACCCAATTCGCCAATGGTTAGAAGGCGTAGAAATTCATAACCGTGAACTAGCTCATTTCTTGTGCAAAGCCATTCCTAGCCAATGTCCTTTTGAGAGAGATATTAAACTATTTGGTCGCAAACTATTTCACATCCCACCAATGTGTAAGTTAAATCCTCTTTATGAGGAAGTCGTGACATTACGGTTTAAAGCTTTGTGTTATCTTGCTGATGAATGTAAAGAAGATGTAGCCGCTTACTGCTAAATATTGATGTTCTGGTAATCAAGCAGTCATAGCTAACCGCAGATTTACGGTTGTTACGTAATCAGAACTATACTAAGCTGACGTAGTACTGATTAGATGTCCGACTATTTAGTAGTTAATACCTATTAAAATTTTTCCAATCTGTATCTCTGCTAACTATATCCTGCTGTAATTATTGACATCCTCTATGAGGCACATCTTACTGGTCGAAGATGAAGTAAAACTAGCTCGATTTATAGAATTAGAACTAAATTATGAAGGCTATCAAGTTAGTACCGCTTACGATGGCTTCACTGCAATTACTGCATTACAAAAGTTGCATCTAGATTTAGTAATTTTAGACTTAATTTTACCAGGTGTATCGGGGTGGGACATTTGCCGTCGGTTGCGAAGTACTGATGAGCAAGTGCCAATAATTGTATTAACGCCCAAAGAAGAAGCAAGCGATCGCATCGAAGTTTTAGATGCTGGCGCAAATGATTATGTAGTTAAGCCATTTAGCCGCGAAGAATTATTATTTAAAGTTAATACACAACTGTGCAAAATCAAGAAGCCAGAAGTCACAGAAATTTTAAAATTTGAAGACATCAGTTTAAATCGCCGTACAAAGGAAGTTTATCGCGGCCAACGTTTGCTGGATTTAAGCGTTCCAGAATTTAATTTACTAGAGTATTTACTCATCCATCCCCGGCAGATTGTTACACGCGATCGCATTATTGAAGACGTTTGGGGTAAATACTTCAGCGGTGATGCTAATATCATTGAACTTTATATTCGCTATTTACGCCTAAAACTGGAAGCTAATAACGAAAAGCGGCTGCTACAAACTGTGCATGGTATTGGCTACGTGTTACATGATTAAAATCCAACTAACGCTGAAACCCTAAACCCCCAGAAAATAAAGGAGTTTAGGGTTTATCGTTTTCTCACCTAAAACTCATGCAATTCTGAGTCACTTGTATTAGGATGCAGAAAGTTGACTCTACAGAACAGCCTACAAGATTGAGTTCGCAATGACCTATTTAGAAACAGCGGCGCAATTCTACCGCGAAGTTGCAGAAACACCACAAGTCGGACTTTGTTGTGTGCAAAGTACACCCCTGCAACTACCAGGACTGAAAATTCCTCTGCCAATGCAGGAAATGAACTATGGTTGTGGTACTACTGTTCATCCTACGGAACTCGCCAATCAACCAACCGTGCTGTATGTTGGTGTTGGTGGTGGGTTAGAAGCCTTACAATTCGCTTATTTTTCTCGTCGTGCGGGTGCAGTAATTGCAGTTGAACCTGTTGCAGCTATGCGCGAAGCTGCTACACGCAACCTAGAAATTGCTGCTCAAGAAAATCCTTGGTTTGATCCCAGTTTTGTAGAAATTCGCGAAGGTGATGCTTTTAACTTACCAGTTGCCGATGCTGCTGTAGATGTAGTAGCACAGAACTGTCTGTTTAATATATTTGAACCAGAAGATTTAACCAGGGCGTTAAAAGAAGCCTTTCGAGTTTTGAAACCAGGTGGACGCTTGCAAATGAGCGATCCCATTGCTACTCGTCCCATCCCCGCACATTTGCAGCAAGATGAACGACTACGCGCCATGTGCTTATCAGGCGCACTCACCTATGAAGAGTATACTCAACTAATTATTAATGCTGGCTTTGGTCAAGTAGAAATTCGCGCCCGTCGTCCTTATCGCCTCTTAGATTCGCTAACCTATAACTTAGAAGAAAACTTACTTTTAGAAAGTCTCGATTCTGTATCTTTTAAAGTTGCCATTCCTGAAGATGGAGCTTGTATTTTTACAGGAAAAACCGCAATTTATGCAGGTACAGAACCATTCTTTGATGACTCCGCCGGACATTTATTGCAACGTGGTATTCCTGCAGCCGTGTGTGATAAAACTGCTGCCAAACTAGCAGCTTTAAAGCCCACAGAAATAATTGTGACTGATTCGACTTGGCACTATGACGGCGGTGGTTGCTGTTAAGGTTTGAACAGATAGGACTCATATTTGATTTTTGAAGTTCACGTAGGAGAGCCAGTGCGTTGCGGAGGTTTCCTCCGTTGTAGCAACTGGCGTTGCGTTAGCGATAGCGTAACGCATCCGTGCCAAACCTTTTCGCTATATAAACAATAAAACTCTTGTGGAGTGGGCATCTTGCCTAGTGGTGTCAACTTAACGTGAACCCCGCTTGGTTGCAAGGTTTCCCCCTCACCCCCAGCCCCTCTCCCACAGGGAGAAGGGAGCAAGAGATTTAGTTCCCCTTCTCCTGAGGGAGAAGGGGTTAGGGGATGAGGGCGCGAGGTATTTGTACAACGCCCGCCCTATATAGCTTTTAGCTTAATTTGACACATATGGGCAGTGCCATGCCCCTACCTGCGTACACAATAAAACTCTTGTGGGGTGGGCATCTTGCCCGCCCAAATTATCAGTTTTTATTTTCATCTTCTAGGAAAACTGAACAATGCAAACTCAAACAATAAATTCAGTAGATATCAAATTAACACCATTTAAACAAAAGCTCACTCAACCTTTAACAAAAAAGACTATATCAGTCTTACAAATCAATCTCGGTAAACGTTGCAACCTCGCCTGTACACACTGTCATGTGGAAGCTGGGCCAAAACGCACAGAAGAACTATCAAAAGAAATCTGTGAACAGCTAATTGAGTTAATTCACAAATTCCCGGAAATTAAAATTGTCGATTTAACTGGCGGCGCACCAGAAATGAATTATGGTTTTAAACCATTGGTGAAAGCAGCTAGAAAAACAGGAAAACAGGTAATTGTTCGTTCTAATTTAACTATTTATTTTGTAGATGGGTTTGGTGATTTACCTGAATACTTTGCTAAACATCAAGTGAGAGTAGTTGCTTCTCTGCCATGTTACCTTGCAGATAATGTTGATAAAATGCGTGGTAGTGGTGTTTTTGATAGTTCAATTAAAGCTTTGCAGTTGCTCAACGCAGTCGGCTATGGCAAAAACCCAGATTTAATTTTGGATTTAGTCTATAATCCGCAGTTACCTACAGGGGAGAAATTTTCTTTAGCGCCGGAACAAACAAAGCTAGAGAAAGATTACAAAATGTTCTTGCAAGAACATTTTGGTATTGTCTTTAACAACCTCTTCACGATTACGAATCTGCCAGTTGGTAGAACTAAAATGCATTTGGAACGTAAGAAAATTTACAGCAGCTATCTACAATTTTTAGAATCAAATTTTAATGCCAGTACAGTTGAACATTTAATGTGTCGTGATGAATTATCAATTGATTACCTTGGCAATGTTTATGATTGCGACTTTAATCAAATGATGAATCTACCAGCAAAAACTCCTAATGGTGAAGCCTTAACAATAGCTAAATTGCTAGAGGCTGGGAGTTTAGATTTAATTAATGAAATCCAAACTGCTGCTTATTGCTATGGTTGTACCGCCGGGTGTGGTTCGAGTTGCGGCGGTGCTTTAGTTGAAAATGGATTTTGATGCATCCAAATGTCATCAAATGACAATTTTGTGAAAAAAACCCTTTCCCCTGGATCGCTAAGGCTGAAATCGGTTTATGATGGCATTAGTTAAGTCTCCTCACACCACACCAAAAAGCCGTGGACTTTGATAAGTCTCCACGGTTTTTATTTGTACGTGACTAATTATTTGTCGTCGGTGACAGATTAGCGATCGCCTTCAGCATAGCCAAAATATCATTTACAATCGCTCTGTTACAGTTGCGATTTTTAATTGCAGTAGCTCTACCTCAAATGTAATTTGCTACATTAATCATGCATCGCTTTGCATTAATGATGTATTGCCCTACATTCACAATGTATCGCCTTACATTAATGATGTATTGCCTTACATTCACAATGTATCGTTTTACATTAATAATGTTTCCCCCTACACAACAATAATGTAAGTTGGGTTAAGCACAGCGCCACCCAACATAAATCTCGTCAACTCAACATATAGATTGGTGTTGGTTACGAAAAGCCTATTTCATAAGCTTTTTGACTTTTGACTTTTGCGAAAAGTTGCGTGGGCGGGTTTCCCGACTTGAGCAAACTTTTCAAGACGACTTTTGACTTCTACGCAGAGGTAGTGGCTGCTTTGCGTTTTTATCAAGGATCGTCAAAAATTAAGTTGCATATCGCGTTAATTACGTGTATTTTCTCAAGCGATTTGAAGTTTAAATTGACACGCTAAATATATAGTCCACTACGGATATATTAACAGCCATGCAAAACACAAATCGCCGTCTCACGCTTCCTATCATCGATGGAGATATTAATTCATTCCACGGTTTGCAAACCATCACTGATTATCAAACTAGCCGAAACGATGCTTCCGCGAGCAAATTAGATGCATCTTATCAAGCAATGTTAAATGCTCAAAAAGCCGAAGTTGAGAAACAAACTTTATACCGTGCTGCGTCTGATGCGGCGCGATTAGCTGAGTGGGAATTTCACAATACGGTGTTAGCGATGAAAGAAGTTGTACGGGGACAGTATGGCTCAGATAGCGATCAAGCTCAAGCTGTGGGATTGAAGAAAAAATCAGAGCGTAAGCGCCCTAGCCGCAAAAAGTTAGTTGAAGCTACAAGTTAATTAAATAGACACGATAAATTACACAACGTCATTGCGAATGAAGCGAAGCGGAATGAAGCAATCCCAACCTCTGCGATTGCTTCGCTTCTCTTTGAGACGCTAACACGAACGCTCGCAATGACTGTAATTAATTTTGTGTGGTTACTTAAGAAGTGAAAAGATAATCCCCTTTATCTGATTCTTTCTTTTGCCTTTTAACTTTTAATTTTTGCCTTATTCAGTCATCTTTTCTGCAATTGATTGAATTATTCTCATCATTATGTTGCGCCTCATACCCTTACCTATGAACGAACAGCGTCAGCAAGCCTATCTCAATCTGATTCGCAGCCTGTTAGATGCCCCCAGTAGTCAAGAACCAGAGATTTTAGCAGCAAACCAAGAATTACTGGATGCTGGCTTTGTGCAGACGGTAGAAGAAGTAGTACAGATGTTTTCACAGCAGGGGGATGAGAATACAGCGAATTGGTTGCAAGGTTTGGCAATGCAACTAAGGGAAGTATTAAATCTAGATACTAAAGTAGATTTGCAATCTCTCAGTGAGGAGGAGATACAGACATATTACCAATTCTTGATTGAGGTACTACAAGTCATTTTAGAAAGTAGAGGTAATTCCCAAGTAGTTTACCCTTTGCTGGCAAAGAATACAGACAAACTCGACGTAGTGTTACCAGAAATATTGCGCCGTTGGGGGATAAATAGACTTGGGGAAGTGAAAGCAGATGAAGCAGAATATTTAGCAGCAGTTATTGTTGAATTTAGCAATCTCATAGCGCAATTCCCCTTAGGTAGCAAAGCCAGCAATATGGAAATTGCTATTACTGGCTATGAAGTCGCGTTGACAGTCTACACCAGAGAAGCTTTGCCTATTGATTGGGCAGCAACGCAAAATAATCTCGCAAATGCCTACAGGAATAGAATAGAAGGAGACAGGGCAGATAACATTGAAATTGCGATCGCGGCTTCTACTGCTGCTTTAACTGTTAGAACTCCTGAAACTTTGCCTATTGAATGGGCAGCAACGCAAAATAATCTCGCAAATGCCTACAGCGATAGAATAAAAGGAGACAAGGCAGATAACATCGAAATTGCGATCGCGGCTTCTACTGCTGCTTTAAGTATCTACACTAGAGAAGCTTTGCCTTTTGAATGGGCAGGAACACAAAATAATCTCGCTGTTGCCTACTGGGAGAGAATTAAAGGAGACAGGGCAGATAACATTGAAATTGCGATCGCGGCTTTTACTGCTGCTTTAACTGTTAGAACTCCTGAAACTTTGCCTTTTGAATGGGCAGCAACGCAAAATAATCTCGCTGTTGCCTACAGTGACAGAATTAAAGGAGACAGGCCAGATAACATTGAAATTGCGATTGCGGCTTTTACTGCTGCTTTAACTGTCAGAACTCCTGAAGCTTTGCCTATTGATTGGGCAATAACGCAAAATAATCTCGCAATTGCGTACAGGGAGAGAATTAAAGGAGACAGGGCAGATAACATTGAAATTGCGATCGCGGCTTTTACTGCTGCTTTAACTGTCAGAACTCCTGAAACTTTGCCTTTTGAATGGGCAGGAACGCAAAATAATCTCGCAATTGCGTACAGGGAGAGAATTAAAGGAGACAGGGCAGATAACATTGAAATTGCGATCGCTACTTATACTGCTGCTTTAGGTGTATACACCAGAGAAACTTTGCTTTTTGAATGGGCAGCAATGCAATATAATCTCGCTGCTGCCTACAGGGAGAGAATCAAAGGCGACAAGGCAGATAACATCGAAATGGCGATCGCTGCTTCTACTGCTGCTTTAGGTGTCTTCACTAGTGAAACTTTACCTCAAAACTATGCAGAAAGTTTGTGGGGGCTGGGAATTGCTTACCAAGATGTAAATCGGTTTGATTTAGCATACAATGCTTTTAAGTCTGCCATTGACACCATAGAATCTTTACGAGAAGAAATAGTATCTGGAGAAGAAAGCAAGCGTAAACAAGCAGAATACTTTAACCAAGTTTATAGCTGCATGGTAGAAGTTTGCCTGCAATTAAATAAGATTACCGAAGCAATTGAATATGTTGAACGTAGTAAAACCCGCAATTTAGTTGAACAAATCCTCGAACGTGATTCTAAAACCATCTTCCCTCCAGATGTTGTTACTCAACTAGAAACCTACAGAGATGAAATAGCCGCAGGACAATATCAAATCCAAAATGGTAAAGCGGAAAATCCTCAAGATTTAGCAAAACGTCTCCAAGAATTGCGGCGACAGCGTAATGAATTGCAAAACCGCTATTTACTTGTTGGTTATGGTTTTGATTTTAATTTATTCCAAGCTCAGTTGAATGAGAATACAGTCATCATTGAGTGGTATATTCTGAATGATAAAATCCTGGCGTTTATTGTCACCAAAACAGGAAATTTAACAGTTTGGCAATCCCAACCAGCAAATTTAGAAGCTTTAGAAAATTGGGTAAATCAATATTTACGAAATTACTATCTTCAAAAAGACCAATGGCTGAATAGCTTAGAATCAGAACTGAAGCAATTAGCTGCAATTCTGCACATTGATGAAATAATTGCAATCATAAATCAGCTATCAGAGTATTGTAATCAACTCATTTTAATTCCTCATAGAGGCTTGCATCTATTACCCCTTCATGCACTCCCAGTCAATCAAAATACTGAAAGTCATTCTAGTCTTCTGGATTTATTTGCTGGTGGTGTTAGCTATGCACCCAGTTGTCAAATACTGCAACAGGTACAACAGCGTAAACGTCCTGATTTCCAATCTTTGTTTGCAATTCAAAACCCCACAGGTGATTTAAACTATACAGATTTAGAAGTACAAGTTATTCAAAGCTACTTTCATCCTGCCAACGTCCTGAAAAAAACAGACGCGACACTCACAGCAATTAATCAATCTGAATTAAATACTTACCACTGCGCCCATTTTAGTTGTCACGGTTATTTTAATTGGACAAATGCTAGTAAATCTGGTTTGATATTAGCCAATGCAGCAGTCGAAGACACAGCAACAAAATCTAACTCTGAACGTTACTTAAACGTGCGCGCCGGGGAAACTCACGATTTAGAAAAATGTCTGACATTAGATAAAATATTTGCTCTGCAATTAGAAAAATGTCGCCTCGTTACCCTTTCCGCTTGCGAAACTGGATTGATTGATTTTCAAAATACCAGTGATGAATATATTGGTTTACCTAGCGGTTTTCTGTTAGCAGGTAGTCCCAGTGTTGTTAGTTCCCTATGGAGAGTAAATGATTTGTCTACTAGCTTTTTAATGATTAAATTCTACGAAAACTTATTCACATTTGATAAATTCGCAGCAGGGAATGTTGCCATAGCCCTTAAGGAAGCTCAAACATGGCTACGAAATCTGACAGTTGAGGAAGTAGTCAGATTTTGGGAAGATAAAAAGATACTTGCCCAATTGAGGAGAGGACAAGTATTAATATATGAGGAATCTTTGAAAATAATCAAGAAACGTCAACCCCTACCTTTTGCTCATCCTTACTACTGGGCTGGATTTATCGCTTCTGGACTTTAAGCATCAGATTCAGGGACTTTACAAAACTTTTTCGCACCCAATTTAAACACCAATATACTAAGTGCAGTTGCAGTACCTAGAGGAATACCTGCACTTGCAGCCAATGGTTCGATAATTGGAGCGATGAATCCAGATTCTAAAGCGTCTCTAACTTCCTCTTGACAAACAAATTGGCGAATTTTTTCTAACCAATCGTTTAATCCTCTATCTGCTTCCTGTGCAGTTTCCCGCATAACTAGCAGTGGAATTGCATCATCTAAATAGCCTTCACACTCTTCTATAGCATCTAAAGCCGCTAAAGCCTCTGGGCTATCTGCCAACTGACTGCGAAACTGACTAATTTCCGCTGGTGTAAGGGTAAGCATTTATATAGTTTTAACCAGTAAATACACGAATAACTAGATAATTATACATTTCATGCTTAATTTAGAAATATAGAAATTGCTCGCACAACATCAACAGTAGAAACAATATTGCTTGCTTGCGATCGCTTCTAGCTCGTTTTGGCTCAGACGAGGTTTAAAATGAAACCTTTCCCACCTTGCTACCACTGCACCAAATCCTGTTGAACAACAAAAAAACGGAGGTGGTAAACAACCACCTCCTTGGCAAATTACAGCTTGGATAATTAGAAATGCTCTGCGAATAGGCTAACTGCTGCTGACAAATATCGTCAAGGCTACTCCTAAAATAATTGCCCCGCCACCCAGTATAAATGACCAGAAGCGATGGTAACTATTGACAACCGTACCATTCTCACTTTGAAGTTGAATCAAATCCATCCAAGGCGCAACACCGCGACGGAACCAACCCACAGCCTCAACTTGTTCACCCAATAAGCTTTGGACTCGCTTCATCCCAAACAAGAAATTCCCAATAGGGCCAAAGCGTGAGGCGTAGTGCAGATATAACATTCCACTACGGTCTTGAATTTTTAAATCAGAACCAAATTTATAACCTGCATCACCACGCCCAATCAGTTGTCCTTCCAGTTTTGCAGGTTGTCCGCGCAAAGTGCTGGCGTAGGGGTCTGACATGAGAGTGAGAATATCGGTATCTGCGGCTTGTTTGTAGTCGGGGAACATCACCAAGGCTTTGATCAAAATTCCTGCGCCTAAGCCGATGAGTGGTGCGCCAAATATCAAACCAGAATGGGAAGAACTAGACCACACAATCACGCCTAAAACTAAGCCAGCTAAAAAGCCGATAGTTTCCGCGCCATACAACACCACATCTAAGAAGAAATTACCGTAAAGCTTACTTCTATTGAGACTCTTACCTTCCCCAATTACTCGCCCCATATCAAACTCTGTGGGTAAACCCAACTGTTCTGCATAGGTACTAAGGGCGCGGACTCGTTTACCAGTTAGCGGGTGAGTAGAATTTAACTCCATCCACCAACCCCAAGGGTTAAACATATCCCACAAAAAGACGCGACCAATTTTTTGCGGATCGGAAGCAATGCGGTAAGCGGTTCCAGTGGAAGCTGCGGCTTTGGGGTCATAAATACCCAAGGCGCGGGTTCCTTCAATCAAACGACTCGGTTCTTTTGTCTTCTGACCTTCTTCTAGTATCCCGTAAGCAATCTTGACCAAAGCACGAGATAATCCATTGGGGTTACCCGTGGTTTCCGCAGCAAAGTGGTCAGCAAAGTATTCTCTGGTACGGGAGAGATACAGTAGCAAGTAAGTACCAACAACATAGAAAATATAAGCAACAAGAGCAGCAGTCTGCATCGCGTCTTTGATTTTGTTATCGCCGCCGCCACGACCAAACCTATTAGCTGTGCTGTAAATTAAGTAGCAAATTTGCACTAAGGTAGAAGCTACTGTCATCACTGCAAAGTCCCAGTGAACAATATGCCCTAATTCATGGGCGTAAACAGTAGCAACTTCATCATCATCTAAATAACTAAAAAGCCCCTGACTGACGACTAACCGGGCGCTATTAGGCAATGAGCCATAAGTAAAAGCCGTAGGGTTTTGGTCGTCGATAATACCCAGCCGTGGGGTTTTGAGGTTCTTCTGTTGACAGACTTGCTGAATCACTCTTGCTGTTTCTGGACTGAGGCTTTCTACTTCCGCCAACTCTACCCAGCGAGTTTGATAAAGCCAACTTTGGGTTAAGTCCATCAAATAAGGCGACAGGAAAAAAGCAGCCAGATTAAAAACTAAAGTGATGGTAATAGCGATCGCTAATCCTTGGACTGGATTATCACTACCTAAAATAAATACTAAGCTCAAGCCTAAAGCGAACACCATCCCAAACAGCAAGGTGATGGTGACACCAGAAGCTAAAGCCAGACTTCCACCCACACCACCCATTGCTAATTTCACACCAGCCGCCGTCGCACGTCCGGCTGGTGGTACAGTTCTGGGTTGTGTAACTGGTGCTTGCGGGAGTGTTTGACGTGCTTGTTCAGCCCAACTCCGCACCTGAGGATTATCACTCATCATTAGCCGTTGACACAGGATTGATGCTTTTTCAATCTGTCCTGTGCCTTGATAGGCTTTCATCAGCCACATTTGTGCTGAAAGATAATCTGAAGAATTTTGGTCTACAGCATTCCGGCTGACTTGTTCCAAGATTTCAACAGCTTCGGAATAACGTCCTTGGTTAAAGGCATCTAATCCAGATTGCAATGACATAGTATCTCCTTAGTAAAGGAGTAGTAATTGATCAATCAATACTCATAGATTCAGGATTCGTCATTGGCATTTCGTAAAACTTAAACAGGTGACTGGGGATTGGGGATTGGGGATTGGGAACTATGTAGTTGTGAGTGTTGCTGGTTGTTGGTTGGTGATGGGATGCGATCGCCTAATGTACAGGACAAGTAATAATGCATCCTTGGGGCCATATCGATAGCAAGTCTTCTCTGACCCAACCACTCGCATTATTTGGGAACTTGACACGATACCAACGATATTCACCTGCATTTTGGTAGGAATCCTCCACTGTCACCAAATCACCTGACAGCCCACTGTGCAGCACTTTGCTGTTTAAGTTAGGAGAAGAACGCACGTTAATTTTATATCCACGCTCCCCAGCTATAGTTGCATAACGCTTCTTGCTTGGCTGGAACTTAACTAAATCTCCTCGTATCCAACCGTTTGCTGTTCCTTCCACTGTTGGCTGTACATAGTACCAATAATCGCCATCATCTCCGTAGGTAATATTTAAAACCTCTACATTACTGCCCAATGGTAAGACTTCTTCTACAGAGGCTGTTAAAGATGCACTAGTTCGCAAATTGCTGTCAGTCGTCAAGGTTGCCGGACGAGCCATTGCAGGCAATACTGTATTCATTAATGTGCCAACAGTTAAAAATCCCACCGTTAGCTTTTTGATTAAACTCATAAATTCCCCACAAGATATTCGATAACCAAAGAATAAAATCGAACCCGCAAACCAAGTTCACTAAATATAAATACAGAGAAAATCAGAACTTTTCCGAAAAAGCGAGTCTTCTAGTTAATCAAAAATCTTGTTTGTAGAATAATGAGTTTCTTCCTTTGATAGGGAAAAAGGGAAAAGGTTAAAGGTTAAAGGGAAAAGATTTTTCAACCCCTCCCCTTCCCCATTCCCCATTCCCCATTCCCCCTTCCCCCTTCCTAACCAGGCCGCTGCTCAGTCAACACCTGATAAGCATAATTAAAATCATCAGTAGTGATTCTGATATCTGCGGGTACTGTCTGCCCTTGGGAACGGAAACGGCGAATTGCTTCCACAGCCGCTTGATTACACAGCAATGTTAAGTCTGCACCATTCCAGCCTTTGGTCATCTCTGCCCAATATTCCAAATCCACATCTTGCAGAGGTCTTCCTTGGCTATGAACTTTCAAGATTGACAGACGGCTGCTGAGATCTGGTAGATCTACTTTCATTTGTAAATCTAAGCGTCCAGCACGTAATAAAGCTGGGTCTAGAGCATCAGGTCTATTGGTGGCACCAATTACTAAGATAGTAGTTCCCACTTGTAAACCATCTAATTCAGTGAGTAATTGACCAACTACGCGATCGCTTACTCCAGAATCACCATTGTAACTGCCTCGGGCTGGGGCTAAGGTATCAATTTCATCAATAAAGACTACGCAGGGGTCTGCTTGTCTGGCTTTGGCAAATAGTTCCCGTACTGCTTGTTCGCTGGCTCCCACCCAACGGCTCAGTAATTCTGGGCCGTTCACACCAATAAAGTTGGCTCTAGCTTGGGAAGCCACAGCTTTGGCTAGTAAGGTTTTACCCGTTCCCGGAGGCCCCCACAATAATATGCCTTTGGGTGCTAGGGCTTTGGTTTGCAGATACAGTTCTGGATACAGTAACGCCCCTTCCACAGATTCGCGCAGGGTTTGTTTAATTGATTCCAAACCACCGATATCTTCCCAAGCTATATGAGGAACTTCAACTTCGACACTCCGCAGTACCGCAGGTTTGATTTCTTTGAGGGCTTGTAAAAAGTCTGACTGGTTAACAGTCATATTTTCTGGAACTTTTTCCTCAATCGAAGGAACATGACGGCGCAACGCAGTATAAGCAGCTTTTTGACAAACAGCTTTCAAATCAGCCCCCACAAATCCCACTGCTCTTTCAGCAATGAAATCCAGGTCAACTGTCCCATCTAAGGGCATAGCGCGGGTGAGAATTTGTAGAATTTCTTTACGCCCGTTACAGTCGGGAATGCGGAACTGAACTTCCCGATCAAATCTTCCTGGGCGGCGTAAAGCCGGGTCAAGATGATCGGGGCGATTTGTCGCCGCTAAGACAATTACACCTTGGCTTTGAGAGAAACCATCCATCAAACTCAATAGTTGGGCTACTAAACGTTTTTCTACTTCCCCTTCCACAGCGCTGCGGTCTGGAGCTAAACTATCAATTTCATCAATAAAGATAATACAGGGAGCATTTTTAGCAGCTTTCTCAAAAATTCCCCGTAGTCTTTGCTCGGCTTCACCGTAATATTTACTGATGACTTCTGGCCCAACGAGGGCGATATAGTTAACGCCGAGTTCTTCTGCTAAAGCGCGGGCGGTGAGAGTTTTACCTGTCCCAGGAGGCCCAACTAACAATACACCCCTTGTAGGTTCTAACCCCAGCTTTGCTAATAAATCGGGACGTTTTAAGGGAATAGCAATCAGTTCCTTCAGTTCTTTGAGAACTTCACTCAATCCACCCACATCTTTGAGGCTATAACCCGAAGGTGCATCAGGTGGAATCACAGATTCAGAACCTCCGCCATTACCGCCACCGCCATTGCTAGCACCACCACCAGAATTAGCTGGAGGTTGAGTGCGGAAGCGACTAGTACCAACATCATTAGCCATATTATTGGGGCGTGGCACATTCCCATAACGAGGAATACTGCTCATTGGGCGAGAGTTAATTTGCACATCTGTTTTAATCTCGCCCTTTTCCACTTTTTCTTCTAGAGTTTTCACTAACTCTAAGAATTGCTCAAATCCCTTAAATAACTCACTCATAAAATACCTCAGATAGTTAACTTTAAAAATCCCGCTTTTCTGGCATTTAGCTGTTATTGGCAATTAATTCTTCAAATTCAAATAACAGATGTGCTGCACATTGAACTCTCACTACCGGCTCTACAGAACGTGGTAAATTCGGTAAGCGGATAATTGTTTGTTCGGGGAACAAACTGCCATCAATTTCCGCTTGTGGATTGTAGCGATTTTGCACCACATAAGGTTGATTAACTCCCATCTTTTTCAAAGATTCTGTTAATCTAATATGTTCAGCAATAATTGCCGCTTCTGCTTGAATTACACCAATAAATTGCGTATCTTTGGGATTTTTTAACTTCTTTTGTGCCTGTACAACTTGTTGCCGTAAACCCCGCAACCGCCCAATTACATCTACATGACCCAAAACATTTTGATATTTCATCCACAGCTTAAATATCCAGGTTAACCAATCTCCTAAAGCCGATGGCATTTCTAAAAAGCGCAGGAGATGGCCTGTTGGTGCTGTATCTAAAATAATTAAATCTGCTTGGTTACTATCTAATAGATCCATCACAGTGACCAGAGATAATATCTCATCAATGCCAGGTAAAGCTTGAGACATAATCTGCCGCCAAGCTTCTGGTAAGTAAGCAACATTCACTGTGGAATCTGTTTGCGAGCCTTCCCCACTAATCATATCTGCTAATTCCCACAGATAATCTGAACGGAATTTGTCGATTACTTTAGTTTCATCAACTTCTTGTCCGCTCAAATTAGCAGTTAGCATGACAGGCTCATGTCCCAAAGTTTGCCCAAAAGCATCTCCTAAAGAATGAGCCGGATCTATGGAAATTACTCGAATTTTTTTATGGGGATAATGCTGGGCGCAAGCCCAACCTATAGCGGCTGCTACTGTGGTTTTACCTACACCTCCTTTACCACCCACAATAATTAGTTGACATCCTTGAGCCAAAAAATCACCAAAACTCGGCAAGATTTTATTGGGCCATTGAATTATTGGTGGTGGTGCAATTTCAACATGGTCAATGATTTGAATTTGGGCAGCTAAACTATCTAACAACTTGCTACCTAAGGGAGGTGCTTGTTGTTGGGGTACGATGAATACAGGTTTTTCAGGTGCTATCTGTAAGTATTTTGTGAGCAAATTTTGCTGTTCTGCATAACGGTCTGTTTCTACTTCATTATCTGTCAAACAGCGATTGACAAATAATCCTGCATAGGGGACTTCTAAATCTTTTAAACTAGCTAAAAAGCGCTCAGTTTCT
This sequence comes from Tolypothrix sp. PCC 7601, assembly GCF_025677855.1. Lineage (NCBI taxonomy): Bacteria > Bacillati > Cyanobacteriota > Cyanophyceae > Nostocales > Tolypothrichaceae > Tolypothrix > Tolypothrix sp. PCC 7601. Next base: position 7,303,822 of record NZ_CP064879.1, read on the forward strand.
AACAAACACATCGGTTCTGAAACTGCGACTACTAAACAGCCAGTAAATTTCTCATCTTGCAGTAATCGTCTGCCTTCTGCTAATTGAAATTTCATGTCAATCAAGAAGCGATCAACATCATCTTCTGTGTAATTACCCGTAAAACTTTTGGTAATCACTCGATGTTTTTCTTGGAATAATTCAAAGGAATTTAAAATAACATCTAAAAAATCTTTTAATCGTAATAAATTTAATGTATGCCCAGAAGGAGCCATATCGAGAACTACCCGATCCACCTGCTTTTCTGAAAGCAGACGTTGAATTTCTAGCAAACCCATCAGTTCATTTAAACCCGGCCAATTTAAATCCCAAACTGGTGCTAGGTCTTCGCCATCTGCTAAACTACCTCGTTCAACTAGTAATTCTAAAAAACGGCTATACTTTGCTTTAAATTCTAACAGCAGCTTTTGGGCATCTAATGCTTGCACGCTTAAATTAGGCAAATCGGCTAGGGGTAAAGCTGTGTCGTTTACTTCTGCAAGTAAGACATCGCCTAAAGAATGTGCTGGATCTGTAGAAAGTAACAAAATTCTTTCTTGAGGAAACTTCTTAGCCCAATAACGCGCAAAACTGCAAGAGATGGTGGTTTTACCAACCCCACCTTTGCCGCTAAACATGACTAAATTAAGTAAGTCGTAGTGGTTCATCATAAACCTAGAAATTTATAGCAAAGCTGGTAAATAATAGTCAAACAAAGTGGTAAGGAGGTAATCCTTCTCCTAAGCAAAAATCCCAACGGGGGCAAGCTTCTTGCCAAGTTAAAAACTGCTCTAAGAATGAAAGTTTGTCTTGATGGTTAACTAAAAAGTAAACCCGAATTTCTTCGCCTTTATCTTGAACAATCACAGCAGATTGATAAATATCGGTGATGAGATTAACCAGACTGGATTTTTCTTCAGCCTGTGCAATCATGTAAGCTTTTTGATTTTCAAAATGTTGTTTTTTCGCTAAAAAATAATCTCTACCTCCACTGATAGAGGATTTTACGGGTTCTTGAAAAATCCGAGGTAGAAGTTTTAAATTATATTCAGTTTTCCCTTGAATATAATCTAATTTCTCACGATACTCTGCACCGTGAGATTCTATATGCTTGAGTAATGTGGCTGGAGAAGCAAAAGAAGTACCAAAACGCAAAGGTAAAATTGTGGTTTGTTGAAATAGTTCACGAATAATGCGATCGTGAGCTAAAACCATTTTGATAACTTGTTCATCATTATTTTGCACTGATTCTAAAGATATTCCTGGCTCAACAACGGCAGAAATACCAGAACCATGAATTAAGAATAACTGACTAGTATTACCCTCTGGTAAATTTAAGGGAATATCAGGAGTATTAAAAAAAGCATAAGTGTAGAGATTTAATGATTCCATTCTGGCAACCAAATCAAAATGAGTGAGAATTATGTTTGTTTTTAGTGCATCCATACTGACACAAATTTTAAAAAATATTAAATATATTTTTATCCTTTACAATCCGATTTTCTTGGTTATAATACAATCAATTGTTCAGGAAAATTAAATGAAAAATCTTCGTAATCGCGGCACAATTAGACCTAAAGTAACTACTATGCCTCGTAGTAAATCTGAAGCTTCCAGCCAGTTAGAACTCTATAAACTTGTAACAGAACAGCAAAGAATTAAGCAGGAGTTACATTTTATAGAACAGCGCACAGTTATTTTAAAACAGCGTTTGAATTCCCTAAAAGACCAGATAGCCGACACAGAACAAAATATTAATAAATTACGCCAATCCGACCATAGACATCCTAATTTACCTAAGCGTCCTAATATCTTTTTTGAAGCTAACAATTACCAAGCTTTTGAAATTGAATATTAAGTTTCAAATTTTTTAGTAATTAGCTACTATTAGAACAAGTAACATTAAATTATTAACCCGCAAATGCGGGTTTTTAATTTAATTATCTATAAAAGTAATTGGCTGATAATTTTAGGGAGATAATACTAAATTTTCATTATCCTCATATTTTTTATTGCCTCGAAATGCCTCTGCAAGTACTTTATCTTCCTCAACTTCAGCGATGAAGTAAGTTGGTTCTACTTCATCCTCTTCATCCTCTATTGATTCAGCTTCTAAACGGGCTTTTTCTTCTTCCAAAGCTTGAATTTTCAGCAGTAGTTCTTCTTCTTGCTCCTCAAAGTCCTCTTCAGAAATTTCGCCAATATCAAAAGAAAGTTGCAGACTGAGTAATTGTTTATGCAAATTCTCTTGCGCGTCAAATTCTGTATCAGTACGCTCTTGAATTTGTTCTCCAATCCACATCAGCCCACTAATTGGCCCCATGACTGGAAATAGTAAAATTTTACCAAGCATAATCATCACCTCCAATTAAGAAATCTGAGCAAATGTATAAGGTGCAGTAAAATTGTTGTAGCGAATACGTAAGCGATCGCCAAATTTTTTGTCTATAGCTTCTACACGTTGGCTAAATAAAGCTTCCTGATCCCAAGGAATGAGAAAAGCAGCGTTGTAGATCATTTCTTCCATCATCGGTTCGCTTTCTACAACTTCTTCTGCCAAGGGTTTGAGTTCATCAAAGAAAGTTTTAATTACAGCTTCTTTGCGTTGCTGTAAATTACTTTCAATTAACTGCCCAATTTCAATCACTTCCTCCATACTCAAATTTTTGCCTTCCATCTGGTCGCGCTTTTGCTTCAAGTCGGGATTAGACTGCATCATTGCTTGTAATTCCGCCTTGGTATCCCACAAAATTTTGACGCTAACTTCTCGCTTACCCGCCAATTTTTGAAACAGATCTCGCAGCTGTCGCTCACATGGTTGGATTAGTTGTGAAATTACTGTTTCCCAATTTTTCACAACTAATCCAAACCGCAGAGGTAGCAGAGTCCGAAAGCCTTCCTGCATTGCTTGCTCTAAAACTTTTTCATGGCTAATTAAATTCCGCCGCGAAGCTAAATATTTTTCTTGTTTAGCATCTGAGTATAAAAAGGTAAAACCTTCAATTACTTGGCTATAAACAGGTTGGGAATCCAATCCTTTTAAGCTAACTGTTGGAGGAATTGGATCGGAAAAAATACCGTACAAATAAAGACCAGCATCCATAAAAAATTACTTTGTATTTAAAGGTTTTGAGGTTAAAACTAACCGCAATTTAGCGTGAATTAAATTGAGTTGAGCAACGCCTAAATCTAGTTCTCCGTCCACCACAACTCCGGTGTTCAACAGACGGTCTAACAGTTCTAGTACAGATGGAGTATTTCCAGTTTCACCAGGATAATAAGATCCAGCAGCAGGTAAAAGACTACCAAGTTCTCCTAAATGGATATTTAAGTCTGCTGGATCAATCTCAAAAATCTGACATAAATTTAAAACTTGTTCCTCTAACTTTTGCAAACTTTCTGCAGCTCGCTCTAAGTCAGATTCACTAAGGCACTCCTCTTCCATACGTCTGATTACTTGAGCTTCCATCAGCTGACGGATTAGTTCCACTACAGTTAAGAGTAAAGGAACTAAGCCAGCTTGGTTATTAGCTTTGGAATTGGTAGCTAGCAAATCGTTGGAATTTTCAGATGGAGTGCAAACCATTGCCATGATGCCACCTTTTGTTAATTGTTTTGTAGCGCTTGAATTGTTGGGATGTAAGTCTACTTAGCCTAGTCATTAGGCTGATAATTCATAGGCAATGGCACATTTTCTTCATCGCTTTGGCCATTATCTTCAGCATTGACTGGAAATAGCTCTGGGTTGTTTATCTTAGCAGCAGTTAGCGAACGTAACTGTGCTTCTAAACTTTCCAATCGCTGCTGAAGTTGTTGGTTTTCCTCAACTAAACGTTGAGATTTGCTACTGAGGTAAGGGTCATTTTCCCACCAATTAATGCCCAACTCTTTAGCTTTATCAACGGAGGAAATTAATAAGCGGATACGGATATGCAGCAGTTCTGTAGAGGCGATAGATACAGAAATATCACCAGCAATCACAATTCCCTTATCTAAAACTCGCTCGAGAATATCTGCCAAGGTAGAACCTTGAGTAGATGTAGTAATAGCTCGGCTGGAGTTAGATTGAGAACGTGTTGGCAGGATGGGTGTAGTAGTCACGATGAATTAAACTCTTGAATGAAATTAACCACAGTCTTGATTGAGTACTAAGCTTTATTTGAGGAAAACATTAGTTGGGTTGGTCGCTTAATAAGCTTTCGTCTAGTGTCACTGGTTCTGCGATCGCATCTGTTTGTGGTTCTGCTGCACCAACTATTTCAGCCTCAGCCACATCATAGGGATCGCTATCATCAACTGGTTCTACTGGTTTTACTTGTACGTGGTTCAGCAATTCCAGAAACAGCGTTGTAGCATCACTTGCCGATAAATTGGTGCGATTGAACAAGACATCTGCACAAATTTCTCGGAAATCTGTATTTTCAGGTGTGACCAAAATATCGTGTTCTGCACACACTTTTGCAACCATCAAACAAGACCGCAATCCAGAAGTTTTCTCAGCACCAGTTGCCGAACGAAATGCTTTTACTAAGCGTGCAATTAACTGTGCATACTCGTGATGAATCCCTGTTTTATGAGTTAAGATTTCAATCTGAGTTTGCTCATCTGGTTCCGGCATATTAATGGTTACCAACCGATCCATCAAAGCATCCTGAGTGGAGTGAACTCCGCAATATTCTTCAGGATTGGAGGTAAAAATAGCCCGGAATTTGGGGTGAACATGTAAATATTCTGGCTGATTACTGCTAGGCGGAAGAGTGAGGATTTTTTCTTCTAAGGCCGACAGTAAAACGTTATTTACTTCTGGACGTGAACGGTTAAACTCGTCGTAGACTAAGGTTAAACCTTCCCGACAAGCTAAAGTTAAGCGAGAATCAACCCAATTTTGTTTGAGTTCGTCTTCAACTTTCAGAACGTTGTGAATATAATTGTCTAATAATTTTTTATGTGTATAGCCAGATTCGCTGCCGATTAAATCAGAACTTTTAAATTCGTCATCTCCGAAAATCAACATGATTGGTCTATCTAGACAATTAGCTAAATGCATAGCTAAGGTCGTTTTACCTGTCCCAGCTGGCCCGCGTAAATGAATAGCAAATCCTGATGTGAGATAACGTAACGCTCGAATTGCTACTTTTTCAATAGCTGGTGTGACTACAAACTGACCAGGACGGACACGAAGAACAGCTCTTTTTTTATGATTTTCGGTATTAGTCATAAGTTAATGATGGTGGGAAGAGAACTTTACAAAAAAAACACAACATTCGATGCATAAATGACATCAATGTGGTAAGATAGGAGCAGAAACTATAAATAAAGCTCTATCGATTGTTGTTACTATCAATATTCGTTAGAGTTATTTATTGTTCACTGATTGAAACGAGATACAGGTTGTTAGTTTTTTTTACTAAAGCCTTGTAATCAGTGCCGATATATGTTATTTAAGTTTCGTGCTAAAACTCATTGTTGAATTTGACTACCCCCTGGTCTTACCAGTTTTTACCTGGAAGATTAGGGGGTTTTACTATTTAGCCCCATTCTTCAACAGATAAAATCTATTAGTTGGGAGCATTAATGCAAGACTAAAATGTACCAAAAATGCTAGCAAACAAATCCTGACGGAATTGATGTAGCTGTTGTTTTTGTTCTTGAGCTTGCGCCATTCTTTCTTTAGCTGTGTCAGCTAAAAATTCGTTGGTTGTTTGCTCAAGGTTTTGATGGAATTCGCGCAATTGTCGAGCTTGCTCTTGAGCTTGCGCCATTCTTTCTTTAGCTGTTTCTGACAAAAACTCTTGGGTGTTTTCTGCCATTTCCTTATGGAATTGGAACAGATCTTCAGCTTGCTGTTTGGCTTTAGCCATTCTTTCTTTAGCTGTATCTGTTAAAAACTCTTCAGTGTCTTTCTCCAGATCCTTATGGAACTGATGCAGATTTTCAGCTTGTTCTTTAGCTTGCGCTTGTCTTTGCGCTGTGGTCACGGACAAGAATTCTTGAGTATCTTTAAATAGTTGAGTTACTTCCTCTGCTATTCCTCGATGCTCTTGCCGGATTCTGATCATTAAAGGAGTCATGATTTTCTCCGCAATCATACTAAAATCACTGTGAATCAACCACATTTTCTGGATGGTTTATCTCCAGCAAATGTGGCTCAAGCAATATCTGCCTTTTTCCTGTTATCCTGGGATAAATCTTGTTGCAAGAATCTTTTGGATAATTAGATAAAAGCAGTATAAATATCAGAATTGCTAACTCAGCAATTCTGATATTATGGACTCTGCTTAATGATTAAGCAGGTACTGCAGCAGATTGAGTTAGACCAACAGCTTCTGCATACTTCAAGTATGTTTCAACGGAAGCGATAACGATCCGAGCTTCAATAGCAAGTAGTTCAATACCAACTAAGGAAACACGTACCCAAGCATCTACAACGATACCTTTGTCTAAAATACGGTCGATAACTTCTGCCAAGCTAGAGGAGGAATTAGTCTTTTCAACTGCCATATGATTGCACCTTAACCTATTGTTGTTTGTTGAGATTATTTGGACGGCTTGTTAACATGAGAATTAGTCAGCGCTAATTCTCATATTTTCTATTTACTTAATAATTAAGCAGGTACTGCGGCTGACTGAGTTAGACCAACAGCTTCTGCATATTTCAAATATGTTTCAACAGAAGCGATAACGATCCGAGCTTCAATAGCAAGTAATTCAATACCAACTAGAGATACACGTACCCAAGCATCTACAACGATACCTTTGTCTAAGATACGATCAATAACTTCGGCCAAGCTTGAAGAGGAATTAGTTTTTTCGACTGCCATAAATTTGAACCTTAACTCATTGTTGTTGTTTTTCGGATTGATTTCTCAATCACTAAAACAATACTATTAACACTCGATTGAAATGTAAATAGAATCACACCCAAAATACTGTAAACAAATATAACAACGTTCAGGAAGATACAACATAAATACTTACAGATGTTTAAGTTGTATACTGTCAAAACGTTGATGAGATTTGAGTTGTATGTCTTAAATTCCATATTGTTTGTTTTGTATTAGTTAGTCTTGTTACAAAACTCAGAATCAAAATACAGGGTTAAAAAAGCATCCTTTTTTTAAGGCTCTATTACGTAGTAATTTCAGTAAAACTACGGATACAAAATGGTCACTTACATGAAATAGGATGATTGCAACAAATATCGTTGTCTAGAAACCATGTATAAGGAAGCAAATACAGATCCAGTCCGACAAGAAGCTTTAGCTGGCTTAATTGCTCATTTAGTGCAACAAGGACATCAACCTCAATACGCTCAATTGATGGCAACTTCAATTATTTTTCAAACAGATCTAGATTTAAGAAATGCTCAAATTGCTAGCCTTTTAACCTGGCTGCAACAGGAACATAATGATATCTATTCTGCTGCTGTTGAAGTAGTTGAAAAAACTCGCGAGCAATTTGAACAGCGTGTTCAACATGGTTGAAGTTATCAATTTTAGATGTTGCGGAAAGTTCTGAGTGGAGGAAACTTCCGCTTAGAACTTTCCCAGAGAGGATTTTGGATTTTTAACTTGAAATTGACATTCAAACTAAAAATAGTGAGAAAATTGGTTAAATTGTTCAAACCAAAATCTAAATATTGGTTAATAAAGCCAATTTACATATTGGAAACAAAAATGAGTCAACTTTCCAGAGAGTTTTTATAATTGGAGATGAAAATAATAAATTTATAGTCATTTTCCATTGTGTGAAACATATATCATTGGTGGGGGTACAACAACGTTGTACCCCCACCATTTTGGCTGAATTAAATTTACAATCTTTCTTCTCTAGCGCTAGTCCCTAGACATAAAAATTGCTAATCCTAATTCAATAATGTTGTCTAAAAACATGAACTAAGGTTGGTAGGATAGGGAAAAGACAAAGATTGTGGCCTGACTGGAAAGTTATTATTTGCTATGACTATTGTTGATATTGCTTCTCCTTTGATCGGAATCGCTCAAAAAACCCGCTCTGCTGCTAGTAAGTTGGCTGTTATCTCCACTGAGGCGAAAAATCAAGCTATTGAAGCGATCGCCCAAGCTTTAGAATCAGCAAGAGACGACATTTTGCAAGCCAATATCGCTGATTGTGAAGCCGCCACTGCTGATGGGATTGCCAAACCACTTTATAAACGCTTGCAGTTGGATGAACATAAATTGAGAGATGCGATCGCGGGAGTCAGAGATGTTGGTAAACTAGCCGATCCAGTCGGGAAAGTCCAAATTCATCGCGAAATCGACACAGGTTTAATTCTCAAGCGCATTACTTGTCCTTTAGGCGTTTTGGGCATTATTTTTGAAGCACGTCCCGAAGCCGCAATTCAAATTGTCTCTTTAGCAATCAAGTCAGGTAATGGCGTAATCCTCAAAGGTGGTAAAGAAGCAATCCGTTCTTGCGAAGCGATAGTCAAAGCAATTAAGCAAGGCTTATCTCACACTGCTGTGAACCCCGATGTAGTGCAGTTATTAACAACTAGAGAACAAACTATTGAACTTTTGCAGTTAGATAAATATGTAGATTTAATTATTCCCAGAGGTTCTAATTCCTTTGTGCGGTTTGTGCAGGACAATACTCGCATTCCCGTACTTGGTCATGCAGATGGCATTTGTCATCTATATATAGATAAAGGCGCTGATATTACCAAAGCAGTTACTATTGCTGTTGATGCTAAAACCCAATATCCCGCAGCTTGTAACGCTATTGAAACCTTGCTAGTTCATACCAGCATAGCCGCAGATTATCTACCACAGCTAGCCGCAGCCATGCAAGCTAATCACGTGGAATTAAGAGGTGATGAACGCACCGCCAAAATTTTGCATCATCTCACCGCAGCTACAGCACAAGACTGGGAAACAGAATACAGCGATTTGATTTTGGCAATTAAAATTGTAGATTCCATAGAAGATGCGATCGCCCATATTAATGAATATGGTTCTCGCCATACAGAAGCGATCGTCACCGAAGATTTAGCAGCAGCAGAAGCTTTCTTAGGATTAGTGAATGCAGCCGGAGTTTATCACAACTGTTCCACCCGCTTTGCTGATGGTTTCCGCTACGGCTTTGGTGCCGAAGTAGGCATTAGTACTCAACAGATGCCTCCAAGAGGCCCTGTTGGTTTAGAAGGGTTAGTCACCTACAAATATCAAATGATAGGCGACGGTCATATTGTAGCGAGCTACACTGGCGCAAATGCTAAGGCATTTACCCATCGGGATTTAATTTAAAAAGGGTCAAGGGTCAAAGGTCAAAGGTCAAAGGTCAAAGGTCAAAGGTCAAAGGTCAAAGGTCAAAGGTCAAAGGTCAAAGGGAATAGGACTATTGTTATTATTTTTTTTACCATTACCCATTACCCATTACCCATTACCCATTACCCATTACCCATTACCCAATCCCCAATCCCCATTACCCAATCCCCAATCCCCATTCACTTCTTATGCAACGTATCTTCTGCACCCGTATAACCAGTTGCTACCCAAAGAATAGCTCTAGCGCCATCGCGGAAAGATTTTTCTAGTGGTTCAGGAGATGTTTTGGAAGGAACTGGTATTGTTTTAAACTCAATACCGCGACTACCTAAAACAATCTCACCAATGACGCTAGCCCGACGCATATGGAAATCGGACGTAATCAAATAAACGCTCTTGATTCCGTGTGCTTGCAAATCATCAACCAGCGTAGTAAAATTAGTAACTGTATCTACTGCTTCGTAATCCAAGTGTAAGCGTTCAGGATCTATTCCTGCCTTGGAAAACACCTTTTGTGTAGATCTAGGTGGACTGCCACCACTGATCCAAATAGGTAAATTTGGATGCCTCTTAGCAAAATCTGCTGTAAACTTTTCTCGCTCTAGATTCTTCGTTGAACCGCCTAACACTAAGACTGCTTGCGGTTCTACTATTTGGCTTTTGACTTCTTTATATCCCAACCACATTAACAGCGGGAGGGTAAACGCCATAAACCGAAAAGATTTACCTGTAAACAATAGCTTATTCAAGGCTCTAATACTTCGTTTACTGATTCCAAGTTTTCTTTGAATAAAAGAAAAACAATAATTATCTAAGTTAGTAGAGTTACAAAAAAATCTTGCCAAATAAAAATTTGGGGATTTTTCCCTGAAAACTCATGGAATGCAAGTTAGATGAATGTGATTTAACCTCTTTACTGTAAAAGTAGAAGCTAAAAACCCTGATTTCTACCTTACTCCTCTCTCGGCTCCTAGTCTAGAGAGACTAAGGGAGAAAGTTTACTAAACTTATTTCTTTATAAAGGGGTTTTAACACTTTCATTTTTAATTGTCGATGTATTAATCCTACCTAATATCGGCAGTTTTTCTCTTAATTTCCGCTACTTTTATACATTTTGATTTTGCGCCAGTACATAAAATTTACTGGCTGTGCATAGCCCAAACTAGTGTCTATTTTAACGTAGAAATTCGCACTAATAACTAGTGATTTATGTTGCTAGTCATGATAGGCGAATAAGTTCGTAGTCAAGACTGTAGCCTGGATTTTCAAGCAGTAGACTGCTCAAAATTGCGGTTATTCATTCGTTCCAGGGAAACCCTTAAGACTGCGCTAACTCACTACGAACTTATCAAAATTTTGGCAATAGACCACTATGTGATGTAAGGTCTAAAATTAGACTTGCTTTGGTGCCAAGTTTATTTATCTTTCAATCTTAAATCGATGACAGTGGCATTAAAGTTGTAGTTGAAACCTTCTAATTCAAAGGGCATTCCAATTTTCACTTTGCTGTTACCTAGAACAGGGCCATTTTGAGTGATTTGTGCTTTACCTTCTAAAGTCAACAGCATATCTGTACTAAAATTGTTGCTTTTTGGATCTGGTAACTCTTTAATAGAACCATCAGGTTGAGGAACATTGATTGTTCTTGGTAGTGGTTGCATAGATTTAATTGCAATCTCACCATGAGGTTGATTGCGGATAATCACGTTAGTCTTACCACCTGCTTTCAGCCCTTTGTCATATAACTGCTGAGGGTTACGAACATTTAAGCCACGAACTACCAGATCCACTTCTATAGGTACTGTTTTAGCACCGACTTGGGCTACAGAACCGGAAGTACCGGGAAAGACAAATATGCCAAAGATAACTAGCACAATAACTAGTAAAGCACCTAAATCTAGGAGGTTAATTTTGCCGAACAAGCGGCCTTTGGTATCTAAAATAGCCATAACAAGTTTTCCAGATGTGAGCGGAGTAATTGAGTTGAGTAGCAGGCTTGACTAGAGTAATGACAATCTTCCCTACTTGGTAAGCAAGCGGCTAGGGGCTATAGTCATGCGACAGTGTATCATGACTTCTGAAATTACGGGACTAGGCAATCAAGTTCCGGAATTATTGTTGTTTTAATTTGTGGCTGAAACAACCTGTACTCGGGTGGTATGGGGGAAGGAAAATGTAGGAAGCTAGGCAATACTTGTCGGTTAAGGGGAAAAAGGGGAATGGGAAAAGGGAAATAAAAAACCTTTACCCTTTTCCCCAAAACCAATTTACGTTTAATGAGAATTAAATCTTGAAACCCTGATAATTTCGTAGTTAGCCACAAAACAATGATTGTGGGCTAATCTTGAAACCCTTATGGCATAAGAGGCGTTTCTAATTCACATTAGGCGTAATTTTGAGTTCAAAACCCTTAACCGAGTAGTATGGGGAAGCTAGGAATCATTCTCGATGTTTCCAAGAGAATCATCAAAATTGATGGGAGTGATATGGCCCAGTGCAATTTCGTCTTTAAGTTGAAAATGCAACATAGAAAGCCCTAAATGCGTCCCATATTTTGTGTTCTTCCACAATTTTCCAAAACACCAGATTATGTTTGCTTGGAAAGCCTTTTTGACAAATTATCGTTTGTGGCGGCGGCGCTGGTTTTATCCGTTAATTTCTGTGGTAGTCGCCCTGAGTGTGTGTCTGACTACACCCCTTCCCGGAAGGGCTTTTGATTTATTGCCGCTTCTATTCCAGGGAGTCCAGATATTTCAGCTATCTAATATATCCGATCGCCAAGAAGTTGATCTGGGTAAGCAGATAAATCAGGAATTGCAGGGTGAAGTTAAGCTTTACCGGAATGCAGCCATTACTCGCTACGTGGAACAAATTGGTCAGCGTTTGGTTGCGAATAGCGATCGCCCCAACCTGCCCTATACTTTCCAAGTAGTTGAAGATAAAGCCATCAATGCTTTCGCAACCGCAGGCGGCTATGTTTACGTCCACACTGGGTTACTGCAAGCCGCAGACAATGAAGCGGAATTAGCCAGTGTCCTCGCCCATGAAATGGGTCACATTGGTGGTAAACATTTAGTCAAGCAGATGAGACAACAGGCGCTAGCTAGTGGTGTAGCCACAGCAGCGGGTTTAGATCGCAATACGGCGGTAGGACTTGGTGTTCAACTAGCACTTAATCTTCCCCGCAGTCGTCAAGATGAATTTGATGCCGATAAACGAGGGTTAAGAACCTTGACCCGTAGCGGTTATGCTCAGTCGGGGATGGTTTCTTTTATGCAAAAGCTGCTAGGAAAGGGTTCTACACCCACATTCTTGAGTACTCACCCAGCAACTAGCGATCGCATTAATGCTCTCAAAAAATCTATTAATGCTCAACCTAGCGATGGGCGTTATGGATTAGATAATGCTGCTTATAAAGCTAATATTCGCGCATTATCGTAAATAAGTCGGTGAAATTAAAGATAACTGGCTGAGGTTGTCATGTGTCATTTGTCATTGGTCATTGGTAAGGATTTTAAGCCTATTTACGTTTCTTAAAATAGTTTGGTTAATTACCAACGACTTACTTCATCTTGAGGATGCTGTGCAGACTCACTCACTATTGTTAAATCAAGCTATTACGCTCGCTGCTTGTTGTGGCGAGCGCCTTTAATTTCTGCCGGATCAATCGTCACGGTTGCTTCTGCTAAAGGTAGGCTACGGACACGCTTTCTAAAAACATTAACTTGGTAAACCAAGTTATTGGTGAGATCTAAAGCTGTCAACCAACCACTGCGAGGATGATAAGCGCCTGTATCTATGTCCAGCCAACCTCGCCCTTGGGCCAGTTGACCGGGATTAACGCCAGGTAGGGTAAAGGTGATGGTGTGACCAATAATAATTAACTTATCAGGGAAGTAGGGTTTTTCAATGCCGTGAAATTCTTCTCTGATCCAACAAAATTGTTCAGCAGTTTGTTTGGCTAAAGGAATTGCAGGATCGAGACCAGCATGGGTTAGCCAAACATCGCCTAAATCCAGATATGTAGGTAAAGCTTTGAACCAATCGATATGCTCTTGGGGAATTGTCGCTTCTTGGTAACTGGCGATGGTTGCTTGTCCTCCACTGTATAACCATGCTTGCATTGCTTGTGTGGAAGTAGCTCCACCATTGTTCAGCACGTTTAATAACATTTGCTCATGATTTCCTAGCAGACAAGGATAGTTATTTTGCTTGACAAAATTAACTACTTGTGAACTTTGAGGGCCGCGATCGATTAAGTCTCCCAGAAAATATAGTTGATCGTTGGATGATGGAGCAATTGCTGTTAACAAAGTCATTAATCCTTCGTAATGACCATGTACATCCCCAATTACAATTCGACGCTGCTTATTTTGGCTCATTTGCTTTTAATTTAAATAATATTAGCTAATACTTCTACTACAGTTTCAGATGGAAAAATTTTACATAAAAAATTAAAAAAACTAAAAAAATTTATTTGATTATATCTTAAATTTTTTGTATCAAAATAGCTTTCATTAAGGGGATTGGGTAATTGGTAATTGGTAATTGGTAATTGGGAAAAAACCAAACACCTAATGCCAAAAACCCCATTCATTCTAATATAGACAATTAATGCTGCCTACATATAACTAATCCAATCGCTCCAGCTACCAGCATAGAGTTTTCCTTGAGAAATCCCTGCTATTTCTAAGGAAAGTAGATTTACACAAGCAGTCACACCAGAACCACAATAAACTAAAATCTCTTTGGCTGTTTCTAGCTTTTCCCAACGGCGACGTTGTTCGCTTGGGGGAAGCAGATAACCTGATGAATCGGTAACTTCAGACCAAGGATAGTTCACAGCACCAGGAATATGACCAGCAATTTGATCAATTGGCTCTCGTTCACCGCGATAGCGATCGCCCTCTCGGGAATCTACTAATATGACATCTGATAAATCTTTTTTCTGTTTGACGCTTTCAATATCTACTACTTTATCTATTTTTACTTGAGGAATAAAAGTAGCAGGTTGAGGTTGAGGAATAATATTTGTGACAGGATAACCAGCTTTTTGCCATGCAGCAAAGCCGCCATCTAATACGGCTACTCGTTCATGTCCTAAATAACGCAATAACCACCATAGACGAGATGCAAAGGCAAAGCGAGAATCATCATAGGCAACTACTAAACTTTTTTGGTAGTTTACGCCTATTTCTGCTAATTTATTGGCTAAATCAGCAGGATTAGGTAAAGGATGTCTTCCCCCATGTTCTCCGACTGGACTAGATAGATCCTGATTTAAATCTAGATAGTGCGACCCCTGGATATGGCTAACTTGGTACTGCTGTCGCCCTAGTTGTGGATCTGCTAAAGAAAAGCGACAATCTACAATCACAACCTGCGGATCGTCAAGATGTTCAAGCAACCATACTGGTGAAACAACTAATTGGTCATTGGTCATTAGTCATTATTAAATTAATTAGCAAATATTTATTATCAGTTTTCTAGAGAAAATGCCAGACTTTGAGCAATTTGTCCCACAACTAACTGCGGATGGTTCCTTTACTTTTACCTCCCAAGAATTTGGCGAAGACTTTCACAGTCATTACGGAGCAAAGCAAGAGAGTTTTCTCAAGTTTGCTGTACCTACGCAACTAGCTGCACGTGCCCAAAAATCAGCCTTACGAATATTAGACATTTGTTATGGTCTAGGATACAACACAGCAGCAGCTTTGCAGACTATTTGGGCAGTAAATCCCGATTGTCATGTGGAAGTTATGGCTTTAGAGTTGAATTCCTCTGTACCGCAAGCTGCGATCGCTCATCGCCTATTTGATAACTGGGATTACAAGTCTAACGAAATCTTGATGCAGCTAGCTTATAAGTATCAAGTTCAACAAGACAACTTACAGGCTGAACTGTTAATTGGTGATGCTAGAAACTCGATTAAATTAATTCTGCAATCAGGGTTTCAGGCTGATGCGATTTTTCTCGATCCGTTTTCACCGCCGCAGTGTCCTCAGTTATGGACTGTAGAGTTTATCCAACAAATATCATCTTGTTTAGATGCTGAGGGCATTGTTGCTACTTATTCCTGTGCTGCGGCTGTCCGCGCCGCATTTTTGAGTGCTGGCTTACAAATAGGTTCGACTCCACCAGTCGGTAGGCGATCGCCTGGTACAGTAGCAGTTCATTCTGAAAGTGCAAACGCAAAAGACAATTGCATACTTCCGCCTCTCTCTCAAGAAGAACAAGAACATTTGCTGACTCGTGCGGCGATTCCTTACCGCGATCCGCAATTGCATGATGCTGCTGATGTCATTATTTTGCGGCGACAACAAGAGCAACAAACTTGCACCCTAGAACCTACCTCCCATTGGAGAAAAAGGTGGCTGCTAAAAAATGTAGGTGCAGAATCAGTGCCTAGAGCCTAGAGAAAAGAATTTTTTCATGCTCTTGTTGTTGTCTTGATCGCATAAGCATCTAGCTTGATTTTAGGTAATCAGGATCATTAATTTTTGTGTTCCAAATCACTAAAGATGCATCTGTATCTAGTAGATAATGCTTTATATACAGCAGGCAGAAATACTTAATAATACTATATAAAATTTAAAATTTTCACTTCAAAACTAAGCTGCTCAATAAATATTTAGAAAAGCCAAACTTTTCTGCACTGCTATCTTAGCCAATCTTCATTAAAACAGCTGATTTAATATTCCTGTAAAATCCTCATCATCTCAAGCAAGAATAGCGCGCCATTTGAACATTATTTAAGTGTGTTATTAAAATAAATCAAAAAATATATTATAAATGATGCAGCTATCTTTTGAAGATTTGAGTCTGTTGAATGTAATCAATCAAAAACTCAAGTTACATTTTGCTGGCTGAAACCTTAAATTTTATGTAACAAACTGGAGTAACTTTGTGATGCAATGGGAACTCAGGCATACAAACCCTATAGACAAGCTTGGTAGTGGGTCTAACCCCCTCAACAAATTGACTAATGTCAGTGCAAAAGATTCATTAAAACTACAAAATGTAGAGGGTAATTCAATGAGTTTATCTCCAGGAGAGTTGATGCTGGAAAAAGCTGCATCCTTACCTTCTTTGATGGCACAGACAAATTTTCATGCGGATGATTCATTAGACTCGAAAACCCTACAAAACCAAGATTCACAAGGAAATAACCCTGTTTTAGATCTGCCAAAAATTTTAGTAGTTGATGACCATGCAGCAAGTCGCATGACAGCTGTAGCTCTGTTGGCAATGGAAGGGTACGAAGTAATAGAAGCCGACAGTGGCGCAATGGCAGTGGATATAGTCAAAGAAAAGCAACCAGACCTGATTTTACTGGATGTAATGATGCCTGGAATGGATGGGTTTGAAGTGTGCCAAATCCTTAAACAAAATGAGCATACCAGACTGATTCCAGTGATTTTTATTACGGCTTTAAATGATAGGCGATCGCGGATTCGGGGTATTGAAGTTGGCGCAGATGATTTTCTCACTAAACCTTTTGACCGTCTAGAACTAATAGCGCGTGTCAAGTCCTTAGTACGACAAAAGCATCTCAATGAAGACCTAGATCATGCCGAACAAGTACTATTTTCTGTAGCTATGGCTATTGAAAGCCGCGATCCGAATACTGGCGATCACTGCGAACGGTTACAAAAACTAGGACAAGCTTTTGGTGAATACCTGAATCTCACACGTAACCAAATTAAAGATTTGATGTGGGGTGGCTACCTCCACGATATTGGCAAAGTAGGCATACCTGATGCGGTACTACTGAAAAAAGGTAAACTCACCGCCGAAGAGTGGGAAATTATGAGACAACACGTTGTGATTGGCGAAAAAATCTGTCAGCCATTACGCAGTATGCGGGGTGTGATTCCAATTATTCGCCATCACCACGAACGCTGGGATGGTTCAGGCTATCCAGATGGACTCAAAGGCGAAGAAATTCCCTACCTGGCACAGGTATTTCAAATTATCGACATTTATGATGCTCTCACCAGCGAACGACCTTATAAAAGAAGTTTTACTTCTGAGGAAGCGCTGACAGTGATGCTAGAGGAAACTGATTTGGGTTGGCGTAATCCTCACCTAATGCAACAGTTTGCAGAGTTTATCAAAACACAAACTAAACAGTAATTAGGTCGGTGCAATTAAAGATAACTGGCCAGGTATGTCATTGGTCATTTGTCATTGTGAAGGGTTGAAGCCCATTTACGTTTCGTAATATAGTTTGGTTGATTTCCACCGGCTTACCTGAGTAGTGGGAATTCCAAATTCAAGATTACGCCTCATGGGAATGAGAAATGCCTCACGAGCGCGAAAATCAAATTCCTAAAACACAAGCAATTCTTTGAGGGTAGGCGCTGCAAGTTTTTTCGCTCAAACCTAAATGATGACGAGTGCCCACCCTACTATTGATAATTCCTCATTTTTAATATTTTCTTTGTTCCCCCTGCTCCCTAGCTTGAAAGTGCTGAGTCAGGAGTTGCAGAGACGCGATTAATCGCGTCTGTACAAGAGTTGTGAGTCTAAATCCGATTCCATTCACGCCAGTTTTTGGCACAAACCTTGCCATGAAAATCTGTCTTTCCTATGCCCAATAACGGTAGTTGCTACAACGGGGGGAACCCCCGCAACGCACTACCTCCCCAATGCCCAATGTAAGATTTTTCTACCCTCAAGGGATGAACTATCAACAAAAAAAATCTAAAATCAGCATGGTCAATTTATGGTTGTACACAGACAAGAGGCTGTTTTAGTCAAGGTATTGTGAATTACCCACAAGATTTGACATTTCAGTCTGTGATGATTAGCTGGTATTATTTGAAGCCTAAATCTTAAAAGGCCAAGCGCAATAGCGCAATTCATTTATAGCTGATAGCTAAATTATGGTAGTTGTAGCAATTCTAGCGGCGGGACGGGGCACCAGGATGAAATCACAGCTGCCCAAGGTTTTACATTCTTTGGGTGGGCGATCGCTAATTGAAAGAGTGCTGGAAAGTGTAGAACCACTTTCACCTTCAAGGCGGTTAGTGATTGTGGGATATCAGGCTGAGGAAGTGAAAGCAGCCATGCAGTCTGTGCCTAATTTGGAGTTTGTCGAACAGACTGTACAGCAGGGAACAGGTCATGCTATCCAGCAATTACTTCCGCATCTGGAGGGTTACAGTGGGGATTTACTGGTATTAAACGGTGATGTGCCATTGTTAAGCGCTCAAACTCTGCAAAATTTGTGGCAAACTCACCAAGAACATCAAAACGCCGCCACTATCCTCACCGCATACCTACCCGATCCTCAGGGCTATGGGCGGGTGTTTTGTGATAGTGAAAATATTGTGCAACATATTATTGAAGACAAAGATTGCACAACTGCTCAAAAACATAATCGGCGAGTTAATGCTGGGGTTTATTGCTTCCGCTGGCAAAATTTAGCTCAGGTATTACCTCACTTAGAAGCAAATAATAATCAAAAAGAATACTATCTCACTGATGCTGTAAGTCAAGTTGGAAAAGTGATGACCGTAGATGTGGAAGACTATCAAGAAATTCTCGGCATCAACGATCGCCTACAATTAGCCAAGGCATACGAGATTTTACAAAAGCGAATTAAGGAAAAATGGATGTTAGCGGGCGTGACCCTCATCGACCCTGACAGTATTACCATTGAAGACACTGTAGAATTAGAGCCAGATGTAATTATTGAACCGCAAACGCACCTGCGCGGTAATACAGTCATTAAAGCCGGAAGTCACATTGGCCCTGGAAGTTTAATTGAAAATAGCCATATAGCTGAAAATGTCACGGTGCTATATTCCGTAGTCAAGGGTAGCACTGTGCAAGCTGGCACCCAACTAGGGCCTTACACTCATTTACGCGGTCAAGTGCAAATCGGTGCTGGCTGTCGGATAGGCAATTTTGTGGAATTAAAAAATACAGAATTAGGCGATCGCACAAATGTGGCACATCTATCATATTTAGGCGACACGACAGCAGGTACCAAGGTTAATATCGGTGCGGGGACAATTACCGCCAATTACGATGGCGTGAAAAAACACCGTACCAAAATTGGCGATCGCACTAAAACTGGTTCCAATAGCGTCTTAGTTGCACCAGTCACCTTAGGTAATGATGTCTATGTCGCTGCTGGTTCTACTGTCACAGAAGATGTGCCTGATGATTCGCTAGTGATTGCCCGTGCGCGTCAGGTAGTTAAACCTGGTTGGCGCAATAAGAGTGCTGAGAGTTAGCCATAAAAAATGTAGAGACCGTATTGGGGAAAAGGTGAAAAGGTAAGGGTTAAAGGTTTTTTCTTGCCCCTTTTCCCTTTCTCCTTTTGCCCTTAACCGATGAGCATTGGCATGGTTTCTACATTCCCTTTGCTAAAATTCAATTGACTTCGCCAATTAAAGTAAACGCTGCCCAGTTGACAGGGTCAGGGTGGGTCTTCATAGTGGTCAACATCGCTTGTCTTAAGGCCGCAGCTTTATCAGAATTTTTACTGCTATGTTGATAAAACTCAGTCATTAACGATGCTGTTGGTGTATCTGGTACTTGCCATAGAGAAACTACAATGCTAGGTACACCTGCGCTGATAAAAGACCGAGATAAACCAATTACTCCATCCCCTGTGATTTTTCCGCGGCCAGTATCACAGGCGCTGAGAACTACGAGTTCAGCTTGTAGTTTCAAATCCAAAATTTCTTCCGCAGTTAATAAACCATCATCTTTACCTGCGGGTGCAAGGGCTATAGCACTTCCCAAACCACGTAAATCATCAAACAATCCATGTGTGGCTAAATGAATGATCCGTGATTGGGTCATTTTTTGGGCGATCGCTGTTTCTGTTGCCTGACTACCTGTGATCGCTTTGGTTTTGAGTAGAGGTGCGATCGCTTTTGCTTCCTTTTCTGCACCCTCTAAAGCTGGTAGTTGTTGCGGTTTTCCTTCTGGTACAAGGGATACAAAAGGCATCGTAGGGTTACCTACTACTAAATTTGGCAGAGAAGCTGATTTACCTTGGTGTGCTCGTTTTTGCTGGCGAGTTAAATCTAAAAGTTGAATCGATGGCGCAGTAAGAATTGTGTGTTTTTCTACTAAGTATTTGTTTTGTTCGTCTTGTAATGCGGGGAAGGGAACCAAGAACAGGGAACCTTGAGGAATGAAAATAATGCGATC
This sequence comes from Tolypothrix sp. PCC 7601, assembly GCF_025677855.1. Taxonomy (NCBI): domain Bacteria; kingdom Bacillati; phylum Cyanobacteriota; class Cyanophyceae; order Nostocales; family Tolypothrichaceae; genus Tolypothrix; species Tolypothrix sp. PCC 7601. The sequence continues at coordinate 7,324,302 of NZ_CP064879.1, forward strand.
GCTGGGGTTGCTGGGTAGCTGGTTGGCGATCGGTTTAATTAACAAATCATAGAGTTGTTGTAAGCGTTTGGGTTGATTTGCACCATCAGCTGCTGCGGCGACAATCCCACCTGCGCGACTTCTTACCCCTATAGATAGCCGGGAGATATCAACTAATTGGGCTAGGTTTTTATTCTCTTTTTGCAATAACGGCTTGATATCTTGGCGATGAAATGCCACTTCACCTGTGGGTTTAACTACCCAAATATATATTTCTGATTCTTTGGTTTGTTGTTTATCTTCTTGATCAACAATTGAATATTGCACCAAAGTGGCATTTTGTGCTTTCGCAATTTGTTTAATCTGCTCAATATTTGGCGGCGTAATGTTTGATTTTTGTGTTGGGTTTGGAGATAAGCGCCTTGCGAGTAATTCTACAAAAGCACGCGAACGACCGCGTTCAGAAATTTCTAACGCCTCATTAATTTTATTTTGAGCAATTAAAACTTCTTGCAGTAGGCGATAGGTGCGAGATTGTTTTTCAAAGATAGAAACTTTATTGGCATCATTTAATCCAGCGCGAAGAGATTCCCAAATTTTCATAGCTTCAAACAGGTTTTTCTCTGCTTCTGGGAGATTGTTTGCTTTAATCAAAGCATAAGTTAAATTATTCAGTGCATTACCTTCTGCTTCCTTATCTTCATTTTGTCGTGCTTTCGCCAAGCTTTGATTGTGGAGTTCAATTGCTTTGGTAGTTTCACCTAGAGAAAGATAAGTATTTCCTAAACCGGCTAAAGATTCGCCAGGGATTAAATCTAGAGTTTCTTTGTAATATTGAATAGCTTTTGAGTAGTCACCCAAGACATAATAGACATTTGCCAAATTGACTTTATCTTTGGCTACACCAGAGGTATTTTTCAAATTCTTATCGATGGCTAATGCTTGCGAGTAATCCTTAATAGCTTCGTGATATTTACCTTGGAAATTATAAATATTTCCTCGCCCTCGGAGAATTTCTGCTTTGAGTTGAATATCTTGTTGTTGTAGAAGTTTTAATGCATCTTCGTAATACTTAATTGCTGGTTCATAATCTGCTAAAGAATTATAAACACTGCCGAGATTGGAGAGATTTTTGGCTTGGATTTCTGGGTAATTGTTTTGTTGGGCAATGCTTGATGCTTTGCTGTAAGAATTAATAGCGTTGGTGTAATCGCTGAGACAATAGTAAGCATTCCCCAGTTTTTCTAGAATGACAGCTTGGTTTTCGCGATCGGAGATTTGTTGATAAATTTTAAGAGCTTTTTGCCACGGTTCAAATGCTTGGGCGCAATTGGGGGCGTAGAATTGTAGATCGCGTAATCCGTCTGCTTCAACTTTGGGGGAAGAAGAAATTTCAGATAAAGCCAAAACTGTTAGTTGTTTAGCATTTGTGTCCCACACACGGGCAGTATCATCCCAAGATGCAGTGACAATCCTTTGTCCATCTGGACTAAAACTGGCATTCTTGACATAATCCTGATGTCCTTTAATTTCTGCAAGCAACTTGCCAGATGTATCCCATAGACGGGCAGTCTTGTCATCAGATGTGGTAACAATCTTTTGTCCATCTGGGCTAAAACTAGCACTGTTGATATCGCGCTGATGTCCTGTCAATTCTGCAAGTAACTTACCCTGCACATTCCATAGATAAGCTTTCTTGTCATCAGATGTAGTGACAATCCTTTGACCATCTGGGCTAAAACTGGCACTATTGACATAGTTTTGATGCACTAGTTCTGCAACCAAATTACCAGATTTATCCCACACATAGCATATCCTGTCATATGTAAGTAGAATAATTAGCTCACCATTGGGGCTAAAACTGGCACTCGTCCAATCTTTCTGATAGACTTTCAGTCCTGCAAGCAGCTTACCAGATATATCCCAAATCCGAACTGTCCTGTCATAAGATGTAGTGATAATTTGCTTGCTATCTGGGCTAAAACTGGCACTAGTAACATTTTCCTGATGCCCTTTGAGTTCTGCAAGCAGCTTCCCAGATATATCCCACACACGAGCAGTATTATCGTTAGATGCGGTGACCACTAACTGGCTATTGGGGCTAAATTTGGCACTTTGGAGTGAGCTTTTATGCCCTTTGAGTTCTGCAAGCAGCTTCCCAGATGTATTCCACACACGGGCAGTATCATCATATACAGTAAGAATTAGCTTACCATCAGGACTAAAATCGGCACTTGACATCACAGATGGATGCTCTAATTCTGCAAGTAATTTGCCATTTGCATTCCACACACGAGCAGTAGCATCGGTAGATAAGGTAATAATTAGCTTACCATCAGGACTAAAACTGGCACTGTTGACACCGCTCTGATACCTTTGCAGTTTTGTAAGTAATTTGCCATTTGTATCCCATAGGCGGGCACTTTTGTGGGATGTGGTAACAATGAACTTGCCATCAGGACTAAAACTGGCACTACTAACATTACCCTGATCCCCTTTGAGTTCAAAAAGCAGTTTTCCATTCGTATCCCAGACACTGGAGGTAGATGAACTCGTAATAATTTGCTTACCATCGGGGCTAAAGTTAGCGTCAAAAACTGAGTCTTTAAAGCCATTGAGTTCTAAGAGCAATTTGCCATTTGTATCCCATATACGGGCTGTTTTATCATTCGATGTAGTAACGATTAGCTTGCTATCGGGGCTAAAACTGGCGCTGTTGACATCATCTTGATGTCCTTTGAGTTCAAAAAGCAATTTGCCATTTGTATCCCATACAAGAGCTGTTTTATCTTTGGATGCAGTGACAATTCTCTTGCCATCAGGGCTAAAGCTAGCGTCAACGACTGAGTTTTCAAAACCATTGATTTCTAAGAGCAATTTGCCATTTGTATCCCATATACGGGCTGTTTTATCATTCGATGTAGTAATGATTAGTTTGCCATCGGGGTTAAACTGGGCACTGTTGACATCACCTTGATGCCCCTTGAGTTCTGCAAGCAATTTGCCATTTGTATCCCATACACGGGCTGTTTTATCCTTGGATGCAGTGACAATTCTCTTGCCATCGGGGCTAAAGCTGGCACTGTTGACATAATCCTGATGTCCTTTCAGTTCTGCAAGAACCTTACCTGATATATTCCATACACATGCTGTTTTATCCCAAGATACGATAACAATTTGTTTGCTATCAGGACTAAAATTGGCACTTGTAAAGAAACCAGAACAGGCTCGAGAAGGTAATTTTTGAGGTTTCGCTATATTGGTTGAGGGATTTTCAGATGTTTGTTGCTCAACTAGCTGGGTGTGAGAAAGATGCCATACACGCACTGTTCCGTCATCGGATGCGGTGACTATTTGCTTCCCATCCGAGCTAAAATTCGCACTGTTAACGGTATCTTCATGTCCTTTCAATTCTGCCAGCAATTTGCCATTTGTATCCCACACACGAGCAGTTTTATCAGATGATGCGGTGACAATTTGCTTCCCATCCAAGCTAAAGTTAGCACTGTTGACATCGCCCTGATGTGCTTTCAGTTCTGCCAGCAATTTGCCATTTGTATCCCATACACGAGCGGTTTTATCATCGGATGCTGTAAGAATTTGCTTACCATCCGGGCTAAAGTTAGCACTGTTGACACCACGCTGATGTCCTTTAAGTTCTACCAGCAATTTGCCATTTGTATCCCACAAACGAGCAGTTTTATCATCGGATGCTGTAAGAATTTGCTTGCCATCTGGGCTAAAGTTAGCAGTGAAAACAAAGCCTTTATGCCCTTTAAGTTCTGCAAGCAAGTTACCAGAGATATCCCATATACGGGCCATGCCTTCAAATGATGCGGTAACAATTTGCTTGCCATCCGGGCTAAAATTCGCATCAGTAACAAATACTGGAATTACAGATTGTCGTTCTGTTTTTTGTTCTGTAAGTAATAGGGCAGAATTTACCCAATTTGCAAACAATTTGCCATTGTTATCCCATACACGCACTGTTCCGTCATTGGATGCAGTGACAATCAACTTACCATCTGGGCTAAAGCTGATATTTCTGATGAAACCCTGATGCCCTTTAAGTTCCGCAAGCAATTTGCCATTCGTATCCCATATACGAGCGCTGCCATCATTGGATGCAGTAACAATTAGCTTCCCATCAGGGCTAAACTTGGCATTTGTTACACCATCTCGATGTCCTTTAAGTTCAGATATTAACTTGCCATTGTTATGCCACAAACGAGCAGTACCATCCCAGGATGCTGAGACAATCAACTTACCATCAGGGCTAAAATTGGCATTTTTCACCCCATTCCGATGTCCTTTAAGCTCAGATACTAAACTGCTATTGGTATCCCATATACGAGCATTACTGTCAGATGATGAGCTAATAATCCACCTGTTATCCTGACTCCAATTGACACTATTGATTCCTCCTTCATGGCCTAGCAACTTTCCTACCAATTTTCCCGCAGCATTCCAAATCAGTGCAGTTTTATCTACCGATGCTGTAACGATTCCTTGACCATCCGCACTAAAACTGGCGCTATATACACTATCTTTATGTCCTTGTAAAACTGTTAACTGCTTCCCCGATACATCCCACACTCGCGCCGTTTTATCATCAGATGCTGTAACTATCTGCTTACCATCTGGGCTAAAACTTGCACTCCATACTGTATCCGTATGCCCTTTTAACTCTGCCAGCACCTTACCCGACAAATCCCAAACACGCGCCGTTTTATCAGCCGCAGCCGTGACAATTCTCTGCCCATCCGGACTAAAATTGGCACTGTAAATACTCCCCTCATGCCCTTTAAATTCCGCCAACTGCTTTCCTGAAACATCCCAAATCCGCAAAGTTTTATCAGCACCAGCAGTTACAACCCGCTTCCCATCAGGGCTAAAACTGGCGCTATTAACATTACCCTGATGTCCTTTAAGTTCAGCTAACTGTTGCCCGGAATTATTCCACACACGAGCAGTACCATCAAAAGATGCAGTCACAATCAACTGTCCATCAGGGCTAAAATTGGCACTCCGCACACTTCCCTGATGCCCTTGTAATACCAGCAATTCCTTACCCGAAAAATCCCATATCCGGGCGGTTCCGTCACTACCTGCGGTGACTATGCGCTTACCATCTTGGCTAAAACTGGCACTGTTAACACTACCTTCATGTCCTTTAAATTGCCTTTCTTCCGCAAAGTAATCAACAAAGTTCCCTGATAAAGCAGAATTTGCTTTCTGATTCGGCGTTTGGGCTAACACCTGGGTTGCAGGGAACAATATTGATAAATTTTGCCCAAAAGTTGGTGAAATTACTACCAGGAAAGTAATAAAAGCAATTAAAAGGGTTCGGCAATAACGCATAACTTTTGTTGTGGGTAGGTCAAATTATCACTAGCAGAGCTTCACAAGTTATATATCTCCCACACCCCTGGGGTTATGCAATTTTTGTGCCGAATTTTAATTACTCTGGACTAACAATACAGCCAACATTTGTAGCTATGGGAAGTTCTAAGGTATCGCCAATTCTTTGACCGTCATGGTAGGCAGCGAGTAATACTTGGCTGGTTTTACCCCAAGCGATCGCACCTGTGGCATCAAGTGCGATCGCACCCAAATCCCGCTGATTATTATGTGCTTCTGCAAATGAGCGTTGCATTGCTTCTTTGAGCGACATACCGTCAGTTACACGTACTACAATTTTGGCGGCTAGGCATTCATCAATAATGTCTTCCCCAATTCCAGTACAACTGACACCTGCTTTTGTAGTAGCATAATTACCCGCAGGCATCGCAGAATCACTGACTCTACCAATCCGCTCAAACCCCTTACCGCCTGTAGATGTGCCAGCAGCTATTTTGCCATAGGTATCTAAAGCAACAACGCCTATCGTACCGCGTCCGGCATTGCTGGTTTCCACTAGTTCCGGTTCTGCTACCACCCCAGCCATTGTACTTTTGAAATTATCCTGACGCTCCTGTATCCATTCCTGCAAGCGCAAATCCGTTAAAGCGTTGTAGCTAGGAATCTGCAACTCCCGCGCCAGTTCTGCGGAACCGTAATCTGAAAGTACTCTATCGGGTGAGGTTTGGAGAAATTGTGCCAACTGAATTGGGTTCTTCACCCGTGAAATATTAATAACACCACTAAAGCGTCCTAATGTCCCATCCATGAGAGAAGCACTCATGCGGATTTGACCATCAGATTGCAACACCGAACCAGTACCAGCATTAAAGCGGGGGTTATCTTCCAATAATTGGCATCCTTGCACTACCGCTTCAGCAGCGCTGGCTCCAGAAATTAGCAGAGAATAGACTTCCTCCACCACTGTATACAGCGCTTGGCGCACCGCCTCCACTCCACCTTTCCCGTGTAGTGAACTTCCAGCCCCTCCATGAATAATTAATTTTGGCTGCACCTGTAACTTCATATATTATTTGCGCTATTTGCGTCTGGGTGGTTTTAGTTTGAGTCAGTTTGATTTTTAACGTTAGAACGCCGACGGCGGCAACGTTCTGAACAGTATTTCACTTCGTCCCAGCAATCTTGCCATTTCTTACGCCAGCTAAAGGGACGTTCGCATACCGGACAGATTTTTGTAGGTAGGTCAGATTTAGAACTTGTACGCCCCATATTAATACTGTGCAGATGAGAGAAAAATTGCGATCGCGATGGAAAATTATTATAACCAAATTGTTACAACGGGGGGATACTTTTTGCGAACAAATGTGGGGTTAATCCCCCTATAGGGTTATTTATAGTCATCCAACGGGGAGATTGAAAACAATTGGCAGATTTTGCGGCTCTTAATCAGCCGTTAATGTCCCTCTAGAGTAAGATTTTGCCTACCTTCCTAAATATAGAGACTGAGAAAAATCTCGGTATGTGGGGAGATTGCCTATTAGCAAAAAGTCTGCAAATTTGTGGGTCATACCCCTCACAGATTTATTCTAGAAGTTACGTGATTATACTAACTTAGTATTTAAGGCTAATTACTGTGGTAAAAAATAACATTGATAGATATGGAGTTTGCAGAAGGTCATTCAGATCCCCGACTTCTTCAAGAAGTCGGGGATCTAGAAAAAGCTTTGATCTGTTTTGGTGGAAAATCTCAGTCCCCAATCCCCAATCCCACTCAATGAACCACTAAAGGCAACAATAACCGACTGACTACTCGATGATCATCTAATTGATAAATGTGCAATTCTCCTTGTAGTTGTTGCATGACATTTTTACAGATGAGTAGATGTAAACCTGGTGGTTGATCTAGGGAAGAAATAGCCAACAAATCCTTGGGGATATCTTGATTGAGTTCTGCTAATAGTTGCGCGTCAATCTCGCCGTTATCTGTAATCGAGATATCTAAGGTGCGTTGATCTACGCGGCGACACCAAATATCAATTCTGCTGCCAGATGCACTACGGTTACAGGCTGCAACCAACAATTCATGCAGCACCATTTCGATTTTGGCAATATCACCAGCGATCGCCATTGCAGATAAATTTACGGAATTTTGAATACTGTTAAAATCTCCAGTATTTTTAGTTGCATCCTGATTTGTATCTGATTGTCCCAAACCATGTACACCTATCCATAGCTTGTGTTGTTGGCGTAAATTCTCTATTCTTTCCATTGCACGCTTTAACAAACTAGCTATGGGCATGGTTTCCCATTTAATCTGCAATTGCCATTGTTCAAGTTTTAGCAGTTCCGTAATTGAGGCTGTTGTCTGCTCAAACTGCCTAAATATTGGCTTAGAGCGAATTTGCGTCATTTCCTGAGCCGGAGTCCCTAAATCATTGAGTTGGGAAATTAACAGGGTAGCAGCTCTTTGGATTTCTTCTAAACGACTATGCTTATACCAATTGAGTTGGTTTAAGTCTTGGTTTTTAGAATCTAAAATTTGGCTGATGCGTTTTTGCCGATGGAACCAAGCTAATTGATAAACAAGAGTTTCCGCTGCACTCAAGCTTTGCTGTGACCAATAACGCTCGTGATGGTCTGCTAATAACACTACACTTGTAGGTTGATAAGCATCTGTAGTCCGCAAAACCATCACTAAGATTTGTCCAATATCAGGCCCGTTTAACCATCTTCTCGTTTGTGCAGGTAAATCATCTATGGTAACGCTGAGGTGAGCTGCTTGGGCCAAAGCCCACTGAATCACAGCTTCACTTTGAAGGAAGACAGGTGCATCAACAACAATCTCAAATCCTTCATTAATTACCCCAGGAATAATTTCTACTCGCTCCTTGCCAGCAGACCAAGATAGCATAATTGCTAGCGGACAACCGAGAACAGATGCGATATGTTGTAGGGCTGTACGTTCTAAATGATTTTCTTCTACCTCGGCTGTTTGACTTTGGGTTTGTGCCAAAATCAGCAAGGATTGCTGAAAGCTTTGTAAAATTGTTTTTTGCTGCTCGTTATTATCTTGTAGCTGCCACTGGCGGATAATTACACCTATTTGTTGGCTAATGCTCCAGAGTAGTTGTTTTTCTAAAGTTGTCCAAGTGCGATGGCTTTCATGAGCAATCAACACAATTGCTGTGGGTGAATTACCTTGAGCGCAGTTGCAAATTAACAGAGAATGTATGTCATTTTCGCTTAAGAAGGGTCGCCAATTAAAAAAGCGCAAATCTTCGTCTAAATTTTCAATTTCTACTGCTTCCGTTGCCCGTTGCAATAGTTGTCTGTCTAAGTCTTTGAGGGCTTGCAGGGTAAATTTTAAAGGTCGGCGATTTTGCTGTTGGCTTTGGTGAACAATTTGATAATGATTTTGGTCGGGGTCATAGCGCAACAATAAAAAGCGGCTAGTAGCGAGCCTATCTAAAACTCTTTGAGCGCAAATGCGTAAAGTTTCATGAAGGTCATGTTCGCTATAAATAGCTTGGGCAATTTGGCTAGTTAATTGAGCATCCTCTTGAATTTGTTTGATGGTGGTTTCCATACTTTCAGTAGGAGCCAGTAGCGAAATTAATCCCGCCGCACCTTGGACAAAATTTTTGTCTGCATCTGTCCAAATCCGAGCTTGATTACCTTCTACTGCTAGAAAGCCTAGCAAATCCTTGTAGCAAATAATGGGAGCAGCCAAAAGCGATCGCACTCGCAGGCGTTGCAGTAACTTGCCTGTAAAATGCGTATTTAGGGAACTGCGGGATTCACCAATCCAGACAATTTGGTTGACCGATAAAGCATAATAAAATTCGCTCAAGTCTTGAATGGGAATTTTGACTGCTGGTTGTTGGGGAGAAAAATTGCGACTGCTGGGAGAAACTTGATTGCTCATCCGACACCAAAAGTAGCGTCCTTCTCTCTCAAACCAGTAAATACTCGTACGGGAAGGGGAGACAAATTCTTGGGTGGCTTCTACTACTGCTTCTAGCCTTTGTTCTAGGTTACCGAGCAGGCGTAAACTTTCCAGCAATTGCAATAGCGGCTTTTCCGCGTGTTTGGTTTGCTGTTGCTGCAAATCCATCTCATATTGATAAAGTACTGCCCCTAGTTCGGCTAAAACAATTAATAGTCTAGCTTGAGCTTCTCCAGATAATAAGTAACCCCATTTTTTAGAACCTAGCAATACCACACCCATGCAGTGGTCTCGATACCGCAGTGGTAAAATCACTGTGCCTTGAATGTGGAATTTTTTAGCTATTTCTTGCAATGTTTGGGAGCGATTTTCACCTTGTAAATCAGCTATACCCAAGGGACGCTGTTCAATTACTACTTGCTCTAATAAATCTCCAGGGCTAAGAGCTAGCTTTTGATATAAAAAATTACCATCTCTAGTTGGTAGAATCCCGCCTTTACCAAACAATCTATGATTTAGGCGATCGTAAAGCGCAATCCACACTACTTCGTAGGCAAAATGCTCTTTAATATAAGAAAGAGTAATTTCAATCAGATTTTCAAGATGATTTTCTTCCCGGAGTTGTTGCAGGACTCGCCCCAAGGAAAAAATCTGTTTTTCAGCAGCTGTAGGTTTTTCTGGCGGCCCCATCTGATTATTAGTCAACATTGCTTTAATATATAAAATGCCCAGAAAAGCACCCTGAAACTCAGTTGCGTTTAAAAATAGCAGCTAAAAATAGATAGGAGAATGCGGAAAGTTATTTTCTGTTGAAATCTCAAATCCTATTTTTCCTCGCAACCCTCAATTGAATGGATATTTATCAACTAGCACTTCGTCCACTCTTGTTTAATCTGTTGAAAACAGATCCGGAGTGGCTACATGAACAGACTGTTCACACTCTCGATTGGCTTTCTCAAACCAACGATCGCCAACCTGCTAAATTGGTTAATCATGTTCTGACGCAGTCATTGTGCCTACAAGATCCACGTTTAGAACAAACTCTATTTGGTCTCCACTTTCCCAACCCTCTGGGTTTAGCAGCAGGGTTTGATAAGAATGGCATAGCTGCCAATATTTGGTCAAGTTTTGGCTTTGGTTTTGCTGAATTGGGAACTGTAACATTTGTTCCCCAACCTGGAAATCCTCGTCCCCGCTTGTTTCGCTTACCATCAGACAAAGCTGTTCTTAACCGGATGGGCTTTAATAATGATGGTGCCGCAGCAATGGCGGCTAGGCTAACACAAGGGCAACAAGAACTCAACTTGCATATCCCCATAGGTATTAATTTAGGCAAGTCCAAGGTAACACCCCTAGAAGCATCTGCCAACGATTATCTCAATAGTTTTCGTTTGCTCAAAGACTTGGGAGACTATTTTGTAGTCAATGTATCTTCTCCAAATACCCCTGGTTTGCGATCGCTCCAAGATGCAACCATGCTCGGCGCAATCCTAGATTTATTACAACAAGAGAATAAAACACAAAAGCCGCTATTTGTCAAGATAGCGCCAGATTTAGAATGGGAAGCGATCGCCGATATTATTACCTTAGCCAGTACATATCAATTAGCGGGGTTAATTGCCACTAACACGACTATCCGCCGAGATATCCTGAAAACTCAAATCATTGAAAAAACTGGCAACCCTGTAACTGAAGAAGCTGGTGGAATTAGTGGCGCACCATTATGCGATCGCTCCACTGAAGTTATTCGTTTTATTTGGCAACAAACCCAAGGAAAATTGCCCATAATCGGCGTTGGTGGCATCTTTACCCCTGAAGATGCTTGGGAAAAAATTACTGCTGGCGCTAGCCTAATTCAAGTTTACACAGGCTGGATTTATGAGGGGCCATTGATGGTACGCCGCATTCTTCAAGGATTACTTTCTAAATTAGAACAAAGCGGATTAACTTCCATCAATGCAGCTATAGGTTTAGAAGCAAAAGTGAAAAATTAACAACAGTTATTCTCGAATCAGTTCTCAAAGTTTGAGTTGGGATGAATACCTCAACTCAAACTTAAGATTGGGAGAAATGAGGGTATTTGACTAACAAATGCAAAAATCCTCAATGTTCACTGTTGACTGATTGTTGATTATTTTGTCTTGGCAAAAGCCTGGCAAAATAGGAGAGAGTTTTGAGCTTTAAGCCTGATCTTCCAAGGGGAAAAACTCTTTGGATTTTCGGGAAAATGACCAGGCAATACCATCAGGATCGCGGCTGCGGCTCCATTCTGGAAAATCAGGATCATTTCTCCGTTTATATACGGTACTGGAATAAACATTGAGACGTTTAGCTAGTTCTGATTGAATCAGAGAACCAAACACTAATTGTTTTTCCAATGGTATTGTTGGCTCTTCATGGGTGGCTGGTGGCAATAATTCATCCTCTGTTTCTTCCTCCTGCTGTTCCTGCGCTGGTGGTGGTTCCAGTAGCATTTGAGCAGTTTGGACAACTGGTTTTGGAGGAAGTTCTTTTACCGGCGGTTCACTACTTTCGAGTATGCTTCCCAAGATGGTGGCATTAATAAAGTAATAAACCGGACTTTCATCTTCAGAATTCAGAATACTGGCACCAAATTCGTTGGCTTTAGTATCAAGGTAGCGTTTAGCTTGAGAGCCAGAAAAATTACCCTTGATTGCCAAGTCCATTGGTGTGACTTTACCCTGAGTTTCCAGAATCAGGCGATTGAAAATAGGATTAACTTGCTGACACCATTTTTGCCATTGAATGCGCTGCCAAGTATTGAAAGCAAAAATCACTAGCATGAAAGCCAGCAAAATTTTCCAGGTGGAAACCAGGAAAATAATCAGAAACGAAATCGGCAAAAGCAGAACGAGAAAAGCCTTCCCGTTGCCTTCTAATGTGTTTTCACTCATGCTCATGGCCGCCAAGTGAATTGTTAGGAAATAAATAACTATTATCTTGGCAAAAATTGTGACATTTTTTTGTATCTTTTGGCAAATTTGTTGGAAAAATATAACATCAGTGATTCTTATACACTGTACATAGCCACAATATTCAGCAAAAATTTGAGCTTGAATCGCCCTGATTGCAAAGCTTTTGCCAGGAAAATCTATTTTTGCCAAAGTCTTGCCACAGGCAAAAATTATAAATTTGGGTATTAAATAATACTTTTATTCGACGAACACCCAATTCTCAAAATAAACACTTGACACTCTGTATTACACGTACTACATTGAGAATACAAGGCGATGTTCTAAAAGGAGTAAGCTTTTAACCGTAGCGGATAGCTCAAATACCAGAGCGCCCACCTTGCCCGCAAGGGCCGATATATCGAGGGTTACCGCAAATAACAGAAAACATCCTTGATTGCAATTCTGGAGGTGCAAGTGAAAATCCTGCTCCGCTACACCAAAATTAGTGCTGAGTCCTGAGTCCTGAGTTTTGAATTTTTCACTCGGTACTCAGAACTCACAACTCATAACTGTTCATGTGGCGGGTGGCTCAGTGGTAGAGCGCTAAACATCCTTTTTCACCCCTTGCCTGCAAAGGCCGACGAATGAGGGTTATCGATTGGGTTCGAGAGGTCGCAGGTTCGATTCCTGCCCCGCCACCCAAAATTTAGTACTAAGTGCTGAGGTTTAAATTTTTTACTCAGAACTCAGCACTCACAACTCATAACTTTTCATGTGGCGGATGGCGAAATTGGTAAACGCACTTGACAAAAAACCTTAATTTATCACCTTGCCTGAAAGGGCCGAAGAGTTGAGGGTTATCGTAATCTAGCAGCCGCAAGGTTTTGCAGGTTCAAATCCTGCTCCGCCACCCCTAAACTTAATTTTGAATTTTGAATTGTTACGTGGGTGTGTAGCTCAACTGGATAGAGCAATGAACGGGTTAATCACCCATAGTCCTTGGTTCACAACCTTGCCTGAAAAGGCCGACGAGTCGAGGGTTATCGTTAATTCATCGGTTGTAGGTTCAAATCCTACCTCACCCGCCAAAATTCCAATTAATTGGATATTTAATTTCAAATCTCCAATCTAAAATCCAAAATCTAAAATCTAAAATTCTTCATGTGGCAGGTAGCTCAGTGGTAGAGCGCCTAAAACATCCTTGTTCACCCCTTGCCTGTAAAGGCCGAAGAATGAGGGTTATCGCCTTCCAAGCGGGATGTCGCAGGTTCGAGTCCTGCCCTGCCACCTTTTATTTTTGCCCGTAAGGGCCGGGAGTTAAAGCTATGAATTATAATTTTTTTACTAAAAAGAAAGCAAATACACCACAAACTCAGCCTATCACCGGACGGGAAGCAGAGATGGTTAAGGGTCGTTCCGGCGGGTATATGTTTGAGGCGGGTATTTGGAAAATGTTGCGCCGTTGTCTATTGATTGGGACAGCAAAAAGCACTTACTATGCTGGCAAACAGGAACTAACAGAAGATTTTGTAAATGTTGTTAAGCAAGCTGTAGCAGAAAATCCTGGGCGGGTTGCAGAAGAAATTCTCTATGCTAGCGATGGACGCGCCATCAATAACAGTGCGCCTATCTTGGCTTTAGTCTTGCTATCGATGGGTGAAACACCAGAAGCGAAAAAGGCATTTGCTGAAATCTTTGGGCAAGTTGTCCGCACTGGTAGCCACTTCTATGAATGGCTGAACTATACTAAATCTCTGCGGGGATTTGGTAAGGTGGTGCGCGAAGCGGGTAAAACTTGGCTATCGCGAGAAGATGTCAAAGGTTTGGCTTATCAACTTTTGAAATATCAACAGCGTCAAGGCTTCTCTCACAGAGATGCATTGCGATTGTTCCACGTCAAACCACCTACAGAAACTCACCGAGAACTATTTGAGTGGGTAGTGAAAGGTTGGGAAGATTTACCAGCAGATATCCCCTCAGAAGCCTTAGCGCAGATTTGGTGGTATGAGTGGTTAAAACGCAACCCGAGCGAAACCCACACTGCGATCGCACAAGGTCGTCTTACCCACGAAATGGCTGCACCTGTGGGTAAAATGGATAAACAAGCTTGGCAGCTACTTTTCCAAGAAATGCCCATCGGTGCAATGCTGCGTAACCTTGGTTCTTTGACAGAACTGGGCGTGTTGCGAGCTGATGAAAGTGCCAATATTCTGCGAGTAGAAGCAGTTCTCAACAATCAAGAACATCTGCGTAAAGGTCGCATACATCCGATTGATGTTTTGAAAGCTCTCAAAACCTATCAATCTGGTGGTAGATTAGGACGCAGCCAGAAAACTTGGGAACCAGTTCCGCGAATTGTAGACATCTTAGAAAAATCACTGGAACTATCTTTTGATGTTGTGCAACCCACAGGCAAAGTTTTCATGCACGCTGTGGATGTTTCTGGCTCGATGTCTTGGGGTGTGGTGGATTCAGTGGGTTTAAGCTGCTGTGAAATCGCTACTACAATGGCGCTAGTAACAGCCAAAGCTGAGAAAAACTACATGATTCGCGGCTTTGCAACCGAATTTAGAGAACTAGGTATCACAGCCAAAGATACTTTTAGTTCTGCAATTCGCAAAGCGAGCAATCAAAACTTTGGTGGTACAGATGCTTCTGTGGCTTACGACTGGATGATTCAGAACAAGTTCAAAGCAGATGTAGTTTGCTTTTGGACTGACAATGAATCATGGGCTGGTCATAAACATCCCAGTCAAGCCTTGGCGCAGTATCGCCAGAAGGTGAACCCTAATGCTAAGGCAGTGTATGTCACCCTTGCACCTTACAACATTACCTTAGTAGATCCTCAAGATCCTCTTTCTTGGGATTTAGCAGGGTTCGACCCTGGAACACCTCGCATCATCCAGATGCTAGCTACAGGCGAACTGTAAAAAGGGTCAAGCATAAAGAATAAAGGGTAAAATCCAAAAATTTTCATCCTTTATTCTTCAACCCTCATACTTCATGGCGGGTTATCCTGGTTCGCAACTTGCCTTTTGAGGCCGAAGAACTTAGGGTTATCGGTTGTATCTCCACCATTCTGGGGATAGCGGGTTCAATTCCCGCACCCGCCTTTTTGATTTTTGATTGATTACCTTAAATGCAGTGGTATAAAAGAGCGTAGTTTACTACCGTAGGCAGCGCTCTTTTTTTATGCATCCTCGCATAAATAACCCTATTGTCTTACCTATGATGGCTAACACATAAATATTTTCGCAAGTTAAAGAAGCGTAATGTTGTGGTAGCTTGTTGATAGATTCTCCCGATACAGTTATGTCTTAACTATATCGGGAGAGTTCCTCCGTAATTGATTAGGGCAACTAGGGAGGCACATGTGATCATGACAAAAAATACAGAGGAATCGCATCCTCAAAAAGACACAAAAAACTTTCCATCTTTAGATAACTTGCGAGTTTTATTAGTAGATGATAATGAAGATAGCCTTTTTCTCACTACATTTATTTTAGAAAATCAAGGATTTCAAGTCACAACAGCAACATCAGTTACACAAGCTCTAGAGACAATTGCAGAATCTAAATTTGACATCTTAATTTCTGACATTGCTATGCCGGAATTTGATGGTTATTCGTTAATTCGTAAAATTAGAAAGAGCACGCTTCCCGAACAAAGAGAAATACCAGCTATAGCGCTAACTGCCCTTAGTTCCGACGAAAGCCGCAGTCTTGCTCTGGCATCGGGGTTTCAAAGCTATGTTAATAAACCTGTAGAACCTACTATATTAATATCAGAAATAACCCGTTTAATTAACGACAATCAAACTACTACATAAATTTAATTTACATACAATACGCTGTATTAATGCTGAGATGACGAAAGCTTTCCCAGAATTGCTGATGTGTTACAGCTTACTTTTGAGTAGAGACGCTATTAATCGCGTCTGTTGCAACTTTTGACTCCACGGCGATACTAGTCCCGATTTTCCATAAGTTTAATAATCCCTGCAACTAATTCTTCTGGGTTAATGGGTTTAGATAAATGCATCTGAAATCCTGCTTGCAGTGCTTGCTGTTTATCTTGACTACTAGCGAAAGCTGTGAGTGCGATCGCCTTTGGTATGGCTTTGCTTACCGCAGCAATTTGTCCTCCTGCTTCTGCTGTCCTAGCCCTGATCTGACGTAATAGAGTATAACCATCCATTTCAGGCATTCCAATATCGCTAATTAACACATCTGGCTTTGTCTGTTCGAGAACTTGCAAAGCAGCTAATGCGGAAGATACTGAAATTACTTCAGCCCCATCTTGTTGTAATACAAAAGCTAAAAAATCTCGTGAATCTGCATCATCTTCTACAAGCAGAATTTGTACCCCAGATAGAGACAAAGAGTTACTAATTAATGACAAAGAGTTATTTTGTTCATTAAATAAAGCTAGATTTCTGTCTTGGATTAGCGGTAAGCAAACAGTGAATGTCGCCCCTAAATCGTTACCAGGACTGGCTGCTGTGACTGTACCACCATGTATCTCGACTATATTACGGACAATAGCTAGTCCTAAACCTAATCCACCAAATTTTCTGGTAGAACTGCTATCGGCTTGGCGGAAGTAATCAAAAGCATAAGGTAAAAACTCTGCATTAATTCCTTTACCTGTATCGCTAACTATGATTTGAGCATAGCCATCTACTTGGTTTAATTGCACTTCTACCTTTCCCCCTGGGGGAGTAAATTTGACAGCGTTGGAAAGCAGATTCCAAACAACTTGTTGCAAGCGGGTAGAATCACCCAAAACAGGCCCTACATTTGGTACAAAAATGGTATTTACCTGAATCGATTTAGTTTGTGCAGCTAAAGTTATAGTATCTATTGCAGATAAGACAATAGATTCTAAATGAAGGCTCTGAGTTTGCAATGTGAGTTTACCTTGCAAAATGCTCGAAACATCCAGTAAGTCTTCAATTAATTGCGTCTGTAACTTGGCATTACGTTCGATTGTTTCCAAGGCTGGAGATATTTTTTCTGGTGCTAATCTGCCACTTTGTAATAACCTAGACCAACCAAGAATGGTATTTATAGGAGTTCGTAATTCATGAGAAAGTATAGCTAGAAATTCATCTTTAATTCGATTAGCTGTTTCAGCTTTTGTTCTTGCTGCTTGTTCCAATTCCAGCAACTGGGCACGTTCTTGTTGTATTTGTTTTTGTTCTTGAATGTCTGTACAAGTACCAAACCATTTTACGACAACACCTTGTTCATCTTTCAGGGGTAAACCTCTAGCTAGTTGCCAGCGATAAGTATCATCAGATGCTCGTTTAAAGCGGTATTCATTTTCATATAAGGTGCCACTGTTGACAGCATTTATCCACACTTCGTAAGCATTTTGTACGTCATCTGGATGTAATGCTGTTACCCAACCCGAACCTAAAGACTCTTCAAAAGTTAGCCCCGTATATTCATACCATTTTTGATTAAAATAATCGCATTCACCTTGAGAATTAGTTGTCCAAACGAGTTGAGGAATGGCTTCAGCTAAGTAACGGTAACGCTCTTCACTTTGCCGTAAAATTTCTAAAATACGCTGGCGTTCAGCAATTTCTAGCTGTAATTGCTCGTTGGTTTTGGTAATTTCATTAGTGCGAGCAGCAACTAATTGCTCTAAATCATTCTGATATGTTCTTAATTGAGCTTCGATGCTTAAACGCTCTGTTATTTGTATTTGTAATTTTTGATTAGCTTGTTCTAATTGAGCTGGGCTAGGAAGCGCTAATGCTTGGGGAACTAAAGGTACAAGTTGTAAGGCTGTAAATAAAGATATTGTGGCAGTTAAGGCTTTAATCAATCCTGATAGCCAATAAGTTGGATGCCAAAGCGTCCAAATTTCCATCAAGTGAGTAGTGCCACAAGCTACGATAAATCCACTAAATAATAGAAAAATCCAATGAAAAGGCAAGTCTTCTCGTTTGCGGACGAAGTAGAAGAGTGTCGCAGGAATAGAGTAATAAGCTAGAGCTATGAGTGCGTCAGAAATTATATGTAGCAAAACTAAATCAGTTTGCCAGAGATAGCAATGCCCATGTGGGATAAATGGGCCTGAACTAAAAAACATGTTCCAATATTCTGACATACACCTCGGATAATGAAATATGAATTAAAACTGAAAATCCTAAATTATAGGATAAAAAATACGTAAAACTATAATTACCTGCTGTTTATGTTGATTTCTCTTACTATCTTCAATTAACAATTTTATTGCTATCGATTTTGTATCCTTGATAAATACTTGTAGCATTGGATTATTTAGTGATTTTATTATTTTTAGCAAATTGAGCGTAAAAAATCATAAGCAGTAAAAATTTATTAAGGTATTTTATTAAGGAATATGATTTAATTCTTAAACTTATTTAAGTGGGTAGATATAGGTAAGGGGGAAAAAGGAATAAATGTTTACCTATAGCATTAAGTAAATTAGTGGCAATCAACCAAACTATGTTACAGAAACGTAAATAGGCTTGAAACTCTGATGAGTAACCAATGACAAAGCGCAAAGTCGAGCCACTGCGTTCCTGTCGCCTCGCGTCGGAAAGCAAGTGGCGTTGAACGGAGGTTTCCTCCGCTCAGAACTTTGTAAGAATAACATCCCTTACCAGTTATCTTTAATTGCACCGCTCTACTTAATATTTTATTTGTACATTCTTATTCCTTGTTTTTTATGTGACGAGTAATTTCCCAACTCCTGCACGGATTGCTATAGCTGCACAAGCATCAAATAAGAGTTTTATTGAAAGCGGCGGGAAACTCCATCCCCTTGTGGGTGGAGAGGGACAGCCGCCCCGCCGCTTGGGGCATTGGGCATTGGGCATTGGTAATTTCTTCGCCATGCCCCATGCCCGATTCCCCATGCCCAAAAACTCCATCCCCTTGTGGGTGGAGTTTTTCATAGTTTATTTGTCTAAGCAGCTCATCATAGCTGTTGATTCTGAAAGTATCAGAAAAAGAAACCCCACCAGATAAAAAGATGGTAGGGCGATTCAATCAAAAAAATTTAAGATTTGTAAATTTTTATATATATCCCAGGCGCAATATTTCTTATCAAGATTATATCTGAAGTTACTAATAAAATTAGGGTTTTGATGTTTTTTGCCTAAACCTGTAGGTAAATGCATCTGACTTATGACAAGAATATTTACAATTTTACTACAAAATATAAAGTTTAAAGTCTTAATGACAAACTACAATTTGTGGCTGCGATCGCTAGCCAAAAAATCCTTTACATAAATTAACATTAGTTAGATTATTTACAATCATCATACATGATATAGGGATCGTTATTAAACAGCCAAGAATTATTGTACGATATCAAAATTTTTCTTAATCGCAAAGTCAATCATCTGCTGAATTGAGTCTTCTTACTAGAAAGAAACATAACTGCGGGAAGATGTGAAGAAAAAGAATTTTTCAGTAATCTACCTATTAGTAAATATCTCTATTTAAATGCGTCCACCAAACTTATGAGATTGTGAGTGAACGTAGAGTATTACTGCGTGGGTATCGAAACAATTAACAACCTGAAAAGTTTTCAAAGAAATGGCTTTACAAGGCTCTACTATTAATCAGGGGAAAACAGTTTCCTATGTAATTTTGATTGCCAGTGCCGCAGCGCTGGGTGGTTTTTTGTTTGGTTATGATACTGCTGTCATTAACGGTGCTGTTTCAGCTTTGTCAAAGGCCTATAATGCTAACAGCGTGATGACAGGCTTTGCAGTATCTTGTGCATTGCTAGGATCTGCTTTAGGGGCTTTTGTCGCAGGGCCGATCGCAGACCGCTATGGTCGCTTAAAAACGATGCTGGTGGCAGCAGTTTTCTTTACCTTAAGTGCGATCGGTTCGGGGATTGCATTTGGAATTGGGGACTTTATTTTCTGGCGCGCTTTGGGTGGCATTGCAGTCGGAATGGCGAGTGTAATTGCACCCGCTTACATTGCGGAAGTTGCACCAGCCCATTTGCGTGGCAGACTGGGTTCACTGCAACAGCTAGCAATTGTAGTCGGAATTTTCGCAGCCTTAGTTTGTGACTACTTTATAGCTTTAGGTGCAGGTGGATCGGCAGAAGGAATATTTTGGTTTGGCGTTCCCGCTTGGCGTTGGATGTTTTGGACAGAAGCCCCACCAGCAATTATTTATGGATTCGCTGCCCTCGTGATTCCAGAGTCACCACGATACTTGGCAGCACAGGGACGATATAGTGAAGCGACCAATGTATTAAGAAAAGTTATTGGCGGTAATGTCGAAGCAAAAATTGAAGAGATTCGCCAAACAGTTTTACAAGAACGCCGCCCCAAATTTTCTGACTTGCTAAGTCGTAGGGGTGGATTACTGCCTATTGTGTGGATTGGGATGGGGTTGTCTATCCTGCAACAGTTTGTGGGTATCAATGTTATTTTTTACTACAGCAGTGTTTTGTGGCAGGCAGTGGGATTTTCTGAAAGAGATTCCCTACTAATTACAGTAATTACGGGAATCGTCAATATTGTCACAACTCTAATTGCGATCGCCTATGTTGACAAATTTGGTCGCAAACCGTTACTCATGCTAGGTTCAATTGGCATGACTGTGACATTGGGTACTTTGGCTGTGGTGTTTGCTAATGCAGCGATTGATCCCACCACAGGTAACCCTACACTTCCGGGGACAGCAGGAATCTTTGCCCTGTTAGCAGCTAATCTATATGTGGTCTTCTTTGGCTTTTCTTGGGGGCCAATTGTTTGGGTACTGTTAGGCGAAATATTTAATAATAAAATTCGTGCTGCTGCCCTATCTGTAGCTGCTGCGGTGCAGTGGATTGCGAACTTTCTAGTTTCTACGACATTTCCACCTTTACTGAAATACTTTGGTTTAGGTTCTGCCTATGGATTGTATACAATTGCATCGGCAATTTCGATATTTTTCGTTGCCTTTTTCATCAGAGAAACCAAGGGCAAAGAATTAGAGGAAATGTAATCTATCCTATCCAAGAATTGAGGGCCTGCTGCGGCAGGCTTTCATATTGAGAAACTTTAAATAAAAGAGACTTCCAGAAATTAAATTATTCAATCAGCAAGGGCGAAGATACTGAGCAAATTCTTTCTCTCCCTCTGCGCCCCTGCTTCCTCTGCCTGCCTCAACAGAATATCTTTTTAACTGAACCGTATTACCTTATACCTCCCAAGGTGTGGTAGGCGCATCTGGATCGTCAATTGCAGCTGTAATATCTTCAATTGGGTTGTGTTGGGGAATAAAATTTCGATTGGAAACCCCTATCAACTGTTCTACAGCTTTTAGGGCTGCTGATGCAGATTGATAACGCTGCTTGTAATCTTCCAGCACCATTTTACTGAGAATCTCCGCTAAAGCTGGGTTGGCAACAGTATGTTCGCGCCATTGCAACTCTCCGTCAGCATCTCTTGCTAGTTCGTGGGGGGCGATACCAGTCAAAGCCCTAATGCCAATCATCCCAACTGCATAGATGTCGCTACTGTATTGGGGACGGCCAAAGCATTGCTCGTTGGGTGCATAACCCTTAGTCCCAATCCCAATGGTAAATGGAGTTTGTTCATGATTTTCTGTTTGGATTGTAGAGACTTCTTTGACTGCACCAAAGTCAATCAGTACCAATTTCCAATCTGAATGTCGGCGGATAATGTTACTGGGTTTAATATCACGGTGAATGACACCGTTTTGATGCACAAATGCCAATGTTTGCAATAAATCGCGTAAAAGTTCGATAACTGTGGTTTCTAACAGCGATTGACCTGCTGGTAATTCTTTACTTAAGGGGTGACCAATGATAAATTCTTGTACTAAATAAAATTCTTCTTGTTGTTCAAAATAAGCTAATAGCTGAGGAATTTGGTGATGTTTTCCCAATTTCTCTAAGGTTTGCGCCTCAGAATTAAATAAACGTCTGGCAAGTTGCAATCCTGTAGCTTTGCTGTTAGCTGGTTTGAGCTGTTTAACTACACATTGCGGGTGACCTGGACGTTGTAAATCTTCGGCAATGTAGGTTTCGCTAAATCCCCCAGAACCGAGAACTTTGACAATTCTGTAGCGTCCACCGAGGATTTTGCCTGCTACCGCTAAATCTCGTTGTTGCAGTAAATCTTGCAAGTCTTGTTGTTGACTGATGATTTCTTGCACAACAGGGGAAGTTTTATATTTTTGAAAGATATCTACTAATTGCCGCTTTTTAATGCTTTCCCTGGCGATTTCGGTTCCCAGATAGGATAAGCCGATCCAGGCGATCGCTACCATTGGCACAGTGGTGGGATAAATTAATTGGTAATGTACAAATAATACGTAGCTGATGCCTCCCCAAAGAGTGGCAAAGCCAATGCTGACAATTAATCTGCTGATCCCACGCTTGCGTCTGGCACAGATGATGCCGACACCACCAACTAAACCCAGTACAAATACACCTTGCAGGGGTGGGCTGCTAATTCCTTGGGCGATCGCTTTATTTTCTATTAAGGTGGCGATCGCGTTGGCATGAATTTCTACCCCTGACATACGTTCGGGATACAGCCAGTTCTTACCCGCCACTACTGGATGATAATCGTTACCTAACTGTGCGGTGGCTCCAATCACTACAATTTTATTCTTGAAAACCTTGCCTTGTTGCAAATAGTTTTTCCAGTTTTGGGGATCTAGTACATACCAAAAGGGGATGGCTTCAAATGTACCCTCTGGCCCCCAAAAATGAATGCGATCGCCTTTTGGTCGCGAATATTTAATTCTGGCTGCCCTTAGTGCTGCTTCGTCAAAGGAAGGCACTTTATCTATTAAGTTATCTTGTGCTAATGATTTGTTAAACTCGCTGGCTAAACGATGAATTTTGCCATCTACTTCTAGGGGAAAATTGACAGTGCCTGTAGATACAGCGCCAATGCGGAACATCGGTTGTGGGAGTGTGAGCTTATTAAACGTACCTTGATGTGACTCAGAAGTTTCATATACCGAGGCTAAGGTCACCTTACTGCCATATTTTTGCAAGACTGCTTGCAGTTGGCGATCGTCTGCAGCACCATAAGCGCTTTCCGTATCAAAAATTACATCTACTGCGACAGATTTCGCACCTGCTTGCATCAATTTTCTGATGACATCAGCATAAGCAGCACGTTTAAATGGAAAAGATTTCAGTGGTTCCAGGTAAGCATACTGTTGTGGATCTGTTTTATAGTACTGTTCAGGGACTGATATAGACTGATTGTCTATGGCCAAAATCACGATGTTTTCTGGAGGTGCGATCGGCCCGCGCAGTTGAAAAAACGTAGAAAGTGCCTGACTTTCCATCAACTGCACAATGCCCAAACCAGAGCTACTCAGCAGTGCTGCTCCTATTGCTGAAACACCAGTTAGCAGATGACCAAACCAAGACATTAGTTGGGTATGGTAGGTTAATGCCGTCGAAGTTGCTTTAGTTGGTTTCCCTAACTGGCTATTGGCAGCAGAGACATATTTTTTAGTTACGGTAGACGTAGGTTCTTCTGCCATATCGTGTTATTGATTGATTAAGGTACAACACTTATATTTATTTAGACCCTATTTGAGCGAACTACATTAAATTAAGAGTTAAATGAAAAACTTATACATTTGTAAACTATCCTTTCTACTTCAGCGAATTTTTATTGGTGTGTCTTTACAGGGTCTGGCGATTAAAACACTGCCCAAATTATTCTCTAATAGCAGAGCAATCTGCGATTTTGTCACAGAAATAAGCTAAAGACACTCCCTTTGTGGATTTGGTTTCGTTTACGATCTACCAAACCCAACAAGTATGCCGTCGGTAGAAGGTTTACCAGAATTTTGCTTTGGGCAACTTCTGTTAATGCTGCAACGCTGATATTGTACAAAAATTGTGTCCTGTTGTTGATGGCAAAATCAAGAGATGGGCATTAGCCTATATTCTACCTGAGAACCAATACCATACCTCTTTAGGAGTAAACTTGACTGTTATACAGTTAGGAATGCTGTTACACAGTCTATTTTATTGGTAGATTTTGATCGCAGGCTAACTCTTACACTGTCTGGGATGAAAAGGTTCAGCATCCTGCATCTGCTCTATTGTTTTGCCGATTTTTATGATTTAAAAGGGGTTAGGATAAAAGATATACATGAAGATATACTTTATAGATATTAGCAAATAGATCATTTGATAATTGCTATAATCTATTGTTCAATCTAAAATTCTTTTCTATTATTAGGTGTATTTTTCTATGGGTTCTCCAATGAATCGTCTGTCTATTTTTGTAGACGGAAACAATATGTTCTATGCTCAACAAAAAAATGGCTGGTTTTTTGACCCACGCAGAGTTTTAGAATATTTTAAACACGAGCAATCAGAAACAACATTAATCAATGCATTTTGGTACACTGGCTTAAAAGACCCGCAAGATCAAAGAGGTTTTCGAGATGCTCTCATTAGTTTAGGATATACAGTAAGAACTAAAATTCTCAAAGAATATTACGATGACTCATCTGGTCGCTATTCACAAAAAGCTAATTTAGATATTGAAATTGTTGTAGATATGTTTAATACAGTAGACCAGTATGACCGAGTAGTATTATTTAGTGGTGATGGGGATTTTGAGAGAGCAATTGAATTATTACGTTCAAAAAATACACATATTACAGTCGTATCTACAGAAGGAATGATCGCCAGAGAATTACGTAATGCTACTGATAGATATATAGATTTGAATGATATTAGAGACAGAATAGAAAAGACAGAAGCTTAATATGTTAATAATTATTTACAAATCTAAACAGTAAAAAACTTAAGATACAAGGTAGTTATAGCAAAAAGTCCACACTAAACACAAAACACAGAAAAATGACAACCCAACCAGAGCGAATCATTATTTTTGATACCACATTGCGAGATGGCGAACAATGTCCAGGAGCAACCCTGAATATAGACGAAAAGCTAGTGATAGCCAAGCAACTGGCGCGTCTGGGTGTGGATGTAATTGAGGCAGGATTTGCCTTTGCCAGTCCTGGAGATTTTGAAGCAGTTAACAAAATTGCCCAGGTTGTCGGTACAGAAAATGGCCCTGTGATTTGTAGTTTGGCGAGAGCTAAACATGATGATATTAAAGCAGCAGCCCACGCGATTAAACCAGCAGCAAAAGGCAGAATTCACACATTTATTGCTACATCTGATATTCATCTGCAATATAAACTGAAAAAAACCAAATCAGAAGTTTTGGCGATCGCCGAGGAAATGGTGGCCTACGCCAAAACTTTCACTGATGATGTAGAATTTTCCCCAGAAGATGCAGGACGCTCCGATCCAGAGTTTCTCTACCAAGTATTAGAGAGAGCGATTAGAGCTGGAGCCACAACAGTTAATATTCCTGACACCGTAGGATATACAACCCCTAGCGAATTTGGGGCAATTATTAAGGGGATTAAAGATCATGTCCCCAATATCGACAAAGCAATTATTTCCGTTCACGGACATAATGATTTAGGCTTGGCAGTAGCAAACTTTTTAGAAGCTGTGAAAAATGGTGCGAGACAATTAGAATGTACCATCAATGGTATTGGTGAACGCGCAGGTAATGCAGCTTTAGAAGAATTGGTAATGGCATTGCACGTGCGTCGGCAATATTTTAATCCCTTCTTAGGTAGACCAGTCAACTCAGAAGAATCATTAACTAATATCGACACTCGTCAAATTTATAAATCCTCGCGGTTAGTGTCAAATTTGACGGGGATGTTAGTACAACCAAATAAAGCCATAGTCGGGGCAAATGCCTTTGCCCACGAATCTGGAATCCACCAAGATGGTGTATTAAAAAACAAGCTCACCTATGAAATTATGGATGCCCAATTGATTGGCTTAACAGACAATCAAATAGTTTTGGGCAAACATTCTGGCAGAAATGCTTTTCGGACTCGCCTCAAAGAATTAGGTTTTGAACTGTCAGAAACCGAATTAAATAAAGCCTTCGTCAAATTTAAAGAAGTCGCTGACAAAAAGAAAGAAATTTCTGATTGGGATTTGGAAGCGATTGTTAATGATGAAATTCAACAAGCACCTGATTTGTTCCGCGTCGAGTTGGTGCAAGTTTCCTGCGGTAGCAATGCCCAACCCACAGCCACAGTAACTCTCAGAACCCCTGAAGGTCAAGAATTAACTGATGCGGCAATTGGTACAGGGCCAGTAGATGCTGTTTATAAGGCAATTAACCGTGTAGTTAACGTACCCAACCAATTAATTGAGTTCTCTGTACAGTCAGTCACAGCCGGAATCGATGCAATTGGGGAAGTAACTATTCGCTTACGCCACGAATCCCGTGTATTTTCTGGACATGCAGCGAATACAGATATCATCGTTGCATCAGCTCAAGCCTACGTTAATGCACTGAATAGGCTGTATGCATCGTTGCAATCCAAGGAGAAAGAACTGAATCCGACACAGTAGTTGATTGGGCATGGGGCATGGGGCATTGGAAATACTAATTCTCCTTGTCCCCCCTTGTCCCCTCATCCCCCTCTGCTTCCCCGATCAACAAGTTGCTGCGATGGCGACGATTGAATCATTAGCAACTGGGGTTACTAGAGGAATTTGAATGATAAATTCTGTACCTTTACCCAGAGTCGAAAAACATTGCAAACTACCGTTGTGGGTGTCGGTAATAATTTGATGACTGATAGCTAGTCCTAATCCTGTACCTTTTCCCTCTGGCTTAGTGGTGAAGAAGGCATCAAATAATTGTAGTCGCACAGCTTCTGGCATCCCAGATCCATTATCGGCAATTTTGATCATCCCATAACCATCTTCAGCAATAGTAGTAATTGTAATCATATTGGGATGCTGGAGAATTTCTGCAAAGGTCTGACCATGATTAGACTCTTCTAAAGCATCAATTGCATTTGCTAGCACATTCATAAACACTTGATTTAATTGTCCTACATAGCACTCAATCTGCGGTAGGTTTCCATACTGCTTCACAACTTGAATTTCTGGACGGTTGAGGTTAGCGTGCAGACGATGCTGCAAAATCATCAGGGTAGCCTCAATTCCCTCATGAATATCAACTATCTTTTTCGCATTTCCATTCACCCGTGAGAAATTTCGCAAAGATTGCATGATTTCTTGAATGCGTTCGGTACCAAGTTTCATAGAAGAAATCATTTTTGGCAAATCTGCAAGCAAGTATTCTAAGTCTATAGCGGCAATTTTATTGGCGATGTCATCTCCTGGTTGAGGAAATTTTTGATTGTAAAGGTTTAATAAGTGAATTAAGTCTTGAACATACTGGTGAGCATGAGATAAATTACCAGAAATAAAGTTGACTGGATTGTTAACTTCATGGGCAATCCCAGCTACTAGCTGTCCTAAAGAAGAAATTTTTTCAGTATGAAATAATTTAGCTTGAGTATGTTGTAATTCTTGTAAAGCCTGTTCTAGTTTCTGTGCTTGTTCGCGTTGTAAACGCTGTTCTATCTGCTGACGTTCTGCAATTTCACGTTCAAGATTGGCTAAGGCTACTGTTCTTTCGATGGCGGTTGTTTCTAAGGAAATGAGCAATGCTAATCCTAAAATTGCAAACGTCACAATACCAATCGTTGTGGATAGTACAGAAGAGTCAAGATTTATTACTGATGGCATTTCTAGCATTTTTATGGCATAAAAACCAGTAGCTGCCATACCCGTATAATGTACAATGGGGATGGCTGCACCCATAACGATCGCACTGGCAATTTTCTGTTGACGATTAGTGCTAGTACTGCGATCTGGTAAATGAAATGCTAACCACAAAGCTACTAAAGAAACGATAAAGGCGATCGCAATTGAAACTCCAACTAACATATAGTTGTAGTGGATATTAGCTGACATTCGCATTGCAGCCATGCCAGTGTAATGCATGTTGATAATCCCCAGTCCCATCAACAGACTACCACCCAGCAAGTTAAAGATACCCATCACTTATTGGCTGACGAAAAATAAGGCACATCCTGAAGCTAAGATGGCTGCCAGTATTGATAATAAAACCCTGATTAAATCGTACTTTACCGGAATCGGCAGACAAAAAGCCAGCATTCCCACAAAATGCATCGACCAAATCCCTGTTCCCATTGCGATCGCACCACCAAACAACCAGCCAATGCGCGCATATCCAGAAGCGGTGCGGATTTGTCCAGTTAGATCCAAAGCAGTGTAAGCTGCTAGCATTGCGATCGCCACGGAAAAAACTAATAAACGAATGTCATAAGTACCAGCGATCGGTGTATTCATAAAGTTGATTTCTTATTCTCAGCAATAAAAAATAGAAATAACGTTTGTTTCCCTATTTAGTAATCAAAAATAAGGAAATTATGAGGTTTAATCAAAATTATTCGTAAACAAATACTAGTTTTATAGACAAGTTTACATGCCTCTTGAAAACTATATTTAATGATATTAAAACTTTAATTATTCCCAAAGTTTATAGTTCCCCTTTAACAAGTGGGAATAACAAATAACTTCTATTGGCAACTGTGATCTTCATCACTGACTTAATTTTGATGCTGATAGGCATTAGGATTAGAACGCATCATTAATTTCTCTGGTGTTGTGGATTTTTTAAAGCCGTAACGCCGATAAAGTCCATGAGCATCTTTTGTACCTAACAACCACTTTTGCACGTCTTGGAGTTCAGGAAAATTCAAAATAAACTGCACAAACCAAGTGCCTAAACCTTGACCACGATAAGGCTCTAAAATAAACACATCCTTTAAAAATGCAGAAGTAGCGTAATCAGTAATTACCCTAGCAAAACCGACTTGTCGCTGCTCTTCGTAAAGTCCAAAGCATAAAGAATTGGCAATTGATTTTTCTAAAATTCCTAAAGGAATATTTTCTGCCCAATCAGAATTTCGCAGAAAATCGTGAATCATTGTGATATCTAGCTTAGATTTATCTGTGCTGATATAGAATCGATGTTTTAAATCTTCGTTCATTTTTTATCCAAATTCCTCGTATTGATGAAATTACTGAACCTGATGCTAAATGGCAGCAGCTATATTCAAAAAATCTGCTGATTGCATTGATAAAACAGGGATATATCTATTATTCATTATGAATCAAATAAGAACCACATCTTGGAACGCAGTCCTTAATACTTTTAAAAAAATTTGGGGCTATGACAATTTTCGTCCCCCACAGGGTGAAATAGTCAGTAGTTTATTGGCAGGAAAAGATGCATTAATTATCATGCCTACAGGCGGTGGTAAATCGATTTGTTTTCAACTTCCTGCACTGCTGCAAACAGGATTGACTTTGGTAGTTTCGCCTTTAGTAGCGCTGATGGAAAACCAAGTACAAGAACTGCGCCAGCTAAACCTGAGTGCAGCACTGCTACATAGCGAACTACCTTCATCCCAACGGCGCTTGACTCTGCAAGCAT
Organism: Tolypothrix sp. PCC 7601; assembly: GCF_025677855.1. Lineage (NCBI taxonomy): Bacteria > Bacillati > Cyanobacteriota > Cyanophyceae > Nostocales > Tolypothrichaceae > Tolypothrix > Tolypothrix sp. PCC 7601. The sequence continues at coordinate 7,353,928 of NZ_CP064879.1, forward strand.
TGGCACAAAACAAACTCAGATTATTGTATTTATCACCAGAAACTTTACTCAGTGCGCCTGTTTGGGAAAAATTATGTCAACCACAATTGCAGATTAACGGCTTAATTTTGGATGAAGCCCATTGTTTAGTGCAGTGGGGTGAAACCTTTCGACCAGCTTATCGCAGATTAGGGGCAGTGCGATCGGCATTACTGAAATCAAAACCACCTGGAAGCAAAATTAGTGTGGCAGCTTTTACGGCGACGGCTGACCCTTTAGCACAAAAAATGATTGCCTCAGTTTTACAATTACAACAACCAGATATTTACCGCCTGAATCCCTACCGTCCAAATCTGCATCTCAACATCTGCATCGCATGGACTCCCAGAGGTAGAAAGCAAAAATTAGTCAAATTTATTCAAAATAGACCCCAACAAGCCGGATTAGTTTATGTCCGCACGCGCAGAGATAGCGAGAACTTAGCAGCTTGGTTAGCAGAGATGGGTTATGCCACAGCTAGTTATCACGCTGGACTGAGCGCCACAGAACGCCGTGCTGTAGAAACTAGCTGGTTAGGCGGTAAAATCCCATTTGTGGTTTGTACCTGTGCATTTGGCATGGGGATTAACAAGCCTGATGTGCGCTGGGTAATTCACTTTCACGCGCCGCTACTACTTTCCGAATATGTGCAAGAAATTGGCCGCGCAGGGAGAGATGGAAAACCAGCAGAAGCGCTGACATTAGTAAGTGAACCTACAGGCTGGTTAGATTCAGAAGATAAACAAAGACAGCAGTTTTTTGAACAACAAATGCGATCGCAACAACAAACAGCACAGCAACTTGCGAAAAAACTGCCGAAACAAGGGGATGTGAATACAGTAGCGCGACAATTCCCTGATGGTGCAATGGCTTTGTCTTTACTCCACAGCAGTGGACAGTTAAACTGGCTTGACCCTTTCCATTACGTCATCAAGCCAGGGGTGAATAAGCAAGCAGCAACTCAATTGCAAGCCGCCAAGGAAATGAATCAGTATTTGCATACTAAACAGTGTCGCTGGCAGTTTTTATTAACCGCCTTTGGTTTTGCGAAAGAAGCCGCTAACTGGCGTTGTGGACATTGCGATCGCTGTTCCCCATAATTCTAATTCGTCATTATTCCAACTCAATAGACTTCATCATGAGTGCCTATATCAATTAGCAATATTTCCTCTTCACCAGACTCTGGATTTTCCACAAAGTTAAAAACAATGCGACAATCATACTCCACTGAACAAGCCCAAGCTCCAGACAACTTGCCTTTGAGCTTATGGGTCTGCAATAGTGGATCAAATGGATCAATTGTTAAAAGTGCCAACCGTTCTTGAATTCGCTCTTGTAATTCTGGTTGTCGTCGCACCAATCGCTTAAATGCTCGTTTAAACGATGATGTCAAAACCAGAGTTTTCATTTGCTTAACTCATCCATAATTTGAGTCAGGTTGCCACGAAAAACCTTACCAGTTTCGTATTCTACCTGAGCTTGAGCGATATTAACCGCAATTTCAGAACGTCGTTTTTCTGCCAGCCGATGGCGGATCAGATCAATGAGTGTTGCTTGTTCATCTGCTGACAATTCTTCGATGCTTTCAAGAATGTCATCAAATCTCGATACTTGAGTCATTAGTATTACCTTTGTTGGTCTCCTTTATGTGGCTCAGTATTAAATAAAACGCTTGTATGGGAAGTATTTTCACCTGTACAAGCGGTCTAATTACATCATTTAAAATTGTCTTAAAAAGCGCAAATCGCTGGCATATAAGCGCCGAATATCATCGATTTGGTGCAGAACCATCGCAAACCGTTCGACACCGAAACCAGCCGCAAACCCAGTATAAATTTCTGGGTCATAACCTACAGATTTCATCACATTTGGATCGACCATACCGCAACCCATAACTTCCAGCCAACGACCATTCCATTGCAAATCCACTTCGGCGGAGGGTTCTGTAAAGGGGAAATAGCTAGCGCGGAAGCGAATTGGCAAATCGCCAAACATTGCTTGTAAAAATACCTTAATTACACCCTTGAGGTCTGTAAATGTCAGTCCCTCATCAATGGCTAGCAACTCGATTTGATGGAAAACTGCTGAGTGAGTAGCATCTACGTTATCGCGGCGATAAACTCGCCCAGGGGCCACAACCCGAATGGGTGGTTCTTCAGATTCCATATAACGAATTTGCACTGAAGAGGTATGAGTACGCAGAAGATTGCCATCTGGCAGGTAGAAGGTATCCTGCATATCACGGGCGGGATGGTCAGGGGGAGTATTCAGCGCCTCAAAATTGTAATAATCTGTTTCCATCTCTGGCCCTTGAGCCACCGTGTAACCCATGCCGACAAAGATATCCAGGGCGCGGTCGATGATACCATTTAGAGGATGAATGCGACCTTGGGGACTGTAAATTCCCGGCATTGTGACATCCAGAGTTTCAGCCTCTAACTGGGCTTGAATTTGAGCAGCTTCTAGGGCAGTGCGCTGCTTGTCTAAACTATTTTGCAGGGATTCTTTCACTGTATTAGCGATCGCCCCAATTTTAGGACGTTCCTCTGCACTCATCTGCCCCATACTTCGCAACAGTGCCCCAAGTTGCCCCTTCTTACCCAGATAACCTACTCTGAGTTCTTCTAGGCGTTCTAAGGTATCAGCGGCTGCGATCGCTTTTTCTCCTTCCTGCCGTAGTGCTAAAAGTTGAGCCTCTAAATTGCTAGTCATTAGTTAGTTAGTCATTTGTCATTTGTCATTGGTCATTAGTTCCAGAAGTTGGTACAAATCACCAATCGGCTTAGTAATATGACCTTAACAGGCCAAAGGTAAGGGTTAAAGGAAGGTTGAAGGCTAAAGTATAAAGTCTGAAATTATCCTACTCATTCCCAGAGGAGGTAGGAATATCAAAAATTTGATCTTTCACCGCACTTGTGGGTAAGGCAGATGCCTAGCAGCCATTACTTCATCCTTTACACTTCATACTTCTTTAGTCCAAACCTCTGTTTACCAGTTTAAGGGACTTCCAGAAATTAAATTATTCATTTTTCACCGCGAAGACCATAATTGTATTCTTCCGCCTCTGCTCCCTAAAGCGATTGATTTTTTTAGTTGCAAGTCCCTAAAAGGGATTTGGTGTGTGAGGATGTTTTTTTGCCTGCTATTTGTGACGCTCGACATTGACAAATGTCAGATAACAAATAACTAATGACTAATGACCAACGACTAATGACCAATAACGATGAAATTACTCATTAGCAATGATGACGGAATTTCTGCCTTGGGTATTCGTACCCTGGCCAACTGCTTGGCACAGGCAGGTCATGAAGTGACTGTAGTATGCCCCGACCGAGAGCGATCGGCAACTGGGCATGGATTGACTTTACACCAACCAATTCGCGCGGAAATTGTGGAGTCAATTTTTCATCCCACAGTTAAAGCTTGGGCTTGTGATGGCACTCCTTCAGATTGCGTCAAATTAGCGCTTTGGGCTTTGTTAGACACACCCCCAGATTTGGTGCTTTCTGGCATTAATCAAGGGGCAAATTTGGGCACAGAAATTCTCTATTCTGGGACTGTGTCTGCGGCTATGGAAGGAATAATTGAAGGGATTCCTAGCATTGCTTTCAGCCTTGCTAGCCATACTTCTAAAGAATTTCAAACTGCGGCTCACTTTGCCCAACAGCTAGTAGCACAACTAGCAGCCAAACCCCTACCAGAGTTAATGTTGCTCAATGTTAACGTTCCTCCAGTCAAATGGGAAGAAATTGCAGGAGTCACAATCACGCGCCAGGGAGTGCGGCGCTACGTGGATGTATTTGACAAGCGAGTCGATCCGCGTGGTAAAACCTATTACTGGTTAACAGGTGAGGTTTTGGAAGAAGTAGAACCACCAGAAGGCTTAAATTTGCCTCAACACATCCCTATAGATGTACATGTTATCCGTAAAAACCACATTAGCATTACTCCATTACAATACAATCTTACTTACGCAACAGGATTACAGCAATTATCAGAATGGGAATTTAAATTTACGTAAAAACTTTGGTATTTGAGGAAAAATTTGTAACTTTCAGCAATGAGTTAAAACATGATCGACAAATTTAAGCTATAAAGTAGAAACGCTGTTGATCTCACTGCTACATGTAAGCCCAAAGTACTTTAAGCTTTGGCTTTGTTATCTCTCACTCTGGTTGAAAAAACCTGCCGAAAAAAGGGTATGCTGTTTTACCAAGAAATTCCCCTCTGCCAAAATGGTAAGACTGCATAAACTTAACAAACATAAGTAACAATTTGTTTTATTGATCGCACGCTCAGTCCAGAAAGCAACACCCATGTCTAGGTTAGAGAACCAATTTACCGTGCAATTTTGGGGCGTTCGCGGCAGCATCCCCAGTCCCGGGCCACACACAGTGCGTTATGGCGGTAATACCCCTTGCGTTGAAATGCAAGTGGGCGGTAAACGCTTAATTTTCGATGGTGGAACAGGACTTCATGTATTGGGGCAATCTTTGTTGCGCCAAATGCCGTTAGAAGGTCATCTATTTTTTACCCATTCCCACTGGGATCACATGCAAGGATTTCCGTTCTTTGCACCAGGTTTTATCAAGGGAAACCATTTTAAGATTTATGGCGCAATTGCTCCCGATGGTTCCACTATCGAACAGCGCCTAAATGACCAAATGCTCCATCCCAATTTTCCTGTGCCTTTGCAAATTATGCAGGCAAATTTAAATTTTTGTGACATTACTGCAGGGCAACCAATACACATTAATGACATTACTGTAGAAACAGCACCATTAAATCACCCTGGTGAAGCCGTGGGATATCGAGTTAACTGGCGTGATGGCGCTGCTGCTTATATTACTGATACTGAACATTTTCCTGACAGACTGGACGAAAACGTCCTCTGGCTAGCGCGTAATGCTGATATCTTAATATACGATTGTACCTATACCAATGAAGAATACCATTCACCAACATCGCCGAGAATTGGCTGGGGACATTCCACCTGGCAAGAAGCGGTGAAAATAGCCAAAGCTGCTCATGTCAAGACCCTAGCAATTTTCCATCATGACCCCGCGCATAACGATGAATTTCTAGATAATGTGGGAAATCAAGCGGGTGAGGAATTTGCAGGTGCAGTGATGGCACGGGAAGGCATGGTACTTCATGTTCCTGTTTCTGCGACCATATCAGAATCTTGCCCTGTCGGGAACTTATCTGCCTAAAGTTTGTAGTCGCAGCGATCGCAAAATCTGCGATTTTTCCCCCTTGGACAAATCATGGCGACAGATGGATACACAAATTCCCAATCTAAAATCTAAAATCTAAAATCTAAAATCTAAAATCCAAAATGGTATTAGATTGGTGAAGAGAAGCTCTCAGCAGGAGAGGTGACTCTTACGGTAAACTGCAAAAACTGGAGAACACGCTTTGCGAGCTAACCAGGGAAGCACAAATGCCCATAGACTAGCTGCCTCAAGGGACGAGCAGGTACAATACTTGCTAAAACCCAAAAGTTTAGCTAAAGCCTCTTTAACTGTGGTGTAGGGTTCTCTGGACTCAGCAAAGATAAATCAAGCTGAGAAACAGCACAAAACACCCTAATTAGTTGCTGCCTGTAGGGTATGCTTTGGCTATTAGCCAAAGGGTGGTAATAACGCCGTGGCTGCTCCCACAAGCGGTTAAATTCAGAGCGAAAACGCTCCAGATGAAAACTCTGTGGAGTCGCGGGATGTGCGTCAAGGGTGCCCTCCCAGTCAGTTAAGTTACCTATAGGGGAACTTGTAGCTGATAGCTCAATAAACCTAAAATCCCAGAATCCACGTGCTAAATTTGTCTCAAAATGGGTGTTCCGTGTGGGTTGGTTCTTCGAGTGAAGAACTGCTAACACCAACTGCTGTTGCGCTTGGCAAATTTGATGGTATGCACCTTGGTCATCAAAGAGTCATCCAGCCAGTTTTGCAGCAAGCAAAAAGAGCAGTTACAGGGACTGCGTGCGATCAAAAGTTTGTGCAAGATGAGGGCAATTTACCAGAACGCTCACTTCATGATTTCACAAATCCTGCATCCCAGCCAGGAAACACTACAGCTACAACAAATGAGCATATATACTCTACTGTTGTGACATTTCATCCCCATCCACAGGAATTTTTCTCAGGTCAACCCCGTGCTTTGTTAACACCACTTGATGAAAAAGTGGAACAATTGCGATCGCTGGGAATAGAACAGCTGGTACTATTACCCTTTGATAAAGAATTATCGTCTCTCTCTCCAGAAGAGTTTGTAGAAAAAATTCTCGTACAAAAACTGCGATGCCAGCAACTTAGCGTGGGACAAGATTTTTGTTTTGGTAAACAGCGCGCTGGCACAGCTGAGGATTTAAAACTACTCGCCGCCAAATATAATATTCCTGTCACAATCGTTACTTTAGAAACCTATGTAGGTAGCGATCAATTGACAGCAGAAAGTAATTGCCCTAGTAATCCTCCTACCCAAGCACCACCAATTAGTACTTCATTAATTCGCCAGGCCTTAGAAAATGGCGATGTCAAAAGCGCGAATTTCCTTTTGGGAAGACCATACACTCTTTTTGGTGTGGTAATTCAAGGACAAAAACTGGGCAGAACGATTGGTTTTCCCACTGCTAACTTGCAATTACCAAAAGACAAGTTTTTACCTCGCCTAGGTGTTTATGCTGTCCGCGTGTTGATGCTTGATGAGACAGCAGATACTCAAACACCAACAATATTAGGCGTAATGAATATAGGTAATCGCCCCACAGTTGATGGTACTCATATATCTGTGGAAGTCCATTTATTTGATTGGTCTGGAGATTTGTACGGCAAAAAGCTGGCTGTACAGCTAGTACAATTTTTACGACCAGAACAAAAATTTGACTCTCTCGAAGCCTTAAAAACACAAATTCAGCTCGATTGTCATGTGGCGAAAGAAGTTTTGCTCTCGGAATGTTGAATTGTGATTGCTGGGTGGGAATACTAGGGACTGGGAATTTTAGATTTTAGATTTTGGATTTTAGATTTAAACTCAATCCAAAATTGAATTGCCCAATCCCCAGTACCCAATCCCCAACCCCCAATCCCGTGGTGCATGAGAGAAAAACTTGAGGCTTTAACACATAATCTGTCTCGTACCATCGTTGGTAAAACCGAAGCAATACGTTTGGTACTAGTCGCCATCCTTGGCGGTGGTCATGCTTTATTAGAAGATGTTCCTGGTGTTGGTAAGACCCTGCTAGCTAAATCATTAGCGCGATCGCTTGACGGTAAGTTTCAAAGGCTACAATGTACCCCCGATTTATTACCTACTGATATTACTGGTACAAACATTTGGAACCCCAAAAGCGGCGAATTTACCTTTCTACCTGGGCCTATATTTGCCAACATTTTGCTAGCTGACGAAATCAACCGTGCTACACCCCGAACTCAGTCAGCTTTGTTAGAAGTGATGGAAGAACATCAGGTAACAGTTGATGGTGTTTCTCGTGCTGTTCCCACACCTTTTTTTGTCATTGCTACCCAAAACCCAGTTGAGTATCAAGGGACTTTTCCGCTACCTGAAGCGCAGATGGATAGATTTATGCTGTCTTTGAGTTTAGGCTATCCTTCAGAGACAGAAGAACTCCAAATGCTGCAAAACCTGACGGATGGTATCAAGGTAGCTGATTTACAACCTTGCATTACCCTAGAAGAAATAGCTCAATTACGGCAACTCTGTTCTCAGGTAAGAGTGGAAACACCTTTACAGCAATACATTCTGGACTTAGTGCGGGCGACAAGACAGGATGAAGAAATTTCTCTCGGTGTCAGCCCTCGCGGTACAGTCGCTTTACAAAAAGCTACCCAAGCCCTCGCTTTTATTTTAGGACGTGATTACGCCATTCCCGATGATGTAAAATTTCTCGTTCCTCACGTTCTTTGTCATCGCCTCATCCCCAGGGGAGGACGCAGCGCCAGAACTGTTGTTGAGCGATTGTTGCGCTCTGTTAACATTCCCTGATGAGGGAGATGAGGGGGATAAAGGGAGAAATTCCTATTACCAATTACCCATTACCCCTTCCCCCTTCCCCTACAAAACCTTACCCAAAGGTTGAGCCATTCCAACCCCACATAGCACCTTTAGCATCTGCAAATTCTATATAAATCCGATTTTTAGCTACGCCTAAAGCTTGGTTAATCTGCTGACAGAAATCCTGACTCATCGTCGCTGTTTGGTCAGGTTTCATAGTACCGATACTTTTAATTTCAATGTAACAAACTGGGTCTGTTGTACCAGCAAAAGTCATAGGCACATCTGGCTCAAAAGCTGTCATTACATAAGATTCGGGTTTGCCTAAATGCTTGGCTAACTTAGCAGATAAGCTTTTCAGCAAGCTTTCAATTTCAGTTCTTTCCGGTGCAGCAACAGAAGTTTGTACTTTAATTAATGGCATAGTCAAAAATTTCAGATTGAAATTAGTTAAAGGTCAAAAAGACGGAGAGACGCGATGAATCGCGTCTGTACAAGAGTGAAAAAAGTTGGCAATTTCCAGATTAATTTTACCGAAGCGTAGAGATGGAAAGGAGATGAGGAGGATGAGGGAGAGATTCCCATTACCCATTACCAATTACCGATTACCCAATGCCCAATGCCCAATGCCCCATGCCCCATGCCCCATAATTATTAATGCGACGAGCGAAACAGATGATTATGTTCAGGATGATATAAACGCGATCGCGCTGTTGCTTGTAAAAGTGCTGGACTAATTACATACAGTGTGGTACGCATCAACTGCTCTTTCTGGGTACAGTCAGCCATCTCGGTGAGGGGAACAACCCGAATTTTTTCATCTGGCCAGCCGATGCGAAAGCAAATCGCTACTGGGGTGTCGGCTGGGTAGTGTTCTAATAATTTGGCTTGGGCTGTTTCTACATGGCGCGCACTCAAATATAAGCACAGACTAGCTTGGTGTGCTGCTAGGGTTGCTAGTTCTTCAGTGGCGGGGACTTCTGTACGGCCGCTAATGCGCGACAAAATAATCGTTTGTACTAAGTTGGGAACAGTCAATTCTACTTGCAGTTTGGCGGCTGCAGCTTGAAAGGCGCTAACACCGGGGATGACTTCAAAAGGGATTTCTGCTGCTTTTAACAGCTGCATTTGCTCTTGAGTAGCGCTGTAGAGACTAGGATCGCCAGAATGGAGACGAACGACAGATTTATGCGATCGCACTCTTTCTATCATTAACGGCACAATCTCTTCTAAAGTTTTATTGGCAGTCCGAATAATTTCTGCTTCTGGGCGACAAAGATGCAATATTTGCTCGGGTACTAAAGAGTCGGCAAATAATATTACATCTGCTACAGCCAGCAGCTTTTGTGCTTTAACCGTTAATAAATCTGGGTCTCCCGGCCCTGCACCCACAATATAGACCTTTGGTTCTATCGCAGATAACAATTTTTTGTCACATATTTCTTCTGTATATTCACTCATTGCAGCACAAAAGAGAATTTCTAAAAAAAATTTTTGATAATTTTTCCGTGTCTTTCCGGATAACCTCTAATTCCCTAGTAGAGAGTAATGGTAGATGCACCCTGGTTAAGCCCTGGAGAACTTCTCTAGGGCATTTTTTATTTTTGGGTAATTGGTAATTGGTAATTGGTAATTGGTAATTGGAATTTATCTCCTTGTCTCCTCATCCCCTTCATCCCCCAATCCCCAATCCCCAGTCCCTCACCTCTCTATCGCCCCATTCCCCCTGGGGGTGGAAATGACATCTGGTAAAGGGCGTTTAGCTATGTAAAGCCAAGCTAATCCAGCTAATCCAACAATAATTCCGATTAAGCTCACGACTTGAGCCATTCTGAGGGGCCCTAGCATTAAGCTATCAGTACGAAAACCTTCTATCCATAAGCGTCCCAGGCTGTAGGTTGCTAAGTAAGTGAGAAATAGCGTACCTATTTTGAGGCGTGGTTTACCTTGCAAACTTCGGAAAAATAGGGTGAGCAACACAGCAAATACCATTAAATCCCAAAGAGATTCATAGAGAAAAGTGGGGTGAAAGTACTCAAAATTAATTAACTCTGGGGGACGGCGATCGGGTGGAATATATAATTTCCAAGGTAAATTGGTAGGATCGCCAAAAGCTTCTGAATTGAAGAAATTACCCCAACGTCCGATCGCTTGCCCTAAAATCAGCGAAGGTGCTACCAAATCTGCTAATTGCCAAAAAGAAACTTGCTTGAGTTTGGCAAAGATGAGCGCAGCTACGAGTCCACCTAAGATTGCTCCATGAATCGCAATGCCACCTTGCCAAATGGCAATTATGCGGTCTGGGTGCTGGGCATATTCTGGCCATTGAAATAAAACGTAATATAATCGGGCGGCGGGAATTGCCCCAATTACTAGCCAAATTGACAAATCGCTAAGTAAGTCTGGGTTAACGTTACGGCGCTTGGCCAAATACTGAGAAAGGCTGACTCCGATTAAAACTGCGGTGGCGATTAATAAGCCATACCAACGAATTGTGATTGGCCCTATTCTCCACAGAATCGGGCCAGGAGAAGTAAATTGGAATGCCAAAGGCAAAGTGGAAATATCCAGCGCCATGCAAAAGTACCTAAATAACTTAATTATTAATTAGCATTAGCAGCTCCCAATCATAGGACAAGAACCTTAAGGCTAGGAGTATATAAACAATTAGAGCAGGTTTTGTTTTTTGGGGATTGATTGGGAATTGGGGACTGGCGATTGGGAGGACAAGAGAAATAAATGGCTCTTGACTCTTGTAAAGACGCGATTAATCGCGTCTCTACAACTTTTGTTTTAACTTCTTGATGTCTGTTGCTGCCCCAAGACTCGTATGATCAGAATATCAGGAACATAATAACAGCCAGATTTTTACCGAAAAACATGGGCAGTATTTGGGAAATTGATTTTTACTCCCGTCCGATTTTGGACGACAATCAGAAAAAAGTTTGGGAAGTATTAGTTTGCGAAAGTCCCTTAGATGTCCGCGCCAAAACAGATTCTCTGTTTCGTTATGCTAAATACTGTCCCAGTACGCAGGTAAATTCGGGTTGGTTGCGGACGGCGTTGCAAGAGGCTATTGCCGAAGCTGGAGAAGCACCAATTAAAATCCGCTTTTTCCGCCGCCAAATGAATAATATGATTACGAAAGCCTGCGAGGATCTAAGTATTCCAGCTCAATCTAGCCGTCGGACTTTGATGCTGAACCAATGGCTAAAACAGCGAATTGAGGAGGTGTATCCTCATGAACCAGGTTATCAAGGGGGTACTAATCCCTCGGTGCGATTGGAAAGTCCTTTACCCCAAAGGTTACCTGATGCATTGGAAGGGAAAAAATGGGTATTTGTTTCTTTAGAAGCGGCTGATTTAATGGATATGCCAGAATGGGAAATTGGTTTTGGTGAAGCCTTTCCTTTAGAATTAGCGCGAGTATCACCCCAAACCCGTATTCCTGGGATTTTGATTTTCTCACCCAGGGCATTGCCGATCGCAGGCTGGATGTCTGGTTTAGATTTAGCTTATCTAAGATTTGACACGAGTGACGGCACAAGATTACTGTTAGAAACTGGTGTGACAGAAAGCTGGATTTTGGCAAATATCAAAAATCCTCAAACATTGGCAGAAGCCAAAGGGTTTGAAGAAGCCAAGCAACAAGCCAATGGAGTGCATTTTATCGGTGTGCAGTCAGATCCTCAAACAGAATCGTTTGCCGGATTTTGGCTGTTGCAAGAAGTCAATCTGCCGTAGATTCATGGCATAGTCATGAGGGGAATCGGTATGAGGATCAAGGAAAAAGCCATAAAACTTTTGACGAATGATTATTCATTACCGAGCTAATCATCAATGAATCATCCACAAGGGCAACGGCTGATAGATGTTGATGATTTGGGATAATGATCTGCGCGGCAGTAGCTTCTCCCATCAGGAGAAGTGGAGACGTTAGGCAATAAGTCTGGCGACCGAATGCACTGCTTTCTCTATTCGCGGTTCAAAATCCACAATCCATAATTTACCAAGGGTCATGGGTTCTGAAAATTTGTCACAAGATACGCTAGCAGAACATCTGCTGGAACTAGCAATTAAGTCTGGAGCAGAAGCAGCTGAAGTGTATCAGTCGCGATCGCTTTCTCGACCAGTGTTTTTTGAGGCTAATCGCCTAAAGCAACTCGAAACTAGCCAATCTGAGGGTACAGCGCTGCGGCTATGGCGCAATGGCCGTCCAGGGCTGACTGTGGCTTACGGTACTGTGGAACCGCAAGCGATGGTAGAACGCTCTCTAGCGTTGAGTAAACTCAATCAACCGGAACCAATAGAATTGGGGCGCAACTTTAAGCCATCTTACCCAGACTTAGGGAAAAGTGTGCCCATAGAGCATTTGGTTAACTGGGGTAAGGAAGCGATCGCTTTAGTTCGAGATGAATATCCTGATGTACTTTGCCACAGTGATTGGGAATGTGATGTGGAAAATACTAGGCTTGTCAATACTGAAGGTCTAGATTGCTACTACACAGATACAACTCTTAGCTGCTATATGTCGGCTGAATGGGTTAGGGGTGACGATTTTTTAAGTGTTTCCGACGGTCAAACCCAAAGAGATGAACTCGACTCAGAGAAACTCGCTAACCAAATTTTACAAAGGCTAATTTGGGCGCGAGAAAATGTCTCACCCCCTAGCGGTCGCGTACCAGTTTTATTTACATCCAAAGCTGCTGATATGCTTTGGGGTACAGTGCAAGCAGCATTAAATGGCAAACGTGTACTAGAAAAAGCTTCTCCTTGGGCCGACCGTTTAGGCAAACCAGTCCTTGCACCCAGTCTTACCCTCTATCAAGAACCAGAAGCAGGGCCTTATAGTTGTCCTTTTGATGATGAAGGCAGCCCTACCAATACAATTGTTTTTATTCAAAATGGAATCCTACAACATTTTTATAGCGATCGCACTACTGCACGCCAATTAGGTATGAGTAGTACGGGTAATGGTTTTCGCCCTAGTTTGGGTAGCTATCCCACCCCTGGATTATTTAATTTGTTAGTTCAACCCAGTTCTTTATCCCTACAAGATTTGATTCAACAAATAGATGATGGTTTGATTGTCGATCAAATGCTGGGTGGAGGTGGCGGTATTTCCGGCGACTTTTCCATCAATATTGAATTGGGCTACCGCGTGCAAAATGGGGAAGTCATCGGTCGTGTTAAAGATACAATGGTTGCCGGTAACATTTACGCAGCTTTGAAACAATTAGTAACCCTCGGTGGTGATGCTGATTGGAACGGCTCATGTTATACACCCTCTCTCATAGTTGATGGACTATCAACTACAGGTAGGAATAATTAAAAATTCCTCAAAATAAATATTTGTGAGTATTTGTAGGATGCGTTACGGCTTTCCGCGTAACGTATCTCTGTTTGAATAAATATGGTGCGTTATATCAAGTTTAGTTAATTGCTGACACTCTAGTGGCATGTTTAGCCTTAAATGTTGCAATAAAGATGAATTTTATCCGCGTTTATCTGCGGTTAATTTTTTCTAATCTAACGCACTATTTTAGTCTAGACACACTACTAGGACATTTAGTTTTTCCTATTACCAATTACCCATTACCATACTACACGAAAGTATAAGTGTTTCAGCGAACATAAAATTTATTTTTTATTATTCTCTTGAGCAGATTTTTTCCCTGCTGAAACAAACTGTACCAAAAGATATCCACTCAGATCCAATAACTGATCTAATAAACAGCCAATCACACCAATATAGATTATTGACTGAACAATGTAACTGACGTTGCCAGCTTTATAAGCATCCCAAGCCAGCGAGCCTAAACCTTTGGTACCTACCAACATTTCTATGGCAATTACTGTAAACCATGCGACCCAGATGCTAACTTTTAAAGCATGAAATGTATGAAAAATGGCAGCCCGAAATTGACTATTCTGTCTGTAGAAATGTCGCATCCCAATAGCAGTATTCACAATCATTGACCAAAGGCTAGCCGAAAAAATTACTATTGCACTAGCGGCTTCGCTTTCTTGAAAGAGAATGAGCGCAATAGGTAGAAAGACTATAGGAGGTATACTATGGGGTATCTGAAATATCCGCCTGCATATCTGATAAATGATGGCATTGATACCAATTAAGTAACCTATGAAACCACCTAAAATAGCGGCTGGAATGTAACCTACAAATAATCTTTGTAGGCTAGATAAAACATCTAAAAATATATTGTGTTCCATGCCTCAGTGCTCATTTGCCAAGTTTAGGGAATACTGCGGCAATTGCAAAAAAATATTGAATAGACGGAAATGGGAAGGTGTGATAGTCTGATTAAATTTATTTTAACAAAAAGTGCAAGTAAGTTTAATAAATTCAATACAATTTGAAGGATTTAGATTTTAGGAATAAATACACAAAGTTAAATTGTTTACTATAGCAAAAATTTCTTCATTAAGAGTGCAGTAACATATCCTACATAATTTGATTATTACTCTAAATTTTATTTTTAATTTATAAGTAAACTCGGAGGATGTCGAAAAAATAATATGGGTAATATAGAATCCACACCACAAATCTTTGTGCCCCTATAGATACTTGAGCTTTAGAATACTTAGTGCGATCGCTTCTACCATATATTATTCCATTAGGTAGAAGCTAAATTATCTTCTAATAACTTAAAGTACCACTATTGAGGCAATCATAATTTTTCTGGTCACCATAAAGCTCTTGGTGCAGGATTTTTAGTAGCCTCAAAACCTAAAAAAATGAGTGTTTAAATAACTCACTATTAAGCATATTCATAGTCAAATGTATAAGCAAAATCGCACTTTAAGTAACATCCAAAGTGATGGTAATCTGGTAAGTAAAAAGTCATGGCTAAGTAAAGCAACGCTTTTCACCCTGCTTGCAACTGGGATTACAGCTTGTGCTACCGAACCAAAGCAACCTGATGTTGTTGTCGTTCCAACCCCACAAGCAACGGTTACTGTCACCGCTACACCACAAGTAACAACTACTGTGGTTGTCACCCCTACGCCACAACCAACAACTATTGTTCAAACTCAACCAATAACAGATGTATTAGTAATTACCAACGCCAATAAACAGACACTTGTAAATAGACCTGTACAGTTTACAAATGTCAATGTTCAAAGTGTAGTAGGCGATCGCACCTTCTGGGTTGGTTCCAGCAATGCTCAACGAGTATTTGTGGTTTTGGCTCCCAATCTAGATGCGGGAAGTGCTGAAAATAAAGTTGTTGTGAAAGCAGGCCAAACCGTAGATTTAGCAGGTGTGCTTAAACTAGTGCCCAGTGTCAAACAAGCACAGCAGCAGTGGCAGGGTTTAACGGCTACTGAAGCTCAAGGACTAAAAAACCAGGTAATTTACCTAGAAGCAAGTCAAATTAGGTTTAAGCCCAGCACTCAATAATTAGATATATCAAAACGGCTATCAGGGATATCTTTAGGGGGTGCAAAACTTTGCGCCTCCTAAAACCAATTCTCAAAAATTCTGATACAGATAGGAATCCTATTTGATTTATGAAAAAGATTGCGAGAAAATACGCATAAGTTACAAGTGTAAGAGTAGACAATAAAAAATCAGCATATACAAATTGTCTCCAATCCTGACTACGATGACTCTCTATATGAGAGTAGATGATATAGGCTTGACATAGATAATGAGTGTATATACACTTAATAAAAATGGAAAAGAAAATAGTTCACGTCAATTTAGCTCAACTCAACCAAGTTAGTGTTTTGTGTACTTGCTTCAACTTGCGTAAAGCTTCACGAGTGGTAACACAATTCTTTGATCAAGAATTGAAGCCTAGTGGCTTATTGGCGACGCAGTTTACGATTTTAGTGGCGATTTCGCTTTTGAATTCTGGAAGCATCAATGGATTGGCTCAGAGCCTGGCAATGGATCGTACTACGTTGACACGCAATCTGAAGCCTCTGGAACGAGAAGGATTGATCCAAATTGAACCGGGGCAAGATCAGCGAACACGAGTAGTCAGCTTGACGGATGCAGGACAGGCAAGTTTAGCCAAAGCCTTGCCCCTATGGGAGCAAGCGCAAGCTTGCGTTGTGGAAAAACTGGGTCAGGAGCGTTGGTCTACTTTGCTTTCGCATTTAAACGCAACAACAACTCTAGTCAGCCAATTTTAATTTTTTTTGCCCAAAGAGTGTATATACACTTATTTGCTCTAGGGACTACTTTTTGCTGTGGACATGATGTTTTAGAGGATAATTGTATGTCTAAATTTGATGAACACCCAACAGTCAAACACTGGCGTAAACAGGAAGCATCCGAAGCAAAAATTATACCATCCACCCAGATTGATGCCCAATGGCTGCGCCACCTCTGTCTCGAAGCTGGGGCTGATGATGTTGGTTTTGTTGAGATTGACCGACCTGAGATTGCTGATCAACGTCAAGACATTCTGGCCGCCTTTCCACCTACCAAAACTTTAATCAGTTTTGTGTGCCGTATGAATCGAGAAAACGTCCGGAGTCCAGCTAGATCAGTTGCTAATCTCGAATTTCATAGTACTGGCGATGAGGTTAATCATATTGCGCGTCAAATTGTGGCGGAGCTTGAACGGCATGGGATTCGGGGCTGTAATCCCGCAATGGGGTTTCCGATGGAAATGAATAAATTCCCTGGAAAGGTCTGGAGTGTGTCCCACAAACCAGTAGCCGTGGCAGCAGGTTTAGGACAAATGGGGATTCATCGCCTTGTGATCCACCCCAAATTCGGCAACTTCATTTTACTAGGAACGATTTTGATTGATGTCAACGTGACAACATATCACCAACCCATTGACTATAACCCTTGCTTAGAGTGTAAACTCTGTGTTTCTGCCTGCCCCGTTGGTGCAATTAGTGCTGATGGACATTTTAACTTTTCTGCTTGCTATACCCACAACTATCGGGAGTTTATGGGAGGTTTTACGGATTGGGTAGAAACTGTTGTTGAAAGTAAAGATAGGCATGAATATCGCCAACAGGTCAGTGCTGCCGAATCTGCTTCTGTGTGGCAGAGCTTATCTTATGGAGCCAATTATAAAGCGGCATATTGTATGGCGGTTTGTCCTGCGGGTGAGGATGTAATTGCTCCCTTTTTGATACGGCGCAAAGAATTTATTCAAGAAGTCGTTAAACCTTTGCAGGCGAAAGAAGAAACTATTTATGTAGTACCAAACTCAGATGCTGAAGCCTATGTTACCCGTAGATTTCCTCATAAGCAGGTCAAACAGGTCAGGAATAGTCTAATACCAACATCAATTCGCGGATTCTTGGGCGGTATGCCTCTAACATTTCAACGCGAACACTCCAAAGGACTAAATGCGATTTACCATTTTACGTTTATAGGTGCAGAGTCATGCAAAGCAACGGTTATCATCCGTCATCAGACTCTTGAAATTCAAAATGGACATTTAGGAACTGCTAATTTAGCAATCACTGCTGACAGCAAAACCTGGTTAAAGTTTTTAGCAAAAGAACAAAATATTGTTTGGGCAATTGTGCGACGGCAGATCCGCTTTCAAGGTCAGCTGAGGTTATTACTTGATTTTGGTAAGTGCTTTCCACAATAGGCGAAGAGTTATACCAATTTGAAAAAAGAATGCGACAGATGGTAGGAGCACGGCGTGCCGCGCCCTCGGGAATATATTGATGCGTCGCGAATATTTTTTGATTTGGTATCACTGATTAAAGAAGCCAGAAGAATTGGGGGAGAATCCCCCAAACCCCCGATTGGGTGACGGTTGCGTCCCCCAAACCCCCTCCAAAATTATTGTTCGGTTTTTTGTTGAGTCATACCAATTTGAAAAAATAATGCAACAGATTGTGGGGGCAAGGCAATGCCTTGAACTCCAGAATATATTGATGTGTTGCAAACATTATTTGAATTTGTATTAGCCCATCTCATAGAGCCTTAACTGAGTTGTTAAATTGAGAGTATTTTGGTCAGTAATATGACTATTCAGAAACTGACGATTCAAAACACTAAACTCAATTTCTGCCATATTCAACCCTTCGGGTTCGCCTGATTTCACCACTCTTGAGATGTACGGAGTTTTTTCAAAAATAAAATAGGAGTCCTATATAAATTTTTGGTAGGGGTTTAGCACTGCTCAATCCTCAAAAGTCTTGGATGATCCGTTACGGAGTCCGTAACGCATCCTACTGGCGTGTCTAGACTAAAATGGTGCATTATTCAAACTCTTGTGGGATGGGCATCTTGCCCGTCCTGGGCGGACAAGATGTCCACCCCACAAGAAAATTATATTGCCACATTTTAGCCTTGCCACGCTACTACTAGTGTGGCAAGGCTAAAATAGTGCATTAGATTGGAAAAAATTAACCGCCGATAAACGCGGATAAAATTGATTTTTAATACAACATTTAAGGCTTGCCATGCCACTATAAATATTGATTTAGGGACTTCCAGATCCATAAAATAAATTATCTAATTTATTCAGATCATATTTTTATTTCTCCCGTGTCTCCTTGCATACACAAAAGTGGGATATTTGTTGCTGTAAGTGACTTATTTCCCCATCTGACGTTTCAATTTTTCTAACTCATCTTGAGTTTCCCAGCGGCGAAACTTTTCTTCTAAGTCATCAAAACTACTGGAATAACTACTAGTTGAATTTGACCAGCCATTGGTTTCTAAACGCTGTTGGGATTGTGCTTTTGCACGTATTGTCTGTGCTTCGGTTGCCTTGGCTTGTACTTCTTGCCTTCGCACCTGTATTTTTTGTAGCAGTTCTTTTGATTGGTTAATGCGTTCTTTTAACCCTTGCATATGTCCCCAACGCTGGTTACCTTCGCGCAATAAAGCGGCTTCTCTCTCTTGCGCCGCCGCCGCTAAATCTTCTCTACCAGCAGATTTCGCCTTTTGCACACGGATATGCCAACGCTGGATTTCTTGAGCTGTAGCTAAAATTTCCTCTTGCGATCGCTTCTCTTGTAATTGTAAATCTGCAACTAGCTTTAAAGTATCTTCCTCTTGCTCGCGTAACTGTTCTAACAGCGCTTCTAATTCCAAATGTGGATTATTACGCAAGAATTCTTCTAAACGGTTTTCTAAAAACCGACTTAAATCATCAAATAAGCCCACGGCCAACACTCCAGAGTCAGGTGTGTGACTTTATTGTAGTAATTATTCACGTGGAGGGGAAGGAAATGAGTGCTGAGTAGGAGAGACGCGATGAATCGCGTCTGTACAAGAGTGTTGAGTGGTAAATCGCTCAAATTTATTCTCCCTCTGTGCCTCTGCTCCCCTGCTCCCCCTGCTTACCAAAGCGATTAATTATTTTTTCGTTCAATATTTGCAACCCTCAGTCCCCTGCTGTCTTGTCAATATTGGTGAGCGATCGCAGGTGTTTTCACGCTATAAAAAGAATAATGAAGAGCAAAAAGAACCGAAACACTCTGCGGCAATCACTGGCAGTTTTCCGTTATAGCGGACGAGCTATTGGCTTGGTTTGGACTACTAGCCGTGCTTTGACGATTATTCTGGCTACTTTAACTTTAGTCGCTGGTCTTTTACCAGCTGCGATCGCTTACATTGGTAAGTTAATTGTGGATGCGGTGGTATTATCTGCCCAAGCTGGTGCAGATGGCGATATTTCTCGTCCTTTAATGTATGTAGGATTAGAAGCGATCGCGGTCATTGTATTAGCTGGTAGTCAACGGGGTTTGACTATTTGTCAATCGCTGTTGCGGGCGCTACTAGGTCAGCGAGTAAATTTACTGATTTTAGAAAAGTCTCTCACTCTCGATTTAAAGTATTTTGAAGACTCGGAATTTTATGACAAGCTACTGAATGCGCGGCGAGAAGCTTCAGTTCGACCGCTTTCTTTAGTTAACCGCACCTTTGGGCTAGTACAAAATGCCCTTTCGCTGGTAACTTACGGTATCTTGCTAGTGAAGTTTTCTGTATGGGCAGTAATAGTGTTAGTTTTAGCAGCTATGCCTGCATTTATTGGCGAAACAAAATTTGCTGGTGAAGCATTCCGTCTATTTAGTTGGCGTGCGCCAGAAACCCGCCAACAACATTATTTAGAAAATCTTTTGGCGAGAGAAGATTTTGTTACCGAAGTTAAACTTTATCAATTAGGAGAAATGCTTCTAGGGCGTTATCGCCAGCTATTTAATAACCTTTATGGTGAAGACCGTAATTTAACTTTGCGGAGGGGATGGTGGGGTTATCTTTTGAGTTTGGTAAGTACAACGGCCTTCTATTTAGCATACGGTTGGATTGTTATTGAAACAGTATTAGGTAAAATTTCCTTGGGAGATATGACGATGTATCTCACAGTTTTTCGCCAAGGACAATCGACTTTTTCTGCTGCTTTAACTTCCATTGGGGGAATGTACGAAGATAATCTTTATCTTTCCAACCTTTATGATTTTTTAGAAGAGCAAACACCACAACCTTGGGGTACAGCTACCAAAGGTATAAATCCCAAAGATGGAATCAGATTTGAGAATGTATCTTTTACTTATCCAGGGAATTTAAAACCTGCATTGCAGAATATTTCTCTACATTTAAAGCCAGGAGAAAAATTAGCAATTGTTGGGGAGAATGGTTCTGGTAAAACTACTTTAATTAAATTACTCACCCGACTTTACACCCCAGATGCCGGCAGAATCACCCTTGATGGTTTAGATTTGCAGGAATGGGATGTAGAAGTACTGCGTCGTCGAATTGGTGTGATTTTCCAAAACTTTGTCCGTTATCAATTCACCGTCGGAGAAAATATTGGTGTCGGTGATGTGGAATATTTAGAAGATACAAATCGCTGGCAAAAAGCTGCTCAAAAAGGCATGGCACAACCTTTTATTCACCAATTACCTAACAGTTTTCAAACTCAACTAGGGCGTTGGTTTAAAGGAGGGCAAGAATTATCCGGGGGACAGTGGCAAAAAATTGCTCTCTCCCGTGCTTTTATGCGAAGTCGCGCAGATATTTTGGTATTAGACGAACCAACATCAGCGATGGATGCTCAAGCTGAATATGAGATTTTCAATCATTTTCGTACTGTCACGAAAAATCAAATGGTATTTTTAATTTCTCATAGGTTTTCCACCGTTCGCATGGCTGACAATATTATGGTTATCGAAAGTGGCAAAGTTGTAGAACAAGGAACCCACGAAGAATTATTAGCTGCAGGCGGACAATATGCGAAGCTGTTTTTATTGCAAGCAGCCGGGTATCAGTAGGGGATGAGGGAGATCAGGGGGATGAGGGAGATGAGGAAGATGAGGGGGATGAGGAAGATGAGGGAGATGAGGAAGATGAGGGAGATGAGGAAGAAATTGCTATTACCAATTACCAATTACCAATTACCAATTACCCCTTCCCCCTTCCCCATTTCCCATTTCCCATTCCCCCTTCCCTACTTCCTCGGAATCTTATTAAACGGCGCATCCATCACAGCATATTTATCCCAATCTGGTGCATCAAAGTGCCACCATTCTGTTGCTAAACCTGTAAATCCTCGCTTTCGCATTGCGTCTTCTAGTATTTGACGATTTTTGCGAGATTGAACGCTGCCGCCACTATAATCTCTATGGGAAGCTGGTGTAAAAGCATCAAAGGCGCTAGGCATTTCTAATTCTTTGCCATTGCTATCAATTAATGTTAAATCTACTGCTGCACCGCGATTATGTCGAGAACCTTTAGCAGGATTACCTACATATCTTTCATCAGGTAGGATTTTCCACATTTCTTTTTGTACGGAAAGTGGTCTATAGCAATCATAAACTTTTAAACTTAATTTATTTTTAGCTAAATCTTGTTGTACTAATGAGAGTTGTTTCGCGGCTCCATAGCGTAATACACATCTAGCTTCAGGATATAACTTCTTTTTCAAAAAGTTATTAGGTGTGGCATAACGAATATCCAGCACAATATTTTTATTGATTGATTGAATATCAACTAGCCTTGCATCTGCTGGAGTGATGGCAGTTTGTTCATTTAAATCTGTTTCTGAAGTTGGCGAAGCGCTAGGCGAAATTACTTGTTTTGGTTGATTTGAGGAGTTAGCAATGGCATTGTTGTTAGCTACTTTAGCTTCATTGCAAGCAACTGCTAAAAAGAATATACATATTATTAAAATGAGAAATTTCCACCAGCGATTAATCATTAGTTTAAAGATTGAGAAATTATATGAAATAGAATTATTGTGTCAGGTAATCTACAGTAGATGTTTTTTAAAGCTCAACAATGTTGTGCCCTTAGTTGTTTAATGCATACCCTGGAAAACTACTGTACTAGTATTGGTTGAATGATTCTGTCAATGCAAAATCAAGTTTAAATCATCTACTATCTGCTGAAGCTGCTTGACAATAAAAAGTAAACTATAGGCAAGAAGACTTTTTTGACAAGATATTGTAATTAAGGCACTTGGCTATATCATTCTAGAGGCAGAGCTAAAAAACTGCCTTTATCGTAGATTATTACTGTAAAATCGCCAAGAAAACAGAAGCTCGTTACAATCAAGGTTAGGCGTTAGACATTCCAACATGAGATTGATATCCGAACCACCAATTCCCGTAAAAATTCAAAAAATGCAGGAACGGGTGCGTTGGCTTCATCCCCAAATTGTGCAGCGAGGAATCGACCAAACCAGTATGGTTGTGGACGATAACCAGGATGAGAATCCAGAATTTTCTTTTATGGTTATCGGTGATAGCGGGACAAAATCCCATTTCGGATACCATCCCCAACGACAAGTAGCCGAACTCATGCTTGCTCATCAGGATGATTGCCGTTTTGTGTTACACACTGGTGATGTCATTTATGTGGTGGGTTCCCATGAATATTACCCGGCAAATTTTATCGAACCTTACCGGGAATTTTTGGTAGGTGGAGAAAATCCCGAGAAAATTGCCTACGATCGTATGGTGTTTAATCTGCCATTTCTGCCAGTACTAGGCAATCACGATTACTATGATGTGCCTTTGATGTACCGTCTGCTGACAGGTAGCACATTACGGCTACGGCGGATGCTACGTTACAAAGATTTTGAAATAGGTTGGCATGGTTCTAATCAAGGTGATGCATATTCACGGGCTTTTCTCGATTATCTTGCAGCAGTCCCATCTCCCGAAGAATTAACGCAGCACTTAGACAGTCACTATACTGCTAAAACCGACAATGGGCGATGTTTGCGTTATCAACCAGGCGTTTTTACCCGCATACCCAACCGCTACTACACTTATAGATATGGCGGTATAGATTTTTTTGCGCTTGATTCCAACACCTTTAACGAACCTTCGCCTTTACCTACCACCCAAGAGGGGGAACTTTATCGCCGGGAATTGCAGAAGCGTCGCCAGCAAATCGATCAAGAAGAAGTGCAGATTTTGGAAATGAGCGATCGCCTCAATGCAGATAACCCTGAGGAAGCGGAACAGCTAGACGACCTCAGTGCTAAATTAGACCAAATCAATGAAGTCAAAATTGACATTGAAAAGCAACTTGCATCCCACAGCGCACCCAAGATTGACTTTGAACAACTAGACTGGTTGCGTAGTCGGCTGATTGAATCTTGGAATAACCCCGAGGTGCGCGGACGGATCGTTTATCTCCACCATCCCCCATACGTGACAGAAGCTACTAAGTGGCATCAAGCCCAAACCTTAGCAGTACGCCATCGCTTGCGTTGGGTATTTGAACAAGTAGCCCAAAGCCTTGGTTCTGTAGTTAAAGAGCGTCCGCTAGTAGATTTAATCCTCAGTGGTCATGCTCACTGTCTAGAATATCTCCGCACCGTTGACACTGGCTATGCTGACTCTCATATCAACTACATTATCTCCGGTGGTAGTGGTCGTCGTCCCCGCCGTCAGCGCTCGGAGGGAACAGAACTCGAGGAGACATTTACTGACAGTGCAGGTAGTTCAACCCGCAAAGTTGCTGATTCGTTGTTATATGTAGGACGCACTGGCTACAGTTCGCAAAAGCGGTTACCTTATTCATGTGTGCGGATTGATGTTCATAATGGCACCCCACTTAAATTTACAGTCAAACCATTAGTAGCAGAGCGCGTTGGTGAATATTGGTTTAATAGTCAATTTGACCCGTTTGTAATTTAACAGGGCATGAATGCTGTTGACTGTTGACTGTTGACTGTTGACTGTTGACTGTTGACAGTTCACAGTCAATAACTGGAACGGGATAATGGATTTTTTGGATATTTGCTAATATTGTGAGCTTAAGAATAATTTATCTGTTGCAAATTTTATTTGAATTAGTATTAGCCTGCTTAACCCTGTTTTGTCACTCTGGCAGTAGTATAATAAGGTAAAAATGCTAGAACCAAGACACAGAGCATGGTACAGCCCCGTCCAGCCGCACCAACAGTCAAATTTGTGGACGAATATTGCCAGTGGTATAAAAGTCTGTTTCCAGATGTTAGGAGTTTCGAGGCTTTTAAATATCTCCATGTAGGCTGCATTTCTGATCTAAAACGTAAAACATTGCCAGAAATAGCAAAAATCGTAGGATTAGATAACCAGCAAGGGTTGCATCATTTTCTAACTACATCACCTTGGGATATAGAAAAGTTAAGAACCTTAAGGTTAGAGTTAATTTTACAAGTGCTAAAAGGTAGACCAATCATTTTAATTATTGATGAGACAGGGGATAAAAAAGAAAGGGAGCAAGACAGATTATGTGAAACGGCAGTATATAGGAAATTTGGGAAAAACAGATAATGGAATTGTGGCAGTGACAGTATATGGTGTTTTCTGTGGGATGACATTTCCATTACTGTTTGAAGTGTATAAACCCAGGGAAAGATTACAGGCAGGAGATAAGTACCGCACTAAACCAGAAATAGCAGCAATACTGATAAAAAAAGCTACAATCAATGGGTTTTAAATTCAACTTAGTACTTGCAGATAGCTTATATGGAGAGAGTGGTAAGAATTTCATATCTGTATTAGATGAACTAAACTTGAACTATATAGTAGCGATTCGGTCAAATCATTATGTAGAAATACTTCCACGACAACATATTCAATATTTAAAGTGGCAGAAGTTTCAAAGGGTATTCTCTGACTTGAGTCGGGAAAATCGATTTATTAGAGAAATTATTCCGGGAAAACGTGGAGAACTTAGATATTGGCAAATTACTACAGATCCAGAAAATTTGCCTGATAACACTACTTGGTATGTGATGAGTAAATATCCAGACATTACGCCAAGAGAAGTTGGAAATTTTTACGGTTTAAGAACTTGGGTCGAGTACGGGTTAAAACAAAGTAAGAATGAATTAGGTTGGTCAGATTTTCGCCTGACTCACTACCCAGATATTGAGCGATGGTGGGAAATTATTTGCAGTGCTTATTTAATGGTTAGTCTGCATTCGGAGCAACTGTTTCAGTCTCCATCACAACGAGAGTCAAAATTTGTTTCACATCCTTGGTGGGATAATGGAAATGGCTGGAAGAACATTCTTAACAATCTTCGTTTGATTATTCAACCTTTTACTTTATTTAATCTGATATATCCCTGGTTAACGGTTTTTCCTATTCCTCAATTAGCTTTGGGTTTTTTTAAACTTCAATCTATTATTTATAGCCTCACCAGTTCAATTTTTATATCCCTGATTCACCCTGATTTCTACTTTTCCTCTGCCTAGAGTGACAAAAGAGGGTTAATAATATTTAAGCTATTACTATGAAAATTCATACCTCAGCTAGATGACAAAAAAAGCAATTATTTTATTGAGTAAAAATCTCAGAAGTTTGAGTGTTTGGCGTTAATTTCATCAATAAAAGGGAACTATATACAATGACCATCTTCTCAAAATAATTAGACCCTGAAACAGGGGGCTAAGAATTGGCAACTATTAACAATTTTGCAGTTGTGCATTTTCGAGAAGTTTGGGAGAAAACATTTTGTTCTCACAATTCCCAAAATCAGAGCCATGACACTTAATTCAACTTCCACGGAAAATGAAATTCTATTGTCAAGTACTGAACTGCAAGCACAACTAGAGCAACAGAAAGCCTTAGCCAATGTCATTGTGCGAATTCGGGAGTCACTTGACCTAGAAACAATTTTTCAAACTACTGTGACAGCAGTGCTGCAATTACTGAATGCAGACCGTGTAGCAGTATTCCAGTTTAATCATCAAATAGAGTGGGAAGGTGAATTCGTTTGTGAAGCGATCGCACCTGGCTGGGACTCGATAATCGGAACTAAAGTACATAGCAATTGTTTTGGAGAACACTTTGCTACTCAGTATCAACAAGGACAGGTGCAAGCCGTTACTGATATTTATGATGCTGGATTCAATAATTGCTATGTAGAAATTTTTAGTCAATTTCAGGTACGCGCTAACTTGGTTGTGCCGTTATTACAGGAGCAAGAAGTGTGGGGCTTGCTTTGTATTCATCAGTGCAATGAGCCTCGTTACTGGAAAGAATCGGACATTGAATTTATTTGCCAAATTGCCAATCATTTAACTGTTGCAATTCAACAAGCAAAACACTTGCGTGAAGCACAATTACAAGCTGCAAAATTAGCACAAGCAGCCCAACGCGATCAGGTAATTGCTCAGATTGTCGATAAAATTCGTTCCCCCTTGGATATCGAAAGCATCTTTGCAATGACAACACTAGAAATCCGCCAGCTGCTGCAAGCTGACAGAGTCGCAATCTTTCGCTTCAATGCCGATTGGAGTGGTAAATTTGTGGCGGAATCATTTGCGGAAGGCTGGATACCTTTAGTGGGTGTAGAAACTGCGATCGCGGATACTTATTTACAGCAAAATCAAGGCGGACGCTACATTAACAACGAAACATTTACCATTAATGATATTTATCAAGCAGGATTATCTGATTGTCACGTTGCGCTGTTAGAACAATTTCAAGCAAAAGCTTTTGCTACTGCTCCCATTCTCCAAGGAGATAAATTATGGGGAATCATTGGCGCTTATCAAAATTCCTCACCCAGACGCTGGCAATCTTACGAAGTGGAATCGCTAACCAAAATCAGTACACAAATTGGGTTAGCCTTACGACATCATCAGTTATTTGCCCAAGCTCAATATCAAGCAGAGCAACAAAAAACATTAACCAGCGTTATTACCCGCATTCGCGAATCTTTGGATTTAGATGTCATCTTCCAGACTACAGTTACACAAGTGCGGCAAATGCTGCAAGCAGATAGAGTAGCAGTCTTTTGTTTTGATTCGCAAAAAGATTCCCAAGGAGAATTTATTTCTGAGGATGTTGCAGCGAACTGGGAATCAATAATCGCTGCTAAAACCTCCGACAATTCCTTTGGAGAACAATTTACGACTTATTATCAACAAGGAAAAGTCAAAGCGATCGCGGATATTTTCACAGAGGGATTAAGTGAAGCTCATCTAGCAATTCTCAGCAAATTTCAGGTGCGCGCTCAACTGGTAGTTCCTTTACTCAAACGAGGCACTTTATGGGGCTTACTGTGTGTGCATCAATGTCGTAATCCGCGCAATTGGCAAGCTTCAGAAATTGAATTTGTCAGCCAAATTGGGGAAAATTTAGGAGTCGCTTTACGACATAACGAACTTTTATTAGAAGCAAGATACCAAACAGAACAGCAAAAAACATTAACTGGTGTAATTGCCAGAATTCGTGAATCTTTAGATTTAGAGAAAATCTTTCAAACTTCTGTTAGCGAAGTGCGACAACTGCTAAAAGCTAGCCGAGTTGGTGTTTTCCGCTTCGATCCTTTATCAGATTGGGCAGGAGAATTTATCTACGAAGATGTAGCTCCCGATTTTATTTCTGCAATCAAAGAAAAAGTTTATGATCATTGTTTTAGCGAACAATTTGCTTCCCTTTACGCCCAAGGTCGAGTTAATACAGTTGCAGATATTTATCAAGAAAAATTTAAAGACTGCTATATCAAAATCTTAGCCAGATTCCAAGTGCGTGCCAATATGGTTGCACCTCTGTTAAAGCAAGGTGAACTCTGGGGATTACTTTGCATTCATCAATGTGACGCACCTCGCAATTGGCAAACTTCAGAAATTGAATTTGTCAGTCAAATAGCCGAACAATTAGGAGTAGCCTTAAAACAAGATTCTTATTTAAAGCAGTTTCAAATGCAAGCAGTTCAGTTAGCAGAAGCTAAAGAACGAGAAAAAGCTATGGAAAGGCAAAAATTGCTAGCTGCAACTATTGATAAAATTCGGCAATCTCTCGATATTCAAACTATTTTTAAAACTACTACTCAAGCAGTTCTCGAGTTACTAGAAGTTGAGCGGATTGCTATCTACCGCTTTAACTCAGATTGGAGTGGTAAATTTGTAGCCGATTCTTTCAAGGATGGTTGGAAACCGATGACACAAGCCCAACCAATGATCATCGAAGACTTTGCTAGTACTGATGACGATAATGAACTTCCTCGTAACGAAACTTTTGTGCCGATTCGTCAAGGAGAAAAATTATGGGGATTATTAGTTGCTTATCAAAATTCCCAACCCCGTTATTGGAAAGATGAAGAAATTAATTTACTGGCGCAAGTAGGCGTGCAATTAGGGATTGCACTTCAACAAGGAGAATTACTTGAGCAAACCAAACGTCAAACTTTAGAATTAACTCAAGCTCTACAGGAATTAAAACAAACTCAATCGCGTTTAATTCAAGGCGAAAAAATGGCTGGTTTAGGGCAATTAATTGCTGGAGTTGCTCATGAAATAAACAATCCTGTAACTTTTATTTCTGGTAATCTTGTACATTTAAATGAGTATACTGACGAACTCTTGAAAGTTGTCAATCTTTATTGGCAACATGATTCATTATTTCCAGAGATTCAGAAACAAATTAATCGTAAAGAATTGGAATTTATCATCAAAGATTTACCCAAAACTATCGATTCAATGAAGATAGGCACCGACAGAATCGACCAGATTGTACTATCATTGCGAAACTTCTCGCGTACAGATGAAGGTGAATTGAAGTTAGTCGATATTCATGAAGGCTTAGATAGTACTTTGCTCATCTTAGGACATCGCTTCAAAAATCATAAAGAGCGCCCACCAATTTCTATTGTGAAAGAATATGGCATTTTACCTTTAGTTGAATGCTATCCCGCGCAAATCAATCAAGTGATAATGAATCTCTTGAGTAATAGCGTTGATGCTTTAGAAGAAAAATTTAAAAACATAAATAAGAGATATTTACATTCATCAATAGAGCCTCCAAATACTCCTTTAAATATTTGGATTAGTACGCAAACCTTAAATAGCCACATTGTCATTAAAATAGCTGATAATGGCTTAGGCATTCCCGAAGAAATCAGAACTCGTATTTTTGAACCATTTTTTACTACAAAAGAAGTAGGGAAAGGTACAGGCTTGGGGTTATCTATCAGCTATCAAATAGTAGTTGAAAAACATCATGGTCAGCTTAGATGTTCTTCCCAACCCGGACAAGGTACAGAATTTGTGATTGAAATTCCGATTAAACATTAACATCAGGATTAATGGATTGATAAACAAGGTATATAATTGACCTTTCTCAGTCTACGATTTTACTAATTTTGGTAAATTGTGGATTACTTTTAAGTAGCTGGCGCAATTTAGCTCATTGCTGTGGTATTATTCCTCCAGTATCAATTCGGTTCTAATGGGGAGCAGCCATCAGAGGTAACGGGGAAAGACTGGTGTAAATCCAGCACTGTCCCGCAGCTGTAATGAAGTTCTTGCTTCAAAGTCAGAATGCCCGCCGAAATTACCACCAACTCCCATCTGCGAGGTACAGATGAACTTTGCTAATACTCTTTTCATTAAGAAGTGTCACTTTCTCATAGTTGCAGATCCAAGCCACGCGATCGCAATTGCTATGAGATTGTAGACTTTTACCTACAAATATTCATACTGACACAAGGTTATAGATACAAGCCTGAAAACCCATTTGTATCCTAACCTTGGCCTTCGCATATTTACATGATATCTAGGCAGGTTTGCACCCATACTACACGCCAACCTGACAACTCTAGTGTGCATTTCTTGTCTTCATCAGCAATATTTCAAAATTAATGAACAACAAACAACATACTTTATTCGTCTGCACAACCTGCGCTAGTGTGTGGCAAGATGGCAAGCGGGTTGGTGAAAGTGGCGGACATCTGCTATTACAGCAACTGCAACAACTTGCACAAGATTGGGAATTGCAAAATCAATTCTCCATTCAAGGTGTTGAATGTATGAGTGCTTGCAGTCATGCTTGCGTTATCGCCTTCCAAGCACAAGAGAAACTCACCTATCTTTTTGGCAATTTAGCAGTCGATGATAATGCATCTGCTATTCTGCAATGTGCTATTCAATACTACACAAACCCCAATGGTTTACTACCTTGGTCAGAACGTCCAGAAGCTTTAAAAACAGGCATCTTAGCTAAAATACCACCCCTCAGTAAATGGGCAAAATTCCACCGTAATTGCTGTTAGGAAACTCCAAAAAATAAATTATTCCGTTCACTGTTGACTGTTAACCGTGAACCGTCAACAGTCAACAATAGCAATGGGATATTTTTTTAATTGGAAGTCCCTTAATCCAACACCAGTAGTAGGGGCAGGTGAAGCAATATCCCTGTTCATCATCGATACATATCTGTAAACCCGCCCCTAATCTCTTGTAAATTGCTGTCCAAAATGATAATAATAATCATTATCATATTTTCCTCCTGGCTGAGAGTTTTTGCAAAAAACCTCTCATCTTCACTCACGACCAATTTTTTTAGTTATACAGGTGGCTGAAATTACCAATGCGTAATCAACTTATCGCCAGATGGGGAACTCAACTTATCATCTCTAGCGTGACTATCACCACAGGGATGCTGTGGGAAAATTCCAGCATCATCGCCACAGAAATTGCACAAGCAGAAGAGAAAGAACCAGATATTGAACTGACAGTTATTGACAAACTCCTCAATGAACCTGTATTTTCCCCTTTTCGCCGCGAGGGAACAGTCAAAGATTCCACCCGTCCGGTGTATGTCATTACCGGCGAAGAAATGGAAGCGCAAGGTGCAAGAACTGTCAGAGAAGCACTGCGATTTCTTCCTGGTATTTTAGGTGACGGTACAGTTGGGACAGAAGTAAACGCTTTAAGTGGCCAATTTATTCGCGGTTCTAATACCGGACAAGTCTTAATCTTATTGGATGGTAGACCAATTAATAATTTAGGTGGTGGTGGTTTCGATTTATCAGAATTTACCACGAACAATATTGAAAGAGTCGAAGTCTTACCCGGAGGTGGTTCAACTCTTTATGGTTCAGATGCAATAGGTGGGGTAATTAATATTGTTACCCGTCGTCCTACAGAGCAAATTACCACAGACACCAAAGTTAATTTTGGTTCCTATGGATTGAACCAACAAAGTATTCAAAATAGTGGAAAATCCGGTGATATATCTTGGTTAGTTGGATATAGCCGGACTCAAGCACAAAATAATTATCGCTTTCGTATTCCTGAAGCTAACTTTGAGGGGACAAGAACGAATAATGACGCACTCTTTAATAACTTTAATGTCAAATTAGAAGCAAATTTAGGAAAACGTAACACCTTAACTCTCTCCACCTTATATTTAGGTAAAGAACAGGGAGTACCAGGAGGCGTACCCATTCCTGTACCTCAATTTGGACAGGGATTTTTTAACACTCTCACCGATAATAATCGTAAATACACAGACCAAGTTCTCACTGATTTAACCTGGAACTCCAAATTAGGTAGCGGCGATGATTCACTTTTAACAGCGAGAGTTTACGCTGATTTTCTCAACACTCGTTTTGATAATCGCAGTGGCGCAATTACATCCCAAAACCGCTTTGATACCAAACAAGATTCCTATGGTCTTCAAGTTACCCATAACTGGAACATTGCGAAGAATCAGACCTTAGTTTATGGCTTTGATTATCGGAATACCAATGTACGCAACACCACATTTAATTATGGAACAAATATTACCAGAGAAAATTATGATGATGCTATAGGTCAAGGGGCAATTTTTGGGAGATATGAAATTAACTTTTCTCCTAGTTTTAGTATGAATTTGGGAGTGCGGCAAGATTTTAGTAGTTTGGTCAATGGTTCGTTTACTTCGCCATCTGTAGGGGCAAAGTTAGCGGTATCAGATTCAACTACACTCCGAGCTAACTATATCAGAAACTTCCGCGCTCCAACCATAGCTAATTTATTTAATACTAATCCTACTAACATTGGTAATCCTGACCTCAAGCCAGAACAAGGAGATAGTTTTGATGTGGGGATTGACCAAAAGTTAGGGAATATTGGTTTGTTGAGGCTGACATTTTTTAGAAACCTTGTTTCTGATACAATTGCCTTCAAAAGTTTAATCCCACCTGTAAATGGTAATACAGGAACTTGGGAAAATATCGGGTTAGTAGAAACTACGGGAATTGAGGCTTCGTTAAATTTACAAATAGCGAGGAATGTTTATACTTTTGTTAATTATACGGCGAACGATCCGCGTATTTTAGCAAGTGCTAATCCGGCGGAAATTGATAAGGAGTTGCGGTTTGCAGGTGCAGATAAATTAAATTTGGGTGTGTCTTATGAAAATGCTAAAGGTTGGTATTTTGGTGTGTTGATGAATTCTTTAAATGGGTATCCTACTAATAATATTAATACGGAGTTTCTTTCGGGGTATACTACTTTTGATTTAAAGATGCGTGTACCTATTAGTGATAGTTTAATTTTAACTGGGAGTTTGGATAATCTGTTTGATCAGCGTTATCAGTTGTTTCCTGGTTATCCTGATGGGGGGAGGGTTTTTCAGGTTGGGTTGAGTTCTCGGTTTTAAAGAGTTTTTTCACGCAAAGGAGAGTTATAAATGAGTGAGTTTAATTGTTGGGTGACACCAGTTAATG
The DNA here is from genome assembly GCF_025677855.1 of Tolypothrix sp. PCC 7601. Taxonomy (NCBI): domain Bacteria; kingdom Bacillati; phylum Cyanobacteriota; class Cyanophyceae; order Nostocales; family Tolypothrichaceae; genus Tolypothrix; species Tolypothrix sp. PCC 7601. The sequence goes on from NZ_CP064879.1 coordinate 7,386,866, forward strand.
AGGTAGTTAAGGAAGATTTAGCTACGGGGGGGTTTATTGAGTATGAATATTTTGATTGTGGGAGTGATGTTTTAGCATCGTTAGTTTATACTTTGTTTGAACAGAATTGGCAGCAGGTTGGGATTGCTCATATTGTTCAAGGTAGTGTTTTAGAATTGGAATTTAATGCACCACCAAAGCTTTGTATTCTCTATGATGGCTATTTGACGGTGGCTACTGAGGGATGGCATTTACATTTATGTATTGATACTAATTTTGGCGGCCCTTTGTGTAAAACTCCTGTGGAAGTGAGGAAGCAACGTTTAGTTTCTCGTGCTGCTTTTTATCGGCGGTTTAACCCAGAAGGAAATCCTAGAAGTTGGGGTATTCAGTTTTGGAATGGTGCGAATGAACAATTGATGACGATTTTGTTACCTAATCCTTTGGTAGATGGAGAAAATTTATTACCGGAGGGGAAACCAAATCTAGATAAGTTAGCTCTTTATCAAGATTTGCGTGATATTTATGTATTAGGTAAAAAACCAATACCATTTACCAAAAATCCTCTCAAACATTCTTATATCTCAGTTTGTACCTCTACACGCTGTCTACCTTCTCGCAAATGGCAACCTACATTTGATGCTTTAAAATCAGCAGTAGAAAATGCAGGTTTAGACATCGAAGTTAGAACCTCTGGCTGTTTAGAAGTCTGTCAACTCGGCCCAGTTGTTTTTTATTCCAATGATAGAACTTGGTACACTCGCGTTAACCCCAATGTTGCCGAAAATATCGTCAACGAACACCTCATTAAAGGTAACAAAATCACCGAAAACCTCTACCCACCCCAAACTCCCTAACTCTCTCTCTCTCTGCGCCTCTGCGTGAGATAAAAATGATAAAACTCCCTCACCAAAAATCAATCATTTTCCTCTGTCAACTATGCCTCATAGCCACCCTCATCATCGCCTGTCATCACACCACAATTCACACATCAACTAACACCTGCACCCCCAACTATAACCCTAACCAAGATTACTTTCCCAATAAAATCAAAATCACCCACGCCAGAGGTTTGGCGGTAGAATATCATAATAATTACAAAGTGGTCACCATTAAAAACCCTTGGCAAAATGCTAAAACTCAATTTCAATATGTTTTAGTCCAATGCGGAACTCCCACACCCCAAGGATTTAAGCAAGCGCAAGTAATTACAGTTCCCATTAACTCTATAGTTTCTTTATCAACTACACATTTACCCCACTTAGCTAAATTAGATGTAGTTGATAAATTAATTGGAGTGAGTAATATTAAACAAGTCAATACGCCTGAGGTTGTTGAGAGAATTAAAGCGGGAAATATTACCCAAGTCGGCAATAATTCCAATGTAGATATCGAAAAATTATTAGCCTTAAATCCCGACTTAGTAACAACCTTCGGTACAGGAAATTCCCAAACTGATAGTTATGGCAAACTCACAGAAGCGGGGTTAAAGGTGGGAATAAATGCTGAGTATATGGAAGATACACCTTTAGGGAGAAGTGAATGGTTAAAATTTACCGCTTTGTTTTTTAATCAAGAAGCCAAAGCAGAAAAGATATTTAATGAAATTGCGAGTAGATATACACAAATAGCTGCAAAAGCTCAATCTGTGAAAAACCGTCCGAGTGTCTTTGTTGGCTTTAACTTTAAAGGTACTTGGTTTATGCCGGCTGGTAATAGTTATGTAGCGAAATATCTGGCCGATGCTGGAGGAAATTATCTGTGGAGTGATGATAAATCTAATGGTAGTTTACCGCTTTCTTTTGAAGTGGTTTTAGAACGCGCAGCTAATGCTGATTATTGGTTGAATTTTAGCCAAGCTTGGCAAAGTGCCAAGGATTTAATCGCAGATGATAACCGCTATGCTGATTTTCAAGCGGTGAAAACAGGCAATCTTTATAATAACAATGGGCGTGTGAATGCGAATGGTGGTAATGATTACTGGGAAGGGGGAATTAGTAACCCTGATATTGTGCTGGCAGATTTAATTAAAATCCTGCATCCAGAAATATTACCGAATCATCAATTGTTTTATTATCGGAAATTTAGCAAATAATGTTACTTAAATATTTGCCGTCTAATTTATTAATAATTTTTAAATCTACTTCTATCAGAACTTTAGTATTTTCGCTGTTAATTATCGGGTTGATTTTGGTATTTTTACTAGATTTGGCTTTAGGTTCTGTCTCGATTCCGATTCAAGAAGTTATCAATATTTTACTGGGACAAGAACCTGAAAAAGCGACTTGGGCAAATATTATTCTGAAATTTAGACTTCCGAAAGCGTTGACTGCAACTTTAGCTGGTGCGGCTTTGGGTGTGAGTGGTTTGCAAATGCAAACTTTGTTTAAAAATCCCTTGGCGGGGCCTTTTGTGTTAGGAATTAGTTCTGGTGCAAGTTTGGGTGTAGCTTTGGTGGTGTTAACTGCGAGTTTAACTACACCAACTTTATTAAATGATTTGGGAATCATTACTGATTTTGGGTTGGTGATAGCTGCTAGTCTGGGTGCGGCTGCGGTTTTGGGTTTAATGTTAGTGGTGGCGCGTCGAGTACAAGAGACGATGACGCTGCTAATTTTGGGTTTATTGTTTGGTTATGCTACGAGTGCAATTGTAAGTATTTTATTGCAATTTAGCTCTAAAGAACGGATTCAAAGTTATATTATGTGGACTTTTGGTAGCTTCGCTGGAGTGACTTGGAAACAGTTAATTGTGTTAATTCCAGTGATAGTTTGTAGTTTATTGGTAGCGGTATTGCAATCGAAATCTTTGAATGCGCTGTTGTTGGGGGAAGCTTATGCGCGGAGTGTGGGTTTAACGGTGGAGAAAGCTAGGTTTTCTATTATTAGTAGTGCTTCTATTTTAGCTGGTGGAATTACGGCTTTTTGCGGGCCGATCGCATTTTTGGGTGTGGCTATTCCTCATCTGTGTCGCAGTCTGTTTATGAGTTCTGACCATCGAATTTTAATCCCTGGTGTGATGATTATGGGGGGAATCTTGGCTTTGGTGGCTGATTTATTTTCCCAACTTTGGGTAAGTCAGATGGTTTTACCTTTAAATGCGATTACGGCTTTGATTGGAACTCCGGTTGTCACTTGGGTAATTCTGCGACGTAATTCCCAAAAATCCTTTCCATCATGAATAATGCGATTTTAACTACTCATAATCTGAATATCGGTTATCAAATATCGCGCAAAAATGTGCGGTGTGTGGCGAGGGATATTTCTGTGTGTCTGGAAGCTGGGGAATTGGTGTGTTTATTGGGGCCGAATGGTGCGGGTAAGTCTACCTTACTGCGATCGCTCGCCGGAATGCAACCACCTCTAGCGGGGGAGGTGCGGCTTTTGGGTGATGATATGTATAAGTTAGCACCGCAGGATTTAGCCAAGCGGTTGAGTTTGGTGCTGACGGAAAGGGTGGATGTGGGTATGTTATCGGCTTATACTCTGGTGAGTTTGGGACGACATCCTTATACAGACTGGTGGGGAAGGTTAACGCCTGAAGATGAGGCGATTATCCATTGGGCGATAAAATCTGTAGGTGCGTTACATTTAGCGGCGCGTCAAGTTAGCGAACTGAGTGACGGTGAACGTCAAAAAATTATGATTGCGCGTGCTTTGGCGCAGTCGCCGATGGTGATGTTATTGGATGAACCGACGGCTTTTTTAGATTTACCTCGACGGGTAGAAATTATGCAATTGTTGCGTCAGTTAGCACGAGAAACTCAGCAAGCAATTTTACTTTCTACCCATGATTTAGATTTAGCTTTGCGGCTGGCTGATCAAGTTTGGTTATTAACATATGAGGGAATTTTACAGGTTGGCGCACCAGAAGATTTGGTGTTAAATGGTGCTTTTGCTAATACTTTCCGCAGTGAAGGTGTGGAATTTGATATCTTTTCTGGTGAGTTTCATTTACATACACACAACAAAGGAAATATTAATTTCATCGGTGAGGATATCGCCTCGCTATGGACGATACGTGCTTTAAAACGTGCAGGATTTCAAATTGTTCAAAGTCACGATAACTTGCCAATTTCCATAGAATTAATATCAAATTCACAACAATTTTTCTGGAAAATTACCAATAACCAAAGCGTAAATATTTATAATTCACTGTACGATCTAATTAAATATTTAAATTTATTGTATTAGCGATGGTTTTCTAACGATATTGTAATTAATTAATTCAGAATAATGGTGTGAGTGCAAAAAGTTGGATTATATCTGACTCATTACTTTATTTAAAATCAAATAAATACCCAATACTCATGCAACTCACAATTATGCTGATCTAGTTGTTAGCTGATTTGGTTTGTAGCTTTATCTGCACTATATGTACTTATAGGTAATACCTAACAGTAGAGATAACGCGACTTTTTTTAGCTCTTAAAGCAGTTTTTAAGAACAGGGTTGTTTGGTTATGCAAAATGCTATCCCACCAGTTGCGAGTTACAAAAGCAGGAATAACAATTGTAGTGAAAACATCGGGATGGCGTTCTTCAAACTGAGCCACAAAATCGACAATGGGAGTAATTACAGAACGGTAGGGGGAGTCGATAATTTCTAAAGGAATATCTGACTCTAATTGTCGCCATTTTTCTTGCAGTTTCTCGCGGTCTGTAGAACCGTTAATATCTACATGGACTGCGACAATTTCATCTGCAATGGTGCGTGCATAATCTAAGGCTTCTACTGTCCCGCGATTTAGATGTCCTACCACAACTACAGCTGGGTGAGTAACTACTTCTGGTTTTGGGCGAGGAATATAACTGCGAGGTGCGATTCCTTGAATGCTCAGGCGTTCGGCTACGTATTGATAGTGACGGTGAATGCTAGAAAATAGCGCGACTACTACAGGAATAGCTACTACAACTAACCAAGCGCCTAAAAGAAACTTTGTAGAAACAATAACTATTAGCACCACCAATGTTGCGATCGCACCTAACCCATTCATGAAAGCACTAGCACGCCAATTCGGTTCCCGCGATTGGAACCAATGACGCACCATCCCAGCTTGCGATAAGGTAAAGGAAGTAAATACACCCACCGCATATAAGGGAATAACGGCGTTAACTTGTCCTTTGAAGATAATTACTAAAATTCCTGCACACAAGCTGAGGAGAATAATCCCGTTAGAGTAGACTAAGCGATCGCCTAATAAGGCTAATTGTCGGGGTAAGAAGCCATCTCGTGCCAAGAAGTAACACAGTCTAGGGAAATCTGCGTAACTGGTATTTGCTGCTAATAGTAAAACTAGCAAGGTGACAATTTGCACAAAATAATAAAATGCATTATTCCCCAAAATCTCCCTACCTAAAAGAGATACTACTGTTTGTCCCTCTTCTGGTACAACATGGTACACATTTGATAAATATGTGATCCCAATAAACATCAAGCCAAGAATACCACCCAAATAAAGCAAGGTGATGCGGGCGTTTTTCCACTCAGGTTCCTTAAATGCTAAGACACCATCAGAAATTGCTTCTACTCCTGTGAGTGCTGTACATCCAGCCGAAAATGCTCGCAAAATAAAGAACAAGCTCAGTCCTTCTTGCACAGGAATGGGAGGATATTCTGCGATCGCTTGTCCTGTAACTTGCTTGAACAAGCCAATTGCAATCAGCACAAAAATACTCACAATAAATCCATAGGTAGGAATCATAAATATTCTGCCTGATTCCTTTACACCTCTAAGATTTGCCAGCGTCAACAGAAAAATGAAAATTAAGCACAAACTGACAGTGAAAGGCCTAAGCGCTGGAACGGCTGATGTGAGAGCGGCTGTACCCGCAGATATACTGACGGTGACTGTCAATATATAGTCAATCATCAGTGAACCCCCTGCTACTAGACCGGGATAAAGACCCAAGTTTTCTCTAGCAACAATATAGGAACCACCACCTTGAGGATAAGCGCGAATAGTTTGCCGATAAGATAGTACAACTATACACAGCAGGAGAATAATTGCGATCGCAATCGGTAGAGACAAACCAAGTGCGCCGCTTCCCGCTGCGACTAAAACTAACAGGATTTCTTCTGTTGCATAAGCCACAGAGGAGAGCGCATCCGAAGAAAGAACTGCTAAAGCCGCCGCATTACTCAATCGCTCTTCACTATGTGCGCTGGTTGGTAATGATTTACCGAGTAGAAATTGTTTTATTTGTGGGTAGAGGGACATACTGAGTCCACCTGAAAAAGGTTAGTACTCCTGCTCAATCGAATTGGTAGTGTAACTTCATGTAGAAGTTGGATCAACAGGAAGCAGGAAGAATCAAAGGAATGGAATTTCCCTTTCTCCTTAACCTTTACCTTATCCCCACTGTTTACAAAAGTATCTTTTGCAAGAGGACTACTAAAAACTGAGCTAGGAATATAGCAATTTTGGCAGATTGCTCAGGTATTAGACGATAGGGAATTGGGGATTGGGTAATGGGTAATGGGTAATGGGAACTACATAAGTGCCTAAACAGAATTATTTACACACATGATTTTTGTTCTCTGTTCCATTTGGCAAGCAATGCATTTAATGTTACACGACTAGTTAAGCTCATCCCACCCCTAAAAGGGGATGGGATTTCACGTTGACGGTTGACGGTTGACTGTTAACTGTTGACTTTGAACAATTAACGGTGGGCTATCCCTCCCACCTCTTGAAGGAGTGGGTTTCCCGCCGCCTTTGATGATCCTGTTTAACTTCGCTATTAGTTGATAAATCTGCTGAGGTTTCGTGTGAGTCAGTAAAACGAAGCCTATTGAGTTACTCATATTTGTAGGTTTAAGCAGATGGCAGATGTAGTTAATACATCAATGGAAATACTAAATTAATTTATACTCTGCTATTCATTGTAAACACTTGCCTATATTTAAGGTGTATTAGACATAATCTTTTACTGGAAAAGAGTTGTAAAGCGAAAAAACCATTTAGCCTATATATGGCTCTAGTAAAAATACTACTGAGTAACAAATCAAAAGGTAGAATGTCAGGGAATGTATATGTATCTTTTGGCAGTTTAGTCAATATCCTGAAATATTTATTAATATAGAATATAGATTTCACCGTTAAGAGTGAAAAATCTCTGAACGTGATTTTGTATCAATCACTCAATTCTTCACCAACGGAGTAGAAGACAATGAACGACCAGAAACCATCCGACTCTAAAGATGTTCTGGGATATCTCAAGAATGGAATTTGGCTGTTTGGCCTTTCATCTTGGCTGTTTGGGATTACAGATCGCAGCATTGCTTCATTTGCAGATGGTTATTTATCTGCATTGGATTTAACGCAACTATTTACAGCTGCTACATTCTTTGTAGCATGGCTATTTTTAAAGCCAGTACCGAGGGGTTCATAAAATTATCGATTTTGCATTCAAATCATTGTTTACTGCACTGGTAGTCAGCGTTTTAGCGCTGGGAGTTTTAGAAGTATGTAGAAATTGAAAAGGTCGATTATGTGAGAGAGAACACTTTTCATTCCCATAGAGAAAACCACCCAAAATGGCAGCTTGCTATTTTACGCAAAGTTACACTTAGTGATTTATATTCACAACAGTTAGGGTAATTCTGGAATTCCAGAATTACCTTGATTTTTAGTGATAAATTCGGTTTTTTCTGTGAATATTTTGATGAAGTAGCAGAAACTTTTGTTAGGATACATCGGTCTGCTGATTCACAGTATCCAAATATCCCTCCATGAATCCTGCTGCTCAAGGTATTCCCGGATTACCTGATTTAACACATCCTCATGAGTTGGTGCAATTTGGCACCCAAGCACTTAAAGGTTCACTGTTATTTGTATTTTTAGTTATAGCTTTAGGAATTGCGATCGCACTAGTTAGTGTTTCTTTGCGGCGAAGTTCTCTAGAACAATCGGTTTTCTTTGGCGAATGGTCGATTCGCTATTCTCAACTGTTAAAGGGTCTACAGCATTTAGCTTTAATTTTAGTTTTAGTAGTTGTCGGGTTTTTTCTATGTACAACCTTAAGCAATCGCTACCATCATTGGGAACAAGCGAGAGTAGCTCAAGTAGCTGAAAGCGTCGCTGGTGATAAGCTAGAACAAACTGCACCTCAAGTCCGCTACATTGCTGAAGAACCATACACCTACACAACTCAAGTTAAAGACAAAGTAGTTAAAGTAAATGATACGCAAAAAGTAAATCGTTATTTAGCACTAGCTGGATCGCAAATTCAGGTAAAGCTAAAGCAAAGCGTAGATGTTAACGGACGCAGCGTTATTTATTTGGTAGATTACACTGCTGAATACAAAGTTATTAATAAGCTTTCCAAGATTAATAGTTTCTTTTTTGAAGCACCACCACCTGATGGTTATTCGCTACTAGATGCTTACAAAGTAGAACGAGATAGTACTCGGTTAACACAAACTAATCCTGGTGATTATGGCTTTCCCTTCCGCTTAGAACCAGGCGCAGAAACTACCTTTAAAGTTAGCTATAAAGCCCAAGGCGGGCCGCGTTGGGTTTATAACGCCACTGGACAGTTGCTTTCTAAATTCCGCCTCACCACAATTGCAAACTTTAGCCCAGTTGAGTTTGCTAGTGGTGTGATACCTAGCAATACCAAAGTTGAGGGAGATAACACCCAGTTTACTTGGGCATTTGATGAAAATGTTTCCGTCAAAAATCCTTTTGGTGTGTTTACTAACACTGCACCTGTTCGCAATACTGGCATTATTCCCCGGTTATTACTGTTAGCACCAGCCATATTTTTGTGGTGGATATTATTACTATATTTATCGCTACCCATGCATCTCAAAAATGTGGCGATCGCAGGCGGAATTTTCTTTGCTTGTCTATTGACTTTAACCTATTTAGGCAGGTTAATTAATCCTCCATTAGTATGGACAATGATTTCCCTTGTCTTTTTAAGTTTAATGTGGGGATTAGGGTCAAATCGTCGTGCTGCTTTAGCCGCTATTATTTGCACTCTAGCGGGTGCGGTCATACCCGTATTTGGATTGTTAGTACCATTTAGCGGACTTACTCTCAGCCTAGCTGCTTTACTCTCCGCAGTTTGGCTAGCAGTACAACACTGGTATGGCTGGCAAACTTTGCCACAAGAAGTCAATACCCATAAATAATACTTAAGTAGATTTTGTAGGGTGCGTTGTCGCGCAGCGCAACGCACCATTAAAGTTATTAATTTATTACTCTTTATTTCTCCAAAATCTCATACTAATACCAATAAATTTGGCGATACATAAATAATGAATCAAGGCATTTTATTTTTTGTAACTGGTGGAAAAATTTATACCAATTTGAAAAAAGAATTCGCCAGATAAGTAGTTAAACAAAATTAATTACAAAATGTCATTGCGAATGGAGCGGAGCGGAATGAAGCAATCGCAAGGGTTGAGATTGCTTCTCTTCGAGACGCTACGCGTTAAGCGAAGCTATGCCGAAGGCTTTACGCTGCGCTCGCAATGACTGTAATTAATTTTGCGTGGTTACTTAGTAGGGGCAAGGCACTGCCTTGACCTCTAGAATATATTGATGTGTCGCAAACATTATTTGAATTGATATTAGAAAGCAAAATTATTATGTAACAAATAATTAATTATTTTATATTGATCATGTCATTTACATTCATATTTAGCTCACTATCAATTAAAATCAACTGAATCTCAACTTCTAATTATTAAATAGTAATATGCTTGCGAGAATCCGCCGTCTTTTAAACCAATTTTTTAATACATCCTGGACAATCAACAACGAACCTCTTAATAAAGTCAGTTTGATAGTAATTATTGTGATTGATATTTTTATATTAATCAATGTATTTACAGGACTGGATGATATTAGCAGATGGCATCTCAGCCCCTCTCAGACTTATCCCTGTTATTCAGAATGGCAAAATTACCGGACACAAACCAGTAAAGATAAAGATTATGAAATTGTCAGACTAGCATTACCACATAACATCAATCAGCCTAGTTTTCAGCAAAGCTATCAACAAGCTGAAACTGGACATTTAGGTAAAGTTTCTGCAACTTGCTTGCAGTATGCTGACACCAAAGATAAAGTTAAAAATGCTGAAAATCAGCAAACTATTAAAAGCATAGACCAGAAACAAGCTAATATCAGTAGGCTAGAACAAAGCAATCGGACAATTCGCACTCAATATGACTCAACGCTTTTAGAAAAAATTGCCGGACAGCCACGTGAACAATCAATTAATCAAGTTGGCGCGGAAAAAGCCAAACTAACTTTAGAGCAGAATAACCGTCAAATTTCTACGCTCAAAAATGAAATATCTACTTTAAAAGATGGGCTACTATCCAAACCAGAAAGCACTAATTTGCTAACTTTTCTGAAAGATGAAAATAAATTTAGTGAAGTAGAAAAAGGCTATAAGCAAGCATCATTTTGGTATCCTAGCATTCAACTTGGTTTCCAATCCTTATTTCTCATACCCCTGATTCTCATTGCTTTCTCAGTTCACAACTTTGCTCAACATCGCAGATATGGACTAGTTGCGCTCATTAGTTGGCATTTACTAGTCATCTTTTTTATCCCACTCATCCTGAAAATATTTGAATTTCTGCAAGTCGGTGTACTCTTCCAATTCCTCTTCGATATTATTAGCGCCATTTTCGGTGGTCTACTTTTCCTCATCAGTTACGTTTATATCTTGCTAATTCCCCTGATTGGTTTTGGAATTATTAAGTTCTTTCAACAAGTTGTTTTTAATGCCAAATTACAAGCAGCTAATAGAGTCCAAAAATCACGCTGCGTTAAATGTGCCAAAAAAATTCGCCATCAAGATAGCCACTGTCCGCATTGTGGTTATTATCAATATGTTGAATGTCAAAATTGCCACAACTTAACTTACAAGCATTTACCCTATTGTAAGCATTGTGGATATTTTCAAGATTCTACTAATTAAGTCATGTTGCTCCAGCCATCTCAGCCTTGAGGATATTGAAATACAGCCTCCGGGAAGATGAATCCGATTAAATTTCAGCATACAGTAGTCTGGGATGTCTGTTTAAGCACCAGGATATAAAGAGGCTTGGCACAATGCCGAGCCTTTTCCTCATAACACATGCATAGACAAGCCTGTCGCAGACATTGCAACATTAAAACTTACTCGATTCATCAGCTGAGCTGAGAGAAAAGCTTTTCCCAGTCAATCACAGGCGGTCTTTGTCCCTGATTTGCTAACTCAAACACCTTTCCTTCAGTCGTTGGGTAAAAAATGCTTTCGACACAAGCTTTAGCCACATCAATTCGGCTAGCATCACCCGCCAGCTTATCGCCTTGACCGATGACTACACCCAATTTACCCTCTGTTTTTGCTTGCAAAAGAGTGTTGAGGTCGTATGAGGTATAGGGGCCATCAATTAAGCGTCCGGGACGAATGATAGTGTAAGGTAACCCAGAATTAATGATTGCTTCTTCACCTTTTTGTTTGGCATCTAGTATGCCAAACGCATTGAGGACATTAAAAGGAAACTGATTTTTACGCAAAATACCACAAGAAGAAGTAAAAACAAATCGCTGCAGATTGCGCGGTGCTGCTGCTACTAAGTTGCTAACACCAATTGCATCAACCTTTAGCGGACTATTATTTGCCCTAGCTTCTAGATGTTTGCGGTCAGTAAGCAACTGCACCCATTCCAGCAAATTAGGTTCAGGGTCAATATCCCATCTCTTAGAAGGAAAGGCTGTAGTACCGCTACTACAGATGATATGGGTAACATTCTGCACCGCATCTGGTAGCGTTGCTGCATCGCGGATATCGCCCACAGCAATTTCCACTTGATTATTAAACATTTTTCGGGCTTTTTCTGCATTGCGTGTCAGCACACGAACTGATAAGCCTTTCTCTAATAGTTCACCTACTACTAGTTGCCCTACTCCACCTGTAGCACCAGCAACTAGCACTAAATTTTTAACAGCAGAAGTCATAATCGTCCCTAAATATAGCCTATTGCTAATCTAATCAAAAATGCGATCATCAAGCTTCTCCCCTTGGGACAATCGCAGCCATCACTCTGAGGGTAAGCCTGGATAAGCGTCTGGAGAAATAAGGGGAATGGGGAAGGGGAAATGGGTAAAGGTTTTTAGCTTTTTTGCCTTTCCCAAGACTTGCATATTGTGACTTTTTAGGTAGAATGAGAATCGTTATCATTTTATCTCTGGCATCAGCTTAGAATTTATGACTACCACAGCCCCAAAGCCAGCAACGAACGATGGATTACTTGATATTCCTAAACGGGGAATGCCAGTCACAATCATTACAGGATTTTTAGGGAGTGGGAAAACAACTCTCCTCAACCAAATTCTCAAGAATAAGCATGACTTAAAAGTTGCCGTTTTGGTTAACGAATTTGGCGATATTAATATTGACAGTCAGCTACTCGTATCTATGGATGAAGATATGGTAGAACTGAGTAACGGCTGTATTTGTTGTACTATTAATGATGGCTTAGTTGATGCTGTTTATCGCGTTTTAGAAAAAGAAGAGCGCATCGACCATCTAGTAATTGAAACTACTGGTATTGCCGACCCACTGCCAATTATTCTGACCTTTCTGGGTACAGAACTTAGAGATTTAACAAAAGTAGATTCTATTATCACCGTAGTGGATTCTGAAGCGTTTACGCCTGAGCATTATGAAAGCGATGCTGCACTACAACAAATCACCTATGCAGATGTAGTTCTGTTGAATAAAACTGACCTGACAACCACACAAAAGCTAGCAGAATTAGAAGCTTATATTCAGGATGTTAAACCCGAAGCTAGAATTATTAACACGAGATTTGGTGAAGTAGCTTTACCTTTAATTTTAGATGTAGAACTAACTCCAGTAGATGAGTATACCTCAAAACTAGGAGCAGATAATCATGAGCATCATCATGACCATCATGACCACCACCACGAGCATCAACATCACTCTCATCATTTAGAAAATGATGGATTTATAGCGATATCATTTCAGAGCGATCGCCCTTTTGATGTGAGTAAGTTTCAAACCTTTCTTGCTGATAAATTACCTACAAATGTCTTTCGCGCTAAAGGTATACTGTGGTTCAGCGAAAGTGAATTAAGACATATTTTTCAACTGAGTGGGGCACGTTATCAATTAGATGCAGATGAATGGCTTTCTACACCAAAAAATCAGTTAGTTGTAATTGGTAGAAATCTAGATACTAAAGAAGTTACCTCACTCCTGAATGAATGTTTAGTATGAGAAAAACTTTTTACTAAATTACAGAATAGGTCAAAAAGATGAGTTATTGAGCATTTAATTTCTATTTTCTCATGTATGAAGCCTTGAAAATTACAGCAGATTGCAAGTTGGTGAGGTACAGATAATTGTAAGGGCAAGGCAGTGCCCATTGGTGTCAACTTAACGTGAAACCCGCTTTGTAGCAAGGTTTTTGCCCTCACCCCCAGCCCCTCTCCCGCAGGGAGAAGGGAGCAAGAGATTTAGTTCCCCTTCTCCTGCGGGAGAAGGGGTTAGGGGATGAGGGCGCGAGGTATTTGTACAACGCCCGCCCTATATCGCTTTTAGCTTAAGTTGACACGTACAGTGCCTTGCCCCTACCCGCTTAACTAAATTACTTGAAATACGCTGTATTGATAAAGTCTTTTCCCCTGACCCTTGTCCTCTTTTTTGACTAATACTTTACCAGCCCATTCATCAACTTATTACCTATGACTCTCTCAATTCCTCCACAACTAATTTCTGCTACCGCTTTACCCAATCAACAATTACCTCATGTTACAGAATCAGACATGATTCAAGCTGTACGTACTTTGTTAATCGGCTTAGGAGAAAATCCTGATAGAGAAGGTTTAAAAGATACTCCGAAAAGAGTAGTTAAAGCCCTGCAATTTATCACCAAAGGCTATGATGAATCTTTGGATGAATTATTAAATGGGGCAGTATTTACAGAAGATACCAATGAAATGGTGTTAGTTAGAGACATCGATATTTTTAGTTCCTGCGAACACCATATATTACCGATAATTGGTCGCGCTCATGTGGCGTATATTCCTAATGGCAAGGTGATAGGATTATCGAAAATTGCCCGAATTTGTGAAATGTATGCACGCCGTTTGCAAGTTCAGGAACGCCTGACTATACAAATTGCCGATGCACTGCAAGGTTTACTGAAACCTCGAGGCGTAGCAGTGGTATTAGAAGCAACGCATATGTGTATGGTAATGCGCGGTGTTCAAAAACCGGGTTCTTGGACTGTCACCAGTGCAATGCGGGGAGTGTTTGCAGAAGATGTCCGCACTCGTCAGGAGTTTATGAATTTGATTCGGCACAATGCTAGCTTTTAGCTTGAAATCAGGGCTAGGAATTAGTTGATTTGCTTTAAACTATTATGATAATGATTATCATAATCTTTGTGAGCAAATGCAAGATACTCCACCATCAATACCTCAGACAATAGACCTAGCAATTATTGGTGCTGGCCCTCATGGCTTAACCCTAGCTACTCACTTGCTACAAAAGCGGCAAACTATGCGGAGTAGGTTTTTGGTGTTTGACCCCAGTGGCAGGTGGATGAGTAATTGGCAGCACCAATTTACAGCTTTAGAAATTCCTCATTTGCGTTCCCCCGCCGTTCATCATCCTGACCCCAATCCTTTTGCATTGCGGAAGTTTGCTGAATCTCGTTCTAGTGAGTTATTCGCACCCTATGATTTACCTGGAACTCAGCTATTTCAAGATTTTTGTCAGGATGTAATTACTCGCTTTTCATTGTCACAGCAAGTAGTTCCTGTAAACGTGATTCGCATTGAACCTCTGCGCCATTTAATTCGCCCGCGCTTGCGCCTGTGGTTGCAAGATGGACAATCGATTATGGCGCGGCGGGTAGTATTGGCAACGGGTAGCGCTAAACCAAACTTCCCGAACTGGGTAAATCAAATTGAGTCAGAGTATCCCCAAGATAGGTTGTGTCATTCCCAATCCGTAGATTTGCGGAAGTTGCATTTCATGGGGGAAAAAATCTTAATTATTGGTGGCGGTTTAACTAGTGGACATTTAGCAATAGGTGCGATTTCGCATGGTGCAAAAGTCCATTTAATGATGCGCCGACAATTGCAAGAAAAATTATTTGATGCAGAACCAGGTTGGTTAGGGCCCAAATATCTCAAAGGATTTTTTGCAGAACCGAATTATGAACAGCGCTTTACCATAATTAGACAAGCGCGTAATGGGGGTTCCATGACACCAGCAATGGGGATGCAACTGCGGCGGCAAGTGCGTAGTGCCAATCTCAAAATTGATGAAAACTGTGAAGTTGTAAAAGCTGAGTGGTTGGGTACGAATTGGTTAGTTAAATGTAGTGATGGTAGCCAGCATGAATACAACAGAATTTGGCTTTCTACTGGCACTCAATTTGATGCTACATCTGAGCCATTATTACAAGAAGTTTTGGCAGCTTATCCCACTCCTATAGTTAATGGTTTACCTGTGTTAGATGAATATTTACGTATTCCTGGTTCGGAATTATTTATTATGGGTGGGTTAGCGGCTTTACAAGTAGGCCCAACCGCCAGAAATTTGTCAGGTGCGAGAATGGCCAGTGACAAGATTGTTCCGGCAATTGTGAAGCGGAGTCTGGCGCTTTCCCATTTAAGAAGTGCTTGATTTTTTTAAAACTATAAAAACGATTATCATTCTGGTATGATACCGATAATTACTGTAGTGGCTGGGCCAGTGGGTTGTGGCAAAACTACTTGGATTGAGCAGCAGTTGAGATTAAAACAGCAAGAAAAAGTACTGTATTTTAGCCCTGGTACAGGTGCTGTTCCCATTGACCAAACGCGCCTAGGTGCTGAATTCCCATTTGTGAAAGTTTTTAGCGATAGTGAAAGAGTTGAGTTTTTAAACCAACTTACAGTAGCGGATGCGGTTTATTTAGAATTGGGATTTTATTTGGAATTAAGCGCAGTAGCCCAAATTTTGGATAACTTACAGTACCATGCGATCGCTATCTTACCCCCACACCTGCAAAATTCGGAATGGCACGATTGGGCGAATGAAATTATACCAGGTGTAAATATTCCAAATACTGTGTCACAACCTAGGCTATGGCGAGCTTCAAGCGCTGGTGAAGTGGTTGAGGAAAGTAGTTTAGCAGAATTTTGGTACGAATTAACACATAATGCTTATGGCGCAGTTACCCGTGCAAAAGGTATTTTTAATCTTGCTGATGGGCGTTATTTGTATACAGATTATGTTGCAGGTATTTCCAAAGATGATTTTAGGGAATTAAACTTACCCCGCTATTTAGAAGGAAGACCACAACGCTTTAGTGGTATAGAGGTTTTTGCAGAAAACTTAGATGAAGTGAATGTAGCGAAAACATTGCAAGATTGCTGTTTATCTGAAGCCGCTATTTTGCATTATCAAGAACAGACAAAACAATTGCTGGCAGAGGAAATAGAAGCGTGAAAATAGCAGTCATCTCATGTATTCATGGTAATTCTGAAGCTTTAAATGCTGTCTTATTAGATATTGATAAACACAAAGCTGACAAAATTTTTTGTCTAGGTGATTTAGTAGGATATGGCCCCTATCCGAATGAAGTTGTAGCTCAAATTCGTTCTTTAGAAATTCCCACTTGTGCTGGTTGTTGGGATGAAGATATTGTTGAAGGCTTAAATGCTTGTGAGTGCAGTTATCCCTCATTGTTAGCTGAAAAACGGGGACATTTAGCTCATGAGTGGACAAACAAAGAAATTCAGCCCGAAAACCGCGAATTTCTTGCCCAACTTCCCTACAGTTTACGTCAAGAAAAACTGGCTTTTGTGCATGGTAGCCCTCACAGTAATCACGAATATTTATTACCAGAAATAGATGCTTTTGTGGCTTTAGAAAGAGTACTATCTGTAAATGCAGATGTGCTATTTTGTGGTCATACTCATGTACCTTATATTCGGAATTTGGATGCAGGTAATTTAAAAGTTTGCATCAAAACTGAAGGTGTAAAAGCCCAAGAAAGGAGTTTTTATACATCTGTAAAACGAATTATTAATGTTGGTTCTGTGGGGGAACCACGACATGGGCGACCCAATGCAACTTATGTAATTTATGACACGGATACTCAAGAAGTAATGTTGCGAGAAGTTCCTTACGATTATCAAAAAACTTGCGCGGCGATTATTGAAAAAGGCTTACCTGCAATTTTTGCTTGGCGTTTAGCGCAGGGTTTGGAATTTGCGGAACGGGCGGATGATCCGACTCATGTTTGTACGAGGTAATGGGGAATGGGGAATGGGGAATGGGGAATGGGGAATGGGGAATGGGAGAGGGGGAATGGGGAATGGGTAATGGGTAATGGGTAATGGGTAAGTAACCACGCAAAATTAATTACAGTCATTACGAGCGCAGCGTAAAGCCTTCGGCATAGCTTCGCTTAACGCGTAGCGTCTCGAAGAGAAGCAATCTCAACCCTTGCGATTGCTTCATTCCGCTCCGCTCCATTCGCAATGACATTGTGTAATTAATTTTGTTTAACTACTTAATGGGGAATGGGTAATGGGTAATGGGTAATGGGGGAGGGTATCCAATACGGTTCGGATAAGTATTTTGCATCTCTCTCGTGATTTGGGAAAAGGGTAATGGGAAAAGGGTAAGGGTCAATTCAATCCTTTTCCCCTTTTCCCTTTCTCCCTTAACCGAACTGTATTGGGAGGGTATCAACAATTGGAAATCCAAAATCTAAAATTTAAAATCTAAAATTATATGAAATGGGCGATTTTGAGTGGTATTGAGGGTAATTTGGCGGCTTATGAGGCTGTGATGGCGGATATTAAGCGTCAAAGTCGGTTGATAGAGGCTTTGTATATTCTTGGTGATTTAGTTGGGCCGACATCAGAATCGGAAAAACTGGTGGAACGGGTACGCAAACCTCGGCGCGGTGAGTTAGAACCTATGGTTTGTAAGGGGTGGTGGGAGGAACAATGTTTGATTTTGCATGGTTTGGCTGGAACGGGAGAACCTACTGAGTTGATGGCTAAGTATGGCGGAGATACAGCGAAAATGCTTTGGGATAGTGTTTCTCGCCAAACAGTGCAATGGATTAGAAACCTTGATTTTGGTTTTTTTGAACTGGATTGTTTGCTAATTCACGGGACAACGGTATCTGTGGATGAGGAATTAACACCAGATAGTTCTCCAATTATGATGTGCGACCAATTGTCACGAATGCAAGCTCATAATTTATTTTGCGGTCGTTCTGGTTTAGCTTTTCAATATCAATTACAAGCAGGTTCCATTACTACAGGTGTTACTACCCTGGATAGTAGCGCTGCTTCGCAAACGGTTAACATTACCCCAAGTCAAGTTGTGGGTGTAGGTAATGTTGGACGCACCCCAGGAACAGCAATTTACACTCTTTACAACCCCAGCACAAATGATGTGGAGTTTAAAACTATTCGTTATGGGGTAAATAAAGGATTTAGCAAAAGTTTACGGTCTACTAAATTGGCATAATTTACAATTAATTTGCCATGACGTGCTTGTGAGAGTTCATAGTAATTTGGGAACTTTAATAATAGTGGCGTTTTCTGAACTCATGCATAATTCTTAAATTTTATCTAACCGAAGTCAGTCATATTTTAATTTTTCAGTTAGAGGTTAAGGATAGAGACTGAATCAGCGATCGCTTTTATTATACCATTTTGAAAAAAGAACGCGACAGATGGGTAAGGGCACGGCATCCACAATCTTTTGGTATCTCAAATATCTTACTGGTGCCGTGCCCCTACAAAGAATTTATCTGTCGCAAACATTATTTTAAGTGGTATTAGCTAACTGCAAATCTTGTAAATATTCCCACAAATTTTATGAGAACTCTACACTAATCACCATTGCTGAAGGCGGAATTTAAAAAAAAGATAGATGCTAAAAAATCAGCCAAACACCAAGAAATTCAGGAAACATTAGGAAATGGTTTTTTGGGTGGCTTAGGTTCATTTATGTTTGAATTCAATCAGGCAAAAAATAAATTTAAAGGTAATATTGGGGAATGGAGTGTTGCACTAATTTTGCAATCATTTCCCGATACATGGGTAATATTTAATAATGCTTTAATTCCTACGAATTTAGGCTCTCTAACAGAGATAGACCATTTAATTATCGGTGATCAGGGTGTCTTTTTAGTAGAAGTAAAAACTTGGAAAGGTTCATTTACTGCTTACAAAGACAAATGGAAACGACGGGAAGGTAATAACTGGGTAGAGGTATCTAATAGCCCGACTTCTCAAAGTATGTACCATCAAAAAATGTTTCAGCAATGGATTACTGCTTTAATTCCTAACCTTCCTGATGCATTTGTTTTCGCTCCCGTAGTTTTCCCCATTGCTAAATGGATCGGAATAAATAATTGTTCAGTTCCTGTATTCCAAGGTATTCCCGCATTGTTACAGATGATCGTTAGTTGTTCCAACTGTTTAACAGCAACACAAGTATAGGAATCCGATTTGATTATTGAAAAATCTAAGTATGTGTAGGGTGCGTTATCACGAAGTGTAACGCACCGTATTCTCAGCTTTGGTGCGTTGCGCTACGCGACAACACACCCTACGTCTAGTTCAGAAATCAAATATGAATCCTATAGAAGCAATTGCTCAAGCAGTTGCAGAATTAAAACTTGCGGAAAATACTACTCCAATTCCGGAACCGATTCCCAAGCCCAAACTTGTGAAACGCCAAAATCATCCCAATTGAATTTTAAACGGGAGTGCGCCAAAGCCCTGGAGTGAAGTTTATGTGATTTATAGGCTCAAAGGATGGCCATTTTTGTGGGAAAGTATTGAGGAGTGATGAAAACGATTATCATTATATTTTAGTGGTAATCATCTACAAATCCCATGTCAGCAGAAAATATTGCTCCTACTACCCCAGTTCAACGTCCGCGTCGTTTGCGTCGCACTGCAACTTTACGCCGTATGGTGCAAGAAACTACTCTTAGTGTCGATGACTTGATTTATCCAATGTTTGTGATGGAAGGAGAGGATCGGAAAATTGAAATCACTTCCATGCCTGGGTGTTATCGATATACTCTAGATTTGTTACTCAAAGAAATTGCCGAAGTATCTCAATTGGGGATAAATGCGATCGCTTTATTTCCTGTGATCCCAGAAATTAAAAAAGACGATATTGGTACTGAAAGCTACAACCCAGAAGGATTAGTACAGCGCACTATCAAGGCAATTAAACAAGCTGTGCCAGATATCTTAGTAATTACCGATGTAGCTCTTGACCCTTTTACTACACATGGTCATGATGGCATTGTCGATGAACATGGTGTAATTCTCAACGATCCCACAGTAGAAGTATTAGTGAAAATGGCGGTTTCCCAAGCTGAGGCTGGGTCTGACATGGTAGCTCCTTCCGATATGATGGATGGCAGAGTTGGGGCGATTCGCCAGGCTTTAGATGCAGCCGGATATATTGATGTGCGGATTTTGGCATATTCTGCAAAATATGCTTCCGCATATTACGGGCCATTTCGCGATGCATTAGATTCTGCGCCGAAGTTTGGGGATAAAAAAACTTACCAAATGGATGCAGCAAATGCACGGGAAGCGATTAAAGAAGTAGCACTAGATATTGCTGAAGGTGCAGATATAGTTATGGTTAAGCCGGCTTTGGCTTATTTAGATATTATTCGGCGCGTAAAAGATTATACGAACTTGCCTGTAGCAGCATATAACGTCAGTGGTGAGTACGCCATGATTAAAGCTGCGGCTGAAAATGGTTGGATTGATGAGAAAAAGGTGATTTTAGAGACTTTAACCAGTATGAAACGGGCTGGTGCTGATTTAATTTTGACTTATTTTGCCAAGGAAGTAGCGTTGATGTTGGCTTAGTAGCAGCTTTTAGAGAGGATTTTGGGCGTGTCTAGTTTAAAAGCAAAAATACAAGGAGACTTTGAGCAGCACTGGCGAGGGATGCTCTCAGATTATGTCACAGCGATCGCTTGGTCACCAAATGGTCAGATTCTCGCTGCTAGTTCGGCGCTGGGAGAGGTGACGATATGGCGTATTGGGGAAACCTTTGATGAAATCTCTCTACAACCGGGTAATGGCGAATCTGTAGACTGTTTAGCTTTTTCCTGGGATGGTCAATTTATCGCTGCATCTGGGCAAAATGGAGAGGTAAAAATTTGGCGTTTACAGTCACAACAGCCAGAAATCTTCAGGATTTTGCAAAATTACCATGTTTGGATTGACCGGATGGCGTGGAGTCCTACGAATAACCAACTAGCATTTAGTTTAGGTCGAGTAGTGCAAGTATGGAATGCAGAAATCGGTGAGGTTGAGGCAACGCTAAATTTTGATACTTCTTCTGTTCTCGATATTAATTGGCATCCTCATGGCGAAAGTTTAGCAGTTGCAGGTTATCAAGAAGTAAAAATCTGGATGGCGGAAAATTGGGATGATGAACCTTCTTTGTTACCTGTTGATTCCGCAAGTTTGATGATCTCTTGGTCGCCTGATGGTAAATATATCGCTTCTGGGAATATGGATCTTTCGATTTCTGTTTTGGAATGGGAGAATCCCAACCCTTGGATGATGCGGGGCTTTCCAGGTAAAATTCGCTATTTAACATGGTCGGATACAGTGACAAAATTTGGTGCGCCTCTATTGGCTGCTGCTAGTGCAGAAGGGGTAGTAGTGTGGGAAAAACAAAATGATGACTGGGAAGCGCAAGTTCTACCAACACATCAAGATACAGTGCGATCGCTCCAATTTCAACCCAAAACCCACCTTTTAGCTTCTGCATCTGAAGATGGTTGTGTATGTCTCTCCAATAGAGGAAAGCGGCTAACTCAAGTTCTTGATGGTGTAGCTAACGGATTCTCTTGTCTATCTTGGCATCCACAAGGACATTTATTAGCAGCTGGCGGTAACAATGGTGAATTAATTATCTGGTCAAAGGGTCAGCGTGGCCAGGGATTTGGGAAAAAGAAGTAAGAGTCAAGAGTATAAGTATTAAGTAGGGGAGGCACTGCCCACCTCTGTCAACTTAACGTGAAACCCGCTCTTGTGCAAGGTTTCGCCCTCACCCTGTGCCCCTCTCCCGCAGGGAGAGGGGAGTAAGAGATTTAGTTCCCCTTCTCCTGCGGGAGAAGGGGTTAGGGGATGAGGGCGCAAGGTATTTGTACAACGCCCTTTATCGCTTTTAGCTTAATTTGACACCAATGGGCAGTGCCATGCCCCTACAATCTGTTGCATTCTTGTTTCAAATTAGCTATTCACGCCAGGTTTTGGCACAACCAAACATTAAAATCTGTCTTTCCTATGCCCCATGCCCCATGCCCATTTTCAAGCTAGTATTATGAATAAATGTTGATAACAGCAAAATCAACCCTAGAAGCTTTTTGGTCAAAATTGACGTGACCAATCCTTGGGCCAGCGTTCAACTACGACTTTTGTTTGGGTGAAAAATTCTACGGCGTGATTGCTTTGACCATGTAAATCGCCAAAAAAGCTTTCTTTCCAACCACTAAAGGGGAAAAATGCCATTGGTGCAGCCACTCCAATATTAATGCCAATATTACCAACCTCGGCTTCGTAGCGAAACTTACGGGCGGCTGCACCACTGCTGGTAAATAAACAAGCCATATTTCCATATTGACCGCTATTGACGAAGGCGATCGCATCATCAATAGTATTGACATGAATTAAGCTCAATACTGGGCCAAAAATCTCTGTACGGGCGATTTCTCCTGCAGGGTTGACGTTTTGCAGAATTGTCGGGCGAATAAAGTTACCTTGTTCGTAACCAGAAATCTGCGGTTTGCGTCCATCAACTAAGAGATTTGCCCCTTCTTCTACACCCTGTTGAATTAATTGTTCGATGCGGGTTTTACTGCGAAGATCAATTACAGGCCCCATCTCTACACCTTGGTCTAAACCATTACCTACCATACGCTTTTTGGCAGTTTCGGCCATAGCTTCTGTAAATGAGTCACGCGCATCTGCAACGGTGACAGCAATGGAAGCCGCTAAACAACGTTGTCCCGCACAGCCAAAAGCACTATCAGCAGCGATGCGTGTAGTCATTTCGATGTCTGCGTCAGGTAAAACAATCAAGGGATTTTTTGCCCCACCTTGACATTGCACCCGTTTCCCATTGGCTGCACCGCGACTATATATATATTTAGCGACTGGTGTGGAACCCACAAAACTAATTGCCCGAATTTGGGGATGATCTAAAATGGCATCGACAGTTTCTTTCGCACCGTTGACGAGATTGAGTACACCTTTGGGTAAACCCGTTTTTTCTACTAATCCAAAGATTTTTTGCATTGTCAGCGGTACTTTTTCCGAAGGCTTGACAATGTAAGTATTGCCAGTTGCGATCGCATAGGGTAAAAACCAAAATGGAATCATCCCCGGAAAATTAAACGGACAAATCACCGCCGCCACTCCCAAGGGTTGACGAATCATCATCTCATCAATCCCTCTGGCAATATCTTCTAAATTCGTTCCCTGCATCATCATTGGGATACCACAGGCAACTTCGACATTTTCTATCGCCCGTCGCATTTCTCCTTGGGACTCTGCCAAAGTCTTACCGCATTCTAAGGTAATTGTGCGTGCCAAATCCTCAAAATTTTCTTCCAGCAAATTTTTAAGTTTAAATAAATACTGCACTCTTTCTGTGGCTGGTGTGCGTCGCCATGTAACAAAAGCTGCTGCGGCTGCTGCTACTGCTTGATTGACTTCAGATGCAGGCGATACAGGCACTAGAGCTAATATTTCTGCTGTTGCTGGGTTGATGACATCTAGATAATTTGTAGTCTTAGATGCACACCATTTTCCGTTGATGTAGTTAGGTAAGGTGGGGGTTGTAGTCACGTCGCTGCGCTCCGAATTCAAAATTCAAAATTCAAAATTCAAAATTAAAGAACTCCTCAGGATTGGGGACTGGGGACTGGGGACTAGGGATTGGGGATTGGGGATAAATTACTTCTGACTTTTGACACTTGACACTTGACTCTTAAATCAGAAGATATGTGTACCAGTTGCGTAAGTCCTGCATTATTTGATTTGGTATAAGTTAATAATTTCACAAATTATTGATGATGAATATACTATGGCAATAATCTGGCAAAAATTACACCTAACTGAATACAGATAATTCCTAATATGGCACTGCCTGCCCAATAGCCAGTTGCAATTAATAAATTACCACTACGGATTAAGCCGATAGTATCTAAGCCATAAGTAGAAAAAGTTGTATATGCTCCTAAAAATCCGGTTGCTACCATTAACTTGATTTCTGGAGAAATAATTTCCACTTTTTCTAGAGTTAATGTGGCGAAAAATCCCATAGCTAAACAACCACTCAGATTAATAAAAAAAGTGCCATAGGGAAAACTCATGCCAAAGCGATTAGCAAACCACAATGTTAGATAATATCGGCTTAAAGCACCTGCAATCGCACCTAAACTAATGGCAATAGGATTACGTAAATTAGGGTCTTGTAACATATTACAAAACTAAGCATTGAAATTGGCAAATATAGTTATTTATACACCAAAAGAAAGAATTAAATTCATACCATTAGTAGAAGTATTGAGTTTGGTAATTTTTTAATGTATGGCAAAAGCAGACGAAATACTGCAATTAGAATTATTCATTAACAGTAAAAGCATGACAACTACTACAAATTACCAATCTTTGATTGATATTTGCATCCAAAATTGTCTTGATTGTGTACGCGATTGCGAAAACTGTGCAGATGCTTGTTTACATAGCGATATGGTACAGATGATGGCTGAATGTATCCAGCTGTGCCAAGACTGCGCTGATACTTGTACGCTTTGTACTCGCTTGATGGCACGCAATTCGCCTCTCTATCCTCATCTGTGTAATTTATGTGCCGAAGCTTGCGATCGCTGTGGTAGAGAATGTGATAAACATCACCATGACCATTGCCGACGCTGTGCTGCATCTTGTCACCGTTGTGCTGATTCTTGCCGTCAATTAGCTAGTGCGAGTAAAATTTGAAAATTTCCTAATGAGGTTCTCAGCCTTCAAATTAAGGGCTAAGGGACTTCCAAATAAAAAAATATCCCAGTATTTATTGTGGGGTGGACATCTTGTCCGCCCAGTTGATGTGGCGGGCAAGATGCCCGCCCCACAAGATGGAATAATTTATTTCTTAGACATCCCTAAAGTCCTGACTAAGTATTTATTGAGTATGACGATACTTAATTCTTAATAAAGAAGTAATTTATAATACAGTTCATTTTTCCCAACAATTATATAGAAGCAAAGCTAATAGTATTTTTGCAACTTTAGTGGGAAAACCGTACTGAATTGGAGCGTAATTTCTACCTGTTAAATACCTATTTAGATGGTTAGAATCATAGTACGGCTTGAGTAATGCTGTTGTTTAAAAAATCAATTACAGCATTAATAGGAGAGCAAAAATATGGGAAATCAATTCAAAACTTTAGTATTGCTAGCTACTCTTAGTGGCTTATTGATTGCAATTAGTTACTGGGTAATTGGCGGCAGTACTGGTTTAATTATAGGTATTGGTTTAGCAGCAGTCACAAACCTATTTTCCTGGTATCAATCAGATAAAATTGCGTTGGCTGTATATCGCGCCCAACCTGTAAGTGAAGCAGAAGCACCAAAGCTTTATCGGATGGTGCAAAAGTTATCTAAGCGGGCAAATATTCCCATGCCAGGAGTTTATATTGTCCCTAGCCAAACTGCTAACGCTTTCGCTACAGGACGCGATCCAGAACATGCGGCTGTTGCTGTTACAGAAGGAATTTTGCAGATATTACCAGAGGATGAACTCGAAGGCGTAATTGCTCACGAACTCACCCACATTATTAATCGTGATACCCTAACACAAGCTGTTGCAGCCACAATCGCTGGTGCAATTTCATTCTTGGCGCAAATGGTAAGTTACAGCTTATGGTTTGGCGGTGGTTCACGAGATGATGATCGAGGTGGAAATCCTTTAGGTGTTTTATTAACAGTATTACTTGCACCTTTAGCTGCCACAATTATTCAGTTAGGTATCTCACGTACCAGAGAATTTTCTGCTGATGCTGGTGCTGGGAAACTAACAGGTAATCCTCGCGCTTTAGCTAGAGCCTTACAACGTTTAGAAGCTACAGCTAGACAGTTACCTTTAGATACTAATCCAGCTTTTGAACCATTATTAATTATCAATCCAATTTCTGGAAAGTTTCTCGGTAGCTTGTTCTCTAGTCATCCATCTACTGAGGATCGTGTTGAGCAATTGCTTAAATTAGAGCAACAATTGACAACTACAACTTATTAAGTTGAAGTCAAAAGTCACAGAGACGCGATTAATCGCGTCTGTACTCAAAAGTCAAATTATGAGTGGCTAATTACGAACAGGGTGCAATTCTTAATTGGATAAGAAAATTTGCAATTTAAGGATGTTTTAGCTATGACTGACAATAACTTTGAATCAACAGTAGTAGTAGAAATTAGTTCTCAAACTCACGAATTAGTAGAAACTGAAATGGCTGGCGAAACTGATGAAGTGAAGCGCGAAACGAAAGCGTTAATTGAAGCACTCAAAAGACGCGCCCAAACTGAAGCCGAGTCAGCCGGGACTCTTACCCGCGAAACTTATTTAAATGCTGTACGCCAAGCGCGGGAAGCCTTAGAAGGGGAAAAACTCATAGAACGCGATCGCATTGAACGTTCCTGGGCGGTAATGCAGGATGAAGCTGAAAAAAATTTGCACTTGCTAATTAAAGAGATTACAGGATTTGGCGATCGCGTGCAAAGTGCCGCTAAAGCTGCTTGGGAAGCCTTCAACGCCCCTCGTCCTCACAGTTAATCAGATATACAAACTCTGAGGAGAATTACTACCTAATCTAAACTTGAAGAAAGGTAGATTCACTAATAGTAATTAAAATAGAATAAATGAGTAAGGGCACAACAATGTTGTGCCCTTACAAATAGTTTATATAGCAATACAGTTCAGTTAAGCTCATTAGGGATTGATTTGTCACTTATTAAAGAAACCAGAAGAATTGGGGGATTCTCCCCCAAACCCCCGATTGGGTGACGGTTGCGTCCCCCAAACCCCCTCCAAAATTATTGTTCGGTTTTTTTGTTGAGTAACTAGTTTGTTAGTTTTGTTATCAATTAATTTTCTTAACTGAACTGTATTTGTTTATATAGAAGTCATATTTGATTTTTGAAGTTCACGTAGGAGTAGTAGGATGCGTTAGCGATAGAGTAACGCATAAGTAACTGAGATTTTTGCAAAAATCAAATCAAATCAGATTTTTATATCTTGTGCTGAAATACTCTCATCAATACTCCTATCAAAAAGAGAACTTAGGGAGCATCCCACTTTTTTCAATGTCATTGCGAACGCAACGAAGTGGAGTGAAGCAATCGCAAAATCTCTCACCAGGAATAAATCCATGCGATTGCTTCGTCGTTCCTCCTCGCAATGACGCTTAATTCTCTAGTTATAAAATAAAAACTGGGATGCACCCGAGAACTTATAAGAAACATTCCCTTCTTCATCTACTTCAAAAGCAGCATTAAGTGCTTGAGCTTTTTCATCTAAATATTGTTTAGATGACTGAATTGAAATATCAGCATTTTTTGCCATTTGTAATACTGTAATTTTGCCAGCATTGGTTTCGACTAATTTTAAAAATACTAATTCCAGACGCTGTTGTTCTGATGCGAGAATTAATGCTTTTTCTTTTCTGTTCTGCTGGACTAAAGATAAAGTCAAGCATCCTCCTATCATGGTTGAGGGAAGAGTCAAAATAGTTAAAGCTGCTATTGCATCATTCTTACCTTTTTCAGTAGTTTTGGGATTGAGGATATCAATCATCATTGCGGCAGAAAATGGAATGCCAAATAATAAAAAAAATACAGCTAAAAATTTTTTGACTAATTTCATAAAAATAGCTTAAGTCAAAAATGATACTTATATTATAGCCTTTGTTTCCCGTAATAGTTGAAATTAGGGGTATAAATTTATTAGTAATAATTTAAGTAATAGTTGTGAATTACTTAGCGTGCCCAGTAGGTAGCGTACCACATCCAGACAAATGCAAAGGCGCAAATTAAGGCACCTAAATTCCATTTAACAGAATTTCTGATCAGATCATCATAAGTATTATTTTTAGCTGCTTTAGCTTGATTACTGATTTTTGTTTCTAATTGACCCATTTGTAAAAGTAATTCATTCTTAAGTTTTTGGGGTTCCTGTAACTCAGGCGTATTCTTTTGGGGATTTAAAGATTTAAAAATTTTATTAATATCTTCAGTATTTTTCGCTTGATTTAATAGTGACTTGGCTTGTCTGATTTGAGTAATTTGTTGCGAAGACTGATTGTTAATTTGGATCAGGTTTTGATTATTAATTCGCAATGTATTATGAATACCTAAAGGTAATAATAATATAAATCCAATTCCAGCTAATAAAGCAGACCAGGATAATATTTTTAATAGATAAATTTCTCTTTTATCACGATAAACTCTTTCTCCGAAGAATACCAGTATTAAAGCTATTAAAGGTAACGGTGCGTGTTCTACTAGCGCTCCCAGCATTTGAAATTCCCAAACAGCATTGGTAAAATGCCAAGGTAAAAAGATATTAACAACATCTATTGCTGCCAATAATAATAAAATATATCCGACAACACGCAAATTAAAAATAGAATTCCAGTATTCATCTTCAAATTGATTCATAAGTAATAATTCCTGTTTGTTTAAATATTAAGGTTTAGGAAAGTGATAACTCCACCATGAATAAGAATTAAACCAAGCTTTTTCTAAACGCTGATAAGCGCTGTGAGAGTTAAAACCATTAATTGGTGTAGATAAATGCGCCCATAAACAACGCTTATCAAAAAAACTTTCTTTACCTAATAACCAAGAGAAAATATGCTGAAAACTCAGATTGTACAGATAGCGATTTTGCATAAACTCATCTGGAGTCACTGTACTTTCACCTTGGGGATTAATACAGCTACTTAAATATGCTTTATTGTTATGAGTAAATAAACCATAATAGCCTATTCCAGGTTGCTGACGTACAGTCTGAAATAGCTTACCTATAGGTAATTTTATCTCTGTATTCTTGTAGATCATTCCTTCAACATTTCCTAAGGCTCCTACAACATAACGCATCTCTATATCTATAGGAATGTGGTCATAATAATATCGATACCGTCTCCCAGAAATTACAGCATCATATTGCTTTGGTTGCTGTACAACTATATCAGTCAAAGCTTGGCTTTTCCAGATTGTATTTTTGTCCAAGACTACAGTTTCCGGGAACAAAAACGGTTGAATTTTCTGGATAGTTGTATTTGGTGCAAAAATTAGTTTAGCGATAGTCAAGAAAACACTTAAAGAAGTTACAACTAGCAATCCTAGCCGTGGTTCGATTTGGGATTTGATTTTTGGCTTTGATTTAGTTAATCCTGTCATGCTGATTTATATTGTTGTAATACCCAATAACATACATACACAAAAGCCAAAATTGAAAATGTAGAAAATATCTGACTTCCTGAACCTTCGTGCCAATATTCAAATCCTTGATGATTTTTAGCAGCTACCAAAAGTGTCATCAATACTAACCGAAATACATTAATTACAAATCCTAAAAATATAGCCACAATTGGCAACATAATTTTGTGAAATATTTTTATAGGGAACACTAATATAAATAGTAATGATAGTTGCAGCAAGATTAAAATTGCATTTAAACCCGAACAAGCAGGATATATTTCTATAGCACCTGTAGGGAGGATGACATTAACACCTTGTCGAGAAACTGGAAATCCTAAGTACCACAGCACAAAGGTAGAAAATTTTGCAGCTAAGATGCTGACATTAAAATTACTGTCAATGAAACCCGATATTAAACTTTCAGATAATAGCAGCAGTAAAATTGCAAATTCTTGAATATATTGCTTTAATCCTCGGATACCGGAGGCTATTAAAGCTAAACCTAAAAATGATATTAAAGCTGATATTTTTACAAAAATTGAATCAAACCACAGCAAACTGAGGCTTTTAACCAGAAGAACAAAAATTAAGAATAATCCTAAAAGAGTTGAGATAATATCACTTTCTAAACTGAGATTATCTCGCTTTTTCCAGATTAAATATAATATCGATGCCCAAAATAAACAACGAATAGTTAAAGCATCTAAACTAGCGATAAATTTTCCAGCTAAATCTAATTGAATAATAATTAAACCAACAGCGATCGCACACAACCAAAAATTAGGTTTTTGTAGCTTTTCAACAATATTAAAGCCAGATATTTTCATGACTTTTTCTTTTTCAACCAATTATGAAGCGCTCCCCCAGCAACCACTGCTAAAATACCTGGAGTTGCTGAAAAATTGTAAGGAACTCCAGCAGTGTTAGTGTCAAGACTGATAAATTCTAAGTCAATATCTGCGCGTGCTGAAGTGGTATCATCTCCTAAAAATATAAAGTTAGAGGTTCGATAAACATCACTACCAAATCCACTAGCTGTAGTGTAATCGCGCAGCGCACCGCTTAAAAGAGTTGTAGTGTTATTAGTTAGCGTATAGTTGCTACCAACAACATTCAAAGTATAAGTATTTAGGCTGGATAGCAAACTGGAAACATTAGTTACTTGTTCACCAATAGAGTTAAAAGAAGAACTAGCCTGAGAAAAAATATCACTATTCCTAAAACCTATTTCTATTCCTTGCTTGTCACTACTGATAGCGACAACGCTAAAGCCAGCGCGATAAGCGCCATTCGTTCCATCATTAACTTGGGAGTTAATTTTGACTGTAAAAGTGAGACTATAACCAGCATTCCTATCTAGTGAGGGAAATGATGAATTGACTAGGCTAGTAGGAGTGATTACAGAAGGAGAAGCTGAGGTGGTTAAATTATAGTTACTATAACCACCATATATACCATTATTATTACTTGCATTAGTATTCAAATTGGTGACACCGCTGCTGAAACTCTGGGTACCACCATTTGGAGAACCAAAAGTTAGCGCAGGTGAATTGTTGAGTTCTGGTGAATTATATAAATTAGGTGTGACACCAGATGTCCCATTATAAAGAGTGATGACTCCCGCTATGCTGCGGTTAGCTGTCAGCAGCATGATAAATCCTACGCTGAGAGCAATTATTTTGTTTCTCATTTAATTTATATATTTCGTGTTAGTAATTACAGTTATTTTCAAACACCTTAAATACAAGTAATTTTAATGGAATATAGGAATCCGCTTTGATTCCTGAAATTATTTGCGTAGGGAGGGAACAGGGAACAGGGAACGGGGAACGGGGAACAGGGAAGAAGAAATAAAAGTGTACTTAGGTTTTTTCAAAAATCAAATATGAGTCCTATAGCAGTTTTGCGTGTTAAGCCTGTAGCCTAACCTCAATGCAAATTACCGTAATTACAAAGTTGGAATTATTACCTTAATTCTTGCCTGAAACCTAAGAATTATTAGCATCTTCTGGAGTTAATGTGTAATTTATCACACAACATTATATCCGAGGATTCCAGAAAAGCTTGGGTATAAAAAGGTAAATAGTGTAAATTTTATTTCAATACTGTTACTTAGTATTACTATAAATTGAGATAAAAATTAGCATAGGGAAGACTAGTACAACAAGGCAAAAGGCAAAAGTCAAAAGTCAAAAGAAAGAATAGTTATACCACAAGCCTTTTAGCAATTACAGATAGTCTGTTTCTCTTACAAAGTTTGGCGGGACGGAAACCGACACCGCCAACTTTGCGCTATTTACGCCGACTTGTACTAGACACACAGGTATTAGTGTGCGATCGCATCAAGCCGAAGGTAAAATTTGTATTAGCGTGGTTTAATGCACTTAAGGCGATCGCAACCTAAATGTTGAGTCATCATTGCAGATAGTTGTTGAGAAGCTAAACCATCAATATTTAATTCTCGCTTAATTTGCTCATAGCTTTCTCCCTGCACTATCCTATTTGCTATTTGCTGAAACTGTGTCCAAGTTAAATCACTTTCCACAAATGCTTTAGCGAGGGTAATTACCAATTCCTCATAATCATTATCTTCAAGTTTTGTCATCATCCGGTGTTCAATATGTAGCGAATCATCAAAGCAGTAATACCAAGACTTTGGTTGCTGCTGGAGTACCGTTGTGAAAAAATCTTGCTGTTTAGGACGACTCACAGCGCGATCGCCTTCGCTACAAACCATTAATATCGGAGCAGCAACAGAATTTTGAGCTTGTTTTAACAGCGTTTCTCCTAATTCTAGAAATATGCGTAATGCGGGAAGCCGAAAACCTTTATAGCCAAAATTACCAGATGCGTCTTTGTTGAACCATTCAAAGTAAATTGGCAGAATTTTAATTAACCAATCGAATATTAACTGATTACTACCTAAATAAGGTGTGAACAATAAAGCGCGATCAATCAACTGCGGATATTCTAAAGCTAACCAAGCTGCTAAAGTTCCACCTGTTGATAATCCACCCACTACAACTTCTTTACCTAAAGTTTTAGCAACTTCTAACCAATCCAGCACAAATTGTTGATAAGTCTGAATGTTTGTAGGAAGTGGTGGCGGATTTTTGCGGTTCCATTCACCTGAGAGTCCATGACCAGGTTGTAAAGGAACTAAAACGTTGTATCCTTGATGGAAAAATGCTTTACCAATTGGCTCAAATTGATAAGGCCCGGCTGTAAAGCCATGCAAGAATAGACATACTTTCTCAGTGGCGTGAGAATGGACAAAGAATTTTGAACGACAAGCTTCGTTTTTGAGTCCCATGTTAGACTCTGATTGCTGAACTTTTTCCAGAATTTCTGCTGTGTTCTGAATATTAATTGTCACGCCGCTTTGCTCCACACTAAAAATTAAAAATTTGCATAAATAAATTCAAGTGACTCAATTATTTTGTGGTTGAGTCATCTTTCAATAATCGGCTTTTTGGATGTATTGCTGTAGAATTTACCTCAACAATATCAGTAGCCACATCCAACTAACGTAGTAATTTATAGCGACTATCTTAAAAATCAAGCGATCGCAAAAGCGCTAATCACTAGACTTCTTAAAGCAATTCTTTATGAGGCTGCATAAAATTAGATCCCCCCTAACCCA
Organism: Tolypothrix sp. PCC 7601; assembly: GCF_025677855.1. Lineage (NCBI taxonomy): Bacteria > Bacillati > Cyanobacteriota > Cyanophyceae > Nostocales > Tolypothrichaceae > Tolypothrix > Tolypothrix sp. PCC 7601. Next base: position 7,420,023 of record NZ_CP064879.1, read on the forward strand.
CGCCAGTCGTCTCAAGTCGGGAAACCCGCCCACGACGCTGGCTCCCCTTGAAAAAAGGGGGGAACTAGAAAAAATCTATCAAAGTCCACGCCACTTGCTTCAAGTCGGCAAAGCCGCCCAACGCAGTGGCTCCCCTTTTTAAGGGGGATTTAGGGGGATCAAGATATGTGCAACTTCACATTATTACCTGCAATATCCCAATTTACGGAATTTTTCAGATGTATACTGTATAAAATATAAAATTAGAGAAAATTCGCGTATTTTAACGGAACTAAGCAAGCAAAATGGCGAAATATGCATTGCTGATTGGAGCTAGTGAGTATGAGTCTCAAAAAATAAATAACTTATCTGGTGTAGTTAAAGATATTGAAGCAATGCAGCGTGTTTTGCAGAATTCAGGGATAGGTGGATTTGATGAAGTCAAATTTTTGTCTAATCCTGATTCCGATACCATGCGCTCAGAAATTGAGCAGTTGTTTATGGAAAAATGCCAGAAAGATGACGTAGTACTGCTTTATTTTTCTGGACATGGTTATAGACATGAAGACGGAAGTTTATTTTTTATCAGCCGCAACACTCAAGTTAATCCTCAAGGTTTCCCTAGAATTGGTACAGCAGTAGATGCTAAATTCATCCATCAAAATTACATGAGTCGCAGCAAATCTAAGCGACAAGTATTAATTCTTGACTGTTGCTTTAGCGGTGCTTTTGCAGAGAGGATGAGTGCCAAAGATATTGCTAATCTTAGTATTAAAAATGAAATTGGTGAGCAATTAGGTGGTGAAGGTAGAGCTGTGCTAACTTCATCAACAGCTACACAACAATCCTTTGAAGATTCAGGCGGCGGAGTTTACACCCGCTACTTGGTTGAGGGAATTGAAAAAGGAGCAGCTGATAGTGACAATGATGGTGTGATTACCGTAGCTGAACTGCATGAATATGCCAAGCGCAAGGTGCAGGAAGCAAAACCAGCGATGAAGCCAGAAATCTTTGCCGTTAAAGAAGGTTATACAATTCGTCTAGCCAAAGCACCAGTTGATGATCCACAATTAGAGTATCGCAAAGAAGTTGAGCAATGTGTAATAGATAGTGAAATATCGGAACTGGGACGCTTTATTTTGGATCTCAGACAAACGGAACTAGGGTTAACTTCAGAAAAAGCAAAAGAGATAGAAAATGAAGTTCTCAAACCATTCCGTGAGTTTCAGGAAAGCTTACAGAAATATGAAAAAGCACTGACTGCAGTATTACAAAAGCAGCAAAATTTAAGTGATAGTAATCTTAAGTTATTAAAACGATTACAGCAAGTTCTCAAACTTCGAGATGAGGATGTTGCGGCCATACATAATTTCTTGATTCTCAGTTCAGAGAAAGGCGTATACTATACCAAACTGCGCGACTTGCTAGCAGCAGGGAACTGGAAAGATGCTGATATGGAAACATATCGAGTGATGATTCAGGCTCTAGGTAAAAAGGAAGGTGATTACTTTAAGGATGAAGAATTATTAAACTTTCCTTGTACAGACCTCCGCACGATTGACCGCTTATGGGTAAAATACAGCAATGGACACTTTGGCTTCAGCGTTCAAAAGGAAATTTACTTGAGCGTTGGCGGTAAGCTAGATGGCACGTACGACGATGAAGCCTGGAATCAATTTCGTGATCGCGTAGGATGGAGAGTGGAAAGCTCCTGGATTAGTTACACCCACGTCACTTTTAGTACCTCTGCCCCTAGGGCACACCTCCCAGTTGTTTTTGGGGAGGAGGGGGAGAGATTGAGGGTGAGGGGGTATTTGGTTTATTGGAGTGCGGGGTTGGTTTTCTCTCGCATCGAGACTTGTAAACTGTAACAGTTAAAGCTTTCAGAAATTTATAAAGATTGAATGCAAGCTCTCTACACACGCAATAATAAACATTTCAGTCCGTAGGGTGTGTTATGCCGTAGGCTAACGCACCTTGAATTTTTGATGGTGCGTCGGTGCGTTGCGCTGCGCGACAACACACCCTACATTTAAATTTATTAACAATTTAGTTATCAACGTTACAACATTAAGAACAAAACCTTGACCATTAAGAACAAAACCTTGACCATTAAGAACAAAACCTTGACCATTAAGAACAAAACCTTGACCATTAAGAACAAAACCTTGACCATTAAGAACAAAACCTCGACCATTAAGAACAAAACCTCGACCATTAAGAACAAAACCTTCACCATTAAGAATTAAAATTGAAGCGATCGCTCTTTAGGAAAAACTTTTTGGTTTACTCTTAATACCATTTCACTAAAACCCTGATACATATAGATTTCGCGTAGGGGCACAGCACTGCCCATTGGTATCAACTTAACTTCAAAAGCGATATAGGGCGGGCGTTGTACAAATACTTCGCGCCCTCATCCCCTAACCCCTTCTCCCTGAGGGAGAAGGGGAATTTAATTTCTGGCTCCCCTCTCCCTGAGGGAGAGGGGCTGGGGGTGAGGGCGAAACCTTTCACCCAAGCGGGTTTCACGTTAAGTTGACAAAATACTTCGCGCCCTCATCCCCTAACCCCTTCTCCCTGAGGGAGAAGGGGAATTTAATTTCTGGCTCCCATCTCCCTCTGGGAGAGGGGCTGGGGGTGAGGGCGAAACCTTTCACCCAAGCGGGTTACACGTAAAGTTGACACCACTGGGTATTGCCTTGCCCTCTAGAATATATCGATGTGTCGCAAACATTATTTAAATTGGTATAAAATAACACTCAATAATTAAATACAGAGAAATTACGGACATCAATAAAAAGTTTTGTTAAAAAAAATGCTATTTTCGCTGAACTAGAATCTAGCTCAATTGAGGCAAACTAGCTATAGAAATGTCTTAAAGGAGTAAATATATGACTCGTAAGAAACGTACATCCCGGATTCTACAAAAAGCTGAGTTTAGAGTCGCTGGAATCAAAGCTATTGATCCAAACATAGCATTTGATAATAATTACAACTTACAAAATCTGACTCAATTAATACAGCAGTTTCACAGTATGCTTGATGAATATAATGATTCTATGGCTGTAATTGAATCTTCTAAAACCAAGCTTGACGAGATGGAAAAAACCATCAGCAATATTTCCGATAAAATGCTGGCTGGGGTTGGTTTCAAGTATGGCAAAGACAGCAATGAATATGAACTTGCAGGTGGCGTTAAACTAAGCGAACGTGTCCGCAAAAGTAGATTAACCCGCTTAAAAAATAGCGCAGAGAAAACAGCAGATAATAATGTAGTAACAGCCTAGCACCGCCAGGCGGAAGTCTGACTTCCAATTAAAACAATACCCACGGGGGTAGGGGCACGGCACCGATAAAATATTGGCAATACCAAAAGTTTGTAGATGCCCATTGTTGTCAACTTAACGTGAAACCCGCTTTTTAGCAAGGTTTTTGCCCTCACCCCCAGCCCCTCTCCCACCAGGAGAGGGGAGCAAGAGATTTAGTTCCCCTTCTCCTGCGGGAGAAGGGGTTAGGGGATGAGGGCGCGAGATATTTGTACAACGCCCGATAATCAAATCAGATTCTTATAATTTATCACCGTACTTTGGTAGAGTAATTTTAACCAAGCTAGAATTACTAGATAATCCAGAGCATCAAAACTATGAAAGTTATTCATGGAACCTGGATACCAAATGCGTCATCTGACTTTATTCAGCCAGGCTCTTTTTATTTGTGGATAGAAACCCCAATAGTTAAAAAAAGCCGTAGTAATCATCAAAATATTCATCCCGGACATCTACCAAAAGCTGAACTAATTAGTTTTTTAACGTCAGCTTTGGGGTTGAAAGAACCAGCAAATCAATTAATTCAACGCGTATCACCTCAATATTTTGCTTTACCTACTGCTAATAATCAGCCTTTACCTTCACCAGAATTAATTAAGTATCTAGAAGCGGAAATTCCGGAAGACTATACAGATTTTCAATATTGGCAGGTGGATTGTTATAAAACATTGATATCTGTGAAAACTGCACAAGTAAATAACGTTATTAAGCTGCTCAATGATATTCATTTTTTAGCGCTACACAATGCCGATGAAGTGCAACTCGGTTCGGATTTATTATTTTGGTATCACTACACCCAAGCTTTTAAGCAAGTCATTCTCAAAGACCAATATATTCCAGCACTGAAATATCGACAGTTAGAAGCAGCCACAACTAAGAAAAAAAGCAAGTCATCAACTGTACAACCTTTTGAGATTTACGCTACTTGGGAAATTATTTCTCCTGCCTACGAAGAGAATATTAAAAAGTATATTGATTATATGCCACTAATTTGTGTGGCAGGTGCGGCAACACCGAGCGATCGCATAGAATTTTTCGATAGAGAAACGTTATTAAGGCATTTTTCTGAATCTATTCTCACTAATATCATCACGCAGACACCCTCTACAGCCGCTTTTGATAAACAAATCGCTGATTCTTTAGTGGAATATTGCCTTTATCCTCAGAGATATAATCCCTTAAAAACTAACAAAACTTTAGCAGAATATCAGCAATGGTTAGCATGGAAAACTAAAATTAACCGTACTCAAGTTGATGCTGGTTTTCATCTTTGCTTCCAATTGTATTCTCCGACTGCTGAAGAGATAGACAATTGGCAAATGCAATTTTTGGTAGCCAGTACACAAGACCCTTCTCTGAAGTTGGATTTGTCAGATTACTGGAGGATGAATAAAACAGCTAAAGCGGGTGTACATAAACAATTTGGCAAGGATTTTGAAACGCATTTACTGCTGAATTTAGGTTATGCAGCGAGGATGTATTCTAAATTATGGCAGGGATTGGAAACCGATCAACCTACGGGAATGCAACTCACTTTAGAAGAAGCGTTTGCTTTCCTTCAAGAAAGTGCTTGGGTGTTAGAAGATGCTGGTTTTAAAGTAATTGTACCTGCTTGGTATACTCCCGCAGGTCGCCGTCGCGCCAAAATTCGCCTCAAAGCTTCCGGTAAAAAATTAGCACCAACAAAAGGTGAAACCAAGAGCTATTTTGGTTTAAATTCCCTAGTACAGTATGAATATGAATTGGCAATTGGTGAGCAAGTTGTCACACCCCAAGAATGGGAACAATTAATTAATGCTAAAGCTCCTTTAGTGCATTTTCGCGGTCAATGGATGGAATTAGACCGAGATAAAATGCAACAGTTGCTAGAATTTTGGCAATCTCATGGTGATGAACAACCCCAGATGAATTTGCTGGAATTTCTGCAACGTAGCGCGGAAGCTGGGGACGAATGGGAAATTGAACATGATGAAGTTTTATCGGACATGATGGCGAAGCTGCAAGATAAAAGTCAGCTAGAACCAATTTCTGAAGAATTAAATTTGCAAGGGAATTTGCGCGAGTATCAAAAGCGTGGTGTTTCTTGGTTGCAATATTTAGAAAGATTGGGATTAAATGGCTGTCTTGCAGACGATATGGGTTTAGGTAAATCCGTGCAGGTAATAGCTAGGTTAGTACAAGAAAAAGCAGCTTATGAAATAACGCAAACCGAAGCAATATTTTCCTCCTCATCTCCCTCATCTCCCTCATCCCCCTCATCCCCCTCATCCCCACTACCCACATTATTAATCGCGCCGACTTCCGTTGTCGGAAATTGGCAAAAAGAAATTGCCAAATTTGCGCCACATTTAAAAAGTATGGTGCATCATGGAGGCGATCGCACGCAAAATTCCGCAGACTTTAAAGCCGCTTGTCTTCAGCACGATGTTGTCATTACTTCCTTTACCCTGGCTCGCAAAGATGAGAAACTACTCAACAGTGTGGAATGGCAACGTCTGGTTTTAGATGAAGCGCAAAATATCAAAAATCCCAAAGCAGCGCAAACTAAAGCAATTCTTAAACTCTCCGCTAAACATCGACTCGCTTTGACAGGAACTCCGGTAGAAAACCGATTACTTGATTTATGGTCGATTTTTAATTTTCTCAATCCTGGTTACTTGGGTAAAGAAGCACAATTTCGTAAATCATTTGAAATTCCCATTCAGAAGGATAATGATCGCGTCAAATCAGTTACTCTGAAAAAATTAGTCGAACCTTTAATTTTACGTCGGGTGAAAACTGATCAATCAATTATCAATGATTTACCCGATAAAGTTGAACAAATCCTCTACACCAACTTAACCAAAGAACAAGCCTCACTTTACGAAGTGGTGGTGAAAGATGTTGAAGAACAATTGCAAAAGGCTGAAGGAATCCAACGCAAAGGATTAATCCTTTCGACCTTAATGAAATTGAAACAGATTTGCAATCATCCAGCCCAATTCTTACAGGATAACAGCGAATTTTCCCCAGAGCGATCGCACAAACTCAGCCGATTATCAGAAATGGTAGAAGAAGCAATTTCCGAAGGCGAAAGTTTACTGATATTTAGCCAATTTACGGAAGCTTGCGAAAACATCGAAAAGCATCTCAAACACAACTTACGCTGCAATACTTATTACTTACATGGTGGTACAAACCGTAAACGTCGGGAACAAATGATTAGCGAATTTCAAGAACCCGATACCGAACCATCTGTATTTATTCTTTCCCTCAAAGCCGGTGGTGTCGGGATTACACTCACCAAAGCTAATCATGTATTCCATTTTGATAGATGGTGGAACCCAGCAGTTGAGAATCAAGCAACAGATAGAGCCTTTAGAATTGGTCAAAAAAAGAATGTTTTTGTGCATAAATTTGTCGCCATTGGCACTCTTGAAGAGAAAATTAACCAAATGATTGAAGATAAGAAAAAACTCTCGGCTGCTGTTGTCGGGAGTGATGAATCTTGGCTCACAGAACTAGATAACGAAGCCTTTAAACAACTTATCTCCTTAAATAAAAGCGCAATTTTGGAGTAAACCTCATGGCTAAATTTAGCAGAACTTGGTGGGGCGATCGCTTTATTCAAGCATTAGAGCAATTCACCGATGAAGGACGATTGCAACGCGGACGTTCCTATGCGCGTGGAGGTAAAGTTTTAAATTTTGAAGTAGAGAAAAATAAAATTACAGCTAAAGTTAAAGGCTCAATAAATCCTTACTTTGGAGTTTACAAAGAACCAACTTATAATATATCAATTGAAATTACACCAATTGCTAAAAATCGCTGGAGTGAAGCGATTCAAAAGCTTTCCTCAAAAGCGAGTATTGTTTCGCGGTTGCTAATTAACGAAGTCCCAGAAAATATAGAAAATACTTTTGCTGACTTGGGATTACATTTATTACCCCACAGCAGCAAAGATTTTAAAACTAAATGTTCTTGTCCAGATTACGCTAATCCCTGCAAGCATATCGCTGGTGTATATTATTTAGTTGCTTCGCAGTTAGATGAAAACCCATTTCTTTTATTTGAATTGCGGGGATTATCCAAAACAGAACTACAAGCAAAGCTGGCTGAGTCAAATTTAGGTAAAGCGCTATCGGAAGAATTGAATACGAAGGAAATTCCCTTAGAATTATCCACTTCGCTGTATACAAAATTAGAAAAGCAAACTATTGCACAACAACCAAGCGTGAGAGAATTTTGGTTAGGAACGAAGCGATTACCACAAACAATTGAAGTAGGTAGTCAAAGCGGGGTATCAGCAATTTTAGTGAAGAAGCAAGGAGATTTTCCGGCTTTTTGGCACAAGGATAATTCTTTTATTGAAACGATGGAGGAATTATATCAGCGAGTGAAGACGAAAAATCAGAATATTATGTGAATCAAGTTTCATACAGAAGCATAAAGAATTAAATTTAACGATTAAATTTCAGCCAAGCAAATACTTGGTCAACTGTCAAATCTAGTGTTAAAAAATTGGGTATTGGTAGAGATTCGCTACCAGTTAACTCTAAAGGCTCTTGTCTAGGAATAAAAGCTAAAATTAATCGCTCATCTGGGTCAATTAACCATCCAAGTTTAGTACCATATTTTAGGCAGTGCAAAATATTGCTAATAACTTTAGTAGCTTTTTGGTCAGGTGACAGAATTTCTACCGTCCAATCAGGATAAATCTCAAATACGTTAGGTACTTCACCATCTTCGTCAAAGGGAATTCTCTCCCAGCTAAACACAGTAGCATCGGGAACTATGGAACGTCCGCCAAATGTACAGCGCAATTCTGGAAATGCTAAAGCAATTTGCGGCGTTTCTGCAACTTGATTAACAACGTCACAAAATTTAAATTGTAGACGCGAATGTTTCCCTTGAGGCATAGGTTTTTGATAGATGCGACCATGAATATATTCACTAGCTGGCTTAGTTTCTGGTAGTTTGAGAAATTCGTTCAAAGTCAAGGCTGGTGCTGTTGTCATACGCCAACTGTTTTGGATTACTATTATTTTATCGAGTTGCGATCGCCTTTGTTATGTCGTGAAGGATATGTGTGAGAATGAAATCAGATTATATCCATAATCTATCCCTAATTAAGATGTTAATATTATTGCAACCCGAATTAAATGAATAATATGACAGAACTTAACTTTGACGAAGAGAAAATTAAGCAACTATTTAAAAGCGCACTTATCGAAGTAATTCAAGAACAGAAAGAAGTATTTTCTGATTTGTTAGCAGAAATTATCGAAGATATCGCTCTTGAAAAAGCAATTAAAGAAGGTGAAGATACAGAACCAGTAAGCCGAGAGGCAATTTTTAAGATTTTGGGAAATAAGGGATGATTGTTGAGTTCCGTAAAAGCTTTGAAAAGGATTTGAGCAAAATTAAATAAGTATTGCGATCGCCTTACCTTTGACTCAAGGATAATTCTTGTCTAATTGATTCAGTAATTACATCGACTAAACCCAAGCGTTGACTAATTGGTAATTGCACAACAGATTGCTTTAAATCCTGTGTAGATACATTGATTAAATCTCCTGTTACAGTATTTTGATTATTTTTATTTTGTGCTAGCACTTGCTGTGAATAATTTTCTAAATCTACACGTAGTGTTTCCAAAAACATACAATCATTAGCAATATCTGATAACTCATCTTCATTTATGCTTTCATCATTTAGCCTTAATTCATATAGTTTTATTAAGTTGTTAATTGCTTCAATAATAAATTGAATATCTTTAAAAGAGAGTTTCATTTTCTTGACCAAGTTTATATTTAACTGTTAATTTATTTTATAAAAATTTTCTCCAATCTGCCTGAGTGCAATTTTATAAGTTTCCAAAATGTGTTTTTATTTTTCTGTATCACATCATGGCGCTGATGAATTTTATGAAAGTCCAATCACCTACAATACGGTTCAGTTAAAAATTTTTCGTCATGGTTTTCGGTTAGTGGAGACGCGATTTATCGCGTCTCTACAAGATTTAAATGTCAATTGATTTATCTTATTCAAACCGTATTGCGATCGCCTACTATTTTTCAATAACAAAAAAGCGATCGCACCCTAAAAATGCGATCGCTTTTTTATTTCAATCTGAAATCCTTACACCAAAAGCGTCTGCAACAAAGGTCTATCTTCCGATATCTTCCCTGTCCGCAACCATTCATTTAATTCCTCTGGTGCGACAGCTTGCTGGAGACGTTCCCGCAATGATGCACCTTCTAAAATTTCTTGTTGCAACAATTCTTGTGCAGTATCTTCTAGCAATGTCCGGTTATGTTGCAGAATACTCAAAGCGATATGGTGAGCATTATCTAGGGTTTGCTTGACTTCGCGGTCAATTTCTTCTGCTACTTGGGGACTAATCGAACGGCGAGGATTTCCATAGCCTTCGATAAATTGCTGTTGAATCTTCTCAAATGCTACTGGCCCCAGTTTATCGCTCATACCATAAATGGTAATCGCCCGTTCTGCCATATCAGTAGCTTTTTGGATATCGTCAGACGCACCAGTAGATACCTTACCAAAGACAACTTCCTCAGCCGAACGTCCACCCAATAAAGTTGCAATCCGTCCGCGAATTTCGTCTTCTACCATTAAAAAGCGGTCTTCTTCTGGCATTTGGATTGTATAACCCAAAGCACCAACACCACGAGGGACAACGGAGATTTTTTCTACTCTACCAGCCCCAGGCATTAAAGCCCCAACGATCGCATGACCAACTTCGTGATAAGCTACAGTCTTCTTCTCGGTTTCATTTAACACCCGAGAGCGTTTTTCTAAACCAGCCACTAAGCGCTCAATTGCTTCGTTGAAATCTGCCATAATTACCGCTTGCCGATTTTGACGGGCTGCTAGCAGTGCGGCTTCGTTCACGAGGTTGGCTAAATCTGCTCCTGCAAACCCTGGTGTGCGGATAGCGATAGTAGCTAAATTCACATCTTCAGCTAATTTAACGTTTCTCGCATGAACATTAAGAATCGCTTCCCGACCAATTTTATCAGGGCGATCAACTACAATTTGGCGGTCAAAGCGTCCGGGACGACGTAATGCGGGGTCAAGGACTTCAGGACGGTTAGTAGCGGCGATAATAATTACGCCTGTATTGGCATCAAAACCATCCATTTCGGTGAGTAACTGGTTGAGGGTTTGCTCACGTTCATCATTACCACCCACAAAGCCACCATTACCAGCACGAGATTTACCCAGTGCGTCTAACTCGTCGATAAAGACAATACAGGGAGCTTGTTTTTTCGCTTGATCGAATAAATCGCGGACACGTGCAGCACCGACACCAACGAACAATTCGATAAATTCAGAACCGGAAATACTAAAGAAAGGAACCCCAGCTTCACCTGCGATCGCTCTTGCTAATAATGTCTTACCTGTCCCTGGAGGCCCTACCAACAATGCACCTTTAGGAATTTTCGCTCCCAAGCGGGTGTACTTGTCAGCATTCTTTAAGAAATCAACAATTTCTTCTAATTCCACTTTGGCTTCATCGACACCAGCCACATCAGTAAATTTCACACCTGTGCTGCCATCAGATGAAATCCGCGCCTTGCTTTTGCCTACCGTCAAAGCAGCAGGGCCGCCTCCTTGACGATTCATTAAAAAGCCCCAAATACCAAAGAAAATTAACGGTGGAGCTACCCAGCTAATTAAAGTATTTAGCCAACCATTTTGGTCTGGTGTAGGCGCAGCAAATTCTACATTATGCTCGCGGAGAATCTTCGGTAAATCGAGATCCAAAGCTACAGGTGTAGTAGTTAATACTTGTTCTGTCGGGTTGCCATCGGGGGTTTGAGTTTTGAGGACATACTCAATGCGATCGCTACCTACCATCGCCCGTTCAACTTTACCAGCTTCTACCTGAACCACAAAATCACTATAAGGAACCTGTGGCAATCTCGGGCCTAAGAAACTGGGAACAATAAAGTTAAGCAGCAATAATACAGTTACTAATATCAAGAAGCTGCCACCAAACTGCCGCCATCTCGAAGGTTTCAATTGATTTTTATTATTATTTTCTACAGGCATTTTGATGTACCCTCAATTTAATGTTTTTGGGATTGGGGATTGGGGACTGGGGATTGGGGACTGGGGACTGGGGACAAAGGGAGATGAGGGGGATGAGGAAGCAGAGGAAGCAGGGGAGAAATAATTAATGACAAACCCCAAACACCCAATTACCCATTACCAATTACCCATTACCAAATCCCCAATGACAACGTAACGTGAATTGCAAAGTTTTGTATCTCTTAGGTTTATTCTAGAAACTAGATGGCGTAGACCAAATTCGTGTATACCCCACAGAAAAATGCGTATTGCCGAACTTCTATGGAAAATAAGCTAGGATTGCTGCTCAAGGTATTTATACTCTCGATTGTGCTGTCGTTCTTCATTAAATATGCAGCACCCAGCTTGAGAATCCCCGGGACAGATGTAGTAGCCCTGATTATGGTCTTATCACCAGCGACGATTATGGCGATCGCATTATTATGGCGATTCCAAAGACTGAAGTCTCAAGTGTGAAGGCTGAAATTACCTCACCCAAAAATGTGCAGGTATGTAACGATTCTTTTCATCCTTTATCCTTAAAACTTCATCCTTCTTGATAGCTGTTCATCGTCTAGGCGGAAGTTGCTAAAATCAGCTAACCTAGCTGCATTAATTGTAGGAATTGGGCATGGGGCATGGGGCATTGGGCATGGGGAATGAGTAATGAGTAATGGGTAATGGGTAATGAGTAATGGGTAATGGGTAATTGGGTGTTGGTAATTTCTCCTTGTCTCCCTCATCTCCCTCTGCTCCCTCATCTCCCTCATCTCCCTCTGCTCCCTCATCTCCCTCATCTCCCTCATCTCCCTCATCTCCCTCATCTCCCTCATCTCCCTCATCTCCCTCATCTTCCCCAGTACCCAGTCCCCAGTCCCCAATCCCCATGAAAAATGTAGCTTGCCAACAGCTGGGAGTCAGCCTGTGAACCTAGGTCAATGGATAGGCTTAATCGCCATAGTTCTTTCTTTATACATCTTGTGGCAAATTAAAGAAGTTTTATTGCTGATGTTTGCCGCAGTTGTATTAGCTTCTACCTTAAATCGTCTAGCGCGATGGTTTCAACGTTGGGGAATCAAACGTGGTTTCGCCGTACTTATCGCCGTAGGTATATTTTTTGCTTTAATAGTCGGCTTTTTCTGGTTGATTGTACCGCCTTTTACAGCACAGTTTCACGAACTGACTTATCGAGTTCCCCAAGGTTTAGAACGCTTAAATAGTTGGGTGAATGCGATGAAAACTCAAGTTCCCGCTCAACTAGTACCTTATATTCCAGATTTAGACAGTCTGATCCAACAAGCACAGCCATTTATTAATAAGCTAGTAGGAAACTCTTTCGCTTTTGTCTCTGGTTCATTAGAAGCGCTCCTCAAAATTTTACTTGTGCTGGTTTTAACGGGGATGTTATTAGCTAATCCCCTAGCTTATCGCCGAGTATTTGTGCGTCTTTTCCCCTCATTTTATCGGCGGCGGGTAGATGGAATTTTGAATCAGTGCGAAACTTCCTTAGAAGGATGGATAATCGGTGCGCTCATTGCAATGGGTGTAGTGGGATTGATGAGCGTTATCGGCTTGTCGGCTTTAGGTGTGAAGGCGGCTTTGGCTTTAGCAGTTTTAGCAGGCTTTTTAAACTTGATTCCCAACCTTGGCCCGACAATGAGTGTAGTTCCTGCAATGGCGATCGCACTTTTGGATGCACCTTGGAAAGCTGTTGCTGTCTTGATTCTCTACTTTTTCATCCAGCAAGCTGAAAGTAATTTTATTACACCAGTTGTCATGGCTCATCAAGTTTCCTTACTACCAGCTGTGACATTAATTTCTCAGTTATTTTTTGTGACATTCTTCGGTTTTTTAGGACTATTTTTAGCTCTACCTCTCACTGTTGTGGCGAAGATTTGGCTACAAGAAGTTTTGATTAAAGATGTTTTAGATGAATGGGGAAATAGCCATCAAAAAGAAGCTGAATTAGTTATCGTTTCTAACTCGCCAGGGGTAGATGATCCTTGGGAGGCAGATAGCCCACATAATGATGTAGAACGGACAACTGATGATGCTTGGCAAGAAAAAGATTAGTATTGCTGGGCATTGGGCATTGGGCATGGGTCATGGGAAAGACCGCTTTTCATGCCCTATTTGTATAATTAATTGGGAATGTCCCAATACTGCTCGGTTAAGGATTTTAAACTCTTAATTTTGTTTGGGAAAAGGTTAAAGGGTAAGGGTTAAAGGTTTTTTCTTGCCCCTTTTCCTCTTAACCGACAAGTATTGGGGAATGTCCAGCCTAAAAAGTATACTCAAGGGAGAAAAACACGCAGCTTTTTGCAAAATCTAAAATCTAAAATTGGTTTGCTAAATCATGATGCGTCGCTACATTATTTTTGGTCTTGGTGCTGTGGCACTATGGTTAATACTTAAACCTTTATGGATGCAATCCAATCCTCAACCACAAGCACCACAAGCAGCAGCACCTACACAGCAACCGCAACCTTCTGTAGTTAGTAAAAAACAAACTTCAACTTTACCAGTTGCAACTAATATTTCTGCTACTTCTCAAGCAAAAATTTGGTCTGTGCTTCAGCAGGGAAGGGGTTATGTAGTGATTATGCGTCATGCCTTAGCCCCAGGGATTGGCGATCCTGTTGAATTTCGCTTGAATGATTGTTCTACACAACGTAACCTATCAGAAGCTGGTAGACAGCAAGCAATAAGAACTGGCAAGGCTTTTATAACCAATAATATTCAAGTTTCTAGAGTACTATCAAGTCAGTGGTGTCGCTGTTTAGAAACAGCCAAATTGATGAATTTGGGTCAGGTTGAGCCTTATCCATCGCTCAATTCCTTTTTTAATAATTACAAAACTCAACCACAGCAAACTGCACAACTGCGTCAGTTTATTGTCAATAATCGTAACCGTCCTGGTGTAGTTGTAATGGTGACCCACGAAGTCAACATTACAGCACTGATCGGTGATAGTTACCCTAAATCTGGTGAATCTGTTGTGGTGCGAGCTAATAAAAATAACAAAATCGAGCTAGTTGGACAAATTAAAGCTTTATAGGAATCGGCATTGGGGAAAGGTGAAAGGTGAAAGGGTAAAGGTTAAAGGTTTTTCTTGCTATTGTTCCCTTAGGGATTTACAAGAAATAAATTATTCCATCTTGTGGGGCGGGCATCTTGCCCGCCACATAATCTGGGCGGACAAGATGTCCACCCCACAATAAATACTGGGATATTTTTTTATTTGGAAGTCCCTGAGCCAACAACTGTTGATAAGCTAATGCGCGTCTAAATTGCATAACTACTAATCAGGGCTGTTAACTGTTGACGGTTAACTGTCAACGGTCAACCGTCAACCGTCAACAGTCCTCACGATTGATTGTGCAACTTAAAAGCAGAATAGCTTATAAGATTTCTCCAGCCAAACTGATTTAATCAATTAGGTGGCAGCTTCCAGCCCCATAATCAATATGCTAATTTGCTACATTTAATATGCGAACAATTGCGGAAATCAACGAAAAAATTACTAGCCAACGTGCAGTGGTGTTGACAGTTGAAGAACTGAAAGCCAGAGTTGCAGAAATTGGTGTAGCAAAAGCTGCCAAAGAAGTTGATGTAGTTACCACTGGCACATTTGAGCCAATGGAATCAAGTGGTGCAATTATTAATCTGGGACATACTGACCCACCAATCAAAATTCGCCGTTGTTGGTTAGATGGTGTACCAGCTTACTCTGGATTTGGTGCGGTAGATTTATACATTGGAGCTAGTTGTCCAGCCGATGCGATCGATGGGGAAGAAGTTAAAGAACGTGGCGGTGGTCATGTCATTGAAGATTTGATTGCAGGTAAAGCTGTACAATTACGAGCCCAAGGACAAGTGACCGATTGTTACCCGCGCGCCACCTTTGAAACCACGATCATGCGGGAAACGATAAATCAGTTTTATTTATTTAATCCGCGAAATCTCTACCAAAATTTTATTGTGGGAGTTAATGGAGGCGATCGCCCACTTTTTACTTATCTGGGGCCGTTACAGCCACGTTTAGGCAATGCAGTTTATTCTAACCCGGGAGCAATTTCGCCTTTACTTAACGACCCGAATTTAGAAGTTGTTGGCATTGGCACGAGAATTTTTTTAGGTGGTGGTATTGGCTATGTGGCTTGGGAAGGTACTCAACACTTCCCCTTACAAAAACGCTTGGCTAATAATACGCCCATAGGGCCATCTGCGACTTTAGCTTTAATCGGTGATGCCAAGCACATGGATGCGCGTTGGGTGAGGGGATGCTACTTCAAAAGCTATGGCCCTTCATTAATGTTAGGCGTTGGGGTTCCAATTCCCGTGTTATCAGAAAAAGTAGTGGAACATTGTGCCG
The DNA here is from genome assembly GCF_025677855.1 of Tolypothrix sp. PCC 7601. Classification (NCBI taxonomy): domain Bacteria; kingdom Bacillati; phylum Cyanobacteriota; class Cyanophyceae; order Nostocales; family Tolypothrichaceae; genus Tolypothrix; species Tolypothrix sp. PCC 7601. The sequence goes on from NZ_CP064879.1 coordinate 7,435,782, forward strand.
TGCTAGATAAAGACTTAGTCGCGCCAATCGTAGACTTTTCCATTCCCCGGCGCGTTCGTCCTACATTTGGTTTGGTGAGTTACGCGCAACTCAAGTCTGGACGTGTCACCATTGAAGGCAAAACCGTGCGTGTAGCACCATTGGCAAGTTTATATTTATCTCGGCAAGTTGCCCTAGAGTTGAAAAATTGGATTGAAGCTGGCACCTTCACCCTCACCGAACCAGTATCCCCAGTGCCGATGGAACGCTCTTTCATCCCCCAAGACCGTTGGACGGAGTTTTGAGGCTGGGGATTGGGGATTGGGGACTGGGGATTGGGGAAGATGAGGGGGATGAGGGAGACAAGGGGAGAACAGCAATTACCAATTACCAATCACCAATTACCAATTACCCAATGCCCCATGCCCCATGCCCAATGCCCCATGCCCCATGCCCCATTCCTATTCCTGAGCCGGTTTTGGCCGTTTAATTGGCTTAGGCGCAGGGGTTTTTGGTACTGGTTTTGAGACAGCAGCAGAGTCACCACCGCCTATTTTCTTGACTGGGCGTGGAGTATCGCTACTACCGCGTCGGGGTGTGAATGGTCTTCTGCCAGCTCCACCGCCGCCACCACCACCACGAGGGCCACCTCTGAATGATGGTCTGCGCTTTTTGGGTAAATCGGCGATCGCTTCAGCATTTTCTATGAGCAGTAAGTCAGCTTCCCGCTTCACTTGAAAGTCCCAGAACTTTCCTACTGCTTTAGTCGTCAGCACACCCGTCAATTTCAATTTAAAATATTTGGGTTTATCGATAGGTTTACGCGGAGCCTGCTTAATTTTGACCACTAAGCTTTTAGCATCAAATGACTGGTAGACGACTTCACCGCGAACGGAAAAACCACCATCTGGAATTTCTGATGAGGGTTTTGGGGTGCTAGTAGTTTCTTCGGCAGTTTTAGACACAGTATCATCAGCATTATCTAAGTCTGATGATTCAGAATCTGGCTCGTCTTCATCTGTCAGTTGTTTAGCCAGTTTTTCTGGCTCCCAAACGCCGACAATTTGAAGGTGCAATGCATCATTTTCTTGTCTGGTGCGCGGATAAACTACCCAAAGATGTTCTTGTTCTAAATCTAAGTGATTCTTAACTAAACTCATAATCCGTCCTAGGAGAACGGCATTGAGTTCTACCCCATCTGCGGTTAGCAGAGAACCTTGGGTAAATTGTTCATCACTGGCAAGATAGCGACCGCGAACTAACCCAATGGCACGGTACTGCATTGGTTCGCTAGGTGGTGGAATCGGTTGCTGGCGATTCGCGAAGTTGCTATTAGCAGCAGTTTCGCTGGGTTCAACGGTCGAGTTGTCAACTTCAGAGGACTGGGCTGCTACTGTAGGAACACTAGCGGCTGCCTCTTCAATAGGGCCCTGGTTAGAGGCAGAAGAGTTGGAAGATTCAGGCGACGGCATCAGGTCGGAATTCATAAAAACTCCTTGCGGCGGAGACACATCCCATTGTGGGATTTTACGAAGGCAGCTGAAAAGAGCGTTTGTGCGGCAGATGAAAGTATATTTACTTTCAACCCAGCCACGCCAGAGCGCCCTATACAATTCTAAAGACGCAAATTTATTTGTACACTAAATGTGTAATTTAGCGTCTTTACACTAGTTTCGGAAGCATATCATAGCTACAATGCTGACGGCTCCTCCTAAAGTCATCACTTACTTTAGCAAGCGTTGATCGTTATTTGTTATAAAATTCACAGGCAATAGACGGTATTCCGCAAAGTTTTGGAAATTTTTAACTTTGCGTTTTCTGTAAATGATAATGTCATTAATGTTCAAAAGAAGGAAGTCTTGTGTCTCAAACGCGCAGCTGGTTAGTTAAGGTCGTGCTGGCTCTGGCAGTTCTTGCTTTTGTGGGTATTTCAATGGTTCCACTGTTTGCTGCATTTAATCAACAAAATGATAAGCAAACTCCAGCCCAGAACAATGCCAGCGCTGGGAACAATGTGGCTTCAACTGACCAAAAATCAAAACTCCAAGATGAAGTTCGGGGTTATCAGCTGGTTTTACAACGGGAACCAGAAAATCAAACTGCTCTTAAAGGCTTGCTCCAAGCAAGGTTACAACTTTTAACTCTCAAAGAAGGAGATATTCAAGGTGTAATTGAACCTTTAGAAAAGTTAGCCAAGCTGAATCCAGAACAAACCGAATACGCTGTTCTTTTGGCTCAAGCCAAGCAGCAAATTGGCGATAAGGAAGGCGCAGCTCAAGCCTATCGTAGTGTTTTAAGTACAAAACCAGGCGATTTGAAAGCTTTGCAAGGAATGGTGTCTCTGTTACTCAGTCAACAACGCCCTGAAGCTGCTATTGGTTTATTGCAAGATACTTTATCCGCCGCACCCCAAGCTAATAAAATTCAGCCCGGAAGTGTAGATACAGTTGCAGTACAGGTGCTTTTAGGCACTGTTCATGCGTCTCAAAAACGCTATCCCCAAGCTATTTCCGCATACGATCAAGCAATCCAAAAAGATACCAAGGATTTTCGTCCGGTTTTGGCTAAGGCAATGTTACTGAAGCAACAAGGCAAAGTTGCTGAAGCTAAACCTTTATTCAATACAGCTTCGGCTTTAGCACCTGCTCAATACAAAGACGAAATTAATAAAGCAGCAGAAGTTGCTCCAGTTCCAGCGCCAACTGCATCGTCTACAGCCTCACCAGCAAGTAAACCGTAAGGATTAAGGGTTAAGGGTCAAAAGTCAAAAGTCAAAAGTCAAAAGTCAAAAGTCAAAAGTCAAAAGTCAAAAGTCAAAAGGAGCCAGTGCGCCCTTACGGTTCCCCGAATTGTACCGATGAAAGCGTTCCCACAGGGTAGCAACTGGCCTTCAAAAGCCAAATTTTTCTCCTGTCGTACTTTTCCCTTTCCTATTCCCCATTCCCCATTACCCCTTATCCCCAGAGGGGGCCCCGAGTTCCCCAGTCCCTAGTCCCCATTCCCCCTTATCCCCAGAGAGGGCCCCGAGTTCCCCAGTCCCCAGTCCCCATTACCCATTCCCCATTACCCATTCCCCATTACCCATTACCCATTCCCCATTACCCATTCCCCTTTCCCCTTTCCCCTTTCAAGTAATAATACTTAGATTATATGAAATAAAAAATTTTCCAGCCTTGATGTGAGTAGATGTACGGTTTTGGGATTAATAAACGAGTACACCGTTGTTCACAGAACAGGCTACAAAAGGAAAAAATTTATGTATCAGCAACTTTTTTGTAAAGTTGTCGATAATTTACCTAAAATAAGGGCTACTGTCTGGCTTTCAGTATTAGCGATCGCACTATTCGGTACAGCCTGTACTGCAAATCGTGAAAGTTCGTCTGCAATTCAACCCCTGACGGTTCCATCACCTCACAGCCAGCGAACTGAAAACGAACAAGCCGCAATCACAATGGCGGTGATTCCTTGGCAAGTTTCCTCTGAGCAAGAACAGAAACTGCAACCTTTGGCTGACTATTTAGGCAAAACCCTGAAGCGGCCTTTTCAATTTGAAATTACTAAGAACTACGAAACAGCAGTTGAATTATTAATTCAAGGGAAAGTAGATTTAGCGTACCTGGGGCCAAGTAGCTACATTGCGGCCCGCCTTCGAGATTCTCAAATTGAACCCCTTGTTTCTCCAATTAATCAAGATACCAAGCGACCTTGGTATACATCTGTAATTATCGCTAGCAAAACTAGCGGTATTAAAACTTTACAAGATTTACCAGGTAAACGCTTTGCTTTTGTAAGTAGGATATCTGCTTCTGGATATGTTGTCCCAATGGCTAAATTACAAGAATTGGGTATTAATCCTCAAAGAGATTTTCGCTCAGTTGTTTTCTTGGGTAGCCATGATAAATCTAAGCAAGCTTTAATCAAAGGTGAAGTAGATGCGATCGCAGATGACAAGCGATCATTTACACAACAAATTAAAGAAGGGAAAATCGACCCTAAAAAATACACGATTATTTGGGAATCTGTGCCGCTCCCAAGCATACCTATTGTTGCAGCTAGTAAAGTCTCTATTGAACTCAAAGATACTTTGAAAAAGGTATTGATTGATGCACCGGCGGGTTTAATCGACCCTAGCGGTGCTGTGGGAATTGGCTATACTCTGGTGCAAGATTCCGATTATGACATTATTAGAGACTTTCAAAAGCGGGTTCCCACTCAATAGAACGACAAAAAATTATGCGAATCACGACCAAGTGTATTGGCTCGTCTTTAATTGTCGGAGGACTGGTTGTTTCTACTCTAGTTGGTGGTGACATCTTCATTAGGAAATCTGAAACTACAGCCCAAGACACCCAAACCAAAAATGCTCAGGCTTTAACTACTATTTTGCGAATTAATGTTGCCTTAAATAATCAGGTAGCAGCGCTTAAAGATATGATTTTGCTGAGGCGTGATGCGGTAAATCTGCTGAAATACCAAGATGCATTATCGGCATTTATCACTAATTTATCTGAACTAGAAAATTTAAATCCAGGTGTGGCTTCAGAGTTAAATAAAATTCGCGATCGCCATCATCTTTTAGCTGAGGTAGTCACAGAACTCACGAATCAATCACAAATCGATAAACCTTTAGAGTTAGCTCAATCACAGCAAGATTTTCGCGTGATTAATGCTTTTTCTCGTGATATTGAACTATATTTAAATGTCTTAACTCAGAAACTCCAACAACACTATGCGCTAGACAAGCAAGAATTTGAGCATTTCAAACAGAATACTCAACTTGCAAGACAAATCATTATCTTGTCTATTCTGCTAATTTTTATCGGGCAGTTATTACTGATTCTCTTACCAGTAACTCGCTCAATTCAACAGCTACAACAGGGAGCAGTAATTCTTGGCAATGGCAATCTAGAGTATCGCCTAAATATCAAGACGCAAGATGAAATTGAAGAATTAGCAGATGCATTTAACCAAATGTCTGCAACTTTAGCTGCATCTTATCGCTCTCTGGAATTAAAGAAAGAACTTGCCGATAGAGCAAATCGTGCTAAAAGTGAGTTTTTAGCTAATATGAGCCACGAATTGCGAACTCCGTTGAACGGTATTTTAGGTTATGCTCAAATTCTCCAACGAGATATCAGCATCACAACTAAACAGCGCGATGGCTTAAGGATTATTCACCAATGTGGCTCACATCTTTTAACATTAATTAATGATATTTTAGATTTATCTAAAATCGAAGCTCAGAAAATGGAACTTTATTGTCATGATTTCCATTTTCCAGCATTTCTTCAAAGTGTTGTAGAAATTTGCCGCATTCGTGCAGAACAAAAAGGTATCTCATTTATTTATCAACCATCTCACGATTTGCCAACAGCTATATCTGCAGATGAAAAAAGGTTACGACAAGTATTAATTAATTTATTGAGTAATGCTATTAAATTCACTGAAACAGGAGGTGTACAGTTTACTGTTACTGTATTAGAAAAATCAACATTAACTACAAAAATTCGCTGCCAAGTTAGTGACACAGGAATTGGTATAAGCCAAGCACAAATAGAGAAAATATTTTTACCTTTTGAGCAAGCTGGAGATACTCACAAACAATCTGAAGGTACTGGTTTAGGTTTGGCTATTAGCCAAAAAATTGTCAAATTAATGGGCAGTAAAATTCAGGTAAAAAGTGAATTAAATCAAGGTAGTAGCTTTTGGATGGATTTGGATTTACAGGAATCATTAGACTGGATGCAATCAGCCAGAATGATAGCCGACGATAAAATTGTTGGCATTGCTAATGGTAAGCGGAAATTATTAATTGTCGATGATAAATGGGAAAATCGTTCTGTAATTGTCAATTTGCTTCAAGAAATTGGATTTGAAATTGCAGAAGCAACTAATGGTGAGCAAGCCTTAGAAAAGGCTTGTCAATTTTTACCAGATTTAATAATTACAGACTTAACTATGCCTGTAATGGATGGCTTTGAATTGACACGTCGTCTCCGGATGTTACCTGAGTTTGAAAATTTAACAATTATTGTTTCATCTGCTAGCGTATTTGAGTCTGACGAACATAAAAGTATAGGAGTTGGTGCAGATGATTTTCTGCCTAAACCTGTGCAGATGGAAGATTTATTTTTGAAGTTACAGCAGTACTTACAAGTTGAGTGGATTTATGAGTCGCTACAGTCAAAAGAAGCTGTAGAAGTGATACCTGTGAATCCTCCAATTTCAGTCAATAAATTAATTACAATTCCATCTGCAGAAGTTGAGCAACTTTTTGAATTAGCGATGAGAGGAAATATTAAGGGTATTCGTGAGCAAGCAGAAAAGCTTAAACAATTAGATGAAAAATTTATACCCTTTGCTCAAGAGTTACTGCAACTGGCAAAAAGCTTTCAAATCGACAAAATCAAAGAGTTTATTCAGCTATATCGAGGAGAACAAAAATGAGTTTAGCAATTGTGGAAATAGGGGTAATTTTGATTGTTGATGATAACCCCAATAATTTAGAAGTTTTATCAGAAGCCTTGATGGATACAGGCTGGGAAATCTTAGTGGCTGTGAATGGTGAAGGTGCGATCGCCCAAGCTGAATATGCTCACCCTGATATTATTCTCTTAGATGTGATGATGCCGGGAATTGATGGATTTACCACCTGCGATCGCTTAAAATCAAATCCCATAACGGCTGATATTCCCATTATCTTTATGACGGCTCTTTCAGAAACTGTCAATAAAGTTAAAGGCTTAAATTTGGGAGCGGTAGACTATATTACCAAACCATGTGATCAACAAGAAGTATTAGCACGTGTGCAAACTCATTTAAAAATTCGTCATCTCACCAAGCAACTGCAAACTCAAAATCAGCAACTGCAACAAGAAGTAGCAGAACGTCTGTTAGCAGAAGCGAAATTACAAAGCCTGACTCAAGATTTAGAACAACGGGTAGAAGAAAGAACATCTCAACTTTCTCATGCTTTATCTCATCTCCAGCAAACTCAGGTAAACCTGGTACAACGAGAAAAAATGTCTGCTTTAGGTGAATTAGTCGCCGGAATTGCTCATGAAATTAATAATCCTGTCAACTTTATTTTAGGAAATCTTGGTCACGCTTCCGAATATACTCAAAGTTTTATTGAATTATTAAATCTCTATCAAAAATATTATCCCGAACCAGTCGATGAAATAGCCGATAAAATCGATGAAATCGACTTGAATTATTTGATATGCGACTTTCCAGAAATTATTTTATCGATGCATAAAGGCACAAAGCGCATGGCGCAAATGATTCGCGCCCTGAGACATTTTTCTCGCCGCGATGATGCAAGCGCTGAACCCACAAATATTCATGAAGGTATCGACAGTACATTATTAATTTTGCAATATCGCCTCAAAGCTAATCCAGAACGTCCAGCCATTCAAATAATTAAAGAATATAATACCCTACCGCTAGTAGAATGTTTTCCTGGCCCCTTAAACCAAGTATTTATGAATATCCTTGCTAATGCTATTGATGCCATAGAAGAGTCATTTGCCAAAAGCAATTCTTCATTGGTAGAGTACACAGGAAAAATTACAATTCGTACTAGCGTAATAGAACAACGTTCAGTAGTAATTATTCAAATTGCTGACAATGGCATTGGTATGACACAAGCAGTTCAACAAGGTTTATCTGAACCAATGTTTACCACCAAACCTGTTGGTAAAGGAACCGGATTAGGTTTGTCTATTAGTCGGCAAATTATTGAAGAACAACATCAAGGAGCAATTTCATTTGTATCTGAACTAGGAAAAGGTACAGAATTTTCCATTGAAATTCCTTTGGTGAGAAGTTAGGTGTTTGGTAATTGGTAATGGGTAATTGGTAATGGGTAATTGGTAATGGGTAATTGGTAATTGGTAATTGGTGTTTGGTAATGGGTAATGGGTAATGGGTAATGGGTAATTGGTAATTGGTAATGGGTAATTGGTAATTGGTAATTGGTGTTTGTGAGAGGGGATGGCAAACAGTCTATTCTTTTGAATTGTGAATTGTTTTGTCTCCCTCATCTCCCTCATCTCCCTCATCCCCAATCCCCAGTCCCCAATCCCCAATCCCCAATCCCCAGTCCCCAGCCCCCAATCCCCAATCCCCTCACGCTCCTTCAATGGCTGCTACAACACCAAAGATTAAAAATAAGCAGCCGCCAATTAAAGTTATTTGACGTTCTGAGATGCGTCCCGCAATTATTTTGCCACCAATGACTGCGATCGCAGCACAAATGGCATGTCCTAATACTGCACCTACAGTCACCCCAATGGGATTATTACCTGCTGCTAGGGCAATGGTAGCGATTTGTGTGCGATCGCCCCACTCTGCCATAAATGTTAAGGTAAAGGCTTCGATTAAAATTGCCAGTGGGGTTTTGCGTTTGGGTAGTTGTAAATCTGCTTGCTTTACCGCAGCTTCTGCTTCTTCTACAACTTCCGTATCACAAGCCTTTGACATTTTACTACCTTGATATAGCAGCTTTAGACCAAAGGCGATAAACAACGCGATTTCGGCATAATGAATATAAATTTTGGGCAACAAAGATATTGTTTGTCCCAAAACCACCGAAAGAATTGTCATTGCAGCTAAAGCGGCTGTCACCCCCAAGAAGACTAAGCGTCGTGGGTGACGCATTGACAAAATCACGGCGATAAAAAATGTTTTATCCCCTAACTCGGAAATTGTAATTAGTAACAAACCTGCGGTAAAAGCTGTTAGCACTCTTTCAAGCTCCTGAAAATCGTTTACTGCGATGGAGCTTGATGAGAACCAAAAGACCTCACCAAGCTCCACCCTTTTGGGTGTGAACTCGGTGAAGGTCTCGCTACCAAATACTTGATACTTGTCATCTGAACCAGGCTCATCGCCAGTATGTTGACTCAGATGGGCTGGCTTTTCATGCCAGCAGCTACTCCCCTTCTATATCAATCTGAATTGTATATTTGTCTTCGGAAAGAGTCAAGATAATGTGCGATCGCTTGAAATCAATTTTTAATGGGGACTGGGGACTGGGGAATATGAGGGAGATGAGGGAGATGAGGGAGATGAGGAAGAAATTTCCATTACCAATTCAATGCCCAATGCCCAATGCCCAATGCCCAATGCCCTATTCCACAACCTCATTCACAGGGAATCTATCAATTAACTGCATAGCGCGGTAAGCATTGCGTTGCAGTGAATCGGGTAAATTCGGCACATGGGGAATTTGAGATAATAAATCCAAAGTCCGGCGTAATATTCTGACCACATCACCTTCATCTAAGGTCGTATTTTCACATAGTTCTGTCCACTCAATTCCCAGCGCCCATTGTTCTACTAGGGCAATTAACTCAAACTCTAACCATATAGGTAACGCCACATTATAACGCCGTTGGATTTGGAACATCTGGCGGCGAATTCCCCGCAGTTTTGCTAAAGCATCTACAACTTGATTGCTGAGATCAAACCGCACTTTGCTATCGGGGCGAGGAGTTTCTGTCACTAACGCTGCAGCTGCGGCGGCTAAATGGTGCGGATCTAAATTATTGAATTCACCACTAGCTAATACCAAACCTAGCCACAATTCATTTTCTCCCCGGATAGCCGCAGCAACTTGCCCTAATGCTGTGGGTACTAAGTTATCTAAACAGCCAAAATGCTGCAAAATTTCAATTAAATTGAGAAACTCTTCCCAGTGATGTTGGGATTGTTGCTCTACTTGCTCTTGCAATAGTTGCAGTTCGGCTTCTAGTTCTACATAACGTGCCCGACGTTTGAAAATAGCGCCAGCATTACCCGATTGATACACAGGATGGGCTTCTAATTGCTCCTGTACAGCAGTTACACGGCTGAGTTGTTCTGCAACTTCTGGAGCCATATATAAAGATTCCTCTGGTTGCGGAATTCTTTGGGCTATGGCTGCTGTTTGTGCGTCACCACGCCATATCTGTCCTGGTTTAAACACTAGTTCCGGTGGTGGCAAAATCTCCGGTGGAATATCAATTCGTGGTAGTTCGGCATACAAATCCACGATATCTTCGGTTGTGCCTACATACCATCGATTATCTCGTCCTAAGCAAACTAAGTAAGGAGTTTGCTCACCAGAAGTTTTACCAATTAACACGGCTGTAATTGGTGTGGGAACTGTGATGTTTTTGCCCTTGATACTCAACATTGTCCCGGAGACAGCAAAGCCCAACATCATGGCTAATTGTTCTTGTCTGTCTTCCTGTGCTTGCTGTTGTAGAGTTTTTAATAATTGCCGTTCTACTTTCAGCCGTTGGCGCAATTTCTCATACACAGCCAGTTCATTTTCATCTACTGCGGCAATTTGCTCCTGCAGTTGGTTTAATTGGGCTTGCAGTTCGGCAATCTCATCGTAATTTGGTTGTAAATGCAGAGTCGCCATGTACTGGCCAAAACTGCGTTCGATGAGTTCTCTGGTTTCGTCCAATGTATGGGTTTGCAGTAGGTTCAGTACCATCCCATAGCTGGGGGTAAACTGGCTAACTAGAGGATCTGGTTTGGAGGTTGCTAAATATGCCGCTTCTTTGGAACCTTCAAAGGGGGTTTGGACTGTAACTACATGACCTTGTAAATCCATACCACGCCGACCAGCGCGTCCTGCCATTTGCAAGAATTCGGAAGCGTTTAATAGGCGATGTCCGGTGTCGGTACGCTTGGAAAGGGTGGAAATTACAGTGGTACGGGCGGGCATATTAATTCCCGCTGCTAGTGTTTCGGTGGCAAATACAACCTTAATTAGCCCTTGCTGGAATAGTTCTTCTACTAGCACTTTCCAGGCAGGTAAAATTCCAGCATGGTGAGCCGCAATGCCGCGATAGAGAGGCGCAATTTGTCCCGAACGTCCCGCTTCCGGGTTGCGGCTTAAAAAGTCATCAATTTGGCGGCGTAAGATTTGGGATTCATCATTATTTACCAGCCATAAATCACCCACCTCTGCCACAGCTTTATCACATCCCCGCCGACTGAAGATAAAGTAAATGGCGGGTAGCATATCCCGTTGCTGTAGCTGATTCAATGTATAAATTATGCTGGGAGCTTCTGGCCTACCACCTTTGCCTTTGTCTGCTGGTCGCCTTTTTCCCCTATTAGCTAGGCGGGGGTTAATTTTGTTTTTACTGTCGTTGAGTAGGGGGAACAATCCTTTGGGATTGCAAAAATGAAATTCTAAAGGTACGGGGCGAAAATCGGAGTAAATCAGGTCAGTGGGCCCGTGAACGCGATTTAGCCAATCGGTGAGCTGATCGCTATTGGCAACCGTTGCCGACAGCGCCACCAATTGCACTTCCCGGGGACAATAAATAATCGATTCTTCCCAAACAGTTCCGCGTTGGCGATCGTTCATGTAGTGGCACTCATCTAATACCACCGCTTCCACATCTACTAAAGATACGCCAACTTGCCCTATGGGTGTGCCATAGAGCATATTACGGAAAATTTCTGTAGTCATCACCACAATCGGCGCATCCCTGTTAATGGAGGCATCTCCAGTTAACAGACCGACCTGTTCAGACCCAAATTTTTCGCGGAAATCACGTAACTTTTGATTCGACAGCGCCTTTAAAGGAGTAGTGTAAAATACGCGCTTACCTCGCGCCAGAGCACGATAAATAGCATATTCACCCACCAACGTTTTGCCCGATCCTGTAGGCGCACAAACGACTACAGAACGACCAGCATTGAGGGACGCGATCGCATCTTTTTGGAATTGATCTAGATGAAAAGGAAATATTGACTCTAGGTCAACTTCTTGGGACGGTGCGGGATAGTTCACTCAATCAAATTTGCAACCAGACTGTCTACTATATTAACGGCTATTTTGTCAACTTTGGAATGGGGTATGGGGGATTGGGCATTGGGCATGGGGCATGGGGCATTGGGCATTGGGCATTGGGCATTGGGCATTGGGCATTGGGTAATGGGTAATGGGTAATGGGTAATGGGTAATGGGTAATGGGTAATGGGTAATGGGTAATAGGGATTTGTTATTTGTTCTGTCTCCCTCATCCTCCTCATCTTCCTCATCTCCCTCATCTCCCTCATCTCCCTCATCTTCCTCATCCCAGTCCCCAGTCCCCAGTCCCCAATCCCCAACCCCTCACTTCCCCAATTCCTGCGATCGCTCTGTGGCGGCTCTCACTGCTTCGATTAAGGCGGAACGGAATGCGCCTTTTTCTAGTTGGGCGATACCAGCTATTGTGGTACCACCGGGGCTGGTAACTCTATCTTTGAGTTCTGCGGGGTGCATTTTGCTCTCGTGTAAGAGTGTGGCGGTTCCGAGGACTGTTTGTAGGGCTAGTTGATTGGCGATCGCTCTGGGTAACCCTGCGGCTACTCCGCCGTCAGCAAGTGCTTCTACCATCAAGGCTACGTAAGCCGGGCCGCTTCCGGATAGTCCTGTGACTGCATCCATTAAGTATTCTGAAACTTCTACCACTTCTCCCACGGCGGCAAATATTTGCTGGGCTATTTGGTGATGTTTGGGGTTGGTGTAAGCACCTGAGCAAATTGCTGTCATTCCTGCGCCGACTGTGGCGGGTGTATTGGGCATGGCTCTAATGACTGGTAAGCTAGGAAATGCAGCTTCTAGCTGACTTAAAGGCACACCTGCCAAAATAGAAATTAATAGGGGTGAGTGTTCAGTAATTTTCAGGTCGATCATCTCTGCTACTTCTTGGGCGATCGCACTGAACACTTGCGGTTTCACAGCCAATAATACAACTTCCTGAGTTTGCTCTAAAATCAGGCGATTATCGGTAGTTACCGCCACGTTATATTGTTGTTTTAAAAAATTCTGGCGCGCAGGTTGGGGTTCGCTAACTATAACTTCTGATGGTTGATAAATTTCACGCGCAATAAGGCGGGATAATAGCGCTTCTCCCATTACCCCGCCACCAATTAAACCAAATTTAATAGTCATTAATTAGTCAAATAACCAATAGTCAATACTTTATGAGTCCAGAGTCAAAAGTCAAAATAAGGCAAAAGTTAAAAGGCAAAATAAATATTAAATTTATCTTTCTTTTTACTTTTTACTTTTTACTTTTTACTTTTGACCTTGACCCTTGACTACTTTACCTTTATTGTGCTGCCATCCGGTTAACTTCATTGCCCCATGCTGGAGTAGGAGTTGTTGTCCGAGGACGTGCGGGTGGTTGTGGTACTTCGTGAATAACTCCGCCATGAGTGCTAACTTGCACACAGCTGGGTGTAAACAAAAAGATACTTTCTCCAATACGTTCTTGATGTCCATCTAATGCGTATGTACCACCTGCTACAAAATCTACCGCCCGTTGAGCTTGGTCGGGATCCATAATTGTTAAATTTAATACTACTGATTTGCGCTCGCGCAAAGCTTGAATAGCTTGAGGCATTTCTTCAAATGTGCGTGGCTCAAGTACTAATACTTCCGAAATTCCGTTAATTGCTCCTGGCATACCTATCACATTCCCCATTGATTTTGACCCTGTCGCTACGTCATTACCCATTGTAGGCATGGGTTCCCGCCAACGTCGATTTGGCGCAGCAGGTTCTTGGGGTGCCGGTTGGGGATTCTCTTCTTGATAGAGATTTTGGTAGCTTTCGGTTTCTGGTTCTTCTTCGTAGTATTCGTATTCTACTTGTTCATTTAGTCCAACAAAGTCTCTTAGTTTAGAAAATATATTGTTCATTGTGTACGCTCCTGGTGCAATTTAGCTTTATTTTTACCTGACTATAAATCAATGTAGCTAGCTTTGATCGCTACATGGATGCCTTATTCAGCAATTTTAGTACTAGAGGTAGTTTCTACTACAGGCTTAGGTGCAGAACAGATGTTGTTGACTGCATCTGCATGATTACCTAAACGCGATAATGAGTCAAGATTATATACTAATGTTTCTCCGAATGAAAGTTAATTTCCACCCCATTTTTCGGGGATCAAACTTGTGGCAAAACTATATCTTTTGTTACTTATTGCAATGGTCTCTTTGAGAAGTCTTCTCAAAAACGGCTGAAAGCTTCTGATACCAATACTTACAAGTTATTAACTAATATTCTTATATCTGCTCAGTGCGATCGCCAAACAAGATGGTTCCTAACCTTACCATCGTTGCTCCTGCTTGTACGGCTAGGTGATAATCACCAGACATCCCCATCGACAAGTGCTGCATCTCAATGTGTGACCAGTGTTGATCTCTAATGGTTTTTGCCAGGTCGCGAGTAGTATTAAATACATTTAAAATTTCCGCTTCATTTAATCCTAAAGGCGGAATTGTCATTAAACCTTGAATATGTAAATTTTTATATTGATTAATTACGGATAAGTCATTTAACAGTTGTGGTATAGTCCAGCCGCCTTTGTTGGGATCGGGAAGAATTTTAACTTGCAGACAGACATTAGGAGTTACCCCTAATTGTTCTGCTATTTGATCCAAGCGCTGTGCTAACTGCAAATTATCAACAGAGTGAATCCAGGAAAATTGTTCTAGGGCTTTTTTGGCTTTGTTGCTTTGCAAATGCCCAATAAAGTGCCAGGTAATATCGCTTAAATCTTGTAATTGAGCTTGCTTTTTCGCGGCTTCTTGAATCCGGCTTTCGGCAAAATCGCGGATTCCTGCGGCGTATGCAGAGCGCATCATTTCCGCCGACACTGTTTTGCTAACTGCAATCAACCGTACCGAGGAAGGTAGGGAGGAGCTAATTTTGGTAATACGTTCGCCAATTGAACTAGTCACTTCGCTGCGATCGGAATTCACAATTCACAATCCAAAATTCAAAATTAACGATCCCCTACATTACAGCAGTTTCTAGGTCTAGCAAAGTGCTGAGTTGAAGAGACGCGATTCATTGCGAGTTGGAGAGACGCGATGAATATTGGTGTCAACTTAAGCTAAAAGCGATATAGGGCGGGCGTTGTACAAATACCTCACGCCCTCATCCCCTAACCCCTTCTCCCCCTGGAGAAGCTACGGTGTACACAGAAGTCTTGAAATCCTACCTGGAAGGGAGTTTTAAACTCAGATAAAAATCGCTCAAAACCTGTCATTGCGAGCGAAGCGTTCGCGTAGCGTCTCGAAGAGAAGCAATAAGAGCACCAAGCGATTGCTTCGTCGTTCCTCCTCGCAATGACGATTTCAGGGGCTTGAAATCCCTGAAACGTATGCGGAGAGTACTTGTGTGTACACCGTAGCTCACTGAGGGAGAGGGGCTGGGGGTGAGGGCGAAACCTTTGCACAAAGCGGGTTTCACGTTAAGTAACCACGCAAAATTAATTACAGTCATTGCGAGCGCAGCAAAGCAATCTCAACCCTTGCGATTGCTTCATTACGCTCCGCTCCATTCGCAATGACATTGTGTAATTAATTTTGTTTAACTACTTAAGTTGACACGTATGCGCGATGAATCGCGTTTGTACAAGAGTGAAGATTAGCTCCCCTGCTCCCCTGCTCCCCTGCTCCCCTGCTCCCTATTGGAATGTGCGTTGGAAAACACCGTGAAGCAGATCGTACTCCTGAGAATGCCCGGTGCGACGCAGAGTACGCAAGCGATTTTCCAACATCATTCTGGCTTCGGTGCGGCCTATGGGCTGAAATTTTATACCTTTGATGTCATTTGTTACCAAAAAAAATAAACGTTGGGCATAAAGTGTAGTGAACAAATCCTGGGTCTCGTCAACCATACAGATTCTGTAAAGGAGACCCCAAGTTGGATGATTTATGTAAGTTTCTGAGTTTTCTGAATTCATTTAGTGGTCAAGGTAAGCGTCTATTTTTTATATCTTTCCGCAGTTTTAGTACAAACATTCAGACGATGATACACCGCTTTCGTGAGAATATTTGTGCAAATTTACGCGAAATACAACAATGTTTGCTGTAGAGTGGTGTTTGCCAAGCCCTTGATCTAGTGTTTTTAAGGCAGTATTGAAGCTAGTAGCGCTACGCGAAACTCAAAATTAAGGCACCAAAAAGTTGATTAAATAAGCTTTTCGCTAATTTTGAGTTGCTAGTTTGGTGTTTGCGCCTGCTGTACTAGTAGGGGACAACAACAAGAGTAATGGCAAGTTCGCCTAGGAAACCTACATTCAGGTGCTATGTAGGGTAAGGCTCAGAAAATATCAGCCATTTTATCTCCTGTAAAGAACGACCAAGGGATACGTCATGCAAGGTTTCTCAAGATAAAATTCAGCCCTTAGACTTCTGTGTGCATAAACCTCTTTTAATGCTGCCATAATTTTCGCCTGTTGGCACACAATCGCCAAGGGTACACTATTGATGATTTAGCATATTCAGTGCTACCAATTGTGCCTGAGCTTTGTGCAGAGATTCATACCATTCTCGCTCAGGATCACTATCAGCGACAATACCTGCGCCAACTTGTCCCCAAACGATGTTGAGTTGGGAGTGCTGAGTGCTGAGTGCTGAGTGGGGAGTTGTGAGTGCTGAGTGAGGAGTTGGGAGTGCTGAGTTAATATCATTTTCGCTGCTCCCCTGTTCCCCTGGGGCTTTTGCTAATAAGAGGGTGCGAATTAAAATATTTAAGTCTAAGTTGCCTCGCCAATCTAAATAACCGCAGGAACCGTAGAATAAACTACGCCGTACTGGTTCCAGTTCTTCAATAATTTCCATGCAACGAACTTTGGGACACCCTGTAATTGTGCCACCAGGGAAGAGGGCGCGAATTAAATCGATAGCGGTGCGATCGCTCTTTAAGTTGCCTTTAACATTACTAACAAGATGCATCACGTGGCTATAGCGCTCAATTGTTAGCAATTCATCAACACAGACAGTTCCCCATTCACAAACTCGCCCTAAGTCGTTGCGTTCCAAATCCACTAGCATGATGTGTTCGGCGCGTTCTTTGGTGTTACTCAGCAATTCTTGTGCTAGCTGAATGTCTTGTTCTGGCGTGATCCCCCGCGATCGCGTCCCGGCGATTGGTCGAGTTTCGGCTTGGCCGTTTTGCAATAATACTAGCCTTTCTGGTGAACAGCTCATTACTTCTCCCCAAGGTGTTTGCCAATAACTAGCGAAAGGAGAAGGATTGATTTGCTGCAATGTTTGATAAATTGACCAACCAGAAGCGTTTGTGGTGGCTTCAAATCGCAATGACAAATTTGCTTGAAAAATGTCTCCCGCCTGAATATATTTTTTCGCTTGGTTAACGGCTGTCTCGTAATCTGATTGTGATGTGTGGAAGCGGGGGGAAATAGCGTAATTTGAAATTTTGCGATTGTTTTCTACGGATTCCTGATGGAGAATTGCGGCTTTTTTAGCTAATTTTTCTTGTAAATCATCGAGTTGACTCTCATCGCTAGCCGCTAGCCAAAGAGTTTGTTCGGCGTGATCCAAAATGGCGAAACAATCTGGTTCATACCAAAAAGCTACAGGAAACGGCAAGCGATCGCATTTATTTTGCGGTAGTTGTTCAATTTCCCAAGCTATGTCATAACCCAACCATCCCAGCCAACCGCCGGTGAAGGGGAGGTGAGGGGGGGATGAGGGGGAAATTATTTGTTGTCCGATTCCTCTGGTTTGTAGTAAATCGGATAAAAAGGGTAGAACTTTTCCTAGTGTGGGTGTCCACATTTGGGGGACACCATTGATAATGCGAGGTGCGCCGGCACAAATAGAATAGCGATTGAGTTGGGGATGGTTTTTTGGGGTGGGGTAGGTGCTTTCTAGTAGGGTGGCGATTTCAGAGTTATTATTGGGGCGAAACAGAGCCGCGAATACTTCGGAACCAGTACGATTTTTTAAAGGAAGCGATCGCCAATACCAAGGGTGGGTCATCATAAATTACTAATTCGTAATTCGTAATTCGTAATTAACAAAGGGTTAGAGGTTGTCGGAGTTGAGATTCCGTCCATCATCGCGGCTGTTTCGCAATCGCTGTCTGAAACTTAAACCTGGATGCCGAGTAATAAGCGCACGCCCCAAAATAAACTTAAAATTGCGATCGCTAGCCAGTCCCACCTTTTTAAGCGTAAGTCATGCCACAATACGCGATGCTCGTTAGGGCTGGTAAAACCGCGCACCATCATTGCACTCGCCATTTGTTCGGCACGGAGTAGCAAATTTTCTAATAATCTTTCTGCTACAATCATCCAAAGCTTGACTGCGCCTTTGATTCCTAGCTTTTTCCAATTAATCGCCCTAGTCATTACCGATCGCACTAAATTCTGCACTTCTTCTAAGACTAGAGGAATAAACCGCAAAGATAAAGTTAAAGTTAAAGCTACTTCTGTTACAGGTAATTTCAGCCGTCGCAGTGGTTGCATTAAGCTTTCTAAACCTGCTGTAATTTCTTCTGGCGCTGTGGTTAGCAGGTAGAGGTTAGTACTATAAATTACGGTAAATAAAATTGTACTTAAGCGCACCGCTAAATCTAAAGAACGGCGATTGACTTTGACTGGCCCTTGGTGAAATAACACATATCTATATTCTTTATTGCCAAATTCTGCTTTTTCATCAATATTTGGCGGCTTGGCAGTGGATGGCTGAGTTAAAATTTGCTCGTTGGCTGGGAGACGGGGCTGATAATTTACACCTAAACCATCTGGGCTGATAGCGGCAATTAATAAAACAAGAACCGACAATAGTAATAACCAGCCCATTTGCTGCTGCCATACTCTTTTAGGAATTCTGGCAGTGAGAGTCACAAAAATCAATACTATGACCAGCAGTACCCGCCATTCGATAGGGGCAAATAAATAACTGGTGAGTAAACTCATCAACCAAGCAAACTTGACGCGGGGATCAATTCTATGCAGCCAAGTTTGAGGTTCTTCTAAATAAAGTCCCAGAGGTAGCGATCGCAGTAAATCCATGTGGCAATTTTAGATTTTAGATTATTAAGCCTGTGTTAGGTATGAAAGCTTCTGATTTCCAGTTAGTCCACTCCAGTCTAAAATCTAAAATCCAAAATCCAAAATTTTAAACGCGGGTAGCACGATTGATACTAGCAACTTCAGCATCACGGACTTTCTTACTGCGCCACAATAAACGAATGGGAGTGCCTTTAAATCCTAGTTGTTGGCGGAATTGTCTTTCGATGTAGCGGCGGTAGTTTTCGTTAAAGCGTTTTGCATCGTTAACGAACAGTGCGATCGTGGGTGGTTGGC
This sequence comes from Tolypothrix sp. PCC 7601, assembly GCF_025677855.1. NCBI lineage: Bacteria > Bacillati > Cyanobacteriota > Cyanophyceae > Nostocales > Tolypothrichaceae > Tolypothrix > Tolypothrix sp. PCC 7601. The sequence goes on from NZ_CP064879.1 coordinate 7,454,890, forward strand.
TACTGACTTGAGTACCGTAATAAATTCTACCTTGTCGCCCACCCCGTGAGGTTGGTGGTGAATGCCAACTGACTGCATCTTCTAAAACTTCGTTAATTACAGATGTGCTGACACGGCGTTTGTGCGATTCTGCAGCTTGATTGACTAATTCTAAAATTTTCTCGACGCGTTGTCCTGTTAAAGCACTGACAAATATTGTGTCTGCCCATTCGGTAAAATGCAACCGGGATTGCATAGTCTTTTCATAGTCATAAATGGTGTAGGAGTCTTTTTCCACAGCATCCCATTTATTGACTACAACTATACAAGCTCTCCCTTCATCAATCACTCGTCCTGCTAATTTTTGGTCTTGTTCGGTAACTCCGTCTAAAGCGTCAATTACCATTAACACCACATCGGCGCGGCGAATTGCTTTGAAAGCGCGGTTAATACTAAAGAATTCTGTGCCGTATTCTATGCTTTTCTTTTTGCGAATACCAGCAGTATCAATCAAGCGATAGGTTTGTCCATCCCGCTCAAACATGGTATCAATCGCATCGCGGGTTGTACCAGAAATGGGACTGACAATCGCTCTTTCTTCTCCCACAAAAGCGTTTAATAAACTAGATTTACCAACGTTGGGGCGACCAATAATTGCTACTTTGATTTCATTGGTTTCCGGTACATCTGTTACCTGGGGAATGTGCTTAATTAACTCATCCAGCAATTCGCCTGTACCACTACCATGAATTGCAGAAATTGGGTAAGGTTCACCTAAGCCTAATTGCCAAAATTCTGCAGCTTGGATTAATCCTTGTTCGGGAGATTCACATTTATTAACAGCCAACAGTACAGGTACAGGGTGTTGACGTAACCACTCTGCAATTTCTTCATCAGCGTGAGAAGGCCCAGTTTGCCCATCAACCACAAAAATAGCCGCACTCGCTTCGGTTAGCGCCGTCATTGCTTGTTGGCGAATCAGTGGTAAAAATTCCGTATCATCATTAAAGACCAAGCCACCTGTATCGACAACCAAAAATTCGCGATCGCTCCAATAAGATGGCATATAAGTGCGATCGCGCGTTACTCCTGGTTCATCATGGACTATCGCCGTTTGTTCCCCGGCGAGACGATTAACCAGGGTAGATTTGCCCACATTGGGGCGACCGATAATTGCAACAATTGGCAGTGCCATAAAACCAGGATTAAGTAAGAGACGTAATATATCACGTTTTTACATTTTAGCTACTTTAAGTCTTGATTTAATTGCTTAGGTCAATAGACTTTTTGTAGAAGTTGGGGAAAGGGGAAAGGGGAAGGGGGAAAGGGTTTGGATTTTCCCTTTCCCATTTAACCTTTTCCCTTTGCCCATTTCTTGCAGCACGAGGTATATTTACTCAAGAATTTAAATGTAGGGTGTGTTGTCGCGCAGCGCAACGCACCGACGCTGAGTCTGAAAATCATTAGCTAATGACAAGGCTTTGATAGTTGGGGATAATTGCGATCGCCAAGAGACGTGAGAAAGAATTTAAATGTAGGGTGTGTTGTCGCGCAGCGCAACGCACCGACGCATCATCAACAACAAGGTGCGTTAGCCTACGGCATAACACACCCTACGAACTTAAGTATTGAATGATTTTTTTGCTCCTTCTTCGTAAACGGAGGAGCCACTCTCGTGGGCGGGTTTCCCGACTTGAGAGAAGTGGCGTGAGCCACTCTCGTGGGCGGGTTTCCCGACATAAAGCAACTGGCGTAGGCTTGAAACCGTTTTTTGGATTTTATTTTTAGATTTAATCTAAAATCTAAAATCCAAAATTGTCTCGGTCAAGTTTGGAAGCTAATTTACTGGCTCACAAATTTGCAATCTACTGTATTTTAAATTTTTGTTTTTTTACGTAAAAGATATAGGTCTTCTTTCCTCCAAGGCAGCCATCTTCTAAAAGAATATTTTTTCTCTATTTCATAACCAATATTAGGTACAAAAGAAAGACTATATTTATAATTATCACTACCCCAAAGGCAAGTGAAGTCATTCCAATTAACTCTAGTATATGCGGAACTTTTATGATATTTAGGATTGCATATTTCCAGCTTATTCCCAAAATACCAACCTTTAAATTCAAATCCGCCGTTTATTTGATTGGGCAATATTTGGGATGTTTGCATCAAATCGTTGACAGCTTGCCATCTAACACGGTTCCATAACAGATAATCATGGGTTGCAGTGATGGTGAATCCGCCATAGAACAAAAGCATCATTAAGCAGATAGAAGCTGCTCTCAATGTAAGCTTATTTTTACTATAATTTGTGATTGCCATTGAAATAAGCATCAATAAAAATGGCAAGAAAATAATGAGGTAGCGATCAAACCAAAAACCTTTTAATCCAGCAATTGGTAAAAAGAATAGAATAATACTAGAAATAGTTAACATTAACAGCCACTTTCGATTTAAGTCTGTCTTTTGGTTAAATACTTGGAGTAGAGCCAAAAATAAGCACTGAAACAATAAAGCAACACCAACCATACTTACTAATGTTAGTATCTGCCAAACTCTAGAAATTAAAGTTATTAAAGTAAGATTTGGATTTAAGAAAGCGCTATAACCATTTATTGTTTGAGGACCTAAACCAAAAGATTCTATAACATTGCCTACAAAAGGCATTCGCTGGTGTTTAGCTAAACAATACACTGAAATTATGGCGACTATAAAAAAACTGAAAAAAAGACTAATTTGTTTTTGACGAAGAGAAAAGTTTTTAAATTGTATAGAAAAATTAAGAATTAAAAAAGGGAAAATAAATAATCCTAAATATACTGAGATTAATAATATATTTTTAGAGTAAATTGCAACAATTTCTAAAAAACTTTTTGAAAAAGTCTCTACTAATTTATGACTCTGAAAGTTGTAAAGGATAGGAGCTCGGTCTGTTGCCTGTAACCAACGAGGATAGGATATATACAAAGCTATCCCTAGAATAGTTGGAGTTATAGCTTCAATAAAGGTTCTAATTTTGAAACCTTTTTTTATCAGGTACGCTAAACTAAATGTTGGAAGAATTAATAAACCCAACTGACGATTAAGAATAGATATAAAAGAAATTAATACACCCAAAAAAAATTCAATATTTGACTCTCTTTTAAGACCTCTAATTAAAAAATATAAAGATACAAATGTGAATGTAAATGAAGGAACATCACTCATAAATGAGTTAGAGAGCGCAAAATATAAAGGATTTAGAGCAATTATAAGTGCTCCAAGCAGAGAAATTTTAGGGCTAGTATTAACTTCTCTCAATAGACCATAAGTGGTGAGAACACCAATTAATCCTAAAGTTAAAGTTGAGAGTCGAAGTGCTGTAAATGAAAAACCAAAAGGTAGACAAAACAGCGCTCCCCAGATAACTTGAGATAATAGGTTTGTCGCAGTCCAGTCTGAAAGTTGAAAATTACCTGTTTCTAGTAAAGTTTTTACACTCCAACCATAAGCCCAGTCATCGTTGAGAGGAAAATCCCCGATAGGGTTTACGAGAATGACTAGGACAATCCATGTAGCAATTATTATTACAATATTTTTGATATCAACCTGTTGATACTTAAGCATAAATTTTGTTTATATAACGTGAGTTCGACGGAGCTAAAAAACGGCAGGAGGTAGTGCAGGCACGTATTTTGGGTAAATCATCGTTCATTTTGGTTTTTTACACAAGTAAAGAGGCAAATTTTTTCAATTTACCTCTTTGCTGGCTAATGCAAGTAATTGCAAATTTTTAATTATTTATCCGTAGTCAATGTTGTTGGAACTGCTGGACGTGCTTTCTTTCTATATATCCTGCGTGTTCCACCAGCCATGCCATACTCATCACTAGTTTTGCCATAGCGAGATGCAACACTCAGCAGCATTTGCTCAGAAATCATATTCAACTCACTTTCTGCTGCTACTAATGCAGAGTGTGTTGTCTCCACCATTGTTTTTGCTTGGTTATAGGCGGTTAACTTATCTCGAATCTCCAAAATTTTATTTTGATAACTGGCGATTGATAACCCATTACCAAAGTCTAAGTCAGAATTGATCATCTGCATCCCTTCAATCCGTCGTTCAGCTTTGGTGAGTGCGATGGAATTGCGTCTCTTTTGCGCCATAAAGTTTTCCTGTTGAAATTTTGATATGAAGAACCCTGATAATGCTTAATACGGAGTTCCTTAGATACCTTTAAGATACGCAATGAATAAATGTACTAGCCACAGTGAAGCTACAGAAGTTTGCTAGCAATAGTATGAGCAAAATTCATAAATAAGAGTATATTTCCGGAAATTAACTGCAAAAGCAAGTTTACGAGTTGCAAAAGCAAGTTTACAAGTTGCAAGTGTTAGTTTGTGAGTTGCAAGTGTTAGTTTGTGAGTTGCAAGTGTTAGTTTGTGAGTTGCAAAAGCAAGTTTAAGAGTTGCAAGTGTTAGTTTGCGAGTTGCAAAAGCAAGTTTACGAGTTGCAAGTGCTAGTTTGTGAATTGCAAGTGCTAGTTTACAAAGCGATCGCATTCATTTTACTTTCAATATACAATGTCGCAGGTAGGGGCAAGGCACTGCCCATAGGTGTCAACTTCAGCTAAAAGCGATATAGGGCGGGCGTTGTACAAATACCTCGCGCCCTCATCCCCTAACCCCTTCTCCCGCAGGAGAAGGGGAACTAAATCTCTGGCTCCCTTCTCCCTGTGGGAGAGGGGCACAGGGTGAGGGCGAAACCTTCCAACCAAGAGGGTTTCACGTTAAGTTGACACGACTGGGCACTGCCTTGCCCTTAAAATTATCTGTACTATTGGTATTTGAGTTAGAATGTGCGATCGCATCCCGGCGATTAGTCTGGTTTAGGCTTGGCGATTCTGCAATTACACTTTATTCAGCATGAGATTTATAAAAGCGCAGATGCACAATAGTGTTGTTGGTGAAAGAGAATTTCTGTCCTTTGTCATCTAAAAAATAGTAACGTCCACTTTTAATGCCTATAAATTTACCCTGTAATTTGTAGCCGTTGAGGAACTCAATTTTATATATTTCATTAATCTTAAGTTCACTAAATTGTACGGTTTCCATCTTTAATAAAAATGTTAACTTCTTTTTCTAGTGTTAAAATGACGTTAATTTTCCGTAAAATAATTTAAAATTTTAGGCTGAGTTAGCTTATTAACTAAAATGCCATATTTTGGTAGATTTTTGCTACATATAAATTGATTAAAATATTTAATAATGTTTAGAGGATTATATGCTTCAGGTAAATATATGGGGAGACAAAATTTAAATATTTCTCTAAAAAACTATGAACAACAGTCGTTTTCGACATTTATTAGCTAGCTAAAAGCAGACTGTTGGACTTCGTTGTACCTTGCTCAAGAATTTGATGCAATATCAAAAATTCATCGGCGTTTATCGGCGTTTATCGGCGTTTATCTGCGGTTAATTTAATCAAATCTAATGCCTCATTTTAGGTGTGTTAGTCCACTACTAATGAATAGCATTTACTTAAGTAAACATTGCTTCCCAGATCCCCGACTTTTTGAAAAAGTCGGGGATCTAAATACCGCTAAAGTTAAGTTATATTCCACCCTACTGATGATAAAAAAATATAAGGGATTTCCAAGAAATAAATTCTTCCATCTTGTGGGGCGGGCATCTTGCCCGCCACATAAGCTGGGCGGACAAGATGTCCACCCCACAATAAATACTGGGATATTTTTTTATTTGGAAGTCCCTAAAACGCAAAAATTTTTACATCTTGTGGAGTTATGACTACCTAACTATCGTGACTTCTTTAGTTGCAGGCGAGCGTTATGAGGTGCTTATCAAAGTGACCCTATTCCTGTAGGATTTGATTGCAGACTCTGCTGTAAATAGGCTGACAATCTATCCCATGAAGAAATTAACTCAATTGTCTATAGCCAGTTATTCCGGTGAAAATAGGCGAAAAATCAAATTTTTCCGCCTGTTTATTTACTTTATTATGGCTTTGCTATGCAGTTTGAGTTCACCAATTATGGCGGTAGTTCCGGGAATTGCTGCTTCATCTCAACCGATTGTCAAGGAAATTGCCAATCCAGCTTCCCTACTGCAACAGGGTAAATTGCTTTACGATGCAGGCAATTTTAGTGAGGCAGTGCAGGTATTGCAGCAAGCTGTCAAGGAATATCAAACTCAAGGCGATCGCATCAAACAAGCTGCCACTTTGAGTAATCTTTCCCTAGCTTACCAGCAACTCGGTGCTTGGCAGGAAGCACAAAAGGCAATTACAGACAGTTTAAATTTGCTCAATACAGAACAAAATAGCCAAAGTCTGCAAATATTCGCTCAATCTTTAGATATTCAAGGACGCTTGCAATTAGCCACGGGACAAGCGGAGGCGGCTTTAATAACCTGGCAACAAGCAGCAAAAATTTATACGCAGCTAAAGTACGAACCTGGCGTAGTGCGGACGCTAATTAATCAAGCACAGGCTTGGAGAAGCCAAGGCGCTTACTTGCGGGCTGTAGAAATACTAGAAGAAGCGCATCAAAAATTACAATCGCAACCAAACTCCATAGAAAAAGCAGTGGGATTGCGATCGCTTGGCGATAGTCTGTTAGCCATAGGTGATGGGAAAAAATCGGAAGCGGTGTTAAAGCAAAGCCAAGAAATTGCCAAGAGTTTACCATCAAATGCAGAGCTTGGGGCGATTCTTGTGAGTTTAGGGAACAACGCCCGCACACAGCAGCAAACAACAGATGCGATCGCTTATTATCAGGAAGCTCTGCAATTATCCCCTTCACCTTTAACCAAAGTACAGGCACAGCTAAATCTTCTCAGCCTACTCATCGCAGATAAACAGCATTCCACAGCCGAAACTCTAGTACCCGCCATTCAATCCCAGCTTGCACAACTCCCCCCCAGCCGTGCAAGTATTTACGCCGCTATTAACTTCGCCCAAAGCCTCAACAAACTCCCCACTCCCCACTCAGCAACGCCAGTTGCTACAACGGGGGGAACCCCAACGGACAGTTTGCTCAAGTCGGGAAACCCGCCCACGCAACTGTCCTCCGCAACGCACTGGCTCCTCAGCACTCTTGTACAGACGCGATTAATCGCGTCTCTGCAACTCACCACCGCTATTCAACAATCTCGCAATTTGGGAGATCAAAAAACAGAGGCTTATGCTTTAGGCAGTTTAGCTAATTTGAACGAGCAAGCCCAAAATTGGCAAGAGGCGCAAAAGCTGACTAAACAAGCATTAGTCTTAGCGCAAACCAACAACGCACCGGAAATAGCTTATCGTTTAGAGTGGCAATTAGGCAGAATTTTTTGGGCACAAAAAGATTTAACAAAAGCGATCGCAGCTTATGATGGAGCGGTAGCAACTCTCAATTCTCTGCGCCGGGATTTAGTTGCAATTAATCAAGATGTGCAATTTAGCTTCCGCGATAGTGTGGAACCAGTCTATCGAGAGTCTGTAGAGTTGTTGCTGGAATCCCAAGCGGGAAAAGCTAACGATAAAATTTTAGATAAAGCACGCCAGCGCATCGAAGCTTTACAGTTAGCAGAATTAGATAACTTCTTTCGCGAAGCTTGTCTTTTAGGACAGAGTGTGGCGTTAGATCAAGTAGTAGATAAAGATAATCCCAATGCAGCAATTCTTTATCCAATTATTCTCCCAGAAGAAATTCAGGTAATTGTCAAAATTCCCCAAAAACCCCTACAGCATTACAGTACCAAAGTTCCCCAAGGGGAAGTTAACCAAGTCTTGGCAGAACTGCGAAGAAATTTGGTTAGTCCGACTGCGCTTAACGCTGTTAAAACCCAAGGAAAACAGGTTTATGATTGGCTAATTAAGCCTATTGAATCGCAATTGCCAGAAAACAAAGTCAATACCCTCGTATTCGTACTAGATGGCGCATTACGCAACTTGCCAATGGCATCACTCTACGATGGCAAACAATATTTAATCGAGAAATATGCGATCGCTCTCAGTGTGGGATTACAATTACTTGATCCCAAACCCATAGAAAAACAGCAATTGCGAGCCTTAACTGCTGGATTAACAGAACCTCCGCCAGACTTCCCCAACTTCTCACCGTTACCTGCAATTAAATCGGAAGTGGGTTTAATTGCTCAAGCTGGAGTTTCTACAACTAATCTCTTAGATGAAAAATTTACCCAAAAGGCATTAGCAAAGGAAGTTAATCAAGTCCCCTTTAACATCCTACATTTGGCAACTCACGGACAATTTAGCTCCCGCGCTGAAGACACCTTTATCTTAGCTGCTGACGGTGCCATCAATGTCAAGCAATTTGATCGCCTACTCCGTACACGGGATGAAACTAAACCAGAACCAGTGGAATTATTAGTATTGAGCGCTTGTCAAACCGCCGCCGGCGATCACCGCGCCGCACTGGGTTTAGCTGGAACCGCAGTCAGAGCTGGAGCGCGCAGTACCGTAGCATCTTTATGGCAAATTGACGATCAATCCACAGCCATATTTGTAGGTGATTTCTATCAACAACTGCAAAGCAAGAAAGTTACTAAAGCCCAAGCTCTCCGTCATGCCCAGTTAAAATTATTGCAAAACTCTAGTTACAAAGCACCTTCCTATTGGTCGGCTTATGTATTAATTGGGAATTGGCTGTAATTGGGGATTGGGGAACTCGGGGCCCCCTCTGGGGATAAGGGGTAATGGGGAATGGGGAATGGGGATTTATTCCCATTGGTGTCAACTTAAGCTAAAAGCGATATAGGGCGGGCGTTGTACAAATCCCTCGCGCCCTCATCCCCTAACCCCTTCTCCCGCAGGAGAAGGGGAACTAAATCTCTTGCTCCCATCTCCCACAGGGAGATGGGCTGGGGGTGAGGGCGAAACCTTGCAACCAAAGGGGAATGGGGATTTATTCCCATTGGTGTCAACTTAAGCGAAAAGCTATATAGGGCGGGCGTTGTACAAATACCTCGCGCCCTCATCCCCTAACCCCTTCTCCCGCAGGAGAAGGGGAACTAAATCTCTGGCTCCCCTCTCCCACAGGGAGAGGGGCTGGGGGTGAGGGCGAAACCTTGCAACCAAAGGGGAATGGGGATTTATTCCCATTGGTGTCAACTTAAGCTAAAAGCGATATAGGGCGGGCGTTGTACAAATCCCTCGCGCCCTCATCCCCTAACCCCTTCTCCCGCAGGAGAAGGGGAACTAAATCTCTTGCTCCCATCTCCCACAGGGAGATGGGCTGGGGGTGAGGGCGAAACCTTGCAACCAAAGGGGAATGGGGATTTATTCCCATTGGTGTCAACTTAAGCTAAAAGCGTATAGGGCGGGCGTTGTACAAATCCCTCGCGCCCTCATCCCCTAACCCCTTCTCCCGCAGGAGAAGGGGAACTAAATCTCTGGCTCCCCTCTCCCAGAGGGAGAGGGGCTGGGGGTGAGGGCGAAACCTTGCAACCAAAGGGGAATGGGGATTTATTCCCATTGGTGTCAACTTAAGCGAAAAGCTATATAGGGCGGGCGTTGTACAAATACCTCGCGCCCTCATCCCCTAACCCCTTCTCCCGCAGGAGAAGGGGAACTAAATCTCTGGCTCCCCTCTCCCAGAGGGAGAGGGGCTGGGGGTGAGGGCGAAACCTTGCAACCAAAGGGGAATGGGGATTTATTCCCATTGGTGTCAACTTAAGCTAAAAGCGTATAGGGCGGGCGTTGTACAAATAACTCGCGCCCTCATCCCCTAACCCCTTCTCCCGCAGGAGAAGGGGAACTAAATCTCTGGCTCCCCTCTCCCAGAGGGAGAGGGGCTGGGGGTGAGGGCGAAACCTTGCACAAGAGCGGGTTTCACGTTAAGTTGACACCAATGATTTCTTCCCCTACCGCTTCTGCTTGCTCTGCTCTCTCATCCTTTTCTTTCCTGTTTCATATCAACCTAAGTAAAAATACTTCTTTAGGAAGAAGACAGCCATATATGAAAGTGAGAACGGGATTTTTACTCAACACTTTCAAATGAAGCAAGAAGTAATTAAGGCCTCTGTAACAGCATTGTTTTCATGGTCTTCAATCTAAAATCCAAAATCTAAAATCCAAAATTTGTCTAAGCTATTCCTAGCTTTGCAGCAATCAAATATGATTCCTATATCATCGATCATGACTAAATTGAAATAGTCGCTTTCAAGGAGTGTTGGAATTGATAATTGATAGTTGATAATCAATAGTTCATTATTCATAATTTATTCATAATTGAGCGAAATTATGAAATTTACTTCTTGATCACAAAAATTTAATAATTCAAATTTTTTGGCATAAATTTAGTGAATGCAGTTGATATGTGTATAGCAGCATTGATCACTGGGGACTTAACTACATGACTTACACCACTTATAACCTAGATAATTTCTCTGTACCCTTGCCGATCGCTCAAGCAGCACGCACAATTGCTCAAAAGTTTGCCAACCAACAACCAACTCCCGAAAAAGCAGCACAAGTGAGGCTAAATACCTTAGCTGTGTTGGTAGTAAATGACTATTTGCAAATGATGGAGATTGAAACAAATCTCAGCGCTGGTGATAGCTGGAATCCTGCAATGCGATTATTTGCAGATATCGCCGACTTAGTTATACCCGGACTAGGTCGTTTGGAATGTCGCCCTGTTGGTGTTTTAGCAAATACTTGTGCTGTTCCCCCAGAAACATGGGAAGAACGCATAGGTTACATAGTTATACAAATTGATGAATCTCTACAAGAAGCAAAATTGCTGGGTTTTGTAGCCAGTGTGGATACGGAAGAACTGTCTTTGAGTAAATTAAAATCTCCTGAAGCTTTCATTGAACATTTAGCACAATTAAAACTATCTTCAGCCAGCAAGCCAGTAAATTTAAGTCAGTGGTTTGCTGGTATATTTGAATCCAGTTGGCAAACTGTCGAAGCATTGTGGAATTCTCAAGCACCTGAATTAGCTTATGGGTTTCGCGGCCCGGAAACTTTTGAACAAGAAACTTCCCATCGGCTAGAAACAATTACGAGGCGGGCAAAATTGATGGATTTTGGCATTCAAATTGCCGATAAACCCCTGATGTTGATTGTGGAACTTTGCCCCCAAGCTAACGACAAAACCCATATTCGCCTGCAGTTACATCCCACAGGGAAGTTAAATTTTTTACCAGCAGGAGTGCAACTCACAGTTTTAGATGATTCAGGCGCAGTATTTTTAGAAGCGCAAGCCAGAAGCGCCGACAATTACATTCAGTTACAGTTTCGCGGTGTGACTAAAGAAATATTTAGCGTCAGAGTAGCATTTAATGATATCAGTATTACAGAACAGTTTGTGATCTGAAGGTGCAGCTACTTTCCCCATTGTCAGTAATTGGTAATAGGGATGTAATATTTTTAACACACAGGGTGATTCAAAATTCTAGGCTGATGATTGTGAATTTTGAATTTTCAATGGGAGCGCAGCGACTGTCATGAGTAAGTTAGTGGTTCTGAAGTTTGCATACGGTAGTTTCGAGCAAGGATTTGCTGTTACTCTCCAAATTGGTGAAGAATGCGATCGCCCTAACACAGAAATCATGGGTAAGCTGCCGCCATGTCCGGAAATTCCCCTATATTATAGTCACTGGCAAACTATTTATCGTCGCTTAGGTAATGTTTATCGCCTAGATGCAGATAAAGTACAGATAACGAATGTGTCAATGACACAAGACTGCCTGCATACATCTCATATTTTACGGGCACGCTTCAATACTTGGCTGCGCTCAGAAGAATTTCGCCCCATCCGGGAAAAATGGCTAGAAAGCCTCTTACCCACAGACCAAGTGCGAGTAATTTTGCAAGCAGAAAATAGCCAATTGCAGCGATTACCTTGGCATCTTTGGGACTTACTAGAACGCTACCCCAAAGCCGAAATTGCTTTATCATCGCCAACTTATGAGCGCATACCAAAATCACGCACCCCCAACAAAGTGGTGAATATTTTGGCGATCGTGGGTAATAGCGAAGGAATTGATACTCATGCTGATTTAGCACTACTACAACAATGTCGCAATGCAGATGTTTGTTTATTAGTAGAACCAGAACGCAAACAATTAACCGATCATCTTTGGGAAAAAAACTGGGATATTCTATTTTTCGCCGGACATAGTTCCAGTCAAGGCAAAGATGGGACTGGGCGAATATATTTAAATAAAACAGATAGTTTAACAATCGGTGAATTAAAGTACGCCCTGAAAAAAGCCATTGAACGCGGCTTACAATTAGCAATTTTCAACTCCTGCGATGGATTGGGATTAGCAACAGAACTTGCAGATTTGCAAATACCGCAAATGATCGTCATGCGAGAACCTGTCCCCGATCGCGTAGCGCAAGAGTTTTTAAAGTATTTAATCGGTAGCTTTGCAGGTGGGGATTTATTATATCAAGCAGTTAGGCAAGCCAGAGAACGCCTACAAGGGCTTGAAGATAGATTTCCCTGTGCAACTTGGTTACCAGTGATTTTTCAAAATCCCTCACAACCGCCCATGACTTGGGAATGTTTGACACGCACCTACAAAAAAGTCAACCCAAGTTTACCTTTAGTCACAAAACCCGGATTTCAAGCAGCATTCTTTTCCAGCGTGGTAATGACTGCGATCGTTTGCGGATTGAGATTTTTGGGAACATTACAAGGTTTAGAATTTCAAGCCTTCGATCAAATGATGCGATCGCGTCCTGATGAAGGGCCAGATTCGCGGTTGCTATTAGTCACCATTGACGATAACGACCTGGCATTTCAACGCCAAAATCGCGAAGAGTTAAAAGGAACTTCGCTCTCAGATAAATCACTCAACCAACTTTTGCTAACACTGCAAAAGTATCAACCCCGGGCCATTGGTTTAGATATTTACCGTGATTTTCAGGCCGAACCCAAAGATTTAATCTCCCGGCTGCAACAAACCGATAACTTAATAGGAGTTTGTAAAGGAAGTGATACCACAGAAAAAACTAAAGGCATTGCCCCACCACCAGAAATTCCAGTAGAACGCCTAGGATTCAGCGACTTTTTACATGATACAGATGGGGTAGTACGCCGCCAGCTGTTATTCATGACACCAGAAGCCGCATCATTATGTACTACACACTATGCACTCAGTACCCAACTCGCATTCCGCTATCTCTTACCTCTAGGAATTCAACCGACCTTTACCCCACAAAAACAGTTACAACTAGGCAAAACAGTATTACCTCGCCTAGCGTCCCGTGCGAGTGGCTATCAAAGTATTGATGCAAATGGCGGTCAACTATTACTCAACTACCGTTCCACCAAAAAGATAGCGGAACAGGTAACCTTCACACAATTAATCTCTGGACAAGTCAACCCCAAAGCCATCAAAGACCGCATTGTTTTGATTGGTGTCTCCGCCAAAGGAGATTTCCCAGACTACTGGGCTACACCCTACGGTAATAACTTAGACAAGCAAATGTCAGGAGTCGTAGTACAAGGGCACATGGTGAGCCAGATTCTCAGTGCAGTTTTAGATCATCGTCCCTTATTGCAAGTTTGGTCACCTTGGGTAGAAATCCTCTGGATTTGGAGTTGGTCTTTCATTGGCGGACTGCTAACTTGGCGAATCTCTTCCCAATCCTCATTAGTCATAGCCCTTGGCGTGACCTCAGGCGTACTGTATTTATTCTGCTTTGGTCTATTAATTTGGGGTTTTTGGGTACCTTTTATACCCTCATCTGCCTCATTAGTAGGCACAGTTGGCGTGATACTCATCCAAAATTCCAAATTTAAAATTCAAAATTCCAAATTAATCCGGGAAAATATTTAGGGCATGGGGCATAGGGCATAGGGCATAGGGCATAGGGCATAGGGCATAGGGCATTTATTATCGTTATTTCCCCATTACCCATTACCCATTACCCATTACCCATTACCCATTACCCATTCCCCATTCCCCAATCCCAAATTTCATCTTTTATTCCCAGTAAATCTTATGAAATTCATTTCATTACCAATGAAATTGTCTTTAGTATTTGCTGTTAGTTGCACTAGTATACTGCTGGGACAGACATCAATCGTCGCAGAACCAGGGAACTATAGACAGCTAATCAACACAAAGTCAAGTAACACTACTATTACAACCGTTAACTTTAATGTACCCACACCACCGCCAGAGCCACCGCCAGGGGGTCGCGTTTTGGGAGGGGCCAAACGTGGTACTTGTCCACTGTTTAAACCTGAACTCACAGCTTTAGTACCCTTTATTAAAAAAGCGGACTCAACTGAGGATGTTTGGGGATTGACGACAGCAGCACGCCCAACTTTTTGGTTTTATCTACCACTACCAAAAAATTGGAGTAATCGAGTGGAGTTTACTTTGCAAGATGACGCTGCCAACCAAATTTACCAAACTGCGATCGCTCTACCCAACCAACCGGGAGTTATCAACGTTTCTTTACCGCAAACTGTAGCACCATTGGAATTGAACAAACAATATCGCTGGTTTCTCAGTGTTTATTGCGATCCAGAAAAACAATCGCCGCCCATTTATGTTGAAGGAGTAGTTCAGCGAGTGAATTTGAATCAGGCGATCGCTCAACAAATAGAAAAAGCTAAACCTCAACAGCAGCTAGCGATTTACGCCCAAAATGGCATTTGGTACGAAACAGTGACAATTTTGGCACAATTGCTTCAAAAGAACCCTAACGATAGCAAGCTGCAAGCCGAATGGCAAAATTTAATTACCAGCATTGGTTTAAGTAACGTAGCAACGCAACCGATTGTTTCACAGTAACTTGCACTAATTCAGGTAGGAGAAAAAACAATTTGTGTAATTAATTCTGCCTAGGTACTGACACAATCCTAAGTTATTGCAACACATAAATTATCTATAGGGGCGCAAATTTTTGCGCCCTTAATTCATGTATTTCTCTTTTTTAAATGACCAAGTTAATAATTAGCATTACTGGGTGCGATTTCTACGGATATACTGCGTCTAAGTAGTGATGCAAAATTAAATATACATTTGTCATTGCGAACGTAACGAAGTGGAGTGAAGCAATCACAAGGGTTTTGGGGTTGCTTCGCTTCGCTCGCAATGACATAAATAATTTTGCGTGAGTACTTACATAGCTTGCGATCGCTCATCCATAGAGAACATCGGTTCCTTCATAACCAACCAGATCGGGTTGTCTATCAACGAGCGCTCATCCATAGAGAACATCGGTTCCTTCACAACCAACCAGATCGGGTTCTCTATCAATGAGCGCTCATCCATAGAGAACATCGGTTCCTTCACAACCAACCAGATCGGGTTCTCTATCAATGAGATCTCCTTCACGCACAACCAGATCTCCTTCACGCACAACCAGATCTCCTTCACAACCAACGAGCCAATTTTTCGATTAACTAGCTCTCAATAATTGATGTTTTAGCCTTCCCTAATGCATTGGCTGTGCTGCTATGATTGAATATCAGCCGCCCGTAACGATACTCTTTTCTTGCCAGAATGCGCGGATGGGTAGGTGTTAAAAAAGTAATCTCACCAAAAACCGTTAAAACTATTTGTATATAAGGCTTCCATTGTTTTATTGCTTCTCAATCACCCGCGCGCCTTACAGGGATTGACTTTCAGCCATTTTGGGTTTGCTGCTTCATTCTTGCTTATGTTATGATTGCACTGTCCGCGCAACAGAACCTTGAAAACTATATATACATTGGCTTTGGGGCTGCCGCAGTTTAAACTTCACTTAATCCCTATTAGGGATTGAAACAAAGAAATAGAGTTTTAAGAAATAGCCCTCACGTGAGGGTTTAAACTTCACTTAATCCCTATTAGGGATTGAAACAACCAAATTACACGCCTACGGGCGTTTTTTTATGAGTTTAAACTTCACTTAATCCCTATTAGGGATTGAAACAGTGGAAATAGGAATAACACCTAAAAGAGCAAATGGTTTAAACTTCACTTAATCCCTATTAGGGATTGAAACCAATCACTTGAATGACCTTTGTATTTCTTTCCTCAATGTTTAAACTTCACTTAATCCCTATTAGGGATTGAAACAGGGAATTATCAAAGGAATTATTTGGAGAAGTCCCGTTTAAACTTCACTTAATCCCTATTAGGGATTGAAACAGGGATGGTGTTCTAACTGACTGCTGCTTCTGCGCCATTGGTTTAAACTTCACTTAATCCCTATTAGGGATTGAAACGAGCTTGTCTTAAATAGTCATTGGAAGAGTTTTGTTTAAACTTCACTTAATCCCTATTAGGGATTGAAACTTTCAACTTCTTCAATATTGCTAGATACTCTAGAAGTTTAAACTTCACTTAATCCCTATTAGGGATTGAAACATATACTACTGATGCGCCTGTTTGCCTACCCTTTGTTTAAACTTCACTTAATCCCTATTAGGGATTGAAACTAATTTTAGGCAAAATAAAAACCCCTCTAGTTGAGTTTAAACTTCACTTAATCCCTATTAGGGATTGAAACAATGGAATAAATAAATGGTATTTTGAATAGAGGTAGAGTTTAAACTTCACTTAATCCCTATTAGGGATTGAAACTCTACAAGGCAACCCATTCGGGCCAGGCTTGATGGTTTAAACTTCACTTAATCCCTATTAGGGATTGAAACTTTATTGAGAATGTTGACCCTCCATACGGAACAAGTTTAAACTTCACTTAATCCCTATTAGGGATTGAAACTTACTCAAAAGTATGCGGCTGAAATTAATCAGAAAGTTTAAACTTCACTTAATCCCTATTAGGGATTGAAACAACTGTTGCACCCATCTCTTCAGGCGTATAGACTGGTTTAAACTTCACTTAATCCCTATTAGGGATTGAAACCACTTAAATTCGTGGCATTACCTAGCATCAAATCAGTTTAAACTTCACTTAATCCCTATTAGGGATTGAAACTCAACAAAACACGCTTTTAAACTCTCTTAACTCAAGTTTAAACTTCACTTAATCCCTATTAGGGATTGAAACCAGGATACCGCAGAATTGATGAATTAATGGATGCGGGTTTAAACTTCACTTAATCCCTATTAGGGATTGAAACCTCTTAGTAGTTTCTCAGCAAAACGGTTGATCGCCTCACAGGTTTAAACTTCACTTAATCCCTATTAGGGATTGAAACCAAAGAATTAAAGCATCGCAATCTTGGACTATATATAGCGTTTAAACTTCACTTAATCCCTATTAGGGATTGAAACAAGAGTAGGTAGCAATCAAGGTTTGATTGCATCAAGTTTAAACTTCACTTAATCCCTATTAGGGATTGAAACTCCAGAACCCCCACTAAGCCCATACAAAACTTTGCAGTTTAAACTTCACTTAATCCCTATTAAGGATTGAAACTGATATTTAATTTCTCTGCACATTCCCTAGCCTGATTGAAATTTCACCTAATACCAATTTAAATAATGTTGGCGACAAATAAAGTCTTTGTAGGGGCACGGCATCCACCATACGTGTCAACTTAACGCGAAACCTGCTTGGTTGCAAGGTTTTTGCCCTCACCCCCAACCCCTCTCCCACCGGGAGAGGGGAGCAAGAGATTTAATTCCCCTTCTCCTGGGGGAGAAGGGGTTAGGGGATGAGGGCGAAAGTTTTGTACAACGCCCGTCCTATATAGCTTTTAGCTTAAGTTGACACGTATGGGCATCCACAATCTTTTGGTATATCAAATTATCTGACTGGTGCCCCTAAAATCTGTCGCATTCTTTTTTCAAAATGGTAAGCTATTCTGCTTTTAAGTTGCACAATCCCTCATGAGGTCTGTTGACGGTTGACCGTTGACAGTCAACCGTTAACAGTTAACAGCCTTCATGAGTAGTTATGCCATTTAGGCGCGCATTAGCTTATTATGTGTTTTTTACCTGGTTATGTTTAACTAGCCATGCAGCAACAGCAGATTTTAATTTAGCTTTTTCAGTCTCTTTAATACCTTGCGGATCGAAGCGATCGCGGTAATATAATTCCACTATCAATGGCAAATCATCAATTAAATTAGCTGCCGGTAATTCCTCTTTTAGCCTCTGTAGCCAAGTTTTTAAAGACTCGGAAGGATGACGGTGTAATCCTAAATCTTCTAACTTCTGTGCAATTAAATAAAATTCATCATCCTTTCTATGGAAATCAGATTTAGCTCGTTTCTCAGTGACTAATTGTTTTTTAGATAAACGGCGAGCGGTACTTTTAGAATTAAACTTCCACAACCGCAACAACATTAATGGCATAATTAGCCACCAGCCATAATTCAATAGACTTTTAACTAAGTTAGAACGTAACCAGCCTGAAAGTTTAAATCTAAAGAATGACCATAAATCAGAGATGAATGCTAATTTAGACGCATTGGCATTTTCTATATTTGCCCAATCAGCAGGTGTTGTATCAAAGGTTTGCCATTTACCATTTATATAAGCCAATGTCCAAGCATGAGCATGGCGACTACGTACTATATATTGTTTCTCTAATTGGCTAAATTCGCGAACTGAATAACCTACTGCATAACGAGCGGGTATCCCAGCAGCACGTAAAATTAATGTAGTAGCAGTGGCAAAATATTCACAATGTCCAGCGCGAGTTTCTAATAAAAACGCTGATAAAGGTGTTGGTTGATTATTTTTACCTGTAAGTTTTAAAGAATAACGAAAATTCTTGATAAAGAAGCTATCTACAAGCTGTAAAATTTGGCGTGGCGATTTTCCGGTAATATTTAATTGGTTAATAACTTGATTGATTGTTTCCTGTTCAGTTGTAGCTATTTGCAAATCATCTGCTGTGGGTGGGCTATCTAAGGAAAGGCGATCATTAAACATGGCTCGGTAAGCGATCGCATCATTTTTACCCTCTACTTTTACTGTGCCATATTTATTTTTTTCCATGCGGCTGACTGGTAAATTGTCAATTTCAAATGTGCCATTAGGCAACCGCAGTAAGCCTTTACCTCTATTCAAATTAGCAGAAATAGTGAGAGTTGAGCCTGTGACTGGTTTATTATCTAAACGCCAATTGCTACCACTAACATCAGATTGTACAGGAGTAAAATTAGGATTAGCGGCTATCCAAACCGCAGATTTATATTTATTATAAGTTGCTTCTTTTAATAAACCGGGAGAAACTTGGGAATTATCAGATTTGACTCGGAATATAATTGTATCTGATTGCTTTAAAACTCCAATTTCACCAATACTCGTTTGTTTGGTTTTTGAATCGATTAATTGTCCTATACTATTAGCATTACTTAACCATGAAACAACAGCACTTTCTAAATTCTGTTGCAGTTGATAGACTCCCATTTGTCCGATAAAACCTACACCTCCAGCTAGTAAAATTAAACTCAGCCAGATACTTACTGAAAATCGCTGCGATCGCACAAACCATAGGGCAATGCCAATCAGAATAAACATCCCAAGATAAAAAGAAATTTCCTGACTATTTGCGGCTCCCGCCGATAAAATACAAATACCAAAATAGGGATAATTTAAATTAATAATGAAGCGTTTTGATTCTACTTGTGTTAATTTCTTCAGCGATACAAAAAGTGTCCGAATATCAAAACTTTCATTTATCGAATATGTTTGAGCAGCTAGCAGAGGAAAAAATACTAATGGCAACCACTGCAAGAGAGTGTAGACTAAGTAAATGGAACGGTTAGTAGTGATTAAAGAACCAAATACAACCAGGAAAATCATCACACACAACTTAGCAATGCGTTGGAAATCATCATTGGAAAAATCCCACCGCGAATTTATCAAGTGATATCCTGCTAAAATTGCAGACATGGGTATAGCAAAAATCCACATTCCTGTCTGCGATCCCCAAAAAATTAAAGCCGCACTCAACAGCAGCACTGGCGCTTTCATAGATGCATTAGTTCCTCTTGTATATTGCCCAAAGTTAAAATATGAAAAGTTGCTAGTTCATCGTTCATCGAGGCTAAATCAGAGTGATCTAATTCACCTGCTTGATTGGTAACGACTAAAACTAAAGTATGGATACCCATAGTTTTGAGATAATTAACTAATCTTTTTCTATCTTCATCCCAACAGAGAAAGATACAGATACAGCCACTCAATAAAGATAATTTCTCCAATACTGCGGGAATAATTGCATCAAAAGTTTTATCTCGACAGGCAACAACAGAAGCTAAAATTTCCAGCATCTTATCAGTATGGCTAATTCCCCTACCAAAGGTAAAACAATAAGCTTCATGACCGACAAACATTAAATCTAATAATGATTCTTGGGTTTGCACTTCACAAGCTAATGAAGCAGCAATTGAGATTGCTGATTCTAAAATTTCGCTATAGTTCACGCTTTGAAATGTATCTAAAATCAACGCGTGTCGGACAAAAAACTCATCCTGTTCTTCTTTAACAATTGGCTTACCAACTTTCGCCCAGCTTTTCCAGTGAATTTTTCGCAGTGGATCTCCCGGACGATAATCACGCAATGACCTAAATTCTTCTGAATCACCTACAGAAGAAGCTAAAGCCACACCACCAGATTGATGTTTTTTAACACCAGGAAGTTGAATTGGTGGCAGTTGATATAACTTAGGTAAAACTAATAAAGATTGGGGTAAAGAAATAGTTTTACAAGCATTAAATAAACCAAAAGGATCGGGTCTAGCTACTGTCAGCCCAGTGAGCCGCATTATACCTCTGTGAGTAGGGATGATTTCAGCAATAATTTCTGTTTTGCTATGAGGTGCTAAGACTGGTAACTTTATTGGTAGAGCTACACCGCATTGTTGGCGAGCAATTAACCACAGCCATCTGTCGTATCCAAAAGCTTGATTTAAAGACCGTTGCCGAGTTTTGACTGTTGTTGATGTTGCTATGAAATCATTAAAACTAGGACGGGAATCTGCCAAATTTTCAAATAATTTTAGTCCTTGTTGAATTTTATCGCTTTTGTGATGAATGACAATTTTGTAATTTAGTTTTACGCCCACAGTTGCGAATCTAGGTAGATGGCGATGAGCACTAAAACGATAGCGAAAAAATAAGCTATAAACTATAGCAATAGTGATAATAGATAACAAGAAAGTCACTACTTGATAGTTCATACTTTCATTACTAGAGCCAGTAAAACCAGATGCGATCGCTAGTAATAAAATCAACATACCGCTAACAGTAACTCGTCTAATTAACTTGCGGTGGATGCCATAACTAAAATAGAAAAGACGATAGATAAAAAGTTTCATCTTTCACTGTTGCTATCAAACTGGAACTTTAACAGATTTGAGAATATCTTCCACAACACTGATGGCGGTTCTCCCAGAAAAACGCGCTTGTGGTTCCATAACCAAACGGTGAGCAATTACAGATACCGCTAGTTCTTGGATATGTTCTGGTGTGACAAATTCATAGCCATCAAATAAGGCTAATGCTTGAGCAATTTTCATCAAAGCAATAGAAGCTCTTGGACTAGCGCCTAATTGCACCCCTGGAGCCGAGCGAGTAGCATTAACAATATCTACAAGGTAAGTTTTTAATTCTTGAGAAATACGGACTTGTTTGACTTGCTGTTTTAAAGTCATAATGTCCTGCAAATCAACACAAGGTTGAATGGTATCGATAGGGTGTTGTTGAATTTGGTCAGAAAGTAAATTCACCTCATCTTCCGGCGATATATACCCCAAACTAAACTGCAGTGCAAAGCGATCCATTTGCGCTTCTGGAAGAGGGTAAGTACCGCGAGATTCCACAGGGTTTTGAGTAGCAATCACAAAAAAGGGGTCTTTCAGTTTTCGCAAATTCCCATCAATACTGACTTGAAACTCTGCCATAGCTTCTAGTAATGCGGATTGGGTACGTGGTGAAGCACGGTTAATTTCATCAGCCAAGACAATATGAGCAAAAATCGGGCCTTCGTGGAAATGAAAGGTGCGTTCGTTGGGATCAAGCATGGATAAGCCTAAAATATCCGAAGGCAACAAATCTGGTGTAAATTGAATCCGCTTAAAAGTGACATCTACAGAGTATGCGAGAGCTTTTGCTAAGGTTGTTTTACCTGTTCCTGGATAATCTTCCAGTAGCACATGTCCACCACTAGCAAAGGCTGATAGCAATTTTCTAATTGCAGTTGATTGCCCTTTTATGACCTTTTGGATATTATGAAAAATTCTTTGATAAATTTCTTGGCTTGGCAATTGATGAGTTTGTAGGTTAGGATTATCCATTTTCCTTCATTGCACAGAATGTCATGAAGTTAATGTACCCATTTACCACCTGTAACTTTGGGTAATTCTAAAAATAAAATAATCCTAAATTTTTCAAAGAAGAAGATCAGCGAATTATTCCTACACAAGCCAGAAAATTTCACCCACATTTCATTGAGTAGGATGCATTGGCTCGCGTAACGCACCCTCCGAGATTTTCTCTTGCAGTATTTTCTGAACTTAATTGTGGAAACCAAAATATCCCCACAACTTCCTCACATTTTTTACCTATAACTCAAAGTAATACCAAATCAAATAATGTTTGCGAAACATCAATAGATTCTAGAGGGCAAGGCACTGCCTTGCCCCTAAAATCTGTCGCATTCTTTTTTAAATTGGTATAAGAGTAAAAAGCCAGGTCGATGGCTGATTTCAAAGTAACTATAACTTATGCACAATCTCAAATTACCCAATTGTCCAAACGAAAATCACACAATAAAAAATAATCAAAGATTAGGGAAATCGAGAATATCAAACGTCAAATTGATATTCCTGCCACAATGAAACAAGCGTTGGGAGATGAAGATCAAGAATGCTATGCCAAGCTGGAAGAAATGGCAGAACAAGCATTTGACGACCAATGCACAGGCGCAAACCCCCGCTATCCGCTAATGAACGACCTGAAAGAATTATATGTTCTAGCCTATCAAGGTTGTCGTATCGATGCTGCACTCTATCTCAAACTTTTTCGATGGTGATGTCGGATTGCACAAGGTAGAAGTTTGATAATTGTAGGGGCACAAAATACTGTGCCCCTACCCTTGTAATCGGATTTACGTTAAATATACTGTACTCTACGGAAGGGGAAGCGATCGCCATCATTGCTCAACCACACTTCTGTATATCTGCATTAAATTAGCAATTTTATCCGTGGTGATATAGTTCGATACAGGAAATTCAGTAAAAGCAGGTGTATTGATCCTTAAATTATAGAGCGATCGCAGTTTTGGAACATGAAAACCAAATTGTCTCTGTAGTTAGCTATATTACAACCAAACTTGATGCTCTCGTCATTGCCCCTTTTACTTTCGTAAAATTCCGCAGACATGGATTTGCCCGCAAGCTACTAGCATTTTTAATTGAGGAATTATTGCACATATACCCAAGAGTCAGGCTGTGGGTAGATGAAGATAATATTGAGGCAATTAGGCTGTATCAATCCTTGGGTTTTCATATTATTGGCAAATGCTACTCCGGTTATTGGAAAGAGGTAATTTAAACTCAATTCTTACGTGAGTAATCTCAGATTAGATTTAACTAATTATCTTTGGCTTAAAATCTTTGGGTAAGATTTACAATGCATGAAATCAAATTAATTTTTAATAGGTTACTTATTCAAATAATGTCTGTGACAGATTAATTCTATGTAGGGGCACGGCACCAGTAAGATAATTGAATCTACCAAAAGATTATAGATGCCGTGCCCTACCCAATACTCGGTTAAGCGTTTTGAACTCAAAATTGGTTTTGGGGAAAAGGTTAAAGCTTAAGCGTTAAAGGTGTTTTCTTTTCCTTTTCCCATTCCCCTTTTTCCCATTAACCTCTTAGATGAGGTTGAGTAAAAGATATTGAAAAATTAGTTAGGAATCTACCAGCAATTAATCATGTAATTATTTTTACTTAATTACATAAACCATCACCACGGCTCCAAAGCAGTGAATTTTAGCGGTGAAAATATCTTTTAAGAATAGATAAAGTCTCATAAAGGTAACTTCATATTTCCAATTCAGTATTTTAGTGCATATATGCATTGTTGTGTCAACCCCATGTATGCCAGATGAATATGTGTTTAATTTATCCAAAAACTAGTTGATATATGGTAAAAGGATATTTATACAGCATTTCTACTAACAGAGATGAATCTTCTATCTGAGTGCATCCGACAAAATACGCAAGACTTACAGTATTTAACCAGCCTAAATTTCTGTAAGGCAGAAAAAGCAATATTTAATCTCTTGAATGCTTATAAAATAAGCGTTTGAGTGTTTATTTTCTAGCAAGATATCAAAAATAGCAGTTTTTTGCTAAAGCTCCTACTGTGCGAGATTTATAGACTATTTTGTCTGTAATTAATTAAAAATGCTAATTATTTTGGATTTCCAGCTTCTATAGTTTTTTTGAGTTAGGGTAAAGAACTAAATCATCAGGTACAAAAAGTTATCTGATGATTTTGAGTCTCTAAAGACGAATTGGGTAAAATGCATCTAAATATTGTGAGGCAAATATGACAATTGGTGGAATTGTAACTGCAAAATTGCAGCTTTAATGTTTACAGGATTCAATCCTTGAAATTGCTAAGGCTGAGTAATCATCTGCCTGCAATCAATTTTCTCTTTTGATTATCAGTCAATATCTTAAAACTTGCATTCTCTTTAAAGAAGGTGCTGAATTTGCTCTAAATGTCATCGCATTCTTAGAGCCAACTAAAATATTGCTTGGTTATTTGGCAGAGATGCTTATTTTGAATACAGGTATCAACCTTGAGATGGAATAAAAAAAGATACCCTATCAAAATAATTTATCTTTCACATCAACTCATAAAGAGGTTTTTTGAGAAATATCAAGTACAAACTTTACGGAATTGGTAAAGATTGCTTGTATATCTTCAATTAAGTTCCCTATTAAGTTTTGGCATATTTAGGACTAGTTGACTGAGACAAACTAGGATTTTTCCAACTTTATAATTCTGGGATGCATCATCTATGCATATATTGCCATTGGCGAGAGACAGCTTGCCTATAGTTTGCTGTCTTAAGATTTTTTACTATCTATATTTCTTTCATGATGGGCGATCGGCATCAGTTGTGCGATTGTTTCCGCTACCTATTTACTCTCTCATCCTTGGGAATGGAGAGTTTGAAATCTATACACGTGAGGAGGAAATCAATGATTTATAGAGTTTCTGTTGCAATATCTCATCTATTGTTGCTCTTGGTGACGCAATCTGCATTCGCCGGAGAACCTTGTTTGCCAAAACCCAATCCCCAACATAAGCCACAACCTAATCCTGAAGCACATCCCAAACCTAATCCTCAGCCCAAACCGCAACCCAATCCTGAAGCACATCCCAAACCTAATCCCCAACCCAAACCGCAACCCAATCCTGAAGCACATCCCAAACCTAATCCCCAACCCAAGCCGCAACCTAATCCTGAATCAAATCCCAAACCAACCCCACAACCGAATCCTAACCCCCAACCAAACCCTAACCCCCAGCCAAATCCCGAATCAAATCCGCAACCCAATCCCAATCCACAACCAAACCCTAACCCCCAACCGAATCCTGAATCAAATCCGCAACCCAATCCCAACCCCCAACCAAACCCCAACCCCCAACCGAATCCTGAATCAAATCCGCAACCAAATCCCAACCCCCAACCGAACCCTGAATCAAATCCACAACCCAATCCTAATAATCCCCAACCAAATTCCAATCCTCAAAACAATCCACCAGGTAATGTCAATTCTCAACCCCAACCAAACCCGCAATCTAGTCCTAGTACTCAACCCAATGGCCAACCTATTGCTGATTCTCAGCCGGAACCTAAAAAGAAAAGCAAAGTAGTTGGAAACCTTGTTCCTATTTCTTCTATGCCACTTGCTGGTGCTAGAAGGGTAAAAGTTGGTCATACAGACATTTCCGGTTCTGTGTTTGCAGGCGGTGGTACCTTCCCCACAGCTGGAGTTGAAGGCACTGTTAGCCATCGTTTGGCTAAAAATACATTCCTCTTTGGACAAGCTACATACAATCCTGCAGCTCCATCTGATGCAATTGGAGCAGGAGGCGTAACTGCTGGAGTTGTATTGAATGCACCTGGTGATTCTCTTCGTCACAACAGCTATGTCGGAGTTTATAGCAACGTCGTTGGTGTTGGAAATACTGGTGGAGACGAGGTTTCTCAAACTGCCTTTGGCAACGTAGGAATCATTGGAGGGGTTCAGCGCCCTGTGGGAGAAAAAGTATCTGTGTTTGCTCAAGCAGAAGCAGCCCAACGGTTGTACTCTTTTGCAAAGACAGCACAAGGTCAAGCCGCAAGAATTTCTGGCGGTATGTCTGTAGCTCTATCTTGTACATCTGGAGCCGCCTTAGTTGGAGACTATACCGTTGGATCTAACCAATACTCGGAATGGGGTGTAAGAGGGGTTGTTAACTTTGACTTTGTAGGAACTCCTTGTGGTATCAAGCAAGCAAGCGCCTCTTCTAATGTCGTAAAAGTTACTAAATACCTTGTGACTCTCATCGGAGCTAATCCCACTGCTCAAGAGGTAACAAAGGCTGGGCTAACTCCTCCTAATGCAAATCCTGAAGCATATCGCCTCCAATCTGAACGTTGGGTAGGGGAGAAATCACAGGTTGAGGAAAAGTTAGTTGTTAGTGCTGTTGAGGTAGAGAGTACACCCGACAAGATCCTCTTGGTAAGAAATTCTATATCTCCTCAAACTTTTGACAAAGCTGAAAAACTTGCAGCTGATCGCGAACCGCAAAAAGCATTTGAAGAGATTCGCAACTTGCTCCAAGCTGAGGAACAAGACAAGAACTTCAACCTTGAGGAAGAAGTAAAAAGAATTGCACAGGAAAAAGGAATGGCTCTGGCTTCAGTACAACAGCTTGGTTTTGCCTTCACTTACCAGAACCGCCTGATTGGTGTGGTGGATAGCGACTTATCCCAGCCTTTGGTTGGTAAAGCTCGCGAGGTTTCTCCTGCTGAGTTGATGGTTGTCAAAGAAGTTGTCAACAAACAAGGGAATACCATTTTGCCTGCTCTCGCAACAGGTTACACCACAAGAGGAACAACCCTCGGAGGAAACAGCATCGTCAATGGTAAGGTGCTGACACCTGGAACCAGAGTTCAAGTACCTAAGAAAAACGACGTGATTCTTCCGGTTTCTAGTACTGCTGCAGTTGAATCTCCTCAGATCCAATGGACTAGGGTTGAGAATAAGTAACCACTATGAACTGAGTAACCGGATGGAAAAGGCTTAGAGAATAAGGACTAGACGTTAAATAATATTTTTGACTAAGGATTCAGCATTTTTAACTTACACCAATATTGAGCAGAGGGGGAAGCAAAATGAAGGCTCACAATCAAAGCTTTCTGCAAGTTGCTTCCTCTGTTCGCTTGCTTTCTCTATCCAGCAAAGAAGATGTGATCGCTATTGCTATTGAGCAATGTATACTTGCATACAAACTTCAAACAGCTTTTGCTTGCAGCAGTTTGTATCACTGGCAACGATCAGACAGTTCGTCTCTCAAGGTATGATTGCCAGTAACCGTGTTGTGCACGGCTCAATTAGGATTGCGATATGCTAATTCTGCTCCGCTTTTCCCAGAATCATCTGGAACTATTCACCAGTAACGATGTCAACTCCATACTGGAAAGGATTAGTAGCTTTGACAATATCTGGTTGCGTTGTATTCGCTTCCGCGATCGCACTGCCATTGCTAAAATTATTAACCACTTCGGACTTCTGCCATCTCGCGTTGATATGGTTTTCAATCATTTTCCTCTAGGAATTGATGAAGATATAGAGGATTGTTTATTTGATAACTATGAAATTATGACTAATCAAATAAAAAATCGCGAGTTTGAGATAGTGCGTGGCAGTATTGTAGTAGGCAGCAATTTTATCCTCACATTTGAAACTACCGAAATCAGAATTTTAACTACCCTAACTAATAATATACAAAAGGGAATTATCAATCTCCAAAATCAGAATGTAGATTATCTCATCTATCTTATTTATAGAGATATATTAAATAATTACTATACTGTATTTGACTATATTTCTAGACAACTGGATGATTTAGAAGATGCAGTTTTGGATAATTCTGGCGATGAATCAACCTACCAGAAAATTGCCACAATGAGGCAATCTACTCGCTGCGGCAGACGTAATTTTCAAAGCATCAAGTCTCTGCTAGCTATGATAGATTATGAAGATTTTCAATGGTTAAGTTCGCCAGTCAAGGAACTGTTTCATCAAGAATTAGCCCACCAAGTCGATAAACTCTGGCAAGAATACCAAGCTTTGAGAATCTGGATGTCAGAATTACTCGAAATTCAACGCGATAATACTGCTAGCAAAACGAGTGAACGAATTAATCGCCTGACTATCCTTTCTACAGTATTTTTACCACTTACTTTCATTACCGGATTTTATGGCATGAACTTCAAACATATGCCTGAATTAGAACACCCTTTGGCTTATCCTATGGTGATTTGTGTGATGGTATGTATTGTGCTTGGCAGTATTATGTATGCTAAAAAACAAAGTTGGCTTTAAGTAAATCAGTGCAATTAAAGATTCCTCGCCTTGGAATACAAATCATAAACTACAGATTGTTATTCTGGCTATAACTTTTGTTATAGGAATATATGCTGATGTTAACAACGAAAGTCATAGCGAATTTATATATTTCGTTGATGATGTCTTTCAGACTTTTTTCAGATGTTAATTCTTATCATCAATTTTAATATAAAAGTATTCATACTGAATAAAGATTATATATTTTATGAACAGCTAAATAATACAAAAATATTTTGTTTCTTTCTCAACTATTAGACTTAGTAAAAATTAATTGTATATTCTTGTTCAATAAAGGCTATTAATAATTAATTTTTCAAGTTTACTCAAAGCAAAAGCATAATTACACTATCACTTGTAGGACAGCATTATGGCATCAGGAATGATGCTCGCAGGTAAATGGATAACCGATGCAAGCGAGCAAAATCAAAGTAGTGATTTACATGACATACCAACAACCTTTCGCGATCGTATCACATCTGATGGATCTAGCGGCTTTAAGGCAGAAGCAGAACGCTATCACCTCTATGTTTCTTTAGCTTGTCCTTGGGCACATCGCACCTTAATTATGCGAGAACTTAAAGGATTGAATGATGTTATTTCCGTTGCTATTGCCGATATAGTTATGAGTGACAAGGGCTGGAAGTTTTCTCAACCCTCAGGAGCAAGTTCTGACTCGGTAAATTACGCTCGATATCTCCAAGAAATATATCTGAAAGTCAATCCTCAATATACGGGTAGAGTTACAGTTCCGATGTTATGGGATAAACAAAATCAAACCATCGTCAACAACGAATCTCGCGAAATTATGCGAATGTTTGACGTAGAGTTTGCTTCCTTAGCAACACAAAAAATAGATTTATACCCACGGGAACTACAGCAGCAGATTGATGAAACAATTGATGCCATTTATCTACCAATTAATGCTGGTGTATACCGAGCAGGTTTTGCGAAGGAGCAAACAGCTTATGAAGATGCAGTCACTGAACTGTTCGAGAATTTAGATAGATGGGATACTATTCTGAACAAGCAGCGCTATTTGTGTGGTAATCAACTCACGGAAGCTGATATTTGTATGTTTGCAACCCTATATCGCTTCGACTCAGTATACTACAGTCTGTTTAAGTGCAATTTGCGGCGAATTATCGACTATCCAAACCTCTGGAATTATCTCAAGGATTTATATCAGCAGCCGGAGTTCAAAGCCACTTGCAATCTAGGCTATACCAAGAGTTCTTATTACATGAGTATGACTGAGATCAATCCTAATAGAATTGTACCTTCTGGGCCAATCATTAATTTTGAGGAACGGCACAACCGCGATCGCTTCGTTCAGGTGTAGTTGCGATCGCCTCAGTATCAAAAAAATTGCCCAATCTAACTGGAGTAAAACCTTGAATCTTGTATCAGTTATCCACTACGTTGCAACTATCACAGCAGATATCGACCCTTGCTAGAATTTATGCCAGTCATCTTTCAAGAGACGACCCCAGCTTTTCGTCATGCACTTCTAAAGGCTGTGGAAATTTAGGAAATACTTTCATCTTGTAGTGGCTCTAGAAATTTAAATGCGATCGCATGAGCATCAGCATCAGCAACACCTAGAGTTTTGAGAATCATTTTAGCAATCTGCTCGGGATAGTCTGGCTCTGTGTGTCCTGCCAAAATACTACGCATTGCCATCAATCCTGTGCCCAATATCAGGTCGATTGCTGCTTGCAAGCTATCAACCTGAAAACGCTTCAGTCGTATACCTGCTTCCAAGTCAGTCATCACACCCCTTTCGATTGTTTCACTCAGTGGGGCTGCCACTAATCCAATCCGGACAATTACCCATCCCCAAGTCGAATCTTGCTGCGCTTGATGCAGGAATTGGCGAAGAGCGATCGCCATTCGTTCCGCCGGATCGTCAATCACCACAGACTGCGCCCAAATCTTTTGATTCATCTCATCACTCAAAGAGGCTGCAACCGCTTTCAGCACATCCTCCCGGGTTTGAAAATAGTTATAGAAAGTTCCTCTAGCAACCTTGGCTTCTGCAATGATGTCATCAATTGTCACTGCATCTGCTTCTTTACCAGCAAATACTCGATAAGCTGCCGCAATCAGACGTGATTTTGTGCGTTCTCGTTTTTCTAAACCAATTGATGCTCGACGAGATGGCTTCATATTGCAGCATAAAAATAGCGGTTCACTTAGCATAACTTGGTGTTGATGCTAGTATCAAAATGACGAAAACGTCAAAATGACTTTAATGTCATTTATTGCTAATTAACACCAATTATGTGCAGCAGGAGTGCCAGTCATGCGTATTGCGATCATTGCCTTGGGAAGTCGAGGGGATGTTCAACCTTATATCGCTTTAGGAAAAGGCTTAAAAGCAGCAGGGCACTTTGTACGCCTATTAAGCCATGAAAACTTTGCAGATCTGGTAAGTTCCTACGAGCTAGAATTTTCCCCAATGCACGGCAATGTGCAAGAAATTGTCGAAAGTCAGGAAATGCGGCAGCTCTTAGAGACAGGAAATTTTCTGAAGATTACTGCTTACACGGCACAACAAACACAACGTGCAGCTATCAATTGGGCGCAAGCAGGTTTATTGGCTTGTCAAGGCATGGATTTATTAGTGTCAGGAGTTGGGGGACTATACCTTGGCATTTCATTGTCCGAGAAGTTGAACGTTCCCTTGTTGCAAGCCTATGTCTTTCCCTTTACCCCAACAAAAACATTTCCTGGGGTTCTTTTTCCCCAATCTCTAGCCAAATTCGGAGGTACTGTAAATTGGCTATCCCATCACGCGATCAGACAAATCATGTGGCATGGATCTCGCACAGGTGATGCATTAGCTCGAAAGCAAGTACTGAATTTACCTGTAGCTCCATTTTTCGGCCCCTATCAAAGCGCTCATCTGCATCGTTATCCAACTCTCTACGGTATCAGCCCATCTGTGATTCCCAAACCATCAGATTGGCAGAATACCCACGTGACAGGCTACTGGTTTTTAGATGCAGCACCAAATTGGACTCCACCTTCAGCCCTAATAGAATTTCTTGAAAGTGGGCCACCCCCTGTGTATATTGGCTTTGGCAGTATGGGTAACAGAAATCCAGAACAAACTGCCGAGCTTGTATTGCAAGCCTTAGAAACAACTCAACAACGAGCGATTATACTCTCTGGCTGGGGTGGTATAAGTACCAAAAATTTGCCGGATAACGTTTATCTTGTAGATTCTATACCTCATTCATGGCTTTTCGAGCGTGTCGCTGCGATCGTGCATCACGGCGGTGCGGGTACCACAGCTGCTGGTCTAAGGGCGGGCGTTCCCACAATTATTATTCCGTTCTTTGGAGATCAGAGCTTTTGGGGGCAACGTGTAGCACAGTTAGGGGTATGCACAGAACCGATTCCACGTCAACAACTAACGGCAGAAGGACTTGCACAAGCAATTCGACAGGCAATGAGCGATCAAACGATGCGTCAACGAGCAGCTCACTTAGGCGCAACAATTCGAGATGAAGATGGGATTGCAAATGCAGTTTCCGCTATACAGACAATCACAAATCTCAGAGCTGGCTGAAGAAGCATTCTACAATTTATCTCTCTAATGCCAATTATCCATATCTTCCGGTAAACAAAAAGCCCCGACTGAATGCAGTCGGGGCTTTTTGTTTCATGAATAAACCTGGCATCGAGCTATTGTGGCGTAGGGCAACCCCTAGACTATCGTGGCCGCAGCAGCGTTTCACCTCTGAGTTCGGGATGGAGTCAGTGTGGTTCCACAGCGCAATAGACACCAGGAAAACTTGTGGTTGGTTGACGGTTAACGGTTAACAGTTAACTGTCAACAAAACCCTGAAGACTGCAAGTAACGCGAAATAACCAATGATTGATGAGGTCAAGCCCTCGGTCTATTAGTACTCCTCTGCTTCATGCATTACTGCACTTCCACATAGAGCCTATCAACGGGTGTTCTGCCCGTGACCTTACCTACATTTGTAGTGAGAGCACTCATCTTGAGGTGGGCTTCCCACTTAGATGCTTTCAGCGGTTATCCGCTCCGCACTTGGCTACCCAGCGTCTACTGTGGGTACAATAACTGGTACACCAGCGGTGCGTTCCTCCCGGTCCTCTCGTACTAAGGAGGACTCCTCTCAATGCTCTTACGCCTGCACCGGATATGGACCGAACTGTCTCACGACGTTCTGAACCCAGGCTCACGTACCGCTTTAATGGGCGAACAGCCCAACCCTTGGGACGTACTTCCGCCCCAGGTTGCGATGAGCCGACATCGAGGTGCCAAACCTCCCCGTCGATGTGGACTCTTGGGGGAGATCAGCCTGTTATCCCTAGAGTAACTTTTATCCGTTGAGCGACGGCCATTCCACGCTGCGCCGTCGGATCACTAAGGCCTACTTTCGTACCTGCTCGAGTGGTCACTCTTGCAGTCAAGCTCCCTTTATGCCTTTACACTCGCCGCACGGTTTCCAAGCGTGCTGAGGGAACCTTTTGCGCGCCTCCGTTACTTTTTAGGAGGCGACCGCCCCAGTCAAACTGCCCACCTGAAACTGTTCCTACACCCGGTAAGGGTGCGAGGTTAGAATTCTAGCTTCGCCAGAGTGGTATCTCACCGTTGGCTCCATATTCCCCACAAGGAATATCTCTTTGCCTCCCACCTATCCTGCGCAAGCGAAGCCCGAACACAATTCCAGGCTACAGTAAAGCTTCATAGGGTCTTTCTGTCCAGGTGCAGGCAGTCCGTATCTTCACAGACATTCCTATTTCGCCGAGTCTCTCTCTGAGACACCATCCAGATCGTTACGCCTTTCGTGCGGGTCGGAACTTACCCGACAAGGAATTTCGCTACCTTAGGACCGTTATAGTTACGGCCGCCGTTCACCGGGGCTTCGGTCGCCAGCTTCACTTTCGCTGACCAGCTTCCTTAACCTTCCGGCACTGGGCAGGCGTCAGCCCCCATACCTCCTCTTTCGAGTTTGCGGAGACCTGTGTTTTTGGTAAACAGTCGCCTGGATCTCTTCACTGCGACCCACTCTCGTGGGCACCCCTTCTTCCGAAGTTACGGGGCCATTTTGCCGAGTTCCTTAGAGAGAGTTATCTCGCGCCCCTTGGTATTCTCAACCTCCCTACCTGTGTCGGTTTCGGGTACGGGTAAGATATGTTCATCACATTCCTAGCTTTTCTTGGCACAATCGAATCACTACTCGGAGTTCGTAAACTCCTCCCAAACCAATCAGGGTGTAGCTATCTTTCATGCGTCCCTAGCAATGCTCCCATACCTTAGTCAGGGATTAGTCACCCTGTGTCCATCGACTACGCCTTTCGACCTCGCCTTAGGTCCCGACTAACCCAGAGCGGACGAACCTGGCTCTGGAACCCTTAGGGTTTCGGGGTATGTGATTCTCACACATATTTGCGCTACTCAAGCCGACATTCTCACTTCCGTTTCGTCCACAGCTGCTTGCCGCTACTGCTTCTCCCTACCACGGAACGCTCCCCTACCGATTTATTTTTCAACAAATCCCACAGCTTCGGTACATCGCTTAGCCCCGTTCATTTTCGGCGCAAGAGCGCTTGACTAGTGAGCTATTACGCACTCTTTCAAGGGTGGCTGCTTCTAGGCAAACCTCCTAGTTGTCTATGCACTCTCACCTCCTTTCTCACTTAGCGATGATTTGGGGACCTTAGCTGGTGGTCTGGGCTGTTTCCCTCTTGACAATGAAGCTTATCCCCCACTGTCTCACTGGCAATGTGTGCTTTGGGTATTCTGAGTTTGTCTCGATTTGGTACCGGTCTCCCAGCCCGCACCGAAACAGTGCTTTACCCCCCAAATATAATCATTACCGCTGCGCCTAAACACATTTCGGGGAGAACCAGCTAGCTCCTGGTTCGATTGGCATTTCACCCCTAACCACACCTCATCCGCCGATTTTTCAACATCGGTCGGTTCGGACCTCCACTTGGTGTTACCCAA
The DNA here is from genome assembly GCF_025677855.1 of Tolypothrix sp. PCC 7601. Taxonomy (NCBI): domain Bacteria; kingdom Bacillati; phylum Cyanobacteriota; class Cyanophyceae; order Nostocales; family Tolypothrichaceae; genus Tolypothrix; species Tolypothrix sp. PCC 7601. The sequence continues at coordinate 7,489,380 of NZ_CP064879.1, forward strand.
GCTTCATCCTGGACATGGTTAGATCACCAGGGTTCGGGTCTATAAACACTGATTATCGCCCTTTTCAGACTCGGTTTCCCTTTGGCTCCAGCATTCTCGCTTTAACCTACCAGTGCCTATAAGTCGCCGGCTCATTCTTCAACAGGCACGCGGTCATCCGTTGAATCGGACTCCCACTGCTTGTAAGCTGATGGTTTCATGTTCTATTTCACTCCCCTCCCGGGGTTCTTTTCACCTTTCCCTCGCGGTACTGGTTCACTATCGGTCACACAGTAGTATTTAGCCTTACGAGGTGGTCCTCGCTGATTCACATGGGATTCCTCGTGCCCCATGCTACTCGGGATTCAGCTACTATCCTTCAGCTTTTGACTACAGGACTTTCACCTTCTTTGGTGCAGTATTTAGCTGCTTCGTCTAACCTCTAGATTCGATATCGCTGTCCCACTACCCCAGTCAGTAAACCAACTGGTTTAGGCTTTTCCCCTTTCGCTCACCACTACTGAGGGAATCTCTTAATTGATTTCTCTTCCTCCAGCTACTAAGATGTTTCAATTCGCTGGGTTGGCTCTTTCCTGCCTATATATTCAGCAGGTAGTACATAGGGTTGCCCCATTCGGATACCTCCGGCTCATAGTCTGCTTCCAACTCCCCGGAGCATTTCGTCGGTAACCACGTCCTTCTTCGCCTCTGTGTGCCTAGGTATCCACCATCAGCCCTTATTAGCTTGACCACAATACATTTGGTTTCACATCTGCAAACTCTTTCTCTTTCCTGACTACTTTCATGGGAGCCTTTGTGTTTTACACTTAGCACTCAGCACTCAGCACTCATTACTTGAAATTTCGTCTGCCTGCTATTTTTCGCGTTACTATGCAGTTTTCAAGGTTCTGGCTGGACTATTTCCAGCAGTTTGACTCTTTTTGACGTCAATTGCTGAATTTACCCACAATCTCTTATCTTACCACATTCTCTGCTATGAACACAAAAACTACTCACTCTATCACTTTTGGCTAATTTTTACCTGTGATATATTCACTTTTGCTGCTGTCACAACAGATATCATGTGGAGGTTAGCGGACTCGAACCGCTGACATCCTGCTTGCAAAGCAGGCGCTCTACCAACTGAGCTAAACCCCCATCCACAAGGTAAAAGTTTAAAGGAAAAATTCAAAAGAATTTACACTTTCTTTTTACTTTTTACTTTGCTCTTTTTACTTGTTCAGGTGGGCCATCCTGGACTCGAACCAGGGACCTCACCCTTATCAGGGGTGCGCTCTAACCACCTGAGCTAATAGCCCATAATTGAGAACCTCTCTATAGTTTGAAAGCCTTCACTATACCTGCGACCGACCTAGAGTAGACCATCTTTGTCTCTATTGACTGTTTGCAATTGATTTCAAAGTTGGGTAGGTCTCCCTAAAAGGAGGTGATCCAGCCACACCTTCCGGTACGGCTACCTTGTTACGACTTCACCCCAGTCACCAGCACTGCCTTCGGCATCCTCCCCCACGAATGGTTGGAGTAATGACTTCGGGCGTTGCCAGCTTCCATGGTGTGACGGGCGGTGTGTACAAGGCCCGGGAACGAATTCACTGCAGTATGCTGACCTGCAATTACTAGCGATTCCTCCTTCACGCAGGCGAGTTGCAGCCTGCGATCTGAACTGAGCCACGGTTTATGAGATTTGCTTGCTATCGCTAGCTCGCTGCCCTTTGTCCGTAGCATTGTAGTACGTGTGTAGCCCAAGACGTAAGGGGCATGCTGACTTGACGTCATCCCCACCTTCCTCCGGTTTGTCACCAGGCAGTCTCTCTAGAGTGCCCAACTTAATGCTGGCAACTAAAAACGAGGGTTGCGCTCGTTGCGGGACTTAACCCAACATCTCACGACACGAGCTGACGACAGCCATGCACCACCTGTGTTCGCGCTCCCGAAGGCACTCCTCCCTTTCAAGAGGATTCGCGACATGTCAAGTCTTGGTAAGGTTCTTCGCGTTGCATCGAATTAAACCACATACTCCACCGCTTGTGCGGGCACCCCCGTCAATTCCTTTGAGTTTCACACTTGCGTGCGTACTCCCCAGGCGGGATACTTAACGCGTTAGCTCCGGCACGGCTCGGGTCGATACAAGCCACGCCTAGTATCCATCGTTTACGGCTAGGACTACTGGGGTATCTAATCCCATTCGCTCCCCTAGCTTTCGTCCCTCAGTGTCAGTTGCGGCCTAGCAGAGCGCTTTCGCCATAAGTGTTCTTCCTGATCTCTACGCATTTCACCGCTACACCAGGAATTCCCTCTGCCCCGAACGCACTCTAGCTATGTAGTTTCCACTGCTCTTATGAGGTTGAGCCTCACTCTTTAACAGCAGACTTACATTGCCACCTGCGGACGCTTTACGCCCAATCATTCCGGATAACGCTTGCATCCTCCGTATTACCGCGGCTGCTGGCACGGAGTTAGCCGATGCTTATTCCTCAAGTACCGTCATTTTTTTCTTCCTTGAGAAAAGAGGTTTACAACCCAAGAGCCTTCCTCCCTCACGCGGTATTGCTCCGTCAGGCTTTCGCCCATTGCGGAAAATTCCCCACTGCTGCCTCCCGTAGGAGTCTGGGCCGTGTCTCAGTCCCAGTGTGGCTGATCATCCTCTCAGACCAGCTACTGATCGTCGCCTAGGTGCGCTCTTACCACACCTACTAGCTAATCAGACGCGAGCTCATCTCTAGGCAATAAATCTTTCACCTTCCGGCACATCCGGTATTAGCCACCGTTTCCAGTGGTTGTCCCCGACCTAGAGCTAGATTCTCACGCGTTACTCACCCGTCCGCCACTATCTCCGAAGAGACCGTTCGACTTGCATGTGTTAAGCATACCGCCAGCGTTCATCCTGAGCCAGGATCAAACTCTCCATTTTGTAGATAAAGTTCGTTTAGCTCTTAATCGACTGATTTATACCTCAGTCCGGTAATTCTCTTTACTGACGCAGGGTATATGTTATATACTGGCTTTCAAACTATATGATTTTCAAGGTTCGGTGTCCCTACCAGCGCCGCTTTTCGCGCTCCGCTCTCAGGCACTTATCTAATATATCGAGCCTACTTCCGTTTGTCAACTTTTTTTCGGGAAAAGTTTCATTTTTTTTGTTCGCCCTTCTATCCCTTGTACAGTCAGCCTTTTCGCCTATACTGTTCCTGGATGTTGCGTAGGAATCCATAAACTCTGTGAGCAATTTCGCTATCTTGCCCCCTTGGCTCGTCCTTGACTCTTTGTTGTGTGACTGCTTATCGCTCTTCCATCACTCTGATGAGAAAATAATAGGGTAAAGTGTCGTAAACTCTTGATTGGTCTATGTTTTCGTGAAGAGAGCCTGCAGAAACTATAAAATTCATAGATGATTACTGGGCATGGTATAGAAAGCTGTTTCCAAAAGTTAGAAGTTTTGAAGCGTTGAAATATCTATTTCCCAAGGTGATTTTGTTAGGAAATGCAATAACCCTTGTTCGTTCCCTAACCCTACTACTCGCGCTCTCTCTGGTAGAGTTTTGCGTTTAATTTCTGAAATCATTCCTACATGTAGACGCGAAGCGGCTTCCCGAAGGGTAATAGTAGGGTCACAACATGTTAGTTATGCCCCTACTGGTGTACTTGATTTGTTTTAATACGCTGTATAAATGAATCTCTGCAAAGTAGGAAGCAGCCAGTCGCCAACTAATTGTAGTACTAAGAAAGCGAGGATGGGAGAAAAATCCATACCGCCCAGTGGGGGAATAATTGAGCGGAAGAGGTTGAGATAGGGGTCTGTAATCTGGGCTAAGGCCGCAAAAGGCTGACTATAAAAGTCAATATTGGGGAACCAGGTCAGCAGAACCCGAACAATGAGTAAAACAGTGTAAATATGAATGAAAGTAGCCAGTGTAGCAATCAGTAGATTCATGGATGGTTTAGTTTCCTACTAAGCGAACAAGGTATTACCATAAATTTTAATTTAGTCTGTGTCATGCCGTCTGTATAGCAGAGTTTGGCAGACTGATTGTATGATTAGGGACTTCCAAAGCAAAAAATAATCAATTGCTTTGGCGAGCAGAGAAAGCAGGGGGAACAGAAATCTGATAATTATATTTCGATGCTGGAATTGAGTAATTGATTCCTTGGAAGTCCCTGAGGTTGTCAAGAATCTTTGGTAAAAGAGCGATCGCTCATGGTTTGTGGTGCAGTGCCATTGACATTTCCCAGCTGCTTTCGTACTTCATCTATTGTGGCATTGAGCTGGGCAATTTTGTCTTCTAGCGATCGCCTGGCTGTTTCCATTTCTAGCCCGTCTGTTTCAGAAGCTTTCATCTGACGACGTTTCCCAGGTATTCTTTTAGCTTCCTCGGAGTTATTCGTCTGTCCTGCTTCATCTTCGGCTAGTAGTTCTGGATCTTGACGGGTAGCAATCAAGGCTCCCAGAACCCCACCCACAACGCTACCAAAAAGCGCGCCTGCGAAAAAACCACCTACAAAACCATCACGCTGACTCATATTCTTAACCGCCTTGAAGAAACTTCGTGACTTTTACACCAGTTAATTTATTTTCCTACCCTAGCTGCATACTAGCTTAAGTCCCAAAGGTGCGATCGCCTGCATCTCCTAATCCTGGTACAATAAATCCCTGCTCGTTGACGCTCTCATCTATAGTCGCAGTGTAAATATTTAAACTAGGATAAGCCACACTCAGTTTTTGTAAAGCTGGCGGAGCTGCTACTACACAAACAATCCTGATCAAGGCTGGATCAACACCTCGTTGTATCAATTCTGACATGGCTGCCATCATTGATCCTCCGGTTGCCAACATCGGATCGGTAATTAACACCCTTGTTTGAGGGTCAAACTTTTCTGGTAATTTGTTTAGGTAACAGGAAGGTTGTAATGTTTCCTCGTTTCGCACTAAGCCAAGATGATAAATCGAAGCCAAGGGTAGCAAGGTTTGTGCCCCTTCTAATAATCCTAAACCTGCTCGTAAAATCGGCACTACTGCCACAGGTACTTGTGGATCGATGAAAGTGGCCGCAGTTGTATCTAAAGGACTTTGCACAGTTGTCTCTAGAGTCGGCAACCACTCTCGTGCTGCTTCATAAGTTAGCCATCTTCCCAACTCTACCATTGCACTGCGAAATAGTACCGAAGGTGTAGCCGCATCACGGGCTACTGCTAGCCAGTGCTTAATTAGAGGATGGGGTGGAACATAAACGCGCAGTTGTACCGTCATAGCCAGGAAAAGGCGACTCTTTACTATATAAGAACTGAAACATCATAATACTCTGTCGCGTCTCCGACTGACAGCTAATACAATTTTAGATTTGGGACTGGGGACTGGGGAACTCGGGGCCCCCTCTGGGGATAAGGGGTAATGGGGATTGGGGAACTCGGGGCCCCCTCTGGGGATAAGGGGTAATGGGGATTGGGAAAAATCAACAACCTCTAGCTTATTGATAATAAATTGCATTAGTAGTTGACAGGTATTCTCAACCAAGGTTATATTGTTATCTAGTGTTCTCCTCTCTTTAAGGATCGGCAGACGGGATTAGCCAGCAGTAGCGGCTCGTCCCTCTTTTTTTGGGCGGAGGAACGCGCTAGCTTCCGTTTTCACCAGCAATTGTGGTTTTACTCTATAAATTGACTCTGCTGTAAGGGACAATGCTGTGTACTGAGAACAGATGCGATCGCAATTTATAAAAGGTTCGCAAATTGGGAACGTAAATTAAGATATTTGTTGGTGCGAAAGCTTTCTATATTGGCAACATTGGGATATTTTTTTAGTTGGCGATCGCAGTTGATCAAAGTAGTTAAGTATTATCTTTTCTGTGAAAAGTAATATCTGCTACATTTTTTCAAGGGATTATGTGGAATATCTAACTATTCAATGGTAATGACGAATTGCATAGATGAGATTTTTGAATTTTGCGTTCTCGTAGCCTGTTGAAATTCAAACTTATTTTAGTGCGAAAACGACTGGAAAAATTTTTCAAGACTAATTGTGCATTTTTAATTGTTTATGACCCGTAATTCTTTGTTTGATGTAATTATCATTGGCTCTGGTATTGGTGGCTTGGTGACAGCAACCCAGCTAGCAGCAAAACGAGCTAAAGTACTGGTACTAGAAAGTTATCTCATTCCTGGTGGTAGTGCTGGCTATTTTGAACGTCAAGGCTATCACTTTGATGTGGGAGCTTCAATGATTTTTGGGATGGGGCAAAATGGCACTACAAATTTACTTACGCGCGCCCTTAATGCTGTAAATGTCAGTGTAGAGACAATTGCCGATCCGGTGCAGATTCATTACCACTTACCCAACGGTTTAGACTTGAAAGTTGACCGTGTTTATGAAAAATATTTGCAAAATCTTACTGCTTATTTTCCTCATGAAACGAAGGGGATTCGTCGTTTTTATGACGAATGCTGGAGAGTATTTAACTGTCTCAACAGCATGGATTTGCTGTCATTAGAAGAACCTCGGTATTTGTTACGGACGTTTTTGAAACATCCTTTAGCTTGTCTGGGTTTAGTCAAATATTTGCCCCAAAATGCCGGAGATATCGCACGCCGCTACATTAAAGACCCAGAATTATTAAGATTTATTGATATGGAATGTTATTGCTGGTCGGTGGTTCCAGCCAATATGACACCCATGATTAATGCAGGAATGGTCTTTTCTGATCGACACTATGGCGGAGTTAACTACCCCAAAGGGGGAGTAGGAAAGATTGCTCAAGCATTAGCCACAGGTTTAGAGAAAACTGGGGGAAAAATTCAGTATCAAGCTAAAGTTAAAAGAATTCTCACCGAACGCGGAAAGGCTGTTGGTGTGGAATTGGTTAATGGTCAAATCTATCGGGGAAAACGCATAGTTTCTAATGCTACACGCTGGGACACTTTTGAAAAATTACTACCTGTAGAGGAAATGCCACGTAATGAGAAAAACTGGCAACAACTATATCAGAAATCACCCAGTTTTTTCAGTTTACATATGGGGGTTAAGCAGTCAGTTCTGCCACCAGGGACGGAATGTCATCATATTTTGCTAGAAAATTGGCAGGATATGACCAAAGCACAAGGTACTATTTTTGTTTCCATTCCTACCTTACTTGACCCTGCTTTAGCACCAGCAGGATATCACATCATTCATGCTTTTACACCAGATTGGATAGATAATTGGCAAGGTTTAACTGAGCAGGAATATGAGAAACGGAAAGAAGCAGCAGCCTGGCGAATTATTGACCGCTTAGAGCAAATTTTTCCTGGTTTAGATGCGGGAATGGATTATTTGGAAGTAGGAACACCCCGCACCCATCGCCGCTTTTTGGGACGAGAAGATGGGACTTACGGGCCAATTCCTCGGCGGAAGTTGCGCGGATTATTGAGTATGCCATTTAATCGCACCGCTATCCCTGGATTGTATTGTGTAGGGGATAGTACCTTTCCTGGTCAGGGGTTGAATGCAGTAGCATTTTCGGGTTTTGCTTGTGCTCACCGAATTGCCGTAGATTTAAGGTTGTGATTTTTGAAAGATTGAGTTAGAACTTTCCGGAAATTGCGATCGCTAGTTGTAAAGTTATCGCGGCAGTATATAATTCTGACGATTTGTCAGATTTGTATTTTTGTAACCACTACTAATTGTTAATTTCTCAATCTTCATTACACAGAAAGTTTTAATTAATGCGACTCACACACAAACACAATATTGTCAAAGCAAGCTGGGTATTAGCCAGCTTTTTAAGTACCTGTTTGTTAGGTGCAACAGTGAAAGCGGCGACAGTAGCTAATTGGCATTTTGATAGCAACCGCAATCATCTTGACTTTACTACAGATGAGACTGTACAACCACGAGTCCAACTTTTGACTTCTACCAGTTTAGCTATCGACTTACCAGGCGTTAACCTGAATTATCCCCAGGTGACTCAAAAGATAGGCCCAGTCACGCAACAAATTCAAATTGGACAGTTTGGCCCTAATAGTACCCGCATCCTGATTACTTTAGCGCCCGGTTACACCATAGATCCAGCCCAAGTCCTGCTACAAGAAAAATCCCCAAATCATTGGTCTGTACAGTTACCCCAACTCACGAGAGTCGCTATTACTCAACCCAGTATTCCACCAGTAATTACTCCAGAGCAACCTATAGTTACTAATAGAAATTTGTTTGCGGGTGTAGTCCCTTTAAATTCATCAATGAAGGCTTTAGAACCGCAAATTCAAGCCTTGATGAGTCGCTACAGTTTCCTCACCACCGGGATGTTTTTCCTCGATTTGGATACTGGCAATTATTTGGATATTAAAGGCGATCGCGTTTTTCCCGCAGCTAGTACAATTAAACTGCCGATTCTCATTGCCTTTTTCCAAGATTTAGATGCTGGTAAAGTCAGGCTAGATGAAAAGCTGACTATGCGCGGCGATTTAGTCACCAACGGTTCGGGAGATATGCAGTATGAACGTGTTGGTAAAAAGTACACAGCTTTAGAAACAATCACCAAAATGGTGACTATTAGTGACAATACCGCCACTAATATGATTATTGACCGCTTGGGTGGCGCTGCGAAACTCAATCAGCGTTTCCGTAGCTGGGGATTGAAAGACACTGTAATTCGCCATCTGTTAGCTGACTTGCGAGGAACCAACACTACCAGTTCTCAAGACATGGCCAGAGTCTTAGCTTTGTTAGTCAATAACAAGCTAGTTTCTCCCGGTAGCAAAGAACAAGCTTTAGATATTCTGCGTCATACCACCGTGCATACTCTGCTTCCTGCAGGTTTAGGTAAAGGCGCAGTTATCGCCAACAAAACTGGAGATATCGGCTTTCTCATTGGCGATGCAGGATTTATCACCATGCCAAATGGTAAGCGTTACCTAGCAGCAATTTTTGTGAAGCGTCCCTATAAAGATACTAGGGGAAGAGACTTTATTCGCCAAGTTTCCCAACTTGTCTACAATTACCTCAATCAGCCTAACCCCGTGGCCACTGGTAATGATCCTACCAGCGTCAACTTCTAGCAAATAGTCGGGTTGTAGAATTTAAATCTTGTAGAGACGCGATGAATCTACAAAGACGCGATTAATCGCGTCTCTACAACCCACAATCATGACGCAAAATTCTTAATCGAACCGTAATGAGGATAAACACAGCCATTAGCTAAGTGTTTATCCTGCTTTTATGTTTATTATGCTGATATATTTTTTACTTTTTCCACGTTAAAAAAATAAGTATTAAAAAAAACTTAAGTAAATCGATGGTTTGTAAAAGTTAGAAGTAATATCTACTACTAACAAAAGCAATGTGTCTTAAATGACATATAGATATATCGCATTAAACCTCATTTATCAGGAATATAGGCGATATATCCTAAAAACGCTTTTGTAGTACATACCTCTTGTAAGTTGAATATCATACAACTTCTACGGGATTTAAACTAGAAAAAACACATAAGCTATGGGTAGCAGTTATCAATACACTTGCGAAAACATCTCTATTGACGGAGATGTAATATCAGCGACTTGTCAAAGACGCGATGGTTCTTGGAACGAAACCTCACTATCCTTAAGGGGAATTGAAAACATTGATGGCATTCTAGAAGTAACTGATCCTTACGCACGTAGTAGTTTTCAGTTAAGTGCGATGAATATCTCTATTGATGGAGATGTACTATCCGCCACTTGCCGCAGAATGGATGGTTTATGGAACGAAAGTTCTCTAGTTTTGGATGGAATTGAAAACATTGATGGCAACCTAGAATATACAGGTAGCCCATAAAGCAGATTTAAGCTGATACGCGCCTAGACCAAATATTCTGGCGTTAGGGTTGTCAAGTATAAACAGTAGAGACGCGATTCATCGCGTCTCTACAACTTTTGACAATCCTGATGAGTAACTATGCAACTTCAATGCGTAACGGTTTAGAGAAAATTATCAGACTAATTTAACTTTACTAGCTGCTCTTGTAGCTTTTTCTCTGGCTTCTTCCACATTTACACCTTTAGCCAAAGCTACTCCCATACGCCGATAAGGATGGGAACTAGGTTTACCAAATAGTTTAATATCTACATCTTTTTGGGCTAATGCATCCGCCACACCTATATAGGTAATAGAATCTGATTTTTCGGACGCTAAAATTACCGCACTAGCTGAAGGGCCAAATTGTTCTATATTGGGAATTGGTAAGCCTAAAACAGCCCGTAAATGTAATTCAAACTCATTGAGATTTTGCGATATTAAAGTCACCATACCTGTGTCATGGGGACGGGGAGAAAGTTCTGAAAAAATCACTTCATTTTTAGTAATAAAAAACTCAACCCCAAAAATCCCGGCTCCTCCTAACGCATCGGTAACTTTTTTGGCAATTTCTTGAGCTTTTAAAATTTGATCTTCAGAGATTCCGGCTGGTTGCCAAGATTCTTGATAATCTCCTCTTTCTTGGCGATGACCAATAGGCTCACAATAAATAGTAGGCGCATTCCACTGTTTAATAGTCAGTAAAGTTATCTCTATTTCAAAGTTAATAAATTCTTCTACAATTACCTTTTGAGTATCACCGCGAGAATTTGCGATCGCATAATTCCAAGCCTGCTCAACTTCATCTTTATTTTGAACTACAGATTGCCCTTTTCCTGATGATGACATCACAGGTTTTAGCACATTCGGAAACCCAATTAAATCAGCAGCTACTTTCAACTCTTCTAGAGAATTTGCATAACCATATCTAGCAGTTCTAATATTTAATCGTTCATTGGCTAAGTCTCTAATTCGGTCACGATTCATTGTGTAGTTAGTCGCCGCCGCAGTCGGAATAACTATTATCCCGCGTTGCTCAAATTCTACGAGTTTCTCAGTTCTGATCGCTTCAATTTCTGGGATAATTAAATCAGGTTGATGCTTGCTGACGATAGCTTCTAAATCATCACCACTCAACATAGAAATCACTTCTGAGCAATCAGCAACTTGCATTGCCGGTGCATTAGGGTAACGATCCACAGCAATTACATAATTACCGAGTCGTTGAGCCGCAATTACAAACTCCTTGCCCAACTCTCCTGCACCCAACAACATTAATTTTTTAGGCAATTTAATTTCATTATGCATGAATTAATCCAAGTGAATATTAACGAGAGAATCTGATAATTTTTATTTTTACGTTTAATTATCATCTGCCGAAGCATTAAATCTAGCACCACGCAGTTGTAAATCTTTACGTTGTTGCGGTGATAAACCAGTCCCATTCCCCAACTGACATTCATCTACTAGTGTATCTAACCAGATAGTCTGGTTGAGGGTTGCACCGCTTAAGTCTGCATTTCTTAAATTAGCTTGGGTGAAATTTACGAATAATAGGTCTGCATTTACTAAAATGGTATTTTGCAAATTTGCGCCTGATAAATTACCCCGAATAAAATTAACTGCTGCTAAATTTAAATTAGATAAATCGGCACCGATTAAATTAGGAAATTTTAATTGGCTGGGATTGACTAAAAATCTGATAATACAGTTTATATTTGCTTCATTGAGGTGCAGTTGAGTTAAAAATTCATACCGTGCAATACCTAATTCTCGGAGAATTTGTAGCCTATACTCTGGAGTTTGTTCTAAAAAATGGATAGCAGAGTCACGGAGATTGTGAGTATAAGTATTTAACATATTCTTTAGATAGATATTAGAGATAACTTTGATATTGACCCTATGAATCTGCTATTTTATGAGCATTATAATTATTTAGTAATACATTAAATCAGTTTATGATTAAACTAAGCTTGAAAGAAGCAAAAAAGATGCGAAAATATGAACGAGTGATTATTTTATCGCAACGGGATACTCATACTGTATTAAGCCTGATTGAGTACCCTCCTGTAGCGAATGCAAGGTTAACAGCAGCCTGGAATCAGCATAAAGAGTTTTTTAGGAAGAATCATGGAATTATTGGATAAGCAATAACACTAATAATTCTTTAACAGTGGTAATCAAACACTAAATTAATTCGTTGCACAAGCCAATTAATTTAAGCATCCATCTCAGCTAATTCCATCCACCTTTCAGTCGCTTTGTCAATCGCTTGCTTGAGCGTTTCCACTTGCTCGTACAATTTTTGTACCTGGCTATAATTTCCCGCCGGCACATTTAATAAAGCTTTCTCCGCTTCAGCTTTCTCAGTTTCTAACTGAGTAATTTTATCTTCCAGCTGTTCAAATTCTTTCCTTTGCCAATTTGACATCCTGCGTCGCTTTTTAGATTCGGAATTTTTTGGCTGAGATGCAGGTTTTTCTACCTTCACCTTGCTGGATTTCTCTTTACTAGCAGCTTCTTGTTGTGCGGCTTCCTCGGCTTTTTTATAGTCAAGGTAAACTGAATAATTACCAGGATATTGTCTAAGAGTTCCGCCTTCTTCAAAGGAAAAAATTGTGTCGATAGTTCTGTCTAAGAAGTAGCGATCATGCGAAACTACAATTACACAGCCTGTGAAATCTTCTAAATAGTCTTCTAGTACCGCTAAGGTTTGCACATCTAAATCATTAGTCGGTTCATCTAAAATTAAAACGTTGGGTGCGCTCATCAGTAAGCGCAACAGAAATAACCGCCGTTTTTCACCACCAGATAGTTTATGAATTGGCGCATATTGCTGATTACCAGGAAATAAAAATCGCTCTAGCATTTGAGAAGCTGTGATTTTAGTCCCATCAGCAATAGAGATAAATTCACCTTCTTCTTTAATATAGTCAATCACACGCTGATTTTCGTTTAAAGCTGTGAGCAATTCTTCCGAATGTTGGTCAAAATAACCGATATGAATTGTAGAACCAATCTCTACATTACCTGCATCTGGCTGCGCTCGTCCGGTAATCATATCCATTAATGTTGATTTACCTGCGCCGTTACCACCAATAATCCCAATCCGGTCTTCGGGACTAAATTCGTAGGTAAAATCTTTAATTAAGGTGCGTCCATTATAGGCTTTAGAAACATTATTAATGGCAATAACTTTTTTGCCAATCCTTCTACTAACTGTAGAAATATCAACTTTACCCTGAGTTTGTTTAAACTCAGTTTCTCGCATAGCTTGAATGCGATCAATTCTGGCTTTTTGTTTGGTGCTGCGGGCTTTGGGGCCGCGTTTGAGCCATTCTAATTCGCGCCGCAATACACCTTGGTGTTTACGTTGGCTACTAATGGCAGATTCTTCCGCTAAAGCTTTCTTTTCCAGGTAATATGAATAGTTACCTGTGTAGGTGTAAATATCACCTCTATCGATTTCAATAATGCGATTGGTGACACGATCCAAAAAGTAGCGATCGTGAGTAATTAAAAATAATGCACCACGATAGCGATTTAAATAACTTTGTAACCACTCTACAGATAGCGCATCGAGATGGTTGGTTGGCTCATCCATCAACAATACATCTGGTTCGGATAGCAAGGCTGTTGCTAAAGCAATCCGCTTGCGATAGCCACCAGATAATGTACCAATGCGGGTATCAAAGTCGGAAATACCTAACTTTGTCAAGATAATTTTGGCGTTGGTTTCTAATTCCCAAGCACCAGTTGCATCCATTTTTTGCATTACCACCGATAGGCGCGACATCAGCTGACTATCTTCGGGGTAGTGCGCTAGTTTATCGGAGAGTTCTTCATACTCACGCACCAAAGCCATGTGTTCGCCACTATCAGCAAAAATCTGCTCCAGAACTGTACGCTTCTCATCTAAATCTGGTTGCTGTGGTAAGTAAATCACCTTAGAACCAGAGCTAACTAAAATTTGTCCGCTATCTATTGGTTCTAGCCCAGCAATCATTTTTAATAAAGTGGATTTACCCGAACCGTTAGTACCAATTAATCCAACTTTATCAGTAGCATCTAAACTAAAGCTGGCATCTTTTAATATTTCCTTAATACCAAAGTCTTTTTTAACAGATTGTAGTGTAATAATGCTCATAAAACTTAGTTATTTATCCTGGCTAATTTGTCATTTGTCAGCCAGGTAGATAAAGCAATTACTTTACCTACCTGGCTGAAATTTAGACAAATAAATCGAGGGGTAAATGTCCATACATTTCGTTGATGCCCTCAGTATTGTATGACTGACAAGAGACTAATACACCACGATGATGACCAGCGTAGGAATCGATATAACACAAGCCATTTTTGCCGTTTAATTTAATATAAACTGGCCCTTCAATGTCAGGTAAATTACTCGGTGCTTCATAACCAAAAGCCTGGGAATAAGTTTTCATGGACAGCTTTCCTGATTCGGCTGTATCCGCACAAATACCCAAAATTTGGTAATCAGAAAGGCTAGTTATGAGAATTAAAGCCCGCCGCACTGAAGCTTTTTCTGATGGCTTGAGGATTGGTGCAATATCTAAACAGTTAAACTTGTTGAGAATTTTTCTTGCGTCTTCAGCCGTGAGATTGGGGTGATTAGGAGTTGACATGAATATGGTTGATGGAGGTTTTTGGTGATTATTTGGATTTGAGGTGGTAATTTCCTACTATACTAAAATGATTTATCCAAATTAGGGCTGACTTTGAGTATTACCTAAGTTGAAAATAAAGGGTACACTATTTTTTGCGTCGTTACCCATCACTAAGACGTTGGGCATTTGAGCGCCGCCAGCTTTCCATGCTTCAATCGCTTCCTTTTGCAAAACTAACTGTCCACCTTGGGCTTTGAGCGTTTCTGCCAACAATCTTTGCGCTTCTGCTTTACCTTTAGCACGATTAACTTCAGCTTGTGCTTCCTGTTCAGCTTCTCTCGCTACATAAACGGCTCTTTGCGCCCGTTGTTCAGCGATTTGCTTTTCTTCGACTGCTCGCGCAAATTCGGGCGAAAAAGTCAAGTCAACTACACTAGTATCTAATACAATTATCCCATATTTATCTAGGCGATCGCCTAATGCATTGTCAAAGTCTTCCTTTAATTCGCTGCGTTTGGTGATTGCTTCTTCTACGGTTCTGCGAGCAGCAGCAATTTTAAAGGCTTCTTGGGTTTGCGGGGCAATGATTTTGGAGACAATATTGGCTAAGGTGCCTTGTTTACGTCTCACCTCTACTACCTGGGTGGGATCGAGGCGAAAGTTAATGGCAAACCGTGCCGATAGATTTTGCAAATCCTTAGTAGAACTCTCTGCCGGCACTTCAAATTTTTGTACAGTTAAATCATATACATCTATTACCGAAATAAACGGTGGTTTAAGGTGGATACCTTCTAATAAGGCTCCATCTCTGGCTTTACCCAAGATACTAATTACTCCAGCTTGACCTGGGTTAATAATAATAAAGGAATTAAATGCAATACTCACCAGGATTGCCAAAAAGACACCTAAAACAGTGGTTTGCCAATTCGCAAATTGCTGATTCTTCAATTGTTCATCTCCTTAATTATCTCCGCAAGTAAATATTTTTATGGGCATGGGGCATTGGGCATGGGGCATTGGTAATTGGTAATTGGTAATTGGTAATAAAAATTTCTCCCTCATCTCCCTCATCTCCCTCATCTCCCTCATCTCCCACGCTCTGCGATCGCCTGGTTCAAATGTCGTGGTAATATCAATTGCACGCAACTGAGACTCATTGTGGCTACAGCATTTAAATCTCATCAGGTATCAAGAAAGCGTAGGCATTCTGTGCATCCCCTCCAGCGTCTTTTGGATTATGGGCATCAGTATCGTAAACAAATTTGGCTGGCGATTGGTTGTTCCATCCTGAATAAGCTGTTTGATTTAGCACCACCCGCTTTAATTGGGGTAGCGGTGGATGTCGTTGTTAAGCAACAGGATTCTATTATTGCTCAGTTAGGGGTAAAAGATGTCTTTGGACAATTTTTAATTCTCTCCCTGCTCACTGCCATCATTTGGATACTAGAATCGGTTTTTGAGTACGCATACGCTCGGATTTGGCGTAATTTAGCGCAAAATATTCAGCATAATCTGCGTCTAGATGCATACAATCATTTGCAAGATTTGGAATTAGCTTATTTTGAAGAACGCAGCACTGGCGGTTTAATGTCCATTCTCAGTGATGATATTAACCAACTAGAGCGGTTTTTGGATGTAGGGGCTAATGATATTATCCAAGTTGCCACAACAGTAGTCATTATCGGTGGTGCTTTCTTTGTTTTGGCCCCTAGTGTAGCGTGGATGGCGATGTCGCCGATGCCGTTTATTCTCTGGGGTTCCTTTGCTTTTCAAAGGTTGCTTGCGCCACGTTACGCCAATGTGCGGGAAAAGGTGGGTTTCTTGAATGCGCGCTTGGTGAATAACTTAAGCGGGATTATGACGATTAAAAGTTTTACCGCTGAAGATTACGAAACTTCCCGCTTAAAGCAAGACAGTGACGCTTACAGGCAAAGTAACGCTAAAGCAATTCAACTTTCTGCTGCCTTCGTACCTCTAATTCGGATGCTGATTTTGGTGGGTTTTACAGCATTACTATTGTACGGCGGTATGGCATCTGTGGCAGGCAAGATGTCTGTGGGGACTTACAGCGTGTTGGTATTTTTAATTCAACGCTTGTTGTGGCCTTTAACTAGATTAGGGGATACTTTTGACCAATATCAACGGGCAATGGCTTCTACTAATCGCGTCATGGATTTATTGGATACACCCATAGCAATTCACCCCGGTGATAGGGCTTTACCTGCAAAGACAGTGCGTGGTGAAGTGGAATTTAAAAATGTGACTTTTGCCTATCAAGATAGATTCCCGGTAGTTAAAAATCTATCTTTGCAAATTCCGGCTGGTCAGACAATTGCGATTGTCGGTTCTACGGGTTCCGGTAAAAGTACTTTAGTTAAACTTTTGTTGCGGCTGTATGAAATCAAAACTGGCAACATTACCTTAGATGGTATTGACTTACAAGATTTAAATTTGCGGGATTTACGCCGCTGCATTGGTTTAGTCAGTCAAGATGTATTTTTGTTTCATGGCACAGTAGCGGAGAATATTGCTTACGGTAGCTTTGCAGCGACTGAGGAAGAAATTATCACAGCGGCGAAGGTAGCAGAAGCCCACGACTTTATTATGCACCTGCCCCAAGGTTATGAGACAATCGTCGGGGAGAGAGGACAAAAATTATCTGGTGGACAAAGACAGAGAATTGCGATCGCGCGTGCAGTGTTAAAAAATCCCCCGATTTTGATTTTAGATGAAGCGACCTCGGCGGTAGATAATGAAACAGAAGCCGCAATTCAGCGATCGCTCGAACGGATTACAGTTAATAGAACCACAATTGCGATCGCACATCGTCTTTCTACCATCCGTAATGCTAATTGCATTTATGTCATGGAACATGGGAAATTAGTAGAGTCTGGAACCCATGAGCAATTGCTAGAACAAAACGGTGTTTACGCTAGCCTCTGGCGCGTACAATCTGGTTTGAGATAAAGTCAACCTCACCCCCAACCCCTCTTTGCAAGCAGAGAGGGGAGAATTACGAATTACGAATTACAAATTACGAATTATTTATGTTTTTTGGTAGTACCCAACCGGAATCAGGCGATAGTAAATGGCGTAGTCAATTAGAGAGATTTGTCAAAGCAAATCAACCAGAATTGGCGGCGCTGTTTTGGGGACTGTGGTTAGAAAATGGTAACAGTCAGGGTACTATTGGTATTGATTTACAGCCAGCACCGCATTTTGTTTATTGTCCAAAAGATGAGGTAGAGAAATTAAATAGTCGGGTTGAAAATCGACTGCAAGAAATTATAGGAATTATTGAGAATCATCAACCAGAAGTAGAAGTGGTGATGATTGGTATTGGTAAAGGTGAAATTAAGTTAATTCAATTTGCGCCAGAACCACCACCACCAGCTTGTTTTGAGCAAATTGGTAAAGATGTCGATAGTTTATTGGAATTGTTAGAACAACGGATGCGAGAACAGATTGCTTTGTAAAGCAGAGGAAAACAGAATAATTCTGCTTACCTCTGCGCTAGTTTTTATCTCATCATTTGTGCCAAGCTGTGTAGAAATCTGGATAGTTTAGATTATTGGCACAATGCCAGATAATATGAAATACAGCATCGTAGCGATAAGAACTATTTTTAGCAAACGGTTGGCTGAGGTAGCCTTTTAAAGCTGTAATGACTTGCGGTAGATGTTCGCTGCGGAGGATTTTTGTCAAAACATCAGCTATATCCATTAAATAAGATTCATAGCATAACTGAGTAGTGGCGTTATTATTGCAGCAGTTCTTATTGTCATCATCCTGCGTAAAGGTTTGAATGAATTGGATAAGAGTAGTGATAACTTCGTTGAGTTTGTCTCGCACCAATTTGTCACTGCAATCAAGTTGTTCAAAATTATGAACTGCAATAATTAAAAATGATGCATATTTATACGGATTGTTTTGTGCTATCTGGCATAAAGTAGCGATCGTTTTTGGATTAGCAGGATCAATTTTTATCAGGTTTTCGCTAGCATACATCTGCACCCACTCACTCTGAGTAGTTTCCAGAAGCCGAGATAAGGTGTTAATTACTAGTATATTCCCAGGAATTAACTCTCCTAAATAGACAGCAGCAATACAACAAATAGACTCATCCTCAGTTGTGACAATTTTTTCTATTAGTGTAGTGATCGCTATTTGATTACCAGGATCAATTCTACCTAAGCTCCAAGCTGCATCGCATAATATGTAATCATTGTTAGTGGCAAAAATCAATTCAATTAAACTTGCAATAACAGCTTGATTTCCAGCGCCCAGACTTCCCAAATCCTTAACTGCTATATTAAGATAAGAATGATTTTGAGCAGTCTTAATCAGTTGAACTAAGGCGTTAATTGCCAGTTGATGACTGGGGTCGATTTCTAACAACTTCTTAGTTGCTGCCCATGCAATATATTTGGCATACTCTGGATCTGCTGGGGATTGTCCTAGATTTTTTACTAACTCGCATAAAACATTAATAGCAACTTTGTTACCTGGATCGATTTCCAGCACATATGCAGCTACGGAATTTATGAGAGATATACTCGCAGAATTTTCCAGAAGATAAATTAAAGCCTGGATTACAGCAGCATTACCGGGATCGAGTTGCCAAAGTACTTTAGCTGCATCTAAACAAATTCTATCGCCTTGGTTGATTTGCAAGAATTTGACGAGAGATGCGATGGCTGCGCCAACGTCTTTGACGAACGCAGTTTGATTACCGACAGCGATTTTTCCTAAAGTTGCGATCGCCTCCCAGCAATTATACTTGTTTGGCGTTGTCTCCATAATTTGAATTACAGATGCGATCGCACTTTCACTGCTAACAGCTATTTTCTCCTGATTTGGAACCGAATGTAGTAGCGCCAAAGCTGCAAATGCACTTTGATTACCCGGATCGAATTGTGCTAATTTCTCTGCTGCTAGGCGCATAATTGTGCGACTTTCAGTAGTATGAACTAAATCCACAAAGGCAGCAACTACACGGTTTTTATCGGTTAATTCCAGAGTTTTTCTAGCTGCTTTAACTAGAGGTTTTGGAACTATTTGCCAATCTCGCTTATCCTGACGAAAATAGCCATAACTCCATTTCAGCAGTTGTGCAACAATCGCATCCCCTAAACTGCATTCCGGGAAGTAAGCTAAAGCTTCAGCAGCCAAGAAGTAGGCGCGGTAACGATAAAAATCGCCGCAATTATCATCAAAATTTATTAAAGCCTGGATAAATTCTTCTTTTTGCGCCTTAGATACATCCTCTCGCCTAAACCAGTACAGAATTTCAGCTTTCCACTCTGGCTCAAAAATGCGGTAATTACCTTGATTTAGAAGAGTGCGTTCGTCAGAGAAGTTGGCGCAGCCATCGCAGTTAAAGAAATATTGCCAATCATGCATAGCCTCCTATCCACTTTACAACGTGGGACGAAAGGGACTTGAATTGGATTTTGCTACATCACTTGGCTGCCTGTCAAGTCTTAGTGCCTAACCTCTTTGTAGTAAGACTCAATTCACTTGCGATAAAATGGCTTTTCTTGGGAAACCTAACAAATATGGCTGGTAATTTAATACCCGCCTGGTTTCCTAAATCTTGCGAATGTTTATGCAACAGTTAAAAAATAAAGTAACGAATAAATTAGAACGAATATTAGAGCAAAATTTAGTACCCCGTTTAGTCAAGTGGGGAGAATACTTAGAAAATAAAATTAGGCGTTACAAGCATCAACAACTGAAGCCGCAATTAAAATTTTGTGGTGCAGATGTGCGATTTAAGCGAGATATCAAAATTGAGCATCCACAAAATGTTTCTCTAGGGAATAAAGTTTATATTGGCCCGGATGTTTTATTAGATGGTCGTGGTGGCATCACAATTGGCGATAATAGTACAATCGGATTTAACGTTGTTATCCTGTCTGCAAATCATGATTATCAAAGTAATGAACTGCCCTATGAATATAATGTTTATATTCATAAACCAGTAGTTATTGGTCGTAATGTTTGGATTGGTGGTAATGTTCTCATTGTTCCTGGCGTGACAATTGGAGATGGAGCAATTATCGCAGCTGGTACAGTTGTCACTGGCAATGTTGAGCCTTTAGCAATTGTTGGTAATCAACCGATGAGAACTATTAAATATCGCGATAAAGAACATTATCAACGCCTTGCAAGCGAGCAAAATATTAGCTAAAAACTAGGGTCTATATCAATACTGCTCGGTTAAGGATTGTCAACTCTTAATTTGGTTTGGGGAAAAGGTGAAAGGGTAAGGGTTAAAGGTTTTTTCTTGTCCCTTTTCCCCTTCGCCTTTTGCCCTTAACCGACAAGTATTGAGGTCTATATAAGACTCATATTTAATTTTGAATTATATGTAGGGTGTGTTGTCGCGCAGCGCAACGCACCAAAGTCTCGAATACGGTGCGTTATCACGAAGTGTAACGCTACTGGACTGTCTAGACTAAAATAGTGCATGAAAAAACTTTTGTAGGATGGGTGTCTCACCCCTCCTGGGCGGACAAGATGTCCACCCCACAAGAAAATTATATTGCCACATTTTAGCCATGCCACGCCACTACATATACTGAGATTTTTTCGGAAATTAAATCGGATTCCTATAGAAGAAAGATTTTCTGTAATTTTCTAATTGAATGATGCGTTCGCCTTGGCGAACGCATCCTACGTCTTAATTACGAATTACGAATTACGAATTACGAATTAGTAATTAAACTATTTCCACGCTTTACTTGAAGTCTTGCAATCATTCGCAATCCTGGGGGTGTGGAAAGAGTTAAGCCACGGCGTACAGGAGACACAGGACGTTTATTTACTAATGAAACTTGAAAATGTGACAGAATTGTTGCTAAAACAATTTTCATTTCGTATTGAGCAAATGCTAACCCGATACAGCGACGATTACCACCACCAAAAGGTAAGTATTCGTATGGGGAAAATTGCCTTTCTAAAAAGCGTTCTGGGCGAAATTGATCAGAATTTGGGTAAACTGCTTCGCGATGATGCGCTAAATAAATGCTGGGAACAATGAAGGTTCCTACAGGTAATTTGTAACCCATAATTTCAATTGGATATTTTGCCACCCTCAGAAAACCATTGATCACAATTGGATAAATCCGCAATGTTTCTTGACAGACTGCTGTTAAATAAGGCAACTTAGCAATGCTACTCGCATCAGGATTGACACCAAGGGTATCTAGTTCTTGTAGTAACTTTTCTTGCACTTCTGGTAATTGGTCAATCCAATAAAAAGCCCATGTTAATGCAGAAGCAGTAGTTTCATGCCCTGCAACCAATAATGTCATTAATTCATCACGTAATTCTAAATCTGACATTGGTTGTCCGTCTTCATAACGAGCCGCCATCATCAAACTGAGGATATCTTGACGATTGTGGTTAGATTCAGCCCGGCGTTCTTGAATCAAAGCATAAATTAATTGGTCAATTTTTTGCAGTTGGCGGATTATCCTACCCCAAGGACTCCATGCACCTAAATCTTGTCGCATAAATTTAAACAAGAAGGAAGCAAACAGCACAGGAGAACCGATAAAATCTAGCAAAGAACTGAGCAATTGCCGCAGTTCTTGAAACCGCTCACCTTCATCCAAACCAAACACTACTCGTAAAATGACGCGCAAGGTAATTTCTTGCATGGAGTTACGGATATTGAAAGGCTTACCAATCTGCCATTCGTTACTTATCTGTTCAGCAATTTCACGAATATCTTGGCCGTAAGCCCGCATTCTTTCACCATGAAAGGGCGGGGTTAATAGCTGCCGTTGGCGTTGGTGGCGATCGCCATCAAGTAAAATTACAGAATTATCACCTAACAACAATCTTAAAATTCCGTCCCCCCCACCAGTCTGAAAATAACTCGGATCGGCAGTAAAAATCTCCTCTATCGCTTGGGGATGGCTAAAATATACTAGATGGTTAGCACCCTTACTCCAAACAGTGAATGAATCACCGTAGATTTTGGCAAAACCTTCTAAATATTGCACTGGTTGAGTCACAAACTTGAAAAGCCTTTGCCAACGCGGTAGTTTTGGCCCATCAGGTAAGCTGTAAGTGAGTGTCATATAAAATTCCGAGGATGAGATAAGTTTCGGCTTTTATTGTTACAAGTTTTTCTAATATTGAGGGCGGAAAAATCCCTCGCAAGATATGAGTATTTGCTACTAATTAATTGCCAAATTCTATTAGAATAAAGTTAAACTGATACGCGTCGAGATTGTAAATTTTTACATTTAGACCGTCTTTAGTCATTGGTCATTTGCCTTTTGTGTTGGCAAAAGACGAAAGAGATTGCTGGCTGCTGGGAATTGTAAGCAAGTGTTAGCAAAATAAGTAGTGGAGGCACAAAGCAGTATATTCTTATATGGCAGCGTCGGAAGTTAAAAAGTGCCAAACATCATTGCTATACTCAACGGTAAAGGAGGTGTCGGTAAAACGACTACCGCAGTCAATCTGGCTGCAAACTTTGCCCAAAAATACAATGTAATTCTGATTGACGCAGATATTCAAGGTTCTGCCAGTTGGTGGTTTGGGCGCAATCAGAATGGTATGGGGTTTGATCTATCTCAAGAAACAAATCCGCAACTTTTAGGTGATTTAAGAAAGCTAACAGGTTACGATTTAGTAATAGTGGATACGCCTCCGGCGCTGCACTCTGAAGCATTGGCGACGGTAGTAGCGATCGCAGATTATCTCGTTTTACCCACACCCCCAGCACCAATGGATCTAACCGTCTTAATTGAGACAGTCAGAAAAGCTGTCATTCCTTTGGGAGTTCCCCATCGGGTGCTGCTTACCAAAGTCGATCCGCGGAGTGTTGGGGAAGCAGTTGAGGCGCAAAACACCCTCACGCGATTAGGAATCCCCGCTTGTAAAACCTTTATCCGCGCCTATAAAGCGCACGAGAGAGCAGCACTTGAGGGTGTGGCGATTACTCAATGGCGAGGTAAACACGCACTGGAAGCGCAGTTAGACTATCGTCGTGTAGCTAATGAATTACAGCTTGATTGGAGGAATAATGGTTAAAAAACGTCTATCTGATTTATTACAAGAAGAAGCACAAAAATTTACGCCGTCTGAAGGTGAAACAGCGATTGAGGTAACTGCTGAAGCTGTTAGCGAATCAGCAGAAACATCAACGCAGACACCTGATTCATCAACTACAGCTAGGCGTTCCACACCCACCAAGGCTGATTTAGAAAATACTATTAAAGAGCTAAAAGAAAGTCTGGAAAAATCTCACGCCACAGAAACCAACCTCCAAAAACAAGTTACAGATTTAGAATCAGCTGTATCTGAACAAAAAGCATTAGCTACAAAGCTCACAAAAGAACTTGAGGAAGCTAAACAAGCTGCTTTACATCTAGCAGAATCTAACTCAAAGCTGATAGAAGAAATTAATTCTTTGAAAGCTGAACAAGAAAAATTTGTAGAAGCTAATTCGCAGCTTGTAGCCCAAAGTAATGCTTTAAAGCAACAACAAGAAACTTATAAACCAGTAAAACAGACTCATGGTCAAGACTATTATAGAAAATCACATAGATCATCAGAAAGATTAGCGATCGCACAACCAGATGAACCAGAAGATAGTTCTTCGCAGATGTGGTTGCTTGATTGATAATGCTTCCCGTGAATTCTATATAAAAGGGTGTGTGAGGCGTAGCTGTAACGCAGTACCTCTGGCAAAATAGGGATGCGTTACGCTGACGCTAACGCATCCTACGTTTTTAAAATTCAGGGGTATTGCGGCCAAATTCTAAAATGTTTTTAGCGGTGATTTGTGGTTGTTCTAGGTGAGGAAGATGCCCACAATCTTGTATCCATAAAAGTTGACTGTGGGGAATTGCGCGTTTAAATCTTTGAGCATCTTTAGTACCCAAAATTTTATCGGAGTCACCCCATAAAATTAGTGTAGACTGCTGAATTTCGGCTAATTTTTTAAATCTAAAAGCGCGATAACCACCACTTTTAGTAAAAGCAATTAAAGCTTGACTCCAGTTTGGCATTTGTAGGTGTAATGCGGCACAATCTACACCATCATTGGTTACCAATTGTTGAGCTTTATAAGCTGCGCGAGAAATGCGATCGCGCACTTTGGGATTACGCAAAAATTCTGTGGCGAAGTAATCCAAAGGGGGAAACATGAATTTGCTTAATGGTGAACCACCCTGCAAACCTGCACTATCCATTAACACTAGTTTGTTTACCGCTTCAGGATAGGTGAGTGTAAAGTCAATTGCTGCTGCACCCCCCATTGATGCACCAAGCAAAATTACAGGTTGGTTAATGAGGGTTTTCCAAAAATAATAAAGATGAGTTTTAATTGCAGTGGGACTATAGTTAATTCCAGATAGTCTTTCTGTAAAACCAAAACCCAATAAATCCACAGCCCAAGTTTCATTTTCTGCGGCTAATAATGGGAGTAGTCGCCGGAATTCTAAAACTGAACTATCAAAGCCATGAATTAATAAAATTGGTACACCACCACTACCTTGATGTACATAGGTAGTATTGATTGGTTGAGTAGCCAGAGGAGTGGCGATCGCCTGAGATTGAATACTTTGAGCAAGTGCGATCGCAGCAGGTTCTTGTAGTTGCCCAACGGCTGTAGGTAAAAAACTTCCAAACATAAACTTCAGTTTACCATACTGTTTGGACAGTTTTGCCAATAATTCAAAGGGCACAGCATTGCTGTGCCCTTCTGATCTGTTACATTCTGTTTTTAAATTGGCATTACTTAATCAACTGGAAAGAGTTGAAGAATTTTTGCGTATCGCTAACTTCAGGAGTTTCTATACTACCAACCATCATAAAATATATTTTCTGTCCAACCAGAAAAAAGCGACTGTTATAAATCGTGCCATTTTTTTCATCTTTGACTTTAATTTCTTTACCGGGATATTCTTCAAACTGAATATTTTTTTGACTCAATAACTTGCTTTCATTTTGTAACATTCCTTCTAGAAAAGCATCGATTAATTCTCCCGGAGCTACCTGGCTGACATCAATGCTAAAGTCTGCATATCCCACAATAAAAGCATTTTTATCTCCAGTAACACCGTGCATTTTTAAAGATTTAATACCTGAGGAATTAGAATTTTCAGGCTGAGATATCTCTTCTACTTTGCCATTAGGAAAAAGCACAGAAAATTTTCCTTCAGATGAAGAAAATTCTTGCCATGCTGGTGTGGCTGCAATAACGCTTGATGTGGGTAATTGCTGAAGATTGTTTATCGGTTTTGCTTCAACTTTTGGATTGCTCAGTGTTTCTACTAATACTAAAAATACAGCAGCTAAAAATAATTGGTTCAATTTACGGTTTGTTTGTAACATTGGATTGTCTATTGAAATTGACAATTCCATTAAAGCTGCTATTTATGCAGATAATCAGGGAGATATCTCTGAATTTTTGTGATTTTATTGTAAGTTTTTGTAAAAATTAAATAACTAGGTTGGCAAAATTAAAAATAACTGGCTGAGGCTGGAATTATTCATTGGTAAGAGTTTCAAGCTTATTTACGTTTCGTAACATGGTTTGGTTTATTTCCACGAACTTACTTAATGATTCCGGTATGAGTCGATAATTTTATGTGGGTAAATTTCTACTGGATTGTGTAAATTGGCTCAATAATCAAAAGTGCGATCGCCTGTTGATTGCAGTAGTAAAAGTACCTGAGAAAACAATAGGCTTGGGTTAAGCTCATTAGTGATTGATTTGTCACTTATTAAACAAGCCAGATCAATTGGGGGATTCTCCCCCAAACCCCCGATTGGGTGACGGTTGCGTCCCCCAAACCCCCTCCAAAATTATTGTTCGGTTTTTTTGTTGAGTAACTAGTTTTTTGGTTTTGTTAAGTAGTTAAACAAAATTAATTACACAATGTCATTGCGAATGGAGCGGAGCGTAATGAAGCAATCGCAAGGGTTGAGATTGCTTTGCTGCGCTCGCAATGACTGTAATTAATTTTGCGTGGTTACTTATCAATTAATTTTCTTAACCCAAGCGTATTGCCTTAGAACAATTCCCATCCTAAAGTTTGGGCTACCTCGTTAGATATAGTAACGGGGTTGAAAGGTTTAGCAATCACGCCAGCGACACCCATCTGGGCAAAACGACGGCGATCGCTCGGTTGTACTTTTGCTGTTAACAACACTATGGGAATCAGTTGTGTAGCGGGATCGGATTGCAGCTTCTGACAGACATCAAATCCACTCATATCGGGCATAGAAATATCTAGAAGAATGGCATCCCAATGTCCGGTTTTTACTGTCAGTAATGCGTCACTACCCGACTGAGCTGTGCTGACTTTCCATCCTGCCATTTCTTCTAAGGATACTTGGATAATACGACGAATATCAGGTTCGTCATCAACAATTAAAACGCGTTTCGTCATAACTTGTGAGGCAAAATAAAACTCATTACTGAAATTCAGGCAACTCTTAACTGATGCAATTATATGTAATTAATTTTGTTTACTTAATTTTCTCTGATTTAGTGGCAACGTAAAATAAAAAGTGCTACCTTGCCCAACAATGCTTTCTACCCAAATCTGTCCGCTATGTTGTTGGACGATGCTTCTACAGATTGCTAAACCTAATCCTGTTCCACCTTTTTGACGAGAATCGGAGACATCAACTTGTTGAAATCTGCCAAAGATAGTCTCTAATTTATCCGTGGGAATACCTCGTCCTTGGTCTTTAATAGAAAAGAGAACATAAGGGCTAGTCATAGGAAATTTTGTCTGTTTTAAGTTTAATTCCTCAGTTACTAACTCTGCATTGAGCCAAACTGTACTGTTGGCGGGAGAAAATTTAATGGCATTGCTGAGGAGGTTGATGAGAGTTTGCACGATCGCATCGGGTGCAGCCGTAATGGTGACAAATAAGGGGGTGAATTCTAGGTTAATGGCGGCTTGGGTAGCAATCACTTGCACGGTGTCTACAGCTTGCTGCATTAAGGTATTAATTTGGCAAGTCTCCATCATCAACTGAGTTTTGCCAGAGTCCAAACGTTCTAAGTCAAGAATGTCGTTGACTAGACGTACTAAGCGATCGCAGTTATTCAAGGCAATGGTTAGCATTTCTTTGGCACGTTCTGGGCGTTTTGCAAAAATTCCTGTTCCTAGCATTCCCAAAGCGCCATGAATAGCTGTTAAAGGTGTGCGAAGTTCATGACTGACGACGGAGATAAACTCGTCTTTCATTTTGTCGATTTGTTGGCGTTCGCGCAGTGCAGCTTGTTGTTCGCTAATATCCTGAATTTGAGCAACAAAGTACAGAGGCTGGCGATTCTGGTCTCTTACTAAAGAGACACTGATGAGAATCCAAATAATAGACCTGCTTTGATGAATATAGCGTTGTTTGAGTTGATAGATGCGTTGTTTCTCTTTTAATACTTGCGTTGCAGCTGCTAAATTGGTCTCAATGTCATCGGGATGGGTAATCTCTAGGGAATTCAGCCTTAACAGTTCGGCTTCGCTATAGCCTACCATTTCACACAAGGAACGATTGACTTGTAAAAACTGCCCATCAGGGGAAATTAAGGCCATACCAATTGCTGCATCATCAAAGGCACGACGGAATTTTTCTTCACTCTCTCGTAGTGCCGCCTCTACTTGTTTGCGATCGCTAATCTCTTGGACTATCCCATGCCAAGCAATCTCTCCGTTTTCCCTGTTTTCGGAGCGAGAATTGGCCTGAATCCATTTAATCTTGCCCGAAGGTGTAATAATGCGCCATTCATACTTAAACGGTTGCATATTTTCAATACTGGATGCAACTGCCTGTTGATAACCCAAACGATCATCAGGATGCATCTGGTTAATGGTAATGGCAGCATCTTCAAGGGCTGTTGTCACTGAAACTTCATGTATTTCCTCAAATGCTGGACTGAGGTATTCATAACGAACTGGGCCACTGGGGTATTCAACAACGGTATAAATTACTCCCGGTGAAGTGGCTGCTAAAAGCTGAAATCTTTCTTCGCTTTGCTGTAGAGCAGTAATTATCCGCTTAATATCAGTAATATCTGTCACGCGGACAAGATACATAGATTGTCCTGCTACCTGAATCATTTTGATAGCTAAATTGCCCCAAAAGGAATCTCCCTTTTTGGTTAGGTATTCCACTTCTCGACTCCAAAATCCCTGCTGTTCGATTTTGATAGCAATCTCAGCCAGTTCTTCCTCCATGAATTTTTGTTTCTGTAGGATATTGCCTTGAATGCCAATTAATTCAGCTTTACTTTCTACCTCAAACAACTCAACAGCGCGCTGATTGCAATCCAGAATCCGTCTGTTTGGGGGTAGTTCTACCAAAAAAATGGCATCGGCAGATTCATTAAAAATTGCTTCTCGCAATTCTCGGACTTGTATTAGTTCTAGTTCTACCTGTTTGCGTTCTGTGTAATCTTTAAATATAGAGAGAATGTAAGGTTTGCCTGCTAATTCAATCCATTCTGAAGAAATTAAGCCAATTTTAATTTCCCCTGATTTGGTTCGCAATTCCAACTCAAAATTGTATACACGCTGCTCAGTTCGTAATAACTGACACATTTGTGATAATTTTTCCGGTTGTACTGCTATTCCCAGTTCTAAAGGAGTATGACCAATCACCTCTGCACGAGAATAGCCAGTAATTTCTAAAAAGCGATCATTCACCTCGACATAGCAGCCAGTCTCAAAGCTAATAATATGAATAAAATCGGGGCTATTGCGGAAAATTTTGGCAAATTTGTCCTCAGATTCATTCAGAGCAAGTTTAGCGCGTTCAAAGGCTGCTTTTAAATCTTTAGCTGTCTGATTAAAAGATTTAGTTAGTAGCTGGAGTTCTGCGATCGCAATTTTTTCTGATAGGGGTTGCTGCCATTCTCCTTGTGCTAAAGCCTGACTAGCCTCGCTCAACCGGACAATCGGCTTGGTAATCCTGCTTGCCGTAAATATACCAATACAGATAGTAGCAAATAGCGTTAGCCAACAGAAGATCACCGTCTGAGTTTTATTGGCCTCAATTTCTCTCATAAAGTCGGATGCTGGTAACGATGTTACCACCAGCCAATCTAAGCCATAGCGATCGCTGTAAGGAAAGATTTGGACAAAATACCGTTGTCCATCAACCTCTAAACTCATTTGAGTATCTTTTTTTATGTGACGGAAGCTACCAGACTTTTTCAAGATTTGTTGAGCAAGCGATCGCGTTTGCACATCCTGACTCTGCACAGCTGGCAATCTTTGCAGTTGACCTTTTCCCTGGGATAAATCAGGTATTTCTAAAGTAGAAGTCGCTACCAAATCTCCAGAACGCTCCAAAATAAATGCTTTACCTGAAGGTGAGAACTGCAAATTATCTAAAAAAGTACTAATTTCTGACAACAACACATCAGAAAAAAACACTCCTTGGAAGTTACCGCCGCGATCGTAAATTGGAGCCAAGGCCATAATTCCTAAAGAAGGAGTGACTTTATGCAGAAAAATTGGCGACCAAGTTTGTTTTTTAGCAATTTTGGCATGAACATACCAAGGTAGCTGGCGGTTATCAACTTCTAGGGTGTAAACAAGTTTTTTGGGCTGTCCTTTGGAGTCAACTAAATAATGTTTCCGTTTGCCTAAATGAGACTTTTGCAGTTCGCTCAAGAAGACAGTACCAATCGACAAATTTTCTTTTGTCAGCTGTTTTGCTTGTTCTACTATCTCTTGACTTTGAAGCCGCCCGTAACCAATTTGTTCACCCTGTGCATTGACAAAGAAATTACTACCCAGCAATGGAAATAGGGTAATTTGCTGCCACAAGTAGTTACGTAATTGCCCAAAATCTTGAATATTTAGACTTCCTTGCTCTACAGCTTGAGCGTTGATCGCCATTGCTTGCTGCTGAGTTTGCAAATAACTATCGAGGCGATCGCTAATGCGGTGGCTCACTTCATGCATCAGCCGATTCGCTAAATTTTCCACAGCTTGCTCACCGCTGCGATCGGAAAAATAACCCACCAGCCCAACTGCTCCAATTGTTTGCAAAACAAAAGGAATTAATAATACCCACCGCAAAGAAATTTTTGTCAGGGAAGGACGTAGAGGAAACATAGGAGCAGGGGAGCAGCGTTGACCATTCTATGACTTTTCTAGTCTATTGCCTTCATTGCTTACTTTTCCTTAGGGACTTCCAAATAAAAAAATATCCCAGTATTTATTGTGGGGTGGACATCTTGTCCGCCCAGCTTATGTGGCGGGCAAGATGCCCGCCCCACAAGATGGAATAATTTATTTCTTGGAAATCCCTTAATTGCATTCTTCTCCCTCATCTTGTGTCCAGTTCAAGATTTATCATGAAGGCAGCAGCGAACGGACAGCATAGTGCTAAAGGAAGAAACTTGCAACTGAAAAAATATTCCATCCCTGCGGGACGCTACGCGAACGCTATGTCAGCAGAGGAGAAAGAATATGTTCCCCTGAAAGTGGGATAATTTATATTTTCTGGAAAATGTCCAGAGAGTAGGGGAGAATTATCTGAAATAAGTGGGGTATTGTTCTGAATGCCAATCAATCAAGTCAGAAAAGCGGTAATTCCTGCTGCTGGTTTTGGTACTAGATTATTTCCTGCAACTCAAGTTGTCAAAAAAGAACTTTTCCCTATTATTGACCAAGATGGTAGAGCTAAACCTGTAATTTTAGCAATTGTAGAAGAAGCAATTAGTGCGGGTATTACAGAAGTAGGAATTGTTGTCCAACCTGATGATTTAGGAGTTTTTACAGATTTATTTAAAAATCCACCTCCAGAGGAACTTTGGCAAAAACTTTCACCAGCCAATCAAGAATATAGCCAATATCTGCAAGAATTGGGTAAGAAAGTTGTGCTATTAACCCAAACACAACAAGAAGGATATGGTCATGCAGTATTCTGTGCAAAAGATTGGGTAAAAAATGAGCCATTTTTATTAATGTTAGGCGATCATGTTTATAAATCTGACATTGATAAATCTTGTGCGCGTCAAATGGTTGAACTTTATGCCCAAGTGAATCAAAGTGTAGTCAGCTTAACTACAATGCCCTCTGCAATCATTAATAAAGCAGGATGCGTCACAGGAGTGTGGTAAGAGTTCAATTCGCTGTTGCAAATCACTCAACTAGCAGAAAAACCCAGTATTGATTATGCACGCCAACATCTACGAGTAGAAGGTATGGCAGAAGATGAATTTTTATGTGTATTTGGCTTATATATATTGACACCAAACATTTTTGATTACTTGGCACAAAGTATTCAGGAAAATTTGCGCTATCGTGGCGAATTTCAGTTAACAACTTGTTTGGATCAATTATGTCAGGCAGAAGGAATGACAGGTTATGTGATCAAAGGTAAATGTTTTGATACTGGTTTACCAGATACCTATCGCCAGACATTAATTGATTTTCGCTAATATGACAGCAACTCACGCTGAATAAATTGCCTAACCACTTCGCTGAACCCGTTGCTGCAGGGTATGGGAATTGACCGCGCCCTGGCAAACTTTCCTTGGCGTAGCCTCTCCCTTTGGGAGAAGACAAATTTTGAATTGATATTAATTTGTTTTTGAGCCTCGATAAATGCGCTCCCATTGTTCTGGAGAAAGTTCTGTCATGGGAAACCATTCATATTCAGAACTAGGAAGTTGCTTGGGTAATCGAACTGCTCGTTGTTCATTTTTTGGGAAATCTATGTCCCCATTGCTAATTAACGGGGGGCTAATTAAAGTTTCATCTATTTCTGATGGGGGCAGATGATTTGGAAGTAATACATAGGCGTGCTGTTGTGGATTGTATACTAAAACATCTCCTGTCTCAATTTGATATATCCAAGCGTAAATACTCACCATTCGCGTAATCCAAATCGGAAATAATTAATTCCCAAAAAACCATGAAATTCCTACTATATATAGCTTTGGTTTTGGTAATCAGAATAGAAAGCTTACACTTACCCGATTTCCCTCAAAGATTTCAGTAGGAATCTGAATGTATCGGTGCGATCGCACCGTCATCGCACTGTGAACTAACCACGCCTCTAAAGGGTATATGGATAAAAGTTTGATGCGATTAATCCTTTTTTTGTAAGCCTTTTAACCATTTTGATGAATTCTTTATTTTCAGAATCGATTACGCGAACGATGAGTAAATACTAAGTTGTTTTTGGTGTAGTTTAGAGCGAATCACTGGATAAGTCCGGAGATTTTCGATTTGAGTCAGTACATTCTCCGCAATAATTATTTCTAATAATTCTTCGCCTTTATAGTGGCTATAGTTATCTTTTACCAGCCGTCTGGTTGCCTCTGTATACTTGAGCCAGTCATGTACAAGCGGCATTTCTACCCGCAAGCTGTCTAATTTCATTAACCCTTTCATGGCACCACAATGTGAGTGTCCACAGACAATAATTTGTTGAATATCTAATGCTTGAATAGCATATTCAATTGTTGCCCCTTCACCACCATTAGTCGCACCATAGGGTGGAATAATGTTGCCTGCATTGCGGATGACAAATAATTCGCCTAACCCAGCTTGTGTAATTAGGTTGGGGTCGATACGCGAATCGGA
This sequence comes from Tolypothrix sp. PCC 7601, assembly GCF_025677855.1. Classification (NCBI taxonomy): domain Bacteria; kingdom Bacillati; phylum Cyanobacteriota; class Cyanophyceae; order Nostocales; family Tolypothrichaceae; genus Tolypothrix; species Tolypothrix sp. PCC 7601. The sequence continues at coordinate 7,522,394 of NZ_CP064879.1, forward strand.
ACAAGTAATAAAGAGAACTCTGGGCTTTTGACCTTGAGAAAGTTGTTCAAATAGTTCTTCATTGGCGGGGAAATAACTACTTTGAAATTCGCGCAATCCTCTAATCAGTTTTTTCATCTGGCACCTAAATCAATATGGTCATAATTGAAATTTTTCGGATAATTATTTACCCAAAAATGTGAGATAATATCAATCAAAATTATTGGCTAAATTCATTTAGTCATATCTCTGAATACATTGCCTGTGAAACCTATTATTGTATTGCTGAAGTAATGTTACTCAACTACTATCTTTAGTTATACATTTAATTTAACAGCAATCTGCAATTAGGAATAAAGTTAGTATTTTCTCTAACTGCATTAAGTCTTGTTAGTACTCATCCTCACAAGTGAGGCAATACTTGTCGGTTAAGGGGAAAAGGGGCAAGAAAAAACCTTTAATCCTTACCCTTTCACCTTTTCCCCAAACCAAATTAAGAGTTTAAAATCCTTAACCGAGCAGTATTGACAAGTGAGGATCTAAGCAATCAGTATCTCTCGCTACAATATTGTACATCTACAACAATTTATCTATCGCCAATATTATTTTTATTGGTATCAGTAGGAAAAAATAATCACAAGATTTTGATAGTTGCACAAGAATCAGATAGTAGGGAATCAATTCTTTCCTGAAGCTAAAAATAATACATTTGCAGAGGGTTGTATGACAAATGTTAATTACTGGCTATTGACATTAAAACTTTTCACAGTCTTGGGCTGCTCTTTGGTTGCGGGAGTCTTCTTTGCCTTTTCCACTTTTGTGATGAGTGCTTTGGCTCGGCTTCAGCCTAGAGAAGGCATTGTTGCTATGCAATCCATCAATATTACAGCCATCAATCCGTGGTTTATGGTGGCGCTATTTGGAACAGCATTGGCTTGCTTGTTTCTGGCGATCGCATCACTATCAAAGTTACATCAACCTGGTGCAGTCTACTTGCTGCTTGGGAGCCTATTCTATCTCGTAGGTACAATTCTGGTAACAATTGCTTTTAATGTACCCCTCAATGATGCTCTGGCGATCGCCAAACCAGATAGCACTGAGGGCGCAAATCTCTGGGCTAGATATCTTGCTAACTGGACATTCTGGAACCATGTGCGAACAATAGCGGCATTTAGCGCAGCTGCTTTATTGGCGATCGCTCTCTGTAAGCAATAGTTATACCAAATCAAATAATGTTTGCGACACATCAATATATTCTAGAGGGCAAGGCATTGCCCATACGTGTCAACTTAAGCTAAAAGCGATATAGGGCGGGCGTTGTACAAATACCTCGCGCCCTCATCCCCTAACCCCTTCTCCTTGGGGAGAAGGGGAATTAAATCTCTTGCTCCCCTCTCCCGGCGGGAGAGGGGTTGGGGGTGAGGGCGAAAACCTAGCTACAAAGCGGGTTTCACGTTAAGTTGACACCAATGGGCAATGCCATGCCCCTACAATCTGTCGCATTCTTTTTTCAAATTGGTATTAGTTGAAAGATGAGTGCTGAGTGTTGATTAAAAGTCAATACAGTGCAGTTAAGCTCATTAGCGATTGATTTGTCACTTATTAAAGAAGCTAGAAGAATTGGGGGAGAATCCCCCAAACCCCCGATTGGGTGACGGTTGCGTCCCCCAAACCCCCTCCAAAATTATTGTTCTGTTTTTTTGTTGAGTAACTAGTACAACAAGGCAAAAGTCAAAAGTGAGCCAGTGCGGTGGACGGGTTCCCAAGGCACTCCGTTGGGCGGCTTTGCCGACTTGAAGGAAGTGCCGTCGGCATAAAGCAACTGGCGAACTCCGCAGGAGTCAAAAGTCAAAAGAAAGAATACTTATACCACAAGCCTTTTAGCAATTACAGATGGTCTGTTTCTCTTACAAAGTTTGGCGGGACGGAAACCGACACCGCCAACTTTGCGCTATTTACGCCGACTTGTACTAGTTTTTTGGTTTTGTTATCAATTAATTTTCTTAACTGAACTGTATTTGATTAAAAGTAGCATTCTAATTTTCATGCAACGCTTGAGAAATCCAAAATATCAAATCCAAAATCTGGTCAAATTGCTACTTCAAGATTACCAATGACTGCATCCTTATGATCATTAATTAACAGCAGTATGACATGATGCTGAACTTAAGCCAGAAGCGTAGGGGGTAGTTGTAGAAGGATCTGCTGTGAGGATGACTGTACCATTGGGGTTAACATACCAACCTTGGGCTGGGGGTGGTAGTGGGGAGACATGGGTTTTGGCTGTGGCGATCGCATTTGTTGAAGATTCTGCTTGAGTAGAAGTAGACTCAAAACTTGCCAACGTGTTACTGCTGAGGGGTTCGCTGGGGCGGGGTGGTAATCCTCCGCGTCCTGAGATAATAAACTGACTCCGACTCTGGGTCTTTTGTGCTGGACAGGCTTGCGCTACTACTTCTTCGGGTTTAGCAATTTCTGGCGATAAGTCCAAAACTTCTGGATTTTTACTAGTATCAAATGTCAATATCTTTACTTGTCCATCAATGCCGAACTGAGAACTGGCACTAATCTGGCATTCTGGGCACACAAACAGAGCTTGAGCATTAATACTAATATTGCCGCCATTCCCCTGAAAGGCATTGGCAATGATTTTACTACCTTCTAGCAAAGTCACAAAATCAGCAGGGCTGTTGCCAGTAATTGTAATGTTACCTCCATTGCCAGTCCCGCCTGTTTCTGTAGATATTTGACTGCCACCACGCATCACTAGAGAATTTGTCCGCAAGAAAATGTTGCCACCTTCGCCGGATATGGTTGCAGCTGAAATGCCACCTCTAGTATCGATAAAAGTAGAACCAGCATTAATCTTCAGGTCTCCGGCATTACCTGAGCCTTCGTTGCGGGCGGTTACTTGCGCTCCATCCTTGACCACTAATCGACTAGTATTAATCGTCACACCACCAGAAGCACCACTTGGTGCAGGCGGTAGTCTAAACAACTGCCTAGTGATTTCACTTTCTATATTGGCTCCAGAACTGATTTGAGAGGGAATAGAAGTTCCCACAATTGTGCCAGTTACTTCTACAGATTGCGGAGCGTTAATTGTAATGCTTCCGGCTGAACCAGTAGCAACAGTAGAAGCATCAACCCTGCCACCATCCCGCACAAATAGCTTGGGTGTATTGATAGTCAAGTTACCAGCATTGCCACCATTGAAAGTTGAAACTCCCACAATACTAGGCTTCAAAAAGCTGGGTTCTACGCCGATGACTTCTACATAATTAGTTGCATTGATGCTAATATCTCCGCCAGAACCAGTACCAAAGGTTGCAGCACCCACAGTTCCCCCATCAGCAATGGTCAGCTTTCCTGTGGACAGGTTGACATTTCCCGATTTACCTAAACCGAAGGTGGAAGCACTGATAAAACTGATGGCACTGGGATTAAATGGTACAAATCCACTCACTTGTACAGAATCGGAGGCATTGACATCGACATTGCCACCTGCCCTATCTGTAAAGGTAGCAGTGGAAATGCTGGCTCCTCCCCGGACAACTAAATTTTGGGTGGAAATGGCAATGTCTCCTCCTTTACCACCAAGCAAAGTTACAGGTGAAAAGAAGAAAAACTGCCCTTGTCTGATGCTTCCTCCCAATTCGGATGTAATACTACCTCCGCTATCTAACAAAATAGAGCCAGCGTTCACCTTCACAAATCCGGAATTTCCTGAGCCATCATTTCTGGCTGTGACTGTAGCACCATCTGTAATCCGCAACTGACCTGTATTAATTGTCACATTTCCAGAAGCTCCACTGGGTATGGGAGGTAAGCCCAACAGCTGTTGCAAGCTGGGATCGACTAAATTGGCAGCGGAGCCAATCAGACTGGGATTGACTGATCCTAATACTGTACCTTTTACTTCCACGAACTCAGGGGCGTTAATGGTAACATCACCAGCTGCACCACTGGCAGAGGTTAAAGTACCAACTCTCCCCCCATCTTGAACTGTTAATTTGGATGTATTAAGTGTCAAGTTACCGCTATCTCCGGCATTAAATGCAGTCACCAATAAAGCGCTGGGTGCAAAAAAGTTGGGTTCCACACCCATAATTTCTACAACATCAGCGGCATTAACATTCAAATTTCCGCCTTTACCGCTACCAAAAGAAGCAGAAGCGATCGTTCCTCCTCCTGTGGCGCTGACACTTCTAGTTGATACGGTGTTATTGCCAGAGTTTCCTGGGCCAAAAGTTGCAGCAACAATAGAACTAGTAACGCTAGGATTAACAATACTTGCGCCATTCACTTGTAACGAATCCAAGGCATTGATATTGATGTTACCGCCTGTGGCTGGAGTGAAGGTTTTCGCAACGATGCTGGCTCCACCTTCCACAACTAAATTTCTAGTGGAAACAGCAACATCTCCCCCACCACCAAGTCCCACTGTTTCGTTTGTGAGACTGCTGCGAATATTTCCGTCTGTACTGACACCACTGACTTTGACAGACTCGGAAGTATTCACTTGGATGTTGCCATTTGGTTGAAACCCTTGATTTTGAATCAAAACTAGTGAACCATCGCGTACTACAAGGTTGCGCCCTTGCACTTGGATAAAACCATTACTACCACTAGCATCTGCTAAGGCTTTTTGAGATAGCTCAATATCGCTGAAACTAGGTACTCTCTGATAATTGAAAGTCCAACCGCCAACAATTGGATTCAGGTTAACCAGACCTCCAGCCACGCTACCTAATTCTATTCGTCCACTTTCTGCAGTGAGAGTACCCCCATCTAAGCTGAGATTGCCACCAATCAAAGCTAGAGTCTGCCCTGGTTGTACCCGCAAACCTGTTAAACTATTGCTTCTGGTTACAGGTGAGAAGATGGGATTGCTCACCGTGAAATTATGACCTGTACCTTGTACGCGAATTGCTGCGGGATTCTGCCCAAATTGCAAGCCAACGGGAACGCTGATTGTCAGTAAAGGAGAATTTTGAGTATTGGTAGCACTAAATTCTGTACCATCGGCAAATATGAGGCTACTAGCCGTAGTTCCTAAAAAAGAGCCACCTATGTTTAGTTGAGCATTAGCACCAAAATTAATCCCACTCGGATTAATTAAAATCAAATTTGCGCCATAGTTTTCTCTGATTAATCCATCAATATTAGAAATTGATCCACCTGTAACTCGAGTAATAATATTGACGATATTACTTGTATTAGGACTTTGCTTAAAAAAAGCTTCACTACCATTAAAAATAGAAAATTCTCTTAAGCTGTGAAATAGGTTATTACCAGCTTGTGTGCCTCCGGTAATTTCAAAAACATTATTAATTTGATTGACATTGCTTGGTGTCGGCAGCGTTCCATCTGAGGAAATTTGTGCCTGAGCGATATTATTTGTTAATATACAGCAAACAACTGTACTGCTAGTAAGTAAAATCTTTTGAGCAATCTGTCTCATTTGGAAAAATATAATTAACAGATTAAGTTTATTGAAACTTACTTAAGTGCTCTTTTTATGTGAACTTTAAGTAAATTTTCAGGACACTTGGCACTAAACACCCGCGATCGCATTTGGCAAGTCATGGAACTGAGCCGATTTTTGACGGATTTAACCGTTTAAATTAGTATAACTGAAAATTTACGTGAAATTACTGACTATTTTATTTTTCTTAGAAGTTGCAGAGGAGCAGAGATAGCTAGTAAAGGCTGTGTTAGGCTGAGAGTAAAGCTTTGACTTGACCAAAACGGCGATCGCGTTTTTGGTAACTCAACAAAGCCTGATGAAATGCTTCTGTATCAAAATCTGGCCAGAGAATATCAGTAAAGTACATCTCTGTATAAGCCATTTGCCATAATAGAAAATTACTCAAGCGCATCTCGCCACTAGTACGAATCAGTAAATCTGGTGCTGGAGTATCTGCTGTGTAGAGATATTTTTCTACAAGGCTTTCATTGATTGCGTCTACACTGAGTTGACCTTTTTGCGCTAGTTGCGCTATTTGACGACAGGCTTTTGTGATTTCGGTGCGACTACCGTAGTTGACTGCAACAGTAAAGTGAATTGCTTGATTATGCAATGTTTCTGTCATGGAACGTTCCATTTCTGTTTGCAGAGATGGAGGTAAAGCTGATAAATCGCCAATAAAGGAAATTCTCACGCCTTCTTGATGCATCTGGGCTAACTCGCGGCGTAGCAATCGTTCAAATAAGTGCATGAGAAAGTCTACTTCTTCAATGGGACGTTGCCAATTTTCAGTAGAGAATGCATAGGCGGTGAGGGCTTTAATTCCCCAATCTTTGCAGCAGCGTAATAGTTGTTTGAGGGTGCTTGCGCCTTGGCGATGTCCGGCGATGCGTGGTAATCCTCGGCTAGTAGCCCATCTACCGTTACCATCCATAATGACGGCTACGTGTTGGGGAATTTTTTCGGGGTTGAGGTCTGGGGGTAGGGAATTCATGAGATTTTTGGTATTGATGTGTGGATCTGTGGAAGGCTCACGCAGAGGAGAGGGTGAGGCAATACTGCTCGGTTAAGGATTTTCAACTCGGAATTGGGTTTGGGGAAAAGGTTAAAGGGTAAGGGTTAAAGGTTTTTTCTTGCCCTTTTTCCCCTTCCCCTTTTACCCTTAACCGACAAGTATTGGAGGGTGAGGAGGTTATCGGGTTTCTAGTAGATGATTGAGATATTCTGGGGTGAGGCTGTTGTGCCATGTCCAGAGGCGGTGCATGGTGTGGCTGGAGGTGTATAGTAGGGTGGCTTTGTTGGTGAAAGTCCAAGCATTCCAATTGAGTGTCGCCATCATCCGGCGTAGGGTACGGATGAGGTTGTTACGTTGATAGGTTTGGGAACGGGTTTTGATCAGGGTTTTTCCTACTCGTATGAGTCCGGTATCAGGGAAAGCCCAGACTCCAAAGCCCCAGAATTTAGTCATGTGGTTGATTTCATCTTTGGTGAGTTCTTCGAGAACATCTTGGAGTGCGCCTGTGGTGTGCGCCATCAGCCACAGGTAAAGACAGGTTGCACCATATTCTGTAGCTACGCGATGTAAGCCGTGGCGATATAGGTCTTCTTGGGGGTCATTTGTGGGGAGATAGCCTCTAACGATGCGCTGTTTAGGGGTGATTTTTTCGCCTGTTAATTGGGTGTAAATCTTCATTAATGCGGGTGTGTGTTGGCGTTCTTCTTTTTCCCACAAGCCAATTTCTTGGAGTTCGCCGTTTTTACTGACTGTTCCACCGACAAACCGTGCCATTTGCGGATGTAATTTCTCTAAATACTTGCGGCTGGTTTGGGTGTAACCGCGAATTGGGGCTTCTGTGTCCATTGCACCAATTAAGATGGATAAAAATACTTCTGGGTTGATGCCGATAATTTGATTGCGGTTAATAGCTTGCCAATCAATAGGTTTCCAAGGGCGCGGTTGGGGATTGGTAAATTGTAAAGGTAAATCTTGCAAGCGTTCATGGAGTTTTTCATCTGCAAGATAGTTATCTATTAAAGAATTAATTCTGTGCTGTATTTGCCAGTAATTCAGACTAGAAAAGCTTTGCGCCGCCGATGTTTCTATTTGTGGGCTGGCGGTATTCAGCATAATGTTTATAATTTAACTCTATGCCCAATAGCCTAAGCGATCGCACTTTCTGTTGTCAGTCGGCTGAAGTTGGCACTTTTATCTGATGTGGTTGCAAAAGTTGGTAAAAAAGTAGGATTCACAGAATCTTATCCGAAAATTAGCTCAGAGGGATTGTAGATTAATCTATAGTTCTCATATTTAACTACCCTCATCGCTACAGAATGGACGCTGAAGCAGCATTAGCATGGTTAGATACCATAATTCCTGCTCAGACCGGGGAACGGTTGAGCGATTTGCAAAAAGTTATTCTTGTGCAAGTTTGGTTGGGTAGAAAATATTTAGATATTGCCCATGCTTACGGTTGTACAGAAGGACACGTTAAGGATGTGGGTTCGCAGTTATGGAAGTTGCTGTCTCGGGTACTCAGAGAAAAGATTACTAAAAGTAATTGTCGCGCTACTTTAGAACGGGTGCTGAGAAAAACTGCGGCGATATCCGGTCTGATTGATTACTCAAAACCACCCCAAGTTTCTGCTATTCAACCAGAGGATAGCAATTTTTTTGGTAGAGAAGATGCGATCGCACACCTAAATGCTTTGGTAAATCAGGGGTCGAAAGTCATTGTCATCCAAGGTGAAGGCGGTTTAGGTAAAACTACTCTCGCACAGCAATACCTGCAAAATCAGGGTTTCGAGTTGGTTTTGGAATTGTTGATGGCGAAAGAAACCCACAACATCACTTCAGCGCAACGAGTGGTAGAGGAATGGCTCAAACAAGACTTTGGTGAAGAACCGGGGGTAGAATTTGGTGTAACTTTGGGACGACTCAAGCGCCTACTCCATCATCGGCGGATTGGGGTGTTAATTGATAATCTGGAACCAGCTTTAGATCAACAAGGAAAGTTAATTCCTCCCCACCGCAACTATTTAGAACTGCTGCGGATTCTGGCTGATGTTAGGGTACAATCTCTCACAGTAATTACCAGTCGCGATCGCTTGTGTGAACCAGAGTTGAATGTACATCATTATCGGCTTCCAGGTTTAGATCAAAGCGCTTGGCTGAAGTTTTTTCGCAATGGGGGATTAACTATTGACCTTCCTAGCTTGCAACAAATGCATCGTACCTACGGCGGTAATGCCAAAGCAATGGGTATTCTCTGCGGTGCGATGCAAGCCGATTTTGGCGGTGATATGGCGCTTTATTGGCAACAAAATCATGGCGATCCTTTAGCCGCCACAGATTTAAAAAATTTAGCCGTTAGTCAAATTAATCGTCTGCAATCTCTCGATTCCCAAGCCTATCGTCTGCTTTGCCGTTTAGGTTGTTATCGTTATCAAGATATACCAACTATTCCAGTTCAAGGAATCTTTTGTTTATTATGGTATGTGCCACCTGCTGAACATCTGCAAATCATCACTTCCCTGCGAAATCGTTCTTTAGTAGAGTGCGCTCAAGGTGAATATTGGCTACATCCAGTCATTCAAGCCGAGGCGATCGCGCGTTTACGCATGAGTGATGAGTGGAAAATTACTAACCACAAAGCTGCAGAATTTTGGACAGCTAGTGTTACCAAAATTGCCACTTTTCAAGATGCTTTACAGGCTCTAGAATCCTATTATCACTACATAGAAATTAATGAATTTGAGTTAGCTGGTAAGGTAATTCTCAAGAGCCGTAATAATCAATGGCAGCAGTTTTTACCACTTGGAAGTACGCTGTACCGCATGGGTTTAATTCAGCCCATCCTTACAGCAATTAATTATATATTAACTCATATTGAAAATGAGCAAAATATTATTGAATTATACAATATTTTGGGTGATTTGTATTGGATAACAGGTGATATTAATCAGGCACTAACTTGCCAAGAAAAAACTATAAATTTAGCCAAGCAAGCACTCAAATTACTTGTACCAAACTCAGAAAATAAACATGAAAAAATCCAACCACAAGGTGATGGAGTTTTTATGCATAGGGAACAGGGTATAGGGGATAGAGAAGAATTTACCAATGCCCCATGCCCTATGCCCAAAATGAAGTTTCCTGTCGCTGCCAATCAAGTTTACTATTTGAGAATGTTAGAAGTAGATTCCCTCTTAAGCATTGGTCTTTACAAAATAGATTTGTGGGAATTGGAAGCAGCTTTTGAGTTATTTCAACAAGTAATTTACCTGGCTCAAAATACTGCTCATCATCGCTGGGCAGAAAAAGCTTCTGTGTGTTTAGCTTTAGTTAATTCATCTTTAGGGTTATTTGATGCTGCCCATGAGTTAGCAAATATCGCCTATGAAAATCTTAAAAATGAAAAACTGCTCAAGAATGGTAGCTTTGCTTATTTTATGCAAATTTTAGGGCAAACATATATAAATTTAGGCGATTTCTCTAAAGCTCACCAAATGTTTCATCAAGTATTGACTTTTGCTGAAGCCAGTCATTATATGCAAGTCAAAGCCAAAACTCTAAATGGTTTAGCAGAAATTTATCGCCAACAAGCAGATTATCAATTAGCTCTTGACAATCATACAGAAGCAATTGAACTTTTGGATAAAATCGGCGCTAAATGTGACTTAGCAGCAGCTTATTTTCAGTTGGGTTTGACTTACAAAAATTTGAGCAAGATTGATGAAAGTCAAATATATTTTCATCAAGCAATTCAGCTATTTACGGAAATCAAAGCTCCAAAACAAGTTGCAAAAATTTCTCTAATTGCTAGTATTGAAAGTAGCTACACATCAATAATATTCTAGAGGGCAAGGCACTGCCTTGTCCCTACAATCTGTCGCATTCTTTTTTCAAATTGGTATCACATCAAACATTATTTGAATTGGTATTAAGTAATACCAATTCAAATAATGTTTGCGACAGATAAATTCTTTGTAAGGGCACGGCATCCGCAATCTTTTGGCATATCAAATATCTTACTGGTGCCGTGCCCCTACTCATCTGTCGCGTTCTTTTTTCAAATTGGTATAAGTCGGTAATTGCACCAAACTATGTTAGGGAACTCCAAAAAATAAATTATTCCGTTCAATTCGTTGACTGTTGACGGTTCACAGTTAACAGTCAGCAGTCAACGCTCAACAGTGAACAATAGCAATGGAATGTTTTTTTACTTGGAAGTCCCTTATGAAACGTCAATAGGCTCGAAACTCTTACCAATCACAAATGACAAAGGACAAATGTCAAATGACAGCCCTGACTAGTAATCTTGAAATGCACCGCCCTATTAGTTCTGCAATCGCTGTTGTAATCTTGTGTAGCGTTGTTTATCGTCACTGGAGCGCACAGCCAGGGATATGGCTTTTTTCGAGCCAATCACAATTGCCAACTTTTTAGCACGAGTTAGCCCAGTGTAAAACAGGTTTTGCGACAGCATCATATAGTGCTGCATATATAGTGGCAAAATTACTACTGGATACTCACTGCCTTGAGATTTATGAATTGTGGTGGCGAATGCTAGGGATATTTCATTTAGGTCAGCATAATCGTAAACTACTAAGCGCTCGCCATACTGCACTGTCACTTCCTGCTCCTCTGTATCAATACCTGCGATAATTCCCAAATCCCCATTGAAAACTTCGCGGTTGTAGTCGTTCATCTGCTGAATAATGCGATCGCCTACACGTAAAGTCATCCCACCCCTAGTAATCTCAACCTTGTCGGGGCTGGGAGGGTTAATTAGCTGTTGCAATACAGTATTGAGGTTGCGAGTGCCTACAACCCCGCGTGTCATTGGCGAAAGTACTTGCACATCGGTAGCGGCATTAAATCCTAAGCGAGGAATTAAGTCTGTAATTAACTCGCAAATCGTTTGTACTCCATGTTCTGGTTCAAATCCTCCCCCATGCCACAGACAATCAGATACCGGCTGATCGGAAATTGGCTCAATTGTGGGAGATTGTCCGCGATTAATTTGATGTGCGGCGCTGACAATGGCGCTTTGTTGAGCTTGCCTAAATACCTGTGTTAAGCGCACTACTGGCACTTGCCGAGAATTGATCAAATCAGCCAGTACTTGTCCTGGCCCCACCGAGGGTAACTGATCGATATCTCCTACTAATAATAGTTGAGCGCCAGCTGCTACAGCATTTATTAAAGAATACGCCAAAAATAAATCCAGCATTGATGCTTCATCAGCAATAATCGCCTGGTGGGGCAAAGGATTGTGATTGTCGCACTTAAAACTCATGGTTTTTGGTTCAAATTCCAGTAAGCGATGTATCGTCTTCGCTTCTAACCCAGTCATTTCGCCCAGTCTTTGAGCGGCTCTCCCAGTTGGTGCAGCTAAAGCAATAGATTTGCCCATTGCCTTCCATAAACTGACTATGGTGTGGGTAGTAAAGGTTTTACCTACACCAGGGCCGCCTGTCAAAATCATTACAGGAGAATAAGCCGCCATTTCTACGGCTTGTTGCTGTTGTTCTGAAAGCTGAATTTTCTGGCTGCTGGTAAATCGCTCTAGCCAAGCCCGCACTCTGGGAATATCTTGTACTACTGGTTGACTCAAACGCTGAGATATGAGTTGTGCTAAATTTTCCTCAGTGTGGTAGTAAGTTGGCTTATAACAAAGTACCGTTTTCTCTGGTGTTTTCTCTCTAATTAAGTCATCTTTGAGTGCCATGTCTTTAATAGTTTGAGCAATGGCAGATTCTTGTGGCTGATGCTCGTCAGTGGTGAGCAATTTAATGACACTCTCGGTCAATTCGCTGTCAGGTAAATAACAATGCCCATCTTCTGCGGCTGCACTCAAAGCATGAATAATACCTGCACAATATCTAAACTCACTATCTGGCGCGATTCCGATATTACGAGCAATTTTATCGGCAGTCAAAAATCCAATCCCATAAATATCGGCTGCCAACTGGTAAGGATTTTCTGTAACTTTGGCGATCGCCTGCTCTCCGTACTGCTTGTAAATTTTTACCGCGTATGTCGTAGAAACACCATGCCCTTGCAAAAATACCATGACTTCTTTAATGGCTTTTTGCGTTTCCCAAGCGTTTTTGATTAACTTGATGCGCTTTTTGGCTATCCCTGGAACTTCAATCAATCGCTCAATTTGATGCTCGATAATCTCCAAGGTTTCCTGTCCAAAGTGAGCAACAATGCGTTTGGCTGTGACTGGCCCCACACCCTTAATCAGTCCACTACCTAGATACTTTTCAATTCCTGTGAGTGTAGCTGGTTTAGTTTCCTGATAATTGACGACTTGAAACTGGGGGCCATACTGGGGATGCTCGCGCCAAAAACCTGTGAGTTGCAGTGTTTGTCCTGGTTGAATATTGGCAAAGCTACCAGTAATTGTGGTCAAGTCCTTAGCATGAGGACGTACCAGCCTCGCTACCGTATAGCCTGATTCCTCTGAGTAAAAAGTCAGGCGTTCTACTACTCCGGTAATGGTTTCGTAGTTAGGTGAGGCGTTGATTGTTTGCTGTTGATGGGTTGGGGAAGTGGACATTGCTCAATTAAAAATGCCGCACATCATTATAAGCATAGAAATAAAATTATTATAGTACATTAGTACTAAATGTTAGCGGGCATGGGGCATTGGGCATTGGGCATGGGAAATTGGGTATTTCTTTTCTCCCCCTCTGCTCCCCTGCTTCCTCTGCTCCCTCTGCTCACCAACGCGACTGTATATTTTTATTAGCGAAAAGCCCCTATCTCCTTCAACAGAGCTAAATGCTTACTCACAGGAGCCAGGGTATTAGCAACAATCATCCCACTAGCGGCAACGGCGGGTAAACCGATGCCAGGGAATGTGGAATCACCGCAGCATATTAACCCCGCTAAGGGTGTACCATGACCAGGAAATAAACCAGAAGCAGCAGAAATTGCAGGGCCGTAAGAACCACGATGACGACGTAAAAAACGTTCGTGGGTAAGAGGTGTACCAACCAAGGTGATTTCGCAACGGGTGCGGATATCGGGAATGATGCGTTCTAAAGCTTGCCACATTACCTCAGCGCGCGATCGCTTTTGTTGTTCATATTCCTGACTTCTCCTATCCATTCCTTGCCAAAGTGCGTAGGGTTCATTACCAGGCGTATATACATGAATTACCTGCTTACCTGGGGGTGCAAGGGATGGATCGAGAATTGAGGGGATAGATACCAGCACGACATTTTGCGGTGCAGTAATACCCAATTGCCAATCATTCACCACAATATAATGACAAGCTAAATCTGCTGGTAAACCTTGAGCATCAATACCTAAATGCAGATGCATAAAGCTGTCACATTCCGGTGTGGCTTGGCGTTGGCTGCGAAATTTTTCTGGTAAAGCCCCTTGTGGTAGTAGTTTCAATGTATCCCACACCGCAGCATTAGACACAACCGCCCGCCGCGCCCGAATTTCTTCACCATCACGCAACCTTACACCAACTGCTCTATTTCCTTCTACCAAAACTTGCTCAACATGAGCGCCTAACATGATTTTCCCGCCATGTTTTTCTAGTCCTTGCACCAGTGCATTGACCAAAGCACCACTACCACCGACAGGGTAATCTAAAGTGACTCCGGGTTTGTACCAGTCGGCAAACATAAATGCTACTTCGGCGGCGTTAGTCCCCGATGCGGGTAGTCCAGAGAGCAGAAAACATAGTAAGTTCAGCCAATTGCTAATGAAGCGATCGCGGACAACATCATCCATAATGCGGGAGAAGGGCCCCGTTAATTTCATCATATTGCCAGCGTGTTGAGCCAAATATGGCGCGAATTTGCCCACAGTTAAAGCCGCACCTATATCCCAGCGTAATGCAGCTGAAGGGAGAGCGATCGCAGCTTGGGCTAGTGGTGTCATCACCTCTTGCAAGTGTCGCCATTCAGACACCGCATCTTCTCCCCGCAGCCTAGACAGTACTTCACAAAACTCTTCTGCACCTACAGATGTATCAAAATCACCCTCTGGTAGGCGACAGCCCCAAGTATCATAGGTCACACAAGGCAAATCAACCCCAATTACATCTAATACTTGTCGTAAAGGGTTCACAGACGGACTGTAAGACAACCCAGAATAAAGAGAAGGCCCCGAATCAAACTTAAATCCTTGACGTTCAAAACTGTGCGCCGCCCCACCAGCAATTGTATGACTCTCACACACAATCACATCAAAGCCATAGCGAGCCAGAACAGCCGCACAACTCAAACCTCCTATCCCACTACCAATTACAACTACATCTGTTTGGTTCATAGCCGCTAGTCATGAGTGCATAGTCCATACTTATTCTGCCAAGTCTTGCACAATCAACATCGGTGGCTACCATTCGGAGAAAGGATATTTAGCTAAATTACTATTAAAATACTTAGGATCATGGGAAACTTCTTCACCGACCCAAATTGGTAGTTCAATTTGCTGTTGTTCGTGGCTGAGTTCAACTTCTGCTAATATCAATCCTTTATTAACACCATCAAACTCATCTATTTCCCATATTAAATTACCGTATGCTATTTTGTAGCGAGTTTTTTCTATTAGAGGCTTTTCGCACAAAGTATTTAGCATTTCGCGAGCATCTTCTAGTGGAATTGGATATTCAAACTCTGACCTACTATATTGAACAGTCTTGCCTTTAATTGTTAAATATGCCTGGTTACCTGCTATCCGAACGCGGACAGTCGCTTCTTTTTTTGTAGAAATATATCCTTGAATATATAAACTACCCTCAACTAGGTTTCTCCAACTATCTCCTTGGACTAGAAATTTTCTCTCGATTTCTGCTGCCATTGTGATTTAAAATAGATGTCATAGATATTTAAATTTACCAATATTTCGTAAATGGTAGCAACCCAAATATCTATTGAATTTGATTTCTGAAAAATATCAGTAAATAACGCAACAAAAGCTTTGGTGGTGCGTTACAACAAGGCTAACGCACCCTACTGCCTAGACATGATAGTATTTAAAATTTAGCTGTATTAGCTCTGTTATATCATGCCTTACAGACCGTTGATATTGGGATTAATTCCTAATTCTTTTTTAGATTTTTTTAACTGCTTCCAAATTTTTTTGATTTGCCGATAAGCTTCATCTGGTGAAAGTTTACCGCTAGTTTCCAGGCAGGAAATATAAGTGATTTTTTGGGAAAACTCTTGGAGATTTGCATTGAATAATAAGCTTTCTGGTGTTATTTGTCCATAGTAACGACTGCGAGGATAGATAAAGTTTTCTTTGATAATGCGGTTTGATTCTGTCATAATAACCCCTTGTCTCTCAGAAAAAAAATCAATAATTATCTAAAAATCTGAATTCACAATCACTATCCTTAACTACTGTAAATCATTATTGAGGTTGAGTGGAGCGCACCATGAAAGATGGAGAAACTTGCTCTGTTTAAATCCACATTGAGCAAGAAGGTTTCCTGATGATTTTCCTATAAGTTTTATTACGCTATCAGCCGCAGACTGCAATAAACTCACCATCATTAGTTTTTCTAATTACTTCTGAGACTTATACTTATCATGCCTAGAGCCATTGCCAAAAAACTACAATGGCATTATCCCCCTATCAGCTAAACTGAATTATTGAAGCGATCGCTTGTTTCATCTGTCGCATACGTTAGTAGCGAACGTCACCTGTAGCAATGCTTTTTGTGTGTTACGGCTTACGCCTAACACAAGCTATGAAACTGATATTTGGGCAAATTTGAACTGGCGATCGCAAAGCACGTACAATAATGTTCGGTTATCACTCATCTGCATTTAATAGTGATTAGTCAGAATGTATTGGTACAAGCAATTGCACTGTTACCAAAAAATTGGGTCTAAAGCCCCGTGCTTCTAGCACGGCTTTTCTTCAACTTCCGGATCATCTCTCTAAGTACGTCATTTTGAGTGCGATCTGTTTCTTCGCAGTATTTCAAAAGCGTTTCATACTCTTCATTAGAGCATCGAACTGTTAATTTCTTCATGCCGTCATATTGCCGTCGTTTTATGGTATAATACTAGCATGAAAACACTGAAGTTTAAATTGTACGAACACAAAAGGAATAGACACCTCAAGCGCACAATCAACGCTGCTGGAGTGATTTATAACCATTGCATTGCTCTACATAAAAGGTATTACCGGATGTTTGGCAAGCATTTAAACTGTGCAAAACTTCAGGCTCATATCGCCAAATTAAGAAAGCGTAATTCTTTTTTGGCAATCAGTAGGTTCTCAAGCAGCACAAGATATTTGTCAACGCATTGAGAAAGCTTACCAATTGTTTTTCAAACACAATAACAAAGGAGTAAGACCACCAGGATTTAAGAAGGTCAAGAAATACAAATCGTTCACCCTTAAGCAGGCAGGTTATAAGTTTTTGGGTGGAAATAGGGTAAAAATTGGTAGTCGAGTTTACCAGTTTTGGAAGTCCAGAGAAATTGAGGGAACAGTCAAAACCCTAACTATTAAACGCACCCCGTTAGGTGAGTTATTTATGGTTTTGGTTGTTGATGAGGGTAGCTCAGAAGTTGAAGTTAAGACGGGTAAAATCGCTGGCTTTGATTTTGGGTTAAAGACATTCCTCACTTGCTCAGACGGCACTAAAATTGAATCGCCCCAATTTTTCAAGCAATCCCTAAGCGCCATTAAAAAAAGCAAGTTCGCGGCATTCCAAAAAGCTAAAAGGCTCATCTAACAGAGAACGAGCCAGAAAGAATTTAGTACGCAAGCATGAAGATATTTCCAACCGTCGGCGTGATTGGTTCTGGAAATTAGCTCATGAGCTAACAGATAGGTTCGATATTCTCTGTTTTGAGACTTTAAATCTCAAAGGAATGCAACGTCTTTGGGGCAGGCAAATATCAGACTTAGCGTTTGGTGAGTTTCTGCAAATCCTAGAATGGGTTGCCAAGAAGAAGAATAAACTGGTTGTCTTTATCGACCAGTGGTATCCAAGTAGCAAGACATGCTCTAATTGTAAACATATTCTAGAAAGTCTTGATTTGTCAGTTAGAGAGTGGCGTTGTCCTTCCTGTCAGTCAGTTAATGGAAGAGACGAAAACGCTAGTCGCAATATTTGTGCAGTCGGGGCATCGACTGTTGGCTTAGGTGATGTCAGACTGGCTACGCCAGCAATCGCTGTCTGAAGCTAGAATCCCCATGCCTTCAGGCTGGGGAGTATGTCAAAAAAGCTAATTACAGAGGTAAACTATGTTTCCTTTTTGGGGTAACCCCTATTATGGAAGCGAACCCATTTCGCGCAAAGCTAGCTTAGAACGTAAATTAAAATTCTTGCTTTGGCTACGAGATGATTTAGAATCCAGATTGGCTGGTATTAATGCTTCTATTGATACCATTCGCCAGCAAATAGAACGTTCAGATTCAGCCGCTTAGAACTTACTTATTGCTGATGTTTTAGTTAAGCTGATGTAACTACTTTGTGACTAGGCGCTGTCAATGGGCTGCATTTTTTGCAAGAGATGGGCGAAGAGAAAAGATTAAAGGGGAAAATACAAAACCTTTCCCCCTTCCCCCTTAACCTTTTACCAACTTCTGCAAGAAGTCTAATATTATCAGTCTTTGTACAACGCTCTGTCACTAAGTAGCGTACCAAGATATCTGCATTACTGAATAATTAGGCATATATAAAGCTGCGTCACTTTGCCTAATTGTGCTTAAGTTCTTTAAATCAATATTAAACTTACTTACCTATTTTAGCTCTAAAGATAGAGACATTTTCTAAAAGTTGCAGCACACTGGTAAGAGCAACTTTTAGTTCCAATCATGGTGTGAAAATGTGGCTAAAATATGGTGTAGATAGAGATGGTATATTAGTAAGTATCGAAGATATCAGTAGTGGTAAAACCACACTTAAGTGCCCTTATTGTCAGGGTGATTTAATTGCTAAGAAAGGCAAGGTTAAAGAACATCATTTTGCTCATAATGAAGAGACTTGTCGCCCTGTAGCTAACCGAGAATTTCCCACTCTACCACTGTATGATAATTTTAATATTCAACTATCAGGTAAGGATGTAGCACAGTTAAAATTGCTGTGGCAGGAGTACGGAGCAAAAAATTACCCCATAAGTGCTTATTTAGTTACTCCTGGGTTACTCAAAGCAGGAATCTTGAAAAAAAATGTGTATTTCAGCCCGCCTGAATATGAATTTACGGAATTAGGTAAAATTCCTGCGGCGGCGTTAGAATTAACGCTATTCAACGAAGTTCAAGAACCCCTATTACTGAAAAAACTGCTGAAACTACAGTTAGCTGCGGAACATGCACTGCACAAAAATACTCCTGATTTAGCATATAGGCTCACTGATTTAAAACTCTACCGCGCGCAACTCAAACGCATCTTATCTTGTACATTATATTTTTTAGAAGTTCAAACCAATAAAGGAACAATCTACAAAATAGGAGTAACTGAACGCCAAATAACTGCAAGAGTAGCAGAAGTCAAAAAAGATTTACTCGCACATTACCAAAATGTTGCTATTAAAATATTAGGAACCTGGGCTAATCGCGGCAATGTAGAATTATATTTCAAACATCGTTATCGTGAATTTAATTACAAAATACGCAGCTTCACAGAATATTATAAATTCAATCCAGAAGAGATTTTAGTCGTGCTGAACGACTTGCAACAAATGAAACTTAAACTACTTTCGCCAATAGAAATAGATATTCTTGCCGAGAATTCTCGTTTAATTCAAATTGCTGTTTAATTTAGCTCATCCCATTGTTAATAGTAGGTAGTGGCAAGGCATTGCCCCATTGGTGTCAACTTAACGTGAAACCCGCTCTTGTGCAAGGTTTTGCCCTCACCCCCAGCCCCTCTCCCTCAGGGAGAAGGGAGCCAGAGATTTAGTTCCCCTTCTCCTGCGGGAGAAGGGGTTAGGGGATGAGGGCGCGAGGTATTTTTACAACGCCCGCCCTATATAGCTTTTAGCTGTTAAATTTTCCATCTCTCGGTGGCAAAGTTCACATTGCGGTTGTTGGTTTTTGGACATTTGAATTTTGCGATCGCCTATTTAATAGAATAGCTAGTACCACGAGATGCCATCAAAGGAGCGATGGCCGATCCAACTCAAATGTAGTTGAAAAATGAGTTAAGAAAAATCTAGAAAGATTTGTTTACCCATAGTTCCTTGATGCTACAAGCCCCTCATTTCGCTATGGAGTCAATCCGTTTTGGAAAGTTTGACGGCAGTTGCTACAAGTCGGCAAAGCCGCCCACACAACTTTCCGCAAAATCTAAAATCCAAAATTGTATGACACTGTTTTATTTGTACGGACTCAGCACTATTTCGTAGAGGGTGATTTATTTACCTGCAAATAGCTGTACATTAGACGCTGGGTTGTTTCCAGAAAATCGCTGCCCAAGTTAGCTTATCTAAATATTTATTGATTTTTGCAATATTCACATATATTTTTTACAATTCGTTCATAATTTATCCATAGAAAAATAGATAAAATTTATACTCTCAAAACTCATTTACTTCTTTACTCTTACTTAGAAGTAAATAGTATGATCTTCATCACTACTTAATTTAAATATGCTGATTTATATCATTGTATTAGCAGTCTAAGTGATTGATATTTGAAAAGGAGATTCCAACTATTGCTTGCTGAAAATTATGAATAAGAAATGGGCTGTTAAACGCATCACAATTAATCTCACATCCAACGAAGCCGAGAAACTTGAAAAATACTGCAATTTCACAGGTAGACCGGCTACTGATGTGATTCGGGAATTAATTCGCTCTTTAAAAACTGAAGCACCGGAGAAAGATAGTTGAGAAATTTAGCAAATACTGCTTGGGTGGCGATCAATACAGTTCGGTTAAGGGGGAAAGGGAAAAAGGGAAAAGGATTGAATCCACCCTTACCCCTTTTCCCAAATCACAAGGGAGATGCAAAATACTTATCCGAAACCTATTTGGGTGGCGATGATACTTGTTTAAATAAGAATTAAGTTTGATGCGGAATTATGCCATTTTAAAAAAAGAACGCGACAGATGGGTAGGGGCACGGCACCAGTAAGATAATTTGATATATCAAAAGATTATGGATGCCGTGCCCTGACAAGAAATTTATCTGTCGCCAACCTTTTTTGAATTGCTATTAATTGCTACGCAAGAGAATAGGGAACAGGAAAGAAACAATCACATTATGTTTGGGGAAAAACCGATTGTGAAGGCAGCAGTTCCAATGAAATAAATGTCACAGCCAAGCATAAAAGTTACGAAGAAACTGGACATGAGGATGAGGCGGTAGTCATGGAAGAGCTGAATACACCACCCACTACTCCCGCCACAAGTGCAATTTGACCATCTGCAGTTCTGACCCATCCTTGCGCTTCAACCATAGTCTCAGAACTAGAATCAATATCTAAACGTTTGATTTCTTCTATTCGTGCGCTTGGGGAACTTTTGCTATCCAATGTTGCTAGTTCAATTAAGTTGAAAGTACCTGTCATGGGGTCGAAAGTACTAGGGGGTAAACTACCGCGTCCAGTAATAATAAATTTTCCTAGAGGTTTGGCATTTGGGCCTTGAGGGCACACTTGAGCAAATTTAGTAGTAGCATCAATGACAGTAGAGGGGAGTTCGATGATTCCTTGGGTGCGTTGCAGTTCGGGTTGATTGATGTCAATTTGCCCTTGCACTCCTAATTCCGAACTGGCAGTAATTTCACTTCGGTCTGTCGGGAAGGAAGCTGGCAAGATTCCAAATAATCCTTCGGTGTTGATGGTGACATTACCACCGTTGCCTTGAAAAGCATTGGCACGGATATCACTATTTTCTTCGGCGACAGCTGCGATCGCAGTGGTATTAATGGTAATATTACCGCCGTTCCCCGCACCTTGGCTAATCCCTGCGGTGGCAGAAACATTGCCACCACGCCGCAGCAGCAGTAAATCGGTGTTAAGTATAATGTTCCCACCATCAGCAGCAAAAGATTCTGCATTGATTGTGCCTTGGTCTTTTACACTGATGCGTGGTGAGTTTACAGTTAGATTACCTGCCTTTCCCTGACCGCGACTGCGAACGGACAGAGAACTGGGAAACTCATTTATGGTAGAAATGCCTGTTACTTGTACCGCATCTTGAACATTAATGAGTAAATTACCGCCGCTACCGGTACTTGTTTGTGATGTATCTGCTGCCACAGAACCACCACCAAGAACATTTAAGCGTCTGGCGTTTAAGGTTAAATTGCCAGCATCACCAGAACTATTTGTAGATGTACCGATAAAACTAATAAACGCATCATTTGCAGAGCTACCGATAACTTCTACCAGATTTGAGGCATCAATAGTTAAAGAACCGCCCTTACCTGCACTAAATGTACCAGTAAATATTTGCGCCCCATCTTTAACAAGCAAGGAATCAGTTTTTAATGTCAAGTCTCCTGCATCCTCTGTTGACTCTGTGGAAGCGAATAAACCGCTAACTCGACCATCAGCGCTAGTACCAATAAGTTGCACATCTTTAGCTTCAATAGCTAAAGAACCTCCCTTACCCTCAGCAAATGTAGCAGCATTCACTACTGCTCCATCTTTGACTAGCAAGAAATTAGTTTTTAATGTCAAATTTCCGGCATTTCCTTGAGAGTATGAAGAAGCAAACAAGCCGCCGCCAACCCGCCCATCAGGCCTTGTACCAATGAGTTGTACGTCTTGAGCCTCAATATTCAAAGAACCCCCATTACCCTCACCAAAGGTAGAACCACTTACTACTGCCCCATCTTTAACTAGCAAGAAATTAGTTTTCAATGTCAAACTTCCCGCATCTCCTGTGGAGGTTTCTGTTGCGGCAGCTAACAAGCCACTGGGAACCCTATTATCAGCACTAGTACCAATGAGTTGTACATCTTGAGCTTCAACACTCAACAAACCTCCCTTACCCGCACCAAATGTACTAATTAATACCTGTGACCCATCTTTGACTAACAAGGAATCAGTTTTTATGGTTATATTTCCTGTGTCCCCTGTTGCGTTTGGGATTGAGGAAGCAAGGATACCACTGCCTAAGCGAGTATTAACACCTGTACCAATAAGTTGTACGTCTTGAGCTTCAATAGCTACAGAACCCCCCTTACCTGCACCAAATGTACCAGTAAATATTTGTGCTCCATCTTTGATTAACAAGGAATTGGTTTTTAGGATCACATTTCCTCCATCCCCAGTGGAGTTGCGCTGTGAGCCAGTAATAAAGCCGCCGGGAGCTTGATCGTCAGAAGTTCTACCAATCAATTGCACATCTTGAGCTTCAACAGTCAATACACCCCCTTTACCCGCACCAAATGTAAAAGTAGATACTTGTGCCCCATCTTTGACTAGCAAGGAATTAGTTTTGATTGTCAAATTTCCCGCATCCCCTGTTGACTGTGTGTAAGATATCAAGTTGTTAGATTCACCAATTAGTTGTATATCTTCAGCATCAACAGTTAAAGAACCTGCTTTACCTTCACCGAATATCAAAACGCCTACTCCCGATCCACCTTGAAGTAATAACTTGCTAGTTCTAAGGTTGATATTACCGCCCTGTCCTTTTGCTTGTTCTTGTACATCATTTATAATCGCACTGCTATTGTTAAGATTGATGGCGACAGTAGCATTAATATCAATATTTCCTGCCTGACTGCTATCAGCACCTATGCCACTCGCGATGCCAGCATATAAGACAGTTCCACCTGTCATTTCTAAATTCCGCGCATTTACCGCAATACTTCCACCTTTACCTGCGATAACATTTACTAAAGCAGCATTGCTGAGGAAAACATCACTTCTTTCTACACCCTCGGGAAAACTTAAACGGAGATTCTGTCCGTCTGCATTTAATCCCACTGTTCCCACACCAGCCAAACCACCTAACTCGACTCGCCCACCAAAAGCGTATAAATTTCCGCCATCCATTTGGATGTCGCCCCCAACTAACAGCAAACTTTTACCATCTGGTACGCGCAAACCCTGAGCAATATAACTAGAAGATGGATTTAACCCGGAAGGCGCAACGGAGTTATTAGCGATCGCACCTTTGGTAATTTGGTTAAATAACAATGCATCAGGCTTGATAGTTAGCAGAGGTGGTGCTTCGGGATTAGTAGCGCTGAAGTTGCCTATTGTGCCAAAGCGAACTGCATTTGCTGTTGTGGCGACAAAGGAACCACCAATATCTAACCTTGCATTAGCACCAAACAAAATCCCATTGGGGTTGATTAAAAAGAGATTGGCACTACCTTCGGTTCCCAAAGTTCCGAGAATGTTGGAAGCTTGAGCGCCTGTCACCCTTGTTAAAATATTCTCAACTCCATTCGGGTTGGCGAAGTAAACTCTTTGTCCATCGTTAATATTAAATTGACTAAAGCTGTGAAAAAGATTGCTTCCTCGCCTAGCACCACCTTCAATGCGATCGCCATTTGCGCCATTAATCAAAATATTAGGTCTAACAAGAGAACTTTCTGCGCCTAAAGTCTTATCTGGTGTAAGTTGAGCACGAACAGATGTGCTTGTCAATACTAAAACACCGCAGAACAGCAACAACTGAAACCAGTTCTGTCTTCTCAAATGGGGATGACTGCGCTCTTGTGAGTAATGGTTGTGGTGATGCATAGATGTGGTTGGGACTGGAATTACGCTATTGAACTATATTTCTGCCTTGATTTAACTTATGCATAATGTGGGTGACAGTAGAGAAAAAGCTGTCACGTTGCTTCTCTTCAATCAACGCTGCACGAATACTCCTAATTCAAAATTCAGGATAAATCCGCTTTCTTGAATTGGTTAGGGGGAAATTGCAAGTATTACTGCTTAGGTTGCCAGAAATCAGTAGTTTTTTAAATTAAATGTAAATTTAGGTGCAAATAGCGTGAAATTATTTCTGGGAGAGCGATCGCCAACTTTTCAGGTAATAACTTTTACAGGGTATAAGTATTACACTGTGAAATAATAGATCCCACAAATAGGAAATATGGCTAAAATAATCGTTACAGGAGCAGCTGGATTTATTGGTTCTCATCTGGCAGAAGCATTGCTCCAACAAGGTCAAGAAGTAATTGGTATTGATGAAGTTAATGATTACTATGACCCAATATTTAAGCGCAAAAATCTGGCACACTTACAAGTATTTCCTAACTTTACATTTATTGAAGAAGATATTCAGTTATTAGATTGGCCAGCACTACTTCAGGATGTGGAAGTAGTTTACCATCAAGCAGCGCAAGCGGGAGTTAGAGCTAGCTGGGGTAAAGGCTTCCGCGCTTATACCGAACGAAATCTTAATGCCACACAAGTTTTACTAGAAGCTGCTAAAGATGCGAAAAACTTGCAAAGGCTGGTGTTTGCTTCTACATCCAGCGTCTATGGTGATGCAGAAACTCTACCCACTCACGAAGGAATTCCACCTCGGCCTGTTTCTCCTTATGGTATTACCAAGTTAGCAGCCGAGCGTTTGTGTGGGTTATATCACAAAAACTTTGGTGTACCTTTTGTATCTTTGCGCTACTTTACAGTTTACGGGCCAAGACAGCGCCCGGATATGGCATTCCACAAGTTTTTCAAGGCGGCTTTAGCAGATGAAGCCATTCCCGTTTTTGGCGATGGACAGCAAACGCGAGACTTTACCTTTGTTAATGACGCTGTTGCTGCCAATTTAGCCGCCGCCACTGCACCTAATGCGATTGGCGAAATATTCAATATTGGTGGTGGTAGCAGAGTAGTGTTAGCAGAAGTATTAGCGACGATGGAAGAAATAATTGGCAAACCCATCAAAAGAAACCACATAGAAAAAGCAATGGGAGATGCGCGCCACACTGCTGCTGATGTATCTAAAGCGCGGGAAATTCTCGGATATCAGCCCAAAGTTTCTCTCAAAGAAGGTTTGACCCAGGAATGGCATTGGATCAAGGCTTTGTATAGTTAAAAATTGAAGGCGATCCAATACTTGTCGGTTAAGGGGAAAAGGGGAAGGGGAAAAGGGGCAAGAAAAAACCTTTAACCCTTACCCTTTCTCCTGCACAGACGCTACGCGTAGCTTGCTTAAGCGCAGGGGTACACCTTTTCCCCAAACCAGAGTAGTATTGAAAGGCGATCGCAATTGCTGCAATTGAGTTCTTAACTACAATAAATGCGATCGCCAAAATTTTCTCTTAATTTTTTGTGCCTATACTTTTATTCTTTGGCATCAATTGACTGGGGGGTTAAGACGAAGGTGGGCTAACAAACCTTTAAATACTTTTACTGAAGCTTTAACTCACCGTTCGCGTAATAGAATTTGACTAAGAGGAATTATCTACAAGATTGCTATAAATATCCGAAGGAAGACCAAGCAAACTCATAATTTCCTGTTGTAGAGGGTTTAAAGGAGGAACATAACCAAAACGCTGACCACGGGCTTCAATAATCGTCAAAGTGATATTAGAAAAAGCACGTAACAACCGTTCAGCAGTAGGTTGAGCAGTCCTTTTTTTTGGATGTTCGGGATACAGTCCAGCAAGAGAGTTGACCTCAATAGCAGTTAATTGCCGTCGGACAACAAACTCGATAATTGTCAGCAAACGTAGGGCTAGACTCAGTAAATTAATCAGCCCGGTAACTTGGTCGTCACGTTGCACAAACATGGGAGCAATCGAAAGTGACGCACCCTTGAGACGATGAAAACCACGTTCAGCAATCCATTCGTCTCGATAAGTCAGTACAGCTTGTTCAACTCCTAACAGACTCTTGGGAGCATTGGTGACAAAAGCTCTCCAGCCAAAAGTTTTGTGAGTTTGGGCAATAGCATCTTCATTGCGGATAACAGTCTGAATTTGATACCTAATTTTTCGAGTAATTTGCTTGGGGCGAGATGTGGGACGACCTCGACCAATATAGGTTTCTTCAACAGTTTCTTGGCACTCATAATCGAAACTCAGTAAGCCTTCGACTCGATAAAGGTGCAGAATTTCTGTAGCTTTTTGCAATAAAACCTGTAGGTCGTTGATTTGTCGTTTACCACGACCTTTTTGTGGAGTTAACGCCATCAACTTCTGCTGTGCGTTGTGAAGTCGCTTCTCTAATCCCTGAACCTGTTGTTTTGCAAGTGTTGGTGAGTGAACAATCAACACCCTTTCTTGCCAGCATAGTAATGGCAATTGTTCATCAACCACCTCGACAGGACGACACACCTCATAGCCAGTGGCGATAGTTGTTTCAAGGACATCCAAGTCTGGGCTGGTTTCACTGTTGTGATGAACACTGGTTCGCTTGATATCAATCAGGGGAAATTTACCTGCAACAGCATCATCTACCCAGCCGGCAAGAAGTTCTGGAGTTTTACCAACTAGGGATAATGGACATAGGTAGTAATCTCCCTGAATATGTATGTTGCAGCGTGTTGATAGTGAACTCATTTTACAGTCGCCAACAAACAACAACCCTTTTTTGTTCAGTGTGGCAGCAATTTGTTGGTAGGCGGGAATGTACAACCCATCATCTGCTTGTTCTCCAGATACTACCTGAGTGACAAGAGGCATCCCTAATGGGTCTATCATCCCCATCATGAGTTTTACCTGTGGCAAGTTTGGATCATCTTTGCTGTGTCCAAATTGGAATAAACCTGACTCACTGACGAGATGGTGTCCACTAATTGTTGTTGCGTCTAAACGCACTTGCTCCACCGCTAAGTCATAGGCTCGGATAGTGTTTTGCGTGAGACACCGTTCTATTTGTTCCCAAGTTTCGGGCTTGCTTAAACGCTTCAACAGTATTCCTAAACGGTCATCTGTAAAGTCGGTTTCTCGAATGTTGAATCCGCATACTTGCTCTATGGTGTAGTGTCGTTGTTCCACCCATTCCCGAACACGTACTTTTCGGTGGTCGCCCTGTGAGATGATATATGATAACCAAATGCAAGCTACCCATCCCCAATCCAGCCCTTCCTGTTTCCAATGACGTGGCAAATTTTGGTTGAGGATTTCTGGCAGTCCCATTTTTTTCATCACCTCTAGCAGCAGAACCACATCGTCGATTCGTTCTGAGATTATTTGTTGGGGTAAATGTGCCATTTCTCACACTTACCATTAAACCGTTACACCCTACACAACTTTCTTTCTGGCATAAGGGATGCCAAAAACGATCGCCTGCTTAGAGACTCTCCCTTATTTCATCTATTTCACCAAACTCATCCTCGATTGCGCGAACGGTAAGTTTATTAATCTCAACAATTTGCAGGCGCACAACATTCTTGTGTCCTTATTCGCTGATAATTTCCCCTTGTCCCCCAATCCCCAGTCCCCAATCCCCAATCCCCAATCCCCAATCCCCAATCCCCACTACCTCGCTACAGAATACTCTTGCTGGTGAGCTTCCTGGTTGAAATAGTAGTAGCTATGACTTTCGTTTTTGGGAATCACACCATTAACAACTTGTCCTAAGACATTCTGACCAGATTTTTCCAAAATTTCACAAGCGATCGCTGCATGGACAGAATCAACTACCCCAGGACGAACGATAAATAAAACACCATCAGCCATTTGTCCCAAGGTGGCTGCATCGGCGGCGACGTTTAATGAAGGCGCGTCAATAATCACAAAATCGTAGTTGGTAGCATAAGTTTGCATTAAAGAAGCCATACGTTTTGAGTCTAATAAAGATGCGGGTGAAGGCGGTACAACTCCCGCTGTCAACACATCTAAATTATCTGTAACTTGTTTGATAGCTATATCACTTTCAGCCTGTCCAATAATTACATGGCTCAAACCTTGACTATTAGTGAGTTCCCAAATTTTATGCTGAACTGGACAATGTAAATCCCCATCTATGAGTAGAACTTGACGTTCTGTTTGTGCCATAGCTAGAGCTAAATTAGCTGCTACTGTTGATTTACCTTCACCTGGTATGGAACTAGTCACCACAATAGTTTTTAACTCTTTATCAGCACTCATAAACTTCAAATTAGCGCGCAGCATTCGGTAGGCTTCGCTAATAGGAGAACGTGGATAATCTCTCAAAACCAACCTAGAAGGATAAATTTCTAAACCCTCCTGGCTATGATGATATGTTCTCGGCTCTTGAAAAAAGGGTATCACCCCCAACAAAGTTAATCCTAGTAATTCTTTAGCTTCATCAATTGTTTTAATTGATTTATCTTTGGCTTCTAAAATATACATATATGCTATCGCCGCTAAAGTAGCTAATAAACCTGCGCTGATATATGCAATTAAAGGCGAAGCTACAGGCTTATCAGGAACTTGAGCCTCAGATACTAAACTGGCATTACCTACATTTTGATTTTCGGCAATACGGCTTTCTTGTAGCTTTTGTAGTAGCAATGAATATGTATTTTGCGATGCTTGAACTTTGCGTTCTAACTGTCGCTGTTGTTGCTCTAACCGTGGCAAAATATTGAGCCGTTGCTTATATGCTGATTGTAAGTTAGATAAGGCTGCAACTTTACTGACTAAACCCAGACGATTTGACTCTAATTTTACCAAATCTCCAGCCAGTTGTTGTTTGAGCGCTCCATTTTGAAAATTGCTATTATCTTGTGTTTGTGTTGTGCCTACAGCTTGTTTAATACGCTGGTTTAATATTGCTTTTAAAGCTTTTTGTTTATTTACTAAACTGATGATTTCTGGATGATCGTCCTGTAAAACAGTACGCCTTGCAGCTAGTTGCGATTCTAGTTGCTGAACTTCCTTGAGAATATCTTGCACTCCAGCAGTTTGGCTGACGTTAGTTGCAGTTACAGCCTGTTGCGAGGTCATGTTTAATTGCTGACGGAGTGATTCTGACTGTGAGTTGATATCGGCAATTTGAGATTGAGATTCACCTATTTGTCTTTGAAAATCTGTCACTAATTCGATTGATTTACTGGCTTCTTCTTCTAAAGAAACGATTTTATTTCTTTCCTTGAATCTTGCTAGTTCAGCTTCGGCATTACTGACAATTGATTCGGCAGTAGGTAATTGCATAGTAATAAACTTGCGGGCGGCGGATGCTTCTTTGCGTCGGGAAGATACATTATGATCTAAATAGGCACGCATCACTGTATTCACAACTTCTGCAGCAACTTCTGGGTCTCTATCTCGATAAGAAATTTGGATGACATCCGCCCCCTTAATATCTTTCACTGTAAAATTCTTCAAAAATTCCCGTGGTTTTAAGGGTTGCCCTTGGTCATTTTTCAAGTCAAGTTCAATGATAGTTTGTTGTACTAAAGGAATAGAACGGATAATTTCTGCTTCTGTATTTAAAGGATTAGTTTTATCATCCTGGGTTACTGCTTCTAGTTTGCCTAATTCTGGTGCTACTCCGGTCATAGTAGAAATCGTATTTGACCTTTGAAACATCAGTTTACCCTCTGCCTCATAAGCTGGCTTTTGGAAATGTAAAGCCAGTAGAGTCAGAAACATGACTGGGAAGAAAACTCCTAAACTAGGGTACCAACGGCGCTGGATAATTTGCCAATATTTATCAAATGAGGATGCAGATTCGATTGTATGCATAACGGTTTTTGTTTTTATAATAAACAGATTTAAGTAATTACTAATTCGTAATTTGTAATTCGTAATTAAAAAATTATTGCTCTCGCTATATGGTGATAAGATATTTTTCTAATAAGAAGCTTGTGAGCTTAACAAGATGAAAGGTGATTTCGTAAATTAGTTGTAGAATTTTGATGGTGAATTGTGGCGATCGCACTGATTACCCGTTCTAAATCTGCGTCGGTTAAATTGGAACCTGAAGGTAAACAAAGACCTCTGGTAAATAAATCTTCAGACACCGCACCACCGAT
Organism: Tolypothrix sp. PCC 7601; assembly: GCF_025677855.1. NCBI lineage: Bacteria > Bacillati > Cyanobacteriota > Cyanophyceae > Nostocales > Tolypothrichaceae > Tolypothrix > Tolypothrix sp. PCC 7601. The sequence continues at coordinate 7,552,656 of NZ_CP064879.1, forward strand.
ACATTCACAGTCAGCAAATACAGGTTGTAGATGCAAAGGCTTCCACACAGGACGGGATTCAATTTGCTGTTCTGCAAGGGCGAGGCGGATTTGTTCTCGATCTGCACCAAAGGCTTTGGGGTCGATTGTCAAGCAAGTAAGCCAGCGAGTAGCTTGACCAAAACCCACTTCTGGCATAAATTCGATTCCTGGTAGCTTTCCTAAAGCTTGTTGATAAATTTTAAAGTTGCGTCTGCGGGCTGTAACTCGTTCAGATAAAACCTGCAATTGACCCCTACCAATTCCCGCCAAAACGTTGCTGAGACGATAATTGTAACCGATTTCTGAATGTTGGTAATGGGGAGCGCGATCGCGGGCTTGGGTAGCCAAAAACCGCGCTTTCTCTATTAGTTGGGAATCATGAGAGACTAACATCCCACCGCCAGAAGTGGTAATAATTTTATTGCCGTTAAAGGAAAAAATACCGATGCGTCCGAAACTTCCAGTGGCACGTCCTTTATAAGTAGCACCTAAAGATTCGGCTGCATCTTCAATTAAGGGTATGCCAAAATGATTGCAAGCTTCTAAAATGGGGTCAATATCTGCACTTTGACCATATAGGTGAACCACAATCACAGCTTTAGGTAAATTACCAATTCTGGCGCGGCGTTCCAACGTTCCCCATAATAGATCGGGATTCATATTCCAAGAAATGCGATCGCAGTCAATAAAAACTGGCTTTGCACCTAAATAAGTAATGGGGTTAGCTGTAGCCGCAAACGTCAAAGTAGAACAAAAGACTTCATCCCCAGGCTGTACCCCCACCAATCGCAAAGCCAAATGAATCGCCGCCGTTCCCGAACTCACAGCCGCAGCATAAGGTGCTCCTATGACTTGACAAAATTCCTGTTCAAAAGCATCGATATGCGGCCCTACTGGCGCAATCCAGTTAGTTGCAAATGCTTCCTTGACGAATTCTAACTCGCGATCGCCCATGTGAGGCGGTGACAGGAGAATTGGTTTCATAGTGGGGGATTGGGGACTGGGGACTGGGGACTGGGGATTGGGGATTGGGGAACTCGGGGCCCCCTCTGGGGATAAGGGGTAATGGGGATTAGGGATTAATAAAAAGTCATAATTACCAATTACCAATTACCCATCCCCCCAAACTATTTAGTACAAACAAAATACAGCATTCCCTGATTTGGTTCTTGGAGAAAAGCTTCTAGAGAAGTCGATAATTTGCCTTGATTTATTTGAAAATTGGAACCCAGTGCAAGTATCTCAAAATTTGCTGCTTTGATAATTTGATATGCTTCTTCGACTCGATACCAATATAAATATGGTGGTTGATCGAGTAGCGATTGCAAGTTAGTATTTCCTGCATACTTCAATTGCGGTAGATATTGTATTGAGCGATTGACATGAGTAAGTTTCCTTAATAAGCGTAAATAGGCTAAATAAGGTAAGTACAATAAACTTTTGGCTCGACTATCAAAATTCAGCAATGAGAATATTACTGTGCCGCCTGGTTTTAAAATCCGATATGCCTCTTTAAAAGCATTAAATCTGCCAGTTTCATCTTCAATATTACAAAGTACTTGTTGCAGATAAACTAATTGCTCAAATTCATTATCACCATAACTTAATGATACTGCATCCTCAACAGCAAAATTAATGCTATTAGTCATATCTCTTCGTTTCGCTATTTCAACAAAATTAGGGACATAATCGAAAGCATATAGATTGGTGAATCCTCCTTCTCTCATGCAGGAAATTATTCTGCCTCCTCCTGTACCAGCCTCTAATGTTTTCAAATTTTCATCTAAATAGGTGGCTATCAAATATTTATCAGAAGATGATAAAGAATATTCCTTATATGCCCAAAAGTTAAATTCTACCGTGCTATACATTTCTTTTGGGCTATATATTTTAACTGCACTAGCCATGCTGATAAACTCCTGGTTTTTCTGGTAATCAATCACTATGCAATACTTGTCGGTTAAGGGGAAAAAGGGGAATAGTTCAAGGCAAAGAAAAACCCTTTAACCCTTAACCTTTTCCCAAAAACCAATTTTGATTTCAAAATGCTTAACCGCGTAGTATTGAATCACTATATTTCCTGATAACGATAGGCAGGAAAAAAGTGAGAATTGAGTATGGTTTTCAAATCAAGATTTAAAGTCTTCGCTTGTAAGTTAACTAATTCAAGATATTTTTCTTCATCGAGAATTAGCCGCATTGTTAAAAAGTTATGCCGGAGTTTAGAAAAACTCGCTTTGAAATTATAAAGATTTGTTGTAGCACCACCTAATCCACCTCCTAAATGAAAAATATGATTACTACGGTTTTTAGCCCAAAATCGGACATAATTAATTTCTAAGGAACCTGGAGAAAGTGTAATAAACTTACTGCTAGTTCCTCGAAAAACACTCTGCACTATGCCGCTATATTCGGTATATAACCCAGCAGATGCTACTTGATTATCAATTTCAACTATACATAAATGTAATTTCTCCTTTAGCACATCTTTCATTTTTTTAAAATATTGAGCATTAAAAGAATAGTAAATTTCCGCTGCTGCTACTCGCTGCATTGTTTCTTGATAAATTGCGATAAATTGCTCAAGATATTCATCAAAATTTACCATTCTTGCTGTTAAACCTACTTGCACACAGTTGTTAATTTTCTTGCGGCGATCGCGCTTGGTTTGATTCCAAATTTGTTCTTCAGAAAGATGCAAGTTAATATATACGGTCTTACCGTTAAAAGTTAAAATATCCTGATTGTGCAAAACCTCATTGAAATTATGATTGATAATCGGATGTAGGCGAAAAAAAGCTGAACATACACCCTTATCTTTCAAAACAAAATTTAACTTTTTAATAGCAGTTTCTACAAAATCTGGTGTAATCTTAGCTGCATCACTTAACAAAATACCTGGATAGCCATAAGGTGAAACTATATCAATACTTTCTATAGGTATCGATGTCTCTACCCCTAAATCATCACAATTACGTAGCAAATAAGGCGCAAATAAAATTTTGTCATTTTCAGAGATGAAGATGGCTTCAGCAACAGCTTTATTCCTCATTGCTTCTAAGGCAAAATATTCAGGAATTTGATAAAAGTCATGTTTGATATTTTGCAATATTTCTCGCCAATAATTGCTTTCTAAATCAATTACCTGAATATTCATAAATCCTCAGATTCAAGTAAATTAAATAATTTTGATTGCCGTAGGCTAACGCACCTAGAATTTTCACGGTGCGTTGCCCAAAAACACCCTACTTTCTCTGGTTAATTTCTTCTAGCTTCTTGTTAACCAACTTCTCAAGAGTTTCTGTATTATCTTTAACATCTGAGAGTTGGTGTTTAGCTTCTTCTTTATCCAAAAAACCAGTAATAACTTCTCGCGAAAGCAACTGTAATTCTGGATGATAGCCTAATCTTTGACTAACTTTGTATTCTACTAATCCCGGCAGAATACAATTAGTACTATTACCATGAATTTTTACTGTTGACCAGCCAAAGTCATCTAGGATTCTATAAATATCCTTCTCAGTTAATTGCAACACAAATGGCAGAGAAAATATTTGTATTTTCATCCCTGTCGCTTCATCTGTCACCCACTTTGTAGAACGTACTTCTGGTTCTATCCAGTGCCACCAGTTACGCCCCATAATTATGCGATTGATACGATGTTTTATACAATAATCTTGAATTTCTTTGTAAAACATATCCCCGCACTTATAGCATGGATAACCATTTTTAAAGTTATTATCCATCATGTCTTTTACATAAGGTGCTAGGTCAATATTTAGTACAACTAATTCCACCCCTAATTTATCGCACAACTTTTTACCATTTTCAATTACCTGCTCAGGAATAAATCCATTTTGAACTAAAACAGCCGTTACATCTAATCCAAATTTTTGTCGTGCTGTAATCAGAGAAACTGCACTATCCTTACCACCGGAAAAACCCACAACTGCATCAATCTTGCCACCCTCTTCTCTGGGAGTATGCAAAAACGTTTGTAATTCGCTATCTAGAATTTCTTGTTTGAAATTCTTTTTGTAAGTCATGCACATATTACAAACACCATCAGAGCCGATGTAGATGTTTGGTATCCGCGTATCGAATAAACATTCTTGGCATTCTACAGGCTTAATAAAAGGATTCTTACCTGTATTTACCCAAGTTTTAATTTGATTTTGTAAATGTATTCTCCGCGCGCGAAGATTATAGTTAATGCCGTTAATAGAAACTTTGCATTTATATGGAGAATAATCTTCCCGGAGGAATTGAGGAAGTAAGAAATTGAAACTTTGTAATAAAGTATTTGCTTTGCTCATAAATACCTCGGATGCTCAAAATATTTTTGATGAAAATTATTGCCCAATCTGGTATTAAAAATTAGCGAAATTGAAATCTTGTTTGATATATAGATAAAAGAGACAAGTGTAACAAGACTTCTGGAGAATTGCTATATTTCGTACTAACGATGATTTCCAGTATTAGCAAAGTCATTTTCTCTTGACTCTTGACTCTTGACTCTTGACTTTTGACTCTATCCACTAATTTGTGACAGTAGAGCGATAAGCTGGAAAGAAATTTGATTTTAGTAAGGTTCCTACTTGGCTATTTAAAGCTTTGGCTCTTAACTCCACTAGATGAGCATATCTTTCTTCATTAATGGTTAATCTCAGCGTCAAAAAATTCTGAGATTTTTGTGAAAAACCCGCTTTAAAATTGTAAACACCATCTTTTCTTCCCCCATATCCACCCCCTAGATGCAAAAGTTTATTACCCCGTTCTTTTGCCCATAACCTGACATAATCAAACAGTAGTTTATCTGGGGAAAATTTTAAAAACTTATTTTTTGTACCACTTAAGTAAGATTGAACTATTCCACTACATTCTGTGAATAGACAAGCGCACATAATCTCACATTCAAATTCTACAATTCCTAAGTGCAATTTGCTACCTAATTTATGTAACAAATTCCTAAAATATTCTTGCTGAAAGTGATATAGCTGAGGCGCGCCTACTCGTTGCATTGTTTGATAATAGATTTCTAAAAAATCAGCAAAATATTTGTCAAAATCAACAATTTTAGCTTGCAAACCATAACGTTTCTGGCGATTAATATCTTTACGATGATCCGAGCGAGTCTGCCGCCATATTTCTTCAGCAGAAAGTGTTAAATCTACAGCTATTGTTTCTCCACTAATTTGGCAAATATGAGGAGGATAAACTTTCTCCAATCCAGCATTTAGTATAGGATGTAACCGGACAAAGGCTGAACAGATATTTTGCTGTCTAAATCTAGATATTAATTCCTGCATTGCTAATTCGAGAAAATCTGGTGAACTAGCCGCAGCTTCACTTAATAAAATCCCAGGATAGCCATAAGGAGAAATTACATCAAAAAGTTCTGGACTTTCTGTGGGATCAGCAAAAAAATCGTGACAGCGACGTAGTAAATAAGGTAAAAAAAATAGTTTTTCTCCATGAGAAATGACAATCGCCTGGGGAGTAGTATTAGTTCTTAGGGATTCTAAATATACATATTCTGGTAAGTGGTAAATATCATGACGTACGGTTTGCAAAATCTGCATCCACAAAGGGTTATTTAACTCGATAATTTGAATATTCAACATAAGGGTTTAATCCCATGCACTGAAAAGTCTAAAATGGTATTAACGAATTTGACGTACCAACATAAAAGCTTCAGCCGCACCCAGGCTAACAGTTGCACCTCGTAACTTAGCTAAAGCTGCGATCGCATCTAAAGAACGAGGATGTGGTGGTTCTTTGATCTGGCTTTGATAGCAAGTCATGGCTTTGAGCTTGTGCTCTAAATAATCTGTAATATCGACAAATACCGTCGGGATAAAAGCCTCATCGCCGGAAGGGGGTGCCCATTCTGTTTCGGAAAGAGTTTCATAACAAAAAATCTCACGCACAGAACAACCATTAATGGGGCGACTTGCAACTAATGTGGCTTGATAGACGAGTCGGTGATCGGCATGAATATCACCTCGATGTGGCAAGTAAATAATGTTGGGTTGCAGTAAGCGAATTGCCGTGCCAATAGCATCAGCTAACTTATATCCTGGGTAAATATCCAGCTTGGGAGCGAGAAAATCCAGAAAACTGACGCTGGATATCCCTAAAATATCGTGAGATGCCTTTAACTCTTGGCGGAGTCGCAACTGTACCTCTGCTGGATAAATATCTGGATCGCCACAGGTAACTATAACAGCGTGAACCTCATCCCCATGATCTACATGACGTGCGATCGTCCCTCCACAACCTAAAACTTCATCATCTGCATGGGGTGCAATAACTAGTACATTGTTTTTCATAGCTTCACTAAATCACGCCCTACAAAATTTCTCGTTTCTGCACCGCAACAAAAAAGAGTATCTAAAATTGACAAGTCAGGGATAAAGCCTAATTCCGAAAAGGCTTGAGGATAGGCTGGGTAAGCGAACTCTTGCCAAAGTAAATCAATCCCCGCCGCCGCAAAAGCTTCTAAATCCATATATCTTTTACCTCCCACACCAGATAAGTAAGTATCCGCACCTACCGCTTGACAAATATTGATTAGTAGTTCTGTTTTGTTACCTTCTACACCCAATGCAGACATATACACAATCGGTTTATGAATGTGTAAAACATCCATCACCCATTGAATCAGTGCCATATCGAGTTCACACAGATAACGCCAATCTTGATTTAGTATTTGTTCCAGTTCTGGCGCATACTGATGAAAGTAGGGAGTACGAGCATAATTTGTGACAAGAGTTTGCCAAAGCTTTCGCGCCCAAGGTAATTCTGAGTTAATTAACATCTCATTGATTCGTTCTTCATCTCTGTGGCGATGGAACACTGGTACAGTTAGCCATTGCACTCCATTAGCGGTTTTAATTCTGTTGCGGTGTTGAATTCCACGCCGCTGAAACTGCACACTATCCATAACTACAAAAATGTCGCCTTGTTGTAGTTTGTGAAAGAATCCCAGGTAGGGCAAAAATTGTGCTTGGTGAATTACCGCTATTTTCATAAGTTATTAGCCAAAATTCAAATGATAATTAACCACAGATAAACGCAGATAATAAATACTTATGCCAGAGGCTCAATTTATTGTGCGTTTGATAGATAATATCCATAAAATGACTATTTATCTATTGTTTTACTGTCCGATAAATTTGCATCTTTGATATATACTCCTTCCTTGCGAAGCACTACAGGAATCGTTCGCAAGATAATTAATATATCTAACCAAAAACTCCAGTTATCTACATACCAAACATCAAAGTTAATTCTCTGTTCTAAGCTATTATCTAAGCCACCATTAACAGCTTCCCAAGCTGTAAGCCCAGGTAACATTAATAAACGTTTCTTTTGCCAATCGCTGTAGTTGAAGAGGCTAGCAACTAATAGTGGTCTAGGGCCTACTAAACTCATATCGCCACGAAGAATATTAAATAGTTGTGGCAATTCATCAAGATGGTATTCGCGCAAGAATTTACCAATAGGAGTAACTCGTGGATCTCCGCGAAAGGTATTCAGTCCAGCACCGAGATTAATTGCGCCATCAACCATTGTGCGAAATTTATAAATCACAAATGGTTTTCCTAGGGTTCCTAGGCGTGTTTGACAAAATAAAATTGGGCCAGGTGAAGTTAATTTAACTGCTAAGGCAATTGTTAGTAAAACAGGTAATAAAAGGAAGATGGCTATGCTGGCAAGAATAATATCTAATAACCGCTTATATATTAGTTGCCATTTCATTTTTGGATGCTCTGTCAAAAATGAATTTTTAACTTCCTGCCATTGTTCTTCTGTCCATACATCTATAAAAATATTACCATAATTCGGGAATGATTTATTTTTTTGAAATTTATTTTTCATCAGAAATGCACTCCTTGGTTTTTTTTTAAATTTTGCAATTACCAATGCCCCATGCCCCATGCCCCATGCTCAAACATAAACAGGATAATTCACCTGATTTAAAGCCTCTGCATATAAACTTTCATGCAGTTGCAAAATGTGTTGTAAATCGTAATTAGCCATAATTTCCCAGCCGCGTTTACCCATAGCTTTGGCTTCTTGGGGATGGTCTAATATATAGGCGATCGCATTTGCTAATTCTGCAATATCTCCCAACTGTACCAACAAACCACAACCGTTCTCTAGCAAATCGCGAATCCCGCGAATGTCGCTACCAATCGCCGGAACTTGCATACACAAAGATTCCATAATACTTCTGGGTAGCCCTTCTTGTTCGGAGACGAGTATAGTAGCAATCGCACTGCCAATTAAAGTTGCAATATCCCGTCGGAAACCTAAAAAGCGCACCTGGGTAGAGATTCCCAGTTCCTCTGCTAACTGCTGCATCTGTGCTTTTAAAGGCCCATCCCCAGCTAAAGCCAAGCAACTATTCGGTCTAGCAACCTCAGCAAAAGCCCTTAATAAATCTTGATGACGCTTGCGCGGGATAAACTCGGCAATACATAGTAATAGCTGAGTTTCTGCTGTTAATCCCATTTCTTGCCGTACTTGCAAAATCCCATCTGATGCAACTGCATTCACATTGTATTGTTGCAAATCCACCCCAATTCCCGGCATATAGCGCACCCTCTCTGGAGGTACGATATGATACTGCTTCGCTGCTTCTTCATCCTCGTGATTGATCGCTACGAGGTAGTCAGTCCAGCGACCAGCTAGTTTTTCCAGCGCCAAAAAGATAGCGTTTTGTATAGATTCGCCTCCACGGTAAAAATTCAAACCGTGAGATGTGTAAATTATCTTGGGTGTTCCTTCCTTTCGGACATCTTTTAGAGCATAGCGAGTCACAAAAGCAGGTACAGCTATATGTACGTGAACTATGTCGTATTTTTCCTTGGCTATTACCTGACGGATTTGCGCTGGAGCAATTAAAAGATTTCGTGGATTCAGGGGATTGCGGGCAAAATCCACATCCCAAACGCGGTCAAAAGTTTGCAAACACTCAACATCATTTGTCACCCTATATGCCATAGCATCTACGCGCCAACCCCTAGCACGAAAGTAGTCAGCAAAGGGTAAGAAAAAGGCGCGGAGGGTTTGAGGAAGGGTAGTAATGATTAACAGTTTCATGGGGATTGGGGATTGGGGACTGGGGATTGGGGATTGGGGACTGGGGACTGAGGATTGGGGACTGGGGATTAGGTAGATAAATGTTTATTACCAATTACCAATTACCAATTACCCAATGACAAATGACAAATGACTAATAACTAATGGCTTTTGAGTACAGACGCGATTAATCGCGTCTCTGCAACCTTTGACCCTTGACTCTTGTACAAACAACTTCTACCCTCTACTTGCATCCAATTCTCTGTTTTTTCGCGCAGATATTGGTATAAATTATTTCTTCTAGATTGCAATAACTGTTCTCTGTAATTTCTGGCTTTCTGCAAGTTCTGGGCGGACATCTGAGCCATGCGGTTTGGGTCTTCTATGACTTCGCAAATTTTGTCTGCTAACACTAGCACATTACCCGGAATTACCATATCTTCATCGGGTAGAAGTTCGGGAAAACCGCCGACTGTAGAACCGATGCAAGGTAAACCCCGTGCCATAGCTTCAATCATTGCCCTTGGTAAACCTTCTTGATGGGATGGTAAAACAAATAAATCGACTCTATCTAACTCGGCGCGTACGGCATCCCCAGCTGGTAACTCACCACAAAAATAGACGCATTCTTTTATACCTAGTTTGGCGGCTCTGGCTTCTAATTCTGGTCGGTGTTGACCATCTCCTACTAAAACTAGCTCTAGATTTAGTCCCAGTTTGAGACATACAGCAACAGCATCAATTAGCACATCTGGAGCTTTATACAGTTGATCCATTGTGCCCACAGTAATGATAGTGAACTGAATTTGATTCTGGCGAGGGAGACGGGGAACAGCGACAAAAGCCTCATCAGGTAATTCGACGCTGGAATAGTTTGTTGAGAAAGCTTCCTTGGCTGGGGGATAACGTTTTTGCAAAGCAGATTCAGTCACATAAGCTACTGCACAAGCTTTCATACACTGTTTTTGCAACTGACGCGGAAACCACCACCGGAAAAAAGGACGTAAAGGATTTTTGACTGCACCAGGCGCAAACACATCGTAGGGATCGCCTATTACTTCTACAGCGTAGGGATAATCATATCTGCATAACAGCGAATGCAAATGGCTGGCGATTTGGGAGGAAACACGCAAAATTACAGCATCACCAGGGGTAAAGGCATTTTTGATTGCCTCTTTGACTTTCTCTGCTATCAAAAGATACTGCCAAGGCCCTATGTAATAGGGTACAGCAGCAAAAGCAACGCCCTCGCCGTCCGCCCGTTTCCAGTGAGATGGAACTGACTCAACTTCGCGGATACGAGCAATTACCCGCACATGGTCAAACACTGCCAAATAACGTTGATAGAATGAATGGGCAAATGTGGTTTGTGTCCAAACTGCTCCGTCGGGAGTGCGGTCAAAACGATGGTCTAAGGTGAGGAGCAGATTCATTTTACTTTGCTGCTGTGGTGATGCCTGGTTCATTTTGATAAGCTCCGATTTTTATGGCGTTGCTCAATCTTATATAGAGTGTGCTTGTTCAGAAATTTAGACTTCAAATGACGAGGTTCTAAATTAGGATTAGGGATAACTTTTCTGTCAGAAGTGAGGAAAATTACAAAGCTTGCTAAAGAGCCATTTTTAAACAGAAAAAATATGTAATTATCTGAATCACTGGCAAGAATGATAAAACAAAAGTTTATCAAAAAAGGTAACATTAATAAGCGGTCATCTCCCATTGTCCAATTACACAAACACCGCCGCACTTTGCCGACAACAATACCTAGTGTAATAAACGCAATTGGAACTACATAAGGGCCAAAATTGAGCATTGTTTCACCAGCAAGTCCATACACTTTGGAAGAGTTCAAAAATATAGGATCGTAAGTGCCTTTACCATATTGAACTTCTGTGCCTTCTTTCATCTTATCTGGTGGTTTATCCGGCATGATAGCGCTGGGTATGAGCATGGTTAATGCTGGTAAATATGTTCGACCCCAAGCATATTCATAATCACTATCTTGGCGTAGAATTCTGTAGAGTAAAAAAGCTTGAACATCACTTCTACCAAGGTCTTGTAAGACTAAACTCTGCCAAGACCGCCCCGATTTTTCTTCTAAAGTTACACGTGCTTCTTGCCCTTGTAAGGCGGTATTAACTGCTTCTAAACCTCCTGTTTTAAAAAAACCATATATATACATAAATAAAACCAGAAATACTAGCCCGATCGCAATTTGCTTTTTAGAAATTTGGCGCAGCCAAAAATGAATAATTCCTACTGCCCAAAACATTGCCCAAATTGTGTTACTGCGGCTACCTCTGAGTCCACCAAATAAAAATTGTAATATCAAAAATATAATTAAAGCTGCTAACAATACTTTTACATTATGCAGTGGTTTTTTATGTTGGGCATAAATGGTAAATGCCATCATTGCCAAAATTGGAAAGCTTTCTGAAAGTACAAATAATATGCCCATGCCTTGAAACTCATTTTCTCCGCCTCCCATAGCAGATCTATTAGCAGCTTCAATATAGTTAAGGATGCCACCAAATTTTTGATAAACCAGCAGCTGTAAGCTGGCAGAAATTATTAGCGCTATAGAAATAATCGGAAAAAAACGCCGATGATTGATTTGCCAAATTGTCTGTGTTGGTTGATTTTTAGTGGCATTAAAAATAATGTTGCGGGTAAAACGATAAATCCCCAGACCTAAAAAATTGAGTATAGCCATACCACCCAACCAAGGCCGCCAGTCTGTAGGGGGAATGATATCTGAATCAATCCAAAAGTCCAAACCAACATGCAGTAGCGGCGCGACAAAAAAGAAATGAAACCCTAATAAGCCGATAATTCCTACTGGATCGAAAAGATTCAATTGACCGCGAAACCAGTCAATAGCATCAATCCCAATGAGAATGCCACACAAGGTAACGGGAATGACAAACCAGTGCAAAAACTGTCCGGAAATTTGTAGCAAGCACAAGATGGTCAATAAACAGATAAAAACAGCAATGACCAAACTATCTGGATATATAACTTGCGATCGCACTTGGCGTTGGTTCATACCATAACCTCGCAAGCTAGTTGTGTTTGATACATCCTTTGGAGGTTTTGTACAGATGTTTCAATATTAAATTGACTTTGTTTTACCAATTGCCAAGCAGAATTATGAGTAATTTTAGATACAGCATTTCGTTGTTCTAAAATAGCCTCCGCCCACATAGAAGCAGGCTGTGATAGTGATAATCGTCGTATTAATGGCTTAATTACATCGGCTTCATCTGGTACTATATTTGCAAAAATACAGGGTAATCCGGTAGCTTGTGCTTCAATTAATACTAAAGCTAACCCCTCATGCAGAGATGGTAAAAGGAAGACATCCATTGCACCTCGCATTAATCTCGGAATATCCGATCGCGAACCAGCAAAGATGACGCGATCGCCTAAACCCATCTGCAAAACTCGGTCGAAAATTTCTGATTGCAGATAGCCTTCTCCCAATAGTAACAGGTACATTTTGGGTTCCCGTTGGGCGATTTGGGCAGCAATTTCAATCAAAAATTGATGATTCTTTTGCGGGTGAAACCTACCGACGTGACCAATCACAAAGGCATCGGCAGGGATATTGAATTCAGCGCGCACAGCTACCGGATCGACAAGATTTTGGAAGGGTTCGAGGTCAATGCCATAATATAGAAGCTGCCAGCGCGGGTCAGCTTGCCATTGAGAACCAAACAAGTCGGCAACGGCTTTGCGACTGCATCCTAAACCCAAGGTAGCGTTATCGGCTATCCAAGATTTCATGACAGAACAATACCAACGTCGATATAATCCTGACTTTGCATGTTCGGCGGAAATATCGTTGTGGCTGTGGGCAATGCGGATAGGTACACCTGACAGCCTAGCTAACCGCAGAGTATAGCCACTGAAGTGGTGGAGATGGCTATGCACAATGTCATAGGGGCCGAATTCGCGGAGAATTTGCCGGAAGTTGGCGGCGTAGTCCCAAGGTCGCCAGCGCTGTAGAGGACAGGGAATGATCTGACTACCCAAACGGCGAATTTCATCATCGTAAGCACAGGGATCTGTGGTGTGAACTAAAAAGTCCATCTGAAAGCGATCGCGATCTAGATGTCGCAGAATATGCATCAACCAAGTTTCAATCCCACCTCTTACCATCCCGCCAATGACATGGAGGATACGGATAGGCGTTGGATTAATTTGTCGATAGTTGGTGATTTCCCTGGAATTTGTGTAAGTTTTCACGTCAGTTCCTCACGATTCACGAATATTTACCACTGCTTGAAAATTAGGACTCAGCATATAGCTGGTACTGTGAGGTTGGTTCTCCAAAGAGAGAAGGACTGTCTTTAGTCGTTGACGCTGGTTGTGATTTTGGGGTTGAATGGCGATCGCTACCGTATCTGCACCAACGGGAATTGTGACTGTACCAGGAATTTTTTGGTAATCTCTGCCGTTTTTTGCTGTTCCCCGAATGGTATATTTCACTGTTAAAGGTTTGCTCTTGTCCCCTGTACGTGTAATCCGAAACTGCCCAGCATTTCCCTGAGATGCATACAGCGCGCTGGCTCTGATGTTCACAATCGTGGGATTGCTGCTGGTAAACTTTAATTGCACATACTGATTTTGAATATCGAAATAGGCATCTTGGGGATTTGAAACCTTTTTACCCTCAATGCAGAGATTGTCAAAAACAACGTTGCTGATATTGCGTTGGGCATCATATCCCAGAAAAACTGATTTTGCACCACCGCGATGCTCTACTGTCAGGTTATTAATAAAGATATTTCTGATATGCCCAAAACGTTCAGGTGATGAATCTGGGTCTCCTGAACCCACCCTAATTAGCCAGGTAAATAGACGGGCAGATTTATCATCTTCTGGGGTATTAAGAATATCTTCTACTCGAATATTTTTGAAGTAAATATTCTCAAAATATCCCCCAGAAATTGGCCAAAATCCTGATAGTTCGTTGGCAAATACCACATCTATATTTTCATAAGTAATATCTTTAATATAATTGGGGATTTTTGTTGCCGCTATTTTGAATCCGTTGCCATTATAGAAAACGGAATTCCTCACATTAATATTCTCATTATTATGAATCTGACTCTCGCGATCGCCACCATGAGCAGTGGCATCATCTGTCCCAACATAAAGTACATTGTTAATTGTAATATTTCTCGAAGACCAGAAATCAAAGCCATCTGTATTTAAAAATTCTGGTTGAGGATTAGCTAAAATTTTGAGATTATCAATTTTGACATTTTCTGAATAAGACATCCACACATTCGCGACTGCTGGGTCTTTGAGTAGGATATCTTGCAACCAAATGTTTTTGGCATTTTTGAGTAAGATTAAAGTGTACCATCCTTTTCTAGGTCGCCAATAAGAACCATTGCCATTAATAGTTCCACGCCCAATAATTTTGACGTTCTGAACATTTTCTAGTTGCAGTAATCCCCGACCATGAGCAGGGTCTGCTTCTGTAATTGCAGCTAATACAGCGCCTGGAGCTAAATATAAAGTGATATGGCTTTTGAGGTTAAGTTGGCGTGTTTTGTAAACACCTGCGGGAAAATATAAGATGCCATGATGTTCGGCAACATCATCAATGGCTTGTTGAATTTTGTCGGTAGCATTGATTTTACCTGTGTTATCTACTTGGTAATTGATGATATTAGTTACTTGTCGATCACCTAGTTGGGGAGGATTTTCTTCTAAGGGATCTGCCAAAATAAACAATTTCTCATCTAAGGAATTAACGTGATGTAAAATCAGCTTTCTGGGAACAGTTAAAGAAAAGGAAATTTTGTTACCCTGTTTGCGTGATGGCAGTTTGTAACTTTTGGGGCTAATTGTGTATTTATTAACCTTTTCTTTGACTTGAATTTCAATATTAGCCGTACCTGCAAAGGCAAATTGTACATAACTTAAAGAGTTATATTTTTCCACAAATACAGGTTTGTTATTTACCGTAACTGAATAGATACTACTGGCGGTAGCGGTAGTCAGTGGCGGATAAAGTTTCACTATGCTGGCAGCAGGTGGTGCAGTGCTGTTCAAAGAGGAAAGAAAAAAGTTAAATAACACTGCAATCAATAAAGAAATCAGCAACAATTTTCGGGGATTAATTTTTTTATGCCACCACTGCTGGCGGTGACTGAAGTTTGTGTAATGCATGAATGATTACTCCAAAACTTTGGTGAATCACAATTGGTTATTCACTTTTTAAAGCCAACAGCGCAAACATTATAGGTAAAACATCTTTCTCTGCCGCGACCACAAATTAGGAAAATACTTCTGTGTAAAAGATACTCAATTATCAGACGCAGATTACCAATCAAATGAGCAGAACGAATAGGTACAATTCGGCAATTTTTTAAGCCGCCTACTTCCATTAATTGCAATAAAGAGGTACTAGTAAAAGCCCGCTCATGTGTAAAATCCATATAACGGGAATAACATCCTGTTAAATTGGCGGCATTTGGAACTCGACAATAAAAGAAGCCACCAGGTTGTAGGGCTGATACTGCTGCTTCCACCCATTCCAAACATAAGTCTTTTCCTGGTATATGTTCCAATACATCTGTACAGAAAATGCCAGAAAACTTGTTGGGGTGTTGTCGCAAATAATGAAGTCCTTCGTCGCAATCAATTTCAATACCAGGCAAATTGCGGATTGCTATTTCCACCTGACTGACTGAGCTATCAACCCCGATGGGAACAATACCTGGTTGCTGGGAAAGCCAATTGAGAAGAAAGCCCGTCCCACAGCCTAAGTCGAGGACTTTGCTGTTAGGGGGTAGCGCCTTAACTAGCTCTCCATACATCAATTGCATGGCTTGAAAATCTCGGAGTGTGAGTGCTTGGGGTTCGATGTTGTCGTTAATACGACCATAAAAGTCTGCATAGGTTTCAATTAAGCGATCGCGAACAGAACTCATGATTGTTTTCCTTTGTTAATCAAGACTAAAATGCCGATGGGCATGATACATGTCGCTACGTTAGCTGCACATAAAGCCCAGGTAGCACCAATCAGACCATAGGTAGGAATCAGTAGCAAAGAGGCTATAGCTGTAATCCCGGTCATCATTAGATAAGGCAGCAGAAAATAACTAAATGCTCTGGTTGCAGTGATGCCATACCCTAAAAAACTGCCGATGTATCCAATAGCTGCTGCTAGCATCAACCAAATCAAAATATCTGAATGCTCTGCATACTCAGGTTTGTAGAACAGGGTGAGAATCTCACGACCAGCTAATAAAGCTACAAGAATAGCAATTCCACCTAAACAAGCACCAACTGCAACTAACTTGATGAGAAGTGTGCGGAAAGCCTGAGTATTCTCTTGTGCGTAGTATTTTGCCAGTCGCGGACTAGCTGACTGTCCTAGCGCCAGTACTACCATGTTGCCTGCAACCATGAGGTAAGCCATACTGGCAAAAATACCCAGCGATCGCTCACCTAAATAGGATTTGATTAGGTAGCGAGGAATATTATCGTTGAGTGAAATTAGCATCATGACTAAACCCAAAGGCAGAGAAAGCCAACTCAATTTTGCTAATGTTTTCAGATGCCAACGTGGTCGCCAGCGACTGTGGCTTGGGGATTGCGAATTCCCAAGAGAAGTTTTCAAAAGCCATACACCACTAGGAATGTCGTAACCTACAAGCACAAAAGCCCAAGCCAAGATTAATCCCACTACACCCCATACTAAATTGCCTGATATGTAGACTCCCGTACCTAAAAACAGCAGTGACAGAGAACCTTTAATCATCAACGACATGGCGATGCGATCCATACGTTCATGCTGCTGAATTAAGCCGTAATAAACGTCACTAATCGACTCAAATGCTTTTGCTAAACCCACTAACAAAATAATCAGCGATGTCTGCCATTGGTATCCAGATATTAAAGCGATCGCGGCAATGACTACCAGTGCTATTGTTGTACCCAGCAGCCTCAAACCCAAGTAATCGCTAAATAAATACTGTTGTTTGGCATCTGTTGCTTGAACGGCTCGTAGTTGCAAATTAGTAAACATGATCACAGGTGCCGTGACAGCCAAGCCTAAAGTAAACTGTCCTACCATCTCTGGACTGCCGAGTTTAGCCATCACTACCAGCATCCCCCATTGGCAACCTGCATAGACAGCATTACCAATGAATGTCCAAGAAAAGTTATACTTCAGCGTTAGTGGTGTGAGTTGTGCCATAGCCTCTGTTTATCTGTTGATAGGTGTAGACACCGAGATCATTTCTTTCCAGCCATCGCATATTTGCCAGTGAGGAAATAGTAGGCAGATGAATAACGCCAACGGAAAATAGGATCGATCAACGGATTCACCGCTACTTTGGCAGGAATCTGTCTGACGGGAAAACCCATTCCTTCCTTGAAGGTCGAGAGTGCTGGATCTGTAGGAGTATGGTAACCGTAGACAATTTCACGAATTTTCCCCGAGCGGCGACAGGCTTGCACAAACTCAAAGACTAAGCCTGTACCAATATAAGCTGATAGTGCTTCGGTGGCCAGCAAGGCTCTTTCGATATAAGCTGTGCCGTCAACTACGTAAGTTGTCATATAGCCACCTAATTTATCGTTGATTAATCCTGCAAAAACATAACGCTGTTCAGAGGGTATATGTTTTGCCAGTTGAGATAAATAAACTTTTTTAGGAATTACTTTGCCGCCAAATCGAATTGTTGCCGAATAAAAAACTTCATATCCTTGTTCCTCTAAGAGTTCTGGACTCAATAACTGCAAAATTTTTGCGCGTTTGTGACATCTTTTTAGGTGATTTCTCCGATTTGCTGACAGGCTTTGCAAGTTGTAGCCTTCAACATCAGATAGTAGATGAATGGGGATTGAGCCATTAGCTGCTGCCGCATCAGCTTCGCACAAAGAAGCGCGAAATCCTAAGTGAATTTTTTTGGGGCAAGTTGCTTGCTTTACAGTCAAACGAGCTAGTAAATTAATGGGTTCATAAAAACCAAATTTTGTCTGTTTCCAATAATGCCCCTGATGGTAGAAAATTTGCATTCCTTGCTGGCGATACCAATCAGCTGCTGCTTCTTCGTTCATGGACAAGATTACAGCTTCAGAATTAGTTGGCCTTATCTGTAAATTAGTCATGGATTAATTCCCCTTCAAGTTCTCCCTCGCTTGAGAAAAAGCAAATTACTTGCAAGTTTACATATCTTGACTGATTGTTAACTTAGTTTCTCGCTATTTATGCTTCTTGAGGTTTCAATTTTCCTCGTTCATTGATATGGGAATTTGTCTTGGCATAAATATTTTGTGCGGCATTAGCTGACACTTTATTTCCTAAGGATTTGGGTTTATATCCTGGTACTATTTGTGCCAGCAAAAACATAATATAATCCCCATCATTTCTCTCTGCTGCTTTACACAAAGACTCGACGACAACATTAATACTCTCTGGGATAATCCGACTGGCATTTTTCACAACTAAGAGCTTTTGATGTTCGGTGGGTTCATATTCTTCTCCGGCAATAAACAATTCTTCAAATAACTTTTCTCCGGGTCGCAAGCCTGTAAACATAATCTCAATGTCTTTGTTGACTTCGTATCCCGAAAGGCGAATGAGTTCTGCGGCTAAGTCCACAATTTTGACTGGCTGTCCCATGTTCAGCATTAAGACTTCACCACTACGACCAAGAACAACGGCTTGTAAAACTAGTTGAACTGCTTCCGGTATGGTCATGAAATAACGGCAGATTTCGGGATGGGTGACGGTCACAGGGCCACCTGCGGCGATTTGCTTTTTGAAGGTAGGAACGACACTTCCCCTACTACCTAAGACATTGCCAAATCGCACAGCTACATAGGGTTTACCGCTTTCTCTGGCGGCTTGCAGTACTAACATTTCTGCCACTCGCTTACTAGCACCCATGATATTTGTCGGGTTCACGGCTTTATCTGTGGAGATCATCACGAAATGTTGAACACCATATTGCAGTGCCATGTCCAACAAATTTTTAGTACCTACAACATTGTTAGTAATTGCTTCTGCTGCATTGTCTTCCATGAGAGGTACGTGTTTATGGGCTGCAGCATGAAAAATTACATCCGGTTGGAATTGCTCAAAAGCATTTTTTAATCGCGATCGAAAGCGAATATCAGCAATAAATGCAGAAATTCGTGGGATGTTTGGTTGGGCTTTACTACCCTGTTTCAGGACTGCTAGTAGTTGTTCTAATTCCTGTTGGATATTAAAGACAGAATTTTCACCATGTCCAATCAGGATCATTTGCGTGGGACGACATTGAAAAATCTGCCTGCACAGTTCGCTACCAATTGAGCCACCTGCACCTGTAATCAGGACTTTTTTACCTGTAATAAATTTGGCGACTTTCTCAATATCTGTCTGTACAGATTCCCGTCTGAGTAAGTCTTCAATGCGGACATCACGAATGTTGTCTACCCGAACACGACCATTGAGAATCTCATGTATTCCCGGTAGGGTACTAGTGTGAATGCCTGTGGCTTTGCAAATGTCTACAATCTCCCGAATCACTCCCCCAACTACGGTAGGCATTGCAATGACTACTTTTTGGATCTGGAGAGATTGAATTGCTTGGGGAATGTGGAAGCGATCGCCAACTACAGGAATCCCGCGAATACGTAAGTTCAATTTTTGCGGATCGTCGTCAATATAGGCTACCGGATAAAAACCTAGTTGGGGATTTCTTTGCATCTCTTGCACTAGTGAAACCCCAGCACTACCCGCACCCACTATTAAGACTCGTTCGGTTGTGGGAGACAATACTGTTTTTTGGCTAGTTTTATCAACAGCGCGGACGCTAAAACGCAGCGCACCCACGAAAATAAAAGACAGTAAACCATCAATAAATGGTAGGGATTGGGGAAGTTTCTTAATAGTCAAATATGGTATGTAGTGAAAAGCATCGAAGACTAGGCTTTGAATAACTACCGCAGCCAACATTAACATAGCTATATATGTTAGTTCTTCAATACTGGCATAGCGCCAGTAACGTCGATAAAATCCCAGATGCCAAAATAAAATTAGTTTAATTGCTAAGAACAGGATTGTGGCGATTTCTAGTTCTGTGATATATGCCTTTAATGCCAAAACTCCATCTAAGCGGAGAAATAAAGCTAATAATGGTGTGATTGCAAATAAACAAATATCACAAATTAATAAATGTTTATTTTGCAGTTTTAGCAATCCGCATAAGAATGTTTGGGCAACTTTTCGAGATGCCGACTGAAAGCTAAACATTAGGTATTTCATGCTCTTAGAGCTTTTCACCCCGGTAAACGATCAATGTTTATTGTTCAAACAAGCCTTGAAGTTTTATGAAAACCAGGCAAAAAATTTATTTTTGTTATGGCTAAAACTAGCCATAATTTTACTGAATAAATTCTGGATGATACTTCTGAAATTTGACTTTTTTTGCTGAATACTAATGAGCGCAAATCCCTACAAGATTTATTGCAATCATCATTCTTGAGAGTAAATATTTTAATAAATATTTACTCTATTAATTGAATATCAGTTATGGAAGTTATGGAAATCTAGTTATTTTTTGCCATCTTCTTAGTATCTATAGGCTGGGAATAAACCAACTAAATTGGCATCAGTGAGCCATGCCACACTTTACAGATTATTGCCAAAATTAAAGAGGAATCCTATAGATATTATTGATGCCAATATAGACCTATATACTGTCAGCAATACACTCTGGTTTGACCGCGAATTAGAGTAGCCTATTGCTGCAATATAAAAAGCACTAATTTTTGACACTTCGTCATTGAGAGCAGCCAACCTACATGACCAACTTGAAATATTTCCAATATTAAAACTAAATTAATATTGAAAAATTCTTCTTATTATAATGAATTTCGCCGCTAAAAAACCCAAGATGAGTACGTCTAAAGCAAGTTATTTTGAGGTTGAATTTGATGGCTACTCTTTGGGAAGCCTCTCCAATTCTAAATTTTCGCAATGATGAATACGATTCTCAAAGCAATTTTCTCAAACACGCACACCCTGTTTATCGCGTTGTGCATTTCCACTTAAGTTTGATACACAACTATTTTAGGTAGATAATTTTTCCTAAACTTTCTGAGTTACCTCAGCGATAAACCATGAATGTTAAATCAGTTTGTTTTTATTTAATCTGTCAAAGCTTGGCGTTAATTTCAGATTAATTTGTCAGATGTAGTAACTATCCTCCTAGAGATAGGTAACACTGAGACTATTTACAGCTTTGTCTATAAACTATATATCACTTTATTCTTGCGAATGTATATATGAGTTTATAAATTGCAATATCTCAGATACTAAGCTTTTATCGACTTTTTTAGCATATTTTACTCATTATTTATATATAGATTTCATAAAATTGCTAACATAATCTCCGTAAATTTATATAGATTTCATGAAGCATTGCTAAAAATAGTCCCAATGCGACCAAGTTTGTATGAGGTTTAAATAAAGTTACTTGCTATCCAATCTGCCTGGACAACGGATCATTCTTTTTTCAAAGATAAAACTTTGTCCCTTATTTGTGATTTATATCATAGTTAAAATAAAAATACCCCTTTTGATAGTTGTAATTCCATCAAAGCATTTTCAATGCATTAGAATCACATCTAATAAGTAGGGGTACAAAAGAGTAATATGATTGATGGTTTGTAGAGAATTGTGGAAATCGCTATGATTTCATTCCTTTTCTCACCAACTCTGGAATTTGAGAAGGGCGTTCGGCTACTGGAACCTGTGCTTCTTGGAAAGCGGCTAATTTATTTTGTGCAGTACCAAAGTTAGGATCGCGGCCGATGATTGTGGCTAAAGTGCCGGTTTGTCGCCAATGTTTTCCGGGTGGTGCTTGTCTACCTGCTATATAGGCAATTACTGGTTTATCGATCGCTTCGCTAATGTAGCGCGCTGCAGCTTCTTCACTACCGCCACCAGGCTGGCCGACTAAAACGATCGCTTCTGTAGTTTCATCTTCATCGAGAATTTGCAACCATTGCAGAAATGAGGAACCAACGATCGCATCACTCCCAATACTGACACTAATCGATTGTCCTAAACCCGCTTTGGTTAATTCCCAAGCAACTTCGTAGGTGAGGGTGCTGCTACGGCTGACAATTCCCACATGACCAGGAGTGTAAAATTCACTGGGGTGAGTACCTAAGAGAATTTTACCTGGCACAATAATTCCTGGACTATTTGGCCCTACCACCAAAGTTTCATGGGATTCAGCTTTCCTGAGTAATTGCACCATATCCAAAGGTGGTACACCTGCAGCAATGATAATAATTTGGCGAATATTAGATGCGATCGCTTCTAAGGCTGCATCTAGAACTTGGTAAGGGTTGACACAAATAATTGTTGTGTCAATGGGCCCAAATTGTCCTACTACCTCTTCAAGCAAATCAAATACAGGCAGATCATACTGTTTTTGTCCACCAAATCCGGGATTGACACCAGCAACCACATTTGTGCCATAAGCTTTCATCTGAGTAATATGAGTTGCTGAGATAAATTCACTGAACCCTTGAATTACAACTTTGCTATCTGGCGTTAAGTTCATAAACTGATTGGGGATTGGGGGTTGGGGACTGGGGATTGGGGATTGGGGGTTGGGGATTGGGGACTGGGGATTGGGGGAAAACAATTCAAAATTAAGACATATCTTTGACTATTGACTATTGACCCTTGACTATTGACTCCAGACGCGATTAATCGTGTCTCTACAAATTTTGGCAAAATCGCCATTTGTCCGTACACAAATCATGATGGCTACTTATTTTTTATAAGCAGTTGATTTGGCCAGGCGGACTGATTCTGCTACTGCCTCATCTAAATTTTCTACTAATATCAGCGTATCGCCTTGGGTTTTTAATGAGGCTAAAGCTTTTCTCGCTGCACTGAACTCAGAACCAGCAAGCCGCACAACTAAACGGGGGACATGGCTTTCCCGACGGCTTTTGCTACCATTACTACGCACAGATGAGGATCTGAGTTCGCTTTTATCTAGTTGCAAAAATTTACTGATTACTTCAGCTAATTCGTCGTACTGGGGAATGCTACCCAAAAGATTGAGTAGTATGACTTGAATACTTCTGTCAGCAGCGAGGATTTGCAAACTTCTATCGAGGCGATCGCAAAATGTCGTCTTCGCGGTGTCAGTTTGAAAGCCATGACGCAGATTCAAGCAGACACCAGGCTTACCACCAGCATTGGCTACTAAATCTAAAGTTGCCAAGACTGAACCAGTACCATTGCCAAGAATGCCAATTTTACCGTGCATTTCTATGCCATCCCAATTGCCCAAGTTGCTATTAACTTCTCCAGGCCGATGAGTTGAGTTGATTTTTGCTGCCATTTCGGCGATGTCTGGATGACGGCCTATGGAACGTTCATTGACCCTGACTTTACCATTCAAAGCCATTACTTGACCCGTGACGCTAATAGCCAGAGGATTAATCTCTACTAAATCGAGGTCTTTTTGGATAAATAACTGATACATCTTCTCGATCACAGCACTGATCGATTGCATGAGTGTACCTTCTAAACCTAATTTTAAAGCTAGTCTACGGGCATAAAATGGCGAAAATTCTTGTTCTACAACCACATATTCCATTTTTTCTCCTGCCGTTTCCCAGTCAATATCTGCTTCCTTGCAGCCTAAAAGTACTGGTCGGCAAAGTGCGGTATCTAATACTACCGCTAAATATAATTCTTGCTTGGCATCATATTTAGATTCTGCCAGTAAAACTTCTGGTAACTCGCCCCAAATTGGCAAATTGAAGATAGTTTGCGCGGCTGCGATCGCATCGATTGTAGTTTCGACAATTCTCACTCCACCAGCTTTGGCTCTTTCCGCTGCATGTACCTGCGATTTCAGTACAACTGGATAGCGAATTTTTAACCGCTTCAGATCTGTGGGATGATCGATGCGTTGGGAAGGCAATACTGGAATGCCGATTTTCCCAAACCATTCTTTAACTTGGTACTCCAATAAATCCATGAACACGCACCTGGTAGCGACACTAGCAAAGCTTTTCTGTTCTTTGTTTTCTTTAATCTACTGCAGCACTCTCATTACGGAATTCAGCCTGAGACAGGTATAAATAATCATTTTCATTGATAAATTTTATCGAATTCAGCAAATGGGGTAAATTAAATTTTACTGCCTACAATTTCACGGTAGTTCCACCTGACGTAATTAATCTTCTCAGTAAATTTGCAGTGATATCATCAAACTACTATCCCCATTAATAACCCGTTAGTCATATAAATTTGGTAATCTACAATTCCTAGTGTAGAGTGTGAAGTACTATAGCGTAACGTATTACTTCTGAAATCAGAGTAAACTTGCCTGTAATAATTTTTGCGGATATTTTGTCAAGAGCCTAAAGTCGAATTTCTAGAAAATCCAGACTTTTAAGAGCTAGGCGCTGCTTCACCTACTCCCTGCCCCCTACCTACTCAGCGACAGGATATTTTTTGGGTTGGAAGTCCCTAAAGCCTTCTCTGCGAGAGGCTGCGCCAACGCTTAACACGCCATTTCGTTTCGCTCGCAATGACATCATCGGCGTTGCGTAAGTCTTTTATATTCAATGGCGGAATTAAGTAGGGCTTGCAGAATAAACAAAAAACCTAGATAAATCAAGAGATTTGGGGGGACAAAAGAGAATAAAGTGCAAGGAAAAAGGATAAAGTAAGTAAAAACCCTTGTAGCAAGTTGCGTTGATATGTATCGAAAAGCGCAAAAGCAAGAAACAGCAGCAGAAGACTTTGAACTACCCTTTGGGGGAAAACTAGCCTCAGATAACCGTTGGGTAATCATGGCGGAGATGATACCTTGGTCAGAATTTGAAGCAGAGTACGCAGCAATATTTTCAGCAGAAATGGGCGCGCCAGCCAAAACATTTAGGATGGCATTAGGGGCATTAATAATTAAAGAAAAACTAGGCATAAGTGATAGGGAGACAGTAGAGCAAATTAGGGAGAATCCCTATCTGCAATACTTTATAGGAATGTCTTGCTATAGCAATAATGCCCCATTTGATGCGTCAATGTTAGTTCACTTTAGAGAAAGAATAGATATAAAATTAGTTAACAAACTGAATCGAGAAATAGTCAAGCAAGTGTTAGAAAGTAAAGAGGAGGTAGAAGTAAAATCAAAAAAGTCAGAAACCGAGGATTTAAAAAAATGAGCCGACCAATCGGGGAAAATTAATATTAGATGCGAGTTGTGCGCCAGCGGATATCAGTTATCCCACAGACTTAGGATTATTAAATCAAGCCAGAAAGCATACAGAAACAATTATAGATATTTTATATAACTCCCTCTTGTTAAAGAGTATCAAAAAAACCGAGAACCTATAGAAATATAGCTAGAAAGAATTACTTATTGGTAGCCAAAAAAAGAAAACCGACCATTAAAGAAAGAAGGAAAGCCATTAAACGGCAACTACAATATATCAAAAGAAATTTAGTTCACATTCAGCAGCTAATGGAGTTAGGTGCGTCACTCTTCAACCTGAGTAATAGGCAATATAAGAAATTACTGGTAGTAGCAGAAATTTATCGTCAACAACTTTGGTTATATGAAAATAAAAAAATTAGTATAGAAGACCGTATTGTCAGTTTAAATCAACCACACATTCGTCCGATAGTCCGTGGTAAAGCTGGAAAAAAAGTAGAGTTTGGGGCAAAGCTTTCAGCTAGTTGCTATGATGGCTATGTATTTTTAGACCATATTAGTTGGGATAATTTTAACGAATCAGGCGACTTAAAATCACAAGTAGAAGCCTACAAAAACTACACCGGGTATTATCCTCAATCAGTTCATGTTGATAAAATTTATCGCACTAGAGACAACCGCTCTTGGTGTCAAGAAAGAGGAATTAGAATTAGTGGGCCACCTTTAGGGAGACCACCTAAAAATGTCAGTCCTGAAAAAAAGAAACAAGCACGAGAAGATGAGCTAATTCGTAACTCTATTGAGGGTAAATTCGGACAAGGTAAACGAAGATTTAGCTTGGGTAGAGTCATGGCTAAACTTCCTCATACCTCTGTCACTGCTATTGCTATTACTTTTTTAGTCATGAATCTTTCTACCCTTGTTTCACGGCTTTTTTGGGAATTTTTATGCCAATTTTTCAACATTACATCTTTTTTCACTTCTTTTATTAGCAAAAGTGATGTTCCGTTTGATTGCAGACAACAAAAACTTATATTTGCTCTTCCCTGACTACTGAGTCAATTTTTCTCTTGCCTTGGAATGACTTTTTCAGCAAGCCCTAAGTAATTTATGCCTTAGAAGTTCCCAACTTGCGGATAGTGATGGATCGCTTTGACTCGTAAGCGCGATCGCCCACCTAAAACGATGTAATTTTAAGATTTGAGAGTTGTAATTAATATAAATTTGTATACTTTTGCATTGAGATAATTTTGTCACAACTTGAGTACAAATGCTGAAATAAAGGACAGCAGTTTTGAAGCATTTCATTGTGCTGAGGCAAACAGTGAAAATGCCGAAATCTTTTATTATGCCCATTTTATTTTTGTGAATTTATACTTGTTGCTTAATTGTCAAAATTTGACTCTAGTCGTCATAGATTACCAGATGAAAAAGTCGCCAAATCTAGCTATTGGTTGGCTTTTAAGATTGTCTACTTGCTGGATAATTGTTTTTTGGTATTCCTTAACCAAATATGACGACCGTAAAATTACTGCTTTTTTGATTTTTGGTTAAACTCGAGAATTTGTGTTAGAAAGTTGTTCAATCTAATTATCCGGCTATGGTTGGTTAAACTGTGCATCTGCATTCAACAAACGAAAGCCCTTACTTTCCTAACCTCGAAGATAAGAAAAACAATATAGAAGAACAGCGGGAACGCTCTATGAAAGTAGCAGTTCAACAGGATGACTTACAGCTGCTAGCTAAAACTTTGCAAGAACAATTACTTGCGGAAGTTCCATCTGGCGGAGTCTTCCAAGTTAAATGTGCCGTCAATAAAGACGGATTGATGATTTTAATTCAACATCCACCAGGGTTGATAGCTGACACTAGCACCATCTTTCAACTAATTGAGGATGTGATCCAGTCGCTACCAACTCAGCAGGAGCGACAGGTTCAATGTTTTCTGCGAGTATTGGGGGAAAAATATCCTTATACCAATCGTTCTCTCGATTTACATCAGCGAGTAGAACTAGGTGAAATTACTACCTATCCTCATCTCCCAGAACCCCCTATCAGCACATCTACTAATTCTCCTTTAGAGGATAGTAAAGCTGCTGGTAGTCGGCTGATATTTCCCCCAATCCCTGAATCTATCTCAGGCGCTTCCTTAAATGATGAGGCGGATTCACCATTCACGCCAAATTTTTCGGATGTTTCTGTAGATGATGAGGATGATTTGCCATTTCCGCCCAATTTATCAGCAGCTGCTTTAGAAGATGAGGCAGATTTGCCATTTGCGCCACATTTCTCAGCAGCTTCTTTAGATGATGACACTGATTCTACATATGCATCATCCTTCAGAGCGGCTTCTTTAGATGATGACGCTAATTCCACATTTAGCTCATCTTTCTCAAAAGCATCTTTCAACGATGACATTGAGGAAGAAGAACCGTTTGATCCCTTCGCTGGGGGCCCAGATTTATCGACCTCTAAATCAAAAAAACTGATTAAATCTGGTCTTATTGGTTTAGGCGTTGTGGGAATTATCGCCTTAGGTCTTGGTGGGTATGTACTGCTGACTCCTTGTCTGCTGTCAGAGTGTAAACCCGTGCAAACAGCCGAACAATTAAAAACGGAGTCTAGGCGATCGCTGCGACGTGCTAAATCGGAAAGAGAATTAGTCACAGTACAGCAACAACTGCAAGCATCAGTCTCAGAATTAGCCAGTATTCCAGCTTGGTCACCTTATTCTCAACAAGCAGAGGAACTACGAACGAGTTTATCTGCCTCATCAGACAAAATCGATCAGGTGGTAAAAGGTTTGCAAGCAGCAGCCTTGGCGACGAAAAAATCGCAAACACCTGCTCAGAACATCGAGGAATTACAAGCTAGACAAAAACTCTGGCGGCGCGCGATCGCACCATTGGAAAGCATCAGTGCTAACAGCGATTTTGCCCAACTAGCTCAAGTACAATTACTTAGTTATCGTACTAGCTTGCAAACTGTCAATCAGCAACTATTGGTGGCAGAAAAATGGGTGAAAAAACTCTCTGCAGCTAAAGCTGTAGCTAATAATGCTACCCAGATGGAAACGACTGTTAAATCTTTAAATGACTTACAAAGAGTGCAGTTTGCTTGGCAGGTAGCAGTCAATGCCTTAAATAGTATTCCTGCAGCTAGCTCAGAACACCCAGAAGCACAACAACTATTGCGGGAGTACAAACCAAAACTAGTCACAGCACGCAATCGTACTACTAAAGAACAATTAGCAGCTAAAACCTATCAGCAAGCGGTGGGTGCAGCCAAGCAAGCTAAGGTATCCGAGCAAAAACAACAATGGCAAGCCGCAGTTACCCAATGGCAACAGGCTGTACAGTCCCTAAAACAGATCCCTAATGATAGCTTTCAATATCTCCAGGCTGAGTCTTTAGGGGAACCCTACTCTGCTGCACTCAAAGAGGCTCAAGGAAAATTAGAAATTGCTAATAGTTTGCAACAAACCCGCAACGACCTGAGTAGAACTTGTACAAATGGCATTCGGATTTGTAATTTCACTGTTGATAGTAAAGGAATTACTGTGCGGTTAACCCGTGAATATGACCTAGCAAGGAGTACTTTACCTAATACTAATCCTGCGTCACCAAATGCGGTTCCGGGGCTAAGTCAGCACTTGCAAATTTTACAACAAGCGCTGGGAGTAATTAGCGATAATGCCCACTTACCTTTGTCCGTCTACGATTCCCAAGGCAAACCAGTATATACGCGATCGCTCCAAGGGTAATCCAATTCCCCAAAGCAAGGGAGCAGGAAGCAGAGGAAGAATAATAAATCCTCAATTATGAATTATGAACAACAATCTTTTGTTTCATAATTCATAATTTTTCATACCTGTGGCAAAGACTGCGCCCAACACAATAAGTTGAACGCATCTACCTAATTGATAATTGATAATTGATTGCTTATGGCTTCTGGGATTTATGCGATCGCTAACATAGGTCGTTTCAAACTTTATGTTAGCGATGTTAACCATATTAAAAAAATTTGGCCTCCTATGCTGGAGGTACTCAACGGTGGTCAGCATCCTGACTCGGCGTTACAACAGGAGTGGCAACAATTAGCACAGCAGCGATATTTTACATTTCACACTCAAAATGAGATTGCAGGTAACCGAGAAATTATCGGCATTGAACGGCTCAAATAAATTAAAATCTAATTCCTAATTGCCCATTAAATCCACGCACAGAGTTATAACCAGCACCTACAAACAGGTGATCGGTAGCGCCTACCTGAACACCACCAGAAACCGCAACACCTTTATCTTCGGAATAATACCCCAGTCCCACATAAGGTGAAATCACTGGCAAACTGAGAAATTTCAGGACATCGACTCCCGCAGAACCGTCGGGGCCACTTCCAACTTCCACCCCCAAATTTAAAGCTCTAGCTCCCACAGCATAGGTAACATCGCCATCTTGTCCACCAACCGAAACCCAAGGTTGTGGTACGAGTTGAGCAGATGCGCGGCTGGGGCTAAATAAAGCTAGCAAACCGAGTGATGCAATGACTGTTTTGGCAATTATCCCTGTTTTCACCTGATCCTCCGACATGATCTGCAACATTTTAATTGTTTTCAATTAGACATTGTGACGGATTAAACCTTGCTCAAGTGCCTAATAAGTAGCTCAGTGTTAAAAATTATCGCTATGACAAGGCAGGAGGCAGTTCGCGCAAGCATTGCCGCAGGCTAGGCAGGAGGGAAGAGGGTTATAGCTTTGTTTACCTTTCTTAACGTAGTTTTGTTTTGTTTTTTCCCACCGACTTACTTAGTTTCTTTGCTAATTTATTTTTTAGTTACACAAAGAGCGATCGCCTGTTGGCAGTGCTGTGTTAGTTTGCAATAAAATTAAACTATATACCTCAAGGTAGAAGTTACATATTTAAATTTATACTTAGCTATAAATTATCAATAACAAACTAACCATATTGGTTAAATTATTTTCATCTTAGAAATTTCAATGGAGTATTTAAACTAAAAGTAACTAAATCTGTCTTATCTGTCTACTAGATGATGCGCTTAACTATTTTATATTTCCTTATACTATCTGGAACTGGATCCTACCTGAAAGCACAAAAATTGCAGAAAATGAAGATAGGCGATCGCATCTCCAGGTGCAACGCAGATATCACTGCAACTATTTTTACCTGAACTATACAAGGCAATTTTTCCTAAAATTAAATTATTCAATCAGCAAGGGCGAAGATATTGAGCAAATTCTTTCTCTCCCTCTGCTTGCCTGCTCCACGGCAAGTTGCTCTACTTGGGGAAACCCCAAGACCGCACTGCCTCCTCTGCTACCCTAACGATACGATATTTTTTTAGTTGGAAATTCCTAACCTGTTGCACTTCATCCCACAATCTCAGTTTGGCAAGCCAGATAATTTGATGAATTATCTGTCTTGACTGTAAAGTTTCTCGGTACCCCTTGCCAAAAATAGATACCTTTGTCACAATGAGACGTTGAAGCGCAGCGTAAGCTCTCTTGCTTATGATGTGAAGCTTTTATGCTTTTGGGTATTGTGTTCTACCCATAGCCCGAAAATTTTATATGGCGGGCGATATTTAAGAATTGGCTGAGGCAGGTATCGAATCAAACAATCAGTTTGTTTCAAAATTTAACTGTCAAATATAGATTCTAGATATCCAGATCTTTGATTTTTAGGTTGAGTATTCACCTAAAATCAGGATTATTTTTACTTGGAGTCAAAAATCTCTAATGTTTTAACTTAATAGCTATATAGCAATCCTAGATTATTTGTGAAGTATTGTAGATTTGGTGACTGTTAATTATTAACAGTCAACAGCCAAAATGGATATCTTTCATAACCTCAATAGGATTATTTGCTATGGGCATAATTGTACAATCTAAGACTAAATTCGCATGATTAAGCCACAAGATTGGACGAATTTTTCCCTACAACGTCCCAACTATTTTCCGGGGCAATACCTTCTAGATGAAGATTTCGAGTTAGCGCATAAATATCTGAGTGATCGCCAGCGTTACATCAATAGTAAACTTCATTTAGCAGGTATTGTAGAAGGACTAGAAGTAGAAGCGATCGCAGGTGAATCGGCTATTACTGTTAAATCCGGTACAGCGATTGACGGCGAAGGCAATTTGATTATTCTTCCAGACGAAAAAACCAACATTAAAATTAATTCTTTATGTTGGGTGTGTCTGCGATATCATCAAGAGCCAAAAGTATTACAACAGCCGGAAATTCCTGATAGCTTCACTCGCTTTATCGAGGAACCTCTATTAACTTTAGAAGCGATTGAAACTAAAGATACGAAAACCATTACTTTAGCCAAAATCACCCTAGAGAATGGACAAATCAACATAGACAACAGTGTCAGGCAATATTCCGGGGCGCGGTTACCTAGTGGACAAAGTGAAGAGATTGCTCTCCGTAGTGATGGTCAATCTTTAACTATTAAAGGCAATTTGAGTATATCTGGAACATTAGAATTAGGCGGTTCAGAAATTATTGGTGTATCGGAAACGATCGCCACAGATAGCGATCGCATTGATGTTGTACCTTCAGAAAAAGCCGTCAAAGAGCATTTAGAAAGGCGAATTAAAGAGAGATTAGCGGCTTTAAATGCTCCTACAGAGGAAAAACCAGCGATTGCTCTCTCTAGTCAAGCAGATGGGCTATATGGTTGGGCTACCGAAGGTGGCGATCCAGCAGATGTTTCATCTGTAATCAAATTGGTATCCTATCGTGCAGGAGTAGCAAACCCACGGCTAACCATCGAACGTGATACAGGTAATGTTGGCATTGGTACAACTACTCCAGGAAGAAAACTGGATGTTAACGGTGTAATCCGTGCCTTACATCTGGAATCATCAAATCCAATGCGGCATCGAATGTATCCCAATGATGCGCTTGTTTATCAAGATATTTTTGAAGCGAAAGCTGCGGGTGCGATCGCTAAACATGGTGTCTTAAAAAACGCACCTGGTGACGCTGAAACCAGACATACAAGCAAAAACCTATGGCACGACCGTCAAATGCTCTGCTATGGAGGCGCAGATGAAGATGATGGAGGGGCACTCGTCAACGTTCCAGAAGGATACAATACTCTCTGGATCAGATTGCATAGTGGTGGGTGGAATATCGTCAAAGCGCAGTTTCTAGATGGATTTAAGGAAGATTTAGGACGCTGGGCTGGTGGAAAAAGATACGGTAATTCCTACTGTCCTGATGGTTCTCTAACTGATAGCCATTACGATGCACATCAATGGCTCCCCATTCCAGTTGGCAGATCTGGGAAAGTAAAACTGATTTCCAAACAAGGTACTGAATTTTGGTTATCTGGATTAGCATTTAGCAAAAACCCTTGGTCTCACGCAACTCAATCAGCACTTGGATACCACTGGAAAGTCAATGGGGGTGATGCAACAAATTGGGAAAAAGACAGTGACTCTTGGAATGGGGATATCTACACATCGATTCCTCAAAAAACCAGTTTAGAATTAATGGTTCCAGTCGTATGGTCTGGAAGTGACAAATTACTCTATCTGGTCGAGCATAACAGCAACTGGAATGGTTGTATGCACACTGGTATTACTGTTAATGGCAATCCCATTGAAAGATTCCTAGCTACTTACGACAACCCCTTCGCCCGCCATTGGACTAGCAAATCCTACAACCGCTATATCGCCGCTTATATTCCAGCTGATTTAATTCCTAAACCTAGACCTGATGTCATACCATATCTCAAGGTAAAAATCGATATGAGTAAGCAGAACGCTGGCATTAATTTCCGGGAAATTGGTACTCACGATCTGGAAACTCCTTATAGCTTTTAAGGTTAATTAAGACCTGTGAATAAAAAGTGAGATGGCAATGAAGGAACAACTAGAAAAGCGCCTTCAGGCGCTAACAACAGAATATGAAGCAGGGCAGAAAGCAATAGCTAATTTAGATGCACAAAAAGCCAACCTGCGAGAAACATTACTCCGCATTAGTGGTGCAATTCAAGTATTAGAAGAAGAATTGGCTTTGTTTAATAGCCAACAGAATCATAAAGTAGAGAAATTTTCCCACTCTACTATAGAAATGATGTCTGAACCTTAATTTCTTCAGCCTTCTGCTTCTTCAATAGGAATTTAGTGATGCTAGATGACTTGGATAGCACCTTAGAACAATTAATAACTCACGAATTGCCAGGGTTAAATAAATCCAGCGAAACAAAAGTAGCGATTAGCTTTGATATGCCAATAGAAGGGTCTATCAAACAGAAACCAGCCATCAACCTTTTTCTTTATGATGTGCGGGAAAATCTGGAATTACGGAGTAGTGAATGGTCGGTGCAACGTCTACAAAATGGTACAGCCGTTAAAAAACGTTCTCCAGCTAGAATAGATTGTTCCTATTTGATTACCGCTTGGGTGAATTCTGATGACCCCCAACAAGAACATCACATCTTAGGAGAAGTAATGAAATTGTTGCTGCGTTATCGGACATTACCAGCAGCAATTTTACAAGGCAGTTTGAAAGGCCAAGAACCACTTCCCAGTGGCGTTAGTTTACGTTCTAGTTACTTACAAAGTTTAGGGGAATTTTGGCAAGCAATAGGAGGAAAACCAAAAGCCGCACTCACTTACACAGTGACAATTTCTGTTCCTGTTGAAGAACCCACAACAGAAGTTCCTCTAGTTCTGGATGCAAGAAATGAACTGTTCAGGGTATTGTAAAGCTAAATATAAATAACCACAGAATCAACTATTAATCTTGATATCAAGTCCGGCTAATTACTTACTATCTGGTTGTTAATTGGTAATTGGTAATTGGTAATTGGTAATTGGTAAATTGTATTTTCCTTTCCCATTACCCATTACCGACCTTCACAGATATGATTCCTAATTTCTGAATTCTTTTCTGAACACCATCAAAAAAAATGCTGAAACGACAAAGATTTCATCATCAAGTAGCAATGGCTGGACAAGTTAAGGATGCCATTACAGGACAGGGAATTTCAGGCGCTGTGGTTAAAATTATTGATGCTCCTGATGAGTTTATTAACTTTGTTATTTTCCAGACTAAAGTTTTGGGATTACGAAATTTGCCACTGCAGTGCTATTCATTAAATACCAACCTCAATCTAGAGAATCAAAATCTAAATCCTGAGATTCAAGATTTTCGGGAACAACTGAGAAGTCCTTACTTAAAAAATGCTGATAAGCTGCAATTATTTCAGGATATATTGGATGATAATCGCCTCAGTAATCAGCATAAATTTCAAGCTTTTCAGGAAATTTCTGACTACTTACCCAACACCCCAAAAACTAAACAAGCTCAACTCGGACGTACTCAAACAATCTCTGATGGTTGGTTCTACTTTATGGATTTACCAGATGGAGTATATCAATTAGAAGCATATTTAGCTGATACTCAACTGCGTTATACAAAGAGTCAAGGTCAAGTTACAATTGCCTCAAAAAATGCAACTAATATTAATATTATTAAGCAAAATCAAAATATAGATCTACTTGATGATATTAATAGAGTAGAGTTAAAATTAATACCAACAACGCTGCTAGGAAAAATCACAAGTGCGGATGATTCCGAAGCGATTTGTATGGCTAAAGTGCAAATTCAAGGGAGTGAAAACTACACTTTTAGCTGTAAGCAAATAATTAAACAAATACAGGGAGAATGGAATTACCGATTTGTTGGTATAGCAGCTAGAAATACTCCCATCACAGTCATAGTTTCGGCTCAAGGATATACCAAACAACAAAAAGAAATAAATCTACAAAAAGGGGAAATTAAATCCTTAAATTTTCAGTTGACTAGCAATTGAAATTTGCTTAATTGTCAATTGCATTTGTCCGATAATTACAATTATCAACAAAGGAAAAAATATCATGCCTTCCACTTATCTTGCCCCTGGTGTTTATGTTGAAGAAGTTTCTTCAGGATTAGCACCTATTGTTGGTGTAGGAACCAGTACAGCTGGTTTTATTGGTATCATTAATCTAGCGGCGGCTAGTGATGGTGTCGAAGCGGAAACAATACCAACTAATCATGGTGAAGTGAAACTCTGTACAAACTTCACAGAATTCAAGAAATATTTTGGAGATTTCGCTGCTAATTCTGGTCAGAATACCCTCGCTCATGCTGTGTATGGCTTTTTTAGAAATGGGGGGACTAGGTGTTTTGTCACTTGGGTGACAGAAGAAGCTAAACTCGATGATGCTCTAGATAAATTTGAAGCCATTGATGAAATTGCTATTGTGGCTGCGCCTGGAGTTACCAGTAAAACAGCCCTAGCTAAAATTGATATACACTGTCGTAGTTTAGGCGATCGCTTTGCGATTTTGGATACAGAAGAAGATATCCCCCCTGATTCAGAGCAACTCAAACCAGGTAGTCAGAAACTAATAGGAAATTCAGACTTTGCGGCAGTATATTATCCTTGGATTCAAGTTTACGATCCCGTTAGCAAAGAGCTAAAATTTATTCCTCCCAGCGGACATGTTGCTGGTGTGTATGCTCGTGTTGATGATAAAAGAGGCGTTCACAAAGCACCTGCTAACGAACCAATTTTAGGGGCTGTAGGCTTAAAGCAAGATATCAGCAAAGCCAAGCAAGAACCTCTCAACAGTGATGGGATCAATTGCATTCGCAATCTCAACGGGAACATCCGTATTTGGGGAGCGCGGACTTTAGGCGCAGGTAAGGATAATCCAGACTTCAAATACATCAATATTCGTCGCCAATTTAATTACCTACGGGAATCAATTGATGAAGGCACTCAATGGGTAGTCTTTGAACCTAATAATACAGAACTATGGGCAAAGATACGCCGCAATATTACTGCATTCCTGACTAACGAATGGCGTAAAGGTGCATTATTTGGGACAACCCCTCAAGAAGCATTTTTCGTCAAATGCGATGCTGAAAATAATCCGATAGAAACTCGCAAACTTGGTCAGGTTGTCACAGAAATTGGTGTGGCGGTAATCGAACCAGCAGAATTTGTCATCTTCCGCATTAGCCAGCTGGTAGACGAGAAAAAATAACTGATTGCTAATATTCAAAATTGATTAACCTATGCAGACATCTACACACCTAAAATTAAGCGCTCCTGGTGTCTATTTACAGGATATTCCTTCACTACCAGGTAAGGATTTACTCACGGGTGTTCCGGTGTTTTTGGGTGTTCCCAAGGTTAACAATTCTCTGAATCATAGTCTTCCTGTACCGAAAATGCTCACCCTCTGGACTCAGTTTGTGCAGTATTTTCAGCCATTAGATGATGTGCAATTACATATATTTCTTGATAGTTATTTAGCTAATGCGGTACGGGGTTTCTTTGAAAATGGCGGTCGTTTGTGTTATTTTTTACATTTGCCAGATAACTCTCTATTAGCATTGCAAAATGGATTGCAGGCTATAGAATCACTAGATGTCATCGATTTAGTATGTGCGCCTGACATTATGCAGAATCCTCCCACAGAGGTGCTGGAAATGCAGAGAGCCGTACTGGAACATTGTGATCGAATGGGCGATCGCTTTGCTATCCTTGATGCTTTCAATATCTCCAATATTGAAGATATACAGACTCTCAAAGAGCAACAACAAGGGTTAATTGGTGATAATGCTGCTCTCTATACTCCCTGGCTGAAAACAGAAAATGCTTCTACTGATATTCCTCCTTGCGGTCATATTGCTGGAATTTATGCGCGTAATGATGCCGAAGTTGGAGTTCATCGCGCTCCAGCTAATTATTTACTAGAAGGAGTATTGGATTTAAGTATTTTATTTACTGATGCCGATTGGGAAATTTTAAATGCAGAAATTGGAGCCGGAGTTAACTGCATCCGTAGTTTTAGAAGTCGAGGAATTCGGATTTGGGGTTCGCGAACCTTAAGCCAAAATCCAGAATGGCAATATATCAATATTCGCCGCTTAAAAA
This sequence comes from Tolypothrix sp. PCC 7601, assembly GCF_025677855.1. NCBI lineage: Bacteria > Bacillati > Cyanobacteriota > Cyanophyceae > Nostocales > Tolypothrichaceae > Tolypothrix > Tolypothrix sp. PCC 7601. Next base: position 7,589,952 of record NZ_CP064879.1, read on the forward strand.
TTACTGTCTTACGTTGGGTAGAACGTAATTTGGCTGACGCTATCTTTGAACCCAATAACATCGATTTATGGGATCGGATAGTTAGAGAATTAACAGTCTATTGCGAATTTCTCTGGGAAAAAGGAGCTATTCATGGAGACACTCCAGAGGAAGCTTTTTATGTCAAATGTGACGCAGAAACCAACCCAGCAGAAATTCGTAATACCGGACAAATAGTAACAGAAATCGGTTTAGCACCAACTGCACCTAGCGAATTTATTGTGATTTCCTTAGTTCACCGTAGTAACGGTGTGAAGTTTGTTGAAGTCCAATCTGTTGAATCTTAGTAATATACTTCAGGAGAAATTATCATGCCTAATATCAAAGATACTCACGATCCATTTGCTGGATATAATTTCTGGGTAGAGTGGGATGGCATTGTCCATGCAGGCTTTAGAGAATGTACAGGCTTAAATGGTACTAGAGCAGTCGTAGAATATCGAGAAGGGACTGATAAAACTCTAGGACAAAGAAAAGTTCCTGGTTTAAATAGTTTTAATAATATTAGTTTAAAACGAGGAATGACTGATAACGATGAACTGTGGAAATGGCACAAAGATTTGATAGATGGTAAGGAAATTGAACGGAAGAATGTTTCGATTATTCTTGCTAACGATCAAGGTGAAGAAACTATTCGTTGGAACTTAGAAAATTGTTGGCCTACCAATTGGAGCGGCCCAGATTTTAATGCTACTGCTAGCGAACTAGCAATTGAATCATTAGAATTTGTTCACGAAGGTATCAGCGTTGGTTAATGTGAGGAAAAATGCACCAGACTGAATTTCTTTTTACCCTACCTCATGGCTATGTCGATGCAGAAGGAAACCTTCATCGAGAAGGAGTTATGCGACTATCAACAGCCTATGATGAGATAACTCCTCTGCGCGACCCCAGGGTACAGAGAAATCCTGGTTATTTGGTGATTATTTTGCTAGCAAGAGTGATTACTAAGCTAGGTACTTTAGACCAACTCAATACCAAAATTATTGAGGAATTGTTTTCTGGGGACTTGGTTTACCTGCAAGATTTTTATCAGCGAATTAACCAAAATGGTCATACTCGCTTTCAGGTAGCTTGTCCCCATTGTGGCGGAGAATTTGAAGTAGAAACTTCTCCAGTGGGGGAGTAGTTCGCTACCCCTCAGAACGTCTACTTGAGGAGGTAGCTTATCTTTCTTATCACTTTCACTGGTCTTATCACCAAGTAATGAATATGGAACATTGGGAAAGACAACAGTGGGTAGCTCAAGTCGCTCAAATTAATCAACAGATTAATCAGCAGTCAGGTAAATAATGATTTGAGATTTAGAGGATGTTTGAAAAGTGGTTAGTTGTTATTTTAAGCAATTATTGATCCCCCCAACCCTTAAAAAGGGAGGCAAAACTTCTCAAAGTACCCCTTAAACAGGGGAGCCACTGTGTTGCGGTGGTTCCCCCCCGTTGTAGCAAGTGGCGTGGATTTAGGGGGATCGAAAACATTTTGCTACCAACGACAAGACTTTTGAAACATTCTCTTAAGGCTTTTTTCCATTAAAAGGAGATATTTATGGCAAAATCGCAAAAAAAAAAGGGAGGGAATTCTCAAGACGAACCTCATGACCCCTATATGGCTTTTAATTTTACAGTAGAAATTGAGGGACTGACTATAGGCGGATTTTCAGAAGTGACAGGATTAAATAGCAAAATAGAACTGGAAACTTATGTGGAAGGTGGGGTGAATCACCGCGTTCATCAATTTCCTAAATACATCACCTATCCTAATTTAGTTTTGATTCGCGGATTGGGAGAAAGGGATGATTTATGGAAGTGGTATGAAGATGTCACTAGGGGCAAAATTCGTCTCTTGAACGGCACAATTATGGTACGAGATAATCAGCAGTCTAAATTGATAGGATGGAACTTTAAAAAAGCTTATCCAGTAGCTTGGGATGGGCCACAACTGAATGCTGGTAATGGTAATGTCGTTGGTTTTGAACGCTTAGAATTAGTTCATAGGGGGGTGTATAAAGCTTAATGAGGATGGGAATAAGAGTAAGTTTTGATGGTAATTTATTCAAGACAATAAATTACTAAAAAATAGCCCTATCTCTATCTTTATCTAATTATTAATGATCATGAAAATGCAAATAACCATCGAAAATGACATCTAATTATTTACAAAAATGGCAACAATCTATTAATCCCAAACTTCTCGAACGGTTGCATAATCGCTTGACTAAACCTGGCATGATTAATCATGGCATGGCTCAAAAGATTATTGAGCGATCGCCTGATATGCTGAATCGGCTACCTTTACTAGCTCAACAGATGCAACGTTGGTCAACAACTATTGATCTAGAGTCAGAATCAACACCTATTGTTTATGTACAAAACCAGAATCAGAGTAGTCAAGCAGTAGCAAAGCCAACAATAAATTTTACATTTACAGCCTCTAAGATTAACCACAATAACCAACAAATTCCACTTCAAGAAACTCATTTACAAAATCCGCGATCGCAATTAGCTGTCACACCAGATAATTCTTTACCTAATTTAGCTTTTAAAACAGAAAATCCAGCAATAAATTCTCTTGAAGAGGCTCCCTATAGTGCCCAATCATTAATATTATCTAATACATTACCAATAAGTAGCGACATTGCAAATTTTTCAATTCCGCGTCAGTTAGATGGTGAATCATCTAGCTTGAGTTTACCTGTGGTTAAAGCCAATGCGGAAATATTACCTGAGAATACATCTTTAACTACAAATCAATCACTTCCTTTAGTTGAACAAATATCACCACCAACGATTCAAAAAAAACCTTTAGCTCATCTTGAAAGTTCATCCGTTGGCGAATTGACGATTCAACGCAAGTCAGATAGTAGTTCAGCATCTAGCTTGAGTTTACCTGTGGTTAAAGCCAATGCGGAAATATTACCTGAGAATACATCTTTAACTACAAATCAATCACTTCCTTTAGTTGAACAAATATCACCACCAACGATTCAAAAAAAACCTTTAGCTCATCTTGAAAGTTCATCCGTTGGCGAATTGACGATTCAACGCAAGTTAGATAGTGGTTCAGCATCTAGCTTGAGTTTACCTATGGTTAAAGCCAATTCTGAAACCTTACCTGAGAATACATCTTTAACTACAAATCAATCACTTCCTTTAGTTGAAAAAATCTCATCACCAACGATTCAAAAACAACCTTTAAATAAGCTTGAAAGTTCATCATTTAGCGAATTTAATATTCAACGCAAGTTAGATAATGAATCATCTAGCTTAAGTTTACCTGTGGTTAAAGCTAATTCGGAAACCTTACCTGAGAAGACATCTTTAAGTACAAACCAAGAACTTCCTTTAGTTGCACAAATATCATCACCAACGATTCAAAAACAACCTTTAGATAAGCTTGAAAGTTCATCATTTAGCGAATTTCCGATTCAACCCAAGTTAGATAATGAATCATCTAGCTTGAGTTTACCTATGGTTAAAGCCAATTCGGAAACCTTACCTGAGAAGACATCTTTAACTGCAAACCAAGAACTTCCTTTAGTTGCACAAATCTCATCACCAACGATTCAAAAAAAACCTTTAGCTCATCTTGAAAGTTCATCAGTTGGAGAATTTCCGATTCAGCGCAAGTCAGATAGTAGTTCAGCATCTAGCTTGAGTTTACCTGTGGTTAAAGCCAATTCTGAAATATTACCTGAGAAAACATCTTTAACTGCAAACCAAGAACTTCCTTTAGTTGCACAAATATCATCACCAACGATTCAAAAAAAACCTTTAGCTCATCTTGAAAGTTCATCAGTTGGAGAATTGACAATTCAGCGCAAGTCAGATAGTAGTTCAGCATCTAGCTTGAGTTTATCTGTGGTTAAAGCCAATTCTGAAATATTACCTGAGAAAACATCCTTAACTGCAAACCAAGAACTTCCTTTAGTTGCACAAATATCATCACCAACGATTCAAAAAAAACCTTTAGATAAGCTTGGAAGTTCATCATTTAGCGAATTGAATATTCAACGCAAGTTAGATAATGAATCATCTAGCTTAAGTTTATCAGTGGTTAAAGCTAATTCGGAAATATTACCTCGGAATACATCTTTAACTGCAAATCAATCACTTCCTTTAGTTGCACAAATATCATCACCAACAATTCAAAAAAAACCTTTAGCTCATCTTGAAAGTTCATCCGTTGGCGAATTTCCGATTCAACGCAAGTTAGATAGTGGTTCAGCATCTAGCTTGAGTTTAGCTGTGGTTAAAGCTAATTCTGAAACCTTAGCTCAGAATACATCTTTAACTGCAAATCAATCACTTCCTTTAGTTGAACAAATATCATCACCAACAATTCAAAAAAAGCCTTTAACTAATCTTGAAACTTCATCAGTTGAAGAATTTCCGATTCAGCGTAAGTTAGATAATAATTCATCATCTAACTTGAGTTTACCTGTGGTTAAAGCCAATGCGGAAACATTACCTGAGAATACATCTTTAACTACAAATCAATCACTTCCCTTAGTTGAACAAATATCATCATCAACAATTCAAAAAAAACCTTTAGCTCATCTTGAAAGTTCATCCGTTGGCGAATTGACAATTCAGCGCAAGTCAGATAGCAGTTCAGCATCTAGCTTGAGTTTACCTGTGGTTAAAGCCGATTCTGAAATATTAACTGAGAAAACATCCTTAACAACAAATCAATCACTTCCTTTAGTTGAACAAATATCATCACCAACGATTCAAAAAAAACCTTTAGCTAATATTGAAACTTCATCAGTTGGCGAATTGACGATTCAACGCAAGTTAGATAGTGGTTCAGCATCTAGCTTGAGTTTACCTGTGGTCAAAGCTAATTCTGAAACCTTACCTCAGAATACATCCTTAAGCGCAAATCAAGAAATTCCTTTATTACCTCAGAATACATCCTTAAATATAAATTCGGAACTTCCTTTAGTTTCGCCGCTCTACCAACCAAGCATATCAGCAAAACTACAAGAAATACCTTTAGTTAATAATCTATCTCCTGCTGCTGAAACCTTAGAACATCATATTAATGATGAAACTTCTATTGATAATTATATAAAACCCATTAACCAAAAATTAGAGAGTAAAAATATAGCAGGATTTGAGTCTGGAGATAAAAGCAATAATTTAAATGCTAATCAGCCTCTTTTATTATTAAGACGGTTTTCAGAAAACAAGTTTTCAAACATCAATGAGCAGATAGAAAACATTAGACAAAATCATACTGACAACGAGAGATTATATTTACCAATTGTACAAGTTGAACGCGAGCCGGAGTCACTTGATTTTGAGCCTTTAATATTAGCTAATTTATCTGCTATCAAACAAAATAAAGATTTAATTGATAGCAAATTAAATCATCAGTCAAACTTGAGTAGGACAGCTAATGACAAGGGAAGCTCATTCACTCATCAACCAACTTCTATAGCTCATAATAATGCTTCACCGCCAACCACAATTACAGCGAATTCATCTATTAATTATCATCCTCCTCCTGTTAACTTAACTAACCAAAGCTCTGTTTTGGGAGTGAATACGCAACCTCAGATTAATATTGATGCTTTAGTAGAAAAAGTAGAACGCAGAATTATGCGGAGATTAGTTGTAGAAAGTGAAAGGAGAGGTAAGCAAAAATGGCGCTAGAAAAACTAAAAATTAAAGCGGAGAAAAGTAGTGAAGGAGATTTTGCTGATGAATTTGAAGTATTGTTTAATCCTAACCAAGTACAAATTAGTAAAACTGGCTGGAAATTAACCACTGTCAGCGACAATAACGGAGTCAGTGGAGAAAAAGTTACTCCTGCTAACGATTTAGCAACTTTAACAATACAATTATTTTTTGATACAACTCTCACAGGTTCACCACCAGATAATGTACAGCAATATACTAAGAAAATTTTTAACTTAACTAAACCGAGAATTGGTCAAAGTAAAAAAAGACCACCTCGATGTAAACTAGTTTGGGGAACCATTGGGGGAAAAGATAGTGTGTTATTACCCGATGGTGTTTTAGAAAGTGTCACTAAAACTCTGACACAGTTTTTAGAAGATGGTACACCTGTACGCGCCACACTTAATTGCACATTTAGAGAGTGGACAGAACCAGAAAAACAGCAAAAAGAAGAGAATTTAATTGACGATCCAGTTCGCATTGTCAAACGCGGAGAAACGCTGAGTAGTATTGCTAATGAAGAATATGGAGATTCAGCTTTATGGCGCATTATTGCTGAAGAAAATCGCTTAGATAATCCCCGCAAAATCCAGCCTGGATTAGTGCTGACAATTCCTCCTTTGCGGATTGCTAGTCAAACTTAGAGGAGCAGAAATATGTCTAATTACAGTGGTGTAAAAACCCTTTCTCCTAATATTAGAGTCCTCATCCAAGGACAGAAGCTTTCTGCTGATGCTAGTGCTGATTTAATTTCAGTGAAAGTATCTGAAGATATAGACGTACCAAGTATGTTTACCTTGGAATTTAGCAGTTGGGATTTAGCCAAGTGTAAATTAACTTGGGTGGATGATGATTTATTTGAAATTGGCAATGAAGTAGAAATTCAAATGGGTTATGACAATAACTTAAAAACAGTAATTGTCGGAGAAATTACCGGATTAGAACCCGAATTTTCTATCAACTCTCCACCCATATTAGTGGTAAGGGGACATGATATGCGTCACCGTTTGTTGCGAGGTTCGCAAACAAAATCATATACAAAAATGAAGGATAGCGATATTGCTAGCCAAATTGCCAGAGCTAGAGGATTAACACCAAAAGTTAAAGATAGCGAGGTAAAACACGAATATGTTTTGCAGCATAATCAAACTGATTGGGATTTTCTCCAAAGCCGTGCAGAACGTATTGGTTATGAAGTAGTTATTGATAATAAAACATTATATTTTCAACCTCCACAAAACGATAGTCAAAAAGTTTTAACGTTAAAGTTTGAAGAAAATTTAAGTGAGTTTTTACCCCGTTTGAGCAGCATGGGACAAGTCCAAGAAGTTGAAGTTCGTGGGTGGATACCAAAAGATAAAGAAGAAGTAATGGGTAAAGCTGCTGCGGGTAAAGAGGGAAGTAAAATGGGTGGGAAAACTACTGGCCCTAAGGCTGTAGAAAGCTTTGGTAAATCTGTTTCTACAGTAGTTAGTCAACCTGTAGCCAGCAAAGCCGAAGCCGATCAAATAGCTTTAGGACAGTTTAAAGATATGGCGATCGCTTATATTACTGCTGAAGGTGCTTGTGGAGGTAATCCTACTTTACGCATAGCTAAAGTCATTGAGGTGACTGGCGTAGGTAAGCGATTTAGTGGACTTTATTATGTTACCTCAACCGAACATAAGTATTCAGAGGGACAGGGTTATAATACCTCATTTACTGCTAGGAGAACTGCCGCATGATTGGACTAGATTTATTAATGCCCGATGACCGGAATGTGCGCTTTTATGGTGTAACAATTGCTGTGGTTACTAACATTAAAGACCCGGATGGAGTCGGCAGAATTAAGGTAAAATTTCCCTGGCTCTCTGGTGAAGATGAAAGTGCTTGGGCGAGGGTACTTACTCCAATGGCGGGAGAAGATAGGGGATTTTACTTTTTACCCGAAGTAGATGACGAAGTTCTAGTGGCTTTTGAACATGGGGATATTGCCTTTCCTTATATTTTAGGTAGTTTGTGGAATGGCAAAGATAAACCACCGTTAAAAAATGATGACGGGAAGAATAATAAACGCATGATTAAATCCCGCAGCGGCCATCAAATTGTTTTCGATGATACTAAAGATAAAGAACAAATTATTATCCAAGATAAAAGTGGTAAAAACAAAATTACCATTGATTGCGAAAAAAATTCCATGAGTATTCAAGTAGAGGAAGACCTCAACATTGAAGCCAAGGGTAAAATTACCATCAAAAGCACCGATAAAGATATGTCTATAGAATGTAAAAACTTAGAAATTAAAACTCAACAAGAATGCAAAATTGAAGCTGGTTCAAATTGTAGTATTCAAGCTAAATCTAAAGGTGAATTTGCTGCTAAATCTGGTATGGAAATTAATTGTGCTGCGGGGGTAAAAGTCAATAATGGAGCCTTAGAGGTGATGTAATGGATATTGATTTTTTAGGCGTAGGTTGGACTTACCCTGTGAATTTTAATCAGCAGGGAAAAATGGATATGGCGAAGTATGAAGATTGCGTTCGTCAATCAATTTGGGCGATTCTCAGCACCGCTAGAGGGGAACGTGTGATGCGTCCTAATTTTGGTTGTCGAATTCACGATCGCGTTTTTGCACCTAACAACGCCGGAACAGTGGGTGAAATCATTAGCGATGTGCGATCGGCTTTGGTGGAGTGGGAAGCCCGCATCGATGTTTTAGATATTGATGTGCTGTCTCGTCCCTCTCAACCTAATGTGCTGCATATTTCCATTAATTACCAAGTTCGTACCACGAATAATGCCTTTAATCTCGTCTATCCGTTCTATTTACAGTAGGTAACTATGTCTATTCCTCCACCCAAAATTGATCGCCGCAGCTATCAAGACTTGGTTGAACAAACCCAAGCTTTAGCAGAGAAATATACGCTCAAAGATTTCCATCAGCCAAATGCAGGTTTAGCTTTAATTCGCATATTTAGCCGCATGGCTAAAGTGGTAAGCGATCGCCTAAATCGTGTCCCCGATCGCAATTTGCTGGCTTTTCTGAATCTCATCGGTACTCAACAAACTCCACCCCAGCCAGCCAGAGTCCCTCTCACCTTTAGTTTAGCTGAGGGTAGCCCTGTGGATGCTCTGGTTCCAGCGCACACGCAAATCTCTGCACCACCTCTAGAAGGTGAAAAAGAAGAGGTAATTTTTGAAACCGAACAAGATTTGCTGGTAAGCGGGACAAAACTACAAGCAATGTTTGTCGTTGAAGACAGAGATTACTATAGCGATCGCACTCAACATAGTATTGCTGCTACATCTCACCTCAACGAACCATTTTTAGCTTTTCGTGGCTCTCAACCAGTCGAGCATTATCTTTATTTATGTTGTGCAGAAATTTTTAGCATCCCAGAATTAACAACTGTTACTATTACCATTGATACGGATAGCCCAGAAAGTGCGCTCAAACTCAAAGAATTACTACATATTTGGTCTTATTGGGATAAAAAACAATGGCAACCCTTAACTAATGTTCAAACCCAAGAAAATCAATCACAATTAATTATTACTTTTAATCAATTACCTAAATTGCTGCCTGTAGAAATTAACGGGCAAAAAGCTCAATGGCTACAAGCTACTTTAACACCCTATAGACGGGATAATTTACCGGAAATTACCCAAATTAATATCAGTGTTAGCCTGAATCAGACTGAAACACCAAAAATTTGTTTATTTAACAATATTTCTCTAGATTTAAGTAAAGATTTTCATCCTTTTGGACTCGCACCTATACATAATGATACTTTTGCAATTCCTCTCAATGATGAATTTATTAAACCTGGTGTAGCTATCTTAATTAATACTAATTTAAGTCGGCAACCTAGTTATACAGAAGATTTAGAAATTACTTGGGAAATCGGCAATAATCAAAATTGGCAACTTATTGAAAAAACAACTAGTAAAAATAAATTTAGATGGAATCGGAATTCATCACCTATAAAGTTTATCGAAAGTAGTACATCAGCTACATTTTCTTTTCCCCAAACTTTACCTGAAGTGAGTTTAGATAATCAATCAGAAAATCATTATTGGCTACGTGCCAGAATTACTAACGGTCTTTATGGGAGAAAAGGTAGAGAAAGAAAATATGTTGTTTACAACGATGTTACTCTCGTTGCCCAAAATATTGCTACTGGACAATTAGAAATCTATGTTGACAGTGTAGATGAATTGGCAATTGATGATATTATTCGGCTGCAATCATCAGGTACGCAAACTCTGCAAGAAGAAATAAAAATTATTGGCAAAGTCGAGGCAGAAAAAAAATTAATTTTAGAGAATAAAACGCGGAATGCATATCCAGCCGGAAGTCGGGTTTTAAGCAAATTTATTATGGCGGAAAACACCCCTGATACCTTTGAACCGCCTGCCCTCCAATCAGTAACTATAACTTATAAAGTTCTTTTAGAAAAACCTGCTATTTATTATGCTTACAATGATTTTATTTATTGTGAAGGTAGTCCTTTATATGTGAGATTATGGCAAACTGCTCAACCAGGGGAGAATATTATTTATGTTGATGATGCGAGCCAGTTTAAAATCGGGGAGTTTGTCAAATTTGACGATCAACATCCGGAGAAACTGCAAATTGAGCTAATTGATCGCGATCGCAACTTGCTGATCTTTACCAAACCAGTCAATTTTGAGCATCAACGCGGAAACAAAGTCAGCCGTTGTTTTCATCCCTTAACGCCGCAACTGCATCGCCAATCTGCACTTTATTTAGGATTTAATCAAGCATTTCCGAATCGTCCTAATAGTCTTTATTTCCAAGTCGAACCACCAAAACAAGAAGAAGTTACTCCCAATACTTATCGGGGACAAACTGATATTAATTTGCAAAGAATAGCTTGGGAATATGCTAGTCCGAACGGTTGGCAACCTTTAGTTGTCAAGGATGAAACCCAAGCCTTTGCTGAGAAAGGGTTAATTCAATTTATCGGCCCTACAGACTTGATTGGAACGCCATATTTTGGTAAAGAACTCTATTGGGTTAGGGCGAGAAAACAGCCAAATGATTGGGAAAGTTTGCCCTTGGCTTTGCTTTATTTTTTTACCTGGGCATTAGGATTTCAACAGTTCAGACTATACAGCTTTATGCGCTATTTTGGTGCTAAATTAGCCGCTTCTGCTGATTTTACTGTACCGCCAAGGCTGCGTTCTGTTCGGACTAATACGATTTGGGCTAGTCAAACTATTACTTTAGAACAAGAAATTTTAGGTTCTAGTAATAACGAGCCAAGACAAGTATTTACTACCACCCAATCACCGATTCTTTTGGGGCAACAATTGGAAGTTCAAGAAGGGCGATTTCCTCCAGAAGAAGAGCGCAAAATTATTGAACAAGCATCGGGAATTATTACATCTATTGAAGATGAAACAGGTAGGTTATTAGAAGTTTGGGTACCTTGGCAAGAAGTACCAGATTTTTATAGTTCTCAAGCACAAGATCGTCACTATGTGGTTGATCGCCAAGCCGGGAAAATTTATTTTGGTGATGGACAAGCGGGGATGATTCCCCCACGGGGACGTAACAATATTCGGCTGAGTAAGTATTGTACTGGAGGGGGTGTGAGAGGTAATCGTCTTGCCCAAACGATTATAGAACTCAAAACCACTATCCCTTATATTGACAGCGTCATTAACTGGGAAGCCGCTACAGGTGGAAACGAGCAAGAATCCTTAGATAAGCTCAAAGAGCGATCGCCCCAACGTCTGCGTCACCGCAACCGTGCTGTCACAGCCCAGGATTTTGAGGATTTGGTCTATGAATCATCTATAGATATCGCTAGGGTGAAAATCATCACCCCAGAAATGATGTTTTCTGATTACAACCCCTTGCTAGAAGAATTATGGCTGCAGCCTGATGGTACACCAGAGAAAGTGATTGAGGGTAATGATATCCGAGTGTTTCAGCACGAAATTCGCGGTGGTCGAGTCTTAGCAATTATCGTTCCCCACGGTCAAGAACGCCAGCCGACACCTACACTAGCTTTACTTAATCGTGTGGAGACATATTTGCGAGCTCGGTTTGTTCCTACAATGAAACTGCTGGTATCTGGCCCGAAATGGCAGGAAATTACAGTAATTACCGAAATTGTGCCTGTTGCTGTAGAAAATGCCGATGCTGTGAGAGTCGCAGTCAGCGATCGCCTACATAGTTTTCTCCATCCGCTCACGGGAGGCGATCGCCAACAAGGATGGAGTTTTGGACGCAAACCTCATCATTCCGATCTCTATGCTGTGATTGAAAAAGTCCCAGGGGTGAGTTATGTCCGCGCCTTAGATATTCAACCTGCTGATGCAGTAATTGATATCCAAACCCTGATTTACTCAGGTCAGCACATCGTCACTTTAAAATTACCTACGGATGCAGATTAAACTATGCCTTTACCTTTACCTAATTTAGATGATCGCACCTATGCAGATTTAGTCGCAGATGCGATCGCTCTCATTCCCAGCGAAGCCCCAGAATGGACAGACCACAACCCCTCAGATACGGGTATTATTCTGATTGAATTGTTGGCATGGTTAACGGAAATGGTGCTGTATCGCACCAATCAAATTCCCGATCGCAACCAAGCTGCTTTTTTAACTCTGCTCAAAGGAAAACCCTGGACTTTATCCGATAGCAAATCTTTGCAAGCAGAAATCCAAACAACATTAGCACAAATACGGCAACGCTATCGAGCTGTGACGGCGAACGATTTTGAGCAACTCATATTATTTGATTGGTTGCAAACTAGAACCGCTCAAGCTTTGGGAGAAGCGGCGATTATGGCGCGGGTAAATTGTTTACCAGAACGCGATTTAGAAAACTCAGATATTAATCAAGTAGTAGAAGCACATATTAGCTTAGTGGTATTGCCAAAAGTTAATAGTCCTGATAGTGAAAATATCAGAAAAACTCTCAAGCGATTTCTCAATCAAAGACGACTCTTGAGTACTCGCCTGCACATTGTTGAACCGAACTATGTACATATCAAAGTTTCTGCCATCTTATATTTAAGAGATAGTGGGGATTTCCGAGCAGTTAAAGCCGAAGTAACTCAACGTATTGAAGGCTTTTTTAATCCTTTCCCTCACCCAGATTATTGGCGAAATCAAGGTTATCCTTTTGGCAGAGATATTTATATTTCTGAACTATATGAATTATTAGATGATATGGCAGGGGTTGATTATGTGGAAGCAATTCAAGTAACTGATTTTGCAGAATATCGTCAGAGAGTTAATGAGCAAAATCAACTCATTGCGATCGCCTTACAACCACATGAATTAGTCAAGGTAGAAATTGGTCAAATTACTACTATGCAACGTTTAGGAGACAAATGGCAAAGCCACAACTAAGTAGTTATTTAGAATATCTCCCTGCTTATTTAGAAACAGATCCATTTTTAGGCAAGTTTTTACTGGCATTTGAAGGTATTCTCTCTGGTATTCCGGAAGCAGAAACCCAATTTTCTCCCCAGATTGTTGATCACAATACACCAACTTTGTGGGGTTTAGAAACGCTGATTTCGCAAATTCATACATATTTTGACCCCCAACAAACCCCAGCCGAATTTTTACCTTGGCTGGCTGGTTGGGTAGCTTTGAGTTTGCGGGATGATTGGGATGAGAAAACCAAACGTCAGTTTATTAGCCAAATAGTTCCCCTATATCAAATTCGGGGAACTGTTCCGGGTATGAAAAAAATGCTGGAAATTTATTTAGAAAGTTCCGGTTTGAGCTATCCAGAACGAACAATTTCGATTTTTGAATTTGATCAAAAACCTCATTATTTTCAAGTCCAACTAGCTTTACCCAGTAACCAAGTTATTCACCCAGAAAGGTATTGGCGTGAATTCCGCATTGCTAAAGGAATTATCGACCAAGAAAAACCTGCCCATACTTATTATGCGCTCAGAATTTTAACACTCACCATGCAAATTACCCAAGCATGGGGAGGTTGTTATCCGTTTATTTTATTTGACGCTCCGCCTCAACAGAAAATGCAGATTGAGGCAAAGATTCAATTAGATGATTATCCAGAAGGAGATAGCCTAGAACAGCAAATATTAATCCGCATTCAAGGCAAGAATTTGCCATTAGAACCTAATGGTAGCCAACTAGGGCCAGTTGTCAAGCAAACGGTATTTTATCACCAATTTACTGGTAATCCTGATGGCTTTTTTATTGCCCTCTCAAATTTGAGCGATCGCCAACTCACTGGCAAAATTACTGTTCAACTTAACTTTAATCTGAATCACCAACAATATTCTCTGAATATATTTGATTCTCTACCTTTTAATTTAGAACCTAATTTAAGAATTTATCGCCCCTTCAATCAATTGGAGTTAATGCCAGGAAATACTCGCCTTGACTCCGATCCAGAGCAAACAGTGCGCTTGCAAGCAGAACCACCATTGAACATTTATCAACAACAAATCAAATGGATAGATGGTAATACTCGCCTTGGTTCTAAAGTCGGTCAAACCATGCGCTTAGTTCATGATGCAAGATTGCGAATTTACAAACCTCGACCATTATTAGACAGAATGGAGGGAAATACTCGTTTAGGTAACCAAGTCGGAGAATCACTACAAATTCCCACAGGTACGGATGATTCCCAATTGAAAATTTACCGTCACCATCAAGAATACAAAATTGGTAATACCCGTTTGGGTACGGAAGTAGGTGCAACCATGCGTTTGGTGACAAATTCTCAATGGTTAGAGAGAATTTACCGATTTCAATTATTTGATTCCCCTGTTAAAAAGAAAATAGAAATAGAAGCAATTGTTGAACTTAGAGGTATAGCTGAACATGAAGGTGAAAAAATAGCCAGGTTATTAGTATTACGAATTCAATCCTGTACTTCATCCTTTAGACCCTTCATGCCCAATTTGGAATTTTCTGCTCAAGGAATCAGAGCTACACACCAAGTAAGCTATCAGCGATTTCTCGATAATCCCCAAGGGTTTTATGTAGTTTTATCTAATATTAATGACTGTCAAGTAGCAGGAAACATTACTATCAAACTTAACTTTAATCTTAATCGACATCCTGTGTCTCAAGTAATTCTCCAAGCAGATTTTAATCTCAGTCCCAGAGCCAATGTACTAGAAATGTGTCACTTGAATAATCAGGGTGAAGTTGCAGGTAATACTATCATTGGTAGAGTCACTCCCCAAATGCTGCGAGCTTCCACAATTCAAGAAGAAGCTTGGGTAGATTAATTATATTAAACCTCAAATTTTATGTCTGATTTTATTTTAACTACAGGCGATATAGCTATGTTTAACCCACCATTTGGACAAGCAATTGTCACTGTAATTCCGGGTAATATTGTGGGTTCTAGTAAAGACATGATTAATAAAAAAATGGTGTGTGTTGATGGGGATGAAAAAACCGTTATTGTTCCTGGTTGTCCTTATATGACTCCATCACATCCTATCCCTGGTGTGGGTATCCTTTCGATAGATTCTCTTGCTCCCAATCAAAAAGCTCAAAGAACCAAATCGAATGGGAAACCTGTTTTACTCAAAGGAGGTACATTTAAAGCTAAGTTTCAGGTTGTTGTTCCTGCACAACAGCCAACCCCAGGCGGGCCAGTTCCTGATGCTACTCCCCAATATTCCGGTACTGGTAGTTTTGTCACTACTAACTTTCGAGTTAAAGGCACATAACTTAAGTTAGTTTCCTGAAATTTAATCTGCGTCAATTCTCCCAATAATCAGTAATTTTATCACCAGATTTACATCCATATTTCTAATTAAAAAATTCGAGGCTAATATTATGGGTACTTTGCGACAAAGCCAAACCAAAAAGGCTAAATCGACTGTTGATCAACAAACCGCATCTAGTAATCAGCGCAATATCCATCCAGCAGAAGAACTACAAGATATGTTTGGTAATAGGGCGCTAAGTCGTCTGATTGAGTCGCAAAGTCTCCCAAATCAACCAACAGATAATTCTCCCAACTTACTTCTGAAGCAAATTTCCACAACTAATAATTCTGCAATCCAGCGTCGTCCTTTATTTCGAGGTTTGTCCCATGAATTAACAGCTAATAAACAGGGTAATATGGTACAGGACAAGCTAACAGTTAATCAACCAGGGGATAAATACGAACAAGAAGCTGATCGAGTTGCATCACAAGTTGTTCAGCAGATAAATACCTCAAAAATCCAGCCCTATCAATCTGAAGAAACAATACAGCCTCAAACATTGATGCGAAAAGCTGAAACACAGGAAAATAATATAAGGACTTCTCCACAGTTTGAAGCATCTCTCAAACAGGAGCGGGGTACGGGGCAACCTCTTCATCAAAGTATCCGAGAACCAATGGAGCAAGCTTTTGGCACAGATTTGAGTGGAGTTCGGGTGCATACTACCTCTTTATCAAATGAGCTAAATGAAACTGTTCAAGCCAAAGCATTTACTACAGGGCGAGATGTATTTTTCCGTGAAGGAGCTTATCAACCTGGAAGTCGAGAAGGGCAAGAGTTAATTGCCCATGAATTAACTCATGTTGTGCAGCAAAATGGTACTACCGCACTAGGAAATACAGCAGTTATTCAACGCGAAGAAACTAAACTTTTATCTAAAGAAGCAGGTAAAAAAACTAAAGATGAAGAAAAATACTTAAAACAAAGTAAATCAGGTTATCAAAATGTCACTGAAAAAACATCAGAATTGGCTGGAGCAGAAATAGCAGCAAAAAAAATTATAGAAGCTAAAGATCAAGACTTTAAAGCGGCCTGTGAATTATTAATGAGAGCAGGATTCTTTGGCTCTTATAGCACTAAAACAGAGACAGGTACATTTTCTAGAAATAGTTCACAGGAGCTTTTTACAGGAGTAGACGCTAAAGGTAAAGTCAGTGCCGAAGTAAAAGATGTGATTGAAGGCATTAAGTTACTAGCTGAGATCAGCACCCAAGGAGGTATCGGAGCTACACTGGCAGAGGATCTAGCTTTCAATGCAGGTGAATTAAGTCTGAAATTAAAAGGAAAACTAGAAAGTTTTATTGGTTTTAAAGCAAGTGCCAAAAGTGAGTTAAAACTGAATGTTTTAGATGGATTGGTAGCTAGTGCTTCGGCTGAAGCAAAAGCAGGAATTTCTTTATCAGGTAATGTTTCGGCTGAACTTAGTAAGGGAAATTTGGGCGCTCAGGTGGCAGCAGAAGGTAAATATGATGGTGGCGCTTCAGCTAAGGCTACTAGTAAAGCACAAGTTGGTCCTGCCGGTATCTCCGGTAGTGTTAGCGCAGAAGCACTTGCTGGCGCTCAAATCAGTGGCAAGGTATCTGGAAGTATTACAACTCGTAAGGGCAATAAATTAATTAATATCTCCACTGGTGGATCGCTATCGGCTGGTGTAGGCGCAAAAGTGAAAGGTGAAGCAACATTCTCAAAGGGTACATTTAAACTTGGTACTGCCGTCGGGGGAACTTTAGGAGTAGGTGGTGGTGCCGAAATCGAGATAGAAATAGATATTTCCGCAATTAAAGGTGCAATCAAAGATGCTTGCTCAAGTCCTAACCCCAGTACACTCATGAGCAAGGTAGCTGAGAAGCGGCCGAATATGCCAGAAGCTGAGGTAGGAGCCATGAAAGCGGAACTTTATAATGCTTTGTTCCCCAAAGTTTATAATTACGCTAAAGGTAAAGCTAAGAGCGGCAGTGCAAAACATTATGTCAAGCGACAGGTAGTGCAAGAAATCATTGCTAAGGAGGTACAAGGAAGTGACAGATTGGCGGAAATTATTTGGTACAAAGAATCAGATGAAGTATTAGCTGAAATGGCTTATGATGCTACCACTAAAGCTGCTAATGAGGCTGAAAAGCCTAAATTAATAGCAGCAAGTGAAAGTTCTTTTGGTATCAGGAGAGGTGTAATACTTTTGTGGCCTTACAAAAGCGAATGATTAATACCCCTCTTATGTCACTCTCCGAAAACATTTGTCATTTTTGAATTCTAGAGTCTTGACATAGGAAATCCCCTCAACCTCACCCCCTTCCCTAAAAGGGAAGAGGGGATTGAAAAACATCTCCAATAATAAAGATTAAGCCAGGAAATTATGAAATTACCAAACATGGGCAGCTATTGTAGTGAAGAAATTGGTATATCTATTTCTTTGCCGGAATATTGGCATCCACAAGTTATTAATCAATGGCAATTTCGGATTTTTGGACTCCCAGAACCAGGCTTTGAGGAATATTTTGAGGAGTATCGCTCTACAATGAGTTATCTCCTAGCTGAACCGGAAAATAATTCTGGTAATTGGTTTGAAATCTTAATTACTGACTCTGGTAATAAAATACAAGAAGACTACAATGAATATCAGTTAATCAGTGAGGAATCTTGCCATATTTCTGGTCACAAAGCTTATATTAGACAATACGAATGGACAGAAATAACCACAAGTTTACGCCTTTCCCAATTACAGTCTCTCATTTACAATGATTCTTCATCTTTTTATCTAATTAATGCAGCAACCTTGAAACCACTAGAAGCAAAATATATGCCAGTATTTAGAGAAATTCTACATTCAACACAAATTATTTCTAGTGATTCTTCAAATTAACACATTCTTATTACTGATTAATAATGGTTGCTTTAGCAGACGAAAATCCTTATACTCCTTACCTGAATCAACTTCTCCTTTTCTTACAACAATTAGACAAACTGTTAGAAAAAGCTATTACCAATGCTCACACAACCTATGATACAGAAGTATTAAATAGCCCTTATCATGGGATGCACATTCGTCAAGAAGAGGTAGAACGTTTATTAAGTAGTCAACCTGTAACACCTGTATTACAACAGAACAGCGCAAACTTAGATGAATTACCTTCAGATATTGCTTGGGAAGGCTCTCCTTTAGCATGGCTTCAAGAAATTTTTGGTTTATCAGATTTCGATGTAAATATTATAGCGATCGCACTCGCCCCAGAACTTGACCGTCGTTATGAACGCCTCTATGCTTATCTCCAAGATGATGTACGTTGCAAACGACCTACCATAGACTTAGCTCTCAATTTACTCTGCACTTCTGCTATAGAAAAACTCACACGACGGGTTCATTTTAATGCTGATGCACCACTGATTCGTCATCGACTGCTACATCTAATTCCAGAATCTAATCACACAGATCCTTCTCTACTCGCTCATAACATTAAACTCGATCAGCAAGTTATTCAACTTTTATTAGGAGAAACAGGTATAGATGCTAGACTTACTGATTTTTGCCAATTAATTACACCTCAAATCAGTTTTGAGAACTTGCCTTTAGAGCCAGAAATTAAACAAAATTTGATATCATTAATCACAGCAAATTTAGAAACAGTTAAACCTTTTAATTTATATTTTAAAGGTGAGGATATCCCCAGTAAACGGCAGACTGCTGAAGCTATGGCCAAATCCTTGGGGTTACCTTTTTTAATAGCAGACTTGGCGAGGATTGTCGAGGCTAAAGCTGAATTTGAATCAACAATCAAATTATTATTTCGTGAAGCTAGGTTTAAAAATGCCTTACTTTATATAGAATCTTTAGATAGTTTGCAAGCTCCAGAAAATAATATTTTATATCAAATTTTTCTCAAGCAGTTAATTGAATATTCTCTATTTACTATCTTATCTGCTATCAAACCTTGGGTAAATATTACAAATCAAGTAGTAGAACTAATCGCCGTTCCTTTCACGATGCCAAATTTTGCACAGCGTCGTTTTTATTGGCAGAAATACTTGCAAGCAGCAGATATTACCCTAGATAATCAAGAGTTGGATAGTTTAAGCGATCGCTTTCGTCTCACTTCTGAACAAATTGCTGATGCTGTGGTAAATGCTACCAATCAAGTTGGCTGGAAAAATCAAGCTATAGAGGCTACTAATACTCAAGTTAACTTACAAAAATCTATAACATTAATTGATTTATCTACCGCCGCTAGAGGTTTATCAGCACATGATTTAGCCACCTTAGCGCGGCACATTCAGCCTAAATATAGTTGGGACGATATTATATTACCGGCTAACCAAAAGCATCTCTTGCGAGAAATCTGCAACCAAGTCAAGCACCAACATTTAGTTTGGGAAAAATGGGGTTTTGAAAGTAAAGTTTCACTGGGGAAAGGGTTAAATGTCATGTTTTCTGGAACCCCTGGTACAGGGAAAACAATGGCAGCAGAAATCATTGCTCAAGAATTACAACTCGACTTGTATAAAATTGATTTATCCCAAATAGTTAGTAAATATATCGGTGAAACCGAAAAGAATTTACATCGAATTTTTACTGCTGCTACTAATGCTAATGCTATTCTTTTATTTGATGAAGCAGATTCTCTATTTGGCAAGCGCAGTGAAGTTAAAGATGCTCATGATCGCTATGCTAATTTGGAAATCAGTTACCTATTACAAAAAATGGAAGAGTATGAAGGAATTACTATCCTAACTACTAATCTCCGCATGAACATGGATGATGCTTTTGTCCGGAGACTGCGTTTTATTATTGAATTTCCTTTCCCTAATGAAAAGCAAAGGTACGAAATTTGGCAGAAAATATTTCCTAAAAGCACACCTTGTAGTTCTGAGATAGACTTAAATTTTCTGGCCCATAATTTTGAACTTACAGGGGCAAATATTCGTAATATTGCCTTAACTGCTGCCTTTTTAGCTGCTGAGGATAGCAATCAAATTGAAATGCCTCATTTGATTCAAGCAGTACGTCGTGAATATCAAAAGATGGGCAAAATTCTCAAAGATAAAGAATTAAATTGAAATGAGTTTGATTAATTAAAAATCAGCAAGATTTGCAAACTATCTAGCTATAAGCTTGTTATAAACTACAATTTTTACTTTCAACTAAACGAATGGCATCAATGACATTCATTCTAGTGAAAGAAAAATATCAGCCAACTTTGCTATGTAGGGTTTAAGCAATATCCATTGGTGTCAAATTAACGTGAAACCCGCTCTTGTGAAAGGTTTCGCCCTCACCCCCAGCCCCTCTCCCACAGGGAGAAGGGAGCCAGAGATTTAGTTCCCCTTCTCCAAGGGGAGAAGGGGTTAGGGGATGAGGGCGCGAGGTATTTGTACAACACCCGTCTTATATCGCTTTTAGCTTAAGTTGACACCGATGAGCAATGTTGTCCCCCTACAATCTGTCGAATTATTTTTTCAAATTGATATTAGTTGTTGAGGTAATAGCCAACTGCTTCATAAACAAAAAGATACCCGACTTATTGAAACAGTCAGGTATCTGATCCAACACAGATTTGTAATTACGAATTACGAATTACGAATTACCTAATTTCTTCCAAATCCACCCATTCATCATAAGAAGAATCGTAATCTAGGTAATGCACATAATATTGTTGTCCTTGAATTTTCTGAATACTGGCGGAATACCAATCTTCGTTATCTTCATCCCAAACTTTGATTTTTTGATTCACAGCAAATCCATTGCTATCGGATGAGCCATGTTCGCGAATGCGAATTTCATCTTCGCCTACCCATTCGTTGTAGGATGAACCGTAGCCAATGTAATTGACAAAGAATTGGTCATTTTCTACTTTCTCAATTGTGGCTTGATACCAATCTTCGTCGTCTTCGTCCCAAACTTCTACATTTTTGCTAACTGCATACTGACTTTTACCTGGCTGTGCTGCTGATGCTGGTGCTGTGCTAGGTTGTAGTGCTGGTGGAGGAGTTTCGGCTTTCACTAAAGAGTGCGATCGCAAAATTATGGCGCGTGCTACTGATTGAATGCCTGTATGCTCAAAGTAATTGGTGGTTTGATCCAAGAATGCGGCGACGAAATCTAAGTTATCATCAGCAATCTGAATAAAGTTACCTAAATGGCTAGTAATCGATTGCGGTGTTAAACCTGTCTTCGCTACTAAGCCATTCATCCAGCCTTGTACGGAGTTGAAAGCTTGAGTAATAAAACCAAATTTCTCGGAGGGATTATTACCAGGTAAAGCGGTATTAACTGCTAAGAATACAGGATTTTGTGCGACTACGTTGGCATCAGAGCCAGTAATAATGCTGTGAATTTTACTGAGGAAATCAGGCCCTAAAGGTAGCATTCCATCTATGCAGACTAAGGCTATCATCCGCATCAGGGAAGCATCTTGATAGTTGTCGGCTAGAGATTTAGCAAATTCTTGGGGATTAGGACTAGGAATACCATTTATTTTCGAGAAGGCAATAATTTCAATTGCAATTTTTAAGACTAAATCTATAGTTTGAGTTACGTCTGCTTTGGGAGTAATGTTACTTAAAAAAGACAGAAAACCAATTTTTTCACCCACTTTATTTGCTAAAGCTGCTGTCGCCATAGCGGTGTCGGCTTTATCGATGGTTTGATATAGTTTCACCGCCATCTGATAGCCATTTTGCGGATCGTTATAAAGAGAAACAGCGCGATCGCGGATTCTTTGAATAACTGCGGGGTCAGTTTCACCAGTAATTGCACGTACACTATTGTCAAAACCTACCAGGTTGTTCCACTGTCCGGGAGCAACATAATTGAGAGCGTTTAAAACCTTGATACTGATATTATCGCTTGGTAATTCGTCAACCAACTGCACAATTGATTTATCCATGAGCGGGTTCTCCCAACGCCAAAACATAGTATGCAATTATACTCAAGTATTTTGGGGAGTTGGTTGATTTATTAAGAGATAGAAATTTTTCGCCTCTGTAATATAGCAAGAGTTGTTGGGGAAGGGGGAAATGGGGAAAAAGGGGAAGGGAAAACCTTTAACCTTTTCCCCAAAACCAATTTTGAATTTTGAATTTTGGATTCACGACGGTACTAATGCGATCGCAGTTACTTCTGGAGGACAATGCCAACATCCTGGGGGAAATTTTGACCCTTAACCTTTGACCCTTGACCCTTAACCCTTGACCCCTTGACAACCCCAACAAAAAAATATGCAATCTAAATGTTAGATGTGCATTAGCTTACCAGCGAAACTTTTGAGGATACTGTAATGGCAAGCGAAGAGAATTCTATTTTCTCAGAGCAGATCGGGCTGATAGATCGGGTTTTAGCAGCCTCTACCGATCATATATATATTAGCGATCGCAACTTACGCTATCTTTATGCCAGTCCAGCCGGGTTAGCAGCTTTGGGTTTAGAACAGGCGCAATTGCTGGGGAAAACTTGGCAGGAGTTAGGATTTCCGGCTGACATCATGGAAGTTTACGATCTGCAACGCAAATCTGTATTGCATACGGGAATTGCGATGAGAGGTGAAACGAGTTTCCCCACCGTTAATGGAGTCAGGTACTACGAATATGTGATTTCTCCCATTGAGGGAAATGACGGAGAAATTGAGGCAGTCATTAGTACTACCAGAGACATTACAGAACGCCAGCAAGCAGAAGCAGCATTACGCCTACTAACTGAGGAATTAGAAGCCAGAGTTACAGCTAAAACCCAGGATTTAGCAGCCATTAATGAATCCCTGCGTCGAGAAATTGCAGAACGTCAAAGAGCAGAACAAGCATCTCAAGAAAGCCAAATGCGATTTTCTGCTTTAGTGGATGCCATGTTTGAAGGCATTTTGATGAAAGAGCAGGGGAAAATTATTGAAGCTAATGCTGGGTTCGCCCGAATGTTTGGTTATACCTTAGAAGAAGTAATCGGTAAATCAGCAACCGATTTTCTCACGCCGGAATCCCAGGAAACTTTGTTGCATCATATTGAGAACCAGTATGAACTGCCTTATGAAATTACTGGGATTAAAAAAGATGGCACCCTCATTCAATTAGAGGTAGTAGGTAAACAAAGCTTTTATCAAGGGCGGAGTGTGAGGATTTCGGCAGTACGAGATATTACTGAGCGCAAAAAAGCCGAAACCGAACGCAATCAACTACTACAACAATTAGAAGCGGAACGCAGCCGCTTAGAACAAGTCCTGCAACAAATGCCTTTAGGTGTGGCGATCGCAGAGGCTCCTTCGGGAAAACAACTGTTTCACAATCAAGAAGCCGTCAGACTGTTGCGCCATCCAATATTACCAGCCCAGACTTACCAAGAGTACATTAAATACGGTGCAATTCACGAAGATGGGCAACCTTATCAACCGCAAGAGTACCCCCTAGCCCGTTCGCTGCTTTCTGGCGAAGTCATTAAAGGTGAAGAAATACACTACCGCCGAGGTGATGGCACATTCACCCTGTTATCTGTGAGTGCAGCGCCAATTCTAGATCAAGATGGGCAAATTATCGCCACTGTCAGCGCCTTTGAAGATATTTCGGAGCGTAAACAGGCTGAACAAAGGTTAGCCAAAGAATCTCTGCGGATTCAAACCCTGTTTAAAACCTCCTTTGATGGCATTGTCATTTTAGACAAAGAAGGTAAAGTATTAGATGCCAATCCCCGATATGCGGCAATGTTGGGGTATAATTGCCAAGAAATTGCTAAACTCAGTATTTTTGATTGGGATGCTCAGTGTAGCGATGCCCAGCTACAGCAAATGATGCAAGACTGCACGAATTACAACAGTGGGATTTTAGAAACTCAGCATCGTCGCAAAGATGGCTCAGTCTACGATGCCGAAATTAGCTTCAACGTCGTGGAGTGGGAAGGAGAGATTCTGCGATTTTGCGTTTGTCGAGATATTACCGAACGCAAACGCACAGAAGCAGCCTTAAGGGAAAATCAAATTCAGCTGCAGCGCCAATTAGCAGAAATTGAAACTATCTATCAATCAGCCCCCATTGGCTTAAGCGTTTTAGATCAAGATTTGCGCTTTGTGCGGATTAATGAACGCCTAGCCCAAATGAATGGTTTGGCGATTGATGCACATATCGGTAGGACAGTACAAGAGTTGCTACCTAATATAGCGGATGCAGCAGGACAAATGTTTCGCTCCATTTTCGCAACAGGCGAACCTGTACTCAATATAGAAATAACTGGGGAAACTCCCGCTCAACCTGGTGTGCAACGGACTTGGTTAGAAAGCTTTCTGCCATTAAAAGATGGGGAACGCATTATTGGTATCAGTGCCGTATGTGAAGAAATTACCGAACGCAAACAAGCAGAACAGAGTTTGCAAGCCAGCGAAGCCACTTTACGCCTATTTGTCCAGTATGCACCTGCTGGGATTGCCATGTTTGATCGAGATATGCGCTACATCATAGCTAGTCAACGATGGGTGGATAGCTATCATCTCGATACAGTGGAATCTCTAATTGGGCGATCGCACTACGAAATTTTTCCCGAAATTACCGAGAACTGGCGACAAATCCATCAACGCTGTCTAGCTGGAGCCAGCGAAAGATGTGATGAAGATTTGTTTGCTCGCGCCAATGGCACCCAGCAGTGGATTAACTGGGAAATTCATCCCTGGCATACTGCTACAGGTGAAATTGGTGGCATTATAATTTTTGGTGATGATATTACACCACAAAAACAAGCCAAAGAAGCACTGCGCCAGAGTGAATATTTGTATCGCACCCTAGCTCACAACTTCCCCAATGGTGGAGTTAACATTTTTGACCGTGATTTACGCTATCTGTTATCTGATGGTACAGAAATAGCCAAAGTTGGGATGACAAAAGAACAACTTGAGGGACATACTCTCTGGGAAACCGTACCTCCAGAAACTAGTGCGGTTTTAGAACCACACTATCGAGCTGCATTAGCCGGAGAAACCACAATTTTTGAACTTTCCTTTGGCGAGTCTATTTATCAAATCCATACACTCCCCCTATTCAATGAGCAAGGAGAAATATTTGCAGGTTTATCCATGTCGCAGAACATTACTCTGCAAAAGCAAGCAGAGCAAACACTCAAAATGGCACGGGATGAACTAGAACTGCAAGTTCAAGAACGTACCAAGCAACTGCTGGAAACTAATGCAATTCTGCAAAAACGGGAACAAGAATTTCGGACATTAGTAGAAAATACACCCGATGTCATTAGCCGACATAATCGCCAATATTGTTATCTTTATGTCAACCCTGCTAGTACACAACAGTCGGGAATTCCAGTCACAACCTATCTGGGCAAAAAACCCGCAGACTTAGGCTATCCCCAAGAAATTGCTGATTTTTGGACAGCATCTTTAGAAACTGTCTTTACCACAGGCAAAATGCGAATACATGAATTTCGAGTTCCCCACCAAGATGAGTGGAAAGTTTACCAAACTTACGTAGTCCCAGAGTTGGGAGTAAATGGTGAGGTTGAGTCTGTTTTGACGATTAGTCGCGATATTACTGAACTCAGAGAAGCCGAGGAATCATCCCGAACACTAGCAGAAGAACTGAAACGCTCCAATCAAGAACTAGAACAATTTGCTTATGTCGCCTCTCACGATTTACAAGAGCCACTCAGAGCAGTTACCAGTTTTACACAAATGCTAGCAAAGCGTTATCAAGGACAACTCGATGGGAAAGCAGATATGTATATCGAGTTTATTGTCGATGGCGCAATCCGGATGCAGCAACTCGTCAAAGATTTATTAACCTACTCTAGAGCCGGTCGCTATCAACCAAGGTTGCAATCAGTTGATTGTAATGCCTTACTCGAACAGGTTAAAAAAGATTTGCAAATCACCATTACTGAAACTCAAGCCACAATTACCGCCGATCCTTTACCCACTGTGCTTGCCGATCCCACCCAACTGTCAAATTTGTTACTAAACTTAATTGGCAATTCCTTGAAATACCGTAGTGAGTTCTCTCCAAAGGTATATATTTCTGCTCATAAAAATAGATTACCATTAACAGAGCAACATTTCCCTGAAAATTGCAGCTCACTTTCTGCAAATTCTCAGGAAGAGTGGGTGTTCACTGTTCAAGATAATGGAATTGGCATCGAACCACAGTACGCCGAAAGAATATTCGGAATCTTTCAACGGCTTCATGCTAGTGATGAGTACTCTGGTACTGGCTTAGGATTAGCCATCTGCAAAAAGATTGTAGAACGGCATAGTGGGAGAATTTGGGTAGAGTCGCAACTTGGACAAGGAGCTACTTTTTACTTTACACTTCCCATTGGGAATTAGAACTGAATATGTCATCTCACAATCGATTAAAAGTACTCAAAATTTTACTTGTCGAAGATTCCAAAAGTGATGCCGTCTTGATAGCAGAAACTCTGAGCGAAAGTAAATTCCTCAATCAGTTAAATATTGTGCGAGATGGAGCCGAAGCCAGCGATTATTTATATAGGCGCGGCAAATATAAGGATGTCAATCGTCCTGATTTAATTCTGCTAGATTTAAATTTACCCAAGAAAAATGGTAGAGAACTACTAGCAGAAATCAAAGCAGATGACAATCTCAAAACCATACCTATTGTCATATTGACCACTTCTTCGGCTGAAACTGACATTCTCAAGAGTTATCAGCTCAACGTTAATTGCTACCTTGTCAAACCAGTTGATCTGGAACAATTTGTAGCAGTTGTCAAATCAATCGAGCATTTTTGGTTAGCACTTGTTGAGTTACCCGCTCATCAGAATAGTTGAAATTGCTAATTTGAGATTGCAAGATGCTTGTCAAGCAAAAATAAAAATCAAAATAAATTTGAATTTTTGTAAATCATAATTTTCTGAAAAAAATACTTGTTACTTTAGGACTTGAAACGTTGTGATGGTGTGGGTGAGATGATGTATGGAAAGTGATATGCTGGCGGTCTTGCTTGTAGAAGATAATCTTGCTGATGTTGCAATATTGACAGAAATATTACAGGATAGCGAAGCTAATTCCTGGCAGATTACTCATTTCAAACGACTTCATCTTGCACTCCAACAACTACAAGATAGTGAATTTGATGTAATTCTTTTAGACCTCTCATTACCAGATTCTCAAGGTCTAGATACTGTTATTCAAATGCAAGCAGCAGTTCCACATCTACCAATTGTAGTCCTCACCGGGTTGCCAGATAAAAAACTAGCTCTAGAAGCCTTAGCTTTGGGGGCACAAGATTATTTAGTAAAAGGACAAATTTCATCCCAATTATTAGTAAAAACGGTCGAGTATGCTATCAAGCGGATGCAAATTTTGCGGAAAGAAAAAGAACTCAGCCAAATGCGGGCGCGATTCATTTCTACAGCATCCCATGAATTTCGTACACCTTTAACTATTATTGCCTCCTCCACTGAATACCTAGCAGCCTATAGCTATCGTGTCAGCCAAGAAAAGCAACAGCAACATTTAGAACGCATTGAAAAAGCCATTAAACACATGACTCAGTTGCTTGATGATGTATTGATGCTCAACTTAGCTGACCTTGAGCAGTTGCAGTTAAATCTAGAAACATTAGATTTAGTAAAATTTTGTCATGATTTAATAGCAGATTTTGAAGCCAATATCTACGGGCAGAGAATTGTCTTTGTTGCTACTCGTGATCATCAAAAACTTACAACTTTGACTACTAAGATTGACCAAAAACTTATTCGCCAAATTCTGATGAATCTGTTGAATAATGCTCTCAAATATTCCCCACCAGAGAGTATGATTAATTTTCAAATAACAGTCAAAGATTGTGATATTATTTTTCAAATTCAAGATTACGGAGTAGGTATTCCTCAAGAAGACCAAGTGAACTTATTTCAGCCTTTCCAGCGAGCGCGGAATGTAGGCACAATCTCCGGTACTGGTTTAGGTTTATCAATTGTCAAGCGGTGTGTAGATTTACATAAAGGTACAATTACTGTTAGCAGTCAAGTCAGTAAAGGAACAATATTTACAGTCAATATTCCTTATATTGATGGAGACTGTAATCTCACACTCAATTAATTTATCAATGCAATTTGAAAACTCAATAATTCTCCTAAAAAATCGAGGGTGATGACCTTTGAGGGAGAGCATACTTTACTTAAACCAAGGTAGTAAGCTAAATGTACCGCGTTCGTACATAATAAATACCCCCAAGCCAATCAATACAAAAGGAACGATGTGCTTGCCGTAGCGACTTAAAATATATGCAATGGTAGGATGACGGCTTAAGAAATAAGCGATCGCACACCAAATTGCTACCATCACAAAAAAGACTATTAAAATCACTCCTAAGCTGCTAAGGCTCTGACCAGCAAATAAGGGGATATATATACTAATATTGTCGCCACCATTGGCAATTGTCACGGCTGCAACTTTATAGGTATAAGGATGCAGAATACTCCAAATAACAGCAAGTATGCGGTTATGGGGTGAAGTCTGTGTAAAATCATGAGATACTGTTTGTACTTCTGTAGTATCTTCTTCTCTCTCTAGTAAGTGCTTAATACCAATGGCGATTGGTAGTATTCCCAGTAATCCAATCCATTCTCGCGGTACGACTAAACCACCAAAAAATCCTGGTAAGCTAGCCAGAATAATCGCCGCAAAACCAAAATACTGACCAATAAAAATATGTCGCCGCCGAAAGTTACTATCTATTTGCGAAAAAAATAGCAGTAAAATGAGTATGTCATCAATATTTGTAGCTGCAAAAGCGATTATTCCTTCTGTAAAAGCTGTACCAAGCTGGCTCATGGTGGCTGATGAAAATATACAATTTACACCATACCAAATTAAGAACTACTCAAAGTCAAATAAAATACTCTCGTAGTTAGGATTTTGCTCATATCCCAATACAGTTCAGATAAGATTATTCGTGACTGATTTGTCAGTTGTGGAAACAGCTAGCTCAATTGGGGGATTCTCCCCCAAACCCCCGATTGGGTGAAGTTTGTGGGGAAGGTTTCCTTCCACAAAACTTCGGACGGTTGCGTCCCCCAAACCCCCTCCAAAATTATTGTTGAGTTTTTTGTTGAATAACTAGTTTTTTGGTTTTGTTTTAAGAAGTAAAAACTAAAAAGATAATCCCTATAAATAAAGCACAAAGTCAGAGCGTCGGCTTCCGGCGAACTGAACTTTGCAAGATAGGTGATTTAATAAGGAAGTAGTATTTCGAGACGCATAGCGCGAGAAATAAATGTTCCTATTTTGTTCCATAAATGAATTTAGCGCGAAGTCAGAGCGTCGGCTTCCGGCGCTCTGAACTTCGGGTATAGAGGGGCTTGTGACCTTGTGACTATTATTCTTTTTCTTTCTTTTGCCTTTTTACTCCTTTGGAGTTCGCCAGTTGCTTTATGCCGGGGAACCCGTCCACCGCACTGGCTCACTTTTTACTTTTTACTTTTTACTTTTTCGGTCATATCCCTAAATATATGAGTGAGTTAATCACAACAATTAGCACCGCAATTGCTGCCTTTAGCGCCACAAATATTGATGATATTGTAATTTTGTTGCTGTTTTTTGCCCAAATTAATCCTAACTTCCGTCCTCGTCATATAATTTTTGGGCAATATTTAGGCTTCACTATATTAATATTTCTCAGTCTTCCTGGGTTTTTTGGAGGCTTAATTTTACCACCAAATTGGATTGGCTTACTGGGCTTACTGCCCCTATCTATTGGTATTAATAGCTTGGTAAATTGGCAAGAAAAACAAGCGGAGGAAGTAGTAACAGCAATTGCCGAATCTAAAGATTCTAATCTTGCAATTGTAGCATCACTGACTGTTGCTAATGGCAGCGATAATATTAGTGTTTATGTACCTTTATTTGCTAACAATAATTTAGAAAATTTACTGATAATTATTGCTCTATTTTTTCTGCTTTTAGGAGTATGGTGTTATGCTACATACCAACTAACCCATCAGAAAATAATAGCGAATTTCTTAATTCACTATGGCAACAACATCGTGCCTTTTGTTCTGATGGGATTAGGTGCTTTTATTGTATTGAAGAGTCAAGCTTTAAGTCTAATAAAGCTAGGTGCAAGTTGTCTTTGTTTGACAATTTTGTTAAAAAATCATGAAAATGCCTAGTCAGTAGAAAAAATTAGGCATTATATCAAGTCCGGCTAATTACTTACAATATAGTTGGTCTTTTTAGTCATTGGGAACTGGGAAGTGGTAATTGTTAAACTGCATTTTTCTTTCCCATTACCCATTACCGACCTTCACAGATATGATAAGTGTTTAAACGGACATGATATTTAGACTTTACTTAACCATTCGCTTTCCTCTGGATCTCTAAACAATGAGGTGCTGAGGTAGCGTTCGCCGAAGCTTGGCTGCACCATTACAATCAAACGTCCCTCATTTTCTGGACGCTGGGCGACTACAAGGGCTGCATACAAAGCTGCACCCGCAGAAATACCTGATAGTAATCCTTCTTCTTTGGCTAACCGACGGCTATAAGATATCGCCTGTTCATCGCTGACTTGAATCACTTCATCAACAAGATCTGGACGGTAAATTGCTGGGACAAATCCGGGGCCAATTCCTTGGATTTTGTGGGGGCCTGGTTTACCACCTGCTAAGACAGGGCTGTTGGTAGGCTCAACTGCGATCGCTTTAAAATTGGGTTTACGTTGTTTAAGCACTTCAGAAACGCCTGTAATCGTTCCACCAGTTCCCACTCCAGCGATGAGGATATCTACCTGTCCATCTGTATCAGCCCAAATTTCTTCGGCGGTAGTTAAAGCATGAACCTTGGGATTAGCAGGGTTACGGAACTGCTGCAGCATATAGGCATTAGGCGTGTTGGCAACGATTTCCTCCGCTCGAGCGATCGCTCCCCGCATCCCTTCCACTCCAGGCGTTAACTCTAATTGCGCGCCATAGGCTTTGAGCATAGCGCGGCGTTCCTGGCTCATCGTATCAGGCATCGCTAGAATAAGATGGTAGCCCTTGGCGGCGGCTACCATTGCCAAAGCAATCCCTGTATTACCGGAGGTTGGTTCTACCAAAATGGTTTTTCCTGGCTCAATCCAACCGCCTGTTTCCGCCGCTTCCACCATGCTGACACCAATTCTGTCTTTAACAGAAGCAGCTGGGTTCATGCTTTCTAGCTTCACCACAATCTGAGCAAGTGCGCCCGCAGCTTGGGGAATCTTATTTAATTGAACTAAAGGAGTCCGTCCGACTAACTGTGTAATATCTTTGGCTATCCGCATAAGGGGTACTCCTGCGTAACTAAATGTAATACATGGGACTCTGCTGTAAACGAGTCTCTCTTTGCTGACATAAGTCTTGGAGTGTATAGCTATTTAAAACCTGTATTGAGGCTGTATTAGCTTGCTCCCAAACTTCCAGCACTAAACTCCTTTCCAGAGTCGGAGATGCGGAGCTGTCTTTGTCTTTGCGCTCACCTTCTACCACCGTGACAATCTCCAGTAAGGTAATTTGCCAAGGCTCACGAACTAAAATGAAACCGCCTTTTGAGCCACGTTGACTCTGCACCACACCAGCACGCCGCAGGTTGGTCAAAATTTGTTCGAGATAACGTTCTGGTATGGGCTGTTTGGCAGTGATTTCGCTCATGGTGAGAGGAACTTTTTTGCTGTGGTTGCTTGCTAACTCTAAAAGTGCCAGCAGAGCATATTCAACTTTGGAAGACAGATCCAGGAGAGCGTAGTTTTGGCTATTCAAGTCTGTACTCAATATACTACCGTTGGTCGATGGATTTACCGGGTTTTATGTGAAACTAAATATTACTGCTTAAACGCAGCGTCATTCACTTCACAAATACTCCTAATTTTATCGACTTACCGTAGATTATCTTATAAAATTCAGATAAATAGTCTGAATATTTTGGAAAAATTTCAGAACCTCCCACCAACAACCATCTCACCCACAGCTGATGTATGTTGCTAACTGATTTGCGAACAATTTATGAGCGCGATCCCGCCGCTCGTAACTGGCTAGAGGTATTGTTTTGTTACCCTGGGCTGCAAGCCTTGCTCTTCCATCGCCTAGCCCACAGGCTCTATAAAATTGGGATTCCTGTCATACCAAGATTGATTTCTCATATCAGTCGGTTTCTCACGGGGATTGAAATTCACCCGGGTGCAGTGATTGGTAAAGGTGTATTTATCGACCACGGAATGGGAGTAGTAATTGGTGAGACAGCAATCATCGGTGATTATGCCCTGATTTACCAAGGCGTAACCCTTGGTGGGACAGGAAAAGAAAGCGGTAAGCGTCATCCCACATTAGGTAGCCATGTAGTTGTAGGTGCAGGTGCTAAGGTTTTGGGAAATATTCAATTAGGCGATCGCGTCCGTGTGGGAGCAGGTTCGGTAGTACTGCGAGACGTACCCAGCGATAGTACTGTCGTTGGTATACCCGGAAGGATAACCCGCCAAAACAACCTCAGTGGCGATATTCTCGCTCATGGTAAAGTCCGGGACGTAGAAGCAGAAGCCATCCGCGCCTTATTTGAAAGAGTGAAATCTTTAGATAAACAGCTAGAACAATTGCAAGCTGAATCAAACCTTTCGCCCATTCACGTACATATCCCCGAACCCCACCCCAGTACAACCGAAAGCGATCGCGTCATCGAAGACTTTCTAGATGGTGCGGGAATCTAAATTTGTCATTTGTCATTTGTCATTTGTCATTTGGTAATGGGTAATTGGTAATAGAAATTTCTCCCTCATCTCCCCAATCCCCAGTCCCCAATCCCCAATCCCCAATCCCCAGTCCCCATTACCCCTTATCCCCAGAGGGGGCCCCGAGTTCCCCAATCCCCATTTCTTCCTGCTATTCTCCATTTCCCTATGTCTTAGGTATTGTGGGTAGAACAGGACTATAGGGATGTTGCTCAAAATTTCTCTGGAATCTCCGCTATTTTTCTTCTTGATAACTATTAGTTTTCTGTTAGTAACTTTTACTGCTTGGCTATCTCCACAACCATTGGTATTGAAATCTTTTGGTTTTGAAGATGTTGTACAGGTACTCACTTTACCTCTGTTCATTTCTCTTTTATTGGAGCGTTCTTTAGAAGTTTTTATTACTACCTGGCGCGGGCCGACTACAGAACAGTTAGAAATGAGTATTCAACAACAAAATGCCATAATTGTCGAACGAAAAAAGCTGATCCCAGAGCAGCAATCAGAAAATCAGATACCGCCTTTAGACCCTAATCCTATTATTGTGAATGAGTCAGGTGGCAGCACCTTAGAACAGCAACTAATCCAAAATTTTAGTCAAACGCCAACAGATGTACTGACTAAGTTACAACCCCATATTGATGATTTAACTACCAGAATTAAAGATGTAAATGAAAAAGAGCGAAAACGATTAGCTTACAAGTCAGATACTAGAATAATCGCTCTATGGACATCTTTATTATGCGGTCTATTAATCAGCGCTATCGGTATTCGCTGTATCGAACCGCTAATTATTATTGATACAAATAACCCTATTCAAATAAGTATATTTCGTTGTTTAGATGCCTTATTAACTGGTGGTTTAATTGCTGGCGGTAGTGAGGGAATACATAAGTTTATTCAAGTTTTTACTGATTTTTTAGAAGCTACTTCTAGCCAAGTTAAAGATAAGAGATTATCCGGTTAAAAGCATAAGTAGGGTCAATACTTGTCGGTTAAGGGCAAAAGGGGAAGGGGAAAAGGGGCAAGAAAAAACCTTTAACCCTTACCCTTTCACCTTTTCCCCAAACCAAATTCCAACTTGAAAATCCTTAACCGAGCAGTATTGTAAGTAGGGTGTGTTGTCGCGAAGCGCAACGCACCAAAGCCTAAAATAAGGTACTGGTGCAGTGCCCTTACCCATCTCTGCCTCCTGCCTCAAAACCAGCCTATTTGTACCTCATATAAATGAAATCTACTTCAAGTATTTTATTGGGCATTTTTGGCGAGAAATACTGTAAATATCGTACCGCGAGGATGATTATCTTCAACAGTTATACTGCCTTGATGTGCTTCAATTGCCATTTTGCAAAAGGCTAATCCTAAACCAATTTGCGAAACATTTTGTATGAAATTGCCTATCTCATATTTCTCGAAAATACTGTGCCTTAAATCTTTGGCAACTCCAGGGCCAGCATCAGCAACTTGTACTTTTACTCCGCCTAATTCTAAATACTCTGCCCGCAGAATAATTTCTGAATTGGAAGGTGAAAATTTAATGGCGTTAGAGAGCAAATTATCTAGTACTCGCCGAAAGATAGAGGCATCAACTTTGATATTGTCTTTAAATTTGGGTAATTCTGTCACTAAATTCAAGTTTTTTTGAGCAGTAATTGCTTCTACATCAGCGACAGCTAGCAAACACAGCTCGCCTATATCTACTTCTGAATAGTTGAGAATCATTTTGCCAGATTCTAACTTGGCCATGATTAACAAGTTATCAATTAATAATTGTAGTTGCTGGGAGGCGATCGCAATTTGTTCGAGTTTACGTTGCAGTTTTTGTGGTGTTAAACCTGGTAACTTCAGAATATCAGTGGAGAGAAAAATACTGGATAGCGGGTTACGCATATCATGAACAATCATGTTCACCATGTCTTCTCGCAGTTTCAGCAAAGATTGCAGGTTGTCATACTGCTGCTTAATCCGCAACATAGAATTCACTCTAGCGCGTAACTCGACACCATTAACTGGTTTACTAATAAAGTCATCTGCACCAGTTGCTAAAGAACGCGCTAAATCTTCTTTATCGGTTAATGCTGTCACCATAATAATTGGCACAGCTTGCCATTGCGGATCGGATTTGATGTGACGACAGACTGCCATGCCATCCATTTCTGGCATCATTACATCTAGTAAGATGACATCGGGATGAAAACTTTCGAGGCGTTCTAAGGCTTGCTTTCCACTAGGCGCGTAATATAGTTGGTAATTTTCACCATCTAGTAGTGTTTCAACAACATCAAAGTTATCGGGTTCATCATCAATTACCAAAATAGAAGCTTTAGTATCCATCGGCAATTTCCGTTACCTTCCTAAAAGTTGTTGAATTGTGACTGCTAACTGTTTGAGTTTAATAGGTTTACTTAAATATTCGTTCGCTCCTGCATCTAAGCAATTTTCGCGATCGCCTGGCATAGCAAGAGCTGTTAATGCAATAATCGGCACATGGTCAAATTGCCGGTCTTGACGGAGGTGACGCATTGCTTCTATTCCGTCCATGACTGGCATTTGGACATCCATTACTATTAAATCAGGTTGTTGAGATTTAGCAACTTCAAGGGCTTGTTGACCATTTTTTGCCAAAATTAGGCGATAGCCACGACTTTCTAGATAACCGGACATTGTATCGATGTTTGCCTGATTGTCTTCTGCTAGCAGAATTAGGGGCGATTTAGCAGATGCTTGTGGGACAACAATCAATGCTGTGGAATCATGACGGGGAATATATTGTAGTTTCTCTAGGGTGGCTTGAAACTGCTGGCGAGTAATTGGCTTAACTATATATTCTGCAGCTCCTTGAGCCAATCCTTTGGTGCGCTCGTCTACTACAGAAATAATGATGACTGGAATTTCTTTAGTTTCTGGGTTGTTTTGCAGTTGATTGAGCACATCCCAACCGGAAAGGTTTGGTAATTGCAAGTCTAAAAGGATGAAAGCAGGCTGAATGCGTATTGCTTCCTCTACAGAGC
Source organism: Tolypothrix sp. PCC 7601 (assembly GCF_025677855.1). NCBI lineage: Bacteria > Bacillati > Cyanobacteriota > Cyanophyceae > Nostocales > Tolypothrichaceae > Tolypothrix > Tolypothrix sp. PCC 7601. The sequence continues at coordinate 7,626,096 of NZ_CP064879.1, forward strand.
CTTCGCCGCGCGGATAGACAGCAGGTTGCATTCCCATTTCGCTCAAATAGCGAGTAATTTGCTCGGCAGCAGGAATGGAGTCTTCAATAATTAAAACTTGAGTATTATCAGCAGGAAGGCGATGGCTGGGGGATGGAGCCGTTACTTGCATTGTGGACAAAGGATCGTTGGTTTGGTACGGAATACGAACAATAAAACAACTACCTTCACCGACTTTACTGCTCACTGAGACAGTTCCGCCATGTAAGGTAGCAATCCGCTGTACAAGTGCCAATCCTAAACCCGTGCCATTATACTGGCGGTTAAGGCTGCTGTCAAGCTGCATGAAAGGCTGAAATAACCTACTGATATCTTCTGTGCGAATGCCGATACCAGTGTCAATGACGGAGAAGCAGATGTGGGGGGATGTGGGAGATGTGGGGGATGTGGGAGATGTGGGGGATGAGGGGGATGTGGGGGATGAGGGGGATGTGGGGGATGAGGAAGATGAGGGAGAATTAGCTACCTCTGCTTTCCTGTTCTTTTGCTCTCCTGCTTCTTCCAGGCAGATTTCTAACCTGACGGAACCGCCTTCGGGAGTGAATTTAATGGCGTTGCTGAGGAGGTTGATCAGGACTTGACGCAAACGGCGATCATCTACATAAATATTGCCCAGATTGTCGGCAATTCGAGTACTGAGTCCGATATTTTTCTTCAAAGCCATCTGTTTTATGAAGCTGATACTAGCATCACACAGAGTTCTGACAGGAACATCGCTCAGTTGCAGTTCTAGTTTGCCAGATTCGATTTTAGATAAATCTAAAATGTCATTGATCAGTTCGAGTAAATGTTTGCCGCTGCGCTCGATAGTAGAGATGGCTTTAATTTGTCGTTCATTGACTTCGCCAAATACACTTTCTTGCAAACCCTCAGACATTCCCAAAATAGCATTAAGTGGGGTTCGCAGTTCATGGCTCATATTTGCCAAAAATTCGTCTTTCAAGCGTGTGGCACGAGCTAATTCGACGTTAGCATGTGCTAGCTGCTGATTTGTATGCTGTAGCTGTTCTTCGGCTTGTTTACGTTGAGTAATATCTTCGTAAGATCCTAGAACTCCAATAACTTCACCTGTACTATTCGTCAACGGTACTTTACTGGTTCGCAACCATACTTGCTCACCATTGAGATTGACATTCGGCTCTTCATAGCCGAGTTTGGCAGTTTTGGTGTTGATGACAAAGGCATCATCTGCCTGGTAGAGGTGTGCGAATTCTGACCAAGTTAAGTCTAAGTCTGTCTTGCCAATAATTTCATCGGGAGTTTGCTGACAATCGTTGGCGAAACTAGGATTACAGCCTAAATAACGCGATTCGCAATCTTTCCAAAATACTCGTTGGGGAATTGTATCTAGTACCAAGCGCAGCATTGTACGGGATTCTTGTAATTCTCGTTCTGCTTGTTTGCGATCGCGGATATCAAAAATGCTGGAACGGCTGGAGATAAAAGTACCATCTTCACCTTTGACGGCAGTTGCATTCAGCAGCACTGGTAAAATTGTGCCATCTTTGCAAATCATGTCAAATTCTAGGTCTTTCACCCAGCCGCGTTCTTTAAATTGCGGATAGTTTTCTAAAAATGCTGGGCGGCTGGCTTCTGTAATATAGTCAATAAAGTGTTGTCCAATAATTTCTTCATAGCTGTAACCCAACCATTCCAGCTCTGTATCGTTGATGTTGACGAATCGACCGTCAACATCAAGCGAATGGTAACCGCAAGGAGCATGGTTGTATAAATCTGCTAACTCGCGTGTATATGTTGTTAGTATTTCTTCGGTTTGCTTGCGATCGCTAATATCTGTGATCCGGACTAAATTTAGTCTCCGTCCTGCTACGGTAATCGGCTTGGCAGCAATGTTTCCCCAAAAGGAATCGCCTTGATAATTAACATATTCAATTTCTCGGCTCCAGAAGCCTTTTGACTCCATTTCCGCTGCAATAGCAGCTAGTTCGTCTTCTGAGAAGGGCTGGCGATGAAGCGTGTGTCCGGCTATACCAATCAAATTACCTTTATGGTTAGCAGCAAACAATTCTACAGCCCGGCGATTACAATCAATAGTGAGCAGAGTTTGCGGATCTACGAGAAAGATGGCATCAGTAGATTCATGATAAATTACTTCGCGTAGGTCTCGGTTACGGATAAGTTCCAGTTCCGCTAATTTACGTTCTGTCATGTCGTAATTGACACCCACCATTCTGAGTGCCTCACCCTGTTGATTTCTTTTAATCAGAGCGTAGGCTTTAATATAGCGGATGCTGCCATCGGGATGAACAACACGAAATTCCGTATTATATTCCATCTCTCCTCGGCGTACTCTCTCACTTAGTTCTTCAGATGCAGCGCGATCTTCTGGATGAATGCGTTGCATCCAAGTTTCATATACTCCATCAAACTCAGAAGGTTGCACACCGTAAAGTTCATACATTCGCTCATCCCAAAACAGGACATCGTTGACGATATCCCATTCCCAAATGCCGAATCCTCCCGATTGCAGTGCTAAGGTTAGCCTATCAGAGAGTTTTCGCAGTTTATCTTCATTGCGCTTGCGTTCGGTAATATCTGTGAGTGTACCAACATACCCCACAACGATACCATCGGGATTGATTTCGGGTAATGCATAACCAGAAAACCAGTTGATATTACCATCTGGGCGAATATACCTGCCTTCTCTTTGGAAAAGTCTTCTGGGCTGAGGTGATTGCCTCCATTGAGACCATTCCAGCAACAGTTGATCGCGATCTTCAGGATGCAAGACATCTAAGTATCCCATTCCCAATGCTGCTGTGATTGCCTGTCCTGTCATCTCGCTCCAGCGCTCGTTGACGTAGATACAATGACCTTGTGCATCAAATCGAATAATCCCCACGGGCACTGCTTCTGCTAAGGTGGCATAGCGGCGTTCGCTTTCTTTGAGGGCAATTTCTGCTTCCTTACGAACAGTGATATCTGTAAGTGTGCCAATATAACCTAGTACATTACCATTGGCATCAATTTCCGGTACCATTTGGCTATAGAACCAGCTAATGCTACCATCGGGTTTCAGATGTCTACCTTCACTAATTTTCCTGCTTTTTTGTGCCAAAGATGTTGATGTAGCCGTTAAAAGTTGCTCGCGGTCGTCTGGGTGCAATGCTTTGATCCATCCTTTGCCTAATGCTTCCTGTGTAGGTCTCCCTGTCATCTCACTCCAGATCTCATTGACATACACACAGTTACCTTCGGTATCAAACCGATAAATGCCTACTGGTGCGGCCTCTGCCAAAGTTGCATAGCGGCGTTCACTTTCTTGTAAGGCAATTTCTGCTTCTTTGCGATCTGTAATATCTACGATGGTACCGATGTAACCAATAATTTTGCTTTCTTGGTTAGTTTCCGGTAGGACATAGGAGTCAAACCAGGTGATCCTGCCATCAGGCCAAATATGTCTGCCTTGATGTTTGTAGATTTCTCCTGGTTTATGTGTTTGCATCCATTGCGCCCATTCCTTGCCCATGCGATCGCGATCGTCTGGATGAATAGCTTCTAACCATTGTCGCCCCATTGCCGCCTCCGCTGGTCTGCCAGTGATCTGGCTCCAGCGATTGTTGACATAGACGCAGTTAATCTCATTATCAAAGCGGAAAATTGCGACTGGAGCAGCTTGTGCTAAGTTGGCGTAGCGGCGCTCACTTTCTTGCAGGGCAATTTCTGTGGCTTTGCGATCAGTGGTATCTACTAAAGTGCCAATGTAACCAATGATGGTACCTGCTGGGTTAGTTTCCGGTAGTAAATAGCAGTCAAACCAGGTGATTTTACCATCAGGCCAAAGATGTCTGCCTTCATTGTGATACACCTCTCCTTGCTGATATGTTCCTAACCATTGCTCCCATTCCTTTTTTAAGCGATCGCGGTCGTCTGGGTGGATAGATTCAAACCATTTGAAGCCCATTGCATCTTCTGCTGGTCTGCCTGTCATCTCGCTCCAGCGCTCATTGACATAGATGCAGTTATCTTCTGCATCCAATTGGTAAATTGCTACTGGAGAAGCTTCTGCTAAGTTGGCATAGCGGCGTTCACTTTCTTGCAGGGCAATTTCTGCTGCTTTGCGCGCGGTGATATCTGCCAAGGTGCCAATGTAACCAATAATGCTACCCTCGGAGTTAGTTTCCGCTAGTACATAGCAGTAATACCAGGTAATAGTGCCATCAGGTTGCAGATGTCTGCCTTCACTACGGTAGATTTCTCCTAGCTGAGATGTTTGTGACCATTGATACCATTTTTGCCATGCGCGATCGCGGTCTTCTGGGTGAATAGCTTGTAGCCAATTTAACCCCATCGCATCTTCTACTGGTCTGCCTGTCATCTCGCTCCAGCGATCATTGACATAAGTGCAATTCCCCGTTGTATCAAAGCGGAAAATCGCGACCGGGGCAGCTTGTGCTAAGGTGGCATAGCGGCGTTCACTTTCTTGCAGGGCAATTTCTGCTTCTTTACGTGCATTGATATCTGTTAAAGTACCGACGTAACCAATGATGTTACCTTCTGGGTCAGTTTCGGTGAGGACTTGGACGTAAAACCAGGCAATGCTGCCATCTGGAAGTAAATGCCTACCTTCATCCTGCCGTAATCTTTGTGGTTCAGATAAATTACACATATGATCCAGAAAGCGATCGCGGTCTTCAGGATAGATAGCATTTAACCATTTGTAACCCATTGCTTCCTCAGCGGGTCTGCCTGTCATTTCACTCCAGCGCTCGTTAACATAAATACACTGCCCAGCCCCATCTATTCGGAAGATAGCTACTGGTGAGGCTTCTGCCAAGCTCGCGTAGCGGCGTTCACTTTCCCAAAGGGCGGCTTCTATTTGTTTGCGACTGGTAATATCTGTAAGTGTGCCGATATACCCAATTAAGTTGCCATCAGCATTAGTTTCGGGTACTAACTGGGCGTAAAACCAGGTAACTGTACCATCTGGAAGTAAATGTCTGCCTTCGTTGCGAATCAATCTTGGGGTTTTTGATAATGATTGCGACCTGTGCATGAGCATATATTCGCGGTCTTCGGGATGCACTGCATCTAACCATCCCGTTCCTAATGCCGATGCAGTTGCTCTACCAGTCATCTCGCTCCAGCGTTCATTCATGTAAACGCAATTGCCTTGTGCATCAATCCGGAAAATAGCTACTGGTGATGCTTCTGCTAAGGTTGCATAGCGGCTTTCGCTCTCACGTAGAGCTGCTTCTATTTGTTTAAGCTCTGTGATGTCATAGTTAATTCCTACTGCCCGTTGTACTTCACCTTGCTGGTTGCGTTGGACTATGGCAGCAGCTTTGATATGGCGGATGCTGCCATCTGGATGAATAGCGCGAAATTCTATATTAAATTCTTTCTCTCCCCGCAGTGCAGCTTGGGCGTTAGCTTCGGCTTGGGCGCGATCGTCTGGATGTATGACATTTAACCAATCTTGATACAGTGCCCAACCTTCAGACCCTGGCACAATACCATACAGTTTATACATCCGCTCATCCCAGTGGTTTTGGTTGTGGATGATATCCCAATCCCAGGTAGCGATCGCACCTGATTGCAGGGCCAAAGACAAGCGATCGCTAAGGTTGCGTAGTTGTTCTTCTGCCAGTTTGCGATCGGTAATATCCTGAACTGTGCCAATAAACTGTTTTGGCTCGCCTCGAGCATCCAAGATGACTTCGCCTCGTACTAGTGCATAGCGTAAACTGCCATCAGCGCGATAAAAGCGATATTCTAGCTCGTAAGATTTACCCTGCTGACTGGCTTGCTCTACCACATCATCATGGCGAGCGAGATCATCTGGATGAATTGACTGGCGTAATTCTGCGTAGGTTGGCATCCCAGACTGAGGATCACGTCCATAAATCTCAAAGCTTTCTGCCGACCAATAGATCTGTTGGGTTTGAAAGTCAAATTCCCAACTACCCAGACGGGCAATTTGCTGGGCAGTAGCAAGATGGGCGGCATTTTTTTTGAGTTCTGCTTCCATCTGTTTTTGTTGGGTAATATCTTTGGCAATGGCAAGAAATCCCCAAATTTCACCATCTGGGTTACGCAGACAGGTCACTGATACTAAAACTGGAAAGCGATCGCCATTTTTGCGAATGTATGTCCATTCTTCTTCGTAAGTGCCATCTTGGGTTTTAAGGGTGAAAAATTCTGGTCTTGACAAGCTGGGCCTGCCTAATTCTCTGGCAAAAATTTCTAAGCGTTGCTGAATTTCTGCCAAATCATGAAACAGTTCTGGAGTGTAATTAATCGCTTCTTCTAGTGTATAGCCCAACATCTTTTGGGCACCAGCATTAAAGGTTTGGATCGTGCCCTGAGAATTGACGGAAATAATCGCATAATCAGAGCCATCTAAAATTGCCTGTTGCAGACTGCTCAGAGCTAACAACTCGGTTTCTGCTTGTTTGCGTTCGGTAATATCCTTTGTCGCACCACTCATGCGAATGACATTACCCGATTCATCCCACAAAGCCTGACCCCGATTTAATACCCAAATGTAAGAGCTATTTTTGTGCTTTACTCGGCATTCTTCACAGAAAAATGGCGTTTTTTGGTTAAAATGCTCATTCAATGCTGTTATGAAGCGTTCATAATCATCAGGATGAATTCTGCTCCACCATTCTTCAATATTGGCATCTATTTCATCCTCGCTAAAGCCCTGCATTTCTTTCCAGCGCGTTGAGAAGAACACCTCATTAGTCTTGAGGTTCCAATCCCAAATACCATCATTGCTGCCTTTGAGCGCTAATTGCCAGCGTTCTTCGCTTTCTTTTAAAGCGGCGGTACGTTGTTCTACTCTGGCTTCGAGTTCTTGATTGAGCTGTTGTAATGCCTGTTCTGCCAGAATGCGATCGCTAATATCAATGCAGGAACCCATATAACCTAAAAATTCACCTTCACTGGTAAATCGGGGGACTCCTGTATCCAAAATCCAACGATATTCACCATCAAAGCGTTGCAGCCGATATTCAATTTGGAAGTCTTGGCGGCTATCAAAGGCATTGATATAAGAGTCTAGGCAATTTTGATAATCATCTGGGTGTAATCTTTCTAACCAACCATTACCCAGTTCTTGTTCTAAGGTTCTGCCAGTAAATTCTAACCAACTACTATTGAAATAATGGCATAATTTGTCAATTCCCGACAACCAAATCAGGACAGGGCTGCTATCTGCTATGTGGCGGAATCTTTCTTCACTTTCCTTGATGATTGCTTCCGCTTGCTTACGTTCAGTAATGTCTAAATCAATACCCATTATCCGAGTAGGATTACCTTGCTCGTCATAAAAAACCTTTCCTTTTCCAAGTGCCCAGCGTGCTGTACCATCAGGTTTGATAAAGCGAAATTCGATGTTATATTCTTGTTTTTGAGAGACAGCAGCATTAATTGCTTGTAAAACAGATTCTTGATCCTCTGGGTGCATCATGGATACAACGGTTTCATAATTCCCGTTGAAAGTTCCAGGAACCATACCAAATAGTCGTTCCAGGTTAGGTGACCAATAAATTTCTCCTGTAGTAATATTCCAGTCCCAGTTACCCATATCAGCAACTTCCAGAGCCATATTCAACCGCTCCTGATGCTGCTGAAGTTCCGCTTCCATTTGCTTGCGCTGGGAGATATCTTCAATCACAGAAATGAAATATTTCGGTGCGCCTAAGCGATCGCGTACTAGAGAACAAGTCAAATTCGCCCAGACAATCGCGCCATCCTGGCGAATATACCGCTTTTCTAGAGAAAAAGTCTGAATTTCTCCTGTGATTAGCCTCTGACTCTGCTGTAACCCAGCTACGACATCATCTGGATAGGTAATATCCTGAAAGGTTAATTTTTGGAGTTCAGTGGGAGGATAGCCGGTAATGTCACAAAACTTTTGGTTAAGGCGGATAAATTCCCCACTCAGCGATACATGGCTAATTCCTACTGCGGCTTGCTCAAAGGTGCTGCGGAAGCGTTCTTCACTTTCTCGGAGTTTTTCTTCAGCTTGTTTGCGATCGCTGATATCTATCAATACGCCCAGCATCACTAATGGAAGTCCGTTATTGTCGTAAACTGCCCTGCCGCTTGATGATATCCAGTGAATGCTGTGATCTGCCCATACTACTCGATATTCCACAACATAATCTGTTTTGTTGGCGATCGCTTGCTGTAATTGTTGTTGTACCCATTCTTGATCCTCAGGATGAATCGAGTTCAACCACTCTTCATTAGTAACTTTGATGCTCTTTCTTTCATAGCCAAAACAGCGAATGGCATTGTCGCTAGCAAATATTTCATCGGTAATAAAGTTCCGCTCCCAATAGCCAATATGAGCAAAATCTAGGGTCAGTTTCAGCTTTTCTTCGCTAGCTTGCAGTGCCGCTTCTATTGATTTTCGTTCTTTTAGTTCTGTCTGCAGTTGCTCATAGGCATTTGCTTGCTGAATTGCCAGTGATAATTGCACCCCTAGCTGATCCAGCAACTCTAGTTCCATCGCTTCCCAATTGCGCGTTCTAGAACATTGGTGAGCAATTAATAATCCCCATAAACTATCCTTTACCAAAATGGGAACTGCTAAATTGGCTTTGACTTCAAATTGTTCTAATAGCTGTAAATAACAATCTGTTAAACCCGCTTGATAAATATTATTGATCGCTCGTTTTTTTCCTTGGTAATATTTATCTCTTGCTCCTTCTTGAAAGCAAGTATCTTGAATTTTTGCCCCTAAAGAAACCGTCCAACCAGGAAGCACTGATTCCGCTACCACAACGCCACTCATATCCGGCTGAAATTGATAAACTAATACCCGATCTGCCTTCAGAAACTGGCGCACTTCTTTAGCTGTAATCCGCAATATTTCTTCTAGTTTCAAAGACTGGCGAATTCTTAAAGCAATTGCTGCAACTAAGTGTTGTTGCTCTCGACTTTGTTCTAATTGCCGTAATAAGCGCACCTGCTCTACTGCATAATGAATGGCGCTGTGCAAAATTGTCGCTGTCAGCTGGCTTTTGAGTAAATAATCCTGGGCACCATTTTTCATTGCTTGTACAGCAATAGTTTCATCTCCTTGCCCAGTCACCATAATCACAGCCGATTGCGTATTTCTCAGATGTTCTCTAAACTGCCGAATAAAGTCCAAGCCATCACCATTAGGCAACGCAAAATCTAGCAAAACCACATCTGGGGTCTCGTAGTGGCACCAGTTCATTGCTGCGGTTGCTGTATCAAACTCTAAAATGCGATAAATATAGCGGCTATCGTGCTGCAAAAAGCGACGGTAAGTCACCCGATCTTCAGCACAATCGTCAATCAGCAAAATAGTTAGTAGGGAGGGGTGACTCATACAGCACAATTGTTAACGCGATCGCGTTTCACAAGCGATTGTACCTCCATATCCATCAAGTTAAAAACCTTACTTAACATATAGATAGGTTAGAGATTAATCTATAGTTCAAGTGAAAAGAAGCAGAAGTTTTTTTCATTAATAGATTTATGAGCAGGAGACAATAGATTGTGCGCTCAATAACACCTGTATTGTGGCATGGTTCAAAATTACAGCAATCAGCTAATGCGCTTAAAAGTTTGCATTTTTTTTGTGAAGAAAATCTTTAATTATGGGAATGGGTAATGGGTAATTGGTAATGATTATTTCCTTTTGTCACCTCATCTCCCACCCTACAGGAAGCCCTTCTGTTTCAGAGATGCTAATGCGAATGGGTGAATCCTTCGGATACGCTACAGTTCATTTATGTTGGGGAACCCGTCCACCAGAATCGCTCACGGCTTCGCGTCTACATTCTCCAAATCCTCATTGCCCCTAATCCCTACTCCCTGGGGTTGTGGGGGCGGAGTTCCCCAGCCCCCAACCCCAACGGGGTTTGTTAAATTTGCGTTGTTGAAAATTTTCATAAAATTTGGATGATTTCTTCTCCAGTATAGACATATCCGAATGCAATAAATATACAACATGTATAAGTATTTATACGTTTTAAACAAGAATACATATGGGGGAGAAGGGGTTAGGGGATGAGGGTGCGAGGTATTTGTACAACGCCCGCACTATATCACTTTTAGCTTAAGTTGATACCAATGCACTTGGAGAGACCCCAAGACAGCACTGCCTCCCCCATGCCCAATTCCCAATGCCCAAAAACTCCACCCCCTTGTGGGTGGAGTTTTTCATTTGCCAGTCCCTGTTCCTTTGTGATTCAAAATTCATCCTTACCTGTCAACTCTTTTTCAATTGCATCTGCACCATAGCCCACAGCTAAAAGCGTATTTTTCAAAGTTTCCGCCTCACTATTGGCTGCTATCTTGGCAGTAAATATAGCCATGTGAGTTTGCTCTTTAGTCAAAACTTGCCAAGCAGCTATTTTGTTTAAACCGCTATTTTCTAGTAGCTTGTTAGCAATTTCGCTGGGAATCGCTCCCTTAGTTACATATCCTGGAGATGAAATATAACGAATTTCTAAGTTGCCGAGTTTTTCTGTTCTGGATTCAATAAATACTACTTGGTTGCGTTTATTTTCGGTTTGTATTAATAATTTAAAATCACCATCAGGCAGTAACTCATATTTAGCCCCTAGCTTATCTAAAATATCTTTGATGCGCGCATCACCTGTGGTTTTGGGGGTTTGAGCCGACACAATTTGCATAGATACAGCAAAGCTGGCAAAAGACAAAATCGCCAATTTTAAAATACTTTTCATGATATTTTAGGGTATTTGGTAATCAATGCTTTGGTTGAAATTTTTCTTTACTTCACATAATCGTGAATTTTAGAGGGAAAAATTGCATAAATTAGCGGGACAAGAAAGAAGTATTCCAGTATGAAACAAATCCAAAATCCGTCTTGAAAAGTTTGCTACGGAGGGAAACCCTCCTTGCAACTTTCCGCAAAATCTAAAATTGTTTCACTTTGCTTCCCCAATTAGAGTAAATGCAGCCCAATCAATTGGATTACTATACTTTTGTCTGGTTGCGAGCATTGCTTCTCGCAGCGCCGCAGCTTTATCGGGATTGTGTTGTAAATGACGATAAAACTCAGTCATCAAAAAGGCGGTAGAAGTATCTGATACAGACCACAGCGAAACAATTACACTCTTGACCCCGGCGGTAATGAGAGAACGTGATAAACCAATCACACCATCGCCTGTAATGTTACCACCTCCAGTGTTGCAAGCGCTCAGTACAACCAAGTCGGCGTTGAGTTTCATATCCAAAATTTCACCGGATGTCAGTAAACCATCATCCTGACGAGTAGGAGCCAGAGCGATCGCACCTGGTACGCCCAATCCTTTAAAATCATCAAGTAAGCCGTGGGTAGCAAAATGAATGATTTTGGCTTGGTTCATTTGCTTGACCATTGATGTTTCTGTGGCTTTGTTACCGATAATTGCTTGGGTTTTGAATTTTTTGTCCCTTACCCTTTTCCCTTTAACCTTTCCCCAATCTCCACCTCACATTTTTGGGTTGGCAGACTAATAGTTGCACCTGATTTGTGACACTTCGGTTGTAAGCTGTTCCACATTTAACTTGCATATATTGGGCGGCAAGATGCCAGTGGTGTCAACTTAACGTGAAACCCTCTTGGTTGGAAGGTTTCGCCCTCACCCCCAGCCCCTCTCCCACAGGGAGAAGGGAGCAAGAGATTTAGTTCCCCTTCTCCTGCGGGAGAAGGGGTTAGGGGATGAGGGCGCGAGGTATTTGTACAACGCCCGCCCTATATCGCTTTTAGCTTAAATAGCAAGATGCCCACCCCACAATAAATATACAATTTCAGATTATGCAAACTAGATTTGGTTTAGCTGAGAACAATTAGCCCAAGCTTGAGATTTGACGGTGCAATAAGTGCAACAAGCCGCAGGGAATCAGCATAGTTGATACGCCTGCGGCTTGCTGTCTATTAATTAGAGAATGCAGGAAAGCCGACTTGGGACAGGGTATTTTTATTCTTTCCCATGCCCCATGCCCTATCCCCTATGCCCCAAATGAATTACATTTTGCCGTGCTGCATTACTTGTTGCAAATGATTGCGGATTTCTTGAGCTTGCTCAACATCAGACTGCCGCAATTTTTGGAATAACTCTACGCAGGGCTGAGAGTTAGCTTCCTGCGCGTCTTTAATGTATACATCGTAAGCCTTAACTGCTTCTGCTTTATTGTGCAGCACAGTCACAAAATCATACTCCAGGTTGCTAATCGGTTGTTGAGATTGTCCGTTACCTGTAGTCATAAAATACCCTCCTTTAGGTTCTTAACTAATTTCTACCTACCGTTAAAGGAGGCTTCATCTTCCCAGAAGCGTAGATGGGGATTGGGAGATGAGGAAGATGAGGGGGATGAGGGAGAAATAATTAATGACAAACACCAATTACCAATTACCTATTACCAAATGACAAACACCAAACCCCTATACTAAAGGCTTATTTTCATCACATCGGCGTGAGTATTGAAATTCTAGATTTTGCTTTTCCCTACTTCCTTGATAGACAATAGGGCAAAATTTTGTGTTAGCACTCATGCAATCCATGTGTGGTGTTTTTGCACAGACTATTAATAAGGCACCCAAAATGAATAATAAGCCGCAAATTGCTGCTGTTTGAATTGAAGAAATTTCTAAGGCACCGTGAACCACTACTTCTCGCAGAACTGATACAATTGTGACTTCGACTGCTACACCAACAGCAATACTATGCTCTTGTAAGTAAACCATGAGCAGCCGAAATAATTCTACCAAAATCAGGATGAATAGTATTTTGGCTGTCACTATTTTGTAATCTAATTGCTGTGTAATGGCAATCAATATCCCCCACAATTGCAGTAACATGACAGCAAATAAACCTAAACATAAAACTATAACAATTAAGTCTTGAAAAGCCTCCATGTTGCGAACAATGGCATGGCGATCAAACCAGCGATCGCAAAATAGAAATCGGCTTTTAACGCGCTTTTGCATATGCATTACCATGACAATGGTGATAGGTTGAGAATATACCCACTAGAATATCGATTCATTATTCGCTAACTTGTAGTTTAGGCATCAATTATCATTAGGCTGGAAACGTCATACCTAAAAGTGCCTATCCTCGCAGAATTCTTTATTTTTAATTAAGCAATCGGTGTTCTAGTTCATCCGATAATTTTGTTGTTGCTTACTATCTATCCTTCGCACCTTAGCGAGGTTGGTAATGGAAATTCTGTGCCTGTTGTAACAATTGCTGGGCATTTTTTCCCCATTGAGGATTGCCTTGAGCGTTGTATAAATCTCTGGCATATTGAAATACTTGGGCGGCTTCTGCATATTGTCTTAATTGCATAAATGCTAACCCTGCTCCATAATAGGCGTTGGCATAATTTGAGTTAGCTGTGGCTGCTTTTCTGAAGGCTTCTAAGGCTTCTTGCCATTTACTTTGTTGAAACCAAATTGAACCTAAATTGTAATGTGCTTCCGCATATTGGGGATTAACTCTCAGCGCTTGGCGAAAGGCTTCTCTGGCTTGATCAACTTTGCCTTGTTGCAGATAAACTAATCCTAAATGGTAGGCTGGCTCTGGGGCATTTTGGCTATATTGCATCGCTTTTTTAAAAGCTGCGATCGCTCTTTCCCAATCTCGTTGCTGTTCTCGCAGCAATCCTAAGTTATAGTGGGCAAAACCGAGTTTAGAATCGAGTTCTACTGCGCGTTGTAAGTAATCATTCGCTAACTGCAGATTATTCCCTTCTAATAAGGCTCCGCCTAAATTGGCAAAAGCGGGCGCAAATTTGGGATCTGCTTGGGTTGCTTGATAAAATGCATCTGCTGCAGGTTGTAGTTGTCCAGTCTGCCGTAATGCTAGCCCTAAATTGTAGTGGGCGGGGGCTAATTTGGGATCTAGCAGGACAGCTTTTTTAAAGGAAGCGATCGCATCTTGCACTTTCCCAGCTTGAATCGCCTGTAAGCCTTGATTTAATAAGTCTACTGCTCCTTGGCTCGTAGTTTGCGCTAATAAATCCGGTGGGGTGATGGCGAAACTGGTAGAAGGATAGAGAATGCTACCCCATAAAAAAATTAAACTAACTAATATACTTGGGCAGGGATTATATAAGGATGGCAAGAATTTACCATTAAAACAATAGATAAATAATTGTAGAGGCAAGGCAGGGATGAAGGGTCTATTTGCTCGAAATTCTGTGGATATCATGCCCCTACTTGCTGAATTATTGATTTTTTGGTATTTCCTAAAATAGCAAAACATTTTATAGATTAACTTTTCTTGATTTTGCCTACACCACTGATGACAACTGCTGTGTCTGTTAGTTTCATCTTTCATCCTTTATCCTGAATAATTCCGCCTTTAGTTCATGTTTCTTCACAAAGATTGTTCTGATAGGGATTGATTTTACAAAAGTTCAACTCTTGGTATTAAAGTTTGATTTAATTAACTTTTCTTTAGCTAAATCTTACAACAGGCTACAATTTTTCGTTGCATTGATTAAAGGGAGGATAATAACTGATTAAAGAGGAGATGATTCTCCCTAGAGAGAAACATTTTCTATGCCTGAATACACAGGATAATGCGGTTAGTGGTGACTTACCGCCAGGGAGGTTTTATGAACGAAAAAGTAAAATCGGGTTCGCGGAACGTTGCAATTGTCGGCCCTTATTTAAGTGGAAAAACAACCTTATTAGAAAGTTTGTTATTTGTCACAGGGGCAATTTCCCGTAAAGGCAGTGTCAAGGATGGTAACACAGTTGGAGATAGTGCGAACGAATCGCGCGATCGCCACATGAGTGTAGAAATCAGCGCTGCTAGCACAGAATATAACGACTTGCGCTTTAACTTTCTGGACTGTCCCGGAAGTGTTGAATTTGCCCAAGAAACTTATAATGCCTTAATGGGAGTCGATGCGGCAATTGTAGTTTGCGAACCCATTCGCGATCGCGTCCTCACCCTTGCTCCTCTATTTAAATTCTTAGATGATTGGGAAATTCCCCACATCGTCTTTGTTAATAAAATGGATAGGGCAAATATTCATGTTCTCGAAACATTACACGCCCTCAAAGCCGTTTCCAGCCGTCCCCTAGTCGCCCATCAATATCCCATCATGCAAGGGGAACAGCTCACAGGCTTTATTGATATGGTGAGTGAACAAGCATATCAATATCATCCAGGCGCACCAGCAGACTTAATTCCCTTCCCCGAAAACTTAAAAGAAGAAGAACATACCGCACGAGCAGAAATGCTCGAAGCTTTAGCGAATTTTGACGATCACTTATTGGAAGAACTTTTAGAAGATATTGAACCACCCCAAGAAGAAATTCTCAAGGATTTAAAAATGGAATTAGGGGCAGATTTAGTAGTCCCCGTTTTCTTTGGTGTGGCAGAACAAGATTATGGTGTGAGACCTTTATTAGAAGCTTTGGTACGGGAAGCACCAGAACCAGAAACTACAGCAGAACGCCGCTTAACTAAAGCCAGCAATACCCCCATTGCCCAAGTATTAAAAACTTTCTACACTCCCCAAGGTGGCAAACTTTCCCTAGTCCGTGTTTGGCAAGGCAAATTAACCGATGGTATTGTTCTCAATGGCGTGCGCGCTGGTGGACTTTATCGCTTAATGGGACAACAACAGCAGTCAGTTAACGAAGTTTTAGCTGGCGATATTGTAGCTGTGAGCCGTTTAGAAGGCATCAAAACCGGAGATATCCTCTCTACAGATGCCCAGTTAAAAGCAGATTTACCCAAAGCTGAACAGTTAGAACCCGTTTACGCCCTGGCGATTACTCCCGAAAAGCGCAACGATGAAGTAAAACTCAGCAGCGCCATCACTAAACTATTAGAAGAAGATCCTTCTCTGAATTGGGAACAGCATGGCGATACCCATGAAGTAATTCTGTGGGGACAAGGCGAAATTCATTTGCAAGTCGCCTTAGATAGACTGCGGCGGAAATATAACCTGCCAATGACAACCCACATGCCCCAAGTGCCTTATAAAGAAACCATCCGCAAACCTGTAGCCGCAGTTCATGGGCGCTATAAACACCAAAGCGGTGGACATGGGCAATTTGGTGATGTGTTCCTAGATATTCAGCCCCTACCCCGTGGTGAAGGCTTTAACTTCCGGGAAACCATTGTGGGTGGTGTTGTGCCCAGACAGTATATTCCGGGCGTAGAAATGGGTGTGCGGGAATTTCTGGCACATGGGCCATTGGGCTTCCCTGTTGTGGATGTGGCGGTAACTTTAACCAATGGTTCCTACCATAACGTTGATAGTTCCGAACAAGCCTTTAAACAAGCTGCTAGGTTGGCAATGCAAACAGGAGTACCCCAAGCACAACCCACCCTGCTAGAACCGATTTTGAAAGTGCAAGTAACCACACCGAGCGAATTTACCTCCAAAGCCTTGCAACTACTCAGTGGTAAACGGGGGCAAATCTTAGGTTACGAAGGCAGAAACGATTGGCAAGGTTGGGATAATATCTCAGCATACTTGCCCCAAGCAGAGATGCATGACTTTATTGTAGAACTGCGATCGCTCACTCTCGGCGTTGGTTCTTTCCACTGGGAATATGACCATCTGCAAGAAGTACCGGAAAAACTTGCTGAACGCGTACTGCAAAGTAATACCAATGGTCATGCTAACGGCAACGGTAACGGTAACAGCAAATAATTTTGTTGGGATTTACAATTAATCTAAAATCATCGCCCTGCACAATTAAGCGCAGGGCGATTTGTTGAATAGATGTATTTTAGTAGTGAGCTTTTGTAGTGGCGTGGCAAGAGTAAAGTAGTGCAATAAAAAAAATTCTATCCGCGTCAATCTGCGGTTAATTTTATCCAGATTTCATTGCAACATTTTAGTCTGGTCACGCCACTACTACTATGCTATTAACATCTAAGGAAGCTTAACACTTAATCCAGAGTTTGGGCCATTTGGTAAACCTAGAGCTGTATCAACTCCTGGATGAGATCGAAGATCATTCAGCAATTTTTCTGCTTGTACTTTCGTTCCTAATTTTGCTTGTGACTCTAGACGAGGATTCATTACAGATTTAGCACGATAAACTTCAAGCTCAAATATTCCTTCCTCCAATGCCCTGAGACATAAGCCACGAATGTAAAAACGGTTAAATTCACCTTCTGCTAGTGTTTCAGGAGCCGTTTCAGGAACTTTTGCAGTCGTATAGCCGCCCTTTGGTTTTTTTCTTTCCTCTGTTAAGTTGAGTCTACCATTTAAGGAAAGTTGTTGAGCCAACCATACCTCATTATGGCTAGTAATTGCTTCTTTGAGTAAATTCACATAATCTTGTCTGCCATTTGCACTCAAACGTGAACTAATGTATAGCTTGCCATTAGCCGTATCCGACTCAACTTCAGCTATCATCCGTTTACGTGTTACATCATCTAAGTCTTGAAATATCATCATTATTTTTCATCTCTCCTCATTTATTCACCACAAAATTCTGAGGAAGAAAAATATAAAATAAGTTTTATATAGAAGCAATCAGTAATAATACTCAAACATTAAATAACTGACAGAGTACTTGGATTAAAGTTAGCATCTGACTCAAACCGAATTTTCATTGATGATCGCCTTTAGCAGCAAGCAACTTATTATACAATGCAGCATTCTGTTCCTTTGAAGCTTGACGCAGTTTCTCAAACTCAGCTTCACCAGCTTGCAAATAAGCATCAATTGCTGACTGATTTGCTAAGTAAAATGTAATAGCACCATAAACTTGCTCAAGCTTTAATACTGGAAAACTTTGAATGATACTTTCCGGTGATGTACCATTCAAGAAAGCATAAACAACAGAGTCTAAATAAACACGACTGTCCTTAATCCAGTAACCGTTTTCTCTCCACTCAACATACTGCTTGTGAATGAATGGTGTTGCTGTCATAGATTGCAATCACGACTGAATAACTGTTTTTAGTATAAGTGAAGCTATCCTTAAATCAATGCTTGAAACCGCTTTTCTCTAAAAAATCAGTAAGAGCATATTTTACTTCTTTCAAGCCAAAATTTTTCTGGTAAATAGCCTTAAATACAGCTTTAAATATGCTGAAGCAATCTTGATACAAGTAAGAGTTAAAGAAAACTTTTTTAAAGCTAGCCAAAGCTTCCTTATAAAAGTGCAATTTCCAAAGACATATACCTTTACCATACCAGAATAAATAGGAGGGATCAGATGTAAAATTAATTAAAATTCGTTGATAATGTGTAACCCAGGAATAATTATTATCAAATTTATTTATGGTACTATTAATAGCTATTTCAAAGCTTGCAAGTGCCTCTTTATATTGACCAGAGTAATACAATGAATATGCTCTAAAATACCAAAAAAAACCATCATCAATTAGAAACTCGGCAGCTTGGTTATAGTTAATGTTCGCGTCTTCATAACGACCTAATTTTGTTAATGAACGACCTCTTTTCTTCCATACTTTATGATAATCTGGGTTTATTTCTAATACTTTGTCATAAGAGGCAATGGCTTCTTCATGCCGTCCTAAATCATCTAATGCAATTCCCCGGTTGTACCAATCATAGTGATCATCAGGTTTAATTTCCAGAGCTTTGTCATAAGAGGCAATGGCTTCTTCATAACGTCCTAAATTCCCTAGCGCAATCCCCCTACTGTTCCAAGCATAGTGATCATCAGGTTTAATTTCCAGAGCTTTGTCATAAGACGCGATCGCTTCTTCATAACGTCCTAAGTTCCCTAGTGTAATCCCTCGAAAATACCAAGCATAGTTATCATTAGGTTTAATAGCAACTGCTTGATCATAAGAATCAATTGCTTCTTCATAGCATCCTAGATTATCTAGTGCAATCCCTCTAAAGCTCCAAGCATAGTAGTAATTAGGATTAATTTCCAATGCCTTATTGTAAGAAGTGATCGCTTCTTGATTGCGTCCTAAATTTTGTAGCGCATACCCACGGTTATTCCAAGCGTGGTGGTAATTAGGTTTAATTTCCACTGCTTTGTCGTATGCAAAAATCGCTTCTTGATTACGCCCTAAATTTCTTAGTGAATTGCCCAGATGATACCACGTATCGGATGTATCAGGTTTAATTTCTAATGCTTTTTCGTAAGTGTAAATCGCTTCTTTGTAATCCTTTCCAGCAGAATGTAATTTTCCCAATTTAATCAATAGATCATATTGACGGTCAGGTGTTTGATGGTCTTCTGCTATTAATGCCTGAATTGCTATGATTTGTTGAGTTCTTTCTTCTGGGGTTAAGTTGAGATATTTTTCTTCATCTCCATCCTGCATTATACGTGATGACTCTTGTTCTAAAGTTTCTGAATCTATAGGAAATTCAAACAAGCCTGAACGCCAATCAAAAAAATCAGGCGCACGTTGAATAAAATATTTAATTGCAAATATCGGTAGCAAGAATACAAAACAGATATTAAAGTTCTCTTTAAACCGTTCTCGCTGTTGATTGAGGTTAATTAAAACAGGTGGTACGCCCTTCCAACTATATGAATAAATATCTTTACTATTCCAACCCATCAAGCTTTTGCATTCTTCATATTCATAAAATGAATGCTCTAACCCTGTAATAAATAAAATATTTATTTTTTCTTTATTATCTAAATTATCAATTATTTCATATAAATTATCGACGGCTTGCTCAAGTCGTAGAACTTCAATATTTTTATTAGTAATATCTTCTTTGACTTTAATAATTAACTGCTCACCTTCAGCCGGAGAGCAACGGACAAATAATAAGCCAAAACCTTCTGTAAAATTAAGAGTACGGACTAAGGCTTGATATTCTTCCTCTCCTTCTGAGGGTAAATCCCTATCCCAATCCGTCAGATCTAATGCCATAATCTTAGCTTTGTCATGCCTTATAAAGTTACGAGGGGTCAGATCCCCGACTTCTTGAAGAAGTCGGGGATCTTGCAGCTAGTAATAGCTTTTTGCATTTTGTTGAAAGTATTATTAATAGTCATTGCGAATGAAGCGTAGCGTAATGAAGCAATCGCAACACCCTTACTTGGCGATTGCTTCGCTCCACTACGTTACGCTCGCAATGACAAATCATGTTATTACACATTTAAAATGCTCCTCATGTTAACCAATGACACTGTTATTTATTTCTATGCCGGATAAAATCGATTAAATGTATCTTGGAATTCCTTAATTCCTTTGACGAGAGGATGAATATCATACCAAACTTGACTTTCTCCATCTCCATTTAAATAACGATATTCTAAAATACAGCGATTAAATAATAAACCTCGATACAATGGATCGTTTTCTATTTCTTTAGAATGATATACATTTGCTAGCGCTTCCCATTCATTAGCAAAAACTGTATTTCGGTAAGTATTTCGTAACTCGCTAAATGAGCGCTGTAAGGCTCTGGTAGGAATGGGTAGGCTGTTAGTGTATTTAATCGCCTCCTTCATTAATAATAATAAATTTCGCACGTGACCTCCACTCATCAAGCATAGTCTTTCTAAAGCTTCTCGCTGCTCAAACATATCGACAATAGATAAACTTGGGTCGATTAAACTAAGACGCTTTTGCAGGATTTCTGTAACTTTATTAATTCCCCGTTGATATGGTTGATTATCTGGTGTTTGCACCATAATCATCGGCAATACTTGAGTATTACCATAAATATTCGCTAGGTCTGCGGCGCGATTAGAATACAGCAAAGAAATGGGTATTGTGTACAGCAAATGACAGTCTAAAGCTTGCAGTTGCTCACTACGGTCGATAAAAATTTGGTCGTGATTGCTGCGTCCATCTTCTTGAGGTATGGGTACAATCCGGTCTAAGTTATCAGCAATTAATACAAGTTGAGAATATCCTGTAGGTAAGTGCTTTTTAGCATCTTGAATAAATTCATTTAAAGCAGCAATCAAAGTAATTGTATGCGGGTTGACTCGCTCGCGAATTTTTTGGCGTTGAGTGGGTTCTGTTCGCAAGTTTGCTGTTAATTTGGCAAATTGAGAAATTTGTCCTTCTATACTTAAGCTTTGTAAGGAAACTTCAGTTAATGCTAAATCTTTTAAATCTTGCCAACGCTCGCTTAACCAGTTCAACAAACTAGCTGGAGAAGTGCTATCTTTTAATGCTTCTAGTAAGTGGCGGGTACAAGCTAAAAGAATATCAGTATATTGGGCATCTTCTGGATCAATATCTTGCTCATCGGCGGCAAAATAAACTACAAAGCAACCTTGCTCATCTAAATATTTTTGTAACCGCAGCAATTCTGTAGATTTCCCCGCACCGCGATGACCTGCATACAGTTGCGAGGTCATTCTATCTGAATATAAAATCTCTCTGCCGACTTCTACTAATATGTCCCCATCTCCCCGCACTTCTGTACAATCAACATAAGCCGGATCTCCTGCGGGTAAGGGGCGAAATGGGTCAAAAGCATTGTATATCCGCTTTAATAATGCAAAATCCTGCGTCATAAATCTGAGTTGCTGATTTTAGCGCCATATTATCGCAAACTTTCAGATCTAGGTAGACAATGGAATTATTGGGTATGTGATTGTTTTAACTTCAAGTAACATGAGAATTTTCGGTGCGTTAGCCTACGGCGTAACGCACCTTACTTTGAAAATAGACCTCTTGCATGAATCTTTGCCCATTGGTGTCAACTTAAGCTAAAAGCGGTATGAGGCGGGCGTTGTACAAATACCTCGCGCCCTCATCCCCTAACCCCTTCTCCCTGAGGGAGAAGGGGAATTGAATCTCTTGCTCCCCTCTCCCTGAGGGAGCTACGGTGTACACACAAGTGGTAGCTGTAAGGGTTTCAGGCGTTATAGACCCCTTAAATTGTCATTACGAGCGCAGCGATAGCGGAGCGAAGTAATCGCATAATCCCGTAGTTTTTGCGATTGCTTCGTCGTTCCTCCTCGCTGCGGACAGGCTTCGGGAGCGTTCCAACAGCCCAGAGTTAAAGGGCAAAACCAAGCTTCAGGTGGAATTTCACGACTTGTGTGTACACCATAGCCCTGAGGGAGAGGGGCTGGGGGTGAGGGCAAAACCTTTCAACCAAGCGGGTTTCACGTTAAGTTGACACCAATGATCTTTGCCCTCACCCTAAATCCCTCTCCCTGAGGGAGAGGGACTTTGATATCGGCTCCCCTTCTCCCTGAGGGAGAAGGGGCTGGGGGATGAGGGTAAGTTTTGTATTCTTGCAAGAAGTCTAATGAAGCTCAAAGCCTCGTTGACGGGCAAAATAACCTCGTTGACGAGCAAAAAAGCCTCGTTGACGAGCAAAAAAGCCTCGTTAACGAGCAAAATAACCTCGTTGACGAGCAAAAAAGCCTCATTGACGAGCAAAATAACCTCGCTGACGAGCAAAAAAGCCTCATTGACGAACAAAATATCCTCGCTGACGAGCAAAAAAGCCTCGCTGACGAGCAAAATATCCTCGCTGACGAACAAAATAACCTCGTTAACGAGCAAAATAACCTCGCTGACGAACAAAATAACCTCGTTTGCGATTCTATAGTATTCGTTAATCAACTCACGGGTGTAGTTTTTGACTCTTGACTCTTGACCCTTGACAGCCTTAACGAGAAAATATTTGTCTAGACGCGCATCGTTGAACTGAGTATGGTGGGGCAAAATAGAAAGAATGACGAATGATTCCAACTCTTCCGACATCACAACCCCAGAACCTTTCTCAGAAGATGATTTGCAACCAGATGATTTTGATGGTGGTACAGGTGAGCATCACCTGACACCAGAAGGATTGGCTACACAACAGGCTTTGGCTGCAATTTCTGCTTTGCAATCGCCACAAAATACCGCAGCACTCAAACAAGCTCGTTCTTTTTTCCAGCCAGCTAAAAGCAATCAATTTTCTGTCAAAACTAGAGCATTAGTACTTACTTTATTAGCGATCACAATTACTATTCTGGGATTAATCCTGAATAACTGGTTTATTGGTGCTTTCGGAACGCTGGTCACTTTAATATTATCCCTGGCGATGCTCTGGCCTTGGGTGCAAAATCTCCTCAAACAGTGGTTTACACCCCAAGATAGAACCCTGTTCATTGCGTTTATCGGACTAATTGTAGCGCTCATTGGCTTGGTGAGATTTTCGGGTTTAGGCGATCGCTTATTAGCTACGGGACGCAAAATTAATTGGGAAGCGTCGGGGACTTTGGCGGAATGGTTCGGCGCTTTAGGACAAATTCTGATCGCCATCATTGCTGTTTACGTCGCTTGGCGACAATACGTCATTTCCAAAGACTTAACTATTCAGCAAAACCTGCTGACAGTGCAACAAAATATCATCACTCAGCAGCAAACAATCGATTCATATTTTCAAGGCATTTCCGATTTAGTCTTAGATGAAGAAGGACTATTAGAAGACTGGCCGCAAGAAAGGTCAATTGCAGAAGGACGCACAGCCGCAATTTTTAGTAGTGTTGATGGTAGCGGTAAAGCAAAGATTCTCCGCTTTCTTTCCCGTTCTAAATTACTCACACCCCTAAAACGCGATCGCCGTTTGGGAAGAGCTATTCTTAACGGTATTGGCGGATATGCTGAAGACCGCCTCGAAGGTGTGCGTGTCATCGATTTAGGTGTCATGCTAGCTGGCGCAGACTTAGCTGGTACAGATTTACGCTGGACTGACCTCAGCGAAGCTAATCTTGTCCGCGCCGACCTCAGCGGTTGTGATTTAGTCAAAGCCAACCTTTCCCGCACCATTTTATATGATGCCAAACTCCGCAACGCCGACTTAAACGGAGTGCGTCTGTTTTACGGTTCAGTAGAAAAAGCATCACCCCGCAGCCGCACCGAACCGCCAAATTATCACACTGGTGAACACACTGGCGCTGTTATAGAAAATACCGATTTCACAGATGTGCAGCGAATGACTGAATCAGCACGTTATTATTGCTGTGCTTGGTGTGGAGAAAAATCCAGAAGTACAATTCCTGGCGGTTGTGAAGGTATTCCTAATAAGTTGGGACGGTGACAGGATTTTGGTAATGGGTAATGGGTAATTGGTAATGGGTAATTGGTAATTGGTAATGGGTAATTGGTAGAGAGGATTTGTGATGACTTGTCTGCAATTTTCCCTTTGACCATTGCCTTTTCCCCTTCCACTGCTTGAAATAAATTTTAATTTCTGTGAAAACTATAAGCAGTGGAATGGGTGATTATACCAATTCAAATAATGTTTGCGACACATAAATATATTCTAGATGGCACAGCGTGCCGTTCCCCTACAGTCTGTTGCATTCTTTTTTCCAATTGGTATTATTCAACAAAAAACCGAACAATCATTTTGGAGGGGGTTTGGGGGACGCAACCGTCACCCAATCGGGGGTTTGGGGGAGAATCCCCCAATTCTTCTGGCTTCTTTAATCAGTGATACAAAATCAAAAAATGTTCGCGACGCATCAATAATTCAATTGGCAATGGTAATGACTAACCTGCCAATTACCAATTACCAATTACCAATTACCAATTCACTAAAGTGCAGTGAGAATCTCCACACCATCTTCAGTAACAGCTAAGGTATGTTCAAACTGCGCTGAAAGTTTGCGATCGCGCGTCACCGCCGTCCACTTATCGCTGAGAACTTCCACTTCCCAAGTACCTTCGTTAATCATTGGCTCAATTGTAAATACCATCCCTGCTCTCAGCTTTTTACCTTTGCCCCTTGTACCGTAGTGGGGAATGTCTGGTGCAGTGTGAAACACATTACTAATACCATGTCCCACAAAATCACGCACTACAGAAAAGCCTTGTGCTTCTGCATATTCTTGAATGGCTGCACCAATATCGCCAATGCGCGCACCAGGTTTAACTTCCGCAATTCCTCGCCGCAGACATTCCTCTGTTACCTCCACCAATTTTTTCGTCTTTGGTGCAGGATTTCCTACTAAGAATGTCTTCGATGTATCGCCGTGGTAACCATCAACAATTGGCGTAACATCAATGTTAATAATGTCACCATCCCGGAGAATTTGTTTAACATTAGGAATGCCGTGACAAATCACCTCATTCACACTAGTACAAATAGATTTGGGAAAACCTTTGTAACCCAGAGGGGCGCTTTTGGCTCCATGTGCTTGTGTCCAGCGTTCGGCTTCATCATTGAGTTCTTGAGTACTCACCCCAGGCTTTACCATTGGTTCTAAATGCTGTAAAAGCTGGGCTGCTAAATGCCCCGCCTTCCGCATTTTTTCGATTTCACGTTGAGACAAAATAACGATTGTTTCGGTTCTCATAGACTTTAATTAATGTCTTAAATATCTCTCATAAATATAGTTAAGCCTGTTTCTGCAGCGCGTCTAGCAGCTTCAGCAACTTTCAAGGTGTATAAGCTCTGTTCTGGAGTGACATATAAAGGCGTGCCATCAAGAATATGATCTAAGACCATAGTAGTGTCTTTCGCAAATAAACCCCGACGGGTGCCAACTTCTATGGGTGTTGTTTCCCCTGCTTGCACAAACGATGCTTTTTCACCATCAAAAATTAACCCACCTTGTTCTCCATGAACTTCAAACTTGCGTTCTTGTTGCCACAGGGTTTCGCCTTTGCCATAAACTACTTGCGCTAATAATCCACTAGTAAAGCACAGTTGTGCAATGCAAAAACAGGTTTGAAAATACTCAGATTCTAATTGCCAAAAGCGTTGATGACAGTTAACTGTGAAGACTTCACCAAATAGGTCTGTGAGGCGATGTAATCGAGAAAGCGCACCCATTAACGGAAAACCGAAGAACTCATGGTTATAAGTCCATTTGCGGGGTGCTGGATGCAAGGGAGTAACTGTGCTGTAGCGAACATAAAAGATATGACCAACTTTATCTATGTGTTGCCTGACAGCTTGATGCAGTCCACCTAAAATTTCAATATGCTCAACATGGAGTACTTTATTTTGGGCTTTGGCTAAAGTGAGAATTTCTTGAGCTTCTACGACATCTAAAGCTAAGGGGTATTCTACAATCACATGTTTTCCATGAGTGAGGGCAGCACGCGCGATCGCTCCATGATCGCGGTTAATGGTGGAAATAATCACCAAATCAATATCGTCTCGTTCTACTAGCTGTTCCCAAGAAATCACAGCTTCCGCCTGGTATTGTTGCGCGAAGGCTTGGGTATTTTCTAATTCATTGCCCGCGATCGCCACTAGATGCGATCGCGCATCATGCAGCAAAGCCTCACTGCGAAACTTTGCCGCATACCCTGTACCAACCAGCCCTACCCGCACTTTTGCTGTTTTTGAAGATGCCTCGGAATTATACATGACAGTTACTAGTTCTGTTTGTAGTTTTTCTGTATGGGTAAAGCCAGTACTGAGCAGTGAGTCCTGAGTCCAGAAAAAGTACTCAAACTCATGTAATTAGGGAAGTAGCCCAAAAGACGGGTTTTCCGTTATGGGGAACTACCGAACCCCAGGATCAGAGTAAACTTCCTTGTGGGCGGTATTCTAACTCAGCACTCTTCAAAGTTATTCCGCCTATAACGCTAATTACATACAGAGATTTTAGACGGCGCAAATAACGATACCATATCCTGCTGGTTGGACGTAAAGCAAGGTTTTGTATAAGTCCTGAAAAAACCAAGTATCTCCACGTCAAACAATTTTAGATTTTGGATTTTGCGGAAAGTTGAGCCAGTGCGTTGGACGGTGAGTGCAGCCACACGTGCAGCTATGCCGCCGAGTGGACTGCCGTTCGCGTTAGCGTCTCTGAAAGAGAAGGGGTTCCCCAGCTTGAGGAGGCAGTGCGTTGCGTGGGTTTCCCACGTTGTAGCAACTGCCTCCCCCATGCCCAATGCCCAATGCCCAATGCCCAATGCCCCATGCCCCATGCCCCATGCCCCATGCCCAATGCCCCATGCCCCGCTATCGAATCATTGAGCTTTGTTGAGAGTAACAATAACTTTTTCTAATAACAGTCTTAATAAGGGATTAAATATATAAGCAAAACTTATTAGGATTAAATAACTAAATTTCATTACTAATCGCGGACAATTTCCAGTTACATCCTTTTCTTTTTCTCGTAGTATCAGAATTGAAGCAAATTTTAAATGCGGCTAATCCCATAAGAGCAGCCGTGGGCTTTGCCTACCTTTGCTTTAGGATAACTTATACTGCCGTTCGCAAAAAGAGAGGATTACTGAAATGGCAACTTACAAAGTAACATTAGTCAGCGAAGCTGAAGGCATTAACCAAACTATCGACGTTCCTGATGATACTTATATTCTAGATGCAGCTGAAGAAGCTGGTCTTGACTTACCCTATTCTTGCCGTGCTGGTGCTTGTTCTACCTGTGCAGGTAAAATTGTCTCTGGTAAAGTTGACCAATCTGACCAGTCTTTCTTAGATGACGACCAAATCGAAGCTGGATATGTTCTGACCTGTGTTGCTTATCCTGCATCTGATTGCACCATCGAAACTCACAAAGAAGAAGAACTGTACTAAGAATTAGCCGCCTGAATCACAAATCTGTTAAAAGGTTGATTTAATTCCTGCATTCATCTAGTGCTGCAATCCAACGCGCAGCCTCTAGATGAATACTCGGGCGGTAAAAGTCGCAGAGACGCGATTAATCGCGTCTGTACTCCACAACAGTTTTACGGTTTAATCTCATCACTGAGAAGTTTGACTTGCGTTCCCGGATAATAGAATTGCAGAATTTTCTGGTTTGACCAACCTAACTTAGCTAGGTTTTGCGCTCCAGTTTGACTCAAGCCAACTCCATGTCCAAATCCTCCACCCACAAAAGCATATCCCCACAGGTTTGGTTTGCCTTTATTAAGGGGTTGTAAATAAAATAGCGTGCTAATGGGAGCAGCAAAGGCGCTACGTACTTCGTCTTTATGTAAAGTGAAGACACCAATGTCTGATTTGATGGCTAAATCGAGAATGCGTCCGCTAGCAGAACGCTTGACTACAGACATGGCTTGAATAGTTTTCAATTTACTGTAGGGGCTTTTTTTCACACGCAAAAATTTCTGCAAGTCCTTAGTAATATCTTCTATGCTGCTTTCTTTGCGCCAACGAAATAGATCCCACTCGCTTTCATTAAATCCTTTGTCGAGACTAATAAATTTCTGAAAGTTATTTTCATCTGCTAAATTCTGTTTAGATAAATCCCAGATATTCAAAGAAGCATCAACTACTGGCTTGAGATAAGGACGATCTTCACCGTTCCAAATATCGCTGAAAGAAGCAGTCACGCCGCCTGTGGTAGAGGAATAGAGGGCATCTACTAGCTGGTTTTGATAAGTTAATACCATACCCCTAGTAGCTGCGATCGCTTTATCTGTATTGGGCGCTATGCCATTTAGCCCATAATAAACTTGGCAGTGTGTATCAGCACATAATTCGTAGTTATCAACCGCAAATCTACGTAAATTCCTTAAAACATAAGTACGAGCTAGAATCGCTTGTGCTTCCAAAGATGCCTTTGGCGCATTCGCACCAATTTCATTAGGAACAACACCCCGCAAATAAGTTTCTAATGGTACTAGATTAACTAGAGTATACGTACCGTAAGCGTTAGGCTGTAAGTTCATCTCCCCAGCATAAAGCCGAGCCTTATCAGGATTTTCAGTTTTATTTACCCGAATTAAATTTTTATCGGTGCTTATTTTTACATAATTCCGGCTGTAGCGGTTGCCATTGATTACCCAACTCACTAACGGCGTTTTTTGTGAAACTTTGGTATCCAGGTAGATCAGATTATTCTGATCGGAAGCTTGCAAGCTCTGCAATAGCAACCTTCGCAGTAAGGGAGTGTTGTAAACATCCCGTTTTGCCCAAACTTGCCAGCGTTCCGGCTGGGCTATTTCTACCTCTATCCCCTGCGCGCGCCATTTTTGAGCGCTATCTTCAGCCGTTTCAAAGGTACGGAAGGTTCCTAAAACTACTACCTCATCAACTGCTGCTTGGGGTAAAGCTTGCATTGCTATTTCTAGCTTGACAGGGTTCTGGGTAACTAAAGTTTGCTCCCGGTTACCTGTCTTAAATCTCAGCTTTAAGCGATCGCCTTTACTTGGTTCTAATTGCAGCTTGGCTGTAGGTTCCTCTCCAAACCTTTGCACAATCCCAATTTTTAATACTACATCCTTGCTTCTACTCTCAGAGCCAGATGCCGCAGTTAGCCCTAATAGGCAAAATCCTATCAGTAGAGTCCGGGGAAAATGCCAGTACAAAATCTTATGAGAAAGCTGATTATCCCTCGCTGTGCGGCGTTGGGGCAGGTTTGCTCGTTGCTTTGTAACGAATTGGTTTTGTCGCATGATTGCTCCAATAATACCATTACCAGTTTTGCCCCAAAGGTTGCAAAACGAAGTCATAACGACTATGATTTATATATAGTCACAGAAGGGAATTTAGTTAGACAAACCCTTATGGTTAAAATCCAAGAAATTCCACTCAACCAGATAAAGCGGCCGTTGCCCCGGACAAACGATCCGCACAAAGTACAAGCCTTAATGGAATCGATTGCTGCGATCGGACAACAAGAACCTATTGATGTCCTTGAAGTAGAAGGACTCTATTATGGCTTTTCAGGTTGCCATCGGTATGAAGCTTGCCAGCGTCTAGGTAAAGAAACAATCTTAGCTAGAGTCCGTAAAGCTCCCCGTAGCGTTCTCAAGATGCACTTAGCATGATTCAATGTCAATGGGTAATCAAAAAAAGCAGCAAGGGACAACAGACAAATAAATTTAATAACCGATTAGGAGAAAATTATGCCATCTAAACCAGAAACTCTAAATATTGGTATTGATGATGCTAGTAGAGCTAAAATCGCTGAGGGATTGTCTCGACTGTTGGCTGATACCTACACCCTGTATCTCAAAACGCATAATTTCCATTGGAATGTAACTGGGCCAATGTTCCAAACCTTGCACCTAATGTTTGAAACCCAGTATACAGAATTAGCCCTAGCAGTTGATTTAATTGCCGAACGCATCAGAGCGCTTGGCTACCCCGCACCTGGAACATACAGTGAATATGTAAAACTTAGTTCAATTCCTGAAACTCCTGGAGTTCCTAAAGCTACAGAAATGATTCGCCTCTTAGTAGCAGGACAAGAAGCCGTAGTCAGAACTGCACGTTCTGTCTTTCCTGTAGTTGATGAAGTCAACGACGAACCCACCGCCGATTTGCTAACGCAACGGATGCAGGTGCATGAGAAGACAGCTTGGATGCTGAGAAGTTTGTTGGAAGAATAGGGACTGGGGACTGGGGATTGGGGATGAGGGAGATGAGGGGGATGAGGGAGATGAGGGGGATGAGGGAGATGAGGGAGATGAGGGGGATGAGGGGGATGAGGGGGATGAGGAAGAAATTTCTATTACCAATTACCCATTACCCACTACCAATTATCCAACACCAAACACCCAACACCTAATACCAAATGCCAAATAATAATTTCACCCATTTGTTGCAGAAGTTAATGCAACAAATGGGTATTTCCAGTTTTAAAGAGCTGAGTCGTACTGCTGGTGTGTCAGAGCGCCAAATTTTGCGACTGCGTCAGGGAAAGGTAAAGCAGATGCGAGTAGATATATTGCTTAAATTGTCGCATACGCTACAGATAACATTAAATGAAATAGTTACTAATTTTTCCGTTACGAGTGAGAGACAAGAAAATACAAGTAACTCAGCACTCAGCACTCAGCACTCAGCACTGAAAAATAATCAACAAAATTTATTACAAGAAAATGACAATTTAAGAAGAGAATATGAGCGATCGCAACTAGCGCTATTACAGCAGCGAGAGTTATTGCAGCAAGAGTTTCAGCAGACGAGTTTGCAAATCTTGGAACCTTTGCTACTGCAATGGCCGACAGCAGCACAGAAAGCAAAGGAGAATCAGCAGCTAGCAGCCATTAAAGTTGTACCATTGGTGCAAAAGCCATTAGAAAAATTATTACAACTTTGGGGAATAGAAGCGATCGCATCTGTAGATGAAGAAGTACCTTACGATCCTCAGTGGCACCAATTAATGGATGGTAGTTCACAAGCTGGTGAACTAGTCAAGGTGCGTTACATTGGTTACCGACAAGGTGAAAAGCTGTTATATAGGGCGAAAGTTAGCCCTATTTGACAAGAGAATATTAGCTGAGTCTGTTAGCTATGGGCAAAAGGTTAACAATAGGTTAACTTAAGTTTTACCTTAGTATATTTTTCTTTAACTGCATGAAACTAGATTATTTGATAGAGAATCAAGCAAGTAGATCTGTAAAATTTCAGATAACCTATGAAATAAATTGCTAATTTTGGGAAATATAAAATATAGAAACAATCTACCCTTGACCCCGGCTGCTAAGATTTGGGGGGTGTTGTATGCAGCTCATGACGAGTAGTTATTGTTTTTTTGATAATTTGTAGTTATAGATTCAGATTTTACTGATAGCCATCATTGATAATTGATAGCCATTAATCAGTCTTAAAGGTTATGAAATGACTTAAAATTATATAATAATATACAATAACAAATGCTTTTCTTTACAAAAATCAAGGATAAAAATATCATGCTTAAACCAGGTGTAGAAGTGGTTAAACTTAGTGGTGTTATTAACTCAGCAACATCTCAAGATTTGCGCCAAAGTCTTAATCAATTAATAGAAAAGGGTGCAAAAACAATATTAGTTGATTTTCAAGATGTCACATTTATGGATAGTTCTGGTTTAGGCACTTTAGTATTAGCTTTTAAAACCCTGAGAGCCTCAGATAGCAAGCTTGCTATTTGCTCGCTTAATGAACAAGTAAGAATATTATTTGAATTGACAAGTATGGATCAAGTGTTTGAAATCTTTCCTAATCAGGCTGAATTTCATCAAACTTTACTGGCTAAAAATTAATCAAAATTTACTTCAATAATAGATAAATCATCCTCAAAAGATTCTTGGGAATGCAAAGCCATGAGGTAATTTAATAATTCTCCAAGAGGAGATTCAACATTATTGCGTAAGCTAATAATGAGCTGAATAAATGCATCTAAACTCCAAAGTTTACCATCTGGTTTAGTAATTTCGTAAGCACCATCACTAAAAATATAAAGATTACTGTAGGCTTCAACATTGCAAAACCCATCAATATATTTTGCCTCGGGAAACATTCCAATTGGCATACCAGGGGTTCTCAAAAGTTGAACTTCAGTATTCTTTACAGATTTACCAGATACTAATATTGCTGGTGGATGTCCAGCAGTTGCATAAATTAACTGTCGCTTAACTCTGTTGTATACTCCATACCAAATAGTAAAGTATTTATCGTTTTGCTCATTGATTTGGAACGTCTCATTGAGCGCTTTAAGTACATGGCTGGGTTGGTAGTAATTCAGGTTACCAAGAGCGCGCGATCGCAGCAAATTGAGTACAGAAATTGAGGGGAGGGTAGCTTTCAATCCATGTCCGGCTGTATCTAATAGGTAAATTGCTAAAGACTCAGAGTCAAGCCAGTAGTAATCAAAACAATCACCGCCGAGTTGTCGTGAAGGAATGAAGCGGGAATTAATACTGAGTGGTTCCGTTAGTGGTAGCGGTAGAAGCGATCGCACATATTCTGCTGCTTCTGCTAACTCTGCTTCTAGTAACTGCTTTTGAGTTTGCAAATCGCGACTCAATATATGTAATCGTAATCCGGCTCTTACCCTTGCTAGTAATTCATATTGCTCAATAGGTTTAGAGATAAAATCATCGGCTCCAGCATCCAAACCCTTGACGCGATCGGCAACTGAATCTAAGGAAGTTAAGAGAATAAAAAAGATAGTAGATAGCTTGGGATCTGTTTTAATTCGATGGCATACTTCTAAACCATTCAACCCGGGCATAATCCAATCACAAATAATTAATGCCGGATGAAAAGTTAGTACTTTGGTAATTCCTTCCTCACCATTACTAGCCGTGACTACCTCATACCCTTGCTTTTGTAACATTCTTTTGAGGAAGGTTACTATTGAATAGTCATCGTCAATTACTAGTATTTTAAACATAAACAGCAAGAAGCACTAGTTAGTAATTGCTATAGCAATTATGTATGGTTGCTCAAATCACTTGCACAGAAAGGTAATAAGCAAAAAGGACATAGAGTTGATTTCAAAAATTAAATATGAGTTGTATATAATTCCTAAATAATTTTTGTAATCAGGAACTGGGAAAAGGGTAAGGGTGAATTCAATCCTTTTTCCCTTTTCCCCTTAACCGAACTGTATTGACTCAGACCCCTAA
This sequence comes from Tolypothrix sp. PCC 7601, assembly GCF_025677855.1. NCBI lineage: Bacteria > Bacillati > Cyanobacteriota > Cyanophyceae > Nostocales > Tolypothrichaceae > Tolypothrix > Tolypothrix sp. PCC 7601. The sequence continues at coordinate 7,659,314 of NZ_CP064879.1, forward strand.
CAGCACTCAATAATTCATAAAGTTAGGGTTCATTCTCTTTTAACAGCCATAAAAGATTATGGCGGCGAAAGAGGATTTAGCCACAAAAGCATAGCATTTTTGAGTTGATTCAAATCACGGTATGCTTCTTGCTTAAACCATTGCCCTAGAGCATCCAAAGGCGTGAAAGATGCTCCTGTTTGCCATTTCAAATCTTGGCCTAAGGGTGTAGTATGAGTTCCTGGCAAGGTTTGTACCGTTACCATCTCCACAAAGCGTTCTTGTAATATTTTGCTTAATACTGCTGATTGGTCAAGGGTGTCATTACTAAATTTTATCAGTAAGTTGCGACGCACATTGTAGCGTTCTTGCACCAGCTTATTTGTTTCTAGAGGAGTGGGGGTAAACTCAATTGCTAAAGCAGAATTCAATTGTTCCACTAAAGGAATCGCATCTTTAGCAGCGTAATTATTAAAAGATATCAGAATGTTACCTGCACGTTCGGCACCCAAAACGCTACCAATTAACAAGTGGAGTTTGCAGCCCATGCTGTGTCCAATTCCATAGATAGGAAGATACAGCTTGCGTAAAGATGAAGAATCGCGAAGACGTTCTAAGGCTCGTTCAAAGTTGAGCAGTACAGAATTTGCGATCGCAATATGATCTAAAGTATTAACAAAAGGTGTAGCAATGACAACATACCCTTTTTCTGCCAGTTGTTCTAGTACCCAACGGTAAGTTAAATGAGGTGCAGTAGCGACAAATGCACCTCCGAGGAAATGGATGATACCGATGGGATTGCGGGGGACGAGTACCCAGTTACCTTGAATTTCTTTCCAGTCCATGCCGATAGGCGATCGCTTACTTAACACATCTTTATGTTAAAACGGGAATCGCCGCTATGGTGCGTTTGGTTAAAAAAGCTGGGGACTGGAGACTGGAGACTGGGGATTGGGGACTGGGGACTGGGGACTGGGGACTAGGGAACTCGGGGCCCCCTCTGGGGATAAGGGGTAATGGGGACTGGGGACTGGGGGATAAAGGAGACAAGGAGAGAAATTCCCATTACCAATTACCAATTACCAATTACCAATTACCAATTACCAATTACCAAACCTTATTAACCTTCCGACTGATTTTGTAACCTTTTCATTTCGTGTTGCACATCTAAAGCAATTTGCAACGCTTCATTGAGTAATCTTCCATGTTCAGTAGCTTGTTCATTTACTTGCATGGCTGTTAAAGTGGCTAAATTATTTACAAAAAGCTCGCTATTTTTGAGAATAAAATTTTTATTTTCTCTCAAAATCTTTTCTGTTTTGAGCGCACGTACTAAATCAGACTTGGTGAGTTTTAAAGCTTCAATAACTCTATGTCGTTGATAAATGGTTACCTCTGGATTACCAGCATCTTCTATTTGGTCATTAATATCTATAGCTTTAATAATGGCATTGTATCTATCAACATCATTTAAGAGAATCCGCAAAGAATTTGTCATATTTGCTTTGAGGAACTTAGCTCGTCTTTTCCACACAAGATATAAAACTAATTGTGTAATTCCTCCTGCCCAAAAACCCAAGACAATAAACACTAACCAAGAAGGTGCTGTCAGCCATAGGTCAAATAATCTAATAATAAAATCGAATATTAGATAGCAACCAACCAAAATAGAAAAACTAATAAAAACTACAGTTGCGCCTTCGGTGCCTTTAATTTTTTCTATAACTTGCTTGGCAAAGCGTCCCAGAGGATTAATGATATTTATGAGTTCATCTTTAACAGGCAGATTAGTCAGGTTTTGTAGATCTCTCGGACTAATCTCCAACCCTTGTAAATCATCCCGCACAGCTTTCCCCACCTCACCAGAATAGTTATTTAGTACAATATAGCAAGCTAATTTCTAGAATGCTAATTATAGAAGCGTTTGGTTAACCAATATCAGAAATATTTTGGTATCAAACTAGTAACACTGTGCAGTCAAAACGCAAAAGTAAAAATTGTCATATATCGCGGCTTATGCATATTGAAAATTGTAGCTTTATTTACGAAAACTTATACTAGTAATTGATTTTTGTACAATAAGATACTCTTTTTTTCAGATAATTGGTTAAAGTTTAATAGTATTTGGTAAACCAGCTTCTTCAGTTGCCATCAAGAATACTGCTCAGTGTTGTGATTACTTCAACCTCCAAGCATTTGCAATCATAGTGAGTATTTTTCCCTTAAAGATATTCCTATGTAGCTGTTCTTTACCATTGTAACTAGCGGATTGCCGAGGAGCAATGCTTAGTTCTAAATAAACCCCTTTATTGATAGAGGTCGCAGATAAATAAATTTAATTTTTAAGAGTGGATAGGGTAAAGCTAGCTTTTCAGCTATCAAAAATTAGTAAAATCAGAATTATTTTTTAGGTATTGTAGAGAGACCCCAGTCATTACTCAGAAAATTTAATACAGCAATATTTTTATAAGATTTATGAATTAATAATTAGATGCATTACTTAAGAAAAACATTGCAAAAGTCTGGTTCTAGATAATCAATCAATTAATTTTTAGCTAAAATTCCAGACAATATCTGAGCTTATATAGACCATAATTATAATTATTAATGAGATATCACAACTTTTCAATATTCTTCTGGAAAGAAAATAACTACACTTCATGGTACTGGCAATTTAGTTCATTTGCAGCGCGAACTAATATTGATTTTAGTGAATAAGCTAATAATTGATTGTATTTACAAGATAAGATAATATTTATTAACCTAACTGAGTATTTTCATATATCCAGCACAAAATCAGATTGAAAGTGATGCATTTGCAGAAAATACGCGATCGCACTCTAAAATTTTTGAGGTTACCATGATGGAGATGGACGTTGCATCTGGCAGCTTGTGTTTGTCTGTGGTCATAGTATGGATGCGCGTCATGGGAAAACTCAAAAAAAGGCTAGTACAAGTAAACAGCAAGCAAAAAGCTATGTACAGCCGACTTTAGCAGTTTTGTGATTGAATAGTTTTTTCTACTTTGCGTAACTATCACCATTGCAAACAAATCACAAAACTAACTAAAAAAGGTTAAAAGCCCACAAAATTGGCATTTTGATTGTTGACTGACTTAGTAGCGATACAAGTCTGGGGCTTCTTGCTCAATAGGAGCTGCCTAAGGTGGTACTTATGTCAAGATTAAGGTGAGGACTTAGACAAGTCATACTATGTTAGGAAATTTACTAGACGGACGCTATCAAGTCCTCCAAGTTCTCGGAGGAGGAGGATTCGGTCAAACTTATATTGCACAAGACACTCATCGGCCAGGTTCACCCAGGTGCGTTGTCAAGCATTTGAAACCTTTTACCCAAAATCCGGAATTCCTCACCACCGCCAGACGGTTATTTACCAGCGAAGCAGAAACCCTGGAAAAACTGGGTTATCATGACCAAATACCTCGGCTTTTAGCTTACTTTGAAGAAAATCAAGAGTTCTTTTTGGTGCAAGAATTCATTGAGGGATATTCTTTGAAAGCAGAACTGCTACCTGGTAGACGTTGGACAGAAGAGCAAGTTGTTCAACTTCTGCAACAAATCTTGAGTATCTTAGATTTTGTTCATGGGCACCAAGTTATTCATCGAGATATCAAGCCGGATAATATTATCAGACGGCAAACTGATTCTAAATTAGTATTAATTGACTTTGGCGCAGTTAAGCAAATTCAAACTCAATTACGAACAGCAATTACAGGACATGTAGAAACTACAATTGCCATTGGTACCCCTGGATATATGGCTACAGAACAGGGACAAGGTAAACCCCGTCCTAATAGTGATATTTATTCTTTGGGAATTATTGGTATTCAAGCTTTGACTGGCTCGCATCCGAGACAACTTCAGGAAGATCCCAACACTGGAGAAATTCTTTGGGAAAATCAAGCTAACGTCAGCCCTGGTTTAGCAACCGTGTTATCTAAGATGGTGTTATACCATTTTAAAGAACGCTATCAATCTGCTGCCGAGGTTTTAGAAGCGTTACGCAATCTCGAGATTAATAGTGATACAGAGATTGAAAATCAATTCACGCAACCGCCGTTATCTGCGATTCAGCTACCGCAAATTTTCTCATCACAAAATACACAAAATACATTTGAGCAGCCAACAGCTTCAGTTCTGACTCCCGAACAGCACAAGCATCTAGAAGATATGCTATTGGGGCTTGTTGGGCCTCTCGCACCAACTTTATTAAGGAAAATCGCTGCATCAGCAAATAGCTACCAAGAAGTAATTGATAATTTAACCCAGCATCTTGCGGGAGAGCAGAAAACTGAATTTGAAGAGAAGTCTCGATTAATTCTGAGACAAACTACTAATAAATCTCAATCTCAGCCGAAGAATTCACCTCAGACCTCCACACCAACCATTAGCGATAGTTTTGTCCGTAAATGCGAGCAAGAATTAGTAAATTTAATTGGGCCAATGGGTTCTTTTCTTGTGCAGAAAGCGATAAAATCTTCGCCAAATATTACACCTTTAGAACTGGTAAATCTTTTATCTGCACAAATTCCCGACAGTAAAAAATCGTTGGAATTCCAGCAGCGTTTATTTTGTTAATTTTGAACAATTTACTTGGTTACTGTCCTTGTTGATTTAGCATATCCATAGCTATTTTTAAACTATATTTCATGCGGTTAAAAGCTGCTGCTAATCCACCAATTTCATCTTTATAATCTTCATTAAAATTAGATTCCATGTCACCTGTACTGACTTTTTGAGCGATTCTTTCTATTCTTCTAATCCGCTCAATTACAGTTTTTTTGATTAAAAAGTTGATGAGCACAATAACCACAGCAAAGATAACAATTAATAGCCCCATCAGCAAAACCCAAGTTTTTTGAGCATTATTAAAAACCTCTTCTGAAGGGACGGAAATAATTTGAGCAGCTACAATCTCATTCAGTTTCCAGTTAAAACCATTAGTCGAACCATAAGTAGCCAATTGGCTTTTAGGAGCTTGATCGGGAGTAGAATGGCATCGCAGACAAGTTTGTTGGCTTACAGCTAAAGGCCGCGCAATATAAAATACTGTCCCTTCAGGAAACTCTCGAAAATCTGAAATTTCTTGTAGTTTAGGATTGTTACGGAATCGCTCCACAATTTGAGCTTCAAAAGGATCGGCTTTATCGCGTAAATTAGTAGGGTTCAGAGTAGCTTCTTTATAAAGGAAATTTTTATATTCTTCATTTTTACGCAAATTTTCAAATACTTCCGTTGCTGAAAAAGCTGGAATTGTTTCTGAGATAAATACTGGTTCAGTCTCCAGGCGAGGCGCTAGTAAGGGATTAACACGATCCTGTGTGTATTTTCTCACTGAAGTCATAGTTTTAATGAGAATTAGTGCCTTATCAGTCACTTCGTTCTGCGCTCTCCGCTGCAGTACACTTGATAATGCAGTGCCACTGACTACAATGCTAATGATAAAAACGATAATCAACAGCAAATTAAACTTAGTACCGATTTTTAAGTTTTTAATTTTGTCAAGCATAATTATTGTTTCTATACAAAATTTTACAGATTAGCACCTAAAGAAAAAGTCGCTAATTCTTACTTCTAAATTTACTTATAACTGGTTTATAACAGATACTTCAAAAGTAAACAAATATTAATTTAAAGTAGTATATGGCTAAATATAGAGCAATTTAGCCAAAAATCAAAATACTTCTTGATAAACAAAATTAGTAATGTCTGGTAAATTATATCGTCGAATTTTTCTGTTAGAAATGCTGTTTTTGGCAGTCAAAGGATGTCAATCAAAACAGCAGCCTTCTGGTTCATTAACAGTAGGTAGTATTAGCTACGGTGGCGGTGAAGAAATAATTAACCAATTCGCAAAATTTAATCGCTACTTAGCTGAAAAAACCAAATCACACGTTAAGCTAGAGCCTGCTTTTAATGAAAATAAAGCTATTGAGCGATTGGAATCCCGTGCATGGTCTTTAGTATTTGCACCACCAGGGTTAGCAGCAATTGCGATCGCACGTTATCAATACTTGCCATTATTTCCTTTAGTCGGTGTGAGTAATTTGCGCTCGATTTTTATCGTTCGCAAAGATAGCCCCATCACTGAGTTGAAACAGCTACAAGGTCAAACAGTAGCTTTAGGTCAGCAGGGTTCAGCCACAGGATATTATTTCCCCCTATTTAATCTTTATGGATTGATACTGGCTGAGGTAGTTTCTGCACCTACACCCCAAACCGTCATGGAATGGGTAGCTATAGGTAAGGCTACAGCTGGTGCGCTTTCAATTGCGGAATTTAATCTCTATAAATCACAATTACAACAAACTGATTTTCGCGTACTCTACACAGACCCGCATTACGTACCACCTGGTGTAGTTTTGATTGGCCCCAATGTGGAACGCAACCGCCAAGAATACATCCGCAAAGCCATGAGCGAGTTTCCTTCAGTATTAGCGCAAGAAGTTGGGTATGTCCCCAATGGCAAAATCCCAGATTACGAGTACATGATTTCTGTAGTTGAACGAGTCAAATTGATTACTCCCCAACTCCAAAACAAACCTGTACGGCTAATTATTAGTTAGTTTGTCATTGGTTATTGGTCATTTGTCATTTGTCATTTGTCATTGGTCAAAGGTCAAGGGTCAAAAGTTATTTATCTCCAGTCCCCATTACCCCTAATCCCCACTCCCTGCGGTCGTGGGGGCCCCGAGTTCCCCAGTCCCCAGTCCCCAGTCCCCAGTCCCCAGTCCCCAGTCCCCATTACCCCTTATCCCCAGAGGGGGCCCCGAGTTCCCCATTCCCCATTCCCCAGTCCCCATTCCCAAAATGCGATTTCTCTTTCTCCATAACAACTTTCCGGCGCAGTACCGCCATATAGCGCTAACTCTCGCTAAAGACCCCAAAAATACAGTTGTCTTTGGGACAAAAAATCGAGATGTGACTCTACCGGGTATCCATAAGGCGGTTTTTGAACCCAACCGCAATGCTCATCCTACAACTCATCATTATGTGCAATCTCTAGAGAATGCTGTTTTGCATGGACAAGCCGTATATAAACTGGCGGAACAACTCAAAGCACAAGATTTTGTACCGGATGTAATTTGCGGTCATTCTGGCTGGGGGCCGACTTTATTTATGAAGGATGCGTTTCCCGATACACCACTCATCTGTTATTTTGAGTGGTTTTACCATGCTCATGGCTCAGATGCAGATTTTGACCCCACAGAGCCACTCAGCGTTGATGATGTAGCGCGAATTCGGGTAAAAAATTCACCGATATTAATTGACTTATATACTTGCGATCGCGGATTGTCACCAACCTATTGGCAAAGATCCCAGTTTCCCCCAGAATTTCACAGCAAAATTTCTGTACTCCATGATGGAGTAGATACAGAATTTTTTAAACCCAACCCCAACGCTAAATTGGTACTACCTAATCTTGACCTCTCAGGTGTTGATGAAATTGTCACCTATGTAGGACGGGGGATGGAACCATATCGCGGTTTTCCGCAGTTTATGGAAACTATTGCCTATGTTCAGGAACGAAGACCGAATTGCCATGTGGTAATTGTTGGCTCAGATAGAGTTTGCTATGGCAAAGCTTTACCGGATGGTATGACTTACAAAGAGCTGATGTTGAAAAAAGTACCCCTAGATTTATCACGGGTTCACTTTACAGGCGCTTTGCCTTATGCCCAATATTTACAAGTGATTCAAGCATCATCTGTCCATGTTTATTTAACCAGACCGTTTGTACTTTCTTGGTCAATGATTGAGGCGATGTCCACAGGATGCTTAGTTTTAGGTTCTGATACCGGGCCTGTGACGGAAATTATCAAAGATGGGAAAAACGGTTTGCTAGTTGATTTCTTCTCACCACAAAAAATAGCTGACCGCATTGATGAAGTATTAGATCATCCAAATAAAATGGCGCAAATTCGAGCAAATGCCCGCAAAAACGTACTCGAACGTTACGATTTGGCTGATTTACTCCCGAAGCATATTCAAATGATTAAGGATGTGGCGAATAAAACCACTGTGAAAGCCGCAAAACTTCCCAGTGGATTTGGCAAAAAAGTTAAATAGCTACAGTGCGTTTGTGTAATTGCAATTGAATGCGATCGCCTGGTAATGCTTCAATTACTTGTGTGGTGAGATTGTTCTTGGTGAGTAACGAACGAAATTCTGCCACACTGCCGACAGCTTGAAGAAATTTAGGTATCAAGCCTTCAAAGATGACATTTTTGCCTGCGGCTGTAGGTAGCATTACCTGCGGTTGTAACCACTTGGCTACTTCTAAAGCACCGTTTGTCCCTTTGATAATGGGCCCCACTAAAGGTAGTGTTAAGTCAACAATCGGCGTAATGATCACATCTACTGGTGCAGCCTGTTTTAATTGGGGGGAATGAGTACCATGTGGCTCATAATACAGGGTAAAACCACTTTCCAACTCCTTGAGGAGATAACCATTTTCGACTGCATTCGGCCCCACAACCGAGCCAGGAACAGCTTTAATTTCTACTTGATGATTTAATGTAAAGGCTTCACCGTGAGTTAAGACCGTTACAAAGCTGTAACCCAAACCCTGCACTACTTTAGCTGCACTAGGCGAAGCCACAACGGGAATTTTGCGGTCAAGCTGCTGGAGTGTAGGCGGATGAGCATGATCTGGCAAACCCTGAGAAAGTAGAATCAGGTCAATATTTTCTGGTATTGGGCGTTGTTGAGATAGAGAGCCTTTAAAAAACCAATCTACATTACCGAAAGTTAAGGAACCAACTAGCCAGGGGTCAAGTAGGATGCTTTTACCTGCGATTTCAATCAGCCAACTATTGTTGTCCAACCAAGTTAAATACATAGCATAGAGAGATAACACCTGATTTTATTATCAGGGGGTTTCGGAAGTAGCAGGGGAACTGGGAGTAGGGAAAAAGAAAGAAACTGCATTTATCCCTTACTCCGGGAACAGGCGGCGTTATAGATTAATTAATGTATCTGCAATACCGGACTGTTACTCAGCTCGGTCTCAAAAGCAAAGGTTTGGAGATGTTTACTTTATCGGAAACTTCTATCGTTGCGACAATTGTGCTGGTAGCTTTCGCCATCTTAGGTTGGGGCTTTTATCGCGCCAGACCTTTTGGTAAACTGGGAATCTTTGCCTGGTTACAGTCGGTGGTGTTGATGGCTCCGTGGCTGTTGTTTTTTGGTTTGTTTGCAGCAGGAATATACATCAACATAGTGGGTATATTGTTCTTGGTGGTGGCTTCTGCTGGATTGTATATCTATTTAGGGAAGCAGTTGCGCGCAGCTGGACAAGATGCTCTACTCAAACAAAAGGCAAATCAAAGGCTGGCGGCTGAGGCTTCATCGGAAGTCAATACCACAGAAAATTCCCAGCCTCCCGCAGGTGTTGCGGAACTGAAAGTTGAACTACTCACAATTCCCGAAGATGATTTAAACGCCATTAAGGGCATTTTTGGGATTGACACATTTTTTGCCACAGAAACCATCGCCTACCAGGAAGGAGCAATTTTTAAAGGTAATTTGCGGGGAGAAGCGCAGGAAGTTCACAATCGCCTGAGTAAAAGTTTGCAAGAAAGAATAGGCGATCGCTATCGTTTATTTTTGGTAGAGAATACCGATGGCAGGCCTGTGGTGATCGTTTTGCCTAGCCGTAATGATCCGCGTCCCACGACGTTGGCGCAAAAGTCTTTTGCTGTCATCTTATTCCTGGCTACAGTTGCTACTAGTTTAGAAGCGGCGGGAATACTGCTGAATTTTGACTTATTTGGACAACTACAACGCCTACCAGAAACCTTACCTATCGGTATCGGTCTATTAACAATTTTGGTAGCCCATGAAATTGGTCACTGGGTAATGGCGCAACGTTACAATGTGCGTCTTAGCTGGCCTTTCTTTCTCCCGGCTGTGCAAATTGGCTCTTTTGGAGCGATTACGCGGTTTGAGTCCTTATTACCCAACCGCACGGTACTATTTGATATTTCCTTAGCAGGGCCTGCGGCTGGCGGAATTGTTTCTTTGTTAATGCTGATTGCTGGTTTATTGCTATCTCACCAAGGCAGTTTATTCCAAGTGCCAAATCAGTTTTTCCAAGGCTCAATTTTAGTAGGTAGCTTGGCGCGAGTTGTCCTCGGTTCGGCTTTACAGTCACCTTTGGTAGATGTGCATCCTTTGGTAGTGATTGGTTGGCTGGGGTTAGTGATCACCGCTTTAAACTTAATGCCAGCCGGACAATTAGATGGCGGACGCATAGTGCAAGCAATTTATGGACGCAAAACCGCAGGTAGAGCTAGCTTGGCAACCTTAATTTTGCTGGGTATAGTATCCTTGGCTAATCCTTTAGCGATGTACTGGGCAATTTTAATTCTGTTCTTACAACGGGATTTAGAACGCCCCAGCCTGAATGAAATTAGCGAACCTGATGATGCCAGAGCCGGTTTAGGTCTTTTAGCACTCTTTTTGATGATTAGCACCCTCTTGCCCTTAACCCCCGCTTTGGCTGGGCGTTTAGGCATAGGATAGTACACTGAGTCGAATGGCACTAAACTCAGGTAAAGAGGTGTTAATCTACAGATAATCAAGGAAGTGTATGGAGCCTACACCCAAACAAGCAATATCCGCAATTCGGGTGTGCGCTCAACTTACTAGGGTTTATAAAAGAATAGACCTGGTGAGATTGGACGAACGTACCAGAAATGTATATATCTTGGCAGATAATTCCATAGAAGCTGAGGTAACACCAACCGGAGAAATTCTTTGGTTATGACAGAACCTAACTTTCAACAAATGCCTCTAGAGCAGTTAAGGGTTTATATTTTGGAACATCGCAACGATGATGAAGCATTTCATGTTTACATCGACAGGAGGCGTGCCCAATCTTCAAATCATGTGCCAATGACAATTGAGGAAGCAGAAGCGGAATTACAAAGACGGTTTGGACAGCAAGCTAGTTAACCGTTAACTGTTGACTGATGACTGTTAACCGTCAACAGTCAACATAAAATCCCATACCCTTATAAGGGTATGGGATGAGCTTAATGTTAGGAAAATTAACTCTAAGGTTTCCAGCCTGTTAACAGATTCGGGTATCCTGTGCGTGTTGGGAAAATTTGTCCGAAGCTGGTTTGGCGGTCTAAAGGTTTTTCTTTACTCATGTTCCAAAGAGTTTCATAGAAAAAGAATGATACCCCGGCAAAATTGCGATCGCGTACTTTTTGTACTTGGGTTTGAATCTGTTGCATGGGTATAGATCTGCCTTTTAGCCCAGATAAAATGCCAATACTCACGGGAATATGGCTGCGTGCGGCTTTGACTTCGGGGTATTCTAATTCGCTAATAAAAACACTCAAGTCGTCACGGTAGATTTGTAAGACTAAATCTTCTACCAATCCCAGGCGTTCCCATTTCTGCCAGTCTGCTAAAAAGAAATCATAAGAAAAACGTTGGGGATTAGGCGCGACGGATACTATACAGTCTTTTTTAGCTGCTTTTATGGCTGTAAATACCCGTTTCATATAGTCGGTAATTTTATTCGCTCTCCAAGCCACCCACTCTGGATCTTTAAAGTCCTTAGAAGGCGCACGTCCGCCATGTTCTTTTCTATAGAGCGCTACTGTGTAAGGATCGTAGCCTAATTCTGAGGGCAAACCAAAGTGGTCATCAAATTGAATGCCGTCGATATTGTAATTTTTAACGATTTCAACTATTAAATCTTGCATAAATTGCTGTACGTCTGGTCGAAAAGGACTCAGCCAAACTCGGTCATGAGTCCCTTCTTTGACAATGCGCGTACCGTTACTGCGATTCGTGAGCCATTGGGGATGAAGTTTGGCTAATTGAGAATCAGCAGGAGCCATAAAGCCAAATTCAAACCAGGGAATAACTGTTAAACCTTGTTTATGCCCTTCTTCTACAACTTCTTTGAGCATATCTCGCCCTTGTAAGCCTGGTGTGGGGTCGAGCGATCGCCCAGTTGCTTTGGCGGCGACTTTACTGGGATATAATGTATACCCCCAATTCCAAACTGTTGGGTATACGGTATTAAAATTTAATTCGCTCAACCGTTGTAAAGATTTTTTTAGGCGATCGCGCTCAAATAGCACATCACTGTCAATATTGGTTAACCATACACCTCTTAATTCCGTAGCGAGCGATCGCACTGGCGGATTTTGAGCATTTAAGGGGAACGACAGCATCATTGTAGCTACCATGCTGAGGGTAACTATCATGGCAAATAATGCCTGTTTTCTCTGATGCCAAATATTCCATTTACCAATATTCACTACCCACTTTCCCAGTTTTTTGAACATTTGTTACAGGCAACTCATAACATAAACCATGACTAGAATACCTGGATAGATGTTGCTCTTTTGTTATTTATTATTTGTTATTTGTTATTTTGTTATTTGTTACTAGTTCTTTTGTATTACTGGTTTCCTTTTAGTTCCCTGCTCTATTCTGTACCTCAATCTCCTCAGCCCCCTCATGCCCCTAATCCCTTGCGGCACAGACTTTCCAGCGTTTATACACCACACTTTTCTATATTCGGCACTACTACTTGTTGTTACTTATAATACCTATGACCGCATTATTTTTTCGTAAATGTGGGGTCATGCACTGCATACTCTAATTGATAATCTTGCGTAGGATTACTATAGGTCATCAAATAAATTGTTATCAATTTTTACCCAGAAATACCTTGGCTCTTAAGTTGATCAACAATTTAAACTGAAATGGCTAAGGTACTTTTAATACTTTTAAAGACCAAAGGCAGGGTTTACTAATGGGTAGCTTCAGTAATTCACAAGATGGTATGGGAAATACCATTGCGGCCACCAAAAGGCTTGCAAGAGCCATGATGGTTTCTGCTGGTGCTTTTTCATTAATTTTGGCATCTTGTAATTCAGCTAATAGACAACAACAAGTACTAAATCTATTAACAGAATTCTCCTCAGTGCAGATCCAAGAGATCATCCTCCCGCCTGGGGCAGAGACACTGTATACCACTATTTCAACTACACTGGGTGTTGCCCAACCTGATGTTTTAATGGTACGCGGTTTAGAATCTGTAGTAGATATTAATGAACTCATCGTGAGTACAAATCTCATGCGAGATGAGTTCCGCAAACAATTTCATTGCCCCTTAGTTTTATGGGTAAATGATGAAATCCTCCGGAAACTAGTATGGCTAGCACCTGATTTAAAAGATTGGGCAGCTAGTACCATTAGATTTGATATGCCTAACAGCCAACTTGTCGAGCAAACTGCTCTCAGTGCTTAATGCATTTTTTCCCCGCAATGTCAATTTCCATCTCAGTCTATATCAATAATCTCCACGACTGGGCAACTGTTCATATTCAATTGAATACGCCAGACAATCAGCAACTATTCAGTGCTTAATGCTCTTGATAATTTTAAATTTCATATCTAGTAAAGCTGAGTGTATGATATTGCTAAGGCCGCTCAGCTGAACTACATAAATTTGGGTTGGGTTGACCTGGTAAAAATCTTGCTGTAAAAATTCAGGAACAAATAATAAACTTATCAGCGTCTATCTTCACATCTGCTTCAGAAGATAGACGCTTGTTTAATTTCAAATAGTTTAGGGTGAGTAATACCCACAAAAATCTAGATACAGTGCCAATGTCCAGACTAAAGGGATTGCAAAAATCAACTAGGAATCCTATAGTTGCAGACTAGTGATCAGTCTCATGAATTTTAATGAGACTGCTCGCTAAAAATTATTCTACTAATAACTAATTATTACTTTAGTATGAAAAATATTTTGGGTGCGTCTCGTACCGCAAATCAAGCACGGATTTTCACTGCCTTAGTTTTAACAGGAATTTTATCTGTAGGTAGCGGGTTAACATTCATTAAAACTAGTAGTGCGGCGGCTGTTAATTTGTCAGCAGCAACCACAAAGGAAGCTATTAAAGGCAATGCTAGACCAAACAGCTTACCACGTTCAGTAGTGAATGCGGTGCTACAAGATTTATCCCGGAGGGGTGTAGTTTCAAGCCAAAAACTAGAAGTTGTGGAATCGAGCCAACGGACTTGGCGTAATGGTTGCTTAGAACTACCTCAACCTGATGAAATCTGTACTCAAGCTTTAGTTCCAGGTTGGCGAGTTGTCGTATCTAATAACCAAAGAAAATGGGTTTATCACACTAATCAAGTAGGTTCCGTAGTTAGATTTAATGAAAAAGCCAGCCAAATTGCTGGAGGAAATGGTAATACTGGTATCCTTCAACCAGTAACTATTCCTGATAATGAATTACCGCCACGTTTAGAGCAAAATGTTGTATTTCGACAAATTTCTAGTGGTGGTATTGCTGGGAGAACTTATGAAACTGTTTTACTCAATGATGGTAGCTTGATTCAAGTGAGAGTTGGCGATGCTAACGATTCGGAACGGAAAGTACGCCGCGTTTCTCTTGTCAGAGTACAACAGTTCCAACAATTACTAACAACTGCAAAATTTAGTGAATTCAAAAATTTAAGTTATCCAGCGCCTATTGGTGCAGCTGATTACATTACTTACACTCTCAGCAGCCAAGAAGGAACCGTCAAGTACAACAATATTTCTCAAGACCAATTACCAAAAAATTTACGGAATGTAATCAAAGCTTGGAATCGGCTGCGGAATAGTCCTATTTCTAATAACAATACAGGCGGCGCAGTTCCAATTCCTGCAAGTGAGTTACCACCACCTTTAGATCAGAATGTTGTATTTCGGCAAATTTCTAGCGGTGGCTTTACTGGGAGAACTTATGAAACTGTTCTACTCAATGACGGTAGCTTGATTCGAGTCAGAATTGGTGATGCTAATGATTCGGAACGTAGCGTTCGCCGCGTTTCTACCCAACAGGTAAAACAATTTCTCAGATTATTAGAAAGCGCAAAATTTAGTGAATTTAAAAATTTGAGTTATCCAGTAGCTCAAGGTGCGGCTGATTATATTACCTTTACCCTGACTAGCCGAGAGGGAACAGTGAGATATAGCGATATTTCACAAAATAAATTACCACAAAACTTGGTGCTGGTGGTGAATGGTTGGAATAGGTTGAATAGTGGTGCTAAGTGAGGAATGGGGAATGGGGAATGGGGAAGGGGGAATGGGGAATGGGGAAGGGGGAATGGGGAATGGGGAAGGGGGAATGGGGAATGGGGAAGGGGGAATGGGTGAAAGGAAGAAATAACTTTTAACCTTTGACCGTTGACTCTTGACTCTTGGCAAATTAAGTAAGGGCGCAATAATTGCGCCCTGTTCTGCAAAGTGGAGCGGAGGAACTTGAAGAATTAGACGATAAAGTTCTTAGCGGTTAAATTAGAGGCGTTGACTTTTTCTAAGAGAACAAAGCCCTGAAACCCGCCAGGTTTTGTGTTTCCATCTACGTCAATGCCAACAATAGTATTAGATCCATATTGTTGGAATTTGATGAAATCACTGAATTTATTGCTGCTGTTGTAAGCTTGACCGCTGAAAATTTGGCGCAGGTCTATTTTATCTTCGCTAACAGAAAAATCAGTAATGGTGTCTCCTCTGTCTTGCAGACTTTGATAAACAAAGGTATCGCCACCAGTACCACCAGTTAATTTATCTCTGCCGATTCCACCAATTAAGCGATCGCTACCGTTACCGCCATTTAGGGTATCGTTACCTTTACCACCCCAAATCACATCATTAGCTGCAGTACCATTTAAGACATCGTTACTGTCTCCACCCTTGATTTCTTTACCGATGGTAGGTGTTGGGGTTGGTGTGGGAGTGGGTGTTGGTGTAGGATTTGCTTGAGAACCTGAACCTGGAATATAACTTGCAGGGTTTCGATCATTGCTACCAAAGTTTTGCACCCAATAGTTGTCTTGAAAACCAACACCGAGTTGAGTAAAGCTGGGATTAAGAATATTTGCTCGGTGTCCCGGACTTTTCATCCAAGCTGCTACAACTTCTTCTGGTGTTCTTTGTCCTTTGGCTATATTCTCTCCCATTGTTTGGGCTTCAAAGCCAACTTTTTTGGCTCTATCCCAGGCTTGCGAACCATCTAGCCCGGTATGACTAAAGAAATTGTTCTTTGCCATCGATTCTGCATATTGATCGGCAGCATAGTTAAGTTCTGCATTGCCTTGCAGAGGTTTCAAACCACTCTTGATGCGTTCTACATTGGTCAGTTCTAAAACTCTTTGTTCAAATGTTGGGCTAGTTGTTGTTGCCATGAATCTATCCTCATAAAGATTTGTTCACATGAATTCAGCAGGAGATGAGTTTGCCTGCAATTTTTGGTAGAAGCAAACCTGAAGAGGTGTCAATACTACTCAATTAAGCGTTTTGAACTCAAAATTGGTGTTGGGGAAAAGGTTAAAGGTTAAGGGTGAAAGGTTGTTTCTTTCCCTTGAACCATTCTCCTTTTTCCCCTTAACCAACAAGTATTGGAAGGGGTGTAAAAGCAAAACTGTCACAAGCTTGCGTAAAACTGCAAAGTCTTGTATTGGGTAGATTTAAGCTAATTGTTAGAGAGGCTTTCCTCTCCAGCGACTTCCTCTGTTAGGGGTGTTGTAAATATGCCTGATACCAATTGGTAATTTGTGAAAATTCGGCCGATTCTGGATTTGAAAGTTTGGGTGTATGTGTTGCCGAATTTTAGAGAATTGGTATGAGTTCTGGCAGATGGATTCAGACACCGTAGTTGGTAGAGGAAAAGATGTAAGTAGTAATACATCAGTCACTTCACCTCAGGATAAAAGATACCGTAGCTTTTTTGACACTGGCTTTGTGACGGTCGATAAACCGTCACATGGTAGTAAAAAAATAATTTATACATTTGTTTTGTTTCTAGTTTTTATACAAAATTTTATTTTTGCAAGCATTAGCGCGTTTATTGATGAGCTATACAGAGAGATTTTTATTAAATACTTAGTAGCTAAATTAACTAAAATTTTTATAAAAAATCAGTATAGCCCAGTAAAGCTGTAATAAATTACTCTAAAAAGCGTATATAATTTAAAGCTTTCAAGAAGCCATCATAAATTCAGACTAAAAAAATTTACAAAGGCTTCTTGAAAAAAATCCGGATGTAATGAAAAATTCCTGAACAGAACAAGAGATGGGTTTAAGGACTCTTAGTAGTTTTAGATACGCTAACAGCGTAGGGATGTACAGTTTTCTGCCCAAACCTTAGAATGCCAAAGTGCTAGTCAGAAATTATGACAACACCAACATTACAAGCGGGGAACGAAATTCTTCAGGCAGAAAAATTGCTGTCTTTGCTGAATCGTTACCAACTATTACCGCAGGTACTACGTGCCAAACTGATTGACGAAGCGATCGCACCCTTTAACTGCACAGAAGCAGAAACACTCTCGGCGATCGCACATTTCCGTCAACGCTACCAACTCACCTCTTTGGAGGAACAAGCCGCATGGTTGCAAAAAAATCAGCTAACGGAAGCAATCATGTATGAGGTAGCAATTCGTCCCATATTAATCCGCAAATTTCAATTGCAGATGTGGGGAAACAAACTTGAGTCTTATTTTCTGCAACGTAAATCAGATTTAGACCAAGTTGTCTATTCCATGATTCGCACCCAAGATGAGGGTTTAGCCCAAGAGCTATATTTTCGCATTGCGGAAGAAGAGAATTCTTTTGCAACTATTGCTCAACAGTATTCCCAAGGTTCTGAAGCCCAAACAGGAGGGGTGGTTGGGCCAGTTCCTTTATCTCAACCGCATCCCGTAATTCAAAAGATTCTTTTTGCCAGTCAACCTGGTCAACTTTGGAAGCCTCAGTTAATCGCTGATTGGTATGTAATTATTCGCTTAGAACAATTTCTGCCTGCACAGTTAGATGAAGCGATGCAGCAGCATTTACTAGATGAACTCTTTGAAGCTTGGATACAAACACAAATCAAAACCGAATTAGAGAATTTTAGATTTTAGATTTTGGATTTTGGATTTTAGATTTTGGATTTTAGATTTTGGATTTTGATGCAAAATTTTTAGACAAGCTGTCAACCATTGCGTGGAGTATCAGATGGGATGAAGCCAGGTATTACTGAAAATGAAATAGTTGAATTTCTCGCTGTAACTCCGCCATTTACTCAACTTTCATCAACAACTTTAGAAAGCGTTGCAGCTAAATGCCAACTGTTGCAATATCGTACCGGACAGTGGATGTTAGTTAGGGAAAGAATGCCAGCGCAAGTGATGATAATTTATCAAGGACAAGCGCGGGTATTAGGTCACGATTTACAAACTAACTCTCCCAGTAGTTTGACGGTGGTTGAAAGAGGAGAGTTTCTGGGTTGGTTGGGATTGGTACGAGGCATAAGTTGCGAGGCTGTTATGGCCTCGTCCGAACTGATCGCTGTGACGCTGGATTCTCTGGAATTCATGCAATTAATGGAACAAGAACCAGAGTTTGCCCAAGCAGTGCGATCGCATTCCCACATTATTGAAGTTTTTGAACTGGTAAATCAGGAACTCCAGCGTCATCCAGATACCAGCTTTAATGCCAAAGATTTAGCGCGCCAACTTTGGCAAGATACGTTGGTGGTGAATTTACTACCAGGAAAAATCAATTCTCTGCAATTTGATAAAGACCACTTGTGGATACTCAGCGCTGGCATTATTGATCATATGAGTGTCGGCTTTCGCTTATTGCCACGCGAGGGTAGACATTGGCAAAGTACTACAGAGGTTCGCATATTGGGTATTCCCTGGGATGCGCCTCAGGAAGAGACTTCCGAGTTAAAAATTGCGCCAGCACCAGAATATCCACCAGATCCATACAGCGAAAATCTTGCGCCAGCGCAAACTATCTTGGTATCGGGAAAAGGGCCTATTGACGCGCCTTTGGCTTGTTTCCAGATGTTGAATCAGATATTGGGGGGTTCTTTCCGCCGTGATTTAATCCGCAAAGTTCTAACGAACCAACTCAAAACCCACAAGCAAATTACTCTCCCAGTAGCTGGCGCAGTGGTGGAAATGATGGGTTTGCAAGCCCAATTAGTTAACGTTCCATCTCATGTAATTAATCGCTTAAATGCGCCAGCGCTGATTTACTTCCAAGAAAATCTGGCTTTGCTGTACAAAATTACCGAACGGGAAATCATCGTAGCCGCACCAGAAAGCGGGATAGCCAGATATACACCCGCAGAGTTTGCCAATATTTGGGGACAATCCGGGCCAGTATTAACAGTAGAACAGGCAGATGGCGATCGCCCAGAAAAATTTAGTTTAAGGTGGTTCCTACCTTCCATCTATAAATTCCGTTTGGTGTTGATGGAAGTCTTGGTGGCTTCTTTTTTTGTACAAATATTTGGTTTGGCTAACCCAATTATTACCCAAATCATTATCGACACTGTATTAATTCAAAAAAGCCTCGATACTCTGGATATTTTAGGGATTTTCTTGTTAGTAATTGGCGTATTTGAAGCGGCGTTAACGAGTTTGCGGATTTATTTATTTGCCGATACTACTAACCGCATCGATATTCGTTTGGGTTCAGAAGTAATTGAGCATCTGTTAAGATTACCCCTGAATTATTTTGAGCGTCGCCGCGTCGGAGAATTAGCCGGGAGAATTAATGAACTAGAAAATATTAGGCAATTTCTCACAGGGACAGCATTAACTGTAGTTTTAGATGCCGTATTTTCCGTGATTTATATCGGCATCATGTTGTTTTATAGTTGGGTTTTAACCCTCGTAGCTTTGGCAACTGTACCATTGTTTGCCATCCTCACAACTTTTGTGGTGCCGATTGTGCAGCAACAATTACGCAAAAAAGCCGAACGCTACGCTGACACGCAATCCTATTTAGTGGAGATTCTCACCGGCATTCAAACAGTCAAAGCCCAAAATATTGAATTAAAATCTCGTTGGCAATGGCGCGATCGCTATACGCGTTATATTAGCGCTGGGTTTAAGAATGTCCTTACTTCTAGTACCGCCAATTCTATTAGTGGATTTTTAAATCAATTTTCTAGCTTTGTCCTCTTGTGGGTAGGCGCGCATTTAGTGATTTCCAATCAACTGAGTTTAGGACAGTTAATTGCCTTCCGAATTATTGCTGGTTATGTTACCAGTCCACTGCTGCGTTTAATTCAACTCTCACAAAGCTTCCAAGAAGTCGCATTATCCATAGAACGCCTCGGTGATATTTTAGATACAGCGCCAGAAGTTAATGCCAGCGATCGCAACAATATTCAACTCCCAGATATTGCAGGTGCTATTAAATACATAGGAGTTTCCTTTGGTTTTAACCCAGAAGATAGCTTAAAACTAATCAATATTAATTTGGAAATTGCCCCTGGAACCTTCGTTGGTATAGTTGGTCAAAGTGGCTCTGGTAAAAGTACTTTGACAAAATTATTACCCCGTCTCTACGAACCAGTA
Organism: Tolypothrix sp. PCC 7601; assembly: GCF_025677855.1. Classification (NCBI taxonomy): domain Bacteria; kingdom Bacillati; phylum Cyanobacteriota; class Cyanophyceae; order Nostocales; family Tolypothrichaceae; genus Tolypothrix; species Tolypothrix sp. PCC 7601. The sequence continues at coordinate 7,679,713 of NZ_CP064879.1, forward strand.
GCAGGGCAAATTCAAATCGATGGCTATGATATAAGGAAAGTAGAGTTAAATTCTTTGCGTCGTCAAATTGGGATAGTGCTACAAGATACTTTATTATTTGAAGGAACAATCCAAGAAAATATCGCACTCATTCGACCAGACGCAACTACCGAAGAAATCATTGCTGCTGCCAAAGCCGCAGCCGCCCACGATTTTATCATGGCACTACCTAACGGCTACAACACACAAGTTGGCGAAAGAGGTTCCGCCCTTTCTGGGGGACAACGCCAACGAATTGCGATCGCTCGCACTGTGTTACAAAATCCGAGATTATTAATTCTCGATGAAGCTACTAGTGCTTTAGATTACGAATCTGAGCAACAAGTATGTCGTAATTTGATGGAGTTCTTTCAAGACCGTACCGTTTTATTTATTACTCACCGTCTGAACACCGTCAAAAATGCCGACACAATCATCATCATGGATCAGGGTGTAATTGCAGAGCAAGGAACACATACCGAACTCATGGCTATGAAAGGACGTTATTACTGTCTATTTCAACAACAAGAATCGCAATTATAGAGGGTATTGAAGAATGGGACTGAGAATTCAACAGATGCAGCAGTAAAGGTGACATAAACAACCACTTTTGAGCCTTGACTTTTGATTCTGTCCCCTCGAATCTTAACCCTTAAAGCCTTGACCAAGAAAACAACCAAGCAGAACTATGCCAGATTTATCTTTGCTGTTAGCTTGCACACAATGTTCAAATGTTTCGCAAACACCTGCTAATCATTGCCAAGAAATTCGTGCTGAAGAAACCACTCCCCCACCATCTAATACGAGTGCTTGCGTTAGCCAACCAGAAAGCATGGAGGTAGCGTTTTCACCTCCAATTCAAGAGAATAATCAACAAACTTCCGTAGCGCAAACGCAAACAGAAAAATTCGTTAATCCCACAAATAAATACAATCATCTCAATCAAATTGCAGAAGTTCGGCCTCTACAAATAGATTTGCTGTTACCGATGGGTGGTTTTTTCTTCATGCTCATTGTTGGCAGCATATTAATTATCTGGAAACGTTTTCCCGATGCTCAACGTCAATGGCAGCTGCTTTTACAAGGTGATACAGGTATTTTTAGTTCGGATGTTCCTTGGCAGGAAAAGAAAAAGGAATTCGATCAGCCTGTCATTTTAAAACAATCTCGTGCTTGGTCTCATGCGATAGTCTGGAGCATAGTTGGAGTTACAAGTTTTGCCGTGGTTTGGTCTGCTACTGCCAAAATTGACGAATCTGTACCAGTGCAAGGTAAACTCGAACCCAAAGGATTTGTCAAAGAAATTCAAGCACCAGTAGGCGGTGTAATTGATCAGATTCACGTCCAAGAAGGGCAAAGAGTCAAAAAAGGTGACCTATTAGTAAGTTTTGATCGCACCGCTAGTAAGGCGAAATTAGCTTCTCTGCAAGCAGTCCGAGCCAGTTTGTTGGCAGAAAATAAATATTATCAGACGCAAATGCGATCGCTCACGGCTAATGCTAGTTGGCAAGATTTGCAGGAAGTTCCAGAATTAGCAGCACTCACCGAAAACCGTGCCGCGTTAGTCAAAGAAAATCAACTTTTCCGTGCAGAATTAAACCAAGGTTTAGGAGTACGGGACTTAAACCCACAGATGAGACAGCGCCTACTAACTAGACAATTAGAAAAAGAAACCCGCATTGACTCGGTGCGCTTGGATAGAGAACAGTTAACTCGGCAGTTAAATCAAGCGCAAGTGCAACTAATTAACGCTAGAAGTACTCTGTCCACAAATCTAGAAATTGCTAACAATTTAGAAAGCCTCGTAGATAAAGGCGCATTTGCTCGTTTACCTTACCTAGAAAAACAACAAGCCGCAGAAGCTAGCCGTGCAGAAGTCAACCGCCTCGAACAGGAAGTAGAACGGCTAAAATTAGCGATCGCCCAAGGACAAAGGAAACTAGAAAATGCGATCGCTCTTTCCCAAGAAGATTTACTCAGCAAAATAGCCGATAACGAAAAGCGCATCGCTGATATTGATAGTCAACTTACCAAAGTCATTGTTGAAAACAACAAAAAAATCCAAGAACTTAACAGCGAAATTCGGGAACTCGAGGTAAATATGAAATACCAAGAACTGCGAGCTGCCAATGATGGTATTGTGTTTGACCTCAAGCCGCGTAGTTCTGGCTATGTTTATAACAGCAGTGAATCGATTCTCAAAATTGTGCCGCCAGAAAACCTGGTAGCGCAAGTTTTTATTACTAACAACGATATTGGTTTTATCAAACCTGGAATGCCTGTTGATGTCAGAATTGATTCCTTTCCATACACCGAATTCAGTGACATTAAAGGGCAATTAGTGCGCGTAGGTTCCGATGCATTACCACCCGATCAAACCCATCCTTACTATCGTTTTGCGGCGGAAATTCGTTTAGATAAACAATCTATCAATATCAATGGTACAGAAGTACCTTTACAATCTGGTATGTCTTTGAGTGCAAATGTGAATATTCGCAAGCGCACCGTTATGAGCATTTTCACAGATAAGTTTTTAGGCAAAGTAGAAAGTTTGAAATATACTCGTTAGCGGTTGATGCGAGACAATTGATTTATTAATCAAAGGACTCTTATTTGATTTTTGAAATTTATGTATTAGCGTGTCTAGGCTTAAATGTTGCTCTAGAGATTAATTTTATCAGCGTTTATCTGCGGTTAATTTTTTCCCATCTAATGCACTACTTTAGTCTAGACACGCCAGTAGTGGCGTGGCAAGCCTTAAATGTTGCATTAAAAATCAATTTTATCCGCGTTTATCTGCGTTCATCTGCGGTTAATTTTTCCAATCTAATGCACTATTTTAGCCTTGCCACGCTACTACATAAAATTTGTACTTATTTAGATAATAGATATAACTCCAAAAAAGTTTTTAAACATAAATATTTTGTGAGCTATACGTCTCAATTACTAATCACTTGTGTGTTCTACAAATTGCAGCACAAATGGTAAAAGTATTATGAATTATTTCTTTTTCTTGCGAGAAGTTTTACCTGACTTCTTCTTTGCAGGTTTAGCTACTGGTGCAAAACCACGGGAATTTTTAGAATCATCCACAGATCCATCAACAGAAGCAAAATAATCCATCACCTCTCGCGGAGTGAACCTGCGTTCTGGGATTTCTGCACGGGTTTTCAGCCCCATTGCAACTTGTACTTCACCCCAGTCACCCGCAATAAAAGGAACTACACAATTAGCCGCAAAAGCTTGCTCAATTACATCCGCAGACTCGACAGCCTCTAAACTAATTAAGTTAGAAACGAGAAAGGCATTAAATTCCGCATGATTGCTAGCAAATAGCGCTAGTTGTTGGGTAATAACGTTAACACACTCAGTTCTTGCTTCTGGGTAGTGCTGGCCGATTTGACTAATACAATCTGCTGCTGTAGTGCGAGCATAGATATGATATTGATCGTCAGCCAGATAAGCACTCAGTGCGGGAATTGACACCGGGCCAATCATTTGAAATACTCGTGGCATTTCAGTGCTAACCCAGTCAAGATCTTCTAGTTCTTCAAACAGAGTTAACAGTGGTGCGATCGCATCTTCTGCTTTTAATTGTCCTAGCGATCGCCAAGCATGAATTGTAGACCAAACCTCATCACTATCAGAATCAGCCCATATGAGTTCTTGATCAGTGAGCATCCGAATTAAATCGGGTATATGCTCAGGTTTAAGACCAAGTTCTGCTACATAATTTGGCCATTCTTTGTAGTTGCGACAATCACCATAGCTCAAAAGGCGATCTACAGGAGGTGGATAGCTGGCTGCGGTCATGTTAACTTGTTGAGTCCTGTAATTGAGATTACCATGCCCTTTGAGCAGGGAACGGAAAAAAGTACGCTATTCTGCTTTTAAGTTGCACAATCAATCGTGAGGGCTGTTAACTGTTGACGGTTGACAGTCAACGGTCAACAGTCTTGATTAGTAGTTATGCAATTTAGACGCGCATTAGCTTAACAGAGACTTCTTGGAATATTTTGAACTACATTTTGAGGACATAGCAATGCTGTGTCTCTACATACAGCTTTGGGTAAATGAGGTAGAGATAATTGTACCTCACCAACTTGCAATCTGCTGTATTTCCAAAATTTTGAGTCTACTTCAGTAGACTTGAGCTATTAGCCGGAAAATGAATTCTCGGGTCTTGCGGAATGTGGGTTATAGACATTGCTTATTTAATAATAATATAGGGATACCAGGGAGAATAAAAATTTTTATCCCGTGCATCCCTAACCACTTCAAATTGTTAAATTTATGGCGCGTTCAGCTTGCTGATATTGCACGATATTATCAAAGAATTCACATTTAAGTTGCATCATTTCCCACTTAATATTTCCACTACAAAATATTTTTAAATATTTGATCAATGCAAAATAGATGTGGGTTAACTGAATCAAATAATCTTACATATTTTCATGCTGATTTACACTTTTCATTGATGACAAATCTGAGTAAGAAAAATTGCGTAGAGATAACATCATGGAGTTAATACGTTCAGCTTGTAGCTTCATTGATAACAGGATTTTAGGTAGGTGATTAGTCAGAAAATCCAAATTGATTGTTTCTGTTTGATAACAAATTTCCCCAGTAGGGTGAGGGTAATACAACTGGTAAAGACGTATCAGTTCTAGCAGTTGATGAGTGTAGTCACTGAGATCAGAAAGTTGAGCATAAATGAAATTAACGGGGTTTCTAATTTCTTGTGCTACACCTAATGCCCATAGCCCTAAGCTAGACATTTTTTCGCTTTTAATTAGTTGTGCTTGTGTTTGTTGGATTTGCTGTAGGGCTTGTACTAACTCTTCGGCTTGGGCTTTCGCAGCAGCTTCTGCTGTGCGACTGCTTTCATATAATTGTGCTTGTTGAATAGCGAGTACTGCTTCATCTGCAAGATGTTGCATTAAATCCATTTCTTCATCTTGCCAATTTCTGGGAGCAAAACATTCATGGGCAATAATTAACCCCCATAATTGGTTACTCATCGTGATTGGTACAATCAGATTTGCTTTAATCTGCAGGCTCTGTAAAAATTCTCGATGACAAGGATTCAAATCTTCGGAAGCTACATTGTTGATTGCTCTAACTCTTCCCCTGACGTAAAGACGAGCATAGTCTTCAGGGAAGCATTCTAATGGGGTTTTCATCCCCAAAATAGAACGCAAGTTATTGTCTGTATCTTCAACAACTACTTCACCTTCTAATTTCTCGAGAATCTTGTAAATTAATACCCTGTCTGTTTTCAGCAGCTTCCGCACTTCCCGCACAATAGTTTGCAAGGTAAGTTTGTAGTCCAAATTACTACGTATTTGATTGGCAACTTGCTTAACTACCCTAGTCAGTTCTAAAGATTTTTGCAGTTGGGCGGTGCGTTCTGCTACTAAACTTTCTAGATTTTCATTAATAGCTTGTACCTGTTGGTACATTTGCTGTTGTTGAATGGCGATCGCAAATTGATCGGCTAAAGCTTGCGCTAAAGTAATTTCTTCTGGCTTCCATTGGGGTGCTTGTCCTTTTCTTTGCTCTAACCAAGCTGCAAATGAAAGTTGGGGTAGCTTTTGCTGCTCATTAGTGTCGCGGTGTCCCGCCCACATAATTTCTATTTCAACTTCCTTGCGGAAAACGCTTAAAACTCCAAGAAAATTTTGACGGTAATTTAGGGGAATTAATAACATACCCCTAATTTGAGTAGATTGGAACGCAGGAGCTAACTCTTCCCAATGTGGCTCTTTATATAAATCAGTAATTGCCCAAATATTACCTGTTTTGCTCTCATTCATCCAATCTTGCCATAAAGAGTGTTCTTCCATGACAATAACGGCTGATTCATTTGGCAGTGACGGTTGTTCACCGATGGTGTAAGACTCTTTAGTTGACTCGATATAAAGTCTGCCACCTACCCCACCCAAGGTATTAATCGTTGCTTCTAGCGCAGTTTGTAATTGAATGTTGGATTGAGAATGTAAGAGATTGGTAATTTTATTAATCACAGCTTCTCGCTGTTGTTCAGCACGCGCTTGACTGAGTAGGGTACTGTGAGCGATCGCTACTGATATTTGATCGGCAGCTTGCTGTACTATTTGTAGTTCTTGCTTCACATCTGTTCGCGGTGTACTGTGGTGCGATACCAACAATCCCCACAGGCGAGGTCTTGCTGTTTGCTCTTGGGGATCGTGATGTAAAATTGGCACCACTAGGGAAGACTGCACACCCATTGCTGTTAAATATTGAATATGGCAAGAGTCTACTGCTCGATAATAAATATTTTCACTACTCAAGGATTTACCAGTATCGGGACTATCTAGCGGCGATAGCCCAATTCGTCCATTGGCTACATTCACAATTGAACGTTGTCGCGCTCTGAGAAACATATCACGCGCTTCTTGGGGAATGTCCCCTGCGGGGAAATGCAAACCTAACAGTGATGGTAGACGCTGTTGATGTATAGATTCAGCAACCACTTCACCACTACCGTCGCTATCAAATCTATACACCATTACCCGATCTGTGCCCAGAAAGGAACGAATTTCTGCAACACTGGTAGTTAATATCTCTTTAAGTTCCAGTGATTGCCTAATCCTAGCGGTTATACGATATAGTAATCCTTCTTCGCCTGTCCCTGCTGCGAATTCCTGTGAGTACTCAGTCACTGCTGTCATGTATTTCTACGTAGGTATAATGTATAAGTACGTAGACACACCCTGATGTTTGCTACTACAAAGCCTGCTAATCTTTTGGATTGTGATTAGCTGCCTTGCGTAATTTTGCACACTATTTGCACATTATAAAAATTTATCAGTTTTAATCACCTCATTACTACAACATTTCCTGCATTCAGTATTGTTGCGGTTGATGAAGTAAAAAACTGTGCCAATTCTACTTATTTATACCCATTATCGAAATATGGTAGCAGATATTCCTGTCTCCAAAGGCTGAAATATGAATAGGGATATTTTGTATTTGAGACCTCCACAAAAAGAAATGCCCAATTGTCATTGCGAATGTAGCGTTCGCGTAGCGTCCCGTTCGCGTAGCGTCTCCGTCAGGAGAAGGGAAGCGAAATGAAGCAACCGCAAAATATTGGGATTGCTTCACTACACTCCGTTTCGCTCGCAATGACAGCTTTTGGATCAATCATTCTGTGGAGTTCTCTTTGCAATTGCTTCAGCTGATATTTAGCATCGTCTCAAGGACTTATAACTTACAAAATATCCTTGTTTAGGGAAGCTAATACCAATTTGAAAAAAGAATGCGATAGATTGTAGGGGCACGGCAATGCCCATAGGTGTCAACTTAACGCGAAACCAGCTTTGTAGCAAGGTTTTTGCCCTCACCCCCAACCCCTCTCCCGGTGGGAGAGGGGAGCAAGAGATTTAATTCCCCTTCTCCTGGGGGAGAAGGGGTTAGGGGATGAGGGCGAAAGTTTTGTACAACGCCTGCCCTATATAGCTTTTAGCTTAAGTTGACACCAATGGGCAATGCCGTGCCCACTAGAATATATTAATGTGTCGCCAACATGATTTGAATTGGTATAAGGTAGGCAGGAGATGCCTAAAATCGGATGAGTGGTGAAAAATATTTGTATTGGCTGTTGACATCAACAGTTAACAATCAACAGCCAACGAATCTGATCGCTATTGTGTAATTGAAAAACTAAATACGTCACTTTTGGCGGCGTACATAGCTAACCCCATCAAGCCAGATGACACTTTTGGGATCTTTGGGATCGGTAATTAAGATGCGACGCTCGCTTGAGCCATCATCGTAATTGATGTATAGCATCAGCCCTTCAATGCGATAGCGACCGCGCTCATTAGGTGCTATGCTGCCGGTAGCAAAAGAGTCATTACTAGCACCAGCACCTTGACCACGCATGACTCGGCCATCGGGCGAAAAGCTATATTGCTGCCAAGCTACAACTGACTGGCTACCTCCAATCGCAACGTTACCTGTGCCAGAGAGTGAGCGAAATAATCCGTTGAGCTTAAAGTTATTCGGCAATTTCGGATATGTCTTCGAGAAAGGTAACGCTTCCCAACCGTCCTTACTTGCCAGTTCTATTTTGCCACCCTGACTGCGCCAACGTGTCCATTCGTCTGGTTTGGCGCGTTTGTGAGCTGCAATCCCACCGCTAAAGGACAGCCCTTCGACGTTGGTGAGGGCATCACCGTTGCGAAACAGCACAACAGGATAGATATCAGTAGTTAAGAAGCCACCAATACCCATAACTGTACGTGAATTGAAACCAAAGCTATCAATTTGCTTCACAAGTTCGTTGTCCGATGAGGAAGTAACAGGCTCTGGTTTTTTGGCAGCAGGCTGTTCTGCTTTTTTGGGTGTTTTGGGTGGTTTACTTACTGGCGAGAGCAGTTGTGGCGATACTTTGGCAAATTGAGCCTCAGGCATTCGGGACACCGAAAGCGCCACAGAGCAAGGATTGATATTGGCGTTTTGACTGGTGATTTGTTTGGTAATGATAGACAGAGCTTGATCGAGTTGTTGCTTTTGGGTGGGGTGCTGCTCGAGTTCAGGTAAGCGGGCGCGGATTTGAGCGACACCGTTGGTAGTTTCCCACGCTTCGACTTTAGCAGCATCGTTAGCCGTGAAGCCACTACCTTGCTTGCATTCCGTGGCAAAGTAATCGAATGCCATCACAGTCAGAGCGGCTTTCATAAATGGCTCACCTGTGACATCAGTATTTTGTGCGTAGGCACTCTGCATCGCAGTTAATGACATCACTAGAGTCATTGCCATAGCATTTACTCGCATAAAAACTTCCGTATCCTCACTTAACGGTTTAATTGAACGGCAGTAGATATGTTTAGCACCCATAAGTGCAAATTATCTCTGTTTTTTCCACTCTCATGAACCGTTATACCGCGATCGCTTAACAATTATTTATCCTCTGGGCTGTACAGATTGTAAGCGGTGCGATCGCCAAAAAATTCTCAACTTAGATGTAAACCACCATCAACAGGTAATGCGACTCCAGTAATAAATGCAGCTTGGGGAGAGCATAAAAAAGCTACGGCTGCACCAATTTCCTCCACAGAAGCCCAACGTTGCATGGGTGTATTTTCAATTCTATTTTTCATAGCATTGCCATCTACTCCACCTCTATCAGCAGTGGCAAATTCCCACGCGTCAGTTTTCACAAAACCAGGAATAACTACATTGACTGTGATTTGTCTCGGCGCAAGTGCTTTAGCATAGTTTCTCACTAAAAACTCAACAACTGCTTTAGCTTGACCTGGCATGACATAGTCTAATCTTGGCGTTTGAGTATTGTTACATCCTGGAGAAGAGATTGCTACTATATAGCCGTTTTTGTCTTCCATATAATTGATAGCTTTTTCGACACATCTAATCAAGCATTTAGGATAGACATTCTGATAGTAGTCGTACTTATCAAAACTATTCCACTTACCAGTACCTAATAATCTAGTTGAATCATTAGTAGCTAAAATCGCTCTTTGAGATTGAGAAGATGTGGTTGTTCCCACATATAAACCAGCATTATGAATTAATGCTGTCAATTTCCCGCCAAAATCATTTTCTACATATTGAAATATTTTTTCAATAGTAGATTCTTCTGCTACATCGCCTTTAATCAAGCAAACTTTGCTGCCATAGTTTAATTCCAGTTTAGCTTTCGCAGTTGAGGCCGCTTCTTCATTGGAATTAAAGCCAAGTATCAAATCATAGCCATTTTTTGCCAAATGCTGCGATATTCCCCAACCAATGCCACGGGTGCCACCTGTAACTATTGCTAGTTTTGATATCATAATTTATCTCAATTAAGTTAAAAAACTAAAATTTCGGGATAGATTGTACTGTACCTATCCTGAAATTTTATTTGTATATAAATTAGCAACTAACTCAATCAAAGACAATTATTGTAATAATTTAAAATAAGCAATTATCTTTTTTGCTCAATTAAGACTTATATAAATTCAGTCTTTATACAAAAAGATTTATAGGTGGTTTTGGTAAACAGAAGTAGCCAGATAGAGGCACACAATATTTATATTTTAAAATTTAATGCATATTAAAAATTTTTATTAAGATGATACGCCTTCAGGGACTTCCAGAAAATAAATTATCTAATATACTCCAAGATAATTTTCTTTCTCCCGGACTTCTAGCGCTGCGGCCATTTCGTTAATTGCTTGTGCTAATTGACCCAGTTCCCTGGATATATCAGCCAGTCCTTGCTACCCAAGGTCTTGGCTGTTTGCATCAAAGATTGTATTTGCTTTAGACAAAAGACATCTCCACTTATCCAAGCAGCTGCGATCGCCAAAAAAGTAACTGCACCTAAACTAATTAAGTTTTGGATAATAAACTATCAGCATTAGCCAAAATTTCAGATGTTGGAATCCCAACCCTAATAGTTAGAGTTGTTGCCAAATTGAGTTTTGGAGGCTGAAAAATGCTGTCATTCTCTAAATAAACTTTATGTATTCGTAGAGCAAAATGTAATCTCTTAAGTAAAATTTATGCTAATACACTAAAAGTATCAAGTTAAATTCTGAAGTGGTAATCGATTAAGTACGACGCAATTTTAAGAGCTTTATCAAAGTTACCGAACCGCATCTATATTTAAGTATTGGTCATACTTCCCAAGGAATTTTAAATTTAAATTTTATTTATAAAAAAAGTGGGGGTAAAAACCTCGCCCCTCATGGGCGGCTTTGTTTTACTGTTGCCTGTTGCCTGTTGCCTGTTGCCTGTTGCCTGTTGCCTGTTGCCTTTTATTACCTTGATAAATAGCCATATTGCTACAGTCAATTAATTCCGTAGATTTACCACAACATAATTGGTAACCCTGCAATGAAAGAAGCTATACTAGTCCACAAAGTAAAGCGTTCAAGATTGCCTTCATCTAGCGCAAGACTCATTTGTTTTAGGGATGATAATAATGCTACTAATAGCACAAGGAAGAATGCAAAATATCTAAAAACAATCATAACCTGCGATACTTACTTTTAAAGTCAACCTAGTAAGTTTTTAACAGTATATTTCACACTTTTTTGTTGCCTATTTAGCGCTTTATCGGCTAAAATTTTAAATTCAACAATCCGTACAAGAATTGGGAAATCATTTTTTAATTTCAGAAACTGGTAACAGGATAGTACTAATGTAAAAATGTACTTTGGTCTTCATAAATTAAATAGTAATGCTATATACAAATATGAATCGAAATTTCATATGCTTACTGCTAGCTATTAAAATGCATAATTTAAAAATATAAATTGATGAGAGTACAATTTTATAAATACATCCAATTCTTAGGAAGAAGCATCTAAACCATAATTTTGATATAGAGTTTTAATTTTATTTTGAATCAGCGATCGCACATTTTCTGGCGCAACAATTACACAATCTGGTGCATATTGCATGACTTCCCGAATGAACCAAAAAGTATTAGAAACACGCCTAACAACACGTTTGACTTTTGCTGTATCTGGTAGCCATTCATTGATTTTGTCTTCGAGTTTGGCTTGATAAGCGAAGGCTAAACCAGCTAAAAGATGCATTTCTACCTCTATCTCTGCTAACCCAGAACGTCGCCACTCACCAACAATCGGTGAAACAGCAGCATCTTGAATCCTGTCTAAACGTAAACTCCAATTATGCTGTAAGTCTTTTACATCCAAGTTACCCTCAGTCTCTTCACACCAGCAATCAAGATATTGACGCTTTTCGTGGGGCGTAACTTTGGCGTAACGGACAGTAAAATTCCAGATATGCTGTCTCGCATCTTGATAACTCAGTTGAAAGGGTTGCTCTCGTAAAATGTAACGGTCTATTTCTAAACGCCAAGCTGGTGGTAAATTTCCTAAAAAGTTTTCGATTTCGCTACGCAGAGGTATAGATAGTTCGCTACGCTCAAGTAATAATTGTGCTATTAGTTGCGCTTGCTCATTTTGCCCAACATCAGCTAATGCAAGCATTGCTCGGTGAACAGCACGGAGGCGCGATTCTGACCAGTCGTAATTTTTACCAATAATTAAATGATGACGAGCGATCGCTTCTATTAGTTTAGAGATATTTGGGCGATCGCCCCACTTCATCCCAAATTCCAGCGCTAAGTTTTCTAACTCGGCTTTATCTCGTTCTGATATCGATAAAGTTATAGACTGACCCTTTCTACTCATAAATTTGTCCGTATATTTTGTCCGTATTGTCTCTTGCCAACTTCTATTTTGCGTGCCAATATTGTTTTTAACAACCTGTTACGGACACTATTTAAGTTTATGTCCGAAAGTTACAAAATTAATCTCAAATCTGTTTATTCGCAAACAGTCCCCACGCCCAAAGGTGTACAATTACCCCAAGATTGGTCATTATCTTGGCATCAAGCAGCCACTTTAGAAGCCTTACGCGATCCAAATATTGATGTAATCTTCAACACCGCCATGACAGGCGATGGTAAAAGCTTGGCTGCATATTTAGAAGTGCTTCAGGGTGAATCTTCCGCTATTGGACTTTACCCAACTAATGAACTAGCGCGCGATCAAGAAATACAAATTCAAGGATATATTGCAGCATTTCAACCTGTAAATCAACCCCGTGTAGTGCGACTCAGTGGCGCTGATTTAGAAATATATGCCGAAAATGAAGGCTTAAAGAAAAGTGCTGCGATCGCAACTCTCACCAGCCAAAGAGAAGCATTATTAACTAACCCTGATATTTTCCATTATTTACATCGCGGTGCTTATATTATTCGTGGCGATAGTCCAGATAAATTATGGGGCAGAATCGATAAAGATTTTGACTTATTTATTGTAGATGAATTTCATGTATTTGCTGCTCCCCAGATTGCCAGCATTATTAATACGATGTTATTAATTCGCTGCACAAACCGCCGTAAAAAATTCTTGTTTCTTTCAGCCACACCAGATAAAAATTTAATCGCTAAACTAGAAATAGCAGGTTTTCGCTGTCGAGAAATCAATCCTCACGAACAAAATAAATATCAATTCCCTGATACTGAAGCACAAGAACAGCAATTAAAATCTCAGGGATGGCGGCAAGTAGCACGACCAATCGCTTTAAATTTTATCCCCTTAGAACCAGCTTTTAAATCTTCAGAAACTTGGTTAAAAGAAAATGCTGATTTAATTGTCAATCAATTTCAGCAATATCCAGGTAGTAAAGGAGCAATTATTCTCAATTCCATTGCATCCGTCAAGCGGCTAACTCCATTTTTTCAAGAAATTTTACAGCCTTATGGTTTAAAAGTAGGAGAAAATACCGGACTTTCTGGAAAAGCAGTAAAAGAACAAAGTCTTGCTGCTGACTTAGTTATTGGTACAAGTACAATTGATGTAGGCGTTGATTTTAAAATTAACTTTCTAATTTTTGAATCATCCGATGCAGGTAACTTTATTCAACGTTTAGGTAGATTAGGCAGACATGATGGCTATGACAAAGAAGGGCAGACAATTCAGTTTGCAAATTTCACAGCTTATGCGCTAGTACCTAACTTTTTAGTCGAGCGTTTATTTCAGGTAGAATCTCCACCTTTAACAGTTAATTGTATTTGCGATCGCCCGTTTTTACAAAACACTATTAAAGAGCAATATCGCCAAATTAATGATTTTCAGGGATATTATCGCCGTTGGGGTGCTGTACAGTCTTTTTGGTTATGGTATCAATTAAGCGATCGCACTATTCAACAACAGTATGCCCAAAGCCGAGATAAATTTCAAACAGTCAGCGAGCAAGTATTTAATACCAGTTTGAAATCTATGGCGGGACGGATTAAAGGATGGGCTAAAGAATGGCAAGAAATCTCTGGAAAATCAGGAAATCCTATAGCTGAAGATGCTGCTAGTTTTCGCGGTTCTAGTCCTTTGCAATGTGGTTTGTATGACTTAACCGAAGCCAACGAAGTAGATAGGTTTAAAACCTACGACTTACCCGGAATTTTGAGCAACTTAGACATTGAAATGTGGACTGAGGCAGGATTTACACGGACACTGAAAGAAACCGCACAACGCACCGGACAACCTATTGCTAAAGGTAGATTTGCTCACTGTCTAGCATTTATCAAGCTGCGTTCTTACCGTGAGGAAAGGTTGAACTGGAAATTTACTTACCCCGGCGACTTACAGCCAATAACAGACGCTTGGAAAGTCCAAGTTTTAACAGGTATAGAAGTTTGGCAACCAGAAAACCAATGGATTAGGGAGATAAACAAACGCTTAAAAACACAGGGTTTGGTATGTTATGTGCTTCGCCGTCCAGTTGCAGAAGTGCGAATGCGGCTAAGACTACCAATGCATTTTCAAATTTACCCTATTAGCGACCAGTACAGCGTTCATGATGCTAACACACCGTATGCGATCGCGTTTGGTCACTCTGCACTACTGCTAGATACGCTGGCGTACACCTTTAAAGGCAAAGGAGATGAGATATGGATTGCATGAGGTTTCTATCCCTCATAGGGATTGTGGTCAATGTGACGGAGAAAAAACTTACGCCAGTAAGTTCAGACGTATTTATTTCAATCCCTAATAGGGATTAATTACCTCACTGTTCTATAGTGGGTCTCCGTCTAAATATTAGATTACCAAAAATCGAGGAGGTAATAATAGCCATCTAGTTCTGACATATTTAACTTGTTAAATAACTCTGCACTTAATGACTTTACACTAGTTATCGTTTTGGGTAGCGTCTGATCATACAGTCGTCAGAGACAGTAGACAAATGAAAAGGTACAAAAAAACAAAGGTTGAACTATTGATTGAAGTTCTACGAGATGGTGCATGGCATCTAGGTGATGAACTAGCTGTAAAAGTTGGTTATCGTTTTGGAGATGCAGTGAAAAAAGCTCGTACACTGGGTTACAAGATTGAGACAGACTGGGCAGGAATCGGACAAAAACATAAATACCGATTACTAATAGTCTAAAGTAAATCTAATTTTTTTAGTTTTGCTTAAATAACTCAAAATTTGCTCAAAAAAGAGGGAAGTTCATAAAAAACTTGCGGCGTTAAGTTCAGGCATAGGCAACCTCAGCTCCCAGAAGCACATAAGCAGACGGCTGGCATGAGTAGTTTAGCTATAGAGCAAACCTCAAGCAGTAAACCTTAATTAATCCTTCCCTCTCTTTTGTAGGGTAATCATGAACGAACAACAACTTTTGGAAAGAATCACAGTCAACCCCAAAATATTTGGCGGTAAACCTATTATTCGAGGTCGCCGTCTAGGAGTTGAACATATTTTAGGGATGCTTGCAGCAGGAGATACTATCGAAACCTTACTAGAAGCTTATCCCTGGTTAGAACGAGAAGATATACAAGCTTGTTTAGTATATGCACGTCAGTGAGTTCGCGATCAATAAGTTGAACATTTACTACTATGAGTAAACCAATTCCAGATGATTACAGAAATCTACTAGTGGAAGTAAAACAACGCATACGTTCTGCCCAGTATGAAGCACTAAAGGCAGTTAATAAAGAACTCATTGCGCTGTACTGGGATATTAGGCAGATGATTGTTACTCGACAACAGGGAGATAGTTGGGGTAAATCTGTAGTGGAACAGTTAGCAAAAGATTTACAGACAGAGTTTCCTGGTATTAGTGGTTTTTCTACTCGCAACATTTGGCGAATGCGAGATTTTTACCTAACTTATCACTCTCAAGAATTTCTGCCACCAATGGTGGCAGAAATTGGATGGACTCACAATATAGTCATTTTAGAAAGGTGTAAAGATAACCAAGAACGGGAATTTTATATCAAAATGACTCGTAAGTTTGGTTGGACAAAGAATGTTTTGATTCACCAAATTGAGAATCAGACTTATGAAAAAACTCTGCTAAATCAAACCAATTTTGACCAGACTGTTTCAGTAGAGATTCGCAATCAATTGAAACTTGCAGTTAAAGATGAATATACTTTTGAATTTTTGGAACTAGCAGATGAACATAATGAACGACAGCTAGAGGAGGCAATTTTAACAAGAGTTGAACCATTTTTACAGGAAATGGGTGGAATATTTGCTTTTATCGGTAGTCAATATCGCTTAGAAATTGATGATGAAGAATATTTTATAGATATCTTATTATATCACCGCAGTTTAAAGTGTTTGGTAGCAATAGAACTGAAAATAGGTAAATTTTTACCTGAATATGTCGGTAAAATGCAGTTTTATCTAGCTGTTTTAGATGACAAAGTAAGGCTAGCTGATGAAAATCCTTCCATTGGAATTATTCTTTGCAAATCTAAGCAGAGAACGATTGTTGAATATGCACTGAAGGAATCTAATAAACCAATTGGTGTAGGAACATATCAAATAGTTTCAACACTACCTCAAGAATTAAAAAATCAGCTTCCGGCTCCTGAACAAGTTGCGAAATTACTCGAAGGATTTGAATAAAGTTTTAGAATGAGCAAATGAATGTTGACGATTATTCACAACATAGGAGTATTATCAAATGCAAAACCACACTCCAACAATTACAGAACTTCAAGAACTTGCCTTACAACTTCCTGAAAAAATCCCTTACTTAAAAATGTTAGTGCTATTTGGTTCTAGAGCTACTGGTAATGCAAACGCAAAAAGTGACTGGGATTTTGCAGTTTTGTGTGATGAAGAACAGCGTGAAGCTTACATAAAAAATAATATTTCAGGTTTGTTTGAATTACCTATGTTGATTGGCGAAGTATTAAAAATCAATTCTGACAAAATCGACATTGTAGAACTTAATCACTGTTCTGAATTAATAGCACATTTTGTTGCTCGCGATGGCAAAGTTTTGTATGAATCTGAAGCTGAAGAATTTGAAAAATTTAAACAAAAAGTATTACTAAGCAAATCAGAGCTTAAAAAAATTGAACATATTAAACGACAAAACATTGAGCAGTTTCTCCAAAGATGGGGTGTATGAAAAATATAGATACTGTAATTGTTACGACTCGGTTAGAATTCATTGCTCGTTATCTTGACAATCTGAAAAGATTCGAGGCAATTACTTGGGATGATTATCTCAATAATATTGATAATCAATTAATTACAGAAAGACTGCTACAATTAATGGCTCAAGCTGCGATAGATATTAACGATCATATCTTGTCAAAGCTAAATCCAGGAAATTCAAATACTAACTTTGAAGCTTTTATTGAGCTTGGTAATTATGGTGTGATTACTCCCGAACTAGCAAAACAATTGGCACCATCATCTGGATTAAGAAATCGCCTAGTTCATGAATATGACGATATAGATCCGCAGCAAGTTTTTAGGGCAATTAGTTTCGCTTTACAGCAATATCCACTGTATGTCAGACAAGTCAACTCATATTTAATTTCTTTGAGTGAAGAGAATGGCTAAAAAAAGTAAAGCTGCAAAAGCTTCAAATGAATATCAGCAATTATCACTTTTAGATATAGAAAACACTGCAAATTCCGAATCATCAGATGAAGATTGGTTATCAGGTGATTTTGGTTTTGATAGTGATGACAATCGCACTATCATAACTAAACAAAAATTACTCACACTCAAGCTACTGCAAGAAGCGATTACAGCGCAAAATCCTGATGATATAGTTATGGCAGATTTTGCTGATTATGTTTTACCTAATCTGCTAAAAATAGCAATTGGTGTGACAGCTAAAGGTGGTAAATTCTTTGATGAAATAGACCAACAGCGAGAAGCAGCAGGTAAAAATAAAGTTAGACGAGATAATGCAGCCGATCAATCACTCAATACACATTTACTTAATGGTTTATTTCCGGCAAATTTAATTGAGAAACGCTTAGAAAAGCTAGATACAACTATTAAGCGCGTAGTCAAAGAACGAGAACGGCGCTTAGTGATTGCTGGGTTTATTTTACATGACTTTGAAAAATTTCCCGATGTACCAGAAAATTGCCGCAAATTAGCTTTAGCAGAACACCGCCAAATTATTGATGAAAAAGTCAAACAACTAGGACTCGATCAGTTTATCAATCCCGATAATCCAGAAGATTATACAGAATATCTCGACGATTTATTATGCTTGGCTTACAATGCTCAACGCCGTTGGGATACTAACTGGAATTTTTCAGAATTTGGCTTAAATCCTGTTCTGAAAGACCGTACTCTTCGCAGCCTTGCTGATTTAACTTGTTTAGCTGATTCTCTTGCTTCTATTATTAAACATCCCCAAGATGCAGAAAATCCCAGATTGCAAGAAATTATTCATAATCTCAGCGATGGACAACTGAAATTTACCTATCATCGTATTGCAGAAAACCGAGGTGTTTTAACTAATGTTGTTAATAATGCCGTAATTCAAGCTTATACTAGCCTCAATACCGATGAGCAGATATACTATGAACCTTTACTATATCTGCCAACAGGTGTAATTTATCTCGCTGCGCGTAACGCTCCTTCTCTATCTGCAAAAGATTTACCAGATCTGGTAGTTAATAATATTAAATCTCTTTGTGCAGGACAATTAAAACGCAGACAAACAGGATTTGGTCGTGATGGAAAAGGCATGAAATATGCCGAATATTACAACTTATTTTTTGATTCTCCTGGACTAATGAAAGTAGCTTTAGATGCGACATTACGTATTTTAAGTTCTACTAAGCCATCTGTTGCTAAAAGTCGCAGTGATAACTTAGTCAAATTTCAACAACAAGGAGTTTTACCTGCTGAGTTTGATTTTAAATTTACCGATGATATCCGCATTGACCAAATAGCAGAATTTGGCGATTTAGTCAGTCGTAAGATTTGGGATGAAGCCGTTAATCGGATTGAAGCAATTCGCAAAAAAGATAAAAAATTACCCGCAATACCTGCTTTTGATTTAACTCATAAAGTTGCTGAATTCTGGAATTTAACACAACATCTCCCTGAGATTCGCCACATTCAGCGCATTAATGAAAGCCTGAAAGAAAACAAGTTAAAAGGTAATACTGGTGGCGTACCTTATGAATGGTATTATCTCGCCGCTAAATATTTAGAAGCACATCCAGGCGTGGAAGATGTCAGGGAAGTTTGCCAGCAAGTTATTGAATACTTGACAGGTTTAATTTCTCCCATTCTTGCTCAATATCAACTACCTGATGGCTGGGATGATTTAAGACAATGGGTATCAAGAGTGGTGATGTTGCCAAATACAAGTCAACAACAATCAACTCAAACGCAAACTGAAAACTTTCTCAATGAGTTAGGTAACTATAATGCTGCTAAAAAACCAGGAAGGGGAAGACAATTAATCTGTTCAATTTCTCATTCTGCTTACACAGTAACCGAGCAGATGGAATCAGCAGTTTTATTTACACCGCAAGTTTATACAAATAAGCAAATGTTAGGCGGTTCTAATGCGAAGCGCAATATTTCTAGTATTGCAGGTGTGGAAATGATGCTGCGACAAATTTTGATGAATCAAACTCAAGCAGTAGGTAAACGTTTTGAAGATGGTAAATATCGCTATCTGTACTTTTATCCAACTTATTACTTTACCCCCGAAACTAATAAGTTTTTACAAAAGGCTTATAGTGGTGTAGCTCAAACTCGCTTTGATACTAGCATCCGTAATCATTTTATCACCAAAAATTTTCAAGCGCATCTAGATAAAGAAAATTATCAAAATGTAGATAGTTTCTTAATAGATGAAAATCTTGATAGTGAAAAAGACCGAACATTTAAGCTTGCTTATCCTGAAGACCAGCCTTTAACATTTTATTTCATGGCGCTACCCCCTGGAAGAGACAGTACAGATACGGAATCCTGGGTTATGCCTACCTGGTTAGCGTTTGCTTTCCCGATGATTTTAGATGTCAAAACTGTAGTTTCAGAATCGCCAATTCCACCTTTTAATGATGGTGCTGAATTTGAAGAAAGCGTGTTTCTTGATAGTGCGCCTCATGCTTTTCGCGCTTTGGTAAAAAGAGATAGGTTCCGTTTAGACTACATTCTGGAAGGTTGGCAAGAAAACGGTATTCAATACCCTGCTCCCCTTAATGTTTTGACTGCTGCTTACGCCATTCATTTAGATGTGAATGCGCGACAAGGTAAATCTGGTTATGATGCCAACTGGGGAAGATTTAGCGAATTAGCGAAGGATTTAGAAACTAGTCCCTTGTATGTATTTTATTATCTTAATCGTTGGGCACGTAACCAGGGAGTTGACTCAGCCAGAGTAGAAAAGATTCGGCTTTATGCCTATCATTTTTATCCTTGTTTTGACCCTTATGCAAAATTTGACTACACCAAAGAGGAATTAATTGTGGGAGAAGAATCAAGTCTCAATCATCCTAAGAAATTAACGGAACTTTATCGCCGCTTTTATAGAGCCAATAAGCGATATAATCCCAAAGCTAATGCTGTATTAAAACCGATTGATATTGCATCTGAAACTATACTTAAAGCTGAGTTAAGTGTATTTCGGGGTGAAACATTAGTTACAGCTGTAGCCGCCGAAGTTTTTAAACTCATGGATCGCGTTCATTCTTCGACTGCTGAGGGACGCTGGGTAATGAGTAAACGGGAGGAAGAACGACAAGCGATTTTAGATTTTGCACAGTATTTTGTAGTTGAAGTATTTGAAAAATCTTTTGCAGGCGATCGCGCGCGTTTAGCAGGCCGTCAACTCAACTTAATTCGCGATACTTGTGAATTTCTATATCGCCTAGAAGACGACAAAGAAAACTTAGAGAAAAATCAAAAATCTTCAGAATCAGATAAGGAATAAACACCAGCTATTCTCAGCTAATAACTCTGCTAATTGCATCGAAATAATCATATTTTTTGGAGAAATATTATGGCTTTGCTCAAAACCGTTGAATCTAAATTATTTCAAACAGCAATTCCCTACAAACCAATGGGTAAATATGTCCACTTTTTAACTATTCGCATCACTGAATCATACCCATTATTTCAAACAGATGGCGAACTCAATAAAGCCAGAGTCAGAGCAGGAGTTAAAGATAAAACTACAATTAGCCGCCTGTCAATGTTCAAACGTAAACAGTCAACACCAGAACGTTTAGTTGGACGAGAATTGTTGCGTAACTATGGCTTGATGACTGCTGAAGAATGCGAATACAACGTTAATTTTGCAATGGATAATCCTGATTGCATTATTTACGGATTTGCAATTGGCGATTCTGGCTCTGAGAAATCAAAAGTTGTGGTAGATACAGCATTTTCAATAACAGCTTTTGATGAATCACACGAAACTTTTACCCTCAATGCTCCTTATGAGAATGGGACAATGGCTTCTAAAGGAGAGGATGGTTCTAAACCTGGGGAAGTTACTAGCAGAATTAACCAACAAGACCACATCAGACCGCAAACTTTCTTTCCTAGTATTGTTACATTAAAAGACCCAACTGAAGCTAGTTTTCTTTACGTCTTTAATAACATCTTACGAACTCGCCATTATGGAGCGCAAACAACCCGCACAGGGCGTGTAAGAAATGAGTTAATTGGTGTAATCTTTGCTGATGGAGAAATTACTAGTAATTTACGCTGGACTCAAGCAATATACGATAAAATGCAGGCAAATAATAGTATCAATTCTCCCGAACCTTTAGATGAAGATGATGTTATTACTGCTGCTAAAAGTGCGATTGAAGAATTAATGGCTGATGAATTTATTGTTCACACTGACTTTATTGGTGAGACTTTCGTACCCTTGCTAAGTGAAGTTAAAACACTCACAAATAGCGAAGCAGGCATAAAATCAATTTTACAAAAAGCTGATGCAGAAGCTAAAGAATACGCTAACAAACACATCAGCAAAAAGAAATCGACGGCTAAAGCAGGGTAATCGCTATGCCAATTATTTATTGCTGTCAATTAGAATTACACGACAGCCTTTATTACGCTACTCGTGAAATCGGCAGATTATACGAAACAGAAGCGGTAATTCATAATTACGCACTCTGCTATGCATTAGGTTTAGTTGATAGCGAAGTTTACTCTACCAATGTAGCTGAAGAACATTCCTATCGTTACTTTTGTCCTGAACAGGTTCCCAAATATGAGGAACATTTAACGCCGCTAAATCAGCAGGAAATTTATGTTACACCTGCGCGTGCAGTTAATCATACTGCGATTCTTAATACATGGAAATATGCGAATAATAACTACCATGTAGAAATGGAGAAGACGCAAAAAAATATTCCTAGCTTTGGTAGAGCGAAAGAAATTGCACCAGAAAGCCAATTTGAGTTTTTTGTAATTTCTCAAAAGCCAATCAAGCTACCAAAATGGATTCGCTTGGGTAAATGGATGAGTAAGGCTGAACTAAGAATGCAAGAAGTTACAAAAATCAATTTAAAAACCGATAACTTTTCTTTCCCTTACCCATTGAATCCTCTGGATGTAATGTTTACCCATCAAGTTATTAGCTATGATGTGATAAATATGCCCCCAGTAAGTCTGATTCAAAATGTAAGTATTTGCCAAGGCGAATATTACGAGTTGGAACATCCCAACACAAGTGCAAAATTACGCTTACCTGCAAAAATGCAGTATCGACTTAAAGCTTAATTTCTAGCGGTGGGCAATCCCCACCCTACATCTATCATTTTAAATTATTCATGCCTTACAGCCTTGTTTTAAATCTCGTCCCCCAGTCTCCCATCTACCCAGAATTTTTGAGTGGTAGACATTTCCATGCATTATTTCTCACTCTCATCAGTTCTGTAGATCCAAGTTTAGGAGAATATCTGCACTCATCAAATGCAGATAAAGCCTTTACTCTTTCACCATTGCAAATCCAACGACAACCCAAACCACATCACCAAACGTTGCAATTTATCCATCAAAAACCTATTGCGGCTGGTACTCCCTGTTGGTGGCGTGTCTCTTTACTTGATGATACTTTATTTAGCAAATTAACCCCATTGTGGCTAAATCTCAACCCAGAACATCCTTGGCATTTAGGTTCGGCAAATTTATATATTACTCAAATTCAAGGTACAGCGCAATCAAAGCAACCTTGGGCGAATGCTTGTAATTATGCACAACTTTACGAACAAGCATCAAATAAAGAGCGCAATCTTAGCTTTAATTTTGCTACGCCTGTATCCTTTCGTCAAGGTGGATATGATACTTTTCTTCCGGTAAAAGAATCTGTATTTAATAGCTTACTTAACCGTTGGAATAAATATAGTGGCATAGAAATTTCTAGTATTCCCATTGAATCCATTTATCCGAGTGCTTTTGACATTAATACAGAAGTTGTCAGTAACTATGAAAGTAAGTTTATCGGTTGTGTTGGTGCAATTAGCTATCGAATTTTAGGCGATATTGAACCTTTAGCAATTAAGCAAATAAACGCTTTAGCTGATTTTGCATTATATGCAGGTTTAGGGCGGAAAACAACAATGGGGATGGGTATGGTGCGTAGGGATTAGGAAGTAAAAAGTAAAAAGTAAAAAGTAAAAATATAATCCCCATAAATTTAGGGACTCCATACCATTGTGTTTGTTCTTTCTTTTACCTTTTAACTCCTGTGGAGTTCGCCAGTTGCTTTATGCCGACGGCACTTCCTTCAAGTCGGCAAAGCCGCCCAACGGAGTGCCTTGGGAACCCGTCCACCGCACTGGCTCACTTTTTCCTTTTGCCTTGTTTAGAGAGGGGGAGAAATGTTTGTGAGTAATTTATGGCTACTAGATAAATAAATTTTTGCAATAGATCAATTAAGTTATGAATGAAATTGATTACATTCCAATTGCGGCGTTAAATCAATATGCTTACTGCGCGCATCGCTGTTGGCGGATGTTTTGTGCGGGAGAATTTATCGATAACCAGTATACAATTGAAGGTACCAGTTTACATGAGAGAGTGCATACTAATGGTGATGGATATCGTGAAGAGACTTGGCAGATACGGGCAATTTGGCTGAAATCTGATAAGTATAAACTGATAGGTAAATCTGATTTGATTGAATCTGAAAATGGCAAATTTTATCCTATTGAATACAAGCGCGGTCGCAAGGGTGAATGGGATAATGATGAAATGCAAGTCTGCGCGCAAGCTTTGTGTTTGGAGGAAATGACGGGGAAGAGTATCAGCACAGGTTATATATATTATGCACATTCACATCAACGTCAGTTAGTAGAAATTAATGATGAATTGCGGCAAAGTGCGATCGCAATAATTGAAGCTGTTCAACAATTGCTATTTACAGGTGCAATGCCAATACCCGTAAAAACAAAACGCTGCGATGGTTGCAGTCTTTACCCTTCATGCATACCACAAGCAACCGATAAAGTCAAGCGTTATCAAGAGCCACATTAAGCAGACAGTAATTCGTAATGTAGGGTGTGTTGTCGCGCAGCGCAACGCACCGATATACCATCAATGATTCCGCAAATCTTCCTATTGTTTGTAATTTACTTTGAGATTTGATTATGGGCACAGTTTATATTACCCAAGAAGATGCTTTTATTGGGAAAGTAGATGAACGTTTGAATGTTAAATTTGAGAAAAAGACGATTTTAGATGTACCTTTGCTCAAGATTGATGGTGTTGTAGTTTTAGGACGCGCGACTGTTTCACCTGCTGTCATTTCTGAATTGCTTGAGCGTCATATTCCGCTAACATTTCTGACTCATACGGGTGGTTATTTGGGACGCTTAGAACCAGAGGTTACTAAAAATATATTTGTTCGCAAAGCTCAATGGCAAGCAGAGGGAGAATCAACCCAGGCGATTCACTTGGTACAAGGTTTTGTGCGCGGTAAACTGAAAAACTATCGGCAGGTTTTACTGCGCCGACAGCGCGAATCTACAGATTTGGATTTATCAAAGAATATAACTCGCATTGAGCAGGCGATCGCACCAATTGAAACGACTCATAATATCAATTCGCTGCGAGGCTTGGAAGGTGCTGGTAGTGCGGCTTACTTTGGCTGTTTTTCTGAGCTAATTCTGGTTCCAGAATTTGATTTTAACGGTCGCGTCCGCCGTCCGCCTACCGATCCGGTGAATTCTTTACTTAGCTTTGGCTATGCGTTGTTGCGTCATGATGTGCAAGGCGCACTAAATATTGTTGGCTTCGATCCATATTTAGGATACTTGCATTGCGAACGTTATGGTAGACCATCTCTCGCACTAGATTTAATGGAGGAATTTCGCCCCTTAGTTGTCGATACAGTAGTGTTATCTGCTTTAAATAAACGCTTGCTGACACCTGCTGATTTTGTCACTGAACCTTTAAGCGGTGCAGTTTCTCTCACTGCTTCGGGACGAAAAACATTTCTACAGTTATACGCACAAAAGAAGTTATCGGAATTTAAACATCCGGTATTTGGGCGTAAATCTACTTATCAAGAAGCCTTTGAATTGCAAGCTCGATTATTAGCGAAATACCTCATGGGTGAAATTGAAAAGTATCCACCTTTAATTTTGAAGTAAATACAAGAGAGGACAATTGCAGATGAATGTTGTTATATCCTACGATATTTCCGAAGACAAGCGCCGCACAAAGATTCATAACATTCTCAAGTCTTATGGGCAATGGGTGCAGTATAGTATTTTTGAATGTCAGTTGAATGATACCCAGTACGCCAAACTGCGATCGCGCTTGCATAAGTTGATCAAAACTGATACAGACAATATCCGTTTTTACTCTTTATGTAGTTGCTGCTTTGGTAAGGTTGAACGTATTGGCGGTGAACCAGTCCCCGATGATACTATTTTCTTTGCCGAATGCGCGGAGGGGTAGGTGTGGAAAAACTAGTTCTCCCAAAAAGTAGGTGAAACTATTTCTCTGTAAGGCTTTCAAATTTTAATTGATGTCCAATTACCCGCGCGCCTTACAGAGATAGACTTTCAGCAATTTCGGTTTTGCGTTTTCACTATTGCCCGTGTTATTATGGCGCTATCCGCGCAACAGAACCTTGAAAACTGCATATAACTTGACTTTTGGGCTTCTGCCGTTGAAATTTCTAATAATCCCTATGAGGGATTGAAACAATTACTCTGCAACCGTCTCTTGCATCGGCAAAAGTTGAAATTTCTAATAATCCCTATGAGGGATTGAAACAACAGTTTTACAAACACAATGCAAGCCACTTAGGGTTGAAATTTCTAATAATCCCTATGAGGGATTGAAACGTTTGTAATTGAACGTTAAACTACCAGTGCCTGCGATTGAAGTTGAAATTTCTAATAATCCCTATGAGGGATTGAAACTGGTTGTGGGGCTGGGGCTTGCTGCCTGTCGCTGGCTAGTTGAAATTTCTAATAATCCCTATGAGGGATTGAAACTTACTGATAAACAAAGTAAATTAAGCTTTTGCTTGGCGGGAGTTGAAATTTCTAATAATCCCTATGAGGGATTGAAACAGTTTTCTCTAGAGTGGCAATCATTGTATTTATAGTTGAAATTTCTAATAATCCCTATGAGGGATTGAAACTTGCTAATTTATCCTTTGAGACAGTTGTGCCATTGAGTTGAAATTTCTAATAATCCCTATGAGGGATTGAAACGCAGAAGTTTGCAACACTCACCCAATTAATCAGTGTTGAAATTTCTAATAATCCCTATGAGGGATTGAAACAGCACCTATCTGCCTCCAAACGGTTTATGCTCAAGTTGAAATTTCTAATAATCCCTATGAGGGATTGAAACAAGACTTCGCTCTTGGTCGTAGCTCCACAGCGTACTCAATCGTTGAAATTTCTAATAATCCCTATGAGGGATTGAAACGAGCCAACAATCAGTTTTTCTCGCAAGACGAAAAGGTTGAAATTTCTAATAATCCCTATGAGGGATTGAAACGTGGGTGAAGCAAAACAGCGTATGGAAGGATACCGTTGAAATTTCTAATAATCCCTATGAGGGATTGAAACGACGAACGGGCTAAATCTCCGTTTGCGGGGATTGACGCATATCGATAGCGCCTAACATACCCTACATTTGATGGGTTGAGGCTTGACAACTAGAGCAGTCAACTATCGATTGCTAAAGAGGCGTTGCATATTTGCGGGATGAATTCAGGCTTCTAGACAAAACTGAAGGTCGATTCTTTGCGCTTTTGCGCCTTTGCGTGAGACAAAAATCATCCCATCAATCAGCAACGCCGCTAAAGAAAATTATCGATAATCTATCACCAGTAATGCTATTGCTGGTATTCTGAAAGCGGCAAGGCCATTACCAGAAAATTGACAAAGCAAAAGAAAAACAATGGAAGTCGCTACAACCAGAGTTCCCCGTTGGTTCGTTCGCAGAGATATTGATGGTTTATTTGGGCTGGCGCTGGATAATTTTATTCAAATTTTATTGATTGTTAGTTTGTGCCAAACAGTTCTGGGCTTTCCGGCTGAGTTAGTTTATGGGCGGATTTTGCCTGGAATAGCAATCAGTTTGATTGTAGGCAACTTCTATTATGCCAGGTTAGCCAAAGAGCAAGGTAAACGCGAACAGCGCGATGATATTACTGCTTTGCCCTATGGAATTAATACCGTTAGTCTTTTTGCTTATATTTTTCTGGTGATGTTGCCTGTAAAATTGGCTGCAATTGCTGGTGGCGCATCTGGCGAACAAGCGGCTGAATTAGCTTGGCAAGCGGGTTTGGTGGCTTGCTTTGGTTCTGGGTTAATAGAATTTGCTGGGGCTGGAATTGGCGATCGCCTCCGTCGGTTGGCACCCCGTGCAGCACTTCTTTCTACTTTGGGTGGGATTGCAATCACTTTTATTGCTATTGGCTTTCTCTTTCGTACCTTTGCTAATCCTGTAGTGGGCTTGGTACCTCTGGGTGTAATTCTGGTAACTTATTTTGGGCGAGTGCGATTTGGCATACCCGGCGGCTTATTGGCTGTGATTTTAGGAATTGCTTTGGCTTGGGGAACTGGTTTAGTCAGTTGGGATCATGCCAAGTTTGCTGCTACTCTACAACCAATTAGGCTCTATCTACCTTCTTTGTGGTTGGGAGAATTATGGAATAGTCGTTCAGTCTTTTTGGAATATTTCAGCATTATTCTCCCAATGGGGCTATTTAATCTGGTTGGTAGTATCCAGAATTTAGAAAGTGCAGAAGCGGCGGGTGATAACTATCCAGCTGCGCCCTGTTTGGCGGTGAATGGGATTGGAACTTTGGCGGCTGCTATTTGTGGTTCCTGTTTTCCTACTACTATTTATATTGGTCATCCAGGCTGGAAAGCTTTAGGTGCAAGGATTGGGTACTCAGTTCTCAATGGCATCATCATGGGCTTGCTTTGCTTGACTGGAACCGTAGCGATGCTAGCTTACTTTGTCCCTGTGGAAGCGGGGATGGCGATTGTATTATGGATTGGGATTGTGATTGTGGCTCAAAGCTTTACAGCTACGCCATCGCACCATGCACCTGCTGTAGTTGTTGGTTTGTTACCAGGGATTGCTGGTTGGGGTGCACTCATCGCCAAGAATGCACTGCGCGCAGCAGGTTTGGGTACGGTGGAAAAACCTTTTACCCCATCCCTAATTGAGCAGTTTAAGTTAAGCGATACATATATTGATGGCGCTTTTGCTCTTGAGCAGGGGTTTATTTTTTCTGCGATGATTTTAGCGGGCATTACAGTTTACATTATTGAACGCAAGTTTCGCTACGCTGCCTATTAGTCTATCATCGCAGCTATTATTTCTTGGGTTGGGTTAATGCACAGTTATCGTTGGACTGTTGCAGATACAGTTGTGAATTTTGGCGCTGGAACAGGTGCGCCTTGGGCGATTGGCTATCTGTTGCTGGCAATTCTCTTTTTTTATGTCGATTGGCAAGAACGGCGGAAAAATTGAGCTATTTCTCCTGATTTCACTGCATAGGTTTTGCTTGCTCTCATCTACAGAAATAGCGGTTGAACTTGCATATCCTTGAGGGTAATCGTAAAATTCCGCTGTTGTGCGATCGCAATGAAGGAAATCACGGCTTCACAAGCCACTGCAACGGTTAACATTACCAAGTTGCGCGCCAAGGGATAATCACAGATATCATCATTCACATCAGAAGGAACGCGATAAACTTCATTCCAAATTACCTCTGCATAATCGGCTGATAGCCCAACATGAAGACAAGGAATATGGAATTTTTCTGCATAATCCTTGACTGCTTGACGGGCGATACTGTTATCAAAAGCATCGATAATTAGTTGGCTATCTTTGAGGAGTTGATTTGTATTTGCTGGTGTCAACTCCTTGGTTTTACCATCAATTTTTGTACCAATAGCGCGATATAAATTATTCGCCAAAATCTTCGCCTTAAATGCTCCCACATCGGAACGGTAGTAAGGCTGAGTGGAAAGATTACGTTCCTCAATGCGATCGCAATCTATCACAGTCAGTTTATCAAAACCAGACCGAGCTAAGTTTTCTGTGATGTTCGCTCCCAATGCGCCAGCACCACAGATAGTCACAGGATAATCCTTCAGCTTTTTCATTACAGCATTGCTGCGGTAAAGCTGTTCGTGAAAAAAAATGGACATAATTCGTAATTCGTAGTTCGTAATTCGTAATTAATTCACCAGTCTTGCTGTTCGATGACACCCACTAAGGATTGCAAATCAAAATCGCGATCGCGTCCACTCAAACAAATACCAGAACTAATTACAGTCAAATCTGTTTTTGCGATCGCACTTGTATGGCGAATTCCATCCGCAGTACGCCAATTAACTGTCCAGTAATCACCATGATCTTGGAATTGGCTTAACTCACCACCGCCTTGCTGTAAAGCTTTACGCAATCGCTTTTCATCCTGTTGGGGTTGACTAAATTCCGCAATTTGCTCAGTGGCTAATTCATACACTGTACGCATCTCTGGAGTCATCCCCTTAAATTGCAATTCCGCAACCGGAGTTAATTCCTTAATCGCAGATTGCAGAGTTTCAGCAATCATCGGATCGGTACGGCGATCAATTTCCTCAAACCAGCAAGACTGTCCATAACAACGGCTAATGATTTGCTCAAAAGCCACACCCTCAGTTACCAAATGAACTGCGATCGGCTTTACCACCTTCAACCGTTGACGCATATCAACTTCATTCACAGGATATGCTAACCAAGTTTGTCCCCGCAGTTGGTATGCTAACCGCAGTCGAATTTGGGGAAAATGTTGCAAGTATTCTGCAATTTGGGGTAAATCTGCTGATTCCACAACCCTTGCTGTTTTTGCATCCACAGGCTGAAATATACCCCAACCTGCAAACTGACGCGGCTTTGGTGTGAAGGTATAAACCATTCCCGCTACCTTTGTGCGAACTCGTCCACCTTTGACACAAGGCGCAAGGAATTGAGTTGCAGACAACCGTGCTTCTGCTTCCGCAATTTTACTGATTAGCTTACGGATATCAGGCATAAATCATACTAATTTATATAATACAAAGCTAGATAATACTTTTGCAAAATCAATTACTCTGTGTCTCTGTGGTTAGATTAATTATTTTTGAACCATAGAGAACACAGAGAAAAAAATAGATTGAATTACGAATTAATGTGCGTGCAAGTTGATGGAGCATTGCGTGTTCTCAGTTACTAGAGGGACTCCACTGGTGAGTTGTTACACACTCTTTAAAAGGTGGCTACTTTTAAGCCGACTTTCCAGGTTCTTCGCACTCCCCGTTCACACACGCCCACTGAATTTCACAGTGTTACCTTCCTCTCGTACTAGTATGTAGGCTCACACGAGTTAGGGCACGCAAGATATTAATATAATACACTATACTACAAAACTTGCTAAAGATAAAAAAAGAGATTTTACAGTTGTGCGATCGCCCCACTTAAAATTGCTCATAAATGGAACTGGTTGCAAGGCAATATTAAGATAAAATCATGAAGAAAACTAAACCTCATCTTTGAGATGGCAGAATATGATAATCTCTGTAAAATCCTCGCAGAAAAGTACCCTCTTGATTTTACCCGTTGGTTATTAAATCAAGAACCACAAAAAATTGAAATTTTAAAAACTGAATTGAGTATTGAACCGATACGTGCTGACTCAGTTACATTTTTACAAACAGAAAATCGGATTTTACACCTAGAATTTCAAACTACTATTAAGTCACAAACACCAATTGCTTTAAGAATGCTAGATTATTACGTGAGATTGACACGTAAATATCAAGTACCTGTCACACAAGTAGTAATTTTCCTACAAGAGACAAGTGACGAAATTGCCTTTACTGAGGAGTATATTAGTGAGGTAACAACCCACCGTTATCGAGTTATACGGATGTGGGAGCAAGATTCGGCAATATTTCTTGGCAATCTAGCGTTATTACCTTTTGCACCGTTAACGCGAACCGATTCGCCCGCTGCATTATTATCGCAGATTGCCCAGGAAATTGCTAAAATTCCAGATATAGAGACAAGACAAAATACTGCTGCTTACACTGAGATTTTAGCAGGATTAAAGTTTGAAAAATATTTTATTCGTCAATTGTTACGAGAGGAGCTTATGCAAGAGTCAGTAATTTATCAAGATATTTTGCAGAAGGGAGAACAAAGAGGAGAGCAAAAAGAAGCATTAAAATATACTTTACGCCTTATAAATAGACGTTTCGGTGAAATAGATTCAGTAATAATTGAACGTCTCCAAGTATTATCTACTGAGAAATTAGAAAGCTTAGGAGAAGATTTTTTAGAGTTTTCAAATATGTCTGATTTGGTTGTTTGGCTTGAACAAAATCCCAGTATTTAAAACTTTAAAATAGGTAATGCTTATTATTATAAATAATAAGCATTACCATAATTTAGAAATTACTTATCATCTCGTACAGGTAATGGAAGATCCATAATCTCCATTAGCAAATCTAGGCGAGAAGGACGCGCTAGGAGTGGGACAAGGTTCGGTAAGCTGTAGTAATCACCCGCAAAGGTAAAGGTTTCTACAGGTGCTTGCTGCTGCTTGAGTTGAGTCTCCAGCCAGTTGTAATGAGTGCCTACACGAACAATCACTACATTGGGGATTACCGCCAATTCTCGGCAATAGGTCTTGTAGACTTCACTGAAGTAAGGTGTAGCATTTTCACCTTCATCAGTTACCAAGATAATTTGGTCAACTACCTGCTTTTTCTTCCGCATTGCTTCTAATGCACAGCCGATACTAGTGCTACCACCTGCCCTGATGTGCTGGAAAGCACGCTCCCAATCGGTTAACTCTTTGCCCTGGGCGGTAATAGCATAGGGCATGGTATCAAAAGCATAGACATACAATTCTGCTTGAGCGATACCAGAGATCAGGGCAGCAAGTTGCTTACCAACTGCGATCGCATTCTCCATTGAGCCAGATTTATCTACAAGTAAAGCAGTAGGACGAGCGATCGCACCACGCCGTTTCACCTGCTCGTTGGTGACTTTTTCCAACTTCGCAACGGTATCTGCGTCTAAATCTGCGACATCTGCGGCAATCTGTGCTTTAAATGCTGCTACACGTCCACTCTTAGATGCTTCCTCCAGCTTGGCATCAATCAACTGCTTGATTTCTGGGTGATCCATTGCACCTTTCGCCTGCAGAGACTTAAGGCTGTTGATTACTTCCTGGGGAGTCATGCTATTGATTAACGCCACCAAGACAACTGGTGTTAGTTGCTTGATTGCACCAATTGCGATCGTGTAGGGAATGTTGAATTCCACAATTAGCTGTGCTTGTTCGGCGGGAGTTTCCGCTTTTGCAAGTTGCTTCAAAACATGGGCTAAAGAACCTTCTGGGGGAGTATCGCGAAACAGAATCGCATTTGCCCGTTCATTAGGCTTAATGTGTAGCGAAGCATATAAGTGCTTCATTGCCTTACGTCCCCGCAAAGCCGCGCGATCAAATAGTGCAGGATTGCTTTCCCTGGCTTTGAGGTAACGCCGCACCGCAGTCCGTGCTGAACGAGGTAGTTTATTTTGTTGCTGCTTCATAAAATCCACTACACGAGCCACCTGATAAGGCGGAAACTCTTGTAGCATCATAAATCCAGCGTCTCGGTGTTCGGTTAAAGTACTAGTTAACAGATGAGCAATAAATACTTCTTTATGGTCGCGAACATCACCATTGCGTTGATACCAAACTGCTAGGTGTCCGTAGAACAAGGGATCTAATTCAACAATTAACTTATGCACTTCTGCGACTTGCTCAAGTTTGCGGTGAGGTGTTGTGAGCAAACTATTGAGCATTTCCAAGCGCAAATCGCGTTCTGCAGTATTCATAAAAACCTCCTTAAATAATTTTGGATTGCAATCTAAAATCCAAAATCTAAAATCCAAAATTGAAGGAGGCAGATGTTGCACGCGGGGCGATAAATTTACCGCGCAAGTTGTAGAAGCGTTGTATATAACTGAATCAGAGTTATGTATGCTTCTGCGATCGGGGCGCGGCAACAACTGCCAATAATAAAGTTAGACACTCTTTATTTCTTCTCTTGGCGCACTCGGCGTTCTTCTCTTCGAGACGCTGCGCGTTGGCGGAAGCCTCTCGAAGAGAAGGCGGTTCATTTAAAAAAGAATCTCACGCAAAGGCGCAAAGACGCAAAGAAGAAAGATAAGACTATTGCAGAGAAACAACGGCTCCTGTTTCTTCTAGCTGTTGCTTGAGGACTTGGGCTGCTTCTCGATCCAATCCTGTCTGCACGACTTTAGGAAGAGAGTCTACAAAATCTTTTGCTTCCTTCAGTCCCAAGCCAGTTACCGTCCGAATGACCTTGAGTAGGGCAATCTTTTTCTCTGGCGGAACCGATACCAATAACACATCAAATTCCGTCTGAACTTGTAATTGAACCTCATCTTCATCGCGTTGATCAATTTGAATCAGCTTCGGTGTGGAAATATCAACATTGAAGGTTGCTTCAATCTGTTTGACTAGTTGAGAAGTTTCATTGAGAGTTAGAGATTTGATTTGTTCTAAAATTTCTAGGGTTTTCACAGACATGGCAACCTCCAATGAGTTGCATTTAACTCATAATTGATAATGAATAAAGACACTGCGTGCAAGTTGAAAAAGCTGTTGATTCACACACAGGATTTGTAGACGCTCTTTGAGCGGCTTCCCGGAGGGTACCTGTAATAGCTTGATTATAAGTCAAGTGCCTGTTCCAATTCGGCTAGTATGTAAGCTTTTTCGGTTAGGGCACGAAGTGAAAAGTTTATTGTTTAGAAAGTAGTTTTAAAATAACTCGAAGCTCTTTCTTGTTACATTGTCGTTTACTCACAGCATAAGATGTTATGCTGTAATAACGATGCCAAATAATATGGGCTAAACCTTTTAAACTATCCTTTGTATCATCATTTGACTCTTGGGGAAAATTTCCAAAGGTAATGAGATACCAAATATCATTCAGTTTTTGGTATTCATGATAATCATCAATGATGATAAAGTCAGTTTCTTGCTTGCTTGACCACTGCTTGCGAGGTACTTCCTCGACTCCACAAAGAATCCCAGTATCAGGATGGATATAGAAGCGATCGCGGTAACCCCAACCAAACGAAGTTCGATATCCTCGGTAAGGCTTCCGATAAACGACACCATCAATGATTTCTACATGACGTTCAACGTAATCCCATATATGACCGATAACGTGTTGTCCTGTCATTGTATTGGAATCTAATCGTTGACAGAGTTCGCTGTAAATATCATTCCAAGGTTGTCCGACTTTGGAACGTAACAGCCGACGCAAGGGGCCAAGATGATCTGAAAGATACTTAGATTTATATCTAGTTTTAATCAAGTAATGATTAAATAATCCATCCTCCGTTGCTTCTTGGGTGATTTTGTCTAGTTGCTTTTTATAGCCTGTCTGCTTTTTAAGACTAATTCTTGTCCCACGTCGAGGACGCTCAATCACAATTTCGCTCAAACGATGTTCGCTCATAACTTATGTAATTCAAATATAGGTTTGCAGATTGAATTGTTAGGCTACATAAGTTTGCGTACATCATTTAATTTACCTCCATATATGTGATTGAGTCCTGGTACTAAATTAATACAATTGGCATAATGGGAATTCCGCACAAGTTAGCAAAGCAGTTTTTCACAGTTGCCTTTACCATTTTGGCTACGCTCCCATAAGCGGGAGCGACAGGAATTGAACCTGTATTCCGTTTCCGGATAGAGTGTGTATGCTTCACAAATTGGGGCGCGGAATAAAGCTCAGAATTCGTAATTCGTAATTCGTAATTACATCAGCTAGATTTAATTTGGCGTTTGGGCGAAATTATTCCGTGCAAGTTTAACAAGCTTTTTACAACTACGGTCGCTCTTACCAAATATTGGCAGTGGGCACGCATATTAAATCTGCAAGAGATTTAATCATGCTTCGCTAGTTCGATCGCTCGAATTTTACTACCTTAGAACCGTTATCAATGTGTATGTATGCTTCTTATATTTGGGCACGGATTAATATCAAATTCAGGCAAAAAGAGAGATTTTTACATCTCTTTTCTTCCTTCTTCCTTCTTTACCCATAAACTGCTTCAGGACGAACAATTAAATCACCGCTAGGACGGCGATCAATTATGTAAGCTTCCAGGCGATCGCAATTTACATCCAAATGACGAGCCACCTGTTCCTTAACAGCAACATCATTCATCCCAGCGTTAATTCCTAGCTGTGTTTCTGTCGCATCAACAGAACGCCCTTCAAATCTAATATGTACCACTGTCATCACCTCCCTTTTAATTACGAATTACAAATTATTTAAGTGGATCTGATCGGGATTGAACCGATACCCTCCCTGTGAGAGTTGCACTCACACCTCATGCGAGTTGAAAAAGCTGTGGTTACAAACGCAGGAGTCGCACCTGCAACTTATCGTTTTCAAGACGATCGCTCTACTATTGAGCTAGTATGTAAGCTTTTTCTGTTAGGGCACAAGTGACATCTAGGAACTCTACCGTTAGAGCTGCAGACCCAAGAAAAGTATGTTTGCAATGCTCTAATGCAAGCGATCGCAACTTGAATTTAAGTTAAAGCAAGTAAAAACGTCAGAAACTTTTAGTTTTGCCTTTGCTTGCAACTTTAGTGTTCATAATACAAACGTAATACAAAAACTACAGAATGTCAAGGGCATACTACAAATTTTTTGAGAAGCGATCGCGCAGTCAAGCTCTTTTATCCCTAATTCCATAAGTAGATATAATTTTTGTGAATTATTGAGTAGAAAAATGACAGATAAATTCAACTTTTTTCAGCAGTGGTATCCTCTCTCACCAGTGGAAGATTTAGCGTTAGACCAACCCACTTCAGTGACACTTTTGGGAATGCGTTTAGTTATCTGGAAACCCAAATCATCTCAAAGTTTCCGGGTATTTTTAGATCAATGTCCCCACCGCCTTGCTCCCCTAAGTGAAGGGCGCATTGATGACAAAACAGGAAATTTAATGTGTAGCTATCATGGTTGGCAATTTGATGAGCAAGGAATTTGTACTCATATTCCCCAAGCGGAAAATCCAGAATTGGTAAGTAAGAATAAAGAAAATCTCTGCTCTGTAGCACTACCAGTTCGTCAGCAACAGGATTTACTGTGGGTGTGGCCAGACGCACAATCCAGCGAACAAGCAGCTAACACACCTTTACCTTTATCACCGCAAATAGATGCTACTAAAGGCTTTGTGTGGTCTTCTTATGTACGAGATTTAGAATATGACTGGCAAACCTTGGTGGAAAATGTGGCAGATCCGAGCCATGTTCCTTTTGCTCATCACGGCGTACAGGGCGATCGCGCTAAAGCAAAACCAATACCCATTAAAATTGAGCAATCAACACCACATTTAATTGAAGCGTCTTCAGAAGTACCCTTTCCCACAACCATCACTTTTGAACCACCTTGTCGTTTGGAGTATGCAATCCAGTTTGGTAACTCCGGAAAGCAGGTGGGACTGGTCACTTATTGCATACCAGTATCTCCTGGTAAATCTCGGATTGTTGCTCAGTTTACGCGTAACTTTGCCAAAACACTCCATCATCTTCGACCCCGTTGGTGGGATCATGTTAGCGAACGTAATGAAGTGATTGATGGCGATATGGTGCTGTTACAACAGCAAGAGTATTTTCTACAACAGACACAATCATCCCAAAGCTGGAAAACTTCTTTTCAACTACCTACAAGTGCAGATAGGCTAGTGATTGAGTATCGGAATTGGTTTGATAAATATTGTCAAGGACAGCTACCCTGGAATCAACTAGGGATAAATATTCCAGAAATTAGGCAGATCAATGACAATCACGAACAAGTTTTGGATCGCTATAAACAGCATACACAGCATTGTAGTAGCTGTCGCCAGGCTCTGAAAGTTGTACAACGGTTGCAGGTAGGACTTTTGGCATACTTTGCTATTACTGTTTGCGCTGTTGCTCTCCTTAGCGATGCATCACGACTTCAGCTAGGTTTACCTCTAACTCTAACAGCACTACTAAGTTTAGGAGTTTACGCTTGGTTGAAATTCAAGCTGATTCCGAAGTTTTACTTTGTAGACTATATCCACGCACAAAGATAGGGATTGCAGGTAAGTAGAGCAGTGCAATTAAAGATAGCTGGTAAGGGCTGTCATTAGTCATTGGTTAGGGTTTCAATACCCCGCATTCTGCTAGATAGTACCATTTGTCCAGTGGTCAGTCCATTAGGGTGCGTTAGCGCTACTCGTAACGCACCTCTTCCAACTTAAATTTTTCAGAATTCAAATCGGATTGCTATATTTTTTAAGAATTATACTAATTTGAAAAATTATTGCGATAGATAGCTTGCTAAAAGCTCAATCCATCTTTCTAAATCCCTAATTTAAAACCATAAATTGTATTAAACAATCATGCTGATGATTTATTATTAATAATTACCAGCGAAGCTCAATATCTTAATTATGACTCAATCAAATAATACCGGAATACTGGAAAAGTTTGTCAATACAGTAATGGGGGTAAAAACAGAAAATCAACAACAGCCTTCAAATACATTAATCGCTACTACGCAAGCACTGGATATCAGAGCAGTTTTAGTTTACAAACTAGGGACTATCTTACAAATAGCAGCTATGATGCTGGCTTTACTGGGAATGGAAAAATTAGTAATGCTGATTGATAAAAATTCTCACCTGCCCAGTTGGTTTAGCACTTTATTAGCTGTATTATTTTTCGCTTTATTAAGTATTCGTTCGCGAATTTTTTCACTCTTAGATAACACCCGTTCTCGTAAGACCTATGACCAGGTAATCAGACCAAGATGGGCACCTCCACCTTTAGTATTTCCTATAGTTTGGATGATTATTGCAGTTTTGCGGGTAATTTCTTCCGTATTAATTTGGCAGCAAATGCATCACCAATTTTTAGCACTGCCTTTAATTTTATTTGTGGTGCATTTGGCTTTAGGAGATACTTGGAATACGATTTTTACTGTAGAACGGAGATTAGGTGCGGCTGTTCCTGTGGTTATTTTAGGCCCTTGGTTATCTGCTCTAGTAGTGACGGCAATTTATTGGCAAACTAATCCTGTAGCGGGAATGATTTTTTCGTTTTCTTGTATCTGGCTAACTGTGGCTGCTGTATTAGTATTTAGAATTTGGCAATTAAATGGTTCAGAGCCATTGTATCCTTTAAAACTCACACCAGTGGAAAAATAAATACTCAAAATTAATTTTGACATCAATAGCAGTAGAGAAATTAGCAATCTACCATTCAAAATGGTAGGAGATACAGCACTTTTGAAGTAAGTGTACATCATGAGTAATGAGTAATGAGTAATGAGTAGGAAATTGACTTATTACTCATTACTTTTTTCAATTAGTTGCTGTACCTCAGAAACATCGCATCTGCTGTATCTGCAATCTCCCAAAAGTGTTATGCATCATTGGCTGATTACATTCAATTTCCACCCAGGCTTACCACCAATTGGTAGAAGACTCAAAGCCATACTTTGTCATAACTTTGAGACAAGAACTCTGGAACAAGGATCAGCAGGACAAATGCGATCGCACATCTGTTACCCGAAAGTCGTTTTGTCTTTAATCCCCATGAGTAACATGAGGAGGTTTTATTCGCTATCCTCTAAAACCGTCCACTTGTCAAGCAGGCGTAACTTTTGTTAACCTAATTCTAGGAAATATATCAAGCTAATGTTGCAAAACACCGGAGAGTAAACACAATGGACATCCCAATGGATTTGAACTTAGAGCAGAAATTCAACCTCAAAGTTTACGAAGAACAAATTAAGAACTTAAACCAGGAAGAATCGCAAAAGTTGCTTTTAGAAGTAATGCGCCAGTTAATGGTCAAAGACAACATGATCAAGCATCTTCTCAAGCAGGCGTAGCTAACTGGGAATATTTGTGAGTTTCCCACAGCACAAATAAGAACAAAAAGATATGCAAAGGCTTGTCTAGATTAGACTGCAAGCCTGCTCCTTTCTCTAATGGCATTTATAAATAGTTCATAGTTTTAGTGCAGCTCATCCGTAAGGAAGCTCACCCCATAAAATTAATTACAACTTATCTCTTATTTATTCCCATCACCCAATCCCCAATCCCCAGTCCCCATTACCCCTTATCCCCAGAGGGGGCCCCGAGTTCCCCAATCCCCATTACCCCTTATCCCCAGAGGGGTCCCCGAGTTCCCCAGTCCCCAGTCCCCAATCCTGACTGGGGATTTTTTGTTAAGGATTGTTACTTAGTTTCTCATAACTGAGACTGAGATAGCTTTCATCTTTTATGTTCTATATTGTCTTGTTCAGGGAACAGGCAATCAAGTTTCAGAGAAAACCGAATTTTTAAGGAGAGCGAAATGCTTGATGCTTTTTCTAGAGCTGTAGTTTCAGCAGATGCTAGCACTTCTACCGTATCTGATATTGCTGCTCTGAGAGCCTTTGTTGCTAGTGGTAACAGACGTTTGGATGCTGTAAATGCGATCGCAAGCAACGCTAGCTGCATGGTTTCTGATGCTGTAGCTGGAATGATCTGCGAAAACCAAGGTTTAATCCAAGCTGGTGGTAACTGCTATCCTAACCGTCGTATGGCTGCTTGCTTACGCGATGCAGAAATCGTCTTACGCTATGTAACCTACGCTCTATTAGCTGGTGACGCTTCAGTTCTAGATGATCGTTGCTTAAACGGTTTGAAAGAAACCTACGCTGCTCTAGGCGTACCCACCACCTCTACAGTACGTGCCGTTCAAATCATGAAGGCTCAAGCTGCTGCTCACATTCAAGACACTCCCAGCGAAGCTCGTGCTGGTGCCAAATTGCGTAAGATGGGAACCCCCGTTGTTGAAGATCGTTGCGCTAGCTTAGTTGCTGAAGCTTCTAGCTACTTCGATCGCGTAATCTCTGCTTTGAGCTAATTGATTGCCACTTGCAATTCACTCAACAGATTGACATCCAACACAGTTTAAATAAAAAGCCTTTTGGGAGATTTAAGAAATGAAATCAGTTGTTACCACCGTAATTGCAGCAGCAGATGCCGCAGGTCGTTTCCCCAGCACCTCTGATTTAGAATCCGTACAAGGTTCTATCCAACGTGCGGCTGCACGTTTAGAAGCTGCTGAAAAGCTAGCTAACAACATTGATGCAGTTGCAACCGAAGCTTACAACGCTTGTATCAAGAAGTATCCTTACTTGAACAATTCTGGAGAAGCTAACTCCACCGATACCTTCAAAGCTAAGTGCGCTCGTGACATCAAACACTACTTGCGCCTCATCCAATACTCCTTGGTTGTTGGTGGTACTGGCCCATTGGATGAGTGGGGTATTGCTGGACAACGTGAAGTTTATCGCGCTTTAGGCTTGCCTACTGCTCCTTATGTTGAAGCTTTAAGCTTTGCTCGTAACCGTGGTTGTGCACCTCGTGATATGTCTGCTCAAGCATTGACTGAATACAATGCTTTACTAGACTACGCTATTAACTCTCTCTCCTAGTTAATTGCCACTCTTGTTATTGAGTAACGAGGGTACATTATGACCCTACAAACCTGGAGGTTCTTCGCTCTTTGCTTTGCCTGATAAGGTTGAGTAATGGTAAAGAATCTCTGGGTTTGTTTTGTTATTGGTCATTGGTCATTTGTCATTGGTCATTTGTCATTAGTTATTGGTAATTCATATCAAGTCTGGCTAATTACTTACAATATGGTTGGTCTTATTGGATATTAAGAATTGGTAATTGGTAATTGTTAAACTGTATTTTTCTTTCCCAATCCCCAAGAGACCTCCACAAAAAGAAATGCCCAATTGTCATTGCGAATGTAGCGAAGCGAAATGAAGCAACCGCAAAATATTGGGATTGCTTCACTACACTCCGTTTCGCTCGCAATGACAGCTTTTGGATCAATCATTCTGTGGAGTTCTCCAATCCCCAATCCCCAGTCCCCAATCCCCATTCCCCATTCCCCATTCCCCTCAAACTAAAGAATATTTGCTGAAGGCTGAACCACTAACAGCTAACATTTATATATTATGGATAAGCGCTTTTTTAATTTCTTTAATCTCACAGAAGACCAGGCGATCGCTCTTTTGGATACACCTCAAGACCAATTGAGCGAGAACGATTCGCGCTATATTGCTGCTTCTCATTTAGTCAACTTTCCTACAGAACGCTCAATCAATGCCCTTATCCGTGCGGTGCAGCAAACTGATCCCTCGTTGGATAATCGGATTGTCCGTCGTAAATCAGTAGAGACTTTAGGACGACTCAAAGCCACAACAGCTTTGCCATTTATACGTATATGTCTGTTTGATGAAGACTGCTATACTGTGGAAAATGCGGCCTGGGCGATTGGGGAAATAGGGACTCAAGACACGGATATATTAGAGGATGTGGCGCAATTGCTGGAGAAGCCAGGTCAAACCTATCGAGTAATTATCCATACATTAACCAAGTTTAATTATCAACCTGCCCTAGAACGCATTCGCAAATTTGTGAATGACAGCGATCCACCTACAGCTAGTGCTGCGATCGCCGCAGTTTGTCGTTTAACTGGCGACTATTCCCAAATGGCAAAAGTGGTGCAGATATTGCAGCATCCGAATGTTTTAGGAAGGCGGTTGTCTATCCAAGATTTGATGGATGCACGTTACTATGATGCAATTCCTGATATTGCCAAATGTCCTGTATCCCTAGTTTTTCGGCTGCGAGGCCTTCGCACATTAGCAGAAGCGGGAATCTCTGAGGGGGCAATTACTTTTGCGAAAATCCAACCATATTTAGAGCAGACATTATACGATCATCCCCAGGATTTAAATTTAGTCCATAGTTATGATCGCCTCCCCACATTGGAAATTTTAATTCGCGGCTTGTACGAAACTGACTTTGGACGCTGTTATTTAGCAACTAAAACCATTTTGGAGCATTACGCCGATGCTGCGCCTGAGGCTCTATTTGCTACTTATGCCGCAGAAGCAAATAATGATTATGGCGCTCATTTTCATGTAATTAAGTTGTTTGGTTGGTTAAAACATGCGCCAGCCTACGATTTAATAGTGGAAGGCTTGCATAACAAACAACCACAGTTTCAAAAATCAAGAGCAGCAGCTGCGATCGCACTCGCTGAACTCGGAGATCCAAAAGCGATTCCCGAACTGAAAGCCTGTCTAGAAACTAAAATCTGGGATCTGAAGTATGCAACATTGATGGCATTAGAAAAACTGGGTGATATCAGCGAACATAAACAAGCAGCACAAGATAGTGATTGGCTAATTGCCGCTAAAGCCTCAAGTACCCTGAAAAATCAAGAAATCACAGCCTAATTTTTCTTTTATTAAATCTGATT
The DNA here is from genome assembly GCF_025677855.1 of Tolypothrix sp. PCC 7601. Taxonomy (NCBI): domain Bacteria; kingdom Bacillati; phylum Cyanobacteriota; class Cyanophyceae; order Nostocales; family Tolypothrichaceae; genus Tolypothrix; species Tolypothrix sp. PCC 7601. Next base: position 7,722,419 of record NZ_CP064879.1, read on the forward strand.
GCTCCTGTAGAAATCAATACATAAAAAAATGCCGACAACAGAAGAACTATTCCAACAACTAAAACACCCCAACCCCCACCTCCGCGACCAAGCAATGTGGGAATTGGCGGAAAATCCTGATGAAACAACTATTCCCCGGTTGATGAGTATTCTCGATGAAGAGGATACCACTTATCGGCGGGCTGCTGTGAAAGCTTTAGGTGCGATCGGCCCTGATGCAATCACACCTTTAGTACAAGCCTTACTTAATAGTGATAATGTTACCGTTCGTGGTAGTGCCGCTAAAGCACTGGCGCAAGTTGCCATTAATCATCCTGATGTTCCCTTTGCTGCTGAAGGCGTACAGGGTTTAAAAACTGCTCTTGATGACCCCAATCCCGTAGTCCATATTGCTGCTGTGATGGCGCTAGGTGAAATTGGTTCTCCTGTGGTTGATGTTTTGATTGAAGCATTACAAACTACAGACAACCCAGCACTGGGAATCTCAATTGTGAATGCTCTAGGCTCAATTGGCGATAGTCGGGGTGTGGAGGTTTTACAATCCCTAATTGAGAATGAATCAACCGATTCCTATGTGCGTGAGTCCGCTACTAGTGCATTATCGCGCCTAGAAATGACAACGAAGTTTCAGCGGGGAGAAAAATAATCCCAATAGGAAGAAAAAAGCTTGGTAAAGGAAATATCTGTGGTTTGTAAAATATCAGCATAAACCACAACAAAGTTCCTTTTCTTTTCTAATTGTGTACAGCAAATTGGAACTAACCAAGATACTGAATTAAGAATATGAAAAACACCATCAACAGTATTCATTGCTAGAATGCGACCATACATTAAAGTCCATCTATTAACGCCATGATTACGCAAATAATGGTTCAACCATCATCTTGGGTAGAATCTGGAATCCAAATTAGCAAAGTTAGAGATTTATATCTATTCAAATTTACTCCAGATCTGCAATCGCGACTCGATCAACTTAATGACAAGAAAAAGACTGATATGCTGACATCACAAGAAGAAGCTGAACTAACAGGAATATTAGAACTCGACCGCATTTTTACCTTGCTCAATGCTAAAGTTATTGCCGAATCATGACGGTTAATGATGCAACTAGTACAACACGGCATAAATAAATAGACCATATTGGTGGGAGAATAAATAATCAGGTTAAAACCCGTTTTGGGCGCGGATTAAGGAATCAAGGTGTGGCTAGATTAAATCCTAAAATATTAAATTTAAGCGATGGCGAGCGGGATCAACTCCAACAGTTGATAAACAGACACAACACGCCGCAACAGATAGCGCTACGAGCCAAAATAATTGTCATGGGATCAGAGGGTCAAAATCATCGTGAAATCGCCCGAAATTTAGACATAAATCGTCAAACGGCGCGTTTATGGCGAAATCGGTGGTTGGAAACTGAGGGGAAAGAATTATCAATTGAGCAGAGATTACAAGACTCTGAGCGTGTTGGCGCACGCCCGAAGTTTAGTATGGAACAAGTAATCGAGTTGTTTGCATTAGCTTGTTCCCCACCATCCGATTATGGAAGACCAATAAGTCATTGGACAGCAAGAGAACTAGCGAACGAAATCATCAAACTTGGAATTATTGAAAGCATATCTGTCCGCCATGTTGGAAGATTACTTGAAGAAGCAGAACTTAAACCTCACCAGAGCCGCTACTGGTTAACCCCCCTGAGGACGAAGAATTTGACGCAAAAGTTGAAGATATTACTGGTTTATACATCAATGCGATTGAGCGGCATCTTCAGGGAGAACGTACAATATCCATTGATGAAATGACAGGAATTCAAGCTACTGAGCGCTTAGAAAAAGACTTACCTGTGCGACCAGGCAAAGTCGAAAGAAGGGAATTTGAGTATATTCGTCACGGCACGCAAAGCTTAATTGCCAGCTTTGATGTTGCCACTGGTCAAATTGTCCAGCCGACTTGTTCAGATACCAGAACGGAAGTTGATTTTGCCCTTCATGTTCGCCGAACAATTGAAACTGACAGTGATGCTAAAAAATGGCATCTGATTATGGACTGCCTTAACACTCATCAGTCTGAGTCTCTAGTTCGTTTAGTTGCACAAATTGAAGGTTTGAATATTGACCTGGGTATTAAGGGAGAAAGTGGCATCCTTAAATCAATGAAATCCCGCACTGCTTTTTTGAGTGATCCAACACACCGGATTGTGTTTCATTACACACCTAAACATTCCTCTTGGCTCAATCAAATTGAGATTTGGTTCAGTATTTTGGTTCGCAAGTTACTCAGAAGAGCCAGTTTCGTCAGTCAGGATGATTTGAAAAATCGAATCCTCAAGTTTATCGACTACTTTAATCAAACAATGGCTAAACCTTTTAAGTGGACATATAAGAGCAAAGTTTTGGCTATTTAATGGTCTGCTTATTTCCGCCGTACTGTACTAGAAAGTTAGTCAGGGAAAGAGCAAAATACTTATGTGAATACTGTCACGCTTTGGAAGAAGCAAGTGCTGCTTTATTTGCGATCGACCATATAATTCCGCAATCTTTTCCTAACTCTTCCGATGAGCCTGATAATTTAGCATTGGCTTGTCAGCGTTGTAATGGCTATCGCTACAACTTTACAACTGGCATTGACCCGGAAACTGGGAAAAATTTTCCTCTTTTTAATCCTCGTTAGCAAAAATGGTCTGAGCATTTTATTTGGTCGGCAGATGGTTTGACGATTATTGGTATTACAGAAACAGGACGAGCTACTTGTAATCGTTTAGATTTGAATGATGAGCGCCATAATGAGAGTTCTATTGTCAAAGCGCGGCGGCTTTGGATTAAAGGTGGTTGGCATCCACCAGAAGATGATCCAAGATTGGAAAGTTAGGCCTCAAGCTATTTGCAGTTTTATGGAGTGCCTGTAACCTTTCCCAGATACCACAACTTCCTGCATCTTCACAAATTAGATGGCGCAAAGAGGCTGACCGCAAGGTATTATCAATTACGAATTCATTTTCTCCCGCCATGTCAGATTCCCAAGCAATTAGTGCCGCAGTCGCCAAACTCTACAATACCTATCCCTTCCCTCCAGAACCGTTATTAGATGAACCGCCTCCTGGTTATAACTGGCGCTGGAACTGGCTGACAGCCTATAACTTTTGTACCGGACAAAAACCCGCACGCAACAATGTCCGCATCCTCGATGCTGGGTGTGGTACGGGGGTGGGAACAGAATACTTAGTACATCTCAATCCGGATGCGGCGATTGTAGGCATCGATTTGAGTGCTGGTGCATTAGCTGTAGCTCAAGAGCGCTGTCAAAAATCAGGGGCAACCAGGGTAGAATTTCATCATCTGAGTTTGTTTGATGTGGAGCAGCTTGCAGGTGAATTCGATTTAATTAACTGTGTGGGAGTTCTGCACCATACCCCTGACCCCATTCGCGGGATTCAAGCTTTAGCGAAAAAGCTATCGCCTGGCGGAATCATGCATATATTTGTGTATGGTGAATTGGGGCGTTGGGAAATTAAATTGATGCAAGAAGCGATCGCACTTTTGCAAGGCGATCAACGCGGTGATTATACTGATGGTGTAGCAGTGGGAAGACAAATATTTGCTGCTTTACCAGAAAATAACCGCCTGCGCCAGCGTGAACAGGAACGCTGGTCTTGGGAAAATCAACGCGATGGCTACTTTGCAGATATGTATGTCCATCCTCAGGAAATTGATTACAACATCAATACTGTGTTTGAGTTAATTGATGCGTCGGGGTTAGAGTTTCTCGGCTTTTCTAATCCCCAGATTTGGAATTTAGAACGATTGATTGGTCAAGCACCGGGATTGATTGAACGTTCTCAAAATTTAAGCGATCGCCAACGCTATCGGTTAATTGAACTCCTAGATCCCCAAGCAATTACTCACTACGAGTTTTTCTTAGGACGCAGTCCCATTAATAGAGAAAATTGGGCATCAGATGCCAAACTGATGTCTGCAATCCCCGAACCGAGTCCTTGCATTCAGGGATGGCGAGATAGTCAACAATTCTTTAATCAAGACTATCAGATTGTGCGTCTTAATGATGCCGAGTGGCAGTTTCTCCTCGCCTGTGATGGAAATCAGACAACAGCGCAAATTTTGCAGTCAGTGGATGCAAGTTTAGCAGATGTGCGATCGCTCCAAAAACAGCAAATCATTCTCCTCACTCCCACAAGTCTATGAGTAGTACTTTAGAGAATTAATCCAATTAATGATGTTCAGTGGTTATCTCTCTGCCATTAAATATCTCAATTCTTTATAAAATTGCTCCCTTCTGCGTTTAATTAAGCGATATCGCTTGTATTTGCGAATGCAGCTTTTAGCTATCGGCTTGATTAGAAGTGCGAGTGCACTCATTAGGATGATAAAAGATACCATTAGAATGATTATAGGAAAAGCAGGGTTTGTACTCATTTTGCTTGAAAATACGGGAATTACTGAGGAACGACATCCGTATTTTTGTGTATTTATTTCAGCAATTTCGGATTATTATTTCAGTATTTATACTATTTAAACTTTACATAGCAAGAATTACAGGGATTAGGGACTTCCAACTTAAAAAATAGACAATCGCTTTGGGGAAAAGGTGTACCCCTGCGGGGAAGCAAGCTACGCGTAGCGTCTCCGCAGGAGAAAGGGTAAGGGTTAAAGGTTTTTTCTTGCCCCTTTTCCCCTTACCCGACAAGTATTGTGACAGATTGTCGGGGCAAGGCAGTGCCCATACGTGTCAACTTAACGTGAAACCCTCTTGGTTGCAAGGTTTCGCCCTCACCCCCAGCCCCTCTCCCACAGGGAGAAAGGAGCAAGAGATTTAGTTCTCCTTCTCCTGGGGGAGAAGGGGTTAGGGGATGAGGGCGCGAGGTATTTGTACAACGCCCGCCCTATATCGCTTTTAGCTTAAGTTGACACCAATGGGCAGTGCCCATGCCCCTACAATCTGTCGCATTCTTTTTTCAAATTGGTATTACCACAATTATTTTGTGGATGACTCTAAATCATGTTCTAAATTAATATCCTTTTCTGGTGGGATAGCTTCATTTATTTTTGTAATTACATCACAGTTCTTTTGCTGCCACTCTTTCCAGGAATTTTGAATAGCTTCTTTTTGTTCTTGAGTTAGCTGCCAAGAAAGTGGAGGACTAATCTTGCCAGCAGGAAATGTAATGTTAACGTGGTTAATTTCTATCCCTTTTTTACAAGATTTCTCCTTCAAAAATTGCAGCTTTCTTTCGTTATCAGTATGATTGTAACCACATTCATATTTGTCTTTCAAAAGTTTGATATTTAATGAATTACTGCCATTTTGTGTAGAACTACGCACGTTTAATAAAGCGAGTAATGAACCAATAACTTCCATCTGCCATCCAGGAGCGCCTTCTTCTTGTTTTGGTAACTCATTATCAGGAAAGGCATTTATTTGTAATAAAATAACTTTTTTGATTTGGTTATTTTGAGTTGATTCTAAAAGTTGATCTAGTAATTCGATACTAGTAACTATACCAAAATTGTCGAAGTAGCCACCATCAGCTACATGATAATTCCAATTGGTTTCTTCACTAGGACAGCACACAGGAGAAATATAAGGAAAAGTAGCGGATAATCGAGCAGATGTAGTCACATCAATGTCATATTCTGGATAGAGCTTGTTAAAGTCTATAGAGGTGCGATTTTCTTGCTGACTTTCTTTACTAAAAGTCATTGGACTAACTAAAAAACGCCGTCCATCTTCAACTAAGGTTGCATTAAAAATAGGAATAGGAATGATTCCTTCGTCAATTTTCTCTCTCCAGCTACTTAAACTTTCATCGGGATTTTCCATTTCTCCTTTCCAGTCTATTTCGATAGCTGTACCTCTGTCTTGCTCAGTTTCGGCATGATCATTCTTATCTTTTTCTTTTGGCACAACAAAAGGTAATCCAATAAAACGAAGTAAATCGGGATAAGCTAACCCCCATCCTGTAGCATCCAAACTATCTTCTGTAGCGCTTTTAAAAATTTTTGCTAATTCATCTACTTCTGGATAACCTTGCGCGCCAAATCTATCCAAATAAAACATTGTGCCCACAGAACCACCAGAAACTGCACTAATCCAACCAATTGCTTTGGTAAATTTATTTCCAATTGCTTCTTGTAAACCTGTCAAAACTTGAGTTGTCCATCCAGATGCTTGAATACCACCGCCACTTGCACAAACTACTACTAAAGTTTTCTCATCACTTTGTTGATTTTCTAGCCGTTTATGGATAATATCAATCCATTTTTCTGTTGTCGGTTTTGGCAGTTTATTTTTTAATGGGTAGATTTTGTAAAAATGGTCTACTTGAAAAATTTTATAAGAGGCAGATGAAATAACACAAAATAATAAGAATGTGGGAATGCGAGACACATCATTAAAGAAGGAAATTCCTCCTAGCCATACGACCATCAATGACAAAATCAGAGTGATATAAAAAAGCGCAGGTATTTCTAATCTGTTAGTAATTGGACGAGGTTTAAAGATAATATAACCAAAGCCATAAATCATTAGTATTAGTAAGGAAAACCCTACCATTTCAGCAATCCCGTAAGATAATACCCCAGGTTCATCTATATAACCTTTTCGTATCCTTTCCGGTAAAAAATCGATTATTGCCAATAATACCTGTTTTAAAGATTGATTGGATTTAAAGAAAATCTTAGCAAAGTAGTCTGTGATTATGACTAAAACACCTAAACCAATGCCGAATATAATTCCCCAAATTTGCTGGCTTTTATCTCCTATTTCTATTTCTTTTTTAGAAAGCTGAATCGCCTTGATGATAATAGGAAGACTCAAGATGATAGCGCATAGATATTGGATAATTTCTGGAATTGCTGTAATTTCTGGTAACCGAGGCACATCAAAACGAATCTGGGAGTTATACCAGATTACATCCAACACTTGAATTGTCGAAAGTCCTGCTAAAACCGCACATCCAATTACTAAAATTAACTGATTATTAGCACGTAGGACAAACAAGTTTTTCAACATTGGTGATAAACCAGTGTCAACGGCAACCTTGGGCAAGAAAAACAGTATTAAGCCCACAATTATAGGTACTCGGAGAAAGAAAATATATTGTAAGAAGTCGTAGAAATATTGCAAAGCAATACCTAGACATGCCAGTACTGCCCACAAGATAATACCACCAAAAACCTGTTGTCTCTTTTTCATAACAAATTTCTGTAAGTATACAAATGAAGCAACCCCATCAATTGTGTAAGTATATATTTCTCATCTATCTATGTTTTTTGCGGCTCTCTAGTTCGATTTGAAGAATATTTTTCACAATTAATTTAGGATGCTGAGAGTTAATTGTTGAATTCAGTTAGCTAAAAATGAAAATATCAAAATTTTGCTAATAATACTATTAAGTTATATTGAGTGAAGACTAAAATAAGAAAAAATACTTACAATACCTGATTTAAAAAGATTTATTAGCTCAAACTTAATCAGCATAAAATTACTAGTCTTGTTAGCAATTGCAGGCTTTTAAAGATAACTATTACTATGGTTGTCAAAGGATACTAAAAAACATGAGTAATAATTTGTGGGAAAAAATCATAACCCAAATTTATCACCAGAGTTGTCGATTGCGTTGACGTAAGGAAACCCAACACCGAAATATAGGTTAAGCCATGTTGGGTTTACGCTTAACCCAACCTACTAGCGTGTCTAGACTAAAATAGTGCGTTAGATTAGAAAAAATTAATCGCTGATAAACGGAGATTAAAACCCTAATTTTTCGCGAATCACGTTTTCATCTTTGAAACCTACCGCTAAGGCTGTTCCATCTTTGACGAAAATCGGACGTTTAAGCAGCATGGCATCTTGAGTAAAAGCCTCAATCCACTGTTCGTCTGTCCATGTCTTCTTGGCATCACCTAAAGCACGGTAAGATTGACCAGAGGTATTCCGCATGGGAGCAGAACCCAAAGACTTTACCCAGTTTTGGATCTGCTCGCGAGTGGGTGGATTTTCTTTAGTGTTATTAAATTCATAGTCTATGCTGTTGGCTTGCAGCCATGTAACAGCTTTTTTGCAAGTGCCGCAGTTGGGAATACCGTAGACTTGAAGGGTCATAACAAGTAATCAATAGTTTCCAGAACATCACTTTTCCAGATTGTATTATCCCCGAGTTGAAAAACCTCTTCCCTTGTTGAGCATTGAAGCGCAATCTCCGCGTAACCTGATAATAACAGGCGATCGCAATTTTATAGTTACCAAAACTGTAACGGCGATCAAATCCCCAGGGGTTCCAGATTATTCTAGGTATTACCATTTTAAAAAAGAATGTGACAGATAGTAGGGGTAAGGCATTGCTTTGCTCTCCGAATGATGTATCTGTTGCAAACATAATTTGAATTGGTATAAATAAAAACTTTATATGACAGTAATCCTGTGTATTTCAATAGGGTTGCCATCATTCTATGAAGTTTTGCGGCAATACCAGAATTAGTGTGAGAAGTTAGCCATGTCTTACCCGATTCCATCCAAAATCTGGCAGCGAATCAGCATTGCCACAATATTATTGTTGATACCATCCGTGGGAATTGCAATTTTACGTCAGCCTGCTACGGTTGCGATTCCAGCTAATCAGACTCCTCAAAGTTCAGCCCCTATTCCACCCAATCACCCCGATTACCAATCACTTCAAGCATTGGTACAAAAGTATAGTTGCGTTGTTTCCATCCAAAACTTTGGCACTCGGCCTATAACTCGGGCGGAGTTTGCTACTGTCTTAAATGCTTGTGTGAATCGGAGTAATGAGCTAATAGCCACTAATCCCAATACAGTTGCGCCAGAGGATCTCAAAACTCTACAACGCTTGCAATCCGAATTCGCACCAGAGTTAGCAACCCTGAAAAAACAAACAGAGGAATTGGATGCTACTAGTAACATCACTCCTGCTGAAGATAATCGCAAGACTGAATCTTTACCCACACTCATACCTCCACTCCCTACTATTCCCTCAGGCGCAACTGCTCAAGAGCAAGTTGTTAACCGCCCCGCCAGCCCTAAACTTTCAGCAGTTAGGAGTGTAGGAAGGGTTGCACCTGAACCACAAACGGGTAGATTCAACACAGAAAACTACAACCGGATTGATGACAATCCCTTTCATCGCGTCAGTAATGATCCTCTTTCCACCTTTTCCATTGATGTAGATACAGCATCCTACAGCAACGTGCGACGGTTTATTACCCAAGGAGAATTACCGCCCAAGGATGCAGTGCGAATTGAAGAATTGATTAACTACTTTACTTACAATTATCCACAACCAAAAACTGATCGCCCTTTTTCCGTCACGACAGAAGTTGCGGTTGCTCCCTGGAATTCGCAACATAAATTGGTACAGGTAGGTTTGCAAGGTAAACGTTTAGAAAGTCAAACTTTACCACCTAGCAACCTAGTATTTTTGATTGATGTCTCCGGTTCTATGGGTGAACCCAACAAATTACCCTTGGTGCAACAGTCCCTCAAATTGCTAGTAGAGAAACTGCGTCCTGAAGACCGGGTGAGTTTGGTAGTCTATGCAGGGAATGCGGGATTGGTGTTACCTGCTACTCCTGGTAGTCAGAAATCAAAAATTTTGGCAGCAATTGAGCGTTTGGAGGCTGGAGGCTCGACGGCTGGTGGTGAGGGCATTGAACTGGCCTATAAGATAGCCAAACAAAACTTCATTAAGTCTGGTAATAATAGAGTTATTTTAGCTACCGATGGAGATTTTAATGTCGGGGTTTCCAGTGATGCCGAACTAACAAGATTAATTGAACAGAAGCGAGAGCAAGGTATTTTTCTAACGGTGTTGGGATTTGGCACGGGCAATTATAAAGACTCAAAGATGGAACAACTGGCTGATAAGGGTAACGGCAACTACGCTTACATTGATACTCTATTGGAAGCCAAAAAAGTTTTAGTTAACGATCTCAGGGGCACTCTATTTACTATTGCTAAGGATGTGAAAATTCAGGTGGAATTTAATCCGGCAAAAGTTCAAGCTTATCGCTTGATTGGCTACGAAAACCGCTTGCTGCAAAATCAAGATTTCAATGACGACAAGAAAGATGCAGGTGATATTGGGGCGGGTCATTCTGTAACAGCGCTGTATGAAATCATTCCTACTGGCATTAACAGCGATGTGAAACTGCCAACAGTAGACCCCTTACGATATCAGCCTTCTGGTGCCAAATCAGCAGATACTGCTAGTAATGAGTTGATGCAGGTGAAACTGCGATATAAATTACCCCAAGAAAACACCAGTCAATTAATTACCCAAACCATCCAAGATGATAATGTCAGCGTTGAACAGGTAACCTCCACCAACCTGAAATTTGCTGCTGCGGTAGCTACCTTTGGGATGTTGCTACGTGACTCTGAGTATAAGGGAAATGCTAATTATGATTTAGTCATGAAATTGGCAACTCAAGGTAAGGGCGAAGACCAGGAGGGCTATCGAGGAGAGTTTATTCGCCTGGTAGAGCAATCTAGGGAGTTGACAGCCAAGAAATAATTCGGATTGCAATACAGTCCTCAAAGAAGGCAAATTGTGAGGCGACGCAATATAAATCATGCGATCGCCTTTTCATAGTAATTTCTGTTACATTCGATTGACAAATCAAGAAAATGCTAGTAATTAAAATTCTTGAGATGTCAATTGATTAAAGCTTGCCTTGAGTAATTACTTTCCAATAATCAAGAAAATGGATCATTTGTGGGTTTTTAGTACTAAAACTCTTTGTATCTTCCTCAGAACTGAGAATGTAATTTCCTGATTCTAGTTGAGTAATAAACCAATTTAAAAATGATTCTAAATTATCTGCAAAAATAAATTTAACTTCTTCATCTCTACCAAAATTGATAACTTGTCCTCTAATCCCTTGCTCTCCCGGGTCTAAATCTATTCCTAAATGGTTGCCACCCCAATCAAAAGCAAAAGGCACCCACTTCTTATTAGCATATATTTCTTTAACTTTTCCTGGGCTATAAGATTGGCAGAGAATATGCTTATTGATATCATCATCCACAAGTTCCGCCCACACTTGCCAATTTGCAGATACTTCTAGCAAGGACAAGAATTCTAACCCGTAAAATAACCCTGGATAAGTTCCGCTTTTCTGTCCATTATGCCACTTATATAATTCTTTAAATGATGAGGGTAACTCGCTTTGGATTTGTTTTTCTAACGCTTGAATTTCCTCTACAGTTGCTCCCGGATTTAAGGTGTCTAATAATTCAGAAAAATTATTTTTTAACCAATTTTCAATTCGATGTAATATTTCTTTCATAAGGAATTAGAATAAATCTGAAGAAACTATTTTAGCTTCATTTCCAACATCTTCAGTCATCATTGTAGATTTGTAATATTATGTTAGGTTAAACATAGAATAGTTAACAATTAGTTTTTGGACATGATAGTAACAGTGTGAATTCAAAATTATGTCATTCAGTTGTGATTGAAATAGCGATTCAACAACTTACAACCCCGCAAGGGGATTGAAACTGAAAATAATCTCGTAACACTAATTCAAAATATAGGAATCCGATTTGATTTCTCAAAAAATTTCAGTAAGCCGTAACGCATCCTACTGGACTAACACAGCTAAAATGTTGCAATAATTTTTCTTGTGGGGTGGACATCTTGTCCGCCCTGGACGGGTGAGACACCCATCCCACAAGAGTTTTTTATGCACTATTTTAGTCATGTCAGTCCACTACTACCAACCATTCATAGTCAGTAGTGTATTTGTTGGTATTTATACTTAGTTTTAATCAAAGGAACTATAATTTATTTGACTGTTAACTGCTGTCCTAACGAACGAGCGCTAACTTCCAACGGACAGATATTACAGTTAACAGTTAGTCCCTGGCTGAGGAATCCCTGGTAAGATTATCAGTCAGGGATTTTAATGATTTTTCATCCTCATATTAACATTTTGTTGTTATTAGGTTTACAGAGATATTTAACAATACAAGCATGAGAAAAATATTAAAAAATATATTATTAGTGCCAAAATAATTAGCCAAAATGAGGTAATTGCTGTGTAAATTAATTAACCCAGTCAAGCAGTATAAAAACGGCTGTAACTCTAACAGAGCAGAAATATTTGGAGAAGCGATCGCACCTCAGTTGGTGTAAGGTATTCTCATACCAGCAATGTTGTGTTAGGTTTACGTTCTTGCGGCTGGGTCTTCATTCCTCATGGAGCTGCTGTCCGCTTGATGCGATGAATTAAAAATTTATCGTATGATTTTTTTTGAATAAAAATGTGAGAAAGCCCCTATCAATCAGCTAACTACAATCATCTTCAAAACCAGGAAAGCTTTCTCGATCAATTGAGCTTCCTGTTTAGTGTGCTGTCATAAGACCTAGCAGGATTGCCAAAAAAGAACAGATTTATCCAAATACCAAGATGCCTTCTAAACGAATCTTGTTTATCAGTAACGGGCACGGAGAGGATAACCACACTTCTCATGTTATTCAAACCCTGCGGCAATTATCTCCTTCTATTGAGATGGCAGCAATGCCAATTGTGGGGGAAGGAACAGCTTACCGCAGCTTAAACATTCCGATTATTGGGCCAACACAAACGATGCCCTCTGGAGGATTCTTTTACATGAAGCGCCTCTATTTACTCAAAGATTTCCAATCGGGATTAGTTGGGTTAACGTGGCGACAGTTACAAGCGGTTTTGCAGTATGCTCCTAGCTGCGATTTGATTATGGCTACTGGGGATTTCGTCTCCCAAACATTTGCTTATTTAACAAAGCGCCCTTTCGTCTCATTTATTTCTTGTCTTTCTGCCTTGTATGAAGGGCGATTGCAGATCAATCCGTTGCTGTGGCACGATTTGAATTCTGCTCGATGTTTGGCAGTTTTTACCAGAGATGCCCATACAACTTTCGATCTACAACGACAAGGTATAGCTAAAGCTAAATTTGGTGGCATTCCAGCCTTAGATCGCCTCGTTCCGGCTGGCAAAGACTTGCACCTCAAACCAAACATCCCTGCGATCGCTCTTTTACCAGGTTCACGAATGCCAGAAGCCGCCAGAAATTTCTGTTTGCAGTTGCAACTGGTGAAAGAAATTGCCCAGGTGATGCCTGAATCTGGATTGCAGTTTCGCGCTGCGTTGGTTCCTAAATTGATGGGGGAACTAGAAGAGATTGCTAAAAGTCAAGGTTGGCAAATATCCCAAGGCAGACTTACCTATTCTCTGCCAAAAAGTTCTCCTGAGAAATCACCCCTGGTAGAAGTGAGATGTTACTCAGATGCTTTTAGTGATATCTTGTATCACTCTACTCTCGTCATTGGCATGGCAGGTTTGGCAGTGGATTTAGCAGTGGCGATTGGTAAACCGATTATTCAAATTCCCGGAGAAGGCCCTCAATTTACCTATCAATTTGCAGAAGCGCAAACGCGGCTATTGGGCATTTCTGCCCAAACCATTGGCACTGGGCCAGCAACTCCAGAGACACTCAAACAAGCGGCTCAACGAGTAGTAGAGACTTTACAAGATGCAGACTATCTCGCTAAGTGTCAACAAAACGGCCCTGAGCGATTTGGCCCGCCTGGCGCATCTGAAAGAATAGCCCGCTTTTTACTCAATTCTCTAGGAGAAATTGATTCAAGAAGGCAGGAGGCAGTCCCAATGAAACAAGTTTCATGAGCGTTGCATGAAAGTGGAACTGGGATTTTTACTCAGAGGGAAGTCGGAGCGGCGGCTTGCCGCAGGCATCTGAACTTCGGTGACTCAGGACTCAGCACTCAGCACTTTCTAGCTAAAAGGGATCAATTGTCAGGAGATTGTAACCAGCCCCTGACAAAATTGCTGATGCTGGCAAATTTCAATCATCAAGATAAGGATAACAATCAAGAATTAAACTATGAAAGTCCGCTCTAGCTACTGGCAACTGTTACCTTATCTGTGGCCCCAATGGCCGCTGTTAGTTCGGGGATTCGCTTGCATCTTAGGATTTGTGTTGCTTACCCTAGCACTGCCCTATCTAGCAGGTCAGGTGGCTTTTTTTGTTGGTCAGGGTAATGTTAATCAGATTGCCTACTGGCTGGGGCTAGCTACTTTGGTATTTTTGCTGCGAGGGCTTTGCCAGTACGGGCAGAATGTCTTTATGATTGCTGCTGCTCTCAATATGGTTTTAAATCTGCGTCAGCAGGTATATGCACATCTACACAAACTCGGATTAGATTACTTTGAAACTACACAGACAGGTGACCTCACTTATCGGTTAACTGAAGATATTGATCGCGTCGGTGAGATTGTGGACAAGTTATCGCATCAGTTTCTTTCCAATCTGTTGCAGTTAATTGTCATTCCCATTTACATGATTTACTTGAATTGGCAACTCACCCTTGCCGGTTTGATTTTAGCTCCCTTGATGGCTTGGTTGATTGGCGCATTTGGTCAGCGATTACTGGTGCTATCTCGCCAAAGTCAAAATCAGGTTTCTAATTTATCGGCGCTGCTAACGGAAGTATTTAGCGGGATTCGCGTGGTTCAGGCTTTTGCCGCCCAAGGGTATGAGGTCAAGCGATTCAATCAAGAAGCCGAACACCATCGCCAAGCTAAGTATCGCGCTCTACAACTCAAATCGCTGCAGTTTCCGGTTGTTGGTTTTTTAGAAGCAGTTAGTATTATGCTGCTGTTTCTGTTGGGCGGATGGCAGATTTCGCAAAATCAGCTGACACCTCAAGGCTTTATTAGTTTCTTAGCTGCTGTAGCGATACTGATTCAGCCCATCGACTTGTTAATTAGCAATTACAACGAGTACAAACAGACCGAGGCTTCTGTAGAACGCATATTTGAATTGATGGCGCAGCAGCCCAGTTTAAGCGAAAAACCGACTGCTAAGGAACTACCAAGAATTGCTGGCAAGATAGAGTATCGTCATGTTAGTTTCGCCTACAATCCCGGTCAGCCTGTCCTCAAGGATCTCAGTCTGCACGCTGCACCAGGTAATGTCATCGCCTTAGTTGGTGCTTCTGGGGCGGGCAAATCGACTTTAATTAATTTGTTACTTCGCTTTTACGACCCGCAAGCAGGCGAAATTCTCATAGATGATATCGATATCCGTGATGTCACACTCACTAGCTTGCGTCGTCAAATTGGCATTGTGCCCCAAGATATTACTCTTTTTTCTGGAACCATCGCCGAAAATATTGGTTACGGTCAGGAAGAATTAGATTTTGCCGCCATAGAACAAGCAGCCAAGATTGCTAATGCTCACTCGTTTATCAGCCAGTTTGCCCAAGGTTACCATAGCTGGGTAGGCGAACGTGGGGTTAACCTTTCTGGAGGACAACGCCAAAGATTAGCGATCGCCCGAGCAATTGTTAACGATCCGCGAATTCTCATCCTAGATGAAGCTACATCTGCCTTAGATTCGGAATCAGAAGCACTTGTCCAAGAAGCACTGGAGCGAGTTATGCAAAACCGCACCGTGTTTATTATCGCCCATCGCTTAAGCAGTGTGCGGCGGGCTGACTGCATTCTTGTATTAGAACAGGGGCAGGTAGTGGAAGCTGGTACCCACACGTCCCTCCTGTCTCAGGAAGGACGCTATGCTCGTTTTTATGCCCAACAGTTTTACTCTACAGATGAGATAGAAAGTAGAGAATAAGAAAGCTCACAAGGCTAAGTAGCTCAGTGTTAAAAATCATCGCTATGACAAGGCAGGAGGCAGTCCCAATGAAAAAATTTCATCACCATATATGAAAGTATCAATGGGAGGGATTTTTACTCAGTACTCAGCACTCAGCACTCAGCACTTTCAAGGCAGGAGGCAGAAGGCGGGAAGAATAGAAAACCAACAATTGGTATTACTAAATATGATAAGTTTTTCAACGGACATGACATTACTTATCTATGATTTTTCTTAGAAAAACCGCAAATTTCTATTTCTTCCTGGCTAAAAGTATCCTTCAATATCTTACGAAGAACACGCTGAATATGCAGGTGTTTTCCTGGCTTAACTTTTGTCAGTGTCAGCAGCAGTAAATTATTTTCACCAAAGTGTTCTAGTCCAGCTACTCTTGTAGGTTCTAAAACATCCTGTTCATTCACTTTTAACTGCTGTCCTACTTTGTCAACTACTCTATATACATGATCTAAATTAGAGTCATAGGCAACACTAACTTCCACCCTGGCATATATGTATTGCTTAGAGTAATTAATAATTGAGCCAATATCCCCATTGCGAATAATCTGCAATTGACCATCGGGATGGCGGAGGTGAGTGGTTCGCAGTTCGATTGCTTCGACAACTCCCTCAACAGGTCTTTCTTCTATTTTTCCAGCTTCAATATAATCACCTACTAAGTAATAGTTTTCAAACAAAATTAAAAATCCACAAACGATATCATTAATTAGGTTTTGCGCCCCTAGACCAACTGCTATACCCACAATTCCAGCACCTGCTAAAATAGGTGCTGGATCAATTCCCAGGAGCCTAAGTATAGTTACTCCAGCAGTAAAATAGACGAAATATTTAGCAAAACTCCGCATTAAGGGAATTAAAGTTAGCCGTTTCTGCCGATGAGATTCATTAGTATCTTGAGTTTTAAGGTAGAATTCATCCAAAAGAAAGTAAGCAACTTCAATTAAAACATTGCTCAGAAAGCAAACCCCAATAATTTGCACAATTCTAGGAGTATAAGAACTGATCCAAGCTATAGGTTCTATTTCTGGAACAACAAGATTAACTATGCCAACATACAGAACATATTCTAAACATTTTTTGCACAGAGGTATGAGATGACGTAACCGCTCGTATAGACGTAGTAAATTGTTAGAGCCAGAATATTTTAGGCTCAAGGCATCAAGAGTATCAACAATAGTAGCAACAGCTTTAACAATGAGTAGACCAACTGAGATGATAACGTATATTTTTAAAGCGATATAAAGGTATTTAGAAACAATTTCTGGGAGGTAGAGAAATTTAGCACATACAATAGCAGCGGATATCCATATAGTATAACTAACAATTCTCTTGAATACCTTGAAAAAAGCCTCAACACTTTCATCATTAGCTTTAATCTGATCGACTCTTTTAGTATAGTGACAAACCGAGTCTAAACCACGATTTAAGGGCGGAATAGTGAACTTAACTAGCAGGAGTAAACCTACAGATTTTAGACTTGCTGCCAAGAGATTTATCCAAAATTGAGTAGGCAGACTGCGAAGCAGATTCAGTTGAAATTCCTGAATGTTCCCACCTCGATAAATTACCATCCCGTTGATACCAATTAGCGCCAGACATAGCACTGCAGAAATCAGAATTAAAATTCTACTGAGACTCCGGCGCAAGAAGGTGATATTTGCAGTTTTCCCTTGAAGCCAAGAAACCTTGGTAACCTGCTTGAGGATGATGCCAATTAGCCAGTTAAGCAGGAAGAAAATAACTATTACAAATATGACTTCACTCAGGATAATTAATATATTCATCTTTTGAGTATAAATACTATCCGACAGCATGAAATTGGTATAGTGCTGTGTGTGGAAAAATTAGTACAGAATAACTTACCGATAGTTGCAGAGATATTTGCGTTGCTCCTAGAGATGCGATCGCCTATCTTATTTTTTTGCAATCGTTTTTATTTCAGCATAGTATCCGGTTCAATATAGTACAAGCAAAGATAAGAAAGTTAAGCAAATCAATTGAGACATATAAGTCGGTCGGCGCAATTCCAGACAACTGGAGAGGTCTGCCATTTGTCATTGGTAAGGGTTTAAGCCTATTCTTTCTTTGTTTCCCCTAGCAGCCAATTCAGATACTCCTGATTCCCGCCTTTGATGGGTAAAGCCACCACACAAGGCACTTCGTAGCTATGCTCCAATTTGACTTTTTTTGTTAGTTCCTCCAGCAAATCATCCCGGGATTTGAGAATTAAAACTGCTTCCTTGCCCACTTCCAATTGACCTTTCCACCAATAAATGCTTTCCATCCCATCAATCACGTTGGCACAGGCGGCGAGGCGTTCTTCAACTAGGACTTTGCCCACCTGTAAAGCCTCGGCACGGTCTTTACAAGTGACATAAACAAAAATAGGTTCCATGCAGTGTGTTGATTAATGTCCATCCTTTTCATCCAGCCAAAGTAACCATAGCAAAGAGTAAATTTAATTAGCAATGCTCCTAAGTAAAGCAAAAATGTATCTTCCCCCAAAGGGGATTAAAACATATTTATCTGGGGCGATCGCCTATATCCAAATTCAGTTCAGTTAAGAAAATTAATTGATCACAAAACCAAAAAACTAGTTAAAAAAACAGAACAATAATTTTGGAGGGGGTTTGGGGGACGCAACCGTCACCCAATCGGGGGTTTGGGGGAGAATCCCCCAATTGAGTTGGCTTTTTTAATCAGTGACAAATCAATTGCTAATGAGCTTAACCCAAGCGTATTAGCCTAATATCCTTGTCAAATGCTAAGACGCGTTAAAGCAAATTTGAGTAAGAATTAACGCCTAAGGGCGAGGCTGTAACTACTTAGCACTAGGTATGATTATGGGGCGGGACAATTCACTATTGAAAGAATTTCTTAATCCTCAACAGGTTAAGCACCGAGAATAATCAGCTTTCGGGAGAGCAATCGCCGTATCATACCTTTGTGTGGCTTCCTCAAAAAGCAAAAAATCAGTTCTTAAAACATGACAATGGATACCCAGACATTTAATACCACCCCCTTTCCTGACCAGAAGCCCGGCACTTCTGGGCTACGGAAAGCCGTGAGTGTTTTTCAAAAACCTCATTATTTAGAAAACTTCATTCAATCCATCTTTGATATTCTCGAAGGCTTACAGGGACAAACCTTAGTTGTAGGTGGTGATGGCCGTTATTACAATCGCCAAGCTATTCAAATTATCTTGAAAATGGCAGCAGCTAATGGTGTAGCTAGAATTAAGGTCGGTCAGGATGGAATTTTGTCTACCCCAGCAGTATCTGCCATAATTCGCAAATACCAGGCGCTTGGTGGCATTGTCCTGTCTGCCAGCCATAATCCTGGCGGCCCCAAGGGTGATTTTGGTGTAAAATACAACATCAGTAACGGTGGGCCTGCACCGGAAAAAGTGACAGAGGCTATCTATGCCCGCAGCAAAGTTATTGACAAATATTACATCTTAAATGCCCCAGATGTCGATTTAGGAACTTTGGGTGAATCTAAACTGGGAGAAATGGTTGTAGAAGTCATTGACTCCGTGCAAGATTATCAAGAGTTAATGGAGTCCCTGTTTGATTTCGATCGCATTCACCAATTCTTAACTTCTGGGAACTTCCGGCTGTGCATAGATTCACTTCATGCCGTGACTGGCCCCTATGCCCATGCCTTGTTTGAGCAGCGTTTGGGCGCACCTGCAGGCAGCGTGCAAAATAGTATACCTCTGGAAGACTTTGGTGGCGGACATCCTGACCCGAATTTGGTGTATGCCCATGACTTAGTAGAAGTCCTTTATGGAGAAAATGCCCCAGACTTTGGCGCAGCTTCCGATGGCGATGGCGATCGCAACATGATTTTGGGACGCAAGTTTTTTGTTACCCCCAGCGATAGTTTGGCAATTTTAGCTGCCAATGCCAAGCTAGTGCCAGGATATCAGGATGGTTTGGCAGGAGTTGCACGTTCTATGCCTACTAGTCAAGCAGTAGATCTAGTAGCAAAACGGCTGGGGATTGACTGCTACGAAACACCCACTGGTTGGAAGTTCTTTGGTAATTTATTAGATGCAGGTAAAGCTACTCTTTGTGGAGAAGAAAGCTTTGGCACTGGTTCCAACCATATTCGAGAAAAAGATGGGCTGTGGGCAGTGCTGTTTTGGCTGAATATTCTAGCAGTGAAGCAACAATCTGTAGAAGAGATTGTCCGCGAACACTGGCAAGCTTACGGACGTAACTACTATTCTCGCCACGATTACGAAGAAGTTGATGCAGGGAAAGCCAACGCCTTGATTGACAATGTGCGATCGCAAATGCCAAATCTTCCAGGCAAACAGTTTGGTAAATATGAGGTTGAGTATAGCGATGACTTTAGCTACACCGACCCAGTTGATGGCAGCATTAGTGAAAACCAAGGCATCAGAATTGGATTTACTGATGGTTCCCGCATTGTCTTCCGTCTCTCTGGTACTGGTACCCAAGGCGCAACTTTGCGAATTTATCTGGAATCTTACGAACCGGATACTGCTAAACAAAACCTCGATCCGCAAGAAGCACTAGGAAATTTAATTGCGATCGCAGATGAAATTGCTCAGATTCGCACCTTCACAGGTAGAGAACAGCCGACTGTGATCACCTAATGGTTACAAAAGTCAAGAGCAGACGACAGTTCACATTTACATAACTGATGCAACTGGCACAAATATTCATTTTTTTGGCATATTTAAATGCCAGTTGCAACCCTGCCCAACACATTGCTTCTTCTGCTCCCTCTGCTTGATAGTTGCAACTCCCTTAATGAGGCAGAGAAATAATAAATTCTGTTCCTTGCCCTAAAACAGAATGAACTGCAATTTTTCCCCCATGTGTTTCTTCTACAATTTGGCGCGCGATCGCTAGTCCTAATCCTGTGCCTTTACCTACTGCTTTGGTCGTAAATAAATGGTCAAATATCTTTTCTTTGACATCTTCGCTCATGCCTGGGCCATTATCGGCAATTGAGATTTTTAATGTATGATTTGCAATAGCAGTTTTCACGATAATTTTGTGAGGATTGAGCTTGATTTCTTCAAAGCTTTTACCGATACTTGACTCATCTAAAGCATCAATGGCATTAGCGACAATATTCATAAATACCTGATTTAATTGTCCTGGAAAGCACAAGATTGGCAGTAAATTATCGTACTCAGTCACAACTACAATTTCTGGACGTTGTTCATTTGCTTTCAGGCGATGTTTGAGAATTAAGATTGTGCTATCAATACCTTCATTGATGTTAAATGGCACTTTATAATCTTGATCAGCACGGGAGAAAGTTCTTAAACTGGTGCTAATATTTTTTAATCTGTCAGCAGCCATGACCATTGCATTGAGCATTTTTGGTAGGTCTTCTAAGCTATAGTCTAAGTCGATTTCTTCTGCATGATCGAGAATTTCTGCTGCCGGATTTGGTAGAGCTTGCTGATATAATTTCAGGTGTTCAGTGATATCAGCCACAACAGGTTTAGCTTGTTTGAGGCTAGCTGCAATAAAGCCGAGGGGATTGTTCATTTCATGGGCTACCCCAGCAACTAAGTTACCAAGTGCAGACATTTTTTCCTGTTGGATCATTTGCAGTTGGGTTTGTTGCAGTTCTTGCACCGCATTTTCCAATGCTTGAGATTTTTGTTCTAACTGTTGAGCATAAATTTGAGAATCTTCGTAAAGACGCGCATTTTCTAGAGAAATAGCTGCTTGAGTACAAAGAAAATTGAGAATCAAAATGCGATCGCTAGTAAATACATTACTAGTTGAGCGATTCTTTAAATACAAAATCCCAATTACATGTCCTTGATTGAGAATTGGTAAGCACAACAAACTTTTTGGTTGTCTTTGACTTAAATACTCATCAATTACAGGTAAATTGGTTTTGAGTTCCTCAATCATCACCATTTCTTGAGTATTTTTGACGTACTGGATCAACTTGAGTGGTAAGTTGGGGTTACCCTCTAAAGGTTCGGCACAAATTTCTGTGGTTTCGGGTGTAGCAATAGCCCTAACTAACCATTCTCCTTGAGTATTGGGTACGATTAAGGCACAGCGATCGCCCCCAGAATGTTGCAGAATAATCTGTGTTAATTGGTGTAGCAGTTTATCTAGTTGAATCGTGCCAGAAATGGCTTGAGAAGCTTTGAGGATCGCAGCAAAATCAAAGGTACTAATTTCAGCGCTAGAAGAACGACTCAAATCAGTAGAATTATGCACTGAGATTGTAGGGCTAAAGCCGCTCGATAATGTTTCCAGCATTTGCAATGGTTGTATTCTCTGCTGGAGAATAATCCGCAGTAAATCAGGATAATGGTTTTCCAAATCCTCAGTTTTGGCTTTTGCGCCCCAACGAGCGTAACAGTAGTATGCTTCCTGCATATAACTGGCTGCAACTTTCTGTCTACCCCAACTGAGGTAAAATTTAGCTGCTAGTTCATTGCTGAGTGCTTCATCTTGCAAATAACCGTGGGTTTTGGCTTGGGCAATAGCTAAATCATAATGTTCCATCGCCTCAGCAAATTTACCAAGCACTCGATAACGTTCTGCTGCTACAAGTGAAGAGCGATGTTGATGATTGAATGGGGCGTAATTAGCCCAAGTTTGGAGTTTTTCTTGATGGGAATTAATTCGCTCTAAAATAGCGGATTGTTCTTCAGAGCTAGCATCGGTGTAGTTTGCTAAATGAATTAAAGCATCATAAAAAACTCGGATAACTGCGACGAAATAGCCACTTACCGCATTACTATACTGTTCAGCTAAAGCTGCTTGTTGTGAGGCGGCTGCGTATTCTCCGAACCAATAACACAGAACAGCTTGATTGAGATGAATGTAAAATAACCCCGTGCGATTGCTGGCAGATTGCAAGCTGGGTAAAATTTCGGCGGCATTGAAAACTTTACCCTGTAAATAATAGGGAACTTCCGCTTCTCCTAATAAATTGAGAATCGCTTGTTGGTAACACTCTAGATATTTTAATGTTGCTTCTTGTTTTACTTGGCTGATGACTTGTCGATAGTTCTCCATTTCCTCAGCCAAATCGTTTAATTCTCGACCACTCCAATAGCTACACTGACTATATGACACTAAATTTAACGCTACACACATCCAATCTCCGGTTTCTAAACCACTTTGATAACCTTCTAGCAAATATGGAATACTGTGATTTAATGGTTCTTTCCAATGCCGAATAAAGCTGTTGACAATAAAGTAAGCCCTACTTTTGAAAGCGTTAGTTTGGTATTGTTCCAATAACTTTAATGCCAGTTGTCCAAACTCATACCCAGCATCAATATCTCCCATCAAACCACAAAGAGTCACTGCGTAATCTGCATAGGAAAAAATGGCAATGGATGAATTGCCAAACCTAATAGCCATCTCTACTTGCTTAGATGTCAGTAGTGGTAACAGTGTTGGTTTACCAATGTACGCAGAGGACACCAATGTAGTCATGATTTGCATAGCTGCTAGCTGATGCGAATCGCTCATTATAGGCAAATCCAGTAAGCTAATGGGTGCGCGCCCCATCCATAGTTGTTTTGTCTGCTGGGTTGCGGTGCTAATATCTAAGGTAGTTGGCTGATCGGGAAATTCCACACCGAGTAATTTCAATACTTGCAATCCAGTTTCAACTACTGCGGCAAATTTACCTTGCGCCCGAAATGCCATCATTTGGACTTCATAGACTTTGATAGTATTTAGCAAAGAAGTAGCAGATTGCAACACCTCCTCACCCCATGCGGCTAGCTTGTCAAAGTCTGTATTCAAGCAAGCAGCCTCTAAACGCTCATTATGCAGATTTAGGGTTAATTGGTAATGTTCCCTCCAAGCATCAGCAGGCAATAAGTCAATGCCTTGGGTGCAATATTTGACAGCAGCATTATAGGCGATCGCACTTTTGGCTTTGCGCCCCGCCAGCAAATTCAGTTGAGCTAACTCCAGTTTTTTCTCAGGCTGAGTGATTAAATCAATGCCAATATTCAGGTGATTGACAATTTCAAATATATATGCATCTAATTGAGTTATAGGCGTATTCGCGTGCAATAATTGACCAATCGCCAAATGAGTCGCTTGTTTTTGGTCTTGGGGAATTAAACAATAAGCCGCTTGTTGGACGCGATCGTGCAGAAAGCGATAAGCAACATTTTCGATATTGTGAGGCTGAACTTCTTGCTCATCGCTGAGATAAAACTTATAAACTTGACTTTGCGGTAAAATCAATCCTTCCCGCAAAACCTGCCATAAAGCATCTGCTACTGCTTGGGGTGACTGTTGGGAAACAATGGACATTGGTTCTAGAGCCAGTGTACAGTTGAGAGTTAATTTCATATCCTGAAATGATGGGAGTAGAGTTCACGGTTTCCATCTATACATAACCTAATTTGGGTTTTCCAGGACTTACGCCAGCAAAATTTGTCATTGCGACCGGAACGTAGTGTAGGGAAGCAATCCCATAATTTTAGGGGATTACGTCGCTACGCTCGTAATGACGTAATTCCGTTACTTTTGCGTAAGTCCTATTTTCCTTAGTTTCATTAGTATTCCCATCAACCTGATGTTGAATAACGCTATCAAAAGGAATTGATAGTTGAATTTGCTTGGGTAGCTTACTGACTGGAAAGAGCTGAATTCTAAGTTGTAAGTAATAATCCCAGCAGACGTACCACTTCAAAAAGCAGTGCGTAAAGCCCAAAATGTTAAAAAAGTTTAAAGAATGGTAATCCAGCCTGGACTTGGGGTGGAACTGATTAGAGCCATTGCTGTCTCATCTTTTAAACTTCCTCACCAAAACGCCACCAGCACAGATAAAAATTCAGCTGATTATGATTCTTCAAGAACACCGCAAGCATCGAAAGAAGCGTTTGAGTTTACAAAGAGCGATCGCATTTCTAATTGCTGAAGTAATTCTTTGTTGTTAGACACATTATTCCTGTAAAATCAGTATGAGTTTTCAATATATTTAAAATATACGGATGCTGCCTGATGAATAATCTCCCAAATCAATCAGATGATTACTTTAAAAATAATTGGATAAGTTATCAAAAAGTTTTAACTAACAATTATATGGAACACCAAGAAATTGCTGGTGTTTTGCATAAATTACTAACTGATTACTTTCAAAGACCATTTTCTTTACTTGAACTGGGATGCGGTGATGCTAGTTTAACAGTTCAAGCTTTATTAAATACTAATCTTGCCGACTATACGGGAATTGACTTGTCCGCAGCAGCTTTGGCAATTGCCCAATGCAATATGGCACAAATTCAGTGTAGACAAACTTTCATTCAAGACGATATATCTAAAATTCTTGAGGAACTAGGTCAAAGTCAAAAGCAAAGTTTTGATGTCATTATGAGTTCTTTTGTTGTACATCACCTGACTCTTGCACAAAAAGATAGGCTTATAGAGCAAATATCTCATCTGCTGAAAGCTCAAGGTATATTTATTTTGATTGACATAGTGCGTAAAGAAGAGGAAACCCAAGAACAGTATTGTCAGCGCTACTCAAAAAATATGCGTCGAAACTGGACAGCATTGTCGCCTCAAGATATATCGATAATTGAAAATCATGTGTATAAATATGATTTTCCTGAAACTCAAACTACTTTGGGTAAACTTACACAAAAGCACAATTTTATCCGCGTTGAATGTTTATATAAAGATACTTCTGATACTGCACAATTTTTGTGCATATACAACTGATTTTTCTAGCGTTTTCAGAAGCAGCAAACCTAGCCATCTATCAAAATTATTGGCTCAAAAATGACACCATATACCCCAATATTAAAAAACCTATTTCAACAGCTAAATAATATACTTCAGCCACTAACTCAAGCCCAGGGGGATAGCTAACGGTGAATTATTGGTTAATGAAATCAGAACCAGAAGTTTATAGTATTACTGACCTACAACAGCAAGGCGAAACTATCTGGGATGGTGTTCGCAATTATCAAGCTCGTAACTTTCTGCGCCAAATGCAACCAGGAGATTTAGCTTTTTTCTATCATTCCAATACCAATCCTCCTGGTATTGCTGGCTTAATGCGTGTAGTAAAAACGGGTATTGCCGATCCCACGCAGTTTGACCCAAATAGTACTTACTACGACCCCAAATCAAGCCTCGAATCTCCTCGTTGGCAAACAGTTGTAGTAGAATTTGTAGAAACTTTTTCTGATCTGATTTCGTTGTCAACGCTGAAAGAGGAATTTAGCGCTGAAGAACTAATGGTGGTGAGAACAGGAAATCGATTATCAGTGATGCCTGTCTCATTAACAGTGGCTAATAAGATTCTGACGATGCGGTTTTCATTGCCAACAAATAACGATGAACTATTGGGTCAACGAAAGTTATAGATTAATCTATATTTCTTGAGGATGATTTCAGACTTTTTTCAGATGTTTCTGCTTTCTTTATCTCCTAAAATTCAGGAACTAAGAAGTCATTTTGAAGTTAAATTTTTATGAACAAAACTCGCTTATCAAGCCGAGTACTATTTTTGGGGCGCTTCTAGCAATTAGGGAATTAAAAAATTAAAAGGGTTAAAAAAAGATTATTGCGTTCTGGCGACTATATAATCTGCGATCGCCATTAGTGGTTGTGCTTTATCTCCAAAACCAGCAAGTTCAGCCTTGGCTAGATGCACTAATTCTTGGCTTTTGCGTTTTGATTCCTCAATGCCCCATAAACTGGGATAAGTTACTTTCTGTGCTTTTTGGTCTTTAGCCGGAGTTTTACCTAGTTATTCCTGAGTTACGGTGATATCAAGCACATTATCGACGATTTGAAAAGCTAGACCAATATGATGAGCATAAACAGAAAGTCGTTGCAAAACAGCATCACTCGCTCCTGTTAACAGCGCCCCTGAGAGAACCGAGGTTTCTAACAACGCTCCAGTTTTATGAGTATGAATATAGTCGAGGGTTGTGATGTCAATATTCTCTAATATCATGTCCGCTAAATTATGGGTAATTTAGCGGACATGATATCAATTCAAATAATTTTTGCGACACATCAATATATTCTAGAGAGCACGGCAGTGGCTTCTAATTGAAAAAAGTAATGAGTAATAAGTCAATTTCCTACTCATTACTCATTACTCATTAAGCTGATACGCGCCTAGATTAAATATTCTGGCGTTAGGGCTGTCAAGGGTCAAGAGTCAAAAGTCCAAGCTAGCCTTTGACCCTGGACTCTTGACTTTTTGACCTCTTGAGCGCGAAATATACAATTTAAATGCGTAACAGCTTACTCATTACTCATTACTCATTACTCATTACTCATGATGTACCTTGCTTACTTCAAAAGCGCTGTAGATGTTGGATTGCTCTGTGCTTAATCCAACCTACATCTGCTATATGTGCTGCTTGTGAGAAATACAGGTTATAGATTTGCGATGGAAAAGGTCAAATTTGCTCATCGAATCGGCTGCGAAAGCCTCCGTATTTTATCCAATATTGTTTCAAATTGTGGCAGGGTGTATGTAAACTAGCTCTGGCCTGATAAAGAATAACTTGACGATGAGCGCCCATCCAAATTTTGTCAATTGGCTCAACCGAAATCACAGTACCTCCTAATGCTCCTACACATTGGGAAAAGCGTTCAATAGCACTATAATCTACAGTTTCAAAAACAAAGAAATTACCCGAACAAATTAAATGCCGACTGCGAATCCAGCACTGCATTTTCTTCTGTGCTTCTGGAGGTAGCATATTTGCTTTTAGAGGCAGATTCGGCAGGGAAAGATCATAGGATATTTGGGATTTCATCTGCAAAACTCTCCCGCTTTTCAAACCGTAATGGCCCAAAGGTAGATCCCCAAACTTGTTGGTGTGTATTCACATCCATACCTTTATCTAGGCTTACCCAAGTGGTTTCTGTAATTTCAACGTAACTATCTAGATAAGTCTGGCAGCCATTTTTCTCAATTAAGCATAGGTTTCCAGGTTCAACACCGCCGATAAATTTATCTCCCTCGCGTTTAAAAATCATTGAGCAATGATATCGGCGTTCAATACAATTTGGGGTAATAGTTTTGAGAATATTTAAGTCTCGCGCTGCACCTGCATAATACAGTGCTTGTTTTAGGCTGTAATTTTCGATATAAATTTCATCGCCTTTATCGATAAGACGATGGACTCCCTGGCGATAAGGTCGCCACAAATCATAATCATATACTTGTTCTGAATAAAGCCCAATTCCTGAGAAGAATTCAAACGGTAATGGGCGAAAGAAAACATGAATATGGGCGTAATCTTTAGAATTTTCAAATGCCTGTTGATAGTTGCTGAAATCACCTGCCATCCAACGAGCCAGGGTGATTAAATTAGGCGATACAGTGTCAGGAATTTTTGGTAGTGAAGAGGTCATAACTAGATGAGGATAAATAAACAATCCCAAAATCTTCTTGTCAAGTTGCTCCTCTTGGTCGAAGCCCAAGACTATACTTTCGGCAAAATTCAAAATGATGACCTGAATACCAATTCTCTAAAATTGAACAACAGATCCAAACTCACCAATGCTTTTGCTATGGCTTCCTAATTTTGAATTGGCATAACCTAGGCACCAGTGTTTATGAAAAAATGGCATGGCAAAGCTAACGCGATCGCGTTTATATATAGACTGCACGCTCTGAGTTTGTATCTATATGACTTGAAATATTGTCAGATATAGTTTAATTCTGAATATCCTGGCGAATTTCTGAAGAAAATGAGGCAGTAACAACTCCTGAACCGGCACTAGTTTTAATTAAGGAAACCCGACAACGAACATTGGGGTTAACAAACCAGATTTTTTCTTCAGCAGCGGCGCGCTCGTAAGCGGTGACTAACACAAATGTGCCGTCTTCCGTAAAGTAATAATCGCCAGCTGCGGCGATTGTTTCTGCATAGCCTTGATCGCGCAGGAGTTTACCGCGATGGGGACTATCTGGATCGGGGATGGGAACGAGGACACAGGTGCCTTTGATTTCACTATCATCCCAATCTGATTGGCCTTCCCAAGTCATGCGAAATGGGGAAACCACAGTTTGAGGGTCGATATTATAGCTTTTACATAAGTCAATCACTGCTGGATCGTCATCTGGAAGAGCAATGATATCTATCTCAGACTGTACAGCTTCAAAGTGACCAAATGCTAAATGATGGGCACTACGTTGCGATCGCCAATGCCCTATAGAATTTGCCACAAACTTTGTAATATTCATCAACACTTTGGTTTCCATTTTTAGCTATTTGCTTTGGGATAGGAGAAGGTTCCAATTGACCCCTAAAGACTTATACAGTTCAGTTAAGGACATTTAGTGGGGTAGGCAGTGGACGCAGGGGGAGAAACAGAAGCTTATCTGAACCGTATTGCCATAGCTGGTGAGGAACTTCTCCATTGGTAGCGTTAAGCTATTTCCGCAATACTAATAATCTTGCCTCCTGTTTTCTGGATACTTTGAATTTTCTGGGCTAGCTGGTTGTATCCCACTTCAAAGGTGGCTACGCTCTTAGTCACCCTAGCACCAAAATTGGCTTTGGAGACAGAGATCCGGAACCTCTTACCTGTATTGCTAACAGCACCGGAACCAGCAGCAGGGGCAACAATTTTGGTGGCGAGATTAGAGCCAATATCGCTAATCAATTTTGCCGATTTACCTAGATCGTTAGCAGCAAATCCCCGCATTAACGCGAAGGTACGGTTAAAACCGACATTTTTAATCCCGGCTTGGGTACGATTACCACGAGCAGAGGGCACAATATTGTCGCCAAAACTCCTGATATATTCATCACTATCAATGTAGGAGTTGATTTCTGCTGCGTAACCTTGGGTGTTGTAAATTTGCACGTGTTCTGCAATTTCCGCCTGATCTTGGGGGGCGCGACCGAGCAAATGTTTGAAGTTCAATTCGATAAAACGATAGGGAGAAGAAGTTTCAAAAAACAATGAACGGTATAGGTCTGATTGAGCCACAGCTCTAACGAAACCAGCAACAGTAATATCACCGTTCCGCAATTGCGACTCAGCATTGGTCAGCCGTTGATTTTCAAATATATGAGCATTGCCCAAAACTTGGCGATATACGGCTCTGATCGTTGCTTGTAGATCCTCTTCAGTGGCGTTGGGGCGTAATTCAACGGACTCGGTTTCTATCCAAAGTGCCATATCTATGCCTCCTAAATTTAGGATTTTTGTGGGTGTTTTTGAAAAATTACAAATTAAAAAAGTGAATGATCTGGGGCGGGCAATGTCTCAACCTAAATTACTAATTCGTAATTCGTAATTCGTAATTCGTAATTAAGCTGAGGGTTTGAGTCTCCGACTTCTATAAAATCATGCCGTTACAGGTGGGAGCTAAATCCCTATCCGTAACGTAATTACGAATTAGTAACTACGAATTACGAGTTGTTAATACTAATCGGTTCAACATTTAGAACAGACAAGTATTAATGCCCACCCTGTTAAAGGTTAGACAATTTCAGTAATGCTGACGATTTTGCCAGAAGTACGATTAATCCGCTGAATTTGGGGAGTCATCTTACTAGCTGGAACAATGTACTCAGTGGTACTGATGCGTCGGGGACTGTCGAATTTGGAACCTTGCACCAAGATTTTGAATCGTTTTTCAGTTCCAGAGCCAATGACTGTGGATGAAGAGGCTTTGATCGCGTTGGCGCTGTTAGTAGCAACAGCATAGACCAATTGAGCCGATTTAACTGCACTATCAATTTGGGCAGGGCCGCGATCAAGGGCAAATATGCGGTTGAAGCCTACTTGCTTGGAGTTGGCTTCGCTACTTCTACCACGATAGTAAGGCACTACGTTTTCACCAAAGGCTGCTTCATATTCACTACTATCGATATAGGAGTCAATTTCAGCATCGTAGCCTTCAGCTACAGTACGAACGATGTGTTCGGAAACTTCTCTTTGATCCTGGGGTGCGCGACCAAGCAAATGTAAGAAGTTAAGTTCTACAAATCGGTAGGGAGCGCAGGATTGGAAGTAGCGGTTGCGATAAAAATCAGACTTGGCAACGCTGCGGACAAATTCCCGCACGGTGATGGAGCGATCGCATAATTGTGATTCTGCTGTCACCAACCGCTCACTCTCCATAACATGAGGGTTGCCTAAAACCTGTTTGTAAACTGCACGGATAATAGTTTGAACTTCTTCTAAGCTACTAGAGGGCCAAAGTTCAAGAATTGTCTGGGATGCCATTAAAATTTCTGCTCCTCAATTTTTTAAGTTTGCACCTAATTTATACAGGAGTGATACTTGCGATCACGCCGCCTTGCTGGTGAATCCGTTGATACTCTTGAGAGAGCTTTTCGTAGGGCACCAGAAAGACTTGATTGGAACGGCGAAACTTGGAAATATTATTGAAGGTTTTGGCACGATAACCTGTAACTTCAATGCGGTAAACTTTGCCACCAGCACTAGCATCGACTCCAAGACGGGTACGGGCACCAGTAGGTGGTGTCGAGAAGGTTGCTCCAGCGCTAGCAGGTGAAATTACTGCTGTTGGTGTGCTTTGAATCACTAATGCATTCAGCTTAGGAGCCTTGCCAGATAAGTCACCCTTCAGGCTGCTGCTAGAAGCACCTCGTACCAGTTGGAAGGTATGAGTAAATTGCACCATGCTCTGAAGCGCTTCGGTTTTATAGCCTCGGATGTAAGGTACAATGTTCTCGCCAAAAGTAGACTGATACTCATCACCATCGATATAAGAATCAATCTCAGCTTCAAACCCTTGAGTATCAAGGATTGTGCTGTGGGAGCGCATTTCTTCTAAATCTAGTGGTGGACGACCCAATAGATGGCGGAAGTTGAGTTCAATGGCTCGGTAGCGCGCACAACTGGTGAAAAAGCGAGAACGATATAGTTCAGATTTAGCCACTGCTCTGACAAACTCGCGGACGCTCAACTCACCCCGCTTAAACTGGGATTCAGGCACAGCAAGCCGCTCACTTTCCATCACATAGGCATTACCTAATACTTGCCGATAGATTGCCCGAATGATTGTTTCTGCTTCTTCTTGTGAGCGACCTGGTACCCACTCAACGGGAGGAGTTTCATCAAATAGGCTGACTCCCAAGCGTGAAGCTGGTCCAAATGGCATTAATTGTTTCTCCTGTTAACGAAAGTTTAAGAAATTTGTTTCGATTTGTAAATAAATTTCAGATTGCTCATCCAGGCTCATCAATTCTTTGGATTGATTTGTTGCAACCCAAATTACCAGCTTCCATAAGCATGAAAGCTGTGATTTCCTAGATGCTCAAGGTTTTAGGCGTTTTATACGCTTTGTTATGATCATTTTCTTATGAGCGCGGAAAGATGTACATCAAGATTTGTAAATCTTGATGAAATGAGAGAATTTTGCACTCAATTTGCACAAACTATTTGTAATGGGCATGGGAAATTGGGTAATGGGGAATGGGGAATGGGTAATGGTTATTTCCCCTCATCCCCCTCATCCTCCTCATCCCCCTCATCCTCCTCATCCCCAGTCCCCAATCCCCACTTCACTCCGTCGCCCCTGCTTTGATTAATAAATCTACTGCTTGAGCAGATCTAAATGAATTACGGGCTTCACTCAATGCTGTTGCATCCCAGCGATTCTTGGGACGGAAGTCTGCGCCATTTGCTAATAAAATCGTCATAGTTTCTAAATCGCCTCTGGCTGCTGCCATCATCAGAGGAGTCCAACCACCGATGTTGGCAGTATTGACCTCAGCACCCAGTTCAATTAATGCTTTGACTGTATAGGTATGCCCATTGTCTGCTGCTAAGTATAATGCTGTGTCACCGATTTTATTAGTGGCATTTAACTCAGCACCCATCTTGACTAGACGTTGCACAATATCTGTTTGACCACGCCGCGCCATTGTCATTAATACAGTCTCTTCATAGGAGTTGCGTAGACGCAAAGCGTCTTGCCAGAAGGCATCGCCTATATCAGCACCACTATCGAGCAGCAGAGAAACAATTTGAGAGCGATCGCTTTCTGCAGCGAACATTAAAGCTGTGTAGCCTGCGGGATTTTTCACATTCACATCAGCATTATGAGCCAGCAGTAATTCTACGATATCGAAATAACCCTCTGTAGCTGCCCACATCAATGCTGTATTACTGGCTCCCAAAGCTGTAACGCCCCCGGTAGTATTAGCATCTGCGCCCTGGGCTAGTAAGCTTTTGACAGCAGCAGTGTCACCTTTAACGATCGCGCGGATCAAATCTTCGTTGAGAGAAGCCATTGTTTAAGTAATTCGTAATACTTAGTTACAACGTTACCTGATTGTGCAGTTCCAGAAGCACCATTCATCTTGGCTCGGTAGGTTGTTTGTACTAATTTTAATTACGAATTACGAATTACGAATTACTTTCTCAAGCTGTCTTTATTTCAACTTTAAATACACTGTCTGCGGGTTTCTGGGCAATAGTGTTATCCCAAGCTATTTTCTGCAAAAATGCTTCACCAGAGGGAGTTTCTACCACATCCACACCCCAGTTTCCTGGTTGCAGAGCATCAGGAGAATCGCTAGTAGGGGGAGTTGTTTTGATACCACCTAAAATCAGAATTTGTGGAATAGTTTCTGCACTTAATTGTTGCGATCGCCGTTTTTCTGCTAAAGCCTTAGCACAGAGTTCGCCAACTTGCTGCGGCGAAAATTCATTGGTAGGGAACAAAATTTCTACAGTCCAATGAGGATGATTCACCAACCTGCATTGTAGTTGTTCATAGACACTCAAGCTTGATTTAAATACTTCAGCAAATTCTTCCCGACTGAGGGCTTGTACTGTGTCAGGACTAACATCAAAGTTATGAGAGAGTAGCATTCGCCCTTGAAATTGATTCAACATTTGGGTTCAGCATAATTACAGCTAGGGTTTGAGTGACTTGAGCCTTAGCAGCTAGTTTTGAGGATGGGTATTACATCTTGCTCTGGGGAGGTTGGTAGAACACTCAAGCCATTCCTATTTTCTAACCATAGTAGGGTTAATTACTTAAAGAAGATTCGTTAAGTTTAGTAACGTTAAGGTGATTACAGAAAATTGCCTAACTGTAATACTTAATGAATAGACAAAATAATGTTAAATGAGCGCTGAACCCAAAATCTCAAATTTGCACCGTTAAGAAACAAGCCTCAGCCCCAACAAACCTGCAACAATTAAGCCAATGCAGAAAAAGCGCTTCATCTCAGCAGGTTCTCCAAACAGCACTACACCCAGCAAAGCCGTACCCACTGCTCCGATACCAGTCCAAATTGCATAAGCAGTACCCACTGGTAAAGTGCGGAGTGCTTTTGATAGCAATACAAAACTCAGTATCATACAAGCAACGGTAACGACGCTAGGAGCCAGCTTGGTAAATCCTTGTGTATACTTCAAACCGATTGCCCATCCCATCTCTAGCAAACCAGCAATCAGAAGGTAAATCCAAGCCATTGTTTTTTTCCTTACGCACCCAAATGAGGACACAACTCTATTCTGCTTGAATTATTACAGGGAAGAGGTAATCAGCCTGTCTTTCATAAGGAAGAATATTTTCTGTTATCCTAAACTCAAGTTTTTAGCAGCTATTTTTTAGTCAATCAAGACTAAAGTAACCCCGACTCGTAATTATCATCTCAAAGGACTCATTATATATAGCAATACAGTTCAGTTAAGCTCATTAGCGATTGATTTGTTACTTCTTAAAGAAGCCAGATAAATTGGGGGATTCTCCCCCAAACCCCCGATTGGTTGACGGTTGCGTCCCCCAAACCCCCTCCAAAAATATTGTTCTGTTTTTTTGTTAAGTAACTAGTACAACACGGCGTAAATAAAGCTACCGTTTCAAACAGTCAAAAGCCCAGATATATAAATACTTTTGACTTTTGACTTTTGACTTTTGACTTCCGCTTTGAATATCTTGCTAAATTTTGGATAGTTCTTAGTAAGAAGTGCGCTGCGATCGCTAATCATCAGCATAGAGATAATTTGCAACTTTAAGTTTATGTTGTGGTGTTGTAGAGAATACACTATCAGAAGGCTTAGAACAGCAAAAGGGTAAACAAGTCTCAGGTTATAATCCATTTAAGATAACAGGGAATAGCACGGCATCGTAAGGGCACGGCATCCATAATCTTCTGGTATATACAATAATCTTACTAGTGCCGTGCCCCTACAGAGAATTTATGTGTTGCGAATATGATTTTAATTGGTATTATTTAAGCTTTGCCTACAAAATTAGCGGTTTACATTACCATAAATTTTCATAGGTAAGCTCTGGATTGTTCCAATGAGTTTCTGCTAGGAATTCGCTAAATGTAGTCAAAATACCGGGAAATTCTTTCCTTAATTGCTGAACATCAGCTTGATAACCTTTTTGGCGATACCACTGAATTAAATTGAATAGTTCTTTTTGCCAAAGTAACAAGAAAATCCAAGCGGGTGTTTCTTTATGGATAACTTTTATTCCTTGCGCTTGCGAGAAAGCCTCAGCCATTTGTTTGGGTGTTAGCACATCACCAGCTAACTCAAATTCTCGCCCAATATATTGAGCAGGATGTTGAATTACATAGGCTGCTACACGCCCCATATCTTTAGTAGTAATTAAATGTAGCGGTTTGTCAGGCTGAATGGAAAAAGGGAAAATGCCTTTAAGGATAGAAGGACGCGTGTATTTTTTCCAAAACTCCTCCATAAATAAGCAAGCGCGTAACATGGTCGTGGGTAAACCAGCAGCTTTGAGAATTTGCTCAACTTGATATTTTTGCTCGATATGGGGAATACCAGAATTTCTTTCCGCCCCACCTGCGGAATTATAAACAAAATGTTGGATATTAGCTTGTTTTGCTGCTTGTGCAACTTGTTTTGCTCTTTCCACTTCTTGAGGATTGGCTTTGCTACTATCTCCAGATGTGGCGTGACAGTAAACAGCAGCAACTCCTGTAAAAGCGGCGGTGAGGGAGTCTGCATTATCTAGGTTAGCTTCTACTAACTCCACTCCCGCATCATGCAATTTTGCTAGAGAAGGACGGTTAAGGTCAATTTTCCTAGTAATGGCACACAGGTTTGTTATACCCTGTTCGAGAAAGCCTTTGACGACATTTCCACCAGTTCCACCAGTAACGCCGATGAGCAAAATTTTATCGGACATTCTTTTACCTAAAGTTACTATTTGAAAAATATGCCTGATGTAGAAGTTGTAGCAAATATTCAAGATTTAGTGTTCAATCTTGAGTCAGTAATTGCTGTACACATAATGGCAGATATTAATAGAACTAATAGATTTCAAAAAACGGCGGTAGGAACTTTTATTTCAAGCTCAGAATGTCATAATTGTCCAATCTTCTAGTTGTAAATTAGGAACTTTGGCAAAATCTTTACTATTGCGTGTTACTAAAATACCATTTATAGACAATGTGATAGCTGCAATACGTAAATCTCTTGTGCCGATCCGAACTTTTTGGTTAATTAATTCTCGATAATAATTGTAAGCAGACCGATCAAAATCTAAAACTCTGAGCTTGTTAAGGTATTCAATACAATCCCTTAACCCTTTGTAAGCCATAATTAAATTTTCCGATTGTGGAGATTTATCATTATGTTTATTAATGACATTTAGCCATCCTTTCATTTGCTCTTCTAGTGTGACAACTGTAATGGCTAGATTTTCAGGATTTATTTGATTAATCCGCTGTTGTAGAAGTGGATGTCCCCTTTGGAGAAGTGATAAATGGTCTGTATCTAGCACCCATACAAATGTCACTTGATTTGAATCCTATATATTAATTTGATTCTAATCTTTTTCCTGTTCTGCACTAATTATTTGGCGTTCGGCTTCTATTTCAGCTAACACTTCATCAAAAAGAGGATTATCTTTATACATCCCTGCTACCTTTATCCAAGGATTTTCAGTTTTAAGAGATTGTATTTGTAGAGTAACAAGTTTTGAATTACTCAAACGCGCTTGTAACATATCTTGTAACTTTTCTATGGCTTCGTTTTCCGTTTGACCTATACTTTTACAATCTGATAAACCTATGAGGGTGGCGCTAAATGTACCATCTTGATTTTTTTCAATTAGCGCATTATAGCTATCATATGAAGCATTGATCAAAGAGTTAAAGCTAACCATATCTTTTTACTTACATCCATATGTTTTCATAATAAACTATTTGTTTGGTCAATTCTGCAGCAAATCATTGAGCGCAAATGGCAGCTACAGCAATGCTTTCATGTCAGATTACAACAAAGATGCTTGTGGGAGCAACGCGATTTGGTGAGGTCGGATAAAAAACGTGCGATCGCCCCGGAATCGTGGCTTTGCAGTGGAAGCATATCACAGATGATTTCCGGACAATTCGATTTGAGCCGACTATGGTGGAGTCATAAAATGGCTTAGTTTGTAAAAATGGTTTAAAAACGCCGAAAAAGCGGTCTTTTCCCATAAATCCGAATCTAGCAGGGCTGTTACAATCCATTAAGCCCGAAGGTGTGACGAGGGAAGACAAAGTATTTCCAGCACCAAAGGCTGGATTGATACCCATAATCTGACAAATCGGGCTTGGCATTTGGTGTCGGAAAGAAGCAATATCGAGTATCGCAAGCTATAGGAAAGCGACATTATCCGAAATGATAATGTGGTCAACAGCTTGTGGTGTAAAAGTCTTGCTTATTTCAAGATAGGCGATCGCCTTATCAATAAATTGACACTCTCCGCCCACGTGCGGGGATTCTTCTTCGACATAGATATATTTCCTGAAGGAAATACTGGATACTTTTCCACAAATAGTGCAAAGTTAGTATTTGTGTGTTTGAAGCTCTATTTCCGATCTTCGTTTTTCCCTATGACCGAAACAACCTATGCTGCTCTATTACCTAGTCGAAAGTAGCGATCGATAGCATCGGCAAAGCTGCGTTTACGCATTTCCCGCAACCACTCGGCTAAATAATCGACAATAAAGCCGTACTGATTGGTAAAGTTTTCTGGGCTAAATTTGGGAATTTCCCAACCGGGAATATATGCGTGAAAGCGGTCAAAAAATGCCGTATCGATCATTGTTTCCGGGAAAGGTGCCAGTAGGTGGGAGGTTCTCACCAAGGATTCAACGCTTTGGTTAATATTGCCTACAAATACCATTGAAGCGGTAGCTGTAATTTCGGCTTTTCCCCGTGCGAAGGAACCGGAAGCCATGTAATCTTTCATGATTTGTACGCCATCGTTATCGTGGAAGCTAATACCAGCAACTTCATCGAAAGCGACGACATCGAATAAACCCACCAAACCGATGCGACGGGTGGACATATTGTAAAACAGGTTGGCTACTGTGGTTTTACCACCGGAAACCAAAATCGAGTTTGGGGAAACTTCTTTGTAAACGTGGGATTTTCCAGTGGAACGGGGACCTAATTCGCAACAATTGTAATTATTTTCGCATAGGGGGATTAAACGGGCGAGGATGTTTTTAACACGGGTAACACCTTCCTCGATCGTCACTTCATCATCTGTAGCACAGTACATTCCCAGTAGGTATTCCAGAACGTACACGGGTACGTTGGCACCTTCTTTAATCCGCTTGGTTAGGTCTTTGCGTACCACCTTTCCAGAATAAATATTGTTGAGTTTGTGGTTGAGGTCATCCATAAGGAAGCGATACAGGTGTTGAGGTACTTGAGTTGTTTTATCAAAAATTATCAAAAATTATCAAAAATCGCCAAAATCGTTAGCAATACTCAAGCTAATAGTCCAATCTTCCCGTACTAATTCGCTATCATCATCAGCATCGCGGATAATTAATAAGGCACGGGTAGGAGGGTTGGAAGTTGCGATCGTCAGACGGACGGTATTTTCTCTTTCGCTGGGGTGGGGACTGCTACTGCTCAATTCGATTTTTTTGACATCGGTGATGGGTGTATTGCTATCGGTATGATATAAAGCTACTGTTATTTGACGCGATCGCCATCTTCCTTTCACTGCATCTGCTTGTACCAGTGTCAAGCTAAAGCGATTATTCGTTACTCTTCTTTCTCTAACACTCACTTGCACGTTAACTTTTCGGGCTAATCCTTCATCATCTTTTGCGGCTCGTTTGTGGTGATAGGTAATTATGGGTACACAAATTTCTTGCAGAGATGCCCCACCGTGGACAAATTGGGAACCTGCACCCTGGATGCCAAAGCGTAATGTGCCGCGAGGAATCACAGCAAAGGTTTTTTCTGCATAGGGTAGAGAAAAGTTTAATAAACTGGGTTCTGGTATTATTTCTGAGGTTAATAGGTAGCGACGTTTACTTTCTAAAATTACTTCGCTGTTAGGAATGGGGCGCTTTTCGGCTTCTTGGACAGGACGACGTTGATATAAAAATCCGTGGTCGCTGGTAATAAATAAATTAGTGCCGTTAAGAGAATTACAGATTTTTTTGACTAAGCGGACAATTTCTTGAATTGCATCATCACAAGCTGTAAATACTTGACGTTCGCTGGCTGGTTTGTCACCAATAGCATCGATGACATTATGATAAATGTATACCAAGCGGTAGGATGAAATAGCATTTCGTCCTTCTTCGCTTGTCATTGCTAATAAATCACCAGCATCAATTACTGTTGCTTCAACTTTACTATTTTGAATCAGCAATTTTTGTCGAGTTAAGGAACCTTTTGTACTCATTCCATCTACTTTGACATCACCATTTTTAGGTACTAATTCTAACTTTACCCCTGGTAATAATGCTGCCATTCCCAAACGGGTAACGCTGGGTAAAACACCTAATTGTGCATTTAGATTTGCGTCACCCCGTAATTCTTTTTTAATGACTTCTTCGAGTTCCTTGGCAACTTCGTAGCGTAATGCATCGGAAATAATTACAAAAGCCTTTTCTCTGTCGCTGCGATCGAATATTGGTAAAACATTTTCGCGGTAAAATCTAGTTTGAGATGGAACACCTGTTACTTCCCATTTTTCACCGAGAGAATCTGACCAGTCTTCCCATAACCTCCTCCATGCGTCGAGATACGATTTTCTATAAACTTTTTCAACAATCGCCAAGTTTACTGTTTGAACTATTGACAAATCCGCCAGCGAATGCAGGTGAATATAGATTCGATTCGGTAGCTGTCAAAGAACCAAAATTTGAAATCGATGGGGTATTTTTACCTCCAGAAAGTCAAAATCCTGGGGTTGTTTACTTCTGCGAAGTACAGTTTCAACTCGATGAAAAGCTTTATGAGCGGGTATTTGCAGAATCCCATTTATATTTCTATCGCAACCGTAACAGATTTAGTGATTTACAGATGGTGATAATTTATCCATCTCGCAGCACCGAACAAGCCGAAATTCATCCCTATCGTAGTTTACTCAATGGAGAGCAAGTAACTCGCATATATTTGGATGAATTGGGTGATATTCGCTCTTTACCCGTATGGGTAGCGTTGATGGTGTTGACTACAATTGAAGATGAGCAAGCAACGGAAGAAGCCAGGTATTTGCTTACCAGGAGTCAGCAGGAAGCACCTCAGCCAGAAAATCGCACCATAATAGAGTTATTGACAACAATCATGGTGTACAAGTTTGAAAATAAAAGCCAACGAGAGGTAGAAGAGATGCTGGGAATTACACTTAGAGAAACACGGGTTTATCGGGAAATCAAGGAAGAAGGGGAAAAATCCCTGGTTTTACGTCAATTAGCCAAAAGGGTAGGAGAATTACCCCAAGAAGTGAGTCAACAAGTTGAATCTCTCTCCCTCGAACAGTTGGAAAATCTGGGGGAAGCATTGCTTGATTTTACCAGTATGGCTGATTTGCAGGCTTGGTTGGCAGCACTTAAAGCTTAAAATCGAGAAGGTGCAATCTTCCGATAAAATCCTTCATGCGTCGAGACTCAATTTTCTATAAACTATTTCAACAATCGCCAACTTTACTATTTGAGCTATTGACTAATCCACCAGCTAATGCAGGTGAATATCGATTCGATTCGGTAGCAGTTAAAGAACCAAAGTTTGAAATCGATGGTGTATTTTTACCTCCCGAAAGTTCAAATCCCGGTGTAGTCTATTTCTGCGAGGTACAGTTTCAAAAGGATGAAAGACTCTATGAAAGGGTTTTTGCCGAATCTTGGTTATATTTCTACCGTAATCGGGATAGATTTAGTAATCTGCAAATAGTGATAATTTATCCATCCCGTAATCTTGAGCAAAGTGATATTCGTCCTTATCTCAGTCAGCTTAACAGCCCCCAGGTAAATCGCATATATTTGGATGAGTTGGGGGATATTCGCTCTTTACCCTTGTGGGTAGCATTGATGGTGTTGACTACAATTGAAGATGAGCAAGCAACCGAAGAAGCCAGGTATTTGCTTACCAGAAGTCAACAGGAAGCACCGCAGCCAGAAAATCGCGCCATAATAGAGTTACTGACGACAATCATGGTGTACAAGTTTGAAAATAAAAGCCAACGGGAGGTAGAAGAAATGTTAGGAATTACGCTCAGAGAAACACGGGTTTATCGGGAAATCAAGGAAGAGGGACGAGAGGAAGGACGGGAGGAAGGAAGAGAAGAAGGACGAGAAGAAGGAGAGAAATCCCTTGTTCTGCGTTTATTAGCTAGAAGGGTGGGGGAATTACCGCAAGATGTCCGTCAACAAGTTGAATCTCTCTCCCTCGAACAGTTGGAAAATCTAGGGGAAGCATTGCTTGATTTTACCAGTATGGCTGATTTGGATGCTTGGTTGGCAGCACTTAAAGCTTAAAAAAGCCAACGGGAGGTAGAAGAAATGTTAGGAATTACGCTTAGAGAAACACGGGTTTATCGGGAAATCAAGGAAGAGGGACGAGAGGAAGGAGAAAAATCCCTTGTTCTGCGTTTATTAGCTAGAAGGGTAGGAGAATTACCGCAAGATGTAAGTCAACAAGTTGAAGCTCTCTCCCTCGAACAGTTGGAAAATCTGGGAGAAGCATTGCTTGATTTTACCAGTATGGCTGATTTGGATGCTTGGTTTAATCAATTATGAATTCTGTTTTCAGCTAATCCGCAGTTAAACTGTATAAATAAAAATCTTAAATTATTGTGGTGCAGGCATCCTGCCTGCTTATTGTACACAAATTAAGCGCTTAACCTCTTAACAAATCCCTTTTCCATTGGGATGCTTTTTCTAAATCTGCCATTTTTAAATCTGCACCTTCATATACTAAACCTTTGAATTGGGTGTAGTTATAAGCAACTCCATCATCTAAATCTAATTTTATTCTGGCATCGGCTAAATGTTGCAGTTTGGCTTGATAATCTCGTAATTCTAATTGTTGTTCTTGTAGTTCTTTCAAGCGTTTTGTAGCTGTTTTTTTGGCAACGGTGGAGGATGCAGTTTCCAATTGTTGCTGGGTACGGGCAATTTCGCCATCTATTTTTACTTGTAGTTCCAAAACATAATCGGTGCGGATGCGGGCGAGGGTGTCTTCGTTGTATCTGTGCAAATATATAAAAGCTCCAAAAGCGCGTTTTTTGCCGCTTGTAAATAGCCAATAGATAGGGCGTTTTTTGTAGGTTTGAATGTGGTCGGAAATAAAGTCTTGGAGGAAGTAGCGACGAATGCGTTCTAGGGGTGTTTCGTCGTTTTTTAATGTGAGTGCGTTGGCGATAAATTCGAGGTTTTCGGTGAGGGTTTCGGGACTGTATGCGATGCGGATAAATTCAACGAAACGGGTGACTATATCGTCGTCAAAGTATGCTCTGTCGGTGATGGGGATGATGGCATCGATATCTGCAGTGTATGTTAGGGCGAACGCATCTAAATATTAAAAATCGATAATCAAAGTGGGATTCCCCTACACTGCACCACACAGTACTTTCAGAGAATTAAGCATGAAACTGAATAAGAATGATAATCGTTGTAGGGGGGGTTTGTGGCAGCCGACAGCTGCCAAGCAATACGGGTTCGTTTTTGTAGTAAATTCAATATTGCGTTAAACAAAAAGAACCAGATGATAGTGGAATGAAGCTTAAGCCCAAAATCACAATTGCTGACCACTTCAGTGTAATAGAAGATCCACGCATAGATCGTACCAAAAGACACAAGTTAATCGATATTATGACCATTGCTGTATGTGCGGTGATTTGTGGAGCAGATGGTTGGGTAGCAATAGAAA
Organism: Tolypothrix sp. PCC 7601; assembly: GCF_025677855.1. Classification (NCBI taxonomy): domain Bacteria; kingdom Bacillati; phylum Cyanobacteriota; class Cyanophyceae; order Nostocales; family Tolypothrichaceae; genus Tolypothrix; species Tolypothrix sp. PCC 7601. The sequence continues at coordinate 7,765,246 of NZ_CP064879.1, forward strand.
CTTATGGTTGTTGGTAGTTCTATTCGCAGTCATTGGGGAATTGAGAATTCATTGCATTGGATCTTGGATGTTGCTTTGAGAGAAGATGACTGTCGGATTAGAAAAGATAATGCTCCACAGAATTTTGCAATTCTTAGACATATTGCAGTCAATCTTTTAGGTCAAGAGAAGCGTGTCAAACGGGGAATAAAAAATAAACAGTTTCTCGCTGGGTTGGATAACAATTATTTATTAAGAGTTTTAGCATTAGCATAAACTAATCTATCAGAAATTGAATTTAAATCTTTAGGATAAATCTCATTATTTTCCAAATAAACATACCTTTATAAACTTGAATTTTGAGTTGTTTTAGTATTAATAAATAATTATTCAGCTTCAGATAAGCTAATTCATATTTTTCCGAAACTATTGATTCATTTTATTTATCATTTCCGGAATTTTTACAATTATCTATGTCATTTTGAAATCTCTCTTAGTTTTTATTAGGAAATAAGATGCGTTTCCCCTAGGGGAAATTACACCAAGCTATAGGAAACGCCCATTACACATACGGACGCAAGGATGAAAATCCCTATCCCCATTGGCGGAAGGCTTTTCGCAGCTACCAAAATGCTCTACAAACCCTCACCCAATTTCCCGAAGCCCATTTAGAACTTCTCCAAGATTTGATTCGCTGTTTGTCTGCGTTGGGACAAACATCCGAAGCAGAAGAACTGCAACGACGGGCTACAGATATCCTCCAAAACCTGCTGGAAAATACCCCCAGTCCAGCCAGAAAACAACAATTAGCCTTACGATTTGCTGGTTTTCAACAATTAACCGTTGACTTAGCTATCCAATCGGGAAATTGGTGTGCAGCCTTGGAACTGGCAGAAAAAGGCAAAAATGCTTGTTTAAGTTGGCTTTTATACTCCTTGGGTGATGAGTCCTCCCCTACCTACTCGGAAATACAAAAGTTACTCAATCCCACAACTGCGATCGCTGACTGGCATATTAGCCCAAATGCGCTCAATACCTTTATCCTCAAACACAACGCACCATCACCCATCGTTCTTTCCTCTCACATATCTGCAATCAACTCACGGGAGGAGAACCAAGCATCAGACGGAAAATTGCCAACAACAGTCAAACAACACCGCGAATTTGCAGATTTGGTACAAAACTGGAACAAAGAATATGCTGACTATCGTGAGGGTAAGGACAGCGAAGAAATAGGACAAACCGCATGGCGCGATCGCCTACCCGATCTTGTGACTGTAACCATAAGTTTGCCGGAGCGGCAGGTTTATGGTTTCAAACCCCGGAGCAGGTAAGGATGGAAAATTAGTTCTCATTTATGGGTGGCAGGAAATCAGAGGGCGTATTGGCAGCCAAATCATCGACATCATCAAACCACATACACTGCCAGACAAGCTTGTTGCTTTGATGAGAGTGCATAGGAGTAATCAAAAGCTGTCGCCAAAAATCAACGCTGTGAGTTTGTTCATTGGCTAGTTGGTTGAGTTTCTGGCTACCTAACCACAGATGACAGATTGAGCAATACCCTGGACGAGAATACCTGGATAATGGTGGAAATTTTTCGTGACAGTGAGGGCATTCCTCAATCAAGGGCTGATGGTCATGCTCAGGGCATTCCTCAATTGTGTTAACTAACCATAACAGTGGATTGTAGATGACTCGATTGTTGACAAACCAGTGGTCATAACATACGGGACACCAAGCTTGATGCAAACGCAAAATGCTAAACTCGAAAAAAATGCTGGCCCATTTTAATGGCCATAAACAAGATAAATCTTGACGCCAGGTCAATTCTTTTAGAGCTTGAATTAGAGTGGTAGCAATGTCAATTCTTTTTTCGTTGGTAGAGGTGAAAAAAATCTTGATCTCTAAATAAATGATTAATGATGTTTATAGAACTAACACTGCTTCTTTTATGCCTCATCAATGGAATAACTTTTGATAAAACTAGTTCTCCGGTAGTTATCGTGTGACAGTCGGCAAGGCGAGCAATATATCCACTCAAGCTTTCGACATAGAGCGTACCGACACCGATTGGTTCGAGTGGGAATAATTGAGAGCGTTCTGGAATTGTTGGTTTTTCTAGAGCCCAAAACTCATCTTCGGTATAATAATTAACTGACATCAAGATTAATTCCTACGGTATCTCTTTTAGCCTGACGTTTTCCCACACGACCTTTCGCTTGAGATGGTTGCTTCACATCTTCATTGGTCAAACTAAGTGCTACGGGAGCAACATCGTTGCGCCATCGCTTCTCTCCAGCTTGTGCTTCCTGTTCTATTTGCTGCCGCCGTGCTTTTGAGTATTCATTTTGTTGAATATACTTTATGTTGAGGGTTGTTGCATTCTCTGCCAAAGCATTTCGTAAAGCTTTTGTTAACCAAGTTTTAAGAAGACCAACACTACCAGATGAATAATCCAACAGATATTCATATTGTTCTACCAAGCAGGGCTCTTCAAGCAAAGGTAAATGCGCCTGAAATGTTCTGATAATCCGCATAAACTCAGCTATATCTTCTTTGTTATCTGTTGAGTAACGAGGTAAATGTATATCATCGCTGCGTCGGCTAACTTGACCACTGAGGTGACAACAGTTAAGTAAATCATAAGTACCAAATAAAATATGTACAACACCAGTGATGTTGGCAAGAGATTTTATCCAATTCATCTGATGTAACATTTGCTTTCCCCCAGCAACCATCAGCAAATGTTGGGCTTCGTCTATCATCAATGCTGTTAATTTATGGTGCCGCATAGATTTTTCTAAAGCACGACGCACCGTATCGGAACTTTTAGAAGCAAAGTATGTAGTAGAAAGAAACCCTGAATAATTTTGATAATTTAATGAACTATTTGTAGCAATTGAATCAAAAGAAATTTTTTCTAAACATTCTAAAACGCGGAGGTAGTAATCTTTATAATTAAATTTTCCTCCTTCATTAGCAATTGCCTCAATACCTGCAACTGGAATTTGATAAATATGATTTTTCATAGATGCTAATGCACCTTCCATCAACAGTTTTTCAGCCCTTAGTCGTAAAGTGGTCTTACCTACTCCTGCTGGGCCAACAACAAAGAAAACACAAATATCTGTTGGTTGTTGAAGGTTGAGCAATAAAGTCTCTAAAGCTTGTTTTAATCGTAAGTGTCCAATTGTAATTCCTTGAAAATAGTTCAACCGTTCGGTTAATGATTGTTTCAGGAGTTCTTGTGGAAATGGACGGTTATGTTTTACTGCCATAACTCCTCTTGAGAGTAAGCTTGAATTTTTCCTAATTCTATTGCTGAAGTATTTAATTGATGTGTTTGTGATACTTCTTCTGTACTAATAGCTTCATCACTATCAACTGGACACTGAGTAAGAGTAGAGGATGTTTGTTTCCTACCATTTTTATATATTAAGTCTCGCAAATCAGTTGCAGCTAAATCATGAAGTCTTTGTGTCTGTAAAACTTCTTGAGCTTCTGCTGATTCTAAATACTGTGCAAGTTCTTTAGCTCTAATTGCTATTTTTTGATTATACTGATTTTTTTGCTGTCGTAATTCAATACTTATCAGTCGAATTTCTTTTTCAGAATGACCTTGTAAGGATGAATAATATTCAGATATACAGCGTACCCAATTACCTTTGACATACGCATAAGCAGTTCCTACATCAAATGGATCATATCTAACTTGTACTTGAGTACTTTCAACTTCAGGGTTAAGAAATGAATCATCAATTGACCAATAATAGATATAATTAATTTTTATCCCGAGTCTTGGTATTACTTTTGCACTTCCCTTTGCAGTTGAGGGCAAAGTAAAAATTTTAAAGTTTTCATCATCTAAAATTTTTTGTCCATAGCGCATCCCACTCTGATTCACACCTTTTGTAAATGCAGCATTGGGAGACATTCCCAGTGCCGGATGCTCTCTACTGTCATAAATTACATAAGCATATTTACAAAAATATTCATATAATTCTGGCAATGTCCAGACAGCTTGTACTTTTGGGTTATTTGTTTTATTTACCAAGCGTACTTGTTTAGTAATTTGAGTATTGCCTTTAAGGTTGTAAAAAAATTCTGTGTTACTTGTGCCGAAAAATCTTTCAATGAGTGAACCAAATCTAGGACTAGCAGATGGTCTTTGTTTTTTTGTGCAACTAAAGGCAGCTAGAAGTGTTTCAAAGTAAATACTGCCAAACTCTACACCATTATCCATTACTAATGTTTCTGGAAAGCGGCCAAATCTCTGCACACAAATTCGCAATACCATCATGCAGGAACGATACGATGGCGGGTCAAATGTTAAATAGATTGCGAAAATACGACGTGAGAAAGCATCAATGAGAATAGTTGCCCAAGGTCGGCCTAAAGGGCGCCCAGTGCGCGAACAAACTAACTCGATATCTAATTCTGTATGATCAATGTGGCAGATTTCAAATGGCCGACTCCCGTGAATAGGGGTGGAGAGCGTTAATTCGTGATAAAAAGGACTCTTTTGGTAAGCGGCTCTTGACCCTTGCCTATGGCGAGTTTGTCCTACTTTCTCTCGTTGATTAATGCGTTTACAGAAAGTGATCCGGCTAGGGCAAGGGTCTGTTTTTCCAGCTTTTTCCCATTCTCTAACCAGAATACCGTAAGTTGCTAGTTTTCCTCGCTGTTTGAGGTTCTCATAGTGCTGTTCAATAATTTGGTCAATAAACTCCCAAGTATCGGGTGAAAAGCGATCTACCCTGTTCCCTTTCTTGCCACGATTGGGTAGTAAGCCAATATAGCCCCAGCCATAATTATTCAGAGCCTGATGATATTTGGATTTCCAGCTACGAACTGTCCGCTCAGGTACAGAACTATTAATTGGCGGACTGCCATGTAAATATGGTTCAATAACTTTATAGCGGTAATTAGCTACTGCTAAATCCTCAGAACTAGCGCATTTGATCTGTTCCCAAATGTCTGTTGTTTTTGCAGATAATGGTTGAATATGAATGATTTCTTTTTGTGCAATTAGTGCATCAAAGTTTGCATGAGTTAACCCAATCAGTTCATTTTCGCTTTGAAGCGCAATCTTTGTGTCTCCGATTTGAATTACACACCAACTTTTACCATCCCAAACCAGCGTTGAACCAATTGCCACATCAATTCGTTGTCCACTGGCGATACGAGCAGAAGTCTTTTGAGCAATGATTAGATCATAAGTTGATGCCATTTCTTGGCTACTGAAAAGATGAACTTTTTCTGGCTCATTCAAAGCTACTGCTTTCAGGTCTACATATATTTGCTTTGTTCCAATCAAGGCATAGATATCATCTGCCCAATCGGTATTTGTTGATTCTAGTAGTTCTTTGAGGGTTACTCCAGGATTGGCATTAATACACTCAACAACTGTTTTTCTTACCTCTTTTTTAACTGTATTTTCTTGGTTGAAATAACCTTGAAGAAACTGATAGTTCTGGTAAGCAATCCAGTTGATTTCAAGATCTGTACGTAAATAATAGTACAGTCCCATTGCTTGAACTTTCATTTCTGCTGGTGGCGCGTGCCAACGACCTTCTTCGCTTTGCTGATAGCGTGTAGGTTGTTTTCTGGCTAGTATTTTGAGCCGCTCACTAGCTTTCCATTCTTCAAATCCCGCACTATTACGCCTCATTACCCAAAAATCCGGAGTATGAGATGTCACCACACAACGTCCGCTCAGGGAATGAAAAGATAAACTTAGACGAATTGGCTGGTCATAGTACTCTAATACATCTTCATCATTTTCGTACTCTACGATCGCAAGCAGTTCTACTTTATGAGATTCAAACTGAATCGTTTTCCCCATTTTGCGACTTGGATAACTGCCGCAAACATTTTTCGCTCCGCCACCTACCTTCCTCACAGGTTCTGAATTCCGGATTTTTTGCACTAGCTCTTTTGTCGTCTCTGGTAAACAAAGGCGGCGACACCAGTCTTCAAACTCTCGGTCGCTGAGCATAGGAAATACCGTAACTTTCGGCAGGTTTATGCTTGATTTTTATACTTTCGGCAAGCTTATCATTTCAAAACTCAACTTTTTCTATTTGGCTACTAAACGTAATAATCTACTTTTGGGCTATGTCTGCGGCAAGGTTATGGTTTCAAAAACGGCAAACTTTTGCTTACAGTGACAGTAATATCTAAGCAAAATAGAGGACAAAAATAAGATTTTCCATTTTCGACATTTACAACCTGTGGAAATGATAAAACCCACAGAGATTCTTGTTGATTTTGTTGCCCTCTGGGTGGTTTTTTTTGTAGTTCTGAAAATATATCTCTATCTATTAATACATGGTTACCTAACAGCCTGACACCAGGTTGTTTTACAATCTTTTGATTGTTAGTAGCTTCAACCCTGGCGTTACTGTAATCATCCAAAGCAATGTAGTCAAACCAAGCGTTAAGAATAGCATCTATTTTTCTGGTCGCTTTCAAAACTACCTCCGAGTTACTGCACCCAATATTGGTGTTTTTTGTAAAATAGTTTACCTGAATACTTAGGATAATTGGCTATGAGTAAATATTTTATTTGTACATAGACTATCTGCTATCCCATTTCGCTTAAATATCAGATTTGATAATCAAACATTCAATAACTTATTTCCATTTACTGCTCCAACTGCGACAAAATACTGATCAAATTGGTAGTGTTCACAATATAAACACCTGTAATCTCATTGAGAGAAATATCGACATCACCCTTTGTAAAGCAAAGCATCGCAGTTACCCATCGCGCACCTTTTATACTCTTCACTTCCTGAGCTTGACCTTTCACTTTCCCGATCAAATCTCCTTCTTCAAAATCATAAATATTTCTGCCATAACGCTTTCGTAGACAACCGTTTTCGTAAACTTTAGTACCTCCGTGGGATTTGACATCAATGACATACCAATTGCCTTTAGGGGAGTGCAATACTAAATCTGCATCTCCCCATCTCCTGATTTTTAAGTTGTATTCGATGTACCATCCTTGACGCTGCAAGGGTCGTAATAAAGCGGCTACATCCTTTTCAGCTTTAGCACCACGTTGAGCATCTCCTGCTCGTTTTGTTAAATGTCGTCCACTGCGGTACAAATAGTAGGAGCTTGCGAATCCTGCTAGTGAGAGCAACCATCCTAAATAAGAAGTACTATTAGTTACAAATAAAAGAACCGTACCAACAAGGAAAGCTACTGCTAGAGCATAGCGCAACAATGCAGACTGGTGTCTTTCCTGACCCAGCCTATTGATATTGTCTCCTGCTGATCTTTTTGTTGACGGCAATTTACTATGTCTTATAGTGTTAATAATTCAAACCCTGCAATTACATTATCTAAATTACATTAGAGGTTTTAGGAAACTTTTGAATAGATATTATTTAAGCAGGCACAATCTAAAACTTTGTGACACCATCTTTATAATACGACTTAAATTATAAAATTATCTCTGGAAATATGATGACAAATAATGTTTCACCACGGACAAATAATTAGTTAATCTACACCAACAAAAAGCGGGTGATGGGACTCGAACCCACGACGTTCACCATGGGAAGATGACATTCTACCACTGAATTACACCCGCAAATAGCAGCTAGCCATTAAGCTAAAGCTAGGTGCTATTATACCACAATCTGCCAAGGCTGAATTTAAGAAGCGGATTTTTCCCGCTCTGATGGGAGGCTGATGACTTCATGTTCGCTGGATGCTGGGCGGGGTGGTTTTTTGCCGAAGCCGTAGCGCAAGGTATTCATGATCCAGTTTTGGAAGTTGTCAATATAGCTAAATATTACGGGTACTACCACCAATGTCAGCAGTGTGGAAGTTGTAAAGCCACCCATGATAGCGATTCCCATCGGTTGGCGGACTTCGGAACCAACACCGATTCCTAATGCTAGGGGTAGAGTACCAGCGATTGTTGCTAATGAGGTCATCATAATTGGGCGTAAGCGTGACACGCCAGCTTCGATGAGTGCTTGACGTTGGCTTTTGCCTTCTTGCATGTTGATGATTGTATAGTCCACTAACAAAATAGAGTTTTTGGTGACAATTCCCAACAGCAGTACAATCCCAATTAAGGCATAGAGTCCTAAGGGTTTTTGCATTACCATCAAGGCTACTAATGCGCCGCCTAAGCAAAAGGGTAAGGCTGCCATAATCGATAGCGGATGTAGGAAATTGTTATATAGCAGTACGAGAATTGCATAGATGCAGAGAATTGCTAATCCCAAGGCGCTACCAAAACCTCTAAAGATGTCTTGCATAATTTTTGCACCGCCAGAGGGTTGTTGCATAACTCCTGGAGGCAAGTTTTGCATAATCGGCAGTTTATTTACTGTTTGGACTGCTTCGCCGAGGGCGATACCTTGTAAGTTGGCTTCGACTGCAACTTGACGGGCGCGATCGTAGCGGTTGATGGTTGCAGGGCCGCTACCAAAGCGGATATCTGCAACGGCGAGGAGGGGAACTAAGCTGCCATTTTGACTGGGAACTTGAAGATTTTTGATATTGTTGATATCTGCGCGGGCTTTGGGATCGATTTGCACGCGAATGGGAATTTGCCGATCGCTTAAATTATATTTGGCTAAGTTGGCATCGTTATCACCAATGGTAGCTAAAGAGGCTGTACGCGCGATCGCTTGCACTGTCACACCTAAATCTGCGGCGCGTTGCGGATCGGGTATGACGAGAATTTCTGGTTTTACCAAACTGGCGCTAGAAGAGACTTCTACTAATCCCGGTATGGTTCGCATCTGCTTTTCTAAGTCTGACGCAGCTTGACTTAAGGCTTCGGGATTTTCACTACGCAAAACTATTGATAAACCTTTACGGCTATCACCTGGTACTTGGCTTTGGAAACTGATTCTCGCCCCTGGTATTTGTTGGAATAGGGGGCGTATTTCTTCCTCAAATTGTTTTTGGGAAATCTTGCGTTCTTCTTTGGGTTTGAGGTTGACAGCGAGGGTAGCTGTACTCAAATCTTCTGTAGCTACTACCTGAGCAACATGAGGGTTTTTCAGGAGGATGTTAGTTGTCTGTGTTACTACCTGATTCATATCTGCTAAGGTGGAACCAGGGGGAATTTCTATAGAAATACTAGAAAGTCCGTAGTCGCCATCGTCAACGAAACCCTTGGGAATCATGGGTACTAGCATCAGACTAGCTATGAAGAAAGCTAGAGCGATCGCTATTGTTGTTAATTTATGCCTGAGTGCCCATTGCAACAACGACTTATAGGGCTGAAATTTTCGAGGCTTGAGAGTGCTGAGTTGTGTTAGCGGTAGCGGGGCGTTCAGCCCGTGCTGAGTGCTGAGTTTTTTAGTTTTTTTGCTGGTTGTTGGCAGTTTAAATTTAAAATTTAATAATCGGATAAATCGTGGCTGATTCTGATCCTGTATTCCCTTACTGCGTGTATGGTCTTTATCCTTGAGTAAATAAGCCCCCATCATGGGGGTTATCATGCGGGCGACTAAGGTGGAAAAAATTGTGGAAATGGCAACCGTAAAGCCAAAGGGTTGGAAAAATTGTCCGGGAATTCCACCCATAAAGGCTACGGGCAGAAATACAGCAATAATCGTTGCTGAAGAAGCTACCACGGCTAATCCCACTTCCTCTGAAGATTCATAAGCCGCTTGCATAGCTGATTTTCCCATTGCCATGTGCCGTTCCATGTTTTCAATTTCCACGACGGCATCATCGACTAGGTTACCGACTGCTAGGGCTAAGGCTAGCAATGTCATGTTGTTGAGGGTGTAACCTAAAGCTTGCTGTACAGCAAAGGTGGGAATCATTGATAAAGGCAAGGCAACGGCGGTAATTAATGTTGCTCGCCAGTCCCGTAAAAATATCATAATGACGATCACCGCCAGTATGGAAGCCTGAATCAATTCATCGATGGTGCTTTCATAGGACTGGCGAACTACATCAGCCCTGGTAAATACTAAATCCAGCTTCACATCTGGAGGGAGGGTTTTTTCCAGTTCCTTAACTGCGGCTTTCACTCCTGATTCCACTGTTACCATGACGCTACCAGTGCTACGGAGAACCTGAAAGGCTACCACAGGTTTGTTATTCAAGCTTGCAGTTTGTCGGATGTCACCAAATTGATCATCGACGGTTCCTAAGCTGGAAAGAGGTACGGAACCACCACTAGGTAAGATGATTTCGTAGGTTTTCAACACATCCACACTGGCGGCGCTACCTAATGTGCGGATACTTTGTTCGCTACCACCTAATTCCGCACGTCCGCCTGGTAAGTTAATATTCAAGGCGCGGATTTGGTCGTTTACCTGGGTGGCGGTGATACCTAAAGACTGTAAGCGATTGGGGTCGAGGTTAACTCTGATTTCTCGGTCAACCCCACCCACACGTTTAATTTGAGCGACACCTTTCACCGCTAACAAGGCGCGGCTAATAGTTTGGTCTGTGAGGTTACTTAACTCTTCCACAGAACGGCGATCAGATTTGACAACATAGGTCATGATCGGCCCGCCAGCGAAGTCTAGACGTTGGACAATCGGATCATTGATGTCTTGGGGTAAACTTTGGCGAATTTGAGCGATCGCATTTCGCACGTCATTAGTAGCGCGATCGCTGTTTGTTCCTAATAAAAAATTGATGGTGGTTGTAGAATTACCATCACTGACCTTCGATATCATGTTGTCGATATTGCCCAAACCCGCGACAGCATCTTCAATCTTCTTTGTCACTTGCGATTCCAGTTCCGCTGGGCCTGCACCTGGTTGGGTAACAGTCACCGTCACTGCGGGAATATCAACGTTGGGGTTGGTGTCTATCCCTAAGGAAATGAACGAAAACCAACCAACTATCGTCAAAATCAAGAATAAAACTATCGTGGGGACAGGTTTTTTAATCGACCAAGCAGAGATATTGAAGGACATCGGAGAATTTTGGATTTTGGATTTTGGATTTTGGATTGATGGGGAAAAGTTCACCGCAGCAGATTCAGATTATGGATTCTTTATCCTTCCGGGGATATCAGTACTTTGTCGCCATCTTTGAGATAACCTGCACCTTTCACAACCACGCGATCGCCTAATTTCAACCCGCTTTTGATTTCCACTCTGTTACCGTTTAGAGGTTCTCCTAGTTCTACTTTCTGGGCGCGGACAATGTCTTCACCCGATAGCATGAATACAATTACACTGCCATCAGGTTGGGTTTGTACGGCTTTTTGGGGTACTGTCATGCCTAGGGTTGATGAGGTGGTAATGGCGGCGCGGGCAAACATTCCAGGTTTGAGCAATTTTGTTGGTGGTAAGTCGATTTTGACTGTGGCTTCTCGCCTTTGATCGTTTACCATCGGTTCTATCTCTCTAACTCGCCCTTGCAAGGTAACAAGGCGATCCAGATCGGAAGTCACTTCTACTGTTGCACCCACTTTCACTAGGGAGAGTTGAATGTCAGGAACTTTTGCTTGCAGTTGTAATTTGCCATCTCGAATAATCGAGAACAGCTTTTGCGTCCCACCAATCACATTACCTACTTGGGTTTGTGGTGGTACACCTGTCATATCCCCCACTCTCGCCAGTTTTTCGGCAATAATTCCCGATACAGGCGCAACAACTAGGGTTTGTGCTAATTGGGCTTGCAGTTGTCCTATTTTCGCGGCACTATTGCGAACATCGGCTTTGGCTTTGTTGACGTTGGCTTGGGCTATGCTGATATTTGCTTGACTACCACCAACATTTGCTTGGGCACTACGAACATTTTCTTCAGCAACACGCACAGTTTCTCTGGCAGTTTTCACCGTATAGGAACGAGTATCCAGTTCTTGTTGACTAATAGCACCAGAAGCCGCCAGTTGTTGATATCGCTGATAGTTCTTTTCCGCTTCTTCTAAGCGCGCCTGTGCTTGAGCTAAATCTGCTTGTCTTTGCTTAACAATCGCCACATTGGATGACACACTGGCTTGTTTAGATGTGACATCGGCTTGCTTTGATGCCATATCTGCTTGCTTCGATTCTATATCTGCTTTAGCTTGGCTAATTTGAGTTTGCAGTACAGAATCATCTAAAACTGCCAAAACATCCCCTTTGTTGACGAAAGCGCCTTCTTGGATATTCTCAGGAATTTTTTTAATTTGCAGTCCGTTGGTTTGGGGAAGTACAGGAATCAAATCGGAGGCGGCGACAGTACCCGTAGTATTGAGAGTCCGTGCTACACTTGCAGTCTCTACGGTAGCAACGGTAACTGTCATTGATGGTTTCAACTTTGCTGGTGGTTTGGCGATCGCATTTTGTTGACTAGTGGGACGATGGCTTAAAATACCCATACCCCCAAAAGCGATCGCTAATCCCAAACCTGTACCCAGTAACAGTGGCATCAACCATAGGCGAGTTTGCCGATCCTGTAGTTTTTGTCCTAAATCAGCATCTTCAGCCCTCAAAGAGTCTTCCATTTCGACTTTTGATGAACTTTCATCACCCACGGTCATACCTCTAGCTCCTGTAATATGAATAATTACTGGTATTTTTTAATAAAAGTTTAAATTTATTAACTTGTATGAAATATAGCTCATTTTTTGAGGCTCTGACTATCAGGATTCCCAGTAGAGAAACATGATACAGGTTGTACTTTTATTACAATAGAAGAATATTTGCAATATATTTATTGAATCAAAATATTGTCAATGAGTATTTGCACTGAATTACTGTCATATTTTTAGTATTAAAATGATATTGTCCAGCATTTATAATGCAAGGAAGTGAATACAGGTGCAGATAATCCAAATTTTTCTAAAGTTTCAGTCTGGCAAGCAGACTGAGTAATTTTTAACTACTATTACTTTTTCTGGGTATAGAAGATGAATATGGCTTAAATTTTCGAGAAATTTCTCATTATAGAATTATTTATCAGGTTGCAGTTATTGTGATTTTTTAGTATCTAACTCTCGTCCATCTCGATTGTTGATACGGAAATAATAGAAGTAAAAAAGCAGATAGGGCTAAGGCACATCTATACAAAACTGAATAATTTGTGGCAATGTATCTGAAAAAGACAGTAGCACCTTGAAAGTCATCAGTGCTGATGCCTAAAACAGTACTTAGGCTTTCAATACAGGATATTTCTCTCCATCGCTGAATTTGAGCATGAGGGAAAAACATATTCCTAGCCAAGACTTTAATCCTCTACTTGGGAATTTGAACCTTGACTACGAAACCATGCAAATTCCTGTAGGGAACTACTAGTTTTAGCTAAAGACTATAACTGAATAAAGCAGCAATACCGAAGCTTCTAACCTGTTATTTGCAGGCTAATGAAAGGATAGCCTGTTTTGTGGGAAAAATATCAAAATAGATAGAGCTAAAACTCTCAACCAGTAACAAAGGAGGAAATCTGCATTGCTGTCATTTTAAAGATGAAATTTAACGTATTTTGCAAAATTGACTATCCTGTTGATTGGTGAGAAATTTTTGCCAATACGTACTGAATAACCATAATCAACCTAATTACTAATTCGTAAGTCGTAATTCGTAATTAAACAGAGGTTTATATTCTACAACTTTTATAAGTCACGCCTTTACAGGTAGGGTCTAAATTCCCATCCTTAACCTAATTACGAATTAGTAACTACGAATTACGAATTGTTAATAAATTCTTATTCCAGCGAGTCAAAACCAATGTTCAATGCTACAGAAATTTTAATTGATGCTTTTGTTAATCAAATTCGAGAAGGCTATCATCGCACCTATGGCGCTTTAAAACATGATTATCAAGATATCATTGCCTGGGCTGGGAGCATGGCTTTAGAAAATATTGCCAATAGCGATGCTTTATATCACAACGTCGAACACACAATTCTTGTGACTTTAGTAGGACAGGAAATTTTACGAGGTAAACATATTCGTGAAGGTGGCGTTTCCAGTGATGATTGGTTACATTGCATTATCTCTTTAGCTTGTCATGATATTGGCTATGTCAAAGGAGTTTGTCGGCAAGACCAAGAGACAGAAGGCTTATATGCTACAGGTAAAGATGGCAAAATGATTTCTTTAGCTCCTGGTGCTTCTGATGCTAGTCTCATACCCTATCATGTTGATAGAGGCAAACTATTTATTGATGAACGTTTTGGTGGACATAAATTAATCGATGCAGAAGTAATTAAGTCGAATATTGAATTAACCAGATTCCCCGTCCCGAAAGCAGAAGACCATCAAGATACACATAACTATGCAGGCTTAGTCCGCGCCGCCGACTTAATTGGACAATTAAGCGATCCGCGTTATTTAAAGAAAATTACTTCTTTATATTATGAATTTGAAGAAACTGGGATGAATAAAATCTTAGGCTATCAAAACCCAGGCGATTTACGCAAGAATTACGCCAAGTTTTACTGGAATGGTGTTTATCCCTATGTGAAAGACGCATTACGTTATTTGGCGCTAACACAGCAAGGTAAACAAATATTAGCTAATCTTTACTCAAATGTCTTTGTTGTCGAGCATGAAAAACAACAAGAAGAATTGCGGTTAATGGCTAACAGTCATTAGTCAACATTTGTAGAGACGCGATTTATCGCGTCTGTCCAACAATTTTAGATTTTGGATTTTAGATTTTAAATTTGACATTTTGAAAATCTGCAATCGCAAATTGAGCACCTAAAATTCTGTCAAGGTTCAAAATTAATTATCATAGATTTAGAATTTTGACTTTCCGCAGGGCTTGACTATTAACCCTTGACCTCGGACTATTAACTATTAAACCTTGACTGCATATCAAAACTATGGATTGGTGGCAACGACTGAAAAAGAACCCTTTGGCAAGATTTGGGGCAATTTTGCTGTTGATATTCTATATAGCAGTAATTGCAGCAGATTTCATCGCCCCTTACGATCCTTATGCTTCGCAGCCAAATGGTTCGCTGCTACCACCTACAAAAATTTATTGGAATTCACCATCAGGACAAGCGATTGGGCCTCATATTTATCCCACGACTCAGGGAGATACTAATTTAAAGACAGGCGATCGCAAACTCATTGTAGACTTCAAAAAGCCCTCACCTCTACGTTTATTTGTCTCCGGGTCAGAATACCGCCTGTTTCAACTCAGTTTACCCCTACCACCTAAATGGGACGAAGTCACTATTATCCCTGGTATCCCCTTAAATTGGCATTTGTTTGGCACGACTGGAGAAGCCAAATTTAACATCTTAGGTACTGATGATCAAGGACGTGACCAATTTAGCCGTTTGGTGCATGGGGGTCGCATCAGCTTATTTATTGGGATATTTGGTGTGATTATCACCTATCCCCTGGGTTTACTCATCGGCGGGATTTCTGGTTATTTTGGCGGTAAAATTGATACCTTAATTATGCGCCTCGCAGAAGTGCTGATGACTTTCCCCAGCATTTATTTGTTAGTCACATTAGGCGCAGTATTACCACCGGGTTTAAGCAGTACTCAACGCTTTTTATTAATTGTAGTCATTACTTCCGTAATTAGTTGGGCAGGTTTAGCAAGGGTAATTCGCGGACAAGTACTATCAATTAAAGAGCGAGAATTTGTACAAGCTGCAAGAGCAATGGGAGGTAAACCAATGTATATTATCCTCCGTCACGTCTTGCCACAAACTGCCACCTATATAATTATCTCCGCCACCTTATCTGTTCCCAGCTTTATCAGCGCCGAAGCTGTGTTAAGTCTCATTGGTTTAGGAATTCAACAACCAGACCCCTCTTGGGGAAATATGCTATCTTTAGCCAGTAATGCTTCAATTTTAGTACTACAACCTTGGCTAATTTGGCCGCCAGCCGTGCTAATTATCCTCACAGTATTAGCTTTCAATTTACTAGGCGATGGGCTAAGAGATGCACTCGACCCTCGGAGTTTACGACGCTAATACCGCAAGGCAAAAGCTAAAAGAATTTTATTTCAGCTTTCGTGCAAAAAAAATCGATTGATGTTTAAATCTTGTAGAGACGCGATGAATCGCGTCTCCCCCGATGAATCGCTTAACCAAACCGTTTTTCTCCCTTTCCCCTTTCCCCTTTCCCCCTTAACCCAAAATTATTGAGATTCATCCTCAAGGACGCTATACCAACATCTTGAGGCAGATGACGCTAACCAGTAAATCAGTATCCAATATATCAGAGGCGAGTAATATGCTGGGATAAGGAGACTGATGGCATGAGTTGGCGAGCAATTTTGGGGTTATTCCAAGAGACTTTCAAAGAATGGAGTGAGGATAAAGCCTCACGGTTAGCAGCAGCTTTAGCTTATTACACAATATTTTCCATTGCACCATTACTAATTATTGTTATTGCCGTTGTTGGTGCGGTATTTGGCGAAGAAGCCGCCAGAGGTGAAATTTTTCGCCAAATTCAAGGATTAGTTGGTACACAAGGCGCAAAATTTATTGAAACAGCTATTCAAAATGCCAACCAACCAACAACAGGAACTATCGCTTCTCTGATTAGTATCCTAGTTCTGCTATTAGGTGCTACAGGTTTATTTACCGAGTTGCAAGATGCACTCAACACCATTTGGGAAGTAAAGCCAAAACCAGGAAGAGGAGTTAACACTATGGTTCGCCAGCGTGTTTTATCATTCACTATGGTGTTAGGAATTGGCTTTTTACTATTAGTTTCTTTAGTAATTAGTGCAGGTTTGAGTGCAATAGTAGCTTTCTTTAGTAACCTAGTACCGGGTGTTGATTTTCTCTGGCAAATTGTTAACTTTCTTCTAGGTTTTGCCATCACTACAGTACTATTTGGACTCATTTTTAAAGTTTTACCAGATGTGAAAATTACTTGGGGTGATGTTTTAATAGGCGCTTCTATCACCTCACTTTTGTTTTCCATAGGTCGATTTTTGTTAGGACAATATTTAGGTAATGGTAGTTTTGGCTCAACCTATGGTGCAGCTGGTTCGCTGGTAGTAATTCTTGCGTGGATTTATTACGCTGCTCAAATTCTCTTTTTTGGTGCTGAGTTTACCCAAGTTTACGCCAGAAGATATGGCAGTGGAATTACCCCTACTAAACACGCTGTACCTCTCAATCATGAGAGTTCTACTAATCCAGGTATCCAAGATAGCACTACCAATCAGCCGAGAATATCTTCTTCCCGCAAGCAGCCTTCTAACCTGATTAATCGCATCATGCGTTCATTTACCAAACCCAAAGGTGTTAAAAAGAGAAGAAGAAATTAAATTCCATCTTGTTGCAAACTTGGTAAAGTATAATCTGTCAGCAAACCAGTTAGCATACTCTTGCTTCCCAGAATGCGCGGATGGGTAGGTGTGGAAAATGTAGTCTCACTCAAAATAGGCGAAACCATTTGTGCATAAGACTTGCACCTATTTATTGATGTTCAACCACCCGCGCGCCTTACATAGAAAGACTTTCAGCTATTTTGGTTTTGCCTTTTTGCGATCGCCTATGTTATCATTGCTCCATCCGCGTAACAGAACCTTGAAAACCGCATATACATTAGCTTTGAAACTTCCGCCGTTGAAATTTCACTTAATCCCTATTAGGGATTGAAACTGCCAACAAAGAATGAATTAATTTTTCTCTGAGGTTGAAATTTCACTTAATCCCTATTAGGGATTGAAACAGGCATTGCCGATGGTGGGACTTATGCAAGTGGGTTGAAATTTCACTTAATCCCTATTAGGGATTGAAACTCCTTAGCTTTTCCCTTAGCTGCTTTGGTGCTTGGTTGAAATTTCACTTAATCCCTATTAGGGATTGAAACGGAAGATGCTAAGAAACGCGGGGCATCTAATTGTTGAAATTTCACTTAATCCCTATTAGGGATTGAAACATCTCGTAGCTGATACTAAGCTAGCTATTTTAGGTTGAAATTTCACTTAATCCCTATTAGGGATTGAAACAAGATGGGCAGGAGTATTTACATGATGCTGGCGTGACGTTGAAATTTCACTTAATCCCTATTAGGGATTGAAACGGGGTTTTGATTTCAGCTTGAACTTCTTGCTTTTCGGTTGAAATTTCACTTAATCCCTATTAGGGATTGAAACGATTTAGAAGCAGCTTCAGCTTTAACAATTGCTTGTGTTGAAATTTCACTTAATCCCTATTAGGGATTGAAACTTGAACCCAGGGCCAGAAGCCGAGTAACTGCTAGTTGAAATTTCACTTAATCCCTATTAGGGATTGAAACCACTAAGCACCAAGCATAGGGGAATTTAGCATTATGTTGAAATTTCACTTAATCCCTATTAGGGATTGAAACTTTGAGTACTGGCGTAGAGTTGTAACACAACGAGTTGAAATTTTATTGGCGTTGCATATTTGCGGGATGAATTCAGACTTCGGGAAAAAGCTAAAAGTCGATTCTTTGCGCCTTTGCGCCTTTGCGTGAGACAAAAATCATCCCATCAATCAGCAACGCCATTTTATTTACTCTCTGTCAGAGACCATTTATGCAGTGAATCTGAGGTAGGGTGTGTTACGGCTGTGAAAGGATTTGAGACTTAGAGAAAGATTAGATTTAGCCGTAACGCACCGTCGCGTGGATGGTGCGTTAGGCGCTAGGATAATTATTGCGTGACAAATCATATTGAAAATAAGCACCTAACACACCCTACAGCAAAATTTGACTTACTCTCTTCAGGATTAAAACCCTTTGCTTCCAAGCAAGCACGGATGATAAAAATGAAGTTGAACTCCATAAAAAAGCCCGCTTGTGCGGGCTTTTTATTGATTACCAAACTCTACAAATTGCCTATTACCTTATGCAACATTCAGAAAACCAGTCTGAATCAAATAAGCAGTATAGGTCATAAACATTTCCGAACTAATTGGCGGACAAACAATAGAACTACCTTCTAATGCTTTGAGAGTTTCCTCGCAGCTAATATGAGGTCTTCTGGCTTGTAGATACAAATCGGGAATTGTTAATTGTTCATCAGACCAGCGTTCTAACAAAAATGGCCGTAGAGTATATAAAGGATTGTCCGTAGAAGAGACATTATTAATTAACTCTGCTTGCCATTGGTCGTAAGGAATCGCCTTCACAGGATAACCGAAGGATTGTACCCACTTAATTAAGGTGCTTAAAGGCGCTGGTTGAGGATGTTGTAAATGGAATGCTTTACCTATAGATGAAGGCTGCATTGAGAGATAAACAATCGCCTTGCTAACATAATCTACAGGAGACATATCCATCATGTATTCTACATCTGGGAAATATCCCATTTGCAGACAGCCTTTGACCATCAAGTTGATAAAGTCATGGGTGTTACAAATACCTGTTTGGCTATCTCCAGAAATTAATGGTGGTCTGTGGATAGTTACAGGTAAACCTCTGTCACGGGCAATTTTCACTAACTTCTCAGCTACCCATTTTGTTTGGGAATAACCAAGGAAAATTCCTTCCCAATGCGCGAAGTCATCTTGCTCTTTCACTACCTTACCAGCATAAGCAGGTGATTCAAACACCGCCACACTAGAAACGTAATGTACAGGCTTGAGTTTGATTTGACTAGCTAATCTCAATACTTCTTGAGTTCCTAACACATTAGCTGCTTTCAATGCTGAATAGGGGAAAACATAATTCAGCAAAGCACCACTATGATAAATGGTGTCAATATTAGCAGCTAAAATTTGGAACTGTTCTGCGCCCATACCCAATAATGGGAGAGCTAAATCCCCTACAACTGGGATAATTCTCGACTTATATTTTTCATCCCAAATTGCGTAAGATTCGAGATTTTTTGCTAATTTGCTCTGACCTTCTTGAGCGTTAGCAGCCCGGACTAAGCAATATATATTGGCATTAGTTTGCTGCAACAATTCCCGAATAATAAATGCACCTAAATAACCTGTACCACCAGTTAAAAAGATGTTTTTTGGTTCAGTAATTGTAACTGGAGGTAAAGCGTCAGGGCGAATTGTGGGGTCAAGAACTACCTCGGCGTTTAAATCTAAAGCCGGGAGAGGAGCATTCGCAGGGGCATTATTTGTGTCTTGAACTACTGCATCTTCGGGTAAATCTTCTGCTAAACGCTGAGAAAGAGCAGCAATATTGGGATAATGCCACAACAGCAAAGGCGAAGGTTGGAAGCCCAGCATTTTCTCTAATTTGCTGACGAGAATCATTGCTTGGGCTGAATCCAAACCGTAGTTTTCTAAATGTTCGTTGACATCTATCTCGTCAGTTTCTACCCCTAGTAACTCAGCCAGATTAGCAACCAGCCAGGCTTGAATATCTGCGGCACTATAAGAATGTTTTGAATTCATTTTTTTACATCTCCAATGTAGAACTAGCTGGGCGATACTGACTGTAGTAATCGGGAATTTGTAAGCCTTGAAATCTCAAACTTTGGATGCGATATAAAAATGCTGCTCCGGTCATAATATGGTTAGCAACATCAACAACTTTGCGGTTTTGAGGTTCTGCTAAATAAGTACCGCGTACCCAGTCATTGAAGCTACCCATTGCCGGGCCGCACCAAATTTGATAATCAACTTCTCGTCCCTTTTCGCCAGAACTAGACCAACGGGAAGATAATCCTAAATACCAACGGAAAATCAATGCCATTTTCAATTTAGGATTATTAACTGCCTTGCCCAGTTTCTCCGGATTTTTTTGGGATAAATAAGCTGCTGTTCCTTCCCAAACTTCGGCAATAGTTTTCCGGAAAACTTGTTTTTCTAATTTCTCTCTTTCAGCTAGAGGAATTTCTTCAATGGAGTCATAAGCGCGGTATAACTCATACAACTTTTGCGCCCGCATTGGGAACATGGTGCCGCGTTTGAGAACTTGTAATTTGACTCCCATTTCAAACATATCAGCAGCCGGAGCCATCATGACATCAGCCATTTCTGCTTGGGCGAGCAACTTTTTAGTATGTTCACAAGCGCCAGATTCCACACAAGCTTGATTAATCGAACCTGTGACTACATAAGCTGCACCCATCATAAAAGCAGCTAAAGCTGATTGTGGTGTGGCAATTCCACCCGCTACCCCAATGCGAATAGGTTGAGAGTAATGATATTGTGCTTGAATTTCATCTCTCAAAGCCATGATGGAAGGTAACAAACAAACCAGAGGACGATTATCTGTATGTCCGCCAGAATCAGCTTCCACAGTAATATCATCCGCCATTGGCACTTGCGCTGCTAGAGTTGCTTGTAACTCGGTGATTAACCCTTGTTGTACAAGTTCCTTGAGGATTTTAGCTGGTGCTGGTTGGAGGAATTTGCTGGCTACTTCTCTACGAGAAATTTTAGCAATGACTTTATTTTTGATTTCAATTTGATTGGCCGCATTCAAACTTAATCCCGCAGCCCGATAATAAACAATGTTGGGAGTTAAATCCAAAAATGCTGAAGCTTCCACAACTCTCACGCCATATTTGAGGAATAAATCCACAGCACGGCGTTCAATTGTTGGTTCATTAGGGCTGTGAATTAAATTAAAAGCATAGGGGCCTTGGGGTAAGGCTTGTTGAATTTTGTTGATAGCAGCTTCCAAGTTTTCTGGGCTTAAACCACCAGCACCAAAGGAACTTAAAATTTTCTCTTTTCCTAGGGCAATTACCATTTCTTCGGAAGCAATAGCGCCAGCCATTGCCCCAGTTCCATAGGCATATTTCACTCCATAAGAGGAGAGAAAAGAGGGGTCACCTAGCTGTTGAATTTTAATTGGGGGAATGGATGCTAACAGTTCTATTGGTGATGTTACAGTCCCATCTAGGGGGCATAAATATCCCACATTGGTAACACCAATTCTGCCGCCGGCGTTCACAATATAACAGGGTTGATCTAAGTTGAGAAATTTAACTACTATTCCTGGTTGATCAAAAGAAATACAATCTGGGGAACCTTTCCAAATGAGGTTTTGTCCATAGGAATAGCAGGTAAATCCTAGTCCATTTTCGTGTTGACTTAGTGGCGCATCTACAGTAGTCACGCTAGTTATCCCTCGATTTATAAGCAAAGGTTTCTAAAGGATGAATGGTGAAAAAGAGGTAATACCAATTTTTTCTATCTTGGGCGTTACTGTGTTTTGTAAAGTTCGTTAAATATCGAGTGGAGTGCAGAAGTTTTTTTTGGTCGAACCGCAGAGGACGCAGAGAACGCAGAGAGAAGAGAAATGATAGAGTTGAAAAATTGGTATTAAGTAGGTCGGCGAAATTAAAGATAACTGGCTGAGGCTGTCATTTGTCCTTGGTCATTTGTCATTGGTAAGGATTTCAAGCCTATTTACTTTTCTTAGCATAGTTTGGTTTATTTTCACCGACTTACTTTTAGAAGATTGAGGTACTGGGTCAAAATCCCAGTCCCCATTCCCCAGTCCCCAATCCCTAATTAAGCTTCTTCCTTCAGTAAGTTTTGAGCGCAAGCTAATTGCAATTGAATGATTTCGCTCATTTGCTGACTAAAATCTTGTCGAGATTTTAAGAAAGCTGTATGAGATTTAGTCAAATTGGCATTGTTAGCATTGAGCTTTTGATATTGAGTCTTATTTAAATCGAGCATACGGATAGTTTGGCCGGGTTTACGAGTTATATTTGATGGAGTAAAGCTGGGCTGTGTTGGTTTTTGGAGAGTGGTAGTTATCTCAAAGGATTGTAATTGTTCCGTTGAGACTAAACCGTGTTCCATGATATTTTTCTCTGCGATTTCTTCTGGTTGATTTGTGGGCAGTAAAATATCATCAACGGGTTGATTATTGGTAGCAATTACCACTGGAGTATTCAGTGAATTGAATACTGGATTTACTCTTTGATAATCAACCGTAGCGGTGTTGTTTGGGGTTTTGCTAGCTAAATTTTGGAAGATTTGGCGATTTTCTTCGCTTAAGATAGTAGCCGTAATTGACTTACCACCCAAGGTAATATTTCGTTGGGTTAATTTATTTTTCTTCTCAGTTTCTTGGGTGAGGTCGTAAAGAGATGATATGTCTAACTCAACTCGATGACTGAGCAATTTAGCTAGGGCTTTAACTATCGTAGGATGGTCATCCATACCTCGACGATTGAGGGAGACGGTGATATGTTCTTTCCCTTCGAGAATTTTGCTTACCCAGCGAGAACAAACACCGCCAGCACCAGCTTCGACAAAGATTTTGACTCCATCGGCGTAAACGCGGTTCACTAAGCGCGGAAAATCTAGTTGTTGACTCAGTCCGGTGGCGATACTGTGGGCTACTACTTCACTGTTCAGGGAGATAGGTTTATAGCCAGCCGCAGAATAGAAGGTGATTCCGGGTATGTCTTGAGTTGGTAATGTATTCAGTTTAACTAACTCTGCGTACTCCGATCGCATGGCTTCACAATGGATGACATGGTCGAATGGCGCAGGGAAAGCGTTGCAACCAAGGGCTTTGATGACGCGCTGACAAGCTGCTGGTTCACCGGCAATTAATACTTCTTCTGGTGTATTAATTTGCGTTAAATATACACGACTCTCATTTTTCAGACATTCTCTAACTTTCTCTGGGGTAGTCATGAGTACATAGTTAGCCCAGAAGTTATTATCTGAAGCGTCTGTGGCTGGAGGTAATCCCCAATATTCACGCACCGCATTTTTTGGCCCTGATAACCTGTCGCCAAATAAAGCTGAGGAGTTAAAGCTGTTACTACCAGCAAAGAAATCACTCCAAACGCCTTGGGATACCATCATGCTGGTTTCGCCCAGGCTATAGCCAAACACATATTTCGGTTTGACTTGAAAGCGATCGCGAATTACGGTAGTAATGAGTCTGGTAAAGAACATTTCCGC
Organism: Tolypothrix sp. PCC 7601; assembly: GCF_025677855.1. Lineage (NCBI taxonomy): Bacteria > Bacillati > Cyanobacteriota > Cyanophyceae > Nostocales > Tolypothrichaceae > Tolypothrix > Tolypothrix sp. PCC 7601. Next base: position 7,788,965 of record NZ_CP064879.1, read on the forward strand.
TTCAAACATTGCTAGGGAATCATCTAGCAACTTCTTCTCTAGGGTTTCTAGTTCTCTAGTAGACAACTTATGCAAGCTTCTGGGGAATACGAGTTTCTCAACATCTGAGACTCGTTTATACAAACTCTTAACGAAAGGTTCAGCTTGCAAATCGGGGAAGAGGCGGAAGAGAGTCCGACCAATACCGACATAGGAATTCACCGCCGCCGGATACACATAGGCAACCTCAGCCTCTTTACCCAAAGGTTTAGAGGTGAAATAACTACCTATTGGTGTTTGCCAATCACTACCCTTGTCAAAGGCAGTATTTATCCCTTTGTGGGCTGAGGCGATTTCTTTGAGTAATTCCTTTTTGTTGCGTCCAGTAATCGCTAGGGTGTATTTCGCTGTTTGATGCTGCTGGAATTTAACAAAGTTCTGACTAGCTGTATGAGATAGAGACTCAGATTTCTCAATCTCTTGTTGCAGATTATCTAAGAGATTGAATAAAGCTGAACGGTCATCAGCGGCTAATGGGAACAGGTAAAAAGGCCGTTGTTGGAGATATCTACTACTGTGATTAACTTGGTCTGGTTCATCCGACAAGATGACATGGGCGCAAGTCCCATCACAACCGATACCATTGATGGCGGCGATTCTATGGGTACTATCTTTATGGAGGAACCAAGGTCTTGATTCCGTGGCGACAAAGAAAGGACTACCTTGCCAAACCTGGGGCGTTTTCACACCAGACCAATTAGGGGTAGCCGGAATATAGTTGTGATAGAGACACAAAGCTGTTTTGATTAAGCTAGCAATTCCCGATGCTACATAGGTGTGTCCGATATTGGCTTTAACACTCCCAATGGCACAATGTAGACCATCACCGACAGAGGGGTAAGCTTGCAGCATCCCCGCAATTTCTGCCTCATCTTCCTCTGGGAAACCACTAGCAACCACTTCTACATAGTTAACCTCTGATGGCTGAATTCCCGCCATTTGGAAAGCCGATTGACAGACTTGGTTAATCGTCTCCCCATCTACAGCCGTAGAAGCAGCTTGACCGATACTAACAGCATCAATCACCGCATAAATGCGATCGCCATTTTGTTTTGCCGTATCATAACGCTTGAGGACAACTGCACCTGCACCTTCGCCCACTGTCCAACCGTTAGCATTTTGGTCGTAGCTTAAGGTATTAGCGCCAGTATTTACCGTTCCCCATTGGCTACGCAGTAAGACATTTTCAATCCCACCAGCCAAATCCACAGCACCAACCACAACCGCATCTACTTCCTCATTTATTAGTAGCATTTGTGCTACTTCCAATGCCTTGAAAGCAGAGGTTTCCACCGCCGTCATCGTAAAGGATGGGCCAGTAAAATTCCACAGTGCAGAAATCCGACTCGCCATAATATTGGCGATGTAACTCAGGTATTCACCAATCTCTACTTGATGGTGAATGCTATCTTTAACTATTGTTTCTAACTGAGCAATTTTATCTGGTGGTAAGGCAATTTCCGCAGCATTCAAACCATCTTTAATCTGCCACGATAAATTCCAGCGTTGTTGCAGTTGATGCACAGACAAATCTGCTTCAGCCGCAATCACAACAGCAACATTTGCCCCTTCTTGAATCCCTGCATCTTTTAACGCCCCATCTGCGACTGTTAACAGTAACAGTTGTTGAGGATTGAGTTGTTCTACTTCATTGGGAGGGATTTTATAAGTTAAAGTATCGATGGCAAAATCTTGGATATATCCGCCTACTGGCGCTTTACCATCTGGTAAACCGTATTCTTTGAGTAAATCTGCTTTCTCGTCTATGCCATACCATCTTTGAGAAGGTAGGGGGACAAAATGCTGTTTGCCGTCATAAATACTACGTTCAAAAGCATCTAAATCTTGACATTCACCAAAAAAGGCATCCATGCCGACAATAGCAATTTTGCCTGATTGTATTTCTTGTTCAAACATTGTTTATTTACAAAGGATGAAGTATGAATGATGTTCGCGAAGCGTCTCCGAAGGAGAAGGATGAAGTATGTTAAAAAGATTGTTTTTTCATTTGCCGCAATTAGAGAGGACTTATGCAAAATCTCTCTATAGCCCTCTTCCCTTTGTGTCCTTCGTGCCTTCGTGGTTAGTTTTCTACTAATTCATAACGAACCGCGAAGACGCGAAGTGCGCTAAGAAAGGAAAGAAAGAAGAAAATCTAGACTTTTGACATCGGCGTTTATCGGCGGTTAAATCTTCTTAAACTTCATCCTGCTTTTCCAAAATCAAATGTGAATTGGTTCCGCCAAAACCAAAAGCACTTAAAGCTGCACGTTTCACAGGCGAATTATTAGGCCATTTCGTCGCTGTTCTCACAATATTGTTGCTAGAAATGACACTGTTTTCCGTCCCCATCGGTTCATTAACATTAATCGTGGCTGGAATTACACCCGCATTCATGCTATGAATAGTTTTTGCCAAACCAACCATACCAGCCGCTACTAATAAGTGACCGACATTCGATTTTGCAGAACCGACTAAAGGCGATGCTTGGTGTTCGCCAAAGAAAGTTTCTACAGAGTTAAATTCTGTGGTATCTCCTAATAATGTGCCTGTCGCATGACATTCTATATAATCAATATCTTTCGGGCTGATTTGTGCTTCTTGATATGCCCGTTCAAAAGCGAGAATTTGTCCTCTAGAATTGGGACTTAATAAATGCTTACCTTTGCCATCATTAGAAAGTCCATTACCAGCAATGGTGGCAAGAATTTTATCACCATCTCTCACAGCATCGCTGTAACGTTTCAGCATTACCATCCCAATACCATCGGATGTAATTAAGCCGCGAGAAGACTTATCTAAAGGACGGCTAATTCCATTTTCGGGATAACCTTGAATACCCGAAAATAGCATTCGTAAAAATAGCGGATCGACACAACTCATCGCCCCTGCTAACATGACATCAGCTTTACGCGATCGCAAATAGTAAGAGGCTAGCTTAATCGCATAAAATGATGACGAGCAAGCCGCGTCTATACAAAAATGATTACCGGATAAAGAAAAGGCTTGGGAGACGAGCGCGGCGGGAAAGCCGGTTATCATCGCATTATACGGGGAAGCCTTCGTCTTTGTTGGTAACGCAGCCAACCGGAAATTTTCATCTTGTACAAGTTCTGCGATCGCAGGGTTAATTGTTTGCTGGTAAATTGGAGCAAACAATTGATTAGACTTCTTGGTGGGTAAGGATAAAGTCCCCAGAATTACCCCACATTTTGAGAGAACTTGGCGATTTCCCCAATAGCCGCTACTCTGAATCGCTTGTTTAGCTGCATATAGCGACCATTTCATGGAATTATCCAAACTTTCTACCAATTCCGCAGGTAAATTGTATTCGCTGGGGTCAAATTGGAAATTACGAATAAATCCACCTTGGAGAAAATAAATTTTTTCCGGTTTTCCCTTAATTGGATCGTAAAATATTGTGGGATCTACACCCAAATCTGCAACAGTAGTAGCTGAAGTTGCATCTTTCTCATTTGTCAGGTTTTGCCAAAACTGCTCAGGATTATTGGCATCAGGAAAGAGGCAAGATAACCCGATAATTGCTATTTTCTCCACTGCTGATATCCTCATTGGGGTATTAAACAAAAGGGGGATATGCTCGCTTTTTTAAATATTCTCCCCTTGACTTTATGGGCGGTTTGTTAAAAAAATAACTTTCACAAATCAAAGAGGAAAGCTAGATAACAACCGCATAAATTGGATTCCCCGAGATGGCAAGATTTACGCCGTTAATCAAGCTAAATCAAATGGCAGTTATAGCATTTCAGAATTGATTATAATACATCTAAATTTGTATTTCATCAATAAAGAAATGCTATAAATATCACGAATTCATTACTTAGCTTGCAGCAAACTCATGGGCGCAACCACAGCCTTGGCTCCCAGGATACGTGAGTATAATTTACCTGCGCGATCGTGCAGAATAAAATCGGCAGTTAACCCAGTAGCTTTTTTCTCCTTAATATCACAAGAAACATAAAATATTTCATCAACTGGTATTGCTCTATACTGTTCAGAAGTTGTTAACTGTCCAGGTAAGCAAACTTCATTATGATAATGACTTAACCACACCCATAAAGGTTGGGTACTCAAGTCAGTAGCATAAGGATTGTGCCAATGAATCGGAAATTGTCCTTGTTGTTGGGGAGTGATTTGTGCCCAATAGCATTCTGTAGTAATTTTCTCGGGGCTAATATTTAAAACTCTTTGGATTTGTTGAAAACATGGGCCATGAAATAATGTCGATGGGCCATTTTGATATAAATCTTTACCCCTAGCGGTAATAATGTTATCTTCTGTCAAATTCACTGCATCATATATAGGTGCATCAGGTAATTCTCGCACCAGTTTGATAGTAGAAGTGAAATGATAGTGAATTTTACCTGCGGGAGTTTTGCTGAAAATAGTGGTTTGGAATTCGATAAACTCGCCGTCAGATTTGGCAATTTCTTTGAGTTGCAAAATATGTTCGCTGGCTACCGATTCATTAAAGGTAATTCCCTTTAAAACCTTAAAATCTTTGCAGCTGAAATATCTATAACCAGGGTAAGCTTCTTCACAGCCATTAATCATCCAGGACATTGCACAGGTAGCGGGAACTACTGGATAACCAGCAATCACATGATCCATTAAAAATGGATTAGCTGCAACTGTGATGCGGCGACGAATATAGTGAGTTTTCAGTTCAGAATCTAAAGGTGCAGGTGGGGGAACCAGAGGACTACCAATTACCAGTTGCGTAGTGTCGTGATGCTTGGGGTTGAGTTCTTTAACTAACATTTTGGTTCCCACTTCCACGGGGATAATGTCAATTCCCCGTTCTGCAAAAGCTTTTTTCAGTTCTGGGGTAACCATTCCGCTATCCCAACCGCCCCAGTTAATCGCCACAACGTGACAGTTGGGGTAGTACTGCTTCATTACGTGGGCGGATTTGTTGAGAATTTCATTTGCGATCGCATAATCGGATTGACCGATATTGCCGTAAAATCCAGTGACGGAGGAGAACAACACTAAATGCTGGAGTTGTTCTGCGGGAACGCAATCTAACAGGTTTTCTAATCCATGAACTTTGGCGGTGTAAACCTTTTCAAAATCCTGTTCGGTTTTCTTTTCAATTAATTTATCAGCTAAATTGCCTGCGCCATGTATGATACCGGTAATTGGCCCCATGCGGTTAACTACAGCCGCCAAGTTTGCTTTTAACCCTTGGGTATCTGTGACATCAACGCTTAAATATTCAGCAGTTGCGCCTGTTTGTTGAATAGCGGCGAGGGTTTTTTTAATTTCCCGGCTGGAGTGAATTTTGTTATAAATTTTTTGTACACTCATGGGTGTAGGCTTCTCACCTTGAGCGAGAAGATTTTCCATGATGCGTTTTTTTAATGCAGGTTCTTCAAAGCAATTTTGCGCGTATTCTGGTTCGGTTTCTAATAATTCGGAACGTCCCAAAAGGATGAATTTACAAGGTTGTTTTTTGGCGAGTTCAATTGTGCATTCGGCGGTGATACCTTTAGCGCCGCCGCTAACTAGAAAAACTGATGAGGGACGAATAGGTGTTTGTGTTGCCATATTTCAATTTTGGATTTTTAACCGCCGATAATTACTGATAGTTTTTACTCTTGTTTTCTCTCCTCTGCGCCTCTGTGTCTCTGCGTGAGAAAAAAGATTTTTAAACGAACCACAGAGACGCAGAGAACACAGAGAAAGAAGAGTTTTAGAGAAAGGGAGATGAGGTGACATTATTCCTTATCTCCCTTATTTGCTTACTTATCAGATGAAGTAACTAAGGTAACTCTTCCCTGAGCGCTGTAGCCAACTTCACTGAGATAAAGATTAGAATCGTGCAGTTCAGCAATGATGTGTTGTGCTGATTGTTGAGCATCGAGAGCAGGACTAATATCAACTGCTCTGGTGTAAACTTTGGGCCATTCCCATCTCATTGTTTTGGTTAAACCAGCTAAACCGGCTCCGATGACTCCAAAGTTGGTGTTATGCTCAAACCCGAAGGCTCCATCTAAACGAGCTACTGTGAGAAAACAACTGCGTCCGTAACGTGCGGCTTCGTTGAGGGATTTTTTCAGGTGTTTGGCCATGAAGAAGACGTGTTTAACGATCGCCTTTTCTTGTTCAATGTAAGGAAGTGTCTTTGTGTGACTGACTTGGAAGACTGGGTGAATATGGATGAAGGCCCCAATGCTGCCGATGTTACTTGCGATGCCGTCGGCAACCCCTACGGGGAACGCAGATAATTTATCTTGCAGTAGTTGTTCGCTGAAATCTACTAGGGTGATGCGGGTAACGCCTGGGGGTAAGAGTGCTTGTTGGGGAATTACCGCTTGGGGGAAGCTGAGAACTACAACTTTCCAGTCTTGATCCACTAAGGATTGCACTACCACCGAGGTGGTGAGGGAACCATCATCGGTGACTAAGGCGATGTGTCCCTCTGGTAAGTTGAAGTCTAAGTAATCGGGTTGGGGGAGGTATTTGAGTTTGATGGGTAGACGTTGAACGTTATGCTCTACATCTATTATCGGCTCGTTGTCAAACTCAAATTCATGCTTTTTTTTTTCACCTCCAGCCAGCTTCTGGAGATAATCAACTATTTGACCGATGGTGCGGAGGTCGCCGAGTTCTTCAATATTTGGTTTGGGTAAGTCGGGGTACATGTCTTGCATTGCACCCAGGATTTCTACTCGTTTGATGGAGTCAATCCCTAAGTCGGCTTCCATGTCCATTTCCATTTCCAGCATCTCTACTGGATAACCAGTTTTTTCACTGGTAATGTTGAGTAGGGTTTGACCGATGTCTGCGTAGTCAGCGCTGGTTGTGGTTTCAGTTGTGGTTTCAACTTCAGGCGCGAAGGAAACTACTTCGCTGAGGGGAACTACTGGCTCAGGTGCAGCTACTACTGCAACTGGGGCGACTGGTTCAGGTGCAGTGACTACGGTTGCAACTGGGGCGACTACTGGGGGAATCTCTGCTACTTCTTGTACAGGAGCAGCTACAGCTACGTTACCAGCAGCGTGGTTTTGCAGATATTCTACAACTTGGCCAATGGTGCGTTTTTCGGCTAATTCTTCTAAGTTGGGCTTGGGTAGGTCGGGGTATAATTCTTGCAATCCGCCTAAGATTTCTACCCGTTTGATGGAGTCAATACCTAAGTCTGCCTCCATGTCCATGTCCATCTCTAACATTTCGATGGGGTAGCCTGTCTTTTCACTGGTGATGGTTAACAGGTTAGTACCCAGTTGAGATAAATCGATGGTGCTAGATGCAGGTGCAGGTGCTGCTACAGGTGCGGGTTCGGGAATGAAAGCAACTGTTTCTGCTACAGGTGCAGGAATCTCAACTACAGGTTGAGGGGGAATTTCCACAACTGGAGGCGCAGGAATTTCTGCTACAGGCTCAGGCTGAGGTTCAACAATTTTGGGAGCGGAGCCATTTTTGGCTACAGGCTCAACTTTTGCCTCAACTACAGGTGCAGTCAGAGTTTCAACAATTTTGGCGGTGGGTGGAACGGGTGCTTCGGTAACAGCTTCGCTCACGAAGGGTAATGTTACCTGTGGTAAGGTGATTTCTTCACCAGTAACCAGGTGAGAATACTCTTGCTGAATTAGTTGGAAAAAGTTTTTGGTATATGCAATTTGCTCTTGGAGATATTGCTCATGGATGCGTAGAGTTTCACCTTGTTGGGAATGAAACTGCATCATGCTGCGCTCTAAGCTTTCCATGACCATTTGCTTGAGCTTGGCGGTTTCTGTTGAAGTTTTAGCTTCAGCGAGTAAAGCGTTTTGTTGTTGCATCAGTTGGAAAAATGTTTTGGCATATTCCATCTGATGATTGAGATATTGTTCGTGAACTTGTAAATTTTCGCTTTGATTGTTCTGAAATTGAGCCAGGAGATATTCTAAACTTTCTAGAACTTGTTGATAATTTACAGGTTTTTCAGGTGTTTGCATCTTTGATTCCTGGGCTGGTATTTGTAAAAGGGTCGCAGGATTCATTTGAGGCTTGGTTTCGGGAGCATAAGCAGCGCCGTTCATGACTGGGGTAGGGGCAGTTTTCTTATGTCCGTTAGTGTGAATGGGTGTGGGACTTACAGGTTCTATGTTCACAGGTGCAGGTGCAGGTGCAGAGATTGCGGGGGTGATGGTAACTTCAGGTATAGGTGCAGATACTGCGGGGGTAACGGTAACTTCAGATGCAGGTGCAGATACTGCGGGAGTAACGGTAACTTCAGATGTGGGTGCAGCTAGCTTGACTTTATGCCCGTTTTGTAAAGCTTGCGGGAAGGCATTTTTGGTTTTTTCCGACACAAAATTAATGCCGTTTAACTTCACCGTTAACGCTTTTTTCTTCTCGTTTTCGGGTGCGGGTAAGGCGGGAGGTAGTTGATAAGGATCGAGATTTTGCAAATTCATCCCCACTACACGCAACTGTACAGCTGCTTCGCGCAAAGAGCGATCGCTGTTCTTTTGGGTGCTGGGGTTTAAGGAAATGGTCAGGTGTGGGCGATCGCCTAAAATATCTTTGACTAAGTTGCTGAGTATTCTGCGGGGGCCAAATTCGACAAAGCAGTAACCACCAGCAGCGTAGATATTCTCAATCTCTTGCTTAAACAGCACCGAGTTGGAGAGGTGACTTTCCAAAACTTTTTGAATTGCAGGTGCTTCTTGGGGGTACTTTAGCCCAGTAACGTTGCTGAAAACTGGGAGTTGGGGAATTTGGAATTTAACAGACTTAGTTGCGATCGCAAAGGATTTCTGAGCAAAAGCAATTAATGGGGTGTGGAAGGCTGCGGATACGGGTAGTAATACAGCCGCACAACCTTTGTCATGCAATACTTGGCGAACTTTCGCGATTTCGGCGGTGGGGCCAGCTAACACCACTTGGGTAGGAGAATTGATATTAGCGATTAACACCTGAGGGTAATGTCTAACAATCGCTTCTACCTTGGCAATGTCTTCTTTGACTGCCAACATACTACCGCGATCGTGGTCTGGGTCTTCGGGAGCCGCCATTGCTTGACCGCGTGCTTTCACCAGGAACAAGTAATCTTCTTCGCTTAATACACCCGCAGCCCATAAAGCTGTTAGTTCACCAAAGCTGTGTCCTGCAACGAAATCGGATTTGAAACCAGCTTGTTGCAGAATTTTATACAGCCCAGCACTCAATACCCCAATTGCAGGTTGAGCATATTCTGTGCGCTGTAAAGCGGCTACTTGAGCATTCTTTTCTGTTTCTTCAAATGCTGGGTTGGGGAAGACAATTTCCGACAATGAGCGCAAGTTATCTTTCAGCAACAGGCTGTCCATCTTGCTGTAAAGCCGACGCATTTGGGGGAAGTTCATCACCAATTCCCGGCCCATCTCTAAATATTGAGAACCTTGTCCAGAGAACAGCGCCACAACTTTACCAGCCAAATTCATTCCCGAAGAACGGAAATAAATACCTTGGGGATGCTCCCAAGAGATAGCTGCACCTTTGTGCTTCAGCCAATCCAAACTAATTTGCAATAACTTGCAAGCTTCTTGCAGATTCTCAGCTACAAAACCAACTCTCGCAGATGTTTGGGGAATTTCTTGCGCTGTAGAATCTTGCATCAATTGGGCGTAATGTCTTTCGCCGTCCTTAGACTGCAAATTCGCCAAGGTTGCTTCGCACTTGGAGATTAGTTGAGCAGAAGTCCCAGCAAACAGCAGAATTTCCGCAGGTGCATTATGTAAGCGGTAAGGCTTTTCTTGTTCGGCTTCGTATTCTTCTAAAACCACGTGGTAATTTGTCCCGCCAAAACCAAAGGAACTCACACCAGCACGTCTTGGCGCGTCACCTTCGGCGCGAATCCAAGGTCTGGTTTCGGTATTCAAATAGAATGAGGAATTTTTAATGTTGAGTTTGGGGTTTGGCTCAGTAATGTTAATTGTCGGTGGCAATATCTTGTGATGTAATGCCAAAGCAGTTTTAATTAAACTTGCTGCACCTGCTGCTGCTTTTGTATGTCCAATTTGGGACTTCACGCTACCCAGTGCAATATGCTGCTTCTTAGAATCATGTTCGCCAAAGAAATCGCGCAAAGAGCCGAATTCTGTGGGGTCGCCAGCCATTGTCCCTGTACCATGTGCTTCCATCAAGCCAACGGTAGCGGGAGAAAAGCCAGCATCTTCATAAGCACGTTCTAAGGCTTTAACTTGACCTTCTTTGCGGGGAGCATAAATACTCTTGTAGCGGCCATCGCTAGAAGTACCAATACCTTTGATCACTGCATAGATTTTATCGTTGTCCCGTTCCGCATCTTCTAAGCGCTTGAGGACAATCATCCCGATACCTTCACCCAGCATCATCCCATCGGACTTAGCATCGAAAGGTTTGACATTCTCGCTAGGAGAAACAGCCGGGGTTTTGCTGAAGGAGATATAAGCCATGATGGTGTTGTCTGTATCCACACCACCAGTCAGCATCATATCGCTGCGATACTCAACTAGTTCGCTAATCGCCATTTTCAAAGCGCCGAAGGAACTAGCACAAGCTGCGTCAACTACACAGTTCATCCCGCCAAAATTCAAACGGTTGGCGATTCTCCCAGCCACAACGTTAGCTAACATCCCCGGGAATGCATTTTCATCCCACTTGACGTAAGCGCTTTTGATTTTTTCGATAATTTTGGCGGTATCTTCATCAGATAAACCACTGCTTTTCAGCGCTTTTTCCCAAACAGGATATTCTAACCTGGCGGAAAGTGGCATACCTAATTGCTTCGCCATCGCCACACCAAGGATTACCCCCACCATTTCGCGGTTGTAATCACGCGCTTCACCGTAACCAGCATCTTCCATTGCTTCTTTCGCAACCACTAAACTTAATAGTTGCGATACGTCGGTAACTTCTAAAATGCTGGGGGGAATACCGAATTCCATTGGGTTAAAATCAACCTCAGGAATAAACCCGCCGCGTTTGCAATAGGTTTTATCTTCCGGTGTTCTGGGGTTTGGATCGTAGTAATCTTTAACGCTCCAGTGAGTTTCTGGAACATCTGTAATACAGTCGGCTTTGCTAATAATATTGCGCCAATATTCCCGTAAATTCCGTGACTTAGGAAATAAAGATGCCATCCCAATAATGGCTATAGGATTTTGTTGTAATTGTCTGTTAATCTTGTTAATGGAAATTGGCTTATCCGACTTCACTTTTTTCTCCTCTATAAACTTAATCAAAGTTTTTTCACAACTGTTGATCTGGCTTTCTAAATCAGCCAAGGCAGCATCAATGGAATTAGCAGACATAGGACATAACGAATCTGAAGGACTTTGAATTGCAAAGCCACAGAATTTTCTGTTGCTGTACAATAATGAAAGCTATCTGTTTGACGAGCAGCTAGCTATCCTATCTGCAAAAGCTAAATGCTTTTTGGGAATTAACACCACACACAATAAGTAAAGGATGAAGGATAAAGGCTAAAGGTTAAAGGGTGAATCCCATACTATTTGGTTAAGCGTTTTGAACTCAAAATTGGTTTTGGGCAAAGGTTAAAAGTTAAGGATTAAAGGTTGATTTTTTCCCTTTTCCCATTCTCCTTTTTCCCCTTAACCGACAAGTATTGAGAGTGAATCATATTTCACACTTCAACCTACACACTTGATCAAGCAGTGATTTTGAAAATCCTAGACAACGCCCGACTCTTGATATTGTGGTAGCAAGTCAATGACGTTGTTGAAGTTACTAAAATAGTCTTGAAGCGCTGTAGCAGCTTGACCTGTGAATTCTAGCCATTCGTAATGATAGATATTTTGGGCAACTGCATCCCACTGAAGCAAGGGAAACTTAGGAGTAGCTATTAGGACAGAAACGCTCTTTTCTCCCAAACTAGTTTGACTATCTAAGTTGATTGCAGCCACATAGCTGGTGTTAATGACAACGTTCTGTATCTTGATAAATGTCATAGCCAGTTTCAGCTTCCAGGATAATGTATTTTATGCAATTCGCCCGATAGAAGTTGACAAGTTCGTTACAGAAAAAACCTCAATTTCACTCCGAATAGATGCAGTAATTTAAACATTAATCGAGCCTTCATAAGGTGGTAACAATGCCGCCGGCTTTAGTTATTTCTTTCATGCTCCCAAGAAAAAAACTAATTTACCTGCCGCTTTGAAAGACTTGAATTAATACAAACACTAGCACAATTTGCATCCCACGCAGCATCGGTTTAAAGGAATTTAAGAAAAAAAATTGAGTGTTGCTGACAAAAAGATTTGATTAAGGCTAAAGCACGAGTGTCAGCTTTAGCCTTGTTTATCAACCTCATATTCACTTGCTGATTGGCTAGATATTGATTAAATAACAATTACAATAATCACCGTAATAAATAAGTTAGATAGATAACGTTGTCATTGGTACAAAGATTGTATGAAGCCTTAACCGTATTTTTTTCAACATAACATCATATTTACCCAAAATTTTTTGATGTTTTATCAAGATAATTCAACTTAAACAAATAATAAGTGCTTTATAAAGCAAAGGTTAATTTTGATAAAAGTGCATGGTAAGCAGATGGGGAATGGGGAATGGGGAATGGGGAATGAGTAATGAGTAATGGGGAATGAGTAATGGGTAATGAGTAATGGGTAATGAGTAATGGGTAATGAGTAATGGGGAATAGTTAGGTGTAGTAGGCAGTCAAAAATTCATTAATTTTGCTGGGTTGCTAGATCCCCGACTTCTCTAAGAAGTCGGGGATCTGACCCCTCGCAACTCGTCATCACTTTTGGATGTGTCGCTAACTACAGCAGTTTTTCTGTGCATGGCATATACTACTCTATGATTATTCTTAACAGAATTCTCTTGAAGCTCAGTAATGAACAGCATCTTTACCCCCGAAGAAATTACTGCCCTCTCTGCGGAAATTGACCGCCAGTTAATAGAACTGCGCTCTGCTCCAGATTCAGCGCAAAAACAAGGAGAGGATAAAATATCAGATGAAAAGTTGCTGGTAAAACAAACCGAAGTAATTACACAAGTTACACAAGAAAATTCTCGGAGTTTTTTGCAGAAATTTGGACGCGCTGCTAAAAGTGATTTATGCCAAGAAGGGGGAATGCTGAATAAGCAGTGGCAGAAATGGGGTGATTTGGATAATAAGGATGCTGTGGAACGCTTGGGTGGGGTGTTGGTAGGGATGGGTTTTTCGGGGGATGTGTTATCGCCTTTAGTTGTTGCAATTACGGTGATTATTATTCATATTGGGTTGAAAGCTTTTTGTGAAGATTATTCTTCGGAAGTGGATAATAAATGAATTTTGCATCACGCACAGGCGCGGAGAGTAAGAGTAGTAGGGTGTGTTATGCCGTAGGCTAACGCACCTCATACCATTTTGAAAAAAATGCGACAGATGGTAGGAGCAAGGCAATGCCCAGTGGTGTCCACTTAAGCTAAAAGCTATATAGGCGGGCGTTGTGCAAAAACTTTCGCCCTCATCCCCTAACCCCTTCTCCCCCGGGAGAAGGGGAATTAAATCTCTTGCTCTCACAGGAGAAGGGAAATTAAATCTCTAGAATTGTGCAAAAACTTTCGCCCTCATCCCCTAACCCCTTCTCCCCCGGGAGAAGGGGAATTAAATCTCTTGCTCCCCCAGGAGAAGGAAAATTAAATCTCTTGCTCCCCTCTCCCACCGGGAGAGGGGTTGGGGGTGAGGGCGAAAACCTTGCAACCAAGCGGGTTTCGCGTTAAGTTGACACCTATGGGCAAGGCATTGCCTAGAATAATTGATGTGTCGCAAATATGATCGCGGTTATCGGTTGAGTCTACACAGTCTTAAGGGCACGGCAGTGCCGATGCCCCTACAGGTGACGATATAATTTTGTCTGGCATCTAACATCAGAAGCGCGATTTTTGACTTGGTATTAGATTCTTGGCGGTGCGTTGCGCTGCGCGACAACACACCCTACTTTTACGGTGAATTACGAATTACGAATTACGAATTACGAATTATTTAATAACGCTTCAAGGGATTGAGGGTCAGCAATACCCCGCAGGATAGCGGAGATAATCATAGAATGTTCCAAATTTAACGGCTCGCACAGTATATTCTCATCTCGCTCGCCGGCTAAGATGCGACGGATGGGAGCAACGAGATTTGGCAAATCTTCTGCACGATTCTTTATCTCAATTTCTAGCTGTTCCCTGATTTCTGCATTATCCACAACAGCTACTACCCCTGCAATCAACCGCCTATATTTCCGCAACTCATACTGTGTCCCCGCAAACGCCGCTTTTTCTTGTCTTGCTTGGCGACGATATTCTTTAGCTTGGATGCTGTCGCCCTGCTTGTCGGCAATATCTGCCAAGATGTCATAGGCGTTCCAAATCTTAGCCGCAGCTGGGTCTAAGGTTTTCTTGATAGCTAATGCTTCTTCTGCCAATTGTCGGGCTTCGCTGAGGCGGTGGGGTTGGTTTTGTAGTATGAAAGCGAGGTTACTTAATATTTGAGATGCAGTTGCTTGATTTTCTAATTGTTGAAATTGCTTCAAAGCCTTACGAAACCAAGCCTCTGCCTCTCCCAGGTTCCCTGTAAGTGCATTGAGATTGCCTAATTGTTGCCAAGTACTTGCTGCATCTGCCAGATTTCCTAGAGATTCTTTAATTTGTGCTGATTTTCGGTAGGCATCTTCCGCAGCGTCCCACAAATTGCCTTCTTCGTACACTATACCCAGGTTATGCCAAGCCTTGGCTTCTGTTGCTGGTTCGTTGAGTTGCTGGAAAGTAGTCAGTGCTTCACGGTAACGCTGTTCTGCTTCTGAAAGATTGCCTTGCTGCATGGCTAGAGTTCCGAGTTGAAAATTTGATACCGCAGCGTTACGAGGGTCTCCAACTTCTTGGGCAATATCTAATCCTGCTTCATAAGCAATGCGTGCCTCACCATAATCTCCCATATCCGTCAGCGTATCTGCCAATTCAGTCTGCGACGTTCCCATCAGTTGCTTGACATTATCAGACTGTTCCAACTGCTGCGCCACTACCAACGCCTGACGGTAAATTTCTGCTGCTTGTGCTGTTTGTCTTTGCAATCTCAAGCACCGCCCCAGCCAACCCAAAGTATTACAGCGGTTATAGCTTGGTTGTTCGCCCAACTCTGCCAGTATCTCACTAAACACTTGCGCTGCTTGTTGATAGCGACCAGCATTGAATAATTGCTCGCCTGAACTACTACGGCTGAGATACCATGTATCAGAACCTACTTCCCCAGTTAACTGAGCAATCCGTTGATTTAATCTAGTGCGATCGCGGTTAAGTCCAAAGTAACCAAGAAATCTGTTTACATTTTTAACAAACTCTACCGCCCATTCTATACCTGCATTCAACGTCCCATTAACTGCATAAAGTAAATTCGGTAATTCCCGTTCGGCAATGGCACGAATTATATGAGGATTTTTGCTATCTTCAAAATACAAATAGCTAGAAATTTGATAATACCACTCTTGATAATGGGCAAGCAGTTCTGTCTGTGCTTCTGGGGATAAGCGCTGCCACAAGGCAGGTGCTAAGGTGGGGTGAAATTTGAGAAAAGGATAGCGGACACCAGGCAAATATTCGGGCTGAATTAAACCAGTGGCTTCTAAAGCTGGGCGCAAAGTTTGCCATTGTGACTCAGAAATTTCTGTAATTTCCAGCAAGTTAATGTCAAACGCCCCGCCCTGAAACACGCCTAAACGAGGCAACAACTGCATTGCTTCAGCATCCAACCTTTCCAAAGATAAATTCAACGATGCCAAGAGGGGATTATCTGGTGTTTGGGCAATCAACGCTTCTAAGCGTTGTCCCAACTCTGCCGGACGGCGATTTTCCAACTGTTTCGCTAACAAACCAATGGACAGGGGATGAAAATCCACCAGTTTAAATAATTCCAATAATACGCCCCGTTTAGGTGGGTCAAATTTGGGTGCTAGCGTCAGTTTAATCAAACTCTGGAAATACGCTAGGGCATCTTCTTGTCCCAAACCTCGCAAAGATAAGGAGATATGTTTGCGACTGCCTTGTGTGGGATAATCGGGATGGTGAAAATCTGGTGTGCGAGTGGTGAGTAATACCCGACATTCCCCAACCTCAGACCACTGTTTTGCCACAGTTAACAGTTCCCGGAGAGTTTCTACTGGCAAGGTTTCTAAGTTATCTAAAATCAGCAAAGTAGCTTGCTTACGCAACGCCTGAGTTGCCGCCGCCCCATCAATTAAACTCTCGTCTAACACTGTCGCCAGGGTGCTAACTGCCCAGCCTACAGCATCCACACCACCAAAAGCAGCATAATCTACAAAACAAACTTTCTCAAACATCCCTGTGCGGTGTAACCAACGTCCTGCTTCCTGGACAAGATAGGTTTTTCCCTGTCCACCAAAACCCGATACTGTGAGGCGGCGCGTTCCCTGCACAAACCATCTTTCTATCTGCCATAATTCCCGGCTACGACCGAAGAATCCAGCTTCTTGTAAATCCGGCAAGTTTCCCCATTTTGGTGACTCGCCGCTTTCTTGGTTGTTCAAGTCTTGCTGCAATAATGAGGTATCCCCAGCCGCTTGATACAACGCAGGTAAAAACCAATCTTGCAATTTTAACTGTACTCGTTGCTCACCCCGTTGCCGTTCTCCCCGTTGTTGGTTGAGATACAAGTCTCGCCGCGCATTATCTAATGCTTCACCCATACCAGCACCAGATACTAAACCCTGATAAAATTTAGCAAACAGTTGTTGGGTAGTTGTCACTAATACCGAATGAGTCATTGCCAAGACTGTGGGAATACCTGCATGGGTTAACCTAGCGGCTACACTACCCATTGCATCTTCTCCATCTTCCCCACCCATCGCCGCCGACTGACAGGCAGACAAAACAATTAACCCCACTTTTTGCCGATTCAGCATATCACCCAAGGTTTCGGCAGTAATCAGGGCTTTTTTCCCTTCTTTATCCTCAAATAACAAATAACCTATATTGCCGCCGTTCTCGTTCCCGCCTTTAGTTAGTCCCACGGGGTCGCTATGTTTAGCCTGTTCTTGGAAACGCCCATCTAAATCAAATACCCCATGACCGTCAAAATGCACAATATCAACAGGGGGTTGGCGCGAGTCTTCTAGCCGCGCTACTAAATTATCCAAGGTGGCTGGACGCAAAAATTCTACCTCAACTCTTCCGGCTGCTGCTTGTTGAATGGCGTTCAATACTGCCATTGCTTCACCACGGGGGTCAATAAATCCCGCATCACTGGGACGACTGACGACAAACAATAACCGCAATCGGTCTTTGACTTGCACTTTAAACGGCCTGCGTCCACCCCCTGCACCAGCCAAGCGGCGACGAATCGAAATGCGGGGATTTTCGTGAAATAAATAAGTACCTTGTGGGTCGCGTAACAATTCCCAAGGCAGGGATAAAATTGCTGGATGACTAGCGCTGATTGTTAATAAGCGTCCTGGTTGATTTTGATCTTGAAAATAATTAAACAGCCGTTGAGCAGTCCGATGTTGAAAAACCGCATTAAATAAATCTTCGCCCCATTGCCGGAATTTTTTTGCTATCCCTTCCGCCCGTGTATCGTCTACATCTGTGGTGTAACGTGCCGCATAAGTTTCTAAGTACCAGCGAATCTCTTCTCTGTCTGCTGCACTCAATGGTGAGGCAAAATCCAGCCTCTCAGTGTCTTGCCCATCAAATGTGACAATGACTTGATGATTCTCTGGGAAGCGGAGATTTAATTCCATAGCCGGCGGTTTGGGTGTAGAAGCTTACTTTAGATGATACAAGCTGTTTAGGGTGAATTACGTAAAGATGCTAGGCGATCGCGTTTCCTTATATTCTAGAGGGCATGGCAGTGCCTATTTGTGTCAATTTAAGGTGAAAGCCGCTTGGTTGCAGGGTTTCGCCCTCACCCCCAGCCCCTCTCCCACCGGGAGAGGGGGGCAAGAGATTTAATTCCCCTTCTCCCTGAGGGAGAAGGGGTTAGGGGATGAGGGCGCGAGGTATTTGTACAACGCCCGCTAACAACAGAAGCCACTATTGGCTTAACGATAGTGGCTATTCTCAACTCAATAGCGGCTTTCCTCAACTCAGTAGTGGCTATTCTCAATTCAGTAGTGGCTATTCTCAATTCAGTAGTGGCTATTCTCAATTCAGTAGTGGCTATTCTCAACTCAATAGCGGCTTTCCTCAACTCAGTAGTGGCTATTCTCAACTCAATAGCGGCTTTGCTCAACTCAATAGTGGCTATTCTCAACTCAATAGTGGCTTTGCTCAACTCAATAGTGGCTTTGCTCAACTCAATAGTGGCTTTGTTCAACTCAGTAGCGGCTTTGCTCAACTCAATATACAAGGGTGTGTTATGCCATAGGAATCGCGCACCTGAGATTCTTGACGGTGCGTTGCGCTGCGCGACAACACACCCTACTAAAGTTTTTATTAATACTTCTTTCCTTCTGCCTTTCTTTGTAATTAAATACCGAAATATTACTGATATTAGCTGAAAATTATATGTTCAAAAACTGCTATTTATGCTGAACCAGATTTCGATTTAATTAAGGCAAGCTATGTTTAGAATTATTTAACCGGGGCAAATTTATGAGTCGCAAAAAACGTAAATCCAGCGTTTTAGAAAAAGTTAAGTCAAGAGCAGATGGGATGAAATTGATCGATCCAAGTCTGAAACTGGATGATGATTATAGTCTGGACAAACTGCTAGAGTCAATGGAACAGTTACGTAATAAACTTGAGGTTCATAATAACGCTCTGGCTTT
This sequence comes from Tolypothrix sp. PCC 7601, assembly GCF_025677855.1. Classification (NCBI taxonomy): domain Bacteria; kingdom Bacillati; phylum Cyanobacteriota; class Cyanophyceae; order Nostocales; family Tolypothrichaceae; genus Tolypothrix; species Tolypothrix sp. PCC 7601. Next base: position 7,807,774 of record NZ_CP064879.1, read on the forward strand.
AGCTGATTCTTCTTTAACTGAAGTTGAAGAGATGGAGAAAAATTTGAATAAACTTTCTCAAAAAATGCTAATGCTAATTGCTATTAAGTACGGCACAGATAGCCCTCAATATGAAACAGCAGGTGGTGTTCGAGATAGCGATGGCTTCGCCAACGCCAAGGGCGAACGCGTCCGCAAAATGAGGTCGAGCCGCATGAAAAATGTTGCCCAACAAGCATTAGATAATAATAGTAAAAGCGCGAGTCTTAGCGCATAGAATAAGACTGTTGGTCAATTCACGTTTTATTATGGAATATGAACCCTCACCCCTACCCTCTCCCTGTGGGAGAGGGAGTAAGGAAAAAGAACAGGAACAAGAGAATCAACAAAAATATAAAAATAACTCTTATCCCCCTCTCCCTGAGGGAGAGGGGCTAGGGGTGAGGGCAGAAATTGCACAATTAGCAGGTAACAACCGACAAATTCCCGATGTATTATTAGAACGCGCTCGCGAATTAAGAAAACAAGAAACACCAGCAGAAACAATATTGTGGGAATGTTTAAGAAATCGACGTTTATTAAATAAAAAATTTCGCAGACAACATAATATTGATAGATATATTGTTGATTTTTATTGTCACGAAAAATTACTAATTATCGAGGTAGATGGTAGTATTCATGCAAGTCAGCAAACTGAAGATTATATTAGAGAAAACTGGTTGCTATCTCATCAATTTACTGTTATTCGCTTTAGTAATGAGCAAATATTTAATGATATCGAGTCAGTTTTATATACAATTGCTCAAGCCCTCATCCCCTAACCCCTTCTCCCTCAGGGAGAAGGGGAACTGAGCAATGCTAGACTCTCCGTCCTTTATCATCCCATTTTCTGACATCGCTTTCCTGTCCACTTCTCCCAGCGCCCAATTCCCCGGCTAATCAACTCTTCATTTTCATCACCGATAAAACAAATTCGCCCCATGCGATCGCAAGCAATTAGAACTTCACCATTCCCCATAAAAGGCGCAATTACAAAATTATTGGGACTGGTATATAAATTAATTAAGTAATTGACAATTGCTTCTACACCTTCAAGATTAATTGCTGTTTGGGGCTGGGATAGAGATTGATGAGAGAAAATCCCTACATAGATATTTCCTAATAGTAATTCGTACTGAAAAGGCATTTGATTGTGCCTATAGAATTCGTAAATCTGCCCTTGCGATCGCAGTACTGCTACAACCCGCGCTTCCCCAGCCAAATAATTATGGTTCCAAGTTGAGGAAAAAGTTGCGATCGCCAATGCTGCATCTGAGGGTAGCAGGTTCATGAAATCCTGCTTGGAAGTATCGCCACAATATACCAAATGTCTCCCCAGCATCCATTGCTCGCCCACTGTCACCTTGATAGCTGAGTTCGCTAATTTCTCGCCTGACTCTTCTGAGGGACGCTGGTTTTTTTTGAGCAGTAACTTTGTTTCTTTCTCAGCCAAAGCACTGTTGTAGGCTAAAATCTGTAAATCTTTTTGCTGATTTCGCGCCTCAGTTAGCAGTTTTGCTTGTCTTTGTGCTGCTTGGATATCTCCTTGCGTCTGGGCTAATTCCAACGCCTGTTGTGCGGCTTCTGCTAAAGCGCGTTCCTGACTACCAGCTCTAGCTATTTTTAATAAAGCCGTGGGACTTTCTGCGATCGCAGTTCCCTTAATCATTTGTTTGACATCGGGGTGAATCCCTTTCGCAATCTGCTTTCCATGCTGAAAAGTGCGCTCAGAGTAACCAGCTTCCTTGGCTAACTCCACAGTTCGTTTTGCAGGTAGTGAAATCATTTCACCACCTTTGAGAGTGTGTTGATTATCTCCCGCCTTCGCCCGCAATCCCATGCGTTCCAAAATGCGATCGCGTTCTAACCATAATTCCGAGCGTTCTAGCGGTTCTAGCTCATTGCGGATTAAATTCTCATCAATTTCCGCTAACCGCGCTTGTTCTGCATTTTGGTAAGTCACAATATTACACGCGATCGCATCTAACCCCAACAGCTTACAAGCCGTCAACCGATGCAATCCTGCAATCAAATTCAGCTTTTGATCCACCGTAATCGGATTCAACAGACCATTAGCCTTAATTGATTCCTTCAACTCATTCACCTTATCACCCTTAATTGGGCGACGATTGCAACCAACGAGAATCTGATTTATTGGCACAATAGGCATAACTACTGTTCTTCAGTGCAGCCAGTCAAAACACCAACCATAGCATTAAGATATCAATAGTCAAGGGGCATGGGGCATTGGGCATGGGGCATGGGTAATGAGTAATGAGTAATGAGTAATGAGTAATTGGAATATCTCCCAGTCCCCAATCCCCAGTCCCCAATACCCAATCCCCAGTCCCAAATTTCCCCAGACTGTCTAATGGTACACAAATGAATTAACAGTAATTGATTGATAATATTAATGTGAGTTGATTAGCCATAATATCTAAGAGCTAAATGAGGAAAATTATACCATTTTGAAAAAAGAACGCGACAGATGAGTAGGGGCACGGCACCAGTAAGATATTTGATATGCCAAAAGATTGAGGATGCCGTGCCCTTACAAAGAATTTATCTGTCGCAAACATTATTTGAATTGGTATTACTTAGTGTATATTAATCGTTTCCTCGTCATTTGTTCGAGATATTATGGAGATTCAATAACAAATTAGACCGTGAAAACTGATTGACAAGCTAAAGTGTTTTTGCAATACTTTAACAAAGCTTTATCCGAGTTTTCTAGTCATATCAATCAGCGCTACATTATTTGGGAGATTTTTTGTTGCTAGCGCTACTTAATTCTTAAGTTCTGGAATTTGTTGGCTATAGAAGATAAAACTAAGGATGCTTAGTAGTAGCGTAATTAGCAATTCAGCTAAACCACATTTAGTTTGCATATCTATAGCCAAGTGCTGAGTATAAAACCAGTTGATTTAAGGCTTTGAGCAATCAACACCATTCAGCAACAGATGCAAGAGTACAACATTGATATGGCGAGGTGTAGGGACACGGCAGTACCCAGTGATGTCAATTTAACGTGAAACCCGCTCTTGTGAAAGGTTTCGCCCTCACCCCCAGCCCCTCAGGGAGAGGGGAGCAAGAGATTCAATTCCCCTTCTCCCTGAGGGAGAAGGGTTAGGGGATGAGGGCGCGAGGTATTTGTACAACGCCCACCCTATCGCTTTTAGCTGAAGTTGACACCTATAGGCACTGCCTTGCCCAGATATACTCTACTTGATAAATCCTTGTACCTTGCTGGGTTTTAAAGACATTATTGGCGTTGCTTTAATTCATATTGAGTGCTTCTACACGGAGAATATCGGCTTGTAACGAATTATCTTTCTAACCTAAAAAAGCGTAAAAAAATTACCTACAACTAATCAGACTTATTCCATGCCTGCTAGTCCAATGAAGGATGAAGGATGAAAATACTTAAGAAGAAATAAAAATTAGTAGTTAATATACTGATTTTTCTAATATTGGACAAGTAATCTACCAATTAATTTACTTCATATCATCCTGAACTTTTAGACTGAGTTTAAACAGCATAAAGTGGGATAAGTCGAATGTAATCAAGTGAGATAGACCTTTAAATTATTCCCCCGACACAGCAAAACTGGAATAAAAATATGACAGCAAACAAAGAAAATCCGTTATTCTCTAAACCTATTCATCGGTGGCAAATTGTTTTAGGAGTTTCTGTCATCTTAGCTACTGGGTTAGCATCTTTTTACGGTTTATCAACATTATTCTTTCGCTCTAATCTTTACACTCGCCCAACTAATACCCCCACAAAACCTGCGCCTGCAAAAGTTGCGATTACGGCTTTAGGACGTTTACAGCCGGAAGGCGAAATTACTTATTTGTCTGCACCTAATTCCATTAACGGTGTACGAGTTGAAAAACTCTTGGTTAAGGAAGGAGATAAGGTACAGGCTGGACAAGTTTTGGCTTACCTGGAAGATTACAATCGTGCGACAGCAGCTTTGCAACAAGCTTTAGATAAACTGCAAGTAGCCAAAGCCCAACTAGCGCAGGTAAAATCTGGTGCGAAAACTGGAGATATTGACGCGCAAAAAGCAACAATCGCCAGCTTACAATCCCAATTAAAAGGAGATGTTGCAACCCAAGAAGCCACAATTGCACGTCTCCAGGCGCAGGTAGAAAATGCCAAAACCGAAAACGATCGCTATCAGCAATTGTTCAAACAAGGTGCGATCGCAGCTTCTGTAGGCGATAGCAAAGCACTGCAACTCAAAACTGCACAACAGCAGCTGGAAGAAGCCAAAGCCACCAAAAAACGTACTCAAGATACCTTGCAAAGCCAAATTAAACAAGCACAATCGCAACTTAGCAGTGTCAAAGAAGTACGTCCTGTAGATGTAGAAGTAGCACAAACCCAAGTTAGAAGTGCTACAACTGCAGTCAAACAAGCAAAAGCCGACCTCGATTTAACTTATATCAAATCGCCCATCGACGGCACAATTTTAAAAATTCATGCCAGAACCGGCGAAGTAATTGCTACTTCCGGCTTTGCTGAGATAGGTAACATATCTCAAATGTATGTAGTTGCAGAAGTCTACCAAACCGATATTCAAAAAGTGCGTAAAGGTCAAAAAGTGACCATTACCAGCCCAGCCATTGTAGGAAAATTGCAGGGAACCGTGGAAAATGTAGGTTGGCAAGTTGAGAAGCAAAGTATCTTCAGCCTCAACCCCAGTTCCGACACCGATCGCAAAATTATTGAAGTCAAAATCTGCATAGACGATCCAAAAGAAAGTGCCAAGGTATCACGCCTCACCAACTTACAAGTGGATGTAGCAATTCATATTTAGTCAACAGTCAACGGTCAACAGTCAACGGTCAACAATCAACTGACCAATGACAAATGACCAATGACAAATGACCAATGACAAATGACAAATGACAAAAATTCATGAATTTTAAGATTCCTTTAGCATGGCTACAATTAGTCCAGCAAAAAGTTCGTTTTCTGGTAGCTGTAGCGGGGATTGCTTTTATTGTGCTGCTGATGTTTATTCAGCTAGGTTTCCAAGATGCACTTTATTCTAGTGCTACTGCAGTACATCAAAGCTTGAAAGGAGATTTGTTTGTAGTTAGTTCTCAATACAAATCTTTGACTTCCAATCAAAGCTTTTCTCGGACTCGTTTATATCAAGCTTTGGGGTTTGATGGTGTTGAGTCTGTTAGCCCCATGTATGTGCAATTTGCCAAGTTGAAAAACCCGGTAAATAACGAGAAATATTCAATTTATGTGATTGGGTTTGATCCAGGCAGATCTGTTTTAAATATCCCAGAGGTTGAAGAGAATTTAGATAAGCTCAAAATTACGGACATGATGCTGTTTGACAGAGATTCACGTTCCGAGTTTGGGCCGATTCCAGAAAGATTCGATCAAGGTCAGACCGAACAAACTGTTGAAATCTTTCCCTTTAACTCTTTAATTGGTTATCGTGTTAGAGTTGCAGGTTTATTCAGTTTGGGGCCTTCCTTTGGGGTAGATGGTAACTTAATTGTTAGCGATTCAACTTTTCTCAGAATCAATCCCAACACCCGCCCTGCGGAAATGATTGACGTGGGTGTAATTACCTTAAAACCAGGTACAGACCCTAATAAGGTGCTGAAAGATTTACAAGCATCCTTACCTAATGATGTGCAAGTTTTTACATACCAAGGTTTCATTGATTTTGAGAAACAATATTGGGCTGTGAGAACACCAATCGGTTTTATTCTCAGCTTAATGCTAACAATGGCTTCTGTGGTAGGTGTAGTAATTGTTTACCAAATTCTCTACAGCAACATTGCTACACAATTCGTAGCTTACGCAACATTAAAAGCTATGGGTTATGCCAATAGATATTTATTAAATGTTGTCTTTCAACAAGCTTTGATATTGGCAGTTTTAAGTTATATACCCGGATTTATCTTTTCCGTGCTGTTATATGATTTTGCCATGAAAGCAACAAAACTGCCCATTGTGATGACATTTAATAATGCATCATTAGTCTTTGTATCAGCCACATTAATGTGTTTAACTTCAGGGTCTTTAGCTATCAACAAACTACGTTCTGCTGACCCGGCTGATATTTTCTAATTCTTGTTCTTGTCGGTGTCTTTGTTCCTCTGTGCTAGATAAATTATTTTCTCAACACATAGACACTCAACTAAACACATATTAGTTGCCTAATCACTTTGTTAAGTAGTTGACAGTCAACAGTTAACAGTCAACAGTCAACACCATTAGTTTTCTTTACTTCCCTTCATCAATCATCTCTGCTTTATGAACTTTGAAAATAAAACTATTCTGATTACCGGAATTGACGATTTTATTGGCTATCGTGCGGCTGAGTTAGCCATAGCCAAGGGAATGAAAGTCAAAGGACTACAAAGTTCTGGTACTCAGGATACAAAAGCAAAAAATTTAGGCGTTGAGGTGATTGTTGGTAAAATTAACGATGCCAAAACTGCTCAAAAAGCTTGTGAAGGAGTAGACATCGTTTTACATACCGCTCAACTTGCTCAAGAAGCTGGCCCTCTGAAAGATTTTCGTGAGGTGAATGTTGACGGAACCATCACAATAGCGAAAGCAGCCAAAAGTGCTGGTGTCAAAACTTTTGTGCATCTTTCTAGCGTATTGGTGTATGGGTTTAATTATAGCGATCGCGTCACTGAATCCGAGCCGCTAGCTGAAGAAAGCAACCCCTACTGTCAAACCAAAATTGAAGCAGAAGTTGCATTATTACCACTCAATAACCCGCCAGATTTTGGTGTAATTGTAATTCGTGCCGGCGATGTTTACGGGCCAGGATGTATCCCCTGGGTAGCGCGTCCGGTTCATTTTATGCGCCAAAAATTATTCGCCTATGCTAATGATGAGCATGGAGTAATCAATCATGTCTATGTTGATAATTTGATTGATGCTATTTTTCTAGCTATCGAAAAAGAAACCTACGGCGAAATCTTCAATATCACCGACGGAGAAAACACTTCCTGGAAAGAGTATTTTACCCGTTTAGCAGCAATATCTGGTTCACCAGAACCCATGTCTATTGGTAAAGACGAAATCAAATTATTTTTGAAATTGCGCGCTCAAGGACAAAAGTTATTTCGTAAAAAAGCCGATATTCTTCCAGAGTCTATAGATTTTATGACTCGTCCCTATGCTTGTTCAATTGAAAAAGCTCAAAGCCTTTTAAATTATGCACCAAAAATTGATTTGGAAAAGGGCTTACAAATTACCAAAGAATGGCTAGAAAAAACAGACCTACAAAACCTAATGAAATAGTCTAACAGTGCTGAGTCCTGAGCCTTCAGGACTCAGCATTCAGCACTACCAAAACTTATGAGTAATTCTCTGCGGCGCTTAAGCATTGGACTACCTGTATACAACGGCGAGAAATTTATCCGTGAGTCTATAGATTGTATTTTGAATCAAACATTCCAAGATTTTGAATTAATTATTTCTGATAACGCCTCTACAGATAAAACAGAAGAAATTTGTAGAGAGTATGCTGCTAAAGATAACCGTATTCGCTATTACCGTAACGCCACAAATATCGGTTGCGCTCGTAACTTTAATCGTGCTTTTGAATTGTCTACAGGCGAATATTTTAAATGGGTAGCCTATGACGATTTACACGCCCCAGATTTTATCCAAAAATGTATAGAAATACTTGACCAAGACCCCACAGTAGTTTTGTGTCATGCCCATACATCTTACATTGATGAACAGGGAAAATTTATCCAAACCTACGACATTAAATTTAAAACTGATTCATCAAAACCCCAAGAACGTTTTCAAGAGTTGCTGACCAAGCATTACTGTTATCAAATATATGGTGTAATTCGCGCCGATGCTATCAGGAAATCCCCATATATTATTGGCTGTGGAGCCGCAGATGCAATTTTTTTATTAAGGTTGGCTTTACTTGGTCGGTTTTATGAAATTCCCGAATATCTCTTTTTTGCTCGTAGCCATCCCCAACAATCAATGAGTATGTTTTTACCAAACTACCTATTGGCTAACAGCAATAATCAAAAAGAATTACTCAGCGAGTTACCAGATTTTTATGGTTATGCTGTGTGGTTCGATACAGCAAATGCGGGGAAAATTATCTTCCCACATTGGAGAATTTTAGGGGAAGTTTTGCTATCAATTTGGAAGTCGCCTTTAAATTGGCAGGAAAAATTATCTTGCTTGCTCGGGATGCCAAAACGTTTACAGGGAACTGAATATTTATTGCTTAAAGACTTACAGCTAGCTGCTCAAACTCTGTGGAAAAACCGCCAAAACTTTTATCAACGTTTGTCAGTTTTGAGCGGCGGTTAATTACTTCCCAATCATACCATTTGAGGAGACTCATACATGATGTTAAAACTATCTAAAATTACAGCCTTAGCGATCGCAACTTTCGCCAGCCTCACCTCCATTCAGCTTGTGAATGCTGCACCAGCGCAAACCCTGACTGTCGTAGTCAATGGTATCAAACACCAAAAGGGACAAATTTGTATCGGAGTTTATTCTCAAGACAAAGAGAAAGGATTTCCCTCCAATACTTCCAATGTATTACAAGGTGTTTGTAAAAAAATTACAGGTAGCACCTTAAAACACCAATTTTCCGGCTTAAAGCCTGGAAATTACGCTGTCGCCATCGTTGACGATCAAAATGGCGATCGCAAAGTCAATAAAGATTTTTTCGGTATTCCCACTGAAGGATTTGGTATTTCCAACAACCCTACAGTCTCCATCCAAACTGGAACACCCAAATTCCGCGATGCTAGTTTTGCAGTCAACAAAAACACCACCGTCAACATCACAGTCAAATATTCCCTTGACCCCTAAAAAAGCTGAAGTTGGGGAATTGTAGGGTGTGTTGTCGCGCAGCGCAACGCACCACCTGAGGACAAACTACCCAGCAGATCCCCGACTTCTTGAAGAAGTCGGGGATCTAAACCCCACTTAAGCAATTCACGGTGCGTTACGCCGAAGGCGTAACGCACCCTACAAAATTTGTAATTACGAATTACGAACTACAAATTGATATGGCTCATCACCGCTTCTTGAGGAGGCTTTATAATTAATGCCAGATTTGGTCAAATTTCTGTGTAACTCGTTGTTGGGTTGGCTGGCAATTCAGGTATGTTTAACCCTGGTGTTTTTGGTGTCTCTGAATCCAAGCCAGAAGAACTTGTTACCAGATGACCAGTTACCCAAAACAGCGGTGATTCTCTGTCTACGTGGAGCAGATCCATATCTGAGACAATGTTTGCGTGCTTTACTCAAACAGAACTACCCCAACTATGATTTAAAGGTTGTTGTCGATCATCAAGAAGACCCAGCTTGGAACATTGCTGTTGACACCATCCAAGAACTAGGCGCAGTTAATGTTGAAATTAGCGCATTGCGAGCAATAAACAACAATTCTAGTCTCAAGTGTAGTTCTCTAGTCCAAGCAGTCTCAGAATTAGACAATTCCTATAAAGTAGTCGCTTTAGTGGATAGCCATACTGTCGTTCATCCTAATTGGCTGCGCGAATTAGTTAACCCCTTATCCCATCCTAAGGTAGGAGCAACCACAGGTAATCGTTGGTATGTACCCACAGGTAAACACTGGTGGTCTTTAGTACCTTATATAGCTAACGTCTCCTTAGTTATACAGATGTATCTGTTTGGCATACCTTGGGGTGGGACTTTAGCGATTAAAACCGAAGTCATTCAAAAAACAGGACTACTCGATAAATGGAGTCGTGCTGTATGCGAAGACATCATGATTCGTAGCGTCTTGGGAAAACATAGGCTGCAGGTAAAATTTGTACCTTCTTTATTGATGCTCAATCAGGAAGAATGCGATTTACCCACCTTAAGAAACCAGATTGAGCGTCAACTCACTTTTTCTCGGCTTTATCATCCTCAACCCTCAGCGATTTTTGGTGATACGTTTTCCAGCATCTTGCAACCGACTTTAGTCTTGATGTGTTTGCTATGGGCATTATTTACTTCGCAATGGGATGATTTCGTCTTTTTGCTGGCGTGTTATAGCAGCTATACCTTTGGATTACTTTGGCTCATGCTGATTTTAGAGCATGGAGTCCAGCAAATAATTCGCGATCGCCATCAAAAACCAACACCAATTTCATTTCCCACCATCATCAAACTCCTCATCGGCATTCCCCTAACTCAATGGCTTTATGGGTTAGGAATGTTGTCTTCTTTGAGAATGTCTACAATGAACTGGCGTGGTATCACCTACCGCATTTCCGGCCCTTGGAATATTCGGTTAGTAGAGTATCGGAAGTATCGGTGAGGGATTGGGGATTGGGGACTGGGGACTGGGGATTGGGGATTGGGGAACTCGGGGCCCCCTCTGGGGATAAGGGGTAATGGGGATTGGGGACTGGGAGATGAGGGAGATGAGGGAGATGAGGGAGAGAAATTCCAATTACGAATTACGAATTACGAATTACGAATTACGAATTACGAATTACGAATTACGAATTACGAATTTCCCATGCCCCATGCCCCATGCCCATTGCATTAAGAATTTTCCAGAAATCTTTGCTGCGTAAATCCTAAAACAGCACTTTCATGGAATCTTCTAGGTGAGCAAACATGAACGATTTGGCGAGATTGTTGTCTCAGATTGTACTGGGATGGCTGGCCATTCAGGTATTTTTGATTCTTGTTTTCTTGTGGAATTTGCGTTCTAATCAGGGGAAATTATTGCCAGATGACAAGTTACCCAAAACTGCGATCGTTCTTTGTTTGCGGGGTGCAGATCCTTTTCTGCCTAATTGTTTGCGTGCTTTATTAAATCAGAACTATCCCCAGTATGATTTAAAGCTGATTGTTGATCGTCAAGAAGATCCAGCTTGGAAAATTGCGACTGATACTATCCAAGAGCTAAAAGCAACTAATGTTGAAATTAGCCCTTTGAGAATTATTCGCAAAAACTGTAGCCTGAAGTGCAGTTCTCTACTGCAAGCAGCGTCAGATTTAGATGATTCCTATCAGGTAGTTGCTTTAGTCGATGCTGATACCATCGTTCATCCTAATTGGCTGCGGGAATTAGTCAGCCCTTTAAATAATCCCCATATTGGCGCAACAACTGGTAACCGTTGGTACTTACCTACAGGTAAATATTGGGGTTCTTTAGTGCGCTACATCTGGAATGTATCTGCAGTTGTGCAGATGTATTTATATGGCATTCCTTGGGGTGGAACTCTCGCTGTCAAAACGGAAGTACTGCGTCAAACAGGGCTTTTAGATAAGTGGAGTAAGGCATTTGGCGAAGATACTATGATGCGTAGTGTCTTAGGCAAAAATAAATTACGGGTAAAATTTGTACCTTCCTTATTGATGCTAAATCGGGAAGAATCAGATTTACCCAGCTTAAGATACTGGCTACAGCGTCAATTAATATCTTCGAGGCTGTATCATCCCTGGTGGTTAGCTGTAGTTGGCGACACGATTTTGACTATATTATTGCCAACTCTGCTGATTGTATTGTTCGTAGCAGCATTATTTACCCAACAATGGAACACTGCAGTTTTCTGCTTGAGTTGTTACATTGGCTATATGTTGGGACTTCTCTTGCTGGTAATTGTTTTAGAAAAAGAGATACAGCAAGTCCTGCACCGTCATGGTGAACCGATAACAAAACTCGCACCAGCAACCATCTTCAAAATTTTCATTGGGATTCCCTTTACCCAGTGGGTTTATGGTTGTGCCATGTTTCTCTCTGTGTGGATGTCAAAAGTCAAGTGGCGCGGCATCACCTACGATATCAAAGGCCCTTGGAACATTCGCCTCCTCGACTATCGCCCTTATAAAATCGTAGACCAACCAAGCGATCGCAAACTTTCTCTTTAGGTGATTGTTGATTGTTGACGGTTGACGGTTGACTGTGGACTGGGGATTGGGGAACTCGGGGCCCCCTCTGGGGATAAGGGGTAATGGGGATTGGGGACTGGGGAACTCGGGGCCCCCTCTGGGGATAAGGGGTAATGGGGATTGGGGATTGGGAACTGGGAACTGGGAACTGGGAGATATTCCAATTACTCATTACTCATTACTCATTACTCATTACTCATTACTCATTACTCATTACCAATGCCCCATGCCCAATGCCCCATGCCCATTCTCATGAAATTTCTGCTGCGTAAATCCTAAAACCAAAACCAGCTTTTTCATGAAATATCTCCTTTATTATGACAAACCAACCTCTGCGGATTGCTCTCTTTACAGGATTGTATGCTCCCTTCCTTACAGGGGTTTCAGTAGCAGTACATCAGCGAGTTCGTTGGTTATTAGAGCAGGGACATGAAGTATTTCTCATCCATCCCGAATTTAATGATAAATACCCCAAACAAGTTGGGAATCGTCCGATGCCAGGATTAGAAGAGTTACAGAAATTTCCTAACTTTTCTTCCTATGCATTTCCTACTCAACCACTGATTTTCTATAAGTCTCTACCTCAACCATTAAGTTACAAACATTGGAGTGATACTAAATTACTGTTGAACTTTCAACCCGATATTATCGTTGTTGAAGAATCAGCCCAAATGAGAGGAGCTTACTCAGTTTTCTTGCAAGGGTACGGTCGTGCTGTAGGAGTTAAATATGCCAAGCAAACAAAGACTCCGATTATCTCAGTTTTCCATACAGATATCGTTGCCTATATCAAATATTACTTAGGTAGCTTCTTCTTTAGCTTACTGCGTCCAATTATTCCCTTAATAGTTAAGCAAGTCAGCGATGCTTACACCGTCAATGTATTTTCCTCGCGGGAACAGCTAACTAAATACCAGAAATTACAATGTCAACGCGGGGAATACTTGCCCTATCAAGGTATTAATTGCGAAAAATTCCATCCTCGTAATATTTGTTATGATCCCATACCAGGCGATCGCAGACCAACCATCCTCTTTGTTGGACGCATTACCGCCGAAAAGAATGTTACCCAATTAATAGATGCATTCCCTCACATTGCTGCCAAAATTCCCGATGTACATTTAGTTATCGTTGGTAGCGGCCCCTTAGATGAGCAAATCAAAAAACGCGCCCAAAAGTTTAAATCGGGAATTACGATTTGGGGAGAATCTCACGGGACAGAACTTTTAGGTTGGTTTGCTAGAGCCGATGTTTTTGTTAACCCCTCCGTCACCGAAAACTTTTGCACCACTAATAACGAAGCGCTAGCTTCCGGAACTCCTGTAGTTGCAGCTTTAGCACCCTCAACCGCAGAACAAGTGATTCCCGGACATAACGGCTTCCTGGCTGAACCCAACAACCCAGCAGATTTCGCCCAAAAAATCATTGCTATTTTAGAAAATCCCGAACTGAAAACAGCAATGACTCAAAACGCTCGCCCTTCGATATTAGACTTTGATTGGTCAGTTTGCCAGGAGAAGTTTGAAGAAAAGCTCTATCAGCTAGTTGCTTTATCAAACAAGGAAAAGGTGATGGTTAATTAGCAACTTCCGGCTAAAAAATCTGGTGTTGCTGTGTAATACCAATTCACACAAATCCTGACACAGGTAGATTTTTCTTAGGGGTTTAGCATTGCTCATTGGTGTCAACTTAAGCTAAGGTGTCAACTTAAGCTAAAAGCTATATAGGGTGGGCGTTGTACAAATACCTCGCGCCCTCATCCCCTAACCCCTTCTCCCGCAGGAGAAGGGGAATTAAATCTCTTGCTCTTGGTGGGAGAGGGGTTGGGGGTGAGGGCAAAAACCTTGCACAAGAGCGGGTTTCACATTAAGTTGATACAGGTGAGCATTGCTAAACCCTCTACCTAAATACTTTTGTTAAAATTAGGCACACTAGCACAATACTAATCCCTTTCCCTTTTCCCCTTTCCCCATTACCCCTTATCCCCAGAGGGGGCCCCGAGTTCCCCATTCCCCTTTAACTCATTCTTGCTAACAAATGCTCTCCAACTCGCAAAGCATTAGCAATAATAGTCAACGATGGATTAACCGCAGCACTAGAAGGGAAAAAGCTGCCGTCAACCACATAGAGATTATCAATATCATGGGTGCGGCAATTAATATCTAGTACTGAAGTTTTAGGGTCTTCTCCAAAGCGACAAGTTCCACACTGATGACCTACTTCTTTAACAGTAAATTTTTGTTTAACTTTGTTAACCCAATCCAGCGATAAATTACATCTCCAAATATAGTTTCAAACAGAATTATAAAAATTGAGTTTTTCAATTTTTATAAAAAACTTTAGTAGACATCCCCTATTTATTTTGTCATCATTGAGCAGCATTTATTGCTGCTAATATTGCTTTTTACACTAAATCAAAATTTCAATTTGTAATGGCGATGACCAGTTGCTAAACTAAGCAATATAAGTTGAAGCTGCATATAACAAATAAGCAGATAATTTTGTAGTTAAAACTGCAGTTCTCATGACAAGAGTAGGGTGTGTTGTCGCGTAGCGCAACGCACCAAAGCTGCTAAATGTGAATAATTTACTCTTCAGTTGCGCGCTGCATTTTCCAATTCACTAACCAAGCTGCGCCACTGGATATTAGTAATACAGGTGTCAACCAATCACCCCAACGCACATATAAAGTTTCTGTTTGCCGTTTATATATCGTTTCGGCGTGAATTTCGTAGGTATTATAGCCAGAAATCCACAAGGTTTTACCATGAGGGTCGATAAACCCTGAATATCCTGTATTTGTCGCCCGTACAGACCATCTATCGGTTTCAATCGCCCGCATGATATCCTGTGCATGGTGCTGGAATGGCATCGCAGCAGTGTAATGGGCATCGTTGGAGGAACTCAGGATAAATTGCCCACCTGCAGCCGCTTGACGGCGAAATTGAGCAGAAAAAGCGGAGTCGTAACAAATGCCTGCGATCGCACGCCCAAATGGTGTATCAAATATTTGATTGGGTGAACCATGCACTTGATGTTCGTCCAATGGTGATAAACGCTGAATCAGTTTACCTAAAATCTCTTCAAAGGGGATATATTCACCCAGTGGTACGAGTTTGGTTTTGTCGTAGCGGCTAACAACTTCACCATTACCTGTGTAGGTAAATAGACTATTGGTATAGCTGCGTCCTTGTTCGCCAAAAGCGCCAATCCAAGCTACCACGCCTTTTTCCTTGATAGCGGAGATGATGGGAGTTGTGCCTAAGTCACGCTGAAAAAACGGTAAAGCCCCTTCTGGAGTTAGGACAGCATCCACACCCTGGTCTGCTAAAGTTAAATAGCCATTGGTGTAACCTGCGATCGCTCTTCGCAATCCTTCGGGTTTAAGTTTAATAATGTTGGGAATATTACCCTGCACAATCCCGACTTTTAAAGCCTTGTCTGCTGGTTTACTCAGGGGAATGCTGTATAAGCTAAAACCAATTATGTGTAGGGTAATGAATAATCCAATTGCGATCGCTAAATATTTATTCGCGTAAATCTTCTTGTCTTTACGGTGCATCCACGTCTCAGCAATTAAACCATTCACGGCGACAATTGCGGCTGTCACAGCACTCGGCCCAGCTAGTTGCCCCAGATGTAAAATTACTAAATTATGCGGACTTTGGGTGTAAGAAAGCGAACTCCACCACAAATCGCCAGCACTCCAAATTCCTTCTAAAGCGCACCAAATAGCTGTGCCAATCAGCACACGTAAAAGCGGTTTCTTACCTGCAAAACGCACCATCAAAGCCGCCCACACAACTACTATTGCTGCCCCCCAAAGGGTAACGAAGGTTAAACAGAAGGTGGTAATTGCCAAGCTTGCTAACCAAGGAACACCCAACCAATCCATCGGATGAATGCCGGTAATCCAGAATAAAGCTAATCCGTGATAGCCAATACCCCAAAATAAAGGTAAAAGGAGAAATTTTCGCCTTTTACCTGCTAATTGCGTATTTTCTTTATTAATTAAAACCCAGAGAGGAGCAAGGGCTATCCAAGCTAAGAACCATGCGCCCACAGGGGCCACAGTCAGCCCCATCAATACCCCACTGATCAAGGCTAAAGTGTAAAGGCTAAAGGATGAAAACAGCTTTTTTGTTTGATATTTCACAATTACCCCAATTCTTGCAAAATCACCTCAACAGTTGCCTTTAATTGAGGCAAATTCTGCTCAATCACGCCTCAAATTCGATTTAAATTTACTTTTAAATAATCATGAATCAGCACATCTCTAAAACCAGCTACTTGCTGCCAAGAGATATCTGGATAAGCTGCTCGGATTTCGGGAGATAATCTCTTTGTTGCCTCCCCAATAATTTCAAAATTTTTAACGACACATCAATATATTCTAGAGGGAACGGCGTGCCGTGCCTCTACAATCTGTCGCATTCTTTTTTCAAATTGGTATTACTCAACAAAAAAACCGAACAATAATTTTTTTTGGAGGGGGTTTGGGGGACGCAACCGTCACCCAATCGGGGGTTTGGGGGAGAATCCCCCAATTCTTCTGGCTTCTTTAATCAGTGTTACTAAATCAAATAATGTTTGTGAAACATCAATATATTCTAGAGGGCACGGTGTGCCCATTGGTGTCAACTTAAGCTTAAAGCTATATAGGGCGGGCGTTGTACAAAAACCCTCGCCCTCATCCCCTAACCCCTTCTCCCGCAGGAGAAGGGGAATTAAATCTCTTGCTCCCCTCTCCTGGTGGGCTACGGTGTACACACAAGTGGTAGCTGTAAGGGTTTCAGGCGTTATAGACCCCTTAAATTGTCATTACGAGCGCAGCGATAGCGGAGCGAAGTAATCGCATAATCCCGTAGTTTTTGCGATTGCTTCGTCGTTCCTCCTCGCTGCGGACAGGCTTCGGGAGCGTTCCAACAGCCCAGAGTTAAAGGGCAAAACCAAGCTTCAGGTGGAATTTCACGACTTGTGTGTACACCGTAGCTCCTGGTGGGAGAGGGGTTGGGGGTGAGGGCAAAAACCTTGCAACCAAGAGGGTTTCACATTAAGTTGACACAGGTGCGGTGTGCCTTGCCCCTACAATCTGTCGCATTCTTTTTTCAAATTGTTATTAGTACCGCTTGGTAGTTGTTCAGCATTAAGTTTACCTTGCTGCCACATCATCCAAGCGGTTTTATAGCTTATACCAAATCAAATAATGTTTGCGACACATCAATATATTCTAGAGGTCAAGGCAGTGCCTTGCCCCTACAATCTGTCGCATTCTTTGTTTAAATTGGTATTACAACTATTGATTTGGTATAGTCTGTGTTTTTAACTTAGTACATAAGTCAAAATTGATTAACATTTGGATAAACTCTTGTGCAAGTTTATCCAATATGTCATCCTTTATTCTGCCTCTTCTAATTCGCCTGTTTCACCACTGTCGGGAGGAACTATCGCTACTCCGTTAATGGCATCATCTTCGTCTAAGCGCTGTACTCTTACGCCTGTTGCCGATCGCGATTGTACAGAAATGGCATTGACAGCTTGACGAATAATAATACCGCGATTGGTAACCATCATGATTTCATCATCGCTGTTGACAATCTGTAAGGTGGCTAATTGGTCTTTAGTTTTGCGGTTTTTGAATTTGGTTGCCATTAAACCTTGACCTGCCCGATTTTGCAAGCGGAATTGGGCTACAGGTACGCGTTTGCCATATCCACCCATTGTAATTACCAACACCCAAGGGCCAGGACTAGTGTTAGTTGTTACTTCTATGGCTTCTTCGGTTTCGATTTCTTCGGTTTCGATGATTTCTTCGATTTCAGCTTCGGTTTCAGCGTCTGCACTCAAGGTATCCAAAATGGCTGCTGGCAGGATATCCATACCCACCAGTTCGTCACCTGGTTTGAGTTTCATCGATTTCACACCACGAGTCGCCCTACCCAAAGGACGCAATTGTTCGTGGTTACATCTAAAGTGAATCGCCATCCCATGACGAGAACCGACAATCACGCTATCTTCTACCCTAGCGCGACGTACCCAGCGCAGTTGATCGCCTTCTTCTAAGGAAATGGCGATTAAGCCGTTAGCCCGGATGTTACTAAATGCTGCCAATTCGGTTTTCTTGATATTGCCACCTTTGGTCAGCATCACCAAGAATTCTTCACTGGTAAATTCATCAACTGGGACAACGGAGGTGATTTTCTCTTCCTTGGGAATTGGTAACAGTTGCACAATTGGCGTACCCCGGCTGGTACGAGAACCCACAGGAATTTGATAAGTTTTTAGACAGTAAACGACACCGCGATCGCTAAAGAATAAAACGCTGTCGTGATCGCAGCAAGTTAAGAAATGTTCGATGGTGTCATCATCTTTTACTTTGGCTGCGGCTTTCCCTCTGGTAGCACGGCTTTGGGCTTCAAAGGTATTAACTGGCATCCGTTTGATGTAACCTTGCTCTGTCAGCAAAATGATCACTTTTTCATTGGCGATCAAGTCAAGGTCATCGATTTCTCCCTCTGCATGGGTAATGACTGTGCGTCGGGGTGTGGAAAAGCTGGTTTTAATTTGTGAAATTTCGTCTTCAATGATTGACAGCACTCTTTCCCGGCGTGCCAAAATATCTTGCAGGTCGGCAATTTGCGCTTGTAAATCTTCGTGTTCTTGGCGAATTTTATCTGCTTCTAGGGCTGTTAACCGCCGCAGTTGCATTTGTAAAATTGCATCGGCTTGGACTTCCGATAGCCCATAGGTGGTAATTAGTTCACCTTTGGCTGTGGGCGCATCAGATGCATGGCGAATTAAGTTAATAATGGCATCTAAATGCGCTAGAGCAATTAATAAGCCTTGTAAGATATGGTCGCGTTCTTCCGCTTTCCGCAGTTCATACCTGGTGCGGCGATTTATTGATTCGATGCGGAAATCGAGGAATACTTCTAAGAACTGCTTGAGTGTCAGGGTTTGGGGTTCCCCATTCACCAACGCCAGCATATTCGCCCCAAAGTTGGCTTGCAGTGGGGTTTGCTTGTAGAGGTTATTCAGTACTACTCTGGGATAAGCATCGCGCTTCAGTTCGATGACGATTCGCATCCCATCGCGATCGCTTTCATCTCGGATATCTGCAATTCCCTCAATGCGTTTGTCATTGACCAACTCGGCGATTTTTTCAATTAATGCGGCTTTGTTGGTTTGATAAGGCAATTCGGTGATGATAATTGCTTCTCTTTCTGGTCTTCCCCGTTGCTCAATAGTTTCGATGTTAGCTACACCGCGCATGGTAATGGAACCGCGCCCGGTGGTGTAAGCTTCTTTAATTGCTGCTGTTCCTAACACCTGTGCCCCTGTGGGAAAGTCGGGGCCGGGGATATGCTGCATTAACTGCAGATTGGTGATCTCTGGATTGTGAATCAATGCTACTAATCCATCAATCAATTCGCCCAAATTGTGCGGTGGGATATTAGTCGCCATCCCCACAGCAATCCCCGAGGAACCATTTAATAGTAACTGGGGAATACGTGCTGGTAGAACTGTGGGTTCTTGTTGGGAACCGTCGAAGTTATCAATAAAATCTACGGTTTCGGACTCAATGTCATGGAGTAAAGCTGTGCCAGTTAAAGCTTGCAAGCGACATTCTGTGTATCGCATTGCGGCTGGCGGATCGTTGTCTACAGAACCAAAGTTACCATGCCCGTTAATTAAGGGCGATCGCATGGAAAAATCCTGTGCCATCCGCACCAACGCATCATACACCGCCGTATCACCGTGGGGATGATATTTACCCAAAACTTCCCCAACTACACGGGCGCATTTACGAAACGGGCGATCGTGCGTCAAACCTAGCTCGTGCATTGCGTAGAGGATGCGACGATGCACAGGTTTCAGACCATCCCTGGCATCTGGTAGCGCCCGACCCACAATCACACTCATGGCGTATTCCAGATAAGACCGGGACATCTCGTTCCGCAGATCTGTCGGGATAATCCTCTCCTGTGAGGTTGTCATAACCTAAAAAACTCCAAAAATCGCAGATTTTAGCCCTTGTTCTTGACAAAATGCAAAATTATTCCAAATTACTCTTGAATAATTGCCATATTTTGGTACAATTCTAGCACATATTGCTTTTTCTTGCCGGGAGAGCTAACTCAGGCAAGTAAGGAGGCTACTCATTAGGAGATGGTCAATGACTGTCCCAAACAGGCTTTTGCTGACTAGTTAAGAGCAGCTAACTAAAAAGCCTGAAATATATAAGCAATTTAAAATTCAACATCAAAAACTCTAATACACAAGGAGTTCTATGGTTGCCATAAAATTAGATGCTGATCTAACTATCGACAGAACTGGGTAAATGTAGGATAACGGTATTGACTATTGGTAATCTTTAAGACTTTATATAATCATTAATTTTTTGAGAGACGCTAAAGCTACTATGATTTTTCAACAACTACGCATTGGCGATTACTTTCGCATACCTGGAATTAGTTTTGCTTGCGTTTATAGAAAAGCTAGCAGCTCATCTTGCACTCTGGATATGCTTTTACGGCCTATCCGACGCAGCGCAATAGTGGTACCACTGAATCGAGTTGAACTGAGTAGATATATTCAACAAAGGCAAGAATTTTTAACTGACTTAGATGATTGAACAAAAAATAAGGATACAAACCTATTTTTGAGGTTAACAGTAAATTGTCACATCTTCACCAAGCTCATCAGCCAAATAACTGAAAGCGCGGAAACGTAGCTCAACAAACTGTTCATAGACAGGGTTGAGTTTACAAGTGCGTTAGCCGAAGGCTTTGGCGAAGCCATCGCAGAATTTAATTTCTCGCTTAAAAGAACAACTAGCCGGAATCATTTTGCAGATGAAGCTTGCTAATCCGCTTCTATCGATTTTGAGAGACAAAATTGATAGAAGCGGATTGATTGGTAGACATAGTATATATACCGAAGAAATCAGGTTTGATCGCATTTAGTCCATCGGCTGCGACACAAGCTTGATGTTCTCGTGAAATTTACTGAGATGACTCTCCCAGTTTTGAAATATCTTCCTCACAAGTTCCTCAACCTTTGCTGTTAACTTCAAAGTGCAGCAGCTAGAAAGGCTACCTGTGCATCAGTGAATTGAAAAAATCAAGTTCGCTGTTTTGCTACCCTTCTTGTTTGTTGAATTTTACATTTGTAGTTTCAGCGCAGTGAAGGTCAAGGCTTTGATAGCGATCGCAAACTGGTAAAGGTTAAACCAATTATGAAGACAAAAATATTTGCCACTATTGATGGCAATGAAGCTGTGGCCCAAGTGGCTTATCGCGTAAATGAAGTCATTGCTATTTACCCGATTACGCCTTCTTCTAACATGGCTGAGTGGTCGGATACATGGGCTAGCGAAGGTAAACCTAACATCTGGGGAACTGTACCTACAGTTGTGGAGATGCAGAGTGAAGCTGGCGTTGCAGGTGCAGTACATGGTGCTTTACAAACAGGTTCGCTAACAACGACATTTACCGCATCTCAGGGATTGTTGTTAATGATCCCCAATATGTACAAAATTGCTGGGGAATTAACACCTACAGTATTTCATGTTTCAGCGCGATCGCTAGCTACTCAAGGTCTATCTATTTTCGGTGATCATAGTGATGTGATGGCAGCGCGTGCCACAGGTTTTGCGATGCTGTGTTCGGCATCAGTACAAGAAGCTTATGATTTTGCGGCAATCTCTACACGTGCAACTTTAGAATCTCGTATCCCTTTCTTACACTTTTTTGATGGCTTCCGCACCTCTCACGAAGTAGACAAAGTTGAAACATTATCTCACGAAGATTTGCGATCGCACATCCCCGAAGAATTCATCTTTGCTCATCGGGCGCGGGCGATGACTCCCGATAGGCCTGTGTTACGCGGTACAGCCCAAAACCCTGATGTTTACTTCCAAAGCCGCGAAACCGTTAACCCTTATTATTTAGCTTGTCCAGACATCACCCAAAAGGCGATGGATGAATTTGCCAAACTGACTGGACGACAATATAAACTCTTTGATTATCACGGCGATCCCGAAGCTGAAAGAGTAATTGTCCTCATGGGTTCCGGTTGTGAAGCAGTTCATGAAACTGTAGATTATTTAACTAGTTTAGGTGAGAAAGTTGGGGTATTAAAAGTTAGATTGTATCGCCCATTTGATACTACTAGATTTGTCGAAGCTTTACCCGTAACCACCCGTAACATTGCCGTTTTAGACCGTACTAAAGAACCCGGTGCATCTGGCGAACCACTGTATTTAGATGTTGTCGCCGCTATCCAACAAAGCAATCCAAAATCTAAAATCCCAAATCTAAAATCGATTGTTGGTGGTCGCTATGGATTATCATCCAAAGAATTCACACCAGCGATGATTAAAGCTGTGTTTGATAACCTGGCTCTAGCTGAACCAAAAAATCATTTCACCGTGGGGATCAACGATGATGTCAGCCACACCAGCTTAGAGTATGACCATGATTTTAATATTGAAGCAGACAATATAGTTAGAGCTATTTTTTATGGTTTAGGCGCAGACGGTACTGTAGGTGCTAACAAAAACTCCATCAAAATTATTGGAGAAGAAACAAACAATTACGCTCAAGGTTATTTCGTTTACGATTCTAAAAAATCTGGTTCTGTTACAGTTTCTCACCTGCGCTTTGGGCCGCAACCAATTCACTCGACATATTTAATTACCAAAGCTAACTTTCTTGCTTGTCATCAATGGGATTTCATTGATAAATTCTCCATGCTGCAAGATATTGTCCCTGGCGGCACATTCTTGATTAATTCGCTCTACTCTCAAGAAGAAGTTTGGCAGCATTTACCACTGTTTGTCCAAGAGCAAATTATTCAAAAGCAACTGAAAGTTTATGTAATTAATGGTTATCAAGTTGCTCGTGCTGCGGGGATGGCTGGACATATTAACACGGTAATGCAAGTTTGTTTCTTTGCCTTATCGGGTGTATTACCCAAAGACGAAGCGATCGCAGCCATTAAAAAGGCGATTCGCAAGACTTATGGTAAGAAGGGCGACGAAGTTGTCCAAAAGAATATCAACGCCGTTGATATGGCATTAGATAACTTGTATGAACTGAATATAATTCCCACAGAACAATCCCAGTCCCCAATCCCCAGTCCCCCATACCCCATCTCTGATAAAGCACCTGCATTTGTCCATGATGTTTTGGGTAAAATGATTGCCCGTGCAGGGGATGATTTACCTGTGAGTGCTTTACCAGCCGATGGTACATATCCTACTGGTACGGCAAAATGGGAAAAACGCAACATTGCTAAAGACATTCCGGTTTGGGATGAAGATGTCTGCGTCCAGTGCGCTAAGTGCATCATGGTCTGCCCCCATAGTGCGATTCGTGGTAAAGTTTACGAACCCGAACTGTTAACCAATGCCCCGCCAACCTTCAAGAGTACCAATCCCAAAGACCGCGATTGGCATGGCTTGCAATATACTCTCCAAGTAGCACCAGAAGATTGTACAGGTTGCGGTGTTTGCGTAGATATTTGCCCAGCTAAGAATAAAGCAGAACCAAACCGCAAAGCCCTGAACATGGCAGCGCAATTGCCATTACGAGATGCAGAACGAGAAAATTGGGATTTCTTCTTAAGTCTCCCCAATCCCGACAGACTGCACCTGAAAGTCTCCCATATTAACCAGCAGCAAATGCAAGAACCCTTATTTGAGTTCTCCGGTGCTTGTGCTGGTTGTGGCGAAACAGCTTATGTCAAATTAGCTACCCAATTATTTGGCGATCGCATGATTGTGGCTAACGCCACAGGTTGTTCTTCGATTTACGGTGGTAACTTACCCACTACCCCTTGGACAACGAACGCCGAAGGACGAGGCCCGGCTTGGTGTAACTCGCTATTTGAAGATAACGCCGAATTTGGCATGGGTTTCCGCATTTCGCTAGATAAACAGGCAGAATTTGCCACGGAATTAGTCAAACAACTGACACCACAACTAGGCGATAATCTCACTAGTAGTATTGTCAACGCTCGGCAAAAAGACGAAGCTGATATAGTCGAACAGCGCGAACGCGTCGCCCTACTCAAACAACGGGTAGATGAACTACTTGCAGCCCAAACCCCAGCCGGAGAAGATGAAAAACTCCACTCACAAGGGGATGGAGTTTTTGGGCATTGGGAATTGGGCATGGGGCATGGGAAAGAAGATACCAATGCCCTATGCCCTATGCCCCAAGCGGCGGGGCAGCTATCCCTCTCCACCCACAAGGGGATGGAGTTTCCCGCCGCTTTCAATGAAGAAGACGCGATCGCGCGGAATCTGAAATCGCTGAAATTCGTTGCCGATTATTTAGTCAGAAAGAGCGTTTGGATTATCGGCGGTGATGGTTGGGGCTATGACATCGGCTTTGGCGGCTTAGATCACGTCATCGCTAGCGGACGCAACGTCAACATTTTGATTCTGGACACAGAAGTTTATTCTAATACTGGCGGACAAAACTCCAAAGCCACACCCAGAGCTGCGATCGCAAAATTTGCCTCTGGTGGTAAAGCCGCAGCCAAAAAAGACTTAGGCTTAATGGCCATGACTTACGGTAACGTTTATATTGCCAGCGTTGCTCTAGGCGCAAGAGACGAACACACCCTTAAAGCCTTCCTCGAAGCCGAAGCCTACGAAGGGCCATCAATCATTCTTGCCTACAGCCATTGCATCGCCCACGGTATCGACATGACTACAGGCTTACACCATCAAAAAGCCGCCGTCGAATCCGGCGAATGGTTGCTATATCGGTATAACCCAGACCGCATTAAGCAAGGAGAAAACCCACTCCAGCTTGACTCTCGCACTCCCAAGTTACCAATTGAAGAATACATGAACTCAGAAAATCGCTTCAAGATGTTAACCAAGAGTCACCCAGAAACAGCCAAGCACTTATTTGAAGAAGCCCAAGCCGATGTCAATACCCGTTGGCAAATGTATCAATATCTCGCTTCTCGCAAATTGCAAAATAGGTAGCATAGGGCATGGGGCATGGGGCATTGGGCATGGGAAAGATGTTGTTAATACTTCATTTTGAATTTTGAATTGTTACGTGGGGTAGGCATCTTGCCTGCCCTGTTTCTTTAGGGATTTCCAAGAAATAAATTATTCCATCTTGTGGGGCGGGCATCTTGCCCGCCACATAAACTGGGCGGACAAGATGTCCACCCCACAATACATACTGGGATATTTTTTTATTTGGAAGTCCCTTATTTCCTGATGATGATTTTGGGGTTGTAGAGACCCGATTCATCGCGTCTCTACAGGATTTAAACGTCAATGTTTTATCTTATCCGAACCTTATTGCCTCATCTTTTATCGCACAGTCTCCCGTGTTAACTCCGCATCTATGGGTTTGACGAGATAAATCCGCAACATATGCCAGATGATAGCGGTAATGACTGGTAATTTTTGCCAAAACTTGACAAACTTAGAGCGATCGCTATTGTTAATCGCTGTGAGTTTCTGATTATTCTGGTAACACTGCTCTAAACGCCAGAAAAACGCCGGGTGGCTGGTATCTAATATGATGGGAAAGGCTCTAGAAGCGGTGTTGTTTGTCTCTGCAATCACTTGGTTATTATACTTGCGTGGATGAATACCAATGGATTCGTAAAAGCTGGCGCGTTCAAATACTGTAATTGTGTGGGTAACAAACACCGTCAGCAAAAAGAAACGTATCCACAACCTTGCTTTCCAGTTATCCCATAATTTTGGTTGCGATCGCAGCAACGCTTTAAAGAAATCTCCATGTCGGTTTTCATCTTGACACCAACTCTCAAATTTCCTGAACAAGGGATAAAACTGATAGTCTGGGTTTTTCTGCAAATGGCGATACATCAAAATATAACGCCAGTAACCAATTTTCTCTGATAGGTAGACGGTGTAAATAATCCACTCTGGCGGGAAAAAAGTGTAAGTACGGCTTTTAGTTAAGTAACTCAAGTCTAGGGAGAGGTTAAAATCTGCCATTGACTTGTTTAAAAATCCCGCATGACGCGCTTCATCCCTGGCCATAAAATTAAAAGCATCCGCCAAAATCGGGTTTCTGTCTTTGAGACGGCGTGATATTTCCTTAAATAAAAGAAACCCAGAAAACTCGGAAGTACACGAACGTTCCAAAAAGTCAATAAAAGAACGGCGTGTTTCTCCTTCAATATGCTCCCAACTCTGCTTAAATTCCTGATCGCGCACAAAATGATGGCGATTATAGTCAGCCCGCAGTTCCTCTACAATTGCCAGTAACTCAGTCTCATGGGCTGAAATATCTAACTTTGCGATCGCCTCGAAGTCAGTAGTATAAAACCGGGGTGTTAATAATGTTTCTTTCACAGGCGCTTTTACACCTGGCTTTAGTAACTGAGGCTCCGGAGTTTCAACAGACTTCACCATGAGAATCCTTCTCTCGCTCTATCCTTCAATAGCTATATAAGCATAAAATATTATTAAGAACAGTTAAGTTGTGCGAAGGGATTGGGGACTGGGGACTGGGGACTGGGGATTGGGGAACTCGGGGCCCCCTCTGGGGTAATGGGGATTGGGGATTGGGGATTGGGGAACTCGGGGCCCCCTCTGGGGATAAGGGGTAATGGGGATTGGGACAAGGAAGCAAAGAAAGGTTCTCATTACCAATGCCCCATGCCCAATGCCCTATGCCCCATTCCCATTCCAAAATGTGCCTTCCCTGACAGACAAAAATAAAGAAATATTAATACTTTAATAGTTATACAAATATAAATAGTTAAATATTTTTGAGAGATAAAAAGAGCAGGAATGAGCATTGGGAGTATATTTGCCGTAATACTGATGCTAATCCTGCTTAAATCCCAAATTTGGTGTTTGGTAATGGGTAATGGGTAATTGGTAATTGCTATTCTTCCCTCATCCCCCTCATCTCCCTCATCTCCCTCATCTCCCCAGTCCCCAGTCCCTCTAGCAGACATCCTGAGTCGGTGGCTGTGCAGAAATCTGGCGCTTGAAATTAAGGAAACAAAATGAGTAGCAATCTAGCTGTCAAACTACGCTCTGGAACTGAAAAAGCTCATACAGCAGCAGAAAATGTAGGCTTTATGAAATGTTTTCTCAAAGGAGTTGTAGATAAAGACTGCTTTGCGAAGTTTTTGAGTAATTTGTATTTTGTTTACAGCGAACTAGAAGCGGCAATTGTAACTAATGTTAACAATCAGGCGATCGCAGCTGTTTACTTTCCAGAACTGAATCGGCAAGCTGCTCTAGAAAAGGACATGATGTTTTACTATGGAAAGCAATGGCGAAAGCAAATTGCCCCTGCAACTGCCACTCAAACATTTGTCGCTAGAATTCGGGAATTATCTGCTACTGAACCTATCCTTTTGTTAGGACACGCCTATACACGCTACATGGGCGACCTTTCTGGTGGTCAGATGTTGCAAAAAATTGCTCAATCAACTTTGCAATTATCTGGCTACGAAGGCACAAATTTCTATAATTTTGACCAAATCCCCGATAAAACGGCATTTAAGCACAAATACCGTCAGGTGTTGGATGCATTACCCATCGATGATGCCACAGCCGGACGAATTGTCACAGAAGCTAACAATGCCTTTCATTTGAATATGCAAATGGTGCAAGGCTTAGAGGCGATTTTAATTCAAGCCATCGGTCAAGCCTTATTTAACAGCCTAACTAACTGAAGGGTGAAGGGTAAAGGGTGAAGGGTGAAAGGTCAAGAGTGAAAATAATTCTCCCTCATCTCCCCAATCCCCAGTCCCTAGTCCCCAGTCCCTAGTCCCCAGTCCCCACCCCGGAGGTTTTAATGGTTTTTCTCTTACCTGGTGTCAAGTTTGATTTGGAGATGATCCAAAAGTATGATTCTCCAGTACCTAGATACACTAGTTATCCACCTGCTACTGAGTTAAGCGAAGCATTTACCACCACCGATTTACAAAATGCGATCGCAGCCTCAAATCAACGTAAAACTCCTTTGTCTTTGTATTTCCACATTCCTTTTTGTCAGACTGCTTGCTATTTTTGCGGCTGTAATACGGTAATTTCTAACAATAAGAATATTGCCAAACCTTACTTAGAACATTTAGCTCAAGATATTAAACAAACAGCCGCTTTAATTGATTCCGACCGCCAAGTTCTGCAAATTCATTGGGGTGGCGGTACGCCTAATTATTTAGACCGCGAACAAGTTGAGTTTGTGTGGCAACATATTACTCAACATTTCACTATTGACTCAAAAGCAGAAATTTCCATTGAAATCAACCCCCGTTATGTAGATAAAAATTACATTTTATTTCTCAGGGAATTAGGATTTAATCGCATTAGCTTTGGCATTCAAGATTTCAATCACCAAGTACAAGTGGCGATTAATCGCGTCCAACCGGAAGAAATGCTCTTTGATGTCATGAGTTGGATCAGAGAAGCAGAATTTGAAAGCGTAAATGTAGACCTGATTTATGGTCTTCCCTATCAAACTCGGCAGAGTTTTCGGGAAACAGTAAAAAAGACCATAAAATTAGACCCAGATAGAATTGTGGTCTTTAACTTTGCTTATATTCCCTGGATTAAACCTGCACAGAAAAATATTCCCGAAGCAGCTTTACCCAAGCCACAGGAAAAGCTAGATATTCTGAAAATGACCATTGAAGAACTCACAAATAATGAGTATCTATTCATTGGTATGGATCATTTTGCTAAATCTGACGATGAACTAGCGATCGCGCAACGCAATGGCACTCTGCGGCGGAATTTTCAAGGCTACACCACTCACGCCGAAACAGAATTATTTGGTTTTGGAGCGACATCTATTAGTATGTTAGAAGATGCGTATTTCCAAAACCACAAACAATTAAAAGAATATTATCAGGCAATTTCTACAGGGAATTTGCCATTGAGTAAAGGTATTAAATTAACTCAAGATGACATTATTAGACGTGATGTCATCATGGGTATTATGTCGCATTTTCAATTGCACAAGCAAGACATCGCAGATAAATATCACATTTGTTTTGACGAATACTTCGCCCATGAGCTAGAGATGTTAAAACCTCTAGAAGCCGATGGACTGGTTAGCTTATCAAAAAACTACATATTAGTGACAGACATTGGCAGATTGCTTGTAAGAAATATTGCCGTCATCTTTGATAATCACATGAGAATCAAAGAAAAGCATTTCTCAAAGGCAATATAAATGGGGCTTAGAGGCTATTTATAAAGTAAAAATAGAATGACTGTAGGGTGGAATTTAACTTACTTGAGCGAGATTTAGATCCCCGACTTTTTCAAAAAGTCGGGGATCTGAGCAGCAACTTTTGCTTAAGTTAAGTGAAATTCGACTGTAGGGTGTGTTAGGCGCTTATTTATGATTTGCTACGAAAAACTATCCTAGCGCCGCACCATCCACGCGGCGGTGCGTTACGGCTAAATTTAATTGAAAGCGGCGGGAAACTCCATCCCCTTGTGGGTGGAGAGGGACAGCCACCCCGCCGCTTGGGGCATTGGGCATTGGGCATTGGGGATAATTCCACCTTTTTACTCGACAATCCGAGTTCGGAACAAGACAATCCGAGTTCGGAAAGCGATAATTCCACCTTTTGACTCGACAATCCGAGTTCGGAACAAGACAATCCGAGTTCGGAAAGCGATAATTCCACCTTTTTACTCGACACTCCGAGTTCAGAAGGGGACAATTCCACCTTTTTACTCAACACTCCAAGTTCAGAAGGTGATAATTCCACCTTTTTACTCAACACTCCAAGTTCAGAACCTCACCTTTCCCCTTTCACCTTTCCCCTTTCACCTTTCCCCTTTCGCCTTTCCCCCTACCCCTTGTCCTCCTATTGACCCAAATCTAAGATTCAACAGATAATATGCCATCTTGACTTCAATTAGATACTATTGATGCTAGATAATGGGAAAGCTTTGACATTTTACTGCCCATCTAGAAGCTGAAGAACACAATTAACTACTATGCGAACTCACTATTGCGGCGCGCTCCGAAAAGAACATATTGGAGAAACTGTTACCTTGTACGGATGGGTAGACCGTCGCCGCGATCATGGGGGCGTGATATTTTTAGATTTACGCGATCGCTCTGGTATTGTCCAGATTGTGAGCGATCCGCAACGTACCCCGGATTCCTATGAACAGGCTAATACGATCCGGAATGAATATGTTGTGGAAATCACTGGTAGGGTGACGCAACGTCCCGAGGAATCCCTCAATTCCCGCATCCCCACAGGCGAGGTAGAAATCTACGCCGAGAAAATTAATTTGCTCAACAGTGTTCGGAAACAGTTACCTTTCCAAGTTTCCACCGCTGACACTGAAAACGTGCGGGAAGAATTGCGACTGAAATATCGTTATTTAGATTTACGCCGGGAACGCATGGCGCAAAATATGCAATTGCGTCATCAAGTTGTAAAAGCTATGCGGCGCTACTTAGAAGACGTGGAAGGTTTTATCGAAGTTGAAACCCCCGTACTAACTCGTTCTACCCCAGAAGGGGCGCGGGATTACATTCTCCCCAGCCGTGTTAACCCTGGTGAATGGTTCGCTTTACCGCAGTCACCGCAATTATTCAAACAATTGCTGATGGTATCTGGTTTGGACAGATATTATCAAATCGCTCGTTGCTTCCGCGATGAAGACTTACGCGCTGACAGACAACCAGAATTTACCCAGTTAGACATGGAAATGAGTTTCATGTCTCAAGAAGAAATTATCGAACTCAACGAGAAGTTAGTTTCCTACATCTTCAAAACCGTTAAAGGAATTGAGTTACATCATCCCTTCCCGCGTATTACCTATGCTGAAGCAATGGAACGCTACGGTAGTGACAAACCAGATACCCGCTATGGTTTGGAACTAGTGAATGTTTCCGATGTCTTGAAAGATTCCGGTTTTAAAGTTTTCCGTGATGCGATCGCTCACGGTGGTATTGTGAAAATCCTACCGATTCCCAACGGTAACGATGCGATTTCTAACGTCCGCATCAAACCAGGCGGAGACTTATTTAAAGAAGCTAGCGAAGCTGGGGCGAAGGGTTTAGCTTACATCCGCGTCAGAGAAAACGGCGAAATTGATACCATCGGTGCAATTAAAGATAACCTCACCCCTGAACAAAAACAGGAAATATTAGAGCGTACAGGCGCAAAAGCAGGCCATTTACTGCTATTTGGGGCTGGTGATGTAGTTACCGTTAACAAAACTTTAGATAGATTACGGCAAGCGATCGCTAAAGAATTTGCGTTAATAGATCCAGATAAAATCAATTTACTGTGGATTACCGATTTCCCCATGTTTGAGTGGAATGCTGACGAAAAACGCCTCGAAGCATTACACCACCCATTTACCGCACCCCACCCCGATGACTTGGATGATTTAAAAACCGCCCGCGCCCAAGCCTACGATTTAATATTTAACGGCTTTGAAGTTGGCGGTGGTAGTCGGCGGATTTATCAGCGAGAAGTTCAAGAACAGGTATTTGAAGCTATCGGCTTATCACCGGAAGAAGCCCAAAATAAATTCGGCTTTTTGATGGAAGCCTTTGAATATGGTACACCGCCTCATGGTGGCATCGCCTACGGTTTAGATCGGTTAGTGATGTTGCTAGCTGGGGAAGAATCGATTCGTGATGTCATTGCTTTTCCGAAGACACAACAAGCCCGTTGCTTGTTAACTGATGCGCCTTCCAGCGTTGATGCTAAACAGTTGAAAGAATTGCACGTGGCTTCCACTTACAAGCCCAAAGCTTAGTAATGACGAAGTAGAATTTGGTTCTGCATTCAAAGAAGCGATCGCTATTTTAAATTGGCGATCGCTTCTTTGATGATTCCTATAACCCTATAAGCCAATACAGTTCAGTTAAAAAAATAAATTGACAACAAAAACAATAATTTTGGAGGGGGTTTGGGGGAGAATCCCCCAATTGAGCTAGCTGTTTCCACAACTGATATCATGTCCGGCAAATTACCCTTAATATGTCATTGCGAGCAGAACGAAGTGAAGCAATCACAAGGACTCTGCGATTGCTTCACTTCGTACCCTTCGGGAACGCCAAGGGCGAACGCAATGACGGGCATTTGAACGGACATGACATGAGTCTGTTTATTTACGCCGTGCCTCTAGACAACTATTCAAGAGTCTGAAGCAGCATTTTGTCTATTGTAGAAGAATATTTTCCATAAAGTCTCGTAAATCTATCGGAAATATGTATAATTATCAAATACGGTAAGTCTAGCGGTAAACCGTAGTTAAAGTTAACAATAAAAGTAACCTAAGAAAGCAAAATTCACAGCCGTAAATCGGGATATGTAGATATTTGCTGGATTTGGTTTGCTTATTTGCAAACCTTCTCAAACCCGACTCAATACCAGAGTCACGGGGATTCTCTGTGGAATCCTCACTCTTCGTGTTGCAAAAGTATCATTTACAGTTCAAAGGAGTGAACGTGATCAACGCTATACGGATTAACGATCATTTGACAACAACAGGACAAGTCGTAGCACACCAACTCAAGCAAGCCAAGCAAGAAGGTTTTAAGTCGGTTTTGAATTTGCGATCGCCTAATGAATTAGGATTTTTAAAAGATGAGCAAAAAGTTGTAGAAGAATTAGGGCTACATTATGTCAATGTGCCCCTGAAGCTAGAAAATCTAAATGAAGAACTAATTACTAAAATCCTGACGACATTAGATCAACTTCCTAAACCCACCGTCATACATTGTGCCGCAGCTATGCGCTCAACGGGAATTGCATTGTTGAGTGTAGCAATTCAAGAAGGATTAACACCAGAGCAAACTTTAATGAAAGCAAAGAGTCTGGGTTTTGGATTCTTTGAACATGCTGGTGTGAGTCCTCAGTTGAAGCAATTATTTGTCAACTATCTCAATAAACATACAAAGGTAGCTGTACCTTATGCATTAAGCGCTTAATGATTCTAGCATCGACAAGCTTTAACTATCAACAATAGTTGCATAAATTTACCCTACCAATCAATGCATAGGGAAGCAAAAATGGTGTTTTGGTAGGTTTGGAAAAAAGGGAAAGGTTGAAAATAAACCTTCCCTATTTTTCCATGAAGTTATACCAATTCACAAAAAGAATACGACAGATTGTAGGGGCAAGGCATTGCCTTGCCCTCTAGCATATATTGATGTGTTGCCAACATTATTTGAATTAGTTAAGGGTGCGTTACGCTCAAGCGATAACACACCCTATATTAGGCATTTATTGGGTAACTTTAAAACAAGTCTTGACCCTATTCATTACCTATTTGGTTGAATAGGTGATATTGGTAAACCCCCTGGAATCTTTACCTTGAGTGTTCTTTGAAAGTAGTCGCGAGAATAATAATTTTGCCGACCACTATTATCTAAAAATTGAGTGAAGCCTTGCAACATGATTTGAGAGCCAGCATGGTTTAATGTCAATAAAGTATTGGAAAAACCTTTGGTATAGTTAGCTGTTGCATAGGTATGGTTCGTATCTTGGACATTTAAACCATAGGTTACAACTGGTACAGTTCCCCAATCACAATCTGTAGGATGGCATTTACCAAACACCTGAATATTTAATTTATTGCTACCTGCAGAAGTAATAACTAAGCGAGTCACACCACGAGTATTATTATCTTTATTTACCCATGTACCCACAAAATCAGCAGGTGCAGCTAAACTAGGACTAGCAACAGCAGCAGCTAAAGCAACACTAGAAGCAGCAATCATCAAAGAACGTTTCAACATATTATTTCTCCATTATTTAGTAGTAATTTAATTTGGGGATTGACTAGAAATATCAAATCAATATCAGAGTGCATCGGCAGTTAAAATTTATCAAATTAACGCCACTTTTCACTCCATGCACCTGTAACATCAAAACCGCCAGTTACAGGAGTTAAATTTAATGAACCCCAATCAAAGTTGTTACAAATTCGACCGAAACCTTTTCCACAAATATCTCCTGCACCGGAACCATTAAATGAACGAGTACCGATGTGAGAATAAGTGGAACCTTCCCAATTACCATTCCCAAACCAAGTTGTATTTTTTAACCCTACGCGGAGAACACAACGTAACCCTTCACCATTGCGATTTCCGGTTAAATCAGAAACCTTGTATTCATCAAAATAGCCTCCGCAAGTTGTTGGTCTGGGTAAAGGTTTATAGTTAGTAGCATTAACTAATTGCCATTCTTCATTCCATGCACCAGTCACACGAATAGTTGAGGAATTGAGGATTTGTACCTTGAGATTTCCGGAAAAATTATTATTAATATTTTCACCATTGCCATAAATATCAGAAGCAAAACCAACTAAGTTAGAACTGCGGTAAATCGCTTGTCCTACGTGGCGATAGGTTGCACCACCCCAATTACCTTCGCCGTACCATGCTAATTTGGGAATTTTTGTACCAGGTCTACCTTCACTGACTTTGACGCAACGGATACCTTGACCTTGGCGGTTATCTAAAGGTTTAACAATGTAAGTCCGAGTATGGGGGCCACAACTAAAGCCAGGTACTTGAGTTAAATGTAAATTTTGTAGTCCAGGTATTTGAGCAAAAGCACTTGTGGCCGCAGACAGGGCTACCATACTACCTAGTGCTAAAGATTTCAATGACAGTCTCAACATAATAATAATTTGGTGTAGTAAAGTTTGTTGAGGCAGTTTGATAGCAATTCATAATTCGTAATTACGAAATTTTGACAAAATCGAGGTTTTAGTGTTTTAATCTTTAACCTGATTTTTGTGAATTGGTATTTAACGCCTTCACTACTTCTCTAGGTAGGCCTCGAGTTTTTTATGCACCCTCGACAAAGCATCATTGAAATCTTTTCAACTTTTGTGCAATTCGATGCCGATCGCTTCAGTCATTGGGCGACAGAATCAAGATTGCGTAGTAGTATGCAAGGTTGCGTCAAACGCACACCCCAAGAAACTTCAGAATCTTTTTGGGCGCTTTATTGGTATAAGTTTTGGCAGCTTCCTGAATCTCAGTCGTTGGCGAAGCAACATCTGGCAGCTTACTTGCAAGAAACCTGCTATTGGGTATCTCAAAAAACCGTGAATGGTTTCGCCAGTACTCAGTTCCAATTATCAGACTGTTTTCAAGTTGCGATCGCCCAAATTGATCGCGTCCTCAAAGGTTTTAACCCCAGCCAAGGTTTTACTTTAAAAAACTATGCTGGGCCTTTGTTTGCGAGTGCAATCCGCGAAACTTTACGCCAACGCCACGAAGTTGATATCTGTACCGATTGGGGATTGTTACGCAAAATCTCCCAAAAGCGCTTACAGGAAGCTTTGCAAAGTGCTGGCTTATCTGCAGATGATATTCGTGCTTATATCCTGGCTTGGAATGGTTTTAAAACCTTTTATGTCCCCACTAACGCCGGAACTTCCCGCAAGCTGTCTCGACCAGACGATCGCATTTGGGAAGCGATCGCCACAGCTTATACTGCTCAAAGTAACCAGCAGATTAGTATTCCAACTTTAGAGAAATGGTTGCTAACAGCAGCCAAAGCTGCACGTAAATACCTTTATCCCACCCCCGAATCTCTAAATGTTGCCCAAGGTGGAGATAATTCATGGGAGTTATTAGATAACCTCCCAGGAAATCAACAACCCTCCTTAATTGAAGAAATTATTAGCCAAGAAGAAGAACAAACCAGAACTTCTCAACAAAGCGAAATTAATCAGATTTTAGTGACTGCGATCGCGCAATTAGAACCAGAAGCACAACAGATTGTGCAACTATATTATGCTCAAGGACTCAATCAAGATAAAATCGCCAAGCAGCTAGAAATGAAGCAATATACAGTATCACGGCGATTGACAAAGGCTAGAGAAAATTTGCTTAAATCTCTAGCAAATTGGAGTCAAGAAACCTTGCATATTTCCATTACGCCCGACCTACTCAAAAGTATGAGTACATTAATGGAGGAATGGTTACAAAGTTATTACGGTGTTTAGAGATTGGGGACAAATCAATTCAAAATTCAAAATTCAAAATTCAAAAGAATACCTTGTTCCCCGTTCCCTGTTCCCTGTTCCCTCTCACAAACACCAATGAGCACATAACAACCTTTCAAAGAAACCGCCATGACAACATTTACCTTTGCCAATTCCACTGATTTATTTCTAGAAGTTCCGGCTAAAAATCAAAATTTGGCGGATCTTCGGAGTTCATACTTTTCTAACCCCACTTCACGCTATCAAGGTTATATTAATGAACTTTGCCTGAGTGCAGTATTGCCTTGGATACAAGAGGAATTTACATCACAGGCAAAGGTCTGGCCAACTACCACTGTTTTACCCAGTTTTTGGGAACTGGTAAATGGAACCGCTATTGTAGTAGACGTAACGAGGTTTATTCTGGTTCCCAGTGAAAATATTGATGACAGCGAATTACGGGTTCCCCAAGAATGGGTGGATTTATCTAGTTGGGCTGGTGATTACTATTTAGCTGTACAAGTAGAACCAGAGGAAGACTACGTTAGGCTTTGGGGTTACTGTACCCACGAACAACTTAAGAATCGGGGTAATTATGATGCAGGCGATCGCACTTATGCTGTAGATGCGACTGAAATTATCCATGATATTAGCGTGTTAGCGCTTACCCAAGAACTTTGCCCGCAAGCAATTACACGCGCTGCTATTTCACCCTTGCCCACCCTACCACAACCACAAGCCCAAAACCTGATTACTCGCCTGGGAAAGCCGGAAGTCTTGACACCCCGGTTAGCTATTCCGTTTCCACTCTGGGGTGGGTTAATTGAACATGGCGGTTGGCGACAAAGCTTATATCAACAACGTTTGGGATTACCAGAACAATGGTCAATATTGCAATGGTTGCAAAGTGGCGTTTCCCAAGCTGCGGAAACTATCGGTTGGGGACGATTGAATTTGCAATTGAGTTTTGGTGGTAGAGGTGCACAAGGAGGACAAGCAGATTCTATCTTGTCTCGTCAGTTAGCGATCGCAGGTCAAACTTATGAACTTTTAGTTATACCCCAAGGCGAAAGAGATCAAGTTATTTGGCGGTTTGAATTGCGTAACGCTACAGTAGGTGCAGTTATCCCTGGCGGTTTTAAATTGCGACTACTCACCGAAGATTTACAACACTTCCCTAACAACGAAGATATCGCCACAACTGCTGTAGAACAACTCTTTGTAGAAGTTGCTCTAGAACCAGGTGAAGGTATAGTCTGGGAAATAGAACCTCTCCCAGAAAACTATGACCGAGAAATACTCAAATTTTAAACTTTGGTTTGGCTTTTTTTATAGATACTAGGATGGAGAATTATTTCCTCAATTTACTGATAAATAAAAAGCCATGAGAGAAAAACCAAAGCAGCAAATACGCATCTGGGCAATGTTTTGTCATCTCTCGGCTTTATTCGCTTGGATGCTATTATTTTTTTTGGTCTTTCTCGGAATTCCTTTATATTTACCTTTAAATATTTTGTTTCCCCTGATAATTTGGCGCTTCAATAAATTGAAATCTTCTTGGATTGATTTTCAGGGAAAAGAAGCTTTAAATTTTCAAATCTCACTCACAATTTATATTCTGATTGTGATTATCTTATCCTTATTGATTATGTTAACAATGTTTGCTATAGCATTAATTAATAATAGTACTGGACAAGAAATTCAAACTGTTTTAAATATTTTATTATTATTATGGCTGGGATTAACTGCATTCATGATAATATTACAATTGTTCTTGGTTAATTTTGCCGCAATTAAAGCTTATAAAGGTAAGCATTATCGCTATCCTTTGACGATGAGATTATTAAAGTAGGCGGCAATTACAAATTTCATCTATAAAAAATTAAAATTGAATATTAAATATTGAATTTCAAATTTCAACATGGTTTCTACATTACATCCTCAAAAAAAGATTGGCGTGGCAATTGTGGGTACAGGATTTGGGCAAAAAGTCCATATTCCTGGGTTAAAAGCACATCATCGCACTGAAGTAGTAGCTATTTACCATCGCGATATCAATAAAGCCAAAGCGATTGCCCAAGCTCATGATATCCCCCATGCCAGTGATAACATTACAGACATTGTCAACTTGCCAGAAGTGCAAGCAGTTAGTATTGCTACCCCACCATTTTTACATTATGAAATGGCAAAAGAGGTACTGCAAGCAGGCAAACATTTATTACTAGAAAAACCAACGACTTTAAACGTAGCTGAAGCCCAAGAACTATATCAATTAGCGCAGCAAAAAGGCGTAATTGCAACTGTAGATTTTGAATTTCGTTTTGTCCCTGGATGGCAAAGATTTTCACAACTATTATCAGCAGATTATGTAGGCAACAAACGCCTGATTAGAATTGATTGGCTAGGTTCCTCACGTGCAGATGCGTCCCGCCCTTGGAATTGGTATTCTGCTGAAGATAAAGGAGGCGGTGCATTAGGTTCATTAGGTTCTCACGCCTTTGATTATATTTACTGGCTATTTGGCCCAGTACGCCGATTAAGCGCCCATTTAAGCACAGCTATTCCCACACGTATTGACCCTGCTAGCGGCGAAAGTAAGCCCGTGGAGACAGATGATACTTGTGTGCTGTCCTTAGAATTAGCTGATGGTACACCTTGCCAACTTACCATTAGTGCAGTTGTTCACGCACCAAGAACACATTGGGTAGAAGTGTATGGCGATCGCGGTACTTTAGTTTTAGGCAGCGAAAATCAAAAAGACTATATCCACGGTTTCCGGGTTTGGGGTTCCCAACTAGGTACAGCCTTAACCGAAATCGAGATTCCATCAAATTTACTGTTTCCCCACAACCACACCGATGGACGCATTTCCGCATTTATCCGTGTTGTAGACCAATGGGTACAGGGAATTGACCGCCAGCAACAACTAGTTCCATCACTGCGAGAAGGAGTTTATTCGCAACTATTAATGGATTTATCCCATCAATCTCATCAAACCGGAAGTTGGGTAGATGTTCCCAATTGGGAAAGTTTACTCAACTAAAGCACCCTTTTCAATACATAGTGATTTCCGATACAGCGACTGACTATCTTCGCTTGTCAGTTGCTGTTGGCATTTTACAAATGATTCAGGGACGGGATAATCCTGAGTTGTCTGCAAATTTAGCCTTTTCCGATGAGCAACAGCAATGTTTGTTGAAGATTGCACCTACCTTTGAAGGCAAAACTCAATTGCAACAAAATCCCTTTCCTCCTCATTCCTTTCCTTGGGCAACTTGGATTATGCAAGGGCTGGGTGGTTGGTCTGGTTACAGGTCTCAAAAACCTCCAGGAATTACTACTTTAATTCGCGGACTTTATCAATTTGAATCCACCTTTTTTGCTTGGAAACTCGCTCTAGAACCACTTATGTGTACACCGTAGCTCCCAGAGAGCTACGGTGTACACATAAGTCTTGAAATCCTACCTTGAAGGGAGTTTTAAACTCAGATAAAAATCGCTCAAAACCTGTCATTGCGAGCGAAGCGAAGCAATCCCAGCACCAAGCGATTGCTTCGTCGTTCCTCCTCTCTACGAGACGCTACGCGAACGCAATGACAATTTAAGGGGGTTGAAATCCCTGAAACGTATGCGGAGAGTACTTGTGTGTACACCGTAGCTCCCAGAGAGAGAGGGGAGCAAGAGATTTA
Source organism: Tolypothrix sp. PCC 7601 (assembly GCF_025677855.1). Taxonomy (NCBI): domain Bacteria; kingdom Bacillati; phylum Cyanobacteriota; class Cyanophyceae; order Nostocales; family Tolypothrichaceae; genus Tolypothrix; species Tolypothrix sp. PCC 7601. The sequence continues at coordinate 7,847,348 of NZ_CP064879.1, forward strand.
ATTCCCCTTCTCCTGCGGGAGAAGGGGTTAGGGGATGAGGGCGCGAGGTATTTGTACAACACCACTGCTTTAGGCGGCTTTCCCGACTTGTCGCAAGTGGCGTAGATTTAGGGGAATCTCTAAAGCTTTTTTCTACACAGCTACCTGTACACCGTAGCCTAACGCACAGCCGCAGATTCCAAAGTCAAATCTTGGAACATCAAGGTGCTGAGATAACGTTCGCCGAAGGAAGGCTGAATCATCACAATCAACTTTCCGGCATTTTCGGGACGCTTCGCAACTTGCAATGCTGCACACAAAGCCGCACCAGAAGATATCCCAGATAATAAGCCTTCTTCTTTTGCTAAACGCCGTCCATAAGACATCGCCTGTTCATCGCTGACGCGAATGACTTCGTCAACCAACTCCAGCTTGAGAACATCGGGGACAAAGCCAGCGCCAATCCCTTGAATTTTATGCGGCCCTGCTTCCCCACCAGATAATACAGGACTATTGCTCGGTTCAACTGCGATCGCCTGAAAAGTTGGCTTACGTTCTTTCAATACTTCCGCAATCCCGGTAATTGTCCCACCAGTACCGACACCAGCAATTACAATATCTACTTCACCATCAGTATCCGCCCAAATTTCTTCGGCTGTGGTTTCGCGGTGAATTTTGGGATTAGCTGGGTTGCGGAACTGTTGCAGCATATATGCGTTGGGAGTGTTAGCCACAATTTCTTCCGCTTTGCGAATTGCTCCCCGCATTCCTTCGGGGCCTGGTGTTAACTCTAACTTGGCACCATAAGCACGTAACATTGCTCGTCTCTCGTTGCTCATGGTTTCCGGCATTGTCAAAATCAAATTGTAGCCCCGTGCGGCTGCTACCATTGCTAAGGCAATCCCTGTATTACCGGAAGTAGGCTCTACTAAAATAGTTTTTCCTGGCTCAATAAAACCATCTGCTTCCGCCGAGAGTACCATATTTAAGCCAATCCGGTCTTTAACCGAAGCTGCTGGGTTCATGCCTTCGAGTTTAGCAACTATCCGCGCTACTGCTCCCTCTGCTTGCGGAATCTTGTTCAGTTCAACTAAAGGAGTTCTTCCAATAAGTTCTGTGACATCTTTAGCAATTCGCATTCGTTAACTCCTAAAATCCTAAATTCATTAACAACGCCAGGTATTTTTTACTGATAACGGTAATCTTGTATTTTAATCTAGATTTAAGTGTCACTGAGTACATAATTTTTGTACTCTAACTCAACCACAAAATTGCAATGATTTAAATAGCAATTCTGGCAAATCTTCCTATTGACTTTTAAACCATTTTGTCTTCTTATCCCGCTAATTGTGATAGAAAACTGGTAATTGCTTATTGATACCTATCTTTAAAATTAAAAATTTTCCAGTCAGCTATTCACGCCAGGTCTTGGCACAACCAAGCATGAAAATCTGTCTTTCCCATGCCCAATGCCCAATGCCCCATGCCCATTTTCCAGTTAAATCTTGACTTTTGACAATCTCTTAAGATACCTATATATCTCCCAGAGTTTATATTTAAGTTGGATATTTTTTAGTTTATCTAGAACAAAATAGCTATTTGCTGAAATTTAATCGATTTTCTTATTAACGTAAGATATTATCAGGCAAGAATATTTTTTTGAGTACAAATTTTATTCACTAAATCACTCACTTAAAATATTCTGCAATCAGCTATTTCAAAGTATTTCAGGTTGAGTACAAACCCTCCCGAACCCAACTTTAAAAACACTAGAACGCCACTCAAAAAATACTAGTCCCCATACCCCAAATATTTTTTATTATCCTGCTCGGCTAAAATTTCCAGCCTTTGAGTACAAATTTAATAACTTTAATAATTCTGATCCGGCTCCGATAAACTGCTATTGAGCAACCCTCCTGATATAAAACCTATAGGATTTACGCAGAGATTCCCCTCTACCCCCCAACATTCCCAGGCAACTGTCTGGAGATGAAGGGGGGACTTCTTAACCCCCTATTCTTAACTGCATTAAACTCAGTTTTAGGGTGAGAGAGCGTGATTTATAGTCCCAAGAATAAATTATTTCAGTATGACTGAATACTAATTTGCAATTGCGGATAAATTTAATCATATATTTCAGATATTAGCTCAAGGGTTGCATCAAATCATCCCCTTTTTTAGTAATTAGTTCATGATAAACAATGGAAAATAAGCTAATTGTTAACTGATAACTTTTTGATTATCAGCAATATTTTTGTCGGTAAATAACAGAAATTATTGTCTTACTGGGTGCATACTGCCTGGGAAGGGAGAACCAAGATGAAAGTCAAGCTTTTAAATGTTCTCACAGTCTGTGTAGTTTTCTTGGCTGTGCTATCTCCAGCTTTATTAGTATTTAGTATGGTTTGGGGCAAGCATTTAGAGTTAGTAAAAGCACAGAATCTCACCTGTGAAGTAAACAATAATATGAGAGCCGATAGCTTCTTGGTTACTCAGTCGGGGGGTGTATCCTCCTCTCAATCTCAGCCAAGCATAAACCTCTCTAAGCAAAACCTCCAATCCCATAATTTAACTGTTGTAGAGCAATATCAACTAGCAACAATTATGCAATGGTTTTTCTTGCTAACACCTATTTGTGTCGGGTTAGGGATTATTGCTTACGACAGATATCTTGTTTATCGTAATGCTGTTTTTCAAGAACAAGTTGAAATGCTAGAACGGCTGTGGCAGCAAAGTATCGAACAGTAAGCAAATTCCAATTTATTCATTTTCCATCAACCAAAGCACCATGACAGAAGAACGCCAACTCCTGTATTTTGATTTAATCGATCAGCTACTCAGATGCCCTAATGGCCAAGAACCAGAAGTATTAGAAGCAAATCCAGAATTAATTGATTCGGATTTTGTGTATGCAGTGCTAAAAGTGGCAACTGTGTTTGCACATGAAGGTAATCAAGATGGTGCCCAATTCTTATTTTTTCTAGGTCGTCAATTAGCAAAACAATTGGGTTTGTATCCTGAAACTGAAGCTGCCAATTTGGAAACCGAAGTTTCAACTGAGGAGTAGCAATGCTATTGACTGAAACTGACGCTGGACAAATAGCTTTTGAGTTTCTCATGGCTGATTGGAACATCTCAGAACAGGACAGAGAGTGGTTTACAATTAACAATTCTCGTCTGGTTGGTGAGAGTTGGTACGTTGTAGAATTGGGTCTAGCAGGATTTCCTGATCGCTGGTTTATTCAAGTTTACGATACAGGAGCTTGTGACCCCAATTATACATTTATGTCACCCATCAAGGGTTCAGACGGATATGTTGACCTTGTAGATTTACCACAACTTGTTGCTGAGGTTCTAGTGTCAGAACGCAATGCGCGTTAGAGGAAAGGGGAGAAATTCATCCAAATAATTTTGTTGAGAGTTATACCAAATCAAATAATGTTTGCGACACATCATTATATTCTAGAGGGCAAGGCAGTACCCACCTGTGTCAACTTAACGCGAAACCCGCTTGGTTGGAAGGTTTCGCCCTCACCCCCAGCCCCTCTCCCACAGGGAGAGGGGAGCAGGAAATTTAGTTCCCCTTCTCCAGGGGGAGAAGGGGTTAGGGGATGAGGGTGCGAGGTATTTGTACAACGCCCGCCCTATATAGCTTTTAGCTTAAGTTGACACCACTGGGCAGTGCCTTGCCCCTACAATCTGTCGCATTCTTTTTTCAAATTGGTATTACAACCTAAAAGGTTTGAATTTTTGACTTTTGAATGCAGACGCGATTCATCGCGTCTCTACAATTTTTGACAAAAAAATAAACATCAATCAAGGGAGGTAAAAACTTTATTTTTACCTCTTTTTTATTGTGTTTGATGTTCTTAATAATTAACATTTACTTCTAAAGAAGTAATAATAAATGTCATATTTGAATGACAAATGTATGTTATATTAATAGCGTGATGAACGCTACAGAAATATCAATTGCTATGATTGCCGAAGATATCCTAGCCAAAGAATTTACTAGAGTAGTAAATCACTATTACCCTAGCGTTGGAGAATTACTGCAAAATTGTTATGTGAAGGTCATTACCTGTTTTTGGGGAAGACCTGCTAGACGGTTGCAATATATAGGGATTTATTGTTCTGATGAAATGCTTCCCCAAGTGCAATCTCAAAAAGATGTACTCAGAGAAATAGCAGATAATATGGGATTAGTTCAGGTAGTTTGTATGAATGCTGATAGATTGCTCCGCGATCCATTGTCAACGTTAAAGCAAAATAATCCCCGCCTGTGGTTGGAATTACATTGGGTTGCTGCATCTTAGAAAATTACGAGAACGAGTATCTCAGGTAGGCACAAACTGCCCATACCAGCAAATAAATGAAAACAGGACTTTTCTGCAATTACGATAATCATCATCAGGATGCCCACCGTGCCATTTTTGAACAAGTTGCATTGGTGAAACAAGCGGAAAGCTTAGGTTTTGAAGAAGCCTGGGTAAGTGAGCATCATTTTAGTGAATCCAATCTTAGCCCTTCAATGTTGGTGTTAATGGGTCATTTAGCGGCGTTAACTTCAACAATTAAACTAGGAACAGCAGCAGTGTTGTTACCGTTTTATAACCCAATTAGGGTAGCGGAAGACATTGCGACTTTAGATAATTTATGCAATGGCAGATTGTTATTTGGGATTGCCAAAGGTGGGCCATTTCCCGAACAAAATAAGCATTTTGCCACACCAATGGGAGAATCTCGTGCCCAGATGCTAGAGGCAATGGCATTGATTCAAAAGCTTTTATATGAAACAGAAGTATCATTTAATGGGCAATATTATCAATGCGATCGCCTGACAATTTACCCCAAACCTTTGCAAGCACAAATTCCCGTATATGTAGCCACTGGCGATGATGACGGTGTAGGGTTTGCCGCCAAACATTCCTTTGGCTTAATGGGGGGGCCGCCTTTTTCTCTGCACAGATTGCGGAATACTGTTGCTAAATACCGTGCCTTAAATTCTAGTGGTTGTGAAAACCTAGTACTGACTCGTTTCTTTTATGTTGCCAGGACATACGACGAAGCAGTAACAGAGGCGTTGCCTTTCATCCGTAAATTCAGCAAAAAAATGACAGCAAATGCAGCTGTTGTCATGCAGAAAAGTTCTACTGGTCATCAGGCATTTGACCGCACCAATATTTGTTTTGATGAAGACTTTTTGATTGAAAATTCAATTATTGGTGACGTGCAAACCTGCCGAGACAGAATCAAAAAATTTCAGGATGAATTAAATCTAGGCACGCTGGCAATCAAACCCTCAGCTTGCGATTTGCAAAAAAACCTGGAGAGTTTGACGCGCTATAACCAAGAGGTGCGGAATTATGTCTAAGTTACCTTTGTTGCCTCCAGATGATTTACCTCCCAAGGAAATCAGCAAAATGGATGGGATGTTACATCTGGAACTAGAACAATCGATTGGCAGATGCTTTTATCAAGCTTGCGATCGCATTACGCAAACATTGTTAGCTAATTGCCAATGGTATCTCACCAGCAACGCTACTACCTTAATGCTAGTCATTGACTGCCCTGACATCGTTTCCTACTGGCATATAGTCAGCAATGTACCCCAACTAGGAAACAGATTAGAAAGGTTGACTACTAACGCCAAAATCCGCGTCTACCCACCATTTGGCAAAGGCGGGCCCTTTGAAATCAGCGTCGGTGAAATCTCTGCCTTTCGAGATTGGTTATAAAAGGGCATGGGGCATGGGGCATGGGGCATTGGGTGTTTGGTAATGGGTAATGGGTAATTGGTAATTGCTTTTTCCCTTTCTTCCCCTCATCTTCCTCATCCTCCTCATCTCCCTTTTCCCCAGTCCCCAATCCCCAATCCCTAACCCTTATAAGCTACGACAGCATAAAACGGATCGCCCCCAGGTGCGCCTAACCACTGAAGCACAGCGGGGATGTTTGACTTATGCACAATCACCTCTGGGGTAGAAAATCCTGGGACTGAGGCGAAATAGCTTTTGACTAACTCTACTCTCGCTTCTTCGGAGACATCCCGCCAAGCTTGGATGGCTTTTTGGAAGAACATGCGGTTAGAAAAACTGATAATTGCTACACCACCGGGTTTAAGAATGCGGTGGATTTCTGTAAATATGGCCTCGGGATATTGGATGTACTGTACAGAAACACAGTTGACAACCGCATCAAAGTCTGCATCCTGCAAGGGTAACTGCGGATTGGCATTGATGTCTTGCACAAAGTAATGATTTAAACGGGGATTACGTGCTAATTCTTCAGCATTGAGTCCATGTCCCTCTACATGGGCAAATTGCATTTCTTCTGGCAGATGAGACACCCAACTGCTCATCATATCTAAGATGCGTGTGTTAGATTTAAGACGATCGCGGTATACATCTGTTAACTGTTTAATGAACGCTTCATCAACATGGGTGACAAAACGTGGATAGTCATAAAACAGTTTGTCATTTGTGTCATCTAGCTTCAGGCGTTGATCAGGTCTGAGAATCATCATCTTAAATGTCTATTTAGAAGGATTTCTTCCACAACTGAATTTATTTCAGCTAGGATTTGGATCGAATATTTTGTATGCTGCTTTACATATTTTAAAGTCAGATCACAAATATATGAAATCTCCGACGCTGCATTCAATTCGTACTAATTAATGTCCTACAAAATCCGATTATTCCCTAGTATTTGGCGGCAAATCTATCTTTTGGCTAGATTGCCTTATATAAGTTTGTTAATTTGGCTACTGCCTTTGTTAATATGTAATTCTGGGCAGAGTAGCTTAATGGCTCATGATGAAGGCTATTATGCAGGACGAGCGCGCCAGATGTTTGAATCTGGTGATTGGATAGCTCCTTGGGGAAATGCTCATCATAAAACCCCTGGCCCTTATTGGTTAATTGCTACTGCTTATAATTTGTTTGGTGTAAGTGAATTTAGTGCGCGGCTTCCGAGTGCGATCGCTAGTATTTTAGCTCTGTTTATTTTATATGAAATTGGCAAAATTATTGTCGGTAAAAAGGTAGCTTGGCTAGCAGCGACAATTTTGAGCGTGGAATTTCTCTGGCTACAGTCTAGCCGTTTAGCTGCACCTGATATACCAATGATTTTATTGGTACTTTTAGCGATTTTATCTTTACTAAAGGCGGAATTAAATCCTAAATATAGCGATTTTTTGCTATTTATTGCTGGCTTGTGTTTTGGTTTGGGCTTCTTGACGCGCAGCTTTATGATTTTGTTGCCGATGGTGGCTTTATTACCTTATTTAATTAAGGAACATCGCCGTCATCATCATCTTGCTAACCCAAGGTTGTATTTGGGGTTGGTAGTGGGTTTAATGCCAACATTAGCTTGGCTGTGGTTAAGCTGGTTGCGCTATGGTGCTGAGAGTTTTGGGCAGTTGTTAGGGTTTGTGGTAGAACTCGGTTCTGAAGACCGCAACCATAATGGTATATTATTTTATTTCTGGAATATTCCTTTAAAATCATTTCCCTGGTTCTTTTTCGCAATTTTAGGCTTGATTGTAGCGCTGCGTCGTCCGATTGCGAATTATCAGTTAATATTAGTCGGATTTCCCCTGATTTTATTTACTGAATTGAGTATTTTCTCTACTCGTCTGTCTCACTATGCGCTTGGGCTTTATCCGTTTATCGCGTTGCTGGCGGCTGTAGGTTTAGATTGGTTGGGCAAAATTTATGAATATACACAAACAGACGCGATGAATCGCGTCTCTACAAGCGAAAAATTATTGATAAAAAATAACAATTTCCTAGAGGATGGTGAGGGAATCACCAAAATTCAGCCTAGAGGAGTGAGGCTGCTACCAGATAAGCGCAATATAGCTCAATCTTTCGCTTTTACCTCCGATGGAAGTAATAAATTATTGTCATGGATGAGGAAGACTGAGAACAATTTGCCGCGTAACCTTAGTTATGCTATCGGCATACTGGGAATTTTACTGATAGCAGTCAGTATATTTGCGTTAATTTCCCAAGATGCTTATATTCGCGATCGCACAAATCTTGGTTTCATTTTAGGCTTAGGTTGGCTGATTGTGCCTGTGGTGTGGATTGCGCGTCACCGCTTTGGGCAAAAGTTTTTGACTGAAAATTATTGGTTCGCTAGTTGGTTAATTCCCTGCTGGCTGACTTTGGCTACGGCTGGTAGCTTAGGGCTATTAAGCGACTATAACCCAACTGTAAAAGCCTTTTTCCAAGAACCTGCGATCGCCTCGATTCTGCAAACTCATCCCGTGTCTTTTGTGCAAGTTTACGATAAAAACTCTGTCTTGCTGCATTTCTACACGCCGATTCCAGGGCAAGTAGTAGATTCTATTAGCCAATTACCTGCTTCTAGCTATGCGTGGATTTACAAATCACAAAATCCTCAATTATCCACGTCTTATCGTATTCTTGCTACACTACAAGAGTATCAGCTGATTCAAGTCCTTCCTTAAGATAGATGGCAATCTACTGTTGCAAGCAAATACTAGGTTAGTTAGAATAATATTACGTACACTAAATAATTATAGTGAAATGGTGTCTACATCTAAAGAGTTTGAAGTTTTGGAGTCCTGGCAGCAAGTTCTGGCCCCCAACAGTATTGGCTATAGAATCAAGTTGCTCTCACAACTGCTAACTCGCAAGTTTACAGAAAGGCTAGAGCCTTTCGGATTGACACCGTTTCATTGGTTAGTGTTGTGTTGTTTGTGGGAGGAAGATGGTTTACCAACTTCCAGCATTGGCGACAGGCTCAAACAGGTAGGCGGGACTTTAACTGGCGTTTTAGATCGGATGGAAGAACGCGGTTTAGTCCGTCGCGAACGGGATGCACATGATCGCCGCATCTGGAGAATTTGGCTAACCGATGCAGGTAAAGAGCTAGAAACAATATTACCGCCATTAGCTGCAGAATTACGCGATCAAGCCATGTCTGGTATTGCCTACCAAGAGCGCGAATTATTTTCCCAGTTGTTAAATCGGGCGATCGCGAATTTGTCTTGAGGGATTGTTGACTGTTGACTGTTGACTGTTGACTGGGTAATTGGGACAAAGAAAGAAAGGAAGCAATAATTGTAGTACAGGCAGGATTAATCGCGTCTCTCCAACTCTTGTACAGACGCGATGAATCGCGTCTCTGCAGCGCCACCTTTCCAGAATTTCTATCTGTAGTCAAAGCCACCATCACCCATTTGGGTGAAGTACTGTGAAGTTTTGTTTTGGCATAATAATACTACGCACGCGAAGGGAACGTTAGATGAAGGCAAGTAATTAAATATTACGTGTACTAAATAAAAACTAAATTTGATTTATGAGTTAGGGGAATCAACAATCATGGGCGCTAATACTGAAAACGGACACAAAAAAGGCAATATCTCTGTTATAGACAAACGACTAATTACTGATGTAGAGAGTTTAGAGGCTGTTACAAGAGAGCCTTTCGTCAGTGCAGAAGCACCTGTTGTAACTCCCGAAGCTCCTCCAGTACCGGAAACTGAGGTTCATCCTCAGCCGGAAGCACAGACAGAGAAAAAGGCTGAGAAGAAGCGGAAAAAACCGATTGGTTTGATTTTAGCTGGCGTGGGTGTTGGTGCGATCGCGGCTGGTGGTTTTGGTTATCACTATTGGCAATATGCTTCTACCCACGAATCAACAGATAACGCTACAGTAGTGGGAAACATTCACCAAGTTGCTAGCCGGATTCCTGGGACTGTCAGTCAGGTACTAGTGAATGATAACCAACTGGTGCAACCTGGACAGTTATTAGTCATACTCGATCCCAGAGATTACCAAAGTAAAGTACTGCAAGCACAAGCAGCGTTAGAAAATGCTCGTGGACAGGCGCAAGCAGCCCAAGCAAACATCGCTTTAACTTCTCAAACTTCTAGCGGTAAAACTGCTCAAGCGCAAGGAGATGTTAACAGTGCGCTGGCGGCGATTTCCACAGCCCAAGCCGCAGTTAAAGAAGCCCAAGCCGGGATACCCGCAGCTCAAGCGGAAGTGCAATTAGCTCAAGCTGGGATACCCGCAGCCCAAGCGCAAGTAGCGCAGGCTAACGCGAATTTGGCAAAAGCCCAAGCAGACTACAACCGTTACAACAGCTTGTTTAAAGAAGGCGCAATTGCTCGCCAGCAGTTAGATACAGCCAGAGCCGCTTATGATGTGGCTGTAGCGCAGAAGAATGCTGCGGTTCAGGGAGTAGAACAAGCACAAGCTAGGTTAGCCTCTGCGAGAGTAGGTGTAGCCAAAGCGCAATCGCAACTTGCACAAGCACAAGAAGGTGTTACCAGCGCCCAAGCAAAACTCGCAGCATCAAGGGGTGGATTGCAACAAGCCACCGCCACCGGACAAGATACAGCTGTGAAACAAAGTCAATATGAAGCCGCAAAAGCTGCGATCGCCCAAGCGGAAGCATCGCTCAAAGACGCACAATTGCAGCTTTCTTACACCAACATTACCGCTCCTAGTGCCGGACGAGTAGGTAGAAAAAACGTGGAAGTTGGTAACCGGGTGCAAGTTGGTACACCATTAATGGCGATCGTTGATAACGGCTATTGGGTAGTAGCGAACTTTAAAGAAACCCAATTAAATAAAATGCGACCTGGAGAACCAGTTGAAATCAAGCTGGATGCTTTTCCCAACCACCCCTTTAGAGGACGTGTTGACAGCATATCACCAGCCTCCGGCGCTCAATTCGCTTTACTACCACCAGATAACGCCACTGGTAACTTCACCAAAATTGTCCAACGTATTCCAGTCAAAGTAACTTTAGACCAAAACAGTATCCAAGGATATGAGTCACGAATTACACCAGGGATGTCTGCGGAAGTTGATGTAGAGGTTAAGTAATTATTTTGTCATTAGTCATTTGTTAATTGGTACTTATTTATAACCAATGACCGATGACTATTGACACCAGAAAATCATAGTATAACCGATAAATTATTCTGAATTTACTTTAAACCCCACCCCACCAAAGCTATGCTTTTTGTCTCAGCAATTATGGTTAGAAGGTGGGTAAATTTTATTATGTTTATTTGCTAGCTTTTTAGCTATTACAAATAACAAATGACAAATAACAAATGACCAAAAACCAACTAATTCTACCTGCATTAAAATCCAGAAACTATCGCCTATTTTTTGCCGGACAAGGGATATCTTTAATTGGAACTTGGATGACACAACTAGCTACAGTTTGGCTAGTTTATAGCTTAACCAACTCCGCATTAATGTTAGGGGTTGTCGGCTTTACCAGTCAAATTCCTAGCTTTTTTCTGGCTCCCTTTGGGGGTGTTTTTGTAGACCGCTTTTCGCGCTATCGTACCTTAATTGGTACGCAAATCATGGCGATGATTCAGTCCCTAGCATTGGCGGTACTGGCGCTCACTGGTGTAATTCAGGTATGGCACATCATTGCTTTAAGCTTATTTCAAGGATTTATTAACGCCTTGGATGCGCCAGCTAGACAAGCTTTCGTACCAGAATTAGTGGAAAAAAGAGAAGATTTAGCCAATGCGATCGCTATTAATTCCACCATGATTAATGGGGCGCGATTAATTGGCCCAGCAGTTGGCGGTTTAATTATTGCGAGAATTGGTGCTGCTTACTGTTTTTTGATTGATGGTTTAAGCTATATTGCTGTGATTGCTGCTTTATTAGCAATGACAGTTAAACCTTGGAAAGTGACAGTAAGTCACGGAAATGCTCTGCAAAAAGTTAAAGAGGGATTTGTCTATGCTTTTAGCTTTCCACCAATCAGAGCTATTTTATTACTATCAACTTTAGTTAGCCTAATGGGACTACAAAATACTATTCTTGTACCCATATTTGCTGAAGAAATTCTTAAAGGTGGTGCAGAAGCACTAGGCTTTTTAATGGCAGCTTCGGGAGTAGGAGCTTTATCAGGTGGGATTTATTTAGCTACCCGACGTACAATATTAGGAATTGGCAAATTAATTGCCATAGCTCCGGCAATTTTAGGAGTAGGTTTAATAGCTTTTGCTTGCTCCCGATATTTACCACTTTCTCTATTCACAATGTTGTTTGTAGGCTTAGGAACAATTCTCCAGATTGCCGCAAGTAACACGTTTTTACAAACAATTGTGGAAGAGGACAAACGCGGTAGATTAATGAGCTTGTATACCATGTCATTTTTAGGCATGATACCTGTAGGTAATTTATTAGGAGGTTTCTTAGCAAGTCGCATCGGCGCTCCTAACACCTTAATTCTTGATGGTATAGCTTGTATTATCGGCTCTATATTGTTCTTTAAACAATTACCAGCTTTGAAAAAGCTTGTTATACCCATTTATGAAGAAAAAGGCATTGTCAAACCTTTAGGGGCTGCTAGGTAAATTAATATGCTTTAGTTAGATATAAAACATAAAATTTCCTAGGTTGGGTAAACGTAAAACTGTAAACTAATGAAAACCAACAGATTCACAAAAATGTTGGTTTGCGTTCCTCAAACGCCACTTGCTTTAAGCCGGGAAACCCGTCCAACGCAGTGGCTCCTCAACCTAAAATCTCTTTAATTACGAATTACGAATTACGAATTACGTAGCGCTTTGCGCTTCCCGTAGGGTATTACGAATTTTTTGAACACTGGAGCAATTCTATGGCTCAGACAGGTGCTATCCAACAACAACCTACCTTACCGCCAGATCATATACCGCTAAGAACCTGGATTGGTGTATTAGCCAGTATGCTAGGTGCATTCATGGCAGTTTTAGATATTCAAATTACTAACGCATCATTACAAGAAATTCAAGCAAGTTTAGGTGCAACCTTAGAAGAAGGTTCCTGGATTTCTACTGCTTATTTGGTAGCAGAAATTGTAGTAATTCCCTTAACAGGATGGCTATCGCGGGTGTTTTCCCTGCGGCGTTATTTATTAGTAAATACCATACTATTCATTTTCTTTTCTATTTGCTGTGCTTGGTCATGGAATCTCAATTCTATGATTGTCTTCCGTGCTTTACAAGGCTTCAGTGGTGGGATATTAATTCCTTCTGCGATGACTGTTGTATTGACGACTTTACCACCATCTAAGCAATCAGTAGGATTAGCAGCCTTTGCGATTACTGCAGTTTTTGCGCCCTCAATTGGCCCGACATTAGGAGGTTGGTTAACAGAAAATTTTAGTTGGCAGTATAACTTTTATATAAATGTATTTCCTGGTGTGTTAATGCTTGCCGGAGTATGGTATGGCATTAAACAAGATAAACTGCAGTTGGATTTGCTGAAGCAAGGCGACTGGTGGGGAATTCTTTCTATGGCCATTGGCTTAGGTTCCCTACAAGTTGTATTAGAAGAAGGTAGCCGTAAAGATTGGTTCGGCTCGGCTTTAATCGTCCGCTTAACTGTGATAGCGGTAATTTTCATAGCGTTATTTTTGATCATAGAATTAACTCGCAAGCAACCATTTATTAATTTAAGATTGGTGCTGCGGCGGAATTTTGGTTTAGCCAGTATAGTTAATGTTTCTTTGGGTGTAGGGTTATATGGTTCAATTTATGTCTTGCCATTATATCTTGCCCAAATTCAAAAATATAACGCATTACAAATTGGTGAAGTATTAATTTGGGCAGGTATTCCGCAACTATTTATTATTCCCTTTATCCCTAAATTAATGCAACGCATTGATGTGCGGTTAATGGTGGGTGTAGGGGTTTCTTTGTTTGCTATAAGTGCATTTATGAACGCCGGAATGACTTATCAAACAGGTTTAGATCAATTAAGATGGTCGCAGCTTGTCCGTGCAATGGGACAACCATTAATTATGGTTCCATTGAGTAGTATCGCCACTGCAGGATTGAGTCCTAAAGAAGCAGGTTCGGCAAGTGGTTTATTTAATATGATGCGGAATCTGGGTGGTTCTCTAGGAATTGCAGCCTTAGCAACTTTATTAACAAATAGAGAGCAATTTCACTCTAATAGATTAGGTGATAGCATATCACTATATAGTCCCGAAACTCAACAACGAATCGACCAGATGACGCAATATTTTATTAGTCGAGGAGCCGATTTAAGTAGCGCCCAAAATCAGGCGATCGCATCGATATCTAATATTGTGCGTCGCGAAGCTTTTGTGATGGCATTTAATGATTGTTTTTACTTTATTGGCATCGCTTTACTATTAAGCGGATTGGCGATTATCTTCATTAAAAAAGTCAAGGCAACTGGTGGGGCTGTGGCACATTAAAATAATTCGTAGTTCGTAATTAAAGCCAGATCCCTGACTTCTCAAAGAAGTCGGGGATCTATTTTTTCGCCAAGGATGTAGGCGGTAAAGGTAAATTCTCACCTTCCCTGTTCCCCTTTTCCCTTTTCCCGTTCACCCAATCCCATAAGAGAGCCTGTAATTTGTCATTATATAAATATTAGTTAATTGATTTGTGATGGAAAATTTCTCAACCAGAGAGATACACTAATAATTTATAAAGTCTGCGATTTGAGAATCTCATCCCAAATTCCAAATTTAAATTCCTGTAATGTCAGACGTTAATTTTATTGATACTGTGACGCAAGAATTATCTGATAAATCTCCTCTTTCTACTCTACGGGCAGAAGCGATCGCACGCATCCGGAATAGCCTACGCCCTGGACAACAGCAAATGGCTGATTGGAACTCAGGCCCTTTGGCTGTGTCGGCTGTACCTGGTGCGGGGAAATCTACCGGGATGGCGGCGGCGGCGGCGATCGCAGTTGCGCGTCAATATGAACTTGCAGCCCAGTCGCGCCCTGCTTCTCGTCGTCAGTTGGTAGTGGTTACCTTTACCCGTTCTGCGGCGGCTAATATTAAAGCGAAAATCCGCAAATATTTACGCGATGATTTATCTTTGCCTCAGACAGGTTTTGTGGTTTATACCTTGCATGGTTTGGCATTAAATATCGCCAGCCGCCATCCTGAATTATCGGGGTTGCAGTTAGAAAACGTCACATTAATTACCCCAAATCAAAGCCACCGCTTCATCCGAACTGCTGTAGAACAGTGGATTGCGAATCATCCCAGCCTTTATTTACGCTTACTCGAAGGTAGCCAATTTGACGGCGAAGAAACAGAAAGATTACGTCGTCAATCAGTGCTGCGAACGGAAGTTTTACCAGACTTAGCAACAACAGTTATTCACGAAGCCAAAAGTTCTGGTTTATCCCCCGAAGACTTACGCCAGTGGAGTAAACACACCACAGACCCCTACGCCATTTTAAATATAGCCGCAGGTTTGTACGAGCAATATCAGAAGTTAATGCGATCGCGTGAATTCATTGACTACGACGACATGATTTTAGCCGCCCTGCGCGTCCTCGAAAACGAAAGTGCCCGCCGCATCGAGCAAAATCAAGTTTTTGCCGTCTTTGAAGACGAAGCCCAAGATTCCAGCCCATTACAGACGAAGTTGCTGGAAATTTTGGCGAGTAATGCGGAGGGGGATAAGGGAGATGAGGGAGATAAGGGAGATAAGGGAGATGATGGAATTAATCCCATTACCAATTACCAATTACCAATTACCCAGTCCCCATTACCCCTTATCCCCAGAGGGGGCCCCGAGTTCCCCAGTCCCCAGTCCCCAATCCCCAACCCCCAATCCCCAATCAACCTAGTCCGCGTAGGCGACCCCAACCAAGCAATTAACTCAACTTTTACCCCAGCCGATCCGATTTACTTTCGAGAATTTTGTATTGAGTGCGATCGCATGAGCCGATTGGCGACAATGGATCAAGCTGGGCGCAGTACGAGAATTATCATTGAAGCGGCTAACTTTGCGCTGGAATGGATTAATAGTTTTTACGGAGTGAAGATGCAACAATCGTCGCATGACTCCGTGATTTCTCTTCCCTTCCGTTCCCAGAAAATTCGGGCTGTGGATACTGGCGACCCGCAAGCAGATGCGAACCCAGCACCAGTAGGAAGGGGATTAGAACTATATACTCCACGTGATATTCATCACACTGTTGAATTGCTTTCCCAGCGAGTTATTGAATTATTTGCTGATGACCCTAGCAAAATTAGTGCTGCGGTGTTAGTGCGGGAAAACCGCCAAGGAAGATGGCTAGCTGAAGCCCTAGAACCAATATGTAAAGAGCATAAAATTACACTTTATGATGTGGGAGAACGCGATCGCCGTTCCCAAATTCCCCAAGAAATTTTAGCCTTACTCCAATTTTGCGATCGCCCCCATTCCCCAGATTACCTAAAAGCGGCTTTAGAAGTATTAGTGGAACGCCAACTAATACCCACCCAAGACTTGAACGCACTAGCAAGTTTACCAGAAGATTTTTTATATCCTGGCCCCTTAGCCGCACCGCAATCAGAAACAGTCCAAAAAGCTTCACACTTGTGTCGGAGTTTACTACGCGCCCGCTTAGAACTGCCAATATATCAGCTAATTTCCTTTTTAGCTTTGGCTTTGAATTACGACCAAGCCGAACTCGCAACGGCTGACAAACTCGCAGAACGAGTAAATCAGCAAATTTCTGGTAATAGTTCCATGGGCGCAATGCTGTCAGCCTTAAGTGAAATTGTCAGTTCCGAACGCTTTGAAGCCGTAGAAACAGAAGATTTGGAAGCACGTTACACCCGTAACGGTCAACTGACAATTATTACCATGCACAAAGCCAAAGGGCTAGATTGGGACTATGTTTTTATTCCCTTTCTCCACGAAAATTTAATTCCCGGTCGCTTTTGGGTTCCACCTCAAAGCCAATTTTTAGGCGACTTCACCTTATCAGAAGTCGCCCGCGCCCAAGTACGTGCTGCTTTGCATAATGAATCACAGATACCCGATGTCTCCCAAGCTTGGGAAGTAGCAAAACATCTGAAAACTGCGGAAGAGTATCGCTTACTCTATGTTGCCATGACCAGAGCCAAGCGCTTATTGTGGATGTCTGCAGCGCAGAAAGCCCCATTTACTTGGAGTAAACCAGAGAATTTGCAAGAACAATCACCTTGTCCTGTATTTCCTGCTTTAAAACGTCAATTTCCTGATTATGTGCTTTCTTTAGCAACGATGGTTCATTAGACTTCTTGCATAAATCAAAAGCCCTCACCCATGCATGGGTGAGGGACTTTGAAAGTTGCTCCCCTTCTCCCAATATTGGGAGAAGGGGTTAGGGGATGAGGACAAGTTTTGCATTCGTGCAAGAGGTCTATTGAGTAGTTAAAGCACAATACGGTTGAATGTCACTTACTTGAGCAAGATTTAGATCCCTGACTTTTTGAAAAGTTGGGGATTTGTCCAACAAATTTTGCTGAATTAAGTGCTATTTCCAGGATTATTAATAGATTTCAAATATAACTGCATTTGTTTAAACAACTTTAATCCCATTTTCATAAACAATTACAATATGACTCTCTTGATTAATTCGGTTTAAAGTATTTGAGTGATATATATTACATATTTAGTTAACATTTTTATTGAAAATTGCTTAACAATGGTCGCCAGCCCAATCTACACATGATGAAACCTGCAACAAACCAGATTGTCGCTTATTTATAAAGTTAAAAATTAATTACATCAGTGTGTTATAGGTGTATATTGTCCATTATGATATGTTTACTAAAAACGAGGGCATTGCCTGACTCAACACACTACCTGGCGCTGCCTGATAACTTTCTTATGACAAACTACATTTAAGCTTCAATTTATAAATTTCCTTTATGGAATTTCTCATAGCGATATTAAGTATTGTCACGGTTTGTATTTAATATCAATTTAGGGCATTCTATTATTTTAGAGATTTATTCTATGTCTTAAATAACGATACATGTACAGCAAATTGCTGGTTAAGTACAGATAATTGTAAGGGCATGACACTGCCATGTCCCTACCGACTTATGAAATACGCTATATTTTATGCCTACTTCTTACTGGCACTATCGCTAAGTCAAAGTCAATGTAAAAATCTTGTATTTTGTTATTAAAAATATTTAGTTTTAATTCATCCATATCCCAGAAGAAAAGGTGGTTATACACTAATGTCATATCGTCAAGATGAAGCCGATAGCAATATCTCTCAGACCAAGCAATTAAGCTTATATGATGCTAGTAATTATGAATATTTACTACGACAAAAATTGCGTCAAGAAAAGTTACTCAGTAGAATATCGCTGAAGATTCGGGAAACATTAAAATTAGAAGAAGTACTGCAAACATCTGTAGAAGAAGTTAGGCAATTACTAGCAACAGATAGAGTAGTTTTATATCAGTTTGCCAATGATTTGAGTGGTTCAGTAGTAGTAGAATCTGTTAACCCAGATTATATGTCTATTTTAGACATGAACATTAATGATACCTGCTTTTCCAAAGAACATGCAGTCCTCTACCGCGATGGTCGAATTAGAGCAATTAACAATATTTATCTAGAAGGATTAGCTGGTTGTCATGTTCAATTACTAGCTGAAATACAAGTAAAAGCAAATTTAGTAATTCCGGTGATCCGTCAAGATTTTTTATGGGGTCTTTTAATTGCTCATCATTGCCAGAACCCTAGAAAATGGGAAGAGTGGGAGATTGAGCTACTTAAGCAGCTGAGTGTTCAATTAGCGATCGCAATTCAACAGGCACATCTTTATGAACAGCTGCAAGCTCAAGTACAACATTATAGTGTTAATGGTAATCCACAAGAAAATTCAGCTATAAATGCTCTCCAAAAACTCCAACTTCTGCTGCAACGAGAAGATATTTGTTGGGAAAACTTGCCAGCAATAGTAGAAGAAAGTTTAGATAAAGCTTATCAAGGAATCATTACTTGGGATAAAAAGTAGATATCTCATCTAAGCATCAAAATTGATTCTGAAAATATTCTTATAGACAAGGCGGAGGGAAGAAAAAATAGGTTATATAAAATATTGAATAAATATAAATTCCCCATAAACCGAAACTAAGTATATTCGGTGTATTTAAATGGAAAAATTAAATAATAAATGCATGAAGAAATAATAATTCATACCTGTTTGGTACAAATATCTAAATTGGGGATATCAGGGGAAAAATACCCAGAAAAACAATACTTTTGGCAAATATCTCCAATATTAGCTGATGGTTGTAGAGAAGTTTGGATAACTTTGGAATGGCAAACTCACCCTAAAGATTGGACTTGTGGAGTTTTATGTAAAATCGCACAAGATTTCCAAATTCAACAATGCAGACTTTTAACCCGGAATTTTGCAGGGGAAATAGTCGAGCAGTTTCTTTATGATGTAGCGATTGGGAGTTAGGGATTGGGGATAAGGGACTGGGGATTGGGGATAAGGGAGCAGGACTTACGCAACTGGCACAGTGATCCTCTGGGATAAGAGTCAAGAGTCAAGAGTCAAGGGTCAAAAATTTAGGTTTTTTGGACTCTTGACCTTTGACCCTGGACAAACCCAAACGAAAAAAATATGACACTTGCGTAAGTCCTAGGGAGAAATTACCAACACCAAACCCCAATTACCAATTACCCATTACCAATTACCAATTACCCATTACTTCCGCTTTTTCTGTGTAGATTTAGCCACTCTCGACTCAATAGTAAATTCTGGTATTTCTGCGAGTTCTACCTCATTCAAACTATACTGTTCGCAAACTAAACTCAGACGGTTTCCAGGAGTTTGGACTGCATTGACAGAATGTGTTAAATCGCCTTGAAAGTGAACTAAAGTATTCATTTGTGGCTTAATTTGCCCAAGTTGGCGTTTGTGCGATCGCAGTACCAATTCTCCCCCCTGCATATCGGGAGGTACGCGCACATACAGAACGCTAACAACTAAAGGCGGTTCTATAGTTTTACAGTATGAACGCAAAGAACGATCGATATGCGGATCGACACGAGAGCCTTCTTTGAGCAATAAAGGATTAAGGTAAAAAGCATTACAGTTAGGTAAAAGAGCTAAATCTAAATAAGGCTTGAAATAGGGAAATTGTTGCTCTACTTGTGCTATGTATGATTTTTGAAACACTACAGAAAATCCCTTCGTACCAACAAAATCGCGGTTGAGGTTATTAACAGAAAAGTAAGGACAAGCATGGATTTCTCCCCATAATTTATTGAGATAATCACTGGGGAAAGCGTTTGATTGTTGTTGATAGTTTTTCACAGTACGGCGAGGGGATTTACCAAATTTTTAACTGTAGGGTTAGTTACAATACTTCCCGGTTTATGAGATTCCTGTTTGATTTTTCCCAGTTTATGCATCTCTACACTTTTTCTTTCCTGTTACCTCTGTTTACAAGTCATTTCATAAATGACTGCACATATCTTTAAAAGAGCAAATTGTCAAGATAGATCATAAGATCCATTCCGAAGAACGCTCGCCCAAATCGAGGGGAATACTCACAGCTTTGCCCAAACGAGGGCGATCGCGTGTTTGAGTGATAAATGTTTGGACTTGAGTCGTTCCACCTAAAGCATTAAGATAATTGGCAATGCTATCAAGATGGGCTTGATATTCCTCTTCGCTTAAGGGAAAAGAAGCTTGCTCAACATACTTCCACATGACTTGCAAAAAAATTTTTCCCTGGGATCGCCGCAGCTGCACATCGTAAGAGCGTCCCCACTTTTCAAGCAACAGTTGACGTAATTGCTGTCCTGTCATAGGTTGTCTCAATTAGATTTTACATTTAGTTATGATGTTAAGTTCCGTAACTCAAGTATGATAAGGATATAAAGAAATGTAATGCTAACAGAAAAGATGCTAGATATATCTTGGAACAAAGAAGTATGGCATTTTTGTGGGCGTTAGCATTTCGACTTAGATAAGAGTTGCTCACCTACTAGTACTCTTATCAAAATGCTTAACAAAATACACAAAGAGCGCGTAGATTATGGCTCAATTTTCTGAATCAGCAGACGTGCCCGATATGGGGCGTCGTCAATTCATGAATCTGCTCACTTTTGGAACCGTCACTGGAGTGGCTCTGGGTGCATTGTATCCCGTTGTCAATTATTTTATTCCACCTGCTGCAGGTGGCGCTGGTGGCGGTGCAACGGCAAAAGATGAGCTGGGCAACGATGTTAGCGTCAGCAAGTTTCTAGCAAGCCATAATGTAGGCGATCGCTCCCTCGTTCAGGGACTCAAGGGCGACCCAACTTATCTTGTAGTAGAAAGCAAAGAGGCGATTGGCGATTACGGCATTAATGCCATCTGCACCCACCTGGGTTGTGTTGTGCCCTGGAACGTGGCTGAGAACAAGTTTAAATGTCCTTGTCATGGTTCCCAATACGACGCAACTGGTAAGGTTGTTCGTGGCCCCGCGCCGCTTTCTTTGGCTTTGGCCCATACCAAAGTAGAAGACGACAAAGTTGTAGTTACTCCTTGGACTGAAACCGATTTCCGTACCGGCGAAGAACCTTGGTGGGCTTAATTATCTTTGTCAGCAGTCAGCGATCAGTGGTCAGTTATTTACTTTCCACAGACAAATGACGAATGACAAATGACCAATGACTAATTCACGAGAGAATCGTTGCCCTTATAGAGATGAGAAATGCTTCGATAACAGCGAGGTTCACTCGCAGTACTAGAGCAATCGTCAAAACATTGCTCATAGCGATCGCTACGGTGACATTCTACTTCACCAGCGATTTAGCTCTGCCACAATCGGCTGCTGCCTACCCTTTTTGGGCACAGCAAACCTATCCAGAAACCCCCCGCGAACCAACAGGGCGGATTGTTTGCGCCAACTGTCACTTAGCTGCAAAGCCGACAGAAGTGGAAGTTCCGCAATCAGTGCTACCTGACACCGTGTTTAAAGCCGTGGTGAAAATCCCCTACGATACTAGCGTGCAGCAAGTAGGTGCTGATGGCTCTAAAACCGGTTTGAATGTTGGCGCTGTATTGATGCTACCCGAAGGCTTCAAGATTGCTCCTGAAGACCGCATTTCTGAAGAACTCAAAGAAGAAGTCGGCGATACTTACTTCCAAACTTACAGCGAAGATCAAGAAAACGTCGTCATCGTTGGCCCTCTCCCTGGTGAACAGTATCAGGAAATAATCTTCCCAGTTCTGTCTCCCAACCCCGCAACTGATAAAAACATCCACTTTGGTAAATATTCAGTTCACGTAGGTGGTAACCGGGGACGCGGACAAGTTTACCCAACTGGTGAAAAGAGCAACAACTCTGTTTACAATGCTTCTGCTGCTGGTACAATCACCAAGATTGCCAAAGAAGAAGATGGAGACGGCAACGTCAAATATGTATTGAGCATCAAAACCGACGCTGGTGAAGTTGTCTCTGATACGATTCCTTTAGGCCCCGAACTCATTGTTTCTGAAGGGCAAACTGTAAAAGCTGGTGATGCTTTAACCAATAATCCCAACGTTGGTGGATTTGGTCAAAAAGATGCAGAAATCGTATTACAAGATGCTAGTCGCGTCAAGTGGTTGATTGCATTCATCGCGCTTGTGATGTTGGCTCAAGTTATGCTCGTGTTGAAGAAGAAGCAGGTTGAGAAAGTCCAAGCCGCAGAAATGAATTTCTAAATTCTTTGCTAACTTACTTATTTAAAGACAGGCAATTTGCCTGTCTTTTTTATTTAAAGCGACGGGATAATTCCATACCCTTGAAGGTGCGTAGGGTGAGCGCCCCGCCGCTTGAGGCATAGGGCATTTGCTCGGTTAAGGATTTTCAAGTTGAAATTTGGTTTGGCGAAAAGGTGTACCCCTGCGCTTCAGCAAGCTACGCGTAGCGTCTTTGCAGGAGAAAGGGTAAGGGCTTCGCCGTGAGCGTCAGCCGAACGGTTAAAGGTTTTTTCTTGCCCCTTTTGCCCTTAACCGACAAGTATTGCATTGGTGATCTCTTCCCCATGCCCAATGCCCAAAATCTCCACCCACAAGGGGATGGAGATTTTCATCTAATTTTTATAAGTATCAGGGAAATTATAAATTTTGAGTAAATTTAGTGTAAATACTGAGAACTCAAAGATGATTTCTTTGGTTTTTATTGTACTTTACATAGAGAAAGCAATACTGTGTTTTTCAGTTAACTGGTAGAAATATATAGGAATCATAAATGATTTGTGAAATCTTAACAGATAGGTTTGTTAACCGTTGACAGTCAACATTCAAAACTGATATTTTTCACAACGAAAATAAGATTGCTAAATTCTGCTAAACCTGATTGAACCAAATACTTAATTATTGGCGAAAGATAGCATTTTAAATTAACCAATTTCCGCAGAGTATCTGAGGAAAAACAGATATAATTTAGGCTTTTCTGTACTGATGACTACAATGGCTGTAAATTAAATTTTAAAAGCTTATTGTAAATCATCATAGGCGTTATTTTATAACGTCTATGTTTTAGCGCAGAAATTTGCCTAGCATTACCTATAAATTTTGAGCTAAAAATCTATTCTGGAATTAACTGAATAAGCATAATATACGCTTGTCTCTTCCTTGTAGGAAAAATGCAAGCACAAATTCCTATATATTTGGAGTTTTTATTCCAGATATTGATGCTGTTTGGATGAATTAAGACAAGGGTTTGACACTTTGTCTCAATACATCATGATTTTTTTGGATGTATTAGATTCATATAAAAAAATCATGAAGTTTTTTCTTGCTTCCTTGTCTTCTTCTACGCAAATAATTTCAGTCATCAAAACGGATTTATATATTTCGTCCCAGGTCAACAATTTCCTTTTTGCCAACATATTAAATTAACCAATAATTTCCAACAATCAAATGTTAAACCGCGTATCAGTCATCATCCCTTCATACAACAGCGCTAATTTTTTACCAGAAGCAATTGAGAGTGTACTCAAACAAACTTACCCTGTGTTCGAGATCATCGTAGTAGATGATGGTTCAACTGATGAGACGAAACAAGTTTGCGATCGCTACCCAACCATAAAATATATTTACCAAAGCAATCAAGGACTCATTGGAGCGCGTAATACGGGATTTTACGCCAGTAAAGGAGAATATATCCTCTTTTTTGATAGTGATGACTGCCTTTTACCTAACGCTGTAGAAGCCGGAGTGAATTGCATAAATGCCTATCCAGAAGCAGGCTTTGTCTTTGGTAATTATGTTTTTCAATTAATGAACCCTGATGGCTCATATACAACAGAAGAAATATATGACAATCAAAAGGTAGCAGCTAACTATGAAAATATTCTAGCTGGCAAACTAAAACTCCAAGTTGCTAGTGTTCTTTTTCGACGTACTGCTGTTGAGTCTGTAGGAGCGTTTGACCCAAATTCAAAAGGAGGGGAAGATTATAATTTATTTCTACGAGTTGCTCGTCAATTTCCTATCCACTTCCACGGCCAAACAGTTCTTGAATATCGCTATAATAGCGGTAATATGTCAGGAAATCCGACTTATATTATCAATGTAATACGCGTCCATAGTTTGCAATGGAGCTACATTGAACAATCTGGGAATAAAGAATATGCAGTAGCTTATGAACAGGGCAAGCAAGCTTGGATTAAGCTTTTCATAGAAAGAATGCCCTATGAAATCATGAGATATGCTCAAGCTGGGCAGTGGCTTGAGGCTTTAGGCTATTTACGATTGATATTAAATTACGATCCTCAATTAAAACTTATTGATCAAGAAATTTACAAATTAGCATATCAATCTCTGCGCTCACAATTACAAAAAGTAACTATTGAATCCTCCCTAGCTTACTGGAAACAACAACTAGCAGGAGTAGCACCTTTATTATCACTACCAACCGACCGACCACGACCAGCAGAGCAAAACTTTCAAGGTTCTGAACAATCCTTTGTAATCTCCCATGAATTAACAGCAGCACTCAGCTCATTAAGTCAACAGCAAAATGTCACCTTATTTGTGACCCTCTTAACAGCCTTTAAGAGCTTGCTATACCGCTACACGGGGACAGAGGACATAGTAGTAGGTTCCCCAATTACTGGCCGCGTTAATTCAGAAATCTTTGTTAACGCTTTACCCCTCCGCACTGATATATCTGGAAAACCCAAATTTCTAGAATTACTGCAACGAGTCAGAGAAGTAGCTTTGTTAGCTCAAAAACATCAAGAAGTGCCTTTTGAGATCCTGGTAGAGGAATTGCAGCCCCAATCAGACTTAAGCTACTCACCCTTATTCCAGGTACTGTTTATTATTCAGGAAGATGTTTCCTTAGAAAAGATTGAGCTTTCTAGCTTAACTGCCTGTCCTTGGGTATTAGAAAATAATGCTGGAAAGTTTGATTTAATTTTATTTTTAAAACCAACCAACAATGGATTAGCAGGGAAGTGGGTATATAACACAGATTTATTTGATAGCAATACCATTGAAAGAATAAACGTGCATTTCCAAAATTTACTGGAGAGCATTGTTGCTAATCCCCAAAAGCCTATTTATGAGTTAAATATACTGGCAGAGAAGGAGCGACAAAAATTATTATTTGAATGGAACAATACTCAAATAGTATATCCCCAAGATAAATGTATTCATCGCTGGTTTGAGGAACAAGTTGAACGTACACCTGATGCAGTTGCAGTAGTATTTGAACAACAGCAACTGACCTATCGGCAATTAAATAGCCAGGCTAATCGATTAGCAAATTATTTAATTACTTTGGGAGTCAAAGCAGATACTTTTGTCGGCATCTGTGTAGAGCGTTCCCTAGATATGATGGTAGGGATTTTAGGCATCTTAAAGGCAGGTGGGGCTTATGTACCTTTAGATCCCAAAAATCCCCAAGACCGCTTGGAATATATTTTGACTAATGCCCAAGTGCAAATCTTAGTAACGCAGTCAGCGCTAGTAAATATTTTTCCTGTTTGCGAACAGATGATTTGCTTAGATACTGACAACGAGAAAATTGCTCAATATTCTGACAACAACCCTATCGTCAGTGTCCAGAGTCATAATATCGCTTACATTATTTATACTTCTGGCTCTACAGGCAAGCCCAAAGGGGTATTAGTCAGCCATTACAATGTGGTGCGTTTATTCACAGCCACAGAATCTTGGTATCACTTTAATGAAAGGGATGTATGGACTCTATTTCACTCCTTCGCCTTTGATTTTTCTGTGTGGGAAATATGGGGCGCTTTACTCTATGGAGGGCGTGTTGTCGTTGTTCCCTATTTAGTAAGTAGAGACACAGAAGCATTCTACAATTTATTAGTTTCTGAACAAGTTACTGTCCTTAACCAAACACCATCAGCTTTTTATCAGTTAATTGAAGCCGATAAACTTGCCAAATCCAGAGATGAATTGAGTTTACGGTTTGTGATTTTTGGTGGTGAAGCACTCAACTTGTCTAACTTGCAGCCTTGGTTTGAGCGACATGGAGATCAATCTCCCCAGTTAGTGAATATGTACGGAATTACAGAAACTACCGTTCATGTTACCTATCGTCCTTTAACTTTAGCGGATGCTCAAGCCACAAGTAGTTTAATTGGTCGTCCGATTCCTGATTTACAAGTTTACCTTTTGGATCAATATCTCCAACCTGTACCTATTGGTGTGTGGGCAGAAATGTATGTTGGTGGTGCGGGAGTAGCACAAGGATATTGGCAGCGCGATGAATTAACTAAAGAAAGATTCATCAAACATCCCTTTAGTGATGACTCTCATGCCCGTCTTTATAAAACTGGAGATTTAGCGCGTTATTTGAGTGATGGTAGCCTTGAGTACATTGGGCGCATAGATAATCAAGTCAAAATTCGGGGATTTCGGATTGAGTTGGGAGAAATAGAGTCTGCATTAAGCCAACACCCTGCTATCAATCAAACAGTAGTTACAGTTTATGAAGATAGGCCAGGAGATAAGCGCTTAGTAGCTTACCTAGTTCCTAATCAGGAGCAACAACCAACAATTAATGACCTGCGGGATTTCCTTTCCCAACAATTGCCAGATTATATGATTCCTTCAGCTTTTGTCATGCTGGAGACTCTACCACTCACATCCAACGGCAAAGTTGACCGCAAAGCTTTACCTGCACCCAATAGAAAGATAGAACGTCAAGATCACACTACTCCCACAAGTGAGCGATCGCAATTTCTTCCAGTCAGTCCAAAACCCCAAAATGAAATTGAGAAAACCCTCACTACTATCTGGCAAGAAGTTTTAACCATTGATGAAATTGGCATTGATGATAATTTCTTTGAGCTAGGAGGTCATTCTTTACTCATAGCTAAATTGAGAAACAAAATAGTAGAAGTATTAGGAATCCAAATCTCTATCGTTGATGTATTTCAATATTCAACTATCCGCAGTTTAGCCCAATGTCTATTAGAGCGGACTCAAGCTTCAACACCAAGCACGGCACAAGAGAATCAACACAAGTCTAACTCTGACGTAATAGAGCCAGTAGTATCAACAAAGTTGCACAAAGATATTGCAATTATCGGTATGGCTGGTCGTTTCCCTGGTGCTACCAATATCAATGAATTTTGGCAAAATCTTCGGGATGGAGTGGAATCTATTGCTCAATTGTCAGATGAGGAGTTAAGAGCTTTAGGGGTAGATTCTAGCTTATTAAACAATCCGAACTATATCAGAGCCGCAGCGATTATTCCTAAAATTGCAGAATTTGATGCTGCTTTCTTTGGTTATTCTCCTAGAGAAGCCCAAGTTATAGATCCTCAGCAAAGAATTTACCTAGAGTGTGCTTGGTCAGCGCTAGAAGATGCTGGTTATCAACCAGATAGTCATCGTTACACCATCGGTATTTATGGAGGTGTAGCTCCCAGCACTTATTTATTAAATAATATTTTACAGAATGACGATCTGGCCGAAGGTCGTTTGGTAGAGTCAGCCTCATGGTTACAAGCATTTATCGGCAATAGTACAGATTTTCTCAACACGCGGGTAGCTTATAAACTGAATCTCACAGGGCCAGCAATTAATCTGCAAACAGGCTGTTCTACTTCCTTAGTGGCTATCCACATGGCTTGTCAAAGCTTATTAAGGGGAGAATGTGACATAGCGCTAGCTGGTGGTGTTTCCCTACAGCAAAAGACTGGTTATGTATATGAACAAGGGATGGTTTTCTCTCCCGACGGTCATTGTCATGCATTTGATGCGTCGGCTCAAGGTATGGTTGCTGGCGATGGTGTGGGGATTGTCGTCCTTAAACCATTACAACAGGCGATCGCAGATGGAGATCATATTTACGCCACCATCAAAGGTAGTGCCATCAATAATGATGGTAACTTAAAAGTTGGCTTTACTGCTCCTGGTGTTGATGGTCAAGCTACAGTAATTGCGGCTGCACACAGAGATGCCAGAATTGAACCGGAAACTATTACTTACATAGAAACGCATGGTACTGGTACTCCATTGGGAGACCCCATTGAAGTGGCTGGACTGACTCAAGCCTTTCGTCTTAAAACAGATAAAACAGGCTACTGTGCTATCGGTTCAGTCAAAACTAATGTTGGACATTTGAACACAGCCGCAGGTGTGGCTGGTTTTATCAAAACAGCTTTGGCACTGAAACATCAACAGATACCGCCTAGCCTCAACTTTGAAAAACCTAACCCGGAGATTGATTTTGCTCATAGTCCTTTCTATGTCAACACTAAACTTTCTGCATGGGAACGCAATGGTTCTCCCCGTCGTGCAGGAGTCAGTGCCTTTGGTTTTGGTGGGACAAATGCTCATGTAGTGTTGGAAGAGTGGGATCACACTACAAGCAAGTCCAAAGTCAAAGCGAAAAACTCCCAAGAATTATTAGTTTTATCAGCTAAGACTGCTTCGGCTTTAGATACAGCAACTCTCAATTTAGCTAATTACTTACAACAAAACCCAGAAGTAAATTTAGCTGATGTTGCCTATACTTTAAGTATTGGTCGTGTAGGCTTTAACCACAGGCGCATCGTTGCGGTTAGTGATATTGAAGATGCTGTTAATGCTCTAAATAATAGAGACAAAAAACGAGTTTTTACTAATTCCGGTAAAATTAAACCGCGTTCTGTAGTCTTCATGTTCTCTGGACAGGGTTCTCAATATGTAAATATGGCACGGGAACTCTATGAAACAGAAGCTTATTTCCAAGAACAAGTTGACTTGTGTTGTGAAATTTTACAACCACATTTAGGTTTTAATTTACGCGATGTTTTGTATCCCAATGTAGCAGAAATTGCCACCGCCACAGCCAAACTAACTCAAACAGCTACTACCCAACCTGCATTATTTGTAATTGAATATGCCATTGCTAAATTATGGATGAAATGGGGAATCATCCCTGTAGCCATGATTGGTCATAGTATTGGCGAATATGTAGCAGCAACATTAGCCGGAGTCTTTACTTTAGAAGATGCTTTAGCCTTAGTTGCAACCAGAGGTCAACTCATGGAGTCTATGCCTCCTGGTTCAATGTTAGCTGTGCCTCTACCTGAACATGAAGTCCAACCATTATTAGCAGGAACTTCGCTACAAATTGCAGTGATTAACAGTCCTTCTAATTGTGTAGTTTCAGGAACCACAGCAGCAATAGAAGCATTAGCTAAACAGTTAGCAGAAAAAGAAATTGAAGGACGGTTTTTGCATACTTCCCATGCCTTCCATTCGCAAATGATGGCAGAAATATTAGAACCGTTTACAGATAAGGTGAAACAAATTCGCCTGAATGTGCCAAACATTCCCTTTGTTTCTAATGTAACTGGAACTTGGATAACGGTTGAAGATGCTACCAACCCCAATTATTACGCTCAACATCTGCGTCAAGCTGTACGTTTTGCTGATGGTATCAAACAATTCTTTGATAACCCAGAGCAAATTTTATTAGAAGTCGGGCCAGGAAGGACATTAAGTACTTTAGCTCAACGCCATCCCGATAAACCAAAAGAGCAAATTACTCTGACTTCAGTTCGTCATCCTCAAGATGAATATTCTGATGTGAGTTTCTTGCTAAATAATCTCGGTCAAATGTGGTTAGCTGGTTTAGAAATAAATTGGTCAGCTTTTTATAGTGAACAGCCACATTATCGTCTTCCTTTACCTACTTATCCTTTTGAAAGGAAACGCTATTGGGTTGAACCATCAAAGCCAACACAAAAAATTCAACTCTCAGCAACAAAAGCACTAGATATTTTTGATGAAGCTGAGACTGTCTCTGAGCAATTATCATCCCAAACTGAACTAATTCAAACACCCCAAAAACAGCTAGAGAAGACTATTATCAACATCTGGCAACAGGTTTTGGGCGTTGATAACATTGGACTTGATGATAATTTCTTTGAATTAGGCGGTGATTCTTTAGTTGCAGTTCAACTGCTGTCTAAGCTCAGAAAAAATATTGACCTCAAAGCATATTCTGGACTAGAACTATCTTTAGATCAGCTATTTAAAACACCAACCATAGCTGAACTTCTGGGAACTCTAAGCATTGCCAAAACTGATGAACCAGCTTCTACAGACTCTCAAGCGTTGACAATTCGCCCTAGAGCAAATAGAGACTCAGCTTTGTTATCTTATCCCCAACAAAGTTTGTGGTTTTTGCACCAATTAGAACCAAATAGGTCAGATTATCATATTTTCCAAGCCGTACACCTCACTGGGAGATTGAATGTAGAAGCATTACAACAATCTCTAGATGCCATAGTCGCTCGTCATGAAGTATTAAGAACAAACTATATCAGTGAAAATGGCGAACCTATTCAGGTAATTAGTCCTCCAAGACCAGTAGAATTACAAATCATTGACTTACAAAACTATCCGCCATCAGAGCAAGAAACCGCAGTAAAAGAGTATTTAAACCAGGAAACTCAGCGAATTTTCCACTTATCAGAAGACTTAATGCTGCGGGGTTGCTTGCTGAAAATAGCCGCAGAGGAGCATATCCTGCTGTTAGTCACGCAGCACATAGCCACAGATGGCGAATCAATGGCGGTAATCTCCAAAGAATTGAAAGCACTGTATACGGCATTTTGTAACGGAGAGTCGCCAAAATTAGCAGAGTTACCTATCCAGTATGGGGACTTTGCTGTGTGGCAGCAAGAATGGTTGCAGGGAGAAGTTTTAGAATCCTTACTGGGGTATTGGCAAAAACAAATGGTAGGCGCACCAGCCTTATTACCATTACCGACAGATAGACCAAGACCAGCAGTCCAAACATACCGAGGTAGTTCGCACTATTTTACGCTATCCCATGAACTCATCCAAGGTTTGAGTTTATTGAGTCAGAAGGAAGGGGTGACCTTATTCATGACTCTGTTAGCAGCATTTGACATCTTGCTTTATCGCTATACAAATAGCGAAGATATTGTAGTAGGTGTACCTTTTGCTAACAGAAATCGCCAGGAAATAAGCGGCTTAGTAGGCTTTTTTGTGAATACTTTAGCGATGCGGACTCCTTTGTCTGGGGAACTGAGTGTTCAGGAATTATTGGGTCGGGTCAAAGAAGTGACTTTGGGAGCTTATACTCATTCTGACTTGCCCTTTGAGAAACTTGTAGCAGAATTACATCCGCAACGAGACTTAAGTTATTCACCATTATTTCAAGTACTTTTAGTCTTTGCTGATAATCCTTTCTTACAAAATCAAGAGCTTCCTGGTTTAAAGTTAAGTGAGTATTCTGTAGAAAAGAACACAGCACAGTTTGATTTGACTTTATTCTTAATCACATCCAAGAACGAAGAAGGCTTGCGGTGTGAATGGGAATATAATACCGATTTGTTTGATAGCGACACAATTAGCCGCATGGCAGCAAATTTTGAAGTGTTGCTGACAGCAATCGTAGCTAATCCCCAACAAGCAATTTCTGAGTTACCGCTACTAACAGCACCAGAAAAACAAAAGTTATTGGTAGACTGGAACGACACTCAGATAGATTATCCCCAAGATAAATGTTTGCCTCAGTTATTTGCAGAGCAAGTAGAGCGCACTCCAAATGCAGTAGCAGTCGTCTTTGAAGAGCAAAAACTTACCTATCGAGAGTTAAATAATCGGGCAAATCAACTAGCACATTATTTGAGCAAGCTGGGAGTGCAACCAGATGTAGGAGTAGGTATATGTGTAGAACGCTCCTTAGAGATGGTAGTCGGATTATTAGGCATTCTCAAAGCCGGGGGAGCTTATGTACCTTTAGATCCGGCTTATCCCAAAGATAGATTGAGTTTTATGCTCAAAAACTCGCAAGCAATGGTGCTGGTGACGACAAAAAATTTAGTGGCAGAATTGCCAGCAGATGAAACAAAAGTTGTTTGTTTAGATAGTAACTGGAGTGATATTAACCAAGAAAGTCACGAGAATTTAGTCACTGGGGTTAAACCAGAAAATCTCGCTTATGTAATCCATACATCAGGTTCCACAGGGATGCCAAAAGGGGTAGCGATGACTCAAATGGCCCTTTGTAATCTCATCTTGTGGCAACTAGAAAATACCACCGTTCTAGGTGAAGCAAAAACTCTGCAATTTTCGCCCATCAGCTTTGATGTTTCCTTCCAAGAAATGTTCTCTACTTGGTGTTCAGGCGGAACATTAGTATTGATTGCAGAGGAATTACGCCGCGATCCATTAGCTTTATTAAACTTACTCAACCAAAAAGCTGTTAATAGACTATTTCTCCCCTTTGTAGCCTTACAACAACTAGCAGAAGTAGCAGTTACAGCTAAATTATTCCCCCAACATCTGCGAGAAGTGATTACTGCTGGTGAACAATTGCAGATTACCCCTGCCATTCAGGAATTTTTTACGCAGGTCACAAATTGCACTTTACACAATCACTATGGCCCATCGGAAAGCCATGTAGTCACTACTTTTACCTTAGATAATTCAGTCCAGAATTGGCCAAAATTACCACCAATTGGGAAAGCGATCGCCAATACTCAGATATATATTCTTGACTCTCGTATGCAACCAGTGCCCATCGGTGTAGCTGGGGAGTTGTATATTGGCGGTGATTGTCTAGCTAGAGGTTATCTCAATCGCGACGATTTAACATCAGCAAGATTTATTCCCAATCCCTTGAGCAATGATCCAAATGCACGGCTTTATAAAACTGGGGACTTGTGCCGTTATTTGAATGACGGCAACATTGAATATCTGGGACGCATAGATAATCAAGTCAAAGTCCGCGGCTTCCGCATCGAATTGGGAGAGATAGAAGCTTTACTGAGCCAACACCCAGCCATAGCTCAGGTAAGCATCATTGTGCGTGAAGATATTCCTGGTGATAAACGCTTAGTAGCTTATTTTGTTCCTCATCAAGAACCTGCGCCTACTAGCAGCGAATTACGGCACTTCTTACAGCAAAAATTACCAGATTATATGCTGCCTGCTGCTTTTGTGATGCTAGAGTCTTTACCACTAACTCCCAGTGGCAAAGTGGATCGCCGCGCCTTACCTGCAATAGACAACATAAGACAAGGGACAGAAGCTACTTTTGTCGCTCCCCAAGAAGAATTAGAAGTGCGGCTGACGAAAATTTGGGAAGATATTCTAAATGTGCGACCTATCGGCATTAAAGATAACTTTTTTGAATTAGGTGGTCATTCGCTATTAGCTGTACGCTTGTTTGCCGAAATAGAGAAGATGTGCGATCAAAAATTGCCTTTGGCTACTCTCTTCCAGGCACAGACAATTGAGCAGCTAGCTGGTGTGCTCCGCGAATCCGGCTGGTCAGCACCTTGGTCATCTTTAGTACTAATTAAACCCGGCGAACAAAAACCACCTTTATTCTGTGTTCATCCTGTTGGTGGCAACATTTTAGAGTATCAGGCGGTGGCACGTTATCTTGACCCAGATCAGCCAGTTTATGGCATACAAGCTGTAGGCTTAGATGGGAAACAACAGCCGCTACGACGGGTTGAAGATATGGCTCAACACTATGTCGAAGCCATTCGCTCTGTTCAGCCCAATGGCCCTTATTTTCTAGCTGGTTATTCTTTTGGTGGACTAGTTGCTTTTGAAATGGCACGACAATTAAATGCTCAAGGACAGAATGTTGCACACTTAGCATTGTTTGATCGTAGCGCTCCCAATTTTGTCAGTATTCGTCCATCTTTGCTTCAATGTATCCAGATTCATTTAAATAATATCTGGCAACTTGAGCATAAAGACAGGTGGAATTACATCAAAGCTCGGGTACTCTACCGCTCTGGTCAAGTAAATTATAAGCAAGGATTACTAGAGGGATTATCTGAACTACAAACTCTCACTCCCCAATACTTAAATTTGATTGACTGTAACGAACAAGCAGCCGAAGATTACAAACCTCAGGGAATTTATCCAGGTAACGTCTCTCTTTACCGTTGTAAAATTCAACGTCCACAAGAAACGCTCTCGGCTGATTTCGGTTGGAGCAATTTAGTAGCTGGGAATGTAGAAATTCTTGATATTCCTGGTGAACACTATGGGATGTTAAGAGAACCTCGGGTGCAAATTTTGGCGGAAATTCTGCAGCGTTGTCTAAAGCAAGCAAATTAATTTGTGAGGTAGAGGAATTAAGGGCAAGGCACTGCCTTGTACAAATACCTCGCGCCCTCATCCCCTAACCCCTTCTCCTGCGGGAGAAGGGGAATTAAATCTCTTGCTCCCTTCTCTCTCTGGGAGCTATGGTGTACACACAAGTACTATCTACAAGGGTTTCAGGCGTTATAGTCCCCTTAAAATGTCATTACGAGCGCAGCGATAGCGGAGCGAAGTAATCACATAATCCCGTGGTTTTTGCGATTGCTACTCTTCGAGAACGCTCCGCGAACGTCGTTCCTCCTCTCTACGAGACGCTACGCGAACGCAATGACAGGCTTCCAGAGCGATCGCACAACCATTAGTTAGATGACGAAACCAAGTACTAGGGGGAATTTTAAGACTTGTGTGTACACCGTAGCTCTCTGGGAGAGGGGCTGGGGGTGAGGGCGAAACCTAGTACCCAAGCGGGTTTCACCTTAAGTTGACACCACTGGCAAGATGCCCGCCCCACAAGATAGAATAATTTATTTCTTGGAAATCCCTTAGGGACTTCCAAATAAAAAAATATCCCAGTATTTATTGTGGGGTGGACATCTTGTCCGCCCAGATTATGTCGCGGGCAAGATGCCCGCCCCACAAGATGGAATAATTTATTTCTTGGAAATCCCTTATTCATAGACAAAGCGATCGCCTTTTCAATAAATGAGACCTCATTGGTTGTGAATGAGCGCTGGTTGTGAACGAAGGAGCGCTCATTGATAGACAACCCGATCACGTTGGTTGTGAAGGAACCGATGTTCTCTATGGATGAGCGCTCATTGATAGACAACCCGATCACGTTGGTTGTGAAGGAACCGATGTTCTCTATGGATGAGCGCTCATTGATAGACAACCCGATCACGTTGGTCATGAAGGAACCGATGTTCTCTATGGATGAGCGCTCATTGGTAAACAACCAGATCTAATTGGTTGTGAATCCCTTAATTTTCCCCCTTCCCCCTTCCCCCTTCCCCTTTCCCCCTTCTTCCCACCCAGCCAATCCCACTGCTACACTAACTTAATTGGACAAAGGACAAATGACCAAGAACAAATGACAACTAAGAGCCTTTTGTTCTGTCTCCCCATCATGCCCAAAAATGCCGGCAACCGTCGCAGGTTATCGCGGATTTTCCTGTTTATTTTTACTTGTGTACTAACTGTTATCTTTTCCCTGAGTTGGGTAAATGCCGAAGAAGAACCCAAACCCAAGCCTCAAGATTGGGAAATTAAAGGCATTCTCGCAGCCCTGGCAGACCCCTATGCTGGAGTGAGGCTAGAAGCGGTAAATAAATTGGGAGAATACAAGCTAGATAATCCCAAAAAGCAAATTCCCAACTATCAAGATGTTGTAAATCTGCTTGTTAAGCAGCTATTGCCACCAGACACAGAAGAAAAAGAAGAAAAGAGCCTTTCTCGTAGAGCCGCAGCCTCGGCACTGGGGCAGATGCAAGCCAAAGACTTTGCCGCCAACGTCGCCGCACTCCTCAAAGATTCTGAATCATATGTTCGTAGAGCCGCAGCCTCGGCACTGGGGCAGCTGCAAGCTAAAGACTATGCCGCCAACATCGCCGCACTCCTCAAAGATTCTGACTCTGATGCTCGTAGAGCCGCAGCCGATGCATTGGCGCAGATGCAAGCCAAAGACTTTGCCGCCAACGTCGCCGCACTCCTCAAAGATTCTGACTCTGATGCTCGTAGTGCCGCAGCCGATGCATTGGCGCAGATGCAAGCCAAAGACTTTGCCGCCAACGTCGCCGCACTCCTCAAAGATTCTAACTGGAATGTCCGTAGTGCCGCAGCCAAAGCACTGGGGCAGATGCAAGCCAAAGACTTTGCCCCCAACGTCGCCGCACTCCTCAAAGATTCTGAATCATATGTCCGTAGTGCCGCAGCCAAAGCACTGGGGCAGATGCAAGCCAAAGACATTGCCGCCAAGGTCGCCGCACTCCTCAAAGATTCTGACTCTGATGCTCGTAGTGCCGCAGCCTCGGCACTGGGGCAGATACAAGCCAAAGATATTGCTGCCAATGTCGCCACACTCCTCAAAGATTCTGACTCTGATGCTCGTAGTGCCGCAGCCTCGGCACTGGGGCAGATGCAAGCCAAAGACTTTGCCGCCAACGTCGCCGCACTCCTCAAAGATTCTGACTCTGATGCTCGTAGTGCCGCAGCCTCTGCACTGGGGCAGATGCAAGCCAAAGACTTTGCCGCCAACGTTGCCGCACTCCTCAAAGATTCTCAATCATATGTCCGTAGTGCCGCAGCCTCGGCACTGGGGCAGATGCAAGCCAAAGACTTTGCCGCCAACGTTGCCGCACTCCTCAAAGATTCTGACTCTGATGCTCGTAGTGCCGCAGCCTCTGTACTGGGGCAGATGCAAGCCAAAGACTTTGCCGCGAATGTCGCCGCACTCCTCAAAGATTCTGAATCATATGTCCGTAGTGCCGCAGCCTCTGCACTGGGGCAGATGCAAGCCAAAGACTTTGCCGCGAATGTCGCCGCACTCCTCAAAGATTCTGAATCATATGTCCGTAGTGCCGCAGCCTCGGCACTGGGGCAGATGCAAGCCAAAGATATTGCTGCCAATGTCGCCACACTCCTCAAAGATTCTCAATCATATGTCCGTAGTGCCGCAGCTTCTGCACTGGGGCAGATACAAGCCAAAGACTTTGCCGCCAACGTCGCTGCACTCCTCAAAGATTCTGACTCCGATGTCCTTAGTGCGACACTGGAAGCTTTATTAAAACTAGGTAAGCAAGGTTTGCCCGTTTTAGTGCAAGTTCTGGATATAGTGCAAAAATATCCTTCTGGCGTAAGTCAATTAAGATTTCTGGCGCATTTCATCGGTGGTGGCGACGAAAATGTAGAAACTTTGATGCAATGGATTGGCAAGCCTAAGACCAAACCAAATGATTTGACTCCTGACAAGGGTAGAGAAATCATGGAATTGTTTGATCAAGCCTGGAAACTTAGTGATTATCTTCCAGAATTGCGGGTTGAATTGGCACAACGAATTGCTGTAGTTGCTAAACTAGTTCATTGGCAAGTATGGGATATCGCGTTACTTCAACGTCACCATGAAAACCTTAAAAAAGGTGGATATAACGAAGCTGATACTTTGCAGCGTGTCATTGATAATCTAGCATTTTGGAAGTGGTTTTTCCTCGCCAGAAACATCATCCTCATTCACCTTGCCATTTGGCTTACCCTCATCCTTGCCTACCCTAAATTTACCCAAATTCTCGCACCTTTATTCTGGAATCCTTGGGCAAGGCGAATTCTCGGTTTTGGTTACATTGGCTTACTCTTAACTTGGGTTCCTTGGCTGCGTCAAAGATTGTTAGAACCATTTCAACCTTTGCTGCTAGCAGATGCGGGGTTAGATAATTTCGTTGAGCAAGCTTATTTTGGTGAGTCTTTTGTCAAGGTTCCACGGGGGGGAGGGGGAAAGGGACAGGGGAAGGGGGAATGGGGAAGAAAGCAAAATTTTCTAGCGAAATTTATCAGCCGTCATTGCGAGCGTAACGCAGTGGAGCGAAGCAATCTCCGGATCTTGCGATTGCTTCACTACGCTGTCGCTCCGTTCGCAATGACAAGTAGGATTTTGCGAAAAGGGGTACAGCCAAAGACAGATTTCACGGACAACATAACACCAGAAATTCAACCAATTACCCAAGCAATCCCCACACTGCAAGGGCAAATCGTCTTAGAAGGCGAATCTGGTTTAGGTAAATCAATGTTTCTCCGCCATTTAGCGAACAACTCCCAGCGCTTATTTGTTTACCTCCCCGCCCAAAAGTGTGACAAAGGCGTACTAGAAGCAATTTATGCCAAGCTACGGGGACAGGTAGACGATACCAAATTCCTCAAAAACCTGATTTACAACCGAGCCTTAGATATCTGCATCGACGGACTCAACGAAGTCACCGCCGACACCAGGGCGAAAGTCTCCCAGTTTGCCGAAAGCTTTTTTGGTGGCAATATCATTATGACCACCCAGCCCCTAGATTGGGTACCCCCTTCCACAGCGAAGAAATATGAATTGCAGCCATTGCAGCGAGAGCAGATTGAGCGGTTTTTGCTGACGAGGGGACTGGGGATTGGGGACTGGGGACTGGGGACTGGGGAACGGGGATTGGGGAATGGGGAAAATGTAGGGTGTGTTACGCCGCAGGCTAACGCACCATCGGAGACTGACGTACCCAGCGAGATTTCCGGTGCGTTAGGACTATCATCCATAACCCACCCTACACAAAATGATGTAGGGTGTGTTACGCCGCAGGCTAACGCACCATCGGAGACTGACGTACCCAGCGAGATTTCCGGTGCGTTAGGACTATCGTCCATAACACACCCTACGCAAAATGATGTAGGGTGTGTTACGCCGCAGGCTAACGCACCATCCGAGGCTGGCGTACCCAGCGACGCTTCTGGTGCGTTAGGACTATCGTCCATAACGCACCCTACGCAGAGTAAATACGCGCAAGCTTGTACCAACTACCTCGCGGAAGCCTTTAACGAACAACAATCGCCGGAAGATTTAGCCGCAGCCAAGCGCATTCTTTCTAACCCGATGGATTTAACGCTGGTGGCGTTGATGCTATCACAGGGACAGCAACCTAATTTATTTCGCTTGCAAGAACAGCAATATCAGCTAATGTCGGCGGAATACCAGCGAGAATGGCATCAGGTATTCCCTTTAAAGCGATTCTCTCAAGCTGTTTACCAAATGCGGCTCAATGATCAAACCATCATACCCGCCCAGGAATTTCAACGGGAATTAACCAGCTTGGAAGATGAAAAATATAAAATGGTCATCAGCCGTCAATGGGAAAATGACAAGGGCGAAGCCGAGAAAATCTGGTATTTCCGCCACGATAAAATCATGGAATTCTTCTTGGTGCAAAACTTTCTGGGTGAAGGTGAAGCAGTTCAAGAACGAGTTAATCAACACATTAACGATCCCAGATTTCGCGGTGTCTATCTGTTATTAGCTAATTTACTGCCTTTAGATGCGGCTGTGGAACTGCGAGAACATATTATTGAATATGCAGCTAACAGCAAAGACCATACTTTAAGTGA
This sequence comes from Tolypothrix sp. PCC 7601, assembly GCF_025677855.1. NCBI lineage: Bacteria > Bacillati > Cyanobacteriota > Cyanophyceae > Nostocales > Tolypothrichaceae > Tolypothrix > Tolypothrix sp. PCC 7601. Next base: position 7,886,789 of record NZ_CP064879.1, read on the forward strand.
TAAGTTTTTCCAGTTAGTACAGTTACGCTTACCTTCTCAATGGACTCAAGCCGAGACATTTAAGCAATTCCTACAACAACACGAACAGAAAACTGAATATTTAGATTTAGTAGCCAAGTTTTTAGAACAAGTTGATGCTCAGGTAAAGCGGGAAAAAGAATATCTAATTATCGAATCTATTACCAGTAGTCTCAGCAGTTATGCCCCTTTCCCGGTTTTAATTACTGTTGATACCCCCACCGATAAAGATATTATCCAATTGGTAGAACTTGCCCAGCAATTACCTACAGAACAAACCCAAAAAGCTGGCTTATTAATCTACAAACTCCCGCCAGATACTACAGCCAGAATGGAAATTGCTAAGGTACGGTTACGCGATGCTTTTCTGCTGATTCCCATGCCATTATCATCTGTAGAAAAGGCATTAAGCAATAAATATGACTGTATCGGCTTGCTGGAAGAATATACTGATAGATACCTGCAACGGGCTGATTTCTTTGATGATAGAAACGCCATCACCGATACCTTATCATTTTTCGGGCGCACAGAATTACTACAACGCTTAGGCGAAGAATTAATCAGATATCAAGGTGTGGGTTTATTTGGCTTACGCAAGTCAGGTAAAACCTCAGTGTTATTTCAATTAGACTTTATGCTGCGGGAATATCCTATAGTCCGCATCGATTTACAAAGTTATAGCAATTCTCGCTACGGTGCGAATTTATTTAACAAGTTTATCCAATGTCTCTCAACTCTAGAAAGTGCCGAACCACTCCCCCAATTTCCACCTTTCGCCACCGATAAACCAGCCAGCGAATTAGCGAGTGAATTTATTCAACGAGTAAATCAACTTGCAAGCGCCATTCAGAAAAATAATCAATATAAATTGCCGATTCTCTGCTTTTTAGATGAAGTCGAAAGGATTATTCCCACCCCAGCAGACAGCCGCGAAAAAGCCGAAGAATTTAATGCTGTTTTTGGTGCGTTGCGAGTATTATGCCAACAACAACGGCAAATCTCATTACTCATTGCTGATGTGCATCCCGATTGTAATCGCATTAATTATTGGTCACAACCAGGAGTTGCCACAAATCCAGTCTATAGCTTCTTCAAAGAAATCTTTTTAGCTCCTTTCTCCACCGATGAAACCCAAGATATGCTGGTGAATCTGGGTAAGTTAATGGGCTTAGAATTTGACACAGATACGCCCCAACAAATCCACAACCAAAGCGGCGGACATCCCTTTGTATCTCGTCAATTAGCTCGCTTTTTAACAGAGAAGATTAAAGATAATAATACCAAGCTCAATCAAAATGGTAATCTGCTAATTACCTGGGCAATGGTAGAACCTTATTTAGCCAGAACCTTAACCCAGAAAGGCGAATTAAAGAATTACCTGGAAAAAAGCATTTGGGAAGACTTAGAAAAACGCAACTTTCAAGTTGCAATCTCAATTTTGCGCGTTATCGCCTGTAACGAACCATTCCACGACAAAATCCCCCAAGCAGCCCTACTCCACCACCTGCAAAGCCGCTTTACCGCCAACCAATGCCTAGATGCTTGTAATTGGCTCACAAATGTTGGATTGTTGTATCAAGAGGAAATTGAGCATCAGGATTTCTACCATCTCCGAATTCCTCTATTATCACATTGGATACAGATGCAAATGACAGTAGAGGAAAGCGAACAATGTCGGATTTTGGTGGAGAACGTCCCTTCGATAACTACCGCGTCGCCATTACAGATCCCTCCCACTTCTTCGGACGCAGCGACTTAATTAATACCATGCTCAAATCCCCCTTTCAAGTGCGGATTTTGTTAGGCGGAAGGCGTTTAGGTAAAACCAGCGCTTTACGGGCTGTGGAATGGAATTTACTTAATCCTACTAGCAGTTATCCCCGGCGCGCCTTCCCCGTATTAATTAACCTCCAGTTAGAACAACCCAAAGACTTAGACAACCTGCGTTACCTCCTCATCGCCAGACTGCGGGAAGCCATAGAAAGGTGGCGACAAGTTCCTTTAACCGAAATTCGCCAAATGTACCGCGACTTTCTCGGTAAAATCACAGGTGGAGAAGTAACCTTAAAGTTCCTCAGCCAAGCAGATATTAAATTAAATTTTACTAATGCCGATACAGAAAAGCGTTTAGATAACGATAACTTCCGGTTAGCATTCTTAAAAACCACAGAAGAACTGCGGAAGCTGAAGTTTCAAGGCGTTTGCTTCCTCATCGATGGCGCTGAGTACATTGTCAACGAAGATTGGGCGAATGACGCTTGGGCTTACCTGCGGGGCTTAAAAGATACCGACACCGCCATCAAATCTAGCTTAGGTTTATTACTCTCCGGTTACCGCAACTTAAAGGAATATCAGCAGCGCGTTGGTTCGCCATTATTAAACATCGCCGAAATCGAATGGTTAGGGGCTTTAACTGCAGAAGATACCAAAAAATTGATAGGCGATCGCGCCGAACAAGAAAACATCACTTTAAATGACGATACCATCACCGCAATCCTAGAATGGTCAGGATGTCACCCCTACCTCACCCAACAATCACTCAACCTGATTTTTGACTCCAACCAGCAAGACTTCCGCGATTATCTCATCGACAAATTACTCCAGCACCACGACAAAGACTTTTCCGCCTGGTGGAACGACGAAAACCTCTCCGGCTGTTTTAGCCAAGACGAACGCACAGTTTATTCTGCCCTCATCCATACCCGTACAACCACACCCCTAGAGTTAGCACAATATACCAACTTCAGCCGCGCCAAAGTCACAGAAGCCCTAGAAGTCATCGCTGGTACTGGTGTAATTAGCAGCAGTGATGATGAATATTATACAGTCGGCTCCCGCCTGTTTGAGGAATGGGTGAGGCAGCAGTGAGGGGATTGGGGATGAGGGAGATGAGGGAGATGAGGGAGATGAGGGGGATGAGGGGGATGAGGGGGATGAGGGAGATGAGGGGGATGAGCAGAAATCCCAATTACCCATTACCCATTACCCATTACCCATTACCAATTGACTAATGACAAATGAAAATCTTCATTACTCGCAATCTACCAACTGATTTAGCACCACTCAATGCCTATGCATCTGTGGAAGTTTGGCCGGAACGTCAGCCGCCGCCTTATGAGGTGTTGCTGGCTAAGGTGAAGGCTGTAGATGGGTTGTTGTGTCTGTTGACTGATAGAATCGACCAACAGTTAATTGCTAGTTCCTCGCTGAAAGTTATTAGTCAAATGGCTGTGGGGTTCGATAACATCGATATCGCCGCAGCGACTGCACAGAAAATTCCGGTGGGACATACGCCCGGTGTATTAACTGATGCCACCGCAGATTTAACTTGGGCATTAATCATGGCTACTGCACGGCGAGTTGTGGAGGCTGATAGATTTACCCGTGCAGGTTTGTGGCGCACTTGGGAACCAGATTTATTATTAGGGCCGAATGTTGCAGGTGCTACCTTGGGTATTATCGGCTGGGGACGGATTGGACAAGCTGTAGCGCGTCGTGCCCAAGGTTTTGATATGAGAATACTATATACCAGCAACCGTAAATGTCAGCCAGAAGTAGAAAAGTGTTATGGTGCGGAGTTTGTAACGTTAGACACGTTATTGCAAACATCTGACTTTATCAGTATCCATACCCCAGGGAATCAAGAGACATATCATTTATTAAGCGATCGCCAATTTGCTTTAATGAAGCCATCGGCTATCTTAATTAATACCGCACGGGGAACGATTATCGACCAAGAGGCATTGTATCGGGCACTTTCCCAAAAGCAAATCGCCGCCGCCGCTTTAGATGTCACCGATCCCGAACCGCTACCAATGGATAGCCCCTTGCTAACCTTAGACAACCTGATTATCACACCCCACATCGGCAGCGCCAGCCGTCAAACAAGAGCAAAAATGGCAGACATTGCGATCGCAAACTTAATCGCCGGCTTAAAAGGCGATCGTCTTCCCTATTGCGTCAACCCAGAAGTCTACCGCTAAACCAATCCTTAGGGATTTACAAGAAATAAATTATTCCATCTTGTGGGGCGGGCATCTTGCCCGCCACGTAATCTGGGCGGACAAGATGTCCACCCCACAATAAATACTGGGATATTTTTTTATTTGGAAGTCCCTTACTCCATCAATTACGAACTACGAATTATCAACTATCCTAGGATATTGCGGACGGCAAGGACTACCTAAACAAACTTGTCCAGATGGCATGGAAGTAAAAACACTACTACGCGCACCAATCACAGCATTTGCGCCGATTTCCACACCAGGGGCGACAAAACAATCAGCTGCTACCCAAACGCCATTATTAATAGTAATCTTCGCTGTCTTCAAGCCAAAAGCCGGATCGCGCATATCATGGCTACCAGTACAGAGATAACTTTTATGGGAAATTACGCAGTGATCCCCGACGTGAATCTCATCCAGACTATAGAACACGACATCATCACCAATCCAGCTATAGTCACCGATAGTAACTTTCCAAGGATAGGTAAAGCGTGCAGTCGGGCGAATCAATACACCTTTACCAATCCGCGCCCCAAACAAGCGCAGCAACATACAACGCAGCTGATTTAACGGTTGTATAGTCAAAGGAAACGCGATCGCCTGCACCAACCACCACAACAAAATATACCAACCCGGTCGCCCTCTATCAAACCAGGATTGGTCATACTTGCGTAAATCGGCAAATGGGGCATGGGGCATGGGGCATGGGGCATTGGGCATTGGGTATTTGTTATTTGTCATTTGGTAATGGGTAATTGGTAATTGGTAATGGGTAATTGGTAATTGGGATTTCTCTTCATCTCCCTCATCCTCCTTATCCCCCTCATCTCCCTCATCCCCCTCATCCCCCTCATCTCCCTCATCCCCCTCACTACGATTTCGCCGTATTCAGCGTTCCGCCGCAGTCGCGTAATTCGTAGAGTTTGGCTCCGATTTGATATTCGTATTGGCTTAATAAACAGGCATAAACATAGCCAGCTTTGCCATCTAAAAAGCCGCGCTGAATAATGTAGAACAAAATAAACCGTAATAAAGGTTTAAATGGTAGACGTACCCAGACTTTTTTTAAGAAGCGTTTGCGTTGGACTGCATCACCAAATAAATGTCCGCCAATTGTGCCACCTTCATCTTGATTGGTGAGCAGATTGTAATAAACGCGGGCTTCCCAATTGGAATAACGATTGTGTCTTTCTAACCAGTGGTAAAGGTCGCGGAAATCTTCATGCAACATATCGTTTTTGAGATAGCCGACTTTACCATCTAAAACTACATGTTCGTGAACTTCATTGTCGCCAGTATTGGGAATATCTTCGGTATGCAGGTTTTCGTAACGCCCTTGTTTATGCTTAAATAACCGCAAATTCCAATCGGGATATTTACCACCGTGGCGAATCCATTTTCCTAGGAAAAAGACCCGACGATTGAGATAATAACCTGCATATTCATCATCTTCAATTACTTGAGCAATTTCTGCCCATAATTCCGATGTAATCCGCTCGTCGCAATCGACAATTAACACCCATTCATTGCGAAATGGCAGATTCTCTAAAGACCAATTCTTCTTCTTCGGCCAGCTACCATTAAATTTAAATTGGACGATATGAGCGCCAAAGCTTTCTGCAATAGCGACGCTGTTATCTGTACTTTGAGAATCAACTAGAAATACTTCATCAGCCATTTGCAAGCTAGTGAGACAGGCTGGTAAATTAGCTTGCTCATTTTTAGCGGGAATAAGTACAGAAACAGGAATTTTAGATGACATATAAGATTTAAAATAGATTTTTAGATATTATTTTTTATTTGCTGTTGATAGCAGCCCTTGAATAGCAGCATTTAAATAACCAATCTGACCATAAGCATAAACAAGCTTGTCAAAGCGTTCTGCTGGATCGGAAAAGTATTGCAATGCTTTATATAAACCGCGAATAAAGCGTTCGCCACCTCGTTGTAATTGGCTAATTCCGGCTTTCCCTGCTAGCTGTTCGCGGTAACATTCACTAATACCTTGCCACCAGCCGCGGTTTAAAAACCAAGAACGTTTTAGGCGTTCTGGTGCAACGTTGTGTGCCACTAAAGCTGCGGGAAGATAAGCAACTTGCCAACCTTTTTGCAGGGCAAATTCTGTCATTTGTAGTTCTTCATTGGATAATAAATTTTTGCCGACTCGACCAAGATGCGGATCAAAACCGCCAATTTCTTCCAAGAAGGAACGGCGTATACAGTAATTTAAACCTCTGGGTGTGAAACTCGGTTTATCAATATAAGTTGTGCTGTCACCCAAGTCGTATGCACCCAAATTTGCGGCTAATCCAGGGGATAGCCAGCGTGGTTGTTGTACATCTTGGGGCCATAAAAGAGTAACTTTACCACCAGCGATCGCTAGTTGCGAGTTATTTTTATAGGCATCATAAAATACTGAAAGCCAGCGATCGCTTGCGACTGCATCATCATCTAAATAAGCGAGAATCTCTCCACTCGCTAGTTTTGCACCCGTATTGCGCGCTACAGATAAACCAGTAGTTGGCTCAAAGACATACTTTAACCTAGGATTGCTGGCTCTTTGTGCTACAACTTCCTTAGTGCGATCGCTGGAGTTATTATCAACTACCAAAACTTCAAACTCAGCCGCAAAATTCTGTGCCAACAGACTATCAATCGCCGCACCTAAATAGGTGTCTCGATTGTGAGTACAAATAATGGCAGAGATTTGGATATCTGGCATAGGCATTAGTTATGGTGTTTATTGTTACTAGTTGTCTGTGGTCAAAAGTCTCAAGCCAACAGTCGCAAGTTATACAAAGTCTATAAAGCTTTGACTAATAACTAATGACTAATGACCAATGACTCATGACAACATCCAACCGTAACCTAATGCCGCTAATCTATACCAAAAATTTACTCCTACCAACCGAGTTTCTTCGGAAATAATCTTGAGAACTTTAAGCTTGCTGAACGTGGCTGTGTAATATTACCAGTGTTTCAGCTAATTGACTAAGGCGAGTTTCCAGGTATTGTTTGCGTCCTAAAAGTTGGCGTAATTTTTGATAACGTGCGATCGCCATACTTACCGATGGAACCTGATCGGGTGGACAGGGACGTGTCCAAACTTGGCCGGAAGCATCTACACCGCATAGACGGTAGCCTGTACGGGAAGATTGATAAGAAACTTTAGCACCCGCCGCACAAATTTCTTCTACATAATCCATCAGCTGCTCAACTTCTGCATGGCGTAATGTCGCTTTTCCGCCTTGGTCTGGTTCTTTGGTGTTGGATTCTAACCAGCCATTGACTATTGGCCCTTCTAAATAAACATCTTGAATTTGCTTGAGGATCGTATGTAGTTCCTTCTCCCAACCTACAACGGTTTCCTCAATATCCTTTAACAAATTCATTGCCAATCCCGGATTTGCACCGTGGCGATGGTTGCTGAAGCTGGGTGTTTTAAATTTCGGTAGGCTAGGTGTTTTACCACCGCTATCTTGTGTCGAAAAAGCCTGTACACCAGGATGGTGGGCAAATAATTCCTCTGAGTCAGAAAAGCTACCTTCAGCATCGGGACTGAGGTCAATTGTTTTTCCCTCTTTCTCTAGTTCCTCTGGTGAAGGATTCAGCACACTATCTGTAGATTCAGTTGTCCCAACGCTGATTCTAAAAGAGAAAGGCCGCTTTTGCGGATCACCTGTTTCTGGAGTATCGGCGCTACCTTTATTCCCTAAATCGTGTAGAGTTGCCTCAATGCGTTTCCAGCCTGTTTTCATAAAGATATCCTGAAATTTGCTGTCCCCAGTAGTGTTGAATAATTCACAATGGGGTTGTTGGGATTTTTGGCTTATGCCATTTGTGCATCAATGATGCTGGTGCTAATTTTATCTCTTTAGAGATATTTAAAACCAACAATCTCAGCCCTAACGGGAAAATTCAGTTCAGAAATTCTAACCTGAATCAATTAAAAATATTAAGGAAAAGGCTTTGGGTAAAGTGATCTTAATCACAGGGCCAGCGAGATCTGGTAAAAGTGAATGGGCAGAAACTCTAGCGATGCAGTCAGGAAAGACTGTTGTTTACGTAGCAACAGCTGTGTCAGACCCAGCTGATGAAGAATGGCAAAAACGCATTCAAAAACATCAGCAACGCCGTCCTCAAGATTGGTTAACTTTATCAGTACCTATAGAACTTACTGCTACTTTAGCTGATGCCAAACCAAACACCTGCCTTTTAGTTGACTCGTTAGGAACTTGGGTAGCTAATTTGCTTGAACAAGACGAAATTAGCTGGGAGAATACAATAACAGAATTTTTAGAGACTGTACAACTAGTTGCGGCAGATATGTTATTTGTTGCAGAAGAAGTGGGTTGGGGAGTTGTACCTGCTTATCCTAGTGGCCGTCAATTCCGCGATCGCTTGGGTATGTTAGTCCGCCAATTAGGAGTTATTTGCGATAGTGTTTATTTAGTAACTGGGGGTCATGTATTAAATCTCAGCATTCTTGGTGTGCCATTACCGCCCCCAGAAAGATAAGCGATTTACAATTAAGCAATATACTTAAGTGTTCATTGTTGAGTGCAGATGCGATGAATCTCAGACGCGATGAATCGCGTCTCTACAAGTGTTGACTAAATCTCTTAATTGTTTATTCAACATTGAATAATCAAAGTGTCAAATTTACAATCTAGAATTAGTTATATGGCAAACGAACAAGACGTTAAAAGATATCTGGCCTACTGGTTTCAGTTAGGCAGGAAGGTTATGGTTGGCAATGGCAAGGCAGAGTTATTGCCTCAACAAGTGCTGCAAGGCGATCGCTATAGTGAAGAATTTGAAGGCATCTGGCAACAAATTTGTCATCAAGCCGATGAGTGTCATCTAGAAGGAACTGATGAAACAATTGCGGAACTGCTAACACCAGCATGGGAAATGCTGCCTTGTAGTCGTTGCGAAATGCCAGTACCAATGCGGAACCTTGGTATGCCAGCTTTGTCTTGTCCCTGCAATACTTTACCAAACTGGCCTAATAGCGAACTACCGCAACCACGTAACCCTATCAGTACCCAAGAGCAACTTCAGATAATTCGCGATCGCCTTTGGCAGAAGGTGCATTCATCAAGCACTGTTGCAGATTAAGTCAACCCCTACAGATAATTCTTAATTTAAATTAATCATCCCACGGAGTAATTCGGGGGCTGGGTGTTGTCGCTATAGAGAAGCGATCGCGGTTTTTGGTATCCTAACTATAATCAAAGTCTCATCAGCCTTCATTTAGGCAGTCTCAATAAAAAAATTTCCCCACCATTGACAAAAGTCACAATAAAATTTTTACTCAGCACTCATTTACAGACGCGATTAATCGCGTCTCTCCAACTCAGCACTCAGTAGCACTTTCAGAGGTGTTCATCATGATTCGGCTGTTATTAGTAGAAGACCAATCTCTCATCCGAGACGGAATTAAAGTTATGCTCAACTTAGAGTCAGACTTGGAAGTAGTGGGAACTGCTGATAACGGTGAAACGGCTATTGAGCAAGCTACAGTTTTGCAACCTGATGTGATTTTGATGGATATTCAAATGCCTGTGATGGATGGTAAAGCTGCCACACGCATTATTTGTCAGCGCTTTCCTGGGATGAAAGTATTAGTCCTCACAACATTTGATGATGATGAAAATATCGCTGAGGCTATGCGCGCCGGGGCTAAAGGCTATTTACTCAAAGATATGCGATCGGAGGAACTAGCGCAGGCGATTCGGTTTGTGTATAAAGGTTTTACCCAAATGGCACCAGGGTTATTTGAGAAAATGCTAGGTAAAGCACCAGCTTCAGAACCAGTTAGCCAAGAAAAAACACCACAGCAGAATTTGGGTGGAATCACAAATCGAGAACAAGAAGTTTTGCAATTGATTGGTATGGGTGCAACTAATCGCGAAATTGCCGAGAAACTGTATATTTCCGAAGGTACAGTTAAAACCCACGTCACCAATTTATTTAATCGTTTAAATGTGAAAAATCGCTCACAATTGGCAATTTATGCTAATTCTATTTTGAATAAATAATATTCATATATAGCGATTTATATTTAATAATCTGATTTGAATCCTCAAAAAATCTCAATTGTAGGATGCGTTAGCGCCAGCGTAACGCATCCTACTGGCGTGTCTAACCTTAAATGTTGCACTAAAGATTAATTTTATCCGCACGGCAGTTGCTTCTCCCAAGGGGAGACGCTACGCGTAGCTTGCTTCCCCGTAGGGGTACAAGTCGGGAAACCCGCCCAACGCACTGCCTTGTTTATCTGCGGTTAATTTTTTCTAATCTAACGCACTATTTTAGTCTAGACACGCTACTACATTTCATATTGCAAAATCAAAGAAAATACTAAATCAAATAATGTTTGCGACACATCAATATATTCTAGAGGGCAAGGCAATGCCCATACGTATCAACTTAAGCTAAAAGCTATATACGGCGCGTGTTGTACAAATACCTCGCGCCCTCATCCCCTAACCCCTTCTCCCGCAGGAGAAGGGGAACTAAATCTCTTGCTCCCCTCTCCTGGTGGGAGAGGGGCTGGGGGTGAGGGCGAAACCTTGCACAAGAGCGGGTTTCACGTTAAGTTGACACCAATGGGCATTGCCTTGCCCCTACAATCTTTCACATTTTTTGTATAAGGGACTTCCAAATCAAAAAATATCCCAGTATTTATTGTGGGGTGGACATCTTGTCCGCCCAGATTATGTGGCGGGCAAGATGCCCGCCCCACAAGATGGAATAATTTATTTCTTGTAAATCCCTAAGGTAGGATGCGTTAATAACGCATCCTACATTGCAAAATTACATCACAAGTAATACTCAAATTTGAGACAGTAGACGCTGCTGAAATTGCTTGGCTTTGCTTGGTTCGGGGATTTCTGCCGCTAACATTTTTATGAGTTCCGCACGAGAAATTCTTTCAGAAGATTTGGCAACTTTTTTCACAATAAAAGTAGCTATTGGCCCAATAATTTCAGCTAATTTATGTTCGCATTGACATAAAAAGCTTGCAGAAATAGATTGTTCATCTGTATCTGAAGAATTGACAGGTAAATTCTTTGGTGTGGATTGAACTTCAGATTGAACCCAAGATTTCTTGATTACCAAGTTTGGTTGCTGGTTTAACTCAATTGAATTATCTGGCTCACGATGTACAGATAGTTTATCTATAACTTCCTGATGATTAAACATTGGTAATATTGAATTATTTTCAGATAATTCTGATGCCAATATTTCGATAAGTTCTTCTTGAGAAATATCAGGGTAAGATTGCAACAGCTTGTGAACTAAGAAATCAGCTATTGGGCCGATGAATTCAGCCAAAGCCTGTACAACTTGAATAATAAATTTGTGATTGCAGAGTGAATGCTCCGGCTCAATTTCTGCCTCATCAATTGACAACGGAGATGGAAACATGATTTTTTGTTCCCAATCAAAGCTTTCCTGTCCTTCATTCTCTGCAATGGGAACTGTATCAGGTAACTCTAAATTTAAATTTTGTTGGGGAATTATTCGCAGTAAAGTTGTATCCAGTGATTTTAAATCAAACTCTAATGCAGAAAGTTCTTGAATTCGAGTTGTCTCAGTGATTTGTAAATTAAATTCTTCTGTGACGTAAGCCTCTGCAATTGAAGTTTGATTGGCAGTTTGTAAACTATATTCTGGTTCTGGGCTTGGCTGTCTATGAACTTTCTCCTGTTCCAAAGGCAAATTAACCACAATCCAACAGCCATATCCCGGTTCTGTATCAATATTAAAATTACCTTTTAAAGCTGATACCCGTTCTTGCATTCCTTGCAGTCCAAATCCACTGCGGTTTTGCGAAATTTTGAATCCTTTGCCGTTGTCTTGGATGATCAGGGACAAATTTTCCCAGGTGTGAGTGAGATTAATCTCTACTTTTGTGGCTTCTGCATATTTACAAATATTTGTCAAAGCTTCTTGGATGATTCTGTAGAGAGTTTTAGCTACTTCTGGGGCTAAAGATGCAGGTATGTCAATATTGGTAGCAGGTACAATACCTGTAACGTGATAAAAATTTTGAATTAAAGAATCGATCAGCTCGGTTAACGGCTGTTCTAGAGGTACAACCTCGCGCATACTTTTGACAGTTTGGCGCACTTCTTGAATAGCGATCGCACCTAGTCGTTGAGCTTCTAGTAAATACTTTTCCGCTAGGGTATGATCGATATTCCAAAGTTTGTGCGCTGTTTGTAGCTGCACATTGAGAGTTGTCAGGGCGTTCCCCAAGGAATCATGAATTTCACGAGCAATGCGTTTACGTTCTTGCACTGCTGCTAAGTCTTCTATTTGCAGGAGATTTTGCAGCATTTGCTCACGGGCTATTGATATATCGCTATGATTCTCAGATACCACGGTATCCACCCACTGCAATAATATATGGTGACAGGCTACATACTTGCATCAGTGGCTACAGCGCATTTTCCTGATTTCTGTAACTATTGTTTACTTAGCGTTGCTGAATGCAAAAAGCAGTAGCTAAATACTATTATTAAACATTGGTTTAAATATACTCAGTGTAAATATTTATTGCCGACATCAGCCGCAGAGGAGATAGATTTGCGTTCAGGCGATCGCACTTTGAGTATTGTTAGGTCAATCAATTTGTTGCCTTGATAACTTTTGCTTGATGTAGAGGCTTGCAGGAGTGTAGGCTAGTGGGTGTCAACTTAACGTGAAACCCGCTCTTGTGCAAGGTTTCGCCCTCACCCCCAGCCCCTCTCCCACAGGTTGAGGGGAGCCAGAGATTTAGTTCCCCTTCTCCTGCGGGAGAAGGGGTTAGGGGATGAGGGCGCGAGGTATTTGTACAACGCCCGCCCTATATTGCTTTTAGCTTAAGTTGACACCAATGAGGCTAGTGGCGGCAGGCTATCACATCTTTTATTACTGGTAGCATTTTGTCTAATCAGACATGATATGAAAGGATGCTTGTGTCATAGAGGTTAGTACGGTGTCTTTCATTGAAAATGCAAACTCTGCTGCCAAAGAAGTCATGGATCAGATCGATCCAAGGTTATCTGTTAAGTATGCAACCGTGATTGAATTTCTCTGTGATAACCCAAATATGGCTGCTGCTGGACGTAGTAAAGACAGTTCCGAAATTGGAACCCTTAATTATATAAAGGCGCAAGCTTGGAATTTTAAAAAAGGTCGAGAGCAGAAAACTCCCGAACCACCAAAAACTATTCCTGATGAAATGGTGGGAATTATATTAAATCAGTATTTTAATGTTCCTGCGGATGAAATTCAAAAAGCAAAAGAATGGCATCTCCTTTCTATGGGTGCTGAAAATTTAGTTGGTGACCTTCTGGAAAGATACATAGCACATACTCTAGAAGATGAAGGTTGGGTATGGTGTTCAGGTTCGGTAGTTAGATCTGTAGATTTCATCTATCGTGACGAACAAAGACAATGGCAATCGTTACAAGTAAAAAACCGAGATAATTCTGAAAACTCCTCATCATCAGCAATTAGAAACGGAACACCTATCAAGAAATGGCATAGAACGTTTTCTAAAAAGCAAGGGGACAATTGGAAAAATTTTCCATTAACAACACCACATAACTTATCGGAAGAAAATTTCCAAAAGTTTGTCGAAAATTATTTGCAAAATCTGAAAAATATCATGTCTAACGATTGAACGATTTATGTAATTTATTTAAAACACTCGATGCCTGACAACGGTTTATCCTCTAAATTATGTTTGATGATGGTGGTAGAGGTTTTTTTCTCCCAGGAGATATCATCATTATTTTTATATCTTGAAAATGGAAAGTCTTGTGGAGGATGCTGGAATTGCCCACTCATATGAGTGAGAATTGTTTTACCTATTGCTTCTCCTAAACCCACAGGAACGGCGTTACCAATTTGCCGATATTGGTCGATGATTGAGCCATATACTATCCAGTTATCAGGAAATTGTTGAATACGCTTATATTCTTGGACGCTTAAAGGTCGATTGAGTACTGGATGGCAAATATCTGTTGCAGGCATAGCCGGATGGGTGACTAGGGTACAACTCGGCTTGTCCCAGGAAAGCCTTCTCAAAAACCCAGTTTTACCTCCTCCAGCATAGTAGGATTTTCCCAGTGCTTTCTTCTGCATCTCAAGAGGAAGGTGTTTCCAGTACTGTCCTTCTTGAAGCATTCGGTAATATACAAGTCTATTCTCTGGAAAATTCACGTACAATGCTTCTTCTTCTGGAATATTGCTGATTGCATCACGTAAAGTTTGCCAGGGTGGTAGTCCAAAACTACCATTTTCTGAATGGGTTGGGTAAAGGTAAGGAACCTTACCGCCATCGCGATGGCAAATCATCACAACCCTTTCTCTGACTTGGGGAACTCCATAATTGGCTGTGTTGTATAGATTAAAGCTGATATCGTATCCTCCCTGACGAAGAAGATTGATGATATGAAGTAAAGCACCTCCTGGTAATTCATCTATGCTCAAGGGGGGGTTATTTTCTCCTCGTTCTGCATGAGGTCGATGTTTTAGGGGTGCAGAAAGAAGACCACGAACATTTTCTATAACGGCGTATTTAGGCTTAATATCAAGAATTATTTCTATAAATTTTAAGAATACATTACCGCGTTTATCATTAAATCCACGGCGCGCACCCGCAGTTGAAAATGCTTGACATGGTGGTCCCCCAACAATAATATCAACCTCGTTTTTTGATATTCCTGCATATTCAAGAATTTCATCTGTTGTATAAGATGAAATATCTCCAATCAGAGCTATCTCCGGTCGGTTAGATATTATTGTTTTGCGACAATATTTGTCCACTTCGCACCCAAGAACAACTTCTATTCCTGATTTTTCTAAACCGAGATCAAGTCCCATTGCACCCGAAAAGAAAGATAGTGCTTTAATGCCTTTCCCGTGTTTTTTCTTGCTTTTGCGATCAGATGGATCATTAGTTTCTAACTTCGCTTGATAAGATTCTATGGAATCTGACATAATCACCCAGGTTTTACCAACTTGCTGACCAACGAGTATACCTTCTCGGAGCAAAGAGCGAATTCTTTGCTCAGAAAAGCCAAGTTTACAAGCGGCTTCTTTTGTGGATAGATATGGAACTTCCATACTTTCTCAGTCGAAACTTTTTTCATACCATAAGTAATACTATCTCAAAGATCATGTCAAACTGCTACCTAAGAGATAAAGTGTTGATAGTTGGCGGTTGACTGTTAAGAGAGATTCAACCCCATTGTGTGATTTATCCCTTGATGACTTAGCTGAAAAGGCAAGTTAAATTTTTGCAGGGCGATGCATTAACAATGTAGGGCGATGCATTAACAATGTAGGGCGATGCATTAACAATGTAGGGCGATGCATTAACAATGTAGGGCAATACATTAACAATGTAAGGCGATACATTGGCATTGTAGGGCAATGCATTAACGATGTAACCCCATGCATTAACATTGCATCAGGTGGCGTTAAGATAGCACGGCGATGTTTCGCCAAAATACCAGATGCTAATAAATCCAATACTACAAGGGATAGCATTTTGAACTCAAAATAGCTTTTGGGAAAAAGGTTAAAGGTTAAGGGTGAAAGGTGGTTTCTTTCCCTTTTCCCATTCCCCTTTTTCCCCTTCACCGAAAATGATTAGTACTAAATCCATCAAGCCATATTCAGTACTTTCCGCAAGAGCGCTTGGTCTTCTAACTTGACTTTTAAACGCCCATTTTCAATATCGCGAATCCAGCTTTGGCTTTTACCTGTCAACTTTGCCAATTCTCGCTGGGAGAGGTTGAGATTTTTTCGCGCTGCTAAAATCTGTTCGCCAAGTAAGTCGCTTGTGGTTTTGGGTTTTCTTTTGCTTCTATTAACGTTACGCCGTGATTTTTTGTCGGAGTCTGAGCTTTGTTGCTCCCATTCTGTCGGTAACTCAAAGGATAAAATCCGCGCATTCATCAGCAGATTCCATTTACCACGGGGGCCTGTGTCTGTTAGCCGGGTGTCGCCATTACCATCGTTTGTCCAAAATTCTAAGGCTGCTTCTGGATCTTCGGGGACATCAATTAACTTTGCCCATAATGGTTGAATTTCTATCGGGTAAGTAACTGGATCAAATATAGGTTTAATGCCATAGTGATTAAGCATTTCCAAGTCGCTTTCAAAGGTTCGCAGCAGACGTTTGCGTTCTTCTCGTTGTCTGGATGCTGAGGTGACTTTTGCTTCACCGTAAGCTACACGTAGCAAAGTAGGGACAGTAATGCGTTGTTCTCGCCCCATTTTGGTTTTAAACAGCAACCACAGCATCAGTCTGGCTGCGCCTTCATGTTGTTGCCAAATGCTCATAATAGTTGTGAGCAGGGTTTTTGGCAAAATACCATATTGATAGAAGGCGGTGCGTTCTTTACATGCTTGTTTATTTAAGAAATGCTGCGCCCAAATTCCCGCTTTAACTTTAAAAGTCAACCCCACTAAGTATTTGCATCCTTGCTTATCTTCTTGAAAGTGGTGTTCAATATCTACTAAATGCCATAAGCGGGTTCCAGCGACGGAGAAGCCATTAACTCTCCCTTGTTGGGGCCAGTCTATGGAAATAATTAGTGAGCAAGCTTGCTGCACTATGTTTTTCATTAAAGCTAGCTTGGCATTTTTGCTTAGGTCTTTGCGTTTTTCTAGTCCTAAATATTTCTCTAGTTGGCGTTCGTCAATGGAAAACTCTTGTTCCCAAGGTTGTTCTACTGCTGTAGCATGAGCTGCAAAAATCAGATGGATGCAAGTGGCTCTAATATCTAAAGCCTCAATTGCAGCAATGTCTGTAGTGCGAGTACTGTTATTTAATGCATCTTGGATATGAAATGCGATCGCACCTCTACCTTGATTAACTTGTCTACTATAGGATAAATACCCAGCTTCATCGATTTCCCAATGTAAGGAAGTACGCTGTGCTAGGACGTTACAAGCTTCCCAAATCACAATCGCTGAAGCAAAGGCGTTATTTTTACCATTAGAAAATAAATCTGGACTGGTAGCATCTCTTGGTTCTACTTTACATCTCCCCTTTTTTGCTTGCCACGGAATTGGTGATTTGATCGGACAGGCGGCTACACATTGCGGTTCGGGATAATAACCCTCACAATCGTTACAAAGACAAGGATCGATCCAATATTCATTGTTTTCGATTTTGATTGCACCCGTCGGACATTGGGGTCGGCAATTGTCACATCCAACGCAACTGTTGTTAGGAATTGTATACGGCATAATGCACTTCCAACTATACTCGTTGAGATGTTTGGCTCAAGTCTCCCCAGGATGTACCCTCTCTTTGAATGAGATTCACGACTCGCCACCAACTTATTTTGCTAACAAGAAAATTGTTTCTTGTTGGAGAAATTGCATCCATTTGGAAGCTATTTAAGGCTGTTCGCCTGAGCCTCTTGTTCAGCTATTACGCGCTTAAATTGGATATTGATTTGTCAGGGTCGTCATTGCTCATTCGTCCTTTGTCAACACAAATAACTAATGACTAATAACCAATGACAGCCTTAATGCATAAATTTACAATTCAGACGCGCCATAATTTATTTCTTTATTAACTATAATTTTCATAATCATATTGAGAAATTTGTTCACAATGAGCTTAGAACTGGTTTTTAGCAACTTTAGTTTTAGAGACTCAGAAGATAGATTTTCTTTGACCTTAAAATCTTAGCCAAACTGTTTTACTCGAACATCAGACCTTACTTTTAATGGTATTCAACTTATTTATTAATAATTTTAATATTTTACATTACTTTATGGTCTGCAATCATGATTACAGTTCTTTTCGTAAATCAAGTTTGCCAGATAATTTGGTTTAATGTGCAATAATCACATTCATTTTATTTAAATTTGTATCAACTGCTAATTTCAGATTATGGTAAAAAGATTGGGATAATAACTATTTTAGTTGTCTGGGCGATCGCTTTCAATATTCAAGCCATCTGTATCTCTCAACACTGTTATCTCAAGGTTTTCTGATTCAGCAAAAAAATCTTGATTTGACAAGGGCATAAATTGTATAAATACCACGCTTATATACTCATAAAAAAATCAGTTAGTTGATTTTATATTTTATTAATAACTGTATTTGGCTGATGGATTTACAGCAGCAGAACCACATGAGACTGTGCTAACTCACTTGATTTCAAGGTTTATTTATCAAAGTATAAAAGTAGGACAAAGATAATTCGATAATCATAGTTGGCAAAATATTGCAATTAAAAAAGTCAATAAACAAACAAGTAATACTTGATATAAGTCATAAAACTTTGATGATGCAAAAAACATTGTTTATTAGCAAAAATAGACTATTAAGATTAAGTTAGGATAACGATTAAAGCACAAACATATTTGTAGGCACAATTGCCGAGGATTTATTCATGGCACAACTAACAGGATTGACCTTTGGAGGTAAAACTTGGACTCCCAAATTCGCCCAATCAATTGATAAGGATAAATGTATCGGCTGTGGCAGATGCATGAAAGCCTGCGGGTATAGTGTGCTTGATTTGAAAGCGCTCAACGAAGAAGGCGAATTTGTTGAAGATGAAGATGATGAAGAAATTGAACGCAAGGTAATGGTTGTTGCTAACCCCGACAACTGTATTGGTTGCGAAGCTTGCTCTCGTATTTGTCCTAAAAATTGCTACACCCACGCTCCATTAAATAATTAATTATGAATTCGTAATTCGTAATTCGTAATTGCTGTTCAGATCCCCGACTTCTTCAAGAAGTCGGGGATCTAAATCTTTTCAAGTAACATTTTATCTACTGTTAACTAGGGTGTGATTGAATACTATGTAGTTATTTATGCTTTGCTACAAGAGATTTTGAATCGAAATTGGCAAAAAGTTCGTAGTAAACAATATTGTAAATTGCAAACTGTTATCTATTAACAAATCCATAATTGCGGCTCAGACAGTTAAATTAATATTAGAGCCAAAAGCGCTAGCCATGAATAGCTTTTGGTACAAATCATAGTATTTTTTATCATAAAAACAAAGATATTGTTTTAATTTTTTGGGGGAAAGGATGTGAAGACATTTGGAAAATTTTCCCAATTTTTATAGGGGTAAGTTACAAACATAATGAGAGACAAAATGGGGACTGGGGACTAGGGACTGGGGACTGGTGACTAGGGACTGGGGAATGTGAGAAATTAATTTCTAATCTCTAGTACCCAGTACCCAATACTCAATCCCCGATCCCCAATCCCAGCATTTACAGAGCAGGTAGTATGTATGGAACAAATTCCTGTTTCACTATGGACTCTGGTTGCTGGCATTATTGTGACAGCAATCAGCATTTGGATTGGTAATAACCATTCTCTACTGCCGGTAGAAGCATCGCTGCAAGCGCCTTTGGTAGATGGTTTTTTCAATATCATGTTTACCATTGCGATCGCTCTTTTCTTGGTAGTAGAAGGAACGATTGTAATTTTCTTGATTAAGTACCGCCGCCGTCGGGGAGATAATACCGATGGTGCGCCGGTTGAAGGTAACGTTCCCCTAGAAATTTTTTGGACTGCAATCCCAACGCTGATTGTAGTTTGTTTGGGCATCTACAGTGTAGATGTGTTTAACCGGATGGGAGGTTTGGAGCCGGCTGGACATCCTCATGGTGCGGCTCATGTGGCTGAGATGAAAGGGAGTGCGATCGCAGCTACTCTGGATAATTCATTAGCATCTACAGCAGCGCCTACCATCGGTATTGGTGCAACATCCACAACCCAAGATAAAGCAGCCGATTTAGTTGTGAATGTGACTGGGATGCAGTTTGCTTGGTTGTTTGACTATCCCAAGGAAGGAGTTTCCACTGGGGAATTACACGTACCTATTGGTGCTGATGTGCAACTCAACCTGTCAGCACAGGATGTAATTCACTCATTTTGGGTGCCACAATTTCGGGTGAAACAAGATGCAATCCCCGGAATACCAACACAATTGCGTTTCGTAGCCACCAAAACAGGTACATATCCCATCGTTTGTACAGAACTGTGTGGTGGTTATCACGGCTCAATGCGATCGCAAGTCATTGTCCACACACCCGAAGAGTATGAAAGCTGGCTAACAGAAAGCCAAGTTGCTCAAAAGCAAGATTTGCATCAAGCAATTGCAGTGAATCCAGCCGATTTATCCCCATCAGAGTTTCTCGCCCCCCACGTCAAAGATTTGGGAGTGAATGCAGCAACTCTAGAGTCAATGGTCATTAGTCATTAGTCATTGGTTATTGGTCATTAGTCACTAGTCATTGGTTATTGGTCATTGGATCAAAGACAAACCACAAAGGACAAAGGACAAAGCGCAAAGTCGGAGCGCCGGCTACCGGCGATCAGAACTTTGTAAGAGAGGACAAACCACAAATGACAAACCACAAATGACAAAGGACAAAGCGCAAAGTCGGAGCGCCGGCTACCGGCGATCAGAACTTTGTAAGAGAGGACAAACCACAAATGACAAAAGTAAAATCTCCTCAGAATACGCCACCAGATAAGAATCAGTCGCAAACTCTGGCGGTTGCTCATACTTCTCACCCCAAAGCGTGGAAATTGCGGGACTACTTCACATTTAACGTCGATCACAAGGTAATTGGGATTCAATACCTAGTGACGGCGTTTGTGTTCTATCTCATCGGTGGCTTGATGGCGATGGCTATCCGTGTGGAGTTAGCAACACCAGAAGCAGATTTGCTCGACCCCAATCTGTACAACGCTTTCATGACAAATCACGGAACGATCATGATTTTCTTGTGGATCGTTCCTAGCGCCATTGGGGGATTTGGTAACTTCCTAGTACCGTTGATGATTGGTGCTAGAGATATGGCTTTCCCCAAACTGAATGCGATCGCCTTTTGGTTAAACCCCCCAGCAGGTTTATTACTGCTAGTTAGTTTTATCTTTGGCGGTTCGCAATCTGGTTGGACAGCTTACCCACCCTTAAGTTTAGTTACAGCACCCATCGCTCAAAGTCTGTGGATTTTGGCGATTGTGTTGGTGGGAACTTCCTCAATTTTGGGTTCATTGAACTTTGTCATTACCATTTTGATGATGAAGGTTCCCAGCATGAAATGGGATCAACTACCTTTGTTCTGCTGGGCAATTTTAGCTACTTCCGTACTAGCACTTGTATCTACACCTGTGTTAGCAGCTGGTTTAGTGCTGTTATTGTTTGACCTCAACTTTGGTACTTCCTTCTTTAAACCAGATGCAGGCGGTAATGTTGTCCTTTATCAACATCTGTTCTGGTTCTATTCTCACCCGGCAGTATATCTAATGATTCTGCCTATCTTCGGTATTATGTCCGAAGTGATTCCCGTTCACGCCCGCAAACCAATTTTCGGATATAAAGCGATCGCTTATTCTAGCTTGGCAATCTGCGTTGTCGGTTTATTCGTTTGGGTACACCACATGTTTACCAGTGGTACACCCGGCTGGATGCGGATGTTTTTCACCATCTCTACCCTACTCGTTGCCGTTCCTACTGGCGTAAAGATTTTCGGTTGGGTAGCTACCTTGTGGCGCGGTAAGATTCGCTTTACCAGTGCCATGCTGTTTGCGATCGGCTTATTGTCCATGTTTGTCATGGGCGGTTTAAGCGGCGTGACAATGGGAACAGCCCCCTTTGATGTTCATGTCCACGACACATATTATGTAGTGGGACACTTCCACTATGTCCTATTTGGCGGTTCTGTATTTGGGATTTACGCCGGGATTTATCACTGGTTCCCCAAAATGACCGGACGGAAACTCAATGAAGTTTGGGGACGCATTCACTTTGGCCTCACCTTCATCGGTACTAACCTCACATTCTTACCGATGCACGAGTTAGGTTTGCAGGGAATGCCTCGTAGAGTGGCAATGTACGATCCCCAGTTTATTGATCTTAATCAGATTTGTACCGTTGGTTCCATCATCTTAGGAATTTCCGTGATTCCCTTCACCATCAACATCATCCAAAGCTGGATGAAAGGGCCTTTGGCAGGTGATAACCCTTGGGAAGCTTTGACCTTAGAATGGACAACCAGCTCACCACCAGCCATTGAAAACTGGGAAGTATTGCCCGTTGTTACCCACGGCCCTTACGACTACGGTCATAGCGATAGTGTGCCAGTCGCTACCTCAGAAGTTAGCGCTTAGGGATTAGGGACTAGGGACTAGGGATTAGGGACTAGGGACTAGGGACTAGGGATTAGGGACTAGGGACTAGGAGGAGAAATTTTGATGTTCATAGCATCTATCTGTAAATAGACCATGCACGCTGTAGGCGCATAGTATTGCTCATTGGTCAACTTAACACCAAACCCGCTTTGTGCAAAGGTTTCGCCCTCACCCCCAGCCCCTCTCCCACCAGGAGAGGGGAGCAAGAGATTCAATTCCCCTTCTCCCTGAGGGAGAAGGGGTTAGGGGATGAGGGCGCGAGGGATTTGTACAACACCCGCCGTATATAGCTTTTAGCTGCAAGTTGACACAGTTGAGCAATGCTGTGCCCTGAATGTGGTTTAAATACGTGAAAACTACCTCAAAGAAACGCTTACGCCTGATTCCTGCTGGAATTTTGAATTCCGCGTAGCGTTACTAGCCCCTTCTCAATACTACAAGGGATAGCGTTTTGAACTCAAAATGGGTTTTGGGGAAAAGGTTAAGGGTTAAGGGTTAAAGGTTTTTTCTTTCCCTTTTCCCATTCCCCTTTTTCCCTTTAACCGACAAGTATTGAGTTCCTTGTTTGTATGCAATTCATGACCACTACATAAATAATATGACCATCGCAACAACGAGCGAACATCACCAAGAACATCATCCAGATTTACGAGTTTGGGGATTGTTGACTTTTCTAGTTTCCGAATCCCTAATGTTTGGGGGATTTTTTGCTACTTACTTGTACTTGAGAGGTGGCGCAGCAGTTTGGCCTCCCGAAGGTACAGAAGTAGAGTTATTTTTACCTGCTATGAATACCATCATTCTGGTGTCTAGCAGTTTCGTGATTCACCTGGGTGATGTAGCGATTAAAAAGAATAGCGTCAACGGAATGCGGTTTTGGTACATCCTCACCGCAATCATGGGCGCAATTTTCTTAGCTGGGCAGGTTTACGAGTACGCCACATTAGGATACGGCCTAACTACCAACATCTTCGCCAACTGCTTTTATTTAATGACAGGTTTCCACGGTTTACACGTATTTGTGGGACTGTTATTAATCTTAGGTGTGTTGTGGCGATCGCGCCGCGAAGGTCATTATTCTGCTACCAAACATACTGGCATTGAAATGGCAGAAATTTACTGGCACTTCGTAGACATCATTTGGATTATTCTCTTCACTTTAGTGTACATTCTCACTTTATTCTAAGGGACTGGGTATTAGAGACTGGGGACTGGGTACTAGGAATTTTAGATTTTGGATTTTAGATTTTGGATTTTAGATTTAAACTCAATCCAAAATTGAATTGCCCAATCCCCAATCCCCAGTACCCAGTACCCAATCCCTAAAGGAGATAATTATGCAAGTTGATACTAATAAATTCTCATGGTTTCAAGTTCCAGAGGATGTCAAAGAGTTACTAATATTAGCTGCACAGACTTGGGAAAACACATCTGAATCTGAGAAATATATGCAACAAGCTGTTGCTAAAACTGGCGAAAATACAGATGTTTTAGTAGCAGCATATAGGTACTTTTATTACAAAAATAATTATTTATTAGCGCTGCAAACAACAAGGCAATTATTAGATAAAATTGAAGAAGCAGAAAAATTTCCTGATGACTGGGAACAACTCCAACCGATTTTAGTTAGTCGGAAAGAAGACCCGCAAATCAGGCTATATTTGAATGCTTATGCTGCTTCCGGATTAGTATTAGCCAAACTCGGAGATATCGAGCAGGCTAAAATCATCAGCACCAGAGTTAAGGAGATAGACAACAAAAACGATTTTGGCTCAGGAATTCTCCTAGATATTCTCACCCGTCCACCAGAAGAAGACGATTAAAGTTCGTAGTTTGTAGTTCGTAATTCGTAATTAAGATTTAACTTGGACATTCTTTTGTGAAGGCTGTCCAGGATTAAGAGTCAAAACTGTATCTTGACCTAATTGTGGATATTGTCTCAAAAATCCACATCAAATTTTGTCACTTCTATACATTGCAATAAAAATTACGAATTACGAATTACGAATTAGTAATTATTTGGTCACTCCAATGAATAATTATTTATCTAATAACTTCACTTCCTTATCTGCCATTCGGACACCTAGCTTGATTCCGCCGCCTCTAATTACTAATCCATCTCTTCCAACTCTTACTCCTATTAATCTTCCTGCTCCCGTAATCCCGCAAAATTCATTTCGATTGACGGTTTAAAATTTATGCAAGGTAGGGATTTTCTTGTAACTGGGGATGGCAAGTTACAACTGTGTAAATCTGCGAGAGCATGGGATTTTCTACGTGAGAATTATCGTCTTTATCGGTTTTTAACTGAGGTAGAAGATGTTCTTAATGATGTGGAAGATGAATCAAGCCGGCTACCAGAATTAAGAATGCTGGTTAGACGCTTGATTGTGAATTCCTACTGGGTACGTAGCCAATATTTAGAACCTGAAGTGAAAACAGGAACCTCTGTTTTACTTATGTATGATGAATTGGGCTTTCCTTTAACAGTGCAAACAGTCACATTTGCACCAGGGACATTATCCACAATTCATAATCATGGAACCTGGGGAATTGTTGCTATCTTAAAAGGTGAAGAAAAGAATACAATCTGGCGGCGAAATCCTAACCCCGATGCTGAACATAAATTAGAGGCTACGACAGAAGTTAATCTATTACCAGGAGATATTATTAGTTTTACTCCTGATGCAATTCATTGTGTGGAAGCAGTAGGTGATGAACCAACTGTGACTTTTAACGTCTATGGCGAAACCGATTCCAAAGAAAGATTTGAGTTTGATCCAGTGACTCATATTGCTAAAAAGTTTTAGAATTTACTCCGCAATTGAACTCACAAAACTCTGCGTAAATCTGAGTTTAAAATGACTAATCTCATCACAGATATAACCAGGAGATGATTCAATGGCTAAAGTAATTTTTTATGAAAAACCAGGCTGTAAAGGTGGTACTCGGCAAAAAGTTTTGCTGACAGCCGCAGGCCATGAAGTTGTACCACAAAGCTTATTAACAGAACCTTGGACAGCCGAAAGATTACGTTCATTTTTTGGCGATCGCCCCGTAGCGGAATGGTTTAATCGCAGTTCGCCCAGGGTAAAATCTGGAGAGGTGGTTCCCGAAAAGCTGGATGCAAACACCGCTTTATCCTTGATGCTGCAAGATCCGCTATTAATTCGCCGTCCGTTACTAGAAGTAGGCGATCGCCGAGAGGTAGGATTTGAAGTAGATAAAATAGACGCTTGGATTGGTTTACAGCCAGTCGATGAATCCTTCCGCGCAATGGCTGAAAATCTGATGGGTAAAGATTTACAAGGGTGCGTGGGTGGAAATCATGACCACCATCACGAAGGTGGTTGTAAAGGTCATCATCAAAACGAAGCTAGCTGTAGCCATTAAATACAGCAGATTCGATGTTTATGAGGTACAGCAACTAATTGAAAAAAGTAATGAGTAATAAGTAGTGAATAATAAGTAAATTTCCTACTCATTACTCATGATGTACCTCACTTACTTCAAAAGTGCTGTAAGTTAATAGTGAATTTGATAACTGTTAAATGTACCGTCCCTAGCCGAATTGCAAAGGGACGTTTTTGTGTGACGTGTTTTTGGATGTTGGGTTTCCTTACATCAACCTAATACCAATGCAAATAATGTTTGCGACACATCAATATATTCTAGAGGGCAAGGCAATGCCTTGCCCCTACTATCTGTCGCCTTCTTTTTTCAAATTGGTATAACCTTGTTGTGCCCGAGGAATTTGTAATGTATATTTCAAAAAATAGTACAAATCGGCGTAAATAGCGCAAAGTTGGCGGTGTCGGTTTCCGTCCCGCCAAACTTTGTAAGAGAAACAGACCATCTGTAATTGCTAAAAGGCTTGTGCTATAACTATTCTTTCTTTTTACTTTTTACTTTTGCCTTGTTTTACTAGTTTGCATGACTAAAGCTTGAATTAAGTAGTCCAGCAAAATAATTTAATGTTGCTGGATAATTCTTAATTAATTCTTGGGTTTTGAGTTCGGTTTCAGATAAACTTTCTTGGTGTGCTTGATGTGTTTCTAAATTTTCTTGCCAAGTTAAATTTTCAATACCAAGTAGTTTGGCTAGCGCATTGGTTGTGGCTGGATAATTAAACAGAAATTCTCGGATTTTTAACTCATTTTCGCTGAGTGTTGGTGCAGCCTCAACTCGATTGACTTGTTCTTTAATTTCAAGTTGCGGTTTCGACCAGGCGGGAACCCAGTGATTGAAGCCAGATAAGTTTTTGGGGAAATTATTTGAGGCTTCTTTAATTAATGCTTGGAGAATTTGGGCATGGGGTCGCAGCTTGAGAATTAACCCTGGTAGCCAAGGTAATAAAATTTTATCGGGAACTGTGGCAAATAATTTACTCAAAAGTTCGACAACGAATTTACTAATTCTGGGTGCAAATGTCAGAGATAAGATAAATCCATTTAAGTATTCAGGGAAAGATTTAATTAACATTTCGTTGTTAATCACATCATTGAAGAATTCCCGAATTTCTTCTAGTTTTCTTAATGTGAGTAACCATTCCGTTGTCCACAATAAACCAATTTTGGCGGGGTCATCTAAACCTTGGCTAGATTGTTTAACACCGATTAATAATTGACTGCGGTTACAACCAAGAGATAGCGCCAAACTTTCCAAGGTGAAAATAAAATTCAACATCCCGGCGATTTGTTCGGGGGTGGTTCCCCTATCTGCAAAGGCTTGGGGTAGTAAGGTGGCGTAATGTCCGTAACCTGTGGTAACAAAACGCTCTATCCATTGTGGTAAGCCTGTGGGTGTGGCGCGGTAATAGTGTACTAACCTGCGGACTCGTTCAAATACTTGCGGTGCATCGCTGACACCTGTTTCTTGTTTGAGGAGAGAAATCGCGTGTTCTCCGAGTTCTTGGGTAAGTCGCAAACTCCGCGCGTATAAAATGCTATCTTCTGTGGCTTTGAGAACCTCGCTGGTTTTGGCTTGGGGAGAGAAAGCTGTTTGTTTAAGGCGCTGTTCTAAAACTTGCTCGATGCTAACTCCTTCATAACCAAGCATAATGAGATGGCGTTGGTATTTACCGATGCGAATTTCCCAAGATTCTTGAATTGGTTTGGAACCAAGACTGCGATCGCCTATAATTGGCTTGACAATCGTATCACCGGATAAATAGTACAATCGCCACAGCACATCGGAACATGGTAGAAGTTCCGGCTGTTGTTTGAAATCCATTAAGGCGCGTTGGTTGGTTTGTGCAAGTAAGTTGACTCCTAAAGGTTGAAGTCTGTCATACACATCTTGCGCTAGGGGAGGTAAAGAAGCGTAACCAACCGTACCAATGCGATCGCCTCCGAGTAAAATTTGGCAAAGTTGGTAAATATTGCGTTTTTTGGGAGTACGGTCTTTTTCTAAGCAGGTAATAGCTGCGTCTTGAAAATCGTAGGGTGTGGGATGCATTCGATTTCGCATCCCAGCTAACAGCATTGAGGTTTGATAGATGGCGATAGAATCGGCGGTACTGGCTAAATAGGCATTTTTTCGCGCTAATCCAACAATATCAGCACACCATTGTAATAATTGTTCGGTATCGGCTTTGGCTAATTCTGGGGGACGAGTTAAAAAGGCGGTGAGGTTGGAATTTGTCGCTGTAACAGGAACTGGCTTTGTTTTAGCTGCTTTTTCTTCTTTATTCAGCGAAAATCCCTTTAATCCCGTAACCTTGAGATTCTTTTTCCAAGTTGCTTCTGCTAGGGATACCGTACCTGCTGGGTGATGAAATTGGTATTCAATAGCCGCAAAACTAGAAGGAATTAAACCATATAACCATTTGGTTTGGGTGCGTTCTGGAATTTCCCAGAGATGATTATTAGTCACGCTATATTCTGCCACATCGCTAGCGGAGTGCGCTGCACCACATATATAGATAGCTTCCGATGGTGCAATATTATGTGCCGCCATGTGTTTTTTCATGGAAGTCCACATATAGCGTTCGCGCTGACGGTCGATTTCGATATCTTTGTTGCGGGTTCCTAAACGGCGCATTAAGCTACCGATGAGAAACATGACTTGGCGGTAGGTTTGGTAGTCTGCGCCAATAATTGCTGTTTCTACATATTCATCCCACCATTCCGAAAAGTGGCGGGTATTGGAGTTTCGCAGTAAAAAACTTAAAAATTGGTCGAAAGTGGGGACGAGACTACCTACTTCTACACCAACTGCTGAACCATGCATTTTGGCTTCATCGCTGGGAGGTTCTTCCGATTCTTCAGCAACTTTAGTATCAGGGGGTTCCCATTGAAAGACAAAATCCACCGCCCTATCTACAAATACTAGCTGAGTTTCGGGATGTTGGAGAGCAAATGCGATCGCTTGATATTCTGCGGAAGCTTCGGTAATCGGTGCAACCACACTCAACGGCATGATTGTCGGCGAAAAATGCTCAGATTCAGCAGCGAAGGCTTGTAAAGCAACGGGTAATTTACAATCGCGGAGATTTTCCACGGTGTTTTGTAAGTCTTCGCACAGTTCCAAGTAAATGACTTTCGGTGGTTTTTCCCGTAACCGTCGCACCATCTGTAAGGCGGAGGATGGGGAGTGATGACATACGGGGAATATTTCTAGGGGTTCGCTGCTGGCTTTTTCTACGTCTTGGATTAAAGCCGTTAGCATTTCGCTTAAAGGTTGAGCATCGGTAGCGAATTTTTCCGCCGCGTTGAGGAGTTGTTCTTGGAGTGCGTTGAATGCAGTTGGGAGAGTAACCATAATTAATTCGTAATTCGTAGTTCGTAATTCGTAATTAAGAGATTCAAATTATATTTAGGGTTTTAATGTGCTATTTTTTGGGGAATTTTAGATAATGCGTAAATAAATAAAGTTAACTTGTGGGGTTTGTCATTTGTCTTTTGTGGGTAGGCGTGTTATTGATTCTCCATAATATAAATACAACCCATGTCAGAATCGGAGGCTTTATGTCACTGACAGTTGAAGATTTAGAGAAAATGCAGCAACAGTACCCCGACTATCGCATGGAATTAGTTAAAGGTAATGTTATTGTCATGAGTCCATCAGGATACGAATCAGATGAAGTTGCTGCTACAATCGTGTCCTATTTATACAACTGGGTGAAACCGCGTAAGCTAGGCAGAATAACAGCTTCTAGCGCTGGTTTTAGATTGCCAAACTCAGATGTGCGCGCACCAGATGCTTCATTTGTTTTAGCCGAACGTTTGCGTCGCAGTCCCAAATCTTTTGCTCAATTGGCTCCTGATTTAATTGTTAAAGTTAAGTCTCCCAGCGATAATTTAGAGGATATCAGAGGGAAGATTCAAGAATTTCTGAGTTTGGGAACTAAAGTCGGAATTTTGCTGAATCCCGATGAGCAAATTGTGGAAGTTTACAATGTGGGAAAAGAGGTAATAGTACTGCACAATGGCGATGTACTAACGGTTCCCGAACTGCTTCCAGGTTGGGAAGTAGCAGTTTCAGATTTATGGCCTGTAGAGTTTGATTGAGAAGGCATCCGCATCGTTTCTACCAATTTATACCTGATTTTCTATGACGATTGAGCTAAATTTTCTCTTACCCATTGCCGCACATGACGAATTAAACTTGTTTCACCCATCGTTAAACTTAATTCCAAAAACTTCATCAACACAGCAGCATTAAACATCGGTAACACTAACGACATTTCACAGGGTTGATAGTCATTATTAACTAAACTCAAAATTGTCAAAATATCACGATCAAAACGCCATACTTCCGGCACACCCAACGCCGCATAAATCCCCATACGATTCATTGAACTACTGGTACTATCAACCTCAATTGCCAAATCTGGGGGTGGGTCAATTGTCAAATCAATTACATCTTTACCACGCACAGCTAACTCATTTTGAATGTAATAACATTCATCTGGTTCTAAACCCTTGCGTAAATCTTCTCTTGTCCAAGTTGTAGAACCTAAACTACGAATTTCAATTCCTAATTCTTCTGTAGTAACTTCAACAAAACGACCAAGTAATTTCTTAAAAGTTTCGTGTGGTGGTAGCGGCATCATAATCTCCAACGTGCCATCATCATAAGTTAGTCGCGTTCCTGGTTGTGACTCCAAATCTCGCACTAAATTCTGATATGTATCCCAGTTAATGCCTTGAAGTATGGTAATGTTTGTAGGTAATGATTTTGCCAAAGGTGTATCGGAAGCGGCAATAGTCATAGTGTTCTCCTTTAGCTGTAAATATTCAGTTCTTTGAGATATTCACTCATCTTAACGCGCACCTCTGTTAGAGATTTATTGCTTAAAATAAACCCATCGCTTGTTTTCCACCTTCGAGAAAAGCTTCCCATTCACCTTTTTGTTCTTGACTGCGCTTCTCCACAACGGCGTGCCAAAATTGATTCATTACAGAAATATCTTCTGGTTGACGACGTACTAAAGTACCGACTAATGACTTGGCTAATGCACCCGCTTCTAAATTAGTCGCGCCAAAATACCGACTATGTAAAATCGCATCTTCTAATACACCGATTTGTTCGGCTGTAGAAAGCGCCGATTCTAAACGCTGGTCATCGGAACTAGCGGCGGCGCTGGTTTCGCGCAAGTCGGCAAAGGTCTGCAATAATACATCTAATAAGGTTGGCGGAACATCGACTTCAAAGCCGTGACGGTTCATTAATTCTTTGGTGCGGAACAGGATAATTTCTTTTTCCTGTTTCTTATTCGTCACCACCGGCATATGTACGAAATTAAACCGCCGTTTTAAGGCTGAAGAAAGTTCATTGACACCCCTGTCACGGCTGTTGGCTGTGGCGATGACATTAAATCCTGGTTGTGCAAAAGCGACGTTATCTGTCTTTAATTCTGGGATAGAAATATACTTTTCACTCAGTATAGATATCAGTGCATCTTGGACATCGGAAGTACAGCGTGTCAATTCCTCAAATCTGCCCATTGCACCGCTATGCATGGCGGTCATAATTGGTGAAGGTATCAAAGAATCGCGGGATTGACCAGCCGCAATTACCATCGCCACGTTCCAAGAATACTTAATTTGGTCTTCTGTAGTTCCCGCAGTTCCCTGAACTACATAGGTGGAATTCCCAGAAATCGCCGCCGCTAGTAATTCTGCTAACCAGCTTTTACCTGTACCGGGGTCACCAATTAACAGTAAACCACGGTCAGAAGCTAAAGTGACAATAGCACGTTCTGCGATCGCACTATCTCCGTACCATTTCTGCTCAATTTGTCTATCTAACTTTTGCGATGGGGTACTTCCTAATACAAAGGTGCGTACCATTTGCGGCGATAGTCGCCAAGAAAAGGGTTTTGTACCTTTATCAATTGAGGCTAAATATTCTAATTCTTCTGCATATTTCATTTCTGCTGGCTGTCTTAACATTACCTCTTTGCTAGCGCCATTTGTATTATTACTCTTAACCCTTGCCATTTTTATCTCCTAAAGTATTATCTATAGTTTTTCTCTGCGTTCTCTGCGTCTCTGTGGTTCAAAAAATTTTTTTCTAACCGCAGAGGCGCAGAGTGCACAGAGGTAAGAGGTTAATTAACAATTACTTTCTTTAACTCCTGAATTAATTTTTTCGGACTCCCCGTCAAAATCGGCATACCCAACTCCTTCAATTTATCCCTAAACCATTGATTCACACTAAAATATCCCGAACTCGTCACCGCACCCACAGGAATAAAATGCAATCCCGACTCCTTCAACGATTTAATATAGTCAAATAAAACTTGGTCGCTACCACCTTCATAAAAATCCGAAATTAACACCATCACCGTATTATTTGGTTCTAAAATCTTTTGTGCAGCTTCCACTAACGCCGCATGAATATGCGTCCCTCCACCTAATTGAGTCCGCAACAAAACCTCAAAGGGGTCATGTACCCAAGCTGTTAAATCAATGACTCGCGTATCAAAAGCCAATAAATGCACATCCACATTCGGAAGTCCGGCAAAAATTGACGCGAGAATTGTACATTGCACCATCGCATCCACCATTGAACCTGATTGGTCAACAACTACAATCATGCGAGTTGGTGTTTTTTTCTTGGCTGTATGGTGGTAATACAATCTATCAACAAATAACCTCTGTTCTTCGGGATTCCAATTAGTTAAATTCTTCCAAATTGTCCGCTTTAAATCTAAGTTGCGAAATATCCGTTTTGGCGGAACGGAATAATCAATTTTTCCAGCGACAGCTTGCGCGACTTGTAAACGCAGTACTTGCGCGAGTTCGTCTACATATTCCTGAATTAATCGTTTAGCATTTTTCAGCGCATTTCCTGATAAATTCGCCTTTTCTCTTAATAGCTGTTCCACCAAAGCCATTGATGGTGTAAGTTGACTGGCTAACCTGTCATCTTTCAGGACTTCATGTAAAGCCATGCGGTGAATTAATTCGCCTTCCAAAGCTTTTAGGGTGGCGCGCAGTTGTTCTTCGGTAACGGTGAAACCGCCACCAGCACCCAAACCCGCACCCATACCGCCACTTTGACTGCTACCTTGTCCTTGATTTTGCTGTCCGGGGTTTTTCCCAATTCCTGGCCCTTGTCCGCGTAAACTTCCTGGGGGACATCCCAAAGCTTTTTCTAAAAATCCTACATCTTTTAACCATTGCGCGTATTGTTGCGCGGTGACAACTCCGGTTTGGGTGTTGGGGCCGAAAGCATTTAGGAGTAATTTAGAGAAAACTAATCCTCGGCGTAGGGTAGCGGTTTCAGCTTCCGGTGTTGTGTCGTCTTGGGGAATAATGGGATTATTAAAATCAGCTGCTAATTCTGGGTAGCGGTGGAGTAAGTTTTCAATACTAATATTAGGGTCGAGGATTAATTGAGGTAAATTTAACTCGCTGACAGCTTCTG
The DNA here is from genome assembly GCF_025677855.1 of Tolypothrix sp. PCC 7601. Classification (NCBI taxonomy): domain Bacteria; kingdom Bacillati; phylum Cyanobacteriota; class Cyanophyceae; order Nostocales; family Tolypothrichaceae; genus Tolypothrix; species Tolypothrix sp. PCC 7601. The sequence goes on from NZ_CP064879.1 coordinate 7,919,891, forward strand.
TCGCCATTTGTTCAAAATTTGCACCCTGTTCGCTGAAGCCAAACATACTGGTTAGCAAGCGCCAGTATACAACTTGACGGCGTTGAGCAATTTTTTCTGTATCCATGTTTTTTCCTCAACTCTTACGCAGTAGTCGGCTAGAACGTTCTTGTAAGATTCCCACGACGCTATTTTTAATGGAATCTTTTTTCGCAATGACAGACGCTGCGGTTTGTCCGGTAGATGTGATTTTGTTTTTCACTGCTACTGCTAAAGGTTGGATTGACCATTTACCCGCATCGAAGCGTAATAAGCCGAAGATTTGCTGAGATTTGGCAATTATGTCTAAATTTAATTCTGATAAACTGCTGAGACGTTCACTAGCAATGCTAAGTTCACCCGCATCACCCCAACTTAAAACAATATTCTCGTCATTTTTCACGACTTGATAATTACTGAGATATATCGGTTCCGCAATTTGGATGGGATGGCGATCGCACGCGGCCACTGTAGAATAAATCCAGCTATTACTTGTATTCTCAGCAAAAAATTCCGCCGCCCGCTTCATCAAGTTATAATTTTGACCAAGTTCGCCTTGACCTTGCCACAATAAATCTCCGGTAGGTAGCAAGGGTACATCTTGAATCTGCAATACCCGGTTTTGTGCAAAAGCATCTAATAACACAGCCGCATTGGGAAATAGCAACCAAATTTGCTCATTATTAATTGCATCTACCTTGTAAGCTGACTGGCTAACTCGCACCAACTGAGTTTGATGATTCGCATCTAGCAAACCATAGGCTGTAAAGCTAACTAAGTTGGCGTGTTGGCGTAAATCTAAACCTAAAATTTCTAAATTACCCGATATTAACTGTGATTTCGGTAAAATTGCTGGGCGCACAGTTCCTAACATCGCCTGTGTCCACAAATCAACCCAGCGATATCGGGGAATTGTGGCGCTATCAGCCACGGGAAGATTTCCCATCAATTCATTAAAATAGCCAGTCAGTAAAGCAGCTTGTCTGACTAATAAAGGTTCCGCTTGGATTTGTTCAAGTGTCCCTAAAAATGGAACCAAAGTTGCGATATCCAAACGTGCATAACCTACCAAAGCAATTTCCATTAACCAGTGACGCACACTTGCTAGCAGCACTTTGAGGTTATTTGGCGGTTCGTCAGTTTCATAGTCCAACTCTATCTCAGCCGTTTCTTTGCGTCCTAACAAACTCCGCGCCTGAGATAATAAGGTATCAAATATAGCTCCTTGAATTGCAGCCCGCACAGTAGCCAAAACTGCAAAATGCTTATCTACAAACTCATTTGTGGTAATTGCTGCAGTCGCATCAACTAAAGATTGCTGTAGAGGTGTGCCAGTAAATACACGCCCCAAAGCCTGTAAAGTTTGTAAATGTTGCTCATCTAAATTCGCAAAACCAGTAATAAAACACTCATCTAAACTTGCAATCAACTCGAATATTGCTTGATTGCTGTCGCTGATTTGATGCAATGCGCCGGGGAAAGCCATGTGTTGGGGAATGGGGAATGGGGAATGGGGAATGGGGAATGGGGAATGGGGAATGGAGAATGGGGAATGGGGAATGGGGAATGGGGAATGGGGGTTGGGGATTGGGGATTGGGGACTGGGAGGATGAGGGAGATGAGGGAGATGAGGGAGATGAGGGAGATGAGGGAGATGAGGGAGATGAGGGAGATGAGGGAGATGAGGGAGATGAGGGAGATGAGGGAGATGAGGGGGGACAAGGAGATATTATTAATGCCCTATGCCCTATGCCCTATGCCCTATGCCCCATGCCCTATGCCCCATGCCCTATAGTTAAACAAACCAACTCATTTCGGGGAGGGGAGAGTTGGCGGTTGGTAGTTCGAGGTAGCGGAGGTAGTTTAAAAAGCGGCTGAAGACTTCGCTGGCTGGTTCTTTTTTGACTGTACCGCGACGGTTGAGAATATCCTGGGGGGAGGTAATTTGATTGAGGTCGCCGGGAACCTTAAGATAATTAATTACTTGGTCAATACCGTAAGCTGCGATCGCTTCTTTCATCACAGATTGCAAATGCTTACAGGGATAGCCTCCCAAACCTCCACAAGGACGATTGTTATTTGTACTGCAATAGAAATCTAGGGTTCCGGCTTCAAAAAAAGACACATAAACTCGTTCAATATCAGAACCGCTAGAAACGACTCCTTGCAATCGGTGATTATATAGTTCAACAAACGGAACCTGCTTTACATCCCGCTTGGTCGCCGCATTCTTCTGGCTCGAACCTACAAACGATGAATCAGGCATAATGATAATTCGTAATTCGTAATTCGTAATTTAAATGCGCTTAAAAAGGTTTGCTCTAAGCGATTCCAATCTGTTCATACTCATCTGTAAATTTTATCTATAGCAAGGCTTAAAATACGTAAAATTATACAAACCTTATTATTATTATAAGTATTTATTCGTAATAGCAAGAGTGCGATCGCAGCTATAAAAGTCAGCCTTATTATCAGATTTTGGCACAATCAAACATCATGCCCAATGCCCCATGCCCAATGCCCCATGCCCCATGCCCCATGCCCCATCCCCATTTTCAATCTAGCTTTACCACTCTTTATAGATTGATATTTCAACCAGATTTCCTACAATTATGAAAAGAATATGAAAACTATTTACGTAGATTAATAGATGACTTTCCCAAAAAACAAACCCAGCCTTCCAGAGGTTCACCGTAGCATCAAAGTTCCTAATAGCAATGGCTTTTGGCGCAAAATGCTGGCTTATGCAGGGCCGGGATATTTGGTATCAGTGGGATATATCGATCCGGGAAATTGGGCTACAGATATTGCTGGGGGTGCGAAGTTTGGGTATAGCTTGTTGACGGTGATTTTGCTGTCTAACTTGATGGCAATATTATTGCAATCGCTATGTGTGCGTTTGGGTGTGGCTACGGGGAGAGATTTAGCACAGGCTTGTCGAGACTATTTCAGTCCCAAAGTCAGCTTTTGTTTATGGGTATTGTGTGAGATTGCGATCGCAGCTTGTGACTTAGCGGAACTGTTGGGAAGTGCGATCGCGCTACAATTGTTATTCGGTATTCCCTTGGTATGGGGTGTGTGCATCACTGCCCTAGATGTCCTAGTTTTACTATTCTTGCAGCATAAAGGCTTTCGTTATACAGAAGCTTTGGTAATCATGCTGGTAGCAACAGTAGGCTTTTGTTTCACAGCAGAAATTCTATTTTCTCACCCTGATATCAAGGGTATTTTGTTGGGGTATCTACCAAAGAAAGAAATTGTCCAAAACTCAGAAATGCTCTACATTGCCATTGGCATTTTAGGGGCGACAGTGATGCCTCATAACTTATATTTACACTCTTCGATTGTGCAAACTCGTGATTGGCAACCTAATACGGAAAAAAGATGGGAAGCTATTAAGTTTGGCACAATGGATTCTACTTTTGCTCTATCTTTGGCACTATTTATTAACTCGGCAATTTTAATTGTATCTGCTGCCACATTTCATTTTTCTGGTAATCACAATGTGGCAGAAATTCAAGATGCTTACAAACTGCTATCGCCTTTATTAGGAGTGAGTGCTGCTAGTGCCATTTTTGGGATTGCTTTACTGGCTTCCGGTCAAAGTTCAACATTGACTGCTACCCTGGCTGGACAAATAGTCATGGAAGGCTTTTTACAATTTCGCTTTCCATCATGGTTACGGCGTTTAATTACTCGGCTGCTAGCAATTATTCCCGCGTTGATAACAATAATTATCTTTGGAGAACATAGTACAAGCCGCCTCATTATTTTGAGCCAAGTTATTCTCAGTTTACAGCTACCTTTTGCTGTGATTCCTTTAGTGATGTTTACCAGTAATCGTCACTTAATGGGTGAATTTGTCAATCCTTTATGGCTGAAATCTTTGGCGTGGGGAGTTGCTATGATTATTGTTGGGCTAAATGTTTGGTTACTATTACAAAGTATTTTGGGTTAACTGAGTTTTTTGCTTAAAAAGTCAAGAGTCAAGGGTCAAGTGTCAAAAATTGGACTTTGGACTTTTGACTAAATACCTCGCGCCCTCATCCCCTAACCCCTTCTCCCCCAGGAGAAGGGGAATTAAATCTCTTGCTCCCCTCTCCCGGCGGGAGAGGGGTTGGGGGTGAGGGCGAAAACCTAGCTACAAAGCGGGTTTCACGTTAAGTTGACACCAATGGGGGCTACCTTTTCCCCCTGTTCCCTGTTGCCCCAACCCTGTTCCCGCCCCGAAGGGGCATGGTAAAACTTATTTTTCAGCAGTTAATCTTCTGGGTGAGCAAACAAAGCTTACGCTTAAATTTACTTTGGCTGAACGGAATAAACTAGAAAATTGCTGTTAAAAAGATAATCAAATTACTGATACGAATAAAAAAAGAATATGACAGATTGTAGGGGCAAGGCAGTGCCTTGCCCTGTAGAATATATTGATGTGTCGCCAACATTATTTGCAGTGGGATGATTCTCAAAAATCCCTTGATATTTAAGCGACAATCGCATAACCTAGATGTTCAGTTATATCCAATAAACTCATGAACAAAAAGCTCATACTGAATTTATTTGCTAGTTCCTCAATTTTTACCTCGTTGATGTCTACGCTGGGTGTGATTAATCCTGCCCATGCTAGTGTTAACCTTACCCAGCGATTACTACACACCACTGATGGTCGTACCTGTATTAGTAATCCCCACGGCTTTAAGAATTTTGTCTGTATTCGAGATTCTGAGAGAAATCCCAACGCACCCCTACCACCCAAATCAACAGTAATCTCGGCACAGCCATCTGATAGCACAGTTGCAGAACTTAACTTTACCGATGAGGAAAGTGAGGCTGCAATTAGATTATTTAAGTGCGACTGTCCATTTTGCATTAATTCTTTGCGACAGTTACGCGGTACTGGCAACTTAGTTTACTAAGCCTTACTTTGCATCTGTTGCTAATAGCAATAAATTTAGCATTCTTGTAACCAAATGCCTTATAAAATAAACTTTATTTTTCAGGTAAATTCCAATACAATTCAGTTGAAAGCTCCCCACTCTGTTTTCTGTTCCCCAACTTCCACAAAATAATTTTTCTCACTGAACTGTATTAGAGTCAATTCAAAATCTACTTTGTTGTTTTCTCTGTACTTTTGCCATTTGTATCAGTTTGCTCTACTTTTAGTGATATTTCAGTGTTAGTTAGTGTAGTTGTTGGTTTCGCATTCGCCGCAGTTCGCTTCTTAGTCTGGCGCGGTTTTCCTCCAGCTTGCATATATTGAAAGCTATGCTTGCCATAGCGTGTCCCTACAGTCACCAACATTTTTTCGGAGTAATTACTCAAATCTTCCTCTAGTAATGCAATTTCCCCCATTGCTTCATCCAGACTAGAAAGCATTTTGTTGTAGTCAGATAACTTCATTTGCAAGGTTTGAATTCGCCTCCCATACTCTGCCAAACTCAATCCTTGACCAAAATCCAGCGTTTCACTAATCGACCGCATCCCCGAAATTCGTCGCACTGCTTTATCCACCACCTTGGAACTACGTTTCAATCGTGCCATATATGCATTTCCTGCCAAAGATGATATGAAAATTACAGCAATTTCTATCTCTAGGGATTGAGCATGGCTTAAATCCCTAGAGAATGGTCTATTTACCTGAAAATAGCTGTAATAGATACTTGTATTCCCACTCTAGCCATCTCCCATCCTGATTGCCCTGAGCAGAAACCACGAAAACTATAGTATGGGCTACAGTGATATTCTATGCATATTCGCTAATATTACGGACAAAGCTCATAATTAAAGCGTTAAAGCTTTGATTTATCAGGAAAGGCAGAGGGCAGGAGGGGTCTGAATCCCCTTCTGACTTGTTCCTTCAGCATAGCTGCCCTCTGCCCATTGGTGTCAACTTAAGCTAAAAGCGATATAGGGCGGGCGTTGTACAAATACCTCGCGCCCTCATCCCCTAACCCCTTCTCCCGCAGGAGAAGGGGAACTAAATTTCTTGCTCCCCTCTCTCTGTGGGCTACGGTGTACACACAAGTACTCTCCACATACGTTTCAGGGATTTCAACCCCCTTAAATTGTCATTGCGTTCGCGTAGCGTCTCGTAGAGAGGAGGAACGACGAAGCAATCCCAGCACCAAGCGATTGCTTCGCTTCGCTCGCAATGACAGGTTTTGAGCGATTTTTATCTGAGTTTAAAACTCCCTTCCAGGTAGGATTTCAAGACTTCTGTGTACACCGTAGCTCTCTGTGGGAGAGGGGCTGGGGGTGAGGGCGAAACCTTGCAACAAAGCGGGTTTCACGTTAAGTTGACACCAATGCCCTCTGCCTCCTGCCTTCTTCAATAATCTTGAGTTCCTAAATATCGTTTCCAAGTACCCAATTATCGTTTCCGGGTACTCAATTATCGTTTCCAAGTACCTAATCATCTTTTCCGGGTACCCAATCATCGTTTCCGGGTACCCAATTATCGTTTCCGAGTACCCAATCATCGTTTCCAAGTACCCAATTATTGTTTCCGACTACCCAATCATCATTTCCGACTACCCAATTATTGTTTCCGACTACCCAATCATCATTTCCGACTACCCAATCATCATTTCCGACTACCCAATCATCGTTTTTGGGTAGAGTCCAGAATAAGGTGCGTTACACTTCGTGATAACGCACCCTACTGGACTGACATAGCTAAAATGTGGCAATAATTTTTCTTGTGGGGTGGACATCTTGTCCGCCCTGGACGGGTGAGACACCCATCCCACAAGAGTTTTTTTATACACTATTTTAGGCGTGTCAGTCCACTACTGGCGTGTCTAGCCTTAAATGTTGCAATAAAGATGAATTTTATCCGCACGGCAGTTGCTTATCCCAAGGGGAGACGCTACGCGTAGCTTGCTTCCCCGTAGGGGTACAAGTCGGGAAACCGCAAGGGCGCACTGCCTTGTTTATCTGCGTTTATCTGCGGTTAATTTTTTCTATTTTAGTCTAGACACGCTACTACGCATACTACACATACTTAGATTTTTTCAATAATCAAATCGGACTCCTATACTCCTATAGGGCATAGCAAAGAGTTACCAATGCCCAATGCCCCAATGCCCAATGCCCAATGCCCAATCCCCAATCCCCAATCCCCAATCCCCAATCCCCAATCCCCGCCGACTTCTGATAAAAAATGTTGATATTTGTTGCTTCCAACTAAATACTCAGCAATTTATCGCTTAATATGCATAAAGCTAAATGATGACAAATAAATTCTTAAAAAATAATTAATCTTAAAATATTTATTTTAAACTAAACTTTTTTGCTGGTTATATATCAAGATTAGCGACCTCAAGAAAGCTTTTGATATGAAAATTTTAGTTGTAGAAGACGACGAGCTACTTGTACATGTGCTGAGTGAAATTCTCGCTAGCCTAAACTATGCTGTTGAGGTGGCTGAGGATGGAAATACGGCGCGGGATTTAATTGAAACTTATGATTATGATTTAGTACTTTTGGATGTGATGCTGCCGAAAATGGACGGTATCAGTCTTTGTCGTCATATCCGATCGCGTGGTTTACAAATGCCCGTTTTGTTATTAACAGGGTGTGATAGCAGCCATGAAAAAGCGATTGGCTTAGATGCAGGGGCAGATGATTATGTTGTTAAACCTTTTGATCAAGAAGAATTAGTGGCGCGGGTACGCGCTTTATTACGTCGAGGCGGAACCACGTCACAACCTGTATTGGAATGGGGTAATTTAAAGCTCGATCCCATTAGCTGCGAAGTTAGATACAACCAAGATTTGCTGTCATTAACCCCGAAGGAATATGCACTATTAGAACTTTTCTTGCGTAACAGTCGCCGGGTATTTAGTTGCGGCATGATTTTAGAGCATCTTTGGTCTTATGAAGATACCCCTGGTGAAGAAGCTGTGCGTACCCATATTAAGGGCTTGCGGATGAAGCTACGAAGTGTGGGGGCAGCAAGCGATTTAATTGAAACAGTTTATGGAATTGGCTATCGGCTTAAACCCCAAATACCAGAAGAACAGAGTAATAAAGCAGAATTAGACGCGAAAAAATCTGCTAATTCACATCAGCAATCACAACAACAAACACTCGCAGCAGTTGCAGGTATTTGGCAAAAATTTCAAGGGCGATTTAATCAGCAATTACAGGTGCTAGAACAAGCAGCTGTTAGCCAAAAAACCTTAAATCCCGAATTGCGATCGCAAGCTGCTCAAGAAGCCCATACTTTAGCAGGTTCTTTGGGTACTTTTGGTTTACCTCATGGTTCCAAATTGGCGCGCAAAATTGAGCAATTGCTAAAATCTGACAAAATTTTGACACAATCAGAAAATAGCAAATTACAAAATTGGGTGGAACGATTGCGGCAAGAAATTGCCAGCAAACAGCAAGAATCGGCATCTCCAGTCCCCGATCATGATGACAATCCCTTGGTTTTGCTAGTCGATGCTAATGGTAAATTAGCCGAACAATTAAAAGTAGAGTCGGCTAACTGGAATGTCACAGTTACAGATGCTAACAGCATTGAATCTGCTCGCCATCTCATCTACAGGGAGCATCCCAGCGTAGTATTACTTGACCCCAGTGTTGCCCCCAATCCCCAAGAAAGTTTCAGCCTACTCACCGAACTTGCTCAAAATAAACCACCCATCCCTGTGCTAGTTTTTACCGAGCAAAGTGATTTTAGCAACCGCTTGCAAATAGCGCGCAACGGCGGACATAGATTTTTGCAAAAGCCGATGCCGGCGGCGCAGGTGTTAGAAGCTGTTACCCAAGTATTGCAACAAGCGCCCCATGCGGAAGCCAAAATCTTAGCTGTAGACGATGATCCCCATATTTTGGCATTGTTAGAAACTTTACTCAGTCCTTGGGGGCTGAAAGTCATAGGTTTGCAAGATCCGCGACAGTTCTGGACAACCCTGGAAACCGTCGCCCCAGATATGCTGATTTTAGATGTGGAAATGCCCCATACCAACGGTATCGAACTTTGCCAAGTAGTACGGAACGATGCCCAGTGGAGTGAGTTGCCGATTTTATTCCTGACAGTTCACAGTGATGCCGATATTGTCAATCAGGTATTTAGTGCTGGTGCTGATGATTTTGTGAGTAAACCGATTGTGGGGCCAGAACTGCTGAATCGGATTATTAATCGCTTAGAACGGATCAAACTGTTGCGGCGCGTGACAAAATGCCAGAGTCGGGAAGTGACTGCATCAGAAAATCGCTGGCGATCGCTGTTTGATAGTAAGCATGAATGTATCAGTGTGATTGCTGCCGATGGTAGGTTGTTGGAAATTAACCCCGCTTGTCTTTTGATGTTAGAAGCCAATAACAATGCGGCGGTGATTGGTAAATCAATTTACGAGCTAATTTCCCCGGAATATCAGCAGCAATTCCGCCAATTCCACGCCAGCATTTGTCAGGGTAATCAAGGAACTCTGCAATTTGAAATTGTCAGTTCTAAAGGACATCGACGCTGGCTAGAAACCCACGCTGTACCTCTGCGCTATGAAGCAGATAGCACAACTGTACAGTTGGCAATCATGCAAGATATTACGGAATACAAACAAGCAGAAATCGAAATTCGCCGGGTAAATCGCACACTGCAAGCTTTAACTAATTGCAGTCAGGTATTGGTACGCGCCAAAGACGAGTTAGATTTGCTGCAAAGAATTTGCCAAATGATTGTCGAAGTTGGCAATTATCGTTTAGCTTGGGTAGGTTTAGCAGAACATGATGTTCAAAGCACCATTAGTCCAGTCGCCCAAGCTGGTTACGAAGATGGATATTTGCAATCGCTTAACCTCAATTGGGCAGATAATCCCGCAGGTTTGGGGCCAGTCGGGACAGCGATTCGCACAGGAGAAACCTGTATTATTCAAAATATATTAACTGACCCTCATTATGAGATTTGGCGGTGTCAGGCGATTAAGCAAGGCTATGCTGCATCGATTGCTTTACCTTTAACAGCCGATGGGCAAGTTTTGGGTGCATTGAATATCTACGCCACTGAACCAGATGCTTTTGATGCTGATGAGGTGAAACTTTTAGAAGCCCTAGCCATAGACCTAGCTTACGGGATGATGGCACTACGCAATCAGCGCGATCGCCAAATTGCCGAAGCCGCATTACAACAAAGTCAGCAAAGTTACCAACAGCTAGTAGAACTTTGCCCAGAAGCAATTTTTATTGAAAGTCAAGGTAATTTTGTCTTTGTCAACAGCGCCGCCGTGCAGTTATTTGGTGCTACCCAACCGCTAGAATTACTCGGTAAACAGGTATTAGAGTTAGTTCATCCCCATTCTCAGCCAGCAGTGCGGGAAAAGCTGCAACTGCTAAAAAACTCTACACAGCCAGTTACCCTGGAAGAAGCCCAATTTTTGCGTTTAGATGGCCAAGCGATCGCCCTAGAAATCGCCGCCGCTGCTTTTACCTACCAAAATCAACCCGCATCGCAAGTTGTCGCCCGTGATATCACTGTCCGTAAACAAACAGAAGCATTATTACATCAAGTCAACAATGAATTGGAATTAAGAGTAGCAGAACGGACGGCGGAGTTAATTAGTCTGAATCTGAAATTACAAACAGAACTCGACGAACGTCAGTCCATCCAAGAACAACTACGCATCTCCCAGGCGAAATTTGCCCGCATTTTAGATATTGCTGATGATGCGATTATTTCCATCGATGCTACCCAAAAAATTACCTTATTTAACCAAGGTGCAGAGAAGATTTTTGGTTATAAAGCCGAAGAAGTGATGGGGCAGCAGTTAGATATACTCTTACCATTACGCTTTGCCTCAGCCCATCGTCACCATGTCGGCGACTTTGGCAAATCTCCCAGCCCCGCCCGGAGAATGGGTGAACGCCGAGAAATCTATGGTATGCGTCGGGATGGCACAGAATTTCCGGCAGAAGCTTCGATTTCTAAATTAAATATTGGTGGAGATGTTTATTATACTGTTATCCTCCGGGATATTACAGAACGCAAACTAGTGGAGCGGATGAAAGACGAGTTTGTCTCCGTCGTCAGTCACGAACTCCGCACCCCCCTGACTTCTATTCACGGCTCCCTAGGAATGTTAGTTAGTGGTTTACTCCCAGCCGACTCAGAACAGGGAAAACGCCTGCTGCAAATTGCTACAGATAGTACTGAGCGCCTAGTCCGCCTGATCAATGACATCTTAGACATTGAGCGCATCGAGTCTGGTAGGGTGAAAATGGAACGGGAAATCTGTAATGTGGCAGATTTGATTAAATCCGCCGTCAATGTCATCCAGCCCCTAGCAGATAAACTCGGGGTGCAGCTTTCTATTGCTGACGTATCAATCCAACTCTGGGCAGATCCCGACAGGATTGTGCAAACCTTAACTAATTTGCTGAGTAACGCCATTAAATTCTCCCATACCGGAGAAACTGTGTGCTTGACAGCCAAAACCCAAGGCAATGAAGTAGTATTCGCCGTCAAAGATACCGGGCGCGGGATTCCCGCCAACAAACTCGATAGCATCTTTGAGCGCTTTCAACAAGTGGATTCCTCCGATTCCCGCAACCATGATGGTACAGGTTTAGGTTTAGCCATTTGTAAAAGTATTGTGCAACAGCATAGCGGGCGAATTTGGGTAGAAAGTATTTTAGATGAAGGTAGTACTTTTTACTTTACCCTGCCAATTCTTTCAGATCGGCAAATACCTGAAACGGTAAATGCGATCGCACCCGAATCCGGATACATGACTCAGCACTCACCCCTAGTATTAGTGTGCGATGATGACCCAGCAATTAGTCAGGAATTACAAACCGTACTCAAAAAAGGCGGATATCAAGTCGTTACAGTAGCCAACGGCCAAGAAGCGATCGCCGCCGCCGCCAGCCAAAATCCCGACGTAATTTTATTAGATTTACTCATGCCAGGAATGAATGGCTGGGAAACAATGGCAGTATTAAAAGAGCGAGCTGATACCAAAGATATTCCGATTGTGATTTGTAGTGTTTACAAACAAAGTAGTAATAGTCAACCCAACACCGACTTTGTGGATTGGGTGAGTAAACCATTCCAAGAAAGTAACCTGTTAAAATCACTGAGACAAGTAGTAGCAACAGCTTCTAAGCGAGTCAAAATTCTGATTGTGGAAGACGACAACGACTTAGCGCAACTACTCATAACCCTATTTGAAAGGCATGATATTGACACCTACCTCGCCAAAACTGGCAGAGAAGCCATCCGCCTCAGTCAACAAGTCAACCCCGACTTACTAATTCTCGACTTAATTTTGCCAGAAAGCGACGGTTTTGCCGTTGTCGATTGGCTACAGAAACACAATCAACTATGTAGCACCCCTGTGCTAGTTTACTCCGCCACAGACTTAGACGAATCAGAACGCGATCGCCTGAAATTAGGACATACTGAATTTTTAACCAAAGGACGTGTCACCACCCAAGAATTTGAACAACGGGTAATGGAATTACTACAGCGAATTACACACAATAAACAACAAGGAGAGCAATTTTAAATCTAATAGGACTTACGCAAGTGTCACATTTTTTTCGTTGAGGCTGTCAAGGGGAGCCAGTCACGTGCGGTGAGACCAGCGCTGCAGGAGGGTTTCCCTCCGTAGGCGACTGGCGAACCCGAAGGGAGGTTCCCTCCGTTGAGTGAACTGGCGTTCAAAAGTCCAAAGTCCAAAAAACCTGAATTTTTGACCCTTGACCCTTGACTGTTGACTCTTAAACCAAAAGATTGGTGTACCAGTTGCGTAAGTCCTGTCTAATTTCCCAGCCAACGCAGTTTCAACTAGCAAAAATCTCAAATCCACAATTCATTGACAAGATGACAACAAAACGAATTTTAGTAGTTGATAACGAAGAGTACATTCAAGAAGTTGCCAAAATTTGCTTGGAAACCGTTGCCCGTTGGGAAGTGATGACGGTAAGCTCTGGTAAAGACGGCATCATGAAAGCCGAAGCTTGGCAACCAGATGCCATCCTTTTAGATGTCATGATGCCTGATATGGATGGCATAACTACCTTTGAAAAACTCCAAGCCAATCCAGCCACCAAAGAGATTCCCGTAATTTTATTAACAGCCAAAATCCAAGCCGCCGATCGCCGCCGCTATGCTCAAATGGGAATGGCAACTGCGATCGCTAAACCTTTCAATCCCCTAGAATTGGCTGGACAAATCGCTACAGCTTTAGGTTGGAGTTTGGATAGTTAGGGATTGGGGACAAATCAATTCAAAATTCGTCTTGAAAAGTTTGACGGCAGTTGCTACAAGTCGGGGAACCCGCCCAACGCACTGCCTCCTCAACGGGGGGAACCCCCGCACGCAACTTTTGTCTTCTCTACGAGAGGCTGCGCCAACGACACGCTACGCGTAGCTTGCTTCTCCGCAGGAGTACGCAAAATTCAAAATTCAAAATTACAGAACTCTTGGGGATTGGGGAGAAGAGGAAGCAGCAGAATTAAAAATTGCTTTACACAGTCCAATTTTCCAAAACTAAATTGGGTACTTGAGAAAAGTCCCGATGGTTTCTTGTTACCAAAATTCCATTTACAGAAAGTGCGATCGCGGCAATGCGTAAATCTTGCCGACCAACTTTGATTTTTTGTAGGATTAAATTTGTGTATAATTCTTGTGCTTCAGCAGTAAATTTTAAAACATTGAAGCTTTTTAAACTATCAAAAGTTATTTGTAATTTTTCGTAAGCCGAAACTAAATCATTAGCATTAGCTCGTCGAATAACTTGAAATCTTCCTCGAATTTGTTCTTCGACAGTGATAATTGTAATTGCGATTTCGCTAGCATCAACGCTGTTTAAATGACGAGCGATTTCTAAATTTCCCCTTTGAAAAAGAGAAACACTATCAGTATCGAGAATCCAGAGACTCAACTTACTTCCCTCTGTGTATCAGAATCAGCTGCATCTACTTCTTGGCGATACTCTTGAATATACTGCTGAACTGCGTCAAAGTCTGGATCATCTTTGAATACTCCAGCAAATTTCATCCAAGGTCTTTGAGATGGTTCAACTTGAGGTAATTTAATTTCCATCGGAATGATTTCAACTTTATTTATCCGTTGAACTACAAGCTGTTCCAGCATTGAGAGTGCTTGTTCACGATTTGCTGCTTCAACACGATACTGTGGAAGTTCCAAAATAGATGCAACTGCACTACCATCTTCTTTAGTTTCCAGCACAATATTGACCTTGATATTTGCAGCCTGTGATGTTCCTAAAGGGTTGCTTTCCATAAACTTCAGACTCCAACTGAATCTATTAGCATCATAGCTTTAGCTTGACTGCGCTATTGCCCATGCTGTTAAAATCATACCAATTTGAAAAAAGAATACGACAGATTGTAGGGGCAAGGCATTGCCTTGCCCTCTAGAATAATTGATGTGTAGCAAACATTATTTGAATTGGTATCACCTTTGAAGATACTGTGCGATCGCGTTTTTGGATGTCGATTAATGAAGTGATTACGACATACGGCAGATTCGATGTTTATGAAGTACAGCAACTAATTGAAAAAAGTAAGTGAGTAATAAGTAAATTTCCTACTCATTACTCATTACTCATGATGTACCTCACTTACTTCGTGAGATTCAATAAACTCTTGAAAGTTGACGGTACATCACATCTGAGCGTAAAACATACTTTCGTCCTTGGATTACAGGAGCGCCTTCATGTACTAGTTCATGAACAAAACACAAGGACATACCTGTAACAGGAACAACATCCATAGTAGGTAAATGTTCATAATATCGGCGTGGAAGATGAAACCGGGTTGCGCCGCCTTCAAAACCTTCATTCAGGTAAATCATGAAAGTCAATAAACTTTCCTCGCCGTTGGGTCGCCGATACGAACCATCATGATGAAGCGCAAACCTTTGACCTGGATCGTAGCGATAGAAACGAAAACGCTCATTCAGCCCCACAGCTTGCCATCTGCCCATAGTATTAGGTATATAATTTGACACGCGCTGCCATAAATTTAAAGCTCGTTCCGGGACATCTAAAATTACACGCTGATTATTGCGGATGTCAGGACGTATTTGAAAACCTTGCATCGTAGTAATCGGAGCATCTGTATAACCAATATTTTCAGTTACAGTAATATACTCAGCGCATTCTTCTGGCGTGAGAATATTATCCAATGTGAAAATTTCGTTACCAAGCAAATTTTTCTTGGTCATAGTTGAATGATGAGCGCATTTTGAATAATGACGCACATCATTAATCATAGTTTCAATCAAAATCTCGCCAAATCGAGTTTATCAGCCAATAATTTGCGGCATTTAGTTCTCTGCGATACTATTGCATCCGATCAATTGTCCGATACTGTATCGCTTCAGCTACATGATTAGGTTTTAATTCATCCTCGCCAGCTAAATCTGCAATCGTGCGTGCTACTTTGAGAATGCGATCGCTTGCTCTGGCTGATAAACCTAATTTTCTAATTGCGGCTTCTAATAAATTACGACTGGCATCATCTAGCTGACACCATTTTTGCAGATGACGACTCAGCATTTGGGCATTGCAACGCAAATTTTGTTGTCCTTGGAAGCGGGTACTAGCGCGATCGCGTGCTTGTTGTACTCGTTTGGCTACGGATTGAGATGTTTCGCCTGTTGGTTGTTGGGTAATTTCCTCTGGTTTGAGGCGATTCACAGCTACCTGCAAATCGATTCGATCAAGCAATGGCCCAGAAAGCTTTGCCCAATAATGTTCCCTTTGTCTGGGAGAACAGGTACATTGTTGGATAGTATCGCCATAGTAACCACAAGGACAGGGATTAGTACTCGCCACTAAGGTAAACTGCGCGGGAAACATCACCGATTGTTTGGTACGAGAAATGGTGACGTAGCCATCTTCTAAAGGTTGACGCAGAAATTCTAAAACATCACGTTTAAATTCTGTTAATTCATCCAAGAAAAGTATACCTCTATGTGATAAAGAAATTTCTCCCGGACGCGGAAAACTACCACCACCAACCAAAGAAGGGCCAGAAGCCGAATGATGGGGACTGCGAAAAGGGCGATCGCGTACTAAGGAACCGCGATTTTTTAATAAACCTGCGACTGAATGAATTTGAGTCACTTCTAAAGCTTCAGCAAAACTTAGCGGTGGTAAAATACCTGGTAAGCGACGCGCTAGCATGGTTTTTCCACTACCAGGAGGCCCAACAAAAATTAAATTATGTCCTCCAGCCGCTGCAATTTCCAAAGCCCGACGAGCATGAGCTTGTCCTTTGACATCTTTTAAATCTATACTGCCAGCAAAAGATGCAGCGTAATCAGTCTCTACAGCTTGATTTAATTGCACTGGCTTATACCGTGCGGGATTATTTAATAAATCTGCCACCTCAAACAGATTTTTACAGCCGTAAACCGCTAATCCTTCCACAACTGCGGCTTCTTGGGCATTATCTACAGGCACAACTAAACCAGCAATTCCCATCTTTTGAGCAGTCGCCGCAATGGGGAGAACACCAGCCACAGCACGCAAGCTACCATCTAAAGATACTTCCCCGATGAATAAATAATCACCTAATAAGTCAGCGCTAACTTGCTCAGAAGCAGCTAAAATCCCCACGCTGATAGGCAAATCAAAACTTGGCCCTTCCTTACGCAAATCAGCCGGAGTCAAGTTAATTACAATCTTCCGCATCGGAAAAGCAAAACCCGCATTTTTCAGCGTTGCTTTTACCCGTTCTTTGGATTCTTGAACTGCCGAATCTGGTAAACCCAATACCACAATTCCTGGTAATCCCCCGGATACATCGACTTCCACACCTACTTTTATGGCATCGATGCCGACAATTGATGCACTCCAGACTCTAGCAAGCATTTTTTATCTAACAATAACCCTTTAAAATCTCTAGCAGATGAGTAAGTAAAATGACATGAGTGAAACCACAGAGACGATTTTCAGCAAAATCATTCGTCGGGAAATTCCCGCCGACATTGTTTATGAAGATGATTTAGCTTTGGCGTTCAGAGACATTCAACCCCAAGCACCAGTTCATATTTTGGTGATTCCCAAAAAGGCGATCGCTAAATTAGCTGATGCGGAATCTCAGGATCATGCTCTTCTAGGACATCTTTTATTAACCGCCAAGCGCGTTGCCGAACAAGCTGGATTAGAAAATGGTTATCGAGTTGTCATCAACTCTGGTGCTGATGGCGGCCAAACTGTCTATCATTTACACCTACATATTCTAGGAGGGCGGGAAATGAAATGGCCACCTGGTTGATGAGTAATCTTTAAACCCAAGGGTGCAAGCAGTTGCGCCCTGAATGGGGAACTTCCGAGTAAAAAATATTCCCGAAGCGATTGATGACTGTTAATTGTGAACCGTCAACAGTCATCAATCAACAGTCAACGACTTGCACAGAATAATTTATTTTTTGAAGTACCCTGAAAATATTCTTTTAAACTGAACTCATCTAAAATCTCGGAAGATTGCTAACATAACTCTGTATATATATAGTGAAAACGGATTGTGACTGTAAAACCAGACTGGTTGCGGGTAAAAGCGCCTCAGTGGGAGCGCGTTGGGAACGTTAAAGAAATTTTGCGGGATTTAGCGCTCAATACGGTTTGTGAGGAAGCGTCCTGTCCGAATATTGGCGAGTGTTTTCAAGCTGGTACTGCCACATTTTTGATTATGGGCCCTGCTTGCACTCGTGCTTGTCCCTACTGTGATATCGATTTTGAAAAAAAGCCTAAACCTTTAGATCCAACAGAACCAGCACGTTTGGCAGAAGCCGTGCGCCGGATGCAACTCAATCATGTAGTCATCACCTCTGTAAACCGAGATGATTTACCTGATGGTGGTGCATCGCAGTTTGTGCAATGTATCACTGCAGTTCGGGATGTTTCACCCAAAACGACAATTGAGGTATTAATTCCAGATTTGTGCGGTAATTGGAATGCTTTGGAAATAATTCTCCAAGCTGCACCCGAAGTATTAAACCACAATACAGAAACCATCCCTCGTCTGTATCGTCGTGTCCGTCCCCAAGGTAACTACGATCGCACTTTGGAATTACTGGCGCGCTCTCGTCAACTTGCTCCTTGGGTCTACACAAAATCTGGCATTATGGTGGGACTTGGTGAAACTGATGCCGAAATTCGTCAGGTTATGCAAGACCTACGCGCCGTAGATTGCGATATCTTAACGATTGGGCAATATCTCCAACCCAGTCAAAAACATTTACAAGTCAATGATTTTGTTAACCCAGAACAATTTGCCGCCTGGCAAGCCTACGGTGAAGAACTGGGATTTTTACAAGTAGTTTCCTCACCCTTAACAAGAAGCTCCTATCATGCGGAACAAGTACGGGAATTAATGCAGCGTTACCCCCGTAGTAGGGGATGAGGGCGATGAGGGAGACTCTTGTAGAGACGCGATTAATCGCGTCTCTACAACCCTTGACCCTTAACAAATGACAAATGACCAATAACCAATGACCAATGACCAATGACAATTCACAATCTGTAGCAATTTTGGGAGCAGGTGCTTGGGGAACAGCACTGGCTAATTTGGCTGCGGCTAATGGTCATCGGGTGCGCGTTTGGTCACGTTGGGGAGAGGAAACACTGGAAACAGTTTTAGAAGATGCTCAAATAATCCTTTCTGCCATTTCGATGAAAGGTGTCAGGGATGTAGCTGCTCAAGTCAAGTCTTTACCTGTCTCTCGGGAAACAATTTTTGTGACGGCTACCAAGGGTTTAGAACCAGAAACAACCTGTACGCCGTCGCAAATTTGGCAATCTACTTTTCCTGACAATGCAGTTGTTGTTTTATCTGGCCCTAATTTATCGAAAGAAATTGAAATGGAATTACCAGCTGCAACTGTAGTCGCTAGCAATATTTTTGCAGCAGCGCAAACAGTGCAGTTGGTGTTTTCTTCTAATCGCTTTCGGGTATACACCAATCCCGATCCTGTGGGAGTGGAATTAGGGGGAACACTCAAGAATGTAATTGCGATCGCAGCTGGTGTATGTGATGGTTTACAATTAGGAACCAATGCCAAAGCTGGTTTAGTCACCCGTGGACTTACAGAAATGGTTCGCATCGGTAATTTCTGGGGTGCAAAAACAGAAACATTTTATGGTTTATCAGGTTTAGGGGATTTACTAGCAACTTGCAACAGTCCCCTAAGTCGTAATTATCAAGTAGGTTACCAGCTAGCTGCTGGCAAAACACTCGAAGAAGTTCTCTCCCATCTCCAAGGAACTGCTGAAGGTGTCAACACTTGTCGAGTGTTGATGCAAAGAGCCAGACAGCAGAATATTCCCGTACCAATTACTGAGCAAGTCGATAGATTACTTCAAGGTAAAATCACACCCCAACAAGCTCTTGATGAATTAATGCTACGTGACATCAAGCCTGAGTATGATTTTGAGGATGGGGAGTAGGGACTGGGGAAGTGAGCAAGGGGGCAGGGAGCAGGGGAGAATTTACCCATTACCCATTACCCATTACCCATTACCCATTACCCATTACCCATTACCCATTACCCATGCCCCATGCCCCATTCCCTACTCCTTATAAATACTGAACTGGTAATTGCTAGGTATTAGCACTTCAGCGTTATTACTAACGCATTGCCGATGACAATTACCTCAAATACTTACCAAATATTCCCTAGAGAAAAATTCGTAATTTGTCAGGATACAACGTTTTTAGTGGTGTAGATATGACTATGCCGATTATGAACATCATTTTTACTGAAATATGTTTATACATTGTTACTTTTGTAACAGTAAAATCTCATCAAATTTGAAATGTTGAAAAGCTAATTCAAAACTTAAAAGCTAGCTGTAGAAATGAATAGCTATTGGTTCAATGAAAGAACTACAGCAGCCTACTATTTCGGTAGTTATGTAACAAAAACAACTAATACAGTTTTTTTGGAAAAAAATTTCAAAAAAAACCGTAATAGAAACCCTTACCGTGTTAGTTCTTCGTAAATCACGGGAACAATAGCAACAGTTGAATAGCTGACCATTAATTTTAGCTGACCGTAATCTATTGTTACCTGGAGCCATTGAGACGATATTTATGCCAGCAACATCTTTTTACGCAGATGCCCCCTACAACGCACAAAAATCTCAGCAAATCTTAGACCAAGATCTCACGGTTGACGATCATGAGTTGCCTTTAGAAGATTTGCAAGATTTAGAGTTGGCTTCTGTTGATCCCGCGAGTTTCGCTGCTAGCACCAACCGTCGGAGTACGGATTTAGTACGCCTCTATCTTCAAGAAATTGGTCGGGTACGCTTATTAGGGCGAGACGAAGAGGTTTCAGAAGCTCAGAAAGTCCAACGTTATTTGCGGATGCGGATAGTACTTGCTAATGCTGCCAAGCAAGGGGATGCAGTCATTGAGCCTTATCTGCGATTGATTGAAGTCCAAGAACGTTTAGCATCTGAACTGGGACATCGTCCGTCTTTAGAAAGATGGGCAGCCACAGCTGGTATAAAGTTGTGCGATCTCAAGCCTACTTTATCTGAAGGTAAACGTCGCTGGGCGGAAATTGCCAAAATTACAGTGGAAGAATTGGAACAAATTCAGTCCCAAGGACTCCAATCGAAAGAACACATGATCAAGGCGAATCTGCGCTTGGTTGTGTCTGTTGCTAAGAAATATCAAAATCGCGGATTAGAATTATTGGATTTAGTCCAAGAAGGCACACTTGGCTTGGAACGCGCTGTAGAAAAATTTGACCCAACTAAGGGTTATCGCTTTAGTACTTACGCTTACTGGTGGATTCGTCAAGGTATTACCAGAGCGATCGCTACTTCTAGCCGGACAATTCGCCTTCCTGTTCACATTACTGAAAAGCTGAACAAAATTAAAAAGGCTCAACGCAAAATTGCTCAAGAAAAAGGTCGGACTCCGACTTTGGAAGATTTGGCTGTTGAGCTAGAAATGACACCCACTCAAGTGAGAGAAGTATTGTTACGGGTTCCTCGCTCTGTTTCTCTAGAAACCAAAGTAGGGAAAGATAAAGACACTGAGTTAGGCGAATTGCTCGAAACTGATAGTGTTACCCCAGAAGAATTATTAATGCGGGAATCTTTGCAAAGAGATTTACAGCATTTGTTAGCAGATTTAACCAGCCGCGAACGTGATGTAATTCTGATGCGGTTTGGTTTAGCAGATGGTCATCCCTACTCTTTAGCCGAAATCGGACGTGCGCTGGATTTATCACGGGAACGTGTACGCCAAATCGAATCTAAAGCTTTGCAAAAGCTACGCCAACCAAAGCGTCGTAATTTGATCCGCGACTATCTGGAATCCTTGAGTTAGTTAATGTTCAGCAGTTAATTAATTTTAGATTTTAGGTTGACCCCAAAAACTCTGGGTATTTAGCACAAGGATTTTAGATTTTGGATTTACTCCGCCTACTAAGGGCGGGATATAAACTAAAAAAAATCTAAAATTGGCAATCTAAAATCTAAACTTGGCATAGTCAATAATCAATAGTGACTATCACAAAATTAAATCTAGAGATTGTTGACTCTGAACTCTTTATTGGTCACAAAGTTGTTCGATCCCCGTGCCAAAATCTCTTTTTTAGATTATGGCAAATAATTTTCATCTAAATAGCTTTGAGTTTTGTAAACTCTATATACATAAGACTGTATGGGCGGGGATCGCCTATTATTTTTGCTGCTTTAAATTCTCATGAATTCTTCTTCAGTCTTTAGTAAATATTCTCAATAAGCAACGATTGTTGCAAATACCTCAAAATATTTGCTATATTCTCAACTATGAGGCTTTATTGAGAAAAATTAGTATGACTGTTTACACTTCTACTTCACTAAAAGCGGAATTAAATGACCGGGGCTGGCGTTTAACTCCCCAACGTGAAACAATTCTACACATTTTCCAAGAACTTCCGCAAGGCGAACACCTCAGTGCTGAGGATCTTTATCATCGCCTAGAAACTGATGGTGAAGGAATTAGTCTGTCAACTATTTATCGGACTTTAAAGTTGATGGCTAGAATGGGGATTTTGCGGGAATTGGAACTGGGGGAAGGACATAAACATTACGAACTTAATCAGCCCTACCCCCATCACCACCATCACCTCATCTGTGTCAGATGTAACAGTACAATTGAGTTTAAAAACGACTCAATTTTGAAAATTGGGGCGAAAACTGCCCAGAAAGAAGGTTTTCATCTGCTCGACTGTCAAATGACTATTCATGCAGTGTGTCCCAAGTGCCAAAGAGCTTTGATGCCGTTATAGCACCTGGGTGAGATAACTAAGCGGAGTCTGAAATAAAACAAATCAATGGAATTTTGAGCTATTTCTCGTTCGCTGTTATCGGAGGTAAGAAATCATTTGGGGACTCTTAGTGTTAATACCTAAGCGGATGCTAAAAGCGTCCGCTTCTAATATCCTTGAGACTGATACCGTAAAACTCTTGGGCTTGTTTAATGGCTTTTTTGGTGTCATCTGCCATTACACCATTGAGTTGACCTTTGTAGAAACCTTTTTCTTGTAGTCGTCTTTGAATTTCTAAAACACTAAATTCACTCTTAGGAGTATTAGTCACTAAGCTATATAACTTGGCTCTGGTAGTTGGGCCAGCTATACCACTAGGTGCTAAATAATTAGCGGCTTGAAATCTGCGAACAGCATCTGCGGTATTGGGGCCAAAGTAGCCATTTGGTTCTCCCTGTAAATAGCCAGCTTTGATCAAGTGATCTTGCAGAATCCGAACTGGTTCACCGCGATCGCCCATCCGCAATTTATCGCGATCGGCTACTGCTTTAGGAGCATCCTCTCCATCACCAACACCAAGAGGTGGCAATTTCTTCATTGTTGCTGGGCCTACCACACCATCAGCATCTAGGTTATAAGCTGTTTGGAATCTTTTCACCGCCTCTTCTGTAATTGGGCCAAAGATACCCGTGGCGTTACCGTAATAAAAGCCAGCAACTCGCAATCTTTCTTGTAAAACTCTCACAGATTCACCTTCATCACCTTTCACAAGGTAATTGGGATTGCTGCGCTTGTTAGTTGCTGTTGTGGTTGGAACAACGGTAGGTTTTTTAGCGGTTGTATTGGTGGTAGCTGTTTTTTTCGGTTGTGTACTAACAGCAGTTGTTCTAGTAGCGGTTGTATTTGTACTAGTCTTCTTCGCTGGTGTGGTTGTACTTGCAACTCTGGGCCGCCAGTTGTCTAATTTTTGTAAAGTGGTTGTACCTACGACTCCATCTACTGGTAAGCCAGCAGCTTTTTGAAAGCGGCGTACAGCATCTTCAGTGGGGAAGTCATAAATTTGCGTAACGGGAGCTTGATAAAAGCCTACTTGTTTCAACTTTTGTTGTAGATTCCTGACAGAAGGGCCTTGATCGCCGCGTTCCAGTGCCAAGACACTACTAACAGCACTGAAAATCGACAAAGTGAGGGCAAGAGGTAACATATATCGCCAAGCCCTGCTAGAAAGCCGTTTCCAGTCTGGTGTTGCTGCTGTGTTAAAAAAATCTTTCAGAGAAACCAATTCACTGGATTCGCTGTCTTCATAGGCAAAAGCTAGGTGGAAATACGCGAGGTTGTCCATATGGGGTTCCTACACCACTTATTTTTCTTCAATTGCTGCTTCAGCTTGATGTACTAAGGCTCGTAACATTTCCAATGTTTGTGTATTTACATCCTGCCATAAACTGCGCTTATGTGCTTCCAATAATTTCTCAGCAATATCACGCAAAGCCCACGGATTTTTTTGCTGAATAAATTCTTCCACAGCAGGATCGAGCAAATAAGTATTTACTATACCTTGATACATATAATCTTCGACACATTGAGTTGTGGCATCGTAGGCAAAAAGAAAATCTACTGTCGCCGCCATTTCAAATGCGCCTTTGTAGCCGTGGCGCATTACCCCAGCAATCCACTTAGGATTAATGACGCGGGAACGATATACCCGAGCAATTTCCTCTTTGAGTTGGCGGACTTTTGGTTGAGCAGTATTAGAATTATCACCAAAATAAATTTGCGGATTCTGTCCTTGAAGAGAACGGACTGCGGCTGTTAAACCACCTTGAAATTGGTAATAATCATCAGAATCGAGTAAGTCATGTTCGCGGTTATCTTGGTTGTGCAGCACAACTTGTGTTTGCATCAAGCGTTGCTGTAAGGCTTCGGGGGCGGCAGTTGGAGATGAGGGGGAGTAGGCGTAAGAACTCCAGTTGATGTAGGCGCGGGCTAAATCTTGATCGTCTGTCCAATTTTGCGATTCCATTAAGCCTTGGAGTCCAGCACCGTAAGCACCAGGTTTAGAACCAAAGATGCGATAGCGCGATCGCATTTGTGCTTCCTCTGAAGTTAATCCTTTCGCTTGCCAAAAATCAGTATCTTGCTGCACTTGCGCCGCTAGGGGGTTTTGTTCTGGTGGTTCATCTAAGGCGGCTACTGCTTGCACGGCTGAGTCAAATAAATCAATCATGTTGGGGAAAGCATCGCGGAAAAATCCCGAAATTCTTAATGTGACATCAACGCGAGGTCTTCCTAACACTGACAACGGTAAAATTTCAAAATCCACTACCCGCCGCGCTGCACCATCCCATACAGGCCGCACGCCTAACAGCGCTAAGGCTTCGGCAATATCATCACCACCTGTTCGCATTGTTGCTGTGCCCCAAACTGATAACGCTAGTGTTTTCGGATACTCACCATTATCTTGAGTGTAGCGTTCAACAAGTGTTTCGGCTGCTTTTCTGCCGATATCCCAGGCTGTTTCTGTGGGTAGGGCACGAATATCTACAGAGTAAAAGTTTTTACCAGTTGGCAATACTTCCGGGCGACCGCGTGTAGGTGCGCCAGAAGCAGCACTCTGAACATATCTGCCATCTAGCCCGCGTAACAAGTTGGTAATTTCTTGCTGGGTTTGTTGTAATGCGGGGAGGAGTTTGAGGGCGATCCAGTGAAGAATTGGGGGGACTGGGGACTGGGTACTGGGTACTGGGTACTGGGGATTGGAAGCTATGAGTTGCTCAACTAGGTAAGCGGCGTGTTCTTCGAGGATTTCTACAGCGTCGCCGATGGTGTGGCAAGATTTCAGCTTGGCTACAAGATGTAAAGGTGCAAGGCTAGATTCTGGTAGGGTAAATTTGTCGCTGAAATTGGCGGTGAGGGGGTCGAAATCTAAACTCCATTCTGCAGCTAAGGCGCGGGTAATACCGATGGAATAACGATTGGGGATGCGTGCGATCGCTACTATTAAATCGCGTAATTGTTGCCCTTGGGGACATTGTCCAAAAATATGCAAGCCATCACGAATTTGGGCTTCTTTTAATTCACAAAGATAGCCATTGATGGAATTTAAAATTAAATTTTCAAAGTTTAAAATGTCTTGTTCATTGGTAATCCCTAAGTCTTGATGTAAATTCTCTTGCAGCATTAGTTCGCGGATGCGATCGCGAATCATCGGTAAACGCACCGGATCTAAACTTTCTGCTTCGTAATACTCATCAATTAAATTCTCTAACTGTTGCAGTGAACCATAGAGTTCCGCCCGCGTCATTGGCGGTGTTAAATGGTCGATAATTACAGCTTGACTGCGGCGTTTAGCTTGTGAACCCTCACCTGGATCGTTGACGATAAACGGATACAAGTGAGGCATTGCCCCCAAAGCCACTTCTGGATAACAATTGCTCGATAAAGCTAAACTTTTACCGGGAAGCCACTCAAGATTGCCATGTTTTCCGACGTGAACAATAGCATCCGCACCAAAACATTCCTTTACCCAATAATAAAAAGCTAAATAATTATGAGTTGGTTCTAAATCCGGTGCATGATAATTCAAACTAGGGTCAAGGTCATAACCTCTTGATGGTTGAATGCCTACGAAGATGTTACCGAGTTGAATGCCAGGAATGGGCATGGGGCATTGGGCATTGGGCATTGGGTAATTGGTAATTGGTAATTGGTAATTGGTAATTGGTAATGGGATATGTTTTGTTTCTCCCTCATCTGCCTTATCCCCAATCCCCAATACCCAGTCCCCAGTCCCCAGTCCCCAGTCCCCCCATCGCTGAGTAATACCTTGCTGTACTGCTGATGGCAAGGTGGCGAAATAGTTTTGGTATTCTTCCAGAGAAAGGCTTTGGTTGACTGCGCGCCAATCCCTACCCTCTGGATCGTTGGTTACGCCAGTGGTGAGGCGTTGAATTAATTCATCGCTATTAGCAGGTAAATTTTCTAGGTGATAGCCGGCTAATTGCAAAGCCTTGAGAATTTCTACACAACTAGCTGGGGTATCTAATCCCACGCCATTAGCAAGTCTGCCATCGCGGTTGGGGTAATTGGCGACAATGACGGCAATACGCCTTTCTTGGGGTGGCTTAGAACGTAAGCGTACCCAATTAGCTGCTAGTTGAGCGACAAACTCAATGCGATCGCTTATTGGTTCATAAACTACCACATCGGTTTCTAAATCCTGATTGCGCGTTTGCACTGTTTTAAAAGAGACAGCACGGCTAATGATTCGCCCATCTACCTCCGGTAGTGCCACATTCATGGCAATATCACGGGGAGAAAGCCCTGTCATTTGCGATTCCCACTGTTCCACTCTCCCCCCACTGAGAATAACTTGTAACACTGGCACATCCAATTTTTCCCAAAGTTCAATCTGGGGTGTTTCTGTCTCTAAGCGCGCCAGGGAAAAGCTAGTGGTATTAAGCAGTACTGCAATTTGTTCTGAGTCCTTGGGTTGGAAAAACTCGCTCAACTCCTCTTGAATATCCGGTTCGCGCAATGAAGAAACAAACACAGGCACAGGCTGTAAATTTTTCTGTACCAAAGCTTGACATAAACTATCAATTACTCTTGTATTGCCAGAAAGAT
The DNA here is from genome assembly GCF_025677855.1 of Tolypothrix sp. PCC 7601. Classification (NCBI taxonomy): domain Bacteria; kingdom Bacillati; phylum Cyanobacteriota; class Cyanophyceae; order Nostocales; family Tolypothrichaceae; genus Tolypothrix; species Tolypothrix sp. PCC 7601. Next base: position 7,946,781 of record NZ_CP064879.1, read on the forward strand.
AGTGAGCGCGGTAGAACAGAATGCCGACTTTGGGCATGGGGCATTGGGCATGGGACATTGGGCATGGGGCATTGGGCATTGGGCATTGGGCATCACTTCTTTCTCCCTCATCCCCAGTCCCTAGTCCCCAGTCCCCAGTCCCCAGTCCCCACTCATACAACCCAATTCGCGGCACTAATTCCGGTGCGGGAGGATTAAAAGAAGTTGAAAGGCAACTGTCAGCAATAAACTGGAGGGCGTGAACAAAATTCTTTACACCACCTTGGCTAAAGTACTGCCATACTTGGTTCACAATATCTAAAGGCACGCTAGACTGAGAAACTAAATGGGGATCAAAAGCATCATCCCCTGGCATTACAATGAGGTTTATACCATTACTTTGAACAATTTCTTGTACTACTTCTAAACCGTAAGCCCAATAGGAACGTCCTCCTAGTAAGCGCACAATAATTACTTGAGCAAGTTCTAAAACTTCCTCGCCATAACTGTCTATACTTATTTGTTGTTGTAACTGCAACAGGTTGGCAACTCTTAATGCAGGAAACGTCGCAGGTAATTGGGGAACCGCAGCTGCCAGGGTTTGAATGTCTGTATCAGCAGCCGTAATAAACACAAAGGGAGCTGGAGTTTGTTCTATAAAAATCAAGTCTTCTGACTGATTCCATCCTCCGGATGTGGCACTTACACGATGCATAATTCTGTATTACCGTCTTAAACTGTTGATTAGAACACAAAAAAATCTTTGAGCGTTAGCAGCTAGCCTCTCACACCAGACTTTTAACAATGCTTAGTTCTTCTGATTTGAGCTTCTCTCGAACCTTACCCTTAGATACATTTAATCAGCTTGGGGAATTGTTACAACAGATGGCTCAAGCAGTGGGAAGTGCAGCTTTGGTGTTAACAGAAGCGGTGTTGGCAAGGATTCGCGTCCCTGCAGAGTGGCAGGAGCAAAGGTTTACATTGCTGGTGTCTGAGGGGTTTAGTGCGCTGTTAATGGGAAATCTCACCCAGAGAGAACAGCAATCACCTGATACGGAGGTAAGAGGAGCTAGCTTTACAACGGGGACAAATTCCGCTAATAATTTGCTCAACTCTGGTAACCAGCCCAAGCAACTTTCCTCTACATCGCAGCTTACCAGTATTTCCTATTCTCAGGATGCAGCAGAGCTGAATACGAGGTTGACATTTAATTGCGAAGCGATCGCTTCTTTCTTGGTAAAACTGCGAGATTTGTTTGGCGCTGATTCCTATACTTACCAAAATCTGCAACGTTATAGTCAAATTCTCCGTACTAATGATGCTACGCTCCAAAGTCAATTTACGCTGTTGTTATTAGAATATCTCTTGCCGCAGCTGAATCAGCAGGTAGATTTTGCACAAACTTTGAATGAGCCTCATGCTTATATTTGTCAACCTGTGGAAGATGCACTGAAAAAACAGGTTGCTCAAGAACGGCTGTTGAATCAAGTTACAAACCAAATCCGCAGAAGCTTGGATTTATCTGTCATCATGACGACGGCGCTCACACAAGTACGTGAGTTTTTAGAATTAGACAGATTAATAATTTATAGATTTGAGGATGGAAGAGCCACCAATACCTCATACAACTTTGATGCTGCGTCCTTAAATAGTGATAATTACCGTACCTGGTTTGGTAATCAACCAGGAGAACCTCCCCATCAACTCAACGGACAATATGCACTGTCAACACCAACCAATCCCCAACCCCCACTACAAGATTATCAACTACATGGGGGTTGTATAGTCTATGAAGTCCGTGCTAACGAGGCAATTCCTTCTGTTTTGAATTATCGGGAAGAAACTTGCTTTGTACATCACTCCCAATGTTGGGAGAAGTATCGCCAAGGTTTTACCTTAGCGGTGGTTGATGTGGAAAAAACTTACAGCCTTGAACAATGTTTGTTAAATTTTTTAAGGGAAGTTCAGGTACGTGCTAAGGTAGCCGCCCCCATTATGTTTGAGGAAAAACTTTGGGGACTGCTAATTGCCCATCAATGTCACCATCCACGAGAATGGACTGAAAACGAAAAAACCTTGCTGAGTGCGATCGCAGAACAATTAGCGATCGCTATTCACCAAACCGAATTAATGCGATCGCTGCGAGATGCTGCCAGAACTCTCACTCAAGAAAAGCATACCCTGGAACAACGAGTAGCTGAACGCACACTAGAGCTACGCGATGCTTTACTCGCCGCAGAAGCCGCTAGCCGCCTGAGAAATGAATTTTTAGCGACAATTAGCCATGAATTGCTTACGCCCTTAACTTATGTCATCGGCATGTCTTCCACGCTGTTACGCTGGCCTTTGGGTGAATTGAGCCAACGTCAACGAGATTATCTTCAAACCATCCACGACAGTGGCGAGCATTTATTAGAAATGATTAATGACATCCTCGATTTATCGCAAATTGAGGCAGGCAAAGCAGTTTTAAATATTACAGAATTTTCCTTAAGAGATATCGCAGAAAATACGGTAAAAACTTTAGAAGACAGAGCCAATCAGGTACAGTTGCAGCTGACGCTTGATTTGCAAATCGATCCAAGACGCGATCGCTTTACTGCCGATGCAACGAGAATTGAGCAAATTATTTCTAATTTATTAACAAATGCCATTAAATTTACCCCGAAAGGCGGCAATGTGACTTTACGCTTGTGGGTAGAAGAAGAAACTGCCATCTTTCAAGTAGAAGATACAGGTATTGGCATTCCTGAAGAACAGTTACCTCTACTATTTGAAAAATTTCAACAACTCGATACACCCTATCGCCGCCGCTACGAAGGTACAGGATTAGGTTTAGCCTTAACTAAACAACTAGTAGAACTCCATCGCGGGCGCATTGAAGTAGAGTCTACTGTAGGCATCGGTTCAATTTTCACCGTGTGGATACCAGCGCAGCCGATGACGGTGTGTAAGTCGTGATTGGGGATTGGGGAACTCGGGGCCCCCTCTGGGGATAAGGGGTAATGGGGATTGGGGACTGGGGACTGGGGACTGGGGATGAGGGAGATGAGGGAGACAAGGGGACAAGGGGACAGGGAGATATACCCATTACCCATTACCCATTACCCATTACCCATTACCCATTACCCATTACCCATTACCCATTACCCATTACCCATTACCCAATGCCCCATGCCCCATGCCCCATGCCCCATGCCCAAAAGGCTTAATTGTCTCTTGCCAAGCCCCCGTTGATTCACCGTTGCATCAACCGCTAGTAATTGCAGCGATGGCACAGGCGGCGGTGAATAATGGCGCTGTTGGGGTGCGGATAGATACCCCCAATCACATTCAAGCTGTGCGTGCTTGTGTGAATGCGCCGATTATTGGGCTATGGAAACAAGTTATAGCTGGCTACGATGTCTACATTACCCCTCAGTTTCATCATGCTGTAGCTGTGGCGGCTGCTGGGGCTGATATTATTGCCATCGATGCCACAATGAGAAGCCGCCCTGGTGATGAGCAATTAGCAACGATGATTGCCAGAATTCATCAAGAATTAAATAAACCAGTTATGGCAGATGTCGATACAATTGAGGCGGCAAAAGCAGCAGTCAATGCTGGAGCAGATATTGTGGGAACAACTCTTTTTGGTTACACAGCCGCAACCAAAGATTTTACGCCTCCTGGTTGGGAACTCCTCAGCCAGATGGTTGAACAGCTAAATATTCCCGTGATTTGTGAAGGTGGGATAGCTTCACCCCAAATGGCTCGCCAAGCCTTAGCTTTAGGGGCTGATGCTGTTGTCGTTGGTACTGCTATTACTGGGATTGACATTCAAGTCAGAGCCTATAAATCAATAATGAGTTCTGAAAAATTATGAAAATACTTGTACTGAATGCCGGATCTAGTAGTCAAAAAAGTTGTCTTTATGAAATCAAAGATGATTTTCTCCCCAAACAAGCACCTCAACCGCTTTGGGAAGGTAAAGTCAACTGGACGAAAGAGCAAGGTGTCGCAGAAATTCAGGTGAAAACCGCTACAGGTGAAGTGCTGGAAGAATCAATCTATGCGGACTCGCGACAGGCACATGTCACCTATATGCTTTACACTCTGACTCGCGGTGCTACCAAGGTAATTGGTAATCTGTCAGAAATCGATGTGGTAGGTCATCGTGTAGTACATGGGGGAGAAGATTACCGTAAAAGTACGGTGATTAATGAGGATGTGAAAAAAGCGATCGCCCAACTTGCTACTTTAGCACCTGTACATAATCCGGCGGCTGTGGAAGGTATAGAAGCCATCGAGCAAAGCTTGGGTGATGTGAAGCAGGTGGCAGTATTTGATACTGGATTTCATGCCACTATCCCTGATGCTGCGGCAATCTATCCCGGCCCTTATGAGTGGGTGGAGCAAGGTATCCGCCGCTATGGGTTTCATGGTATCAGTCACCAATACTGCGCTCAACGGGCGGCTGATATCCTGGGACGAGATTTAGCATCGCTGAAATTAATTAATTGTCATTTAGGTAACGGCTGTTCTTTAGCAGCAATTCAAAACGGCCGCAGCATAGATACGACTATGGGCTTTACACCCTTAGATGGGTTAATGATGGGTAGTCGTTCTGGTTCCATCGATCCAGGGATTTTAATTTACCTGCTACGACAATCTAATTATTCTGCCGAAAGTCTTGATTATGTTCTCAATAAATCTTCTGGGTTACGTGGAATTTCTGGTATATCCAGTGATTTGCCAGAAGTAATCGCTGCGATCGCTCAAGGTAATTATCGCGCCCAGTTAGCTTGGGATATGTACGTGCATCGCTTGCGTGCTGGCATTGGTTCTATGCTTGCCAGTTTAGGGGGCTTAGATGTTCTAGTATTTACCGCAGGTGTCGGTGAAAAATCCCCTGGAATTCGTCAAGCTGTTTCCGAAGGCTTTGGGTTTTTAGGGCTGAAAATCGACCCCCAGAAAAATCAACAAAACCCCGTTGATATCGACATCACCACCCCAGAATCAACGATACGGGTCTTAGTCATTCATACTCAAGAAGATTGGGCGATCGCACAACAATGCTGGTTACTTTTAACTAAGTAAAAATAGTACTTCTATTTTTCACCCAATTACTACTCTGCATCACCATTAGCCTTGGCTGTTGATTTTTGTTGTGCTGTAATTAGATATACCAGTCAATGCCTTGAGATATTGCAGTTTCTTGGTGGAAGTTGTCAATTGCCATAGGGGATAGGGAATTAAAAAATATACTAGACTCTTGTACAGACGCGATTCATCGCGTCTGTGCATCTCTTGACAACCCCCACCAATCAATATGCAACTTCCATGCATTACAGCTGACAAATAATCCCCAGCTAATAAGGTCAGTCAATCACAATGTTTGCTTTATATCGTGAAACTATCAATACATTTTTGACAATTAGTGTCTGTATTCTAGGAATTGCCTTGATGCAATTACCTCGAATGCACAGCTTTTTAAATAATCGAGACACTGCTTCTGTAGAAACGCTAGAAAGAGAAATTAAAGCAGAACAGGTGCGATTAAATTTTTTAAAACAAACGCCTGGCTTTGGCTATGAAAACTTGATTGCTGATTGGGTATATTTAAATTTTCTCCAATACTTTGGTGATGAAGAAGCACGCGAGAAAACAGGTTATGCAGCCAGCCCTAAGTATTTTGAAGTGATTCTCGGGCATAACCCCAGATTTCTAGATGCTTATTTAGGCCTATCTGTCAGTACTTCTCTTTATGCAGGTTTACCTGAGCGTTCTATAGAATTAATGGAACATGGGTTACAATTTTTATCGCCTAAAGTTCCAGAAAATGCTTATTATGTATGGCGTTATAAAGCTATCGATGAATTATTGTTTTTAGGTGATGCCCAAGCATCTAAAAAATCTTTAATGCAAGCTATAGATTGGGCTAGCACTTATGACGATGAAGAAAGCCAGAATGTAGCTAAAATCTCTCAAAAAACTGTGAAATTTCTAAGCAGTAATCCTCATAGTAAACATGCTAGAATTTCTACATGGGTCATGGTATTAAATAACGGAGTTGATAAAAACACGCAACAAAGAGCAATTAGAGAAATCGAAGCTTTAGGTGGCAAAGTAGTTAAAACTCCAGAAGGTAATAATCAAATTCTATTACCGCCAAAAGATTAAATTTGGCGTTTGTTAAGGAAGGAGTCCTAATGAAACAAGTTTCACCACCAAGCATTTAAGTAATTCTTACCTGTTCCCTGTTGCCCGTTAAGTCCTCCCTGTCAAATTAGCTATGACTGCGACTAATTCTGCGGGATTCACGGGTTTGGGAATGTGGAGTTGAAAGCCGGCTAATAAGGCTTGTGTGCGGTCTTCTGACCTGGCGTAGGCTGTGAGTGCAACGGCGGGTATTCTTCCTCCCTGTTCTGGAGGTAGTCCCCGGAGTTGGCGAATTAAGACATAGCCGTCTTCTTTGGGCATTCCAATATCGCTTACTAAGACATCAGGGTGGAATTGGGGCACAGCAGCTAGGGCCTCAGCAGCTGATGCTGCTGTCATGACTTGGGCACCATAGGGTGATAAAACGGTGGTGAGTAATTGTCTTGCATCTGGCTCATCATCCACAACTAACACGCGTAAACCATTGAGGGTTTGTGGTTCATTGGGGCGATCATCGCTATTGATGAGGGGTTCGCGTTGGGGTGAGGTGGTATGGTCTACAGCAACTGCTTTCATGGGTAAATTAACAATGAAAGTTGCACCTTTACCAATGCCTGGACTTTCCGCCGAGACTGTGCCACCGTGTAATTCTACCAGATGACGGACGATCGCTAGTCCTAATCCCAAACCGCCATGCGATCGCGTGCTGGAACTGTCGGCTTGGCGAAAGCGGTCAAATACGAATGGTAGGAATTCTGGGGGAATACCGCTACCATTATCGCTGACGCGAATTTGCACGCGAGAATTAATTCTTTGTAACTGCACCTCAACTTTGCCGCCTTTGGGTGTAAATTTGACGGCATTGGAGAGCAAATTCCAGATAACTTGTTGTAAGCGGTTAACATCAGCGATCACAATGCCGATATCTGAGTCAAATCTGCATTCGATGCGAATTTCTTTAGCATCGGCGGCTGGATGTACTGTCTCGATGGCGGCTTCGACAACTGGAACTAGTTCTACTCGCTGTAGATTTAAGGAGAGTTTACCTTGGATAATCCGGGAGACATCTAAGACATCTTCAATCAGTTGCGCGAGAGATTTGGTATTGCGGTCAATTGTTTCTAAGGCGCGAGCTGTAGTATTTTCATCAAATCTGCGGCTTTTGAGTAGCTGCGTCCAGCCTAGCATAGCGTTGAGGGGGGTACGCAGTTCATGAGAAAGCGTCCCTAAAAACTCGTCTTTCATACGGTTGGCGGCTTCGGCTTCAGCTAGTAATCTTTCCCGTTCTTGCTCTGAGAGTTTGCGATCGGTAATATCAATCATGAAGCCATGTAATATCTGCGGTTGACCTTCTTCCCGCAACACATTCACAATGTCATATATCCAAACAACTCTGCTATCTGCTGCCAACATTCTATATTCAAATTCGTAATTATCTAATGTCAGCGATGATTCTATACAATACTTTACTGCCCATTCTTGATCGTCTGGGTGAATATGTTCTTGCCAAAAATTATCTGCATACCAATCTATTGTAGGATAACCTAGAATTTCTTCACTTTGCGGCCCAACATAAGTAAAGTTTCCAGTTTGAGCATTAGCTTGCCAAGGAATTACTCGCGCTTTTTCTGTGAGTTTACGGAAGCGTTCTTCACTCTCTTCTAAAGCTTTTTGAGCTTGTTTATTTTCAGTGATATCACTAATTAAAGCAACAAAGCCTTCTACTGTTCCACCGGGGCTAAAATGAGGAACATAGGCACCATGAATATAACGAATGCTACCATCTGGGGGACTAATTTCTACTTCGTAGGTTACTGTTTTTCCTGATAATACTGTTTCGATATAAGGGCGAATTGTCTGGTAATTAGCTTCGCCTACCACTTCTTTAATATGCTTTCCGTGGAGTTCTGAGCTTGATACTCCATACCATTCTGCATATTTTTTATTATTAAATCGGTAGCGTTGTTGATTATCAATATAAGAAATAAATACAGGAACAGCATTAGTAATTAAGCTTAATTGTTCTTCCTTTTGACGTAATATTGCTTCTATTTGTTTGGGAATAGTTAAATCTAAATAAAAGGTAATAATTTCTTCGGGTTCGCTCGCCGATGCTTGTACCAATGCACTACCAATGAGAATAGGAACGCGGGTACCATCTTTACGGATAAATGCCTTTTCAAAAGGAGTTGCTACTCCATGATTTCTTAGTTCTGTAATTGCTTGGTTATCTAAAGATAGGTATTCTGCGGGTGTAATGTGATTGGGGTGAATTGTACCAGCAACCATATCTTCTATGGTGTAACCTAGCATTCTGAGGAAATATTCGTTGGCGTATTTGATGTTTCCCTCAAAGTCAGTGCAAGCAACACCAAAAATATTCGATTCTACTAACCGCCGAAAGCGCTTTTCGCTTTCTTTGAGTGCAGCTTGCGATACTCCCAAGGCGATGGCTGATGTTTCGACTGCATTACGCGCCCGATTGAGCGATCGCGTAATGCCAAATAAAATAAAACTAATAACTACACCCGTAAAGCCAATATAAGGCACTAAATTTCTGGACGATAGTAAATCCATCTCTGGCTGAGACTGGAAAACTATCGTCCAATTACGTCCAGCAATTTTGATTATGTGAGTGGTTTGAAATTGGGGGTGGTAAAAGGAATTGTTAACCGTATAATTACTTTTAGAGGTGTGTAATAAATTGTTTGGCTTAATTTCTGTGCCATCATAAATGTCAAAATTTACTAGAGGCTGTTCTCCGCCAAAAATCCCTTGTAGTAAGTCATCAGCACGATAGGGACTGTAAACAAAGCCGAGTAAATTTGCTTGGCGCTCACCAATTGTATTGGGTATAATTCCTTGACGGTAAACTGGAATGTAAATTAAAAAGCCAGCTTGCTTGTGTTGATCGATTTCCTGTACTAACGTCACCTTACCAGATGCTGCGACTGTGCCACCATCTCGAGCGCGTTCCATCGCCGCACGTCGCACGGCTTCGGTATACATATCGTAACCAATGGCGGCTTGATTGCGCCGATCCAGAGGTTCTAAGTAAATGATGGAGTGGTACTCATTGCGTTGATAATTCGGTCGCAGGTTAAAGTTCTTCACTCCCTGCTTTTGCATATCGCTGAGTAATCCAGGTAATTCTTCTGCGCTAACTCGCTTTGAAAATCCAATTCCCTGAATTCCCGGATAACGTTCTTCTAAGTTCAATCTTTCGACAAAAGCACGAAATTCTGCCAGACTTACTTTTTCATTCGCTGCAAATAAGGCACTACCTGCGCGCAGCAAGGTGATATAGGTATCTAAACGACTTTGAATATTGTCTTGAGTGCGAGTAACTGCATTTTGAAACCGCAACTTATCTTGAGTCGCCGCTGTGATTTCTAGTAAGCCTGTTGCTCCCGCAGTCAGTAACAGCGTTCCTATTAAAACTACATAAGAAGTCCAAGCCGGAAGCTGATTTGCAGATTTCCATGATAAGTGCGATCGCATAGAAAAATTTTACTAATCAGAATTTACATACAGCTGATAAAATTCAAATAAAAAAACACTCTTCTTTAAATCATCAAATTAAAAATCTAGAGAATTAGCACTTGATTTTTAGCAAAATGCAGGAGAAAAGCTTCGTCTTCAAAAAAATATACTCATCATCCAAATTATCACAGGCTAGAGTGTGAACAAATATGTATTTCTTGCTTGATGATAGATGCACACCTATGATACCTCGCCTAAATTAACAGCCAATATTTGCGGGTTATGCATCTATCTAAAGAAGTAACAGAAGATTTTATATATTATGGTAGTGACCGCTTAAATAAAATAATTTTTACTGATTGATTAATCGATAATCAAGCCATCAATTAACAAGTAAAAATCCCATATTGCTATAAGAATAATATAGCACGATGTAAATACAGCCAGTATTTCAACCAGTCACCTGCTTTGTTAGAGAAATTTTTGGCGTTGTTGATTGATGGGATGATGAAAGCTCTACCTAGCTGAGAAAAAATCAAATATGAGTCCTACTATATAGTTTAGACTTTTTTGCTTTGACTCAATTTAGCGGAAATCATCTAGATTTTGTAGGTTTTAAGCATTACTAAACCCTTATTAATGATACCACTTGCTTGAAGCTGAGAAACCCGTTCAACTTAGTGGCTATCAACACAACTATGCACATTTTGCGTTATGAGTAATGAAATATGAAAATCTAGGTATAAACTGAGTTATCAATGGCTCGCACTCCCACACTCACTTTTGATCGCGGTACACTCATACTACATCCACCACCACGGGGTAAAGCCTGGATGGATTATGCCACATGGGATGACCGGGTAGAAAAGTTCCGCTTGCCAGCAATTCAATATCGTTCTGTGGTAGAAGCACTACAAGCCGAAGAGGTTGACTTTCTTGATGAGGCGAAGGAATTTTATCCCTTAGATTTGGTAGCTACTTTGGAAATGGAACCCTATCCCCACCAGAGTGAGGCGTTAGCGGCTTGGAAACTCGCCGGGAGACAAGGGGTAGTCGTGCTACCAACGGCGGCGGGAAAGACTTATTTAGCACAGATGGCGATGCAAGCCACACCCCGCAGCACATTGATTGTGGTACCGACTTTAGATTTGATGCATCAGTGGTATGCTCACTTGGTAGCAGCCTTTCCCGATGCAGAGGTGGGTTTATTGGGTGGTGGTTCTAAAGATAAAACACCAATTTTAATTGCTACCTACGATAGTGCAGCGATTAATGCGGAAAGCTTGGGAAATCGATATGGGTTGGTGATTTTCGATGAATGCCATCATTTACCTACAGATTTTAATCGCGTGATTGCCGAATATGCGATCGCACCTTATCGTTTAGGGTTATCAGCGACTCCCGAACGCACCGATGGTAAACACGCTGATTTAAATATCCTCATTGGTAGAGAAGTATATCGCAAACGCGCTGAAGATTTAGCTGGGAAAGCCTTAGCAGAACATGAAATTGTGCAAATTAAGGTGAAATTATCCCAACTTGAGCGGGAAAAATACAACCAATTAATTCAAACCCGCAACGATTTTTTACGTGACTCGCGGATTTCTCTAGGGAGTATACAGGGTTGGCAAATGTTTGTGCAAATGAGCGCGCGATCGCAAACTGGACGCAGAGCTATGTTAGCACACCGTGAGGCCAAGGAAATCGCCTTGGGGACTGATGGGAAGTTGCGAATTTTAGCTAATTTATTAGCTAAACATCATCCCGAAAGAATTATCATTTTTACTGCTGATAATGCTACCGTTTACCGCATTTCCCAAGAGTTGCTGATTCCGGCAATTACTCATCAAACTCCTGTAAAAGAAAGGCATGAAATTTTAACTAAATTTCGGGAAGGTGCATATAACACCTTAATAGCTTCCCATGTGTTGAACGAGGGTGTTGATGTTCCAGCAGCAGCGATTGCCATTATTTTATCTGGCACTGGTTCAACAAGGGAATATATTCAACGTTTGGGAAGAGTTTTACGTAAGGGAAATATTGCCAATAAACAGGCGATTTTATATGAAGTAGTCGCTGAAGACACGAGTGAAGAAAGAACTTCGGCGCGTCGTAGGGGGATGGAGAAGATTAACGAACCGCGAAGACGCGAAGAACACAAAGAGAAAAAAGGTAAAAAAGGGCATCTGCAAGTTGTCTATGGAACAGGTAAAGAAAGAACTGCTAAAGCTGCGGAACAGTTAGAAATCAATTATTCTACAAATCGCAGCGAAGACTCATCCGATTTAACATAATCAACTCATGCCTTTATCAGCGTCCATCTGTGTTCATCCTTTTCCATCTGCGTACTATTTATTATTAATTACGAATTAGAAGATGTTGCCCACAGAACTTTTAATGCACCGCCACAACGGGGAAGAAATCATCCCCAAGCGCTTAAAAATTGATGATAAACATATCAATTTAGCTAACGAATTAATCGCCTACTTCCAAGCAGCAGTTGGCAAAACTCAAGGGATGCTAGAACGCCAACTTACAGATTTTGAAGGCGATACCACAGATTACCGCGTCAAACGAGGTTTGGCTTATATTCTTAAAAGCAGTTTTTGCACCTTTGAAGTGGTGAGTCCCCTTGAACCACCCATGTTACGAGAACGGGTATTTGCTTTAGCTGCAAAATCTGTTCCTAGCAAGGAAGCGACTCAACTTACCCTGAATAAAATTGCTGATGAATTAACTCATGAACTTGAGCGAGAAGTTTTACCCGAACAAGTTCATAATGGCTTATATGCTGATTTAAATGAAAATAAAATTTTGACGGTTTTTGATGCACCCACACCCCAAGATTTATTGCATCGCTATAACCTATCACAAGTACAGGGAGTATTTTATAAAGCCAGTCAATTAATATTAAATGCTCATCGCAACGTTCCGGGGGAATATAAGCTGTTATTTCGCTATCTCAAGTTATTTCAACTGATGGCTTATATTGAAGGCGATGCCGATCATGGGTTTACAATTACCATTGACGGCCCTACTAGTTTATTTAATCCTAGTACGCGTTACGGGTTAGCGATCGCTAAACTTATCCCCGCCTTACTCCATGTAACTCGCTGGAGTCTCGCTTCCACCCTGCAAACCCGCGACGCTTACACTAACACTTGGCGCACTGGACGTTTTACCCTCAATTCTGAATGTGGTTTAGTAACACACTACTCCCCAGGTAAACCCTACGATAGTATGCTAGAAGCATCCTTTGCTGATAAATGGGATGCGCTGAAATCGGAGTGGGTATTAGAGCGAGAAGTTGATTTAATTCCGATTCCGGGAAGTGTGATGATTCCCGATTTTCGCCTAGTCCATCCTGATGGACGCACATTCCTATTAGAAATTGTCGGTTATTGGCGACCAGAATATTTACAAAAGAAATTCTCGCAAGTACGACGTGCGGGAAGAGATGATTTAATTTTGGCTATTTCTGAAAGATTGAATTTAGAAAAAGCTGGCGTGAAATTAAATGATGTTCCAGCAAGAATTATTTGGTTTAAAGATAAATTATTACCCAAATCGGTGCTAGCAGTCATGGAATCATAAATTAAGTGGTATTCAAATGTAGGGTGTGTTGTCGCGTAGCGCAACGCACCCTTCGGGTTCAGCAGTCGCCTGCGGAGGGAAACCCTCCCGCAGCGCTGCTTCACCATAAATCAATAAGGTTCAGTGTTTCTTATCAAGAAGACCAATATTTTTGACGCTGCCAATATTCACTAACTCTAGCTTCCCACTGCTGCCAATAAGATTTAATTGTATCTGATTCCAACCAAAAAACCTCAGCCACCATCTCAGGAATCGCCACAACCAAAAGCGCATGATTTATCTCAATCCCAAAATCACCATAATATTTATTAGCTGCTCCTATATATGCTGCCAATTGCAGAGGATACTCATATAAACGCTCAATTGACCCTTTAGGTTTATCAGCAGTTTTCCACTCACAAACACAAGGTATTCCTTGATAGCTAGCAATACAATCTACCTTGCCAGAATACTTTAAATCGTAGTGAAAAACTGAACCTTCCACGAGTCTAATTGTGTTGATTTTTTCTAAAACAGGCTTGATACTTTCCCAATAAGGAAGACTAGCTTCCGAACAAACAGGATTTTCCCCCAGTAGATAGCGTTCAATTTGCTTGTGTGTTTTCGTTCCCCGGCGACTAGCAGCCGTAGTAATGCGGCTTGCTTCTTCTGTACCCACACGCGCTTTCCAGTTTAGTAATCTATCACGATCTGCTTGAGGTTTTGTAGCATTAAGTATTGTCGTGACGCTAGGTAAACGATTTCCTTGAGCATCTACATAATATTGCTTACCAGATTCTCGCAAAGATTTGGCATCAATTTTTGGTAGCAGTTGAATATCAAATGGCATTAGCTGCTATTGGGGGAATAGGTAATAGGTAATTGGTAAGGATTTTTATGCTGGTACAGTATGGCGTAAATCAATTGCTGTATTAATTTTGAATTCCGCTAGTCGTAATAGTTATGTTCATTTAGAATTTCTTTTAGATTTTTTTTCCTTATTCTGAAATTTCATGTCTCCCCAAGTTTTTGATTTGTCAGAAGATAACTCACTGGTTACTTCTGCTTTTTCTGTAGTTACTTCTACTGGTTCAGATGGAACTGCAAAATCTCCTAAAGTTAGCTGCTTAACCTTTTCCACATTGCCCTGATCAACAGCTTGTTTTAAATCACGAGTTAAACGAGCGTATTCAACTGCATCTTTCTGGGAACGTGAACTTGTCTTAAAACATTTCTCTAAACTATCGTATATCCCCACACGCCGCGCCATCTTGCGAAACTGACGCTCTGTGTCTAACAATTTCGCCATCAGTTCTAAGTGCATAGCATCATCTGCACAGATTTCTTCTAATACCGCCCATTCATCGCTACCCAGTAAACTATTATCAGCCCCAGGACGGGGATCGTGGAAGACTTCACCAGTTACTTCATGATAAATGCGGGGTAAACTATCATCGAATTCGTGTTTTTCTTCTAACCAAATGCGCCTAATTTCACTCATTTCTTCAAGAGTAATTAAGGTAATATCACGCATATTTTCTGGTGCTGTGCGACGAATTTGAGTTTGCGCTGCTAATAATTTTCTTAGCCAATACTCACGCCAATATTTAGTATATGGGCCAGGTATTGGTTCTACAGAAATTTCCCCATCTTTATTACGCTCAAATAATTGCACTTCCCCCCAGATGCGGCGGAAGTCTCTTTTCTCGCGATCGTCTTTAATATCTAATTCATTGCGAATATCTAATAAAGGCTGCATCCATTCTTTTTCTTCATCATTTTGGATCATCGCCTCCATTGATTTATCTTTATTAACTAATGTGCAAACCCAGCAACCAAAGCGAGAATCACCACAACTAGGTGTAGAAGTATCAACAACTAGGGGGCATTCATTATCTGCTGTTGCCCCTCGATACATGCTAAATAATTCTTTATTGCTGTTTCCCCAAGGATTGTCATATTGATTGAGATAAATCCAGACATCATTATTACTCCAGTCTTCAATCGGCGTATAAATCAGAGAGTTAGGTAAACTAGCATTGGGGCTGAGGCGATCGCGTACTCTCCCCATTTGATGCTTTTCCATTGTCGCCGCACGTTTTGCGCTTTCAGCTTTGCGAGTACCCAAAACTAGGATAGTTTCGCCGTTTGCACGCACCATCTCACGGATGAAGTGGTTGGCTGGATTAATTTTCAATCTTTGGGTACACCAACGGAATTGATTACGCGGTGCTGGGTAACCTTTACCAATCAGGTTTACCCAAAATGTGTCTTGAACAACTGGTTGCAGCAAATGCGGTTCTACGGGCATTCCTTGTGCTTGTGCTGCAGACTTTAGCTGTTGTAAACATTTGCGTACCCAAGCAGAGACGATAGGATTTTCTACCTGAGTATCTGTAGTAATTACATGGATTTGCTTATTTCGTTTTTCTTGGGGAAGAAGAGCGATCGCATTCCAGACTAACTGTAGCGTTGCACTTGAATCTTTTCCCCAGGAGACTCCTAGCACCCAAGGTATTTGATCTGAGCAATATAAATCTTGGATTTCTTTGGTAAGATTCTCTATGTCTTCTACTAAATCTGCAACGGTACGTGGTTGCTGGCTTTTATTTTCTGGCTGTTGTGCTGTAGCCATAGCTCCTTTCCTATCTAGACATGGGTTTCAGTCACCCCTGTTATCTGTACTGCAAGAGCAACCCTAGTATTGTAAAGCGTAAAGTTTTTAAAAACTTTTATATATTAACTGAATTTTATAGAAAATTAGTTGATAGCAAATTCTGCAATTTTTAAAAATAACATGCAAGACAGTAAATCTGACCTCACTGCTGACATCGCTAGAGAATATCAAGAACGGGAAACCAAGGATAAACAGGTACTGGCTTTACTTTTGGAAAAATTCTTGGAGAAGAAGGATCAGATTCTCGTTCAAAAAACCGAAATGGGGGGAACGGAAGCTTATGTTGGTTCTGTCAGCTTGGAATGGTTCGCAGGTAGGGTTCACTTCGCTTCTGGGTTACCACTGTTTCAAAATAAGTACAATTCCGACACAGATAACATCGAAATTGACGCAGATAGCATTGATGAAATACAGCAACGTCCCTTAGATTGGTCGCGTCAAGCACCTTTGGTACAGTATTTATCAGCAAGAAAAAATCATAAGTTTCCCCCAGTCTTAGCAGTAATTAATCAATCTTGGGTGGATAATCCCAAAGCTGCTGAATGGAACAGAGAAGGACAAGCAACTAAATCGACTACCGATTTTATCCCTCTAGATAAAGACGGTAAAGTAGGTTTACTGAATATTTCCGAAGATAATGTCACTATTTATGCATTAGATGGTCAACATCGATTAATGGGTGTACAGGGTTTAATGGAATTAATTAAAACGGGGAAACTTCAGCGTTATAAAAAAGATAAAACTGCTGACGATAGTTTCATTAAAATAGATGATTTAGTTAAGCAATATCAGGTAGACCCTGCTTATTTACAAAGCTTACCTAAAGAAAAAATCGGGATTGAATTTATTTGTGCAGTTGCGCCTGGGGAAACTCGCACCCAAGCAAGGCGAAGGGTGAGATCGATTTTTGTCCATGTTAACCTCATGGCTGCACCTTTAACTAAAGGTCAGTTAGTACAATTAAATGAAGATGATGGTTTTGCAATTGTCGCCCGAAAAATTGCCACAAATCATCCGCTTTTAGCACAGCAGTCAGATCGTAAACCTCGTGTTAATTGGAATAGTGCAACAGTTGCAGCAAATTCCACAGTTTTAACAACTTTGCAAGCTATTCAAGATATGTCAGAGAGATATTTAGGGCAAAAATTTCCTCATTGGAAACCTTTAGAAAAAGGTTTAATTCCTATGCGCCCAGAAGATAATGAAATTGAAGAGGGAATTGATGAATTTAGAAAACTATTTGATTCTTTAGCGAGCCTTCCCAGTTATAAAATTCTCGAACATGAAGATACGCCGCAATTACGACGTTTCAGCTTTGAAAAGGATGGGGGTGAAGGAAATATGCTTTTCCGCCCTATTGCTCAAGTAGCATTAGCTCAAGCTCTGGGAATCTTGGTTTTTAACCCTCTTTTGTCACTCTAGGCAGAGGAAAAGTAGAAATCAGGGTGAATCAGGGATATAAAAATTGAACTGGTGAGGCTATAAATAATAGATTGAAGTTTAAAAAAACCCAAAGCTAATTGAGGAATAGGAAAAACCGTTAACCAGGGATATATCAGATTAAATAAAGTAAAAGGTTGAATAATCAAACGAAGATTGTTAAGAATGTTCTTCCAGCCATTTCCATTATCCCACCAAGGATGTGAAACAAATTTTGACTCTCGTTGTGATGGAGACTGAAACAGTTGCTCCGAATGCAGACTAACCATTAAATAAGCACTGCAAATAATTTCCCACCATCGCTCAATATCTGGGTAGTGAGTCAGGCGAAAATCTGACCAACCTAATTCATTCTTACTTTGTTTTAACCCGTACTCGACCCAAGTTCTTAAACCGTAAAAATTTCCAACTTCTCTTGGCGTAATGTCTGGATATTTACTCATCACATACCAAGTAGTGTTATCAGGCAAATTTTCTGGATCTGTAGTAATTTGCCAATATCTAAGTTCTCCACGTTTTCCCGGAATAATTTCTCTAATAAATCGATTTTCCCGACTCAAGTCAGAGAATACCCTTTGAAACTTCTGCCACTTTAAATATTGAATATGTTGTCGTGGAAGTATTTCTACATAATGATTTGACCGAATCGCTACTATATAGTTCAAGTTTAGTTCATCTAATACAGATATGAAATTCTTACCACTCTCTCCATATAAGCTATCTGCAAGTACTAAGTTGAATTTAAAACCCATTGATTGTAGCTTTTTTATCAGTATTGCTGCTATTTCTGGTTTAGTGCGGTACTTATCTCCTGCCTGTAATCTTTCCCTGGGTTTATACACTTCAAACAGTAATGGAAATGTCATCCCACAGAAAACACCATATACTGTCACTGCCACAATTCCATTATCTGTTTTTCCCAAATTTCCTATATACTGCCGTTTCACATAATCTGTCTTGCTCCCTTTCTTTTTATCCCCTGTCTCATCAATAATTAAAATGATTGGTCTACCTTTTAGCACTTGTAAAATTAACTCTAACCTTAAGGTTCTTAACTTTTCTATATCCCAAGGTGATGTAGTTAGAAAATGATGCAACCCTTGCTGGTTATCTAATCCTACGATTTTTGCTATTTCTGGCAATGTTTTACGTTTTAGATCAGAAATGCAGCCTACATGGAGATATTTAAAAGCCTCGAAACTCCTAACATCTGGAAACAGACTTTTATACCACTGGCAATATTCGTCCACAAATTTGACTGTTGGTGCGGCTGGACGGGGCTGTACCATGCTCTGTGTCTTGGTTCTAGCATTTTTACCTTATTATACTACTGCCAGAGTGACAAAACAGGGTTAAAAAAGGGTTTTCTCTGGCAGATATTTTTAAGAAATTACGCAAATTTGATCAGCAAGGAGGCTTTAGTGGTATGGAGTATCCACAATCTCTTTGGTATGGCGTTTTATACGATCCCAATAAAAAGCGCGTACAAGTTGCTGGGCGAGATTTAGCAGCGAAGCTACTAATTTACATCTTAGGTGGAATTAAGGATCACATGGAATCTGCTGAACTTCGTAAGGCGCTAGCTGATGCTAGAACTATCGAAAACCAAACTATCGGCTTTGATGGTAAGTTCGTTGAACCTCAAGCAGTAGGACTGCCACCAATTTTATAAGAATTAGCATTAAAACAGTGTTAGAAATTAAAAATCAAGAGAGGAATTTGCTTAAATCAAATTCTTCTTCTTGTTCCTGTTTATTGATGCGTTCATAACTGAGAAATAATAAAATGCGCTCAGAATAATCTACAGCGCCACGCAATTCATTTTGTAAAATTTCTAGTCCACCATTAGCATACTCTTCAAAAATATGATTGCGTTGAGTTTCATATTCTTCTTCATAAGCAGATAAAATATTAATGTCCTGAGTTTCAGCAATCCCTAGTAATTTAATCACCACATCATTTCCCACCGAAGCAAAAGATTCTAGCCGAATTGGTGAAGGTTCTCTTTTAGAAATCTCCCCCAAGGCAACACGCTTTTTATGCTTTACACCCAAAGCGGCTGCAAACACAATTACATCAGCAAAAGTTTGAAAAGGCCCTGTTTCCCCGTCGGAGGATGTTAAAGCTTTGACTAACTCAGCTTTATCTTTTGCAACCCTGATTCTACCAGTTTCAGCCATTGATTTGCATATCTACAATTGTGGCAATTTTAACCGAAACCAAATAGCCATTGCACTACTTCATGTCTACATCTAAGCGATCGCTCTTTCTCTTCTCTGTTTCCTCTGCGTCTGGAGTGGTTCAAAAAACCCTACGTAGGAAATTGCACGTTCTCATACAGCAAAGATATGGAAAAGTGGAAATCGACGCTGGTTAAATGCACTTCATCTCCCTCTTCATAAGGATGTAACTCCCAAATTCCTCTATCATTTAAGCGAAAACAATCTAAACCAATTTTTTCAGCATCAATAAGGACATATTCTCGCAAAGTCTCAATCCGGCGATACCGCGTAAATTTAGCACCTCTATCATAACCCTCCGTACTTGGGGAAAGAACTTCCACAATTAAACAAGGATACTGAAGAAATTGAATCGCTTGTTTATCCCGTTCATCGCAACTCACCACAACATCGGGATAATGAAAAGGCCCATTTTCTGAAATAGCTACTTTTGCATCCGCTATATTTACACGACACCCACTTCCCCGCAGGTGGCTTTTTAACGCTGAAGCCAAGTTTAAAGCAATGTCATTATGAGGAAGAGTAACCCCAGTCATGGCGAAAACTTCACCATCAATGTATTCGTATTTAATTTCTTGACGTACTTCCCATTCCAGATATTCTTGAGGAGACATATACTTGCAACTTAGCTCCCTCTCAAAAGCCACCTTTTTTAACTCTACCTAAAAACCTTCGCGTCTTTGCGCCTACCCTGCGGGAACGACTTCGTCGAATGCGTGAGATATTTACCTCTCCGTCCTCACCGTTACCACCTGCGGCGGCGTAGAATCGGGTGGATACAAAAAATCTATCTGTACTTGTCGCTTCTCTCCCGCTAACATTTTCAACGTCGCCAAAGGTTCACCCATTTGTCCCCGACGTTGTACTAAATGTACATAGCGCGTCTTTTCCTCGCCATTATCATCGGTGTAACGCACCCTCACAGTACCGCGAAAAAATATCTGTTCCACCCTTGGCTTTAAAAATAGTAGTCTATCGGTTCCCCCTTCATCTTTTAAAGGTGTATGCATTGATACGGTAACTATCTGGCTTTGATTACTACTATTACGTAACGGTAAAGTCAGATTGTACTCTACACCATAGTTACTGTGAGCAAAATATGCTGTATCAGGATAGCGTTTTAGCATTGGCGCACTCTGTATTTGTCCTGTGCTAAGAGTGATTAAATGCACAGTGCCTAAAGGATAAGCAAAAGCTTTTCCGGGTTGGGGTATCGTTAACTCGGACACATTAGCATTATCTGTCAGATTAGCTTGCCATTGCGTCCCTTGAGAGACACCAGCAACGCGGCTAAATACCGTAGGTTCTCTAGGCGGATCGAGAGGGGTGGGAATGGGGTCGCGTTTTCCTGCTAAACTGCCTGTATCTAACAGCCTTTGCCATTCAGCGACAGTGGGAGGCGTAGGGCTATTTTTGGCTAAGTTTGCCAGATAAATTGGGCGATCGCTCGCTAATCGCATCATTGTTGTGCGACCATTAGAAGAGGGAGCTTGTACAGGTATGGGTAAATTCGCTAATATTTGGGTTTTTCCTGGTTCAATCACCAGCTTTTCGGGAAAATTACTCTGTCGAATTCCCCGTAGTACATCATTCATTGTCCTGCTACCAGGGCCAGCGTAAACTGTACTTTGGGAATTATCTACCATATCTGGTAAAGCAATAAACGGTGCTTCAGTAGAAAGGTAGCTGGCGGCGTGTAATACTTGCAGTGTGACAGGTTGATTCCCTGGATTGTGGACAATAATTCCTTGGTAAACAGTGCGGTTTTGGGCTGGTGTTTCCGCCCTGACGATATGATGGGCAAATACATCAAATCTCCCCGAGAAGGGATAATTAAGGTGTGCTTCTGGAGCTTGTTTGCTATCTGGGGGGAAGGTAGAAAGTAAAATTCCTTCAGTAGTGACTAATTCTGGACTATTACTATTAAACGTAGGGATAGTATCGAGTTTTCCGGGTAAAGGGCGGACTTCTTGCGGTTGTATTTCCACACCAGCAATATATTGTGGGGGTACGGTGTAGATATTTAACGCCCGACACATCAAAGCTGCAACTTCTCCTCTGGTGGCGCTTTGCTGGGGTTTTAGCTGTTTAACTTGGGGATAGTTGACGACAATACTGTTGATTGTAGCGGATGCGATCGCACTTTGGGCATAGTTAGGAATTTGTGCTGCATCCTCAAAATATTGTTGTAATGTCTGGGCTGGGTTAGATACAGGACTATAATTTTTACCCCCAGCCACAACACCGATAATTTGGGCGCGGGGAATTGCTTGGTTAGGTTGAAAAATTCCCCCAGGATAACCAGAGAAAAAGCCTTTTTGGTAAGCAGTAGTAATTGCTTTGTTTGCCCAATAATTCGCAGGTACATCTTTAAATGTAGTCGCACTGCGTTTGATTGGTGCATCGGGGAAAGCATTCAACATTAAGACTGCGGCTTCAGCGCGTGTAACTGTTGCTTCTGGGCGAAAGCTGCCATCCGGATAGCCTGTAATTAATTTTCTTGCTCCTAGTTCTTGAATGCAATTATTAGCCCAATGTTTTTGTGTATCAGAAAAGGCGAGAGTGATGGAGTTGGGTAAAGTGAAAAGCGAGGCGAGTATTAATGGTAGAAGCATTAATAGTAGTTAGTATAAACTTAGGCTATTAAAGCATACAAGGATAACGAACCCCTGAAGCACAGAGAAGTAGAGATAAAAATCTTGATATTCTCTCTTTTACCTCTTTCCTTAGCGTACTTTGCGGTTTGTTTCTCTTCATCACCAATCTCGCTTCACCTCTACAACCTCTGTATACTCAAATTCATTAGGACTTTGCCTTACCAAAGGATATCTTTCCCCACCCAATTCAATATAATCTTGTTCGCAATCTGGCTTAGAAGAAAAGTAAGTCAGCACATATTCCCTGCCAATTCTATCTGCCATTTCCTCTTCCACTTCACCCCGCCATTGAGTTTTCGTCACCAACACAATTAACTGATTTGCTAACTTGGGAATTGTTTGAGCAATATGTCTTCTAGAAATTTCATCTAAACTACCAAAAGGTGAATCCATGACAATGGGGAAGGTGCTGCTTTCTGGTAACATCAGCATTTTCCGCTTTTCGCTCCATTCCCGGACTCTATCAATAATACTGGCGATAAAAGATAAACTGAGAATTTGATTTTCGCCAGTGGAAGCTGCAACTGGTGCTTCTATTCCGGCGGTATTTTCTACTAGCGTCAGTTCATATTTATCGCTAATTTTGGGAATATAAGGAGTGAAAGATATTTCTGCGAATATTTCCTGGACTCGCTTTTCTAATTGCAGACGAAATTGCTTTTCTTGACGGTTTCTTACTTCTGTTAACCGTTCAATTGCATCTTGGGTAGCCTTAATTCGTCGCTGTGCTAATGCTTGACGTTCTTCGTTTAGCTTTTGCTTGGCGATTTGTTTACCGAAAGCTTCGATTTCGGTGGTGAAGTGGGCAATTTGTTGTTGGTTAGCGCCTTGTTCTCGGTTTAACTCATCTATTTTATTTTCGATTCCGTCTAAGCGTTTCTGCAAACTACTAATCTCTTCGTTAGCATCTTTACGCAATCTGTCTTGAATGTTATCTAATTCGCTTTCAATTTGCGAGATATTTTGTCTTAATTGATTAATTCTCCCTTGTTCTCTGTCAACTTCTTCCCAAAATGCGGTTGCTTGCTTATCAATTTCATCAACTTGGGCGCTCATCCGAAAAGCCATTTCTTCCACAGCAGAAGAACCCGCTTGATTTAACCAGAGAGTCACATTTGTATGGGGATGGCTACCAACATTTAAATCTGTACCACAAATACAACGTTGCGAATTAAGTAACTCGTTGATAAACTCCCGCGAAATTCCCGCCGTTAATTCACCGCGCTGCTTCCAATCATACATAGTCTGCCTAAACTGGGCGGTAGTTTCAGCTAGGAGAACTATATAACCTCGTGCGGAAATAATTTTTTTCAGGGCTTCACGGGTTTTCTTATATTCTTCTTTATATGCTTGGTTCTGCGCTTCTAAATTTTGACAGCGTTCCTGTAGTTCCTTCGCCGCACTCAGTTCCCGTAAGCGGTTACTCGTTTCTTTTTTTAAAGTTTGTTGATATTCTAACTCTTGTTGGATTTCTGTTTGCTTATTACTAATAGTCTCAATTTCCCGTTCTATTTTTTCTTGCTGGCGCAAAAGCTGTTTGATTTCCGAATCGCCAATCGCTTTTAAATCATTCTCTAAACTTTTTTTCGCTTCACTCAAATGTTTAATTGAACGGTTAATTACCTCTACCCCCAAAAATATTTTCGTCGCTTCGGCGATTTCTGCTTTTTTATCAGAACGGACGATTTCTTCAATTCTTTCACCATCAAAGAAAAAATATTGATGCAAACTCGCAGGTAAAATTTGATTGATGATATCTTCTGGTTGCTGGGGTGGGAAATACCATTTACCATCATCGCCACCTACCCACATGGTTAATTGAGTTTTCCCAGCTTCAAAATCACTCTCGTTTTTATAAACCCGACTGGAACGTTTTACACGGTAGCGCTTACCTTCATGTTCCCAACCAATTTCTACCCAACATTCAATAGCTTGCTTTGGTTTAGCTTCGGCGATCGCTCTTTTATTAACTAGCTGTTCTACCGATGCAAATGCTGCGCTAAACTTCTCATATAATACCCAGGTGAAGGCATTGAGTAAACTGGTTTTTCCAGAGCCATTATTGCCATGAATAATCGTAGTGTTGAGAACATCTCCCCCGGAAAGTACTATCTCTGGTGTTGTACTATAAAAGGAGCGAAAATTGCACAGCTTAATTGAAGTCAGCTTCATCGCACCTCTTCTTTGATAATCACCAAAATTTCATCGTTAATGTGGCTGTTAATTCTCTTATCTAGTCTGCCTTTTTCCAGCTTCCATACCCGCTCAATAATCTGCCGTACTTCCGGCGGGGCGCTGGTAATTGGCTCCTGCACATCATCGATATTTTGCTCTGGTGACATTGCGGATGGTAGATAATTGTTTTTTTATTTTACCTGTATCTTCGAGTGCGATCGCATCTTCTGCTCTACCCTTTGTCTTATCTTTAATTTTTCACAAATTGGCGGTGTAAATAAGAAAATTTTTAGTATAAAGGGCTTTATTTAAAAGTGCTTTGCTGATATACTGGGAGTATATAATATAATGGAATATTTGTAGCTTTAAAAATTTTGTTAACATCCCATTATAAAGAAGATAATTTGATTATCCCATACCTCTGAACCTCATTCTTCACTATTACCAAAATTTTTACAAAAAGCAATAAAAAACTGCAGATAAACGCCGATGAACACAGATAAATAATCAGCGTTTATCTGCGTCCATCGGCGGTTCATATATCTAATAAACCATACCGTTTTTGTAAAGCAAGTAACTTCATTCTCGCTTCGCCGGCGTTGTCAGCTAAATCGGCAAACTCTACAAAGCGCCGCAATTCTTTTTTTAACAAATTTCGTTCTACTTCTATAGCTTCCCTTTCTAAATCTGGCGGCAGAACAATCATGTCGTAAATAATGGCGCGTTCTTTGCCGGGATGGGGACGTAAAACGCGCCCGCGCCGTTGGATAAACTGCCGAGGATTACCAGAACTTGATAAAATTACGGCAGTTTGAATTGCAGGAATATCGACACCCTCATCTAAACAGCGAATGGCGACTAAACCTTGCAATTCTCCGCTTTCAAATTGACGGCGTAAAACTTCTCTTTCTGGTAAGGAAGTTTGAGCAGTATAAGTACTAACTTTGTACCCCAATTCTACGCCGAGAATTTTGGCAACGGCTTTCAGTTGACGCAAAGATGAACGTTGTCCAGCCTCTTGCGAACCATCACTGCAATAAAATAGGGTATGAGTAGTATCTTTGCGAGTTGCCATTAATTCCCGCAAAGCCGTTAACTTGTTTTCTGCTGCACCAATTAATCTGGCGCGTTGCATTAACAATGGTTTTAAATCTTCGTTATCTTCAAAATCCCCGACTGTGCCATTTTCTCTTTCCCGATATAGTAATGAACGCCCAATTCTGCGAGTTAATTTTAAATAGGCAATACTTTCGGCTTCTGTTAATTCTACCAAAATCGGGTAATACAGATAATGTACCAAAGCACCTTGAGCGATCGCATCTCTCAAGGTAAACTCTGGTTGCAGCACAGGGCCGAAATAATCAAACAAAGATTGGGTACCATCATCATCAAAGTACCTTTCGGGGGTGGCAGACAATGCCAGCCTTAGTCCAATGCGACGTGGTAGACTTTCCTCTAACTTTGGTGCGCCTAAATTATGGGCTTCATCGCCAATAATTAAAGTTCTATCGGGGAAATATTTCACCTGTGACTGAAAACCATCGCCAATTAAAGTGGAGTTGGTAGTAATCACCGTGACAAATCTTTGGGAACCAGAACGCAGATTATAGATTTGGGTAGAGAGTTGACTTTGCCAATTGCGGACATCAAGGAATGCTAAAATCGGCTGCAAGTTAAATTTTTCGCATTCTCGTGCCCATTGGGTGACAAGATGACGATAGGGACAAACCACCACCAAAACTTGTAAATTAATCTGCTGATATAATTCACAAGTGATCGCCAATGCCGTGATAGTCTTACCACTACCAGTAGCCATTTTCAGCGTACCTCTGCCATTATTAGCAAACCAGCTTGTCATAGCTTGGCGCTGATATTGCCGCAATTGTAAAGATTGCGGCATTTTTGGGCATCCTGGTAATGATTTTTGAGTTTGATAACTGCCCTGATTTTCCCTTAACAATGGCAATCGTAAGCGAAAACCGGGCAGTTGCTGCACTCTATTTAGCGTCAGGTACATAATTTGTCATTTGTCATTTGTCATTTGTCATTGGGAATTAGACATTGGTAATTGGTAATTTCTCCCCTTGTCCCCCTTCGGGTTCGCAGTCGCCTACGGAGGGAAACCCTCCTGCAGCGCTGTCTCACCTTGTCTCCCTCATACCTCCCATGCCCCATGCCCCATCCCCTATGCCCTAATTTCTAGTTATAATCACGCCAAACGGCGACTAAAGAACCTTGCACTTGTACATTCATCGCCGGAACTTCAATCGGTTGGTATTTAGCATTTGCAGGTTTGAGAGTCACGCGATCGCCACTGCGATAAAAACGCTTTAATGTAGTACCATGTCCTTCAACTCTGGCAGCAACAATCGTGCCATTTTTCAGTTGATTTGGTTCTGGTACTGGACGCAAAAATACTAAATCACCATCAGCAATTAAATCTTCAATCATGCTGTCGCCAGCTACCCGCAAAGCATAACTTTGGGGAGGTAAGGAAAAATTATTAATATCTAAATGTTCGACAGCATCTGTGAAAGGTTCTATTAAACCTCCAGCAGCAATAGTACCTAAAATTGGTACACCTGTTGCTACAGGACGTAAAATCCGAATTGTGCGCGCTTTCCCTTCAGTCCATTCAATATACCCTTTAGTGCGTAAATGTTCTAAACGGCTTTGAATTGGTGCTGGTGACTTCAAATTCATCGCTTGCATCATTTGCCGAATTGAAGGCGAATGCTGATGCGTTCGGATGTATTCTGCCAGCCATTCATAAAGTTCTTGTTGAGCTTCGGTTAAACGTTCCATAATTTTGTTGGGAAGTAATTACAAATGTCCCTAGAACATTAGTACTACATAAAATCCCATATAAGCAAGATAAAACTAAAAAGAATATATGGCAATCCGATTTAATTTTGGAATTGATTTGTAAATATAGGGATTCTCTATGAGTTGTGAAATTACTGGTTAAGGTAAAAATTAGGAAGAAAGTAGGTACAAATGTACTTTTGGTTTCACAAATGAAATAGAAATGCTATATAGCGAACAATAATTGCAGGAAATAAAGGATGAGGTCGTTTTTTTATGACTTGCTTGAGGATGAAAAATACATTTAAACCTCATCCAGGTTGAAAAATAGGTTCCTCAAAAGCAAACAGGGAAGAGTATGAGATTTAAGCAGAAAACTCTATGCTAAAAAACTAGGGGTTAAGTAAGTCGGTGGAAATAAACCAAACTATGTTACAGAATGTAAATAGCTTTGAAACCTTTACCAATGACAAAGGACAAATGACAGCCCTAGCCAGTTATCTTTAGTTGCACCGCCCTACTTAAAAGTAGACAATAACTCTTTCTCCCCCTGCTCAACCGAAAAATTTCTATCCTCTCCTTACTCTGCTCCTAAAATACTAGCTAATAAAGCTTTTTGGGCGTGCATTCGATTTTCGGCCTGATCCCAAACCCGTGATTGCGAACCTTCAATGACAGCTTCGGTAATTTCTTCACCACGATGGGCTGGTAGGCAGTGTAAAACAATAGCTTCGCGGTCAGCCAGACTCAATAACTGCTCGGAAATTTGGTAATCTTGGAAGATTGGGAAGCGATCGTCTGCTTCTGATTCTTGACCCATACTTGCCCAAACATCAGTGTAGAGAACAGCGGCCCCCTTAGCAGCAATTTCTGGATCGTTAGTCAGGAGAACTTCAGTTTGATTATTAGCGATCGCTCTTGCCTGTTCTACAATTTTATTATCTGGCTCATAGCCTTGAGGTGTCGCAATTCTGACATTCATTCCTGCCAAAGCACAACCCAACATTAAAGAGTTAGCGACATTATTGCCATCACCTACGTAGGTTAAAGTTAACCCTTTGAGGGTACCAAAGCACTCTTGAATTGTCATTAAATCTGCT
The DNA here is from genome assembly GCF_025677855.1 of Tolypothrix sp. PCC 7601. Classification (NCBI taxonomy): domain Bacteria; kingdom Bacillati; phylum Cyanobacteriota; class Cyanophyceae; order Nostocales; family Tolypothrichaceae; genus Tolypothrix; species Tolypothrix sp. PCC 7601. The sequence goes on from NZ_CP064879.1 coordinate 7,975,051, forward strand.
AATACCTGACAAGGATGTTCTGCATCAGTCAGCGCATTAATTACAGGAATCTTGGCATAGTTAGCAAAAGTTTCCAACTCTTGTTGAGCGAACGTACGAATTGCCAACACATCCAGATATCTATCCAACACCCTAGCTGTATCTTGCACGGGTTCCCCACGACTCACTTGAGTAACATTTGGGTTGAGATCAATTACCTGTCCACCTAGTTGGTACATAGCCACAGTAAAACTCACGCGTGTGCGAGTTGAAGCTTTGGAGAACAATAATCCCAAGACTTTATTACTGTGTAGCTTTAGCTGTTTTGACTTGAGTTGAGTTGCTAATTGTAGGAGTTCCTGAAGTTCTGTAGAACTCAGATCCGCCAGACTTAATAAATCTCGTCCGTTCAACGCTGCCATGCTTGTGATCTGTAAATAATAATGATGTCTTTGTGTTCCTTTAGCCAGTCCTACCAAAAAAGTATCGCCTTAAAACTCTACCAGATGTTTTTGTGTCTAGCCCAGGATTAAAGTTAGCTTTTGCTATGACTATTAATTTATCAACTTTATGGATGATTAATATGCTTGATTTTTGTTAGTTGTCCTACAAATGTCACACTTGCAAACCGCTCTCGAATGTGAAAACTTGGCAAAATACAGAGGTTGCATCGAATAAATTCCTCAGATTTTCCCTGCCTCTTGTAGGTTCAAAAAATTTTTTAATTGTATTCCTTGACAAATCTTTTACTTATGCTATGATTAGAAATCGGTTAGTGCTTATGAGCAATACCTCAGCCCGCCAGCATAGCACAGTGGTAGTGCATCCGACTTGTAATCGGAAGGTCGTCGGTTCAAATCCGACTGCTGGCTTGTGTAAATGTCGATTAACACTTTATTTGTCTGCGTTGACAAATTGTTGTCTTTGAAGACAAATTAATGTCGTTGAAACTATATCATCTTTTGTAGAGAAGTAGTGCGATCGCATTTCACCACTGGCGAAACAAGATAACCTCATCAAATTTCGCCAGCAGTCTATTCAAGTATTAACTAACGAACTCTAACAAACCCAGCTTGCTCAATCGCCTGTTGTCCTTGGTCGGTAAGTACAAGATTGGCATAAGCATTGCCAGCCTGTTGTGCTTGACCTTTGTTTTGTTTAATAATCACAAACAACTTAGAGGTTATGGGATAGCTACCGTTCTTAATAGCTTCCGTATTCACCTGATTGCGTTGGCGCGGACATTGTTCGGGTGATACAAAAGGTTGACGGTAAGGGGAAACGAAATCAGTAGCAGTCCGGCCTAATAATAAAGGTTTCACACTACATTGAGGTACAACAGCACGGGCAGAAGCATAATATATTCCACCAGGAGTTTTGCTGAGTTGACGTACTGCATCTGTAGTGGAGTAGACATATTTGACATTAGAACCCAGTGCTTGTTTTGTTGACTCACCATTACTAGAGAAGATGCTTGTGTCTGCATTCTCTGGTTGTTGAGAAAAAGCTGTGATGGGTAGATTAGGCCCTCCTACCTGATTCCAGTTAGTTAATTTTCCCTCATATATCTGCTGCAATTGGTCAACTGTTAAACCTGGCAAGTTCAACGATGGATTAACTACTACCGCTATCCCATCAATACCCACCTGACGTTGCTCAAGGGTGAAACCTCTCTCTTTGGCAATGGCTTTTTCTGCATCTGTGAGGGGGCGAGAAGACTGAGCAAAGTCCAATTTTCCATCCAACAACATTCGGATACCGGAACTAGAACCAGGGCTACCATCTACAGGGTCTAAGTAGCGCAATTTTAGTTCAGGGCGCGCGCTGAGGATTTGAGAATCTACAACTTGTCTAATCGGTGCCCAAGCAGTGCTACCACCATAGTTGAATGAATCATTGGGCACATCCGTAAGTGACCCAAAGGTGGATACAGCATTCGAGGTGGGCTGTAAATTTTGATTAGAAGAATCAGCCACACTGGGATTAGATGAATCAGTATTATTGCGAGCCATGAACTCAGGCTTAAGCAACCACCAAAGCAATCCTCCTATCACCATCAGTGTTAGGACTTTACCAATAATTAAACCTTTGAGGAAGATACTAATATCTTCCTTAATCAAAACTTTTTTTTGGTTTGTGTTGTCCATATTTTTAATTTTGTTTATTTGTTATTTTGAAACAATTGGTGGTAGATGCAAGGTATAAAACACATTTTTAATTATTAGTTGATAAAATTCCGACTACAGATAATTCTCCTCCTAACCCTACTGTTTATTTGTAGCGTTATTTTGGAGAATTAGTATTAGTTAGATATCTCTAACCTACTGACATATCTATATGACTAGATGAACGATTATTAAAATTTTCGATGAATGTTTGTGATGGAGTTGGTTGTTTTTGTGGCGATAAACTTGTACTCAAAAATGTATATATCAAAGCTATTAGTAATACACTAGTAATAACCCCAAAACCCAGACCCAGCAGCAACATAAACTTGCGGTAAACGACTAAAGAATCCTCATCAGTATGTTCATTTGGAACACTCAATTCTGAGTACTTTGGTAGAGTTATATCGGGAATCAGTGCTTGCAAAGCTTCCCCTGCAGATTGGTAACGCTGGTTATGGCGTTCGCTAATCATTCTGTCTAAAACATCTGCTAGCCAATCACTAACTTTTGCTTTGTGCCGCCAGATTAATTGTCCAGTATCGGGATCTTCTGGTAATTCTTCGGGTTTTAAACCAGTCAAAGCTTGAATCCCAATCATACCTACTGCATAAATATCGCTGCTAAGTTTTGGCTTACCTTTAGCTTGTTCTGTTGGCATATAGCCAGGAGTACCGACAGAAACAGTCAGGGTATTGCCCGGATTACCTACTTTTTTAATACTGCCAAAATCAATGAGTATAATCTTGCGATCGCAGTTCCGCCGCATAATATTTTGCGGCTTAATATCCCGGTGAATTATTTGGTGTTGGTGAACGAAGTCCAACACTTCTAGGATATCTTTCAATAAATTTAAGACTACATCTTCGCTGAGAGGTTTACCAGGGATAATCTCTTGGGTTAAGTCATAACCATCAATAAATTCTTGAACTAAATAAAAATCTCCATCTTCATGAAAGTGAGCCAACAAGGTAGGAATTTGCTTATGATTGTTGCCTAGCTGATATAAAATTTCTGCTTCGCGATCAAAAAGGTTTTTGGCTATCGGTAAAACAGCAGGATGATGATGTTTAGGATAAAAATGCTTCACAACACAAAATGGGTTACCCGGTAAATCTAAATCAATTGCTAGGTATGTATCGCCCGAACCACCTCTAGCTAAAAGTTGGACAATCTTAAAACGATTCCGCAGTGTTTTTTTAATCAGAGGATACTGTTGCTGTTGTCTATTCTCTTGTTTATTTCCTGCATCACCAGATAGTAAATAAGTAATGCCACCAGATAATTTACTTTTTAAGTGCGTCACATGATTGTAGCGATTTCTGACTGTTTTTCTAATGCGAGGGTACTGACGCATGGGACATATCCTAACCTATCTAAAATAGCTGACAAGTTAAATTTTGGTGTTAGATTGTGTTTGAGATTCTGCCTGAATACCTGCGTAGTTGCTTGATATTTAAATTTAAAAATTTTCCAGGCTAGATATTTAGTTTAGTAGCGAAATTCTATAATTTTTTAGAGATTTTAAGGGCGCTAATATCACAATATAATTTTAACCAAATATTTTATCCTTTGAATTTTTATTATTGCTGTAGTTGCACCTATATCGGACTAAAGTTAATAGTCTTGAAATCTCAAAATATCTTAGTAAACACACTTTAGTATACAATCTAGCTAAAATTCAATATGGTTATGAATGTATAAAAAAAACAAAGCTTGTTTCACTTTGATTTAGAGCAGAGTAAAAAATAATACTATAAATCAGAATATAGATGAGCTTGCTATCCAGATACTGTCGCAGATAAATATCAACTAGAGGATGCAATTAGCAAGATGCTCATTAAATAAGAAAATTGAGGATATTTTTTGATTTACTATTTCCTTAGTCAAATCTACGCCTCTAAAGGCGGAAATTCTAGAGATATCACAGAGATAACACCAACGGAGCCAGCAGCTATAAACACTCAGTGATTATCCAGTGACGGAAATTAACCATAAAAAAACCCCCAGTGGGGGTTAGGTAGTTATTCGCGTGGAGTGAACAACTACTTATTAATACTTAGAGGATGTACAACAATCCGAACAAAATTATCCAAATTACATCAACAAAATGCCAGTAAATTTCCGCAGCTTCAATACCGAAGCGTTTTTCGTTAGTGTAATGACCGGCAACGCGCGATCGCCACAATACAGCTAAAATTGCTAATACGCCGATGGTTACGTGTAAACCGTGAAACCCAGTTAAGACGTAGAAGGCACTGGCAAATAAATTGGTAGTTAAACCAAATTCTAGATGGGTATATTCATAAACCTGACCTACCAAGAAAATTGCACCCATTGCGGCAGTAATTGCCAACCAAGTCTGCATCCCCTTGGTATCATTTTTTTTGATAGCAGTGTCAGCATTATGCATCACAAAACTGCTAGCTATTAGATTAGCGGTGTTAACGCCTGGTAGCAAAAGTTCTAATTCAGGTGTTCCCTCTGGCGGCCATACAGGTAAGGTAGAACGGAAAGCTAGATAAGCTCCGAACAACCCCATGAAAATCATGCCCTCAGCAATCAGAAACACAATTAGCCCAAACAAACGATGGTCGGGATGTTCTTCGTGACCCGCATGTGCAGCTTCCGCGCTATGGTGATGATTCAGTTCAGCTTTTGCTGGGTCAATAGTTTGACTTTGCATGAATATTAAAAAGGATAAGTGTAAAGGGATTGGGGAAAGGGGAAAGGGGAAAGGGGAAAGGGAAAAGGGGAAAGGGGAAAAGGGAAAGAATAAACTATAAATCCCAATTTACCTATTACCCAATGCCCTATGCCCCATGCCCCATGCCCTATTTATTCTTTTTCTGCTGTGATACCTGGATATGGTTCGTCTGGTTGGGCGCGTAACACTGAGTTTACGCCAGCAGATAAGACTGGATCGGGATCGGAGAGGGGTACGCCCTTGTGAGCATTTTCCAAACCGTAGTCGTAGGGGCCTGTTGCTAACACTGGGGTTTTGTCAAAATTCTCAATCGCTGGTGGTGAGGTTGTCATCCACTCTAGGGTTAATGCATTCCAGGGATTATTACTTGCCTTGGGCCCGTATAACCAACTCCAGATGGCATTGATGATGAAGGGAATTGTAGAAACTGCCAGGATATAAGAACCATAAGTGCAAATTTCATTGAGCAATGCAAATTTGGGGTCATACTGAGCAACTCGGCGGTTCATACCCATTAAACCCAACTTGTGCATGGGTAAGAAGGTCATATTCAGACCAACTATTGTCAAGGCAAAGTGAACTTTACCCCAAAATTCGTTCAGCATCCTTCCCGTCATTTTCGGGAACCACTGATAGATGGCTGCAAAAATTCCCAGAACGCTACCACCAAATAAGACGTAGTGGAGGTGTGCGACGACAAAATAAGTGTCGTGAACGTGAATATCAAAGGGTACTGCTGCCAACATTACGCCACTAATGCCGCCAATCACAAAGGTGCCGACAAAGCCAATGGCAAACAGCATAGGACTGTTGAGACGAATTTTGCCGCCCCACATCGTCGCCAACCAGCTGAAAATCTTAATCCCTGTAGGTACGGCAATGATCATTGTGGTGATCATAAAGAACATCCGCAGCCAACCAGGGATACCGCTGGTAAACATATGGTGCGCCCATACGATTAACCCGAGAAAACTAATCGCCAGGGAAGAATAGGCGATCGCTTTATAACCAAAAATCGGTTTGCGAGAATGAACTGGGATGATCTCAGAAATTGCCCCAAAGAAGGGCAAAATCATGATGTAAACGGCTGGATGGGAATAAAACCAGAACATATGCTGGTAAACCACCGGATCTCCGCCCCCAGTTGGGTTAAAAAATGTTGTGCCGGCAATTAAGTCAAAAGACAGCAGAATCAGACCAGCTGCGAGTACAGGGGTAGATAACAGTACCAATGCTGATGTCGCAAACATCGCCCAGCAAAACAAAGGCATTTGATGCACTCCCATACTAGGGATACGCATCCGCAGTAAGGTGACGAGGAAATTAATCGCCCCCAAAATCGATGATGTACCCAGCAGCAGGATACTGATAATCCAGATAGCCTCACCCACTTGACCTGTAACTAAGCTCAAGGGTGGGTAAGAAGTCCAGCCGGCATCGGGTGCGTCGCCTACAGCTAAACTGGCAATTAATAACACGCCAGCAGGGGGGATCATCCAAAAGGCGACAGCATTGAGCCGAGGGAATGCCATATCCTTAGCCCCAATCATCAGGGGAATGAGGAAGTTAGCAAACCCTGCCCCTGCAGGTACAATCCACAAAAAAATCATGATTGTGGCGTGCAGGGTAAATAGGCTGTTGTAGACTTCTGGGGTAACAAAATCTACTTCTGGAGTTCTTAGTTCTGTGCGAACCAAGTCCGCCATCACGCCGCCAATGCAATAAAAAATAAACGAAGTGACTAGATATTGAATCCCGATCACTTTGTGGTCAGTATTAAAGCTAAAGTAGTCTCGCCAATGCCTGACCCCTGGTTCTTCAGCCAGGGCGGGGGTATTGGCTGTTTCTTGGATTTGAGCTTGTGTCATAGGAAATTTATTTGTCCTTTGTCATTTGTCCTTTGTCATTTGTCTAAGGGCTAATGACTAATGACTGATGACTAATGACTAAGAGTGGTGAGCAGAGTGAACTTGATGAATTATTGCGGTATTAATTCCCATGTCCTTGGTGTAAGGAGCGAGGAATTTATCGGGGGAGAGATTTGCAGGGTTATAAGCAACAGCTTGATTGAGGGTTTCGCGGCTAGCTACTTGCTGCTCTTTTTGCCATTTGTCAAAGGCTTCTGCTGTTTCTACCACGATTGGCGCTCTCATGGCACCGTGGTAGGGGCCGCAAAGTTCGGCGCAAACTAAGGCATAATCGCCTGCTGTTCTAGGTGTGAAGCGAAGTTCTGTTTGTCTACCAGGAATAGCATCTTGCTTTAAGCGAAACTCGGGCACCCAAAAAGCATGGATGACATCGTTAGCTGTCATATTGATTTTCACTTCCCGTCCGATGGGAAGATGCATTTCCCCGGTAGTTATGCCTGTTTCTGGATAGGTGAAAATCCAGGCGTATTGCAGACCCGTTATATTAACCAACAACTCTGGAGGTTTACCTGCTTTGTCAGGACTTTCGCCAATGGTAGGAGCTACACTACCGACTCCCGGCGCATCGACTTTTTGAGGAATTTGATCGGCGTTGCGAACTGCGGCGGTGCCAGGATCTTGCATCGCCGCATCAGATTTTTCTTGATTAAGGTTAGGTTCGTTACTGGATTGTGTATCGTTTAACGTTGCGGCAATTGCTGCCCCTGGCATTTTCATCGACATATTTTGAGTCACCGGGGCATCATGGATGGCATGGGGATCGAAGCCACCAATTTCGTTATAAACCTCAAAGCTGTAAACAGAAATACCAATAACTATAATTGCTGGGATCGCCGTCCAGAGGATTTCTAGAGGCACATTTCCTTCTACAGGAGGCCCGTCTTCATTGTCACCAGGTCGTTGACGATATTTAAATGCAGAGTAAATTAAGACACCTTCGACAATGAGAAAGATACCTGTAGAGATGACCATCATCGTGTTAAACAGACCATCAACCAAGACGGCTTCATCAGAGGCTTCTGTTGGCAACAGACCGTGATTTTGACCGTACCAAAGGCTGGCAAGTGTTAACACAATGCCAATTAGTAATGTCCAGATCGAACTTGGAATTTTCACGGCTCACTTAAATGAATTTACTACGTTATCTCAAAGGTACCCACTTACTAAGGTAGTGTAGGTCATCAATTATGGTCTTCCAATGTCTGAAATTTTTATTAATTTTTTTAGCTACACAAATAATATTGAGTACAAGAGTTTTATCAGATATAGCCACGGATAGATGTGAATCATGGTCAAAATTTAAGAAAAAATTTAGATAGTAAAATTAGTTGCCATTAACAAAAAATTCAGAACTTAAAAATACCTAAAGCTTTTGGCTAAAAGTAGCTCGAGTGATTCAAAGTGTAAGTAAAACGTATAACTGAAAGCTAATCTATCAACCTTGGTCGTATACGCTAGGGTTTATATGGGTCGTGATTGACAAACTGATAATTTTAAATAGCTCTACCAAGAGCGGGCAGAAGGTATCGTTCATGAGCGAATTTGTCCTACAACAACAAAATGAAGCAACAGATCCCCAGCAAAAGCCCCAGGAAATAATTCGTCGTTTTGTTTGGAAGATCTGCATCGCCACCTTAATTTTGATGGCAATAGGCAGTGCCACGCGGGTAATGAACGCTGGACTTGCTTGCCCAGACTGGCCTTTATGCTATGGAGAATTAGTGCCAGCCAAGCAAATGAATTTTCAAGTCTTCTTGGAATGGTTTCATAGATTGGACGCAGCTTTGATTGGTCTGAGCGCGATCGCACTTGCCGGTCTATCCTGGTGGTATCGTCGTATGTTACCCAATTGGCTGCCTTGGGCATCTACGTTCGCCTTGTTTTTAATTGTCTTCCAAGGAGTCTTGGGAGGGCTGACTGTCACTGAACTATTACGGTTTGATATCGTGACTGCCCACTTGGGAACGGCGTTGTTGTTTTTCACCACCCTCCTAGTTATTGGTACGGCACTCACCCCTTATCAAGGAACCGGCAATGTTGGTAGTTTGCCGTGGTTGGGTTTAACTGCCGCCGTTTTTGTTTATCTACAAAGTCTTCTGGGCGCATTGGTAGGATCTCGTTGGGCGTTCCACCAATGTTTGGGCACGTCCCAGCTCTGTACTGTCATGTACAGCCACATCTTTGGCTTAGTACCCCCAACAGTCGCAACCTTAGCAGTGGTATTGATATCTTGGCTGACACCGGCACTCCACCCAGCTTTGCGCCGCTTGGCAAATATGGCTGGTGGGTTATTAATGTTACAAATTCTCTTGGGAGTTGCTACTTTCAAATTACGCCTGCAAGTTGAGCCGCTTACCGTCTCTCACCAAGCTGTAGGCGCAGCTTTACTCGGTACTTTAGTCGCTTTCACAGTCCTAGCATTACGCGACTGGGTTGCTAGTCGTGAAACCAATACCTACCCTGTAGCTGTACCAGCAAAGGGGTCGCATCTATAACCAAATAAGGGGCATAGGGCATTGGGCATTGGGTAATTGGTAATAGGTAATTGGTAATTGGGAATTATAGTTTATTCTTTCCCCAATCCCCATTACCCCTTATCCCCAGAGGGGGCCCCGAGTTCCCCAATCCCCATTACCCCTTATCCCCAGAGGGGGCCCCGAGTTCCCCAATCCCCAATCCCCACCTTAGCAACTAGAAGTGGTGGAACCAAAAATAAACCCTTGTCTCTACCTATACCTCACTACAAGTGGATGTTTTCGCTAGTCTCAGAGAGACAGACTGAGTACAGGCAATGAGGGAGCAGGAAGAACAGAGGTAGTAATTCTCCTCATCCTCCTCATCTCCCTTATCTCCCTCATCTTCCCTTAGTTCTTTTTAACAGCGATTCAGTATGAGCAGGGGCTGCACATAAGTTGAAACATAAGGAAATCGAGCCAAAATGATTGAGACTAATGTCTCTCGCCACCACGAAAATTTTCTACAGGTAATTCAAAGCTACTACCAGTTGACCAAGCCCCGGATTATTCCGTTGCTCTTAATTACCACCGCTGGTAGTATGTGGATTGCCGCTAAGGGACAAGTAGACATCTGGTTGTTGCTAGTAACTATGATTGGTGGCACTTTTGCTGCTGCTAGCGCCCAAACAATTAACTGTATCTACGATCGCGATATTGATTACGAAATGGAGAGGACACGCCATCGTCCTATGCCTTCCGGTAAGGTACAGCCGCGTGGCGCTTTAATTTTTGCGATCGCTCTGGCTGTGATTTCTTTTACTTTACTGACTGTTTTTGCTAACCTCCTAGCCGCCCTACTAGCATTTTCTGGCATAGTTTTCTATGTTGTAGTTTATACCCATTGGCTGAAACGCCATACCACTAACAATATTGTGATTGGTGGTGCGGCTGGGGCAATTCCAGCGTTAGTAGGTTGGGCGGCTGTGACAGGTACGGTAGGCTGGCCGGCTTGGGTAATTTTTGCGATCGTCTTTCTGTGGACACCGCCTCACTTCTGGGCTTTAGCTTTGATGATTCGCGATGAATACGCTAAAGTCGGGATTCCGATGCTACCTCTAGTTGTGGGCGATCCCGCAACTGTGAAGCAAATTTGGTATTACACTCTGGCGACGGTCGCAACAACACTAGTATTGGTTTATCCCTTAAACGCTAGTGGGATTTTGTATGCTGCGATCGCAATTAGTTTAGGCTATGTCTTTATCCGCAAAGCTTGGCGTTTATTGCAAAATCCAGAAGACAGGACAATTGCTAGAGAATTATTTCTCTATTCCATCTCTTACATGATGCTGTTGTGTTTAGCGATGGTAGTCGATAGCCTCCCCATTACCCATCATCTGATTAATGCTGTAATCGCTCAGTTGCATTTTCTAGCTTAAGGATCGGCTCAAACGCACTTAGTTTGCATTTCGCCTTTTCCCGCTAAACCAAAAACTATTGATGTTTATCCCGCCTAGAACTGGTTTCCTGGCGGGATGTTTGTCACACAATCCAAAATCTAAAATCCCCATGATGCCCTACTTAGCCAAAATTTTACTCTACCCGATTAAGTCTTTTGATGGTGTGGAAGTAGAGAAAGCTAGAGTTCTCTCTAGCGGTACCCTAGAATTTGACCGTGAATTTGCCCTCTTTGACGAGCGCGGTAATTTCGTTAATGGCAAACGCCATGCCAAAATTCATTCTTTGCGAGCTAAATTTGCACTCTCCCATAGAACTCTATCTCTGCAAATACCTGGAAGCCAATCAGAACAAGTATTTCATCTCGATGGAGACAAACAGGCGCTAGCAGCAACTTTAAGTGATTTTTTCGGGTTCCCTGTGAAATTACAACAAAATTCTGTTCAAGGATTCCCTGATGATACAGAGCGTCTTGGGCCAACGATAATTAGTACCGCAACGTTAACGGCAGTGGCTTCCTGGTTTCCGGGTGTAACTGTAGAACAAATGCGCCGCCGAATGCGCGCCAATCTAGAAATTGGTGGTGTACCAGCTTTTTGGGAAGACCAATTATTTAGTTCACAAAGTGATGCGACAGTATCTTTTCGGATAGGAAACGTTAACTTTGTGGGAATTCAGCCTTGTCAACGCTGTGCAGTACCAACACGCAATCCTGACTCTGGGGTAGCTGATGCTAACTTTCAAAAAATATTTGTGACACAGCGACAAGCAACCTTACCCGATTGGGTAGCTATATCTCACTTTAATCATTTTTATAAATTGAGTGTCAATACTATTGCTTCTGTTTCATCATTTAAAGCAATGTTACAAATTGGTAATGAAGTTACAATTATAGGTTGAAAAATTAATTTTTCTTAAAAAAGAAAATCAAAAAGTAAAAATCTCCTAAATTTCTTTACTTTTGAATCGAAAATTTATCTAGTAATTTTCACGGTTTTGTAATTGAATATGTATGATTGTTTGCCTAAAACCAAGATTTAAAGACTGAGTACTTCACGGGTAAACAAGACAAACTTTTATTTGGGTTATTGTGTCTATTGTGACAATCATGATTTAACCCCATACTGTAGTCTATTGGTTAAATTTAAACCAATATATATGCTCATCTGCATGACTATAAGTATATTTTGTAGTTCACCAGAGAAAAAATGCTAATGTATTGCCGCTGAAAAGTCACCAAATTCAAGTGTAATAACCACACAGAAAAAATTTAATTGGGGAGGAACCGCATCGGGCAAAACTATAGTATTAAAAACACTAGTACGATCTACTTTTATACAAAATTAGGTTAAGTGCATAATAACTTTTCCTAAAAAGAGTAGTACTAATGCTTATATTCCTTGTAATTTATATGGCAAGAAGACCCATAGGTTAACAATGGGGATCAAATTACACCACAATGTTATCTAAACTTCATCACGTCAAATCTCTCAACCGCTTATTTGAACAGGCCTATATCAATAGGATGCCCTTCAAATCTATATTAATTGTGCCTTTGGTGTTGCAATTTTGTGGATCGGTAGGACTGATAGGCTATGTGTGGTTGCATAGTAGACAAGAAGCGGTAAAAGATCTGGCAATTCAGTTAGAAAAGGAAATCTGCGATCGCATTGAACACCACCTCGAACAACACTTAATTACTCCCCAGCAAATTAACCAAGTTAACTGGGATTTGATGCAGGTAGGTTTGCTCAAGCATACTGATGTGGAAGCAACCGAAAATTACCTGGGGAAACAAATGCAGTTTTTTCATATTCATTACAATAAATTTGCCAACCCCAAAGGTGAATTTATCGGTGTTCAAAGGCTAGATAACGGTAGACTCTTGATTAAGGAGGTTTCTCAAAAAAAGGGTATTGGTAAACTGTATGTTTATGCCACAGATAGCCAAAAAAATCATACCCATCTTCAAGAAGTCAAAAATTACGATCCTCGCCTAGAAACTTGGTATATCAATGCAGTGAATCTGGGGAAGCCATACTGGAGTCAAATTTCGGCATGGGAGAAGAAACCAGAAGTTTTATCTATCTCTTCGAGTTCACCACTTTACGATCACACTCATAAGCTAGTAGGAGTGGTGGGTATAGATTTAATTTTGTCACATATTAGAAATTTTTTAGGTAACTTAAACGTTGGGCAAGGAGGAAGAATCTTTATTTTGGAGCGTTCTGGGCTAATAGTAGCTGACTCCAAAAATCAACCACCATACAGTATGATTCAAGGTCAGGCAAAACGGTTATTAGCAGTAGATAGTCAAGATGAATTAATCAAATTGACCACAGAATATTTACTCAAACGTTTTGGCAGTCTAGGATTCATTGTTGGTAAACAACAGATTAGCTTTTCCACCACACAAGGACGTTATTTTGTACAGGTAAAAAATTGGCGCGACGATATTGGCTTGGATTGGTTGATTGTCGTAGTAGTTTCCGAAGCCGATGTCATCCAACAAATTAATGCTAACAACAACACTTCTTTTTTATTATCTATAGCCGCCTTTTTAGCGGTTACCCAATTAGGTATTTTAACTACTCGTTGGCTGCTCAAGCAAATTCTGCGATTAAATCAATCAACCAAAAAAATTACTTCCAGCATCTGGGAGCCAACAGGAGAAATTTCTCCAGTCAAAAAACTCGGGATACTGACTTACCCATTTAATTATATGGAAAAGCAACTGCAAAGGTCGATTACTACCTGGCAAGCAAAACAGAGATTTTTAAATAAAAGCTTAGGGAACAGTCAGATTCAACCTAGTAAATTATTAGCAGTCACACCAGTAGAAATAGCTCATCATGCTCATATGAATTACATTAGTCAACAAATGCTGGCTGAAGGAATGGTAGCTGAATTTTCTGCTGAACAATTATTAGAAATTTATCGGATTTATCTGGCTGAAACTAAGCAGCAAAACCGCAGTGGTGATGGTAAGCGGCTGGTTGTTAGAGAACGCCTGTCTGGTTTAAGAGCATTACCAGGGGAAAGTATCAACTTAGATAATTTAGAAATTCCCCAACCACAACAGATGATTGCACCAGAGGCTTTAACAATGCCCATCATGGGAGAATCAGAGCAGATTGATTTAGCGATCGCCACTGCTACTGATATTACCCAAGGCAAACAAGCCGACAGATTATTAGCAGAATACAATCGCCTGTTAGAATCACAAGTCAAAAAACGTACCCAAGAACTGCTCAAGGTAATTCAAAAGCTGCAAACTACCCAAAAACAGCTGATTCAATCCCAAAAAATTGCCGCTAGAGGCAGAATCGCTGCTGAACGGGCAAACCGTGCTAAAAGCCAATTTCTAGCTAACATGAGCCATGAATTACGTACCCCACTGAACGCTATTTTGGGATTTGCCCAAGTCATGAGCCATGACAGTTCTTTATCGGCTGAACATCAAGAAAATTTAGCCATTATCAATCGTGCTGGCGAGCATCTCCTCAATTTAATTAACGACATTTTGGAGATGTCGAAAATCGAAGCTGGCAAAACGACCTTGAATATCAACAGTTTTGACTTTATTCGATTTTTAGGCAACTTGGAAGAAATGTTGCGTTTCCGGGCTGCTGCCAAAGATTTACAGTTGGTATTTGAATATGCGCCGAATATTCCCCAATATGTGCAAACAGATGAAAGCAAACTGCGGCAGGTCTTGCTCAATCTCTTGGGTAATGCCATTAAGTTTACTCAACAAGGTATAGTGACACTGCGCGTCAGGCTGGAGTCTGGAGATTGGGGAATAGAAAACGAGCATCAATCTTGCCAATCGTTAATTTTTGAAATTCAAGATACTGGCCCTGGGATTGCACCGCAAGAAATAGATTTATTATTTGAAGCCTTTGGGCAAACCGAAACTGGCAGAAACTCCCAACAGGGAACAGGGCTAGGCTTGGCAATTAGCCGCAAATATGTGCAACTCATGGATGGCGATATTACTGTAACTAGTACTTTAGGGGAGGGTAGTAAATTTACCTTTGATATTCAAATTCACCCCGCCTCAGCCAGCGAAGTCAAACAGCAACAATGTCAAGACCAAATCGTTGGTTTAGCACCAGGTCAACCAGAATACCGCATTTTGGTAGTTGACGATGCTAGAGATAATCGGCTGGTACTAGTGAAATTACTGACATCCATAGGATTTGTCGTGAAGGAGGCGACAAACGGACAAGAAGCGATCGCGCAATGGATGGAATGGCAACCCCATCTGATTTTTATGGATATGCGGATGCCAGTTATGGATGGTTATGAAGCCACAAGAGTGATCAAAGCTCAAGAAAAAAATTATTTCAATCCACTCTTGCAACTAGCTTGCCAATGCTCCACAATGCCTCTGGGCATCAATAGCAATACTATTATTATTGCTTTGACTGCTAGTGCCTTTGAGGAAGAACGACAGAACATCCTCTCAACAGGTTGTGATGATTTTATTCGCAAACCATTTACCAAAGAAGTCTTACTCAAAAAAGTCAGCGAACATCTAGGTGTAGAATATATCAATCAAGTAGATAGCTTACAAACAGCAGTTATCAATCCAACAACAGAAATATTTTCCACAGAAGCTGAACTTATGTGGCATTTATCACAGATGTCACCGCAGTGGTTAGCTAATATACGTCATGCTGCAGCTAGCTGTAGCGATGACATGATTTTGCAGTTGCTTGAGCAAATCCCCCCAGAAAAAAGCCCCTGTTTTCAACTGCTGCGGGATTTAGCTAACAACTATCAGTTTGAAAAAATTATGGAATTACTTACAACAAACGCAGAATGAACTACGAGCGGTTAGAACCTGACAAAAAAGATATCCTGCTCATTGATGATATGGCAGATAATCTCCGAGTTTTATCCTCGCTCCTGACTAGAGAAGGATATAACGTCCGTAAAGCTTTGAACTGGCAAATGGCTTTGACTGCTTGCCAAACAGTCTTGCCAGACTTGATATTACTAGATATTATGATGCCAGAAGTTGATGGCTACGAAGTCTGTCAACGTTTGAAAGCCTGGGATATGACTACAAATATTCCGGTAATTTTTATTAGTGCCTTAGATGATGTTTTCGATAAAATCAAAGCCTTTCAGGTAGGAGGTGTAGATTACATCACTAAACCTTTTGAATTGCAAGAAGTATTAGTTCGCGTACAAAATCAACTGGCACTCAGATCTGCACAACTAGAAATAATCAAGCTCAACATTGAACTTGAAGAAAGAGTCAAACAACGTACTTGGGAGCTAGAGAACGCATTACACAAGCTCCAAGACGAAGTTACTTCGCGCCAACAATTACAAAGTAAACTGCTAGATTTAGCATTGCACGATTCTCTAACTGGTTTAGCCAACCGAGTTTTATTTATTAGGCGCGTAGAGAAAGCCTTAAACAGAGCCAAACAAAATTCTGATTATCAATTCGCTCTACTTTATTTAGACTGCGATCGCTTTAAAGTTGTCAATGATTCTTTAGGTCATTTAGTAGGAGATGAATTACTATTAGCCATTGCTCACCGCCTCAAAATATCGTTAAGAGAAAATGATACTCTGGCCAGATTGGGTGGTGATGAATTTGGTATTTTGCTAGAAGACCCCACAAATATGAATATGGTATTGGAAGTTGCGGAAAATATTCTGCAGCAGCTATCACTGCCATTTAAACTGACTAGATATGAAGTATTTATGAATGCCAGTATTGGCATTGCTTGGGGTAATAAAGAATACGATATTCCCGAATATTTACTCCGCGATGCTGACACAGCCATGTATCGGGCCAAGGCTTTAGGGAGAGCCAGGTATCACGTTTTTGACCCGATCATGTATCAAGAAGCTATCCAACTTTTAGAGCTAGAAAATGATTTACGCAGAGCTGTAGCTAGACAAGAATTTATTGTTTACTATCAACCCATAGTTTCCCTCTATACAGGTAAAATCGCTGGTTTTGAAGCCCTAGTCCGGTGGAAACATCCCCAGCGGGGACTAATTCCACCTTCCGATTTTATTCCGGTAGCAGAAGAAACAGGTTTGATTAGTGATATCAACACCTGGGTATTGCAATCAGCTTGCCAACAATTACATTTGTGGGAAAATCACCCAGAAATTACCCAACCCATTACGATGAGTGTCAATTTAAGTGCGCGGATGTTTTCACAACCCAACTTAATTGCTCAAATTGATGAAATTCTTTATGAAACCAAAGTCAATCCCGAGAACTTAGAACTAGAAATTACAGAAAGCGTAATTATGGAGAATATTCATGCTGTGAAAACAATTCTCCAGCAATTACAAGAGCGTCGCATTAAATTAGTGATGGATGATTTTGGTACAGGTTATTCTTCTTTAAGTTACCTGCATAGCTTTCCACTGAGTGCGCTAAAAATTGACAAGTCATTTGTCAAACGGATGCAGGAAAATCAAGAAGACATGGGTTTAGTGCCGGCTATGATTGGGATTGCAGACTCAATGGGCATGAGAACGATCGCAGAAGGTGTGGAAACTAGAGAACAGTTAGACCAATTGAGAAGCTTAAACTGTGAATTTGCTCAAGGATTTCTGTTTTCTCAACCAATAGAACAGCAATCAGTCATCCATTTACTCACCAAAGCACCTCAATGGTAATTCTGTTATCAGCAGCTATCACGAAAGTACCTACACTTGCACTAGTTGTAAGTGTAGGCCGCTTTGACATCTAAACAATCAATTATGCCAATTTTGGGAATTAACAGGACTCTTTCTTTCCCTTGCTCCCTGTCACGCCAGTCGCCTCTCCTGTCGGAGACGCTACGCGTAGCTTGCTTAAGCGCAGGGGTACAAGTCGGCAAACAAACCCCTCCACGACGCTGGCTCCCCTGCCTAAATGCGTTAGGATACTTTTTGAGTTGTCAATCCCTTACCGCCCGTTACCTCTGATGATGGGGTTTTCTACAGATTCCCGATATTGTTGTACTGCTTCTGTATAACCAATAGGTAAAACAGTTTCAACGTTTTCATGGGGACGAGGAATAATCACCCAAGATTCCAAAGTTCCACCATAAACATTTTCCGCTGCTTCCACACCAGCCGCCATCGCGGTTTTAACTTCAGAAACATCGCCACGAATATTGACTGTAAAACGAGCGCTACCTACTCTGATATAACCAACAAGGGTAACTCGACCGGCTTTTACCATCGCATCGGCTGCGGCTAAAACAGCAGGAAAACCCTTAGTTTCTAATGCTCCAACTGCCTGTAGTGACATTAACAATCTCCTGTATGAATTAACTTATGTGGCGCTACAAGTTACATTGTACGAAGCTTAACCACAAATTTTTATGATGAACTTGTTTAGAAGATACGGAAAGGTTCAGATTCTTCAGTAAAGTGGATCGGAAGGATGGTTTCCACATTTTCTGGAGGATTGGGAACGATGTAATGGGTGATAACTGTACCAGCCTTTACTTGTTCTCCAGCAGCAATTCCTGCTTCCACTGCTGTTCTAACTTCAGCAACTTGTCCCCGAACTGCAACCAACAGGCGAGCGCTTTCCGCTTGCCCATAATACACTAGTGTGACTGCCGCAGATTTAACCATTGCATCTGCCGCTGCCAAGACTGAAGGAAAACCTAAAGTTTCAATTACGCCAACCGCCATCGGCATGGCTACACTCTCCTGAGTTAAGCATAAGTGATATCAATTGTACGAGGCTTTAGTCCCAATTTTGACATTTGCCTCAACTTTCTTGCATACTTGGGGCATTGGGCATGGGGTAATTGGTAAAATGTTGTCCGCAGGCGATCGCATTCAACAAAATATTTTCGTTACCTGTGGCTCGCTCAAGGGACAATAACTCTAAAATTGCTCTCCAATTTTTTATCCCCAGAGGGGGCCCCGAGTTCCCCATTCCCTATCCCTTATTTCCGCACCTGACCGCTAAACCCAGCAGCCTTAAACTGCTTCAGCTTTAATGGAGTGGGTTGATTTGCAGGTACAGAGATTCTTAATTCAAAATCGCTCACACCTGGGGGAATTTCGGCAATAGATCCCAAACGCGTGCGGTTTTGTAGCACTGGGTCGTTGTTAGCATCATAGATGCGTCCAAAAATATCTGCATCGTAGACGGTTTTATAAGTACCATTCTCGGCTTTGCCTGTAACAATAAAACAGTTAGCAGCCGCAGAACCGCTACTAATAACAGCACCTTCTGCTAATTCTGGCGGACAATCCTGATAAGAAATATCGAATAATTTAATTTGTGTCAGCGCTAAAGCTGGGGGAGTCAACACCAATAATAAAGCTCCCAAGAGGCAAGAAATAAATATTACCTTAATTGGTTTTAACCACACAGTTACTAAGCGTGCAATTAATTCCTTGAGCAAAGAGTAGTTTAGCTGACCTAAAGCTAGCAAATGAAACCAATAAGTGATGCGGCTGTTATTTTTCATATCTAAAAATAGTTGTAACGAAATCTCCGTAACATTGATACCAAAGACAGAATTTATGACTTCAGTAGGGTTGGCTATTAGGTAAAACAAAGCACATTAGTACTCATTTCTAGTTCCATACCCTGAAGGGTTGAGCATTGCTAAACGCTCATAGTTATAGGGCTACTCTGCACTACTGAATAATTCAGGACTTGGTAACTAAAACTGTTTTTAACCCCAGCTTACCTGAATTTCCTGACCAAAGATATTGGAGAGTTGCATTTCACTTTTGTAATAATTAGGGAAAACAACCCTTAACTTGCTATTAACTTATGACTCCGGATGAGATTCAAGCAGCTTTGCAAGCAGCCTTTAAAAGTTGTGATGCAGCCAGCTGTCCTCTCACTGATACGCAAAAACAGATATTACTGCAAGTGGTAGAGAAAATCCAAGGAAATTCTAAATTTGGGGTGTTAGAGATTGCTAATCCCTTGGATGAACTGACTTCAGAGGAATTGGCTGCATTTTTGCAGTTTGTGAGAACACAAGAAGCAGAAGACAAAATTTGGAAAACAAAATTACTTAACGATTGGTTGCACGAGAAAGACTCTGGAGAAGTACAATTTATCCGCGAACGCTATGGCGTACAGTGGCTAAATCGCGTTCAACCATATCATTTTGAAAAATATACTTATTGTGAAGATGCACTAAAGCTGAGAGTAGGCGATCGCATTGAAATTTCCAATGCTTTATGGGAATGGGTACAAGACGATGGCCCCTGTAAGCGAGAATGGTATTCCTGCGTAGTCTTGCAAGTTGATGAAACTAATAATGGCGATGATTGGGTTAGCAATTGTGTCGTCCGCTTCTATAACGGTACTGAATATGAAATTCAAGGAATTTACGAATGGAACCGTTATAATTGGCGCTGGTTAAAGAACTAACAAGACTACATATTTAAACAATGTTATCCTCTTTCAACAGTATTTTGCTGTTGGCTACAACTTGCTATGGTGCGATCGCTTGCTTAATGGAAAATCGTCAACCTCCACCAGGTAAACTGATTGATGTGGGTGGTTATAGCTTGCACCTTTACACTGCGGGCGAGTCTGGCCCCACAGTGATCGTAGAACACAGTTTAGGCGGTTTAGAAGGTTATTTACTGCTACCAGAGATAGCCAAACATACAAGGGTTTGCATCTACGATCGCGCTGGATACGGTTGGAGCGATCATAGTCCATATCCGCGCACTAGTGCCCAAATAGTTGCAGAACTGGATTATCTGCTGACTCAAGCAAATATTCAGCCACCCTATATTTTGGTGGGAAATTCTTTCGGTAGCTACAACGTGCGGCTGTATGCACAATACTTTCCCGAAAAAGTTATGGGAATGGTGCTTACCGATGGACTTCACGAAACCGCGATGCTGAAAATGCCCATCCCTTTACAGTTGTTGAAACTGTTTTTTTTATCAGGATTTGTGATGTCCTTTATTGGTTCCATTCTGGGTATTGTGCGATTACTCAAAGTCATGGGGGTATTTGAGTTAATCAAACGCGAGTTAATTAAATTTCCTAAATTGATTTTAAAACCAGTCAAGCGTTCTTTCTGCCGTCCCAAGCACTGGATAACGATGAGTCGAGAAATATTAAATTTAGATATTAGTAGCCGCCAGGTTGAACTAGCTAATTACTTTGATGCTTTACCCATAGTTAGTATTAAAGCCAAGACTTTTTTCCATCCTTCTCTTTGGGCTATATTTCTACCTATCAAGGCTGCTAATAAATTAAGAGAGCAGATGCATAGCGAAATCCTCAATTTATCTACAAATTGCGTACAAATTCAGGCTGAGAAAAGCGGACATTTTGTTTGGATAGACCAACCTGAAATCATTGTGAATGCGATTTTGAAGATTTTGAATACTGGCGATCGCAATTAGTGTTTAACTATTTACTATAGGACTCATATTTTAGTTTTAAAATCGCGTACGTAGGATGCGTTAGCGATAGCGTAACGCATCAAACCCAAAGCTTTTCGTGCGTTACGGCTTACTAAAATTTTTTCAAAAACTTCAGCAACAGATGTAAACTTCCAAACCCAAGAACATCTGGCTTTCCTAATTTTGAATTTTAAATTTTGAATTAGTATTAACTCTCTACTGGCTCTTGGTCAAATTGTCGCATCAATTGTAGGAGAGCATCTTTATCCGTTGGTTGTCCCTCCTTAAGCAGTTTAGCTAAACCCTCAAAATACTTTTCGCGTTCTCCTGCGGGACAAAACATAATTAATAACTTCGCAGGTCTGCTTCCTGGATTGCTAAATGTATGAGGAGTTCCTGGAGGAACTAATACAAAAGCTCCTGGTAGACCCTGTATTGTTTGCTCACCAACTATAATTTCTACTTCTCCTTCTAAAACATAAAACATTTCTTCCATCTGGCGATGAATATGCAATATGGGTGCGGTTCCCCCAGGTTGTATCAAGTTTTCAAACAATCCCAAGTGACCGTTAGTATCAGTCCCAATAACTTTGAAGGTCACTTGGCTGTCACCAATGATTAAGTGATTACCTTCTCCTGGCGCTAATATAATTTCTTTAATTGGTAAAGTCATATCAACTCCTGTATTGTGAGATTTCTATTTTTATAATTCTAATGAATGAAGAATTATATATCTTCAGCCCCTTAGATATTCGAGCATCCATCTAGAGACTAATTTTTTCACTAATTAACAACAATCTGGTTATTTATACTGACAAAATTTTATTAATATTGATAAAAATAAATGCAATACATAGATTGCAGTTTATGCTAGCGCAGAACATCATTGATAATCTCACAGTAAAATCCCAAATGGTAGCAGCTACCTGAATCAATCGGTAGGAGGATGGAGCTAAGACTGTAAATTTTTAACTTTAAAATAAGTGACAACTTTTTAGTGATGTAGAAAATTCCAGCTGGGCAAAACCTACTCCAAATGATCAAACCTTTGCAACATTGTCAGGGTAGAAATCAGTTTGGACTTCTTTGCTTATAGGAAATATCTGACAGCATACTCAATAACTGTAGATGAAAGAATGTTGTTTGCTCATCTTGATTTTGACTTTGTAGCTAGTGCCCAACCTATCAACATCGCTATCAAGTAGCAATTGTTTAAAGCTCAGTAATCTATCAGGAGATTGGTAAATGACAGCTACAAATGGGAAGCCCAAAATTCGTTACGCAGTTATAGGACTAGGTTGGATTGCTCAAGAAACTGTGCTACCTGCTTTTGCTCAAACTGAAAATTCGCAATTAGTGGTATTATTTTCTGAAGACCAAGTTAAGAGTGACGAACTAGGTAAACAATATGGAGTCAAAGCTTTCTCTTACGAAGAGTACGACAATTGCTTAAGAAGTGGCGAAATTGATGTAGTTTACATTGCTTTGCCCACGGTTCAGTTAAGGTTGAAGAAGGCAGATAAATGTAGGTTGGGTTGAACGAAGTGAAACCCAACAAAGCGCCGAAAATGTTGGGTTTCGTTCCTCAACCCAACCTACGGCAAATCAGGTTTTTGACGCTAACTGAACTGTATTGATATATAAATATGGCGGGCAAATTGCCCGCCACCCAGTAGTTTTAGAAACGTTACTACGCAATAGTCAAATCAACTTTGACGATGACATCGTTATAATCCATATCGCCGCCGTTGGCTAAATCTTCAAAGCCAAAGGTGTTATTTCCTAATAGGCGAATATGGTCAACTTTATCAGAGTTAGCACCCAAGAACGGGAAGTAAATAGCTGGATCGTTATTGGCATTATTATCTAAAAATGCGTCAATTTTGCCATCTACAATAATAAATGGTACAAAGACAGAACCACCTTGAAAACTGCCGTTAAAAGTTGCTGTACCTTGGTTATCAACTGTTAAGTCAATGCCTCCAACTCTACCACCAATAGCAGCTTGAGTATAACCAGTTTGTCCGGGTAGTAAATCTGCTTTACCGTCGCCATTGGTGTCAATACCACCTTTCTCATCAACTGCTTTAAAGAAACCAATATAGTTATTGAATTTAGCTTCTCGATGCAGTTCAAAGCTGGCTTTTACTTGTTGGGTGACACTGCGTAAATCAATACATTCACCTTGAGACTGGCTTTGCTGACTTGTACCTAAAGATAGGGATTCATTTGTGGTTTGAATCTGGACAATCAAATCTTGGAAACTAGTAGTGCTACTACCAGAACCATCTTGCCAAGCCAGAGAAAAACTATTAGAGCCTAAGTCTGTAATTTTTTGGGTTGTACTACCAGAAAATAGTATATCTGCAATCGAATTTTTACCATTCTTTACACCATCAATGGTGCCATTTTTTACTAAATAGAATCTGATATTCTCTCCAGAACTAAATTCTAGTAAGCTCTTGATGCTATTGATATTAAAGCCATTGGGACGATTGGCGATCGCAGAGAAAATTACTTTTGCACGAGCTAAAGCGGCTTCAGCATAACCTGCGGCACCTGGCGCAATTCCGTTAATTCTCCCTTGAGTATCGTCAACAACAAATACTCCCAGTTCGTTGACAGATTTAGAATTGTAGCCTGTGAGATTGACTTTCAATCTGGCTTTATCACTCTCGCCTCTGATGGTGAAGACATCACCATCAGTAGTACACTCTAAAGATTTTTTATCGTCATCGATAATGGTTCCTTGGGCTGTACCTTGAGTAGAACTGACGATGGCTTGATTGGTGGGATTGCTTAAAGTTACGGTGAAAGTCTCATCTTTTTCTACCAATGAGTCCTGTATTGTCTCAACTGTAAAGGTTTTTTGGGTTTCTCCTGTTTTAAAGGTGAGGGTTTCAGTTTTCGCTTTAAAGTCTGTGTCACTGGCTGTATCCCCTGTTTTTTTCGATGTAGATACAGTCACGCTTTGCTCAAGTTGTGCACCTGCAAAGCGAGTTACAGTGAAAGCGATCGCATTTCCTTCTCCAGCTGAAGCATTAGTAATCGAGAAAATCGCTACGGATAAATCAAAGTCATCGGCGGTGAGAGTGTTGGCTTGGACATTTCTTAAAATGCCTAAATCTTTTAATGCACCATTGATTGTGGCTCTAATTACCGTATCTGGGCCTGGTTGCCCATTTACTAAAATCTGCTCTATTTTTAAGTCTTGAAAACTCTTAACTTCGGGGATGGTGGTAATCTGGATTTTATCTTCACCCTTGGTAAAGTCCAAGACTTCTACAGGAACATCGGGAACACCTTGACTAGTCAGGTCAAAGATATCATTGCCCGCACCGCCTGTAAATTTGCCACCCTTTTTACCAGCATAGAGGGAATCATTACCATCGCCTCCTCGGAGAAAGTTAAGACTACCCTCAATGATCCACAGTTGATCGTCTCCAAGGGCACCCTCCAGTGTATTATTATTGCCCTCCACGATAAACAGCTCATCGTTGTCATCTCCCCCATCCAGGCTATTTGAGCCTCCAATCCCAACAGCATATAAGCTGTCTTTGCCAGCACCACCTTTGAGAGTGTCTTTAGTGTTTCCATAAAGTTTATCGTTACCAGGCCCACCATCAAGGGTATTACTCCCTTGCCCAGCCTCAGCATCTAATGTGTCATTTCCTTCAAGGCCAAATACTTGGTCATTAATATTGCCAAATAACTCATCTGGATTAGCAGTACCGTTAATAATCATGATTATATTTTTACTTAGGTGTATTTTAGGAAAACAGGTTTATTTTATCACCTCTATTTAGCTAATGTTGACCATCACATAGACGCTACAACTCGTCTAAAAACGATACATTAGCATACTTAGAAATTCCATTATAGATCCTGTGATAATTTGATAATTTAGGCTTGATATTGTTCAATTATGCAGCTAAAGCTGTTGCTAGATAGGATTTATGCGGGTTGACTCAGTAATGTGTTGTATTCATAAAATTTAATTATTAATCGATCCAAAAGCTGAGAAACTGATACCCTCACTTCTGGGTGATATTATTACAACTTAATTAATTTTTTTTGTAACAAATTTTAAGCTATTAATGTAAGGTTATTTGCTGCCAGGGGGTTGAATATCATTTCTGGGAATGAAGATAACTCAGTATTTTCTACTTTCTACAAAGTATCAATAGCTAACGGTGAAAGCGACATAACATTTAATACTTCTACTTAAATGCTTTTATAGTCAAATAGCAATATTGATGATATCGCCACTCCAAACAACCTAAGCAGCAGCCTTACCCGACGTTGATTGAGATGTTTACCGTTGCAGGCGATCGCAAAACCATCCCCAGTGAGCAAAGAGGAAAACAGCAAATCACTGCAAGAGGTAATTCGAGTATCTAATCTTTAAGAAAGGTTATCAAAAAGTTAAGCCGAGAAAATTCTAGTTTTGGCAAACCGACAATCTCAAAAGATATTCAATCTACAGCATAGACCTGTGACATTATCTAAAAAATTAGTGGCAGTTAATTATTCCTTAACCTTTCATCTCTATCAAGTAATTATTGATAGACAACTGTTCAATTTTTTTCATATTAAGATGAGGTTAATAAAACATGAAAAGGCGAGGGAGTAGTATTCCCTCGCTAGGAAAAAAGAAGTACAGCTTAGATAAATTCTAGCTATTTTTTTCTCTTGATTTGCAGATGCAAATTAAACCACACTAGCAGCAAACACAAAGTTATTTGCTGTAAGAGTATTTGCTGTAGTTCCTATTAAATAAACTAATTCTGAACTACCGACTTTCACCAAAGTATCACTACCTTGTTGTAACAACGTCAAGTCACTGAACTTACTAGCTTGTGTAATACCACCCAACCCAATCACATCAACTCCTGGGGTAAAGTCAGTAACAATGTTCTTGCTAGTAGGTAGACTACCATTAGCAATCCAGAATTGATCTGCATCAGCGCCACCAGTCAGGCGGTTACCACCACCAGCACCAGCAAATAACACATCATCACCATCGCCACCAACTATGATGTCATTGGTATTGGAAAAGAGTTTGTCATCGCCGGAACCACCATAGAGGCGGTTATTTTTACCGTTACTGGTAATGGTGTCGTTACCGGAACCACCAAACAGCAATTGACCAGAACCTTCGACAACTTTGAGGGTATCAGCACCAGCAGAACCAAATAGGTTATTGCTACCATTGGCTTCGACTACTGTGAGTTCGTCGTTACCAGCACCACCATCAGCGTTGGTATTGCTAGCAGGGCCAGTCACACCGACATAAACTTGATCGTCACCATTTCCAGTAGATATATAAGAATTACTACCCGCAAACACAGTATCATCACCATTTCCAGCAATGATGATGTTGTTTTTAGTGGAATCTACCGTATCTGCGCCATCACCTGTGAATAATATTTGTCCTGGTTTAGCAGTGATATTATCGCTGTTGCTAGAACCAAATTGAATATCTGGTGGTAGTCCCTGAAGTCCCACAGTGCGATCGCTAAATCCTGCGGCTGTAAAGTACTGAGTATTACCTACAGTTTGATAATTCAGGATTGTTGTTTGACCGTTAGCAGCCGCGTCAGAAATTGAAGTTCCTGTAGTATAGGCAACTGTATCAGGCCCGCCTACCAATGCTTCTGTAATTGCGCGTCCTTTTAAATCGCCAATGCTAGGAATATTGAAACCCAGAATTTTAGCTAGTGTGGGTGCAACATCAGCATTACTCACAGGCGCAGAATCTACATAACTCGCTTTAAAGTCAGGGCCGATCGCTTCCATATTATTGAAAGTATCACCGCGACCAAAGCTGCCATGCATCCCTTGTCCTTGCTGGAGAGTCGTGTCAGCAACTTCTACTTGCGCTTGAGGATCGTTAGGATTATTCGGGTTGGTGCTAAAGGTTTTGAAGTTAATGACAATCGAAGGAGTAGGAAGTTCTGAAGTACCTACCAACCCAATAGTGCTAAGTTTGAGTGCCCCAGGAATATCACCAAAAGTATCATCAGTAAAAATACCACTGATGTAATCTTTTTGTGCCAAGAACGAAACCATCTTAGCCACTAAGGCCTTATCCTTGCTGGGAACATACAGCAAATCTGAGCCACCGTTCGCAGCAACTACGACTTGGGTATTAGGGTCAATTACACCATTGACAACCTTGCCACTACCACCAATAACACCATTACCGCTGAGAGGGTTTTGACCTGCGGTTGGGTCAACTACGCTGTACTGAATATTATTGATATTAGCGGTAGTAACAGGGGCTGTGGGTTTATT
The DNA here is from genome assembly GCF_025677855.1 of Tolypothrix sp. PCC 7601. Lineage (NCBI taxonomy): Bacteria > Bacillati > Cyanobacteriota > Cyanophyceae > Nostocales > Tolypothrichaceae > Tolypothrix > Tolypothrix sp. PCC 7601. The sequence continues at coordinate 8,002,421 of NZ_CP064879.1, forward strand.
AGGATCGTAGAGAGTCGCGCCAAGGTCATGGGCGAGGTCGATCGCTACAAAACCAGGGGGTAAAAATCCAGCGTGAACAGTCGGAGTCTTCGCACCAGTAGTAGCATCTACTGTGTAATAGCTCAAGGATGCAGCATAGCTAGTTGTGTTGATGTAGGTTGGTGTACCTGCGGCATCAAATTTTACCCCTACAGCCTGCTTACTGATTGTCGAAAACCCGTGGTCGGCTGTCACAAAAATATCTGTATTTTCGTAGAGCGTATGACCAGGATTTGCCGGGTCTGGTGTCGCCTTCAAATAATCAATAATCTGCTTTAAGTTGGCATCAGCATCTTGAATACCCTTCTTGGAAGTAGGGCCATTGATACCAATGGTGAGGGAGTTGTTGCCAGGATCAGCAGGGTTAAAGGCATCACCATTGTTGTGTTGAGTACCATCAGGATCTCTAGACCAATAAACTAGGGCAAATCCTGGGGAATTTTTGCTAGCAATGTCAGCCACAAACTGAGGTAGGACAGCTTTGGTAGTAGCGTCTGCAAAGTATTGCTGTTGTTGAGCATTAGGATTCAGGGTTCCGGCTGTTGTTAAGCTCCCCGCAGGCTGATTGCTTCTGATGCTACCGATAGTAGTGGCTACAGTGGTTGTACCGGGGACATTTTGACCAATCAAACCCGCATTATTCAGGTCAGTTGCGATCGCTTGGCTCAATGGAATTGCACTTTGTGAACCAACACTGTTAACAGGTGGATTTGTAGCGTTAGCAATGCTGTTGATATATGTGCTGTCATCGATGATGACAGTCTCAGGCGTAATATTCGGAGTTGTAGTTCCACCAGTACGGCTATTTTGAGTAACATCTTGAATTGCTACTGGCCCAAGCTTACCAATCGCCGCTGTAGAATACCCACTAGCACGGGCATAAGCTAGAAGTGATTCTTCTGTCAGGAAGTTATTTTTGCTGAAACTGGTATCTGGATCGGCAAGATTAGAATTGGCATTGAGATCAGCAAGGATCGGATCGTTTTCAATAAATGGTGTAACACTACCATTGGAGTTCATTACTGGATAACCAGTATATACAGTGTTGCTGAAATCACCCGTATCACCGAGGTAATGTCCAGTTGCGATCGCAGAAGCATTCGGAGTGGTAAATGTAGGGAATAGGGAATGACTGTTAGTAAAATTAACTCCCTGCTGACGGATGCTATATAAAGTTGGTGTATCAGTAGCGTTTACAGAACCATTTCGTAAACCATCAGCAACAAAAATAATCACATTTCTACCGTTGCTGTTTGTATCAGCCATGCCTCATACTCCTTAAGTATTTGTTTTTGCAATTCATCAGGAGATTGGGTAGCTAACTATAGTCCTAGTGAGGTTTCATAGTAAATTTAATTGCCAACATCAGCTAGCAATGTTTTGTGTGTATTTTTCCATCAAATTAGGGTAATAGCCAGAGATAAATGCAGATTTTTGGCTTTTATATCCCTGTTTGCTCAGAATTTTAGTAACACACCTTGATAGGACTAAGTTATTAATTACTCCTAGCTCCCGATGTCAAATTTCAACTTTTTGACTAGATAGCCAGACTTAAGTAGTAATTGGCGACAAAATGCTTTCAATCCACATTCAAGGCTTTTCCAGAAATAATCCATTTGGTGAATAAAGCTGCACAGCACATATTCATATACAGGATAAAATGCCTATCCATTAAAAAATTTGGATTATGATTTTCTGGAATCTTCTAAATTAATGTGGACAAATAATATGGGGTAATTTTAGTTACTAAATACCAAAAATAATAGCTCAAAGTTTAAGAAAGGTTATCAACAAGTTAACGTTAACAATTTCTTGAAGTTTCTTGAAGATAAAGACGAGATTAATAAAATAGAAAATGGCGAGGAAGTAGTATTCCCTCGCCTGAAAAAAAAATTACAGATTAGATGACTGCTAACTAATTTTCTCTCCTAATTTGCATTTGCAAATTAAACCACACTAGCAGAGAAAACGAAGTTATTGGCTGTGAGACTGTTTGCTGTAGTTCCTAGTAAAGAAACTAACTCAGAACTTCCTACTTTCACCAAAGTATCGCTACCTTGTTGTAACAGCGTTAGGTCACTGAACTTACTGGCTTGTGTAATACCACCCAATCCAATCACATCAATTCCTGCGGTAAAGTCAGTAGCAATGTTCTTGCTAGTAGGTAGACTACCATTAGCAATCCAGAATTGGTCAGCACCAGCGCCACCAGTCAAGCGGTTACCACCGCCAGCACCAGCAAATAACACATCATCGCCATCGCCACCAACTATGGTGTCATTGCTATTAGAGAAAAGTTTGTCATCGCCGGAACCACCATAGAGGCGGTTATTTTTACCGTTACTGGTGATGGTGTCGTTACCAGAACCACCAAACAGCAATTGACTAGAACCTTCCACCACTTTGAGGGTATCAGCACCAGCAGCACCAAACAGGTTATTAGTACCCTTGGCTTCTACTACTGTAATTTCATCGTTACCAGCACCACTATTAGCGTTGATGTTGCTAGCAGGGCCAGTGACACCGACAAAAACTTGATCATCACCATCTCCAGTAGAGATAGAAGCGTCGCTACCAGTAAAGACAATGTCATCACCATTGCCAGTAAAGATTTTATTATCTTTGTTGGCAGTGACAATATCCGCGCCATCACCTGTGAATAAGGTTTGATTCGGTTGGGTGGTAATCTCATCGCTGTTGCTAGAACCAAACTTGATTTCTTCAGCTTTTGGCTGACCTACACCAGGAGCCAAATTCAGCGGCTTATCCAACTTCAGCAGTAGAATTTCGTTATTGTCAATGATGGGATTTTTGGGATCGTTCCCAGGACGACCTGTAGAGAAGGGATAGTTGTTGTCGTTAGCTACCAAAATGGTATTTTTGTCAATCACTAAGACATCTTCAATAGTTTGGAATGGGAAGTCAAAGGTTTTTTTACCATCTCCATTCAGGTCGTTAGGGTCTTGGATATTTAACAGGTCTGCAACTTCTACTTTTTCGACATAGCCTTGAGCATCAGTTTTAGACAAGTCTACTTTATAGATCCGCTTGAATTTAGCTGCTGCTCCCTGGTTATTATCCCGCTCAATGACCAGGTATTCATTGTCATTAATAACTGTGAAATCCCCGATCGCATTTGCTGGATTATTTAGTTTGTAGTAGAGTTCTTTACCTGTGTACTTGCGGCTAGCAATGTCAAATTCGTTAATCCGCAATGCACCAGTGGGATCGCCCTGAACTGTTCCCTCTAACAGCATATAGAGCTTGGTTTGGCTGGCGTTGATTGTACCACCTTCAAAGCCTTTAGAGCCGCCTAAGTTGGCAAAAGCTTTTCCTGAGAGAACATCGGGGTTTTGGGGAGAGCGTACTAAATTATTCTGAGGATCGCTCAATAGATCCCTAACTTTATCCCCTGTAATTGGGAAGTCTGTAAAGAAAGCATCAACACCTAGTTGAATGAACTGTTGAAACTCTAGTTCAGGATTACCTTTGTAATCTGCTGCTAGATACTGACTTTCATTGCGGAAGGTGTAAGGGTGAACTTGTAACCCCGCTTGATGAGCGTCTTGTATTAAGGTTGTAGGTGGTAAAGTTGTTTTGTCAGCATCATTAACTACCCCATCCTTATTGACATCATCTGCTTTGCTATCACCATTAGCATCAGTACCTTTGACGCTAACAATCATGCGTTTCCAGGGGCCAATACCATCAGCATATTTAGCTATTTCCGCCAAGCCTTCGGGGGTTCGCAAATCGCCGTATGTGCGTTTGTCGCCACTAACTTTGAGGTCATAAGGCTGACTTTCAATCAACTTACCGTTGATGTCGATGTCACTTGCATCTAGAAGTTGAATCAGTGGGATATCTACCCCAGCCTTAGGCATGATGTCATCATGCAGTTCTTTGAGGTTGCCAACTTCAAAAGACTGGATGAAAATGCGGTTAGGATCGGTGAAGTTATTTGCCTTCAAAGTATCGATGAGTATCTGACCCAAATTCCGGTTAATTTTGGTGTCAGTGCCTACATAGGTAGCTTCTTTAGCAGTGTAAGTTGGATGTTTGGTTTCTGGATAGATGCCAATCTTTTTACCAGTCTTAGCTTCCACATCCTTAACTAAGTCAATGATTTCCTTTAAGGTAGGAATTTCCAATTGACCGTTGTAGGATTGATCGCGGAAAGATAGACGCTCAATTGCTTTTAATTCTTTGATTTCCGCTAAAGTGAAATCTTCAGCAAACCAACCTGTAATTTGGGTACCATCTAGGGTGACTGTTTTCTTGCGATCGCTAAATTTGGCAATCTCAGCTACATTGGTGGTGGTATTGCCAGTATTTAAAGTGCCATCAGCATTCAAAATTGCTAAAGCAGGTTCATGACGAGCAATTAACACACCATCTTTAGTCACTACTAAGTCAGGCTCAATAAAGTCAGCGCCTTGCTCAATAGCTAGTTTATATGACTCCAGGGTATGCTCTGGACGAAAGCCGCTTGCACCTCTATGGCCTAAAACTTTTGGTGCTTTCCCATCTAGAGTCTTGAATTCGTCGGGTGTCGCAATGGGAGCTTCTAATAACTTACCAGTGCTGTCAAAATGTAGCAGGTAGGGGCCAAACTCTTCTCCAATCCAGAAACTACCATCTTGATCAACAATCAATGACTCAACATCAAAGTCTGCACCAGTTAGCAGTCTTTCTGTAGTTCCTTCATTAGTAATTTTGAAAGGAACCTTTTTATCTGGGTCAGAAAGTTGGATGAAGTCTAAAAACTTGACGCTACCATCGCCATTTTCCGCTCCCTTAAAATTCGGGTCTAGACGTTGGATACGCAGCAAGAAGTCTGCACTGTTATCTTTAGCGCCGTAACCATTGTCTGAAAGGAAGTAGAAAGAGTTATTGTTAGCGAATTGTACGCCACTCAAACCTTGTACTGGTTGTCCTGGGAAAGGCCCGGTTCTCCCATTGGCAGAAATTCCCTTACCAGAAGCCGGGCCTTCCGCGAAGGTATCAGCAGGGAGAGAAGCAAACCCCACTAACTCAACTTTAGGAACAGCATTAGGAGCAATCAGGAAAGCTAGTTGACCGCCTTCTACCAGGTTATCTTCACGCTCAATCTTGCCATTTTTATTGGTATCGACACCAGGAACATTAATAATTGCACCATCCCGAAGGCTGTGCGCTTGCACATCAAAAAGTAGTAGTTCGCCGGGATCGTAGTCAAACAGTGTAGAAACATCAAGGATACCAGAGGATTCCCAGTTACCCAAATCTGTGGGACTAGAGTCGGTTTGACCGGAGGGTACAGCAGAACGATCAATTTGCGCGACACGGGTTGCGGTTGCGGCTGGGTTAGTAGCTGCGGGGTCAATGCGCCAGATTGAGGCTTCTTGTTTTGAAGTTGCACCAAATAAGTCTGCACCAATGGCGCGGTCTTCTTGGATATAGATTTTGCCATTATCAGCCCAGTCTAGGTTGTCGGGGCTACGCAAACCGAAATCTTTGTTACCTGGATCATTCCCGTCATAGAGGATATCGATTTTAGCTGTGATTTGGTTGCTACCGAAATCAACATCAACTTTGTAGGTTGTACCCCAGGTATCAACATCATTAAATAAACCTGTACGACCAGTAGAAGCCAATACTGCTTGAGTCCCATCAGCCGGGTTAGTGGCGACATCTTCCGGACGAGAGAATAAGAAAGCTTTGACTTCCTTAGCCAGCGCATCTTGTTGAGCTTGGGTAGCAAAACCTTGAGCATCATAACCCAGTTCATTTTGGATACTGGTATCTGCATCTGCACCATCTTTAGCGGTATCTGCTAAGTCAGGGCGGTAGTAGTCAATCTCCACAAACTTACCAGCGCGACTTTTTCCACTACCTTGAAAGTCTCTTGCATCTGCTTCAATCGGGTCAGAAACATCTGCTGGATCGTCAGCTACCCAAACGTATAGTTTTCCTTGAGCTAGTCCATTGCGATCTAGAAAGCTACCGTCACCCTTAGCATTCTTATCGCCAACATACAGAATTAAGGGAGCCGGGCCGCGATCGTCACCGACTAATAAAGCTACTTTATCAGTGCGGCCTGTGTTCAGCTCAGTGACATTTTCCCAAGCCGCCCGACCCATCCAAGGTACAGCCCAGAGTGAATTAGTAGCAGTATCTAGGGCAAACTGGGTACCACCATCGGTTTCTTCGCCAGTAAAATAAATGCGATCGCTAAATCCCAAACCAGCGCCAAACTGATTAGCTTCTACCAATTGTGCGGAACAAAAGCGGTTCAGACCTGCAAATTCTAAGTCAGCAGCCTTCTCTACAACCTTCCCTGCGCGGTTGTAAATTGTGTCAAAAGCTAGACCAGAATCAACTATTTGCAGAGTGCGCTTATCAATATCAAAATAGCTAATGCGCGCACCCGGTAAAGAAGCACCACTTTTGAGGGTGTAAGCATAGCCCACATTGTTAGCTACTTCGTGGTTAACCAGTACTCGAACCGTGGTGTCATTCAGTTTATAAGCACCTGCACCATCGAGAATTCCTGGTGGAGTATAACCATCTATGGTTTCACCAACAGTAAAAATTGGGTTAACGGTATAACCGCCCAAACCCTTCACTTGAGCAGGTTGAGTTGTATCGAATGGTGTATTAGCCATGAATTTCCTCAATTTATGATTGCAAGATTTACTGATTCAATAAGTAATATCTAGAAAAGGTTGATGCACCCTTTCTCCTATCCGGAAAATCGTTTAATTAAGCACAAAAAACTGACTAGCATTATTCATATTCAAGCTACTAACTTGAATATGTTTCAGAGCCAAAGCTAATAGTTTTTAAGTTCAAATATGTCATTTATTGAACGTAGCAATTAACTCTAGAAACTTATCTACTAAAGTCACCATAATTGAGATATCACTAAACTAATTCCCTGTAAAACTTTGTCTTGATATAGGCAATGCATCTAAATCGTGATGATTGCCTTATCGCTAATCATATTGTCTGTGCAAGATTAAGAAAAATATAAGTTAGATAAAACAAATAGTTAAAATATACCCAACTTAACTAGTCTGAACAATATATTCACTGACTGGTTAAGAAAACAATAAGGATAATAAAATAATAGATTAAATTTAATACTACATCTGTAATGATACCAATTTGCAAAAATGCGACAGATTGTAGGGGCAAGGCATTGCCTTGCCCTCTAGAATATATTGATGTATTGCCAACATTATTTGAATTGGTATAAACTTTTCTACGCAAGGATTTAGTTACAGAATAATTTGCTTCAGCACCTAAATATTACAGTTCAGTATCTCAACCTGTTTAATTAAAATTCGGCATTGCTGAATTTATAGATAATTATTGTGTTGTGCATCTTACCTGGCTTATAAATACAAATTGCTAGCAAGATGCTCATCCTACAAAACTATTAAAATTATGCCCCATTTATACACCTGTCTTTAATTACGGCTAATCTTAAATATAGTAATCAAAACAAGGGCAATTATCAAAGCTAAAGCCACATTTCTAAGTAGAGGATTATTCCAGTGCTTGATAGCGATCGCCAAGATTGCCCATACCGTGACTCCAGTATAAGCAATGTCTTGGCGTTGCATAACAATAACTACAGCAATTACAGTTGCTATGAACAACAAAATCGCAGTCCAAATTTCCCCAGAAATACCCCAACCATTCCAACTTTGAAAATATAAAGCACAGGCAACATTAACAATAGTTGCTACACTAATCCAACTGAGATAAATGCTAATAGGTCGGTAGATAAACCACTTTTTTTGTCTAGGTGCAAGTTGGTTACCAATATCTAATCGCAGATATATGACAATTAGAGGTAGCAAAATCAACAACATTGCTACAACAGAAAAGACAAACAGCCTAGATAGAAATAGGTATACCCAAATACTTTGAGCAATAGAGGCAATAACTAAGAAATATCCTGTATTGCGTAAATCAGAATCATATTTCTGGCTGGGTAAAAATTGGTAAATACCAAAAGCAAATAAACCAAGATAAATCAATCCCCAAATCGCAAATGCATAGTTGGCAGGGATAATCAAGACATTTTTGAACAAAGTATTGGAAATTTGCCCAATACTCAGCCCATTCATCGGAAAAATATTTGATAATACGTTCACTACAAAAGCGCCAATAATTGCAACTAGGGTGACAATCTGGCGGAGAAAATCGCGGTTATTGTCTTGAGTTGACTGCTGCATGAGATGGTGGTATAACTTGATACAGAGTATTTCAGGCAAATGAGGTACGCGCTTCGGGACATGCCCTTACAATTATCTGTACCTCACCAACTTGCAATCTGCTATATATTTTTTGTTTTAAGTTCACTAACTTCAAAATTTTGGTTTTAAAATAATCTCTATTCTTTCCTCTGCTGCTCAATCCACTGCAAAACCCTATTCCAAGCCCACCAAGGGTCTGAATCTTGGGCTTGAAGCTGACCTTTGGCACTATTCAGGTAGCCAATATGTCCACCGTAGCGGGTGAGCATCAAATCTATCATTGAATTGTTAGTACAAGCAGCTTCTAAATCAGGAATAATTTCTGGGTCAAAAAATGGGTCATCAGCCGCATAGATAATCAATGTGGGTTTTGAGAGATGTGGTAGAAACTGCAAAGGACTACTAGCTTGGTAATAAGCTTCCACAGAAGAAAAACCTAATTTTTCAATTACCAGTTCCCGATCAAAATTCCAGATGCTCTTTGCCCGTTTAATCGCTGCTGGATCGAGGCTACCAGGATGAGCATCATGGATCTGCCATGCCAGTTGTTCTAATTTTCGGGCTATATTAGCCTCTAAATACCTACCAAAGGGATATTGAAGTAAATAAGCTAGCGATCGTGTAGAATCCAAATTTGGGCAAATAACCGCAGCACCGCCAATATGACTGGCTGTGATTCCTAAATCTTGATCCCTACTACTTAACTCCATAGCAGCTTTTAAACCCCACAGCGCCAATTGTCCCCCTAAGGAAAACCCCACAAACCAAAAGTTCTTTGGACATCCCATTGCCGCAGCCGCCGCGGCTAGACGGACGAAATCTTCCCCCTCATACAACCCATCGGACATCAAAGTTGGTGACAAATCAGCTGTTTTGCCATGAGCGCGCCAATCAAATAACACCACAGCATATCCTTCGGCGTAAGCTTTACGTCCGAGAATTCTTAAAAACCATTGCGTACCTAACTCTCCTGTAATACCATAAGTGCCAATAATCGTACTATGAGCATTTTTTGGTATCGCTACCCAACAAAAAATTGGTACATCTTGCCCACCAGTCAAAACTGTTTTATGATATTGCGGCTCGGGATTTTTAATTGTACTTTCCCAATAACGAATTCCCCACAAAGCGGTGTATACAGTCATTGCTATACCATTTTGTAGGAACCAAGGCGGATTGTAGGGAGCGTAACACATCATATAGAGTCTTTCGTGTACATTGAGGGAGATTTCTTCAGCTTGTTTATTTTAAGATTTATGTTATATTTCAAATCTTTTTTATAATCAATACAGAAATCTTTGTATCTACCAAAGGTTCTTATTTATCCTTAATAAGTAGTAATAATTTTTTAAGAATGCCGAGGATTCTTGTCATAGACGATGACCCAGCAATTTCAGAACTCGTTGCCGTCAACTTGGAAATGGCTGGCTACGATGTTAGTCAAGCGGAAGATGGAATAAAAGGTCAAGCGCTAGCTCTCCAGCTACAACCAGACTTGATCATGCTCGATTTGATGTTGCCCAGGGTAGATGGATTTACTGTTTGCCAACGGCTGCGTCGGGACGAGCGCACCGCTGAAATTCCTGTGTTAATGTTGACGGCTTTAAGCCAAACACAAGATAAGGTAGAAGGCTTCAATGCTGGAGCTGATGACTACCTTACCAAGCCCTTTGAAGTTGAAGAAATGCTGGCACGAGTGCGAGCGCTTTTGCGGCGCACCGATCGTATTCCTCAAGCAGCAAAGCATAGCGAAATTCTGAATTATGGCCCGCTTACCCTCGTTCCCGAAAGATTTGAGGCCATATGGTTTCATGAGACAGTTAAACTGACTCACTTGGAATTTGAGTTACTTCATTGCTTGCTCCAGCGCCACGGACAGACAGTTTCTCCTAGCGAAATCCTGCGGGAAGTTTGGGGTTACGATCCAGACGATGACATTGAGACAATTCGAGTTCATATTCGCCACTTAAGAACCAAACTCGAACCAGATCCCCGTCATCCCCGCTATATCAAGACAGTATACGGAGCAGGATATTGTCTTGAATTACCTAGCGTACCTTCATCTGCTGAAGGAGCTTCAACATCAGTGGTTGAATAACCTACCCACACCTACCCACCCGGTCAGGTGTGGGTTTTTTATTACCCCTCTTTCAAAAAGCACTTTTGCAAGAGGTCTAATATTTCTCAGATCAACAGTTACTTGCCGACATTCAAGGGCATTGGAGAATCGAAAATCGACTCCATTGGGTAAGAGATGTCACATTCAAAGAAGACTTTCCACCATGCCGTGGTGGCAATACCCCTGTGAATTGGTCTATTTTACACAACTTTTTCCGGAGCGATCGCGCGCACACTCGGTTTCCGAACTATTCCTCAAACACAACGCGCGCTCTCCCATCAACTCGATAGAGTTTTTTCTTTCTTTGTATGAAACCACCCTGGCGGTAGTAAAACGGAGAGGGGGGGATTCGAACCCCCGTTGAGTTGCCCCAAAACGCATTTCGAGTGCGTCGCATTCAACCACTCTGCCACCTCTCCAGCTATTGATCCACAGATTGAAGTATCTTTTGTTTATCTAAAACCTGTGAATTTGAAGAAATGTTATAACATATCCTATGCGATTGTAGCATGATTATCGCTAGGCGATCGCCTCAAGCAAGGTGCAAATAGCAACACAGACATCAAACGAGACATCACACAAAATATAATCTCACATGAGCATGACTAAAAAAAAACAGTACACATCGACCCTGTAAAGTAGCATTTTTTCCCTCAGCATTATTCTTGTGAACTCAACCACTCCAACAAAACCGATCGCCCTTTACGCCCCTTTGGGGATTATTCTCTGCCGAAGGTAACAAAAGAGGGATGACGCCCTGAGGGCTTTTTTACTGCCTGACCGACTTTTCAAACATCCTCTTAAAGTCCTAAAGAACATGGCTATGGCTATAAAACAAAAAGCCCCTCCTTATGTTATTGGAGAGGCAATTTGTGTTGTTTCATGAATAGACCTGGCATCGAGCTATTGTGGCGTAGGGCAACCCCTAGACTATCGTGGCCGCAGCAGCGTTTCACCTCTGAGTTCGGGATGGAGTCAGTGTGGTTCCACAGCGCAATAGACACCAGGAAAACTTGTGGTTGGTTGACGGTTAACGGTTAACAGTTAACTGTCAACAAAACCCTGAAGACTGCAAGTAACGCGAAATAACCAATGATTGATGAGGTCAAGCCCTCGGTCTATTAGTACTCCTCTGCTTCATGCATTACTGCACTTCCACATAGAGCCTATCAACGGGTGTTCTGCCCGTGACCTTACCTACATTTGTAGTGAGAGCACTCATCTTGAGGTGGGCTTCCCACTTAGATGCTTTCAGCGGTTATCCGCTCCGCACTTGGCTACCCAGCGTCTACTGTGGGTACAATAACTGGTACACCAGCGGTGCGTTCCTCCCGGTCCTCTCGTACTAAGGAGGACTCCTCTCAATGCTCTTACGCCTGCACCGGATATGGACCGAACTGTCTCACGACGTTCTGAACCCAGCTCACGTACCGCTTTAATGGGCGAACAGCCCAACCCTTGGGACGTACTTCCGCCCCAGGTTGCGATGAGCCGACATCGAGGTGCCAAACCTCCCCGTCGATGTGGACTCTTGGGGGAGATCAGCCTGTTATCCCTAGAGTAACTTTTATCCGTTGAGCGACGGCCATTCCACGCTGCGCCGTCGGATCACTAAGGCCTACTTTCGTACCTGCTCGAGTGGTCACTCTTGCAGTCAAGCTCCCTTTATGCCTTTACACTCGCCGCACGGTTTCCAAGCGTGCTGAGGGAACCTTTGCGCGCCTCCGTTACTTTTTAGGAGGCGACCGCCCCAGTCAAACTGCCCACCTGAAACTGTTCCTACACCCGGTAAGGGTGCGAGGTTAGAATTCTAGCTTCGCCAGAGTGGTATCTCACCGTTGGCTCCATATTCCCCACAAGGAATATCTCTTTGCCTCCCACCTATCCTGCGCAAGCGAAGCCCGAACACAATTCCAGGCTACAGTAAAGCTTCATAGGGTCTTTCTGTCCAGGTGCAGGCAGTCCGTATCTTCACAGACATTCCTATTTCGCCGAGTCTCTCTCTGAGACACCATCCAGATCGTTACGCCTTTCGTGCGGGTCGGAACTTACCCGACAAGGAATTTCGCTACCTTAGGACCGTTATAGTTACGGCCGCCGTTCACCGGGGCTTCGGTCGCCAGCTTCACTTTCGCTGACCAGCTTCCTTAACCTTCCGGCACTGGGCAGGCGTCAGCCCCCATACCTCCTCTTTCGAGTTTGCGGAGACCTGTGTTTTTGGTAAACAGTCGCCTGGATCTCTTCACTGCGACCCACTCTCGTGGGCACCCCTTCTTCCGAAGTTACGGGGCCATTTTGCCGAGTTCCTTAGAGAGAGTTATCTCGCGCCCCTTGGTATTCTCAACCTCCCTACCTGTGTCGGTTTCGGGTACGGGTAAGATATGTTCATCACATTCCTAGCTTTTCTTGGCACAATCGAATCACTACTCGGAGTTCGTAAACTCCTCCCAAACCAATCAGGGTGTAGCTATCTTTCATGCGTCCCTAGCAATGCTCCCATACCTTAGTCAGGGATTAGTCACCCTGTGTCCATCGACTACGCCTTTCGACCTCGCCTTAGGTCCCGACTAACCCAGAGCGGACGAACCTGGCTCTGGAACCCTTAGGGTTTCGGGGTATGTGATTCTCACACATATTTGCGCTACTCAAGCCGACATTCTCACTTCCGTTTCGTCCACAGCTGCTTGCCGCTACTGCTTCTCCCTACCACGGAACGCTCCCCTACCGATTTATTTTTCAACAAATCCCACAGCTTCGGTACATCGCTTAGCCCCGTTCATTTTCGGCGCAAGAGCGCTTGACTAGTGAGCTATTACGCACTCTTTCAAGGGTGGCTGCTTCTAGGCAAACCTCCTAGTTGTCTATGCACTCTCACCTCCTTTCTCACTTAGCGATGATTTGGGGACCTTAGCTGGTGGTCTGGGCTGTTTCCCTCTTGACAATGAAGCTTATCCCCCACTGTCTCACTGGCAATGTGTGCTTTGGGTATTCTGAGTTTGTCTCGATTTGGTACCGGTCTCCCAGCCCGCACCGAAACAGTGCTTTACCCCCAAATATAATCATTACCGCTGCGCCTAAACACATTTCGGGGAGAACCAGCTAGCTCCTGGTTCGATTGGCATTTCACCCCTAACCACACCTCATCCGCCGATTTTTCAACATCGGTCGGTTCGGACCTCCACTTGGTGTTACCCAAGCTTCATCCTGGACATGGTTAGATCACCAGGGTTCGGGTCTATAAACACTGATTATCGCCCTTTTCAGACTCGGTTTCCCTTTGGCTCCAGCATTCTCGCTTTAACCTACCAGTGCCTATAAGTCGCCGGCTCATTCTTCAACAGGCACGCGGTCATCCGTTGAATCGGACTCCCACTGCTTGTAAGCTGATGGTTTCATGTTCTATTTCACTCCCCTCCCGGGGTTCTTTTCACCTTTCCCTCGCGGTACTGGTTCACTATCGGTCACACAGTAGTATTTAGCCTTACGAGGTGGTCCTCGCTGATTCACATGGGATTCCTCGTGCCCCATGCTACTCGGGATTCAGCTACTATCCTTCAGCTTTTGACTACAGGACTTTCACCTTCTTTGGTGCAGTATTTAGCTGCTTCGTCTAACCTCTAGATTCGATATCGCTGTCCCACTACCCCAGTCAGTAAACCAACTGGTTTAGGCTTTTCCCCTTTCGCTCACCACTACTGAGGGAATCTCTTAATTGATTTCTCTTCCTCCAGCTACTAAGATGTTTCAATTCGCTGGGTTGGCTCTTTCCTGCCTATATATTCAGCAGGTAGTACATAGGGTTGCCCCATTCGGATACCTCCGGCTCATAGTCTGCTTCCAACTCCCCGGAGCATTTCGTCGGTAACCACGTCCTTCTTCGCCTCTGTGTGCCTAGGTATCCACCATCAGCCCTTATTAGCTTGACCACAATACATTTGGTTTCACATCTGCAAACTCTTTCTCTTTCCTGACTACTTTCATGGGAGCCTTTGTGTTTTACACTTAGCACTCAGCACTCAGCACTCATTACTTGAAATTTCGTCTGCCTGCTATTTTTCGCGTTACTATGCAGTTTTCAAGGTTCTGGCTGGACTATTTCCAGCAGTTTGACTCTTTTTGACGTCAATTGCTGAATTTACCCACAATCTCTTATCTTACCACATTCTCTGCTATGAACACAAAAACTACTCACTCTATCACTTTTGGCTAATTTTTACCTGTGATATATTCACTTTTGCTGCTGTCACAACAGATATCATGTGGAGGTTAGCGGACTCGAACCGCTGACATCCTGCTTGCAAAGCAGGCGCTCTACCAACTGAGCTAAACCCCCATCCACAAGGTAAAAGTTTAAAGGAAAAATTCAAAAGAATTTACACTTTCTTTTTACTTTTTACTTTGCTCTTTTTACTTGTTCAGGTGGGCCATCCTGGACTCGAACCAGGGACCTCACCCTTATCAGGGGTGCGCTCTAACCACCTGAGCTAATAGCCCATAATTGAGAACCTCTCTATAGTTTGAAAGCCTTCACTATACCTGCGACCGACCTAGAGTAGACCATCTTTGTCTCTATTGACTGTTTGCAATTGATTTCAAAGTTGGGTAGGTCTCCCCTAAAAAGGAGGTGATCCAGCCACACCTTCCGGTACGGCTACCTTGTTACGACTTCACCCCAGTCACCAGCACTGCCTTCGGCATCCTCCCCCACGAATGGTTGGAGTAATGACTTCGGGCGTTGCCAGCTTCCATGGTGTGACGGGCGGTGTGTACAAGGCCCGGGAACGAATTCACTGCAGTATGCTGACCTGCAATTACTAGCGATTCCTCCTTCACGCAGGCGAGTTGCAGCCTGCGATCTGAACTGAGCCACGGTTTATGAGATTTGCTTGCTATCGCTAGCTCGCTGCCCTTTGTCCGTAGCATTGTAGTACGTGTGTAGCCCAAGACGTAAGGGGCATGCTGACTTGACGTCATCCCCACCTTCCTCCGGTTTGTCACCGGCAGTCTCTCTAGAGTGCCCAACTTAATGCTGGCAACTAAAAACGAGGGTTGCGCTCGTTGCGGGACTTAACCCAACATCTCACGACACGAGCTGACGACAGCCATGCACCACCTGTGTTCGCGCTCCCGAAGGCACTCCTCCCTTTCAAGAGGATTCGCGACATGTCAAGTCTTGGTAAGGTTCTTCGCGTTGCATCGAATTAAACCACATACTCCACCGCTTGTGCGGGCCCCCGTCAATTCCTTTGAGTTTCACACTTGCGTGCGTACTCCCCAGGCGGGATACTTAACGCGTTAGCTCCGGCACGGCTCGGGTCGATACAAGCCACGCCTAGTATCCATCGTTTACGGCTAGGACTACTGGGGTATCTAATCCCATTCGCTCCCCTAGCTTTCGTCCCTCAGTGTCAGTTGCGGCCTAGCAGAGCGCTTTCGCCATCGGTGTTCTTCCTGATCTCTACGCATTTCACCGCTACACCAGGAATTCCCTCTGCCCCGAACGCACTCTAGCTATGTAGTTTCCACTGCTCTTATGAGGTTGAGCCTCACTCTTTAACAGCAGACTTACATTGCCACCTGCGGACGCTTTACGCCCAATCATTCCGGATAACGCTTGCATCCTCCGTATTACCGCGGCTGCTGGCACGGAGTTAGCCGATGCTTATTCCTCAAGTACCGTCATTTTTTTCTTCCTTGAGAAAAGAGGTTTACAACCCAAGAGCCTTCCTCCCTCACGCGGTATTGCTCCGTCAGGCTTTCGCCCATTGCGGAAAATTCCCCACTGCTGCCTCCCGTAGGAGTCTGGGCCGTGTCTCAGTCCCAGTGTGGCTGATCATCCTCTCAGACCAGCTACTGATCGTCGCCTAGGTGCGCTCTTACCACACCTACTAGCTAATCAGACGCGAGCTCATCTCTAGGCAATAAATCTTTCACCTTCCGGCACATCCGGTATTAGCCACCGTTTCCAGTGGTTGTCCCCGACCTAGAGCTAGATTCTCACGCGTTACTCACCCGTCCGCCACTATCTCCGAAGAGACCGTTCGACTTGCATGTGTTAAGCATACCGCCAGCGTTCATCCTGAGCCAGGATCAAACTCTCCATTTTGTAGATAAAGTTCGTTTAGCTCTTAATCGACTGATTTATACCTCAGTCCGGTAATTCTCTTTACTGACGCAGGGTATATGTTATATACTGGCTTTCAAACTATATGATTTTCAAGGTTCGGTGTCCCTACCAGCGCCGCTTTTCGCGCTCCGCTCTCAGGCACTTATCTAATATATCGAGCCTACTTCCGTTTGTCAACTTTTTTTCGGGAAAAGTTTCATTTTTTTTGTTCGCCCTTCTATCCCTTGTACAGTCAGCCTTTTCGCCTATACTGTTCCTGGATGTTGCGTAGGAATCCATAAACTCTGTGAGCAATTTCGCTATCTTGCCCCCTTGGCTCGTCCTTGACTCTTTGTTGCATAGCTGGTTGTTGGAAGATATTGGTCGAGGCGATCGCACAACCAACAGCCTACTATTTAAAGATGTCAAGCTAGGAACAGCTAAGTGGGTAGCAAAAGCTCCTGGAATTATTGCTGGGTTACCTGTAGCAGCTAGGGTATTTCAGCTTTTGAACGAGAAAGTGAGCTTTGCGTCAATTACAGATGAAGGTGCATGGTGCGAGCCTGGACAATTAGTGGCGGAAATTCATGGGCCTTTAGATGCGTTGCTGATGGGGGAAAGAGTTGCTCTTAACTTGGCTATGCGTTTGAGTGGAATTTCAACCCTCACTAATAAATATGTAGAGCAAATTGCGGATTTACCTGCTCAGTTAGTGGATACGCGCAAAACTATACCAGGGCTGAGGTTGTTGGAAAAATACGCAACGGCTGTGGGAGGAGCGATTAATCATCGCATGGGACTAGATGATGCGGTGATGATTAAGGATAATCACATTGCGGCGGCTGGGGGAATTGGCGAAGCAATTACGCGCATCCGTTCGCAGATACCTTATCCTCTGACAATAGAGGTAGAAACGGAAACTTTAGAGCAGGTGAAGGAAGCGCTAGAGTTTAAGGCTGACATTATTATGTTGGATAATATGTCTTTAGAGATGATGTCTATTGCAGTGCAGTTGATTCGCCAAGAATATAGTCACATTAAAATTGAAGCTTCAGGTAATGTTACTTTGGAAACGATTCGTGCTGTAGCACAGACTGGTGTGGATTATATTTCTAGTAGCGCACCGATTACACAGTCTAAGTGGTTGGATTTAAGTATGAAAATCCCACTTTAGTAATGAGGCTGATTATCTTATTTGAAATTAATGTTCTGTCGCATTGAGAATGAGAAAAGCTCAAAACTGTAGGTAGATAATTTACCTGCATTAAATTTTTAGTGGTATATCCCATGAATTTTGAATGTTAAGAAATAACGAACCGCATTCGACGTAGCCGTTCCCGCAGGGTAGACATGAAGTACGCGAAGAGAGAAAAGAAGAGAAATGGAAGAGTTAATTTACTCATCAAGACTTTTACGACAGACCACTAGTAGTAAGTACATTATCTGAAAACAGCAATGATTCCCAAGCAATTGTAAAAGATTTCTCTGTTATTGTTTCTATTTAAGTATTTGAAAGTTCTGATTTACTCAATGCATAGTCAGTAATGTAAAAATCGAGACATTTGTTAGATGTTTTATGCTTTTTGTTACGAAATTATTGTCAATATCAAATTGATATGTATGATAATTGGAGATGTTAATTTAAGCCAATAAATATCAATATTTAATACTTGATACTTGGAAAGTATTGGAGTTTTCAGCATATTTTTTGAGTTAAAAAATATGCTGAAAAAGAGCAACAATTGCTACAAGTCGATTTTTGTAAAAACTAATCTTCATTACAACGCAAAGGTACACTTATAGGGAGAATGGGTGCAGACAGAAATATTGTTGTTTTGCGCTCGGAGACGAATTAATGGTAGCGATCGCAGAGAACGTTCAGCATCGGCTAACTATACAAACTGTAGAAATTGCCCCTAACACCACGGCGATTCGCTCTCTTGATTGGGATCGCGATCGCTTCGATATCGAATTCGGACTGCAAAATGGAACTACTTACAATTCCTATTTAATTAGGGGTGAGCAAACAGTTTTGGTTGATACTTCTCACCAGAAGTTTCGCGAACTGTATTTAGAAACGCTGAAAAGTCTGGTCAACCCCAAGACTATTGATTACATTATTGTCAGCCACACTGAGCCAGATCATAGCGGCTTGGTGGAGGATGTTCTGCAGTTAGCTCCGAGAGCCACTGTTTTAGCTTCTAAAATTGCGCTGCAATTTTTAGAAGGTTTGGTACATGAGCCATTTTCTAAGCGGATTGTCAAAAGTGGCGATCGCATCGATATTGGCAAAGGACATGAAATCGAATTTGTGAGTGCGCCAAATCTGCATTGGCCAGATACCATCTTTAGCTATGACCGCAAAACTGAAGTGATCTACACTTGCGATGCTTTTGGGATGCACTTCTGTGATGAGCGTACTTTTGATGAAGATTTAGAAGCCATCGAGGCTGACTTTAGATTTTATTATGATTGCTTGATGGGGCCTAATGCCCGCTCTTTGCTAACAGCAATGAAGCGGATGAATGATTTAGGAAAAATTAAAATTATTGCCAACGGTCACGGGCCCTTACTGCATCACCATTTGGATATTCTGACCGAATGTTACCAAAGTTGGAGCCAAAGACAAGCAAAAGCAGAAACAACAGTTGGCTTGTTTTATGTCTCCGAATACGGCTTTGGAGAAAAGCTGATTCAGGCTATTGGGGAGGGTATCCAAAAAACTGGTGTGGGGATCGAAATGATTGATCTCAGCACAGCTGAACCCCAAGAAATCCAAGAATTAGCAGGTAGAGCAGCTGGTATTGTAATTGGTATGCCACCAAGTACCAATGCTGCAGCTATAGCTGGTATAAGTTCGCTGTTGGCTGTAGTTAATAACAAGCAACTAGTAGGATTATTTGAGTGTTACGGTGGGGATGATGAACCCATCGATACACTACGCCGTAAATTTATTGACTCAGGTATTAAGGAAGCCTTCCCAGCGATTCGGATTAAAGAGGCTCCCAACGCTTCTACATATAAGCTTTGTGCAGAAGCTGGTACAGATTTGGGACAAGTGCTGATGCGCGATCGCAATCTCAAGCAACTCAAGTCCCTCGACGTGAATATGGAAAAAGCGTTGGGTCGGATTAGCAGTGGCTTGTATATTGTCACCACCAAAAAAGGTAATGTTAATGGTGCAATGCTGGCATCTTGGGTGAGCCAAGCAAGCTTACAACCCTTAGGATTGACCATTGCAATAGCCAAAGACCGCGCCATAGATACATTGATGCAAGTAGGCGATCGCTTTGTGCTGAATGTCCTGGAAGAAGGAAATTATCAAGAACTTAAAAAGCACTTCCTCAAGCGCTTAACCCCTGGTGCTGACCGATTTGCTGGTGTGAAAACTCAAACCGCGAAAAATGGTTCTCCGATTCTCACAGATGCGCTGGCGTACATGGAATGTGAAGTACAAAGCAGCATTGAATGTAGCGACCACTGGATTTTATATTGCACTGTCCAAGAAGGTCGTGTATCCAAACCAGAGGGACTGACAGCCGTTCGTCATCGCAAAGTAGGTAACTACTACTAAACACAAAAGTTCTGAGTGCTGAGTAACGAGTGCTGAGTAATGAGGATGTAAATAGCGCTCAGAACTACTCATATCAATTCAAAATTCAAAATTCAAAATTCAAAATTAATAAACCCTGGTACATCCTGGATTTATAAGTTTGGATTGGTCATGAATTTTGAGGAATTGGTATCAAGCAAGCTATCTTTTTTCATCTTTATATTTTGCTCTGGAATATCGCTCAAGACTAAGCACTTAGTACTCAGGACTCAGAACGATATGAGATTTTCCAATAGCTTCACCCGCGTTTTTGAATTAGCTAAAAACTGGGTTAATTCTACCCGGTTTTTCCATTTTTTTGATAAAAATCACCCGAAATCTATGAGCAATTCCAAACCCCGTGACGTACAAGTTTTGCCCATTGCGACAAATACTAAAGTTCTGAGAGCGCGTAGTTGGTCACGTTTGCGGTTTGAAATCGAATATGCACTTGAAAGGGGAACTACCTCCAATTGCTATTTAATTGAAGGCGATCAAACAGCAATTACTGATCCACCTGCAGAAAGTTTTACGGAAATTTATCTGGATGCTTTACAGCAGACCCTGAATTTAAAAAAATTAGATTATGTAATTTTGGGTCACTTTAATCCTAACCGGGTAGTAACATATAAAGCCCTCTTAGAATTAGCGCCTCAAATTACATTTGTCTGTTCGCTTCCTTGTGCTGCTAATTTGCGGAATGCTTTTCCTGATGACAGCTTAAATATCTTAGTAATGCGGGGGAAAGAGACTCTGGATTTAGGTAAGGGTCATGTTTTAAAATTCTTCCCGATTCCTAGTCCTCGCTGGCCGGAAGCGCTTTGTACCTACGACCAACAAACGCAAATTCTCTACACAGATAAGTTATTTGGTTCTCATATCTGTGGCGATGAAGTATTTGATGATAATTGGGAAAGCTTTAAGGAAGACCAGCGCTACTACTACAACTGTTTGATGGCTCCCCATGCATTACACGTAGAAGCTGCTTTAGAGAAAATCTCTGATTTGCAGGTGAGAATGTATGGTGTTGGTCATGGGCCTTTGGTACGTACTAGCTTAATTGAACTGACTAAATCTTATGGCGAATGGAGCCACGCACAACGAACCAGGGAAATATCTGTGGCGTTGTTGTTTGCTTCTGCTTATGGAAATACCGCAACTTTAGCACAGGCGATCGCACTGGGACTGACTAAAGGCGGAGTCGCGGTCAAATCCATCAACTGCGAATTTGCTGACCCTGATGAAATCCGCACCACCTTGCAAGAGTGCGATGCATTCATTATTGGTTCTCCTACTATCGGTGGTCATGCACCTACCCCCATTCATACTGCTTTAGGTATTGTTCTCAGCGTTGGTGATAACAATAAACTGGCGGGAGTTTTCGGTTCCTATGGCTGGAGTGGTGAAGCCTTTGATTTAATTGAAGGTAAACTCCGGGATGCTGGTTATAAATTTGGTTTTGAAACTCTCAAAGTCAAGTTTAAACCAGATGATGTGACGCTCAAGTACTGTGAAGAAGTCGGCACAGACTTTGCTCAAGCAATTAAGAAAGCGAAAAAAGTGCGCGTACCACAACAAGCTGCTACTCCTTTAGAACAAGCCGTGGGTCGAATTGTTGGTTCTGTTTGCGTCATCGCCGCCAAGCAAGGAGATGTTTCCACAGGAATGCTAGGTGCTTGGGTATCTCAAGCCACATTTAACCCACCGGGAATTACAGTAGCGATCGCGAAAGAACGCGCGATTGAATCTTTGATGTATCCAGGTGGTAAATTTACCTTAAATGTTTTGGAAGAAGGCAATCATATAGACTACATGAAGCATTTCCGCAAATCTTTTGCTCCTGGGGAAGATAGATTTGCTAGCTTTAGTACGGCGGTTGCTGACAATGGTTGTATTGTGTTAACAGATGCGATCGCCTATTTGGAATGCTCAGTTAGCCAACGTCTAGAATGTGGTGATCATTGGGTAGTTTATGCAACTGTTGATAACGGTAAATTACTCAAACCTGATGCGGTGACTGCTATCAACCATCGTAAAACAGGTACTCACTACTAGGGACTTCCAAGTAAACAAATATTCGTTGACTGTTGACTGTTGATGGTTCACAGTCAACGACTTGAAGGGAATAATTGATTTTTTGGAGTTTCCCTAGAGCATCAATTAATAAATCATAATCAGCTAATCCTACCTTCTTTCTGGGGGTGGGATTTTTATCGTTGATCATTGATTTTTCTTGCATGACATCAAAGCTTGATCATACTTTCTCAGTAATACTACTGTTTTAGATTTTATACATTTTTTAGTAAAATATACTTAAATTTTATCAGGCTTATAAATATGTCAGACTTGTCTTATCAAGCTATAGATTTAAAAGAACAAGTTGAATATATATTAAATCTTTTACAACAAGAACCGACATTACGCGCTTATGATATTACACCTGTCAAAACTTCTCTAGCGAAAGTTATTTCTCCAAGATTTGAAATTGTGTTTGCGGGTGCATTTAGTGCGGGTAAATCGATGCTCATTAATGCACTTTTAGAAAGAGAATTATTATACAGTGCTGAAGGACACGCTACAGGTACAGAGTGCAAAATTGAATATGCAAATGCAGATGAAGAACGGGTTATTTTAACATTTTTAAGTGAAGCCGAAATCCGCGAACAAGCCGTTGCATTATGTCAACAATTAGGATTTAAGACAGTCGCAAATATTAATGAGACCGATGTGATTAATTTGCTTAATCAAGGTTGTCAAGCTATTTTACAGCAAGAGGGAGGTGAAAGTAAATCTGCACGTGCCAAACAAGCTAAAGCATTAATTTTATTACTGGAAGGTTATGTAGCAAATCGCCAACATATCCATACAGTGAATAATGCTACATATTCAATGGCACAATTTAATTTTGCCAATATTAAAGAAGCTGCTAGTTATGCAAGACGTGGTAGCAATAGTTCGGTGTTGAAAAGGATTGAATATTATTGCCATCATCCTTTATTACAAGATGGTAACGTCATTATTGATACTCCTGGAATTGATGCGCCAGTAGCTAAGGATGCACTGCTAACTTATCAAAGAATTCAACATCCCGAAACTTCGGCTGTGATGTGCGTATTGAAACCCGCCTCTGCTGGCGATATGACAAAAGAAGAAACGGAACTTTTAGAAACTATGCGGGGAAACGGTGGAATCCGCGATCGCGTTTTCTATATTTTTAACCGCATTGATGAAACCTGGTACAATGCCCAGTTAAGGCAACGATTAGAAGATTTAATTACCGGACAGTTCCGCGATACGAATAGGGTTTACAAAACTAGTGGCTTACTAGGATTTTATGGCAGCCAAATTAAACAAACAACGGAGCAAGATAGATTTGGCTTAGATTCTATCTTTGCTACAAGTGCAAGAGGTTTCGACGGAGGAGAAGAAACACCACAATTTGTCAATGAATTTAACCGTTATTGTGCTAATTCTGGAAAATTATCAGCTACTCAGTTCCGCATTTCTGTGAATAGTTTTGAAACGCCAAATGAAAACTATATCAGAATTATTAAAGAACAGGGTATGCCATTAATTAGCCAGTTAATTAAAGATAGTGGCATAGAAGAATTTAGAACTGCGATTACTCGCTATCTCACAGAAGAAAAGCGCCCTCAACTTTTTCAAAATTTGGCTGAGGATTTGCAAGATATTTGTATAAACTTGAAAAAACATTATCAAGCATTATATCAGGACTTAGATAGTCAGCCGCGAGAAATTGAGACAATGAAGGTGCAGGAATTGCAACGTCTCAACCAACAATTACAGCAAGTTAGTAAAGACTGGGTTCAGCATATTAATGAAGAGGTTAACCTAGTCATTAATAATAATTGTGATAGCTTTGAAGCTGATTTTCGGCAATTGCAATCTCGGATGATTCGCCGTTTGGATGAATTGCTAGATACTTTTTCTGTGGCTGATGCTTATCGGCGTGCAACCCTCAGCCATCCCAGGAATGCGACTGCACCTTTACTAGCAATTTTAGTAGAAGCATTTTATTATTTAGCGAATCAGTTAGAAGATATTTTGATTTTATCTTCACAGCAATTAGTCGCTAATTTGTTTCAGCAGTTAATCGAGAAAATTCGCAAATCAGATTATTATCGCCAATTATATCGTTTATTAGGTAATGATGGCGGTATTGAAATAGAAATCAAAATTGTCGAAAAACTAGTTTCCCAAGCCTTAATTAGTGCAGCTAGTGTAGAGTGCGATCGCTTTGTGAGAGAAAGCCCCCGATTTTACGACGAAGGCACTTTTTCGATATATCAATTCCGGCAAACATTGCAGCAAACTTCTCAAAGTTACGACTGTGAAAGCATCGTAGAAGCAGAACCAGCAATTCGACAATTACTAAAGTTAGATTTTGAGCCAAAAGTTTCTAATACTATTCGCAAATCTTTCCGTCAAACTATTAACCAAATAGTTAAAAATCAGTTGTTGGAAATGGCAGAAAAGCAAGCTGATGAAATATTACAGCAGTACCCTCATGCTAGAGCTTATTTAGAAAATACACTAGAAAAAGAAGCCCAAGAAAAAATTCTGAATAATCAAAGGGTTATGAGTCTAGTTCTCCAGAAAATTGCTGCCTATAATTTATCAGTCTCTGGCATCAATAGCCATTTACAATCAATGCATTTACAAGACAAAATCTTACCATTAATTAATAATTATGACTCTGAATCAGAAGTAGTTGATACTAGACTAGTTAAAAACGGTTTTTTAGTCTCTGATGGATTAGCAAATGCTGTGATGGAAAGTTAAGAATTGTATCTTCATTATCGAAGAAGAAAAGGAAACCGGAAAAAAGGGAAAGGGTGAATTTAAACCTTTTCCTTTTTTTAGCGGTTGCTAATTAGATTCATTACAAACTTATCTGCGTTTATCTGTGTTCATCCTCTTTCATCTGCGGTTAATTTTTTATTCTTATTTTCACTAAGATATAGGAATCAGATTTAATTTCTGAAAAAATTTCAGGAAGCCGTAATGTACGAAAAGATTTGACGCGGATGCGTTAGCGATAGCGTAACGCATCCTACTACTACTGCAATTATTTTTTTATTCTTATTATCACCAATATAAAAGTAAGGATTCAGGTCTAAAATTGAGGAACTAGAGAAGGGCGAGACTGAGAATTAATAGAGTCAGCAATTAGTGCTTGTACAAAAAAATCAATAACAGACAGACTTTGACGACGACAGGTTTGAACCACCGTCAACAAATTGGCAGTATGTTGAAACCGCTCCATCGAACGGGAACCACCACTAACTTTACGTTTTGTCACAGCCAAACGCAGCGATCGCTCGGCTTGATTGTTATCAGGAGGAACTTCAGGGTTGTCAAGGAAATACCACCATTGGGAGGCTTTATCGCGCAAGGAACGTAAAAGGTTTCCTGCTGTAGCTCCGGCTAAGTTAATCCAGTCATCAAGTGTTTGTTGCAATTTAGATTTGAATTGATTGACCCAATCGTTATAACTGGCGCAGTCAAGAGTCTCAAACCATTGGGCATAATTTCCAAAAGCTTCATCAATTAAATCCACAAATGCTTCACCAATAGCTTGGTTGTGAAGACCTGGAAGTTGAATTAGTTTTTTGAAGTGACGGCGTAGATGAGCCAAACATTTCTGCTGCTCAGGCACCGCATAGCCATTGTAAACACTAAAATCATCGCTGCTGATTACCCCTGTATATTTAGCCCCTAAAATGGCTTCTAGTTCTGCTCTGGAACGAGTGTCAGCAGCAGTAAACAGGCAAAACTCAGAATTGGCAACTACCCACAACCATTCTTTAACTCCCTTGACAGACCAAGGTGTTTCATCCACATGAATGTTAGGTTGTGTCTGTTTTACCCAATTACTTAACTCAGTAATGCTTGGTTGAATCGCTGTTTGAATTCGTTCATTTGTGGTGACTAAAGTTCCCAGCCCAATTTCAATTTGACCTAACTCCCACAACATTTCTTGCTGTTTTTCATAGGGCATATGTGCATAATTATTTGCCCATCCTAAAAATGCCTGTAAAGAAATCCCTAAATCCTGTCCTGGGATGATATCTTGTGACCAGGAGGCTGTTTGTATATTGCCACAGTACTCACACTGGCACGTATGGCGTTGATACTCAACTATTTCAATGGGACGCTCCACTAGTTGCGCTACAGACTGTTTTTCTACTTTTACTGCCACAGCCGCAAACGCTTTTTGACCACAACAGACACAATCACTTGGACGTAAGATTTCACAACGATCTACTCTACCAAAACCCTTACGGGTCTTACCTTGATGCCCTGGTTGCCCACCTGGCTTTCTTTTGGGATGATTTGATTCTTCTTGCGGTGCTGCTTTTTTGTTTTCACTCTTTTTTGAGGATGTCCCCTGATGGCGGCTTAGATGAGGTTTTGCTGTCTAAATCTCTGCTGACTTTTAAACGTTCTATTTCTTGCTGTAGTTCTAATACTGTTTTCTGTAATTCACCTATTACCTTGCTCTGCTCAATGATTATCTCTACCAGTTCTTGTTTCGATAACTGGTTCAAGCTTTCCCGGTCTAAATCTTGAGGCAGGTTTTGGTTCATATCTGTGATACTCCTCCTCAAGCGATCCCTTTGTCAATACTCTGCCACCTGAATCCTTACGTAGGAACCACATACTTTTCAAGCGGTCAAGTATGTCCTTATATCTCACCGTTCGCGTAATAGAATTTGACTAAGAGGAATTATCTACAAGATTGCTATAAATATCCGAAGGAAGACCAAGCAAACTCATAATTTCCTGTTGTAGAGGGTTTAAAGGAGGAACATAACCAAAACGCTGACCACGGGCTTCAATAATCGTCAAAGTGATATTAGAAAAAGCACGTAACAACCGTTCAGCAGTAGGTTGAGCAGTCCTTTTTTTTGGATGTTCGGGATACAGTCCAGCAAGAGAGTTGACCTCAATAGCAGTTAATTGCCGTCGGACAACAAACTCGATAATTGTCAGCAAACGTAGGGCTAGACTCAGTAAATTAATCAGCCCGGTAACTTGGTCGTCACGTTGCACAAACATGGGAGCAATCGAAAGTGACGCACCCTTGAGACGATGAAAACCACGTTCAGCAATCCATTCGTCTCGATAAGTCAGTACAGCTTGTTCAACTCCTAACAGACTCTTGGGAGCATTGGTGACAAAAGCTCTCCAGCCAAAAGTTTTGTGAGTTTGGGCAATAGCATCTTCATTGCGGATAACAGTCTGAATTTGATACCTAATTTTTCGAGTAATTTGCTTGGGGCGAGATGTGGGACGACCTCGACCAATATAGGTTTCTTCAACAGTTTCTTGGCACTCATAATCGAAACTCAGTAAGCCTTCGACTCGATAAAGGTGCAGAATTTCTGTAGCTTTTTGCAATAAAACCTGTAGGTCGTTGATTTGTCGTTTACCACGACCTTTTTGTGGAGTTAACGCCATCAACTTCTGCTGTGCGTTGTGAAGTCGCTTCTCTAATCCCTGAACCTGTTGTTTTGCAAGTGTTGGTGAGTGAACAATCAACACCCTTTCTTGCCAGCATAGTAATGGCAATTGTTCATCAACCACCTCGACAGGACGACACACCTCATAGCCAGTGGCGATAGTTGTTTCAAGGACATCCAAGTCTGGGCTGGTTTCACTGTTGTGATGAACACTGGTTCGCTTGATATCAATCAGGGGAAATTTACCTGCAACAGCATCATCTACCCAGCCTACAAGAAGTTCTGGAGTTTTACCAACTAGGGATAATGGACATAGGTAGTAATCTCCCTGAATATGTATGTTGCAGCGTGTTGATAGTGAACTCATTTTACAGTCGCCAACAAACAACAACCCTTTTTTGTTCAGTGTGGCAGCAATTTGTTGGTAGGCGGGAATGTACAACCCATCATCTGCTTGTTCTCCAGATACTACCTGAGTGACAAGAGGCATCCCTAATGGGTCTATCATCCCCATCATGAGTTTTACCTGTGGCAAGTTTGGATCATCTTTGCTGTGTCCAAATTGGAATAAACCTGACTCACTGACGAGATGGTGTCCACTAATTGTTGTTGCGTCTAAACGCACTTGCTCCACCGCTAAGTCATAGGCTCGGATAGTGTTTTGCGTGAGACACCGTTCTATTTGTTCCCAAGTTTCGGGCTTGCTTAAACGCTTCAACAGTATTCCTAAACGGTCATCTGTAAAGTCGGTTTCTCGAATGTTGAATCCGCATACTTGCTCTATGGTGTAGTGTCGTTGTTCCACCCATTCCCGAACACGTACTTTTCGGTGGTCGCCCTGTGAGATGATATATGATAACCAAATGCAAGCTACCCATCCCCAATCCAGCCCTTCCTGTTTCCAATGACGTGGCAAATTTTGGTTGAGGATTTCTGGCAGTCCCATTTTTTTCATCACCTCTAGCAGCAGAACCACATCGTCGATTCGTTCTGAGATTATTTGTTGGGGTAAATGTGCCATTTCTCACACTTACCATTAAACCGTTACACCCTACACAACTTTCTTTCTGGCATAAGGGATGCCAAAAACGATCGCCTGCTTAGAGACTCTCCCTTATTTCATCTATTTCACCAAACTCATCCTCGATTGCGCGAACGGTAAGTTACAAAGAAATGTTTGGTGAGTTGCCATCAGAAACACTACGAAGTCATGCTTTTTGATGAAAAGCCTTATAGAACCCATTTGACATCTTATGAGGTTTTGAATTAAGGTACTCCTCAGCATCTAAAATCCAATGCTAATGGCGTATTCCAGCAACCTCACTGATGCAGAATGGGAAATTTTTGAACCCTTATTGCAAGAGATATTACCGACTAAGAAGCAGACTCGACTGACCAACTGGCCAAAGCGAGATATCTTCAATGGGATTCCCTATCAACTAAAAAATGGATGCAATTGATCGCCGTATACAGGAGAAAAAGCCAGTGCTTCGCAAGAACAGTGGGCGATAATGGCTCTTATAAGCATTGATATACTTTGATTTTAACATTTCAAGTAAGAAATTCTCATTTTGAGTTTCTTACTTTGATGTATCTGAGAGCATTTTGACAATCTCCTACAAAAAGCGATCGCTCCCTAAATCAAAATTTTTGAATAAATATTTCATAGTTGCAATTAATTGCAATATTCCGTAACTTCTCGGTTTTTGATTCGCTGATACTTGATTAACTGCTGATGGATGCAGTAGGATAATTAAACTTCGGTTATTACACAGATTTGCCGTAGTATTGAGTATTTATTCTCTAAACAAGTTTTTTAACTGCTCCAAGCCTTTGGCAAGCAGCAATCAAATATGAATCGGTGATGTAGATCTATTCAGTTCATTACCCAGGAAATTCACTCAAATGACGCAGAAACTTGCTCCTACGCAATACCCTGTTCATGAATTCATTCGCAGTCGTTGGAGTCCTAGAGCTTTTAGCGATCGCGCTGTTGAACCAGAGAAACTACTATCTTTTTTAGAAGCGGCGCGTTGGGCACCTTCTTCTTTCAACCATCAGCCTTGGAGCTTTATTATTGCTACCAAAGATGATACAACAGAATACAACCGTCTACTCAGTACTTTAGTAGAGTTTAATCAAGGATGGGCGAAAAATGCTCCGGTATTGATCCTTGCGATCGCAAAGATTCGTACTGATGATGGAAAGACAAACAATTTGACTTACATCTTTTGGCTGAAATTCTCGCAGAATTAAGCGTTTTGTTTCTATGGAAAACATTCTGGCTACAGTAGCTCAAGGGTGACAAAAAGAAAAAAATAGACGGCTGAACAAACCGTCTGCTGATATTACATCAATTTATAACTAACGCACAGCATCACCTTTGCGATATTCTGCGGTGATATCGTCTAATTTTTGTTTCAAATTGTCATCGAGTTTGACTTCAATTGCTTTGAGAGTGTCATTCAATTGTTCTGGACGACTAGCGCCAATAATGGGAGCAGTAATAATCGGATTAGCCAAAACCCAAGCTAATGATAAAGTAGTGAGGGATAATCCAGCTAAATCTGCGACTGTACGTAATTCTTCTACAGTATTAAACTCGCGATCGCGCCAATAACGATCTTGATAACGTTCTGCGGCTAAACCCAAGGTAAAACGAGTTCCTTGGGTGGGGCCTTGAGCAAGATTATGTTTACCAGTCAGTAATCCTCCTGCCAAAGGATTGTAAGGAATTACACCAAGTCCTTCTTCTTGCGCTAGGGGTAACAATTCGCGCTCAATCTCGCGGAACAATAAATTATAGCGGGGCTGAATCGAGATAAAGCGAGTTAAATTTCGCACATCAGCCCGACCTAAAGCACGGCTGAGTCGGTAAGCTAAGAAATTAGAAACCCCGATGTAACGTGCTTTACCTGAACGAACTATGATGTCTAAGGCTTCGAGAGTTTCATCTAAGGGAGTTGACGTATCATCAGAGTGTAATTGATACAAATCAACGTAATCGGTTCCCAAGCGTTTGAGGGAAGCATCGATTGCATCTAAAAGATGTTTGCGTGAAGCACCCTGATCCCAAGGTGCAGAGCCTACTTTGCCTACAGCTTTGGTAGCCAGTATAAAATGTTCGCGTTTACCTTTGAGCCAGCGACCAATTATTTCTTCAGTGCGTCCGGCTGTGGCTATTCCGCCACCCAATGGATAAACATCGGCTGTATCTAAAAAATTGATACCAGCATCGGCGGCTGTATCGAGAATTACTCTGGAAGTTTCTTTCTGCAATCCAAAGGTCATCGTACCAAGAACAAGGCGCGAAACTGTCAAGCCAGTTTTACCGAGATTTGTGGTAGGTAATGTCATAGTGATGATTGGGCATGGGGCATTGGGCATTGGGCATTGATTATTTTTTCTCTGCGAACTCTGCGCCTCTGTGGTTTAAAAGTAATTTATTTACCGCAGAGGACGCAGAGAACACAGAGGAAAGAGGGACTACCCAGACTCAGCTAACGGCAACCTTAGCTGGCTGTTTCCATACTGCGGCGGCGTACAATGAGTCTTCAAAGTCGGGGGCGATGTTATTACCAGTAATCCGTGCTTCATGCTGTTCCCAATCAGCGAAGAATAAATCCTCGCTGATGCGGGAAACTATTGCAGGGATGTCACGGCGAATGCTGGGTACATCACCAATTGGCAAGCCGAAGCTGACAAAACCAGCCGGATTGAAGACATGAATGTTTTTGAGGTAAGGCGCAGTACCAGGTACTTTCTCTAGGTATTCGTGGGCTTTGCCAAGGTAAGGGTGCGTTCCTAAATCGTCGTCGTGCTGTTCTGTTGGTGGCTGATAGCGATCGCGCCACAAAGCAATATGTTGCGAAAACTCGGCTAGTTCGGGGCGCTTTGTGGGATCGACAAAGTAACCAGTACCAGCGATCGCAAAATCAAACTCGAAAACATCATCTTTCACTTGGGCAACAATGCGATCGCCTTTTTCCTGGGCTGATTTCCAAGGTGCAGATAGATGCAGGTAAAAATTAGGAAAGGCGATTACCCTTTCTATTGCATCAGGTGGCGGTGTGGAACCTACTTGCCGAAATCGCCAAGCTTGAAACCACCGAGCCGAATCGGATAGTTCTGGATAGTTGAAGTAAGCACCGGGATAGCCACGCACGCGATTGATTGGTAAAGATGCGATCGCCTCTCTTCGTGCAAACAAATGTACTTCCTTGGCTCCCGATTCCAGCGCTACCCCAGCAGCATCGAAAGCTGAAGCCGCCGCACCCAGCACCGCTACAGTCTTACCGCGCAGTGCTTCAAAGTCAATCAACTCGGAGGTATGTGCATACAAATTGCAAGGTAAATCAGCCAGTACAGGCGGTATATACGCGCCACCAGTACCAGCCACACCGTTAGCGAAGATAATTTTGCGGGTAGTTTCTATCTGCGATACACCGTTTACCTCAAGGTGTAGGCGCAAGAAACCTTCAGCAGGCTCAACTCTGACTAACTTTGTCCGGTAACGTACTGAAATACCGAGAAACTGCCGATACCAACTCAGATATTCAGCCCAGAGTACTCTGGGAATCCGGTCAATTGCTGCGTAGGCTTCAGCACCATGTCGCGCTTCATACCAAGCTTGAAAGGATAATTCCGGAATACCTAATTCCGGGCCTGGTAGGTTCTTCGGCGTGCGGAGCTTTTTCATTCTGGCTCGTGTTAACCACACGCCAGCAAGGCTTTCATCTTCGGCGGCATCAATTACTGTTACGCGACCGATACCTGCACGCCGGAGCGCAAACGCAAAGACACTACCGCTACCACTACCACCAACAATTGTGACATTATGATCGATACCTGGGCGATCGCTCACCCAGTTTTCCGGATCGGAGCCGATGAGACGTAGTGCCTCACGAGCGCGAAAATCTAGGTCAGTTGTTGTTGTCATGTCGATTTCCCGTTATGGATTGGGGGACAAGGAGGACAAATAGAGAAATTCCAATGCCCAATGCCCCATGCCCTATTCCCTATGCTCTAGCAAAGCTTTTATCTAGTTGTGGTGATTGGATTTGAGCTACTTGGGATTCGATAGCTGTGCCCTTGAAGAAGTTGGAGTTAGCTTCGGTGTAGAACTTGTAGGGATTAGCGAATACGTAAGCTTTGAAGTCAGCTTCGGAAATTACGCCTTCTTTCACCAACTCCCAGCTTTCTGCCAGAGGATCTGTCAAATCGGGTACATCCCAGTGACCGACATCTGAGGAATAGATGGCGTTAATTTTCACGTTTAAGGGATTGGCTTTATCGTTGAATGCTGCGCCGATGGTGCGATCGTCAGATTCAGAACCAAAGAAGAAGCTATTCACCCAGCGATCGCGAATATCTTCAATGCTTTCAATTCCAGCTGCGGCAAAATCTTCTAGTTCCTTACCCACTGGTTGACGGCTATGACGCGCAAAGGAAGAACCCAACACAATCTTGGCTAATTCTTCTTTGTTGAAGGAATACCCTTGTGTAATTTCGCCACCGAAGCGTGCAAACAACTCGAATAACTCATCAGCATTTGCCAAATCTGGGTTGTAGTTTTGTAGCCCCTGAAGATTACGCTTAGAGTAACGATCTACTAAATGAATGTAGACATGAGCGCCCCAATCTGCACCACCTTCAAGCATTCCGATACGCAATTGTGGGAAGCGTTTGGTAACACCACCAAAGAACAACGCCTTCGCAAAAGCTTGGGAACCATCGGCAAAGTGACCGATATGGTTATTCATGTAGTTACTGATGGAGGAGCGACCAGTCCAACCTTGACTGCCGTAGTGGGTAGTAATGGGCACACCCAACTCTACAGCTTTCGCCCAGAATGGATCGTAGTCATATTCGCTATCTAAACCAAAGAAGTCTATGTAAGAAGCATATCTAGCAACTTCTGGGAATTTATCAGCGGGATATTTATCTGCGATCGCTTTAATTGGTCGTTTTACACCACCAGGAATATTTGCTACTTTTAAGCCTAGTGTATTTACTGCAAATTCTAATTCCTCAATCGCTTCTTGAGGAGTAGTCATGGGGATACCAGCTACCACCGTCAGGCGATCGCTATATTTGCGGTATAAATCGGCATGATAGTGGTTAACGGCTCTTTGCAGTGCTTGGCGATTCTCTGGGCTAGCTCCAGCAGGCGCAAGGACATTATTAGGAAACAGTACAGAATAATCTGAACCTTGTTCTGCCTGACGTTCATACAGTAATTCTGGCAGGATATATGTAGCTAAATCGAGAGTATTTTTAGTTACTCTCGCCCACCAAGGCGAACGAATTGTGCGATTGTATTGACGTTCTTCTGGAGTTTGTTGATACCAGTCTTTACCATTTGCTTTGGAGTTCAGACGAGATGATTCCGCCTTGCATAATTCGTCTACAAGTTTTGCACCGCCATATTTAGCAATGTAATCTTCCAGCGCTGGTGTGAAATCGTTGGTATGAACGTCGGTATCAATTACAGGATAATCTAGAGTGGCTCTGATGGCTGCGGAGGGTGAGGTTTTTAGTCTGCTATATTCAGTCATTTTCTTTCCTTATTTTTGGCTAAGATTTTTAGGGTATGCAGAACATGAGGCGCACCTCAAAATGGTGGCGGTCTGCAAACAGAGGGCTTGAAGCAGTTGAGCTTAAGCATTGATCAAATGTTTATAAATCTTGTGTGGTAAGTATCTTGCCCGTCATTATGCAAGTTAGGTATATCAGACCGACACCAGTCGCTCATTGGCTTTTTGAGCAGCAAAATGATTACCTGGGCGACGCAAACCCAGGTTTTCACGTAAAGTACTACCCTCGTATTCAGTCCGAAATAGGCCGCGTTTTTGTAGGACGGGGAAAACTAAATTTACGAACTCATCTAATCCTGTAGGTAGTATAGGAGGCATGATATTAAAGCCATCTGCCGCACCGTTGTTAAACCATTCTTCTAGTTGATCAGCAATGGTTTCGGGAGTACCCAGTATGGTGCGATGACCTCTTGCAGTAGAGAGAGAGAGGTACAACTGACGCAGTGTCAAACTCCCGCGAGTAGCTAAATCCTTAACTAGTTTCAGACGGCTCTTATTAGTGTTGGTATCGCTGGGTAGTTCTGGCGCTATATCATCTAAAGAATATTTCGACAGATCTACACCTTTGTAATAGTTTTTGAGAATGCCCCAAGCAACATCGGGATGAATCAAAGATTGCAGAAACTCGTATTTTTCTTGAGCTTCTTCCTCTGTGCGTCCAATGATGGGGAAAGCACCAGGCATGATTTTCAGGTCATCGGGAGAGCGTCCGTATTTCGCCAATCTACCTTTGACATCGGCATAAAATTCCTGAGCATCTGCGAGGGTTTGATTAGCGGTGAAAATTACTTCAGCAGTACGCGCAGCTAAATCTCGCCCAGCTTCCGAGGCTCCAGCTTGCACAATCACCGGGTAGCCTTGAGGCGGACGACCAACGTTTAAGGGGCCTTTAACAGAGAAATGTTTACCTTTATGGTTGAGTACATGCAGCTTATCTGTATCGAAATAAATGCCTGATTCTCTGTCACGAATAAAGGCATCATCATCCCAACTATCCCACAGTCCTTTGACTACTTCGACAAATTCTTCCGCCCGTTCATAACGCAGGCTGTGATCTGGGTGATGCTCAAGTCCAAAATTAGCTGCGGCGTTATCATTACCTGTGGTGACTACATTCCAACCGGCGCGTCCTTTACTCAAGTAATCTAAAGAAGCGAACTTACGAGCGAGGGTGTAGGGTTCTTCGTATGTAGTCGAGGCGGTAGCGATGAAACCGATGTTTTGAGTTACGGAAGACAAAGCAGAGAAAAGAGTCACAGGCTCGAAATGGACAATCTTGCCATTACGACTCTGATTTTCGGGAGCGCTACCCCAAACTCCTGGACTATCTGCGAGAAAAACTGCATCAAATAAGCCGCGTTGGGCTGTCTGGGTAATTTCCTTGTAATGCTCGAAATTCAACCCAGCGTCTATTTGTGTATCAGGATGTCGCCATGCAGAGACATGATGTCCAGTGGCTTGAATAAATGCACCTAAACGAAACTGACGTTTTTTGCTCATCCGCTTTTCTCTATTCTTAATAGTGCTATCGCTCATACAGCGCATAGCAAATCACTCCTTTAGTAACATCAGTCTTTGACTGCTGCTACAAAAGTTTGGCTGATTCTTAACTGCTCAAAATTTATCTATTGGCTTGATAGCCTTGTATTTTGGATGGCTGATTTATAAAATCCTTTTCCTGTAAAGCTTTGAGTTAGTTGTGTGAGGCGTTCAGGTATTCACCTAATTACCAGACACTAAACATAAAGCTTACACAATACATCCAAAAAAATATGTGCTGGCAAACACAAGTATATGATATACGAATAATTAGGTTATCAAACATTAAATATTGCAAAGTATCTGGGAGCAGGGATTAGAGGGTTATCAGTTGATTACCTAAAAACAACAATTCATCTCGCCGCCAAACTTCGTTGTGGCGGCGAGATGAATTGTTGGCTAAAAACGAAACACCCTTAACTGAATCAAACCGTAGGTTTGACAGGGCAAAGGGTAGTTGAGTTTTTAGCAATATTTGTGATATCATTACGTCAATAAGTTTAACGTAATAATGCTGGTATTTGAGGCAAAACTTGAAGGAACAAACGAGCAGTATCAATCGCTGGATGAGGCGATTAGAACTGCTCGTTTTGTCCGTAATGCTTGCCTGAGGTACTGGATGGACAACCGGGATATCGGCAGATATGAGTTGAGTGCTTATTGCGCTGTACTCGCTGCCGACGAAAATTTTCCTTGGGCGAGCAAACTCAACTCGATGGCTAGACAAGCTAGTGCCGAAAGAGCGTGGAGTGCAATTGCTAGATTTTTTGATAATTGCAAGAAATCCAAACCAGGTTTGAAAGGTTATCCACGGTTCAAAAAAGAACAGACGCATGGGAGTGTTGAATATAAAACATCTGGATGGAAGCTCTCTGATGACCGTCGCTATATAACTTTTAACGATGGTTTTCAAGCAGGAACTTTCAAACTCTGGGGAACCCGTGATTTGCACTTCTACCAGTTGAAACAGTTCAAGCGAGTGCGGATTGTGCGTCGCGCTGATGGCTACTACGCGCAGTTTTGCATTGACCAAGAACGAATTGAAAAGCGAGAACCAACAGGTAAAACTCTTGGGCTTGATGTTGGACTCAACCACTTTTTGACCGATAGTCAAGGCAATACAGTTGATAATCCTAGACACCTTCGCAAGAGCGAGAAGTCTTTGAAACGACTGCAACGCCGTTTTTCCAAAACAAAGAAAGGTTCCAAAAATAGAGCCAAGTTCACAAATAAATTGGCTCGTAAACACCTCAAAGTCAGTAGGCAGCGTAAAGACTTTGCAGTGAAGACAGCAAGGTGCGTAGTCCAGTCTAGCGACTTGGTAGCCTATGAGGATTTGAAGGTGCGGAACATGGTGAGGAATAGACACCTTGCCAAGTCGATTAGTGATGCAGCATGGACGCAGTTTAGCCAATGGGTTGAGTATTTTGGCAAAGTTTTTGGTGTGGTCACGGTCGCCGTGCCACCTCATGGAACTAGCCAAAATTGCTCTAATTGCGGTGAGATTGTGAAAAAATCCCTTAGCGCTAGAACTCATATTTGCCCCCATTGTGGAACCTTATTAGACCGCGACCATAATGCTGCACGAAACATACTTGAGATTGGACTACGCCACTTCTCTCAAGTCGGCGGAGCCGCCCACGAGAGTGGCTCCCGTACCGTGGGGCACACGGGAACGCTTAACGCCTCTGGAGACATCGACCTCTGCGTGAGTGAGGAAACTCCCTCAAGTAAGTCGAGTCCAAGAAAGAGGAAATCCAAGAAGTGATTTTTGGAATCCCCCACTGCATTCGGTACTCCGAATCAGTGGTGGGAGGATGTCAAACAGATATTCAAGAATATGAACGATAAATATATGCTGGCTGCTCTAGCTCACAGCAAAAAAGCTTTACCAAAATGCTTACCTAATCCACCGATAGGTTGTGTCATAGTCCATACTGGCGAGATAGTAGCACTAGGATATACGCATTCACCAGGAAAGCACCATGCTGAGGCTGATGCACTCAGCTACATTCAAGGTCAAGATTTACCGTTTTTGCAAATGTACGTTACTCTTGAACCTTGTTCTTTTCAAGGACGCACACCCTCTTGTGCTTTGGCGATCGCAAAAGATCCACGCATTCAAGAAATATATGTCTCGCTAGTTGATCCAGATCCGCGCAATCAAGGTAAGGGATTAGATATTCTCCAAGCAGCAGGGAAAAAGGTTCATCTCGGGTTATGTGCTGATGAAGTGAATCATTTTCTAGAAAAATATCTATTAAATGGTTTGAAAATGTAAAAGTATTTCGTCATCTTTGCCAAATAATAAATAATTTTGAGCGATGGAAAACATCTCTCGGAACTTTATTGAGGACAAGGGTCTTTGCTTCTTCTACAGCTAAAAAAGTTATCTCGCTGGGTATTATGAGATGCAAATACATCTTTATACCAAATCAAATAATATTTGCGACACATCAATATATTCCAGAGGGCAAGGCAGTGCCTTGCACCTACAATCTGTCGCATTCTTTTTAAAATTGGTATTATATTGCGTTGGTGCATTGCGCTAGACGAAAATGCACTATACATTATTCATACTGTGTAATTATAGTTAATAAAGTTGATATTTTAGGTATACTTTTCTCATTAATTTTTAATTACTACTAATTCAAATATAAATATTAAACTGTATATTTTTGATAAATATATAATCCTCACAAATGATTTTTATTTTTAATAAAAAATCGAAATTTAGATAGTAAATTTGAACGTTTACCAGACAATTTGCAAATATTTAGAAAAGCTAAATGTGTAAAATTATGCTTGAAAAAGTCCGGTTATACGGTGCTTGATTATTAAGATTGTCTATGATAATTTCTTCTACAGTTATAAAATACATTAAATCTACTGATTTACCGTATTTAGGTAATTCATTAACCTAGCCACAGCTATGTGGAGTTGAGAATCACTAGGTTATCTGTTGCAGACAGTACATAGCCAGACCAACAAATCTAGGAATTCATCTCATGAGCTTAGAACTCAAGCTAGCAGGTAAAACAGCAATTGTCACAGGTGGTAGTGCGGGTATTGGATTAGCGATCGCCAAAGCCCTTTATAGTGAAGGTGTGAATGTGGTTATTGCAGCTCGTAACCCCGAACGATTAGAGAATGCTGTGAGTGCAATCCAGTCCCTACCGACACCAGGGGCGAAAGTCATCTCTATCAGCGCAGATTTGACTCAGGCAGAAAGCGTCGATAAAGTTGTCTCAACCACACTGGCACAGTTTGGTCAGATTGATATCTTAGTCAATAATGCTGGGTCAGCCCGTGCTGGGTCATTCCTCAACCTCAGCGATGATGTATTTCTAGATGCTTGGAACTTAAAACTGTTGGGCTACATTCGCCTAGTTAAAGCAGTTGTTCCCCATCAAAAGAGCCGAGGGGATGGAAGAATCGTCAATATTATCGGCGGTGCTGGACGCACACCTCGCCCCAGCTTCCTTCCTGGTGGTACAACCAACGCCGCCTTACTCAACTTCACAAAGGGAATTTCTAAAGAATTAGCCGAGTACAACATTCGGATTAATGCCATTTCGCCTGGTGCTACTGCTACCGAACGCGCTGAACGCTTGGCAGAACAAAATGCCCAAGCACGAGGAATTACAGTTGAGCAAGCAAAAGCCGAAACTCTACAAGCTATTCCCCTCAAGAGAATCGCCCAACCAGAAGACATTGCCTCATTGACACTATTTTTAGTCTCAGACCTCGCTGCTTCAATTACAGGCGCAGAGATTATTGTTGATGGTGGAAGTACGCCAGGGGTGTAGGGAATTGGGCATGGGGCATAGGGCATGGGGCATTGATAATTGAATTTCTCCCCTAGCCCTCAATCCCCAGTCCCCAGTCCCCAGTCCCCAGTCCCCAGTCCCCAATCCCCAATACAAAGATAAAAACAATGACTTCAAAATACTTTGATATCAAACCAATCGCCGGACGTATCGGTGCAAAAATTATCGGTGTAGATTTGAGTAGTAATCTCAGCGATGAAATTATCAGCGATATTCGCAAAGCCTTAGTTAAATACAAAGTTATCTTTTTCCGGGAACAGAATATTGATGCTAACCAGCAAATAGCTTTTGCTCGTCGGTTTGGGGAATTGACTACAGCTCACCCCACTGTACCCTCACTTCCAGATAACCCAGAAATTCTTGACCTGAACTACAGCAAAACTGTAGCACGTGCGAATAACTGGCATACAGATGTGACATTTGTAGACCGTCCGCCGCTTGGTTCTGTATTGCGGGCGTTGGTTATTCCTCCATCGGGTGGTGATACGATTTGGGCAAACTCCGTTACAGCTTACCAAGATTTACCAACTCCATTGCGTGACCTTGCAGATCAACTTTGGGCAGTACATAGCAACGCCTATGACTATGCAGCAGCTGTAGTGGATCTACCAGAAGCAGTCAGAGCTTACCGTGATGTCTTCACTTCAACTGTATACGAAACCTTGCACCCAGTTGTACGCGTTCATCCGGAATCTGGTGAACGGGGATTATTTATTGGTGGTTTTGTGCGCCGCATTCGGGGTTTATCACAAAATGAATCCGACGAAATCATCAAATTATTGCAGGCTTATGTGACTCGCCCAGAAAATACAGTGCGTTGGCGCTGGAAAGTTGGTGACGTAGCTTTCTGGGATAACCGTGCTACTCAACATTATGCGATCGCAGATTACGGCGATCAACCCCGCCATGTTCAGCGAATCACCATCGTTGGCGATATCCCAGTTGGTATTGATGGTAAACAAAGCGAAGCCATCAAAGGTGATTCTTCTGTATATAACCGCCGCGAACCAGCTTTAGCATAAGCGATTGGGAACTGGAAATTTCTCTGTTTCCTTTACCCTACCTCTTCTGATTTTTCTGGGCTGATTACCGTCGTCTATGACTCCTACACGTGCAACTGTTCTCGCAATAATAGCTGATACTCTGATTGAACGTGCTGCGTCTGTGCCTTCTCGTGTTTTGCTGGTAGCAATAACAGGTATTACTGCCAGTGGAAAATCCACCTTTGCTAAGGAGCTAGAGCAAGTCCTAACCAGTCGTGGGCGAAACTGTGTCAACATTGCTGTTGATGATTTCCATAACCCTCGTTCTTTGCGTCACCGCCAGGGTCGTGATTCCGCCGAAGGCTATTATTTCGATGCTTACAACTATCCGTTGCTCAAAAAACTGGTGCTTGACCCACTTGGGTCTGGAAGTAATCTTATTTACCAAGCACGGGGTTTTGACTTAGAAACAGATGCTTTGGTAGTAGAGGAGCCGCAGTCAGCCAATCCTGGAGACATCTTTCTTTTTGCTGCTAGCTTTTTACTGCGACCAGAACTAGTTTCTTACTTTGATTATCGTGTTTACCTAGATACAGATTTTGAGGTAGCCGAGCAGCGTGGGGTTAAAAGAGATGAGGCTCGACTTGGGTCTTGGGAAAATGCCATCCGTTTGTATCGTCAGCGCTATCATGCTGCACAAAAAATTTATTTTGCAGAATCAAATCCTATGCAGCATATTGATGCCTTAGTGAAAAACAACAATTTAGAAGAACCTATTCTCTTCTTCAGAGCAAATCGCCAGGTACGAGAATCTATCTAACACGTCTATGAACAGGAGAAACAGAAGAGAATGAGTAAAAAACAGCTGAGACTGGGTGCGTTTTTACATCCGACTGGACATCATATTGCGGCTTGGCGACATCCCGCAGCGCAAGCAAATCCTTTGAATTTTAAGCATTATAAGCAGTTGGCACAGACAGCCGAACGAGGAAAATTTGATATGATTTTCCTGGCGGATGGGGTAGCGGTGCGAGATCACAGTTCTGATGTTGAGGGTTGGAGCCGTAACGGGAAGCTTGTACATTTTGAACCCCTGACCCTGCTGTCGGCTTTGTCTGCGGTGACAGACAATATTGGCTTAGTGGCAACAGCCTCCACAACTTACAACGAACCTTTTCATATCGCCCGCAAGTTTGCTTCCTTAGATTATCTTAGTGGCGGTCGGGCTGGCTGGAATGTGGTTACTTCTGGAACGGAAGCCGAAGCGAAGAACTTTAACAGAGAAAAGCATTTAGAACACGCTACACGCTACGAACGCGCCCAAGAGTTTGTCGATGTAGTTACCAAACTGTGGGACAGTTGGGAAGATGATGCTTTTATCCGTGATCAAGAATCAGGAGTTTACTTTGAAGCTGATAAACTGCACATTCCGCACCACAAAGGCAAACATTTCTCTGTACGCGGCCCGTTGAATGTCGCCCGTCCGGTGCAAGGATATCCAGTGATTGTGCAAGCTGGTTCTTCGGAAGCTGGTCAGGAACTCGCCGCCCAAACCGCAGAGGTAATATTCACCGCCCAACAAACTCTCAAAGAAGCACAGGAATTTTATGCCAGCGTCAAGGGGAGATTAGCAAAATATGGACGTTCTCCTGAGCATCTCAAAATTATGCCAGGGATATTTCCGGTAATTGGTAGTACTGAGCAAGAAGCCAAAGAAAAATACGACCAACTTCAGGAGTTAGTTCATCCGTTAGTAGGTTTGGGATTATTGGGATGGGTATATGGTGGCAAAGATTTATCTGGATATCCTTTAGATGGCCCTGCACCAGAATTTCCTGATGATACTAACGGTAGTAAAAGCCGCTTGAAGCTGGTATCTGATTTGGCAAATCGTGAGAACTTGACACTCAGAGAATTATACTTGGCGATCGCAGGTGCAAGAGGTCATAGAACTATCTGGGGTACACCACAACAAATTGCTGACCAGTTGGAAGAATGGTTTGTCAATGATGGGGCTGATGGTTTCAATATTATGCCGCCTTACTTACCCGGTGGTTTAGAAGAGTTTGTTGATTTGGTAATTCCCGAATTACAACGCCGGGGTGTGTTCCGCACAGAATACGAAGGGCAAACACTGCGGGAAAATTTGGGACTACCAAGGCCAGCCAACCAATTCAACAATATTGCTAACTCTGCTGAATTAGCAGGTGTATCTGTATAGAGAAGAATATGAGTCAGAAAAAACAACTGAGATTAGGTGCATTCTTACCAGACGCAGGCCATCACGTTGCAGCTTGGCGACACCCCGAAGCCCAAGCAGACGGAGGGTTGAATATTCAGCATTACACCCACCTAGCACAAACAGCAGAACGGGGTAAATTTGATATGGTATTCCTCGCAGATGGTTTAGCCGTCTGGGATAGAGGACAGGGAAAAGAAGCTTTTAGTCGTTCGGGACAATTTAGCGTCCACTTTGAACCGCTAACTTTATTGTCGGCTTTGTCTGTGGTGACAAAGAAAATTGGGTTAGTAGCAACAGCATCAACTACCTATGAAGAACCTTTTCACCTCGCCCGTAAGTTTGCCTCGCTAGATTATCTCAGTGGTGGCCGTGCTGGGTGGAATGTCGTTACCTCCGCCGCCGAAGCCGCAGCCAAAAACTTTAGCCAGGAAGAGCATTTACAACACTCACTACGCTATGAAAGAGCCACAGAATTTTTAGAGGTTGTCACTAAGCTGTGGGATAGTTGGGAAGATGATGCTTTAATTCGTGACAAAGAATCAGGCCTTTATTTCCATCCTGATAAATTGCACATTCCTAACCATAAAGGTAAACATTTCTCAGTGCGCGGCCCGTTGAATGTCGCCCGTCCGGTGCAAGGATATCCAGTAATTGTGCAAGCTGGTTCTTCGGAAGCTGGGCAAGAACTGGCTGCACGCACCGCAGAAGTGATATTTACCGCCCAGCAAACTCTCAAAGACGCACAAGCATTCTATGCAAGTGTCAAGGGAAGACTGGCAAAATATGGACGTTCTCCCGAAAATCTCAAGATTATGCCTGGTGTCTTTCCGATAATCGGTAGCACTGAGCAAGAAGCGAAGGAAAAATACCAGCAACTACAAGATTTGATTCATCCCTCTGTGGGAGTAGGTCTGCTTTCCGGACTAACTGGACATGATTTATCATCATATCCCCTAGATGGGCCGTTACCAGATTTACTAGATACGAACGGCGGTAAAAGCCGCTTACAACTACTTAAAGACTTAGCACAGCGAGAGAATTTAACCATCCGCCAACTATATTTATGGATTGCAGGCGCAAGGGGACACCGGACAATTTTGGGTACACCAGAGCAAATTGCTGACCAGTTGGAAGAATGGTTTTTAAATGATGGGGCTGATGGCTTCAATATTATGCCGCCTTGGTTACCTGGTGGTTTAGATGAATTTGTTGATTTTGTCATCCCCGAATTGCAACGCCGAGGTTTATTCCGCACTGAATACGAAGGGCAAACTCTGCGTGAGCATCTTGGTTTACCCCGTCCGGTAAATCAGTTCACCGCAAATGCAGCTGCTCGAGAATTAGCCAGTGTTTTGACTTAATATCTTTGGCTGTGTTAAAGCACAAGAGTAGCTGCTAAGGAAACTTTTTACCTTGTTGGGCATCCTGACAGTTCTTCTATCCTCCTTTTTTTTGTCATTTCACAACGTTACCGTCCGAGTTTTATTTTCAGAACATCTCGTACTGAGTTTATTTTTACTTGGTGGTTACGTTAAACCAGATTTACAAAGTTCATTCTTACTAATGTTTATGCGGATGCTGCTAGTGGTTCCACTAATGGCATCTGTATCATTCAAGCTATATCCATCTGCTCCGCAAGAATTCCTCAGCTTATTCAGACAGGAACGCCGAGATGTGATGCTGCAAGCCTTGGGCTGTGGAGTACTCATGTTTTTGTACATTACCGCGCTGTACATTGGCATTGGCTTGATACCCA
This sequence comes from Tolypothrix sp. PCC 7601, assembly GCF_025677855.1. Lineage (NCBI taxonomy): Bacteria > Bacillati > Cyanobacteriota > Cyanophyceae > Nostocales > Tolypothrichaceae > Tolypothrix > Tolypothrix sp. PCC 7601. The sequence continues at coordinate 8,046,959 of NZ_CP064879.1, forward strand.
CAGGAATTGCACTCACTATATTTTTCACCTATCCGGTGTTTACAGCCCTGCTGTCTTGGAAATTCTTTGGCGATCGCCCCACTTCCTTTAGTTGGCTAGTTATGGGTATTATTCTCGTAGGCAGCGTTCTTACAGTTCCCCAATCTTCTGCTACCAACAGCAGTAATACCATTGCGATCGGCATTTGCGCCAGCCTAATTGCGGGAATTTTTAACGCCTTCTATAACGTCCTCGCCCAAAAATGTTTAGAAAAATTCCATCCAGTTCCCTTTACTTGGATTAGTTTTGCCTCAACTCTAATACTTTCTGGATTGAGTTTACTCTTATTTCCCCTTCCCAGCGCCCAGCTTGACTGGACACCTATGTGGATTGGCAGTATTTTTTCGGGTTTAGTCAGTTTTCTCGGTCATACTCTCAATAATTTAGGGATTCGCTCGATTGGTGCAACTACCGCCTCTATTATTGGCGCGAGTAGCCCAGCCATGACAGCCTTAGTTGCATGGGCAACAATTAGCGAAACTTTAAACCTGATTCAATGTGTGGGGATTGGTATCGTCACCTTGGGAATCGCTTTGTTGAGCCGAGAGAAGTTTATGGGGAAGCGAATTAGGGGATGAGGGAGATGAGGGAGATGAGGGAGATGAGGGAGATGAGGGAGATGAGGGAGATGAGGAGGATGAGGGAGATAATGCGAGAATAGCAACTACCAATGCCCTATGCCCTATGCCCAACATCCTATTTGATTTAGATGGAACTTTAAGCGATGCCAAACCTGGTATTACTCGTAGTATTCAGTATGCTCTTTCGGAACTGGGTTACACTCCGCCAGATGTTGATGAGTTGAGTTGGTATATCGGCCCGCCAATCACAGAGACGTTTTCGGTGTTACTGAAAACTACAGATGAGAAGTTACTGACACAGGCTATTTCACTGTACCGCGATCGCTTTTCCACGATTGGATTATTTGAAAATCTGCTTTATCCCCAAATTCCCGAAACCCTGAAAACTCTGCGCGCCTATGGTTATAAAACCTTTATCGCTACTTCTAAACCCTATATTTATACCATCCGCATTATTGAACATTTTGGCTTATCGCCTTTGTTTGATGGGATTTATGGTAGCGAACTGGATGGAACCCGCAGTGTTAAAGGCGACTTAATTGGGCATATTTTACGGACAGAGAATCTTTCACCCTCTACCGTTGTCATGATAGGCGATCGCAAACACGACATGATCGGAGCCAAGAAAAATCAAGTTGCAACCATTGGCGTTACCTATGGCTACGGAACCGAGGAAGAATTGACAACTCACGGTGCTGATTTTATTGCTCATTCTCCAGAAGATATTCCCAAATTGATAATTCCTAATTTCTGACTCAAAATCAGCCACCATCTTTAACTATTCTCCATACCTTACTTCTATTCAGCACCGCTTTTATTGCAGGCGGATTGAATGCTGTTGCAGGTGGTGGAAGTTTTATTACATTTCCCGCGCTGATTTTTACAGGAGTACCGCCAATTATTGCTAATGCTACAAATAATACTGCTATTTGGGTGGCTTCTATAGCTAGTGCTGGAGCCTACCGCAAAGATTTGGGGATTAAACGGCAAGTTTTTTTGCTGTTATGTGGCATAAGTTTATTCGGTGGAATTATTGGCTCTTTAGCTTTACTCTATACCTCGGCTGATGTATTTAAAAAGCTCATCCCCTATCTATTACTCTCAGCAACCCTCGTATTTACCTTTGGCGACACTCTCAGAGGATGGTTGCAGTTTCAGAGCCAGAAGTCAACGCCGGAGTCTGTACCTATATTTAACCTTGCCTTGGCACAATTAGCGATCGCTATTTACGGCGGTTTTTTCGGTGCAGGTTTAGGAATTTTAATGTTGGCAACTCTATCATTTTTAGGTATCAAAAATATTCATACAATTAATGCCTTTAAAGCATTTTTAGGTAGTTGTATTAATGGAATTGCCATTATTCCTTTTATTTTTGCAGGTGTAATTGCTTGGGAACAAGCTATTTTAATGGCTGTGGGTGGTTCTTTAGGCGGATATCTCAGCGCCCATTATGCACGTAAATTAAAACCCCAATTAATTCGTAAATTTGTCATATTTGTTGCCTTCAGTATGACTATCTACTTTTTTATTCACGGTTAGGGATGATGTATGCCGACAGACATCAAAAAATCTATGCTTCGTGTTTTTCATGCTATGAATTTTCGCCTGTTTTACATAGGTCATTTTATGACACAATAATTCGGAGTTAGTAAATTATTAACAACAATGACTACAGTAAATGACCCTGCTGTTATAGCTGAAGTAACTGATTTATACCTTAAATACGAAGAGGCTTTGGCTAATAACAATTTAGATGTGATGGATAGTTTATTTTGGGATGCACCTGAAGTAGTGCGCTTTGGTGTAACAGAAAACCTCTACGGTAGTGAAGAGATTCGCAATTTTCGCGCCTCTCGACTAAACCCAAAAATTGAGCGCGAAATTTCTCATCTTAAAGTTGTGACTTTTGGCAAGGATACGGCAACTGTAACTTTAGAATTTCGCCGCATTATCAATAGTGTAGAACGTTTTGGGAGACAAAGCCAAACTTGGTATAGATTTCCGCAAGGATGGAAGATAGTTTCTGCTCATGTTTCATTGTTACCAGTATGATTAACATTACCAAATTTGTACCGAAGCAAAAAGAGGTTTAAATGTGGATTCCTTAAATTGGAATATATTAAAGTCAAGATATCTAGTAAAAGATAAATGGCTTACACTCCGTGCTGACACTTATCAAACGCCAAATGGACAAATAGTCGAGCATTTTTATGTTTTTGAATCTTCAACATGGGTGAATGTTGTCGCGTTAACCAAAAATCAGGAAATTGTGTTAGTTGAACAATATCGCCACGGTATTCAACAAACAGTTTTAGAATTACCTGGTGGTTGTATGGAACCAGAAGATATTTCCCCACTAGAAGCAGCAAAACGCGAATTATTAGAGGAATCAGGATACACAAGCGACAATTTTATTGAGACAGGAATAATCTCACCGAACCCAGCAACTCATAATAACTTGATCCATTGCTTTTTAGCAACAAATGTAGAGCTTGTAGCCGATTTAAATTTAAATCCAACTGAAATTATCAATGTAAAGCTATTACCATTAGATAATTTAATTCAAAACATCGATAACGCTATACTGCTGCAATCATTTCATATCAGTTCATTATTTTTCGCTTTAAGGAAACTAGGAAAGCTGCACTTTCATGAATAACTATCTTATATCACTTGGAGAAGATAAAAATAAATGTAGGTTGGGTTGAACGGAGTGAAACCCAACAATACCAAAGTTTTCGGATGTTGGGTTTCGTTCCTCAACCCAACCTACGTCTGCACTTTTATTAATAAATATAAAAATCCAATTTAAATAAATCAATTTGTGCCCAATTCCTTACACATAAATTAAAAATAGGTTATCAAAATGCCAGATAAATGGAACCCAGAGCAATATGAACGATTTCAAGCTGAAAGAAGTCGTCCTTTTTACGATTTAGTAGATTTGGTAAATCCCCAAGAAAATTTACGAGTTTTAGATTTAGGATGTGGAACCGGAAAGTTAACCAAGTATCTGCATGAAACATTAGCAGCTAAAGAAACTTTGGGAATCGATGCATCTGAAAAAATGTTATCTGTAGCGAGTCAATTTGCAGGTAATGGATTGCGGTTTGAGCAAGGAAGAATTGAAGATAACCCAGGAGAAGGTAAATTTGATGTTGTGTTTTCTAACGCTGCTTTACAGTGGTTAACAGAACACGAAACATTATTTGCTAAATTACGAAATAAACTCCAAGCAGGCGGACAATTAGCAATACAAATTCCGGCAATGGATGATGAGCCAGTGCATCAGTTAGCTGTAGAGACAGCACAAGAATTTAGTCAAGAATTAAAGGGATATGTACGACGCTTAGAAGTACTTTCTCCCGTAGATTATGCTAAAATACTTTATAAGTTAGGCTTTGTTAAACAACAAGTAAAGTTGCAAATTTACGGGCATTTGTTACCATCGCGAGAAGCTGTATTGGAATGGTATCGGGGAACGTTACTCACCGCCTATGAAACACAGCTAGATACCCAAACTTATGAGCGATTTGTAGCCAGGTATCAACAAAAATTATTCAGCATTTTACCCGATGAGCGTCCATTCTTTTTCCCCTACAAGCGAATTTTAATTTGGGGACTTAATCCATGATGAAATTATCCTATTTCCCTCTAACACTCATCAGTCATCTGTATTTAGCAACGACAAATGACCATTGTACAGACGCGATTAATCGCGTTTCTAACAAATAACAAAGAACAAATATATGACTACAACTGTTTCATTTGATCGAGTTTCTAATATTTACGATGCTACCAGAGGATTTCCCCCCGGAATCTCTGAGCAAGTCACAGACTTTATCCTCAATTTGGTTTCCCCAACCGCAGATACCAAATTTTATGAAACGGGTATTGGTACTGGCAGAATTGCTGTCCCAATTGCTAAAAAAGGCTATTCTTACACTGGTATAGATGTCTCAGAAAAGATGTTGGCTGAACTGCACCAAAAATTAGAGGGTGTATCTCATAAACTAACTGCAATTACAGGAGATGCTACAGCTTTACGCTTCACTGCGTTACGTACCCTACGGGAAGGTGTTCCGCCTACGTAATGACATTTCACGTTTAATTAGGTTGAGCTACTTACAAAGAAAATACAAAGTTTGCAGCATAGTCTTAGTACTGCAAGTAGCAAATTTTGATAGAGAATATTCCAAGTACCGGATATGCTAATTTACCCCAAATGAATGCTACAGGTTGGCTCGAATCAAATCCAGATCGGTTTAGGGAACTATTTTATGCGATTATAACTAAATTGTCTGAGAAACAAGCTCGACTGGCAATTTGGACAATTGACAATTTTGACCTATCGCAATTTAATTATCAAATTATTGGATCTCACTCTCCATTTAAGGATAGCAATAGTAAATTGGCTGGTGATGGTTTATTAATTAAATTAGATCCTACTGAAGTTGAAGCATTAACAGATACCCTTGAGAGGGGATTGGGTTCTAGTATCTTCCACCTAGAAATTGAAGCAAATGGTAGTGTTCAATTTTCTGCTTACGATGGTTTTCTGCATATATTTTTTGGTGATGAGATTTCTCCGGATTTACTAGAAGATCTCAAAGCTCGTGAGGTAATTTACAATTACGAAATTTACAATCCTGAATAGTCCCAACACTTGTCGGTTAAGGGGAAAAGGGGAAGGGGAAAAGGGGCAAGAAATAAACCTTTAACCCTTACCCTTTCACCTTTTCCCCAAACCAAATTAAGAGTTTAAAATCCTTAACCGAGCAGTATTGTGAATAGTCCAATTTATTACTGTTCAGTTAAGCTCAAAAAGCTGAAAATTTGTAGCGATCGCTTGACAATTACTACAATAGATCTCTTGCAAAAAGCACTTTTACAAGAGATGGGGAAAGGTTAAAGGTTAAAGGGAAAATACAAAACCTTTCCCCCTTCCCCCTTAACCTTTTCCTGACTTCTGCAACAAGTCTAATGATCCTTAACCGAATACTAGGGTGATTTACAAGCCATTACCAATGAGAATAAATGGAGCCCAGTAAAAAGGGTGACTGAGGTGATGCCTTACCTGTGGTGATAAATTATCGTTGATGCCTCTTTCCTGACTTATGGTTGCATAGTTACCAGTAATGAGAGCGATTTGCGCTTGACGCAGAGCCTCGGCTTTTGTGGTTTTCCCTTGCATTATTTTAGTATAAAAAGCATTCATTAAAGCTTGCGTACCGCCATCATCTACCGACCATAAAGAAGCGATCGCAGCTCTTGCGCCTGTTTGTTGCATTTGGTAGCCAAAACCGAGAATTTCCCTACCGTCGCCTAACTGCTCTCCTAATCCAGTTTCACAAGCGGAAAGTACTACTAAATCAACATTTGGTAATCGCCAATTTTGAATATCTCGTAGTGTAGCGCGATCGCCATTACCAAATAAAATAAAAGATTCTTCTGGTTGTCCATTGGTAAATGCGGCGTGAGTAGCCAAATGGACGACAGAGTAATCATTCATCTGTAACACAATATCTTGATTGAATTGCTCATCTAAGAGTTTTTTTGTCTGAGGAACAGTTTGCGCCAGATTTTCTACTTCCACACCTGCAAAGGGTAAGCCGGCGAATTTAAACCGCCGAGTTCCTACCTCAAAGCTATAGTTTCCTTGGGTAAAGGCTGCTGCTAACACATTTAATTGCTGCTGCGGTTTGGTGTTGAGGTCAGTTAAGCTAACGGCAGTGATATTATTGATGCTGAAACGCTCGACTAACCATTGTTGACCATCATACAGGGCAGCTAGGGGAATATAACGCAGTTGTCCGTCTGGGGCGTAGATGATGGTTTTAGTTTTAGCTTGAGCTAAATCATTTTCTAGGGGTTTAATTAGCCAATCATAAAGCTGTTGAGCCGGAACTTTCACCCCTGGGGTACGTTTTGGTAACGCCGAACGAAATTCCGCGATCGCGCGGTTAAGTTCTGCTTGTTTGACAGCAACGGTACGGCGCAGTGGCGGCGCATAGGGGGTAACTAAAATTAGTTCTAAGCGATCGCTCAACACCAAAGGATAGATAATCACAGCATCTTGCTGAAGTTTTTTCAAGTTATCCTGTAAGGCGCTGGCGGAGGACTCTAAATTAAAACTCTGTCCTTGGGTGGTTTGCTGAAGTTGCCCAATCCATTCTCGCACTTTGGGGCTTTTGAGGAAGGCGTTAAACTGTTTGGCAATCTCCTGCTGAGTTTTTCGCAATGCGATGATCCGCTGGGTTTGGGCTGGTGTGCGCTTAGTCACGGGAAGGCTTTCGAGTTGAGCGAGTTCTTTACCTAATGCGATCGCTTTATCAATTTCCGTCGTCATCCCCTGGCGTATTTGCTGTTCTTGGGGACGTTCAGCAATACCAGTTGCAGTTTTATCACTCCCCCGAACATTGCGGAGATAGTCTTCAATTTCCTGGACTTTGAGTAAATCTAGTACCCGTTGCGCTTCCAAAACTCGGTTTTGTTGCAGCAAAATATCGGCTAGGTGGCGATAATCTTGAGCAATGGTTTGGGTGTAAGACTGCTGTTGTTGTTTGGGAAGTTCCCTGATATTTTTGCGAATCGCTTCTCTAACATTCACAGATTGTTTCAGGAAAATAATTGCTAATTCTGGTTGATTCTGTTTTTCTAGTAAGTAACCGATAGTAGTTAAAGTATGTCCTTCACCTTCTTTATTACCAATTTCTTGAGCAATCACTAAACTTTGCTGCAAGAAATTTTTAGCTAATTCATATTGCCCTTGCTCAAAGTAAACCTTGCCGATAGCGTGGAGAGTTATGCCTTCGGAACGCCTGGAACCAAGTTGTTGATAAATAGCTAAAGCTGACTGCAAAAAATCTAACGCTAATTGATATTTTTCTTGTTTGAAGTACACCTGTCCAATACTATAGAATGTACTTCCTTCTAATAATTTTTGTTCTTTTTTATCCTTAACCTTTTTAATAACTTTTAAGGCTTGGCGATGTAAATCCAATGCTAATTCATACTTGCCTTGCCTAGAGTGAATATTCCCTATAGCATTTAACGCTCTAGCTTCCCCCGCAATATCCCCAATCCTACCAACATCGATCTCTAATTCTGCAGGTCTTCTGGCAGTTTTTAAGGCTTCTTGATAGGATTTTAAAGCTAGTTCGTATTGTCCTAGTACTTCATAAATTCGCGCCATATTGAACTCAACTCCTACCCAATCCCCTAAAACTTCGTAGCGAATTGGTAAGGCTTGTTGATAGTAATCTAAAGCTAATTTATACTCTCCCAAACTGCTGTAAATTATAGCAATTTGGTTGAGAGTTCTCCATACTGTTTCTTGATGACCAAGTTTTTTGGCAATCTCTAAGACTTGGCGTAAATTCTCTAAAGCTTCACTATATTGACCTTGCTGGGAAAGTTGACTACCTTGCTGATAGTAAATTCTCTCCATCAATTGGAGGCTAGATTTTTCTCCATATTTATCCCCTAGTTCCTGGTAAACTGACAAAGCTTGCTGGTAGTATTTCAATGCTTGTTGTTCATCTTGTTGAGCATCGTAAATTTGCCCAATTTCATAGAAAGCATTCGCAATACCTGCTTTATCTTCTAGCTGCTGATAAACCGATAAAGCTGTCTCTAATGTTTTAATAGCTCTGGCATACTTCTTGTCTGTAGATTGCTCTCTACCTTCTTTAAATATTTGATCGGCTTTAAGTTTTTCTCTTGTTTGACCAAAGAAAATTACTCCTCCTTCCGCTTTAAAAGTAGTAATTTGACCAGAATCAAAACGAATTTTTACACTTTCATAATTAACAAAACCACTGAGGGGAGGTTTACTGAGGAGAGTTGCCTGTTTTTCAGTCAGTTTCTCAATTTCTTGTTTAATCGCCAACCCTTGCTGATAAGACTCTAAAGCTGCTTGATTTTGTCCTAACTTTTCGTAAACTAATCCCATTTGAATGAGAATTACTGCTTCCCAAGGACGATTTTTTTGTTGACGAACAATTGCCAAAGCTTGTTGGTAAGATTGCAAAGCAAATTGATATTGTTGTTTGAGATATTCTCCTTGGGAAGTGTAACTATTTCCCGCCGCAAACAGAACGACTGCTTCACCCTCCAACCTATTTATTTGCACAATGGGTTTTTTAGTTTCATCTTTGCCAATTTCAGTAATCAAAATTGCCTTCTTACCAGTGATTTCTTCCTCACTACGGTTGCTAACTTCTTGTTTAAATGCAACTGCTTGCTGTCGATGTTCCTGCGCCGCTTGAGGTTGTCCTAGCTTTTCGTAAATTGTGCCAATACTGTTGAGGATTGCTTCTGGATTTGGCCTGGCATAAGCTATTCTAAACCGACGAAAAGATTCTTCTTGCCCATACTGACGAATCAGATATTCTTCAAAAGAATAGTAGCCTTGATTTTTAGGGTCACGAGCGATCGCCAATGCTTGTTGATAAGCTTGTAGGGCAGCTGGATACTGTCCTAAATTTTCGTAAGCCTTGCCAATCTGCGTTAGAAGAATAGGTATTTGACTCACAATGCGATCACCGCTATTTTCCTTATTAGCAATTGCCAGAGATTCCTGATAAAACTTTAAAGCAGCTTGGTGTTGTCCTAGTGCTGCGTAAACTTCCCCTATGCTTCTTTTAATTCTCTGTTCTTGCTGATAGTAAGCTCCCTCTATTGTTAATCTCCGCAATCGAGATTCTTCGCTTTCCTGGTTTTCCATCTCTGCGCGGATAATTTTTAAGGCTTCGCCGTAGGAGTTCAATGCAGCTTGGTATTGTCCTAAAGCTTTGTAAATATCCCCCATGTTAGCGAGGGTATCTTCCTCTTCATTTTCTGTAAAGCCCGTCCATCCAGCCAACCCTGCAATTACCTCTACTTTTTTTTGTCCAAAAGTAGTAAAGTTGGTAGAGATCAAACCTGTTACCTTATCCTCCTGCATCGTTATTCCGGGACTATTACTAGTAACAGTAGTGATAGGAGTAGTAATCGGCTCTCCTTCCCCTATCCTAATTACACCCTTGGTAATCCCTTCCGCCAATGCCATTCCTGTTTGGTTGTGAAAATTTACATTAGTGCCATAAGCTACGCGAATAGTGTGGGGAACCGGCTGTTTTGCGGCACTTTCATCTACTTCCCGCCGAATTGCCAAGCTTTGCTTGTAACTATCTAAAGCTGCGGGTAATTGTCCCAAGGTTTCGTAAATTGTCCCCATTTGATTGCGAATTACCCATTCCCAAGGGCGATTCTGTTGTTGGCGCACAATTGCCAAGGCTTGCTGATAAGATTCTAAGGCGGCTTGGTATCGTCGGTTGTCTGCATGAGCTTCGCCATTTCTGTAATGGATGAGTGCTTCTCCATCCAACAGAGTGATTAAAGTCGGTCTTTTTTTTGGTGTGCTGTAAGTAATAAGAGTTCCCACTTTGACAATATCTGTGGGAAAATTCACACCCATACCGATTTCTTGCCTAATTGCTAAAGCTTGCTCTTGATATTCCTGAGCAGTTTGAGGGTAGCCCAAGCTAGTGTAGATAGAGCCCATACTATCAAGGATTTTTTCTTCGAGAAAGCGATCGCCTATCTGTCGCGCTATCGGTAAAGCTTGTTTATAATACTCCAGAGCAGTTTCCGGACGTTCACGCCCTTTAGTGTTGTAAACAAACCCCATTTTAGAGAGGATTTTAGCTTGCAAAGGGCGATCGCCAATCTCACGGGTAATGGCTAAAGCTTGCTCATACAAATCCAGTGAAATCCGTCTAAATTCCCGTTGCGGATCGAATCCCCAGTCATAATCTTTGCCCAAATTGAAGATAACAGCTGCTTCCCCAGAGCGGTTACCCACTTCACGCATCTTGACTAAGGCTTGCTCGTAAAATTTCAGAGCTTCTTCCTGCTTATTTAAAGCACCGTAACTCATAGCAATGCCGTTAAGACTCCAGCCAACGCCCGCACGGTTGCCCACAGAGCCCATAATAGCTAATGCTTGCTGGTAATACTTGAGGACATCTTTATAAGGTTTGATTTCTTCCGGCTTCTTAATTGCCTGGTAGTACAGCTTTAATTGGATATAACTCAAGTAAGTATTTCCCAATCCAATCAAGGTTAAAGCTTCCCCATATCTATCTTTAACCTCGCGCCGCATCAATAAAGCTTGCTCGTATAATTTGAGGGCATTTTCATACTTTCCTTGGGTTTCATAAACTGCGGCGATATCATGCAAAGATGCGGCTTCTTCAGCACGGTTGCCCAATTCTCGTACAATTGCCAAAGCTTGTTCGTGATACTTCAGCGCCGTTTGAGTCTCACCCTGATGGCGATAAACTTCCCCCAGTTGATTGAGCGCTAATGCTTCCCCTAAGCGATGTTTTTGGGTGCGGAAAATAGTTAAAGCTGACTGCAAACTTTCTTGGGCTTTTTGATATTGACTTAGCCAGGTGTAAACTTCTCCTAGCTTGTTGAGGGTTGCGGCTGCGTGAGTACTATCTCCAATTGCCCGATAAATATTTAAAGCTTGTTGAAAAGACTGTAATGCATCTGGGAATTGCCCATGCTCCAGCTGTTTATTCCCTTGCTCGAAAAATTTCTCTGCTTTAGCTTTGGAGGGATTTGGGGTTTGAGCTAATACTTGGCGATTTACTGCTAATTGCTCTTTTGAAACTTGTTCTTGAGCAACACAAAAGCTTACCAATCCATTACCAATTGCAAAGGTGGTTAAGAAAGTAGCAAGCGTAATTAGCTGAATTCTTTGGGATGGCATCTAAAAACTACCCATTTTTTTGCAGCAGAAATTTATTTTTCTGTTAACATTAGCTGGAAATGCCCCTGTTTTAATATTCTAAAACTTCCTTGAGTTTTGAATCAATGTTAGGTTAACATTCCCTTGCGAATTAAACTGAGAAAAGTTAAATCTAGATACATATTTTTACATAAGTAATTATAGCGATCGCTACCCCAGGGTAAGAGCATCTCCATTGAAAGGTGCTTCCACTGTAGTCCGATTACTTCTCCAGGTCTACAGCCAGTCAAAAACATCAACTCCACGTAGTCTGCATAGTGTATTGCGAAAACCTTCACTCATGCCAGACATTTTTGTTTATTGACATTCTCGACTGTGTTTCCTTCACTCCAGGAACTTGAATCCCTAGACTGTGCGATGCGATCGCCGCCAAAATTATTCTGTTATAAAACTAATATATAGGAATCCGCTTTGATTCCTGAAATTATTTGCGTAGGGAGGGAACAGGGAACAGGGAACTCTTAACAGGGAAGAAGAAATAAAAGTGTACTTAGGTTTTTTCAAAAATCAAATATGAGTCCTATAGTCAAAAGTTATCTCGAAGTAGAAAACTAGCTAAAAGTTTTCCTGGTTCACTTCAACGCATAACTGTCCGATTTTGACAACTTTTAGCTCAAGCTATATTTAGCTCCAAACTACTTTCATTACCTTAATCAATTTTTAAAAATATTGGAATAGTCTGTTAACTTTCATATTTCTTTCTGTTTCTGCTTTTGCTTCAGGTAATTCCCAAATATCTCGCTGTCCATCTTCTTGTTCTACTAATAATTGAATATGAATTGGCAACTGAGAATATTGCCCAACTGACCAAATTTCTCCGTTTGACAACTCCCTTTCTATGCTATCAAACATAATATTTTCCTCAAATCTCATATTAATAAGGTCTACAAAATAAATATCGGAAGCTATTACAACAAGGCGAAAGTCAAAAGAAAGAATAGTTACAGCAGAGAGATAATTTGTTTAGCGATCGCCACAAACGCACGTAATACCAATTTCATGTGAAGTTGCACATATTTAGATCCCCCTAAATCCCCCTTAAAAAGAGGAGCCACTGCGTTGGGCGGCTTTGTTATTCCCTTGATCTCCCTACCAATTCTCTATCTCGTCCCATAAGTTCTTTAAGGACAAGTCCATTTCTTGAGAGTTAAAGCAGCAGCCATATTGATTTTATGTAAGCGGATAAGCGCAAAATACTTAAAGTTGATTGATTTATCGTAGTTTAAACTAAGCATATCATCTTTATTGCTTGACGATAACACTCAAGCCAATATTTTTTTGATTTACAGCATTGCCCAAAGCATAAATCTATCTATATCAAGCTTTACGCCACTTGGTATAGCCGTAGCCATCTTTGTGAGATGCTGGCTGGAGAATAGTTGCTAGTGCATCGTGTCAACTATGGGATTTGGATAATAGTTTGCAAACCTAGCTGTATAGTTAAAAACTTTGTACTGGAGTTGATTGTCAAAGTATTCTATGTCATTATCAAAAGATATAGGTATTAAATACTGTTAGTAAATAAACTGAGATTAATTTTAGTCAGGATTTAATATCTGGTACAAATAGCTGTGAGGTAAGAAATTTAGCTGAATAAAAACCTGCTCTTCACAGTAGTTGAGTCATTAAATGTTTCAAAATATGAATATCTAACCTAGGGTGACGATAGCAGTTATGTTCGCCTGGAGTTACCTGACTCATAGTTAATGAAGATTAGGGACTAAAGAATTAAAAATTCAAAATAGTGCTACTTTCAGATTCAATTTTTGCTGTTCCCTGTTCCCTTTGACAAATGATTCATGAAATCATCTCATTAATAATTTTACTGATTTGTTTTTTTCTGGTTTGGTTTCTTACCAACCAAGAATGAAAATTTTGCTGATTTATATCTATGGGGGTATATCTAATTTCCAACTCTATCGATTGAGTGAGCTAGAAATAGCCTACTAGAGAAAGACGTTTCCTGATAATTGCGATGACAACATAGGAGCTAGTACAGCAAAGCTAGTCTTTTAACCTAGAGTAGACGCATTAGCCTACTCTAGGTTAGTGAAGTTAGCATTACATTACCAGAAAATTTGGGAGATCGCATACCATTTATTGGGTAGTTAAATATTTTTGCAAGCGCTGATTTAAAGTACCTGTGTGCAACTCAAATAAGTGATTGTCGTAGTCATAAAAATATAGAGAACGTCCTTCACCTTCAACACGTTTTCTATCTTCTTTGACATCAACTCCTAAACTCTTCACTCTTGCAGCATAGATTTCATAGTCTTCTGCAGATATTTTAAAAGCTACATGGTTATAGGTTTTTTCTACTAAAGATTCACCCTCCATAATCGCAATCCACAAGCCATTGATCAAGAAAAATTTTTCTTTGGCGATAGAGAAAATTTTGTCTCCACTTGCATAGACTTCTTGAGCATCAAATATAGTTGTAAGAAACTTGCTCATCTTGTCCAAATCCCTGACTATAAATGTAATGTGGCTAATACCTTGAATCATTTTTCCCTTCCCCAGAGATTGAGCTAGTATTTTGTCAGCAAATTGTGACAATTACAGTAAAAAAATTTTACGTCAAAATCAGTTAATGGCTGCTTAGTTAAAAACCCCCCTATGTCCATCGTCTTTGATGAGAAATTATAGCCAAAAAACTGGTAATTACTGATTTAATGGAATTTTCAGAGTCAGCAATTTATGAATACAGAATATCTCAGATGAAAATTACAGATTTATAGAAAATGACACCTTTTTCCATAGTATAGGTGGTGTTTATATTTCCTTAATATATTTACTCTAAAAAACAGATATACAAGGGAATTTAACTATCCTAAATTGATAAATATGTAGCAACAAGCCTATTTCATAGATATTATGTACAACTATATTTTGAACCTAACTGTTTCTCCTAGCACGATCGCAATTATTGGGGGTGGGTTTAGTGGTTCTCTTGTTGCAGCCCATATTTTGCGAAATGCAACCATACCAATTTCCATTAAGTTAATTGAACGGAAAGCAGAAATTGGTAAAGGAGTTGCATATAGTACGCCAGTTGCGGGACACTTGCTGAACGTCCCAGCCGGAAAGATGAGCGCTTTTCCAGATAAACCTCAACACTTTTTAACTTGGCTGCAGAGAAATGGATATACCGACGCTACTGCATCGACATTTGCACCGCGTCGGGTGTATGGAGAGTATATACAGGCGATTTTAAATGAAGCTGAAGCCAATGCGCCGACTCATGTAAGCTTAGAGAGAATTTGCGATGAAGCGATCGCAATTGAAACCACCACATACAACACCAGAATCCAACTAAGTAGCGGTAAGTCTTTGCACGTGCAAAAAGTTGTACTCGCCTTGGGGAATTTTCCAGCTTCCCTACCACAACCTATTGCAGCGTTAGGAAATAATCATGCCAATGTTAAAGATGCTTGGTCAACTGATGCAATTAGCAATCTGCACCCAGATGATTCTATTCTGTTAGTAGGAACTGGGTTAACGATGGTGGATGCAGTTGTGGCTTTAAATCAGCAAGGATTCCGGGGAAAAATTCATGCTGTTTCTCGTCATGGATTAACCCCCCAACGTCACCAAACTACAACTTACTATCCTGAATATCTGGACTTAGCAACTGCACCAAAAACAGCGCGGGGGTTACTGCACTTAGTACGCCGAGAAATTAAAACAGCAGCTATTTACGGTTATGATTGGCGGGCGATAATTGATGCTATTCGCCCACTCACTCAACAACTTTGGCAAACACTACCACTTGCAGAACAGAAACGCTTTCTCCGCCATGTCAAAGCTTATTGGGAAGTTTATCGCCACCGGATTGCAGGAGAAATTGCTGAACTATTAGATAGCAAACTCCAATCTGGTCAACTCAATTATTATGGTGGGAGGATTCAGAGTTGTCAGGAAGTGGACAATGCAATTGAAGTAAAAATTTGTGAACGGCGAACCCAAGCAGATATTGTTTTGCAGGTGAACCGCATTATTAATTGCACAGGTTCAAATTGCAACTATAAAAGATTAGAACATCCACTGATTACCAGCTTACAAGCACAAGGTTTGATTCGCCCTCATGCTTTGTCAATGGGGATTGATACGGCTGCTAACGGTGCGGTAATTAATGCCCAAGGAAAAGTTTCCGACATACTTTATACACTAGGAACACCGCGCAAAGGCAACCTTTGGGAAACTACAGCTGTTCCAGAAATTCGCTCTCAAGCAGCAGCTTTGGCTCAGGAGTTACTGAAATCTCTCAATCCCAGAGCCTACGCTATGGAAAGAGATTGGTTCGCTCTCCATCCATTGAGCGATTTCCCCAAACCTGCCATGCTATTTCGTCAACTGTTTGATCGAGAATCGAGTACCTATACATACTTAATTGCTGATCCCCAAACCAAAGCAGCAATTTTGGTAGATCCGGTACTAGAACAGGTAGAACGCGACTTACAAGTCTTGCAAAAACTGGATTTGACTTTACTTTACTGCTTAGAGACCCATATTCACGCTGACCATATTACCGGAACAGCTCAACTACGACAATTTACAGGTTGTTGGAGTGTTTTAGCGGATAAGACTGTGCCGAGCGATCGCTATATTGCTGATGGTGAAATTTTACAATTAGGTTCTGTACAAATTCAAGCGATCGCCACTCCCGGACATACCGATTCTCACATGGCTTACCTCGTTAACGGTACTCACTTGTTAACCGGAGATGCTTTATTTATCGGGGGTTGTGGTCGTACCGACTTTCAAAACGGTAATCCTGGATTATTGTATGATGTCGTCACCCAAAAGTTATTTACCTTCCCAGATGACACATGGGTATTTCCCGGACACGACTATCAAGGGAGAACAGTATCGACAATTGGTGAAGAGAAACGCTGGAATCCCCGGTTTTTAGGACGCACCCGCAGCCAATTTATTGAACTAATGAACAATTTAAACCTTCCTTATCCGCAAAAGATGTCGGAAGCCGTACCCGCCAACCAACGCGGAGGCAAAGTTTTAGTGAGGTTAGATTATCAAATTTAATGCCAAATAGGATGCGTTACAACGCATCCCACCCGCTTATTTAATTACGAATTACGAATTAGTAATTATTCATCATTCCTGGGGGTATTGCTGCACCTTCTAAATCAGCACCTAGCAAGTTTGCGCCTTGAATATTCGCCGTTAAAAGATTAGTTTTTTGCAAATCAGCCTTTTGTAAATTTGCGCCTTGTAGGTTGACTCCTTGGAGATTTGCACCCTCTAAATCAGCATCAAATAGATTTGCACCTTGCAAATTTGCGCCTGTGATATTTGCTTTGCTTAAATCTACTCCTTGCAAATTAGCTGTTTGTAAATTAGTTCCTTGCAAATTCGCCTTTTCTAGTTCTGCATCTTGGAGATTTGCACCTTCCAAATTAGCTGCTTGTAAATTTGCTCTTTCTAATTGTGCACCAATCAAATTGCATCCTGCACATTCATTAGTTGTTAATAAACGTCTGACATTGGCTGCTACAGAATCTACTGGCCAAATTGTGGGAGAATTCATCGGCGCTGGTACTGATTGCGTAGGAATAGCAGGTATAGCTGGTGTTTCTGTTTGCGCTAGGGCGTTAGGTTGATCGAATAACGAAAAGACAGCCACAAATGCTATAAAGACAACTGATAAAATCCAGGAAGCCATATTTTGAGAATTTGGTTTCTTCATATTTTTCTCCTCATGATAATTTGAGTTATTTGTATCAAAATTAATACTTGCTAGTTTTACAGGTTCACATTGTAATAATTTGCTAATTTAATTTAATAATTGATATTTTTTAGATTACTGAAAGTGGCAGGGAGACGCTCTACATGAGCGTCAAAATTTTAGTGAAAAAGCGTTGCAAAACTAGGTATTAATTGAAACGTCCCACTCTTCGACATAATAGAGATACCTAGCCAAATCAAGATAAAAGGAAAGATTTTCCGACCATAGTGGTTAAGAATAGGAGCCATCCAAGGATTACGAGTCAAGTTATAAGACAGCAAACACCACAGACCAACTGTTATATAACACACACACAAAATCACTCCTAAACTGGGAAGATTAGTGCTAGCAAATAAAGGTACATAGATACCAATATTGTTTCCACCATTGGCAATCGTCACAGCAGATACACGGTAGGTTTGAGGGTCACGTAGAGTTGCTAGTAATGATTTTTTCTGCCTTCGAGATTTGACTGCATGACGAAAGTCTAATGAGACATCTTGTACAGTTTCTCCGTCATCTTCACGGCTCATGAGATTACTAATACCAATAGTAATCGGGAGAATACCGAGCAATCCTACCCAAGCTTCTGGCAGAACTAAACCACCAAAGAATCCTGGAAGACTGGCAATAACTAATACTGTAAAGCCAACAAATTCACCCAGAATAATATGCTTAGGACGGAAGGTATGATTAACTTTGCCAAAAAAAGCCGTTAAATATATATTGTCATCAAATGTAGTGGCAATAGCCGCAGATATACCGATAAGTGATGTCCCAATCAGCCAATTCATAAATCTTTACCTGCAATAGTTGAATGATGTGCGACTATTTCTGCTCTGCTGAGAGAAGAATTCAAAATAGTTCCGTAGATTGTGAAATCAAATCTTGAATTTATTGATGGCGATTGCAATCACATCTAGATGTTTTGTTAGCGCAGTCAGCTAGCTCGGCTATCTATGGATTTAATCTTATGATTTACTAACCAAGGGAAGCAAATACTATTTTTTTTCTAAACGATAAATAGAATTTATTAACTTTTGAATTGTTCATCAAGTAGGATGCGTTATTAACGCATCCTAGTTATTTGGTAAAATATCCTATAAGCACATCGGTTTAAAGTACTTTACTCAATTATCTAGAGGAATAGACGTGACTCAGGTAGGAAAGCAAAGAATTTCAGATAAGGCAAACCAGTTCACAGAGTCAGTCATTCGCGAAATGACGAGAGTTGCATTACAATATGGTGCGGTGAATTTGGCGCAAGGATTTCCTGATTTTCCTTGTCCACCAGAGTTAAAACGAGCAGCAATTGAGGCGATTGAAGAAGACATTAACCAATATGCGATTACTTGGGGGGATAAAGCTTTTCGTCATGCGATCGCAGATAAAGTTAAATGGTATTTAGATTTAAATATCGATCCAGAACGACAAATCACAGTTACTTGCGGTTCTACAGAAGCAATGGCTGCGGTGATGTTAGCAACCTTGAACCCAGGTGATGAAGTCATTGTCTTTGAACCTTATTATGAAAACTATGGCCCCGATGCAATTTTAGCTAGTGCAACTCCTCGTTATGTATCCTTGCATCCCCCTGAGTGGACATTTGACGAAACAGAACTTCGTCAGGCATTTAATGAACGCACAAAAGCCATTATTATTAATACGCCGCACAACCCTACAGGAAAAGTATTTACTCGTGAAGAACTAACTTTAATTGCAGAACTTTGTCAGCAGTGGGATGTGTTGGTATTCACAGATGAAATTTACGAACATATTCTTTATGACGGTACACAGCATATTGCAATGGCAACTTTGCCAGGAATGGCAGAACGAACAGTTACTATTAATGGACTTTCTAAAACCTATAGTGTGACTGGTTGGCGAGTTGGCTATATTTTAGCTAATCCAGAATTAACAGGTGCAATTCGCAAAGTGCATGATTTTCTTACCGTCGGCGCACCCGCACCTTTGCAAAGGGCTGGTGTAGCAGCAATGCAACTTCCTGTGAGTTACTATCAGGAATTAGCCAATTTATATCAACAAAAACGCCATGAAATCCTGCAAATTTTAGATAAGGTAGGAATTCCTTATTTTGTGCCTCAAGGAGCTTACTATGTATTTGCAGATATTTCCAAGTTTGGTTATCCAAATGATGTGGAATTTGCCACATATTTAATTAAAGAAATCGGTGTAGCAGTAGTTCCTGGTTCTAGCTTTTTCTCGCATTCAGAATTAGGTAAAAATTTTATTAGATTTTGTTTTAGTAAACAACAAAAAACCTTATCAGAAGCAGGAGAGCGATTACTCAAGCTGCAATCCACCCTTATGGGTAATTAAAAATTAGTTATCACTTGCAGTCCATCTAGAACAGTTATTTATTAAATTGCTATAAGTAGAACAATGTAGTAATAAAAAAAGGTGCGCTTCCGCACCTCTTCAAACCTAATTCCTAGAGAGATTAATTGATATCACAGATAAACTTTATACTGCAACTGCTGGTACTTTATAATAGGCAGGTTCGTTACCTAGCTTCCATTTAATATTGCAACCGATACTTGGCTTTTGTTCCCAAATAATTATGCTATGTCCGGGGACAAGCCGCTTCGCGTCTACGCGCAACACATCTTCAATAGCCCTGCGTAAATCAGCACCAGTTACAGGTTTATCGTTTTTGGGACGGCTATCATCTAATTGTCCGCGATAAGCCAACTTGCGTTCGCTATCAAAAAGGAAAAAGTCAGGAGTGCAAGCAGCAAAGAAATTTTTCGCAGATTGCTGTGATTCGTCGTAAAGCAGAGGATAGGATAAATCCAATTCTTGGGCAAACGCTTTGAGTAATTCCGGTGCATCATCAGGGTGAGTAGTGACATCATTAGCGCTAATCGCCACAATTCCCAAATTGCGATCGCGATAATCTTGACCTAATTTTGCTAATTCCCATTTAATATGCTGCACAAAAGGGCAATGACGGCTGAGAAATATCGCCAGCAACGCTTTTTTATCAGCAAAGGTAGAGAGTGAAATTGTTTCGCCTGTAACCACATCTGGTAAATAAAAATCTGGTGCTAAAGTACCTACAGGTAGCATTGTTGATGCTGTCAGCGCCATAGATATAGAACTCCTTGAGATTTAAAGTAAATATTTTGAGTCAAAAGTTGTAGAGACGCGATTAATCGCGTCTGTATTCAAATTTTCCCAGTCCCCAGTCCCCAGTCCCCAGTCCCCAATCCCCAATCCCCAATCCCCAATCCCCACACTATTTCTGACTGATTGTTGGTGGAGTAATTGCAGCATACTGTTCATCTGTAAGCGTCGCTTCTTTGATATTGATTGCTTTAGGAATCAAGCCATTTTTATGAAAGTAATCTGCAACTCTTTGTTGTTCGCTAATTAAATCTGGCGAAATAGCTCTTAATCCAAAACTACGACGGCTAATGACCAAGTCCATCACATCTGGAGGTAGTTTTTGAAATGGTAAAATCAACTTGGCTGTATCTTTGGGATGTGCCTCAGCCCAGCGCTCAATTTTATCAATCTCCTCAATTACAACTCTCAGCAGTTCTGGATTATCAATTGCAAACTGCTTGGAGCCAATATAATATCCACCAGGTGAATCTAGTCCTTCGCTAGTTTTAATTACCCGCGCTTTCCCTAATTTTTCAGCGCGTGCTAGATGAGGATCACCAGTTACCCAAACGGGGATTTTACCTTCAATAAATGCACTCGCAGCTTCTACGTTCGGTATACTTAAAACTTGAATATCACTATATTTTAAGCCTGCTTCTTCCAAAGCTCGGAGAATAAAATAATGAGATGCAGAAGCTTTTTGGAAGACGACTTTTTGTCCTTTAATATCTTTGATACTCTTAATGGGAGAATCTGGTGGTACTGCGATCGCACTTCCTTTACCAGAATTTTCTGTGCGTCGCCGACCAACAACATAAGTGATTTGAGCGCCAGCAGCTTGGGCGAAGATGGGGGGAGTTTCACCTACAGAACCTAAGTCTATTTTGCCGACATTCATCGCTTCCATCAGCTGCGGCCCTTGGGCAAATTGTGCCCATTCCACCTTGACACCCAAGGGTTCTAGCCGCTTTTCTAATACTTTAGTTACCCTTACCAAGTCGCCAGCTTGTTGATACCCCATGCGGAGTACTTTGGTTTTAATTTTTGAAGTATTAGCATCCGCTACATTACTAGCAGGAGATTGATTATCTGCTTTTTGGCTTTGTTGAGTACAACTAACTAAAGTTAATGAAGTTGCCAGAGTTAACAATCCAGGCACTACAAGCAGTGTAAAGCGGCGAAAAATATTGATATATGCAGGTTTAACTGTAGCAACCATAGGTTTTCTATAAAAAATTTTCAGCTTGTTTGTTGGCAAGCAAGTGAGGCTGGGATTGGGGACTAGGGACTGGGGACTGGGGACTGGGGATGAGGGAGGCAATGTTCATTGGTATCAACTTAAGCTAAAAGCTATATAGGGCGGGCGTTGTACAAATACCTCGTGCCCTCATCCCCTAACCCCTTCTCCCTGAGGGAGAAGGGGAATTGAATCTCTTGCTCCCCTCTCCTGGTGGGAGTGGGGGTGAGGGCAAAACCTTTGCACAAAGCGGGTTTGGTGTTAAGTTGACACGTATGGGCAATGTTACGCCCAATGCCCCATGCCCTATTCCCTATGCCCTATTCAAATATTCTTCTGCTTCTTTTTCTATTGCTGTACCTTTGAAGAAGTCGCGGTCGAGACTGGTGTACAACTCTAGAGGATGGATAGACAAGAAGTAGCGCAGGTCTTCTTCGCTGAAAATGCCGCGTTCGACAAAGCTGTAAGCGTTAGATGTAACGGCTGTAATATCCGGCACATCCCAGTGACCGGAATCGGAACCGAGGAAAGCTTTAACTCTATCGCCAAAGGGGTTGGCTTTTTGATGGAAGGCGTAAGCAGCCCTGGTATCGTCGGATTCTGTCCCGAAGTAGAAATGATTCAAGAAGCGATCGCGCACATCTTCGGCTTTGGTAATCCCAGCTGCGGCAAATTCATCTAATTCACCAGGATTTGGAGGTGAGAGATGTTGACCGTGGAAGCCCAAACCACTACCAAATTGCTCTGCACGACCTTGGAATTCAGCTCCACCATAAACACGGAAGAGTTCTGCTAATCCTTCTCTATCGATATTGGCGGGATTGTTATTTTGTAAAATCTCTGGGTTGCGGGTTTCCCAATGCCAGATAATATCTGTGTAGAGGCTAGCACCCCAAGCGGAACCACCTTCGAGGAAGGCAAATTTTAGGGTGGGGAAACGACGGGTAACACCACCAAAAAATAGGGATTTGCAGAATGCTTCGCCTGCGGAGGCAAAGTGTCCAATATGGTTGTATTGATAATTGGAAATTGAGCGCCGTGAAGTCCAACCCATACCAGAAGCATGAGTGGTGGGGACGACTTTTAACTCAACGCACTTCGCCCAGAAGGGATCGTAATCGTAAGCACTATCTAAAGCAAAGGTATCAATCCAAGTTGCTTCCCGTTGCACTTCTTCGGGATATTTCTCGAAGCCAGGAATTACACGAGTAACGTAACCAGGAATTTGAATTGTTTTCAGCCCCAGTTCTTTAATTGCATATTCCAATTCCTCAATCCCTTCCTCTGGTGTGTTGAGAGGAATTGTGGCGATAGGGGTGAGGCGATCGCTATAAGGACGGAAGATATCTGCATGATAGAGGTTCGCCGCCCGACAAACCGCCCGCCGCATTTCGTCGTTCTTGATTTGCGGTGCGAGGGTCGCCAAGTTGGGATACAACACAGCAAAGTCTGTTCCTGCTTCTTGCAAGCGTTCGTGTAACAGCTTTGGTAGGGTAATTGTTGCTAAATCTAAGGTGTCTTTTGTGGGACGACCCCAGAAAGGTGGGCGCGCAGTCCGGTATTTATGGCGTTCTTCCCAAGATTGTTGGAACCAACGAAAACGACCAGCACCAGGTAAATGTTCTCTAAAGCTATCAACAATTTTAGAACCGCCTACCTGCTCTAAATAATCCAGAAAAGCCGGCTCAAATTCTTGAGTATGTACATCAGTATCAATGATGGGATAACCTAGTTGTTCCCGAATTTGTGCTGACCGAGTCTTTTTCGTGGGACGTTCAAGAGCAATTGTCATGATAGTTTCTCCACAGTTACATCATTGAATTGGTGAGGCTGAAGTCTGACATCTGCAAGCAATACTGTAAAGATGGCGTTTGCTCAGAATGATGACCTCGTACAGAAAATTTCTCAATATTTGACTAAGCCTCCAACAGACAAACAATGACCATAAGTGCCTATTTGTCTAAACTCTGTAGATAGTAAGAGGATTAATTGGAGGGACACTTTTTCAACACAATAATTTTTTCACCAGCAATGCCTTGTTGCTGGATTATTAAAGTGTGTGCATCAGATTAAATACTGTTTATCGACCAATTTACCGTTGATTAATTAGCAGTATTGCATAACCCTCTCGACAATACAAGTCTTCAGTAAACAAAGTATACGTAGTCCTAAATTTATTAATTACTAATTTTTAGGTTAGCTAAATTTATCTCCTGGTCATTTTCATGAGCCTGACAAGGCTTTTGCTGGTATTGACAACATGACATAAATATTATACGGTAAGACGAGCGACTAACCGGACTTTGTTTTGTGGCTTTTATAGACACTAGCCAAAGTCATCTCAATACTGCTCGGTTAAGGATTTTCAACTCTTAATTTGGTTTGGAGAAAAGGTGTACCCCTGCGCTTAAGCAAGCTACGCGTAGCGTCTCCGCAGGAGAAAGAGTAAGGGTTAAAGGTTTTTTGTTACCCCTTTTCCCTTTTTCCCTTAACCGACAAGTATTGAAAGTCATCTCAGAATTTATCATCCCTAATACTGAATTACTTACAACACAAGGAAAGCAGCTCATGAGTAATCTCAAGCTTTACTACGCCAAAGCCTCGACTTTCTCCCAAAGAACCCGTGTTGTTTTGCTAGAAAAAGGAATTGAATTTACCAAAAAATTGGGTCTAAAGCCCCGTGCTTCTAGCACGGCTTTTCTTCAACTTCCGGATCATCTCTCTAAGTACGTCATTTTGAGTGCGATCTGTTTCTTCGCAGTATTTCAAAAGCGTTTCATACTCTTCATTAGAGCATCGAACTGTTAATTTCTTCATGCCGTCATATTGCCGTCGTTTTATGGTATAATACTAGCATGAAAACACTGAAGTTTAAATTGTACGAACACAAAAGGAATAGACACCTCAAGCGCACAATCAACGCTGCTGGAGTGATTTATAACCATTGCATTGCTCTACATAAAAGGTATTACCGGATGTTTGGCAAGCATTTAAACTGTGCAAAACTTCAGGCTCATATCGCCAAATTAAGAAAGCGTAATTCTTTTTGGCAATCAGTAGGTTCTCAAGCAGCACAAGATATTTGTCAACGCATTGAGAAAGCTTACCAATTGTTTTTCAAACACAATAACAAAGGAGTAAGACCACCAGGATTTAAGAAGGTCAAGAAATACAAATCGTTCACCCTTAAGCAGGCAGGTTATAAGTTTTTGGGTGGAAATAGGGTAAAAATTGGTAGTCGAGTTTACCAGTTTTGGAAGTCCAGAGAAATTGAGGGAACAGTCAAAACCCTAACTATTAAACGCACCCCGTTAGGTGAGTTATTTATGGTTTTGGTTGTTGATGAGGGTAGCTCAGAAGTTGAAGTTAAGACGGGTAAAATCGCTGGCTTTGATTTTGGGTTAAAGACATTCCTCACTTGCTCAGACGGCACTAAAATTGAATCGCCCCAATTTTTCAAGCAATCCCTAAGCGCCATTAAAAAAGCAAGTTCGCGGCATTCCAAAAAGCTAAAAAGGCTCATCTAACAGAGAACGAGCCAGAAAGAATTTAGTACGCAAGCATGAAGATATTTCCAACCGTCGGCGTGATTGGTTCTGGAAATTAGCTCATGAGCTAACAGATAGGTTCGATATTCTCTGTTTTGAGACTTTAAATCTCAAAGGAATGCAACGTCTTTGGGGCAGGCAAATATCAGACTTAGCGTTTGGTGAGTTTCTGCAAATCCTAGAATGGGTTGCCAAGAAGAAGAATAAACTGGTTGTCTTTATCGACCAGTGGTATCCAAGTAGCAAGACATGCTCTAATTGTAAACATATTCTAGAAAGTCTTGATTTGTCAGTTAGAGAGTGGCGTTGTCCTTCCTGTCAGTCAGTTAATGGAAGAGACGAAAACGCTAGTCGCAATATTTGTGCAGTCGGGGCATCGACTGTTGGCTTAGGTGATGTCAGACTGGCTACGCCAGCAATCGCTGTCTGAAGCTAGAATCCCCATGCCTTCAGGCTGGGGAGTATGTCAAACCGATTGAAATAGACTTGCAAAATAAGCCTGAAGGCTATACGCAGATTTCGCGCTATGGTAAAGTCCCTGCGATCGCACATGGCGATATCAATATCTATGAGTCTGCCATCATCGATGAATATCTAGAAGAAGTTTTTCCTGAGCCTGCTTTATTACCCAGCGAACCAGGAGCAAAAGCGATCGCCCGGATTTGGATTGACTATGCTAATACCCGCTTTGTTCCTGCGTTTAACAAATTCCTACGCGGTAAAGATAGCACCGAACAAGAACAAGGACGCAGAGAGTTTATCGAATCCCTGTTATATATTGAGCAAGAAGGATTAGGAAAACTGTCTGGTAATGGCCCTTACTGGTTAGGAGACAAAGTAAGTTTAGTTGATATCAGCTTCTATCCTTGGTTTGAACGCTTACCCATTCTCGAACACTTCCGCAAATTTAGCTTACCAGCAGAAACACCACGTATCCAACAATGGTGGAACACACTGCGCGATCGCGAATCCATTCGCGCAGTAGAAAATCCTGTTAGCTTCTACATCGAAAGATTTAGCAAAGTGCTAGGTGAACCTACCGCAGTTGGTGCGGCTCAAAAATAATCAGCTATATTTCATGGCTATTGTTGACTGTTGACGGTTTACAGTTAACAGTCAACGACTTAAACGGAATAATTTATTTAGGACTTACGCAAATGTCATATTTTTTCCGTTTAGGTTTGTCTAGGGGAGCCAGTCACGTGCGGAGATTCCCTCCGTTGAGTGAACTGGCGTTCAAATGTCAAGAGTCCAAAAAACCTAAATTTTTGACTCTTGACATTTGTACAGACGCGATTGATCGCGTCTGTTGCAACTCTTATTTGAGAGAATCGCTGTGCTAGTTGCGTAAGTCCTGGATATCTTTGGAGATTTTTAGACATCACGTCTTGTCAGCTTAATATTCTCAAGAATTAACTATAAAACTTCGTAGCATGAGCATAGGTAAAATAATGCTCTGTAAATTTTACATCAGCCTTAAAACCAACTTGCGCTAAATGTTTGTGTAGTGCATCTGGTTGATAAAAAACTTTCACAATCTGAAATTCTTGCCCATCATTTAATTTACGGCTTTTGTAAATATTGCCATCATCTTTAAGAATATGGTTATTAGCTGTAGATGTCGGTTCAAAGCGCGAATCAACAATAAAGACTTGTCCACCAACACGTACAGATTTATATACTTTTACTAAAAATGATTCTAATAATTCTGGTGGTACATGAGATAACCAGAAAGAGAAAAATACGAAATCATATTCAGCATTAGGTTCCCATGTAAATAAATCTATTTGCTGATATTCTACATTCTGTGAATTTAACTTACTACGATTAATCGCAATTACTTCTTCTGAAGCATCAATGGCAGTAATTTTCTTGCCAATTTTTAACAGTTCTTGCGTCCAAATTCCCGTTCCGCAAGCTAGTTCTAAAATTTTATCGAATTGTCCAATTTGTTGTAAAGCCTGTTGGACAATATCAACTTCTTGAAACCAACGCTGGTTGATTTCCACGCCGCGATCATAACGGCCTAGGCGATAGAACCATTCATCATATTCGTTGGCTCTAGCACTATAGTAGGCAATTTGTTGTTGTAAAATTTGCTCGCTCATTGCTAGGCTTTACATCTCCTGATAAATTTTACCGTAAATTACTATATTTTGGTAAATATACCGTAGTATTATTTTGAAATAATTATATTGCTGACAAAAGTAAGCAATATTTCCCCAGTTTCTCGGCTATGCCTGAGAGATAAATTTTTGTTGTGTGATATTTTTATCACTTTAATCTACGGTGATTAAATCCGTTTACTGTAGATTTACTGTTGTGGCATAGGTGTTTACCATTAGAAGCAAAGTATTTATGTTGTCCCAGCGCTTTCAATCTCGAATATTGAACATTTTTCTCCGCTTTTTCCAAAACTTTCAACACAGAAGAATCCGGATTTTTTCTTTACTGTTTGCGGTGGGTCTTGGTTTAGTTTTATTTGTTTCCGCTTGTTCTTCCAGCACAACGCAGCAAGCAACAACAACACCCACAGAACAGGCAACATCAACACCTAATCAAAGTCCAGCAGTTAGTAGTAATACAGTTAGAATTGGATTTCAGAAAGCGGGAACTATCTTAAGCGCATTGAAAACCAGAGGCGATTTAGAAAAAGCTTTGGCGGCTTCTGGTGCTTCTGTTACCTGGAGTGAATTTCCATCAGGCCCGCCAATGTTAGAAGCTATCAACTCAGGTAGTATAGACTTCGGCTATACAGGAGAATCGCCACCAATATTTGCCCAAGCTGCAGGTACGCCTTTAGTTTATGTAGCTTACGATCCTTGGAGTACGAAAGCTGAAGCCATCCTTGTTCACAAAGATTCTCCAATTAAAACAGTAGCGGATCTCAAGGGTAAAAAAGTGGCTTTCGCCAAAGGTTCAAACACAAACTACCTAGTAGTAAAAGCCCTAGAAAAAGCCGGATTGCAATATACTGACATCCAAGCCATTACCCTCCAACCTGCTGATGGACGTGCTGCGTTTGAAGGTAAAAACGTTGATGCTTGGGCAATTTGGGATCCTTACTTAGCTTTAGCAGAAAAAGCCACAGGCGCACGTATCCTCAGCGACGCAACTGGATTAGCGCCGAATCGTGGTTATTATTTGGCTGCTAAATCTTTTGTAGATGCTCATGCTGATAGTTTGAAAATAGTTTTAGATGAATTGAAAAAGACTAGTGACTGGGCCAAGAATAATCCTAGTGAAGTAGCGAAATTCCTCTCGCCTACATTGGGTATTGATGCAGCTGTTTTAGAGGTAGCAGAAAAGCGGCGTGATTATGGTGTGCTGACACTTACCGATGAAGTAATTGCAAAACAGCAAGAGATTGCTGATGCATTCTACAAAATCAAACTTATACCGAAGCAAATTAATGTTAAGGACATAGTTTGGCGGAATTAGGGAATTAGGGCATTGGGCATTGGGCATGGGGGAATAGTTATTTATCTTCCTTGTCCCTCTTCCCTTCCCAATATTTAACTCGGGTGATTATATGGAAATAACTACGCAATTGATAAAAACCGATGTACTAGTGATTGGCGGTGGTACGGCGGGGACGATGGCGGGAATTAAGGCGAAACAGGCTAATCCGGCGGCGGATGTGTTGATTTTGGAGAAGGCTAATATTCGTCGGAGTGGTGCGATCGCAATGGGAATGGATGGCGTAAATACAGCCGTCATCCCTGGATACTCAACGCCAGAACAGTATGTCCGCGAAGTCACAATTGCTAATGATGGGATTCTCCATCAAAAAGCTGTCTATCAAACCGCCTTGCTAGGCTATGAAACTATTCAAGAACTAGAAAGTTGGGGTGTGAAGTTCCAAAAAGACCCCCAAGGCAATTACGATGTGAAGCAAGTGCATCGGGTAGGTAAATATGTATTGCCAATGCCTGAAGGTAAAGATTTAAAAACGATTCTTACCCGACAGGTAAAGCGCCATAAAGTTAATGTTACTAACCGCGTCATGGCGACGAGGGTTTTGGTAAGAGAAGGAAGAGCGATCGGTGCGGTTGGGTTTGATGTGCGTGGTGGCGATTTTGTTGTCATCCAAGCTAAAGCTGTCATTCTTTGCACTGGCGCTTGCGGAAGGTTGGGATTACCAGCATCAGGCTACCTCTACGGAACTTATGAAAACCCCACGAATGCTGGTGATGGTTACTCAATGGCTTACCATGCAGGCGCAGAGTTGAGTAATATTGAATGCTTCCAAATTAATCCTTTAATTAAAGACTACAACGGCCCAGCTTGCGCTTATGTTGCCGGGCCTTTTGGTGCATATACTGCTAACGCTGAAGGACACCGCTTCATTAATTGTGATTATTGGAGCGGGCAAATGATGTTAGAAATTTGGAAAGAATTGAACTCTGGTAAAGG
The DNA here is from genome assembly GCF_025677855.1 of Tolypothrix sp. PCC 7601. Classification (NCBI taxonomy): domain Bacteria; kingdom Bacillati; phylum Cyanobacteriota; class Cyanophyceae; order Nostocales; family Tolypothrichaceae; genus Tolypothrix; species Tolypothrix sp. PCC 7601. The sequence continues at coordinate 8,076,456 of NZ_CP064879.1, forward strand.
GCCAATTCAATTGAAAATGACTCATTTAGATGAAGACACAATTTCTGAAATTGAGTCTATTTTATGGTCAAATGAAAGACCAAGCCGGGGAAGGTTTCACGAAGGTAGAGGCGAGAACTACCGCACTCATGGAATTGAGATGAATATCTCGGAAATTGGCTTATGTAGCGGACATAGTGCTTCTGGTGTGTGGGTGAATGAAAAAGCTGAAACCACAGTACCAGGATTGTATGCAGCTGGAGATATGGCAAGCGTTCCTCATAACTATATGATTGGGGCATTTGTATATGGTCGTTTGGCAGGAACTTATGCAATTGATTACATCAAAGATTTAGAGCATTTAGAACCTGATACTGAATTTTTAGATGCAGAAAAAGTGAGAATTTATGCACCATTAAATCAGCCAAATGGTATTCCCCATACTCAGGTTGAATATAAGTTACGGCGAATAGTTAATGATTATTTACAACCGCCAAAATCTAATTACAAAATGGAGATTGGGCTGAATAGTTTTGTGCGTTATCATGATGCTTTGGCGCAAATGGGAGCGCACGATCCCCATGAACTGATGCGCTGTATGGAGGTGCATTTTATTAGAGATTGTGCGGAGATGGCTGCAAGAGCATCAATATATCGTCGCGAAAGTCGCTGGGGACTTTATCACTATCACTTAGATTTTCCTGAGAAGAATAATCAAGAGTGGTTTTGTCATGTGAATTTGAAGAAAAATGGAGTAGGGGAAATGGTGTTATTTAAGCGTGCTGTTGAACCTTATATTGTGGATGTGGATTTGGGTAGAGAGGTTTATGATGTGGCTGTGAAATCATGAATAATTTACAGACGATAAATGCTGATTTACCCAGATACAAAACTTACTACTAATGACTGAAGATACAATCCAAATTAGATTGGCTAAAGATAAAGATGTAGAGCGAATTGCAATTCTTTGTGAGCAGTTAGGATATTCCACTACGCCGCAGCAAATCGAGCAACGCCTTGTGAAAATTCAAGATAATAAAAGTCACGTTGTTTATGTTGCTACTTTAGCAAATGATTATGTGGTAGGTTGGGCACAAGCTCATACTTGTGATTTGATAATTATGCCAAATCAAGCATTACTTTTTGGTTTAGTTGTGGATGCAGATTATCGTTATGCCGGAATTGGACGTAAATTAATGCAATATATTGAGGAGTGGGCTGATTTAGTTGGATGTGAAGGAATTATTCTCCGTTCTAATATTAAGCGTAAAGAGGCGCACATTTTTTATGAAAAAATTGGCTATGCGAATACTAAACAGTCGATGACATTTTATAAGAAAATTACTTCAGAGTAGTTTAGGCTAGATATAAGAAAAATACGCCGCGATTTTTATGTATATAGAATATAAGCTTTGAAACCTAAATTATCGTAATGACGTAACAATTTTGTTGCCAATTTGCCAGATTACCTAAGTTAATTAACCTCAAAAAAATCAGTGTGCTAATGCCTCTTTATGATTCCATTGGTCAACAATATACAACAACTCGCATCCCTGACTATCGTATTGTCGAAAAGATAATCGACTTACTCAATCTACCAACAGGTAGTCTGATTGCTGATATTGGCGCGGGGACTGGTGGTTACTCACAAGCGCTAGCTAATCGAGGATTTTCTGTTTATGCGGTTGAACCATCATCGATAATGCGTCAACAAGCATCAGCACATCCACAGGTGCAATGGTTTAATGGCTATGCAGAAGCTTTACCTTTAGCCGATAAATCTGTTGATGGAGTAATCAGTATTTTGACAATTCATCATTTTTCGGATTTAGATAAAGCCTTCCGAGAAATGCACCGGATTATTCAGGATGGGCCAATTATCTTGCTAAGTTTTGATATTAGATTTGCTCAAAGGATATGGTTGTATGATTATTTTCCTTGGATGTGGGAAGATGCATTAAAATTTCTACCACTACATGAAATTACCAGTTTAATTGAGCAGAATACTCAAAGGAAAATTGAAGTCATACCTTTGATGTTACCTGACGATTTATCTGATTTATTTGCTGCAGCTGCTTGGAAAAGACCTGAACTATATCTTCAGCCAGAAGTGCGCGCTGGAATATCTTCTTTTGCTTTAGGTAATCCTGATTTAATTGCATCTGGTGTTAAATCTCTTGCAGCAGATTTAAGTAGTGGTAAATGGGATGCAAAATATGGAGATATTCGCCAGATAACAGCAATTGATGCTGGTTATCGTTTTTTTAAAGCAACGATTGTCAACTAAAAATATCATACTAAATTTTCGAGAAATATTAATCGTTCTGTAGGGTGGGCATTGCTGATAGGAATAAGATACTAACAATTACAGAGGTACCAGATGGCTTTAATTAATCAAAGAGTAGATGTTCCCGTGATTGTGGATGAGTCTAAATGTTTAGAAAAATGTCGGGTTTGTATTGAAGTTTGTCCGTTGGATGTACTAGCCAAAAATCCGGAGACTGGCAAAGCATATATGAAATATGACGAATGCTGGTTTTGTCTTCCTTGCGAAAGGGAATGTCCAACAAATGCCATTAAGGTGCAAATTCCTTTCTTGTTAAGGTAAGAAGATAGTTTCAAAAAAAATTGGGACATTATGCCCAATTGTTAATAGTAATGCCTACCCTTCAGTATGATTAGTGCTTCACTCAACTTCAACTATAATCAAATTATGCAATTATAGGAGTTTTATATTAAAAATGTCCTTAACTCCATCTTTAACTCCGCAAGGATTTCAGACTTTTATTACTAACTTAGGTATCAAAGACTCCACCGATGATTTTGTATTGATTAAATCTGATGTTCCCTGTATTGCTGATGGAGTATTTACACAAAGTCTTTTTGCTGGGCCAAGTGTAACTATTAGCCGCCGCAACTTAAAAGATAATCAAGCACAGGGAATTGTTGTGATTTCTAAAAATGCCAATGTAGCCAATGGTGTTATTGGTACGGCTGATGCAGCAGAAGTTATTCAAATTGTCGCCACTGAAACTGGCATTTCTCCAGATAATATTGTCATAGCTTCTACAGGCGTAATTGGTAGACGTTACCCTATAGAAAAAATTCGCTCTGGATTGTTAGGAATTGGCAAGAAATTAACTGTGGCTGATTTTAATTTAGCAGCACGCGGTATTATGACAACCGATACTGTACCAAAGCTAGCAGCGCGACAAGTTGGAAATGCCAAACTTGTAGGAATTGCCAAAGGCGTAGGGATGATTGAGCCGAATATGGCGACAATGCTAGCTTTCTTTTTTACAGATGCAGCGATTTATGCTGATGTGTTGCGTTCAGTTTTTCGTTCTACAGTAGATAAAACATTTAATTGTTTAAGTATTGATACAGATACTTCTACTAGTGATACTGCCATCATTTTAGCTAATGGTTTGGCAGGTGCAGTTTCCGAGTCAGAATTTACTATTGCACTGCAAGAAATAGCTCATGAATTAGTTTTGAAAATAGCGCGAGACGGCGAAGGCGCTACTAAGGTAATTGAGGTAAATGTAGATTCAGCTTTCAATTATTCACAAGCTAAAAAAGTTGCGAAAGCAATCGTCAATTCCCCTTTGCTGAAAACTGCTGTTTATGGTGCAGATCCAAATTGGGGTAGAGTAGCAATGGCTATAGGTAAATGTGAAGATGAACTGACAATAAATCCAGAAAATGTTGTAATTAGGTTTGATGATATTCAAGTTTATCCAAATACTTTAAATGAGGATAATTTGGAAGCATTACGACAAGTAATGTCCCAAGATAAAGTAAATATTCATGTAAGCTTGAATATTGGCGAAGCTATTGCAACAGTTTGGGGTTGTGACCTTTCAGAAGGTTATGTAGAAATTAATGGTAAATACTCTACTTAATAATTATTTCTTCAATGTCAACAAATATAGATTCTGAATTAAATGAATGGTTGGAAATGTTGCGATCGCCTGATGTCAGCGATCGCTTAGTGGCGGTAAAAACCCTGCAACACTTGGGGGATGAGGCGGCGATTGATGCGCTAATTATCGCTTTGCAAGATGAAAGCACCACCGTGCAAAAAATTGCTGTCACCGCACTCTGGGAAATTGCTAATCCTGTGGCTGTCCCCGCCTTAATACCTTGTCTAGCTTCAGCAGATGCAGAAATTCGCAGCGAGGCGCTGTCAGCTTTGGGTGAGTTGGTATCTTCAGAAGATTTGCTGTTGTTGCTAGATGCTTTACAACAACCGGATATTAACCTGCAACTGAACGTGTTAATTCTGTTGCGAAAGATACATGATGCTCAGTCGCTCCCGGCGGTGCTAGCCTTCTTGAATTCAGAACATCCCCAACTACGAGAAGCGGCTGTGACTACTCTTAGCTATCTCAATCAAGTGCAGATATGCCCCCCTGCCTTATCTTTAATGGGCGATCGCGATGAAAATGTGCGTCGTGCAGCGGCACTGACGTTGGGGCATTTGGCAGATGCAGAGATAGTAGATTTACTTGGTAATGCATTAACTAATGATACCGATTGGCAAGTACGCCGCAATGCTGCCAAATCTCTAGCCCTTCATGGGGATGCTAAAATTATTCCGACTGTATTAATTGCCTTAAAAGATGTACATTGGCAGGTGAGAAAATTTGCTATTCAAGTATTGCAGAAAATACCTGATGCACAGTCTTTACCTGCACTAATTGAAGCCCTAACAGATGAATATTCAGATGTGAGAAAAGAAGCTGCGATCGCTCTGGGTAACTTGGGTAAAACTGAAGCTATCAATGCCCTACAACAAGCACTAGATGATCCCGATAGAGAGGTTAGTATATATGCACAAAAGGCAATTCATAAAATTGTAGAACTAACGAAACCATCATGAAAAAAATATTTATGAAAACATCTATGTTTTGTGTTCAGAAATAAACGAGTTAATTGCAGTTACTACTTCCTGGCTGCCATCTTGAGAAAATTTCTGTTGATGAAATATAAACGGTCGGCGGTTCGCAAATAGCAGGCGGATATTTTGGTAATTTCTGCGTCGATTTTTAGCATCGCCACCATAAATTCCAAATTTTTCGGAAAGTATTCCTAAATGCCCTACAATCTGAGTATCGGCTGCAATCAGTTGAGTGAAGAGGGATAATTGCGAACGAAATCGTCTCAGCTTGATCGTGGTGACTGTATTAGCATTAGCATCTATTTCTAAGGTGTTGTATCCTTGATGAAAAATTATTATCAGACCTAAGATAAACAGCAATAACCCAGAAGGTAGAAGGAAAAATATCAGAAATTTACTCAGATTTGCAGATGCATACAGATTCATCTCCCATGTTTGATCACCACTGTTTAATCGTCCTAAACCTTGATTAATGGATTTAACATTTTCAATATTATTAGATGTTGATTCTAGGACAACCCAAGGTTGTGAACTAGTAAGGACAATATTTTCTTGGTTCACACTCTGGGAGGATATCGCCTTTTTGACATCTGTAATTTGAATTGTCTTGCCATTTATTCTGCCAGGAACTAGATAATTACAGGTCGTAGTTTGTTGCTGTCGCCAGCAGGTAAGGGTTCGAGGTAAATTGGCTTCCCAAATCATAACTCCCAAGACTGAATTGATGAAAATAACGACCCCAAAATAGTGTATAAAAAATAGCCAAAAAGCTAATCCTGCATTTTGATGAATGAGCAAAGTATAGGAACTAGGCTTACAAATTCTAAACTTTCCAAAAATATTCATGATAGTAATAAAGGTGAAAATGACGAGAAACCTAAGATAATAAAAACCTATTTTAGAAGATATACAAATTGTGGGATATTCCGACTTTAGTCATCAATTAAACTATAATTGTCCCTGAATAATTTGGGACAATTCAGTCCGACTGCGATTTGCTTCTAACCAAAAAGCTACATAAAAGATAATCAGCACCAGTATAGGCATTCCTACAAATAGTGGAGCCATCTGATTAGGCATCGTACCTATCAATGTTACGGGAATAACTGCACTATACCAAAATAAAAACCAGAATCCTAAGGTTGCTAATACAGATTGAAACTACCCCTACCCTATCTCTGTTGAAGGCACTCTGTAGTCAAGTAGCAAAACTCCATTGTCATATATCTTGCGATTGGTAAGTCCTAAAGCGGTTTGCTCGATCGCTCCAGCAAAAAGTGGAATACCCGCACCCATCAAAAATGGGTTTACTTTAAGAATGAGTCGATCAATTAACTGATTAGTAAACAGTGTTGTGGCTAAATCAGCACCACCACAGAGCCAAATACCTTTACCAGATTCACCTTTCAAACCCGTAACTAACTCGATCGCATCTTCAGTAACAAGTTCGACATTGGGATCTGGACTTACTTTAATACTGCGGGAAAAAAGATACTGTTTCATGTGCGAATAGGGACTGGCGATACCATCTTTCAAACCGATATCGTAAGTTTTTCGCCCCATCAAAACAACATCAAACCATTTATTTTCAGCGTGGATGCCCATTGCATCGCGGAGGTGAGATGGCACCGTTTCGGGAAAAGTAGCAAATAAATCGGCAAAATATTCGTTATCTTGGGAAAATCCATCGTGTGAGCCGTCTGTGTGCGCGATAAAGCCATCAACGCTACAAGCGACGTAGTAGGTTATTTCTCGCATATTATCTACTCCAGATCGAATGAGAACATTACATGATCGCTTGGTGCTTGAGGATTGCCCACACTCGCATATAAGCTCATTGCTGCGGTATTATCTCGTTCGGTTAATACCCATGCTACCTCACAGCCCAATTCCCGCCCCAACTCCAACACCCTATTCATCAACCGTTTGCCAATACCTTGCCGTTGATGAATTGCAGCGACACCAATTTCGTTAATCCATAGTTCGGGGAGGGGTTTGTCAGGATGGAGGTAATGAACAGCACAGACAAACCCAATGACTAAGTTATTATCGATTGCGACTACTAAATGATGGCGGGGATCGGCGAGAAATTCGATAGCGCGTGGTAGATTGATCGCATCGTCAAACACATCTGGATCGATATTTTTGAGGATATCTATATCATCTTTATTTGGGATTGCGATCGTAATTGTCATGGCGTGCGCTCCTCTTCCCCTACTTCAATTCTACTCGAACGGTTTTTATCTCCTTGTCGTTGTACGCAGTGATGTTTGCTGATACATTTTTGCTCGACCAACGCAGGGCTGTAACATGATAGTTGTAGCTTGTTCCGTATTTTGCACGGGCTAGAGTCACTGCTTTCCTTCCCAGTAAACCATCTCCTGTAATGTATAAGAGAATAGGCATTAATACAGTTAATCCTGCCCCAAGAAAGAATGCTTGTTTCGGGATAGAGACAGCAAGACTGGAGTTACGGCTCACAGACATCACAGGTGCAGCACTCAGTTGCCTGTAAATCCAATAGGCAACGGCAGTCTCCACAATTCTAGAGAGATACCACATCGAAAACCCACTAGGTTCGAGGCGAAATTCCAGCGTCAAGAGTGCGATTGGGGTTGAAAAAGACCGCATCAAGATGGAGCCAAGCCCACTAGCAATCCCGAATGCAGCGATCCATCTGACGATATTAGCAGTACGCAAGCTACCCCTGATGAGATAAACACCTGCCACTACAATTAAGATACCAGGGGATGAATAACTCTGATCTGATGCATTGCTTCCAACCGTGAATACACGATAAACCATATACATCAGATCGAGCATTCCCATCGCGATCAACACAATACCAACCTGCTTTAAAATAGCGCGATAATAGTGCATTTGCTGTAAGTTTCAATTACTGCTTGAGGGTAATGGATGTAGGCTCAAGCAGACTACATAATTGCTCAACAGGAAATTAATTCGACCCTGGAAAATTTGCTGGTTCGACACCCTGAGGTTGTCTTTTTTTGAAGTTTCCTGGTTTCGGCTGACATCTTTCGTGTGATTTAGTTTCTAAGCTAGATGGAGCGATATTTTCTGGCCCGACAATCAGCGTTTGATAATTAGCAGCTTTATCGATTATAATTTCGCCACAGCTATTGACTGATTTATCTTGGCGCGATCCTGGTTTTCCTTGCTCATTAATATATCTGATTTGGTATCGTTTGGTAGGAGTTAACCCTGTGATTACGACTTCACCTTTAGTGGTTTTGTAAGCTTCGGCGGCATTAGCGATCGCACTATGATTTAACACGAGTATTGCGGCGATGGACGCTGTAATAATTGAAAATTTAGTTGACATATTTATACTCCATGTTTGAGATAATTTTTGTGTAATCTGCTGAAATTATCTAGATAGCTCGAAGCAGAAAATATCCGCAGATAGAATTGCAATTAGACTGTGAATATCGTTCTGGATTAACCACGACTGGAAGTCATTGAACGAATTTTAGATTTTAAATTTTGGATTTTGAATTTTCAATCCAAAATCCAAAATTTAAAAAAGTGATAAGCACCCGAATTTCTTCGGGTAATAAATCTAAAATTCAAAATTGATTGACACTTCAGTAACTAGCAACTTTAGTCGAGCTTAATGAGTTTTGATACCGCCCGGTTTTCCAGTCCGGCCAGGGCCACCGCCAGAAACACTTTGACATTCGACAATATCGGTGTTTGAAGCCTGATAGGCAGAATCCCAATGGACATTCACCGAACGTGGGCAATTTTGATAGCTTTCGTTGACTATATAGACTGGCCCACCAGGGCCTTGAGTCTGAATTTTGACAGATTTAATTCCTTTAGAACTGGAAATAGTACATTGAACATTATTGGGGATAGAACAGTTGACTGTGGGCGCTGCTTTAGCAATAGATCCAAACGCCAAAGTGCCGAATAAAGTTGCACTAGAAATCAAACTAACAACTACTAATTTGGATGGTAGAACCGACATTATTTTTCTCCTACGTTATTTAATTGAAGTTATGTTGTTCAGGGTGTTAAGCCTTACATTAGAGTTAATGGGATAGCTTTTTTTGATTTATGCACTTCTTCTATTGGCACAGATGTTTTTCTAACCCATGAAAAACTCCACCCACACTTCTTGAGCTTCAGAACATCGCCAGGGGATGGAGTTTTTGGGCATAGGGGACTTCCAACTAATACCAATTCTTCAAAATATGGCTACACATAAGTAGTAGAGGGGCAGGGAGCAGGGGGAGAAAGAAAAATATGATCTGAGTAAATTGGATAATTTAATTTCTGGAAGAGCGCTAGGGCATGGGGAAGAAACTATCAATGCCACATGCCCCAAGCGGCTGTCCTTCTTCACCCACAAGGGGATGGAGAGGGACAGCCGCTTTCTATGCAACGCTTATACTGACTAAGTTATAGCTATTATCTTTTTAATCAAAAATCCTTTACAAGTTCACAAGTTTGTAATTAACCTAGCTCTCCTCAGCATGTATTTCAGGACTGTTTCTCGTCGAGAAATAATATCAGCTCTGCCTTCCATTCCCGGCTGAATAGTACAGTGATGGTTGCTGCTACCTAAGGACAAGGTATCGGGCAATATAGTCACCTCGTAGAAAGAAGAATTGCTAACCTTGGGCAAAGCCTCACCCTTTTGGGATTTAAAGGTATCTTCAGAAATGTGACTGACGACACCTTTAAGAGTACCGTAATCAGGATAGGGACAGGCAGAAACTTGCATCTGCACCTGTTGACCTATTTCTAACTGACTCACATCTTCTGGTGCAACGGCAGCTTTAATTACTAAGGGAGCATTGCTAGGGACAATTTGAGCAATTTCTTCGCCCATCCGCACCGATTGGCCTGGATTGCGTAAATTTAGCCCAGAGATTATCCCATCTTCGGTAACTGTAATCTTGGTTTGGTGGAGGTCGTTTTCCACTTGTTGCAGTTCCCTAGTATCTTGTTGCAGCTGATTTCGCATTTGAATTCGCTGTTGGAATAGTGCTTCCCATTCGCGGTTGAGTGTGGCGAGAGTAGCTTGACCGGCTGCACTTTCTTGGGCAATATTTTCTTGAGCGATCACAATTTCTGCATTACTGGGGTTAAGAGTTGCTTGAGCGCGTTGTAGTTTGGCTCGCACTGCGGCTACAGCTTGTTTTTGTTGGGCAATAATTTGCTGTTGCGCTTCAATACTAGCTCGTCGCACCTCAACAGCTTGTTGTTGTTGAGCAACTTCTAACTGCACTTCTTCTAATTGATTGAGAGATAAAGCTCCAGCTTGAACTACCTTTTGATAGCGATCGCGTTTTGTTTGAGCTGCTTTTAACGCTGCTTCTGTTGATTGTAAATTAGCACGAGCTGAACGTAATTCGATTTGTGCTTGCTGCCATTCTTGTTGCGCTCTGTTTAAGTTCGCCTGGACTTCTGCAACTTCCGCCTTGACAGTAATTTGCTTTTCTTGATAATTGCGTTGCACACGATTAAGTTCCGCTTGAGCCGAAGTCACCGCCCGGTTTTTGCGCTCGGTTTCCGCTTTGATTTGGCGATTCAAAGCCTTAATTTGAGCGTCAATTTGTAGTAGTTGCAGTTGCGTTTGTTGAATATTGCTTTGCAGTTGACTTTTTTTCGTTTGCAGGCGGGAGTCATCAATAGTGGCTAGTACATCTCCTTTTTTCACCACCTGATTTTCTTTAACAAAAACGTTGGTAATTTGTCCTTCGGTGGCTGCTTGTACAAGCCGTAATTCTCCAGCAGGGCGAATGCTGGCTTGGCCTTTAACCGTGACTTTATATTCAATCACAGAAGCAAGTGCGATCGCTCCTCCTACACCACCAACAAGTACTAAACTACCTAGTCTCGCCCAATTACCAATCGGCGGGAGAAATTCACTGCTTTCAACTGGGGGTAGAGAGTTGGGGTTTAAGTAGCTAACCATTTTAATGGGGATTGTTGACTGTTAACTGTTGACTGGGTGAGGGGGATGAGGAAGTAGGGGAGAAATATCCATTACCAATTACCTAATGCCCCATGCCCTATGCCCTATGCCCAAAGTCGGCGGGTGACAGTTCATCCTACCCCTTGAAAGAGTGAGCTTTCCCGCCGACTTTCGAGAAAGTTTAGATGCTCGCCTGGTTGATGGCTGAGGGTTTCTGGAGAACCTTGGATTTTGAGTTTTCCTTGCTCTAACATGACAATCCAATCGGCTTGTTGGATGACTTTGGGGCGATGGCTAATTAAAATTGTGGTTTGATGCTGGCGATGGGTTAGCAGATGGTTTAAGACTTCGGCTTCACTGACGGGGTCAAGTGCGCCAGTCGATTCGTCTAAAATCAAGACTGGGGGATTATTGACAATAGCACGAGCGATCGCTAATCTCTGCTTTTGACCACCTGAAAGATTAGCCCCAAATTCCCCTAAGACTGTTTGATATTTGTCGGGGAGTTGGCTGATAAACTCGTCAGCCCCAGAAATTTGGCAAGCTTGGACAATTTGCTCTAAGGTAATGTGAGGCGAGCCTAAACGGAAATTTTCCATGATCGACCGACTCCAAAAGTGCGCTTCTTGGGGAACTAGCACTACTTGTTGTCGCAGACATTCTAAAGAAAGGTCTTCCAGATTATAAATTCCAAAGCGAATATTACCCGACTGAAGCTGATATAAACCAGCAATTAATTTTGCTAGGGTACTTTTACCGCAGCCAGATTTACCGATGAGGGCAATAACTTTACCACCAGGAATAGTCAAAGAGAAATCTTCTAGTAAGTCAACTCTACCTGCATGATGGAAGTTGAGGTTGCTACAGGTGATATCTGCATTCGTGGGAATTTTTACCCAAGGCTTTTGGTAATTATCTAAAGTTTCTGGGGTAGCTTCAATAACTTCCGTGAGGCGTTGGGTAGCAGTTTTAGCACGGGTGAATTCATCAATAAAGTCGATAGTAGTTTCAATAAAAGTGGTAAAGTTAGCATTCATACTATTAAATGCTAGTAGCATCCCAATAGTTAATTCCTGACTAATCACCAGAGTACTGCCGAACCAAAGCAAAGCAATACTACCAATGCTGGAAACTAAATTTGAAAAAATACCGTTGATAATACTAATTTGAATAGTGCGGAAGGTAAAGTTAGCCAGGCGGCTAAATCTACCTTGAAATTCTTCCCAGAATTGGGGAGCAGCAGCAGTAGTTTTGAGGGTAATCGCGCCTTTGAAAGTTTCGACTAAAACCCCTTGATTTTCGGCTGATAATACCAAAACACTGCGAATTTTTTGCTGGAGGGTGGGCAAAAAAGCTATTGTAGAGAGAGTCATTAAAAGCGCGATCGCACCTGCTAGAACTGTGAGTTTGATACTGTAAAACAGCATGAAACCTAGAGAAACTAGAGCGATAAATAGTTGGCTAGGTAGACTAACAACAGCTTGAGAAATTAACTGATTAATTTGTTGAATATCTTCTAAACGACTAACAATTTCACCACTGCGACGAGATTCGTAATAACTTAAAGGTAACTGGAGAATTTGCCGACCAAATTCAAAAATTAATCCGAGTTGCAGACGTTGGGCAAAGTGAGCCACGAGATTTGATTGCGCTAATCGCAAGCTGCTGCTAACTAAACGCATAGCAATCACCCCAATGGCAACGCTGGTGAGGAGTTGGGTATCTCCACGAACTAGCACGTCATCGGTGAGGATTTGCAGCAAAAAGGGCGAAGCGAGAGACAGTAGACCGAGAACCGAGTTGAGTAATAAAGTTTGAGCAAGAATAGCGCGATATGGCCACAAACGCTTGAGGAAGCGTCCAAAACCACCAATTTTCTCTTTTTCATCTTCCTGAACAGAAAAGCGGACTGCATCTGGTTCCAGGAGCAGCATGACTCCATCTGTCCATGCTTCCAGAAGCCACTTTTTTTCTAGATAGCGGATACCGACAGCCGGATCAGCAACAACGTATTTATTGCCCCGCTTGCCGTATAAAATTACCCAATGATAGCCTTTCCAATGAATAATTGCTGGTAGGGGTATAATCTTTTCGTTGAAGGCTTCTAGAGGTGCTTTCACAGCCCTGGCGTTGAAACCAAGGCTCTCTGCGCCTCGTTTCAGTCCTAGTAATGTGGTTCCTTGTTGCCCAGTGCCTACAGTTTCTCGAATGCGGCTAATGGTGAAAGTTTTACCATAATATTTGGCAATAGAAGCAAGACTGGCAGCACCACAGTCTTCTTCACTATGTTGTTTCACAAGCTGGTATTTCATTGTCAGTTATGAGGTGCGATGGCGAAACGCCCGCCAAAGGCGATCGCATACTCTTCATTTGTCTGCACTGGGCTGTTAAGCTGAGGAGGCTCCAGCACTAAAACTGAGGGAACAAGCTCTGGCGCGGCTAGTCGCAGCAATCCATAACCAATGCCTGCTAGTCCTGTCATCAGTCCTGGTGTCTCTACTCCCAAAGGTACGCCACAAAGCCATCCGTGTTGGTTTATACTTGCAAGAATCATGGTAGCAAAGCGATCAACTTGAGTTTGCCATTGCGGATCGTTGAGGGTGAGACTGGCTTGCAATAGTAATTCTAGGTTACCTAAATCTCCGTGACAGAGGGAGTGATTGCTGCCAAAACCCTGAGCTATTGTGGTTTTCAGGGCTGTGTTAATTTCGGAACGAATTTGGCGATCGCTCAGGTGTGGAAGAGAGCGCAAGCGAGCCAGCCCAATTCCTGGCGCACCGTGACACCATGCTGTCATACAGCTATGTTTGCTGTCATATTTTTGCATTAATTGAGCAGTAAAATTGCGTAAGTCTAGCCAGTTGCCAACTTCCGCCACAAACAGGCTACGCTCATACTCAATAGCAGCTAAAGCAGTTGTGTAAAAACGCTGCTCACCTGTCAAAGATGCCAACTCTAACAGCGCCCAAGCTATCCCTGCTACACCGTGAGAAAACCCTGCTAACGGTGCTGTATCTAATATCTTCGTACTCCAAGCAATACCTTGCTGCATGGGTTGCGCGCAGGCGATGAGACGATCGCCACATTGAATGGCAGCAGCTAATGTGCGATCGCATGGCGCACAGCGATACAGAGCAATTAAACCACCTATGCACCCAGCTGCACCGCTAATAATATCGAATTGTTCGTCTTTTTCAATTAGCTCAGGTAGATGTTTAACAATCTCTTGTGCCTCTTTCAGCAGCGTTGGTTGATTCCACAGCATACTGATATGAGAGAGAGTATAGATAATTCCTCCCCAACCCTCAAAAAAACCAATGGATGTGACATGAGATCGGTTGTTATCTACTTGGCGGAGAATTGTATTTAATGCAGATTTAGCTAAATTTCTATAGCGTTCCTCGCCAGTAACAGCACTCAGATAAGCCAGAAATAATGCTACTCCTGATAATCCGTTATACAGATCCATATTTAGTGGAGTCAGCAACCATGTTTCTTGGGGTGTAAGCTGCAAACCAATCCAATTAGCATCCTGTTCGCTAGATAATGCTAACGCTTCTAAGCGATCGCCTACTGCCTGTGCTGCTACTAGTAATTCCTCCCGACTGGCAGAATGATGCACTTCCGTGACAGAGTAACTGGGCGATTGTCTTTGCTGTTTTGCCGTTACCAATGTAGTCAGAGAAGCCCGAATAAACCACAGTTGTTGTGTTAAATCAGCTTCATCAAGTTGCTGAAAACGACGTTGAACTGAAGCCATACTTGATTCAGCAAAAAAATCGGCAATTCGCTCTCCAGAACTAGTCCACAAATCCCGTGAATTAGGACGAGTTGTGAATAGGGGAATATCACCTTGCCATAAATCATTGCGTTCAGCAGTAATTACTTGAGCCAAATGGGGTTTTTGGACAACTTCTAGCCAGAGACGATCAAAATGGCGATCGCGATCTAAAGCATTACGCAAAACATCGGGATGAAAACCTTCAGTTAATAGTAAACTATAGATATAAGTAGAACGAATAATCGCCCGCACATAATCCTGACTAAAACGAGCTAAAATACCATTTTCTGCCAATAAATCGTCTCGATGATTTAAAAGTAATCGATATATATTAGTAAATCCTGTAATTAGAGAATCTGTATAATCCAATACATTAATTTCTTCACCATTGCAAGTCGGTCGATTTTGGTTTTCTGGCATTTCTAACCGCTTGCGTTTCAGAGACATTTCATCAGTTCCCTGTCCTGCCAAATATAGAGCGTGATAGGGTGTGAGTTGACCTTGTGCAGATCCCAAACCACTTAAATCAACGCCTTCATACTCAGCATTACCATAAATTCGCTGTGGCAATAATCCAATGCTCAAAACTGAGAAAGCCATCTTTTTGTAAGCCAGTAAATCTGATTTGACAAGTTCCACTCGCTCAAAGCAAGGATGAAACAAAGCTTCCAAGTCAATTAAAATAGGATGCTCACCTGCGGCGATTAAGTTCTCACTGTGAAAATCAGTTGCTTGCAAGGCGTAGAGTAAAGCTAAGTAGCCACCCTGACGTTCATAAAAACGCTCAATTTCGGCTTTTGTGTTGCATCCAGCCGCACTAACGAATTCCACCCAACCATAATCATCACGTTGTAGAATCTTGAGAGTTTGAAATGGTGGATGAGTACCGCGATCGTTGAGCCAGGTGAGTAATTCTTGGAAATGCACATCAACAGCTAGGGTTCTCGGTTTATAAACAATCTGCAATCCAGAACTAAATTTAGCAATCAAAACGGAACGTCCACCCCGATGGCTATCCCCAGCACTACCTTGTAACTCTATCAGTACTCCTGGCTGATTTTCGGGACTAAACAGCTTGCAGATATCGCTCCAATCAGCGCAAAGATGGCGCAGGAACTCTAAACTGAATAGCACCCAATGATCAATACAAATTTTGATTTGGCGTGTGAGAACTGGATATTCTTGCAACAAAGCCAATGCTTGAGAAGGCTGTCTTAAATTGGCAATGAAGTTTTGAAATCTTTCTTGTGGCGTATCCCCATTTAATAATCCTTGCAGTCGCGCCACATTGATTTCCAAAACCATTGTTCTGTGTAGCATCTGCAACAATTTTTTTGTTACATTTGCTAGTAATATCTCCATCACAGTATCAGCATCAAAAGCTAGCTCTGATTGGCGCTGAATTAGTTGCTGTAATTCTTGATGTAGTTGCTCAAAGCCTTGTTTTATAAGTGGCTCGACGGCATACAAAAAACCAGTTGTGCTTTCTTTGAGAATTTCTGGAGGCAAAAATATATGAGAATCAGAGTTAGCAAATTCAGTAAATACTTGTTCGATTTGTGACATCCATCCCGGAGGAGAAACGCGATCGCCTATCGCCTCCATTGGCGTACCTAAAATGTTGAGAAATTCTGACTCAGTGACTCCATCCAATTCTAGACGCTGCGCCCAATCAGCATCACTCATAAATAAGTTTTGTTTCCGCCAGCGTTGCATTCTTTCTTGTGCTGTTTTGCGATTAATTTGCTGTTGGGATACTTGAGAATTAAATATATTTAGTAAGGCAATACGTTCATCTAATGTCAGAGCTTGAAACCATTGTTTATTCATTACAGCATCTTGATGTATGAAGTCAGGTAGTAAGTGTTTAAGGGTGAACCAAAAAGGCTCACCCATCTTGATTAGAAAGGTGTGATTACACTAGAAAAATTGGCATTGCATATTTGCGGGATGAATTCAGACTTCTGGAAAAAGCTAAAAGTCGATTCTTTGCGCCTTTGCGGCTTTGCGTGAGACAAAAATTATCCCATCAATCAGCAACGCCAAAAAATTAACCATTAGGAAAAACGTCGCAACCAGTTAGGAAGTAGGTAGAAGGTGCGGCAAAAAACTCAGGAGGAAGCCTAAATTTACCGACATATCCGCCAGCTACAGCTTCCATTTCCTCATCTGAGAGTTGAATCTGTCCAGCAGGATTTTCAGGTAATTGAGAACGTTGTTCTTCACTCAAGCTATTACGATAGTCTTCATCTTTCCATGCACGAATAATGTCAAAGTTAGACATGATGTTTCTCCTTAATTTAAATGATGTAAGTTTTTTGAAAGGAGGTCTTTTTCCCAAATAGAGAAGTAAGCAAAGAGACAGTAATTAACCACAGCTTTAACAATGTAATGAACAACATTGAATTGAGCTTGCTTGCTTTACCTCGTTGGGTTTGAACCCTTTCACTCAAGTTAATGGGATAGGCTTTTTGGATTTATGCACTTGTCCCGATGTAATAGCTGTTTTTCTACTCCATGAAATAGCTGAAAATATTACTCTGACTAGGTTGCAATTATTTTATTGAAAGCGGCAGGAAACTCCATTCTCTTGTGAGTGCACTTTCTTGTGCGCCCCACAGCTTCGGGTATTGGACATGGGAAAGAAATACAATGCCCAAAAACTCCGATGTGCATAAATAATGAAATGCCATCCCAATAACCCGATGAAAGGGTTTTAGCTCTAATTTTTGATTTTGAATGGGCAATTTATGGTAAAACAGCAGGGGAGCAAGGGGGAGTCTTCTGGGAGTATGAAATGAGCGAGCAATTCTGGACTTTGTATGACTTCGCTGCAACTAACGGTTATCCTCCCTTTAAACGGTTAATTGAAAATCGCTTGCGGGAGAGAATGGCAAAGCTAGTTAAGTTGCATCCCCAATGGGATGAGAACGACTATGCAAATTATTTTGTCAAAATTCTCAATGATGATTCTCAACCGGAAACCGAAAAGCGGTTAGCTCACTGGCACTTATTAGCTTACTTCGATCGCGATCGCTGTTATCTAATTTGGCGCAGTTGGTGTCGTCTCCCGTTTTACGCTACTTATGGGGAAAATTTGTATGCGCTGACGAACGAACACCTGTGTAATCGGGAGAAATTACGGCAATATCTCAGTAAATATCAAACTAGCGGCTATGGTGGAGCAAGTCTAAAAAGCTACATGGTAGGGGTGCTGCGAAATGTCACCCGCGACCATGTAAACTGGGAATCGAGATGGCATTTGTTGTGTGATGTAGACATCAATAGTCACAGAAAATTGCAAAAGGCGGAAGAACGACTCAGATCCGCACTCAACAACGCGGGAGCAAGAGAACCGGAAATTTCTCAGTATCTTTTTGCTTGGCGATATTTTATTCCGATTTACAAAAACAACCGTGTCTACAATCCCCAAAGACGAGAAAGGGGAAAATGGCCGGAACCAGAATTTGCTGATTTTGTCGCCACAGCTAAGGATTACAACTCGCAAAGATTCCAGCCAGGCGCACCTCTGCAAGTAGCTGTGGGTGCAGATGTCGCACCTGCAATGATCCAAAAATGGATGAATTTATGTATTGATGCTTTACAGCAATCCGATCAAATTATTGAAGTTCCTTACGATGCTCATAGTAACGAACCGGCTGATTCTGGGGAAGCAATAGAACAGGATGAAGAACAGAGCTTATCTTTACCAGCAGTAGATTTGGCTTTAACAAGCGAACTGGAAATTATTGAGCAAAACCTCGATAAAACTCGCAGCCAAATTCCTAAATCTTACCGCCAAGCTGTCATGGCTTTGTGTTATCCTCATCCCTTGGCGCTGTTAACTCAAGAACAGTTTGCGAGTAAGATGAGCGTGCATCAGGGAACGATTTCCCGCTACATTTCTAAATATGTGGAAACGCCATTAATCGAAAAATTTCAGCAGTTAACCAGCGAACAATTTCACCCTACAGATTATATTAAAACCTTTTTAACGGAAAAATTTGCTCGTCTGCAACGAGTTAATCCCATTGAAACGCAATTAATGGCAGCAATTGCTGATTTAGATGCCGAATTACAACATATTCTGAAGCTTAGTTACGGTCAAAAACTAAATATTAGTGAATTAACTCAAACTCTGAGCCAAGATAAAGTAATTACTCCAGCAGAAGTACAAGAGAAGTTAACTTTAGCTTACAATCAATTAGAAAAGAGCTTTTTAAATTTACTCCAGCAATGGCAAATTAACTATATCAAATCTTGGTTAAAAAGCTATTATCAAAATCTGATTCAATCAGGATTATTAAAGTCTTTTGAGCAATTAGCAGCACCGCAGCAAGAAATTTTGTTACTCAGATATGCTCAAAAACAAGACATAAATAATATTGAAATTATCACATCTCACTCTCATGCCGACCAACTGCTCGCCGCAGCCAAGCAGCAATTACAGCGTTTGTTTCTCCTGTGGATTGATACCAGCTTTGGACTTTCCCTAGAGACAGAAACTCAACAAATCGGGGAAATTATTGAGGATTGGCTGTCAACCAACTTGCTCTACCAAGAAATCCAGAGAAATTAAGGAGAGAATATGCTAAATTTGCGAAAACTTGTCACTACATATCCTAACCATCTCTGGTTGACTTTATCACAAGAGCTGCAACAAGCAGCTTGGCAGCAATCCCAATCTCACGCTAATGCTGCTGCTTGCTGTCAAGCATATCTCAATTATTTGTGCGTAAAAACTTTTATTCCCTGGCTGGAGGCTTGGTTAGCAGAAGACAACCCCCAAGCTAACAATAAAAACAGTATTTTTTCTCCTACAAAGTGGGATTCTCTCTGGGAATTTGTCAATGGGACTCCCATTGATTTAGGAGAAATCCGCTTAGTTTTAATTCCTAGCGACACCAGCGATTTAGGAGAATTTGCTGTTCCTTGCGAGTGGGTTGATATTCCTAGCTGGCGCAAAGATTATTACCTCGCCGTGCAAATTAATTTAGGCAATCCTGAACAATCTTGGCTGCGATTATGGGGATATGTAAGCTATCAAAAACTCAAGAGTCAGGGGATATATGATGAGAGCGATCGCACTTACTATATTCATCAGGAAGCTTTGGCGGAAGATATCACCCAAATGCTACTCCTTCCCCAGTCAGATGTTATCCCCCAAGCCGCACCATCGCAGTTATCAACACAAGTAGCTGAGGAGTTCTTCACCCAGTTAAGCAATCCTTCCATATATTCCCCCAGACTAGCAGTGCCTTTTGAACAGTGGGCAGCGTTAATTGTAGACGAGCAGTCGCGGCAAAAACTATACCAGCAACGCCTAAAATTAGCTACAACCCCAACAGCAAATTCAGCAACAGTTAACTTGCGCCAGTGGTTACAGCAAGCAGACAGCATAATTACGGAAATCTGGCAAGCAGTTGATGCGCTTTTAACACAACCAGAGTTAGGTGCAGTGCGGAGTGCAGAAATGAGCGTTTCTGCGGAAGCGATCGCACCCGTCATCCGCCTGATTAAATCCAATCGCCCAGAGAAAGAACGCTGTCAAGCCGCCGGGGTGTTAGGACAAATCGGCATTGGTCATCCCGAAGCGATCGCAGCGTTGATAGAATTGTTACATACTGCCAATGATGAGGAAACCCGTTGGGAAGCTGCTTTAAGTTTAGGTAAAATCGCTCCCCATCATCCCCAAGCTGGTATTAGTAGAGCCAGGCTAATTGATTTGGGAATGCAGCTAGGAGATTGCAAAGTCGCGCTAATTATCACCATCCGACCGAAAACTGAGGAGAAAATCGGCGTACGGCTACAAGTGCAACCGATTAGCCAGCAACACAAGCTACCACCAAATCTCATGTTAAGTGTGATTTCCGGTGGAGAAACTCGCTTGCAAGCCCAAACAAGAAGTGACGAACAAGGTGAAGGGAAAGATAAAGTTCTCCAATTAGGCTTTAGCCCACCACCAGGAACGCAATTTCAGGTACAAGTAACATTGAATGAGGTTAGGGTGTGTGAGAATTTTGTAGGGTAACGAACCGCCAAAAAATCGATGGGGAAAGGTCAAAAGAAGCAGGGGAGCAGGGAGCAGGGAGCAGGGGGCAGAAAGAAAATATTCTTGGAGTATATTGGATAATTTATTTTCTGGAAGTCCCTTAAAAAATAAATTGACAACAAAACAATCATTTTGGAGGGGGTTTGGGGGACGCAACCGTCACCCAATCGGGGGTTTGGGGGAGAATCCCCCAATTGATCTAGCTGTTTCCACAAGTGATCTTCTCTGAACTTTATTGACTTATATTCTTCTTTGCGCGAGCAACAATTAATCGGTAAGTAACCATGCCCAGGGTAGCAGTTCTAAAAATTGGCAGAGGAAACTTTCACCAAGGGTTTGAAGTATCCCTAGAACTGAGAGAAGATGGCGGTTTGCCTGTAGGGGAAATTGAAGGTAGACTTGGCGCTAATACAGATATTGAAGGCTTGTATTTTTTATGGCAACAGTCCTTTCGTAGTCTCAGCGCGATTGCTCGCAATGATGGGTGGGAAATTGAGTCAAGTTTACCAACAAATCGCGCTACTAGGGAGATTACTGACGACTGCTGGCAAAGAATGCGACAGGTGGAAGCTAACCTGAACGAATGGCTGCAACCTTCTGGGGAACTGGGGTGGCAAAAAATCCGCGAAAGGTTAAGCAAGGAACTCGCTACTCAGGCTGATACGCTGCGGTTAGCTATCAAAGCTAGAGATCCGATCCTCTGGAAACTACCTTGGCATAGCTGGGATTTGCTATCAAGTTATCCCAATGTGGGGGTGAGCTACAGTCCGGTAGAATATGAATCTTGGGAAATTGCCAAACATCAAACTCAAAGCGATCGCGTGCGGTTGTTGGCGATTTTCGGGGATAATCAAAACCTAGATTTAGCTGCGGATCGTCAAGCAATTGACAATCTCCAGGAAACAGAGTCAGTTTTTTACCATCAACCCCAAGCGCGAGATTTAATCGCCCAGCTACGAAATCCCCAAGGCTGGGATATCTTCTTTTTTGCTGGGCATAGCCAAACGATAGAACAAAGGGGGCGAATTAGTCTCAGCGCTAGAGAAAGTATTGAAACTGACCAATTTAAACACGCTTTGCGAGAAGCAGTGCAAAAAGGCTTAAAAATCGCCATTTTTAATTCTTGTGAAGGATTGGGATTAGCCCAGCAGTTAGCTGATTTGCACGTCCCGATTATTATTGTCATGCAGGAGATTGTCCCCGATGTCGTCGCGCAATCGTTTCTCAAGGAATTTCTGCGAGAATATGCTGGCGGACAACCTTTATATAGTGCTGTACGCCATGCCCAGGAACGACTAGAGGAATTTACGGAGTTACCTGGGGCTACTTGGTTACCAATGATTTATCAAAATCCGGCTGAGGTGCCGCCGACTTGGCAGGATTTACGCCCGAAAAAGCGTCAGCATCGCTTTGGGCTTGACTGGCAGCATTTGCCAAATATCTTGGTGAAAAGCTTGGTAGCTACTGGTTTAGTGATGGCAGTACGTTTTGTTGGGGGACTTCAGCCTGTGGAATTGTGGGCTTTTGACCAGATGACACGCTTACAAAGCGATCGCGGTATTGATGAGCGTCTACTGATTGTAAAAGTTACAGAACAAGATATTCAACAGCAGCGACAATATCCCCTGAGCGATCGCGTCATTTTACAAACTCTCGAAAAACTTCAGGCGCATCAACCTAGAGCCATTGGCTTGGATATCTACCGCGATTTTCCTGTAGAACCAGGATATCGCGAGCTAGCTGCACATATCAAAAAAAACTCAAACTTGGTAACAATCTGCGAAGTCAGCCATCCAGAAGCCAAAGCCAACAAATTTGGAGTTGCTTCACCCCCAGCTAGTCCCCCTGAGAATGTCGGCTTTAGCGATATCGCAGTTGAACCAGATGGAACAGTGCGCCGTTATTTGTTGCATTTAAATCCAGGCGATTCAGTTTGCCAAGTCCCTTATGCTTTCAGTGCGGAATTAGCCTTACGTTACCTCGATGCTGAAGGTATTCAACCAGAAGCAACATCAGATGGCAATTTACAGCTTGGCTCTACCGTTTTTCAACCATTAGAAAAGCATACAGGTTTTTATCACAACATTGACCCTCGCGGTCATCAAGTCTTGCTCAGTTATCGTTCTTTCACAAAAGTCGCTAGGGAAGTCACGCTCACAGAAGTTCTCCAAAATGATTTTAAACCCCAGTGGGTGAAAAACAGGATTGTGTTGATTGGCGTTGTCGCTCAATCAGTAGGCGATCGCTTTTCTACTCCCTTTAGTAACGAAATTGACAAGAAAATGCCTGGTGTAGTGATTCACGCCCAAATGGTGAGTCAAATGCTGAGTATCGCCAAACAAGAACGCCCCTTACTACAGTTTTGGCCCCAAACCTTAGATGCAGTTTGGATTGGGAGTTGGGCACTTACGGGGGGTTTATGCGTCTGGGTATTTCATGGGCTGGTTTATCGGCGGATTGCGATCGCCTCAGCCATGATTATTCTTGGTAGCCTCTGCTTGTCTTTGTTCAGTATCGGCATTTGTGCGCCCTTAGTTCCTTCAGTAATTGCTTTGGTGATTAGCTACATAATTACAACTAAGACGGTAATAGGGAAAAGGATGAAGGATGAAGGATGAAGTATAAAGTATGAAGTTTTATCGCTGGAAAATGGGACTAGCTTTGGCATTAGCCTTAGCTTTCATTGGTTTTGGTGCGAGTAAAGGAAAAGCCCAACCTTTTCAACATCGCCAACAAATCCTTGCTTCGACTACATCCCCGATTAAGCAAAATTCCTCACAGCAGTCCCAACCCAAACCCGCAACTGCTTCCCCAGTGAAGTTTAAGCGCCCGCCACTGTCACCACGCGGCGCACCAGGTAATCGCAAAGGCGGCGGAACTCGTGACGGATATATTTGTTCAGCGCTGGAAATTAAAGAACGGCTGATGGCTTTAGTTCCGGCTGTAGAATCAGAGCCAGGAATCAGCCATGTTTGGGGATTAACCCTGGAAGCTTCTCCCACTCTTTGGTTTTATGTTCCTTATCAACCGCAAGATATCAAGGTTGGTGAATTAGAAATCTGGGACGAAACCGATCCAGATCCGAGAAATTATCAGCAAACTTATCAAGGAACTTTCAAAGTTACCGACACACCAGGAGCGATCGCTCTCACTCTCCCATCGACAGTAAAATTAGAACCAGGTAAAAACTACCATTGGTATTTAACCCTGAATATGAATTGCGATCGCGAAGCGCAAGCTGTCAATGTCAACGGCTGGATTCAACGAGTTAAATTGAGCAATAGTCTTCCCCCACAGCAATCAACTGAACGCAATCGAGTTATTTTCTATGCCGAAAATGGCATTTGGTACGACGCTATAACTTTATTAGCCCAAATGCGCCGTCGCCAACCACAAACACAAATCTTACTCACAGATTGGCAAAAATTGTTCAGGGATATTGGACTAGAAGAGTTTGCAAACAAACCTATTGTACCTTGCTGTCAGCCGGGGATTCGAGATTATACCAATTTGGGATTTTAGATTTTGGAACTGCCAAATTTTTATGTATGGCAATGTTAATTTTGAATTTGTATTATCTTTATTTACTCTCCAGAAATTTGTACAAAAACTGTTCTTTGTCGCGGGCCATCTAATTCAAAAAATAAAACTGATTGCCAAGTTCCTAAAGCTAATTTTCCATCCACAATCGGAATTACTTCACTAGTACTGAGCATCATTGCCATCAAATGAGAATGAGCATTCATTGGTTCATCTTCTGGGACAACTCTTAAATGCAAATCATTATGTAAATATCGGTCAGATTCTGGTGCTAATTTCCGCAAGAATCCTTTGATATCTTCTAACAGTCTTTCTTCATTTTCGTTAATAGCTAAGGCCGTTGTTGTGTGGCGAGAAAATATTAAAGCCTGTCCATTTTGAATCGATGTAGAAGCAATACAATCCTGAATCTGGGGCGTAATGTTATGAATATTAATTCCTGCTTGGGTTGGAATTTCAATTAGCTGATTCACAATTGGCATATTGCAGAAACCTTTCGCTGATGTTAAATAAGCCTTCTAAAATAGAATATCCGTTCACGTAGGATGCGTTAGCGATAGCGTAACGCATCATTGTCAAAGCTAGCTTTTCCTGCTTTACAGCTACGCCTAATACCATTTCACAAAAAATATGATGTGGATGTAGGTTGGGTTGAGGAACGAAACCCAACACTCCAAAGTCTTGTAATAGTTGGGTTTCACTTCGTTCAACCCAACCTACGCATCTGTATCATTTTTTTCTAGAATTGGTATAACGCACGCTAAATTGATAAAATTTTTGCAGAAATAAAATCGGATTTCTAGACCTTTAGCATTATCTGTAAATATTTTATTTTTTATATATTAAAAACACTGAACCAATCGGCCCTGCATTTTCTACATATATTTTATTATTATAAAATAATCCGGGAGACATCCCACCATCAAATAATATTCCTTCTTGAATTTTACCTAAACAATTATTACTGGCAATGCCTGCTAAAACATCATCAAAATTCTCGGGTAATAATTCTTGATTATTTTGAGAAAATTCAATATTAGAATTAGCTTTTGCATCATTCACTAACAAAATTACATATCCTTTATCGGTAATAGCAGCTAAAGAGCGATTCGTCGCCTGTTTACAAGCAAACTCTCCCAAATCATTACAAATATCTTTAAACTTTCCGTCCCGATAAAATCTCCCATTACCTCCTACCAAGTTGTAATTAAGAATTTCCTCTTTTCTTCTACCAGCCTGGATAGTGGCTTTTCTATTTTTTGGGTTACCTCCAGATACACCAAAAGAAGAACGTTTATTTTTAAAGTCTCCAGAATACTCAAATCCGCGAGAAATATTTAAACCTTGGGGTTTGTTATCAGTGCCTATATAATCAGCATTAATTGCTGCTATGGGAGTTTGTCCGTTTAATTTAGAATTTTCATCAGCAATGATTTCCCGAAAGATTTTTGGCACATATTCCTTACGCAATTTTCCTTGACTATTTTTGGCGTAAAGTTTATGAGCAAGTCCAACATTTACCTTAAAATCTAATTTTTCTGAGCGGGGGTTAAACACAACCACATGATTGATCCCTCTATCAAATTTTTTCCCTAGATTATTAGCTTTGAAGAACTCAATACTAAAATTAGCATTTTTGCCAATGCAAGCAATTTTCGCTGATTCTTGAGCTGCATTGGATGTATTATCTCTACAGCCAGATAATAGATTGAGTGCGATTACAAAAATAGATAATAAAAATAATTTTTTCATTTGTTAGTTGGTGTTCGGTTTTTGGTGTTCGGTGTTTGGTATTTAGTGTTTTTCATGACCAATTACCAATTACCCATTACTAATTACCCATTACTAATTACCCAATCCCCATTACCCCTTATCCCCAGAGGGGGCCCCGAGTTCCCCAATCCCCAATCCCATTGACACAAAAAACCCGCTACAGAATTACTATAGCGGGTAAAAATTTATTCAATCTGGAGTCGATGCAAAATTTCCTATTAAGACAGCCATTCTAAAACGGCTTCGTCTTTAGTATTGGTATTGCGGGATGGGGTTTCACGATTAAACTTCATGTGAATTGAGCGGGTTTGCTCGCCATCAGCAGCAACAGCCAAGATAGGATAGTCGATTAAACCATCTTGGAAGGACATTTGGAAGCGGAATGTACCATCTGGATTCAGCTTAATTGGACGACCGCCAATTGTAACGGTAGCATCTGGTTCAGTTGCACCATAGACAATTAATTCAGCATCAGCAATTAACCAGAACTTGCGAGGACGTACTGGTACAGCAGAGGCGGAGAAGCCAACGCCAGACATTCCTACACCAGACATATTTAAACCAGAGGTGGTGGGAACTGCCCACATACCTACACCAGATGGGAAAATGTAGGAGCTGATAGCCTGTTCTGGTGTTACAGAGCCAGGTACGTGCTGCATGGAACCAAACAGAGAACCTGCAACCCGTTGTGCTTCAGCAGATTCCGCCATACCAAAGATTTGGTCGTAAATGGGGTTACCGTTAGCATAAGCTGTGGTAGCAATTTTCTTGGCTGGGGGAACCAATTCGTAAACAGTCTTACCACGCAAGTCTTCTTCAAAGTTGACGGTGACGAATACATCCTCAATCCAGTCTGAAGGATAGACAGGAGGAATATGTACACGTGCAGAACGTGCTAGAACTAACCAGCGTCCGTCAACAGCACGATAGCCAATATCAATTACATAGTCGCGATCGCTCACAGGAATTGGTAGATACCATTCTCTAGCCAATTCATCAGCAGGATATTCTTGCAAGCTGTGGGGACTTTGGAAATCAATGTTGATGTCGGTAACATCATAAATCCGCAGCGCTAACTGTTGTCCCCCTTGTCTCCGTAGTTCTTCTTTATGCTCATTGGGAACATCCCAGTAGGTGTAAGCCCACTGGGGATCGCGTGGTAAAAGTACAATCCGGCTTTCACCGTAACCAGCAGGTAGATCTCCTAGTTCCTCATCAACATCAATGAGCAAACCACCATTGCGATCTTCTTGACCTAACTCGAATTTTGCTGCTTCCACGGTTTCCTGTGCCTCCAGTGAACGAGATGGACTAAGTGAAAACTTGCTGCGCTGAACTTCCTGAATCGATGCCAGTAATTGTGATTTACGCATCCGGCTATAGCGAGAAATGCCATATTCACTCGCTACTTTGCGTAATTGCCGCAATGTCATCTCCTCTAGCGGCGGGCGTTCTTTTGCCATTAATTTGGCCTCCAGTAGTTTGAAAGGTAAATGATTTCTCCGGGTTACAGAATGCTGAGTAACATTTCATCCAACTCCAGATGAATTTCTTATTCCTGACTTCTGGTATTGCCCAGTGTTGTAGTTTGTTAAATGGTTATTAAATTGAGAGTCACTCCCTTTCAATTCCTTCTCATGCCAAGATCAGCATCTTTTTGGGATCAAGTGGAGTTGTTGAATAAATATTAAGCAATAACCCTGGGTTGGGATCAAGGGGTCTGAAGACGCTTTTTCGGCTATTTGACGAATCTATAAGCCCTTTGGGGATCATAATGTCATGATTTCATAACATTAAGCCGATCGGGCTGAAGGCTAATCAACGGTAATATCAAGATTTCATGACATTAAAATTGGCACTAAAAAACTTTGTAGGGACACCAGTAATACTGGTGTCCCTACGACATATCTAGAAAGAGTGCTGAGTGCTGAAATCTTTAGCCTAAGTGCCTCTGTTTAGTTAAAGTACTTTTAATTTGTGTAGCCAGAGTGGGCTTTACAGCCTACTCCAGAAAATTTCTACTTATAGGGAACATACAACTTCAACATTCAACAGCTTAAAAGTTCAGAGTGATTTTATTGATAACTGACATACTTTGGATGCGCCAAATACCTTCTTGACGAACCAAGTTATATTTAACACGCAAAGTTTCGTCAGAAGCCTTCTTCAGTTGACCATGTTGATAGAACTGAGTGATTTCCTTGACTGTAGCTTCCACGGCTGTGCGATCGCTATCGTTATCAATTTTCTCTACAGATTCTACCTTGTGGCTATGCTCGTATTTCCGATAACGATTCTCAGATTTATCTTGCAGGGCAATTGAGCGCCATTGCAATAAAGATGAACCAGTAAGAATTTGTTGTAAATTATCAACCTCATGATTTGGCCCTAAAGCCGCAGCTTTGGTAGATAACCAACTCCCAATGATTTCCTCGGCTGTCGTAGTTGTTAAAGGCCCGTCTGGCGATTGTGGTTTGCTGTTGGGGTCAGGAATCTGGATAATAGGTTGATTAATTTCTATTGATAATTGTTCGCCTTCTAACCTTGGCGACGGATGAAACAGACTTCTGACAAATCCAAAGGTTGTGGAAACGATCAACCAAAAAACAACTATGACAATCAAAGAAACCAGCACAGTCCATACAAGGCGGGTTTTACCTTCTAGGGAGTTGGCAAAATTACGCCGTCTTTGCGGATAACGTTGTCGTGGTTCTAATGCACGTTCTCGGTTAGTATTTTGAGTTGGCTTGCGCCGCCTGCGCCCAGAAGTTTGCTCTGGTGGGGAAACTCTAGCAGCACCATTTAAGTTTTGCTGGGGTTCTTTAGCTGTGCGTTCGCCAGATGAAAACTGCGTTGCTGGCGCATCGGGTGTGCGATAGCTACCAGATATGGGGGTAGATGATCTCCATCTAGGGGTTTCTGGTAAATCTGGGTCAGGAGGTCTGCTATGACGGAATTGTCGAGAACTCCCAGGACTGTTGTTACGGTTCTGGGTATTGTTATTTGGTGGTGGCGATAAAGGTTGACGGTTAATTACAGCCGACTCATCAGTTGTTTCCGCATCCGAGGGCAGAACTTCTAAATAGGCTTGTACCTGTGGTTGAGCAAAGTAACTCTTTAAAGAAGCTGTCTGCTTGTTTAAATCTCGGAAGTGGGGAAACACTTCATGTTGTAACCACTGTTCTCCGTAGAGACACAACCCAGGTAACAAATCTGGAGAATCTTGAGATTTTTCGCGAATAAAAGCTAAAGCCTCGTATTCTTGGCTGAGTTCTAAAACGCGGGTGGCTTCTTCAGTTTGCCCAAGTAACAGCGCACAGAGTGATTGTTCTAAATGCACATCTTGGCGCTTACCCAAACGCATCAGCATTTGCTTGGCTTGGCGAATCAATGCTGGTTGACGTTGCACAAAACCCCGTGCTATCAAGGCATAAACAGCCAAATAGGTAGCAACAGCAGAAGGACGTTTGCTTTCTGCTTCAAATAACTTGTGCTGTTCTGCGACGGTTAAGTGGTTACGTAACTGCTGGATAAATCGCAAAAAGTCATCAATGTTCAGACCTGATTCATCATTACTATTGCCATCAATGCCACCGCGATCGTCTAGGATGTTTTGCAATAATTCCAGACCTTGGCGACGTTCAGCGACGTTGGTTTCTGGTAATGCTAGTAATTCCAGAATCCGATATGGTCGCAATTTATAAAGATCTGCTTGAATTTCCGCCTGGACGGTGGGAAATAACTCTTCGCGAGATAAAACTTCCAGACCAGTTTCTAAAGAATTGGCGGCGTTTTCGTAATGGCCTTGCTGCCATTGCTCCCGCCCCAATTCTAAGCAGGCTAAAGCAATGGTGAGTACCACATCAGGGCGATCGCTTTCTCTGGCTTCTGCGTCGGCTAAATTATTGGCTGTTTTGCCTTCTCCCCCATTATTTTTATGGACTAAATATGGCTTTCCTAATTTCAGTACTATTTCGTACTCGCCTAAGTCCTGCAAAATTAGTAAAGCACCAACTAACTCCTCCTGAGAAATTTCAATACTTAGACTTTGGTTGTCAATTGCACCATTTGTTTGTCCGGAGCGGTTTTCAACTGCTACGGACGTAGAAGCATTACCATCAGGGTCATAAGCATGGGCAAGATACAGCTGATCGTAACTGCTACGTTCTTTGGGATCTGATAAAACCACGTAAGCTTCTTCTATAAGTTGTTTGCGCGAAGAAATTGCT
The DNA here is from genome assembly GCF_025677855.1 of Tolypothrix sp. PCC 7601. Taxonomy (NCBI): domain Bacteria; kingdom Bacillati; phylum Cyanobacteriota; class Cyanophyceae; order Nostocales; family Tolypothrichaceae; genus Tolypothrix; species Tolypothrix sp. PCC 7601. The sequence goes on from NZ_CP064879.1 coordinate 8,106,660, forward strand.
GCTTGAGAATACTCTCGTCGCGGCAACTGTACAATGCGATCGCTATATGCTTGCCGCAATTGTTCTTCACTTGCCGCTAACGGTAGTCCTAAAATTCGGTAGTAATCTAGCGGAATTCGCACAGCCTACTTCCCCTGCACCGCGATCAACATAATTCACTTAAAGCGTCCCAGGCATGTAAAACCGTGCCATAATAACACCGTGTTGACTTTACACCACAAGTGTATATTGCAACAACTTGTTTTGTATCCTCCCGAAATTTGAGTCATATTCTAGTACCTATATTTTGCCTTCGCCTAGAAAGGGTCAGCTTTTTGTTTTAATTCTTAGTATTTTGATTTTTTACCAGAGGCTATGAGCCTTGGATACTATAAACTACAAATTCCGCTTTTCTAATTAGTACAATAATTGTATTTTTTAAAACACTTTAATCTCCGTGTATTCTAGTAATTATTTTCTTAGTAAAACAAGCTAGCTTGATATATCCTACTTATATGGTAGATGTATCAATACTTATATACTCATACTTGTAGATGAGTATCAAGCAGGAGTCAGCAATCATAGCGATGCTAACTTACCCCAATTTTACGGTTGGCACCATAAAGACAACCGCTATATTTATAATTGACTTCTCAAATTTTGACTATTGCTGTCTTGTATCTTGAGGTATATTTAGGGTCTAGAAACCTTAAATTAACTCAGATAACATTGCTGATGATAATCTGTCAACACAGACGTGTTAATTTTTAGCAGCTACCAAATGTCCACTACAACAAAGCTGTTGCTGACTGAAACTTGCCTTGAAGGTAGACAAGGATCTTGTTTTGTGTTCACGTGAGTTAGTGTTAGATTTTTTTAAGAATTTCTCACTAACTACATCTAAAAATAGTACGGCAATAAAATCACCGCTTGGTAGATTTCCCTATTGATAGCTAGAGAAAGAAATCATATCATTCCTAGACCTGAATTACAATTATCTAACTAAGTATTTAGCTAGAGCAGGATTTAACAGCTTGATTTTTGCCAAATTGTTAATGGATATGCAGAAAGCAAGCTATCCTGATTGATAGCCTATAAAGGGGTGTGGATTTAACTCTTAGTACGGCTTTTGCTTTGATGGTAATAGCCGCCTAGTAAATGGGCCATAAAATTGAAAATCAAAAATTAAAAATCAAAAATCACTCATTTACAAATGTGATTTTTGGTACAAAAATTTTGATTGTTGACTCAGTTAAAAATCGTAAATTGCAGTTTGACGCGACAGGGATACTATACAAATAATGGTTCAAGAACGCACGTTACCCACCTTTAATGCCGCTAATGTCAAGATAACCAAAGAAGAAGGCTTGCGGTTATATGAGGACATGGTCTTAGGGCGCTTTTTTGAAGACAAATGCGCCGAAATGTACTATAGAGGCAAAATGTTTGGTTTTGTCCATTTGTACAACGGTCAAGAAGCCGTTTCCACTGGCGTGATTCAAGGGGCGATGCGACCTGGAGAAGATTATGTTTCCAGTACCTACCGCGATCACGTCCACGCTTTAAGTGCGGGAGTTCCAGCCAGAGAAGTCATGGCAGAGTTATTTGGCAAATCCACAGGTTGTAGCAAAGGCCGTGGTGGTTCCATGCATATGTTCTCTGCAGAACATCGCTTACTAGGTGGTTATGCTTTCGTGGCTGAAGGTATCCCTGTAGCAGCTGGTGCAGCTTTTCAAAGCAAATACCGCCGCGAGGTATTAGGCGATCAAAGTGCTGACCAAGTTACAGCTTGCTTTTTTGGCGATGGTGCTGCTAATAACGGTCAGTTCTTTGAAACCCTCAATATGGCAGCTTTATGGAAACTGCCAATTCTATTTGTGATCGAAAATAACAAGTGGGCAATTGGTATGGCTCACGATCGCGCTACTTCTGACCCAGAAATTTACAAAAAAGCTAGTGCCTTTAACATGGCGGGTGTAGAAGTAGATGGTATGGATGTGCTAGCTGTGCGTGCTGTTGCCCAAGAAGCTGTCGCCCGTGCCCGTGCTGGAGAAGGCCCGACTGTAATTGAAGCATTAACTTACCGTTTCCGCGGTCACTCCCTAGCAGATCCAGACGAACTACGCAGCAAAGCTGAGAAAGAATTCTGGTTTGCCCGCGATCCAATTAAGAAGCTAGCAGCTTATTTAGTTGAACACAATTTGTCAGATCAAGAAGAACTCAAAGGCATCGATCGCAAAATTCAGGGTGTCATCGACGATGCGGTGAAATTCGCCGAAAGTAGCCCCGAACCAGATCCTAGCGAGTTATATCGCTTTGTGTTTGCAGAAGACGAGTAAGTTGGGGATTGGGGACAAGGGACTGGGGACTTGGGACTGGGGAAAAGGAGGAAATCAATGCCCTATGCCCCATGCCCCATGCCCCATGCCCAATTAGCAATGAGGAGTAAATATTGTGTTTTCTATAGCGATTCAACAGCAGCAATACAAAACCTATATTCTTTCTGATGAAAGCGCAGGTTCCCAACTGGAAGTTGTGCCAGAACGGGGCGGGATTATTACCCGTTGGCGCATTCAAGGAGAAGAAATCCTTTATTTAGATGCGGAAAGGTTTGCCAATCCTGATTTAAGTGTTAGGGGTGGAATTCCGATTTTGTTTCCTATCTGCGGTAACTTGCCTGATAATACTTACACCGTAGATGGTAAAAATTATTCCCTGAAACAGCATGGCTTTGCCCGTGATTTACCTTGGCAAGTGACTGACCAAGTAACCCACGATCAAGCTAGCCTAACTATAGTTCTCAACAGCAACGAGCAAACAAAAGCTGTTTATCCTTTTGATTTTCAGCTAGTTTTTACCTACGAACTGCAAGGCAATACTTTAGAGATTAAGCAACAGTATCAAAATTTGTCATCGACTCCATTACCTTTTTCTATGGGTTTCCATCCCTACTTTCAGTTAGGTGACAAAAATCAATTAGAGTTTGCCATTCCCTCTGGTGAATATCAAAATCAAAAAACTAAAGAAATTTATCAATTTCATGGTAATTTTGATTTTAGTCAGGATGAAATTGACGTTGCCTTTAAGGAACTCACCAGTCAATCTGCCTCTGTGGTTGACAACAGCAGAAAGCTCAGTGTCTCCCTAGAGTACGGCAATGAATATCCCATCTTGGTATTTTGGACGCTAAAAGGTAAAGAATTCTATTGTTTAGAGCCTTGGAGTGCGCCTCGTAATTCCCTGAATACTGGCGAGCATCTGATTTTGTTAGCCCCAGGTGAGAGTTACCAAGCATCTGTACGCCTAACGGCAAATTTCTTCTAGAAACCCCTTTACAAATCTACAGATGTTTGTGCTATAATTGCAAAGTTGCGATACACAACTTAACGGGTCGCTAACTCAACGGTAGAGTACTCGGCTTTTAACCGATTAGTTCCGGGTTCGAATCCCGGGCGACCCATATAAAAGGAAACAACGCTCGCCTCGACTTGAAAGCTGAAGCGAGTTTTATTTTTAGGGCGAAATTGCGAGTACGTCTTCGCTTGGTTTGTAATTACTTATTTTGTGGATAAGTCCTGAGTGCGATCGCTGTTTTTGGAAAATGCTCACCATGTAGAATAGGCGATCGCATAAGCATAAATTTTGTAGTTTGCAAATAAAAAACAATTGGCAACTAGTATTTGAGGATTCAATTGAATTGATTCTATGTGAAGTTGCGCTATATTCGCCTTCATCCTCAAGGCTGGAGTTACACAAACAAAGCCCACCTCTGTGGGCTTTATTAAGCTTTTCTTCATCCAGAAACAGTATTAGTCAAATTTAATGCATCTAAACCAGAAAATAGATTACCATTCTACCTGGACTGAATAATTAGCAAAAATAGCATCACAACTAATCATCACAGCATTTTCTATATTAGTTTGAGCAATAAGTAACCTATCAAAAGGATCTTTATGATAAAGGGGTAAATTATCTAAAGCTAAAATATGATCAATATTAATTGGTAATATTTCAATATGATTATTTTGTTGACTAGCAATAATTTCTCTTAAAGCTTTATTTAATGTGAGTTTACCTAACTGGTGTTTAATTTGAATTTCCCAGAGACTGACAACACTCAATAACCTGATGTTATCTTTATCCGTTAGTAAATCTAATGCTTTTTGAGAAAGTTTTGCAGGGTCACTATCCCACCAAATAAACGTATGTGTATCTAACAGTAGCTTCATGGATTTTGTAACCAAAATTCATCTGGTAAAGGTTGATCGAAATCATCACTCATTACCATTGCGCCTAAATTTAATCCAGGCTGGGGAAGTTTTTCTGATACAAAGATAATTTTTTCAGGAGAATTAAGTATAGTTAATTTAGCAACAGGAGTATTACCTTTAGTGATGACTATTTCTTGATCATCTCGCATCAAAGACAGTAACTCGCTGACAGTTATTTGTAATTGATTAATATCAAATATTTTGCTTTGCATAGATTTTTATTTAAATAATTTATATCTGATTATAGTCTAATTTCCTGCAAAATTAGAAATTAGAAGGTATTCTGTTATCAAGATTAATTAATTTGAATTGAGATTGCCTAAATAAAGTAAATGCGATCGCACTCTCCCTAAAATAAATTTTCGCAGTTCGGTAGGATAGGCTTAGGCTAACCCAAATATTAGACGTTATGGTGAAAACACCTGCACAACATCAGGCAATTCCCTTTTTGGAAAATGGCGACAAACTTACCCGCTATGAATTTGAGCGTCGCTACAACGCCATGTTCAATTTGAAAAAAGCCGAATTAATTGAGGGAATTGTCTATATTATGCCTGCTGCTTTGCCTTTTAGAAGTCATAGTCAACCTCATGGCTGGATTCTTACATGGCTTGGTACTTATGAAGCAGCTACGCCTGGTGTAGCTTTGGGGGTTGAACCAACAGTGCGTCTAGATTTGGATAATGAACCTCAACCAGATGCAGTTCTGCTGATCAATCCAGAAGCAGGAGGCCAAGCAAAGCTGAGTGAAGATGATTATATTGAAGGCGCACCAGAGTTAATTGTCGAAATTGCTGCTAGTAGCGCAGCTATTGACCTTCATGCTAAAAAACAAGCTTATCGCCGTAATGGTGTAAAAGAATATATTGTTTGGCAAGTTCTAGAGCAAAAATTGAGTTGGTTTTGTTTAGAACAGGGTGAATATCTGGAATTAGTACCTGATGAGCGTGGAATTCTGCGAAGTCGAGTCTTCCCAGGATTGTGGTTAGCAGTAGCAGAAGTATTAGCAGGGAATATGCAATCTGTCTTAGCTGTTTTACAAACAGGCTTGCAATCTGCTGAACACGCAGCATTTACCCAGCAATTAGCACCTTAAGTGAGTGGCAGAGCTAGAAAAACCTTAGCATAGGCAGTTATAGGAATCGGCTGTGGTTGATCGTATTGGATACAAGACTACCAAAGCCTCAAACTGTAGCGTAGCAGACTGTACAGTCTGCTATTGCGAATATGGGGCACATTTATGAGTTGTAGCGTAAACTTTTTCAACATAAACACTCATCAATAGTTATAATTTCCTATATGTTGAAAAAACTCTTAAGATTAGCGTAACAATTACATTAATAGTAAATAATTACGCTTCTCTCACCCCGACTAGCTGACAACCACATTAGGAGGACTATCTATGGCGCTTGTACCCTTACGGCTGTTGTTGGATCACGCGGCTGAAAACGGTTACGGCATCCCAGCTTTCAATGTTAATAACTTGGAACAAATTCAGGCGATCCTGAAGGCTGCTGTAGAGACAGATAGCCCTGTAATTCTTCAAGCTTCTCGTGGCGCTCGTAACTATGCAGGAGAAAACTTCCTCCGCCATTTGATTTTGGCTGCTGTAGAAACCTATCCTCAAATTCCCATTGTCATGCACCAAGATCATGGCAATGCTCCTTCTACCTGCTACTCAGCAATTAAGAACAACTTCACCAGCGTCATGATGGATGGTTCGCTGGAAGCTGATGCTAAAACACCTGCAAGCTTCGAGTATAACGTCCGTGTTACCAGCGAAGTAGTGAATGTAGCTCATTCTCTAGGTGTCAGCGTTGAAGGCGAACTCGGTTGCTTAGGTTCTCTAGAAACTGGTGCGGGTGAAGCTGAAGATGGTCATGGTTTTGAAGGTACACTGGATCACTCCCAATTGCTGACCGATCCCGACGAAGCTGTTAGCTTTGTAGAGCAAACCAAAGTAGATGCTTTGGCAGTTGCTATTGGTACTAGCCACGGTGCTTACAAGTTTACCCGTAAGCCAACTGGCGAAATTTTGGCAATCAGCCGCATTGAAGAAATTCACCGCCGTTTGCCCAACACTCACTTGGTAATGCATGGTTCCTCCTCAGTACCTGAAGATTTAATTGCTCTGATTAACCAGTATGGTGGTGCAATTCCTGAAACCTACGGCGTACCTGTAGAAGAAATTCAAAAAGGTATCAAGAGCGGTGTACGTAAGGTAAACATTGACACCGACAACCGTTTGGCAATTACTGCTGCGGTACGTGAAGCTTTAGCAAAAAACCCCAAGGAATTTGACCCCCGTCACTTCCTCAAGCCTTCTATTGTCTATATGCAGAAGGTTTGTGCAGAACGCTATCAGCAATTTGGTACCGCTGGTAACGCTAGCAAGATTAAGCAAATTTCTTTGGAAGATTTTGCGGCTAAGTACGCTAAAGGCGAACTCAACGTTGTTACTAAGTCAGCTGCTAAAGTCTAATTTGGTTGAACAATCATTAGGAGCATAGCAGGGCTTTGCTCCTATCAGTCTGGAAATTGTGATTTTAAGAGACATGAACCGGGTAGCGTGTAGTTACCTGGTTTTTTTGTTTGGGTTTGGTAATGGGTAATGAGTTATGAGTAATGGGTAATGGGTAATTGGGGTTTGTCAGTTGTCATTTGGTATTTTCTACCTCATCCCCCTCATCTCCCTCATCTCCCTCATCTCCCTCATCTCCCTCATCTCCCTCATCCCCAGTACCCAATCCCTAATCCCGCAACCGTATAGCTACACTACCGCCGTGGGCTGGTAAGCCTTCTGCTTGTGCTAGGGTGACTGCGGCTGGGCCGATTTGCTGTAGTGCTTGTTGATTGCATTCCAGGTAGGTAATGCGTTTTAAGAAGTCGTAAACGCTTAAGCCGGAAGCAAAACGGGCGGAACGAGAAGTTGGGAGTACATGGTTTGGCCCGCCTAAATAATCGCCAATGGCTTCTGGTGTATAGCGTCCTAAAAATAGGCTACCAGCACATTTGATTTCGCTAGCTAGTAATTGAGGATTATCGATACACAATTCTATGTGTTCTGGTGCTAGCTGGTTGATGAGGGGAATACTTTCGGCTAAATCGTTGACAATAATTACAGCCCCATGTTTTTCCCAACTGGCGGTGGCTACTGATTTGGTAGCTAGGTGATTTAAAACTTGCTCAACTGATGCGATCGCATTTTGGGCGAATTCTGCTGAGTCGGTAATTAAAATAGATTGGGCGCTAGGATCATGTTCTGCTTGCGATAGTAAATCCCAAGCTATCCATTCGGGATTATTTTTGTCATCTGCAACAACAAGAATTTCAGAAGGGCCAGCAATACTGTCAATTCCCACTGTGCCAAATACTTGGCGTTTGGCTTCGGCAACATAGGCATTACCAGGCCCAACAATTTTATCAACAGGGGCAATAGTTTTAGTACCGTATGCTAGAGCTGCGATCGCTTGTGCCCCACCAATACCATATATTTCTGTGACACCAGCAATTTTAGCGGCTGCGAGTACTGCGGGATTAATCTCACCGCGAGGCATTGGCACTGTCATCACAATCCGATCCACACCAGCAATTTTGGCGGGTAGGGCATTCATTAATACCGAACTAGGATAACTAGCACGTCCGCCAGGTACATAAATTCCCACCTTTGACAGTGCTACCCAATTTAATCCCAGCCTGACACCAACTGTATCGGTATAGCCGATATCTTGGGGTAGTTGTTTTTCGTGAAATGCGGCAATTCTCTCTGCTGCCAATTCTAAGGCTGCTGTCACATCCTTGGGACATTGGGCTGCAAGTTCGGCAATAAATGTCTCACTTAGACGCAAAGACTCAGGATGATAATGGTCAAAGCGGCTAGTATAGTCATGGACTGCCGCATCACCACGCACTTTGACATCAGCCAGAATCTCTCTTACTGTCCCGCTAACATCAACAGTTGCTTCCCGGCGATCATTTACAAGTGCTTTAAATTTGGTAGAAAAATCTTTGTCGGTTGTTTGAAGTAGCTGCATGGACAGTATCTTTAATGCCCCAAGGTCAACAATCAATTGGGTCTAACAATCACATTTTATCCCAATTCCCGTCGCCAAAGGTTTAATTGTGGGTCTACAATAAGTATTCAAGCGGAGGAATAAAGCTTGAAATTGGTATTAGTAGCGCCAAATTCATTATTAGCAGCAGCATTTCAAGAACATTTTAACTATTTACCTAATGTTGAAATAGTCAATGACTACTTTGAGTGGTTGCCTAATTTTGACTGTTTAGTTAGTCCTGCTAACTCTTTTGGCATGATGGATGGTGGTATGGATGCTGCCATTATCAAATTTTTTGGTAGTTCTTTGATGACAACGGTACAGCAACGTATACTTGCAGATTATTTGGGTGAACAGCCAGTAGGAACGTCAATGATTGTGGAAACTGGTCATCTTCAGCATCCGTTCCTAGCACATACACCGACAATGCGAGTTCCTATGTCTATTATGGGGACTGACATTCCTTATATAGCCATGTGGGCTATGCTTTTAGCTGTGCGCCACCACAACCAACATGCTCAGTACAAGATTAATACGATTGCTTGTCCTGGTTTGGGTACAGGTATTGGTAGAGTACCATATAATGAGGCTGCTAGATTAATGGCATTAGCCTATGACCATTTTCTGTATCCTCCCAAGCATCTCAACTGCTTTGTTGCTGCTTCACGACAACTTTTGATCTGGGAGGGAAGAAGTTAAGGTGATACTGCTCGGTTAAGGATTTTCAACTCGGAATTTGGCTTGGGGAAAAGGGGAAAGGGTAAGGGTTAAAGGTTTTTTCTTGTCCCTTTTCCCCTTCCCCTTTTGCCCTTAACCGACAAGTATTGGAAGTTAAGGTGATCAACGTCTAACTTCAAATCCCAGCAAACCTTCCGGTTCTTCGTAGTCAACTGCAACATTTTTGACAATAGCTGCTGGAGGGCCACTATGACACCAGCGCACCATCTCTTCTACCACTTCTTGCACCCCTTCAAAAACTGCTTCCACTCGACTATCGGGAAGATTTCGCACCCAGCCAGTTAATCCCAACTGACTTGCTGTATCTACTGTAGCGTAGCGATAGCCAACCCCTTGGACGCGACCAGAAACGAAAACATGGGCACGGATGAGTTTTGACAGTGGAGTAGAATTTTGCATTGACTGGTCAATATTTGACAATTTCTAATCTACCGAATTTTGGCTGATGACTTTATTCCAAAATGTAGACAGGCTGAAAATCATCACTAGATTTGGCAGTTTATTGGATTATATAGTGATAAAGTGCTTTGCACTAAGAGTGCGATCGCATTCTTGATTCGCCACAATTACCAATTATTCAACGCGTCAACTTGGAAGTTCAACTCGCTTATGTCTAATTTGCCACCACTCAACACAGATACTATTTGGGCAATCCTCAACGAAACCATTGATGATGCAACAGTCAACCAATTGGTATGGCATTGCTTAGGTTATCGCTACAACTCATCAACTGGAGAATGGGACAATAGCGAAGTTGCAGCAGAATGGCGGGATGAGTACCCACAACCACCAGATTTCATTGATAGTCGCCCCGCTACAGTCAAATTGACTCGTTCTATACCGAAAGAAAACAAACAAATTCTTAAAGAAAAGTTGGGTTTTAAAGGTTACAAAATTGGTGAATTTGGCCCTCGGCAAACTCGTAGGGCTACTGCTGCAAATTGGTTATATAGTTATATGAATCCTGTTAGCAGCAATTTAGAGTCGGTTTAACAAGAGTCAAAAGTCAAGGGTCAAAAGTCTAAATTTTTGGAATTTTGAGTAGAGATGCGAATAATCGCGTCTTTTTGACTCTTGACTACCTCTGTCAAAAAATATAATTATTTCCTAAATATTCAAATAATCAATTTCAAACTAATATTCAATTTAATATGCAATAAATATTCAATTTACTCCCACAGATAGAGGAAATCATGAGTTAATTATTTCCCCTGGGCGATTGGCTAAATATAGGTGGAGATCAGAAAATACATTTACCAACATTTTCTACTCCTGATGCAATTATATGGCGAAAATTGAATTTAATCTGTTTGCACCTTATAACAAGGGAGCAGCATTAATCGGTTCTTTTTCTAATTGGGAAGATATTCCAATGGAAAAAGGTGAAGATGGTTATTTCCGCACTTCTGTTGAATTAGAAGATGGCGTTTATCAATATAAATTCCGTGTCCAATCAAATTCATGGTTTCTAGAACCAGAACAATGGGTTGATGTTACAGACCCTTATGCAACTGATATTGATGAATTAAGTGGTCAAGATAACGGTATCGTCAAAATTAAAGATGGTGAAAGAATTGTTGATACCTATGTTTGGCAACATGATGATCAACATTTGCCTGCTGACCATGAATTAGTCATATATGAATTACATGTTGGTGACTTTTCCGGTGGAGAAGATGATCCCTATGCGCGCGGAAAGTACAAACATGTTGTTGAAAAATTAGATTATCTGTGTGAATTAGGAATTAACGCTATTGAGTTGATGCCAGTTAAAGAATATCCTGGTGATTATAGTTGGGGTTATAATCCTCGTCATTTCTTTGCACCAGAATCTAGTTATGGTGCTACAGAGGGATTAAAAAAATTAATTGATGAATGCCATGCTAGGGGTATGCGCGTGATTATGGATGGTATCTATAACCATTCAGAAGCTTCCAGTCCATTAACTCAAATTGACCACGATTATTGGTATCACCATGCGCCTCGCGACCCTGATAATAGTTGGGGGCCTGAGTTTAACTATGAACATTATGATGAAAATTTAGAAACTTACCCCGCCCGCAAATTTACTGGTGATACAGTAAGATATTGGATTGAAGAATATCATATAGATGGTATTCGCTATGATGCAGCGCGCCAAATTGCTAACTACGATTTTATGCATTGGATTGTGCAGGAAGCGAAGAACGCTGCTGGTTCCAAACCTTTTTATAATATTGCCGAACACATTCCTGAAACTACCAGCATTACCAACGTTGATGGCCCTATGGATGGTTGCTGGCATGATAGTTTTTATCATACTGTGACTGCACATATTTATGGCGAAACCTTTGATTTAGAAAACCTCAAAGACGTAATTGATTGTAAGCGTCAAGGTTTTATGGGTGCTACCAATGTGGTAAATTATCTAACTAACCACGACCATAACCACCTGATGGTGGACTTAGGCGATCGCAATATTTTTGATGAGGAAGCATTTAGAAGAGTTAAATTAGGAGTTGCTATCCTATTTACTGCTGTTGGTGTGCCTTTAATTTGGATGGGTGAAGAGTTTGGTGAGTATAAACCCAAACAACCAGAATCAGCTAAAATCGATTGGACGCTATTAGGTAATGAACTAAATTCTAGTTTGTTTGATTACTATAAGGGCCTAGTTAATCTGCGTAAAAATAGCCATGCACTCTACACAGAAAATATCGATTTTATTCACGAAAATCCAGAAGCCAAAGTGCTAGCTTACAGCCGTTGGAATGACGAAGGTTCCCGTGTAGTAGTTGTGGCAAATTTCTCCGAAAACTTCCTCTCTGGTTATCATGTTCCTAATTTCCCCAATGGTGGTACATGGCACGAGTGGACAGCTAATTATGATGTGGAAGCTGGCGACGATGGTATCATCACCGATATCGGCCCCTATGAAGCTAAAGTATTTGTTTGGCAGTAATTGATTACACTGGTACTGAGAAAACGCTCCAAATCCTAATGAAAGGGGGGAAATATTGCCCCCCTTTTTCTTTAGCTTGATCACCTGAGTTATGAGGAGGTTTTATTAGGTCTAATAAAATACACTTGAGTCAAAAATTAGTCAGCTATAAGCCTTGGTAATTTGAGCGTTCTATGATATTTTGGTGTATTTTTTGACTATAAATGTGTATAATTTTTAAGTCTCAATTTAGTAGCATAAATCACAATTTCCGCTCCATGCACCATATATTATTCAACGCCAACATTGAGAACTCTCACGTCTTACTAACTCCTAACGAAGTAAAATCAAAATTACCATTAACTAAATCAGCCGAAGAAACTGTTTTGAAATATCGCGAAGAACTAGAACAAATTCTAGATTTTCAAGACAGAAGAAAATTTATAGTTGTGGGGCCTTGTTCGATTCATGACCCCAAAGCAGCACTAGAATATTCGCAACGATTAAAAAATTTAGCAGAGAAAGTTAAAGATAAACTATTACTAGTAATGCGGGTTTACTTTGAAAAACCCAGAACCACAGTAGGATGGAAAGGATTAATCAACGATCCCGAAATGGATGATTCTTTTCATGTAGAAAATGGTTTATTAATTGCGCGAGAATTGCTGCTACAAATTGCCGAATTAGGGTTACCAGCAGCGACAGAAGCACTTGACCCAATCATCCCTCAATATATCAGTGAACTTATAGCTTGGTCTGCTATTGGCGCACGCACCACTGAATCACAAACTCACCGAGAAATGGCAAGTGGACTTTCCATGCCTGTAGGGTTTAAAAACGGTACAGATGGTAATATCCAAGTAGCTTTAAATGCCTTACAATCTGCGAGAATGCCTCACAATTTCCTCGGAATTAATCAAGATGGACAGGTGAGTGTATTTCAAACTAGAGGTAATGCATACGGACACGTGATTTTAAGAGGTGGAAATCAACCTAACTTTGATGCAGCCAGTGTCAAAACCGTAGAAGAAAAATTGAAAGAGGCAAAATTACCACCCAGAATTGTGATTGACTGTAGTCATGGTAATACGAATAAAGATTACAGATTACAATCTGCGGTTTTAGAAGATGTGATTCAACAAGTAGTTGATGGCAATACTTCAATTGTCGGTATGATGCTGGAATCGAATTTATTTGAAGGTAGTCAATCAGTCAATTGCCAGAAATCAGAATTAAAATATGGTGTTTCTGTAACAGATAAATGCATTGGCTGGGAGGAAACAGAAAAAGTTATTTTAGCAGCCTATGACAAGCTGAAATAGTAATTAATCTAGTGGACTGACAAGACTAAATAGTGCATGAAAAAACTCTTGTGGGATGGGTGTCTCACCCGTCCGGGGCGGACAAGATGTCCACCCCACAAGAAAAATTATTGCAACATTTTAGCCTGGTCACGCCACTACATTGATGAAACTTACAAAATTGTGCCGACTTCTTTCAAATAAACCCTTGTAAATGGTTCATCCTCGCCTAAACTGTAATCTTCAATTAACCCTTTACGGCTAATTGAAATATTGTCTCCTTTTCTAATTACTACAGTCGAGCCTTCTAAGACATCTCGCGCTAACATCATTTCAGTCTCGTTGGGGTTATCAAGAACAACTATGTTACTACCTTGATAAAACATTCCATCCTCTTCTAAAATCTCATCTCCATATTCAGCAATGAGTAAATCGAGTTTGGGATTACGTAACAAGCTTTGAAGATTGCTGTTGTAATTTTTGCTTAAAATCTTTCTCGACCGATTCACAAACAGCCCATCACGGCAAACAGCACCCACTGTCCAATCAGGATGTTGCAAAAGAATATGGTCTATCGTTTCTTGCAACTCTTGAACTGATATTTTGTTAAAGGTAATAATTGGGATTCTTGCTTCTGCACCTGACTCAAAAAATGTTCCTAAAATATGAGAAGGTACATCCACACTATCACCAACTGCCGGATTTAAATGCATCAAAATACCAGGTGCAGCGTTGATTTCTAAGATAGCAAAATTACCATCCTTCCAAGATTCCGAGAGGCTTTTGGTAATTACATCAATACCCAGACAAGTTAAGCGGAAGTGTTGGGCAATATCCTGTGCCAAAATAATGTTGTCATGGTGAACGGTATGTGTGGCATTAATACTCATACCGCCAGCCGAGAGATTTGCTACTTTGCGAAGATAAACAGTGCGGTCTTTTTCCAACACACTATCTAATGTTAAACGCTGTTCTCTTAAGTACAATTCCATTGCTTCATCACGCTGGATTTTACTCATAGGAGAAGTGGGTGTATCCCAGCGTGCAGGTTTGCGGTTTTCTTCGCGAATTAACTCATCAATAGTGGAGTAACCATCACCAACAACTGAAGCAGGACGGCGTTCCGTAGCGGCGACAAATTTGCCGTTTACGCATAGCAAGCGAAAATCTGCGCCGGATATGCTTTTCTCTACAATGATCCTTGTAGATTGTTCTTCAGGAATCGCCGCCAGCGCCCTACTATAGGCAGATTCTAGTTCTTCCGAGTCTTGAACTTCGGCTGTCACACCAATTCCTTTGTGTCCGACTACAGGCTTCACTGCGACTGGATAGCCAATTTCTCTAGCTACTGCTAAAGCGTCCTTTTCAGTAGTGACAATATCACCTTCCGGTACAGGGAAGCCCAAGGTTTTTAAGAAAGCCTTACAATCGTCTTTGCGAGTAGTAAAGTCAGAATCTATATGGCTATCGCAGTCAAAAGTTGTGGCTATACCACGAATATGTTTTTTACCATAGCCATACTGCGTCAATCCTTCTTCCCAGAGATAAAAAGTGGGAATAGCTTTTTCGTAAGCTGTTCGCAATAAGGCGTAAACTGTAGGGCCACCGTAGACAGATTGTCTAAATCTATTTTGTAAACGTGCTAACTCATCCTCAAACAGGAAATCTGCATCTCGGTTGATAGCCTCAAACCAATCCCAAACAAAGTAGACTACCCCTCTAGTTGTGCGTTCATGTAGAGATTGGATAGCGATATACACAGAATTGGAATTTGGTTGCACATTCCACCGGGTGAGGTGCAAACCCATCTCCAGCTTGCCTACTTCCGATAGAGTTTTGGCAAACAGATGGGCATAGGATTCATATTCTTGATTGGCTAAAGTTGGATAGCGATCGCTAATAATTGAAACTAAGTCCTCAATGGGTAGAGGTTTTCTATACTCGGTTAGCACAAAGTTGAATACTAGCGCCCCTACTTCTAAATAGGGATTAGGGCCCTGGTAATGCTTGAACTTGAAAATATCGAATACGTCGGTTTTTCTGGCATTGATGCGGACTGCATCGGTGCTTTTTTCTTGAAGCATTGATAATAAACCTCTAGCTAAACACCCTGAAGTCCGGACGCTGACTTGCGTTTACCCAGACCTATCGATGGTCAATTGATTCTTGTGTATTGCTGGGAAGCGATCGCTTAACGACTGTTCAGAGTATAAAACTCAACCCTTACTGGCACAGCCTAACTCTACTGCAAGACTTTTTCAGCTATCCCAGGGTATAATCACAATTTTTCAATTTTTATTACTCAGTATGGAGTATACAGCGAATATTTTTACTTTAAGTTCTCTGTCATCAAAAATATAACCTTTGAAAGGTGCAAATTACTTTTTAATTTTATATATCTAGAATACGGATCGTCATAGACAGCAAAGTATGAACAATACACAAATTTCCTTAAGAAATGAAGTTCGGCAACTTGCTGATGAAGCTTTTCACCAAAAGCTAATTTCTGGTCATGGAGATGGCCCAGACAGCAACGAATATCAAATTGTCTACCAGGGTAAACCTCGACATCTCCCACTAGAACAAGCACGTCTTTTTTTAGTTAACTTACTTTATCGCAGCCGCCTGTATTAGATAACTCTGGATAGAGAAATCAAGTTTCATTTTTTCGTGCAATTCTTAGCAATTAACAAATACTCTGATGTTACTTAAATTCAAATAAGAAAATGATTTTTTAGCCTCTAGAACTAGTATCTAGAGGCTGATATATATTGTTTGCAATATAAAAATATCCTCGTATTTATTTGGAGTATAAAATATTTACAATTGAGACTATTTAAGCTTGTCAATAATTTTAATTTATTAATCTACCAAATGGATGATTTGATATCTGTAATTGTCATGCTTTATTGAAAATACTTACATAAAATTTTAGGTGAGATCATGGTGACGACCGATATTAAACGGCAGTTGGTAATTATTGGTGGTGCTGAAGATAAAGAAGGGGATTGCCAAATCCTGCGCGAGTTTCTACGGCGAGCTGGAGGTACAAAAGCTCATATTGTCATTATGACAGCAGCAACAGAACTGCCTAGAGAAGTTGGAGAAAATTATATTAGAGTTTTTGAACGCTTAGGAGCAGAAAAAGTTCGGATAGTTGATACAGAAACTCGCGAAGATGCATCTTCATCAACAGCTTTACAAGCAATTAATGATGCCACCGGGATATTTTTTACTGGAGGCGACCAAGCGCGCATCACTGGCATTCTTAAGGATACTGAAATTGATAAAGCTATTCACAATAGACTTGCTGAAGGTGTTGTGATAGCAGGTACAAGTGCTGGCGCAGCAGTAATGCCTGATAAAATGATTGTAGAAGGTGATTCCGAAACAAATCCGCGAATTGAAATTGTGGATATGGGGCCGGGAATGGGCTTTTTACCAGGGGTAGTCATCGACCAACATTTTTCACAACGTGGTCGTTTGGGACGTTTAATTTCTGCTTTGTTACAAGAACCCGCTGACTTAGGATTTGGTATTGACGAAAATACTGCTATGGTAGTTACCGATCACCAAATTGAAGTAATTGGTGAAGGTGCGGTGACAATTGTTGATGAATCAGAAGCCACACACAACAATATTGACGAAATTTTGAAGGATGAACCGTTGGCAATTTTCGGAGCCAAATTACATATTCTTCCACATGGCTATAAATTTGACATAAAAACTCGCCAGCCTATTTTACAAAACGCCTCAATTGCAGATGCATCAGTACCAGTTGGTTCAGCAAATAGCTAACTTTTATAAGATGCCGATGAATTAACTAGAGAATAAATATCCTTTAGTAATGTTTATCTTCTATAAATCCCCCAACTATCTTGAAGAAGCAGAAACAGCATCCTGATTCTCAAGCAGTTAGGGGATTAATTACATGGTTTTTGGGGTCGTTTTTAAACATCTTCTGAGGTGACAAAATGTCTGCTGTAATTGAATTTAAATTGTTCGCGCCCCGTAACAATCAAGCCTCATTAATAGGTTCTTTTTCTGATTGGCAAGAAATGCCAATGAAAAAAGGCGAAGATGGTTATTTTTATACTCAATTAAACTTAGAAGATGGTATTTATCAATATAAGTTTCGCGTCCAAACCAAAAGCCCCAATTTTTCCCCCGATGAATGGGTAGAAGTAATTGACCCCTACGCTACTGATGTTGATGAGCAACAAAAAGTAGGCATAGTACAAATTAAAGATGGTAAACCTATAGTAGATACTTACATTTGGCAACATGATGATATTCCTCTGCCAGAAAATCAGGAATTAGTCATATATGAAATGCATGTTGCTGATTTTACTGGAGGTGAAGTTGATAGTGACAAAAGAGGAAAATACTTAAATGCTATTGAAAAGCTAGATTATCTGCGTGATTTAGGCATCAATGCAGTTGAATTAATGCCTGTGAATGAGTATCCAGGCGATTATAGCTGGGGCTATAAAGTCCGGCATTTTTTTGCCACAGAATCTAGCTATGGCTCAACAGCAGATTTAAAACTGTTCATTGATGAGTGTCATAGTAGAGGTATTCGGGTTTTCATGGATGGAATTTATAACCATACGGATGAAGAATGCCCGTTAATGCTGATAGATAGAAACTACTGGTACTACGAATATATGCATTATCCAGAAGACCCGGATAATTATTGGGGGCCAGAGTTTAACTATGATAACTATAATGAAAAATTAGACGTTAAACCTGCTTGGAAATACGTTGGAGATGTGGTGCGTTTTTGGGTTCAAGAATATCACATTGATGGCATTCGTTTTGATGCCGTGCGCCAATTAGCTAACTTTGAATTTCTGCACTGGCTGGCTCAACAAGCAAAAAAGAATACTGCACCTAAGCCATTTTATAATATTGCAGAACATATTCCCGATACCAGCAAAGTCACAACACCAGAGGGGCCACTTGATGCTTGCTGGCACGAAAGTTTTCACTATTTTATAGTTCCCCATGTTTGTAGTGAAAAATTTGAGTTAGATCATCTCAAGCAAGTTTTAGATCCCAAACAGCAGGGTTATAAAACTGGTAGAAATGTCATAAATTATTTATCAACTCACGATCGCGATCGTTTATTCAGAGAATTAGGTAACCGAGGTATCTTTGGGGAAGCTGCATTTACAAGGGCTAAATTAGCGGCGGCGCTGTTAATGACAGCAAAGGGTATACCGATGCTATGGATGGGTGAAGAGTTTGGCGAACACAAGAAAA
Source organism: Tolypothrix sp. PCC 7601 (assembly GCF_025677855.1). Lineage (NCBI taxonomy): Bacteria > Bacillati > Cyanobacteriota > Cyanophyceae > Nostocales > Tolypothrichaceae > Tolypothrix > Tolypothrix sp. PCC 7601. The sequence continues at coordinate 8,125,189 of NZ_CP064879.1, forward strand.
AAAGCGAAAGTGTAACTCAACCTAAGAAAATAGCCTGGCCTTTGTTAGAAAATGCGGAAAATCGTGATTTATGGCACTATTACCAACAACTCATTGCCCTACGGAAACATAATTTAGCCCTGCAAAGTGACAATATAGAATTTTTCTATGAAGATGCAGACGCAAAACTTCTAGCATACTTCCGTTGGCATGAGCAAGGTTCTCAAGTTGTGGTTGTGGTAAATTTCCATGAGCAGAAGCTGACTAACTATTGCATTCCCAAATTCCCAAACGCTGAAAATTGGCAAGATTACTTTAGCCACAGTGAGGTAGAAGTAGGTCAAGATGGTTTAGTTACAGATCTAGAACCCTACACAGCTAAGATATATGTTTTTCACTAGTTGTCTTGAATTGGTAAAATTCTTACCTTTGCTTTTGCTTCATCCACTGTTACCAAAGCACCCATTGCTAGTTCTTGCTGAAATTGACGCAAGGCATTGATAACTAAATTACCTAACTTAGCTGGTAGGATGTCTTGCGATCGCACTTGAATGACACTGGGTGCATCAGCTTGAGTCATTGCCAGCAGTGTACCAAAATCTAAGTCATGAGTGAAAACAATGTAGTCGTTTGTTAATGCCCATGCCATGATTTCTTTATCTGTAGCACTGGGATTACCAATTGTTGACCAGTGGACAGCTTCAAAACCCGCACTTTCTAGGACTGGAACCCAGTCAGGAGAAAGATTCATATCAATTAAAATCTTCATGCAGAAGCAAGGGGTACTTCAATTTCTTCTACCCGCCATGCAGCATAAGCTAAAGCTTCATAGATATCCTCGCGTTCTAGGTATGGGTAGGCGTTGAGAATATCTTCTGGGGTATTTCCTGCTGCCATTAAACCGACAATTGTACCTACAGTAACACGCATACCTCGAATGCAAGGTTTGCCACCCATGATTTCTGGGTTAAATGTGATTCGTTTTAGTGGCTTCATGTGTAGGTTATAAGTTTTATTTTTAATTATTCCACTTGTCTATTTCTGCTGCTATGTCCTCCTAACGCCGCCGAATTTTCTGCCTGTTCCCTAGACGAAACACGGGCATAGACGATAACTTCCGGAATTTTAACAATTTTGTCCTGGCTGTTCACAAGCTCCTATACTCACCCAACTGCTGGAACCATCTTGCCAGTGTTCTTTCTTCCAAACAGGCGCATTGTGCTTGAGAGTATCAATAGCATAACGGCAAGCTTCAAAAGCTTCACTGCGATGAGGACAACCCACCGCTACTAAAACACTGATTTCGCCAACTTGCAAACGGCCGATGCGATGATGAATGACTACCCGCTTGACATCAGGCCATAGAGAGCGAATCTCTGCGGCAATTTGGGAAAATACTAGCAATGCCATTGGTTCATAAGCTTGATATTCTAAGCTAATTACTGGTTTCCCATCAGTTTGATTGCGAACCATACCACTCATTACTACCACTGCACCATTTGCAGGATCGTCAGCTTTGGCGTAGATTTCTTCTAAAGATAAAGGCGCAAGGGTAATAGCAAAGCTATCTTCGGCTCTTGGTTTAACGCGAAAGTTCAGTGTATTTGTCACAACAAAGTTTATGTAACTGAAACCCAATATAGCAATCCTATCTGGTTTGGGGAATTACAGGGCAAAGATACTCAAATCTCTTGGACAAGCCCTGTATCTTCTGGTTCAGGACGATTGAGGATTGCTAAAGTCATATGGAAGTTAAAAATTGTAATCTTACGTAAAATTACGTCAATCTTCAGTTCTGTAGTCATCCATCTTAAGGCAGATCACTATAATTAAAAGTGACAAAGTTATTAGCTAGCTTTTTCGGACATCCCATAGTTTGCGAGTGCATTGGTATTAAGTATCAGCAAGGCTGAGTTAATCGGCAAGTAATTATTAATTGGTTACCAATTAGCAAATGTACTTAATAAGGCTTACGCAAGTGTCACAAAAAATTCAAGTTTTTGTTTGAAGACAACCGCTCTATCCCTAATGTTGAGGACTAAAGTCCTGACTAGGGAATTAAATAAGATGCTAGTTGTGTAAGCTATGATTTACATGGCTTTTGAAAGCAGACTGCATAGAAAGTAGCATTAAATCTTCCTGGTTTGATGAATTGCAATAATCATGAGTCACAGCAGTTATTCAAATATCTGGCTACAGATTGTTGTCTGTGGCGACACTGTAATGTGTCACCCTGAAGGGATTTCCAAAAGATATCCAATTTGATGCGAAAAGAAGCAGTTCTGATGAAACAAGTTTCACAAGCCTTGCATAAAAGTCGGAATAGGATTTGCACTCAGCACTTTCAAGTTAGTGGGATCAGCACAAACTAATCCCCAATCCCTAGCTTCCAATCCCTATTTTCAACAAGATTAGGCAGAATTTAATGAAATATTCAGTGTATTCCCCAGAAGTAGCAAGGCTTGAGGCTCTTTATCAGTATCAAATTTTGGACACAAAACCAGAGCCAACATTTGATGATTTAGTATTCTTAGCCGCGCAGATTTGTGATACACCGATCGCTGTAATTAATTTAGTAGATGCTGATCGTCAATGGTTTAAAGCCAAAGTGGGATTGGATTTTGAGCAATTACCTAGATATTTAGGGTTTTGTCCAATTTGTGTAGCACAGTGTGATGTTTTGATTATTCCTGATACCTTGGCAGATGCAAAGTTTGCTAATTCAGAAATTGTCACTGGCGAACCTTATGTAAGATTTTATGCTGGTGTTCCTTTGCTCGCACCAGGAGGACAAGCGATTGGGACTTTATGTGTAGTAGATCGCATTCCCCATGAAATAACCCAGAAACAAATAGAATCGCTACAAGCTTTAAGTCGCTTAGTTATTAGACAACTAGAGATCCGGAAAAATCCACAATTAGCTTACCTGGTTGACGGTATTAAAGAGAAGCAAGCAGCATTGCGCGATCGCCAGCAAGCTGAAGCCGAATTACGCTGGAAAGAGGCGCTTTTACGCTCTATGACTAGTGTTTCGCCCCTAGCCTTTTATGTGGTAGATAACCGTACTGATAATATACTTTATTTTAACCAGCAGTTTTGCGAGATTTGGGGCATTCAACACCTAGAAACGCAAATGGCAACGGGAAAATTGCAAAATCAGGATATTATTCCCGATTGTGCCAAATTAATCTTAGATATTCCCGCATTTGCAGCTTCATGTCAACCTTTGCAAAGCGAAGAATACCGTGCTGTGGTCGAAGATGAGATTAAATTTAACGATGGACGTACTATTAGACGCTTCTCTACCCAAGTACGCGATCGCAATGATCAATATTTTGGACGTTTATATATTTTTGAAGATATTACCAGCCGCAAACAGGTAGAACAACAAATTCGCGAACAAGCAGCATTGCTGGATATTTCCACGGATGCGATCGTCTTACGGGATTTATCTAATAATATTTTGTTATGGAATAAAAGTGCTGAACAGCTTTACGGTTGGCAGACAGAGGAAGCTATTGGTAAAAATGCTTGTCAACTGTTTGATAATGAACCTTTATTACAATATCAAGAAATCTGTCAAACTGTGTTATCAACAGGCTCTTGGCAAGGGGAATTACAAAAAACTAGCAAATCAGGCAGAGAAATTATTGTGGAAAGTTGCTGGATGCTAGTCTTAGACGAGCATTCTCAACCCAAATCAATTTTAATTGTTGACACCGATATTACCCATAAAAAGCAACTAGAAAAGCAATTTTTCCGCGCTCAACGTATGGAAAGTATTGGCACTCTTGCTAGTGGTATTGCTCATGATTTAAATAATGTTTTGTCACCAATTTTGATGTCGGTACATTTCCTCAAAAATAAACTACCCGATCGCCAAAGTTCGCAAATGCTCTCGATAGTGGAAAATAATGTCAAACGTGGTGCTAACTTAGTTAAGCAAGTACTATCTTTCGCACGCGGAATTGAAGGCGATCGCCAAGTTATCCAGTTGCGAAATATTTTATTAGAAGTCAACGAAATTATCCAAGAAACTTTTCCTAAATCAATTACATTCTCTACAGAAATAACGGCTGAATTATCACCTGTTTATGGTGATAGTACACAAATACATCAAGTATTAATTAATTTATGCCTTAATGCTCGTGATGCTATGCCCAGTGGTGGCAATATTACTATTTCAGCAGCAAATATTTACATTGATGAAAACTATGCCAGAATGAATCTTGATGCTCAAGTTGGGTATTACATAGTTCTGAAAGTTGCGGATACAGGATGTGGTATTCCGAGCGAAGTATTAGATAGAATTTTTGAACCATTTTTTACCACCAAAGAATTTGGTAAAGGAACTGGTTTAGGTTTATCAACTGTGATGGGAATTATTAAAGGACATGGTGGTTTTATTACTGTATCAAGTTGCATAGATCAAGGTACAGAATTTCAAGTATATTTACCAGCCGTACATACAAGTGCAACACAGATATTAGAAGATAGTAAAATTGAGCATGGCAGAGGAGAATGGATTTTAATTGTAGATGATGAGGCGGCAATTCGTGATGTAACAGCAACATCTTTAGAAAGCCATAATTATCAAATTATTGCAGCTCGTGATGGCATTGAAGCAATAGCACTTTATGCCCAAAATCCAGATAAAATTAAAGCGGCAATTATTGATATGATGATGCCAAATATGGATGGAGCCACTACCATTCGTACATTACAAACAATGAATCCAAAATTACCGATTATTGCTGTCAGCGGCATAGATACACGCGAAAAATCACCTATCAATCAAACAGTTCCCAAGGCAGCATTTTTACCTAAACCTTATACAGTACAGGAATTGTTGAAAACCCTACATTTAGTTTTGAATTAATTAGCTATTTTTTATGACATCTGATGAAATTTTAGCAGTCAACACAGCTTTTTATCGAGCTTTTGAAAAAAAAGATATTGAAGCTATGAGTTTAGTCTGGTCACAAGGAACAGGTAGTACTTGTATTCATCCAGGACGCAATGCGTTGCGTGGCTGGAAGGAAGTTAAATATTCTTGGGAGCAGATATTTAAAAATACAGCTTATATAGAAGTTAATTTAGATATCATCTCTACTGAAGTAACTGACAATATTGCTTATGTGATTTTGAGAGAAAATATCCTCCAAGTATTTCGGGGTCAAAGACTAGAAGCACAGTCAATCGCCACAAATATATTTCAATTACTAGGTGGTAAATGGTATTTAATTCATCATCACGGTAGCCCTATCATGCGTTAAGTACTGATACCAATTCAAATAATATTTGCGACAAATAAATTCTTTGTAGGGGCACGGCATCCACAATCTTGTGGTATGTCAAATTATCTTACTGGTGCCGTGCCCATATCTACTGTCGCCTTGTGTTTTTAAAATGGTATGAAATTTTTTTAGAAATCAAATCAGATATCTATAGAAATTAGAAGCTATGGACTAGTATTTCTTCAATTGAAATAAAAACCCCGTTTAACGGGGTTTTTATGAGCTTAATTTCTATTTGAGAATGGGTAGATAAACTTAACGCAACTAGACATTACCCACCCCATAAAAATAGTTGCAGGCTCTGAATTTACTTCGACTTCAGCATTACAAATCCGGAGGCAAAATTACTTGATCGATTGCATGAATCACACCATTAGAGCCTGTAATATCGGCCTGAGTTACAGTAGCCTCATTTACTTTCACACCTGTAGCTGGATCAACTTTGACGTTGATAGCACCGCCTTCTACACTTTTCACTTCGCCTGATTTCAAATCGCTAGATAATACCTTACCGGGTACTACATGGTAAGTTAATATTTTGATCAAAACTTCTTTGTTTTCAGGCTTTAACAAATCCCGGACTGCATCTTGAGGCAATTTAGAAAATGCCGCATCGGTGGGTGCAAAAATCGTGAAATTATCTTTTCCTTCTAAAGTTGCAGTCAATCCAGCTGCTTTTAACGCTTGAGTCAAGGTTTTAAAAGATCCATTAGACTCTGCAATTGCTACCAAGTTCTTGTTTTGGGTACTGCTAGAATTTGGTGCTGGCTGAGTTTGGGTAGGAGCTGTGTTGGAAGGTGTTGAAGGTGTTGCAGAAGGTGTTTCTGTTGCAGGTGCTGTAGGTGTTGCAGAAGGTGCTTCGGTTGTAGGTGTAGTGGGTGCAGCTTCAGCAGGAGTGGTGGGGGTTGGTGCAGTTTCTCCACTGCTTGTGTTTGCACTGCTAGCACCGCGATTATAGGGAGGCTCGTTGAAAATACTGGGGTTAGGATTGAGTCCTCTTTTTTTGGTTTTCTGTGCTACCAAATTTCTGTTAGCAGTTGTGCCTTTTGCTGTATCTTGTGTAGCCTGAGCAGGTGTATAGTTACTGTTTGCCTCAATGCGTTGACTACGGCTATAGGGAGCCTCGCTAAAAATGCTAGGGTTAGGATTTGTTGCTTCCTTTGCTTGTGAAGGTAATGTAATCACAAGGCTGCATCCAGCTATTCCTACTATACCAGCAAGATTAGTTAGCAATTGGCTGTAATTGACCTTCATAAATTTTGTTTGTTTTTATTTTGCACAGGTTACATAAAGACTTATAACATTTTGCTACGCACAAAATCTCATCTAAGACGTAAGAAATTTTTTCCAAACATATCTAATATCACATTCCATGAGAACGTCATAATTAGTGAACAATAGTTGTGGTAATAATTTCCAGCTATCTTGCAGGCTCAAATAATGTGCATGAAGTGAATTAATTTATTTGCCTGAGTGAATATTGCTGAGTGCGATGATTAAGTTACTCATTTGACAATGCCAGTATCCAAAAGGTGCTAGTGGGTCGTGAGATAAATTTTTTAGATAAAAATCTTGCAACTCTAGTTATCAACTTAAATCATCATTATTCAAAGTGTTGTTACATTTTATACTTTATCTTTAGTAAGATTAAACTAGCTAAAAAATTTGCTCGCTTATTTCCAGAGTTTCCTATTTCAATGCAAGAGGTAATACATATTCTAATTTTTCAATTCAAAATTAGAAAAGCCAGATAACAAAAGGAATTCTGAGTTTGAATCTGTTCCTGGTTTTGGGCGAACAGTTGCGAAAAATTCTGGAATATTTTATTTTTACTTTGTCAACATACTTAGAAGTTAATCTTTGAGAAAATAACCCCACTTCCCCGCAGGATTATCAACCAGAGGTACATAATTTGGCGTGCTGGGCTAGGAGTTGGGGATTGGAGAAGAACGATTTTTATGTTTAGCTGACTAAAGGCAGGAATTCAAACAATACTTATAGTAAAATATAAAGTGATTTTTTATACGAAAGATTTTCAGTGATTTTAAAGTATGAGAAATTAAAATAATCAGTGCAAACTCAGGAATAAGATGTTAAGTTAATTTATACGTGAGTAGGTAAGCAATTTAATTATTTGATAATTGCATCCATAAAGAAAGATTTTTTTGATAAGCTTATAGATTTGCTAAAAAATATCTGAAAATTTAATTTTGTTGGCAATGAACTTCGTAAGTAAAAATTGAATTACCAAAACGATTACAGCAACTAAAGATACAATTAGTACAATTTCTCAATTCACTAGTTATAGGGTATTCAAATGCTGGAATTATACCAATGGGAACTATCCCAATACTCAGAAAAAGTGCGATTGATTTTAGATTATAAAGAGCTAAATTATCGCAAAATAGAGGTTACACCAGGAATTGGTCAGGTAGAACTGTTTCGCCTGACTGGTCAAAGACAAGTACCAGTTTTAAAGGATGGAAGCAGATATATTGCTGATTCAACAGAAATAGCTAAATATTTAGACTTAGAGTATCCAGAACGCCCATTGATACCGAAAGATCCCAAGAAAAGAGGTGCATGTTTATTAATAGAAGAATGGGCAGATGAATCGATAGGTATCAAAGGGCGGAAAGCACTATTTGCTGCTATTAGTCAAGACCAAAATTTTCGTAAATCCTTGTTACCCACTTCTACACCAGATATTCTCAAAAATCTAATTGAGGGAGTACCGCGTGATTTCTTAACGGTTTTAGGTGTGGGAGTTGGTTATAGTCCAGATGTAATTAAATCTGCGATCGCAGATTTAAAGCAAGACTTAGAAGCGCTGACACTGCTATTGGCAGATAGCCCTTATTTGCTTGGAGATGAACCGAGTTTAGCTGATCTGGCAGTGGCTGGTTTATCAATTTTACTGAAATTTCCCGAAGGGCCTTATTTAGATTTACCAGCAGAGCTTAAAGGTAAAGGTTTGCCTGGTTTAGGAGATAATCCAGATTATGCACCGTTCTTTGAATGGCGCGATCGCATTTATGCCCAATTCCGCAAACCCTTAACTGGTACTACCTCATCTGCAAGTAGACCAACTTCAATTCAAATTGATTGATAGGTTAACGGTTATAGAGCAATACGCTTGGGTTAAGAAAATTAATTGATCACAAAACCAAAAAACTAGTTACTCAACAAAAAAAACAGAACAATAATTTTGGAGGGGGTTTGGGGGACGCAACCGTCACCCAATCGGGGGTTTGGGGGAGAATCCCCCAATTGATCTGGCTTTTTAATTAAGTGACAAATCAATCACTAATGAGCTTAACCCAAGCGTATTGGGTTCTAGAGTCGTCAAAAATCAAAGAGACGCGATTAATCGCGTCTGTACTCAACAGTCATTAGTCGTTAGTTGATTTTCCTTATTTCCCAATTTCAAAGGATTGGGGAATAAGGAGAATCACGAAATTGAAATTCGGTAATTAACGACGGAATCTATTGGGGTCGAGGCGAACGCCATTTGGTTGTGGGCGGACAGTGGTTTGGGTGTTGGAACGGTTACGTAAGGCGACACCATTTTTTAACCCGCTACCATTACCACCATCTTTGCGATCGAGGAAAGGTTTGAGATTAATACCACTTTTAGATGCAGAAGCGCGATTACCACCTATTCCTGTACGACCTAAGTTATATAAATCACCTAATATATTTTGATTGTTGCGGTAGGTGTTAACAGCAATGGTTTGTTGACCGCTATCCGCAGTGGTAAGGTTTTGGAAGATGCTATTGCGGACAGTATAGGGGTCTTTATCGCGGGGTACTGTGAGGACAATCCGACAGCTAGGATCAGCCTCAGTGGTTACACAAACAATGTTCTCGTTATTTAACCGAGCAACTTGGAGTTCTTGTAAGCCATCTGGACGATAGGATTCTAAGCGTTGGGAAATTGTTTGACAGCGTCTGTTTACATCCCAACCACCACCTAAATTCTGAGGTGCAGCCCAAGCAAAGTATTGACCTGGTTGACTTTCCGGCTGATACATCACGGTATATTGACCGTTGTATGTTTGACAACTAAACCTCGTACCCTCAGCGGTAGGATAAGTTGTAGTGTTAGTTGCTGTACCTGTTGGTATCGGTGTAGTTGTGGTTGTGGATGTACCCGATGGTTCTGTGGGTACAACAACACTATCGTTAACTTGGGCAAATGCTACCGAATTACCCAAGAAACAGGATAAACCTAAACCACTTAAAAGCAGGAATTTCAAAGCGTGCGATGACATAAATCATCCTCTAGGGAAAATCTGTAGGGATATTGATACTTTCCGTGACGAAAAATTTTGTTTTTGGTTCATTAAGAACGCTGCTTTTTTTCTTCTTGTGATTTTTTCTCTTTGAGAAGCTGCTTGACTTTGGCTTGAATTTGTGCGTGTCTTTCTACACCTTCATAGGCGTAGCGGTTGTATTTGCTATTGGTAATCATAGCTTCTAGATAACTGACTCGCTCACTACCGCCAGGATGAGAAGATAACCATCTAGGAGGAGCATTTTTCTGTTGTTTTTCTAGTGTCACCATCAAATTACGTAAGCCATCAGCCGCATAACCTGTGGCGACAATCAAACGTGTACCGAGGCTATCTGCTTGACGTTCCATGTCGCGGCTGTAACTGAGGGCTGAAAGTTGCCCAATGATGCCACCTAAAGGAATATACTGCGTCACATTAGCAACGAGATTACCTTGGGTAACTAATTGAAAGCCGTGAGATAACACCACATGGGATAACTCATGACCGATTAACCCAGCTAATTCAGCTTCCGAGTTTGTTTTAGCGATCGCACCTGCATTAATAAAGATTTTGCCACCAGGCAGCGCAAAAGCGTTGAGTTCTTCTTGGGGGACTACAAAAAATTCGTATTTAAATTCGTTACGTCCTGCAACTTTGGCGAGTTTCTGTCCAATTTCATTGACGTAGGCGACTACTGTCTCATCGGTAATTTGTTTGAGTTCTTGTTTTGCTTGCTTGGCTACCGATTCTCCTATAGATTCTTCACCGCGTAGTAGCATAATCGTGGAATCTAGTGCCGAAAACGGCCCCAGCAAACTACCGCTAACAGCATAACCTAATGCACCCGTGAGAATATTAGCGATCGCATTGCCTCTAATTTCTGCTTGAATATGAGATTTATAACGCTTGAGATGCACATCTGCTAAATTAGCAAACTCTGGTGCTTGGGGATCTTTAGGGTTGAGAATGGCAAATTGACGCGCTGCTAAAGAAGCTTCCATCCATTTTTGAGCTTCTGCAAGTGCTGTAACTCTGGCTTTAATCAGTTCTGGTTGGTCTGGATAAAGGGAAGCTCCCCGTTCTAAAATATCTAAAGCTTGTGGAGAGCGATTATATTGTTTGAGAACTTCTGCAAATTTGATATGTCCGGGAATAAATTCCGGATACTGCTCAACTAATAGTTGTAGTGGGATTAAAGTCCGAGATTCTAGCTTCTTCGCTATCCCCGCCTCGGCTTCTCGCCAGTATACCTTACCTGCTGGGGATAGTTGCGTTGGATCGGTAATAGCTGCTTTACGTTCTTGAGGTTGACTAGTTTTCGCAAAAGGTTCTTTTACCTCACGGTAAATTTTCTCAGCTTCTGCAATTTGTCCTGCCTGATAAAGCTTGTCTGCTTCGATAAATTTTTGCTGACGCGCAATTTCTTCAGGAGTTGGTTCTGGTTCTGTCGCCGCATCTGGCTTTTTTGGTTCTGTAACTTCTGGGCTGGGGCTGGGTGTAGGTTGTGGTATGATTACAGGCTTTGGCGTTTCCGTAGGATTGGGAGTGGAACGTTGCAGTATTTCCCTCAGCTGTTGTTGGCTATTTGCAGCAGGTTCTTGTGCAGGGACGGGTGCTGTAGGCTGGGTAAGAATAATTAATATTGATGTGCCAAATGACAGTAACACCCAGTTCAAGGTTAACAGCAGAGACTTGCGATTTCGTTTCATGCTGGGTTCACCCCTGTAAAAGGTTAGTATTTTTACAATACATCTAAGCGGGTGATTTAGGGAAAAGGGTCAATCAATTTTGGATTTTGGATTTTAGATTAACCCTATGCATGAATGCTGGGGAATCAATTTTAGATTGTCGATTTTAGGTTGAATTCAACATTTAAAATTTCAAATTCGGTAATAGCTAAAGGTTTTGCTTTCTCTTGTTATTTGTATTTCTAATAAGCTTAAATAAAATGGAAGACATGGCTGTTTTTATATGTAAGGATTCAGGTGGCAGAGTATTGACAAAGGGATCGCTTGAGGAGGAGTATCACAGATATGAACCAAAACCTGCCTCAAGATTTAGACCGGGAAAGCTTGAACCAGTTATCGAAACAAGAACTGGTAGAGATAATCATTGAGCAGAGCAAGGTAATAGGTGAATTACAGAAAACAGTATTAGAACTACAGCAAGAAATAGAACGTTTAAAAGTCAGCAGAGATTTAGACAGCAAAACCTCATCTAAGCCGCCATCAGGGGACATCCTCAAAAAGAGTGAAAACAAAAAAGCAGCACCGCAAGAAGAATCAAATCATCCCAAAAGAAAGCCAGGTGGGCAACCAGGGCATCAAGGTAAGACCCGTAAGGGTTTTGGTAGAGTAGATCGTTGTGAAATCTTACGTCCAAGTGATTGTGTCTGTTGTGGTCAAAAAGCGTTTGCGGCTGTGGCAGTAAAAGTAGAAAAACAGTCTGTAGCGCAACTAGTGGAGCGTCCCATTGAAATAGTTGAGTATCAACGCCATACGTGCCAGTGTGAGTACTGTGGCAATATACAAACAGCCTCCTGGTCACAAGATATCATCCCAGGACAGGATTTAGGGATTTCTTTACAGGCATTTTTAGGATGGGCAAATAATTATGCACATATGCCCTATGAAAAACAGCAAGAAATGTTGTGGGAGTTAGGTCAAATTGAAATTGGGCTGGGAACTTTAGTCACCACAAATGAACGAATTCAAACAGCGATTCAACCAAGCATTACTGAGTTAAGTAATTGGGTAAAACAGACACAACCTAACATTCATGTGGATGAAACACCTTGGTCTGTCAAGGGAGTTAAAGAATGGTTGTGGGTAGTTGCCAATTCTGAGTTTTGCCTGTTTACTGCTGCTGACACTCGTTCCAGAGCAGAACTAGAAGCCATTTTAGGGGCTAAATATACAGGGGTAATCAGCAGCGATGATTTTAGTGTTTACAATGGCTATGCGGTGCCTGAGCAGCAGAAATGTTTGGCTCATCTACGCCGTCACTTCAAAAAACTAATTCAACTTCCAGGTCTTCACAACCAAGCTATTGGTGAAGCATTTGTGGATTTAATTGATGAAGCTTTTGGAAATTATGCCCAATGGTTTGAGACTCTTGACTGCGCCAGTTATAACGATTGGGTCAATCAATTCAAATCTAAATTGCAACAAACACTTGATGACTGGATTAACTTAGCCGGAGCTACAGCAGGAAACCTTTTACGTTCCTTGCGCGATAAAGCCTCCCAATGGTGGTATTTCCTTGACAACCCTGAAGTTCCTCCTGATAACAATCAAGCCGAGCGATCGCTGCGTTTGGCTGTGACAAAACGTAAAGTTAGTGGTGGTTCCCGTTCGATGGAGCGGTTTCAACATACTGCCAATTTGTTGACGGTGGTTCAAACCTGTCGTCGTCAAAGTCTGTCTGTTATTGATTTTTTTGTACAAGCACTAATTGCTGACTCTATTAATTCTCAGTCTCGCCCTTCTCTAGTTCCTCAATTTTAGACCTGAATCCTTACGTTCCTACAAGCAGGGATGTATAATGGACTTCCCCTTGACGATCGCTCAACTGCTGAGGTGTTGGGTTCAGAACGTCCCCAGTTAGCAGAACCTCCATTTAATGAGAATAGTCTGGAAACTGACACATTCAGCTATACCTACTACCCAGGAGGATCAGAAATTCCTGAAGCAGTAGCACCCAATATTCGGACTCGTTCTTATGCTATTGAAGCAACTGTTGATTTCTCTGCTAAAGGAACTCCAAAAGGTGTTCTCTTGGCACATGGAGGACGCTTTGGTGGACACAGTTTCTATATTCATAAAGATCAGCTTTGTTACGTCTATAACTGGCTAGGACAACAGGAACAGAAGATTTCCTGTTCTCTCGGACAGTTCAGTAATGAGGTAAAACTCAAAGTTGAATTTGCCAAAAAAGAGACACTAGATCCCAAAGAAGGCGTTGCAAATCCAGAACTTGGTAGTAGCACTGTTGGAAATATCACCCTATCAATCAATGGAAAAACAATAAATAAATCTCTAATTGAGAATGATTTTGAGGAATATTCTGGTCAGTTCTTGACTCAACCAGGTAAGTTTGCCCTATCTGGAGAAGGATTCAACATTGGTAAAGATGCTGGTCAGCCAGTTTCTTCAGACTACGCAGAAGATATACCCTATGAGTTTGAGGGAGCGACTCTTAAAAAAGTCATAATCACTATCAAGAATGATGCTGAAGCACAAGATCCTGATAAAGAATTCATGGGTATGTTAATGCGTGACTAATCTCTTGATTTGATAGCATAGTCCTTAGTTTGCAATCAAAACTATCTTGTCAGGACTTATATTTAGGGGTAATTAATTCATAAATTGCCCCTAAAAAAAACAAACTTTACCTTTGACAAATATTAAAAATATCAAGAGAAATTCATTTCAATGATTTCAAATTCACAAGTATCTAAAAAAGCCTCCTCAAATCCTGGTAAGCCACCTGACAATGACATGGTATGGATTCCTGGTAACACCTTTAAGATGGGATCTGACAGCCGCAAATATCCAGAAGAAGGTCCAGTTCACACCGTAACAGTTAGCGGCTTCTGGATGGATAAGTATTTAGTCACAAATAAACAATTTCAAAAATTTGTCAAAGAAACAGGATACATCACTTTTGCTGAAAAGCCACCCAAAGCCGAACACTATCCTGACGCTACTCCCGAAATGTTAGTACCAGGGTCAGCAGTATTTATTAAACCAGATCGCCCTGTAAATCCCCAAACTTCATGCTGGTGGCAGTACGTCCCTGGTGCTTACTGGCGACATCCTGAAGGTCTAAATAGTTCCATTAAAAATCGAGAAAATCATCCAGTAGTGCATATCGTGTATGAAGATGCTCTGGCCTATGCTCAATGGGCAGGAAAAGAATTGCCTACTGAAGCTCAATGGGAATTAGCAGCTAGAGGTGGCTTAGAAGGAGCTACATTTGCTTGGGGGAATGAATTTATGCCCAAGGGTAAGGTAATGGCAAACATCTGGAAAGGAAGGTTTCCCTCAGAAAATCTCAAATCCCAACCGCCAGGGACAGAGGCTGTTGGTAGCTATCCTCCTAATGGCTATGAACTTTATGACATGATTGGCAATGTGTGGGAATGGACGAAGGATTGGTATCGGGAGCAACATCCAGAAAATCCGGCTAAAGCTTGCTGCACCCCCAAAAATCCTCAAGGGGGAACAGAAGAAGATAGCTATGACCAAAAAATATTACCCTCAATGCGGAAACCACGTAAAGTCCTCAAAGGAGGGTCTTTCCTCTGTGCGCCTAACTACTGCGCCCGCTACCGTCCCGCCGCCCGACATCCAGAAGATATTGATACCTCCACAAATCACATCGGTTTTCGCACCATTGTTTGCCCTTAGTTTTTTTGATGGATACGTTTCATTTAGCAGAATTCAAAAGTCATGTCATTTACTGATTGACATAAAAAATACTCCCCTACCTTTTAACTAATAGATGGAAGCACTTTGGAACACCTTGAAAAATCTCAACTACTCTGGCATACCCGTTGCCAAAATTGCTACTGTTATCGTTATCCTAACGCTGACACAGTTGTTGAGACGATTTTTTGTTGGAGTCGTTATTAAGAGCATTGAGCGTTTTACTAGCAAAACGAAAAGTACACTTGATGATGAATTGATAATAGTTATCAAGCCTTCTTTAAGTTGGCTGATTCAGATTGGTGCATTTTGGCTAATCAAGGAAGTTCTGGCAGAGAATTTAGGGTTGCAACTGAGCCAAACAATCGGTAAGACGCTCAATTTAATAGTTGTTTTTATAGTTGCATACATTGTTTACCGCAGCTCTTCTATTTTGGGTCAGTTAATAGCCAACATAGTGCTACACACCGAAACTGAGCTTGATGAATTGCTCAGACCTTTGATGCCGAAGATTTTTCAATCAGCAGCAATTATTATATTAACAATCAAGATAAGTGAGATATTTTTAGGTCAATCTGCGGCTGCATTGGTTGGTCTATTAGGTGGTGCTGGTATCACTTTAGGTTTGTTGTTAAAGGATATTGTCTATGATTGGTTTTGTACATTGATCATCTACTCAGATAATCTCTATCGAGAAGGTGACTGGGTGGGAGTATCAGGAGTAGATGGTTTTGTGCAGGTACTCAATATTGGATTCAGAACCACAACCCTGCATATCACTAAGTGGGGTTCAATTATGAAAATGCCCAATTCTAAAATGATTTCTGGAGTAGTTGAAAATTGGTCACAAAATCCTGGCAAAGAATTAATATGGGGAATTAATTTAATTTTGAAAATTGATGGTATCTCAGCACAGCAAACTGCCAGAATTTGTGATGCTATTCAAGAAATGCCTAAATTTATTCCTGGTTTTGCTCCATCATGTACGGTTCGGTTTAAAAAAATTGAAAATAATGCCCGTGTCATTGAAGTGATGGCATTCGTGAATGATGATAATCTCTATTTTGATGCTGAGAAAAACTTAAATCTAGCAATATTAGAATTGCTACAAAAAGAGGGGATTGATTTCTTATATGTGGAATTAGAAAGCAGCCCAGAAAAGTTTAAACAGAGTATGGCAGGCAGCAATAATTGAAAAAATTCCTACGCAAGACTGAACGTGGTAGAGACAGTTGATGAATAGCTTCTACCGGAAAATCAGGGTTTAAGCTATTGTTTGCCTAAATCTTGAATTCAAATAATTAGAAACTTATACTTCAGAAGATGATTCACAATGAAATTTAATACTATCCCAACAACAGACGAAGAAAAATCAGTGCTTAAATTTAATAAAAGCTTTAAAACTCCTGACCCAATTCCTCAAGAAGGTATTGAGCAAGCAATAAAATTGATGCAAAAGGGAAGACTTTATCGTTATAATTTTTCAGATATTTTGATCAATTATAGTAATTATAAGGAATTAAATGATCAAGATGATCAATTGGCAACTGAAGTAGCAAAGCTGGAATATGAGTTTAGTCTTTACACGAAACACAAGTATGTTGTTGCAGTTAATTCATGTGGAAGTGCTATCTTTTTAGCCCTGAAAGCAGGTGGGGTAAAGTATGGAGATAAAGTATTAACTAATGCTTTTACATTTACAGCAGTTCCTAGTAGTATTGTTCATGCTGGTGGAGTCCCTATTTACGTAGAGTGTAACTCTGCATATCTAATTGATATTGAAGATTTAAAACGTAAGATAGAAGCTCATCCAGACGCAAAGTTTTTTGTTTTGTCCCATATGCGAGGACATATATCAGATTTAGACACCATCAAACACATTTGCGAGCAAGCGGGAATTTATTTAATAGAAGACTGCGCTCATAGTTTAGGTGCTGAATGGGATGGAAAATTAGTAGGATATCATGGGGCAATTGCTTGCTTTAGTACCCAAAGTTATAAATTACTTAACTCTGGTGAAGGTGGGTTGATTGCCACCAATAACAAAGAATTGGCAGCTTATTGTATTCTAGCGGCTGGTTCTTACGAAAAATTGTACAAGAAACATCTTGCTCGTCCATTGGATGACAATATATTTGAAAAACTGAAGCCTTATGTTCCCAATTTTAGTTTAAGAATGAGTAACCTAACTGCTTCTGTCTTAAGACCTCAAATAAAATTTTTAGAAACCAAAATATCTCAAAACAGACAAAAGTATGATCGGTTAGTAGAAATTCTCAATTCTGTCAGGAATATTTATATTCCCTTGCCTTTAGAACAAGTTAAGCCTGCACCTGACAGTTTACAGTTTAATCTTTTGGGATTAACTTCAGCACAGGTTGATGAATTTGTTCAGCAAACTAGCAAGAGGGGTGTTGCAATCCAAATTTTTGGAAGAGACGATAATTCTCGCTATTACAAAAACTGGCAATACTCATTTACAGAATTACCCAATCTAGAGAAAACAGAATCGATTATTTCTTCGGCTTGCGATATCAGATTGCCATCAACTTTTGATTTCAATGATCTCAATTTAATAGGCTATATTATCAAAGATGTTATCTATAAAATCCTCAGAGAAGATAATCGTCAAGATTATCCAAATGGATTAACCGACTACTTTGAAAATATCGAAGAAGTAAGAGGAAAATATGATAATTGGGTATCATTTTATGACCAGGAACATTACGATAACGGTTGGACGATTTTACTCAACCATGTTGCTTACACTTTAATATCGTATTTAAAGAAAGACGATTTAATTTTAGACATTGGATGTGGTACAGGTTTATTAGGTCGAGAACTCATTTCTTACGGTTCAAAAAATCTCCAAGGTCTTGATATTAGCCAACAGTCTTTAGACATATTAAAAGACCTAGATATATACAAAGCTTTGCATCTGGAAGAGTTGGGTAGCACTCTTTCTTTTGCTGATAATACGTTTGATGCTTTAGTATCAACTGGGGTTTTTACTCGCAATCAAGTTCCTTTAGAAAGCTTTGAAGAACTGATTCGGATTCTCAAGCCAGGTGGTATTTTTGCTGTTGTTCTCAGAATAGAAGATGATGAGTTTTATTACAAACCTATCAAAAATTATTGTGCAATAAACATGTGGCAAGAAATTTTAAAAACAAGAATCAGTGTATTACAAAGCTGTAACCACGAACTAGTGATTTTGCGGAAGCAGAATATTTTGTAGATGAAATTAAGGTAAGGTAAAGAAACCTAACCGCCATGCTTCCTTAAGCGTCCGCCGTAACGCATAAGTATTATTTAAAACCTTCGGTTTTCTACTCCCCCCACGAGATCGCCCCTAAAAAAGCGATCGCATTTTTTTACTTAGCCAGTGCTTCGCAAGGAGGGTGAACAGTAATGGTTAACTCAATACAAGACTACAATTGATTCACAGCTTTTATTTAGAAACGATTTCTTAACAGATTTTCTTACTAAGTCTCCTGACTAAGATAAATACGCTCGCGGAACAGTATTGTCAGCAGACTTGATTTTGCAGCTACTTCTATGATACTGTGCCTTCATTGCAAAATACTGTTAATCGATAGATTTGCCGTAGTTAATTATTGTGCAGTGTGACAAGTACGCTGCAAAGCCACAGTTTGCAAGGAATGGGAATCACCCCTTATGCCAAAAGATTGGTTTGAATGGCACGATCTCTATAATACGGAAGCAAAATTACAACAACGCCTAGAAATCGTGCGGGAATACATCACCTACAGCTTAGATGCATCACCAGCCGGAAGAATCCGTGTAGTGAGTGTTTGCGCTGGTGATGGTAGAGATTTACTTGGAACCTTAGCAAATCACCCCCGCGCCCAAGATGTCTATGCAAGACTGGTAGAGTTAAACCCCAATTTAGTTGAACGTGGAAAAGCAACTATAGAATCATTGGGTTTAGCCAAGCAAATAGAATTTATCAACGGTGATGCAACTATCTCCGCTAATTATGTAGGCGCAGTACCCGCAGATATTGTGATTGTCTGTGGTGTGTTTGGTAATTTAGCTGATGAAGCTGAACTTAAACGCTTGCTAGATAACTTGAGTTTTCTCAGTAAAAAAGGTGCTTTTGTTCTCTGGACTCGCGGACATTCTAACGGTACTGCTTACTCTGATACTGTGCGGAAAGTTTTACAAGCATCTCAATTTGAAGAAGTTAAGTTTAAACTCACCGCCACTGGAGATATGGGAGTAGGTATTAATCGTTATGTTGGTGAAAATTTACCTGCACCGAAAGAGCAACAATTATTTGTATTTTCTGGCGTTCCCCATAAAGCTAGATAATTCGTAATTCGTAATTCGTAATACCCTACGGGAAGCGCAAAGCGCTACGTAATTAAATTGAGGGTTAGAGTCCTCAGTTGAAATCACCATTTATTACGTAATTACGAATTTTTAATCCCTTTACCCCTTCACCTTTCCCCCTTTCCCAATCCAATAGGATTGCTCTAAGTTTCGAGGTCGTCCGACATATTTTTAAATAGGTGTCAAAAATGGCTATTCAAGACGCTGTATCTAATTGGGAACAACTGTTAGAAACTGCTCGAAAAAATACCCCAGCGCGCCGGGTAAAGAGACCAGGACAGTCTCCATCTACTGCACCTATACCCAGCAGTTTGCATAAACTTCCCCCAGACACTCAAGCACCTGTTTTGTTATATCGAGATACTAATTCTTGGTGTCCTTTTTGTGAGAGAGTTTGGTTTGCTTTAGAAGAAAAAGAAATTCCTTTTGAGACAGAGTTTATCGATTTAAGTAATAAGCCAAAATGGTACACTGATTTAGTACCGACTACCCTTGTACCTGGTGCAAAAATTGAAGGCAAGTTAGTGTATGAATCTAAAGATATTCTCTTAGCTTTAGAAGCACGATTTCCTACACCAGCCTTACTTCCAGAAGATTCAGAAGAAAATGCTGTTGCTAGACAATGGGTAGAGGAATCAGAAACTAACGGTTTTAGAGATATTGCTTACAAATTCCTCAGAGAAAAAGTTACAGATGCTGATGAATTAGTTAAGTTACAAACAGAATTTGAAGCTAAATTAGATGAACTTGAACAAACTTTAGCTAAATATCCCGGCCCCTATTTTCTCAGCAGCTTTAGCTTGGTAGATATCCTCTACAGTCCCCATCTCGATCGCTTGGCGGCTAATTTACCAGTTTATCGACAGTATCATATCAAAGGTAATCCCCGTTACCCCCGAATCAACGCTTGGTTTGACGCACTCAATCAACGCCCAGCTTATCATCGGGTGAAATCGGATAATATCACCAACAATTTACTTTTACGCCGCAGATGGGGTGTAGAACCGATTGGGAATCCTTTACCCTTAGATCCAGCAGAAAGCGAAGCTATAGAGTTTCGTGCAGAAGCGGCGGAAAGATTGAGCGATAATCGAGAAAATGCGATCGCAGATATTTTGAAAAATTCTGGCGTTCAAGCTTTAGCTATAGATGGTGATGTTTCCGCAGTACAAGAGGTGGTTGATTTCCACCTGAGATTGCTTGCTGATTACCTCATCAATGGTAACGGTGAACCCCTACCAGGTGGACGCACAGGTGGTAAAGATAGTACTATCGATCCCAAGATAGCGGCAATTGGTGCAATTACCCTCGCCTATGTGCGAAATCGCATCTGTGCGCCCAGAGATATGAGTGCTGGTGCTGCAACTGCATTCCGCGCTGCTGCTGATAAGGTTTTGGCTTCTCTTTATTAATTTTCATCGGTGACGGGTATTTACTTGTCACCTTTTCAACTGCAAATATGATAACCCGTCGCTATATTTCAATACGGTTCAGTTAGCATTAAAACCATGATTTTACGTAGGTTGGGTTGAGGAACAAAACCCAACATTATCGCGGCTTTGTTGGGTTTCGCTATCGCTCTACCCAACCTACAATTATCTGCAAATATGAAAACCCGTCGCTATATTTTAATTGCGATCGCCACTTGTGTATTAACTTGGCTTTTAGCCTTAGCTGGCTGTAGTTCGCAAAATACCTCACAAAGTAAAGTTTCTCCCGTTGCACAACCCTCTGCTAGTTCACAGATAAAGGTGATTAATATCGGTCACCAAAGCGGTACACCTGGACTAAATTTGCTGAAGGCGCAGGGATTATTAGAGAAACGCCTAGCACCAGAAGGTATCCAAGTTAAATGGATATCCTTCCAAGGTGGGCCGCCAATGATGGAAGCAATGGCAGCTGGTAGTGTTGATATTGGCAACGTAGGAAATCTACCGCCTGTATTTGCTCAAGCTGGTGGTAATCCCATCCTCTATGTAGCGGCGACGGGTTCAAATGCAGGCGCTCAAGCTATTATTGTACCTAAAGATTCTCCTATTAAAACCCTTGCCGATTTAAAGGGTAAAAAATTAGCAATTCAAAAAGGAACAGCACTACAATACTTTGTCCTCAAAGCTTTAGAAAGTGCAAAACTGACGCTAAATGATATTCAACCTGTTTACTTAAAAATTCCCGATAGTACCACAGCATTTGAAGGTGGTAATGTCGATGCGTTACCTATTGGCGATCCTTATTTGGCTTCTAAAGAATTAAATGGTAGCGTGCGTGTATTAGTTAGAGGTTCTGATGTCGCACCTCAACGCGCTTTTTACATTGCCACAGAAAATTTTGCTAAAAATCACGCCGATTTAGTCAAAATTGTTTTAGAAGAACAAACAAAAGTAGAAGATTGGGCGAAAGCTAATCCTATTGAAGTTGCCAAACTTTTGGCAGTAGAAACTAAATATAAGCCAGAGGTTTTGGAATATTCTTTAAAAAATCGTCCTTATTTTGGTGTCTTTGAAATGAAGGATGAATATATTGCTGAACAACAACAAGTAGTTGATTTGTTTTACAGTCAAAAGCTGATTCCTAAAACATTTCAAGTTAAAGATGCTATTTGGAAACCTTAAGTAAGTTTAGTCATTTGTCATTCGTCATTCCTCATTGGTAATACCAATTCAAATAATGTTTGCGACACATCAATATATTCTAGAGGGCAAGGCAGTGCCTTGCCCCTACAATCTGTCGCATTCTTTTTCAAATTGGTATAAAGATTTCAAGCTCATTTATATTTCTTAATACAGTTATATTGATTTCTACGACTTCCTGAATAAGATGATATATTTAGCTATTCACACAACAAAATCTTGTTACTAATTACAAACGTTTGCCCATACTTATAACATCATCTATTTTGAATCCTAAATGCTCATAAAATTGAATAACATCTTTATTGGAATTACGGATCTGGATGTTAATTTTTGGGCAGTTCAATAACTTGAGTTTAATAGTTGCTTGCTCAACCATATACTTACCAATACCTTGTCGTTGATACTCTGGTGTTACAGCTAAATAGTTGAACCAACCACGATGGCCTTCATATCCTGCCATGAGAGTGGCAATAACTTCATCTTCAATTAACCCAACAAAGAATAACTCTGGTTGTACTTGCACTTTAAGTTTAATATCTTGTTTAGGGTCATTCCAAGGTACTACTAAATTACACCGATACCATAAATTAATTACTTGTTCTTCATCTGGCTCTTGATAGGGTCGCAGCAATAAATTTATATTTTGCATTTTATAGTAAAATATTTTTCTATGAAACTATATTACATCACCTTAAATAATACAGATGAAGCTCGCCAGATTGGTCGTGCTTTGTTAGAACAAAAACTAGCTGTTTGCGTTAATTGGTTCCCGATTACCTGTGCTTATATATGGCAAGGGGAAATTACAGAAGAGCCAGAAGTCGTGCTAATTGTCAAAACTCAAGCAGGTTATCGCCATGAAATTGAACAATTAATTAGCCAGCACATTAGTTACACTAACTTCATTGCGGAGATATCACCGACTAATATTAATGACAAATTTTTAGCATGGTTGAATGCTGAGGTTCCCATACGTTATTCAGAGTAAACATTGGCGATGAGCAGCAGTGAAAAAAGTATTTAGAGTACTCCAAGTAAAAAAATGCTCAATTGTCATTGCGAATGGAGCGAAGCGGAATGAAGCAATCGCAAGGGCTGAGATTGCTTCTCTGCGAGACGCTACGCGAACGCTACACTCCGTTTCGCTCGCAATGACAGGTTTTGGATCGTTTATTTTTTGGAACACTCTTATTGAAAATTTTAGAGCAGAAATTTAGAAGCTACATTTGCTCATACGCTGGGGGAGTTCACTGACTTTGATTACGTAATCTCAACACAGAAGTAGCCGCAGCAATACAAAGAATTAGCGCTGCAAACCGAAAGGTAGCTTGGAAGCCTGTGACGATCGCATCCGGAGGAGCCACAGATACATCTGCACCTGCTGCTACACTGGCGATTAAGCCGCCAAACACTGCACCTATCAGAGAAACGCCTACAGTATTACCGGATGTGCGTGATAAAGAGAGTAGTCCCGAAGCAATCCCTAGCCTTTCCCGAGATACTGCACTCATAACAGTGGTGTTATTGGGCGATTGAAATAAACCTAGCCCAATACCGTAAATAAAATAACGCGATATATAACCCAACTCAGTAATTTGAGCATCAAAGGTACTGATACCCAAACAACCACCAATCATCAATCCCAGCCCCAGGGAACTAATTAATTTTGCACCAAAGCGGTCTGCAAGTATACCAGCAAGTGGAGCAACTAATCCGCTAAGTATAGGCGAAAAAGCTAAGAGTAACCCAACTTTTACTGTTGGGTAGTTCTTCACTCGCTCTAAAAAGAACGGGGTAATGAGTAGTGAACCGCCAATTACGGTGAACGCTAGCCAGCCACTCAGCAAACTCATACTCAGCTGAAGATTGCGGAATAGGTGCAATTCTAATAATGGTTGCTCGAGAATAGCTTCTACTACCAGGAAAGTGATAAAGCTGAGGGCTGCGATCGCAAGTAATACGATGGTGTTAATACTGCTAAAGCCTTCACTTTGCCCAAAGGTCATACCTAACCCAAAACTACCCAGAGTCCATAAAGCTAATAAGGCTCCTAAGGGGTCGAATGTTTGTTTGCTTTCACTAGGGGTAGATGGTGGTACTAACCGCGCCATAAGGAAACTAGCTATGATCCCCAAAGGGACATTGATCAGGAATATACTATGCCAACCTGACAAGTTCAACAGCAACCCCCCAGCAGAAGGGCCAAAAGCAATCCCCAGTGACACGACACTCCCAATAATGCCAACCGCCCGACCTCGTTCGGAAGCTGGGAAGACTTCTGTGATAATTGCCAAACCAAGGCCAGAGATAAATACTGCACCAAGTCCCTGAAGTGCCCGAAAGCCAATCAACCACTCAATGCTAGGTGCAAGGCTACACAACAATGAACTCAAGGTAAATACAATCACCCCTGCCTGATATAGGGGTTTTTTGCCCCACATATCCCCTAGACGAGTTGCGCCTAAAACTAAACCAGAACTGACTAACTGATAACTCAATACAGCCCACTGGGCCATAGGAAAACTAGTGTGAAAGCTTTGCACCAAAGTGGGTAATGCCACATTGATAATGCCCACATCTAGGGTAGACATGAATACACCTAATCCGACACCTAACAAAACCCAAGATTTTTGAGAGGTGGATAAAGTCAGAGATTGTATTGGCAGTTGGGACAATATTTAGTCTCCTTGTGTAGATGGTTGGGGGTTGGGGATTGGGGACTGGGGATTGGGGATGAGAGAGATGAGGGAGATGAGGGGGATGAGGGGGATGAGGGAGAAATAACTAATGACCAATTACCCATTACCCATTACCCATTACCCATTACCCATTTTCCTATACAGGCTGTAAATGCCTTACACGTGGCATTATTTCTTCGGCAAAACGGGTCATTTCCCGTACAAAAGGATTGAATTGCAGCATAAATGTATCGATACCTGCATCAGAAAAAGCGGCAATTCTTGTAGCAACTGTATCATAGCTGCCAACTAAGCCTGCGGCTGTGCCTCCATTACCACCAACGGCGGGATTTTTAGCGAAGAGTCGGAACATGACTGCATCTGGATCGACACCTTTCGCTACGCTTAATTTTAAGTGTTCTTCCTGTTTCTGGAGTTCTGTAAGTCGCTGGAGTTCCTCTTGGGCTTCTGCGTCGGTAGGTCGAGCAATGACGAAGGCTGATAAACCAAAACGCACTGGTTGAGGTAGCAATCGCGGACGGCTCAATACTTGTTTAATTACCTGACGTACATCTTCGATAGGCTGACCGTTGATAAAGTATATATCTGCTTGTTCAGCCGCTAAAATCTGGGCGGGATCGGATGCACCTCCCAAGTAAATTGGGGGATGTGGTTTGGCGATGGAAGTAGGACGTAAGCTTAAATCTGTGATTTTGAAATATTCTCCCTCAAAGTTAACCTTTTCCCCACTCCACAAAGCTCTGACAACTTTTAACCATTCGCCAGAATAGCGATAACGTTCATCATGGGGAGGAAAGGGAATATTGGTACGTTCCATTTCTGGACGAAACCAAGCGCTAATCAAGTTGATGGCAAAACGTCCGCGACTAATTGCATCTATCCCTAATGCCATCTTTGCTAGAACAGCCGGATGGAATAGTAAAGGTTTAATGGCGGCGATAATTTCAATTTTTTCTGTCGCCTCAGCTAAAGCTGCAGAAGCAGTCCAAGTTTCTAGCTGCTCTAACTCTAAACTGCGTGGGTTGGCGAGATGCTGTGCCACCAAAGTTGTAGCGTATCCCAAGCGTTCAGCTGCTAAAATTAGCGATCGCGATCGCTCATAACTTGCATCGATGGGTTCTTCTTGAGTATCTAAAGGGCCAAAGTTACCACCAACAGGTGCCCAAATACCATAACGTGGTCTTGACATGGTGAACTCCAAGTTAATTGGGGAATGAGGAGATGAGGTAGGGGAAATACTGTGTTGGATTATTTTATAATACGGTAAATTTATCGAGTTAGTGTATTATATTGAAAGTTGCGATCGCTTCCTAATGATCGCTTCCACTTCATAGCAACAGAAGTCAATACTTGTCGGTTAAGGGCAAAAGGGGAAGAGGAAAAGGGGCAAGAAAAAACCTTTAACCCTTACCCTTTCACCTTTTCCCCAAACCAAATTCTGAGTTAAAAATCCTTAACCGAGCAGTATTGCAACAGAAGTAGACGAGTGCAAACAAACCCAGGTAAACCTCTGGAGAATTTTTATGAGCAACAAGCATATTGAAGTCAAACCAGTAGCTGGTCACATCGGTGCAGAAATCGGTGGTGTAGACCTTTCTCGTCCTCTATCCGATAAAGCAGTAGCCGAAATTCGCCAAGCATTATTGAAGTGGAAAGTCATATTTTTTCGCAATCAGAACATTGACCACGCAGCACAGATTGCTTTCACATCTCGTTTTGGCGAAGTAACTTATGCACATCCCCACGAGGATGAACCAATCGAAGGCTTTGCCGAAATCTTACCAATCGACCGCAGCCGCTACGAACGGAAAAACGGTCTGCGTCGTTCCAGTTATGAAAACCGTTGGCACACTGATGTGACAGCAGTTGTTAACCCACCAGCAGGCTCGATTTTGCGTGCAGTTAACGTCCCTAGCTTTGGTGGTGACACACAGTGGACTAATTTAGTTGCTGCTTACGAGGGACTATCCGCACCAGTGAAGGCGCTAGCAGACACATTAAAAGCACAACATCACTTCAATGCACGCTTGCGTTTATCCAGCAGCAGCAAACTTGCAAAACGCATCGCCGCCAATCCCCAAGTTTCCATTCACCCAGTCGTGCGGGTGCATCCAGAGACAGGCGAACGTGCATTATTTGTGAATCCTGGCTTTACCTCCCACATTCTAGACGTATCGCCTCAAGAAAGCGATTTACTACTAGAATTGTTCTTCAATCAAATCACAAAGCCTGCTTATACCACCCGCTTCCATTGGAACAATGGTGATATTGCCTTCTGGGACAACCGCGCCACCGCACATTTAGCACCCCAAGATTTAGATCATATAGAAGTCGAGCGCGTACTTTATCGCACCACTATTACTGGTGATATCCCCGTTGGCCCCGATGGCTTCCGATCGCAAATAGTCGAAGGTGAGCCTTTAACTAGCGAATTACCAACCGTATTGAAAAACAAAGCCGAACAGCGACAACCCGTGCTTTCATAAGTCATATATTTTTCAACTAGGCTGCTGATATACTTCACAGCCTAGTGGTTCACCACATTGATTTTGATGGGGAAATCAAATTTTAAATTTCTCTTCTTTCCTTCTCACTTCGTGTACTTCGTGCCTTTGCGGTTCGTTTTTTGCCCATCGGATTTAGTGTGGTGAACTACTAGTTTAGCTAATAACAAATGACCAATGACAAATGACAAAACTAATTTTACCAATAGAGCTAACTGCTGAAATTGAGCCAAAGTTACCATCAGATACAAAATTTGTCCGGGTAGATAGTGATGGTAATTTTGATGGCGATCCCAGCGATGCAGAAGTTTATCTCAATGGCTTTAAATTAAAGCCCACGACTCTACATAAAGTGCTAGAAACTGCGCCGAGAATACGTTGGCAACAAACTCCTAGTGCGGGTGTAAATCATATTCTCACACCCACTTTTCTTGAACACGATATTCTCTTGACTAATGGCGCAGGAGTTCATGCAATTCCCATTTCGGAATTTGTTTTGACTTTGATTCTCTATCACGCCAAGCAGTTACGAGAATTGCAAGCGGCTCACGATCAGCAGCATTGGCGCAAAAGCTGGTTAGTACTACCAGAGTTAGCAAATTCTACTGTATTAATTCTCGGTACTGGAAATATAGGACAAGCGATCGCATCTCGTCTGAAAGCATTCGGAACGCGAGTTTGGGGCGGTCGTCGTCGTCCAGAAGCTCTGCCAAATTTTGATAAAATTGTTGGTCAAAATGAATGGCACGCCTTATTACCAGAAGTTGACTATCTAGTTGTCGCCACACCTTTGACACCAGAAACCAAAGCTTTAATTGATGAAAAAGTACTGCGATCGCTCCCTAATCATAGTTATTTAATTAATGTCGGTCGGGGTGCGGTTGTGGATGAATCAGCATTAACTAAAGCCTTAACTGAAGGATGGATTGGAGGTGCTGCATTAGACACCGTTTCTATTGAACCCCTACCATCAGACAGCCCTCTATGGTCGTTACCTAACCTTTTAATTACACCTCATACTTCCGCAATTTCCCCAGCATTAAAAGAGCGCATCGCCGCCTTATTTCTGGATAATTTAGAGCGTTTCCGAAATGGTCAACCTTTACGGAATGTAGTCAATAAACAAGCAGGATACTAATACCAATTTCAACAAAAGAATGCGACAAATTTTAGGGTCATGGCAATGCCATGCCCTCTAGAATATTATTGATGTACCGCAAACATTATTTAAGGGATTTTCTGAAAAAAATTATCCCATTTCCGAAAGAAGATATTTTTATTTTTCCCCCTGCTCCCCTTCGGGTTCGCCAGTCCCCCATCGTGACGGAGACCGCCAAGACGGGGGCTGGTCTCACCTGCTCCCTGCCCCTCTGCCCACACTATGATAGTATATTTTTTTAGTTGAAAGTCCCTAAATTTATTTCTTAGCTTGACCAACTTTTGTGGCTTCAGGTACTTCAATTAATTGCCCAGTTTTAACATCATAAATATAACCATAAACAGGAATTTCTGGGGGAACTAACGGATGTAAACGAATCCTTTGCACATCTGCGTAAACACTTTGAGCTAGATCATCAATAGTCAACCAATTGATAAACTTACCTTCGTTTGATCCTGATTCAGACCCAATATCAGACCAACCATTTTCATCTAGTTTGGCTGTTTTGAGGCTACTAGCAAGTAAGTTACCCATAATTTCATTAGTGAAGGTTTCCATCCCACAATTAGTATGATGAATGACAAACCATTCACGAGTCCCAAGTAGTTTGTAAGAAATTACTAAAGAGCGAATTGCATCATCGCTAGCACGTCCACCTGCATTGCGAATTACATGAGCATCCCCTTCAGCTAATCCAGCAAATTTAGCTGGGTCAAGTCTCGCATCCATGCAAGTGAGAATTGCAAACCGACGAGCTGGCGGTATGGTGAGATTACCCTTATCGCCGAAGTTTTGAGTGTAAGTAAGATTAGCTGTCAGAACTTCTTCTACAATTTGGCTCATTTTTAATCTTGATAAGCAAGCACTTGATTCGCAGAGCAAAAGCCAGATTTCTACCTCTAGACCATAGTTTCGAGAAAATTACTTATCTAAACTACAGTAACTTGATAGAAATTTGCTATTTTATAAAAAGTAATCTCCCACAAATTAATATAAAAAGCAAGTTAGGAGGCTCCAAAAAATAAATTATTCTGCTGAAAGTCGTTGACGGTTGACCTTTCATATTGAAGAGTCAACCGTCAAAAATACCAATGGAATATTGTTTTACTTCAGAAACGCTTTACCATTTCTGGTCAGGAACCCAATTGAAATTTTTATCTTTGACATCGATTTTCTTGGGAATAACTTTGAGTTCGTAGAAGCTATCTGCCATATTTTGCAAGCCAGAGAGAACTTCATCAGTCACAGGTAATACTTTGCGATCGCCTCCTCGCTACTTTGTTGGGCTAATACTGCATCACCAATTGTTGATGTCAGCTTATTAAACCAAACTTGGGGCAAAATATGATGCTCATAATGCAGTTCCCAAGCAATAAATCCTAGCCAGTTACGATAGGGTACATCTTCGAGAAATTCCCAATGGCGTTCGGCTTCTTTACGGATATCGTCGATCGGATCGCGTCCAGTTAGAGCAATGACTCTTTCCCGAAAAGCGATCGCATGTGCGCCGTCATCACCGATTTGTCTGCTCAAAATTAAATGCAAATCTGGATCGGGAATCAATAAGATTGCCTTACTTGCAGCTTGCACAATAGATAAATCGTGACCACCAGTAGCAGCCCAATATTGATAGAAATGCTCTTTTTCCTCTTCTGTAATTGGCGGACGGCTGGGATGTTCGCGAGTTAATGGTACGTGTGGCGCGTGCTGGCTAAAGAGTTTTTCCAGGTTTTCTTTTTCAAACTCTACACTCCAGCTTCGAGTTAAAGTTGCAGCCATAATAGGTTCCTTGAAGTATTGTAGATTGCGTCTTAATCGTCAATGCTGACGAGTTTGGGTAATTGAGAAACTGGAATATCTAGGAAGTAAGAAAGTACTTCTTGTCGCCAAGTATCGTAAATTACACCTGTGTTCTCAACTTCAATACCCAGCGCCCGACGGCTAACTTTTTCATGCTCTTTTAAATAGGGATTGCGACGGCGTTGCACTTCTTCGTCTGCTTCGATAACCTGTGCAGCTAACTCAGCTTTTTCCGTTGACGAAGCTTTGTCAAATTTACCTAACCACCACTCTGCAACACCTGCACGGTGGAATGTTTCGTCTGGGATAATTCTCGCTGTTGCAAAGCTGGAGGATTCTGGATCGTATAGCCTTGATAAACGGCGATTTAATGAACCAATGGCAACAATATGATGTTCATAATGCAGTTCAAATGCTAAAAAGCCTAACCAACCACGTCGGAGTATATCTCCCATAAAATCCCAATGCTTTTGTACTTGCTTTTGAATATCGTCAATGGGATCGTGACCAAATAATGCTTCTACACGGCGACGAGTATTTTCTGCGTGTGCGCCATCATCACCCAACTGGCGACTTAAAAATAACTGCAATTCTGGATCGGGAATTTTATCAATAACGTTGGCGACAACTTGCACAATAAATAAATCATGGGCTGCACCACCCACACGAAAATGGTAGAAATTTTCTAGTTCTTCGGCTGTGGCGATCGCTTTTGGCTCTTGCAAGCGCTTTTTCGGAATATGGGGCGCGTGTTTATCAATTAGCCTATCAATTGTTTCATTTTCAAATTCAATTGTCCAAGCGGGACGACTAATAGTAGCAGTCATATTTTGCTCCTGTGTGTGAGTTGTTCACTGATGTGGAACAGAGCCGATTAATCTACCAATCTTGAATTTTTGTAACGCGAATTTATCAGTTGTAATTTCGCGTCTGTTCTTTGTCTGTTCGTAAAATTTAATGATGTGTTACGCTATCTAAAATTTGTGATTATCCACACATTTTCTGCAACTGTGGGATAGTCTTTAGCTCATAATTAGCTAGGGTTTAAGAAAAAGGTGAGCCTAGTTCCTGGAATTGGAAATTTAATTCTTATGGCTAGGCTTAGACAAAGTTTTTGAGAACCTTGGTAACCAGTCTGTGACAGTTAATCTTGAGTTTTTCAAGCCACAAAATACGGTAAATTGACCAATAAACCGTAGTTTATAAATATGAGATTTGCATACATGACGATAAAAAACAAGGGGTAGTATTCTTAAGCTTGCTTCTTGAGGTGAACTATGGTAGGTTCATATTGCATAAAATACAGTAGCTCGACTGACTTACCGTAGTTTAATAAAAAATGTTGCTAACCGAGTTTAAAGAGTTGCTGTGCTAGATAATTTCCTACCTAACTTTGGATAAATAGTAATGAGCCGGAAGATTTTATTAATTCAGTGCGATCGCGTCTGTTAAAAAATTTCATCAAATAATTCTGCCAATAGTTTGACGATGCAGTCATTTGAATTGTTACGCCTCATATATCAGGCTGTTTTATGGCTGTATTGATTTTAGATAATCTTCTATTCATAGGAATCGAGAATCATGGTACAAACTTCCATCGTCCGCAATGGTACTCTTCTTAAACCACCAACCTTTACCTCCACAGAAACAGAGCGTCGTCATCGCAAAGAACGGTTAGCAGCAGCTTTACGGATTTTTGCCCGCTTAGGTTTTGCTCAAGGATTAGGAGGACACATCACAGCCCGCGATCCTGAACTTACCGATCATTTTTGGGTAAATCCTTTTGGGATTCATTTCAGCCGCGTGCGCGTTTCTGACTTAATCTTGGTGAACGCTGAAGGTGAAGTTGTTCAAGGTAACGGCGCACTCAATCAAGCAGCTTATGCTATTCACTCCCAAATTCACGAAGCCCGTCCAGATGTAGTGGCGGCGGCTCATGCTCATTCCTTCTATGGTAAAACTTGGTCAGCACTAGGTCGCTTAATCGATCCGATTACTCAAGATTCTGCGGTTTTCTACCAAGATCATGCTTTATTTGATGATTACAAAGGTATTGTGTTAGATACCAGCGAAGGAAAACGCATTGCTGAAGGATTAGGTAATAAAAAAGCGGCAATCCTCCGCAATCATGGATTATTAACCGTAGGACATACTGTAGATGAAGCGGCTTGGTGGTTCATCCGGCTAGAAGATGCGACTAAATCCCAATTGCTAGCCGAATCCGTAGGTAAACCCATTCCTATTGAGCATGATCTCGCTTTGAGTATTCAACAACGTAATGGCACTCACGAAGCAGGTTGGCGCGCATTCCAATATTTATGGGATGAAATTACCCGCGATCAACCAGACTTATTGGAGTAACACCGTTTCACGTTAATTATGATGCATACAAAGACGCTGGTAGGGGCATGGCAATGCCATGCCCTTGGGCGAAATCTATATGTATCAGGGTTGAAATAGTCTAAAAGGAAACGGGAAACAGGGTAGTGTTCAGGAGAATGTATCATGCCAGTTGAGTTTATCGGCTTAATCCGCACCAAACCTGCTTCGGAGTTAAATAGTGTGCCAGGTAGCTTGGCGGATGATATTATTGACCCCGCTTATGTGCGTGAGTTTGCCCAAGCCCATGAAAAAGGGGATTTTGATAAAGTACTAATCGGCTATAGCTCTAGTAGCCCTGATGGTTTTACCGTTGCAACCCATGCAGCTGCATTTACAGAGCGCTTAGGCTTTTTGATTGCTCATCGCCCAGGTTTTGTCGCACCAACTTTAGCAGCACGCAAAGCAGCTACCCTCGACCATTTCACCAATGGTCGGATTGCAGTGCATATTATCACTGGTGGTAGTGATGCAGACCAGCAAAGAGATGGTGACTGGCTCGACCATGACAACCGCTATCGCCGTACAGATGAGTATTTAGAAATTGTTCGTCGTGTCTGGACAAGCGATACACCCTTCGATTACGAGGGAGAATTTTATCGTGTTAAAGATGCTTTCTCTGCCATTAAACCACTGCAAAAGCCTCATATTCCCCTTTACTTTGGCGGCGCATCTGGCGCAGCAGTAGAAGTAGGAGCCAAGCATAGTAACGTTTATGCATTGTGGGGTGAGCCAATAGCGGCAGTTAAAGAACGAATTGCTCAAGTTAAGGCTGCTTTACCTCCCGATCGCTCTATCCGCTTTAGTGTATCTCTGCGTCCTATTTTGGGTGTCACAGAAGAACAGGCTTGGGAAAAAGCCAGAAATATTTTAGGGCGGATTCAAGAACAACGGGGAGGTGCAAAAGTCGCGCCCCCAGCTAGACCACAGGCGGTAGGTTCGCAAAGGTTATTGGATTTTGCAGCTAAAAGCGAGATTTACGATAAGCGTTTATGGACACCGATCGCGGCTGCTACTGGTGCGGCAGGTAACACAACTGCCCTAGTAGGAACACCAGAACAAGTTGCAGAGGCTTTAGTTGATTACTATGACGCAGGTGTCACTACTCTGTTAATCCGGGGCTTCGATCCGCTACAAGATGCTATTGATTACGGGCGAGAAGTCATACCGCTAGTACGTGCAGAAGTAGCAAAACGAGAACGCCAAGCTGTTGCAGTTGGGAGATAACAATTATGGTACAAACATCTACATCTACGAGAACTGTTGAATTAATTACAGCTGATACCGCATTAGCCGCAGTCAAAGCAGGTTTAAAAGAAAGCCAAAATCTAGGCGCTAATGTATCGATAGCTGTTTACAACTCACTTTTAACTTTGGTAGCCTTTGCACATGGTGATGGCGCACCGCCTCACAGCGTAGAGACTAGCAAACGCAAAGCCCAAACAGCAGCTTCGATTCGTCGCCCTACAGGAAACTTTGCCGATCATCTGGCTGTGGCGTTACCTCTAGCTTCTGGTAACTTGCTAACAAATCTCGGTGGAGGTTTACCTATTCGCTTTGGTGGTGTTCATGTAGGAGCCATTGGGGTTGGCGGTGGTACTGTTGAGCAGGATATTGCGATCGCTAAAGCCGCGTTAAGTGCGATCGGTGCAGAACCAATAGATTAGTTATCTACCCAATTTGAGCGATGATTCTTAGCCATTATCCTGGTTCGATTGTCGGAAGCGATCGCTTTTTGGCTCCGACAGATTTCCCCGACAGTCCGCTCTCCCAAGCGTTGCAACAGCCTATATTATTAGGGTTATTTCTCCCCATCCAAGCAGGCGGTTGGAGTGCTTCTACATTACCACGCACTACCGACTGGAGCTTTGAATACAACAAGGATCTGGTGCTAAAAACCGAGGCGCTGGGCTTTGATTTAATATTTGCGCTGTCACAATGGTTACCTAAAGGTGGCTATGGTGGCGTGTTTAATGGTCAAGCGCTGGATTCTTTTGTGACTACAGCTGCACTCACCAGCGTGACACAAAAGATTATGCTCATCTCCACCATTCATATATTGTACGGGCCGATTCATCCTTTGCACTTAGCTAAATATGGCGCAACATTAGACCATATATCAGGGGGGCGCTGGGGTATTAACGTGGTGACTGGACACCGCGCTGTTGAACATGAAATGTTTGGTTGGAATCGGATTGAGCATGATCATCGTTATGAACTTGCAGCTGAGTTTATCGAAGTGCTGCAACGTTTATGGGGTGATAACGAGAACTTCTCATTTGAGGGTAAGTCTTCGTGGAAACTCAATGGCGCTTATCCCTCTTTTGTCACTCTAGGCAGAGGAAAAGTAGAAATCAGGGTGAATCAGGGATATAAAAATTGAACTGGTGAGGCTATAAATAATAGATTGAAGTTTAAAAAAACCCAAAGCTAATTGAGGAATAGGAAAAACCGTTAACCAGGGATATATCAGATTAAATAAAGTAAAAGGTTGAATAATCAAACGAAGATTGTTAAGAATGTTCTTCCAGCCATTTCCATTATCCCACCAAGGATGTGAAACAAATTTTGACTCTCGTTGTGATGGAGACTGAAACAGTTGCTCCGAATGCAGACTAACCATTAAATAAGCACTGCAAATAATTTCCCACCATCGCTCAATATCTGGGTAGTGAGTCAGGCGAAAATCTGACCAACCTAATTCATTCTTACTTTGTTTTAACCCGTACTCGACCCAAGTTCTTAAACCGTAAAAATTTCCAACTTCTCTTGGCGTAATGTCTGGATATTTACTCATCACATACCAAGTAGTGTTATCAGGCAAATTTTCTGGATCTGTAGTAATTTGCCAATATCTAAGTTCTCCACGTTTTCCCGGAATAATTTCTCTAATAAATCGATTTTCCCGACTCAAGTCAGAGAATACCCTTTGAAACTTCTGCCACTTTAAATATTGAATATGTTGTCGTGGAAGTATTTCTACATAATGATTTGACCGAATCGCTACTATATAGTTCAAGTTTAGTTCATCTAATACAGATATGAAATTCTTACCACTCTCTCCATATAAGCTATCTGCAAGTACTAAGTTGAATTTAAAACCCATTGATTGTAGCTTTTTTATCAGTATTGCTGCTATTTCTGGTTTAGTGCGGTACTTATCTCCTGCCTGTAATCTTTCCCTGGGTTTATACACTTCAAACAGTAATGGAAATGTCATCCCACAGAAAACACCATATACTGTCACTGCCACAATTCCATTATCTGTTTTTCCCAAATTTCCTATATACTGCCGTTTCACATAATCTGTCTTGCTCCCTTTCTTTTTATCCCCTGTCTCATCAATAATTAAAATGATTGGTCTACCTTTTAGCACTTGTAAAATTAACTCTAACCTTAAGGTTCTTAACTTTTCTATATCCCAAGGTGATGTAGTTAGAAAATGATGCAACCCTTGCTGGTTATCTAATCCTACGATTTTTGCTATTTCTGGCAATGTTTTACGTTTTAGATCAGAAATGCAGCCTACATGGAGATATTTAAAAGCCTCGAAACTCCTAACATCTGGAAACAGACTTTTATACCACTGGCAATATTCGTCCACAAATTTGACTGTTGGTGCGGCTGGACGGGGCTGTACCATGCTCTGTGTCTTGGTTCTAGCATTTTTACCTTATTATACTACTGCCAGAGTGACAAAACAGGGCTAAGTTGGCATCTGTTACTGAATTTTGGAGAATTGGTATTAGTTATCCGTTTAAACATTTGCACATTATTCTTGTTGACAGTTAACAGTCAACCATCAACAGTCAACAAAATTGATTCACTTACACAATATTTAGAGAGAACTTGCATCACTATGGCTAAACGCATCATTTACAACGAAAATGCTCGTCGTGCCTTGGAAAAAGGAATTGATATTCTCGCTGAAGCAGTAGCAGTTACTCTTGGCCCCAAAGGTCGTAACGTTGTTTTAGAAAAGAAATTTGGCGCGCCGCAAATCGTGAATGATGGCGTTACCATCGCTAAAGAAATTGAATTAGAAGATCACGTGGAAAACACAGGTGTATCTCTAATTCGCCAAGCTGCTTCTAAAACTAACGATGCTGCTGGAGATGGTACTACAACTGCAACTGTATTGGCTCACGCCATTGTCAAAGAAGGTTTGCGGAACGTAGCTGCTGGTGCGAATGCCATCGAAATCAAACGCGGTATCGACAAAGCCACAGGTTTTCTCGTGGACAAGATTAAAGAACACGCGCGTCCTGTGGAAGATTCTAAAGCGATCGCACAAGTTGCGGCAATCTCTGCCGGTAACGATGAAGTTGTAGGTGCTTTAATTGCAGAAGCCTTAGATAAAGTTGGTCGTGAAGGCGTAATTTCCTTAGAAGAAGGTAAGTCAGTCACTACCGAACTAGAAGTTACAGAAGGCTTGAACTTCGACAAGGGTTATATTTCTCCCTATTTTGCCACCGATGCCGAGCGCTTAGAAGCTGTATTCGATGAGCCTTTCTTGCTGTTAACCGATAAGAAAATCGCATTGGTACAAGACCTCGTACCCGTACTTGAGCAAGTAGCCCGTGCTGGTCGTCCTTTGGTAATTATTGCCGAAGATATTGAAAAAGAAGCTTTAGCAACCTTAGTTGTTAACCGTTTGCGTGGCGTGTTAAATGTAGCGGCTGTCAAAGCACCTGGATTTGGCGATCGCCGCAAAGCCATCTTAGAAGACATTGCTATCCTCACAGGCGGACAGTTAATTACCGAAGATGCTGGTCTAAGACTAGATGCTACTAAAATTGACCAACTCGGTAAAGCCCGCCGCATCACCATCACCAAAGATAGCACCACCCTCGTAGCTGAAGGTAACGAGCAAGCTGTAAAAGCACGGGTAGAACAAATCCGCCGCCAAATTGAAGAAACAGAATCTTCCTACGATAAAGAAAAACTGCAAGAACGTTTAGCAAAACTGGCAGGTGGGGTTGCAGTCGTTAAGGTAGGTGCTGCGACAGAAACAGAACTCAAAGACCGTAAACTACGCCTGGAAGATGCGATCAACGCCACTAAAGCTGCTGTGGAAGAGGGTATCGTTCCTGGTGGTGGTACGACATTGGCACATCTAGCACCTGGCTTAGAAGAATGGGCAAAGTCTAACCTAGTGAATGAAGAATTAACAGGCGCATTGATTGTATCTCGCGCACTGTCTGCACCTTTAAAGAGGATTGCTGAAAATGCCGGTCAAAACGGTGCAGTAATTGCAGAACGAGTCAAAGAGAAAGAATTCAACGTTGGTTATGATGCAACCACCGGTGACTTTGTAGATTTGTTTGAAGCTGGGATTGTTGATCCCGCCAAAGTAACCCGTTCCGCCGTACAGAATGCTGCGTCAATTGCAGGTATGGTATTAACCACCGAAGCCATTGTCGTTGACAAGCCAGAACCCAAGGATGCTGCACCTGCTGCACCCGGTGGCGGTGGCTTAGGTGGCGATTTCGATTACTAATCCTGAATTGGTTGTAAAACAATAGGTTTTGGGTCTTTTGCAATCTGCAGAGGCGATCGCCAAATATTGCGATCGCCTCTTTACTTACGATTTCTCTTCTTCCTCTCTAAAACCACCCATTTCCAGGTGAGTCATAAATTAGACTTCTTGCATAAATATTTTGGCGTTGTTGATTAATCATTTGAAAGGCTCACGCATTCGGCGAAGCCGTTCTCGCAGAGTAGGCGCAAAGGCGCAAAGAAGAACGCGAAAATTAGGACTTTTGCAAGAGGTCTAATATGTTTTTTCTCTGCGCCTCTGCGCTCTCTGCGGTTTAAAAATAATTTATCTAACCACAGAGACGCAGAGAACACAGAGATAAGAGATTAATTTGCAATATTTAATTTTGAAAACCTAATAATTAGGATATCATAATATCTGAAATCTTATGTTTATCAATAACTGTCGCAATCTACCAAACAACATAAATTCAACCCCCCAGACTCATCTGCGGGGTTATTAATTTTGAATTCCCCAAAGAGGGTGCAAATACCAACAAGGAGGAAAAACAATTGCTCACAGTCGATAGCGAAACAGAACTCCAACTAACCGCCGATGTACTGGTAATCGGTGGGGGGCCCGCCGCAGCATGGGCCGCATCAGCAGCAGCCGCCCAAGGTGTGAAAGTCATCATTGCAGATAAAGGTTTTCTGGGTACAAGCGGTGCAGCAGCAGCCAGCGGTAATGGCATCATGGCCCCTTCTCCAGAAAATTGGGATAAAGTTGTATCCGAGCGTTACCGCATTGGAAAAAACCTCGCTAACTTACGTTGGATTGAACGTGTCATTGAAAAAACTTGGCTAAGTTTGCCCTTAGTGGAAGATTGGGGTTATCGTTTCCCTAAAGAAAATGGGGAATCCGTGCGCCAAAGTTATTATGGCCCGGAATATATGCGAGTACTCCGCAAACACCTGTTACGTGTGGGCGTGCAAATTCTTGACCAAAGCCCCGCTTTAGAACTGCTATTAGCTGAGGATGGCTCTGTAGCTGGCGCTAGAGGCGTACAGCGACAAAATAATCGTACCTATACCGTTCGCGCTGGTGCAGTAGTTCTAGCAAATGGCGGTTGTGCATACTTGAGTAAAGCTTTAGGTTGCAATACCAATACAGGTGATGGGCTATTGATGGCGGTGGAAGCTGGCGGCGAACTCTCCAGTATGGAAGCCTCCAATCACTACGCTATCTCGACAGCTTTTAATGCCACAGTTACAAGGGGAGTTCCTTTTGGCTGGGCTAGTTACAGCGATGAAGCAGGTAACGATTTAGGTGGTTATATCAATGGTCGTCGCGATCCCGCATTCCTTCCCAATGCCCTCTTAAAAGGCCCTGTTTATGCTCGTTTGGATCGAGCCACACCTGAAGTTAAAGCAGTAATTGAGAAGTCCCATTTCATCGCTTATTTACCTTATAAAAAAGCTGGTATTGACCCCTATACAGAACGAGTAC
Organism: Tolypothrix sp. PCC 7601; assembly: GCF_025677855.1. NCBI lineage: Bacteria > Bacillati > Cyanobacteriota > Cyanophyceae > Nostocales > Tolypothrichaceae > Tolypothrix > Tolypothrix sp. PCC 7601. The sequence continues at coordinate 8,164,686 of NZ_CP064879.1, forward strand.
CTGTAACCCTGATTTTAGAAGGTACAGTTCGGGGTACTGGTGGAATTCGGATTATCAATGATAGTTGCGGGACAAAAGTACCTGGACTATACGCCGCAGGTGATGCTGCATCACGAGAATTTTTAGCCGGTTTAGCTTCTGGGGGTGGTGGCCCTAATGCTGCTTGGGCAATCTCTACAGGACAATGGGCGGGAGAAGGTGCAGCCGCCTTTGCAAAAAGTTTAGGCGATCACGCTCATGAAAGAGTTGTGTATCCTACTGGACAAGCGGGAATGCGTTCCCAATCCTCCACCTCTGAAACATTCGATAGTCAGGCGATCGTGCGCGGTGTTCAAGCGGAGGTATTCCCCTTAGAGAAGAATTATTTGCGTTCTGAGCAGAAACTTCTGGATTCTCTCGCCAAATTAGAAACATTGTGGCAGCAAGTACAAGGGAATCCAAAACAAGATACTGTGCGCGATATCGAATTTTCTCGACGAGCTGCTGCGCTGACGGCTGTAGCAAGATGGGGATATTTTAGCGCTTTACATCGCACAGAAAGCCGCAGCGAACATATTCGCATAGATTATCCCGAAACCGATCCCAATCAGCGTTATTATCAAGCTACTGGCGGTTTAGATAAGCTGTGGGTAAGACGGGATTGGATTAAAGATGAGACTACGACAGCACCAGTATTAACAACTCAAACTACAGCTTCAGTATCATGATCGAGCTTGTCAGCCATCAACTCTGCATTAATTGTAATGTCTGCGTTCAAGTTTGCCCTACCAATGTCTTTGACGCAGTTCCTAACCAACCACCTGCGATCGCGCGTCAGGAAGATTGTCAAACTTGTTTTATGTGTGAAGCATACTGTCCAGCAGATGCGCTTTATGTTGCACCCCAATCTCATACTAATGTTGCAGTCAACGAGGATGATTTAATTGAAAGTGGGATTATGGGTGAATATCGCCGCATTTTAGGTTGGGGATATGGCAGAAAAAATAACAGTGAATTAGATACTGCTCATAAATTGCGCCAACTACCACGCCCTTATCAAAGTTAGTTCACTGTTGACGGTTGACTGTTAACTGTTAACCGTCAACAATTTGAAACGGAATAATTTCTTTTGTCGTTTTTCATAAATGAAGCATCTTTGTATCATTTTTGATTTAGATGGAACATTAGTTGATAGTGAGAAGCTTTGTAACCAAGCATTTATCGATTTGCTACCTTTTATCGACGAATCAATTGACAGTCTTATTTATCGATATCGTGGCAGAAAGTTAGCTTTAATTTTAGCGGATATAGAAATAAGATATGGCGTAAAGCTGCCGATAGATTTTGAAGCAACATATCGTCAAAGGGTGAATGAATTATTTGAATTTAACTTGCAGCCAATCCCAGGCGTTTCAGAGATGCTCAAAACTTTGGAATACCCTTTCTGTATTGCTTCAAGTGCCCCTATAGCAAAAATTCGTAAAGCTTTAAATGTCACAAAATTATTGCATTATTTTGATGAGCGCTTGTTTAGTTCTTATGAGATAGGCTCTTGGAAACCCGACCCAGGTTTATTCTTATACGCAGCCAATAAAATGGGATTTCCACCGGAGTATTGTGTTGTGATTGAAGATAGTGATGTCGGAATTCAAGCCGCACATTCAGCCGGAATCTATGCTCTGAAATATTCTAGTGAAGAAGCAGAGGACAAAAATCATATATTTTCTAATATGAAATCCCTGGCAAAATTGCTTGATAATATTTACGCGCTGAAATGCGATCGCCTATAAGTTTTTAAAGATGAGATGGCATATCACTAACGCTTTCTTACAATGTGTAACAACATTTAAAAGCGCTGCTTTTAGGAGAAACCTTGGCAGAAGAAAGCATCCATATCACAATAGTTGAGCATTTGTCAACAATAACAACATAACTAGTATTAATGCTAGCCAACTAGGTTCTTGACTTATTTTTGCTTAAGAGGTAGGTTATCAATATTGTCTTAAATACGGTAAATCTATCAACATAAAGTACGATGTATGTTTAAGTATGTTTAAAACAAGATAAAGTTTTTTAAATTAGTGCAAATTCATGGCAATTTTCGATCAATGAAAAATTGCTAATTTTTTGCATTTTAATAGACTGATGAATATTTATCAGCAATATTGAGTCATTTTGATTTCGTAAGGATTCAGGTCTAAAATTGAGGAACTAGAGAAGGGCGAGACTGAGAATTAATAGAGTCAGCAATTAGTGCTTGTACAAAAAAATCAATAACAGACAGACTTTGACGACGACAGGTTTGAACCACCGTCAACAAATTGGCAGTATGTTGAAACCGCTCCATCGAACGGGAACCACCACTAACTTTACGTTTTGTCACAGCCAAACGCAGCGATCGCTCGGCTTGATTGTTATCAGGAGGAACTTCAGGGTTGTCAAGGAAATACCACCATTGGGAGGCTTTATCGCGCAAGGAACGTAAAAGGTTTCCTGCTGTAGCTCCGGCTAAGTTAATCCAGTCATCAAGTGTTTGTTGCAATTTAGATTTGAATTGATTGACCCAATCGTTATAACTGGCGCAGTCAAGAGTCTCAAACCATTGGGCATAATTTCCAAAAGCTTCATCAATTAAATCCACAAATGCTTCACCAATAGCTTGGTTGTGAAGACCTGGAAGTTGAATTAGTTTTTTGAAGTGACGGCGTAGATGAGCCAAACATTTCTGCTGCTCAGGCACCGCATAGCCATTGTAAACACTAAAATCATCGCTGCTGATTACCCCTGTATATTTAGCCCCTAAAATGGCTTCTAGTTCTGCTCTGGAACGAGTGTCAGCAGCAGTAAACAGGCAAAACTCAGAATTGGCAACTACCCACAACCATTCTTTAACTCCCTTGACAGACCAAGGTGTTTCATCCACATGAATGTTAGGTTGTGTCTGTTTTACCCAATTACTTAACTCAGTAATGCTTGGTTGAATCGCTGTTTGAATTCGTTCATTTGTGGTGACTAAAGTTCCCAGCCCAATTTCAATTTGACCTAACTCCCACAACATTTCTTGCTGTTTTTCATAGGGCATATGTGCATAATTATTTGCCCATCCTAAAAATGCCTGTAAAGAAATCCCTAAATCCTGTCCTGGGATGATATCTTGTGACCAGGAGGCTGTTTGTATATTGCCACAGTACTCACACTGGCACGTATGGCGTTGATACTCAACTATTTCAATGGGACGCTCCACTAGTTGCGCTACAGACTGTTTTTCTACTTTTACTGCCACAGCCGCAAACGCTTTTTGACCACAACAGACACAATCACTTGGACGTAAGATTTCACAACGATCTACTCTACCAAAACCCTTACGGGTCTTACCTTGATGCCCTGGTTGCCCACCTGGCTTTCTTTTGGGATGATTTGATTCTTCTTGCGGTGCTGCTTTTTTGTTTTCACTCTTTTTGAGGATGTCCCCTGATGGCGGCTTAGATGAGGTTTTGCTGTCTAAATCTCTGCTGACTTTTAAACGTTCTATTTCTTGCTGTAGTTCTAATACTGTTTTCTGTAATTCACCTATTACCTTGCTCTGCTCAATGATTATCTCTACCAGTTCTTGTTTCGATAACTGGTTCAAGCTTTCCCGGTCTAAATCTTGAGGCAGGTTTTGGTTCATATCTGTGATACTCCTCCTCAAGCGATCCCTTTGTCAATACTCTGCCACCTGAATCCTTACGAAAATAGCGGCATTGTTCGTATTCATAGGGTTCGTCATGGTTCACAGGATAGGTTACGCGATCCTGAACAATTATTCGATGATAACAACGAGTAAGATTTATTATTTTTTATACACACTGCACTTATTATTAAGTTTTTGTTTGTTTTATAATTTCTGCGATCGCCAAATTTTACAACCTCAACAAATGGCATGAAACATGAAGATAAATTATTACAACAATGTCTAGATAATCTCCAGACATTACCAAATATTAAAGTTGATTACAAACCACTGCTTCCCACTCAAATCAACACGGATAAAAACGGTATAATTCAAATTCATAGTCCCTTAAAATCAATTAAATACAGCTATACAATTCAGCCTGATATCACAGCGAAAACTGCGGATTTAGTAATTGCCTATTTTCAACTACATAAACAGAAGCAAAACGAAGAATTAGTATTAATCACAAATTACCTATCCGAACCAGTTATTGAAAAACTAATTAAAAACCAGATTGAATTTATTGATGCTGCTGTTAATGTTTATCTTAATAATCCCGCAGTCTATATTTTAATTCGCGGTCAACGATAAATCAAAGAAAAACAAACTTCTTTAATCCAAATCACAGCAAATAGCCTACAAGTTATTTATATTTTGCTCAAATGTCCCCAGATATTAAAAGATTCCCAAAAATATTTATCAGAAGCTGCGGGAGTGACATTAGCTACTACCAAGAAAACATTAACTAACTTATCCAAATTAGGATACTTACAAAAACAACCAGAAGGAAAATATCGGATTAGCAACTATACAAAACTCCTGGAACGCTGGGAAATGGGCTATGCGGAAAGTTTACGTCCAAAATTGTTATTGGGTAGTTTTAGCTATGTTTTTTCAGGTAAATTTACAGAAATTGCTAACAAAATTACTCAACAAGCAGCCGAATATGATTTTTTAATCGCTGGGGAACTTGGTGCAGCGATCGCAACATCTTATCTGATTCCTACTAGCGCAATTTTACATATTCATCCCCAAGCGAATTATCGCGCAATTGCTGCAAAACTGAAACTCAAACCCAATCCAGAAGGAAATATTACTTTTTTACAAAACTTTGAACAGGTTAATCAAAATGCAAATATTCATAATTATACAAACTATTACAGCCGATTAGAAGCACAACAAAAACAAATTGCAGACCCGCTATTCATCCATGCCGAACTATTACTAGGAAATAGCGATCGCTTGCGAGAAGCAGCAGAAATAATTTTTACTAAATTTATTCAAAGTTAAGAATATTTAATGGTGCGTTACGCTTCGCTAACGACACCCTACTTTAATCCACATTCCTAATACAAATTCAGTAGACCTAAAAGTTCTGCGATCGCTCTGTGATCGATAGATGCACATCTTATTGTTGCCTAAAAAACTGTAATTTTTGATACGCTTTTTCAAAAAGTCATCTGTAAATATAATATAAGTAAAACTAATAAATTAGCCAAAAAGTTAAGGATAGTTCTCGCAGGAGAAGTATGTTCTGGTGCTGTGTCTTAGAATTTTTGTAAAGTATTGGAGTGAAGAAGCAAAATTTTTGACTTAAAAGATTATTTATTTGACTATGACTGCAAATATGCCGGTTTTAACTGATAGTAAAACCTTGAACCAAGTAGTGAACTGTTTAACTGAAAACATTCCAATCCAGACTCAGGGTAAGTGTGAGCAACAAAATATATTTGAAATTTTAATTAGGGCAGCTACCCAAAGAGATAGCATAGAAAACACGAGTAAAGTATTAAAAAATGTTCCCACAAGTAACGATATTCGTTATCATTTAGAAAAATATTCCGACTTGAACTCTCTGGAATTAGATTTAAATACCGCACTTCAAAGCCGCTTACCAGATGCAATCCGAGAAGGTCAACAAAAAATTGCCATCGATTTTAACTTGATTCCTTATTATGGTGAGCCATCACCATTAGAAGCACCATATATTTATAGAAGTCAAGCTAAAAGTGGCACTTGTTCTTTTTATGCTTACGCTACTGTTTATGTAATTAAGAAGAATAAACGAGTCACTTTAGCTATTAAAGCTGTTCAACAACAAAATACGCGCGGCAGCAATTATCACTTATCTTTTAGCACTAATTGAACCTTTAAATCTGAAAGTAGAACGATTGTATTTAGACCGAGAATTCTTCTGTGTCCCAGTCATCAGATGGTTGCAAGCTCTCGACATTCCCTTTGAAATGCCAGTAATTATTCGAGGCAAACATGGCGGGACTAGACAATTGATTAGAGGGCGGCGTAGTTACAAGACCAGTTATACTTTAAACAGCGATAAGTATGGCTCAGTCACTTTTAATGTGTGGATAGTTTGTACATATAAAAATGGTAAAAGACGAGCGCATGGTCGGGAGTTTTTTATTTATGCTATTTATAAAGTTAAGCTGTCATTACATTCTATACATGATGACTACCGTCTCCGTTTTGGGATTGAGAGTAGCTATCGGATGAAAAACCAGTGTCGAATTAAAACTACTATTAAAAATCCTACTATTCGACTTTTATTTGTAGCTTTATCATTTTTAATTATTAATATTTGGATTTATCTAGTATGGCATTATCTTAGCCGTTTGAAAAGAAGCTCTAGACAAGTTCTTTCTCATCTATTTACCCTCAAACAAATGCTTGAATTTTTACGTCAAACAGTAGACCGCAACTATGGGGTAGCCTGCGAAGTTTGTTTACCATCTGGTTGATTTTTGGGGTTTATCTATAAGTGAATCTTATTACTCACATCTCACAATCACCTTTTGTGCATTTCCAAAAAACGGTATCATACACTACCATTCTTTAGCGATCGCAGAACTTTTAGGTCTACTGAAATTCTGCAAAATCAAGCTTCCTTATTCCCTGAACTAACCCTCTTTTGTCACTCTAGGCAGAGGAAAAATAGAAATAAGGGATATTGAAGTTTTGAAAAATTGAGCAAGTCAGATTATTAACAATCATTTGAAGTTGAAAAAAACCCTCAGATAGCTTAGGCACTGTAAACCCGGATTTCTCACAAGTCGGAAAAAAACGCTTAGTTTAGCCAAATTGAAGATGGTTTAATTAATACATTATCAAAATACCTTCACAGCCTGAGTATTTTCAGGTGAAAGCCGAAGCACCTGAAGATAGATAAAATACGTTAGTAGTGCTTAATACTGAAGCGAAAAAATTTTAGTGATAAAAATTGACATGGCAATTGATGGGTTAAATCAAGTAAGATAACCCAAAAAATTAGTTATTAAAAACCATAATTCAGTTATTACTTGTTAATTAAATTAGACCATTTTTAGTCAAGACAAGGTAGTTGAGATAAACACTTATAAACCGTTGCAAAACTCTCTTTATAAGGACAAGCACTACTAATCGCAATTAAAACTCGTCGTTTAGTAATAGTAATTACTGGGAGTCCAAATAAACTCTCCGGTTTTATTGATATAGCCAGCCTTGCCATCAAGATATACTAAAGCCAGTTCATTTTTAAAACTCAGAGCCAAATCAAATTGTGGCTGAATTACTATTTTACCTTGAGTATCAATATAGCCATATTTATTATCAACTTTGACAGCAGCTAATCCTTCAGAAAATGAGGTTACCATATCAAATTTAGGAGCAATAACCCTCTCTCCGCTAGGATTAATATAACCCCATTTATTACCGCTTTTTACTACTGCTAAATTTTCAGTAAATTCCCAAGCCTCATCAAATTTTGGTAAAATAACAATTTGACCAGATTGATTAATATAACCATATTTATCACCAATTTTTACTGCTGCCAATCCTTGTGAAAATCCTAAGATTTCTTCAAACTTGGGTTGTATAACTATATGTCCTTGAGAATTTATATAGCCCCATCTATTATTAATTTTTACTGCTGCTAATCCTTCGTTAAAATGTAGCGCTTGTTCATACTGCGGCTGAATGACTAATTTACCGCTCAAGTCTATATAACCCCACTTCTCATCTATCTTCACTGCTGCTAACCCATTCTTAAAAGCTAAAGCTTCCTCAAATTGAGGTGGAATTACTAATTTCCCATTGGTATTAATGTAGCCATATTTATCTTCAACTACAACTAAGGCGAGTTTATTAGAGAACGCAAAAGCTAAACGAAATTGTGGAGGTATAATCAGTTTGCCAGTAGGTTCGATATACCCATATTTATCATTAATTTTAATCTGCGCTCGCTCGTCGATAAAGCTCCAAGCTAAATCAAACTGCGGCTCGATAACTATTTTACCAGTTTTGTCAATAAAACCATACTTGCCATTTTTAACAATACGAAATAGTGGGCTTGTCACAGGTTTAGGTTTTGAAGATTGACTGGTTAATTTATTTTGTCTAACAAAAAGACTAGATGCTTGTACTTTTTGAATATCCGAGTCGAATAGACCATTTATTATGATTAAACAGAGAATAGTCCAAGTATATTTATACATTTTTATCTGCTAGCCTTGAGTTAAACTATAACTACCACTACAAGTTAATATTTACTTAATAAATCAACTAGAAAGATTTGCTCCAAATGCACTCCAACAGAACCCTGTAGAAGATATTTGTTTATCAGGGAAAAGACTGATTTCAGAGTTTTATTTCTTCTGTCATTACTTCTCTATTGTCAAGGTTTTATTTGAGTTGTCGCTTAACTGCCAAATTTTTGACTTCCCTAAGCTGCATGAATTTGGTGTTTTATTATGAATTATTTAGGATTGCTAGATATGCGTCGATGTCAATAGGAAAATATTTGTTTTACTTCTCCGTTCATGGTTAAAGTTTGGATAATATCAAATGGATTGTAATGTCCTTTTTCCCAGGCTCCATTTTGGAAAATAAAAGATAGATAAATCCATTTCTTATGAGCATCTTGGATGACAAGGTTATCACCCTCTTGGGGTGTATAGTCAACATCAAAGCAATTTCTGTCATTGAGATTGAGCAAAACCCAATCGTCCGTTAGTCCCTTGCCTATATCCGCCGCAGGAAATTCGTATAGCCCTTCCATCAGTGGCTCGTCGTCGCTTTTATATCTTTTAAATGTAGATAAATACCATCGATACACCTTGGGAGTCGTTGCTTGCTCCTGTTTGTATCGCCTCGAATTTTTGTTATGCACAATGGGTTTTTCTTTGTCCTTGCAAGTGCATAAAATGAAGCCTTTGTCAAAGTCGCACATAATTGTAGATACTAAGGATTTGATAAACCAGTAGACAGGAGATGTTTAAGAGCTAAGAAAATGTATCTCCACACTACCGTTATCTCCCCTGCACCACTGAAACTACTGCTCTGTCTACTACCATCTGAAAATAACCAATTTTTATAGGCGAGCGACTTAAACATTATCCATTTGACATCCTCCCCCGCTAATTGCTCCGCAATGTAGCGGGAGTCTTCTAGCTTATAGTATATAAAACTACGCGAGCAGAATATGTATAGTAATTTTGAACACATTAAAAACAATATGAGTAAACGGTTGCAATGAAACAATTGATACTTGTATTAGGAGTAGGAATTTTACTTATACCTGTGAAGGTAACTTGCGGTTCTCCTGGTGCAGCCTGCGCTCAACCACCATTTCCTGGAACCAATAGTCAAGTTAGATATTACTACGAATATGAACCACTGGGTGTAATGCTAGTAGAGTTAGTGATTCGTAAAAACTTGCCGTTTTATTACTTCAGTGGAACTGAGGATGTGTACTGAGTTAAAAATATTATTGGTTAACCCGAAGCCTTGCTTCGGGGTGGTTATTTTGTATTGGTGGGATTGTGTTAAGCAATTTCCCTTTTGGAGATGTTATGCGTTGGCGTTAGCTTCGCTATACTGCGTAAACGCGTAGCGTGTCGCTTGCGACTCAGCCTCTGGGAAAGAGAATCGCTTTTGGTAAAAATGCAGTATATATCTTCGGGAATTTATTTTTTGATTCTGGCGATAATTTTGATAACGCCATTTGCAATACCTTTTCTGTTAAGGCAGAAGGGTTATGTGACTAGTTTGCTATTAAGCAGTTTTCTATCTTTTATGACGTGCGTACTTCTAGTTACTTTGTTGGCATATTTACCAGATTTATATGCCCAGATGCGGCTTGATTATCTGGGTTTTGATTTTAATGGCTGGTCAGACGAAGATCGACTCAGAAAGATTGATCCTGAATTCAGAGACGAAGCTATACAACTTTATCGATCGATAATGGGCATTGGGTGGACTTTGAAAGCTATGATTGGGGCAGTTTTGCTCATTCCTTATCAAATTGTTACCTCTGGCTTAGTTTTCATGGTGAGTAAGTCGAAAAAACATGGCAGTTAGCACCTAAACATACCTGAAAGTGGACGCGAGGGCGGTGGCTGTTACGCTAATAATTTTAGTAAATGTAAGATAATGTATCATCGAAATTTTAATTTTCTACTGTTTTTGATTACCCCATTTATTGCAGTTGTAATTATATTTTTACCAATTATTCCAACTTTGGAAGATGTTAAATTGGGATTTTCTCTAATTACATGGTTACTTAGTTTTGTTTTTGGGTTTTTATTATTTAAAAAGCCTCAATATTTACCATTTGTAAAAAAGCGAACTTTTATTTCTCTATATTTATTATTATCGAGTGTGCTAGTTTTGTTGGTCTCATTTATCGTTTTGATATCGTCTGCTTTTGATGATCCAAACATTGAAACTGTGACATCTAAAGAATATCCTACCACGGTATATTTATACAACTATACATGTTCTCCACCAGATACTTCTACAGGATGTGACACATACCACGGGGAATTAAAATTTAGACTTGGTTTTACTCCTTTTGTAATTGCAAAGTTTAATTGTGATTGTCTTTTTGGTTCACCCGATCGCATTGGTGAGTGGGTAACGATTCCCTTGGAAGCAAACCGAAATTCAACAGCATCTACGATTAAAATTAACTTAAAAACTGGCGAATTTATTCCAAGATGAACTGCAAAACTCTAATTTACGATCCGAGTAAGCAAGAGGCAATTACTTTAAAATTTGATAAAAAGCGTTATAAATTGGTAAGTTTGGATGTTTCAGATACACCCCAGATGTTGTCAGAGTCTTCTTTGGAAGGATATACACAATTCAGCTTGCTTACCATCATCTGTAGCACTTCGTGAACAAACTTTATCTATCAGCAACACAAAGTTAGGACAGCACTATCCCTTGGCATCAATGAAAAAACTTATTCAAATCTCAATTATTATAATTCTATCACTAGGTTTGACATATCATTTATTACGTATTGCTTTTCCAATAACCTATATAGTTGACTGTACTCAAGCTAATAAAATCACCAAAATCTCCGATAATTTTATAAGTGCAATTGGCGATCCATCTGCAAAAGAAGCAGAAATTATCGCACAAAGGTATATCACAAAAGCCTTTTGTTTAAATGATTTAAAGGGTGATTCTAGCTTCAGCCCTAAACCATATTTCTTTAATGTATCAAACTTAAGTTCTAAGTATCAAATTATTGGTTATGGTGGTGCTGGTTTTCGTAGTCCAGGCAATTTACAAGTAAAATTTGACAACGGGACTCTCCTAAATTTTTGCTTTAGCATGATGGTAATTAACTGCAACCAAGCTCAAGAATGCGATTGTCCTCATGATTTTAACTGGGAACCCAAACAAAGTAAACCTAATAGTAACTCAGGAGAAATATCACAAAAATTTAATGTTTACTAAAAATGAATTTTTTAAATATGAATGACTTGTTCTATGAAAATATTTAGCAAAATAGCAATATATATAACCTTATTTATTTGTGTCGCAATTCTAATTATCAGTATTTATCCTGGTGCATTAAATAGTTTCTTTTTTCCAGTCATGCTGGTATCAATTGTTTGTGTACCAATATTTGCAGTATTGGCAATTCTCTTCTGGGGGTTGAAAACTTTAGGAAGACGGGATTTGCAAAGTATTAGGCTTCCCTGGCACACTTTTATACCCTGGAGAGAAGTTACTATCATTGCAGGTATAGTTTTAGTTTGTTATGTTCTGCTCAAATTCTACATTCCCCGTCGTTTAGCATTTATAGTATCGCAACAGGCATTTGAACAAGTTCGGGAACTTCCTATTTCTGCAAAAGGAAAAATCACATTAAACCGCAAACTCGGTTTATATGAAGTTGATGAATATGCTATGGATTCTCGTGGTGGTGTATATTTTCGTGTGTTCTGGGGTGGTGATGCTCTAAGTCCTGATGTCATATCCTATGGTTTTGTCCATCGACCTAATCGTGAAGGAAGTCCATTTGGTGCTGCTAATTACCAAGTATTTTACTTGTACGGTGATTGGTATTGGTTTCGTGTATCCGATGATTTTTAGGGATGACAATTTAGCTAGTTTTGAGCTATGGATAAGTGACATTACTACTTATTCAGTCACAAATATGAAATCTCATATTCACCATCCCTTGATTTTGCTAGTAGCGATAACTGGGATAACATTGTTTTCAACACCATCTATATCTAGTGATACTCATCAATCAATATCTTCTATCACAGTTAAGTCTACAAAGGAGAATTCATTACCCCAGTTATGGAAGGTGAAAATTAACGGAAAATCTGGATATATTGATCGCACTGGGAAATTAATCGTTCAACCCCAGTTTGATTATGCTTCGTCGTTTTATGAGGGATTAGCTCAAGTTCAAGTAGGTGAGAAATGGGGATATATTGACCACACAGGTAAATTGGTCATCAAGCCACAGTTTGATAATTGCGATCGCTTTTTGAATGGTTTTGCTAGAGTCAAAGTTGGTAAAAAGTGGGGAATTATAGACAGTAGTAGTAAGTTTGTGGCTAAACCACAGTTTGATAATCTTGAATATTTGATCAATGGTTTTGCTTTAGTTGCTATCGGTAAACAATGGGGATTCGTTGATAATAAGGGTAAATTAGTCATCAAACCTCAATTTGACAGCGCTTGGTCATTCTTTGAGAGTTTGGCAGCAGTTCAAATTGGTAAAAAGTGGGGATTTATTGATAATAAAGGTAAATTAGTAATTAAACCTCAGTTTGATACTGCTTGGTCATTTTCTAAGGGTTTAGCAGTAGTACAAGTTGGTAAAAAATGGGGATTTATTAATCCAAAAGGCAAATTAATCATTAAACCCCAGTTTGACAGCGCTTGGTCATTTTTTGAGGATTTAGCAGCAGTTCAAATTAGCAAAAAATCGGGATATATTGACCGCACTGGTAAATTAGTCATTAAACCCCAATTTGATATGACTTGGCTTTTTGAGAATGGGTTAGCGCAAGTAATAGTTGGCGGAAAATCGGGATATATTGACCGTACAGGGAAACTAGTGATTGAACCAAAGTTTGATAAAATTGGTTATTTCTCCGAGGGATTAGCAGATGTACAAATTGGAGGTAAATGGGGATATATTGACCGCACTGGAAAATTAGCGATCGCACCACAGTTTGATAGAGCTTATTCCTTCTCTAATGGGTTAGCAGAAGTGCAAGTTGGAGAAGCATCTGGATATATTGACCGCACTGGTAAATATATTTGGCAACCAACCCAGTAATTATATAATTTTTAATAGCTTTGAGTCTGAAATATTACGAGATAATGAGATGACAATAGAGATGGGAATTCTCCAAATTACTACTGGGAATTATGAGGTGATTCCTGTAGCAACTAGCGAAATATTTTACCAATTTTGGTTGCCTGCTTGCAAGTATCTTGGATTACAATTAATCAGTCATTTTCATGATGGGTATTTAAATGTCGTCTCAGTAGAAGATGTTCCTAAAATTTTAGAAGAATTGATTTGTTTACATTCCTATACTTTATAACAAGAAAATTTAGCTTTTATCAGGAAGAGAATAGAACGTATAATCCAGGTATTTCAAACAACAGATGCTGCATCATATGAATATGATTTTGGATAATGAATGTAATTTTAAAGATTGATGTTTATAATACTTTGATACAGCCGTCTTTGATTTCGATTTTAGAGTCATCTTTGACTTCGACTTTTCCACAAGATGTTTCAATGACAGCAGATCTACCGCTACCTTGTATCGTTGTGGCTCCAGTCGTGCGACCATTGAATGTAACTTCTTTCGTTGAACCATCCATCTGAACTTTCATTACATGTTTGTCCGAGTCGTTATTGGAATATTTGATATAAACAGAAGCCCAAGAGGGGCTAGAAAAAATAATGCTTGGGATAGCAGACAACATCGCTAATAAAAGTATTTTTTTCATAGCTTTTATAAAACCATTTTCACCAACATTTTTATGTATATTTATTTTTTACTTTAGAAAAATAAAAAATGACATGAGTGGTTGTACGTAAATTATATAACTGTGGCTACAACTGCATAAAAATAATTATTTTCGCGCAAGTTTCACATTTTTAAATTAGCCGACGGAGATTAGATTGTAAGTCTGTAAAGGTTAATTAAATTTTCAGATTAAAAAATTAAAAATCAGCGAACGCCAGGTCTAGCACACTCACACTGGAAAAATAGATCCAGATGATGGGTCATTTAGGGATACAATATATTATATATGTACTCCAACCTTTCTAAAATTCGTTGCGTTCGCGTAGCGGCTCCTACGGAGCATCGCAGTTCGGCTTGCTCTGCATTAAAGCCAAAGTTGTACCGCATCTTACCCATGTTCTCAATTCGCCATTGGTTGATTTTATAATCTATTTCATCGCTCATCTTCACTTGCTCATTTGTGAGTTCAGGATCGATATTGATTCCGATAGTTTCTGCAAGGAGTCTGGCAACATTCACCGAATGAAAGTATGGATAATCTCGAATTAATTCCCCAGAGCGAAGAAAAGCCAGCAATCCTTCAATTGTAGATAACCCATATTGAATATCATCCAGAAAATCCTTGAGCCATTGTTCTGGAGAAAACTCACAAAAACGAATCCAATCCCCCTGAATTTCAACCTCGTATCCTTCCTGGGTGAGAAACAAATCCCGCACAGGATTATCCCAATCGACAATTCGTAACAACCCTGGATATTGCCGACTTTCTGGATTTTTGAGCCAATCCCCCGACTTTGCCGCTTTCAACTTTGCGAGGAACTCAGGTAAAGGCTGATTCCATACTTGGGCAGAATTGTTTGCCATAACTTCCTCAGCCGACCAGTAATTTCCTAGTCGTTCCCAATTACCACCATTGCAGACTTCTAGCAAAAACGTTCTGTAAATGTCAGGTAGTCGAATTCCATGTTGTGCTTCTAACGCGCTCAACTTTGCTTCAGACGCAATTGGGGGATTAGTCGTGATTTGGGCATAGCGATTGTATGGATCGAATTTTCGTAATCGAGCGAGGGTGACGTGAATTCGTTCGGGAACGGTCAACCATTTTCGCAGGGGTAATTGGCAACCGAAATGACGCTCCACTGTAAAAATGTCTTGATCGTACACCGTCACCCTCCTTTTCGGATCGTGAGAGAACTGAATTTCTAACTGAGTCAACACCTGACATAATTGCTCTGCTTCTGCATCAGTCGGAAATAGCCCCACAAGATGGGGATGCTTGATTCTCTTTATCTCCCGATACATAAACTCACAGGCTTCAGCCTCATCCGTAAATTCAAACAGCAGTTGTTGAACCGCACCACGCTCGGTATAAACCACTTGCCAGCGATCGCATAGCGACTCCTGCGGAGTATCATCTGTTTGAATCAAGCAAATCTCATCATCACCCATCTGGCGAATCTGATACAGGCTACAACCTTCACCCCAAAGTTTGAGATCGAGTAACTCTGCATTCAGATATTGAACATATTCCCACATTTACTCACCTTGAAAACACCCATCTCAATCACCGCCAGTTATGTCTTCACTTGTTATCATGGGTTTTCCCGCTACATTGATTAGGCGATCGCAACCACCTTTATCCCTTGCTTGGTGGCAACAATAGCTTGGAAAGATTTGTAGTCAAACACCAAAGTATTAACTACTGCATCCACGTCATAGGTTTTTATTATTTCCCCTGTCTGAGCTGACAGCACTGCCAGAATTTGCCCTACACCACACAATAGCCTGTTGTTATCTAACCAAACGATATTACTTTGCCAAGGATTTAATCCATCATGGTCATGGTACAACCGAAAGAATTGACCCCACATTTTCGCCCGATATTGCTCCGATTTGTCCCAGTCTTGATCGAGCAGTTCCTGCGTTTTCGGGGATAAAGTGCTTAGTATCGAGCGTTCAAGCCGAAAACTTAATAAATCAACACCTTGATATCGATATGCAGTATAAGCCAGACGCTGACCATCTGGGCTAAAACTCAAGCCACCACGATGACAACGCACACCACCTGAATATTCACCCAAATAGGTCAATTTATCCTCAAGGATACTGTCAATTCTGTAAAATTGATGGGACTCATCCATGTCTACAGAATTAACAATGAGAAACTGCATTTGTGGATCGATGGCAAAAGCAGCATTATAATCTCGCCAACGACGCAACCAACGAATTTGCTCACCGCTTTCTAAATTAACTAGATAAATATCCCCCCAACCCTCACCAACCAATAAATAGCCCTGGCAAGGTGTTAATCCCAACCAGGAAATATGAGTACATTTACTATGTCCATGATACTCATCCTCCTCGGAATTCTCCTCATAGGGTGCATGGGGTAAGTCAACTCGTTGCAAAACGGAAAAATCATCCCAGCGACGAATCTCTATCCCATGCTCTAAGGAAACATTACTGGGGGCGATCGCAAACCTGTCTTTATCAGGTAACAAAACAATACTTGGTACTGATTCAAAATCATAGGGTAACTCAATTTGTCCAATTATCCGGGGTTGTTGGGAAATATCCCACTTCATCAAAGAATGGGGGTATATTGGTGCGATCGCCTGTTTCCTTACCCCGTCGTAAATTAGTGCTTTGCAATCCATGTAGCTTGCCCTCCTAGCCATCGCCATTAATTTTGAATTTTGAATTTTGAATTTTGAATTTTGAATTGTTAAGACTCCCCTTGTTCTGCCCGAAAAAGCCGGAGAAAGCCCCCATCAAACCATTCCCCATAGTGAAATCGCAGTTCCCCGGATAGTAGCATCTGACCTCGACAGTAGAGAAAGTAGGTTTCTTTGGGGAAATAACTTCGCAAAGGGAGCAATCCTTTTTTCAACGCTGCGCGATCGCCATTTTGCCATAATCTTGCTAAGTGAGACGCTACACAATTCAAGAAAAAATCAGCTTGGGGTAAGGAAGAATCTGTTCCTAAAGTTACCAACTCATCCTCTCGTCCTCTCCAATCGACAGACATTTCCCAATCTTCAACCGGAGGTAAGCAGGATGTCTGCGAAGCCCAGATAACTAACTCTAGGTATGTCGGCTCATTCACGTTGGTAAATAAGGTATTCGCATTTATCGGCATTGTAATTTCTAAAACCGTCAACAAGCCGATCTCATTGTGATATACACTTCCTGTCACCAGTTGATATTGCTTCCCATCGGCTTCAAAGGGAATTGTATACGGGTACTGCAATTTTGCTTTTTGAAAATGCTGTAAGCAAAGCTGATGAAAGTCAGGTTGAGGTAGTGGTGGATCAAAAAACATCCAAATGATGGGCATGATGTGCCAAAAACTGAATCAGGAGCGAATCGTCATATTTAGTTATAGCTTTGCGACTGTGGCGACCAGAGAATAACACACCTGAATCGCTTTGTGCGATCGCTAGTGTATACCCATCAATTAGAACAAAAGTTTTTCCATGCTTATCTCTCATCCAGCAATTCTCGTTTTCTCTCTAAAACAATTGCGGGACAATTTTCAATAAACAGCTTCAACCTAGCCTCGGATAAACCCATGAAATATCCTTTGAAAAGAAGGTACGGACTTTGCTGAGAATTCAAAATTGAGATAGATTTTTCAATTTCATAAATCTCATTATTTAAAAAATTGAGATGCATTTGTAACCATTGCTTCGGTGTATAGCGTTCCATCACAACATAGGTCAACAACGGTTGTAAGCAGATTTGAATTTTCACTTCATGTCCTTCTTGCGTCAGAAACAACCCGTAAGTCTCTTGCTCTGGAGGATACAACCCAATTCGCAATAGTCCAGGGAGCGCGTTAATCTTCAGGAGATAGGGTAACTCGACTGCATCAGATTGCTTTCCTGTTGACAGAAATTGACTAACGAAATCAGGCGGTGACTGGTGCCATAACTGGGTAGAATTATGTTGCATGATTTCATCAATTGTCATCCAGCAGTCGCGCTCGGCACAATCCCAACACCCTCCATTTCCCACCTCTAGCAAAAAAGCAGCATAGGCGAATGGTAGCTGAATTTCCAATGCTTTTAGAATCGCCATTGAGCCAAGCGGTGGATTTAAGTCTATTGCCAAACACATTCCATCTGGATCGAGGTATTTCAAGCGATCTAACGCGAAACGAATCTCCCTAGCAACTTCAATCATTGCAGTTTGATGGGCGGTTAAATGCATAGCTCTAACCCAGAGACTTGCTCCAAAAACACAGTAGCAAAGGATTCACAACGAGGCATGATTTTTGGAAGTTCAGCCCGTAGCAGGGAAATCGCCGCATCAACATCCTCACAATCACAGTATAAGTGTTCTAGATGATACCCTAGTACAGCTTCAGGTATTTCCGTACTCCCACAGCAGTTGTGAGCAACCCAAGCGATGAAAGATTTTGTTGCGCGATCGCAAAGTGACTCCTGCGGAGTATCGCATTCGATATCCAACAAATAAGCTCGAATAAAAAATTCCTCTGAGTAGCCAAGGGCAATTGGAAGCGTTTCAATCAACCCTTGTTTGATGCACACTTTAGCACCTTTAGTGGCAATTTCCAGTAAATCATCAGCAGGTTTTTCAATCGCCAGAATCTGAGCATCAGCCCAAGCGATGAGGTTCTGCTCGGAAACAATGCCAATACTCCAAAGGGTGAGTGCGATCTCTAAAGGACTTGGATTTTCTACTGACATACTCCTCACATCTTCCAAGCAAAAATGGTGAGATTAAATACTCAGCATAAAGCTAAAAGTAGTAATTTAGTGTTAAAAGCAAACAAAGGTACTGTAGCTATATCGCCCAGATGTTTGATTTTGCTGTATGTATACGTAAATGTGCAAGATATTAAGTTAACCTAAATTAGAATTTATATGTTCTCAAAACTAAGATGGCGATACTCCTACCCTGCGGGAAGCTAACGCAACGGAGTCACTTCGTGAACGCGTAGCGGCTCCCCTGGAGCATCGCTGCTTTTCATATTTCCCTTGGTGGTGGTTGGAATTTATTTTTTACAACCGACTCCCCCTGCATCTTGCGAAAGCCTGAAAAAATTTGGAGCGATGGCGGCAGCCACTCCTTTCAGGAGTATCGAGCGTTCCTGTTTTTAACTCTTCGGAGAGTCCTGCGATCGCAAGCTCGTTAATTTTGCGTTTTGCACAATAGTGCTTTTTTAATTTTTAATAATTCATCTAGCCCACCTGACCTATACTTTTGTATCCACCTTGTTACCGTTGAAGTATCTTTCGCCAAGCGTTTTCCAATGTCTTGCTGCTCCTGAACCTGACCACTTTTTATCCACCACAGCATCATAAGTTTGTCTTTCTGGTTCCCTACGTTGACTGTTTGTAGACGTTTTTTAAGTTCTTCTTCGCTCTCTGCGATTTCAATCTTAAAAGGGCGGCTCATGGTTATTTTAATTTACCGAGTTTGCTTTCTCCATTATATGCAGCTTCATATTAAATTGGTATTAAAGTGTTTTTATTTGCTGAACTAGCCTATTGATCCTTATCTACGCAATCACAGATTAGCTTGAGTTTTCACATTGCGATCGCCTCTATCATTAGAGAAGCGATCGCATCAGCAGATGGGTTTAGAAAGTAAAGGTAGTACGCACTACTCCCACATATATATTGGGGTTACTGCTGTTACCTTCAGGATTAAAGATGGATATCAATCCTGGGGTAATAGCAATGTTGTCATTCACCTTATATCTATAGAATGCCTCTAAATGATAGGTGACATCATCGTCTCGGCGGCGATTAGCACCACTAACAAATTGATTGCTAGCAACGTAAGGTGGCGCACCAAACACAATCCCACCAAAGTTTCCTTTCTTTCCCAAATCGGGAAAGCCTAGCTGAACCGCCCAGTTCCAAATCTCTGCATCACTTCTAGCAACGGCTGTATTTTCAGCCTTGGCATTGGTATAGCCTCCCCAAGCTGTCAGGGTAAACTTTGGACTGAATTTATAGTTAGCAGTCAAACTATAGTTATTCACAGAAGTGCGCGCACCGTTGAATGGGTTATTGGCAAAACCAGTGCCAGTTGTACCAGAGACTCCACTACCATCAGTGTAATAAGCATTGACATAAGTAAAAGCCAAACTCAATGGAGAGATGGGCTGAAAAGTCACTTGACCTAATGCGGAGTAAGCACCATTAAAAAGACCTCTACCATTATTAGGATCGTTACCAACACCAGATGGTACAACGTAGCCAGCAGTGAGAGTTAAAGCACTGTTGAACTTGTGATTAACGATGATACCTGGCCCTTCTGCTGCCCGATAAATGGGGTTATAACGTCCAAAACGAGATAACGCACCTGAACCACTAGCATCAAAGTTGCGGCTGAGGGGAGGTACTTCATCAATATATTCCAACCCTTCAGTAGCTATAGCGGCCATCGTAGAGTTACCTATGGGGAAACGGTAATACAGAGCTGAGATGCTAACATTGTTGGATTCATTGCCATCAAATCCTAAACGAGTTTGGTTAGTACCAGTCACACCTGTGTTAAATGAAGTAATGTTTCTCCCTTGTAACCTCACTCTGAGGCGGTCTTTACCAGTAAAGCTGGCATCAAAATTCAAGCGAACGCGATCGGCTAAAATTGCATTTTCATTAAGTCCTTGTCTGGTATTACCAGCATTTTGAGCATCGGTATTGATTGCTCTATCAGAGCCAAACACACTAGCTAAGGCAAAAATTGCTTCTCCTCGCAGTGTCGTAGTTGTCGAGAATTGCTGTGATTCTAATGTTGCGGTACGAGCTTCTAGAGCATCAACTCGACCCCGTACAGTTTGCAGTTCAGCTGTATATTCTTCTTGTAGCTTTTGCAATGTTGCGAGGTCTTCTTTGTTGACTAAATCAGCTGTACTCGTCGTTATCAGTTGATTTATCTGATTCAAACAAGCATTTAAACCAGCTGCAAACTCATAACGGTATTGAGCCGAGATACGTGTAAAAACCTGCAAGATGGTCTGGAAACCTTTGATATATCTAAGTTTCAAAGATTTCTGGTGGCAGATCAATAGCAGCTTCCAATGGTTGGGGAATATTATGTAAATTCACCACATAATCACCGTATCTTTTGATATGTCTTGTGATGTATGGACTCATTGCTGCAAGGTGTCGCATAGGAATCAATTCTCCCTGTGACATTAACGTTTGGATAGCCAACGACATATCAACCGTATTCTGCAAAATAACTGCGCTTGCTACCAAATCAAGATACTTCAGCCGCTTTTCCTGCTCAATAGGATCATTTTCAGTAATCGCTCCCAGCTTACCGAAGAATACCCAGTCCAGAAAGGCATTGTACATCTCCACAATATTGGTTATCGCTGTAATCTCATGGCGAAGAGCCACATTAGAAACATAGTCGAGTAAAAACATAGTCCGTACTACCTTACCCAACTCAAGAAAAGCTTGATAAAGTCGATTTTTCTTACTATAACTACCCAACTTACGTAGAAGCGTCGAGGGCATCACCTTACCTGCCTTAATTGACAGTACTACACGTATCATGTCATACCAATGAGTCTTGATTAAATTCCAATTGACCACGCCCTTAAACAACGGTTCAATATGCTTGTAGGTAACATCTACGCTGGGGCGAACAAAAGTTAAATCCTTCCAGTTACGGATACGTGGCATCAATTTGATACCAAGAAGGTAGGAAATAGCAAACACAGGCCCAGATTGACCTTGAGTATCTGCGTGCAAAGTATCCGGTTGAATATCTGAGAGATTTTTCAACAACCCATCCAAAATATAGACAGCCTCCCACACACCACAGGTGATAAAGTGGGTAAACAAAGCAATATATTTATCAGAGACATGGTGATAAGCAATACCACCATAACCACCGTAGCGGATGTGATACTCACTGTGTAAATTATTCTCGTATATCTCAAACTTGCTTCCGTCAGCAGCAGCCTTTTTCCCTGTACCCCAGCAAGATGGTAAACTAAACCGATTGTACGTATTGATAATATCCCGAATTGCCGCTTCAATTTTGGCAGCACTAATATGGCGACGGTTTGTATAAGAAATCATGTGAGAAGTCACTGCACCTTGGGAATGACGAGCCATCTGATTTGGGCCAAGATTACAGCCATAGCTAAACGTAGTAAAAATATAACGTTCAGCAGGCTCAGATATTTTGGGTTCGCTTCCTGAAAACAGACCAAAATGCCTTGTCCAGTTCAACCAATGCTCAACATTACAAAGGATTTCTAAGATACTACGTTCCGGCATTAAAGCCCGAATTTTTGATTCTAATTCTTCCACTTCATGCGTTTGAGCTAGGGATGGAATTCTTTTAAGTACAGGTTCTCCATCTTTATTGATAGTGAATTGTTTCCTTCCTTCCGTACCCAGCACTGTCACAATCGGTTATTACTGAGGTTGATTCATCAATAGAGAATAAAAGAACACATTAAATGAGCAAAAAAGATATTTTAAGAAGTTTTAGAGGCATTTATACTATTCTCAATAAGAAGCAATAAAAAATTCAAGCAATTTGAGTAACTGATAATCATCAAATATTATGATTTTCATTAAATTATTAATCAAAACTTATATAAAGGGAAAACTAAGTAAAAAATCAGCATAATAATTTAGGACTAAGAATGAAAGAGCGATAGTCCATTTAAACATACTTGCACCCTGAAGAATCTAGATAAAATTAAGTTATGCAGGTGTAGTAACGGCGGCAATCTTCTGGTAACAATGTCAGAATAAAATTTCTCTCGCTCGTTAAATTAGAAATATCTGTGTCCTGGTTTAAGGTCACAAGATGAATTGATTCAAAGCATTGAAATATCCACCTTAATGTGGGGTTATTTATCGATTTACCTAATTGATTTTTAATAGTTGATTTTGACGCTGATAAAGCTGCCCTTATTTGTCTTTGTGCAAGTGTATAGACTAGTAAACATAACCCCATTATCATTGCCAATGCCTCTATTCTTTCGCTTGCTTTAAGGAAAATACTATCTGTAAAAAATAATGGGTCTTTCAAAAAACCAAATCCTCTTTCACATGATTGCTGTGCTTTGTATTCTCTAATCATTTGAGCATTATCAAGTTGCTTTGATTCTAAGACATTTGTGGCAATAATAAACCGCCCAGCACTTTTGGTTTCGAGAGCAATTGCATTTTCGTTTTGTGAGACAGTTGCTGAAATTTGATAATATTTGTCTATCCTTTCATCTTTGGCATCGGGTGTTTTTTCAGTGATTTCAATCTTGTCTATTTGATGGTGTTTAAATTGTTTAGATATTTTTGATAATGCCTTCATGGCATCAGATGAACATGCAAACTTCTCTTGTGACAAGGTTTTTAACTTGGCTTTGGAACTAGAGAGAGATTTTTCAATAGTTTGTGATAATTTATGTAAGTCTGATTTTCTTCTAGCATGACTTTGTACTACTAACCATCTTTGCGCTATGCCTGCGTAGCTGACTTTTTTTTCAACATATGAATATCCATCTAGTTCACTTTTAATGAATTCTGATTCTGCTAAGGTTGTGACTAAAGATTTTGCTGATTTTAGAGTTAAAGGCACTCGAGACAACCACTTAATATTAGACATTAATTTGATATTTTCTTCTGTATATAATGCACAATCTGCCACCATCAAACTATCGACTTTTATTTGATTGAGATATTCCACGGCAATTGCTCCAAAACATGCTGAGTCAGCTTGGTTTCCGGATGCTGCTTTCAAAAATATTGGTATATCTCCGTCTCCGGAGCATACCAATTCCATAATAAATTGTTTTAAATCTGGTCTATGGTCACGAGAATAACCATATGTAATTTTTATAGCCTCCGGTGATTTTGTCTCTGATTCTTCGGGAAACTGAATATCACCAATTCTTGGAAATATCACCTGTGGTAAACTAGTTTTATATTCTCCATGTAGATGGAATGATGATGAGTCTAAATGCGATGACCCTAAAGATATTTCAAATTTTTTCACCACATTTAAACTAATTGCTAAAAATATTGTATCTAGACCTTTTATAAATAATTTATCCATCACTCTGCCGAGTTTATCGTCGTTCAGATATTCTGGTTTGACTCCGGCTCCAATTAAATGCTCGCAAGCTATCGATTCAAAAAACTTTGGAAACATATATAATGGTTTTGAAACCATCCCCAATCCATTTAAAATCATTGCTTTTACTACATGTCCAGCACTAACTTTTTCTCCGGCTTCTGACCCTATTAAATTATTAATTATTGACACCAAACCAATTGAGTCTACGATTCCTGCCACTATACCCAAATGGTCAATATTCTTGATTTCAATATCTTTGATATTCAACATGATTAGAAAGTACCCAAAACCATATCAATTAAAATTTTCACATTTTTTGACAGCCTTTGTGGGATAAATTTCAGTTGCTTATACATTTGAGTTTAGACTAGACAGCAACAAATGACCCAGCAGTGCTGAGTTCATAAAACACAACCTTCAAGAATGAAGATATTTGAGATTAAGCAGATTTTTGTTCCTCTTTGCGTGGTTTAGAAGCAGTCTTTTTAACAATTGGATATCGTATTTTCCGGTTACGGGCTTTACCTGGTGTCCACCCAAGGGACTTTCCACGAGGTTTGGGTGGAGAGGTAGGAGTACCAATCGCGGCGAAAACTCCACCCATAGCTTGAGCAACTCGTCCCGGGGTCAATTTATCTATTGACTTCTGCCAGGGAAGAGGATGATCAGCAACGATATCACGAGCTAACCATAACTCCCAAGTGATTAACGGCATTAAGTCACTCCAATGTTCACATTGTTCTGGAGTACTGAATTTTGGTACTGTCCAATGTAAGCGTTGCTTAAGAAAACGATACCAATGGTCAATTGTGAATCGGCGCAAGTACAATCGCCAAACTTCATCCAATGGTGGCATTTGTTCCCCAGCCCAAGCCAACCACAAAGGTCTTAATACTCTCAAATTGCCATCAAGATCAAGACGTTCCACCCTCAGTAGCGTCATTGGGCGTGCAGCAGCTTTGCGAAAATGCAAATCTTCCCACAGACTGACTTTAACTCGTCCCAATTTTGGGTCATTTACTTCCAGCACAGATGCCACTTCGCCCCAGGTTGAGGGTTCATTGAGTTTAAATTGAGCACCATGCTTGCGAGGACGACCCTTGCCAGAGTAAGCGGGTGGTGCGCCCCATAGACACAGATTTGAACGTAGTCTAACTAAGATATCGGCTTTTATACTAGCTGTCTTTAATACGAAAGGCGCACAACCATATTCACTGTCCCAAAGCGAAATTGGTCGAACAGACATTGATTCACATACCTTTTTGAGTTGTTCAACTGCTTTCTCAATCGGATTGTCCCAACTGGTAATCCGTTCATGCCTCAGCGGTAGTGCCCAACTTCCTGAATCCTCTGGTATCCAAGCTATAGTACTATATCCCTGCCCAATCGTAATCGGTTTATTTCCCGCGATCGCTGTGCTACTGTGTTCTATTGTCCGTTCTTTGAGTGTCACCGCATCTGGGCGTGACCAAGCTGTATGATCTCCTGCCAACAATATGCGTTTTTCTGTTGGTATTTGCTTGATATATAACTCCATTAATTTCTCGCGGTCTGGTTTGGTATCTTGTATCGCTTCATAGATACTCGGCCATTTGCGTCTAAACACTGGCGATAACGATAAATCTGCCAGACTGTAGACATTACGGGTCAACAGTATCGCATCTGTTAGTTCAAATGTTGCATCATGTGCTTTGCTTAGATGCGTATAGGCGGCTTGACGAAATTCTTCGAGTCTGGCACGTTTCATATTGGCAGATAAGAGTAGGTGATTCTCTCTTAGCTTCTGCCGAAAGGGGGACTGTCTTCAATCAGACATCCCCTTTTTCTCTTTCATCTCTTCCATTTAGTCTAAACTCCAGGAACTATGACACAGCCAAATTCAAAAAATCAAGGACGTTTTTACCCACTTCAGCATGAAGAGTGGCTGAAAGCCTACGGTGAATTCACACCAGCACAAAGGGACTAGCGATGTCAAACCAAACTCAACTTACGGTAGTCCCTGATTGCCCAATGCTTGGTATCGAATTAGATGGTTTCTACCAAACTCCTAACTCAATGGCTATTAAAGCTATTCGCGGCAAGTTAACTGCTGCTGACTGGTCACTATGGTCTTATCTACAAATGATTGAGCCTTTCGGCGATCGCATGGTAGAACTACCAAGAATTCTAGAAATTGCAGAAGCAATCGGTGTCAGTGAAAGACAGGTTAAACGTTCTCTGGCAAAACTTGAAGATTTAGAACTTTACCGATGGGAACCCGTAGTAATTCGTGGACAGAATTTAGCAGGTAAGCAAGCCAAAGAACTACGTCAAAAGAAAAAAGCAAATCAATCGGAAAGTAAACCTAAATTTTCCGGTGAGAGAAAAATGACAGAATTGTCCGGAGTTGGACAAGATTGTCCGGAGTTGGACAGTCCAGAATCTAAAAGTAAACCTAAATTTTCTCGTGAGAGAAAAATGACAGAATTGTCCGGAGTTGGACAGAATTGTCCAAATCAAGAGCTAGAACCCTTGTACAGTAATGGTTCTAGATCCCCTCAGATCTCTCAGACTTATACAGAATTTATTCAGACTCTCTCAGAAGACGAGCGAGCGAATTTTTTGGAATTTTGTGAGGAAAAAACTAAAAATCTTAGCTACCCAGTTAACGACATAGAAGCTTGGTTGGCTCATCAAAATAAAGCTGGACAAAATCGCTGGGAAGTTTATTACAAGAAATTTCTGGCTTGGCAACAAGCAAAAGCCAAAAAATCTCAAAGCAGTCGCAGCAGCCAAATGATGAAAAAGTTTCAACAGGAAATCGAACAACAACATCAGCAAGCTATGGAAACCTATAAGGAGAAAGTATGATCGCTCCCAATGTTCTTGAAATGGAACAAGCCAGCTTGGTTTGGATAATGTCAAACCCAGAAGCAATCAGCATAGTGAGCTTCAACCTCCCTACAAAAGCTTTGTCCTGTGAATTGAAAATCTCAAGTTGCTTATGGCGAAAGAACTAAGTTTTCAAGGGCCAGCTGACCGCCTGCCACCCCAAAACATCGAGGCAGAAGAGGCCATTTTGGGCGGGATTATGCTAGACCCAGAAGCAATCAGCAGGATTTGCGATCGCTTAATTCCAGAAGCCTTTTACATCAGCGCCCACAAAGATATTTACCAAGCTGCGCTGCGGCTCTTGAGTCAATCTTTACCCACAGATTTACTCTCAGTCACCAGTTGGCTGGCTGACCAAAATTTACTTGAGCGTATTGGTGGGAGAAATAAATTAGCCACCCTTGTAGACCGCACAGTGTCAGCCGTTAACATCGATGCCTTAGCTGTTTTGGTGATGGACAAGTATCTGCGGCGGCAGTTAATTAAAGCGGGTAATGAAATTGTGCATCTGGGTTATGAGACTGAAAAAGAGTTACCAATTGTCCTAGATCAGGCAGAGCAAAAGGTTTTTCAACTATCTAATCAAACTATTACGAACAATACTGAACACAACAGCACGATTAATATTGCTGCTTACGAGGAATTAGATTCAGATAATCCCATATACCCCACAGGACTTCATGAGCTTGATAATTTAATGCTGGGATTTGAAGACGGTACACTCACCATAGTTGGGGGTAGGCCATCAATAGGGAAATCTTTCATCGCGCTGTTCCTGGCGTTCCAGATGATACTGCTCCACGACTTACCTGTGGCTATCTTCTCGCTGGAGATGACAAAAAAGCAATTGGAGTACAGACTGTGGAGTTTAATTAGTGTTACCAATGCCTACAAGCATTTAGACTTGATCCCACTAAAGAGCGATCGCATCCGCAGACATCGTTCAGGTAATCAACCTTTAGAGGGCTGGGAATTCACCAGTATTGCCAAAATTGTTGGTATTGCCTCAGAATTACCGCTTTATATGAATGACTCAAGAGGCATTACTGTTTCTGGAATTGCTTCCGAATGTCGTCAGATAAAAGCCAAAGAAGGAAAGTTGGGATTGGTTGTAGTCGATTACCTACAAATGATGGCAGAAGACTCAGGGGGTAATCGCAGTTATGAACTAGGAGATGTCGCCAGGGGACTTTACAAAATGGCTGGTGATTTAAATGTTCCTGTGTTAGCGCTTTCTCAAATTTCTAGGGGAGTAGAGGGTAGGCAAAATAAGCGTCCTATGATGAGTGACCTCAGCCAGTCGGGAATTTTAGAGATGGTTGCTGATAATATCATCTTGGCTTACCGAGATGAGTACTACAACCCAGACACAGAAGACCAAGGAATTCTAGAACTTATCATGGCTAAATCTCGCCACGGCGATACAGGCACAGCAACAGTGTTTTTTGACAAATCATATGGAATTATCCGGAATTTAGGGTGATGAAAGCTGTTCACAGGCAATCGCTTGCTCTGAGGCAAGCTGAATGCAGAAATACAAAGTACAGTAAAGCGTTATTGGTCAAATGCGTCGGTAGCGTAGACGCTTTTAGCGGCTTGTTGCAGACATCGCCTATCCCAAAGAAGCACCTTGAAAGATTAAGAAAATTCAATTACATGAGGCTGTATTTGTCGTGGCTTGTAAAGTCTGATATGCAGCTAAAGGTTGCAGTGTCAGAAACTCCTAATTCTTAGGTAGAGTATGAAGATAACTAAATCACCCTTAACAAAAACCTTGGTTTCAACTAGCACAATTTCACGCCTTCGCACACTAATTATTACTTCTTGTACTGGGAAAAAGCTTCATAACCCAACAAATCAGCTAACAATAGAAGATTTTAAAGACACAAAGAGATTAAGAGAACGCACACAATCACTTTCAGAATTCTCTTGTTCAGCCTGTCAGATGTACACAGGGCTGCAACATCTACGGCTAATGGAGGGGGTGGATATCCTGAGATCGCGCTTTGGAAAAGAAGTGGTAGATGTAAAAATCATCTCAGCAGGTTATGGACTAATCCCTGAAGACAAAGTTATTGTCCCCTATTCCGTTACTTTCAACTCAATGAAAAGTGATGAAATTTCTTCGTGGGCGAATTTTATCGGAATACATAAAGATTTTCAGGAAACAGTTATTGGGTATGATTTAGTATTTGTCTTATTAGGAGATAAATATCTAAGGGCTTTAAACTTACCAGTTGAAACTCATCCCAAACAGACTTTTATTATTTTAGCTTCTAATAAAAGTAGAAACCTTGTATTTTTAGAAGATACCAATTTTGAATTGTTAACGTTTTCTAATGCAGATGCATCACGATTTGGCTGTGCTTTAGTTGGACTAAAAGGACAATTACTTAAGTTAATTGCTAGTGAAAGTAGACGAGAACCTAACTTATTATCAGAGCTATATAACAACCCCAAAATTTTAGAGAAAGTCCTAAATAATCAACCTCAACAGTTAGAACTTCCTTTAGAAATTACTTCGACTACATCAAAAAAAACAAATATTAATAAGAAATCTCAAAAACAAAAAAAAACAATAGCAAACTTAGATGAGTTTTTGAAGTTACCGAGAGCAATTAATACGCATTTGATAATGAAATATTTCATTCCCGAATGGGATGATAAGGTAGATAATGGATATAACTTTTTACTAGATGAAGCTACTAAAAATCGGAGTGCATATAAAGATGATATATATGCTCATGAGATATATTCAGAGCCTAATTATGACGGAATTCTGGTTTCAAAAGTAGTTGTTGATAAGATAAAAAATAAAAGAGCAGATATAGAGAAATTAGGAGGTATCCGTAACTTTGTAAGATTCCCAGGTGAAATTATGGGAGATTGCGGAGCTTTTGGATATATTAAGCTTGAAATACCTCCTTATAATACTGTAGAAATTCTAGATTATTATGAAAAATTACAATTTAATTATGGAGTAAGTATTGACCATTTAATTGTAGGGCCATTTGCCGAGCCTGGAGTTAGAGAGAAGCGCTACGACTTAACTTTACGAAATGCAGAAGAGTTTATATCTAAACATCATAAAATTGGATATAATTTTACTCCTATTGGTGTAGCTCAAGGTTGGAATCCTCAAACTTATGCTGATGCAGTAAAAAAACTGGTTGAAATGGGATATGACTATATTGCTATAGGGGGAGTTGCCAGGACACCAACTATAGAAATTTTAGAAATTTTGAAAGAAGTTTATCAACATTTAACACCGAACACCAGATTACATTTATTTGGAGTAGGGCGTATTGATGCTCTTCCTTATTTCCGCCATTTGGGAATAACCAGTTTTGATTCAGCAAGTCCATTACGTAAAGCTTGGTTTGATGCAGTAGAAAACTATCATACTTTAAGTGGTAAAGCTTATGCTGCTGTGCGTATTCCTTTTATAGATAAGCAGTCACCACGAATTAAGCATTTATTCAAAAGCGGTTTTACGAGTAATTATTTTGACTATTTAAACCATGATGGTGGTAATAAAAACACAGCACCATTAGGGTGAACGTTAATACTACTTGAGTAATGATTAAGCCACTCATTAAATATAAATGCTATCTCTGGAGATTCATTATATTTGCAATGAGTCATAGCTAAACTTTGAGTGAGATGATTGTGAGCGTTACGACCATCAAAACGACTATCTGTACCATCTAGAGTTACATAAAGCTCTACTGTCATTTCTACTCTGTTCATATAACTAAGGTTAGTAATATGAGGGTTAAATACAGATGGAATAGCTATGTAAGCGCAGAATTTTGATGGTGCAAAACTTTTTGAGTATGGATCAAAAACAAAGTAAGTAATTGTGCGCTTACCCCATAATTTTTTTCCTTGAAGGGTTTCTAAATCATTATTCCATTGGCGAAGGTTAAGCATGACATCCATCATGTCACCTGCGAAATGAATGCGACGAGATAAAGCAGTCAAAATGGTTGCCGAAATAGACATCGCACGTTCAATTTCAGGTTCGACTGCAAGACCAAGGTTTGTTAGGCTTTTCAGGTTCAAATGATTGAGACGCTGAATTTCTTCTTTAGCTATCTGTGGGAATAGTACCGTTTGAAAGGCACTCATACCTATATGACGCATCAATAAAATAGTATTTGCTGCTAAATTCCTCCGCCCACGAGCCACATGAGAACTCACCATACTAATAAAGCTGTCAGTTTCTTGTTGTGGCTTAAATAAGTGAGCAGTAGCAAATTTAGCATGGTTAGCCACCGGATCTGCTCTGCTAATCTCGAACTCAATCCATAGCCGCCTTGAACCATCTTGACGTTCTAGCAGAACATCTACACGAGGAGCATAGCCTAATAAATTTGTCAGATTCTTGGGCAATATAGCACTCTCATGACGACATACCCATCCAGGGTAAGATCGTCGGATAAACTCTTGCTGAAGGTAAGATGTTAGTACACCCATAATTCAAAAATTTCAAACTATTGAGAGTTATGAATGAATCGAAACCAATCGATTTTATAGAACTTCTGCTGAATGATGAAGTTGGAACATCAGTTTGGAACTGGGTAAAAAAAGACCAGCGTTCTGAGCATTATTTTATTCCAGTTGTTACAGATAATAACCGTCTAACTACTGATTACTCTCCAATGTTTCTATTTAAAATGAAACCTGGAGAGAGTTGGGGACTTGGTGAAAGAGTGCAAATTCAATTAAAAGCAGGAATTTTCAAATATCAAGGAGTAGTAGCAGTATATTTATTATTTTTATTTCCTGGTATTGACTTTATACATGAAGTTTGGATTAACCATTACACAAATTTAGAAAATACTTTTTCACCTTTGTTTCAACTACAGCAAATGAAGCAGATTAGTTTACTTTTATATGAGATTTATGACCAACCAGAGCGGGTTATCAAAATAGCGAATAATCTTGATTGGGCTAGACTAATTGCTAATATACAAACAGCTTCTCCCTGGACAGATGTTCAATTTGACGCTGCTAAAACAGCAGCGCCTCCATCTTATTTTCTCTGGAATCTTAAAAGCTCATAAGCCATAAAACTTTTAGCAATTAAACTACACAGAAATCATAACGTGCATTCATTAATGCTTGTATACAAGCTTATATGTTTAATAGAATAATAACAGAGTAGTTTCACCAGAGTCAAAAACCTTGCCACAACCAGTACGAGTTCCAGATGAAATCTACGCAATTTTGCAGCAGATCAAGTTTTCTCTTGATCCTGAGTACATGAAAGCTGCGCCAAGCATACAAGATATGGTAAACGTTGCTTTGAAACGATTTATTGAAGACTGGGAACACCCTGATAGTCAAACTCAGCTACTAAACGATCTTCTAGAACAGCGTCAGATAGCACGATCGCGCATGGGAAACACTAGGTAATAGTTGTCCGGCGTTTACTGCTATCTACTGGTGGATGAAGTTGGACTCGGAAAAACCATCGAAGCTGGCGCGATTCTTCGTCAATACCTATTGGATGAACCTTCTGGATATGCGGTAGTGTTAGTTCCGCAATATCTACTTCAACAATGGCAGCAAGAATTAGAAAATAAGTTTTACATCTCCCACTTTCCCAAGCGGGTGGAAGTGCTGGCGGTTGAGGATATTCACAAAATCAACCCAAAAGCGAATATTGGCTTGGTAATTTTAGATGAAGCACAGCACATCGCAGCGATGGCGACCTCTAGCTATGCAGCAGTGCGCCAGCGTTTTGATACTTGTAAACATCTTGCCCATAAAAGCGATCGCCTGCTTCTATTATCGGCTACTCCGGTTCTCAACCACGAGCAAGATTTTCTCGCTATGCTACATCTGCTCGATCCGACAACTTATCAACTTAATGACTTAGCAGGTTTTCGTGAAAGGGTAGTAAAACGCCAAGAGATTGGTCGAATTCTGCTGTCATTTAAAGAAGGTGCAAACCCCTTCGTTCTGAAAACTAATCTCAAAAATCTCCGCAACCTGTTTGCTCAAGATGAGTATTTACTTGAATTGGCAGACCATCTAGAAAATAGTTTACAAGCAAAGACTGGGGATACAGTTGAAATTGTCAGGGCAATTCGTACCCATATTAGCGATACCTACAGACTTCATAGAAGGATGCTTCGCAATCGTCGTGCTTCCGTAGAAGATGTGATTTTTGACCGTAATATTACACTGAGAGCCGAATACGATTTAGATGAGCGATCGCCTGACATCCACGAACTAATTGAGGAGTGGCGTGAAGTAGCTCCTGATGACAAACAATATCACCATATTTTTCTCTTGCTATTTCGTGCTTCTGGTACTTGGCTGGGTATTTTAAAACAAGTAATTCAAGCACGTTTAAACGGTGTATCTACTGCGGAAGTAATTCAGGAGTTTGGGGCTGATAGCGTTCATACCCTGACCGAAACTCCTAAATTTGCTGGGGAAGCAGAGGTATTGCAAAGTTTGCTGCGAATTTTAGAACAACCGTCAGAGGATGGCGATCGCCTGGAATTACTCAAGACAGTAATTCTCTATCAACTCTGCGAACCTTTAAAATTACAATCCTTGAAATTCAACCTCCCTAAATTGCTTGCAGAGGTTCAACAACGGCTAAAAAGACCGATACCGGGAGACAGTCTGGCAAAAATTGTTATATTTACCAGTTTTGTACAAACTTGCGCCGAAATTGTCCGTTACTTGAGCGATCATTTTGGTGAGGAGACTGTTGTCAGTCATCAAGCTGGACAAACTCGCTCTCAAGTAGAGAAGAACTTAAATAGGTTTAAAACAGACCCCAAATGCTTTATTTTAGTTTGCGACTCCTCCGGTGAAGAAGGTCGTAACTTACAATTTACTAACTACATGATATGTTTTGACTTGCCTTGGTCGCCAAATCGCCTAGAACAAAGAATTGGTAGGATAGACCGGATTGGTCGTTTATTGAAAGTTGAGTTTACAGTATTTGCTGGCGTAGACTTACCCGATAGTCTCCATGATGCATGGTATCGCTTATTGAAAGAAGGGTTTAATATCTTTGGGCAATCTATTGCCAGTCTCCAATTTTATGTTGATGAAAAGTTACCTATATTAGCAGAAGTTCTCTTTAAAATGGGTGCAAATGGTTTATTAGAAAATATAGAAGTAATTCAAAAAGAAATTGAGCAAGAACAAGTAAAAATTAGCGAACAAAATGCCCTTGATGAAATTGATGCTCTAGATGATAACGCTACCCAATATTTTCAAGCTTTAGACGATTATGATGCTCGTCATCAAGAAATCCAGCAAGTAACTGAAGATTGGATTTGTGATGCGTTGAGATTTCAGCCAATTACTAATCCTAATTTGTCGGCACTAATGCGTTATAAACCTACCGGAAATACATTAATTCCAGCAAATGATTTGAGGAGCAATTTTGCAGGAGTTTTAGAAGAATTTGGGACTTTTAACCGTAGGGTAGCAAATCAACAGTCTGGTATGAAACTCTATCGCATTGGTGAAAAATTTGTAGACGCACTATCATCTTATATTCATTGGGACGATCGGGGTCAAGCTTTTGCTATGTGGCGAGTTGCAGAAACTTGGGATTCTGGGGAAGGTGAAGAGTGGTATGGTTTCCGATTTAATTACGTTATTGAAACAAATTTAACAAATTACAAAGAAACTAATACAAAATCTAAAATTTTGCAAAGACGTGTCGATGGGTTATTTCCGCCAATTGTAGAAAGTGTATTTATTGATGCCAGATATGAACCAATGTGTGCTGTTGAAGATGAGACTCTATTAAATATCCTGAAACGGCCTTATAAAGGCAAAGGAAGTAAATGCCGAGATTACAACTTAGCTAAAAGTCGTTTATCTATTCTTGATAACTTTATAGATGCGAGCAATTGGCCAGAATTTTGCTATCAGGCGCGTAGTAAGTCTTTAGAATTACTCAGTCAACGTCCCGATTTTATTGCATTATGTGAAGATAGCGCCACCCGTGCTGAACAAAAATTAGGTAAGAGACTAGAGCAATTGCGCCTGCGTCTCAACAGACTTATGAACCAAGAGCGAATTTCCGACTTGGTACTGGAGCAAGAACTCAATCACGAAATAGCATTAAATCAAATAATTATCGAAGGAATTCGCCATCCTAGCATTCGCCTAGATTCTGTTGGCTTTATTATCGTTTCTGGGCGAACTCCAGTGCAATCCCAGGAGGATGATTTATGAATGATTCATTCTCAGCACTTCGGGAAATTCTCAAAACAGGTAAAATTTCTGAAGATATTAGTAATGTTTCAGAACCTTGTCATCGGCGCTTATTGGATGCGCTGCAAAACTCGCCTGGGTCTGGGGATATTGTTAGCCTAGTGCGTCATGTGTTGCGACGCGAGGATGCAAAACAGGGTGGAAGTTCTCCAACTTATCTCCAAATACCTCGAAAACCGCCTTTTCTCGATAGCACTATTTGGGAGCAGGCTAGCATAACCGTATATGGTGAAGAAGAAGAATACTATCTCATCAGCGCCCGTCCTTGGCAACCGGAATGGCTTGACCTTGCTGACCAATACCCCCCGGATACTCCCTTACTTGATGAAAAACCTCGACGGAATTATAAACCAGTTGCAGGCGACCCGTTTTTGCAACTCGTAGATTTAAACACATATCGCAGTATCGGACAGCGCGAAGCAATTCGTGCAGTTTTGACTGCTCCTGATAATTCAACTTTAATTATTAACTTACCTACGGGTGCGGGAAAAAGCCTTTGCGCTCAACTACCTGCATTGCTGAACTCCAGAAACAATAATGGTGTCAGCGTGGTAGTTGTCCCGACTACTGCGTTAGCTATTGACCAAGAACGGGCATTGAAATCTTTTGTACACCATGCCACAGCGTATTATAGCGATGATACTGTGGAGGGTAAAGAAAGAAGAGAAGGGATACGCGATCGCATTCGCGCCGGAACTCAAAGAATAATTTTTACCTCTCCTGAAAGTTTAATGGATTCTCTGGCACCTGCTCTGTATGAAGCAGCCAAGCGGGGAATATTAAGGTATTTTATTATCGATGAAGCGCACATGGTAGAGCAATGGGGAGATGATTTTCGTCCCGCATTTCAAGAAATTCCTGGTTTGCGAAGAGATTTATTGCGTCTTAGCTCTTTTAATACTTTATTGCTAACAGCAACATTAACAGAATCCTGTTTAGACACCCTGGAAACATTATTTGGTCAAGATTTACAAGTTATATCTGCCGTACAGTTGCGACCAGAGCCTGCTTATTGGTTTCAGCGATGTGAGAATGAAGAAGTTAGAAAACAAAGACTACTTGAGGCAGTTTCTCATCTTCCTCGCCCGTTAATTATTTACGGTACTAAAGTTAAAGATGTCGAGGATTGGAGACGAGAATTAACCCGCGCTGGGTTTAACAGAACTGACATAATGACAGGTAAATCTACCTCTCAACAAAGGTTACAACTTATTGAAAAATTGCGTGCAGGAAAGATTGATATAGTTGTTGCTACTTCTGCTTTTGGATTAGGTATAGACCAAGCAGATGTCAGAGCAGTAATTCACGTTTGTATTCCCGAAACTATTGACCGTTTCTATCAAGAAGTTGGACGCGGAGGAAGAGACGGTAAAGCATCATTATCGCTCACATTATATACAACGGAAGACTTCAACATTGCTCATGGTTTAAACGAAAAATCGACAATTACTATCGAGAGAGGATTGCAGCGTTGGCAAAGTATGTTTGCAAAAAAAGAAGCTTTAAAAAACGGCAGATATCGCGTACCTATTGATAATCCTCCGTCTTTGCTAGAAAAAGATATTGATATGCAAAGTGACAAAAATAGGGCTTGGAATATCCGCACTTTGACGCTGATTAACCGAGCAAATCTAATTGAAATTGACTCAGCAGAATAGGCTATTACCTGATACGTTCACTTATCTATTTTTTGCAACTGATAACGAAGATGAAGAAGACTTTGGTCGAGTTTGTGCTTGGTATTTAGCACAGGATATTTATGATGCACCAGGGACTTGGGAAGAAGTGGAAAAGCGAGTTAGCGAACAAAAAGTAGGCAATTTTTTGAAAATGTCAAGCAGTCGTCTCTTTGTTCAAATGGATGACTGGATGCGCTACCTAGGTTTTGCATGGGGTCATACTTTAGGAGGAAAACCTGTAACAGTTCCAGATCCAACTGCTTATATTAAAAGAAATCTCAAACATTTGTTTAATGAAGAACAAGAAATTACAATCCAAGATTTTATTAGTAGATTAGCAAAACAATGTCCTTTATTTGAAACTGGGAAGTTTAGAGAAGAAGTAGAAGCCAAAATTGGCGCACGGGAAACTAACTTTCTTTCTACAAGTACAGCTTTTGCCTTATTTAGACTTCAAGATGAGGGTGATATTCAGCTTGAGAGACAATCTGATTCATCCTTTATGATTTTACCAAAAGCTAATAACCAAGTTGATAATAATGGGCGAATTTCTCATATTATTTGGAAAGGATACAAATCATGACTTTTGAAAAATTCATCTGTTGGAAGCTGGATATGATTCGTCAGGTGATGAATGTAGAAGCAACCCAAACTGCAAATCATTTGTTTTTGGCTACACATCATCCGATTGCAATGTATCGCCAGGACTCTATAAAGGCATTATCGAAGAGCGAATACAATGAATCGCAGTTTCTTCATGATTTTTTAGCTGAAAAAGATTTTGCTTTTGTACCCGTTTTAGGTGAATCAGGTACTGGAAAATCTCACCTGATTCGTTGGTTGCAAGCTAATATAAAATCAACTGATAAACGAAAGGTACTGCTAATTCCCAGAATTGGGACAAATTTAAAAGATATCATTGAAAAAATTTTAAATGTTGCGGAATTTGAGGTAGATAAATTAGATGAGTACCGTAAACGTTTAAATCAATCGAGTCGTACTTTTACAGATAAAGGTGCAAGAGAACAATTATTAAATAATTTAGCTTTTCAAGTTGGCGTTAACGGACAACATACACGGGCTAAACTTGCTGATGAAGAAACCCAGGAACATCTAATCGAAAAATTACCTGCTTTACTATATGATGATTTCTTTCGAGAACATTTATTAAGAGATGGAAAAATTATTCATCGCTTGGTGATTCATACACTTGGATATCAATATACTATTGAAGATATTAACGAACGTCGGGAGTTTTCTGTTGAGGATTTACCTCTTAATTTTCAAGATGTTAAAAAAGCTGGAGAAAAGGCTAAAGAATTTTATTGGTTCTTAACAGGTAATGAGGATATCCAGAAGCAAACTGTGACTTGGTTAAACTCTCATTTAGATGAAGCTATCACCCAAGTTTTGAATTTTGGTCGAGAAGACTTGCAACAATTAATGCGCGAAGTTCGTGAGACATTGGCAGAAAAAAATATTGAATTAGTACTTTTAATTGAAGATTTTGCTAAATTGCAAGGTATTGATAGAGAAGTTCTCGAAGCCGTTTTAGCAAAACCACAGCAAGGTGACAATAAGCCATTATGTGCTATGCGTACAGCTTTAGCTTGTACTACAGGTTACTTTAAAAACTTGATTGATACAGTGCAACAGCGCGTTACTTTCAGCGTCAATCTTAATATTGATACAATTGGTGAACAATCTTTAATTACTCAGAATGATATTCAGGTATTTGTTGCGAGATATTTGAATGCTGTTCGTTTAGAAGAAAGGGAAATTGAAAATTGGGCAAATTCTCAAAATAGAGATGAACTACTAAGTGCTTGTAGCGAATGCGAACATTCCCAAGCTTGTCATACAGGATTTGGTCATGTTCAGGGAATGGGTCTTTATCCTTTCAATTCTAAAGCGTTGGTACAGATGTTTAGTAGAGTAAATCCAGGTGAATTTAATCCCCGAATATTAATCAGAGATGTTTTGAAACACACTCTAGAAAATTCTATTGATGATATTAAAAATGGAACTTTCCCTTCAGTTACTTTAGGAAAATACTTTGGTAACATGAAATTAAGTACTACTGTAAAGTTAGATATTCAATCCAAAGATCCACAAAACTCAAAGCGCCGCGAGGTATTTTTAGACCTGTGGGATGATAGTAATGAACTTTGTAATTTATCTCCAGAAGTTCATACTGCTTTTAATTTACCTCTGCTTGATGTCAAGACTAAACCGAAAGAAATTCCGCCGGTTATACCCGAAAATCGTCGAGTACCACCAAGGGTTGTAGAACCTTCAGGGGATTATCAGATTGATACTTCGCTACAAGAAAAGCTGGAAGAACTCAACAGTTGGAATAATCAAGGACAACTCTCAGATACGCTTGCACAACATATTCGTCAGTTACTTTTCCCCGCTATTATCGAAAAAATCGAATGGGATACGGAAATGCTGCTGAAGGGTAGTTTCATCGGTAGTGGTGGTAAGTTACTTAAGCAAGAAAATCTCATTTTCCATAACCCAAAGAAACTTAAGAGAACACGTTATTCTGGAATTATTGTATCGCTGCCTCTTAACCCAGATGATGATAAGGAATTTACAGAAACTGTATACGTAATTCAAGGTATATTAAAGTACAATAAATTCGGTAACTGGAAGTTTGAAAATGGCGATCGCTATTTTCGTATGTACGCCAAGTATCTAGAACGCTGGAGTCAGTACGTCATCGAAAAAATTCGCCTTTATCCCCGCGAGTCTGGTGAACCTTGGAACCCTGTACCTGCTGCGGTGGAATTGTTAGCGATTAGTGCCACAATGGCAGGGTATCCTACTAATACGCTCGAAAATTTGATTAATTCTTTGTTTATCGACTTAGATAAAAACGATGATACGACTCGTGCATCTAGTTGGAAAAAGCTGTTTGATACTTTTACTCTCAAGAGAAACCGAGAAGCATTATTAGATATTGTTAAAAGTCGAATTGCTTGTACAAAAGGTAGTAATTCAACATTTCAAATTATTGATGCAATTCAAATTATTGAGCCTTTAGAAAAAGTACGTAAAACTTGGCAGCCTCAACAGCAAATTCCTGAAGATGTCAGCGATAAGTTTCCAGAGTTGCAAAAGGTACGTCAACAAGTCGATGAATTCTTAGAGAAAGCTATCCAAGAAGAGTACGAACGAAATTTAAATAAGTACCAGGATTTCATCTCAGACTTGGGAGAGGATGTTAAAAAAAATGACGTGATTAAAGCTATCAATTCAGCTTTAGAAAACGCGCAAGATGCAGCTGTATTCCGTGGTAGAAAAAGCTATGATGAAATGATACAAATTTTAAATCAATTCAGAAATGGTACTGCAATTTCCAAATATTTAGAAATAAGTAAGCAGGCACAGATAGAGAAAAATGATTCCGAAAGTAACTCAGGTAAAATACTCCAGTATCTAAGTAAAGACTATCAAAAATTAAGTAAGGTAATTATAGACTCTCAAGAATTCCTCGATAACACTAATAATTTTCTAGATGCTTCGATTCTTGAAGCAAAAAGTCGTATTGCAGAATTAGAAAAATCTGAAGGTGCAACAGTAGAATCAAGTTTTCAAGAAATTTGTGAGGGGTTAGCCAACTTACGGAATTTAATGAATGAAATTAAGGGGGATACAAAATGCTCTTAGAAAAATCACAGGAACTAATAGAGTTATCTCAACGTAAAAAATCTCTGCAAAATTTTGCAGCTAATCTTCAAATTATTCAAACTAGGCAAAAGCAAATAACTGATGCTGTTGTAACCATTCAGCCACTTGTGGAAGCATTAAAAGCTTTTCGCCAAAGGGGTATTAACAATATTGATTTAACTCATAAAGCAGAGTCAGTATTAAATTTCATTCTCAATGCTGAGGATAATTTACAAAAAAATTCTGATTGGATTCTTGATAATAAAAATTTTAAAGGTAGCTTTTTAAAGTCAAATATAGATAGTCTAAAAACTACGCTAGAACAGCAACTGAGCGAAGCATGGAAAAGCTACCGCGACCAACAAATGCCTAGCACTAAGAATGAAATACTCAATTTACTAGCTAAAGTAGAAGCTTTTAAACATACAGTTCTGCAAATTCAGATTATAGATGGAGAAATAAAAAACGTTACTTATCCCAAAAATAATGCTGAATTTGCGATATATGAACGTAAAATTGAACAATTAAAATATTATTGGAATACTCTCAGTTCTGATGAAGTCCCGGAAGCGGTATTGCATTTCCTGCGAGCAGCAGCCAATCAAGGAGCATCTTTAAATCTTTTAACTCCAGAAGTTCAAGATTGGATTAATCAACATGGCATTTCTGATTCTTTAAAAATTCGCTTGATTTAAGAGAAGGTAGGGGCAGAGTAAGGGTGACTACTAATTGGGATAAAATAATTAGAGAGTTTTTAGATAATTTGGAACGCCAAGAAGTCCAACTTTTGACGTGGGGAATCGTTGATGGTGGATTTTCTGAAAATGAAATTGTAGAACTTGCGGAAGATTTTCTAAATACTTGCGAAATTGATGAGGATGTTTGGGCTTTTTTAGACCAAATCCTTGAACGGAAATTGTTGTTTGAATTGAATCTTAGAGGCGATCGCCTTTTCCGCACCCGGATGGCGGAAGCAGTGAGATTATTTGCCCGTCTTCGCCAACTGTTCCCGAATAATAATTGGCAAACATCTCCTACCCTAGTTGCTGATTATCGCTTACAAATCCGTCCGAGAATTTATCCTAACAGGTATATTACGCCAGAAGCAGTAATTGAGCAGTTGGCAGCAGACAAACTGCTAACTCCCATACAGCAAAAAGCCGTTACAGCGATACTGCTTTCTCACGATCGCGGTGAAGTTCAACTTGCAGACTTCCAGCTACGCGCTACAAGGCGGATGTTGCAGGATTTAAACAGCACAAAAAGTCGTGGGATGATTGTCTGTGCTGGGACAGGAACCGGAAAGACTTTATCTTTTTACTTACCAGCACTGGCACATATTGCAAGTTTGTTGAAAAAGGATGAGTATTGGTGTAAAGGACTGGCAATTTATCCCCGTAACGAACTTCTCAAAGACCAATTTTCTGAAACCTATCAAGAAGCACGTCGTCTCGATGCTGTCCTCAAAGCAGAAGGTAAGCGTAAAATTCTTATTGGTGCATTTTTTGGCTTAACTCCCAGAAGCGCAACTTTGGATCGGGTACAGGATAAATGGGAACCTGAAAGTGGTGGGTTTACTTGTCCTTACCTGCGGTGTCCCAGATGTGAAGGTGCGCTATCTTGGCGACGGGCTGATGTAGAAGCTGGTAGAGAAAAGCTTTCTTGTCTCAACCCATCCTGCGGTGCTGTTATCCAAGAAGACGAAGTAATTTTGACACGCGATCGCATGGCGAAGAATCCCCCAGACCTGGTTTTTACCAGCACAGAAATGCTAAATCGGTCTATGGGAGACTCCCGTTACAGTCATGTATTTGGCATCGCGGCCGTGAAAAAGCCTCAGCTAGTTTTGTTGGATGAAGTGCATACTTATACAGGTATCCACGGCGCACAAGTTGCTTACCTGCTGCGGCGTTGGCAGAGAATCATTAACAAGAAAGTTCAATTTACTGGACTTTCGGCAACTCTAGAAAGTGCAGCAGAATTTTTCAGTCAACTTACAGGTTTAAACCCTGGTTCAGTGGAAGAAATTTCTCCTGGTGAAGACCAAATTGCTGTTCGCGTAGCGTCTCGCAGAGAGGGGATGGAGTATCAATTGGTTCTCAGGGGCGACCCAGTATCAGGGACAAGTCTTTTATCTACAAGCATCCAAACGGCGATGCTGCTGCGGCGTGTACTCGACCCATCTGAAGACCCCCCTAGCAAAGGTTTCTATGGTTCCCGTGTTTTTGCCTTCACTGATGACTTAGATGTTACCAATCGTTTATTCCACAACCTTTTAGATGCCGAAGGTCGAGACAGTTGGGGTCGTCCTTTGCGTGGACGACAGCCATTAGCAGCATTGCGATCGCATGGTGCTGCTAATGGTAGAGAAAGGCTGATTGCCGCACAATCCTGGCTGTTATGCGAAGAAATTGGTCATGGCTTGGAACTGCCTTTAAGTATTGGGCGCACTAGTTCCCAAGATACCGGAGTTACCCCAAATGCAGATGTAATTGTTGCTACTGCATCTCTGGAAGTGGGATTTAACGACCCAGAAGTTGGAGGTGTTATCCAGCACAAAGCACCGCGAGATATGGCATCTTTCCTGCAAAGGAAAGGACGGGCGGGACGACGCAGAAGTATGCGACCTTGGACAGTGGTGGTGCTGTCTGACTACGGACGGGACAGAATCGCCTATCAAGGCTACGATATGCTGTTTAACCCAGTTTTAGAAAAGCGATCGCTTCCCATCGCCAACCGCTATGTTATTCGCATTCAGGCAGTTTTCGCCTTTATGGATTGGGTTGGACAGCAATTAGCTGCAACTAGAGGTAGTGTCTGGAGAGACTTTGCTAGTACCGATTTCTACTTAATTAACCGTCAGCGACTAGAAATAGAACTAATCAAAAATATTCTCGAAACAGAAGCAGGACAACGTAACTTAGAGACGTATCTACAATCAGCACTACACCTGACCAAAGATGAAGTTGAAGCAATTCTTTGGGAACCGCCCAGGTCATTAATGATGTCGGTGCTTCCTACTTTGCTACGGCGTTTAGAGTCTGGTTGGAAGCGCCTT
This sequence comes from Tolypothrix sp. PCC 7601, assembly GCF_025677855.1. Lineage (NCBI taxonomy): Bacteria > Bacillati > Cyanobacteriota > Cyanophyceae > Nostocales > Tolypothrichaceae > Tolypothrix > Tolypothrix sp. PCC 7601. The sequence goes on from NZ_CP064879.1 coordinate 8,208,306, forward strand.
CCGATTCACCCAGATGAATCAGACCAAGACTATCAAACCCGTGACCCGTTACCTGATTTTGTTCCCCCGAACTTATTTAGTGACCTGCTGTTGCCAGAAGTAACTATTACTACACCTGCACAAACGCGCAACAGCGAGCCAGATGTTAATTCTATGCCAATTGTCCAAGCCCTGAAAACCTTTACACCAGGAAGGGCGACGCGCCGTTTCGGGGTGCAGCATATTTATGCAACCCACTGGATTGCTCCGTCAGATTTGCAACAAAGAGAACAAGAATTACCCGTAGAAGATTATTGTGCCGAGTTTGAAGAAGCAGGGTATTTTCAATCGTGGCAAGATGGACAAATTGTAGATATTCGCTGTATTCGCCCTTGGGCAATAAATCCTACCCAAGTTCCGGCTAATATCTCAATTACCTCTAACGCCCAATTGGAATGGCGCAGTCAAATTATACCACCCGACTTGGGAATAAAACTCGAACTGCCTCAAGGTTCCCCCTGGTGCAAAATTATCACAGAAGTTTGTTGCTTTACTCACACTCAACAATCGCCTCTGCAAGTGCGGCGGTTTGCGATCGCATCCCATGCAAACATCCGCTTCGACAATGGCCAGGAACTTGATACAACAATTCGCTTCACCCAGAGACAGGATGGTAGTCCGACGGCTGTGGGATTTGCCCAATCTGTTGACGGTCTAGTATTTCGCTTTCGGATTCCGCCTAATTTTAGTATAAGTTCCAGGGATGCCAATCAAGCGAAGATTCGGGCGTTTCGCACGGCATATTTCCGATATCGGGTATTGACAGATGACAGATTGTGTGAGTTAACAAATGTCTTTCAACGGGAATGGCTTTATCAAATATATATATCGATGCTTACCGACCGCGCCTTAACAGCCCAAATCTCCTTATCTGAAGCTTTTGAAGTGCTTTTGGGTGAAAATATAGGTCAAGAAATGGCAAGGGTTCTGGACAATATCTTCCAAACATTGAATGTTGAGGAAACCTTACTGGAAGAAGGGGAATCTGCACCGGAACAAATTCAGGGACGGCAGAGGGTACATGATAGATTGCTAGCACTTGGCAACGCAGATATCATCCAAACTATATTAAATGACCTGGCACCGATTCTTTGGTCAGAACCTGATGAGGAGTGGCATTCTTGGGCAGCGTTACGTTTTAGAGCGACCTTGGGAGGGGCATTACTGGATGCTTGCGGACAATTGTGTCCTCATTTTGATTTGGGCGACCTGATTTTAGATATCGATCCTGGCCCTCGTCCACCAGATGCACCTGCTATTTCTGAGGGACTAGAAGAAATTTGGATAACTGAATCTACGATTGGTGGCGGCGGGGTGATTGAGGAAATCTTGCGGCGTTATGCTGCTGACCCGGCGAATTTTTTCCGCTTGGCGGGGAGTGCATTGTCACCTACGGATTTTGAGATTGTGGACTCGGAACTGACGCGGTTACTGGAGTTAACCCAAACTAGCGCAGATGTTACCGATGCAATGGCAGATGTGCGGTTCGCCGCAGGATATGGTGAATTAAAACAAGCTAGCGATCTCCTCCGCAAAGTCCTGTCCTCTGAAGGGATTTTGGTAATGCATCCGGTGATGACTGCAATTAACGCAAGGGTTTTGCGTCCTGGAAGTACCCCAGAAACCGATAAACTGCTGCTGGATTTGATTCGTTTGTGGCATCAGGAGGAAGCGCGTTTAGGTATTGAAATTGATGCCAGGGTGTTTGCCCATGTCGCTAGCAACTATGACCAATTGGATCGGGCGTTGTTGCATCTTGGTTTAGTGCAGCCTAATCCCTATTGGCGGTTTCAAGTGATTTATGGGCTGTTGTGGGCAAGGGGAAATATAGTGCGATCGCGTACTTTATCTTCCTATAATCCCTTTGCTGTGATTCCCGACGCAGATAGAGAAATTTTACTGGATGTTTTGCAAGTGGGCGATCACACAGTTTGGCTGGATGAACCCGACTGGCGGGAACAGGTAGAGGATGCGTTTAAGCAAGGTGCTTCGGTTTCGCTCATAGCGCCTCCTGATGCGAGAGAAAATTTGAAGTTAGCAATTTTGAGTTTGGCTGTTGAACCTATGGAACTTGGGTTTTTGCAGGTTTACCCTTTGGTTGAGGCGGTGCAGAGGTATCCGCAGGGGTTTGGGGTTAGGCTACGGGTGCGAGAAACGGTGCAGTAAAATTAACAGTTTTTAAACAAAAAGTTAAAAACATCTTGTTTTGGGGTATGTTTAAAACAAGTGTTTAAAAGTTAAACTAGTTTTTAAACAAAACATCGCTGTATTTCGATGGAGTACAAAACCTTTTATGGCTAGTGGATTTACTAGACAAGAAACCATCGCTTTAACTGGCATAAGCTCTGGCAGACTAAGCTATTTAGACAGAACGGAGTTGGTAGTGCCAGAAAAGTTTGGTAATCCTCAGCACCCTAAAGTCGTTTATAAGTGGCAGCAAATTCTAGAAATAAAAACTATTGAAAGTTTAAGACAGAAGCTTTCATTACAAGAAATCAGAAAAGTTTTACTTTTTTTACAATTAAGAAATTATGAATATTCTTTTTTTAAACATCGTCTGGTTTTTGTTAATTCCCAACTTTATTTAATTGAAGATATGCAAGATTTTGGTTTGATGGTTTTAGAAACTTCTGGAAAAAATCAGGGACAAGTTGTAATTAATGAAATTGGAGCAATTGGAGATGTAATTACAGAATTAGCCAGAGAAGCAGAGAAACATCATGTTTTAGATTTTGATAAACGAACAGGAATAGTTTTGAAGGGGTAAAAGAAATACATATAAGAATCACAAGGAGCAACCAGTAATGAGTTCTAATAAAGCTGTAAATAAAATATACCAGCGAGTAATGGCACATACTGGCTTCTATCGTGATGGTGTGCCGACTACAGGAGTTACAAAAGCGGAAGATATTCGCAATAACAACCAGTATTTAGAAAAGCGCATTAAATATAGTGCTGTAATTGATACTGAACAAATTAACGCTACAGCAATCTATGAATTGTCTGGTTCACCTTGTATTTATTTTACTCAATTAAAAGAACCTAATCCTAGAAAGTTAGCTAAACTACATAAACTGTCTTGGAATCATGGTTTAGCCCCGATGTTGTGGGTGATTACACCTGATGAGGTATTACTTTATAATTGTTATTCTCAACCCACAAAACAAGATGAAAATGATCCAAACCGACATTTAATCGAAAGCTTTGAAACTACTGAAAGCGACTTGAACCGTATGAATCAATTCGCTAGTCGTCTGCAAATTGAATCAGGTGAGTTTTGGCAGTGGGAAAAAGCAAAGCAAATTGACCGTCAACAAAGAGTAGATTCAGTTCTTGTAAGAGATTTAAATGAGGCTGAAGAGAAATTAACAAAAGAAAAAAAATTAGAGCGTCAATTTGCTCATGCTATTTTAATACGTTCTGTTTTTGTTGCTTATCTGCAAGATAGAGATATTTTAAATCAAGAATTTTTCTCTAGCCGCTTTGGAGTAGATTCATTTAATGAACTCCTAAATGATAAACTAGCGACTTATGAGTTATTTGAGTGGTTGCAAACGATTTTTAATGGGGATTTATTTCCTGTATCAATAAAAGAAAGAGATGCTGTAGCTAAAAAACATCTTGAAGTTGCACAAAGTTTAATAGGTGGTGTAGAAGAAATAGCAACAGGTCAACAACGTCTATGGCGGGCTTATGATTTCAAAGTCATACCTATAGAATTAATTAGTTCAATTTATGAAAGTTTTATTTATGCTACTGATTCCAAATCAGCAAAAGAAAATAGTACCCATTATACACCTATAAATTTGGTTGATTTAGTACTTTCTGAAGTATTTAAAGAACTTGATGGTAATGCTAAAGTTCTAGATTTTGCTTGTGGCTCAGGTGTATTTTTAGTTGAATCTTTGCGGAGATTAGTTGTTAAACGCTGGGCTAATGGAGAAACACCAACTCGTCATCTAATTCGTGAAACTCTCTACAATCAAATTTATGGTGTAGATATTAATCCAGAAGCAGTTCAGATTGCGGCTTTTAGTCTTTACCTTACTGCTTTGGAATTAGATTATGAATTAGAGCAACATCGTCAATTAACAAATGATTTAAAATTTCAAAAGCTGATAGGTAATAATTTATTTGCCAATGACGCATTTGATGAAAAAGCAGAATTTAATCAAATAGAACAATTTGCACATAAACAATTTAGCGCAATCGTTGGTAATCCACCTTGGACAAAACCTAAATCTAATAAATCAGCAGAAGAATATTGTAAGCGTAAGCGTCCTGATTCGGGTTATCCAGATGGATATCCTACAGCTTATGGTACACCTCCAGACCAAGCATTTTTATGGCGTATTGGCGACTTTGCTAATGATAAAACTTGCATTGGTTTAATTTTGCATGGTAAGCCTTTTTTTAGCAATGACACAGCAGCCAAAAAAGCAAAAAAATCTCTGTTGATGAGATATAAACCAAAAGTCATAGTAAATCTATCTAAGCTCTACAGAGATAATTTATTCCCTAACTCTGAAGCTCCACCAATAATTTTAATAGCAGAAGGTAAACCTTCAGAACAAAGAGATTCCTTTTACTTTGTATGTCCAGAACGTTCTATAGATTTCCGACGACATGGCATTGTTGAAATTGGAACAGAGCATATTAAAAAACTACCAGTTTTTAGCACAGCTTGCGACTCAGATATGCTGAAAGTTGCTACTTGGGGTAGTGCTAGAGATATACGTCTGCTCCAAAAATTGGGAAATTTTCCAAACATTGAACAAGTTGTAGGAAATCCACCTAAGAATGGATTTAAGTATGGACATCATCGTAAAGTTCCGGCAGAATTGATGGACAAAAAATGTCTAGCTTCTAGCAAAATGCCTAGATATCAAATTGATTTAAACGAACTAGACTTACCACCTGCAACAATGGAGTCGCCAAGGGATTCGCAAATTTATAAAGCTCCATTGGTTATAATTTCACAAAGTATTGATGGGAATGAGGCATTTTCTGCTTTTAGTCAAGAAGATATTGTTTACACACAAAGGTATTCAGGTATTTCTTTTGCAAAAAATAAAGTCCACTTAGCTCACTACTTAAACGGTATTATAAATTCTTCAATAACCAGTTATTTTTTATTCTTAACAGCTTCTTCATGGGGTATTGAGCGCAAGGAAATAAAAACACAAGATTTAGAACGTCTTCGTGTTCCTAAACCAAATAAAGATAACGAAAGATTTATTAATCAAATTATTGAAATAGAAGGTAGATTGCGTGAATCTCCCAAGAAACCTGTTGAGAAAGATTTGAAAAAACAACTTGATGAAGCTGTATTTAATCTCTACGGTTTAGAGGATCATGAACGTGTTTTAGTTGAAGATACTACACAAATCACGATTGATTGGTATATGAATCGTGAGAAATCTACAGCATTAAGAAGACCTCAAACTGCTGATTTAGAAGCGTATGCTATACAATTCATGAGTGTTATTAAACCCTTTCTTCAAACACTTAACGAAAGAAGTATAGTTGCTGAGATATTGAGTATTCCTAAAGCACCATTACAGGTGGTTAAATTTAGCATAGTACCATATCCAGGTCGTGAGCCAGTTATACAAACTGTTCAGGCTGAGGATTTGGTGACTGTGCTGAAAAGCATTGCGGAACAACTACCGCCACAATTGGCTGACCGCGTTTTCACCCGACGAAATGCCAGAATATATGTCGGTGAATACTTATATATTATTAAACCTGCTCAACTGCGTTACTGGACTCGTTCTGCTGGGTTGAATGATGCCGATACTGTTTTAGCTGAACATTTTAGGAATCGTTAAATTATGTTGCCATTGGATGATTCAGGTGCTGTTGGACAACCATCATTTATTAAACGATACGATATTATTGCCACAGTCCTTGATCTCATTCAAGCAGCTTGGATTCAAGTATGCCAAAAACCAGAAATTAATACTAAAAGTGATGAAGAGACTATTGCTGGAGCTTTACACAATGAGATGTGGGTTGAAAAGGAACGCCGGGGTATAAATGGGCCACCAATAATTGATAATGAAGCAGCAACAAGACGTTCTGACAAGAGCTTTAAGCCAGATGGTTTTATTGATTTTAAAATGATTTATTCATGGGATCGTGAAGATTATTTTGGTATTGAGTGTAAGCGAGTCAGCAGTACAAAACCAGATAGAAATTTAGCGACAAAATATGTTTTAGAGGGTGTAAAAAGATTTGTTGTAGGAACTTACAGTATAGGTCATGACTATGCAGCAATGCTAGGCTTTGTGATTGACGGTAAGGTTCCTGAGTGTATTGATTTGATTTGCGATCGCCTGAATAAATATAAAGGTGATATACGTTTGAAAGAAGATTGGATTGATGAGCCTGGTTTTGGAAAAACACCAAATTTATATCGTACTCGTCATCTTCAATACGGTCAAAAGGATTTAATGACGATTCTCCATTTATTTCTTATAGTTAATTAAATTTTTATCCTTAAGAATCTCCTAAAATTTAATAAATTAAATGCCTTCCCGCTATATTCACTCCCGCCTAAGTTCCCGCCAAATCCCTGACTTACTCCAAACAATCTTTGTCGCCGAACTTATCACCCCTAGCCAATGCGTGTGGCTTGTTTCCCCGTGGATATCTGACATCCCCGTTATCGATAACACCGCCAACACCTTCCTATGCTTAGAACCCTCATGGAGTCGTTCCCGCATTCGCCTCTCCCAAGTCCTCGCCACCCTAGCCGAACGGGGAACGACTGTACACATTGCTACCCGTCCCGACTCTCACAACCACAGATTTATTGAACAAATCAAAGGCAAAACTGATTATCAGGACGTTCCCGTGCGATTCCACATTACCGAAGAACTCCACGCAAAAGGTATCCTGGGAGATGGGTATTATCTTGCAGGTTCGATGAACTTCACCTACAACGGTATTACAATCAATGAGGAAGTTGTAACTTATGAAACATCCCCAGAAGTGATCGCCGAACAACAGTTGATTTTTACTAACCGATGGGGAGGGGCGTAATGCTATTTTGGATTTTGGATTATTTAATTCTTAATCTTGTAACGATTTGAGTATTTTTTATTACACATCCTACTATATTAACTATGTGATATTCAAAAGCGATGACTAATGCTAGCAATGCAGATATCCGCCACTTCCTAGAGCAGTTTTTTGGCACTGACAACAAATTTGACCTTGGCAAGATTGAACGTGGTGAAGGAAAACAAGCCAAAATTCGTCCTTGGGTCGAGTTGTTGACCAAAGGCGAACCTCAGCCAACAATTCTTCCCTGCTGGCGTTCCGAGAGTGTAGATTGGTACGCCATCGCCCTTTCGGAACGCCAATTACGCCGTTTGAGTGAAGAATTAATGGCGTTTGTTGGCCCCACATATTCGACATTTCGTGGACAAAGAGCGCAACTAAACCCCCAAGACCCTATAGAATTAGCAGTTTACGAATTTACTGGAGGCGCTGCGGTCAAACTGTGCGGACAAGCGACAGATGTTTGGGAAGCACTAGAGCAGATGCGCCGAGTGAGTGAGAGACGGGTGAAACGGGCCGCAGATATTCCCCGTCCCACAGGTCGCGTACTGCGGGACTTTTATATGGCATTGCAAGCAGGCGATCGCATTGCTGCGGAAAACTCACTACAATACCTTGTAGACCAGCATCGTCTGGATGCGCTGAATCTGCTGTTTTTGCGGGTGCAACTCTTGGCGGAACTAGAGCAATGGAACGAGTTGCTTACCCTCCCGGAACTAGGCAATCTTTTGCAGGTTCGCCGCCCCTTCGCCGTTACCCAAGCTCTGCTGAAGGCAGTATACCGCACTGAACTACAACATTTTGAGGACAATAACGCCCCCGGCAGTGCTGTAGCCTATTTCCAAGAAGTAGTTTTTCCCCGTTACAAGAATCTTTTTGCTGTCCGTGCAGGTAGTAAAATCCCAGAAGTACTGAAATTATTTATGCTGCTGGCGGTAGGTGGAGAACCAACGAAACCTGCACTTCGAGACGAACTGCTAGCAATTGCGGAAGTTGAAGAAACTCACCGCAGCTATTTGCAAAGATTAGCTGCACTGCTAAAAGATGCTACCCCGAATAGCGAAGGCGACCCCCTGCAACAAGCCGAACAGCTATCCAAAAACGGAGACTTCGACCAAGCATTTTCATTGCTTTGTAATATTCCGTCGTCGAAAGAGAAAGTTCGCTTACTCCTCCAATGCGTCTACGAGTTGCAAACGTTGGCGGTGGAAAAAGCTGCATTGCAAGCCTTTGACGAGTTGACTGCTGACGAGCAAACAGCCTTGCTGAAGGTACGCTGGAATCAAGATTTTCTTACCCAACTGCGGGGAAGCCAGGAAGGTACAACAAAAGACACCCCAACACCTTTATCTGTCCCAACGAATTGGTTGGAGTGGTTATCGCAACTGGATAAAAAGCCAACCTGGGAACGAGCGTTATACACTGCACGCCAGGGTTCTGCCGAATGGGATGTCACTAGCTTGCTTACAAAACCACAGGCGGTGGCAGAATTTGACGAATTGTTAAGTAAAGTAGGCTCAACAGCTGAGTCTGTTCTGCACGATGCGCTTCCTTATTTGCTGGGATTTTTTCAGAAAGATGAGCAATTTCCCCGTGGCGAGTTCGAGAGTCTTTATTACTCATTACTAGAACTGCTAGTCCTGAGTACAGAGGGTGGGGATGTTGATTTGGTTTTGTTCAATGATTTAGCGATCGCTATTTTAACTTTAGGAGTTAATACAGCAAAATATACAGAGATTGTAGACTATGCTTTGGAGCTTTGGGACAGGTTCGCCTCACCCAAAAAAGTTGATTGGATGCTTGATTTAATTGATGTACTAATATCATACCCTTGCCCAGTCCCAGAAAAGCGCGAACAACTTCTATTTGCTACGGCTGAAACTATACGCCGTTTTACAGAACGTATTGATGAAGTGCAAAGGGGAATCTTTCGCGCTTTGGTAAAAGATTTACACTTAGGAGAATCGCTTCCAGATTTGCTTGGCGAACAAGCCAGTTTAGTCGAGCAAAACCTGGAAGTTGAGGCTAATGTTTTCCAAAAACTCCAGAATAAATCTGTTCTTATTTACACTCTCACAGAAACCGCAGCAATCAGAGTAAAAAGTATTTTAGAAGCAGCTTGTAAAGAAGTGACAGTTTATCTCAGCCATGACAAGGGAGGTAATGATAGGCTGCGTCAGTGGGTGAAAAATTCTGACATTATTGTGATGGTGACGGCTAGTGCTAAACACGCCGCCACAGGTTTTATTGAAGCGAATCGTCCATCGCATCTTGCGCCGATTCTTTTGGTTAACAGTAAAGGTAGTACAAGTATGCTGCGTGCTATACGGGAGTATTTAGCTGGATGAGGAATCAAGAGGTAAGAATAGGTTGTCTTCAATAACTGCGCGGACTTCGGGAGATACTTGATACCCTCAGGATACATTGCTCATCGGAATAATACCAGCAAACTCACGCAAAACCCGATGGCAAGCATCAACAGTTGTCTTTGTATTAGAAATGATAGGTTCTCCGCTTGCGCCAACTTGGGTTACTCCTCGTTCTCGCCACAACTGAGAGTCCCGCTGCCAATCTATTTCTTGCAATCTACTCAACCACTTAACCAAATCTTCTGCCGGAACTCTTTCCAATAACAAATCATGAGCTAACATACCCAACGCCTGAAAAACAACAGCACTGACTGCTACTAATTCCTGTCTTTGGGTAGCACGCTCCTGTTTATTCATAATCCTCCAAGGATCGTTAGGGATAATGCTTGCTGTTGCTGCCCAAAAGGTTGTCGCCCAATCAATCAGAGATTCCAAATCGGTTTGAGATTTTAAATTGGGGAACATCCGTTGAGTAGCGGTGACTAATGTTGATAAGGTCAGCAACTTAGGATTGTGCTTACCCAAGCCGTTTTCTACTGTCTCCACATTGTCACGAAACTGAGGAACTCGGCAGATCAAGTCCTTGGCGATTAAAACCGTGGGCGATCGCTTATCAAAAGCATGGGATAGCGACACACTTGGTCTTTGGACTAATAGGTTTTGGTCGCGGAAAGCTTGGCGTTCCTCTTCTAATGACAGTCCTGCATATATCAACACGCCAATTTCTAATTGTGAAAGGATAATGGCATATTCCGACTCTTGCGCCTGGATATCTTGCAATGCTTGGCGAATCCCATAGCATCGATGCTGACCATCGGTTAACCGCAAACTAACCGAATGGTAAGGAAGATAGATATTACCATCTCTGTAAGTTGGCGATGGCTGAACGTTAACGCAAATCGGTGGAAAAAATGTAGTTCCATCTTGGTAAGTCTCTAGGATATATCGGGCTATTGCTTTAACCCGTGTCACGTTAAGTTTGCGTTGAGCCAAGTCTGGTAAATCTGGGATATTCGGTATATATAGATGACCGTCATTCAGCAATCGTGCAACATCTCCAAATGTGATGCTGGCGACATAACTCATATGCTCGCACGCCTGACCGCGTTGTACAGGCACGCCTTTGATAACCAATTCAAACATTACTTTGCTTTTCCTATAGCTTAATTAAGCTTGCATACAAGCATACATGGTAGCAGAAATTATGTCTGTGTATTTATGCTGGGGTGAGATATGTAGCAGCAGTAAAACCATTGCCTCACCAAGCACGGATTCCAGATGAAATTTATGCCCAGTTGTACACAATTAGACACTCATGCGAGCAAATGCTTGCTCCCAATCGAACCAGTGATGCCCCAAGTTTACAAGACATCGTAAATGTAGCGCTGAAGCGACTGATTAGGGATTGGCAAGACGAAAACAAGCAAAATTTGCTACAGGAAGAACTTCTTGAACAGCGCAGGACTGCCCGTTCAAATATGGGTCGAAGAAAAAGTGAAGACAGCTAATAAGCGTGCAAAATGCTTGGTAACGCAGGGTAGCTCGTTCAAAAAATATGGGCAGAAAAAAATTGACGCTAGCTAAAGCGTCGTCATCTGATGTGAAATTAGCCAATTCTAGCTTACTAGGTTCATCTACCTTAGAGTCCAAAAACCATGAGCTTAGACCTTGACACAATAAAACGCCTGGCTGATGAAGTTCTGACCTTCATTGAACAACGCGAAGCAGAACAAGTTGCCTATGGCATTTATGATGTAACAATGGCAGGGGTTGAAGTAATTGATAATTTTCAACCTTCCGAAGACATCAAGTTAACTCCTGAAGAAAAACCAGAAGCACTCAGAAAAGCTTTAGCGCAACTGGCAAATGACTTGCAAATTATCCGCTTTAACCAAGAAGAGTCTCCTGATGGCTGGATTTTTCGCAGTCGAATCGCAGAAACTGTAAGGTTGCTATCAAAACTCCGTCAAAGAATTGTTCGAGAAAACAACCTCAAAGTAGCGCACCGCATCAGCAATAGCAAGCGTTTAGTGGCAGATATTAAGTTTAGTGTCGCTTCTCGTCGCGTACCTCGAAGGAACATAGCAGTACAAAGCTGCATGACACCTTTACTTAGTGGTGATACAGAGCAACAGCGAACAGCAAACCTAATTTTAGAGGTAATTGACACCTATCTCCCGAAGCTACGCCAGATGAGTGGCTTCCAAAAACGAACTTTAGAAAGAATTCTCTATGGTCAGGGCTGGTTGTTAAATCGGTTAGTAGTTCAATACTTTCCCAGTCTCATCACGAGCGGAAAAGTTATCAGAATTGAATTAAGCCGTATTGCTCGGAGGAATGACATTGCAGCTTTATGGCATGAACTTAGGGGTAGAGTCGGTCTAGGGAGACGAAGCACAATTGAGGAAATTGTCGAACGATTTTATCAATGGTGGCTGACTCAAAATGTGCTGCTAATTTTCTTTGGTGTCGATTCCCTGAGTGAAGGTTTTCTACAAGAGTTGATACAGGATTTCTGGCAACCATTGGTGAATAAAGTGATATCAATTAAGAAGGAATCAGCAAGTCAATTCCGATTATTAATGTTCCTGGTTGACTATGAGGGGTGTGTGGGTAGCTGGAATATTCCTTTTGCTGAAACGTTAGACCCAACCTGGAACCCATATACACCTGTTAAGCTACCTGTACTTACTGAATTTTCTGAAGATGAACTGACTAACTGGCTAGAATTTACGGTGGACGAACTGCCAACTAATCTGATAAACCAAATAGATGAAACAGTACAAATCATACTGAACAACAGTGATAATGGTATTCCAGAACTAGTTTTAGCAGAAATTTGTCACCTGTCTGGATTGGATTGGTATGAGCAAGAGGAAAAATGGTTACGCCTTGGTGGTGGTGGTCGAACTCCACTAATTCAATCAGAACAGAAAGAGTCTTTAGATATTGTTAACCCATTTCCAATCACCCAGTCAGAACCGATAGTTTGTTTTCATCTATTCTTCAACATATCATCACATTCAACTACGGTTGGAGGGGAATTGGCAGTAACTGTTGAGTTGAGTCCAGATGGAAATGATAGCAGCAATGCTTATCTTCTTGAAGTTTCAAGGACTGATGCTATTGGAAGTGAACTTAATATATTTCTGACTGCTCCCGGTTTTCAGTTTAACAGCGATAACACCACAAGCTTACCTATCGATCCAGACACTGCCAACGTAATCCAAACAGCAAGCTTCAATCTTACCGCCTTGCGTTCAGGTAAAACGAAAATTCAAGCAGAACTTTACTGTGGAGAAACTTACAAAACTACTCTCGAAACAGAAGTAGAAGTTACTGCATTTGAAGAAACAGAACTACAGCCCCTCATTGCTGCCCGATCGCGTCCCGTTCCCCAACCAGATATAATTCTCCAAGTGCGTACTACTTGGAACGCAGATATCTCCGCTTGTACTTTCAATTATCACATTGATAGCTATCAACCACGCCTGCTGTTCGCGGATGATGTTGACTACAATTCACAGTCTTTATCTACTAATTGGGTCGAGCGATCGCACTCATTATTAAAAACCACCCTTGAGGAAGCAGCAAGTAGCGTCACAGAAGATTTCCGTTCTCGCCTTGTTTCTCTCGGTCAGTACCTGTTTTACTCCTTACTCCCACAGGAACTGCAAAATACTTTTCGCACCATAGCCAGCTTTAATCAGCCTTTCACTTTACTAATATTAGCTGACCAGGATGCTTGGTTTCCTTGGGAATTATTACATGATGGGCAGAAATTTTTAGGTGATCGCTTTATTATCGGTCGCTGGCCTTGGGAGTTAGAGAAAGCACGACCCTATGAGTTTCCTGTGGGCGCGGTGAATGTTGCCTATTATGCTAGTGTGGAACAACCTGAACTTTGGACTGAGCTTTTGCACTCATCAGGCGCACCGCCGCCAATTTCCATGCAAGCTGGTATATTTAATGATATTAGTTTGTTTGAATCAATACGTGGCTTGCATTTAATTCGCTATGGTCAATCTGTGGACACAACGAACCGCCAGGATGCGCCAGTGCGGGTTAATAGCAGTAGCGATATTCAGGATATTGAGCGTGAGGTGCAACCAGCCAAACTGAGTCTACGTCGCAATCATCCCCTTGTATCTTTAAGCTATCTAAATGCAGGGCAACCGGAATTAACAGCATTAGAGCAAACCTGGGCTTCTACCTTTGTCAGAGCAGGTTGTAGCGCGTTTGTTGGTTCCCTCTGGGCGGTGCAACCGAATGTGGAAGCAGCTTTTGTTAGTGCTTTTTATAACAGCATTTGGGCAGGGCAAACTTTGGGTGTGGCGTTCCAAACGGCTTGCAGATTGGCTAAAACCGTTGTACCAGAATCCTTGGACTGGCTGGCTTATGTATTATTTGGCGACCCAATGGCGCGTCCTTACCGACCTGTACAGGGACAGGGCTATGCGGTTGTGGAACCTATAGGTCAAGAAATTGACGACTCAGTATCCCCAGGAAGCACGGTAAGGTTTCGCGTTAGCCTGCGCCGTACTCCTCCTGTATGGTACGAGAATCGATTAATGGAGGTGGCTGAAGATTTAAGTTTTGATGATTTACGTGTTTTTATCGTCACGTCCGGATTGCAGGTTACTCCTGGTGATTCAATACTTATGACACGCACAGCTACCGGAGATTATTTAGGTTGGTTTACGCTCACTGTCCCTGCTGAGATGGAAAGTCGGTCAGTGTTAGTTCAAGTATACTTTGAGGACGGGATAGAATCTGTTCACAATTTGCGTTTTGCACTGAATATTGTTAAGCAGGACGGTGAGGCGCAATGAGAGGAGTTGGCAGTCCAGTTGGTGTAAATTTGGCTAGTTCTTGCTTAGAAATTATAATCGAAAAAGATTACTACTCAATTGGTCGGTGGAGATTTTCTAAACCTGATGATAAAGTTTTAGAGATGCTGACAGAAGAAATTTTAAATTGTTTTGATGATTTAAGAATAACTATTAATAAAGAAAAAAGCCTTGCACTAGATGTGGGTTTGTGCAATAAATATTTAATCAAATTAGCTGAATGGGGACGAACAGCCTACCAAGCTTTTTTTGGTGAAGATGAACCAAATAAAATTCTTAACTTTCGCTTAAATGAAAATATAGCTCCCACCTTTGTTTCAGAAGTTATGCCCTTTCCTTGGGAAGTTCTGTTTGAGGGAACTGAAGAGGACTATGAACAGGGAAATCCTGAAATGTTTTGGGGAATGCGCTACACCCCGGCTCGGATTCTCAACCCAGAAAAAGATATCGCAGATTATGTTTTGGAGCAAGCTCAACCTTCTGATATGTTATTTTGCTTGCATCACAGGTTGCTTCATGCTCATAAAAATGAAAGACCAGAAATTGAAAGGTTGGTGAGGGTGACAGGAAAAGACCGCTTCACGTTGCTGGGGACAGCTTGCAACTTGACTAATGGTAAATCCAGCGATCCTTTGGGTGATGATTTACTCAAATATCTTTACAAGGCTAGCCACAATATGTTGCATTTTGCCTGCCATTGTAAGGAGACTAGACTGGGGGATAAGCTGCTGATTTCTTTTATTAGAGATGAGGAGATTACAGAAAATGGCTTGGTGCTGGAGTTAGAAACTTACAAATTTTTGTTGCGCCAGGGGAAATTTCTGTGTCAGCCATTAGTGTTTCTTAATGCTTGTCAGTCGGCTGGGGGTGTGGATGAGTTACGCAGGACATTCAATTTACCCAAGGTGTTTATTCAGCATGGGGCGGCTGCGGTGATTGCTACAGCTTGTCCTGTACCGGATATGTTTGCGGCGGCGTTTGCGAAGGTGTTTTATGAGTTTTTTCTGCGGGGGATGGTGGTGATGGATGAAGTAACTGGGGATAAAGTTGTTAAAATTATGACAATTGGGGAGGCATTACGGGCAACGAGGTGGTATTTTTTGAAGGAATTTAACAATCCGTTGGGATTGGCTTATGGGGTTTATAGTCCGGCAAGTTATCGAGTGAGACAGAAACCAGCTTTGGTAAAATTAATTAATTTGTAGATGGTAATTTATACACATTTGGATAAGTGTAATGTTAGGAACAATACAGGGAGGACGTTATCGAATTCTACAAATGATCAGCCAAAGTGGGTTTGATGTAACTTACCTTGCGGAAGACATTGGCATTCCAGGTAAACCTAAATGCATAGTCAAAAAATTAAACCCATTAAACTCTGAAGAGAGCGTTTTAAAAGTGCTGAGACGCTTGTTTGCATCAGAAGCGGAAATACTAGTTCAGCTAGGGAAACACGACCAAATTCCTAGAATTCTAGCTTATTTTGAAGAAAATCAGCAATTTTTTTCAGTTCAAGAATTTATTGATGGGCATGATTTAAGACAAGAAATTATTCCAGGTAAGCAATTAAGCGAAAGTTATGTCATAACTCTATTGCAAGATATATTGCAGATTCTAGAATTTGTTCATCATAATAATGTAATACATCGGGATATAAAACCATCCAATTTAATCAGACGTGCATCAGACGAAAAAATAATTCTAATTGATTTTCTTGCAAGTAAACAATTAATTATTCGTACTAAAATAACTGAATCTCAAAAACAGGAAGAAGACAGAACAGTATCTCAAAAACAGGAAGAAGACGTAACGATTGCAATTGGTACTCAAGGCTATATGCCCGCAGAACAAGCTAATGGATACCCTCGATTGAGCAGTGATATATATGCTGTAGGGATTACTGGAATCCAAGCCCTTACTGGAGTAAATGCTCGTGAGTTCCAAAAAGATCCCGCAACTGGTGAAATTATCTGGCGCAATCTAGTAAAAGTTAGCCCTAAACTAGCAGCCATTTTAGATAAAATGGTGAGATATAATTATTCACAGCGCTACCAGTCAGCGACTGAAGCCTTGCAAGCTATCCAAAATTTGAGCAAAACTCAATTACCTCTTCTTTTGCAAGAAGATCAGAACTATCAGATTTTACTGAATCAGGTAAAAAATTACTGGATTAAAGGTGTCTTAGAAAGAATTTTACAAGAAAAACCATCCATTCACTTCAAACTTGAATCAAAACTTGATGGATACATATATCCTCCTGAGCCTTGGAAGTTATTTTCACCGGAACCTCCTTCTGAAGAAACTCCGCATATCTTAACACCTGATGATATAAAGGTGATTCAATTTTTTGATTGGCATCATACTCTCCTTATTTTAGGTGAAGCTGGTGTGGGTAAAACAGTAACACTATTAGAGCTAGCTCGTGAGTTAATTGACCGCGTAGAACAAGATATTAGTCAACCTCTTCCTATTATATTTAAGCTTTCCTCTTGGAATATCAAAAAAGGAGGAATTAATACTTGGTTTAGGAATCAGAGTATAGCAGATTGGATCATACAAGAATTTACAATAATTTATAACATTCCTCAAGAAAATTCAAAAAAATGGATTGACAATAAACGAATAATATTATTACTTGATGGCTTGGACGAAGTAAAAGAAAATTTGCAAAATCCTTGTATTCTTGCCATAAATGAATTTCGTCAAGAATACGATATTGATATGGTAGTAACAAGTCGTATTCAGGACTATCAAAATCTTAAACAGCGATTGAGATTTCAGTTTGCTATCTATCTAAATCCATATATTTTGGAGAATGAATCCAGGCAAGAAGTTGAATTAACAGAATCTGAAAGGATAACAGAAACGCCATCTGTGTCAGAAACAGCAATAATTGTATGTGCTGTAATGCTAAGGGTATTAAAATATGATATTTCGGTTGGTAGTGAATTAGAAGTCACTATAAATCTAGGTAACAGTGCAATTTTCGAGGAAAGTGCTTATCTAATTACAATTTCAAGAAACCAGATTTATGAGACTGAACTAAACATCATCCTCAATGCCCCTGGCTTCCAACTCAACGGCGACAACACCACCAGCCTACCTCTCAATCCCGACATAGCCCAAGAAATTCAAACCGCCCGCTTCTGCCTCACCGCCCTCCGCCCAGGTTCCGCCACCATCACCGCCGAACTCTACCGAGGCGATACCTTCGAGACAAAACTAGAAACTCAAATCCAAGTCGCCGACATTGACGAAGCAACCTTCACGCCTCAACGCATCATCACCCAACCTCGTCCCGTCCCTCAACCAGATTTTATGCTCCGCATCCAAACAATCTGGAACGAAAGCAACTCCACCTGCAAATTCCAATACCAACTTAAAAGCTTCCGCTTTCTCTCAGTATTTACCGAAAATAACATTTATACATCAGACTCACTTTCAACCAGTTGGATAGAACAGGTGCGGGGATTGTTAGCAACTACACTCGAAAATATATCCGATAGTTTGCCCACTGAGAGAAAATCTCGTTTAATTTCCCTTGGTCAATACCTATTTGGAAACCTCTTCTCCACAGAACTACAAAGCGATATTCGCAGTTTAATACCCCAAAATACCACTTTTACACTTTTAATTCTCGCTGATCAAGAAGCCTGGATACCTTGGGAATTATTATATGATGGTCAAAGATTTTTAGGCGATCGCTTCATCATTGGCCGCTGGTTACAAGAATTAAACGACACCAGACCCTACGAATTTCCTGTAGGTACAGTTAACATCGCCCACTACGCCAATGTCGAACAACCCCAACTCTGGGCTACCCTCCTCGAAGCCCCCGGCGCACCTCTACCCCAGCCTTTACCAGCAGGTGTATTGCATGATTCTACTGAAGCTATACGAGGTCTGCATTTAATTCGCTACAGTCAGTCCTTAGATGCAACCAACCTTCGTAACGCTCCCGTAACCTTAGATAACAGCGACGATACAGAAGACATAGAACTCCAAATGCGTCCCGCCAAACTAAACCTGCGGCGCAATCGCCCATTTGTTACCTTGAGTTACGTTAAAACAGATGTGCCAGAATTGACAGCATTAGAAAACACATGGGCATCTGCCTTTATCCGCGCTGGATGTAGCGGCTTTGTAGGTTCCCTCTGGGCTGTAGAACCAGCAGTAGAAGCTGCCTTTATTAGCTGCTTCTACAACCGTCTGTGGGCTGGCGCTTCCTTGGGCGAAGCTTTCTATACTAGCCGTCAGTTAGCCCGTGCAGCTGCACCTGATTCCCTTGACTGGCTAGCTTACGTTCTGTTTGGCGACCCAATGGCGCGTCCTTACCGTCCCGTTCCTGGTGATGGCTATGCCATTGTCGAACCTATAGGACGGGAAATTGATGACCCATTGCCCCCTGGTGCGATCGCTCGTTTTCGTGTTACTCTGCGAAGAAATCCCCCGGTGTGGCATGAAGATAGAGTTATCGAAGTAGCAGAGAATCTCGTCTTTGAAAATCTACAGGTACACATTGTCACCTATGGTCTGCAAGTGATTCCAGATTTGCCCATCACGATGACACTTACTGCTAAAGGTGATTATTTAGGCTGGTTTACCCTAGTTGTACCAAATGAAATTACTGATACGTCAGCTTTAGTTCAGGTATATTTTGCAGATGGAATGCGACCAATTCATAGCTTAAATTTCTCTCTCAACATAGAGAACGGGAGGGAAGAATGAGCGGTATTAGTAGCGCCATTCGCCATCAAACAATGGCATCTTTTTTACCAATTGTAATTCCTAAAGAAAATTATTATAATATTGGTTGGCAAAAGTTTAACATAACTGCCACTGATGAAGAACTTCTGAAATTTACAAATAATGTTTTAGAGTCTTTTTGGAGACTAGAAAAAGCAATTAATCACACCAAAAGTATCAAATTAGATGCGGAAACTTGCCAGCAAGAAATGAGAGAACTGGCAAAGTGGGGTTTAGCAGCTTACCGCAGATTTTTTGAAGAGGAAGGCTCCCGTCAAATTATCGAAGGTCGTTGTAAAATGATGGGGACTGAAATTCCAGCGCCCACCTTTATATCTGAGCGGGTAATTTTCCCTTGGGAAGTACTCTATGCAGGGGATAATTATCAAGAACCTAATCCAGAAATGTTTTGGGGACTGCGCTACACTCCCGCTCGAATTCTTACTCCCGAAAAAGATATTTCTCGCTTTTTGGCAGACAGAACTACACCATTAGATATGATGTTTTGTCTGCATCATCGACTGCGAGAAGCTCATCAAAATGAATGGCTACTAATTCAAAAATTGATTCGCACCTTGCAAAATAGCCGTTGTTCTCTGCTTTCAGCAGTAGGTAAATTAACAAAAATTGAAAATGGAGAAAACCTACTTGATTATTTTATAGAAGCTAACCATAACATTCTCCATTTTGCTTGTCACTGTCAGTCAGAAGAATTAGATGTAGATACCCTGCTATTTTCTTTGTTAAAGGATGAAGGAGAAGAAGGCGAACCTTTAGTGATTAAATTAGGGGCTATATCTTTTATTTTAGTAAAACAAGATAAACGATTTCAGTGTCAACCATTAGTCTTTCTCAATGCTTGTCAGTCAGCAGGTGGAACTGATGCATTACGCAAAACTTTTAACTTACCACAAATGTTTATTAAACGTGGTGCTGAGGCAGTAATTGCAACTGCTTGTCCCGTTCCCGACCGTTTTGCTGCGGCTTTTGCTCAACAATTTTATACATTCTTTATAGATAAACAAATGACAATTGGGGAAGCCCTACAAGCTACCCGCAGATATTTTATAGAAGAGTACAATAACCCTTTAGGTCTGGCTTATGGTCTTTATAGTCCGCCTTACTATCGACTAACTCAACCCCTGGCTACAGTAGGTGTCGCCTGATGACAAACCCCGCATCGACATCAGAAATAACTCAAGCAGAATTAGATAACTTACTAACGCAACTGCAACAACTACGCTCGTCAATTACTACTGCACGGGAAACAATTGCACCACTAGAAACAAATCTCGCAGCAGCTTACAACGAATTTCAGGCAGTTGTTGGTACATTACGTCGCCAGTCGATGCGCTTACAAGCAGAAATTGCCTCCCTTCGCAGCCAAATTCAACGTTTCACCCAGGATGAAGACGATACGCAACAGCAAGATGTCGCAAACGATAATTTTCTCTACCAGGAAGAACAAACAACAGAATTTAGCCTCAAAGACCTAGAAGCCATTGATAAAGATATGCTACTGGAGCATATCTTTCGGTTATTAGATCCTGATGTCAACGCTGAGGATGCAGAATTACTGGCCAATCTCCAGGGTTTATGTAGTGACGCTGCTGCTAGTTTAGGCGATGTTTTGGAAGAATTACCTTGGGGAATAGTTTGGACAACTCGTAATTCTCAAGAAGACTTGACACAGCAGTACCAGCGTTTGAAAGTTTGGGAAGCAGCGTTAAACCGACAGCTACAAAATTTAAAACAAGCAACAGAACGGTTGTATAAAGATACACGTTACGGACTTTGGCAGCAACAGCAAAAAAGTCAAGAACACTGGCATAATTTTCTCAATCAATGTATTGAACAGCAGCAAGACCAGAATTATGAATTACAAGCTGAGTTAGATAAATTAAAGCAGGAGTGGGGGCGTATTACCAGCACCAATAGATTATGAGTAGTAAAGACTACCAACTTAATTTACCTGTACCAGTAGGGGGAGAAGATTTGCCCATCCCCGTCGCTGATGCTGTGCCGCAACAAGAACAACCCAGCGATAAAGCTTTTTTAGAATGGGGTAACTTAGTTAGTCAGCGTCATGTCCGTCACTTAGCTTTTGACCCAACACAAGAAAATTTATGGTTGGCGACTGGGGGAGGGGTACTGCACTGGAAGCTGGAATTAAATAGATTTGTGAGATACACCAGCGAACATGGTTTGCCAGGTAACTCAGTGTTAGCAGTGGCGGTAGATGGCACGAGTCAAGTTTGGGCTGCTCACGAACAATTTGGCATTTATTATCTAAAAAATGATACTTGGCGACCTTACCGCATCCTGGGCGAGGTAAAGGTAAGTTGTTTGACCTTGGACTCTAGTGGTAAACTTTGGGCTGGAACTGCTAGCGGTATTTATGCTATCAACACTCCAGACCGTAAACCCGCTTTAGAACTACCCCCGGCTGGTTTTCCTCCAAGAGCAATGGCGATCGCCAACGAAAATGATATTTGGCTGTGCAATGCTCAAGGCGTTTATAATTACAAAAATGCTAGTTGGGTGCGTACTAGCGACAGCGTGCAGCCAGATGTTCTCACCCTAGCTCGTCAAGGTGAAAACCTGTGGTTAGGCACTTTTCGCGGACTGGTACGCATTGACTTATTAACGAACAAACTACACAAAATTGATACTACATATCCTGGTGAAGTTACTGCCCTAGCTCCCCATACGCAAGGAGTTTGGGCAGCCTGTGGCGGACAGGTGGGTTTAGCAACAGAAACCGGTTGGACACCATTGACAGAAAAGCGATTTAATGCGCCTATTACCAGCTTGCTAATACGTAGAGACGATAAAGTATGGATTGGTACTCATGATGGACTACTGCGTGGCGAGAACAAGCAAATACTTTTGCACTTAACGGACAATCCCCCTGATGTCATTGGGTTAGCTTCCCGCGAAAAATCTCCACCCACTTTCAGTAGTTTAGTGCAAGCACTGTCAGTGCAGCAATTTGCAGACCGTTCTATTTTATGGATTGGGACGGCACAAGGTTTATTTCGATATGACTTATTTACCGAAAGTTGGCGGCGCTATGGACAACTTGCTGGCCAAGATATCCGCGCTATCATCACCAGCCAAGACCAAGAAACTGTTTGGGTTGCGAGTTGGAGTAGTGGTTTACATAGCTTAAAACAGCAGAATGAACTGCAAACCGCGCCCAATATTTCTGAACCAATTTTAACCCTAACTGCTGGAAGCGATCGCTACTGGGCAATTGGATTAGATGGTCTTTATCAGTACAAAGATTCAGCTTGGGTACAAGTAATTTCTAACAAGGAACTGCTCAAGGAACTGGTGAGTGGATGGCTGCAAGTAATTACCCAAGCTGTTACAAACCACGTTTGGCTGGGTACTTCAGCAGGATTGTTGTTATTGAAAATTGATACAAAACGACTGACTCCAATTACTGGTAACTTAGGTAGTGCAGATGTGCGATCGCTACTAGCAATTAATGGAAATGAGTCGGAACAGGTTTGGGTAGGTACAAGTCAGGGACTGTATGTAGGTAATGTTGACAACTGGGAACCAATACCTGAGCTTGAAAACCGAGTTATAACAGCCTTGGTATGGGATAAGAGCAATAGCAGTTTATGGGTTGGGACAGATAAGGGGCTATTTTGTTTACTGAGTCAAGGCAATAGATGGAAAATTAACGAATTTAACATCCACAATAGTGGCTTAGGGGCAAATCGAGTTATAGCACTGGCCATCAGCACTGGTGAAGATAAAGAGACTAAATTATGGGTAGGTACAGCTTATGGTTTAAGTTGCTACACATATTAAAAAATCTAAAATTAAAAGGGGAGTAGACAGTGAGTGAGGTAGATGTTTTAGGGATTGATTTAGGGACAACTAATTCAGCCATTGCCATTTGGGAACCAGACACAGGAAAAGCGAGAGTTTTATCCAACTCAGAAGGCGATCGCCTCACTCCCTCAGTTGTCATGTTTGATATCCAAAAAAATCAACACATCGTTGGTAAATCAGCAATAAGTTGTATTACCAGTCATCCTAGTGAAGTCATCTACTCAGTAAAACGTTTCATGGGCTGTACCTTTCGTGATGAACGGGTACGTATCGACCAAACTCAAGTTACCTACACTATCGCAGAAGTGCAACAGAGCAAAGTTGCTATTCTTGTAGGCGAAGAAACTTTTACACCTCCGCAGATTTCTGCTCAAATCTTGCGTAAGCTGAAGGAAGATACTGAAGCAACTTTGGGTAAAACAATTTCCCAAGCTGTCATTACCGTTCCTGCTTATTTTAGTGAATCTCAGCGTCAGGCTACCAAAGAAGCCGGAGAATTAGCTGGGTTGCGAGTTCCGCGAATCATTAATGAACCAACGGCTGCGGCTTTAGCATTTGGTTTGGGTACAGAACCCCAAACAGTTGCAGTGTATGATTTAGGCGGTGGTACATTTGATATCTCAATTTTACGAATTGAAAAGGGTTTGTTTCGGGTAAAGGCTACTAGCGGCGATACCCATTTAGGCGGTGATGATTTCGATTTGGCAATTGTCGCGTGGCTGAAAGCTGCGTTTCAGCAGCAGCACAGTGTAGATTTACCTGTTGAGCAAGATAATAACGTGCGATCGCAGTTACGTAAAACGGCAGAAGCTGCCAAAATTGCTTTAACTAAAAGTACAGAATATCAAATTAGCATTCCCAATCTTTTCACTATAGGAAGTCAGTGTTTGGGACTAGAAGCAACATTAACTCGGACTGAGTTAGAAAAACTTGTGCAACCTTTTATTAACCGCACCTTAGATATCTGCGATGCGACTTTAAAAGAAGCAAATTTGCAAGCCACAGACATTGACCAAGTATTGTTAGTTGGTGGACAAACCAGGCTACCTGCTATCAAGGAAGCACTAAAAGAACGCTACAGTTGGACAATCAACGATTCTGTAAATCCAGATGAAGCTGTGGCTAGAGGTGCGGCGGTACTGGGCGCAAGATTATGCGGTTATCTTCGGGATGAGGTGAAACTTTGGGATGTAACGCCCTTGTCTTTGGGAATTGAGTTAGCTAACAGCAAGATGGATGCAATTATTTGTGCAAATGAACCAATACCAGTTACCAAGTGGCGCAAGGGTTCCCAAGCTTTTACTACCCAGCGTGATGGACAAGAGAGTATCCGCTTCCGCATTTATCAAGGTGAACGACCAATTGCCGGGGACAATGAATTTATCGGTGAAGTAGTTCTCAACCTAGCTACTGCGCGTCCGGCGGGAGAAGTTCGGGTTAATTGTAAGTTCACAGTTGACCACGATGGTATTCTTCATGTGTTGGCGGAAGATACTAGCACCGATGGGCAACCTGTGGAGAAAACGTTTGACCGCTTTTATCGCTTGACTCAACAAGAGGTAGAGAAGAAGCTGGAAGATGCGAAAGTGCATGAAAATGAAGACGCTGTGACTAATCGGATTTTTCAGTTAGAAGAAGAGATAACCCGACTGCAACGTGCGCTCAATCAAGACAAGACATCTGATAATCTTTTATTAGAAAATTTAGGAAACTTGCAAGCTGCTATTAATAGCCGCGATGTCAGCCAAGCAGAGGAACTACTTGCCGAACTTAAAAGCAAAATAATCAACTAACAGTTTGTGTAATTTCCGGTAATCGCAGCAATAAATTTGTATAAAAATAAGAAACTTAAATACGAAATTTTGCAACATGACTCACAATGAGCGTCACTGGACTGTGATGGTTTACATGGCTGGGGACAACGGTAAGGTTTTCGAGCAACTACAAGGTAAGCGCCTAATGGCTCCGATGGAAGCACAAGGCTATCAAGACATTGCAGAGATGGAAGCAGTTGGCTCAACACCAGAAGTGGCTGTGTTAGTGCAGTTCGATACTCTTTCTGATAGAGAACACACATACCGCATATATATTCGCCCTTCAGAAGAACCCAGGCACATTGAAAATATCCCAGAGCAGAATACGGGCGATCCTCGTGCATTACGAGACTTTATTGTTTGGGGAATTGAGAATTACCCGGCGGAAAACTATGCAGTAATTTTGTGGAATCACGGTACTGGCTGGAAAGAAGATGATATTTATGCTTTTGCGCGATCGCGTGGTGTGGAAATTCAGGCAAGTCAGGATGAAGTGCGTTCCCTTACCCGAAATAATCGAAGATTGTCTCGTGCTTTTTTCCTTTCCTCAATTACGGAATTGCTACAACTAGATGATGAAGATTCACGAGCGATCGCTTTTGATGATTCATCCTTAGATTTCCTAGATAATGCCAAACTTCAGCAGGCTTTTCAGGAAGCAGAAGCAATTACAGGTAAAAAAGTTAGCTTAATTGGTATGGATGCCTGCTTAATGGGCATGGTGGAAGTGGCTTACCAGCTGCGGGCTAATGCTAATTATATGGTTGCATCGCAAGAAGTAGAACCCCTAACAGGTTATCCCTACACAGCAATTTTGCAGAATTTAACCGCCCATCCAGAAATAACATCGGAGGCGTTGGCAAAGTTAATTGTACAGGAGTATGGGCGCTACTACGAAGGAGAATCGCGGGGTAGTGTAACTCAAATTACCCAATCAGCAACAAATTTAAAAGTGGTTGAGAAACTGGCTGATTCCTTAGGAAGATTGGCAACGATTTTGCGTCAATTGGTTTCAGAAGAAGACATTTATACTGAGAAAGCAATGTATCATTCTCAACGTAAAGCTGTGCGTTTTAAGGATAGTGACTTTGTAGATTTGTATGATTTTTTGAAAGTTTTGCAGGATAAATACGCTGGGGATAGTGATGAATTAACCCAGGTTATTGATGAAGTGATGAATTTGATGATTGTTGAAGTTGAACCGCAGTTAATTTTAGCGAATGTGACTTCAGGAGTGAGATTTGAGCGTGTAAAGGGGTTGTCAATTTATTCACCAGTGAGAGGTTATTGTCAGTTTTATGACAGGTCAGATTTTGCAGGTTGTGGGTGGGGAGAGTTTTTACGGAAGCTTAATGATTTGGTTTAAGGATTGTGTATCACGTTATAAATTAGTCAAGGAACTGCATATTGCGTAATTGACTAACTGTTACTGCCTGTTCTATTAATTGTTGCCATTTCTGTATATTTTGGAACTGTGGTACTTGTAGTAAAGCTTGATGTGCTTTGTTCAGATCGGCAGTAATCGTACTTTGAAGTTGGAACAGCCGCAACTGATGAGAAGATACATCTTGCCGATTAAGAGAGGTGATATTAGTAGTTAAATACTTGATAACCTGCTCAATAATTTGGGTATTTACTTCCTGAGAATCGGCACAATTAGCAATTATACATTCGACAACTTTAATGTGCATTTCCTCTAGTTGTGATTGGAAATATTGACAAATTTGCAAATTATCACTATCCGCAGAGTCAATATTTGTTCGATTGAGAATCATAAACGATCTTTGAGGAAGGTCGGACATCAATCCGTGGAATAGATCATACAAAGCTACATCAGCTGATGTCCAGTAATCCCCAAAAGGACTTGGACGACGTACAAAGAGAATAATATCAATATCTTCAGCAAGCGACTTTATTAATTTTTCCTCGTCTCCAAGCCTGGCATCACCTAATCCAGGCATATCAACTAAAGCAATTTGTCCAATATAAGCATTAGGAAAGTCAGAATAAATGTGTACTTCTCTTACTGCAAGATAATTAAAATAGGTGCGTTCACCTGTAACGTTCTCTTGAGAGAGATATTCCCGAATTTGACTCTTTTCAATTAATTGGGGTGACTGTACCTGAAGCATCTCACGATACATAGGAAGATTTAAGTAATAATTTTGTCGGAGATAATCATACATTACAAGCGATGAAGTACTCCTCATGTATTCAGGAAGACCAGGAAGTGTACTACTCGCAAACTCCTCTAATGTTGAGGGCTTAGAGCTTAAGTTGAGCTTGTCATAATAGGGAAAGATTACTTCTTCTAAGAATGATTGTTCAGTATGGAACCAGACCGGTGCATAGGTTTCAACGTTAGGAGTATGGTAAATTTTGCTCTTTACACCAGTACAGAAGCCTCGGTTACCATCAGGAATCTCGTTTGCACTAAGTCCTGTTAAGCTTTGCAATAATCGGCTCTTGCCTTGCCTTGCTCGTCCAACTACTCCAATATTTAGGGTGTTACGAGAGAAGTTAATTCTAAGCTTTTTTAGTGCCTCTAACTCAATTGCTATATTCTGTTGAACCGTCACAAAATCAATTTCTTTGAAGAGTTGTTTAATGTTCAGATTATCTAGCTGCTTCATTAGCTGATTATGATGATCTTCGATTTCACGAAGGACAGATGCAAGCACCCTCAAATTTGCTTCTACAGCTTCAATTTTCCGAGCAATACCTTGTCTGTGTCGTATTGTACTACTAATTCTATCTGTACTGCTGAAAAACTTTTGAACCCCATTAATATGAGTTGGATTCTCTGGTTGTAATTCTAGTGGAATCTCTAAACTTACTCCATTAATTTCTGCTTGTTCATTTTGTTTAAAGATTTTACTGAAGATAGTTTATTTCCTAACCTGGAAGGGACACCACAAGGAGGGGTAATTACCCCTCCCACAATCTTGCAAAAAGTACCATAGAGTTCTCGGTCACTATTCCTCGAAAACAACTGCGTCCAGGCTATGGTAAAGGTTTTGCAGGGGCACCAATAAATACTCATATAGTCCCCGATGATGGCATTACAGGGCCATCTATTGGAGGAAAGAAACCATGAGTAGTCAAAAGCCGAAAAAAAGTCGGCATCTCAAGGTGCAAGTTAGTTTTGAAGCCAGCCGGGTATCGGATGAGTGTATGGCTTGTGCCTATGAACAAGTAATTCCTGAACTTCGCCTTTCAACACGAAAATCCAGTCAAAATCCCGGATTACAAAATGAGCTAACAAGAGAAGAAGCCGAAGAAATCGGTCATTTTAACTCCTTAGATTTTGGTAGTGGGTGATTTTGTGACAGAATCAGGAAGGAGTTGAAATTGATGAAAAAAAAGAAGCGACCTGACAACTCAAGTTCGCCTAGAGGCGGATATCGGGAAAATGCAGGTAGAAAATCAGGCTGGAATCACAAAGATACTTGTACAATCAGAATCCCTAAAGAATTTGCTTCTCAACTTGTAGAAATAGCTCGTCGTCTGGATCAGGGTGAAAAGATTGATAATGACACAGAATTTATTAACAGAGAAAAGGATTTAGTTACAAAATCAAAACTAGTTGGTACTAATGGCGATGGCGTAGAGCGCCCGCAAAGCGATCGCGAATTTGTCCACCAGTCAGAGTCGCAATTTGATATTGACACAAAATCTAAATCTTTAGTTGATGATACTGTCACAGAATCAATGTCTAGTTCAGGACAATCCTTAACCCAGTTACAGAAACAGCAAGAATTATCGGCTGAATTTGAAAATGATACAGAATCAAGATTGCCGAATTTCGATATTGTCACAGAATCAAGTTTGCTCGAGATTAGTCAGACTACTCACGACTTTTTTCCAGGACTGGCTTTTGCACTCAAAAACGCAAAAACTATCCTGACAGCAAAAAAATCAGCACGAGAGTCAATTGCCCGATTACTGTCAAAACTCTACTCAACCCAGGTAAAAGCAGATGATCTTTAACGAGATCAGTCGCTAAGGTAGAACACAAAAATTTACTTAATTTAAGGTCTAATTTATGACCACTAACCAAATACAGGCTGCTATCTACGCTCGGGTTTCTACAGAGCAGCAAACAGAAACTCAGACAGTCGCTAGTCAATTAGCTGCCCTTCGCTTGAGGGTAGCAGCAGATGGGTTAAAACTGTGTGAAGAACTGACCTTTATTGATGCAGGGTATAGTGGAGCAACGCTGGTACGTCCGGCATTAGAACGTTTGAGGGACTTGGCTTTTGCTAATGGAGTAGATCGGCTTTACGTCCACTCTCCCGACCGATTAGCTCGCAAATATGCTTACCAAGTGTTATTAATTGACGAAATGTACCGTTGTGGCGTGGAAGTAATTTTCCTCAATCGAGAATTGGGACAATCTCCAGAAGATGATTTGCTACTACAGGTACAGGGGATGGTAGCCGAGTATGAACGAGCCAAAATCATGGAACGCAGTCGGCGAGGTAAGCGACATGCAGCCAAATCCGGCTCAGTCAACGTCTTGTCTTGTGCCCCCTATGGTTATCAATATGTCAGCAAAGTTGATGGTGGCGGTCAGGCTCACTTTGAATTGGTTATTGAACAAGCTCAAATAGTTCGACAAATATTTGACTGGGTGGGCAGAGAAAGGCTCACAATTGGGGAAGTGTGTCGGCGACTGAATGCAGATGGACACTTGACCCAAACAGGAAAATCAGTTTGGGATAGGTCTACGGTGTGGGGAATGCTCAAAAACCCAGCCTATATTGGATTTGCTGCTTTTGGTAAAACCCAAGTTTGCTCCCGTCGGCATCGATTAAGACCGATTCGGGGTGCTTCTGCTCAACCAAGGCGTGACTATTCAACCAACTCAGTTGATGTCTCTGAATGGATTTCAGTCCCAGTCCCCAAGATTGTGGATGAAAATTTGTTCGCTGCTGTACAAGAGCAATTGCAAGAAAATCAGCGTCGTTCTCGAATTGGTCAACGAGGTGCCAGATACTTGTTGCAAGGTTTAGTTACCTGCAAGCTCTGTGGCTATACTTACTATGGCAAAGCTATCAGTAATAAATCTGCCAAAAGCAAACCTCGTGACTATGCTTATTATCGATGCATTGGTACTGATGCTTATCGCTTTGGTGGGAATCGAGTCTGTAGCAATACCCAGGTACGAACTGATACTTTGGAAGCGGCTGTTTGGCAAGAAGTATGTTCTTTGCTCAGAAATCCCCAACGCCTTTATCTGGAATATCAACGCCGAGGGCAAGAACCGACTTCAGCTACTCAAGAAAATATTAAAGCCTTAGAATCTCAAATTACCAAACTACGTCGGGGTATTGCACGGTTGATTGATAGCTATGCTGAGGGTCTAATTGAAAAAAACGAATTTGAGCCCAGGATTCATAAAATTAAAGAACGAGTGGCAGTTATCGAAGCCCAGGTGAAAAATCTTAACGATGAGGCTACGCTAAATCGGGAACTGAGGCTGATTATTGGTCGCTTGGAGGAGTTTTCCGCTAAAGTCATCAACAACCTTGAATCAATAGAATGGAATAGCCAACGAGAAATTATTCGCCTGCTAGTAAAGCGAGTTGAGGTGGACACTGAACAGGTAAATGTGGTTTTTCGCGTAGGGGAAGTTCCTGATTTCCCAAAGTTTGAGCTAGAAAGTTTGCAAGATTGTGGGAGGGGTAACCACTCCCCCTTGGGGTGTCCCTTGTTCGGGGAATTCTGGGTTGACTCCAGCCTTGAGGCATCGGAAGATACCGAGTTTTAAGCCAAAAGGGGCAATGAGTTCGTCCATTATTGCTGAGTGGTTAATCCTGTCGAAGCATTGTGATATATCGGCATCTAAAACCATTTTTGATTTTTGGCTGATTCCTGAAAATATCGCTTGTATCGCATCGTGGGCAGAACGTCCTGGTCTAAAACCATAGGAATTTGGTTCAAATACCGCTTCCCATTCAGGTTCTAGTGCTAATTTTGCTAGACCTTGTGTGGCTCTATCCCTCATATTCGGGATTCCTAATGGACGCTTTTCGGCTTTGCCAGGTTTAGGAATCATTACCCGTCTTGTTGCGATCGCTCATGAAATGTTGGATCGGTGGTTAGTCTGGGTTGACGAAGCTGAACCTGTACCAGAAAACACACGCGAGGACTTAGCTAATCGGGATTTATGGCAGTGCGGAACGAGATCCAGATAACCAAATCGCTGTGCGGCTGTTAGGAGCAGAATTAACAGAGAAACTCGTGCGATCGCTCTGGGGTGGTGATCGTATTCTTAAAGGTGGTAGTTAAAATTTCCACCCTGTAAACAGCATGACAGCCCACACTGATAATACTGACAATATCAACTCATACCGAGCTTTGGCACTGCAAGTTACTTGCCATGCAGTTAATCAAGCAAGCGATCGCACTGAAGCTCATGCTTTAATGCAAACTACTATTAACCGCTTGGCACAACAAATTGCAGCCAGTATCGCTTTTATCGGTTTTGACTGTCGGTTAATTGTTTTACCTGAATATTTTCTCACAGGTTTTCCTTTGGGTGAATCTTTAGCAGTGTGGTCAGAAAAAGCCTGTTTGGAAATGCACGGTGCTGAGTATGAAGCTCTCAGTAAAATTGCTCAAAAACATCGTATATTTTTAGGTGGTAACGCCTACGAATTAGACCCCAATTTTCCCGGTTTATACTTTCAAACCTGCTTTGTCATTGACCCTTCGGGGACAATTGTATTGCGTTATCGGCGGTTAAATTCGATGTTTGCCCCGACTCCCCATGATGTTTGGGATAAATATCTCGATTGCTACGGATTAGAAGGCGTTTTCCCAGTCGCCAAAACTGCGATCGGTAATTTAGCAGCCTTAGCATCAGAAGAAATATTGTATCCAGAAGTAGCGCGATGTTTAGCAATGCGCGGTGCAGAGATTTTTCTCCACTCCACATCCGAAGTTTATAGCAAAGCACTCACACCCAAAGACGCAGCTAAAATTACCCGTGCCGTAGAAAATCAAGCTTACGTAGTATCTGCTAATACAGCAGGTACCGCTAATAGCCCCATCCCCTTTGCTTCTGTTGATGGCGGTTCCAAAATTATCGATCATCGCGGCATAGTATTAGCAGAGACAACCACAGGCGAAAGCATGGCAGCATTTGCAGAGATAGACCTAGCAGCATTACGCCGCGATCGCCGCAGACCAGGGTTAAATAATTTACTTTCCCGCCAGCGATTTGAACTCTACGCCCAGAGTTATCTGCAGTCACAATTTTACCCACCAAACACTATGCTGGAAACAGAAGTAGACCGCAAACACTTTCTGCAAACCCAGCAAGCAACCATCGCGCGGCTAGCTGAATTAGGGGTGATTTGAGGGATTGGGGAACTCGGGGCCCCCTCTGGGGATAAGGGGTAATGGGGATTGGGGATTGGGGATGAGGGAGATGAGGGGGATGAGGAAGATGAGGAAGATGAGGGAGAAACACCAAACACCCAATTACCTATTAAGTAGGGAGGCATAATTATTTGTAGGATGGGTTAGCGATAGCGTAACCCATGCGGGTGTTGGGTTTCGTGCCTCAACCCAACCTACGTCCATCTTATATTTAATTCCAACCAGCTACTTACCTATTACCAATGCCCCATGCCCAATGCCCCATGCCCCATTACCTAATAACAAATAACAAATGACCAAATCAATAGATGTTCGTAATCCTCGGACGGGAAAATTTGACTATGTGATTATACCGCCGCCGCCGAAGTTGCTGGCGCAGTTGTGTAATCGGTTGCGGCGATCGCAAGTTCGTTGGCAACAGATAGGTATTGAAGGGAGAGTAGAAGCCTTACAGGAATGGAAACAAGCGATATTAGCAGGACGCGATCGCTTGACTGAGGCTTTGGTGAATGATACAGGAAGATTATCTGTCTCGGAATTAGAAATTGACTCGTTTATTTCTAACATCGACCGTTGGTGTCGGTTGGCACCAGAACTATTGCAGGAAACTGCCAAAAATACATCTATCCCCTTTATCGCCCTGCAACAAACAGCTGTTCCCTATCCCCTAGTGGGGATAATCAGTCCCTGGAATTTGCCCTTATTGCTATCTACAATTGATGCTATTCCTGCATTGCTAGCGGGTTGTGCTGTTGTCGTTAAACCGAGTAAAAATGCTCCCCGCTTTGTTGCACCATTAATATCAACCATCAATGCTGTGCCAAAATTGCGGGATGTTTTCACTTTTGTGGAAGGATCTGGCGAAACAGGAACGGCTTTAATTGAACATGTTGATTTAATCTGTTTTACAGGTAGTACCAATACAGGGCGCAGAATTGGCGAACTTGCTGCCAAAAAGTT
This sequence comes from Tolypothrix sp. PCC 7601, assembly GCF_025677855.1. NCBI lineage: Bacteria > Bacillati > Cyanobacteriota > Cyanophyceae > Nostocales > Tolypothrichaceae > Tolypothrix > Tolypothrix sp. PCC 7601. The sequence continues at coordinate 8,241,390 of NZ_CP064879.1, forward strand.
TATTCCGGCTTTATTAGAATTAGGAGGAAAAGACCCGGCAATTGTTTTAGGATCGGCTAATTTAGATTTAGCAACCTCAGCAATTTTATGGGGTTCAGTTGTTAATACTGGACAGTCTTGTCTGTCAATTGAGCGCATTTATGTTGCCGAAACTATATTTGAGAAATTTGTCGCCCAGTTAGTAGCTAAAGCCCAAAAAGTAAAATTAGCTCACCCCACATTAGAAAGTGGAGAAATCGGGCCGATTATTTCCGAAAAACAAGCAGCAGCAATTAGCGATCATCTTTTAGATGCTATCGAAAAAGGTGCTGTGATTCACTGTGGTGGTAAAGTTGAAGAATTGGGCGGGGGCTGGTGGTGTCGCCCTACAGTGTTAACTCAGGTCAATCATTCCATGAAAGTGATGACAGAAGAAACATTTGGCCCCATTATGCCTGTAATGCCATTTTCTAACATTGAGGAAGCAATTGAATTAGCTAATGATTCAGTGTATGGATTAAGCGCGGCTGTATTTGCACAACCAGAAGAATTAGCAATGGAAGTCGCCCAGCGCATAGATGCAGGCGCTATTAGTATTAATGATGCCGGGCTTACCTCAATCATGTACGAAGGAGAAAAAAATTCTTTCAAATTATCTGGTTTAGGTGGCTCACGTATGGGTGCAGCAGGGTTAAAAAGATTTATGAGGAAAAAAGCCTTTTTAATCAAAACTAATTCTGCAAATGACCCTTGGTGGTTTGAGAATAGTTAAGAAAAAATTCAAATCTGATAATTTAACATTCAGACCTGATAATTGATTCCTAGCAGCTAATTTCAAGGAGCTTTGTATGTCTACAATCCGAGAAGGAATGCCCGTGCTTGTCCGTCACGAAGGAGATTGGGTAGGCACGTATACTATAGTAGATAATGCGGGGAATATTCTCGATAAGTATGAGTCTCACCTCAGCTGCCAGTTCCCAGAAGATTCTACCTATCCTTACTACCAAATTAATCGCTATAAATGGTCTACCGGCAAACAAGAAGAACATCAATTTCCTGGCACATATAAAGATAAAATCCTGTTTTTTGATACGGAACGGATTTTAGGCAAAGCTTGGGAAATAGATGATTCCACAGTAATTTTGTGGTTTGCTTATAAAACAGCACCAGACATGAATTTATATGAAATGATTCAAATTAGCCCCGATAATAACTATCGTGCCCGTACCTGGCATTGGTTTAAAAATCATCAAATTTACCAACGGACTTTGATACAAGAGGAACGGTTGCGTTAAGGGGAAGGGGGAATGGGGAATGGGGAAGGGGGAATGAGTAATGAGTAATGAGTAATGAGTAATGGGTAATGAGTAATGAGTAATGAGTAATGAGTAATTTCTCCCTGTCTCCTTGTCTCTTCATCTCCCTCATCTCCCCATCTCCCTCATCTCCCCATCTCCCTCATCTCCCTCATCTCCCTCATCTCCCTCATCTCCCTCATCTCCCTCATCCCCCTCATCCCCCTCATCTCCCTCATCTCCCTCATCCCCAATTTATTGGGACTAAAAGCTAGACAAGATTTGTAAGTAGTTTTATCATGATGATGAATTTAACAGCTTGATGTTTGGCAAGTCGAAGTGGGGGCGAAAACCCTGGGGGATATGCCAAAATCGCCGGAACCTTGACAAGTGAATAATTACAGCGTTTTAGCAATCAGGAAAGTTGCAAATTAGTTTCAATAAGGTGGGCTGAAAATGATTAAAATTTTCGATCTGCCAAAATGCTTTCCAGGAAGCTTGCTCTGGTTAGGTTTCAATACCGAGCTGTTTCCACAACCTATTTCCCCGCAAGGGGATTGAAACCTCCACAAACTTCAGTCAGAAAATTGTGTAATTTGGTTTCCACAACCTATTCCCCCGCAAGGGGATTGAAACAAAGTCAAAGACGTTTTTATTTTGAGCTACAGCATCGGTTTCCACAACCTATTCCCCCGCAAGGGGATTGAAACGCTTTACTGGCAGCGATACCACCATTACTTATGTAGGGTTTCCACAACCTATTCCCCCGCAAGGGGATTGAAACGCAATTTCAAAAAGGCTTTGATAGGCATCTACCCAGCGTTTCCACAACCTATTCCCCCGCAAGGGGATTGAAACCTGCGAAACCATCTGGTAAACCTCAACATAGGGTTGGGTTTCCACAACCTATTCCCCCGCAAGGGGATTGAAACTTGTCAACTGCTGTCTGCACGTCCGCGGGGACGGTTCCAGCAGCAAATTTCTACAACCTATTTCCCCGCAAGGGGATTGAAACCTTGATTGTCGTGTCCAGAGCAGTAGAAAAAAGGTTAGTTTCCACAACCTATTCCACTGCAAGGGGATAAAAACACTTGAGTAGCACCGTTTTCGCTTACAAGGCTGACTTTGCGATCGCATTTCCCCGTAAGATGATGAAAATATAGCTAAAAATTCTAGGCGATTATAAAAAAAGGGGCACAGCACTGCTGTACCCTTAAGAATCATTTATCTACCGCAAATATCATTTAAAGTTCACGTAGGATGCGTTAGCGATAGCGTGACGCATCAGTGCCAAAGCTGAGATTTTTTCAGAAATCAAATCGGATTTTTATACATTTTGTTAGGGTAGTGAATTTGTAATTAATTTACCGATGAGGAGTCATTACAAGAACTGTTGCTACTTTCTAACGTTGACAAATCATTATCTACAACTCCATCCCATGAATAGTTACAGATTTTAGTGCGAAGTAATGTACCAAGTGTCACGTTAATTGCGATGGCAAAGGAATCAATAAAAACGAGATTCACAAAGCGATTAATCATTTAACCCTCTTGAGGTAACGGGAGCATCCAGTGATACTTGCCCTATGACTACAAATTGTACAATGGCTTTTCCAGAAATATACGGGCTAACTTTTAAAATTTACAACATATCATTGAGTAATATCACTCATGATCCCCTATAACCCCTGTGCTGCAAACATCTTGAGCGCAACATATATCAGATAGCTGTTCATCTAAATTTTATTTCTGGAAGTCCCTAATTAAAAACTCATACCAATTCAAATACTGTTTGCGACAAATAAATTCCATGTAAGGGCACGGCACAAGTAAGATAATTGAATATACCAAAAGATTGTGGATGCCCATTGGTGTAAACTTGAGCTAAAAGCTATATACGGCGGGTGTTGTACAAATACCTCGCACCCTCATCCCCTAACCCCTTCTCCCTCAGGGAGAAGGGGAATTGAATCTCTTGCTCCCCTCTCCCTGAGGGAGAGGGGCTGGGGGTGAGGGAAAAACCTTTGCACAAAGCGGGTTTCACGTTAAGTTGATACCAATGGTGTATGTTCCCTACTCATCTGTGGCATTCTTTTTTCAAAATGGTATCAGAAGTCAGCACTTTCAATTCAATGGCGAACGGATATAACCCCATTTACCGCCGTCAAAAGTGTAGTCAATAATAGGAATATTAGCACTATCAAAGCCAATATTTTTTATCCATGTGCCAGATACATTTACCATAGCCATACCATCCTGAAAACTCAAAGCATTAGGCAGTTCTACCTTGATAATTGACTTGCCAGTTTTATCTATATAGCCAAATTTATTGCCAATTTTCACCAACGCTAACCCTGATGAAAATGAGCCTAATTCTGAGATGAAGTTACCCGCATTAGAGGTTAATTGACTACTCGAAATAACTAATTTCCCTGTTTTATCTATAAAACCAAAACCTTGTTCTGAATATATGCACGCCAACCCCTCAGAAAAATTCTTAGCATCATAAAATTGTGGTGCTATTACTGTTTTACCTGTAGAGTCAATATAACCCCAATTAGAAATGCCGTTGGCACTAAAATCTACTGCTGCCAATCCTTCGGTAAATCGCTTGGCTTTATTAAATTGAGGGGTAATTACCACTTTACCAGTTTTATCTATATAACCATATTTATTATTTACCTTAATAGCTGCCAACCCAGAGGCAAAATCTGCAATATTATAAGGTTGTGGTTCAATCACAAATTTACCAGTTTTATCAATAAATCCTGTTCTTTCTGAGTCAATTCTCACCGCCGCCAGCCCATCGGAAAAATTATTCACTTGTAATGAGTTAGCACCTGGATAGGTAACGGTAAATAAAAGCTTGCCAGTTTTATCAATAAATCCTATTTTATCTTCTACCTGAACCTGGGCTACTTCCTCAACAAAATCTGCGGGTTGTTGCAAAAATTGTGCTGGGATAACTAATTTACCTGTTTTGTCGATATAACCCCATTTATCCCCAATTTTCACAGCCGCTAACCCAGAAGAAAAATTCTGAATTCCATCAAATTTAGCAGCTATCACTAATTCACCAGTTTTATTAATAAATCCATACTTTCTATTAACTTCTGCACCCGCTAACCCTTCAGAAAAATTTGTAAATCCTCCCATTTCTGGCGGAATTGTAAAAGGTTGCTTCCCACCAGCAATGTATTCTAAGGGTATAGTTCTCGCTAAATTTAAAGATTGACAGATAATTGCTGCAACTTCACCTCGAGTAGCACCTTTATTCGGTTGTAGTTGTTTGATGTTGGGGTAGTTAACTACTATCCGCCCAATTATGCCTGCAGCTAGGGATTTTCTGGCATAATCTGGAATCTGTGCTTCATCATCAAAATGCTGTTTGAGTATGGTTTCTGCATTCTCTGGAGTATTGAAATTGAGATGATTGCTCAGAATTGCGATCGCCTGTACCCTGGGAATAGCTTGAGATGGTCTAAAAGTACGGTCTGGATATCCGCTAAAAAATCCCCGTTGATAAGCAGCTTGAATGGCTTTATATGCCCAATGCGTATTGGGAACATCTTTAAATTCCATTCCTGGGTGTTTTACTTCGCTATTAGGAAAGGCATTTAATAATAAAACCACAAACTCAGCTCGATTAATAGTTGACTGGGGGCGGAATGTTTGATCTGCATATCCTCTAATTAAGTTGCGTTCCGCCAGTTGAGTAATACAATCTTTGGCTATTTGATTTTTTATATCAGAAAATGCCGAAGCTTTAGATATAAATATCTGACCTAATAATGTAACAATCAGTGAAGTGTTGGCAATTAATTTTAAGCTGGTATTCATCTAGTATTTTGTAATAGCTAATATAAATGACATTGCTGGTTTACGCTTATCTGTGAGGTAACATCACAAAACAAGCTATTCTGCATTAAAGAAAATATATTAAACATTGTCAATAGTCAACGGATTCAAGTAGGATGCGTTACGGCTCACGCCTAATGCATCCCACTTAGATGAAATTTTGTTAGCAATTAAATAATATTTAAACTTATTAGCTTTTCAGCCGTTTGTTTATCCTATTTTCTAACCACAAGACTGTGGCGCTACCTATTGCATAAGCAATGATATCCTTCCAATCAAATGAACTGCCCAATACTACAACCGCAATCTTATATTTTTCTAATCCTAAAACCTTGACAAAATTAAAATATTGCAGAATTTCGATAATACAAGCAAATACAAAAACAGATAAAGCCAAAACATTTGCTTTGATCTGCCAAAAACTTTTCACAAAGCAATAAATTAATATAACTACTAAAACATCACCGACAAAAGGACGTATAAAACTGTCATCAAAGAAAACAGCAATACACACCTCTATGACAAATAGTAAGAGCGTTAGATATAAATATTTTTTATCGAATTTAAGCATCTGAGTAGTAAAAAGTAAATCTGTAGTATTGTTTAATTTTATACTTATACCAATTCAAACAATGTTTGCGATAAATCAATTCTTTGTAGGGGCACGGCACCATTCATACGTGTCAACTTAAGCTAAAAGCTATATACGGCGCGTGTTGTACAAATACCTCGCACCCTCATCCCCCTTCTCCCTCAGGGAGAAGGGGAATTAAATCTCTTGCTCCCCTCTCCTGCTGGGAGCTACGGTGTACACACATCTTGGTTTGGGAATCAAATTGACGCACAAGAACGGAAATTTATGTTTTAAATCCTTGATTTTCCGTTAAATGCTGATCAATAAGTTAGGACTATTGACAATCTAATTGATAATCTCAAAACCTTACCTACTAAGGCTTGCATCTTATGCGGCAAGGATTTTAGGACTTGTGTGTACACCGTAGCCTGCTGGGAGAGGGGCTGGGGGTGAGGGCAGAACGTTGTCGCCAAGCGGGTTTCACATTAAGTTGACACCAATGGGCATTGTCCCCGCCCTTACGAGCCTATTTTTATCAAGATGAAAATCAAATTACAATAAAAGCGCTAAAATGAACCCCATTTGACTGTTTGTTGGTCTTTTTGGGCAGTCTTAACTACTCGGTATCCTCTAGAAGTCGCCCAATCTTGAGCAGCTTTTTCTAATGTTGGTTCGCCACAATTCAGATAGGCAAGCGCTAAATTTTTATTGCCGTCTTCCTTCAAGACTTTAACCAAAGTTTCTGTCGTACCCTTGCCACCAATACTAATAAAAGAATATAGGGCATAAGATAAAGTCCGGGGGTCTTTTGAATCTAAATCTTTGAGCAAAACGCCTTTTGTCATCTCCCAATTATTACGTAATTCTTCTCCTTTACTTTTAGCGATTAATAAATGCACTTTATCTGCATCTGATACTGCTTGCCAGTTAAGCTTTTCTAAAGCTACACCAACCATTGGGCTAGATGCCCAGTCAGTTAAATTTTTGGTTAATGGTTCAATTGCTTTGGGATCGCCAATATCTGCCAAAACGCTAGCCGCATTTGTCCTCGTTCTTGCGTCGGGTTCTTTTAGTGCTGCTAGCATTGGTTCCAGCGCAGGTTTACCGATCGCACCCATAGCAATTACAGATGCAGGATCGTCCTTTTTAAAGCCAGGTAGCACTTGATCGACAATCTTGGGATTTGTGGCGGCGATATCCTTCAGCCCAGTTTTAGCAGCATTCGCAATACGTGAACTGGGATGGTTGACATTGGCGACTAAAGGCTTAACAGCACGGGTATCTTTGAGTTTTCCCAGTGCGATCGCAGCTGCTGCATGAGTTTTAATTTCTGCAGAAGATGCAGAGGCTTTCACAGGAGTATTCAGCACAGCAATTAACGGTTCGACAGCTTGCTTATCTCCTAAATTTCCTAATGCTTCGGCTGCTTGATCTGTGCCGAAAGTCGGCGACTTTTGGATATAACCAGCTATCAGTTCTTTGACATTTTTCTCATCTGCTAGACGCTGAACTTTAGAATCTTTTACAGAGTTTAGATTGCAAGCGCTCAGAGTCAAAACCAACAGGCTAGTTGCAATTATATGTTGTTTCATAAGATTATTTTGTTGGTATCTGGGTTACATAGTTAAGATATTAGAACCCCTTCCCAGTCGATAACTGAAGTTTTTCAATAGGGAACAGATTAATGTCACTACAACATCTACCTGCATTTTTTCGGAAAACAAATTTGCCAGATTGAAGTCAAATTAATTAGAGATTTTTTTGATACTCTTTTTGTACATAAATTACACGCATCACTTGTAGTTAGGAGCATTTACTAACCTGCTCGTTTGTTTGGTGAGTATCAGCCTTTTAGCCGCAAAGGTGTATTGCTTACTTTATGGTTAATTTTGATAAACAATCTACTCTATTAACCTGCAATACACTATAAATTGACGCTAGTTATTTTTTGTATTACAATTAATATATATATGTAGTATAAATTTAATTACAATCAAATGAACGATTCTCGCTTGCTCAAAATCAGCAAGTTTCTTAGTAAACATCTGCGGCATAAGCCCGCAGATATTGGTATAAAACTTGCCCCTGGTGGCTGGATTGAGATTAATGAACTACTAACTGCTTGTGCAAAAAACAAGTTTCCTATCACTCGCCAAGAATTACAGCTAGTAGTAGAAAGCAACGATAAACAACGCTTTTCTTTTGACTCTACAGGTACTCTAATTCGTGCTAATCAAGGGCATAGTATAGAAGTTGATTTGCAATTAGAACCTGTTGTACCTCCAGATGTACTTTACCACGGTACAGCGAAACAATCTGTAGAGTCAATTTTACAAACGGGACTAAGTAAAATGTCTCGTCATCATGTACATTTATCAAAAGATATTGCTACTGCCAAGAATGTGGGTGCAAGACATGGAAAGCCGATAGTTTTTGCTGTTAATGCAGTTGCAATGCATCAGGCTGGCTATATCTTCTACTGTTCTGATAACGGTGTTTGGTTAGTAGATAATATTCCTCCTGAGTATTTACAAATAATTTAATTTTTGAGTAATAGCTGTTAATTTATAGCAATATCTACATTAAGAATGAACATTTATACAGGAATCCGATTTGATTTATGAAAAAATCTCAAATCTGATGCGTTAGCGATAGCGTAACGCATCTTACGTGAACTGAAAATTTACATTAAAAAATAAATATAAAAATTATGCAAATTCATCTTTATGCACAGCAGGGAGATATTGCCGGAGTTGCAAACGAAATTAGCAATGGTGTTGATATTGATTCTCTAGAAGAGGATTTTCAGAAAACGCCATTAATGGTTGCAGTTAGTAGCTCTGATGCAGGCATAGATATGCTGCGTTTCCTTGTAGAACATGGCGCAAATGTTAATGCGATTGAACCAGAATCTGAACATACTGTACTTGACTTGGCTGTGCAGTCAGGAAATATAGATAAAGTCCAATTTATTCTCGATGCGGGAGCGGATATTAACTATCAAACAGAAAATGGATATGATGTCTTAATTCAAGCAATGTATGGTCGAGATATTTTGCATGATCAAAATTTAATCTCGATTTTAAATTTACTTATATCTAGAGGTGCTACTGTTAATGGCAGAAGTAGCTATGGTGAGACTGCTATTAAAGTAGCTGCTCATTTAGGAAGATTTGATGCTGTCCAATTACTATTAAATGCAGGTGCTAATCCAGAGCAATTGGGATGGACAGAATTAATGCACGCTATAGTTTTTGGCAATTTGGAACAAGTAAAGTTATTGCTAGAAAAAGGCGCACAACAAGATGTGTGTGATAGTTGGCAGAGAACCCCTTTTTTATTAAGTATTCAAGTGGGTGAACTAGCAAAAACAAAATTACTGCTAGCAATGGGAGCAAACCGCAATGATGTGGGAATCTCTGGAAAAACCCCATTAATGTATGCCATAGAAAACAATCGGCACGATATCTTACAGTGGCTAATTGCTGAGGGATTTGATATTGAAGCCACTGATGATTTTGAGAACACTGCGTTAATGATGGCAGCAGAACTGAGCGCCACTGATTGCGTCAAAATTTTACTAGAGGCTGGGGTAAATCCTGGCAGAATCGATAAGTACAATAATACAGCTATTAAAGTCGCTAATCATCTGGATATTGTCAGAATGTTAGTGATAGCAGGGGAAAATTTGAGCGATATTAACGATAATATACGGCGATCGCTCACCAAAATAGACAACAATAAATTTTCATTATCAAAATTATCCCCAGAGCAATATTTTGCTGGCAAACATCCGCGCTTTGGCAAAACAAATCCAGAGTTAATGGACATACCTTTTTGGCAAGCGATGATTTATGAAGGTTGTTCTGCTTATGCAGCAAAAAATATTTTTAACGATACTGAGAATTGGCAAGATAAAGGCTGGTGCTATCAACGCTTTGGCAGAACTATTACACAATTACCAGATGGCAGAATTATAGAAATTGCTGGCGAACATGAAGACTATTATGACCCTGATTTCTGTATATATAACGATGTTGTAGTTTACCAACCTGATGGCAGCTTCCAGATTTTTGGTTATCCTCAAGATGTGTTTCCGCCAACAGATTTTCACTCTGCTACCTTAGTTGGCGACTACATATATATTATTGGTAATTTAGGATATGCTAATGCAGCCATATCCGATGAAACTCCCGTTTATCGATTAGATTCTCATACTTTCAAAATAGAAAAAGTAGAAACTACTGGCGATAAACCAGGCTGGATTAGCCATCACAAAGCTTACTATAGAGAACCAGGTAAAATTTATATTAGTGGCGGGAAATTGTTGGTAATTCAGCAAGAAGATTCAGAATATATAGATAATTTAAATGATTACTTCTTAGATTTAAGCAACTTCACTTGGAGTCGGGTTATTCAAAATAATTAATTCTTGATAATATAGCTTTAACCTAATACCAATTCAAATAATGTTTGCGACAGATAAAATCTTTGTAGGGGCACGGCATCCACAATATTTTGGCATATCAAATATCTTACAGGTGCCGTGCCCTTACCTACTGTCGCGTTCTTTTTTCAGAATGGTAGAAGTTTTGGCATAATTGTCGGTGACCCAAAATGTAAACTAAAAGACATAAACTCATAACTATAGTTAGAGCCTCCAGTTCATACTAGAATTTTTATCAGTAATTAAAGAACTATCATGAGATATCATCACATCAAAACTAGTATTTTGAAAATTTAACTGTGATAAAAAATCTCTCGCCAACTGTTCTACGGTAGTGCTTTGACAATCAGCAGCAAGATGTAAACCTAATACTAAACGCGCAGTATTCTGCATCTTTTGCATACCTGTCCAAGGTCGCACAAAGATACCGAGTTGCTCAAGCTGAATAATTAAACTAATGATGTAACCTGCTAAAATACCGCAGCATTTTCCAAGCTCATGCTCATCTTGATTACTCACCTTTAATATCAAAAATATCTCTGATTCTTGGTGTAGCTCGATTGGTTTAAATAAAGCTGTCCACTTTTCTTCACCTGCTAAAATTCGCTCAGTCAGTGTTGCACCTCTAGCAAATTCGCTTTGGATTATCTGTGCAGTAGAACGGGTGACATTACGCGCAGTATTCTGACATGGTTCTATTGATGTGACTACAGGTAGCCAGTCTCGTGGTGATTGTACCTGATATTGTCTACCTACATCCGTAAGTGCAATAGCCTGTTGCCAATCATGATGGTGCAAAATTTGGAAAAATTTAGTCAGTAATTTATCTAGGCTTGTTTCTGATTTTTTGTCAGATTTACAACAATAAGCGCAGAGTAAAGCCCAGGAGAAACCACCCAGAAAACCCCAAGCATTGCTGTAAATATCTCTGGCTTTAGCCCAGGCGCGTACTGCTCGCAATAGCTGGCGGAAGGTGTCAAGCGATACATATTTACTAACTACCTCAGTAATTAAATCTGCTTCCCAACAACCAACAATAGCTTTTAAGCTAATTGGGTCAAGGTTTTGCGGATTTTTCCTCGCCAATTGGTAGTTTTCTGTCCTTGCATAAAGTAAATCTAAAGATATCCCTTCTAATTGCAGGCGCAGTACTGGGACTCTTGCATCTAATACTAGTTGAGTGTGGCACAATCCTTGCAATCGTTGTTGGACGCTAACTAGAAAAGCTTCCCCAGATAAATAAGTGGGAATCACACACACAGCATCCAAATCGCTGTCGGGACTTTGTACGCCAAGACGCGCCGAACCCAATAACTGTATTGAGGGTTGAAAACCCAAACATTCTGCACAAGCTTGAGTCACCACTTCTAACACGGTGTCACGCGGTAATTGCTGTGCTGGAGTTAGTTCTGGTTCCAAGTTGTTAACTAACTCCCACAATTCGGAAGAATGGGTGACTCCGCTTTCTCCCAAATAGACAATATGTCTCACGGCAAAAGGCTCATCACCGCGACGGCTAATTAAGGCGATAGAGTCAACTGTAAAACTAACTGGATGCCATTGCGGTAACTCAGCCAAAGCCGCTTCCGGACTGGGGAATTGTCCGACGCTGAGGTGGGGTGTAAAACCTGCTTTTGTTTTGCTGCTTTGTTCGTTACATTGGGGAAACAGATTTTGCAATACTGTTTGTAACTCATGCAATGCGGTTTCTGGCTGGACAACAGGACGCAACCATGCTGTAGAACTTTTGCGGTGTGTAAATGTTTGGAAGTCGGCTAAGGTACTTTGATAAACTGGGCGGACTGTAGATAGAGAAGACACATCACTCGGATTGAGAAATACAGGCTTCTGTGTACGTCGCTTAGTTTCTGTTTCTCCTTGTTTTTTTGCTCTGAGAACTGCACGCAGACCAAAATGATCTGATGGATAAATTTTCCCCTCTGTATCTGCTATGGGTTCACAAGCAAATAAGTTAATTGACTGCGCTTGCCAATCATGGTTTGGATTGAGCAGTAAAATGCGATCGAGCCTAACTGGTATTCCCGTTAAACTCATCAACGCCGCTAAGGCGTTGCGTTGCGGGTCAAATGTATAACCTGCTGCATCTGGATGTAGTTTTTGCCAGATATCGACATATCCAGCACCCATTAATATCTCTTCTTGTTCGTTCCCTCGCGTATTGAAGTCACCAGCTATTAAACTATTTCCTGGTAGAGTTTGCAGATATGCAACTATGGTAGATAGCTGATGTTGGCGTTTTTCTAGGGCATTTTGAGCGTAATCGCTGGTTAAATGCACGACTGCAATGTGCAATAATTGACCGTTAATTTCACAACTCCCTACCAATACCCGCTTGTGTCCAGAAAATTGATGTTCAACGAGTGTAAAAGGCAGACGCGACAATAATAAATTACCGTAAGGTCGCACTTTTTCGGCTGTGCTGGATTCCGAAATATAATAATTGCGTACCCAAGTTTGCGATAAAAGTAACTCTACTAAAGCTGGTGTCGCTTCTTGGATGGCGATGATATCTGCGTTACATTGACGTAACTGCTCAACAATTGCTGGTAATCTTTTTTCAGTTGCGATTTTCTCCTTGTCGTAGAGGTCACAAAGCACGTTAAAACTAGCAATTGTCAAAGTTTCTAAATCGACGGCTGCGGCTTTTTGTGTATTTAGTTGCCAACCTTGGATATCGTATTTATAAACGGGTCGCGGAGTAAATATTACGGTACTATCTAATACAGTGATAACTTTTTCCCCTGTATTTTCTCTAGTCTCGCTTTTCCACGCCGCCGCAGGTAACTCTCCACTGGAAATTAAATCTAAATGCTGTTCCCGATCCCAAACAACCACGTCTTGGCAACGGATATAGCGGATGCGATGCCAAGGTATATCCCCATCTGTCGCCCATTGGGTTAGAGGTTTTTCTCTGATTCCTGTAGATGCAAGGCGTTCTTGATAACCGACAACAAAAGCACTGCTATTAAGACGCTCGTCCCAGATAATGCGATGGTAAACCTCGCGACTGGTTGCCATTTTTTTCTTTTCTGATTTTGACATATTCCCTTTTTCTGTAATCAAATAATTTCGTGACGAAATTAAACAACTAAGCAAGTTAACATTCGCCACTTGCACCGAATTTGATTGAGACGAGGGACTACATATACTTTTACCGTAGGTTTTCAATGTATTACTTTCATAATACATTATACTTCACAAGGTGCGGCAATGCCAAAACTGCGATCGCTAGTTTCACCAAAACTCTTACTACCTCCTAATTGATGGATCAAACCCTGTCAACTATATTTGCGGTGTGACGCTGCATAGATAGTTGAGGCGAAACTACATCAGGAAAGCTGGCAAAATTACGGCGTACCCAATCCATACCCACTTCATTATTGAGTTTAATTTTCTGAGGTGTATCTGGATAAATTTTGCTGAGAATATCTGCATCTTGATCCACTACAACCTTGCCAAATTTAAGATAGGTGTTGCCTAATACCTTAAAAGCCGGGTGCTTGGCTTGACCAAATAGTAATAAGTAAGTTCTTGTCCGATTCTCGGCTTCTGGTACAAAGATGTGACATTGCGCTGCTTTACCTAACGGTGTTTTTCCATGAAAAATCACAAAAGCAGGGAAATGATTTTCCAGGTGCGCCTTAATGGTGGTTGGTAGCAAAAATAAATCTGGTTTTCTCAGCTTTTCTAGTAAACTATAGGGGGCTGCAGGCATATCATAAAAGGCATGGGAGTGATGCCCATGATCAATAAATTGATGAAAATTCACCTCGGTAATCCGAAACAATTCCCGGTGGGTGCCATTTTGATGATTGTAATCGTGCATATTCAGCAACATAGTTAGTAGATCTGTCTCTACGCTTCTATCTGCGGTATGCCCAATAAAGTCGTAATGATTGGCAATGTCATTCAGTACGCTGGGAATAGGTATTTTTGGCTCGTATCCTCCGTAAGACCAGATAAAATCCCCTTGAATGATGAGTTCTAAGGGTTTGAGTAGCGGTAATGTTTTCTTGTTCGATCCAGGTAAAATAGTGCAGCCTGAACTATCAAATTTCAGCGCATGAAACGGGCAAACTACGGTACTTGTGCTATCGCTTTCGGCTTCACACCATCCGGTTGATAGCATTGCACCCATGTGTGGACAAGCGTTAGGTAACGCATGGATGTCTCCATTCCCATCCTTCCACATCACATAGTCAGCACCATACAAAGATATTTTCTGGGGTTGATTCACTGCCAGCATAGACTTGTGCGCTAACAACCAGGGCGCACCAGGAAGCATAGACTCCATAGAGTTCTCCGCAAGCAAGTTATAAAATTGTGAAATATCCGTCGTGTTTCTAAAATATGACAGAACATTCACATTTGTCAAGTAATCTTCGTCGTCAACCCAAACAGCAGCGAGGTAAAGAACGAGTCGAAAAAATTTTAGATGCAGCAGCGGCTGTATTTGATGAGATGGGCTATGAAGCGGCTACTACTCATCTGATTGCAGCAAAAGCCGGGACAGCGATCGGTTCTCTATATCAGTTTTTTCCTGATAAAGCTGCCATTTTTCATGCAATGGAATTACGTCATATCGAGCGAGTTCAGGTTTTATGGGCACAGCTAAACACACCAGAAATTATCGCTTTACCTCTGAGGCAAATGGTACATAGGCTTGTAACGGCTGTAACGGAGATGTTTGAGCATCCTGTATCACGGGTAGTGTTTGTGCAGTTTTATATGAAACGTGAGGTTTTCCAGTCGATTGATGACAGTATGACTCAGGAAGCAATTGACTTTACTTCAAGTCTTTTACAGCCAAGAAATCCAAATTTAAGTGAGGTGCAATGTCATCTGTTAGCAGAGGTTTGTGTTCACAGCAGTAATGCTCTGATTTTGTCAGCACTGCGTAACCCCGATCAACAGCATCGCCAACAACTAGTACAGCAGATTGAGGATTTGTTGGTGTCGTATTTAGAGCCATATGTGGGCGATAGTCGGTTGAGTCCTGTAATGAAAGTAATGAAATGTCCTCATTGTCAATCACAGCAATTGTCTAAAAATGGCTATCGACGGGGGAAACAGTGCTATCTCTGTAAGGACTGTGGTAAACAGTTTGTGGAGAATTAAGAGCGATCGCCATATTTATCTCGTTTAGGGCCGATTTCTTGATGGGTATGTCAACATGATCTCAATTTGTCTTGAGATCTGCCCAATAATCTACTATTTGCTATAGATGATTTCAAGGCAAAATAGTGAAATAGCAAACATTGAGAAAGTAGCGATGGAAATTGCCCCACATATCACTGTAGATCCTGCCATCCACCACGGCACACCTGTCATTACTGGAACCCGTGTTCCCATCTCTATTATCATCGGTTCTCTAGCTGGTGGTATGAACAAAGAAGAAGTTATGCAAGAATACGAACTCACCAAAACTCAAGTGGAAGCTGCTCTAATTAGATCTTAAATATCTGCTTATTGAGTACCGCCTGTAACTTTATCTCATGGAGTGCGATCGCTCCAAAAACAGCAAATCATTCTTTTAACTTCCACAACAAAGTAGTACCGCAAAATTTCCCTATAATTAAGGGCTTTATTGCCTGAAACCAACAAAGACACGCCTTTGCTTGGTGCGATCGCATCACCATGTAAAAACTGAAAGTTGGACATAAAACCCTGGAATAGTGTTTAATTTCCGGCTTTTACAAGCATATCCGCCTGATTCAGTGATAATTCCTGCATCTATGCAGAAACTAGAAAACCCTATCTTGATCCTCTGAGATGCCAGTCGCTACAAGTTGGGAAACCGCAAGGGCGTATTAGCTCCTTATGCTGTCTTCAAATCAATCACTCACAAGATATGACTGCTAGGCTTGATGCTGCAATTACTGTCTTGACCGACACAAAAATTTATTAAGTTTCTTTACTTTTTGTTGCAAATAGTTAATACTACTAAATAGATTTACACAAATAAAGCTGTAAACGTCAGTTAAGCGTTGAGCTTGATCATCCATAAACTCTTAATTAAGGTTCACTTATGCCGTTTACCATCGATTCAGCTCGCGGTATCTTTCCCGAAACATTGACTGCCGATTCAGTCCCCGCAACCATTGCTCGCTTCAACCAACTGAGTGCTGAGGATCAGCTAGCGCTCATCTGGTTTGCTTACCTAGAAATGGGTAAAACGATTACCATCGCTGCTCCTGGCGCTGCAAATATGGTATTTGCAGAAAACACCTTGAATGAACTCAAGCAAATGTCTTTCCAGGAACAAACTCAGGTCATGTGTGACCTAGCAAACCGTGCTGATACGCCCATTTGCCGTACCTATGCAATTTGGTCTGTAAACATCAAACTTGGTTTTTGGTATCGGCTTGCAGAGTGGATGGAGCAGGGTATTGTAGCTCCTATTCCACAAGGTTATCGACTATCAGCAAATGCAGCCGCAGTTCTGCAAGCAATTAGGGAGCTAGATGCAGGACAGCAAATTACCGTGCTGCGTAATTCTGTAGTTGATATGGGGTATGATCCCAGCAAATTGGGCAGTTATACCAAGGTTAGTGAACCTGTGGCTCCGCCGAAAGAAATGGCTAAACGGACTCCTGTCACTATCGAGGGGATAGATAATCCAACCATCCTGAGTTATATGGATAACTTAAATGCCAACGACTTTGATGCGTTGATTGAGTTATTCACTCCCGATGGTGCGCTGCAACCTCCCTTTCAAAAACCGATCGCAGGTAAGGAAGCAGTCTATCGGTTTTTCCGAGAAGATTGTCAGAACCTCAAGTTAATACCACAGCGAGGTGTGTCTGAAGCCGTAGAGGATGGTTACACTCAGATCAAAGTTACAGGTACAGTGCAAACTCCCTGGTTTGGAGCTAGTGTGGGTATGAATATGGCTTGGAGATTCTTGCTAACTCCTGAGAATAAAATCTTCTTTGTGGCAATAGACTTACTAGCATCTCCCAAAGAGTTACTGAATTTGGTTCGCTAGTACTAGAAGAAACAGACTTAGGAAATGAGGTGATAGGGTGATCAATCCTCGCAGAGGGCAAAGCTCTACACCTCCACCAATGATAAATCTGCGGTCTGACGCAGTACACTATCAAAAATTGTATTAGAGACTTCCAAGTAAAAAATATTCCATTGCTATTGTTGACGGTTGACGGTTAACTGTGAACTGTCAACCGTTAACGACTTTAACGGAATAATTTATTTTTTGGAGTTCCCTTATGAAGTGAATTTGCTCTCTTGGAGGAGAGTATTTTGGGATGGGAGCATGAAGGTAAACGAAGTTAGTTGGTCTGATTTAGAACAAGAAGTTGCTCAAGCCGCCTTTCAAAAAGCATACGAGCGAGAAATCAACGCCCTGATTCAGGACGTTCGCGACAACGCCGTTCAGATTTCCGAATTGGAAGATATCTGGCGGTTGCATAACTTTCTGAGTGCCAAAAGACACGAGATTGATGGCAAGTATGATTACAACTATTCAGTTCTCGTATTTGTTTTTGCAACTCTGATTAAACAGGGATGGTTGCATCTGGATGAACTCAAGGGGCTGGATCAGGATAAACTTACTAAGATTGGCTCTCTTTCACGGATGTAGCTATTAGTAATATCAAGTCTGGCATTAGGGCTGATGCAGGGAGGTAGACATGGGGACGCGGAGAGTTTTTGATAAGCAATAATTAAGAGCGATCGCCAGATTCATCTCGTTTGGCGCTGATTTATTGATGGGTATGTCAAACTGATCTCATTTTGTATTGAGCTCTGCCCAATAATCTACTATTTGCTATAGATGATTTCAAGGCAAAATAGTGAAATAGCAAACTCATGGAGTACCGCCTGTAACTGTATCTTATGGGGTGCGATCGCTCCAAAAGCAGCAAATCATTCTTTTAACTCCTTATTTGAAGCTTGTATAATTTTTACCTAAAAATTATCTGGCAAAGTCAATGCAATCTCTAGATTTTTCTGACTACCGTAATATTGTTGTTCTCACAGGGGCTGGGGTATCAGCCGCATCTGGGATTCAACCATTTCGCGGTCAAGGCGGCTTATGGAACGAGATTAATCCTTTTGAGTCTGCCGATATTTCGGTTCTTGAAACTAATCCCTTAGCCATCTGGCAACTGTTTGGTAAACTGAGGAGCCAATTAGAAACTGCTCAACCCAACGCAGCTCATCTAGCACTAACTAATTTAGAAGCGCGATTGTCTCCCAACCAAAAATTTACCTTAATTACTCAAAATATTGATGGATTACATCAACGTGCAGGTAGCCGTAATGTTATTGAACTGCATGGTAACGTTAATTATACAAAGTGTAGTAATCCAACTTGTAGCTTGGCTCCTTATTTAGACAGACATCCCCACACAGATTTGTTACCTATTTGTCAGCTTTGTAATTCTCCATTACGTTTGGATATTGTGCTATTTGGCGAGCAAATACCAGTTAAGCAAGAGTGGCTTGCCAAGCAAAGTTTACGAGATTGTGACCTTTTTATTGCCATAGGTACATCAGGAACTGTATGGCCAGCAGCCAACTTTGTACGTTCGGCAAATTATGTGGGTGCTAGAACCATATTCATCAATCTAGAACCGATGAAACCTAAAAATCCTTACTTTCAAGAAGAGTATTTAGGTCGTGCTGAAGAACTTTTGCCTTTACTTTTTAATATGGATATTACACCTCATTAATCATTACCAATCATCTTCTTCAGATTGACGTTCAATTTGCGCGATCGCTAATTTCGTCAAAACTCGCACTACCTCCTGTTCATCATAAGTAGCGCTTGTAATGGTTTATTAGCGGCGCGATCGCTCAACAATATTTCTCTTTGATGGATAAAACTTTGTCCGCTATATTGAGAGTGTATCGCCTACTCCTAAATTTAAATTACTCTGCATGGACATTACGGCTACATTGAATGAAATTGCAGCCCTCAGTGTTGAAGAGCGAATTCGTCTTGTGCAAGCAATCTGGGATAGCATTGCAGCCGAGCAAGCTTACCCTGAATTGACCCAAGCGCAAAAACGGGAGCTTGATTATCGGATTGAGGACTATGAAAAGAATCCAGATAATGTATTAACTTGGGAAGACATCAAAGCATCTGTTAAAAGACAGCGATGAATTATGCATTAGTATTTCGTCCAGAGGTTCGCGAAGAACTAGATGAAGCTTATACTTGGTACGAAAGCCAACAGCCAGGGCTGGGTGACGAGTTTTTGGACTGTGTGGACGAAATGCTCAATCGAATTTGCCAAATGCCAGAGTCTTACGCAGTTGTATATAGAGACATTCGACGGGCAGTAATCCAGCGCTTTCCCTACGCTGTATATTATCGGGTTGTATCGAGTCGGGTCATTGCGATCGCCATTTTTCATGGTCGGCGTGATCCAACATCTTGGCAGACACGAACCTAGCAACCCCTATACAGCAGATCAGCAAGATATCTTGTTACCAATCATCTTCTTCGGATTGACGTTCAATTTGCGCGATCGCTAATTTCGCCAAAACGCGCACTACTTCCTGTTCATCATTAAGTAGCGCTTGTAATGGTTTATTAGCGGCGCGATCGCCAATTTTACCAAGTGAATTAATTGCGGCTTTCCTCACATCTAAATCGGTATCATGAATTGCCAGAATTAAATGCGGTACAGAGGGAGGATAATTAACTTGTCCCAAGGCTGCGGCGGCTTCGGTGCGAATCAGCGCTTCTGGATCGGTTAAGGCAGAAACCAACAGGTTGCAGGACTTTTCATCTGACTGCTCTTGCGCCACATGACCGAGAGCACCAATGACAGCACATCGCACATCTAAAGAGGCGGCGTTCAATGCTTGATATAGATAGTCTGCTGCTTCCGAGCCAATAAACGCCAACGCCCATGCAGCATGACCTTTAATATCTTGTGGATGTTTGTCTGATGCCAGAATTTCTAGTAATGCTGGTACAGACGCTTCTCCTGTTCTCGCTAACGCTCCAGCTGCTGAACTTCTGACTACTGTATCTTCATCATTCAGAAAAGCATCAAGCAAGTTTGGTACAGCGCGAGGGTCTGAGATGATCGTGAGTGTCTTAGCAGCAGCTCTCCGTACGACTACATTGGCATGATTTGCCAATGCTGCTACGAGAAATGGCGTTGCTGGTTCACCAATTTCACCCAAGGTTTCCGCAAACCGCAGTCGCACCAATCCTCGTGGATCTCCTAAACCCTCCACGAGTTGTTTGAGAACTGCTTTATCTGTAGCATCGAAGGTTTCGAGTGTAATCTGCTCGTTTACCCTCTCAACCAAAGCATCATTTTCAGCTTGCACTCGCAGAATGGGATCTTCCTCTGTTGGAGCTTCTGAGTTGAGTGATTGACTCATCACAAATTCCTTATCACCGCTATTTTTCAATCCTCTAATTACCAGATGTCAGCGTAGACTGCTGCTGGCGTAGAGACTCAAGAGTTGCGTCTAATTGAGCCAGCTGAGGTTCTAGACTAGCAAGTGCTTGTGCCTTCATCACTTTAGCTTTTTGTGCCATTGACAAGGTATCGTTAACTAGACGTTCCCGATATTCTTCCAATTCTGCGATCGCTAAATTCAGTTCTTCAGAGCTGGCTGGAGCGTTTGCAGTGAGTTCTGTAGTATCAGTCATCTTGATTGTGCTTCCTAAAATTAGATTTAAAATACCCTTGTTAGATTTTCTCAGATTCAGTTACCAACAAACAAAACTTTTTGAAAATGGGCATGGGGCATTGGGCATTGGGCATTGGAGATTTGTTTGCTGATTCTCTTATTAATTTCTAGCCCTGGAGTTTTTGCTTTATTTGATAGCTGATGTGAGCTTTCTTTCCAAATCAAACAAAAAGCCGTGGATATATTCTTCTGTCCACTCAGTACCGTAAAAACGGGTGAACATTCCCCTTGCTGGGTCTTTTTCGGCGCGGTAGCGGAGATAACGCAGTTGCGCCTGTTCAATTTCTGCTAAATGTTTAGAGTCGGTTATCGGTTGCGCTTGGTCAACAAAATCTAGATAGGCATTTAGATAGTCTTTGAAGGCTGCAAATACATGAGTTTCTACTAGCTCAGTTTGCTGCGGGCGCGTCCAGAGAAAGGCGGGAGAGAAAAAGGGTTGGGCTTCTTCGGGAAAGTCGCCCCCCCAAGGTAGATGCTGCTGATGTGTCTGGAAAATTGGCAGAATAGGCTGGGTATATTTTGCCTGATAGTCCAAATCATCCCGAAATAGGGGTTGCATATCGAGGGCAATTAAATGTCCTCCGGGTAAAGTCACTAAATCTCCACCAAAGAAGGGTAAATCATAATTCAGGTGGGGAAAAATCACGAAATTTAATACCTGAAGTGATTTACCACCTTGTACATGGGCGGCTCGAATTTGCCGGAGTTTGCTACTTTGATAAGCATAGCTAGTAGTTAAGACTTCCTCTTGATGTTTGCCTTTGCCCACTGTTGCTTGCTTAGACTCAAATCCAGTGGGGATGGGATAAGGCTGCAAATTCAACCGTTCTTGCAAAAGCGCGATCGCATAATCTAAAAATGGCTGATAGAGAGTCAACTTCGCTTCGCTCCGAATTCAAAATTCAAAATTCAAAATTTAAATATCACCAAAGTTATTTTGGGAGGATATAGATGTAAATTCCTATTTGGCTACAACAGTTGCTAATGGCACAGCATCTTCAAACAAAAATTCATACAAAAATCGCTCTGACCATTGATGTCCAAAGTAGCTACTAAACAAACCAGATGCCGGATCGCGATCGGCACTATATTGATCGTAGTCTTTTTGAGCTTTGACAATCCGTTGAATGTCTGACTGATCAATTAGAGGTTCAGCTTGGGCTAGCATCTGCCAGTAAAGGTTTAGATAGTCTTTAAATGCCTCAAATACTCTGGTTTTCACTGTCTCTGGATCGGTTTTGGCAAACAACAGATATTTTGAAAAGTATTGATTAGCATCATAAAATTTCATTTCTAAGCCTTGTGCTAAGTCTGGATACTTATCATGCAAGGTCTGCAATGGATGGATATACTTCTTCAAATAGGCTTCATCTTGAAATAAAGGCTGGAAATCCATCACAATCAGATTCTTCACCTGACCAAATGACAGAAAGTCAATGCCGAGTAAGGGCAAATCATAGTGATGACTGGGATAAATCACACTATTCATAATCTGGGCGCTTGCACCTGCGTCGATGTATGTATAGCGAATTTTCCGCAACTCTGGACATTGATAGCACCAACTCTGAATTGTGGCGGGATTTCTGCCGCGATCGCTCACCTGATAGTCTAGTCCTGGGGGAATGGGGCGACTCTCCAATGTAAACCGTTGCAAAAGCGATTGTTCCAGATGCTCAAGGAAGCACTTATACATAAAAGTTAGAGACTAATTTGCCTTAATCCCAGAGAATACGGGATTCACAAATTCGCCGTCTCGAATATGTTAAACAAAGTAACGATCCTTAACGTTAGCCGCAGGTGCATAGTGCAATACCTAGAGGATGCGATCGCCATTCCAATGATCAACTCACTTTTAACCACCCAAAAATCTCACCTACGGTCAACTCTAACCCACTACAAAAATCTGGTACTGGCAAAACAACATTACTATTTTCAAACGGTATAGGTTGTCTTCCCGCAGGATAAGCGGCAATGAATCGTTCATCAGGGTCAATTAACCATCCCATTTGTGTACCGTGGTTGAGAGCATGTAAGATTTTTTTTGTAACTTTTGTATGGCTTTGCTCAGGGGAAAGAATTTCGATTATCCAGTCAGGTGCGATAGTGAATGTATTGGCAATATCACCATTTTCATCTACAGGAAGCCTTGCCCAGGAGAATACAGCAACATCAGGAACTATAGAAAGTCCACCAAATGTGCAGCGTAATTCTGGAAAAGCCCAACCCATCTTTTGGACTTTTACAACAGAATTGATTCTCGGACATAGTTCTCCTTGAATCGTGCTATGTTTTCCTTGAGGCATAGGTTTTTCAATGATTCGTCCGTCGATATACTCTAGGCTAGGCTGAGTTTCTGGTAGTTTAAGAAACTCTTCTAAGGTAAATATTGTATTTGTAGCTTGTACCATTACGATCGCATCCTCAAATTAGAATTATTTTTTTACATAATTAAGTCCTAAAACTTCTAAAATCTGTGGGAAAATTCCCAACTCGCATATCATGATTTTTCTGAATATGAGGGGAATAAAGTGCTTTTTCAATTTTAACCTGCTGTACATTTGTTCCCAATTATCTATTGACAATCATGATGAAGCTCTAGATAAATTTTGTTGTACCATTTGGGCTAAATTCGCCTCTGTCAAATAGCGTCTTTCCGAACAGTAAGTCATTAAATATACTCCATTCATCATTCTTACCGTGCTTACACGTATCCGAAAATCATCGGTCATAAACCAGCAGCGTTCTTGACCTTGGTTGGTTTCATATTCAGTATCGATGGTCAAAATACCATCTTGTCCAAACCAGTAACGGCTAACTACTGGAATTCTTTCTACATAGCCTTGGTTCCGTAGCAATTTTCCTGATCGCCCAGTCTCATCATCTGGGACATCAATTAAGACAGCAGCTTGATCCGGATTTGGTTCGCGATCGTCGTCGTGTTCTTGCCACATAAAGCTAGCGCCTCCCTTCGCACTAGCTGGATCGATACCTTGAGATTCGCAAATTGTTTTCACCCGTGGATCGTCGAGTGTAATTACTTGCACATAAAGCTTTGATTCTCCTGACTGATCCGCCACTGCATCAAAGTGATGCACCGTGCGCTGGGTAAACCAGACTCCTTCACTCTTGTGAAAAAACTCCATCATGGTCATTGGTTGTACAAAAGGCATAACTGCTCCTCTAATGAAGTGCGAACTCACTTCACACTTCATCCTTTTTATTGAGTGTAGATAGGTCGCGGTACAATACCCTAAATAATCTCATGATTTCAATCCATGATCAGCAGGGAGACTCATAAGACACCCCAAGAGGTTTTGGCTGTCCTCAAGGCAGGGGTTGCTCTCATCCAGAAAGATTTATATCAATTCAACCTTAGTGGTTTAGAACTACAAAGAGCCAATTTGCATCAAGCTACTTTGATTCGGGGGAATCTCAGTAAAGCAGATTTGAGTGCAGCAGATCTCAGTGGTGCTGATTTACGAGCAGCGGATTTGTGCCAAGCAATTTTAAAGGATGCCAATTTAGAGGGAGCTTGTCTGTACCGAGCCGATTTGAGTGGTGCAGACTTACGCGGAGCTAATTTGACCACCACTAAGCTACTAGGTGCAAGATATGATAGCCAAACTTTGTTTCCTGAAGGCTTTAATTACAAATCCTCTGGAGCGATTGGGCCAAATGCCTATTTGAATGGTGCCCAGCTGAATACAGCTAACTTACGTCATGCTGATTTGCAGGGTGCAAGTATGTTGGGAGCATATTTAGGTGGGGCCGATCTAACTCGGGCTAATCTTCAGGGCGCACGGCTAACTCAGGCTGACTTACGCAAAGCCTGGCTACCTGGAGTATCTTTACGCAATGCGCGGTTAAATGGAGCCAACTTAGCAGGAGCAGATTTAAGAGCAGCAGACTTGACTGGCGTTGAGTTCGAGCAGATGGAAAGCATTGCAGGCGCAGACTTTACCCATGTTCAGGGGCTAACTGATGAGATGCGATCGCGCCTCCTTAGTCAACCTGCACAAGAGCTAGATACACCTCATGCTTTAACCCGTCGTACCACACGCGCCAGTCTGGAAAGTATATCTGTATGAAATTTTGATGATGGGAACAAAGAGAACAAACAATTCAAACCTATCTCCTGTTCCCCGTTCCCTGTTCCCTGTTCCCTTCTTATGATTTAATCGCTGTCCAATCCTTTTTCAGCAAAGCGAGAAAGGTAGCAATACCTTTAGAAAATCCTTGGGGGTCAGGTAGAACATACTGCGGAAATTCCTCAAACGGCCGCCAAGGCTCTGACGAATTATGCCGCAGGTACAAAGCGCGATCGTCTCCTTCCAATTTCCAGAGCATTTGACCGCCAGTAGGAATTTCAGCCATTGATTTCTCCTCTGTTGCAAACAAAAATACTGAGTTACAGTTTGCTCTTTCCCAATTCTGCCAGTCCTAATATTAATTAATGTCAAAATTGCTACAATTTTGCTAGACTTTTCGATTGAGTTGCTGTAAAGCATGAATAAATTATAGGTAGCCATTACTGAGTTAGGTACAACTCAAAGACATAGTTTTCCAATACTTGTCGGTTAAGGGGAAAAGGGACAAGAAAAAACCTTTAACCCTTACCCTTTCACCTTTTCCCCAAACCAAATTCCGAGTTGAAAATCCTTAACCGAGCAGTATTGCATAGTTTTCTTCTCCGTCTGGCGATGGAGTTGTCGTTTTTTATTTAGCCCTCTAGCTTGAAAATGGGCATGGGGCATTGGGGAGGCAGTGCGGTCTTGGGGTCTCCCCAAGTGGAGCAACTGCCGTCATGGGGCATGGGGCATGGGAAAGACAGATTTTCATGTTTGGTTGTGCCAAAACCTGGCGTGAATAGCTGACTTGAAAGTGCTGAGGAGCCAGTGCGTTGCGGTGAGACCAGCGCTGCGGGAGGGTTTCCCTCTACAGGCGACTAGCGCTCGCGTAGCGTATCCGAAGGATTCACCTGAAGGGGGGTTCCCACGGCAGTCCGCTCAAGTCGGGAAACCCGCCCACGAGAGTGGCTCCACTAGGGACGGAGCATGAACCAAAAAATCTAAAATCGGCAATCTAAAATCGGCACGGTCAAAGCCTTGCGGAAAGTACTCACCAAAATGGATTGATTTTCTTTTCCTACTCTTGTTGACCAATTTGCATTTCTTCTAAACTCTCACGAATAGGAGAAAGTACAGAAAAATGAGTAATCGTTTATTATCATGTATTCATGCCATAAAATCAAGCTATAAGCATGATTGTAAATTGATATTAAATGTCCTTGAATTTTTTATTGAATAATAGGATTGTATTCAACAAGCAGAAAATTGTGTTTTTCAGCACAATCTGCATGAAAAACACGCATATAGAGGTAAAGTATAAATGCATATATTTACCAAGAAACAATGTTATTTGTGATTCTTGGGATAGTTGCAATAGCGCTTTTACTTTAAGAAAGTATTGCAAAGAGCTAATAAACTTCTCTGAAAAAAGATATACAAGCTTTGTCTCGTCAAGGTTTATATCTGATTGATGGAGAATATATAATAAATAACTCAGTATTGCCGATTGATTGGATTCGGTAACTGATTGTTTCATGACCTAAAGCTGGATGTATGTAGATTGAATTGAAAAAAAAATTCCCACAATCCGCATCTAGGGAGAGACGATTACCCCTAGTGAATGGAATGAGGGCAAGACGGTTTCTATTGCCTTATTGTGTTGTAGGATTGGCGACTTGTGAATTGAAATCATTTAGACCTACTTCATCAAATGAGGAAAAGACGTTTTCTATTGCCTGATTTTGCGGCAATATTAGCAACTTGTTACTTAAAATCATTGAGACCTACTCCATCAAATGAGGGAAAGACGTTTCTATTGCCTGATTTTGTTGTAGTGTTGGCAACTCGTTACTTAAAATCATTAAGACCTACTCCATCAAATGAGGGAAAGACGTTTCTATTGCCTGATTTTGTTGGAGGATTGGCAACTTGTTAATTGAAATCATTTAGACCTAATCCATTAAATGAGGGAAAGACGTTTCTATTGCCTGATTTTGTTGGAGGATTGGCAACTTGTTAATTGAAATCATTTAGACCTAATCCATTAAGAGACGAGGTTCGACTCCGCGTTTAAAGGAGAGTGACCATACATTTAAAAGTCAAGTAATTATCTTGCTGGATGGTAAAGATATTATTGATTTTATGGTTGGGGAACCTAGTCCAAAAAGTGAGATGACCTTGTTCTGAGAAAATTGCGATCGCTCTCTTATCCTGTTACCCCTTTACTCAAATTCAATGCCAGATCCCAGAGAAATAGCAGGAATGCAAGCACTATGGGCAAAAAGCCTTGGTGATTCCCAAATCTGCGTAGCAATTTTGGATGGGCCTGTTGACCTAGCTCATTCTTGCTTCCAAGGCGCAGACTTAAAGTGTTTGCCCAGTTTGGTTAAAGAAGATGCTCAGATTGATGGCAGTATGTCTGCTCATGGTACTCATGTAGCCAGCATTATCTTTGGGCAACCGGGCAGTCCAGTAGAGGGAATCGCACCCCAATGCAAGGGGATAATTGTGCCAGTCTTCGCTGATGATCGCCGTCGGGCTACCCAACTAGATTTAGCGCGGGGAATTGAACAAGCCATCAATGCTGGTGCAAACGTCATCAATATCAGTGGAGGTCAACTGACCGAATATGGCGAATCTGATGGGTGGCTACAAAATGCTGTCCGTCTGTGCCAAGAGAACAATGTTTTACTCGTCGCTGCAGCTGGTAACAATGGTTGCAATTGCTTGCATGTGCCTGCTGCTTTACCCTCTGTACTAGCGGTGGGAGCGATGGATGCGAATGGTAAACCACTGGATTTTAGCAACTGGGGTGAAACCTATCAAAATCAAGGTATTCTTGCTCCTGGTGAGAATATCCCAGGAGCTAAAGTTGGTGGTGGTACTCAGCGCCTCAGTGGTACAAGCTTTGCTGCTCCTATTGTCTCAGGTGTAGCAGCTATGCTGCTGAGTCTTCAACGAGAGCAGGGAGAAACCCCTGACCCCCATAAAATTCGTCAACTGTTGTTGCAGAGTGCTTTACCCTGCGATGCAGACTTGACAGAAGAGGACAAACGGTGTCTGGCAGGTAAACTGAATATTCCTGGAGCCATAACGTTATTAAAAGGAGGAAAGATGTCTGAGGAATTCACATCAGTTGGTGCGTCGGCAGTGGAAACTGCTGGTTGTAGTTGTGGTGGTGGCTTAAGCAGTACCACAGAAGTGGCTAGCACATCAGGGCAACCTGCAACTAGCTCTGGATCTGTTGGGTCTATCCCCAGCAATACTCCCAACTTACAAGAATTAATCCAATCATTTCCCATCCCAGTAAACCAACAATCAACTATGCCTAACTTCACCGCTAACTCCGTCACCCCTAGCCAAGCTCCTAGCGAACTTGCCGATCTTGGTCGTCTAGTCTACGCCTTAGGAACACTGGGTTACGACTTTGGTACAGAAGCTCGTAGAGACTCATTTAAGCAATTAATGCCTCCCTTTGATCTAGGCAGTGGGGTGATGGTGCCAGCGAATCCCTACGATGCGCGTCAAATGGTGGATTACTTAGACAATAATATTTCCGAAGCGCGATCGCTAATTTGGACACTGAATATAGAACTTACCCCAGTTTATGCGATCGACCCCAGTGGCCCCTTTGCGGCTGAATCTTACCGCGCCCTGCACGAACTCTTGGCAGGTCAAATCCAACCAGAAAGCGATGCCGAATATGTTGAGCGCGTCAGCATACCTGGTATCCTCACCGGACGCACCGTCAAACTGTTTTCTGGTCAAGTAGTTCCTGTAATTGAACCCCAAAGCACTCGCGGTCTGTATGGTTGGAAAGTTAACAACTTAGTCAGTGCCGCCCTAGCTGCAGTGCAAGCTGAAACTGGAGCAGCTGATGAAGAAACCATCCGTAAGACCTTAGATGGCTTCCTCAACCGCATTTACTACGACCTCCGCAACTTAGGAACAACATCTCAAGACCGCGCCCTTAACTTTGCCGTCACCAACGCCTTCCAAGCAGCTCAAACCTTCAGTCAAGCTGTAGCTGTAGGTATGGAACTCGACAGCATTACCGTAGAGAAAAGTCCCTTCTGTCGTGTAGATAGTGATTGTTGGGATGTGAAATTGAAATTCTTCGACCCAGAAAACAGCCGTCGTGCCAAGAAGATTTTCCGCTTCACAATTGATGTCAGTGACTTGATTCCTGTTACCTTGGGCGAAGTGCGTTCTTGGTCTTCACCGTATTAAAGGGCAATATAATTGGCGTAAGAGTGCTTTTTGTAACTGCACTCTCAGCAAAACAGCTAATTTTTTACCTTATATATACGGAGAATCCCAACCATGCGGCTTCCGATTTTATCTCCCCCCCTCAAACGTCCTCATTTCATTCAGCCAGGACTGTGCGTGGATCTGGAAAATGGTAGTCCAGAGGATTTAGTAAGTATTCGGATGGATCTACTCCATGCTGCTAACTATAACGACCCCGCAGCGTTTGCTAACCGCAGTTTTAACCAAGTGATGCACTCTAGCCAGGGCTGGGGCGGTTTTGCTGGTATGGGCAGCTTTTATTAATTCACCATGTCGCCAACCACTGAAACCCTCTGGCAAATTGGTCAGCTTGGTAAGGGTGGTCAAGAATTTTCCCAGAAAGGTAGCTGGCACAGTGAATTTACTTACATTATTGGGTCAGATCCAGACCCAATCAACCAGCCGACTCTACCTTCATTACTTGTAGCGCCAGGTCGCAAAACCAAACCTAAGCATAAAGGTAAGGAACTGTTTGCCACTGAAAAGCTGAATATTCAATTCACGCTCACCCAAAGCTACAAACCAGGGGAACTTACACTTGTTTACAACTTTTTCGGCTCAGAAGTTGACACCCTATGGGTAGATGGAGCACCAGTCACCGAACTTGTGGGGTCAGGGTCAAGCAAATATACCCAAACCCAAACTCCCTTACCAGCCCTTAGCCCTGGGCAACATACCCTCACCCTGACTACTGTGACTGCGCTAGGAGATGGCGCACATCGGATCGACTACCTCAAACTAGAAGCAGTCATTTTTACCCATAAATCGCCAAACCTCTCTACCCCTACCACACCCCAGGGATTAACCCCAATACCCCAACCACTCAACGAAACTGCGGAAACTATGGCTAAAAAACAGACAACACCACCAGCCGAAACTCCTCCCCCCCCTGAAGAGAAAAAATCTTATGTGCCTACCTCTCAAACTGGGCTACAAGATTATTCCTACTGGTGGGAATACGCCAGAAAAACAGCGAAAGCCCCTGATAAGCAAAGCAAATCTTACCGTCGGGGTCGCATCTGGGCTTAATCATTAGGAAGTAGGAAGTAGTGAAATCAGAAACCAAAAGATAGCTTTAGGTAAAAACCTACCTTGTCTACTTTTTCTCCTCTGCTCCAGGACTTCCAGAAATTAAATTATTCAATCAGCAAGGGCGAAGATATTGAGCAAATTTTTTCTTTTCCTCTGCTTCCCTCGCTACTCCTAGCGATTGGATTGGTTATTTTTTTATTTGGAAGTCCTTCCCTCTTATCCCAGCCTCATTATCGTCCACTTCATCAATGACCGTTCGCTCTATGCAATCCAACACCCTGCTGCAAATTAAGCCGCACTTCCATGTCGAGGTGATCGAACCAAAGCAAGTGTATCTGCTTGGTGAGCAAGGCAATCATGCTCTCACTGGACAGCTTTACTGTCAAATTGTGCCGCTATTGGATGGTCAACATACCATTGAGCAGATTGTTGAACAGCTAGATGGGCAAGTGCCACCAGAATATATTGACTATGTGCTTGACCGTCTGGCGGAAAAAGGTTATCTTACTGAAGCAACCCCGGATCTATCCCCGGAAGTAGCGGCATTTTGGACAGAGTTAGGAATTGCACCACCCGTTGCTGCACAGGGTCTAAAGCAGTCAGTCAAGCTGACCGCCGTAGGTGACAATATTAGCCAAGTCACTGTTGCTGCTCTGACCACTGCCCTCAGAGATATAGGCATTACTGTACAGAACGCTCAAGATGCAGATTCATCTGTAGCCATCAATATTGTCTTAACCGATGATTATTTGCAGCCAGAACTAGCTACTATTAACCAGGAAGCCTTGAAAAGTCAACAAACTTGGTTGCTGGTGAAGCCAGTGGGTAGTTTACTGTGGCTGGGGCCAGTGTTTGTTCCCGGAGAAACGGGTTGTTGGAGTTGTCTTGCCCACCGACTACGGGGCAACCGCGAAGTCGAGTCATCGGTGTTGCGGCAAAAACAGGCGCAGCAAGGACGCAATGGAAAGTCAGGACAGCTGCTGGGCAGCTTGCCCACAGCACGAGCAACCCTACCATCTACTCTGCAAACAGGTCTACAGTTTGCGGCTACCGAGATTGCTAAGTGGATTGTTAAGCAACATGTCAATAGCATTGCACCAGGAACAGCCCGCTTCCCTACCCTTGACGGCAAGATTATTACCTTCAACCAGACGATTCTGGAATTGAAAAATCATATCTTGATTAAGCGTCAGCAATGTCCAACCTGTGGCGACCCAAAAATTTTGCAACGGCGAGGATTTGAACCACTCAAACTAGAATCACGCCGCAAAAACTTTACCCATGATGGTGGTCATCGTGCCACTACGCCAGAAAACACTGTGCAGAAATACCAGCACTTGATTAGCCCAATCACGGGAGTGGTAACGGAATTGGTGCGGATATCTGACCCAGCTAATCCATTTGTACATACATACCGGGCGGGGCATAGTTTTGGTAGTGCCACATCTCTGCGAGGTCTACGCAATACTCTAAAACACAAGAGTTCTGGCAAAGGTAAGACGGATAGCCAATCAAAGGCGAGTGGTTTGTGTGAAGCGATAGAACGCTATTCTGGTATCTTTCAGGGAGACGAACCTCGTCAACGGGCAACCCTGGCGGAATTAGGAGACTTAGCGATTCATCCAGAAAAATCTCTATGCTTTAGTGATGAGCAATATGCCAATCGGGAAAGTTTGAACCAGCAAGCAACGGTGGCTCACGATTGGATTCCCCAGAGGTTTGATACTAGCCAAGCTATTGACTGGACTCCAGTATGGTCACTGACGGAGCAAACCCATAAATATCTACCTACAGCTTTATGCTACTACCACTATCCTTTACCCAAAGACCATTCCTTCTGTCGGGGAGATTCCAATGGTAACGCTGCAGGAAATACCCTAGAAGAAGCAATATTACAAGGGTTTTTGGAACTGGTAGAGCGAGATAGTGTGGCGTTGTGGTGGTACAACCGCTTGCGTCGTCCCCAGGTGGATTTAAGCAGTTTTGATGAGCCGTATTTTGTTGAGTTACAGCAGTATTATCGGCAAAATGATCGTGATTTGTGGGTGCTGGATTTGACAGCAGACTTAGGGATTCCTGCTTTTGTCGCGGTGTCGAATCGGAAAACGGGAAATTCGGAAAGGCTGATTCTTGGCTTTGGCGCGCACCTTGACCCCACTATTGCTATCTTGCGAACTCTCACAGAGGTGAATCAAATAGGTTTGGAATTGGATAAAGTCACAGATGAGAATCTAAAAAGTGATGCTACTGATTGGTTACTCACGGCGAAATTGGCAGATCATCCCTATCTTATTCCTGATGCTACACAACCTCTCAAGACAGCCCAGGATTATCCCAAGCTTTGGAGTAATGACATTTACACCGATGTTATGACCTGTGTTGAGATTGCCCAAAGTGCAGGTTTAGAAACCTTAGTTTTAGATCAAACCCGACCAGACATTGGTTTGAATGTGGTCAAGGTGACCATACCAGGAATGCGGCATTTTTGGTCGCGGTTTGGTGCAGGTCGGCTCTATGATGTGCCGGTGAAGTTGGGATGGTTAGCTGAACCACTCACAGAAAATCAGATGAATCCCACACCGATGCCATTTTAAGTTTTTTAAAGTTTGTGGGCGATCAACTTCGCTACATACCCAATATCGCCCCTCTAGGCTTCTTCTCTTGAAGAAGAGGATTGACCCACCTGAACGGGTCAACCCACTAAATTAACTCAATAATGAGGACATTACTCATGGACAAGAAAAACATTCTACCCCAACAGGGCAAGCCCGTCATTCGGATCACCAACGGTCAACTCCCCAGCCACTTGGCTGAACTCTCTGAAGAAGCTCTTGGTGGTGCTGGAGTAGATGCTTCTACTGCACCTTGCTACTGCTCCTACAATGGAGTAGACGCGTCTACTGCACCCTGCTACTGCTCCTACGATGGAGTAGATGCGTCTACTGCACCCTGCTACTGCTCCTATGATGGTGATGAATAATCTAGTGTGTTTCAATAGCATAGTGTTTAGTTGTCTTTGCATTGAGACTAAATAACACTAGATTTTGATGGATATGAGGTTCAGGATGTGTGGGCAGCCATCGGACTTTATCCGGTATTCTGCTCTTATATCCACCTCATATCCTGGAATAAAGATCAACTCAATATCATTAGAAATTTCTATCTAAATAATTAAGCTGCAAGCCTTATTCTATATAAAAAACTGAATTTATAAAGATGTATATTTTATAAGCATAGAAGTAAATTAATATTGAATTTAAGTGTATTTTCCTAAGTAAGTTTATGACTTTTA
Organism: Tolypothrix sp. PCC 7601; assembly: GCF_025677855.1. NCBI lineage: Bacteria > Bacillati > Cyanobacteriota > Cyanophyceae > Nostocales > Tolypothrichaceae > Tolypothrix > Tolypothrix sp. PCC 7601. The sequence goes on from NZ_CP064879.1 coordinate 8,274,925, forward strand.
CTCCTGCATTTCAGCATAGTATTTTGCAAGAAAGACGGCTTCGGTTTATGCGATCTCATCAAGAGGCATTTGATGTAGAACCTGAATTTCCTCTGCCTCTGCTGGAAAATCTAGCCCAAGCTTTAGGATCTCGATGTGTTGTTGAACTTTCGTGTAAAGTGGAAAGTAATCAGTTATTTGCAGCACGAATTAATATTTGTTATAGAGACGCTTGGCCCCAGTCATTGGGGCAATCACTAAAATTTTTAGATGAAGTCGAAAGCCGGGTAGGAATTCAAATCAATCGTGATTTGCTCCAACAATTTTTAGCTGTGCATATTAACTCTAACAAAATTCTCTGGAACACAACCGGAATTGATTTACGTCCCAATGTTGAAGATTCTAGTGTCAAGATTCATATTGGTATAGATCCAAATCAAGATACTGAAGAACTTGTGATGACTGCGATCGGTCTTGATGGCAGCCAATATTCTCCTGAATTGATTCAAGTTCTTCTCAAAGACTCTTACATGATTGGATTTGATTTTTTCCTGAATGGTCGTTCAGAAGTGGAATTGTACACCTCTTGTCCAGGAGGAAAACAGCAATTAGTAGGTAATCAGGGAATATATCTCAAGTCTTACGCTAAGAGAAATTTTTCTGAAAAAGTTTTTTATTTGCTAGAAGCTTGTGATCTTTTCATGGCAGGCTTTTCTAAAGCAAATACTGAAGCAGTTATATATTTCGGATTTAACAATATCGAGGATATGCCGAAATACTTTTTATTCACAAGTTTAGGTCAGAGAATCTATGACTTTTGCCGCAGTCAAGGTGCTGGGCCTTTACCGTGTGTGGGTGTGACTCAGAAAGATTTAGAGTCACACCATGTTGAAAATTTGCGGTTCTACTACAGACGAGAATTTTCTTAAAATATCAGATTCAAATACCCGCTCACTATGAACTCTCTTATTTAGTCATTTTCTGTAGTTATCCATCACTATGAACCATCACCCCTTCACGGTTTCCCTAAATCCCTTTGTCCAAGTGACAACTACCGAAGACTACTGCACTTTGCACTCAGTAGAGTCTGATCCAACCGCTTTGTTCACTCTGGCGACAACACCCGGAATTGGTATGGCTCTCAATCACCTCAAAGCAGGTAATATTACCCCCGAATCACTAGTGCAAGGGTTAATCGAACTGGATGGTCAGGCGACAGGAGAACAGTTTGGGCGGATGCTACAACAACTTGATGAGCGGGGCTGGTTGAGTTATGCTGTGTTGCCTTTGGCAGTAGCAGTCCCAATGGTAGAATCCGCCCAATTAAATCTGACCGAACCCTACTGGACACAAACCTATGTCACCCTTTCCCGCTTTGCCTACCAGCATCCCTACGAAGGCACAATGGTATTGGAGTCTCCCCTCTCGAAGTTTCGAGTCAAGCTGCTAGAATGGCGAGCAAGTGCTATCCTAGCCCAGCTTGCCCAGCCTCAATCCCTAGCGACATTAACACCACCACCCTACTTGGGAGCAGAAACCGCCTATCAGTTCCTCAACTTGCTATGGTCCACGGGTTTTCTAACATCTGACCCCGAACCCCCCTCCCTCCAACTTTGGGACTTTCATAACTTGCTGTTCCACAGTCGTAGCTGCAATGGTCGTCATAACTATATTGAAACAAGTAGGGTAGAGTCGATTGAGTTTGATGAGTCAGAAAAATTAACTGAGGCGACTTTCTCAGGAAGTGAGGCTGAACTGCGTAGAGTTGAGGCTGAATCTGAGTCTATTGACACAGAAATATTAGTAAATCAGTTTGAGTCTGTTGGATTAGTAGCAGAAATTGCTTCAGATGAGCTAGGGGAAAGTGGTGTGAATACCTCAGTGAAAGTGGAATCTACTGAGCTTGAGGCTGTTGACTTGATGGCTGATCATGCGATCGCTCAAACTCCAGATACATCTATTGTCGCTGAAGGAGAAAGCGAGTTGGCAACAGTTTCAGCGAGTGAAATTGAGAGTTCTGCCATCAAACAATCAGTAGCACTCCACCCCCATGACCTCGATGATCGCATCCCTGGACTAGCAGAACTCCATAACCAAACCCTTGGCGATCCCCGCATCACGATTGTAATTTTAGACGGCGACCCAGACCACACATTATCCTGCTTTGAAGGTGCTGAAGTTTCCAAAGTTTTTCCTTACTGGCACGAACCAGCAGATGCGATCACTGCAGAAGATTACATTACCTTCCAAGCAATTCGTGATCAAGGGCTGAAGGGTCAGGAGAAAGAAGATGCACTCAAAGCTGCCTTAAGAGAAAACAAGGAGCGTGTTGAACTCAATGATCATGCCTGTCACGTTACGAGTACGATTGTGGGGCAAGAACACAGTCCAGTTTTTGGCATTGCTCCCAATTGCCGGGTAATAAACATACCGCAAGATGCCCTAGTTGTTGGAAATTATGACGATGTTCTGTCACCCCTCAACCTAGCTCGTGGCTTCGAGTTAGCTTTAGAGTTGGGTGCAAATATTATCCACTGTGGTTTTTGTCGCCCCACCCAAACCGGTGAAGGGGAAGAAATGCTGGTGCAGGCGATTAAAAAATGTCAAGAAAACAATGTCTTGATCGTCTCGCCAACAGGAAACAATTTAGGTGAATGCTGGTGTATGCCTGCCGTACTATCAGGAACTTTGGCGGTCGGATCTGCCAAAGTTGATGGAACACCATGCCACTTTAGCAACTGGGGAGGCAATAATGCAAAGGAAGGTATCCTAGCTCCTGGTGAAGATGTCTTGGGGGCGCAACCCTATACTGAAAAACCAGTACGCCTAACAGGAACAAGTATGGCAGCTCCTGTCATGACCGGAATATCCGCATTACTGATGAGTTTGCAACTGCAGCAGGGTAAACCAGTTGATGCTGAAGCAGTCCGCACGGCACTACTCAATACTGCGATTCCCTGTAACCCAGAGGTTGTAGAAGAACCAGAACGCTGCTTACGTGGTTTTGTCAATATTCCTGGTGCAATGAAGGTGCTGTTTGGGCAACCCTCCGTCACTATTTCCTTTGCAGGCGACCAAGTAATCCGCACGGAACACGCTGGATATGCTATGCCTACCGCTACAGTTACCCCGGCAAGCATTACCCCGACAGTCGCCAACCCAGTTGTGCAATTAGCCGTCCTTACCACATCAAACGAGACATCCGTCACCGCCGCCGCAATTCCGGCAGACACAAACACAGTGGAAGCTAGCGCCGCCTACTCTGGTAATGTTTATGCTTTGGGGACTATCGGTTACGACTTTGGAGACGAAACCCGCCGTGATACATTCCAACAAACGATGTTTGCGCCGGAAGTTAACGGTGTAATTGTACCACCAGACCCTTACGATCCGCGGCAGATGGTCGAACACCTCGATCGCCATCCTGATGACAGCCGTTCTCTCATCTGGACTTTGAGCTTGGATGGAGACATAATCTATGCACTAGAGCCAACAGGGGCGTTTTCGTCCCAGATATACGAGATGTTTTTGTTGATGTTGGCAGGACAACTTGAGCCAGAAAGCAGCAATGATTTTGTTGAGCGAGTTAGTATTCCAGCTAAACTAACTAACCGCACAGTGGAACTTTTCTCCGGTCAAGTTTTACCTGTGGTGAAAGTACATAATGTGCGAGGAATGTACGGTTGGAAAGTTAATACTCTGGTTGATGCAGCGATGGCAGCTATTGCTCGTCGGGTGGACGAAGCCCAAGCTCCCCTAGTGCGTCAGGCTTTGAGCAATTTCCTCCACCGAGTTTACAACGATTTACGCAACATAGGAAACACATCCCGCGATCGCGCCCTTAACTTTGCGGCTACCAATATTTTCCAAGCGGCTGCCACTTTTGCCCAGGCGATCGCTCAAGGTCGTCAACTCGATATAATTACGGTTGAAAAAAGTCCGTTCTGTCGCCTCAATAGCGATTGTTGGGACATCAGGCTGGAGTTTTCTGATCCAGAAAGCAGTCGTCGAGGACGCAAAGTTTTTTGCTTTACCATTGATGTGGCACTGATTATGCCAGTAACTATCGGTGAAATTAAAAGTTGGTCTCTACCGTCTCGCTCAAAGGAAAGTTAGGTCTTAAACTGACTTTCCTCTGTGCATATATACTAAACAAACATCAAGAGATTAGATTTTCCATTGCCGCCCCTACCACCCGGTGATCGGCATCTTGTCTCAGTTGTGCGAGGGCTTCCTTGGCTTGAGGAGTATTAAAATGCTTGAGGGCATAGGCAACTCGTACCCGGATATATTCATACTCAGAATTTTTCAGGTTCAGGAGTTGAGACAAAGCGGCTCCAGATTGACGAGAATTCGCTAACCACCCCAGCCCATCTACAGATGCTTCTTGGACTGCGGCATCGTCACTTTCTAGCCCTAGCATACACACTTCTAGAACTTCTTCCGGGCAATCCATTTCTACTAAGGCTGCCAAAATACTGCGACGTACCAACCAGTGATCGTCTCGTAAAAATGTTTGTACTAAATGAGAGGCAGAAATTTGGCCAAATAAGGATAGAGAATTAGACGCTTCGGCGCGGACATTGGGAGTGTTATCAAACTTGATAATTTGCAACAGAGCAGCAAAAGATTCTGAGGTTTTTTGCTTACCCAACTCCCTCGCAACAAAGGTTCGCACCAAAAACTCTGGATCTTGGATATGGCGGTTAAGTAAAGGAACAGCGATATCAGCCGGATAATCTTGCAGGGCAGATATTGCCTTGAGGCGGTATTGAAAATCAGGGTTTTGCAGATTGGTTTCGATTTGACTGAGATCCATAGAATTGACACACTGAAATTAAGTTAGAGAAAATTGCATTGGGCATTGGGCATTGGGCATTGGGCATTGGCATTCTTTCCTATGCCTGCAAAAGCTTAAAGTTTCAAACCGTTCTCAAACCCGTTCAGGAATGGGAAAGCGTTCTCCTTTGAGGTAAGCGTCAAAATGCTGCTTAAAGTACAGTGTACTGGTCATATTTGCTTCGTTACTCTGGTCAGGAGTAAATTCATATATTGGCACTTGTGCGCGAATTAGTTTAATCAGGTTGGGATGTAGTTGTTCAAAGGATTCAACCCGAGTCGTTGTGGTCTCAAATCGTAAGCGCGCAGGATGACCATAGCCCAGTTTCATCCAAGGTAACCAAGGACAATCTCTTGCCCAGGTCGCTGGAGGCAGATTCTTCACCCCTGGTCGGGCAATGTGGCTGGTGAAATATTCTGTGCCATTAAAGGTTTCACCGGGACAATAATCTCGATATTGAGGATCTGCTGCTAATGGATGAGGATAGGTGAGGGGAATTTCTACAACAGAGGTAACATAATCTTGTCCTTGGGGGATGACCGTCGTTTTCGGTCGCACAGCCCCCTGCACTATGCGATTGGCAATATGTACAATCGCTACAGCCGGACGAGTCGAACTGGGTTGCCATGTATGCAGGATTTCTTGGGTCTGCGGATCGCAAAACAAACCCAACTCTCGATTGATCCGATAACCCACCTGGCCCAACTCAGAATCGGGACGAATGAAAACTTTAGTTGCATTCATCCCAATAATCGAGAATAATTTCTCCCGTTGATGTTCGCCTGTCTCTTGCCAAAAGACTTCTCCCTCCCAGCGATAATAAAGCTGCTGACCATGATGATTTCTATAGAAATCTAGGTTATTAACTATGTAGTCTTCGGAATTGTTCATACTTGGCCTGTTGAGTTTCGCAACAAGTTACCGCTAAAGTTTTACTAATAGCTCACTTGTGAGGCTATTTGCCACAACCCTGCTAGAAGTTTAAAAAGGGGCAAGAGTTCTTTTCAATCAATTAATACTTTTGAAAATAACCGAAAACCACAAGGATACAAGCCCTAAACTTCGTTATGAGAACAATTAATTTTGAATTTTGAATTTTGAATTCGGAGCGAAGCGAAGTGACTCAGGCACAATTAAGTGAAAAAGTTCGAGAACTGATTAAAAAAGCCAGGATTGTCAGTTTTGCTACTTGGCAAAATACCCATTCAGCAGAGGCTATTGAGCTATTCCAGGCGGCTGACGACCAAGGACGGTATCTTACTGATGAAGATTTGCAGCAGATTCAGCAACTGGGATCGGCAAATACAGCACTTATTCCCGTAAGTAAGGAGTTACGCGATCGCGTCCATGAAATTGTCGATGAAGCCAGAAGCCAGGTATTAGCTACATTCCCCAACATTACCCAACCTGGTGGTGGACTCTACCCCGCAGTCAGGGCCGATGCCTGCTGGCGTGATTTTTGGCACTTCTTACGCTGTATTACTTACGGTATTGCTGGTCAGCATACCGACTATACAAGCTCTGAAGGATTGCGCTATATGCAACTCTTGTATCAAGAATTGCAAGTACCTTTAGATGCAATGGTTGTGGGGCTAGAAGGCATTAAAACTGCCAGTTTAAAGCGAGTAGAACCAGAGCAGCAAGCAATGGTTGCCCCTTATTTTGAACATTTGATTGAGCAATTAAAACAATTTCGCTAAGGTATTTCGGCTACCAATGGAGAATTCTACTTATTTGCTCTGGTAGATCCAGGGAATTAAAGGGTTTGGTAATGACACCGCTAACTCCCAAATCATTAAATTGGCGCTTTTCTGCTGTTTGGGCTTTGGCAGTTAACAAAATCACCGGAATTTGTTCTGTTTCGGAATGAGACTGGAGTTCTTTAAAGGTAGCAATACCATCCATATCTGGCATCATCACATCCAACAAAATTGCATCCGGTTTTGCCGTTTGGGCAGCTTGGATGCCTTCAAAACCAGAACTAGCAGTGAAAACTTCCCATCCAGCAGCCATCTTGATACCAAATTGCACAACAGTTTGGATGGTTTCTTCGTCATCAATAATTAAAATCCGCTTGGTCTGCATAGCTCCCCCCTCATTGGATATTGGCGTACTCAAGGGTAGGTAATGTGAAGGCAAAAGTGCTTCCACACCCTGGAGTACTCTCAGCCCAAATTCTGCCGTTGTGTTGTTCAATAATTTTGCGACAGATAGTCAGCCCTAAACCAGTACCACCTTTTTTGCGGGAATCTGACGAATCTACTTGTTGAAACCTTTCAAAGATCCTTTCGAGTTGGTCAGCCGGAATGCCTTGTCCTTCGTCCCGCACCCGAAACACCACTTCTTTGGGGTTGTTTGAGGAGTTTTTTTCTTGTTCTACTGTTAGCCAAACAGTCCCCCCTGGTGATGAAAATTTAATTGCATTACTAAGTAAATTTGTCAAGGCTTGCAAGATATAATCGGCATCTGCCCACACAGAAATATCTTGTGGTTGTTTGACTAGAGTTACTTCTTGCTGCTGTGCCATTGCTTGCATGGCCTCTGCTGCTTGGATCATCAAATTAGCAGCATTACAGGCTTGGCACTCCATAATGACTTTGCCAGACTCAATTCGCTGTAAATCGAGGACGTTGTTGACTAAACGCACTAAGCGTTCAGTACTGTCATCAGCAATTCCTAGCATTTGTTGTCCTTCAGTCGAGAGAGTACCTAATCGCCCTGTAGCCAAAATTTTCAAGGCACTGTGCAAGGAAGTTAGGGGAGTCCGCAGTTCGTGGCTAATGATAGAAATGAATTCATCTTTCATCCGTTCAATAGCTTTGCGATCGCTAATATCGCTACTCAGTGCGAAAAATCCCTTGACCATGTTTTCGTCATCTAAATGCGGGATGTAAGTCACATCAACCGCTCGCCAACTCCCATCTCTTAAAACAATATCATTTTCATAGTTGACCGCTTGCCCAGATAAAGCGGTTTTTACATAAACTTCCATTCTTTGGTAGCAATCTTCTCCCCAAACCTGACGCAGATGGGAACCATAAATTTTTTGAGGCGATTGTCCCAGCCAATCTTGATATGCTTGATTATTAAAGCGATATTGCTGTTGCTCGTCTACATAAGCGATCAGTACTGGTAAGGCATTGGTAATCAATCGCAATTGTTCTTCACTCTGTCGCAATGCTGCTTCCGCTTGCATCCGCACATTAATTTCCTCTTGCAATTCGGCGGTGCGCGCTGCTACAACCTCTTCTAATCTTCCTAATAGTTGAGCTTGAGATAAAGCAATACTGATTTGATCCGCTAATTGCTGCATTAATTCCAACTCAAAATCCACCCATTGGCGAACGCTGTCGCATTGGTGGGCGATTAACAAACCCCACAGCTGATTCTGGGAGTTGGCATTGAGGTTTTGCACAATCGGTACAATTAATTTGGCTTTGATATGGAATTGATCGACAAATTCCACCAAACATTCTGCTAATCCTGCGGTTGGATCATGTACATCTGCGATCGCTCTGACTCTTCCTTGGGCATATAGTTGTTGATATTCCTGGGGAAAAACTTCTTGGGGAAATTCCAGATCCATGAGTGTGGGATAGTCTGGTAACACTGATTCGCTGATGGTTTTGCCTGTACCATCAGGCAATACATGATAAATTAGCACGCGATCGGCTTGGAGAATCCGCTGCACTTCTGTCACAGTGGTATGCAGAATTTCCTTGAGCTGCAACGACTGGCGAATTTTGAGCGTCACTTCCGAAAACAGTTCCACTCGCTGCTGTTGCTGTCTTAATTCCGCCTGCATTGATTCTCGGCGTTGACTAATATCTCGCAATAACAGTAGATGACAGTGGGGCAGGACGTTAGGTGTTAAAGTATATTCCATCTCTCGTGGGGTTTGAGCAGCAGATACAACTAACAGCTCCCCCATTAATGATTTTCCTGATGGAAAACCCACAGACTTGGGTTGACGAGTAAATTCTGCAGTAATGAAATTAGATAAAGCTTGCCCTTTAAGTTGCTGACGTGGTAGACCAAGTAAATCACAAGCAGCAATATTCATATCTACGAAACATAAGCGATCGTCAATGAGAGCGATCGCATCATGGGCGTTCTGAAATAAAGTTTTAATCAAGCGCTTTTGAGTTCGTCGTTGATGTTTAGATTTCTTTGCGCCGGATTGCTTTAGCTGCTTCGAGGAACTTTTAGACACCTACATATATATGCAAAGGGACATTTCCATTTTTTACTGAACTTATCTCAAGTTCAATTTTGATTAAGTTAATGTTGGAAAAGTTAACATTTTGTACAAGTTCCTCACGACAGGCATTAGCATCTCTAGTTCTCATCAAGCCGCCTGTTACAATGGGCATTAGGTGGAGTAAGTGACCGAAATGCCTACTGCTGCACAACTAGAGAGTTTATATCGTGTTAGCTATCAGTTGACGTATATAATGCTGCAACCGATTCATCTAGTTTGTATTGATCAGAGGACTCTCAATGTGTATGTATTAGCTGGGTATGGTGAAGACCTTGAGTTTGAAATTGTACCGAATGGTGAGGTGTTCTGATGAGTCAAGTAAATTTTGATGCCATGAGTGATGCCGAATTAAAACAGTACTTTCTATCAAACCGCCAAGATCAAGCTGCTTTTCAGGCGTATTTGGACAGGTTCACTCAGCGTCCAAAATCCCTCATTGCCAGCCCAAGCGATCCTGATTTTGACGCAAAGATTCAGGCAGCAATTCGGCAGAAATTAGAAGCATCGCGTAGTAGCCAGCCAGCTAAAAACACAGTGGAGCCGACGGAATAGAGTTTTTGCTCTTCGTTTTGGTCTTATCTGCCTCCTACCTACACAGTGATGGCATATTTTTTTAGTTGGTAGTTCCTAAATTGACCTATGACCACTGCGATCAACCAACCAATACAACAGAAGCCACTCAGCTTTGACGAGTTTATTGCCCGTTATGGTGGCAATAACCGCTATGAACTGATCGATGGAGAGGTGTTTGACTTGGAACCAACAGGTCTGCATGAAGAGGTTGCAGCCTTTATTACCGCAAAAATCTGTGTGCAGATCGATGCGACAGGCTTACCTTGGTTTGTCCTTCAGCGAGGACTATTACGCCCTGCTAATATTGGTATGACAGCGTTTCGACCTGATGTTGCAGTTGTCGATAGAGATGAACTAACTAAAGAACCGCTTTGGTCTGACCAATCGATTCTGACTCTGGGTAGTTCGATTAAATTTGTGGCAGAAGTTGTTAGTAGCAATTGGCAAAATGATTATGCCCGTAAGGTTGAAGACTACGCGGTTTTAGGAATTCCCGAATATTGGATTGCAGACTACGCAGGTAGTGGTGGTACTCGACACATTGGAAAACCTAAACAACCTACCCTCTCTATTTGTACGCTATTCAATGGAGAGTATGAAATTCAGCAGTTTCGAGGCAATCAGACTATCGTTTCTCTAACCTTCCCCAATTTAAAACTGACGGCTGAACAGGTTTTGAGGGCTGGGAGATGAAAAGTGCTGAGTGCTGAGTGCTGAGTTAAAAAACAGCCTATAAGGAGCAAGAAAAACACTCAGTATAGAGTCCTGAGATGGAAAAATTGCCGTTGCTACGTATCAATTATTATCAACCAGACTACAAACCGCTTTAATACTCCGGTTATAAATGTGTGTATAAATTCTAGTCTATAGATTAAACGATTTTTGCAAGAAATACTCTAGATATCCTCATAATTTCCTCAGTTTCTATAGATATTCTGACAATCAGGGTTCTAATGCAGTAAATTCATACAAATTTGAATGGTAAATATTAGATTTGTTTACGAGTAACGCACCTACTTTACAAATCTAAACTTGTTTTAATACTTATTTATGTTCAGGCATGAGTAGCTGTAATGCCTGATATTTTAGGGTTAAGAAAAGATTATATAGAAAGTTTCCCATCATCTAAGTATTTATACTATTAGTCTGTCTGTTAACTAACCAAAACTGAAGGGAATCCTAGTTGAAGTCAAAACACTCTTCCTAAACCTATGACTTCTCTAGCAGAGCAATTTCCTAAAGTTTCTGGTTATACCTTGGTTGAGCAATTGTATCTAGGTTCTAGGACTGCTGTCTATCGAGGAGTGCAAGGATTGCAGCAAAGTCCGGTGGTGATTAAGACACTGCGACACGATTATCCTAGCTTCAGCGAATTAGTGCAGTTTCGCAATCAGTATGCGATCGCTAAAAATATTCACATCCCAGGCATTGTTCAACCGCTTAGTCTAGAACCCTCTACTAATGGCTATGCTCTGGTGATGGAAGATATCGGGGGCATCTCTCTACGTCATTACATCCAGGCTTCCCCTCTGACTGTCGAACAATTCTGGCCGATTGCCCTGCAAATTGTGGATGTCCTCCACCAGCTCTATCAGCAACGGATTATTCACAAAGACATTAAACCAGCCAATATTCTGATTCAACCAGCAACGGGGCAGATTAACCCTGTTTTGTCACTCTGGCAGTAGTATAATAAGGTAAAAATGCTAGAACCAAGACACAGAGCATGGTACAGCCCCGTCCAGCCGCACCAACAGTCAAATTTGTGGACGAATATTGCCAGTGGTATAAAAGTCTGTTTCCAGATGTTAGGAGTTTCGAGGCTTTTAAATATCTCCATGTAGGCTGCATTTCTGATCTAAAACGTAAAACATTGCCAGAAATAGCAAAAATCGTAGGATTAGATAACCAGCAAGGGTTGCATCATTTTCTAACTACATCACCTTGGGATATAGAAAAGTTAAGAACCTTAAGGTTAGAGTTAATTTTACAAGTGCTAAAAGGTAGACCAATCATTTTAATTATTGATGAGACAGGGGATAAAAAGAAAGGGAGCAAGACAGATTATGTGAAACGGCAGTATATAGGAAATTTGGGAAAAACAGATAATGGAATTGTGGCAGTGACAGTATATGGTGTTTTCTGTGGGATGACATTTCCATTACTGTTTGAAGTGTATAAACCCAGGGAAAGATTACAGGCAGGAGATAAGTACCGCACTAAACCAGAAATAGCAGCAATACTGATAAAAAAGCTACAATCAATGGGTTTTAAATTCAACTTAGTACTTGCAGATAGCTTATATGGAGAGAGTGGTAAGAATTTCATATCTGTATTAGATGAACTAAACTTGAACTATATAGTAGCGATTCGGTCAAATCATTATGTAGAAATACTTCCACGACAACATATTCAATATTTAAAGTGGCAGAAGTTTCAAAGGGTATTCTCTGACTTGAGTCGGGAAAATCGATTTATTAGAGAAATTATTCCGGGAAAACGTGGAGAACTTAGATATTGGCAAATTACTACAGATCCAGAAAATTTGCCTGATAACACTACTTGGTATGTGATGAGTAAATATCCAGACATTACGCCAAGAGAAGTTGGAAATTTTTACGGTTTAAGAACTTGGGTCGAGTACGGGTTAAAACAAAGTAAGAATGAATTAGGTTGGTCAGATTTTCGCCTGACTCACTACCCAGATATTGAGCGATGGTGGGAAATTATTTGCAGTGCTTATTTAATGGTTAGTCTGCATTCGGAGCAACTGTTTCAGTCTCCATCACAACGAGAGTCAAAATTTGTTTCACATCCTTGGTGGGATAATGGAAATGGCTGGAAGAACATTCTTAACAATCTTCGTTTGATTATTCAACCTTTTACTTTATTTAATCTGATATATCCCTGGTTAACGGTTTTTCCTATTCCTCAATTAGCTTTGGGTTTTTTTAAACTTCAATCTATTATTTATAGCCTCACCAGTTCAATTTTTATATCCCTGATTCACCCTGATTTCTACTTTTCCTCTGCCTAGAGTGACAAAAGAGGGTTAAGCTGATTGACTTTAGTATTGCCTCTCTGTTAACCCGCGAAACTAGAGAGATTCAAAATCCCAATGTTTTAGAAGGCACTCTCGCTTATATCTCACCGGAACAAACCGGACGGATGAACCGGGGGATTGACTACCGCAGTGATTTCTATTCCTTGGGAATTACTTTTTTTGAACTGCTGACTGGACAGTTACCATTCCCAGCAGACGAGCCAATGGAAATGGTTCATGCTCATCTAGCAAAGCAACCCCTCTCTATCTGCGATCTCAACTCAGATTTGCCGATCATGCTCAGTGAAATCATTCGCAAACTGATGTCTAAGAACGCAGAAGACCGCTATCAAAGTGCCATTGGGCTGAAGCACGATCTGCTGAGATGCCAGGAAGAGTATCATCTTGCAGGCAAACTCGCTTGGTTTGAGTTAGGCGAACGGGATATTAGCGATCGCTTTTTGATTCCTGAAAAACTCTACGGCCGAGAACCAGAAGTGCAAACCTTGCTCGATGCTTTTGGCCGCGTTGCTAACGGAGCCTCGGAACTGATGTTAGTGGCAGGTTTTTCTGGCATTGGTAAAACCGCTGTCGTCAATGAAGTCCATAAACCGATTGTGCGTTGGCATGGCTATTTCATCAAAGGTAAATACGACCAATTCAACCGCAATCTGCCCTTTAGCGCCTTTGTTCAAGCCTTCCGCGATTTGATGGGTCAACTACTGAGTAGTGATGACATACAGTTGCAAGATTGGAAAGCAAAGATTCTGGCAGCTGTAGGTGACAATGGCCAGGTGCTAATCGAGGTGATTCCGGAACTCGAACAGGTCATTGGCTCACAACCCTCCGTACCAGAACTATCGGGTAGTGCTGCTCAGAACCGTTTCAATCTGCTATTCCAAAAGTTCATCACGGTGTTTACCACCAGAGAGCATCCACTGGTGATTTTTTTGGATGATTTGCAGTGGGCTGATTCAGCTTCTCTGGACTTGCTGAAGCTACTGCTGACAGAGCGCGATCGCGGTTATCTGTTCGTGATTGGAGCCTATCGGGATAACGAAGTGTTCCCGACACACCCCTTGATGTTGATGCTCGACGAGGTCAAAAAAGCTCAAACTTTTATCCATACCCTTACCCTGAAACCCCTCAGCCAAGTCGATGTCAATCAGTTAACGGCAGATACACTCAGTTGTTCTTTGGAACTGGCTCAACCGCTAACGGAATTGCTCTATCAAAAAACTAAGGGTAATCCCTTCTTCCTCACCCAATTTCTCAAAGCCCTGCAAGAGGACGGCTATATTTCCTTTGATTCCCACACAGGACATTGGCAGTGTGACCTAGCAACGGTGAAGTTACTCGCACTCACTGATGATGTTGTCGAGTTCATGGCCCTGCAGTTACAAAAATTACCTGTTGCCACTCAGACTGCTTTAAAACTGGCGGCTTGCATTGGCGCTCAGTTCGATTTGGCTACCCTAGCGATAGTCAATCAGCGATCGCCCGAAGATACTGCGATCGACCTCTGGAAAGCCTTGCAAGAAGGGGTAATTTTGCCCATCAGCGATGTCTATAAGTTCTATCAGCCATCAGAACTCAAGGTGGCAGAAGTCCAGCAGCCAATCACCTTTAATTGTTCCTATCGCTTCCTCCACGATCGCGTTCAGCAAGCTGCTTATTCCCTCATTCCTGACGAGCAAAAACAAACCACTCACTACCAGATTGGACAATTGTTGCTGCGACAAGTTTCCCCAGGCGCTAGAGAAGAGCGCATTTTTGAAATCGTCAATCAGTTAAATTACGGCACCACACTTCTGAGAAAACAGCAGGAACGGGACGAACTCGCCCAACTCAACCTCACAGCTTGCCGCAAAGCCAGAGCTGCAACCGCCTATCAAGCTGCCCGTGAATATGCCTCCGTGGGACTGCAACTGCTGGGAGGGGAGGCTTGGCAACAGCAGTACGAAATGACCCTAGCTCTGCATGACTTAGCTGCCGAGGTCGCTTTCTTGATTGGCGATTTTGAGCAGATGGATCGGTGGATTGCAGCGGTAATTGAGCGGGGAAAAACGCCTCTAGAACAGGTGCAAGTCTACCAAGTCAGAATCCAGGCATTAGTCGCTCGCAATCAATTTTTAGAAGCGATCGCTATCGGTCAATCGGTCTTTCAAATGTTGGGCGTGAATCTGCCAGACGAACCAACCCTAGAGGATATTCGGCTACTGAAGCAGGAAATCGATGCCTTAATTAGCGATCGCGCCATTGAATCATTTATTGATCTGCCGCCAATGACCGATGCCCAGCAGCTCGCGATTATGCAAAATGCGGCTCGGCTGACACCCGTCTGTTACATGACAGGCTCAAAGCTCTATTTCCTCATAGTTGCGTTACAGGTCAAATTATCGATTCAATTCGGCAATAGTCCGGTTTCGGCTTATTGCTATGCGGGTTACGCCTTCCAACTGAGAATATTGTGGGGAGACATGAGCAAAGTACCTCAGTTTGGGCAATTAGGATACCAACTGGCCTCAGAGCCAGATGCCAAAAATATCCGACCAGCAACAGCTTTGTTAATGGGGGGATATGTGGGTCATTGGACGACTCATCTACAAAAAACGCTGCCTATTCTGTTGGAAGGTTATCAAGCCGCATTAGAAACTGGCAATCTAGAATTTCTGGGCTACGATGCTCAGTTGTACTGCTTGAATGCCTATTGGTGCGGTCAACCACTTGCTGAACTCGAACCCCAAATTCGTGCCTATTACCAACAGTTATGCGACCTCAACCAATTCACCGCAGCAAACTGTGTTTTGGCTTACTCGCAAGCAGCGCAAATTCTCTTGGGTCAGTCAGAGGCAGAAATTCCCTTACGCCAAGATGCCTATGAAGAACAAGTCCTAGCTGAGGCTAAAGTCGATTTTTACCGACTTTGCTACTTTTATCTGTATCGCTTCACCTTGAATTACTGGCTGCAAGACTTTGCCAAAGCGGAACATGATGCGGCTCAAACCCGCCAATATTTAGCTGCGGGAATGGGAAATATTGTTGAACCTTTGTTATATTTCTATGATTCTCTGACCGTGCTTGCTACTCCACCTGCATCGATGACAGAGTCAGAACCGCGATGGCAGCGAATGCTAGAAAATCAAGCCAAGTTAAAAGAATGGGCAGATTATGCTCCCATGAACTACTTGCACAAATATCATTTAGTGGAAGCGGAAAAACATCGCGTTCTTGATCACCAAAAGGAAGCTATAGAATTTTACGATTTGGCGATCGCAAATGCCAAAGCCAATAGCTACCCTCAAGAAGCAGCCCTTGCCAATGAACTAGCGGCCAAATTCTATCTCGATTGGCATAAAGAGCGGATCGCCCAAGCTTACATGATTGAAGCCTACTATAGCTATGTGCGCTGGGGAGCGAAAGCCAAACTCGCCGATTTGGAAACTCGTTATCCGCAACTGCTGACTCCCATCCTCCAAAAAGCACAGACACCACTCTCTATTGACGAAACCTTATTTGCCACTGCAACTGTCACCTCAACTAGTACTTCCTCCACCAGTCTTTCTGATTCCCTGGATCTAGTTGCCATCCTCAAAGCTTCTCAAACTCTTTCTAGTGAAATTGAGCTTGAGCAGTTAATTGGCACTCTCTTGCTAACAGTCATGCAAACTTCAGGTGCGACCCAATGCACTTTAATGTTGAG
Source organism: Tolypothrix sp. PCC 7601 (assembly GCF_025677855.1). Lineage (NCBI taxonomy): Bacteria > Bacillati > Cyanobacteriota > Cyanophyceae > Nostocales > Tolypothrichaceae > Tolypothrix > Tolypothrix sp. PCC 7601. The sequence continues at coordinate 8,291,324 of NZ_CP064879.1, forward strand.
TGAGGGGCAAAATCTCACGGTTCAGGCTAGGGCCACACTTACAGAATCGCACCAAATCGAAACGAAGATTTTGCATCCGGCGCAGTCGCTTGTTGATAGTGGTATAGTGCCCGTCAGTCTAGTAACAAAAGTCAAACGCAGCTTGCAGGCTGCTGTGATTAGCAACGCCACGCAAGATTCCCTATTTATTGGTGATGCCTATATCCAAAACTGGCAACCCAAGAGTCTGCTGTGTAGCCCCATCATGCAACAAGGCAAGTTGCTAGGTATAGTCTATTTGGAAAATAACCTGGCAACCGGAGCCTTTACCCGCGATCGCGTTGAAGTACTAAATCTGCTCTGTGCCCAAGCTGCGATTTCCCTAGAGAATGCTCGTCTCTATCAGCAAGCTCAAGCCTATGCTCAACAGCTGGAAGAATCTCAGCTACAGATTGTACAAAACGAAAAAATGGCGACTTTGGGTAACTTGGTAGCAGGGGTTGCTCACGAAATTAATAACCCAGTCGGCTTTCTTAACGGCAGTATTAACAATGCCAAAGATTATGTCAAAGACCTGTGTGAGTTGTTAAATACCTATCAGCAGCACCAGCCGCCTATCGATTTGGTGGCTGAATTAGCTGAAGAGATTGACCTGGATTTTCTGTTGGAAGACTTACCAAAGTTAATTGACTCGATGAAAGGCGCGACCGATCGCATCAAAAGCATTAGCACTAGCCTACGTACCTTCTCTCGTGCTGATACGGAACATAAAGTTAGAGCCAACTTACACGAAGGGTTAGATAGTACGCTGTTAATTCTCAAGTATCGACTCAAAGCGAATGAACATCGTCCTGCCATTCACGTTATCCGCAACTACGGTAATATCCCGGAAATTGATTGCTTCCCCGGTCAGCTTAACCAAGTATTTATGAACATTCTAGCCAATGCAATTGATATGTTCGATGAAATGGCACAGCAAGCAACCTTAAAAGAGTTAGAAAACCATCCCCAACAAATAACAATTCAAACTACATTATTGGCGGCACAAAATACGGTGGAAATTCGCATTAGCGACAACGGTAAAGGCATGAATGAGTCAGTCAAATCTAAGATTTTTGACCATTTATTTACCACAAAAGAGGTTGGCAAAGGAACGGGGTTAGGTTTAGCGATCGCCCGTCAAATTGCCATCGAAAAACATGGTGGTCGGCTAGAAGTCGAGTCCCAATTGGGACAAGGCTCTGAGTTTTTCATTTCCCTCCCAGTTCGGGGTTAATGCAAATTTTGGATTTGGGCGTGGATGCGTTAGCGATAGCGTAACGCATCCTACTGGACTAACACACCAAAAATAGTGCATGAAAAAAACTCTTGTGGGATGGGCATCTTGCCCGTCCGGGGCGGACAAGATGTCCACCCCACAAGAAAAATTATTGCAACATTTTAGCCTTGCCACGCCACTACTGGACTAACACGCCTAAAATGAGGCATTAGATTTGATTAAATTAACCGCAGATAAACAAGGCAGTGCGCCCTTGCGGTTCCCCGACTTGTACCCCTACGGGGAAGCAAGCTACGCGTAGCGTCTCCCCTTGGGAGAAGCAACTGCCGTGCCGATAAACGCCGATGAATTTTTGCTATTGCATCAAATTAGCTGTGTCAGTCTACTACGTGAACTCACAAGTAGGAAAAGAATTAGGGAATATAAGAATCCAATACTGTGTTATCTAAAAATGGATAAGGGCACAAAATTTTTGTATCCCTATGCAGAATTTATATATTGCAAATAATCTTTAAATTAGTAATAAATTGACTAATTTTGATTTCATTTTTTGCATTGAAACATCCAATCTAAAATCTAAAATCCCCAATCTAAAATTGATTGATGGTGAACATTCGCTGTATCCTCAAATAGGAGTATTTTGCACCCATAAATTGCTGTATGTCTGCTGCACAAAAACTGCGAGAGTTATTAGCGAGTCCTGAAATTATTGTTATTCCTGGGGTTTACGACTGTCTGGGTGCTAAGTTGGCTCAACAGTCTGGTTTTGAAGTAGTGGCTACTAGTGGCTTTGGCATTGCTGCTTCTACACTGGGTTTACCCGACTATGGTTTTCTCACCGCTACAGAAATGCTTTATAGTGTCGGGAGGATTGCTCAGTCAATTACTGTACCGCTCATAGCCGATTTAGATACTGGCTACGGTAACGCCTTAAATGTGATGCGTACTATCAAGGATGCTGTACAGTTGGGTTTAGCTGGCGTGTTGCTAGAGGATCAGGAATGGCCGAAAAAGTGCGGTCATTTTGAAGGTAAGCGAGTAGTTTCTCTGGAAGAACACGCTGGGAAAATTAGAGCTGCTGTAGAAGCACGTGGTGATAGTGGTTTAGTAATTATTGCCCGTACAGATGCCCGTGCGCCACTGGGTTTAGAAGCTGCGATCGCTCGTGGTCGTGCTTACATTGCTGCTGGTGCTGATGTACTATTTGTAGAAGCCCCCCAGTCCGTTGAAGAATTAAAAGCGATCGCCTCTGCTTTTCCTGATGTGCCACTGGTAGCTAATATTGTTGAAGGTGGTAAAACTCCAGAAATTTCGACTGCACAGTTACAGCAATTAGGCTTCAAAATCGTCTTTTTCCCACTCACTGCACTGATGGCTGTTACTCATGTCATGAATGCTTGTTTCCAGCATTTAAAAACGCAAGGAACAACTGCAAATTTACCAGATTTAGTAACTTTTAAAGATTTTCAGGAATTAATGGGTGTTCCGCAATTTCTGCAAACGGAAAAAAGATTTGCGGCGGAAAAATAAACCAGTAGGATTGCGAACCTCGAATTGAAATCAAAACTCCCAGCGATAATATAGACATAACGAATGCTACATCAGCAATTATGACTCAAGCTCTAGCAGCACCTATTGAAGGTTCTCGTCTTGTTCTTTATGATGTCAGTTGGCAAACCTACGAGAAGCTTTTAGATGCATTTGCTGAATATCCCAAGCTGCGGATGAATTATTATCAGGGAACATTGGAATTGATGACACCACTACCAGAACATGAAACCTATGCCTGGAATTTGGGTCGGTTAATCACAGTGCTAACTGAAGAGTTAGGGATGGAAATTAGAGGTTTAAAATCTACTACCTGGCGTTCACAACCAAAATCTGTGGGAAAAGAAGCTGATGAATGTTTTTACATCCAAAATGAAATAAAAGTTCGGAATAAATTGAATATTAATTTAGAGAATGACCCACCACCAGATTTAGCAATTGAAATTGATATAACAAATCCTTCGATTGATAAAATGGCAATTTATGCTGAATTAAAAGTTCCCGAAGTTTGGCGATATGAAGCCGGGAAATTAATTATAAATATTCTCACTGATACAGGTTACATAGAGTCAGATAGTAGTTTAGCTTTCGGCAAATTTCCTATCAAAGAACTCACAAGATTTATGCAATTAGACACACAAAAGGGAGAAAATGCCAGAATGCGAGAGTTTAGGGAGTGGGTGAGAAGTAAAAAGTAAAAAGTAAAAAGTAAATGTAGGGTGTGTTGTCGCGCAGCGCAACGCACCAACGCATTATCAAGCAAGATTTAGATCCCCGACTTTTTGAAAAAGTCGGGGATCTGGGCAGCGAATTTTTATCGAGGTGAATTTTACGAATTAGGAATTATTCACAACTGTTAAATCAAACCAAAAAGTTGTACCTACTCCCACTTCACTAACTAAATGCACTTGGCTACGATGTCTTTCGATAATATTGCGGACAATGGAAAGACCTAAACCTGTACCTTCAAGGGTGTGAACGCGATTTTCTACGCGGAAGAAGCGGTCAAAAATCGCTTGTTGGTCTTCTGAATCAATGCCAATGCCAGTATCAGAGACTTCGATTCGCACAGGTAGCGGCTGATTGTGAGAAGTATGGATGAAATCTAATTGATAGGCGCGGATAGCTACTTTACCGCCAGCAGGTGTAAATTTGAGAGCATTACCCACTAAATTAGCTAATACTTGTAGTAATAAATCATAATTACCTAACACTAAGGGTAACTGTGGGGCTACTTCTTGAATTAATTCAATGCCTTTATCTTTGGCATTTAATTGATAAGTTCGTAAGGTTTGTTCAATTGCTTGCGATAAATCTACGCCATCAAAATTGTAGGCGCGACCTGATTCTAATTTGGATAAATCTAAAACATCGTTGACTAAGCGTGTTAGGCGATCGGTTTCATGATTAACTGTTTGTAAAAACTCTTGGCGCTGTTCTATACTCAAGTCTTCGCCGTAGTCATGTAATGTTTCGATAAAAGATTTGATGTTAAATAAAGGTGTTCGTAGTTCGTGAGAAACGTTGCTGATAAATTGACTTTTCGCTTCGTTAAGTTCTACTTCCCGGGTGATATCTTGCACTGTAATGGCAATGCCTTTAATGCTTTCCCGTTGTAAATTTAACACTGTAGTCAGCAAAATTCTGATTGTGCGTTTTGTGGGTTCGTTCAGCGCAATGCGAAACTCAGCACTTTCACATTCACCCGCAGCCATTTCATATAAAGGCCGGGTAATTTCCATTTGCACAGCCGAGGGCAAATGATATAACACATTGCTACCTACGACCTCTTCATTTTCCCAGGCAAAAATGCGTTGTGCTGTGGGGTTGATTAAAATTACCTGCATATTATTATCAATCAACACCGCACCATCAGCAATGGTAGAAACTAGAGTTTCTAACTTGGCTTTTTCTGCCGTTAGTTCCTCAATATTTTGTTCTTCATAGCTTTCTAGACGCTGTGCCATGTCATTAAAGCTTAAAATTAACTCTCCTAGTTCACCTCCTAGGGGTAAGTCAATTCTTTGCTTGAAGTTTCCGGCGGCGATTTGTTTCACGCCTACCAGTAGTTCTTTAATGGGTTTGGTAATTGTTAAAGCATTAATTACCCCTGCCAAAATTACCATTACCCAAATGGTGATAAAAACAGCAATGGTAACATCACGGGTGAAATTGGTGGAGATGACAGCAGTTTGGTTGGGGTTAATGCCAATCGCCAATACACCCAAGTATTTTTTATTGACGATTAATGGTACAAACACATCAGTTACAGCACCATCAGGTGTCATGTGTTGCCGTACCATTGGCTTGTCCCCTTCCCCAGGGTAATCTTCTGGCAGTTGGATTCGCCGTTCAATGGTGAGGGAGTTTTTCACCTCCGCTTCCCAAAAAGGAATGCCAAAAAAGATATTCCCCGTTTCATCAGCGTAAAGCATATAGCGCACACTAGAGGTGCTGCTGTAGAAGCGTTGGGAAAATTGGGCAACTTCAGTGAGATTTTGGTCAGCCACTAAAGGGGCGACATTGGCAGCTAGCAGCAGTCCCAAGTCACGACCGAAGCGCGTGTCATTCATCCGCGCATCCTGTTGAATTGTATTCACCGCCCAAAAGGTCAGACCACTCATAACTAACGAAACCACCAAAGTGGCAACAGCTAACAGCTTCGTCTGGAGGGTGAAATCTGACCACCAATTCGCGATCGTTTCTCGGATTGTCTTCACAAGAGCCAGCATCTTAAATAAAAGTTGTTAGTAGTTTTATAAACCCCAACAACTAAAAAATTAACAGTTAATTTGATCAAAATGTAGAGTTAGGGAGATTTTAAGGATGAATTGACTTCATCCTTTAACATTTATTGGAAGTCGGTGGGAAACTCCATCCCCTTGTGGGTGAAGAGGGATAGCCGCCCGCCGACTTGGGGCATTGGGCATTGGGCATTGGGAACTCTTAGCCATGCCCCATGCCCCATGCCCCATGCCCTAAAACTCCATCCCCTTGTGGGTGGAGTTTTTCATACTTCAGCCTTTCTCAGCACTCTATGACCAATATCTCTACGGTAATACATTCCTTCAAAGTGAATTGATTGAATGCCGACGTATGCTTGGGCGATCGCCTCTGCAAAATCCCCACCAATACCAGTTACATTTAATACTCGTCCGCCATCGGTTACTATTTGCTGCTGTTCATTGAGCTTAGTCCCTGCATGGAACACAGTCACATTGGCAGTTGTTGTTTGCTCAGTACCAGTAATTACCTGTCCTTTTTCATACGCTCCGGGATAGCCGCCAGCCGCAGCCACGACGGTAGCCGCTGCACCTGGTTTCCAAGCAATCGGGGGCATTTCGCCTAAACGCTGCTGTACACAAGCTAAAATCAATTCTTCTAAAGGCGTTTCTAAAAGTGGCAGAATTACTTGGGTTTCGGGATCGCCAAAGCGACAGTTAAATTCCAAAACCTTAAAGTCGCCATCGGGTGAAATCATTAACCCGGCGTAAAGTACACCTCGGTAATCGATGCCTTTAGCTTTTAAAGCTGCGATCGCTCTTTCTAAAACTTCTTGTTGAACTCGCGCCATTAACTCTGGGGTGGCGATTGGTGCAGGGGCGTAAGCTCCCATTCCACCAGTATTTTCTCCGGTATCGCCTTCCCCAATCCGCTTATGATCCTGTGCTGGCAGTAAAGGGCGAATGGTTAAGCCATCAGTTAAGGCTAAAACCGAAACTTCTTGCCCAATCAAGCATTCTTCAATAACTATAAATTCTCCAGCACTGCCAAATTGCCCCTGGAAAATCGTATCAATGGCATTGTGGGCTTGTTCTATCGTTTCCGCCACTATGACACCCTTACCAGCCGCCAAGCCATCGGCTTTCACCACAATCGGCGCACCTTGAGCCTTCACATAGGATTTCGCGGCGGCGGCTTCTGTAAAGACTGCGGCTTTAGCTGTGGGAATCCCCGCTTCTTGCATCAAAGCTTTTGCCCAAGCCTTACTAGCTTCAATTTGCGCCCCAGCTTTAACAGGGCCAAATACCATCAATCCTTTTGCCTGGAGATAATCTGTAATTCCCTTAGCTAAAGGCACCTCTGGCCCCACTACCACGAGAGTTATGCCATTTTCCAGTGCAAATTTGCTAATTCCATCAAAATCATCCACAGCTAAAGGCAAGTTTTGACAACCTGTCATACTCGCCGTACCCCCATTACCAGGGACACAAACAACTTGCTCAATTTGCTTAGATTGCAGCAGTTTCCAAGCCAGAGCGTGTTCGCGCCCCCCATTCCCAATAACTAAAACTTTCACAGATTTCCTCTTGTATCCCTTGGGCTACTCGCGGATCAATTTTTTCATCAATTCCGATCATCATGCAAGGCCTGGGGGGAAAAGGGGAAGGGGGAAAGGTTTGGATTTACCCTTTCACCTTTTTACCTTTTACCCTTTTACCTAATCTACTTTGGCTGAATCCATCACATCAAAAGATGGTTTTGCCATTGGTGGCATTTCTGCTCTTGGTGCAGGGGGAGAAATGGTGCTGGGAGATGGGGGTGCAGGTAGCCTACGGTGTCATTGGTGTCAACTTAACGTGAAACCCTCTTTGTGCAAAGGTTTTGCCCTCACCCCCAGCCCCTCTCCCAGCAGGAGAGGGGAGCAAGAGATTTAATTCCCCTTCTCCCTCAGGGAGAAGGGGTTAGGGGATGAGGGCGCGAGGTATTTGTACAACGCCCGCCATATACAGCTTTTAGCTTAAGTTTACACCAATGATCGGTGCCGTGCCCCTACCGTGCAATCTTTCCCCCTTACCCCTTACCCCTTCCCCCTTACCCATCCAACCTTTTAACCTTAACCAAAACCGGAATATACTGTTGAATCATCCAGATTAAAGTCTCAAGAGTTGAGTTACCTTGGTCAATACGGGTTTTAGCTTGTAAGCCAATGAGAAATACTTGCATAGCCAGTAACAAAGCAATGGTTTTGTTGGCAATATTTTTAAATCTTGCTGATGCTCACGCTGCTTTTGTGGAGAAATATCGGCAGAAAACCCACAATAATAGACTTTTTGCAAAAGTCGTAATTTTCAAATTCTTCTTTGCATTTTTGCACGCCAGTTGCTTTAAGTCGGCGGAGCATTGTTTCCAGTTATCTTTGCATTAGGTGGCGAAGTGGCAACAGCAGAAATTGCCCGTGCAATTGTAGATGTAGCGCGATGGTGGCGGTGATTTAACAGCGATCAGTTCGTTACACATCATCTATTTACAGCTAATCAACCCAGTTCTCTAATAACAGCGCAGGAATGCGCGAAAATTCTCTTAGATTATTAGTAACAAGAATAACTCCTAAACTTAGAGCATGAGCAGCAATGAGCATATCCATTGCACCAATAATGATTCCTCTAGTTTCGAGATCGCTTCTAATGCTGCCGTAAATCGTTGCTGCTGTTGGATTGAAATCAACTATTTCTAGGGGTAGCAAAAATTGTAGCAGGGCGGTGCGGTTTTTCTCTTGCTGTTGGCTCTTGGCTACTCCATATTCAAGTTCCGCCACAGTGATAGAGGAGATACCCACATCAGAAATGCTCAGGTTTGAAATTTATCCAGCACTTTTTGGGGTTTTTGCTTGATGATATAAATGCAGATATTTGTATCAAGCAGGTATTGCATTTACAAACTCTCTCTGGTGTCTATTAGTGGCTGCTCTCTAGTAGTCATGAAATCATCGGAGAAATTGTCCAAACTCTCAATGAGAGATTGCCAGGAGTTATCTTTGGCAATGAGAATAATGGCATTACCAATTTTTTTAATATAAACTTCCGTGCCAGTGAGTTGAAAATCTTCCGGCAAAATCACAACTTGGTGAGTGCCATCAGTGCTAAGTTTAGCGGTGTTCATGAGAATTTATATAGAAATTTGGTTTCGTACACTTTAGCTTTCAGTTTAGAGTAGCTAATCTCAAGCATATCTGGGTTTTGATGGATATTGTTCACCCTATGGACAAACATCGTGTTATTTTCCACAATTAGCGATCGCATTCTGACGGTTTTGTGATGCAGGTAGGATTTTTGGGCTTACAGCGTTGGGATTTGGGGATTTGATCGCCTTCCCAGTCTCAAAGTATAGAGTGCGATCGCTGCTCGACAAAATGCGATCGCGGTTGACTACTCCAGAAAAAGCGATCGCTTCTCTACAAAATGCGATCGCTTTTCTAATTCGCTCGGTTAGCAAGATATTCATCGATAGTTAATGACTCGCCGTCCCTATACTCAGCACGCACCGCTTGAATTTCTGCGACTGTTTCTGCATCGTCTTCATACAATGCTTCTTCCGCTTCAAAAATCTGTTGCTCAATTAGCTCTTGAAGTTGACGCTTTTCTTGTAAATCAAGAGAAGATATTGCTTCTGCTAAAGTTTCTAAAGAGAGTTGTAGTTTAACAATAGCTGGCATTTTTCTCCTACTAGGTGCGTTTTTTCGCATTTTGGCTCATGATGCTGATTTTAACAGTTATGTTTTTGCCAAGGCGAAATGCCGTCTTTTCTAGAGAATAGTAGGCGATTTCTACCACCAAGCGATGCAGCATCTACGCCAAATCAGCCTTCTTTCCCAAAATTACCTCATCCATAGAGAACATCGGTTCCTTCATAACCAACGTGATCGGGTTGTCTATCAATGAGCGCTCATCCATAGAGAACATCGGTTCCTTCACAACCAACGTGATCGGGTTGTCTATCAATGAACGCTCATCCATAGAGAACATCGGTTCCTTCATGACCAACGTGATCGGGTTGTCTATCAATGAGCGCTCCTTCGTTCACAACCAGATCTCATTCACAACCAACGAGCCAATTTTTTGCATTAAGAGGCTGTACCTCGCGCCCTCATCCCCTAACCCCTTCTCCCGCAGGAGAAGGGGAACTAAATCTCTTGCTCCCCTCGCCCTGTGGGAGAGGGGCTGGGGGTGAGGGCGAAACCTTGCAACCAAACGGGTTTCACTCCGTTCAACCCAACAAAGTTGTGACAATGTTAGGTTTCGTCCCTCAAACGCCACTTGCTTTAAGCCGGGAAACCCGTCAACGCAGTAGCTCCCCAACCTACGCCTAGGTGTCAATACTTGTCGCTTAAGGGGAAAAGGGGAAGAAAAAACCTTGAACCCTTAACCTTTCACCTTTCACCTTTTCCCCAAAACCAATTTTGCTTTCAAAATGCTTAACCGATATTTCGGTGTTGGGTTTCCTTACGTCAACCCAACCTACTCATCAACGCTCATAATACTGCTTTGGCTGTAGTTGATGCCTCCAAAACTGATATTGATAAGTTATACCGTTTTGAAAAAAGATGGGTGGGGCACGGCACCTGTAAGATATTTGATATACCAAAAGATTGTGGATGCCGTGCCCCTACAAAGAATTTATCTGTCGCAAACATTATTTGAATTGGTATTAGAAAAAACCTTGGTGTTTTATGTGAAAATATGCTGATGTCTGTTGCTGGCAGATACGGAAAAGAAAGCGCTGAATATGTGCAAGCTGGTGGAGTATTCAAGAGTGATGGCTTCGCCAACGCCAAGAGCGATCGCATCCGCAAGGCTACTATCACTCACATCAAATCAGGTACAGAGAAACCACCTGTTGAGCCGATAGAAACAGCATAATACCAATTCTTTATTACGATATATAGGACTCATATTTGATTTCTGAAATACACGTAGTGGACTGACACGCCAAAAATAGTGCATGAAAAAAACTCTTGTGGGATGGGCATCTTGCCCGTCCGGGGCGGACAAGATGTCCACCCCACAAGAAAAATTATTGCAACATTTAAGGCTTGCCACGCCAGTAGGGTGTGTTGTCGCGCAGCGCAACGCACCAAAGCCCAGAATACGGTGCGTTATCACGAAGTGTAACGCACCCTACTGGCTACCCAAAAGGTGATGAAGTTTCCCGCAGACTTACTATGAAAACTACTTTAGACTTGTTGCATTTGAATTGTGAGAATGACTGTGGTTGTGAGAATTCGGGGTATTCGCCAAGTTAAGAGCGATCGCCTAATTTTTTCAATTACTTCATGGTCTTCTAAAGAAGACAATTGCTCATCAAGCACTACCTGTCTCACCCTTCCTTTGCTGATTTGCAAATCAAAGACTAAATTGCCACTGAAAATTGTAGAGAACTGAATTGATTGTAAATGTTGAGTAAGCAGAGAAATCATTTGTTGATCCAATCCTGATACGCTGACAATTTGCGGACGATAAACAGGCGCAATTTCTGAGAGTTTCCCTGCCAATTCTTCCAATTCTGCATCTCTAGTCCCAAAATTTCCGCCGCCTGGGATTGGATAATTACTTTCCTTTTTAGCCTTTTTCCTTTCTACTTTGGCTGAATCCATCGCATCAAAAGATGGTTTTGCCATTGGTGGCATTTCTGCCCTGGATGCAGGGGGAGAAATAGTGCTGGGTGGTGGTGCAGATAGCTGAGGCGAGGAATAGACCATTTCCACCATAGGCGCAGCCATTGCAGTTGGTACAGCACTACCAAATATGCCCTCATAGCTAATACCTTCAGGCATTTCTACAGGTACTTGCACAGAAACAGAAGCCTCGCTGGGATTAACACGCACATCATCGCTGACGGCAACGAAGGCTGTATATTGCGATAACAGTTGATAGGTAAGGGCTGTATCCGTCACAGCTTCTACACCTAGCTTGGTTTCACCACTCACCATCTGATTCATTAAATCTTTGATGCGGGAACGACCCCAAAGTTGTGCGATCGCAGGATTACCTGTGGCTGTAAAATCCAGTTGGAAGGTGTGTTGGTAGCGCGTACCACCTGCAGCTATGCCAGTAATATGCAATTTTCCTGCACGACTATCTGGTTTGCAGCCAAATAGCACTAACGGCTGTTCTGCAAATAAATCCGGTGGTGTGGAAGGATACATAACTGGGGATGTACCATCGCCTTCCCATTGCAAGTTAATGTTGGCGAGGACAGGATTGTTAATCTGGCGGAAGAATTTTTCCACTACTTGATCAGTTGGTTCATCATGGCGAATCACGCGCGCCATACCCCGCCCTAATTCCGCAATGCGATTGAGTAGGAAACGATTCACCGAACTACCTGCGCCAAAGCTGTAAAGGCGGGTTCCCGGTTTGAGATGGCGTTGCACTTCTGCCAAAATTTGGTTTTCGTTGCCGATATAGCCATCAGTCAGCAGTACAATACTCCGCAAGCGTCCAGGATCTGTAACGGGGAAGTTCAACACCGCACGAATCCCGCGTAACATTTCTGTTCCGCCACCTGCATTTAATTGATTGATGTAATTAATCGCTAAGGTGCGATTTTGCGGGGTATTGGGGAGGGGAACAGGTGAAAGTTGCTGAGTGGTATCAGAAAAATCAATAATGCTGAAAGTGTCGTCAGGATTCAGCCCATTAATAAAACGCCGCATTAATTCCTGACATTGCATCAATGGTGCGCCACTTTGAGAACCAGAGGTGTCAATCAGAAACACCACATCTTTGGGAACCATCTGTTCTGGGCGATACTGGACAGCCGGAATTAAATAAACGGCAAAGTGTCCACCCCGTTTGTCATTTTGGGAGAGTACAGTTGTTTGAGTGCTTTTACCTGCTACTTGGTAGCGTAAAATCAAGTCTTTATTAGGAATTGTATCTCCACCCGCGAGTTTGACTTGTACTCGTTGTCCCTCATAGGCGATTTGGATTTGGTGAGAAGGTGAGGAAATATCCTGAATGTCCACCCCCGCATTAATTTCTACCGTGACATTTATATCATGGCGAGAGCGAGTACCCGCAGGTAAAATCGGTGCATTCAAGCGCGAAGCATCTGGTACTAAGTCAGTATCTTGATTTTGCAACATCGGTGCAGCAGCAGAACCGCCACCTTGGGTATTGTCTTCAATGGTTGTCCCAGGAATGTAACGTGGCCCTACCACCATTGGGAAGACAAACTCATAATTTCCCGCCGTAAATTTTAGGCTTTCGGTGTAGCGAATAATCACATCAATTTGCTCACCGGGTTTGATATTAGCGAGGGATTGAGTAAAAATGTTATCTCGTTCTTGTTCCAGCAGCCCAGCCGTGCGTCCTTGTTGTTTAGCTTGCTCGTAGATTTGCTGTGCTTCTTGGCGCTTTTTGATACTGCCTTGAATAGTGCGATCGCCAATGCGAATCAGCATATCATCAACAGCAGCCTCATCAGGTAACGGAAATATATAAACAGCTTCTAATGTAGTTGTGAAGGGATTTTCAAAGCTTTGGGTAACTTCCACCCGCGAGATATTACCCGCTACTTGCGCTTGTACTTCAGTGTGCTTTAAAGGAAAAGCAATTTGCTGTTGATCGGGAGTTTGAACATATAAGCCACCAGCTTGGCGTTCTAAAGTTTGAGTCATATAAATTACCTATCGCTATTTCTTTCCTGTCTCTAGCGTAGGTGGGTTAATCGGGCAAAAGTGCTCACCTTTGTGCTCACTATATGCTCAGATGGTGTTTTTGGGCATAGGGCATTGGCATGGGGCATGGGGCATGGGGCATGGGGCATTGGGCATTGGTGTCAACTTAGGGACTTCCAAATAAAAAAATATCCCAGTATTTATTGTGGGGTGGACATCTTGTCCGCCCAGATTATGTGGCGGGCATCTTGCCCGCCCCACAAGATGGAATAATTTATTTCTTGTAAATCCCTTAAGCTAAAAGCTATATAGGGTGGGCGTTGTACAAATACCTCGCGCCCTCATCCCCTAACCCCTTCTCCCCCAGGAGAAGGAGAACTAAATCTCTTGCTCCCTTCTCCCTGTGGGAGAGGGGCTGGGGGTGAGGGCGAAACCTTGCACAAGAGCGAGTTTCACATTAAGTTGACACCAATGCCCCATCCCATTTAGGTAAGCCAGTAGTTAATTTAATTACGAATTACAAACTACGAATTACTAATTATTTGCTTAGTTTTGAGCGTGCTTACCTATAACCTGAGCAAAATCCGGCACTGCGTCCTCAACATATTGCTTGGCAGAACCGCGAAACTTGTCATAAGTCCCGCGAACAATGGAGCGAGTACTCTTTTGTACCCTCTGATCTGTAACACTTAGCAGTGCATCAGCGGCGCGAGAGCGGCTTTCAACCAAGTAATCTACCGGATCGCCCTTCTGTACGCCTTCACTCCAGATGGGATCGATTGCTGTGAAGCACTGTGGTAGCAGCTGCTCAACAACGTAAGGGATATATCCTGGTTTAACGCCCTTAAGTGCAGCAAAGGCAGTTTTGAGGGCCATACCACCTAAACCTGACTTTGAAGCGATCTGTTTTTCGATCATCGTGCAGCAGTCATCTACAAGCAAGTCTTTTTTGTTTGGGTTCAAGAGTTCTTCGCTCAGTCCCATTTAATTCCTCCTTAATTTCACACTACTTAATTTTTATTCAACTAGTTTTCTGAGCAGCCAGGAAAATACAACCTAGGATAGGATGTTTCAAATCCTACTAAGCGCACCCAGAAATTCTAAACGAATTCCTGGGTGCGTTGCCATACACAAGGTATGAAAAAGACAATTAACACTTCAAGTTAAGTTGATCAATTCCGGATTATTCATATCAGGACTTACGCAAGCAAAATTTGTCATTGCGACCGGAACGTAGTGTAGGGAAGCAATCCCATAGTTTTAGGGGATTACGTCGCTACGCTCGTAATGACGTAATTCCGTGACTTTTGCGTAAGTCCTACATATTTAGAAGACAAGGGAGAAATTACGAAATCGTCTTTACGCCTTCCCCATGACCCCTTTCCTCTTAACATATCAAGCGCTAGCTTTCATGCTCTTGAGGATTAGTTATGTTTTTATCAGTTTCCAGTAGACGAGAAATAAATACGTCTGGTTTTCTGCTAACAACAGACTGAACTTTATCAATCGCAATTACTTCACTGATTTTGACAATCATTTCCCACAGAGTATCTTCCTCTGTCTCTTTGTTGTAAGTTCTGTGCTTGAACCACAACAAATCATCCCAAACTCCGATAACTGTGGCGAAATACCATTTATCTCTGATTAATACCCAGATTTCTTGTTCTAAATAGGTCTGTAGGATGGATTTCACAATGGTTGAGATAATGAAAAGACATTGCGCTCCAGATTACACGGGTGTTACACTGTGTTGCTACAGTAAAAGTACGTAATTATTAAGTGCAAAATCACCTATTCCTTAAGAGATAAGCCTTTAGAGTATTCAATTTATTCCTTATATGGCAGAGTCTACATCTTTAGAGAATGTCGATTGCTTATGCATTTAGTGTGTAGATTAAAACCTCTATTTGGAGATGAGGGGGATGTAGACGCTTTGCGGCTACTCTACGAGAATGCCTAAAGGCGAACCTGCAGGATAGGAGACAAGGGGAGAGATAATTACCACCTGTGTCAACTTAATGTGAAACCCGCTCTTGTGCAAGGTTTTTGCCCTCACCCCCAACCCCTCTCCCACCAGGAGAGGGGAGCAAGAGATTTAATTCCCCTTCTCCTGCGGGAGAAGGGGTTAGGGGATGAGGGCGCGAGGTATTTGTACAACGCCCACCCTCTATAGCTTTTAGCTTAAGTTGACACTAATGGATAATTACCAATGCCCAATGCCCCATGCCCCATGCCCCTTCAATTGGTATTAGTTTAATAACAGGATGAACTGACTAAAGCTGAGGTGTTTATGGCAGAAGCGAAGAACGTACTAGGAACCAATCTGGAGATTTGTTGTACTTCTCCGATGACTGGTTATTACCGAGATGGGGTGTGCAATACAGGGGGTCAAGATTTTGGGATGCACGTTGTATGTGCTCAAATGACAGCAGAATTTTTAGAATTTACTAAATCTCAAGGAAACGACCTCAGCACACCTGTTCCTCAATTTAATTTTCCCGGATTGCAGCCAGGCGATCGCTGGTGTTTATGTGCGGCTCGTTGGCAAGAAGCGCTAGAAGCTGGCGTTGCTCCCCCCGTTGTGCTTGCATCAACCCATTCTCGAGCTTTGGAAGTCTGTAATTTAGACGATATGAAAAAACACGCTGTAGGGGGGAAATAGGGAATGGGGAATGGGTAATGGGTAATGGGTAATGGGGAATGGGTAATGGGTAATTGGTAATAGTGACAAACACCAAACACCTGAAACAAAGCAGATTTTAAATTTGGTAGTAGTTAGTTAATTCAAAACCGCTAGCTGTCAGTGCTTGGCGCACCTGCTTACTCAATAACGCTGCAAGTTCTACTTCACCGGCTCCTGATGGGCCGTTTAGTGGTTCGCCTGGTTGAATGACTGCGGGATGGGAATAAATCTCTACTAAGTCTGCTTGAATTTGTGGAATTAGACCTAGCAAGTATTCCTCACTCATATTTCCAGTTTGCAGCAATCCATAAACGCGATCGGCGTATTTAATACCGTGTGCTTTGAGTAAACTTTCACCATAGCTGCGGAGTCTGCCAAATACCCCTGACCAGACTAATTTATTAAATAGTCCAGTGCGGTCAAGCTTGAGAGTCATTGCTAGTTCTTCCGATGGCAAACGGATGACGCGAATATTAAATTCCTGGGCTAATTCCACTAATATCCGCATTACTACGGGATGAGTATGTAAATGTAAATGCCCATCCACATGAGAAAGAGTCAGCCCAGAGTCGCGGAATTTTGTTAACTGGGCGCGGATTTCTTGCCGCAATTCCTCACGAGCAGCAGAATTAAATTGATAGCGTAACCCAGCGTGAAAAGGACTATCGGAGAAATTACCCTGAGAGTTTACCAAATGGGGAATTTGGGAGGGTGGGAGAACAGCCCGACCGCACACCAGCACTAAATGCAGACCAACAGCCAAATTAGGGTGATTACTTGCCCAAGCGATCGCATCTCCGGCAGCATCTCCAGTTACCATCAAACTGGTACTAGTTAATACACCCTGTTCATAAGCTTGAATAATTGCTTGATTGACCCCAGCAGAAAAGCCAAAGTCATCAGCATTAATAATTACATGGCGGGCTTTTGTCATTGGTCATTTGTCATTTGTCATTTGTCATTTGTCATTTGTCATTTGTCATTTGTCATTTGTCATTTGTCATTTGTCATTTGTCATTTGGTAATTGGTTTTTGTTATTTCTCCCTCATCCCCCTCATCCCCCTCATCCCCCTCATCTCCCCAATCCCTACTCCCCAACCCCCGCGTGTGCAGCAGTCTGCTGATTACGGCGTTCTCTCAGGTAGGAGAAGAACTCTCCGCCTTCGCGCAGGCGACGTACCATCATCTGGCGGTCTGTAAGCATTTCCTTGACAATGGGGATAATTGCTTTGGGACGGAAGTAGAATTTCCGATACATACGCTCAACTGCGTCTTCGATTTCTTCACTGGAAAGCGTGGGATATTGCAATGTTGAGGTTTGAATACCGGAGTTAGCTACCAAAGATTGGTTAGTAAACCAACCGTTAGCTTGGGCTTGTTCGTAAAGTTCTGTACCGGGATATGGTGCAGCAATTGAGACTTGAATTGTATGGGGACTGAGTTCGCAAGCGAAGCGAATTGTCTCTTCTACTGTTTCTTGAGTTTCAATTGGTAGACCAATAATGAAAGTGCCATGCACAGTGATCCCTAGCTTATGGCAGTTTTTCATAAATTCCCGCGCCACTTCCAGCTTGATGCCTTTTTTAATGCGGTTGAGAATATCTTGGTTACCAGATTCAAAACCAACAAGCAGCAAGCGCAGACCGTTGTCGCGCAGAGTTTTTAGGGTATCGTAGTCTAAATTGGCACGAGCGTTACAACTCCAAGTGAGTTTGAGCCGCTTCATGTGTTCGCTAATTGCGATCGCACGATGTTTGTCGATGGTAAAGGTATCATCATCAAACATATACTCCCGCACCTTGTCACCAAAGATGGCTTTAGCTTCTTCCATTTCCCGTCCTACAACTTCTGGGCTTTTATGACGGTAGAGGTGACCGCCAATTGTCTGCGGCCAAAGGCAGAAGGTGCATTTTGCCGGACAACCGCGCCCAGTGTAGAAGGAAATGTAAGGATGCAGTAAGTAGCCGATGAAGTATTTGGTAATATCTAAGTCACGGGCATAGGTAGGAAGCACACTGGGCATAGCATCCCAGTCATGAATTAATGGACGTTCCTCATTGTGGCGGATATTAGAGTATTTATCGCGATAGCTAAGACCTTTAATGTCTTCCCAAGGTAGACCCTCAGCTAGTTCTTTGCAGGTATAGTCAAATTCATTGCGACAAACAAAATCAATAACTGGATGATCCTGCAGTGTTTGCTCTGGCAATACTGCCACATGGGCCCCAACAAAACCAATCTGCACATCTGGATTTTGGGCTTTAATGGCCTCAGCACACTTCACATCATTAGCTAATGAAGGTGTACTAGTGTGCATGATTACCAATTCGTAATCCTTAGTGATTTTCAGCACATCTTCCACAGTCTGTCCATGCGGCGGCGCATCCACAAGCTTACTACCCGGCACTAAAGCCGCCGGTTGCGCTAGCCATGTGGGATACCAAAAGGAAGTAATTTCGCGTTTAGCTTGATATCGCGAACCTGCACCACCGTCAAATCCATCAAAAGAAGGAGGACTGAGGAACAAAGTTTTCTTCATTGATAGCTCTCCTTAGTTAAGGTAATGGGTAATGGAAATTGGGCATGGGGCATTGGGCATTGGGCATTGGGCATGGGGCATGGGGCATTGGGCAATGAGTAATGAGTAATGGGTAATGAGTAATTTCTCCCTGTCTCGTTGTCCCTTCATCTCCCTCATCTCCCTCATCTTCCTCATCCCCCTCATCTACCTCATCCCCCTGCCCCCAGTCCCCAGTCCCTCATCAGCTAGCTTTCATATTCACATCGATAAATTTCTTCAGGAGTGCCAAAACATCGTGACGGCTGAGTTTTTCTTTACCGTTAGCTAAGGCATCCAGGGTTCCATGTGCCAAAGTGAGGGGAATTTGGCAAAAGTCTAAAGCAGGGCTGGGTGGCAGGTGTTTAGTGTAAGCATCAGCCAAGGCTAAATTGCGGCGTGCGTATTCATGCATATTTGCGGCAGTCCAACCTTCAGGATAAAAGTCTACACCCCGTTTCAAATCTTCCGCGTGATTACGTAGGATATTCACTGCTTGTAAGCCACGTCCAAAACCTATAGCTTGAGTGCGGTTAGTTTCTGTGCTGTCATACCAAGCCCATAAATCTGATAATAGTAACCCCACCGCCCCTGCAACCCCAAATGTGTAACGATCTAAATCCGATTCTGTTTTAATCTGCCAATTTTGTTCGGCCCAGTACGCCATCCGGTCTGCCATTGCAGCGGTTGCATCCCAAATTCGAGGTGCGATCGATTCAGGTGCTAATATTGACCATTCTCTAATTCCGAGGGTAACTTCTGCTAAAGTATTCTCGTAACCACTAAATCCTGAGGAGAAGGCATCAACCGCAAAGCCATCTACGCCTGCTTGTAATGTCAAGCTAATTGTTCTTAATAGCTGCGCTTTAGTTTGGTTATCCAGTTCTGGATGATCTTCAATTTCATCAATAGCTCGCATACACAAGTATGCTGACGCTACTGCTTCTTGTAATCCCGATGGTAAAATACTAATTGGTATATAAAAAGTTCGACTAGTTTCCTTCAGGATTTGCAGTGCGTCTTGACGTAAATCCATGTTTTCACTCCTCTCTTGATTATCACACCACATGAAGTTTTCGGTTGTTTGATGATACTGGATCTAGTTTTTACTAAACCTTAAAAAATGTATTTTTGCTAGTATTTCCTCTAAAAATTAATAGTTGCTGGTATCACAATTAACAAAAATATCAACTTGTTCAAAGTCTAGTCTAGTATATAGGCATTTAGTGACGAAAATGCATAGTATATGGGATGGTATAGCTATCATCAACTTTTCTTGTAAAGATGAACTATTATGCTGAAAATTGGGCAATTAACAGCACAGTTTTCCAGTAATGAACAGCCAATATTAGATGGTTAATAGCCCTGATGTCTATATGAAATTGACTAGAATAGCATAGTTATTGTATCTATAGAGACAACTAAGCAAAGATTTTTTCAAGGATAATAAAAACCTCAGACTACACCAAGGTCTAGATTGTGAGCAAGAGTAGCCAGGTGAATTTTAGGGAAAAATAGTTGGTGAACACAAATATCACCGCCAGTACTGGTCATGTATAGATATTAATCACGACGATCGCGCACAAGTAGTTCCCGGATATTGAAGCGAAAAAATTTAAGCGATCGCATCTTGAATATCAAATCAAAACCAACCATCATAATACAGATATTTTGTTTATTAAAGCAGTACGGCACTCAATACGGTTCGGATAAGTATTTTGCATCTCCCTCGTGATTTGGGAAAAGGGGAAAGGGAAAAGGGTAAGGGTGAATTCAATCCTTTTCCCCTTTTCCCTTTACCCCTTAACCGAACTGTATTGGTACGCCAATAACCATACTATAGAATTGAGATTTAATTTGTATAAGTTAATCAGACTCGACTATTGATTGCAGGCGCTCAACCCCACACTTTATTCTCGCATTCTTGGAGCTTTTGTGATCAGGGGAGAGTAAAATCAAATTATCAGCGCTAAAAGCAGGAAGGAATAATCATACAGATGAGATTGTCTATAGCAAACATCAAATTGGTGGGTAAATAATATAAATAATCAACAATTTATTGTTCAAATAAAATAAGTTTAAAGAATAGGGAATACTATATATTTTTTAAACTCAATGATTAATGCCACTTACTTTGGCGATATTTAAATACCCGACTTTTTCAAAAAGTTGTTTACCTGTGGAATTATTGCCGGTAGCATCCTTAGCGTATGTCTAGGATTTAGAATAAGGGATGCGTTTGTGATGAAATTGCTGCCAAACCTGGACAAAAATATAAGCAATTTGAGACATTTCTTCCCTGGTTAATCCTGAATCTACCAACTGATGATCCTGCCAACGTGCTTTCAGGATTTTGTTGACCATTGCTAGTGCTGCTTCTGGGGTTGCATCTTTGAGCGATCGCAACGCGGCTTCACAAGCGTCAGCTAGCATGGCAATTCCCGTTTCTTTTGACTGGGGAATCGGGCCGTCATAGCGAAAATCTGATTCGTGCAACACTATTTCAGGATGATGTTGCTGTTGTTTCTGGGCTTCATTGTAGAAATATGCAATCAAAATCGTGCCTTGGTGTTCGGGAATAAAAGCCTGAATAGCACTAGGTAGCTTATACTGACGAGCCATAACCAACCCTTCACTCACGTGCTTTTTAATTATTTCCGCGCTTTTCCAGGGATCGTTAATCGCATCATGTTTATTCGGGCCTGCCATTTGGTTTTCAATAAACCCTAGGGGATCGTGCATTTTCCCGATGTCATGATAGAGAACTCCAGCCCGTACCAGTTCAACATGACAATGTAATGCTCTGGCTGCTGCTTCTGCTAGGGTGGCTACAAACAATGTGTGCTGAAAAGTCCCTGGAGTTTCATGGGCGAGGCGTTTTAATAAAGGCCTATTGGGATTGGACAATTCAGCTAAACGAATTGGTGTGACTAAATCAAATACAGTTTCTAGGTAAGGGCTAATTCCTAGGGCTAAGATGCTCCAAAGTAACCCAGCCAAACCATTGAGCATGGCTGTACCCAGAACAGCATACCAAAGAGGAGCGATCGCAGTATTCACTAATAAGTAAACACCTCCCTGGGTCAACCCAATTAAAATTCCCAAGGTAGCTAATTCCTCTCGCATTCGTGGTGCTTCTCTCCCCGGAAATCGCCATTGTCCCGCCATTAATCCGCCCAGAATTCCACTGGTGGCGCTAGGTATTAAATCATGCCAGCTCAGTTCTGTGCCAATTGAAAGTAATATTCCTAGCAACCCCATCACAGTACCGCCAATTGCCGAACCGTAAAAGCTACCCAGCAGTAAACCGATGGCTGGTAAGCCTGTAAATGATTTGGTCAAAAATATCAGCAACGGCGCACTGAGCGTGAGGAGAATGATTAAGGCATAATCGCTACTTCTTAACTTGGCATAAAACCGTCTTTCTACTAACCTAAACACAGCTACTGCTAATCCTACTATTGCTGTGAAACGCGTTAGCTCCAGCCAGTCGATGCTGCGTTGGCTCAAGCGAAAGTAGTCTAATAGTACAAAATCAGCCTGAGTAATTTTTTCTCCCGCCTTAACAATCGCCTCACCTTTTTGAATGCTGACTATTGTCGGTTCTACAGCTTGTGCTGCTTTTTCTGCAATTACCTTAGTTTGCTCAATATCTTTAATTAGGTTGGGAATAATTACCGTTGATAGCAATCGGTTTGCTAAAGGTTGCGCTGTCTTGGGAACAGAGACACTTACCTGCATTGCGATCGCAGAGTTCAAGTTATGAGCAGATAAACCTGGATAGATACCCTGTGCTAACATCCGCTCTAAAGTTTGATGCATTTGGATTTTAGCCTGTTGCCAATCTGCATCAGACAAATTCAAAAAAGTAGCATCGTAAAGGGTTTGAGGTTGAGCGCTGGTATTTTCGCTCAGAGAATTGAGGGCGGTAGTATAGCGCTGACGAGCTTGAGCGATCGCTTTTAAAACTTGAGATAAAGCCACAGAAGAGTTAGACTGTCGATAACTTCGCAAATTCTTGACTGCTTGCTGTTGAGCAGAATTTAAGCCAGTCAGATTGCTATTTTTCTCCAAGGTTTGCAATACTGTTTGCCATTGGGTTTCTGGTGCTTGTCGCAAGTAAGTTTGCGTGGCTGTGGACAAGATTGCAGTTCTAATAATAGGAAATTTTCCCAACTGATCGCGGCTTTGGTCACCTGTTGCTAATAATTGCTCAAGATGTTGTTTAATTTGCTCATTCACCTGTGAATCGACATCCCACACCGCCAATGCACCACTACGCGCTTCTCGGCGTTTTTCCGCTGTCGTTTTTACATCTTCAACATGGACTGAATTAGGCGCGGTGAGAGTTTGAGGCGCTACCTTTCCCACATCCAGTTTTGGTTGATTATAAAAACGGTAGCCTAATCCACTGGAGAGAGATATTACAACCAACACTAACATCCCAGCAGTAAACAGTCGGTTTTTCAGATAGGATTGCTTACCCCGAAATGTAGTTTGCCTGTAATATTTAGGACTTAACACAATTTTGATAACTTTTCAGTGATGTTGACGAGAATTTTTTGCAGATTATCAAACATTATCGCTCCTACTCAAGGATAGCTAAATCGGTTGATTTGTTCCATGTATAACATTAGGGGCTGCCACTGAAAAAATATACTATTGCTCCCTTGAGCATGGGAGCAGAGGAAGCAGAGGAAGCAGAGGAGGAAAAATACAATTATGACTTTCGCTTACTTAACTGAATAATTTAATTTATAGAAATCCCTTAGGGAAATTCAGCAAAAAGAATGCATCACATTTATAGCAGATTATTTACTACAACATTTCTCTAAATCAGCATTGACACAGATGCGTTACGCTAACGCCTCCTACATGGATTCCAAAATTAAACATCAGTAGAAATTTTTAATTTAATTGGCATTGATTATCTATGTAGGATGCGTTAATAACGCCTCCTACATGGATTCCAAAATTAAACATAAGCATCGTAGAGTAATAATACTTAAAATATCAAGACTTTGCTTAAGTAAAAATTAATTTTTTCTCTTTCGTTTCAGGAAGAAATTGAGTTTACTGAAATTTGTAGGAAAAAACAGACACAGCTTTCTTTGGCAGTTTACGCAACTACTTTGCAAATAACTTGAAGAATAGGATTCCAGAAAAATCAACATTTAATGCTGGTATCTAAAATGCAATATATGTAATTCACTAGGCTGATGAAAATGAAAGTTTATTTTGTGAGGAAATGCTGAGAGTAACTCTGATTACATTTTTATAGCTGCCGAATTAGGAACTATATAATGCAGACCTTCACTGTCAGTGAAATCTAAAAATGAACTTTAACTCGCAGAATGTTAGCTCAAAGCGTAAATCTAAAAATTTCAATAACCCAGAACGTTTTGTAGAGGGGTGGTATTGGGCAATTCCTTCTCATCATCTGCGGGTAGGTGAAGTAAAAGCTATCACTTTATTAGGCAGAGAACTAGTAATTTATCGAGGAAAAGACAAAAAAGCAATTACCTTTGATGCCTATTGTCCTCATTTAGGTGCTCATTTAGCTGAGGGTAAAGTTGAAGGTAATGAATTGCGCTGTTTTTTTCACCATTGGAAGTTTGATCGTGAAGGATTTTGTGTTGAGATACCTTGTTTAGACGCACCGCTTTCTATAAAGTTAAATGCTTGGCCTACTGCCGAAAAATACGGCATAATTTGGATTTGGACTGGAGAAATTCCGCTACAGCCTCTACCTTTTATTCCTGAGTTAGAACACAAGGAATGTGATGTGACAATGGTTTGTCACTTTGTAGCTAAATGTCACCCTAATGTGGTGGTAATTAATGCCATTGATACTCAACATTTCCATACAGTTCACAAGCTACCAATAGAAATAGTCTTTGAAAAAGAAGAACTCAATCAAAATGCGATTACTTTTAGCAATACTACAAGAGGTAACGAAGATTCCTGGCTAATTAAGCTGATTCGTCCTTTTTACAAAAATGCCATTACCTATAGTATTTGCTATTGGTACGGTAGCACTAGCATAGTTACAATTGGCCCCGATTTTTTGCACTTATATATCATGTTTACCTTACGCCTGCTTGACGGGGGAAAGGCTGAAGGGCGAACGATATTAATGATACAGAAACGTAAGGGAATTTTTGGTAAGTTGTACAATCGATTTATGCTATGGCTAGTTAATATTTTGGGTCAGGATTTTTTTAACGATGATTCTAAAATTTTTGAGACAATTAAGTTTGATTTAAAAACTCCACTCAAAATAGATCAGCCAATTATGCAATTTGTCAACCACCTAGAAAGGCAAACTGCACTGTGTTGGGGAACTTGGCAACCAGCGCGATCGCTCCGTGATGCAGAAATGAGAGACAATCGCGATAAATGGCGAGATGATTTTAATGACTAGCTATTAGCCAATACCGCAAAATAAACTTTCTCACGTATTGTAGGGTGTTGGATGCTGCTGAGTGGCGATCGCATTTACCTGAATGCACCCTACATCACATCTAGAAACCAAAATTGGTTTTGGGGAAAAGGTTAAAGGTTAAGGGTTAAAGGTTTTTTCTTTCCCTTTTCCCCTTAACCGCCAAGTATTGGATAAGAATCTATAAGAGCAAAAATAAACGTAATTACATTTACATTTATGGTTTGCATTTTTGTTTTTAATTATTTTTTAGGCTACCATTTACATAAAAAGAAGTGGCAAAGCCACTTCGTAATTCCCAGGTAGAACCTAGAAACGAGTATAACCATTCTAAAAACTCGAAATCGTATAAATTAACACTGATTTACAGTATCTAAATTTTCTAGTAAGCATAATTGCTATGCTGACTGAATATTGCGCCTACATCTTGTTTGGGTTGTCAAGGATATTTGACTCTGGACAATCCTGATAAGTAACTATGCAAGTTGAGGAAACTCCAAAAAATCAATTATTCCGTTCAAGTCCTTGACTGTTGACTGTTGACGGTTCACAGTTAACAGCCAACTGTCAACAGTAAACAATAGCAATGGAATATTTTTTACTTGGAAGTCCCTCAATGCGTAACAGCTGATCAATCTTCTGCTAAAATTTGTTTTTCCTTTGGTAATAAAGAAGTTTCTTCTACAGGTTGAACATTATTTAAGGGGTTAGCTGCAATCAAGTGAGGTTTGATAATTAAACTAACTCCGATTGACCAGGCGATCGCAACCATCCAACCTGCCAAAATATCGCTGGGGAAGTGAACCCCTAAATAAAGCCTTGTCCAAGCGATCGCCAAGACATATAAACCGCCAAAAAGCATAACTAACCAGCGCCAGGGTTTATCCTTGCTCAAAATTACTAAAACTACTACCAAAGTCATACTCGTCATAGCATGACCACTGGGAAATGCATAATCAAATTCCGGCGCACCAGACACCCATAGTTGCGGACGGACTCGATGCATTAATTCTTTAGCAGTGCGGTTGATGATCAAACTTCCGAATGCGGTGGTGAGTAAATAAGTTAGCGATCGCCATCGGCGCTTTTGCCAGAAGACGATGGCGATTGTAGTAAATATGGGTAATGCAGTCCAAAAAGACCCCCACTTTGTGAGGATGACTGCGATCTCATCCAATTGTGGTATGGCTTGAGAATGAATTGCCAGCAATATCGGCACATCCCAAGGAAAACCGCCTGCATTCTGCCATACCTTAACTGCCAAAAGTTCAAACAGCTGAAAAGGTAAATAAACTCCTATTAACAAGATTAATAAAGAACGCCAATGAGCTATAAGCAGCTTTTTAAGAAAATTTAGCGGCCAAAAACCTTCTGGATTAGCTTTATTTGTCCCTTCCATCTTAAGTACACTATGGCTGTCGATTTATAGTATTTTCATCTAAAGACTATTGTGCAGTCTACTACCTTAGTACAGAAAAAGTTATGGGAAAAGGGGAAAGGGAAAAGGGTAAGGGATAAAAACCTTTAACCCTTAACCCTTCACCTTTTACCCGCCAAGGAAACTTGGCGAACTAGTAAGACCAATTTGAAAAAAGAATGCGACAGATTGTAGGGGCACGCCGTGCCGCATACGTGTCAACTTAAGCTAAAAGCTATATAGGGCGGGCGTTGTACAAATACCTCGCGCCCTCATCCCCTAACCCCTTCTCCCCCAGGAGAAGGGGAATTAAATCTCTTGCTCCCCTCTCCCGCCGGGAGAGGGGTTGGGGGTGAGGGCGAAACCTTGCACAAGAGCGGGTTTCACGTTAAGTTGACACCAATGGGCGTGCCGTGCCCTCTGGAATATATTGATGCGTCGCGAACATTTTTTGATTTTGTATCACTGATTCAAGAAGCCAGAAGAATTGGGGGATTCTCCCCCAAACCCCCGATTGGGTGACGGTTGCGTCCCCCAAACCCCCTCCAAAATTATTGTTCGGTTTTTTGTTGAGTAATACCAATGGGAAAAAAGAATGCGGCGTTGCATATTTGCGGGATGAATTCAGACTTCTGGAAAAAGCTAAAAGTCGATTCTTTGCGCGCCAGTTGCTTCAAGTCGGCAGAGCCGCCCAACGCACTGGCTTGCCTTTGCGCCTACTCTGCGAGAACGACTTCTCTACGAGACGCTGCGCGAACGTCGAATGCGTGAGACAAAAATCATCCCATCAATCAGCAACGCCAAGAATGCAACAGATTGTAGGGGCACGGCGTGCCGTGCCATCTAGAATATATTGATGTGTCGCAAACATTATTTGAATTGGTATAACTTAAAAGTTTCAAAATTGACAACTTGAGGGTGAGTGCGATCGCGCTATATTTTGAGATGCGCTTTGTGCAGTTCACTCACCTGGGAATGAATCAATTCATGCTAATCCTATGACTAAATATATTCTGGCGTTTGACCAAGGTACTACTAGCTCGCGCTCTATTATATTTAACCGTGATGGCGATATGCTGACGGTTGCTCAGAAAGAGTTTACACAAATCTTTCCGCAACCTGGCTGGGTAGAGCATGATGCTGATGAAATTTGGTCTTCGCAAGTTGGTGTGGCGAATGAAGCCTTAGCGCGCATTGGTATTAAAGCCAGTGATATTGCAGCTATTGGCATTACCAATCAACGAGAAACTACTATAGTCTGGGATCGTAAAACAGGTAAGCCGATTTACAATGCGATCGTTTGGCAGGATCGTCGCACTGCTGCTGACTGCGATCAACTGAAAGCAGCGGGATATGAAACAACATTCCAGCAAAAAACAGGATTAGTAATCGATGCTTACTTTAGCGGTACTAAAGTTAAATGGTTACTTGATAATGTACCTTACGCCCGCGAAAAAGCCGAACGTGGAGAACTAGTATTTGGCACTGTCGATAGCTGGTTAATGTGGAAACTCACTCAGGGAGAACTCCACATCACAGATGTTACTAATGCTTGCAGGACGTTGTTATTCAATATTCATACTCAGCAATGGGATGAGGAATTGCTGTCCATTCTCAATATTCCCCGTTCCCTGCTGCCAGAAGTGCGGAGTTCGTCAGAAGTATATGGATATACATCTGAAGGGATTTTTGGTAGCCGCATTCCCATTGCAGGCATTGCTGGAGACCAACAAGCAGCGACATTTGGGCAAGCATCATTGCAATCTGGCATGGCGAAAAATACTTACGGCACAGGTTGCTTTATACTGCTGAATACAGGCAATCAGCCCATGTTATCCAAGCACAAGTTACTAACAACCATCGCCTGGCGCATCAATGGACGTACTGACTACGCTTTAGAAGGTAGCGTCTTTATTGCTGGCGCAGTTGTGCAATGGTTGCGTGATGGATTGGAAATTATCAAGCACAGTGAAGATGTTGAAGCCTTAGCAGCTAGCGTTCCTGATACTGGTGGCGTTTATTTTGTACCTGCATTCGTCGGTTTAGGCGCACCTTATTGGGATAGTTACGCTCGTGGTACGATTACTGGTTTAACTCGTGGTTCAACTAATGCCCATATTGCCCGTGCAGCCTTAGAAAGCATAGCTTATCAAACGGCTGATGTGATAGAGGCGATGCGCCAAGATTCTCAGCTACATCTGCGAGAATTGCGGGTAGATGGCGGTGCATCTCGCAATAATTTATTAATGCAATTTCAGGCAGATATTTTAGGTGTACCCGTTGTGCGTCCCAAAATTACTGAAACTACAGCCTTGGGTGCTGCTTACTTAGCAGGTTTAGCGATTGGTTATTGGGAAAGTGAAGCCGAAATTTTGCAGCAATGGCAAGCCGATCAATGGTTTGAGCCGAAAATTAGCGCTGATCATCGCTTAAGTTTACTAGACTCATGGCATCAGGCGATCGCGCAAACAAGATATCGGTAATTCGTAATTCGTAATTCGTAATTCGTAATTAAGAATTACAAGTCTCTAAGCCAGACGTTCGATTAAGCGATCGCCTACGCGTAAAGCATTGGCGATAATTGTCAGAGTCGGGTTAACAGCAGCACTAGAACGGAAGAAACTACCATCAACTACATATAAATTATCAATGTCATGGGTGCGGCAATTAATATCTAATACGGAAGTTTTGGGATCTTCACCAAAGCGACAAGTACCGCATTGGTGCGCTACGCCTTGCAAAGGTAGTTTTTTGCGGAAATAGAAGGAGGCGGGAATAATCCGTTCACCGCAACCAATCATTTTTAGTACTTGCGTCCAGCGGTTGAGTAGTCGGTTGTAGGCTTCGGTGTTGTTTTCGGTGTAATTTAACTGTACAGAATCATTTCTCAGCGTGACGCGATTGTTAGGATCGGGTAAATCTTCAGCAGTCAGCCACCAGTCTACCGAATGAGTTGCGATCGCTTCAAATGTATGTCGTTCTCGAAATGATAGCCCTAAAACCGATGGCGATTCTTGAGCAATCATATCAGCATTGACTTTGCCTAGTAATTGCACATGACCCATTGGATAATCATAATCTTCATCTCCCCAGTAAAAATCATTAATTGCTAGGGTTTTTTGAAAAGACGTAGGATTGGATTTTAAACTGACTCCAATAATCGCGCCATTTTGATGCTTCATGAAGTTGCGTCCCACCTGATCGGAACTATTCGCTAATCCATTGGGATGCTGATCGTTAGCTGAACGCAACAACAAAGCCGCAGAATTAATTGCACCGCAAGCAACAACGACAATATCACTAGAGAAAAAGTGAATTTCGCCGTTAATTTCAGCTTCTACAGCATTGACTTCTCGCCCAGAAGAATTTGTATGTAATCGATTTACCTTAGCTTTCGTGATCAGGGTGACATTATCATACTTTTCTGCTGGACGCACACAATTAACATCTGCATCAGCTTTCGCATCTACTAAACAAGGAAATCCATCACAAGTATTGCAACGAATGCAATTACTTAAACGACGATTAACTTCATTTAGCTTAATAGCAAGTGGTAAATAAAACGGATGATAGCCTTCTATTTTGAGCGAATCATGTATTTCTTGAATCCGTGGTTCATGTTGAATCGCAGGATAGGGATAATCTTCTGTTGCATTTGGTTCAGTTGGATCTAAACCTCGCTGACCATGTACTTCATAAAGCTTTTCAGCTTCAATATAATAAGGTGCAAAATCCCGATATTTTAAAGGCCATTCGGGTGAAATTCCACCCTTATGAATCACTTGCTCAAAGTCTTGTTCACGCCAACGAAATAGCGCCCCACCATAAACTTTAGTATTACCACCGACAAAATACCCTGTGCCAGGATGAATCGCATTTCCTTTTTGGTCATACCAAACTTCGTTAGTATGATAGCGGTCTTTTTGCACCACTTCCACCGTGTCCCAATTAGCTTTTTCACGCGGTAAAAAAGCACCACGTTCCAGAATTAGAATTTTTTTACCAGTGGGAGCCAAACGATAAGCAAGTGTACCACCACCGGCACCAGTACCAATAATGATGACATCGTAATGTGCAGTAGCCATGAATTTTATTCCAGTAAAAGAGAGAAAAAATTACTAATTCGTAATTCGTAATTCGTAATTCGTAATTAATGATTAGTCACGCAAAAATTACATTTTTTTTGGCAAACTACATGTACTATTTAATAGTAATCACCAATTGTTCAGAGTTTAATTTTAGCAATCTTGGAACAGACTCAACTGATAACCAATTACCAATTACCAATTACCCATTCCCCATTCCCCATTCCCCATCCCATCACATATCATCCATCGCATTATTAACAGCATAATTAGCCATTGCTTCAGTGCGGCGGCGGCTCATTTTCTGCTCATAAGCATCGTAGGCAATACATATCCAAATCAATGTCATGAAGAGAATATTTTTGTTAAAACTTTCTGCGCCATTAGGAAATAAAGTACCAGCGGGGATAATACCAAATGCCAAAATGATACTAAAAGTCATGAGAATTAATAGTAAACCTGTCCACCGCACCCAATAGTTAAGTGCAAATAATGCACCTACTAAAATTTCTGCTAAAGGTAGTAACCAAGCATAAGGAATTGCAATTAATGAAGGTAGCGGCCCTATCCCTTCCCATCCCGGAGGAATTCCTGGGCCAATTATTTGTAGTTTTTGTGTGATGACAGTTTGATAGAAACCGTTAGCAACATTAAAGTTGAGATAATTAGCAATCCCAGAAACGAAAAAGAAAAGCCCCATGATAATGCGATTGACGCTAACAGCAGTCCGCAGGTTAAGTAAGTATCTCATTGATGTACTCCTGAAGATAAAATAAAGTTGATTTCACGCAGAAAAGAAGGCTGAGAGCAAAGCTTATTGAGGAGGGGGTGCAAGTTGATTGAGTAGAGTTGGTACCCCTGTCCAATGCAGATTTTGCTGAAATTGCATAGGTTGAGCAGCGCGCCATACTAAGGGAGTAGCGAAAATTACTCCCGCAGCTAAGGTTGCAACCCCAGATAACCAAGGCGTTTGCCCTAGTTGCATATAAGAAGCAGGACGATGACGCTGGAATAATTCATCGGTAAGCCACTCAGTTGTAATTTTGCGATTATGAGCAGCGTTTGGTAATAGTTGTAAGTATGTGGCTTCCCGAATTAGATGGCCGGGTTGTCCTGGAATTTGAACTTTATTGAACAAGTTCGCCACACCTTCATTGAGTCCCAGTTTCATCAAAGTCCCGCGCATCTTGATTTCTACAGGAATAGGCGATTTTCCTTCGCGCTGATGCTGGATATTTTGCGCGATCGCAATTCCTTGTTGATAAGCTACTTGTGCAGTTGGTGGTTGAGGCTGATCGCTATCTGCAGCACAGTCTCCGGCGGCAAATACTTCGGGAAAATCTGGAAGTTGCAATGTCGGTGTCACCAGCAATCGCCCGCGATTATTTGCAACTGGTAAATTCATCAACAAGGGATTAGCTGTTGTTCCCGCCGTCCAAGCGATGGTTCCCACTTGCAAAATCTGCGTTTTATTATTTTGTTGATACTCAACACTGTCAGCTTGAATTTTGCTGACAGCTGCATCAAAGAGAAAATCGACGGGAATTATACGCCCTTTCAGCGCACGTTGAGCTGTACAACGCAAATGGCTATTTACATCCCCTTTGAGAATTTCTTTACTGCGGTTAATTAACACCACCCGAATTTCCGCCGCATCACCGCCTAATTCGTCGTACCAAATAGGCAACAAATCTGCTAATGTACAAGCTAATTCAATACCAGCAGGCCCCGCCCCGATAATAGCAACAGTCAGCAGTAGCCGCCGCCGTGCTGGATCTGAAGTTTGAATTGCTTGATGTAGACGGTGACGTAAGTGTTTTCTCAGTGCGATCGCCTGTTCTCCCGATGTAAAAGGCATGGCATATTCTGCCGCACCGGGAGTATTAAAGTAGGTTGTTTTGCTACCAAGTGCTAATACTAAGTTTCTGTAGTTAAAAATCCTACTTGATGTTAGAGTTACTCGGCTTTGCTCTAAATCAATTGATTTCACCGTATCTTGCACAAAAGTGACACTACTACTTGCTAGCAGTTCTTTGTAGCGAGGGTAAACTTGGGCGCTATGCAGTTCACCGCTGAGTAGTTCATACAACAACGGTTTAAAACTGAAGCGATCGCGCTGTTCAATTAAAATTACCTGATGTGTATATTTTCGCTGGCTAAGGTGTAAAGCTGTAAACAATCCAGCGAAGCCACCACCCAAGATGACTGTAGCTTGAGACGCTTGCTGCATAAGTTTATGAGTTGCTGCCTTGTGAACTGCTTTCAGTATCACGGTACGTAGCAACCCTTAAGTTATGAACACCTAAAGCTTGGCTGAGAAATTTAATGGAATTTCCGATTTAGTTTTCACGATTTTCTCAGCAATTTTTCAGATAAGGAGGGAATGGGGAATGGGTAATGAGTAATGAGTAATGAGTAATGAGTAATGAGTAATGAGTAATGAGTAATGAGTAATGAGTAATGAGTAATGAGTAATGAGTAATGAGTAATGGGTAATGGGTAATTGAGAAAATTACAGCGATCGCTCGAACACTTCACCAAAAAAAATTAGGATAGGCAATGCCCACCCTAATTTTATATATATTTATTTGGAAACATCTAACGGGCGGCTCACCACCCGTTCAGAATAAAATTCCCAGTCCCCAGTCCCCAGTCCCCAGTCCCCAATCCCCAATCCCTAATTACAACGGACGATAAACGCGATAGTTGATACTCGGAAAGATATTATCCATCAATTCGACTTTTTCTAACCAACCGCTATCAACTTTGCCAATTTTTACATCATCGTAAATTTTATTGAAGCGCATCAAGTGCGATCGCGTTCTTCTCACCGCATAAGGAACCATTGTTCCTGTCCGCATGATAAATGCCCAGTCGGAAGATTGTGCTAATAATAATTCCCGCGCTGCTTGGTTTAAAGCTTTCCACTGCAATTCATCTTCTGGTTCCAAGTGCGAAATTTCAATCATCCGTTCCGCCGCTTTGTGCAAATGGGGATAAATCCATGCATTGGTATCATTTAACCAATATTCATGGAATCCTTTGTAACCCCAACTCGACTGTGAAGGACGACAAACTTGTTGAGTCGGCTGTTCGCGTAAATAATCTGCTAAGTGCGTCATGGCATAGGTTTTTTGGTCATACCATGATTTACGGAACAAGTAATCAATAAACCAGGGGCCTTCATACCACCAATGTCCAAATAACTCTGCATCATAGGGCGAAACAATAATCGGCGGACGCTGCATGATCCCATGTAAATGTTCAGCTTGCCGTTCCCGATTATACATAAAGTTAGCGGCATGTTCTGCTGCTTTTTCTCTCGCCCAGTAGGGGTCATAAAGGGCTTTATCGGAAAGACCTAACCCACGTCCAGTAATTTTGTGATACTTGATGCCCGTATTTTTCCTCTGTCCGTTGGGCATGATGTAGGGCTTAATATACTCATATTCTGCTTCCCAGCCCAAATCTTTGTAAAACTCGCGGTATTCTGCTGCACCAGGATAGCCCACCTCAGAAGACCATACCTGTTGAGAAGATTCGTGATCGCGTCCAAAAGCAGCCACACCAGTTTCGGTAAAGATGGGGGCATAGGTGCCAAACCGAGGGCGGGGACGGGCATAAAGAATACCATGACCATCGGTGAGGAAGTAGCGCAACCCTGCATCTGCCAGCATCCGTTCGACACCTTCATAGTAAGCACACTCAGGCAACCAAATGCCTCTTGGTGGTTTACCAAAGGTTTCCTCATAGTGTTCACAAGCTACTTGAATTTGTGCCCACACAGCCTGTGGATACATTTTCATAAGTGGGAAATAGCCGTGGGTAGCACCACAAGTAATAATTTCCAGGTTATTTGTATCTTGGTACTCCTTAAAAGCAGTTACCAAATCACCCTTATAGCGTTCCCATATCTGACGCGCTTCATTAAACTCAGTAGCGTAATGTTCTGCTAAATACTTCAAATGTCCATTATGAATATTACGCTCCGCTTCTAGTTCGATCAGTTCTTCTAGTTGGGCTAAGTGTGCATCATAACGTTCTTGTAACAAGGGATCGCGGAGCATTGATACCAAAGGTGGTGTCATGCTCATCGTGATTTTAAAGTCGATACCGTCTCGCTTTAGTCCTTCAAATACTTTCAATAAGGGAATATAAGTTTCAGTAATGGCTTCATATAGCCATTCTTCCTCCAACACATAATCACTTTCTGGGTGACGAACGAAGGGTAGATGTGCGTGGAGAACAAGCGCGACGTAGCCTATAGCCATAATTATTCTGGGGTGGTACGTGGAAATTGAAGGTCGAGGGGTTTAGCAGAAATTAACAATATTTTAAGACTTTATTGGAGTTGTGACATTAATTAATGATTTTTTCTCTAGAAAATATCGTTGCACAACAAAATAATCGCTATCTCTACCACAAATTATGTTGTGTAGTGGCGAGAGACTGTTCGGTTCCTGTCTCATTCCGCCAAATCCTAATAATGTGGAATGAACAATTCTCACTGAGAATTACAAGTTCTAGCCCTCAGGTCAAACTACTAAATACATATTAAATATTGCCTGCATCAAAGCATATTGAGTCTTCAAGATGCCAGACTCTCTTAGCGCCAAATACTGATATGTTTTATCACCTGTAAGACTTTAGTTTGACAATTAATAAATAAATTTTATGGTTTGATGAGAATTGACAATTAAAATAAAACTGTATAGCTTTAAAGCTATTTACGCATTAATTTAAAAAGTTTATCGATTAGATCAAGTTCGTATAATTTTCCTATCAAGCAAGTAGTTGCATTAGGCAAGTGTTACGATAAAGCTATCCTATAATGTAAATCTTGCCTACAAAGTCTTTACTTTGTAGGTTTTCTCATGTTAATATGACCGTCATTAAAATATGCTAAAGCCTTTATAGGCAAGGTATTGCGCGTTTAGGCGCTTCATTCTTCACTGTCTTGGTATAAATCCTGTAACGCTTGCAGTTGTGTCTTACGAGCCACACGACGATATTTTTTACTCTCTAATTTTGGTTCGTATTGAGCCTGACCTTTGCCTTTAGTTTTCAACTTCAGTGTTGATTCAGGATCTGCTTGTTGTTGACGCTGAGTTTGATAGGCGATCGCATCAGACAAAAATTCCAAATAATGTGGATAGCGTTCCCAATCTCCCCGCACGGCGCAATCAGGTTCTTCTCGATGCAAACAATCACTAAACCGACAGCTACCTGTAGCTAACCTCGCTCTGGCTTCGGGGAAGTAATGAACTAATTCTTCGGGAGTACAATCAAGGTCAGGTTGGTTAAAACCGGGAGTATCAGCCAGTAATCCTTGAGTGGGCAATTCAAATAACTCTACGTGGCGGGTAGTGTGGCGACCACGAGCTAATTTACCCGAAACTTCACCGACACGCAAATTAACATTGGGCACTAGTAAATTAATTAAACTTGATTTACCAACTCCCGATGGGCCAGCAATTACAGTAATTTTATTATTTAAATATTCAGATAAATAGCCAATATTTATACCATTTTTTACACTAATAAATATTGGCTGATATCCCCACCCAACCAGGCGATCGCTAATCTCCTGTTGCATCTGTGGTGAAACTAAATCACTTTTGTTCAGGCATAACAGCACATCTAGATTAGTAGATTCCCCTTTCACCAAAAAGCGACTTAACTGATAGGGTTCCAAAGGCGGATCGGCAACAGCAAATACCAGCAAAAGTTGGTTGGCATTAGCAATTGGTGGACGGTCTAACTCAGTTTGACGAGGTAAAACATCAGCGATCGCCCCACGTCCCCCAGCCCAATCGGGTTCTTCAATAACGACGCGATCGCCTACCATTACCTGTTGCCCAATTTTTTTCAAGCGTGTTCTGCGGGTACAGAGCAGCATGGAGGGATAGGGGGAGGCACTGAAATTTTCATCTGATTTTTCCTCCTTGTCCCCTAAATCCAGCTGTACTTGATAAAAATTTGCCTGTACAGCTAGAACCGTACCGAGTAACTGTCCAGTAGCAAAATTAACTTCTCCTGTCATTGGGCGATCGCAGGACGGCGTACTAACAAGGAAAAATAACCAGCGCAATCTGCAATTTGTTCTACCTGATAGCCTGCCATTACCAAGCTATCAGGAACTTGCTCAATTGGCTCCCCAGGGTCTAGCCAAACTTCTAGCAAACTCCCTGGTGGCATTTTTTCTAGACGTAATTTTGTCCGCACAAAATTTATCGGGCAAGGAGTCCCGCGTAAATCAAGTTGAGCATCAGGAGATGAGAGAGAAGATAGCTGCATTACTTAAACAGATTACCCAAGAATCCTTCTAGACCACCTTTACCAGTGCGGTCTCCCTTAATTTTAGCGAGCTTCTCTAACAATTCTCTCTCCTCTGGGGTTACCTTGGTAGGAATATCAATTAGTACCGTCAGCAGATGGTCACCCCGGCTCACAGGATTACCCAAGCGTGGGACACCACGATTTTCTAACTTCATCACTGTATTCGGCTGGGTTCCAGGGGGGATGATTAATTCCACTGGCCCATCTACCGTATCTACTTCTAAACGGCAGCCTAAAATTGCTTGCAGGTAACTAACTTTAATTTCCGAAAGAATGTTAATGCCATCCCGATGAAATTCTTCGTCTTCATTCACGAATAAGTAGACGTATAAATCTCCTGGGGGGCCTCCTCTTTGTCCTGCATCTCCTTCTTGAGAGATTCGCAAGCGCGTACCATTATCCACACCAGCGGGAATGGTAATTTTGAGTTTTTTGGTGATTTGATTTGTACCCTTACCATCACAAGCTTCACATTTATCTTCAATCACCATCCCCGTACCATTACAGGTAGGACAAGTTGAAACTTGGGTAAAACTGCCAAAAGGTGTTCTAGTTACACGACGTACTTGACCAGAACCGCTACAAGTCGAACAAGTCCGCGGCCGAGTTCCCGGTTTTGCACCAGAACCGCTACAGATATCACAGGTTTCTAGATGAGAGATGCGAATTTCTTTTTCTCCGCCAAATACCGCTTCTCTAAAATCTAACTTCAGGTCTAAGCGCAGGTCATCACCTCGTACAGGCCCACTGCGTCTTCTTTGTGTTTGACCACCCATTCCACCAGCAAAGCCGCTGAAAATGCTTTCAAAGATATCAGCAAAGCCTTCACTTACATCTTGGAAGCCAGCAGATCCACCAGAGACTCCGGCTTCACCAAAACGGTTATAACGTTCTCTGATTTCTGGCTCAGAAAGTATTTCATAAGCATGATTAATTTCCTTAAACCGCTCCTCTGCTCCCGGTTCTTTGTTCACGTCTGGGTGATACTTCCGGGCTAGGCGGCGGTAGGCTTGTTTGATTTCTTCTTTGTCGGCGTCACGAGAGACACCCAGAATTTCATAATAGTCGCGGGCCATATAGCAAAGGTAAAAGTTAGAAGGAAGAAAGCAGAAGAGCCTATGCTGTAAACGGGTTTCCTGGCTTGTTGAAAGGAGGTATTCCCGCAGGTTAGCACATGGCATGGTAGAAGCAAGAGGGCGAAAGGTAGAAGTTAATTTTTGTTAATAATTGATTTTACCTTTTCCCCTTTACAAAAATCACCAGCATATATTTAGCAACAGGTGCTTTGATCGTGGAAGACAATCAAAGCGATGGAAATGATGAGCAAAGCAAATTTCTGCTCTCTTTTCTCATTGCCTGAGGCTGTCTCTTTTACAATTGTGCTACCTAGATAGGAAAAACCCCGCCATCTACCAGAGGGGCTACCCGCACTAATAGGTGTGGAAAACCCCCCATCTGCATTTTGGTATCTGTGCTGGGACACCTTCTAGCCCACGGCAATTCGCTTCTACAATCTAGCAAAATTTGGTCTTAGGGACTAGGGGCTAGGGATTAGGGACTGGAAAATACCTTTCTTAATTAATTGCTGATATCAATACCCATTACTTAATAGCCAATTTCTCATACTCAATATTTAATTGCGCTTCATGTGAATTTAAAAACGCCTATGAAGACATAAGAGTTTCTAAGTTAGCTTTTAGTCTGATTTTTGTTTCTATCTACAAAACTACAAACTTTCACGGCTAAATTCGCATTAGAAGTTAATCTGTAATTTCTCAGAGTTAGTAATTAATTGTCTGTCGCCTTTTTTCTATTGCCAATTCCCTGTCTCCAATCCCCAGTGCCCAGTCTCCAATCCCTAATCTATCGCCTCGTAATCAGCCTGTGCAGTGTTTTCGTCATCAAAATCAAAGTTAAATTCTGGTATTAGTGTGCCACTAATTGGTTGCTCTGGTTGTGAAGTAAACAATTCTTCGGAGACTTCTTGCCCCTCTTCAAGTTGGTTATTAGCACGGTTGTAGACATTAGCACCAATGGCAAATAAAGTTTTTTGGAAGTCATCTAAACACTGCTGAAATTCCTGTATGGAAATACTCGGGTTAGTCATTGCAGCTTGCAGTTGATTGACTTTTTCATGGGCCAAAACTTTCATATCTTCGCCAATTAAGTCGCTATTATCTCTGAGAGTCGAATCGTAACTGAAGAATAGATTCTCGGCTTGATTTTTAAGTTCTACCAGTTCTTTACGCCGTTTATCTTCTTCAGCAAAAGCTTCAGCTGCTTGCCTCATTTTCTCTACTTCTTGGGTACTCAAGCCACCTGTATTGGTAATGCGAATACTTTGTTCTCTACCAGTACCTTTGTCTTGAGCAGCAACCTTCAGAATGCCATTGACATCGATTTCAAAAGATACTTCAATTTGTGGCACACCTCGGGGGGCTGGGGGAATTCCTGCTAACAGGAACTTACCAAGACTTTTGTTATCCCGCGCCATTGCACGTTCACCTTGTAGGACATGAATTTCTACTGAAGTTTGCCCATCCACTGCGGTGGAAAACACCTGGGATCTGCTAGTAGGAATTGTCGTATTACGTTCAATAATTTTGGTAAAAACTTCTCCTAAAGTTTCAATTCCTAAAGACAGGGGAATTACATCCAATAGCAGGAGATTATCGACTTCTCCACCAATCACACCCGCTTGCACAGCCGCACCTAAGGCAACTGCTTCATCAGGGTTAATAGAGCGATCAGGTGTTTTACCATTGAAAAACTTGATGAGGGCGTTTTGGACAGCCGGAATGCGAGTAGAACCACCAACCAAAATTATCCGATCTATATCTTGCGCTTTGTGATCGGCATCCTTGAGCGCTTGAATCATCGGTTCAATGGTGGCTTCAATCAAATGGGCTGTGAGTTCTTCAAATTTCGAGCGACTGAGTTCTAGTTCTAGATGCTTTGGCCCTGTTTCATCAGCAGTAATAAAAGGCAAGTTAATCGAGGTGCTAGCCATGCTAGAAAGTTCAATTTTTGCCTTTTCCGCCGCTTCTCTGAGGCGTTGCAGCGCCATCTTGTCTTGAGTAAGGTCAATGCTTTCTTGTTGCTGGAAACGTTCGATAATCCAGCGAATCACGCAGTCATCAAAGTCATCACCACCCAATTGATTATTCCCATTGGTGGCTTTGACTTCAAAAACTCCATCTCCCAGTTGCAGGATCGATACATCAAAAGTACCGCCTCCCAAGTCAAAGACTAAAATTAACTGTTCTTCGTTGTGCTTATCTAAACCAAAGGCTAGTGCAGCAGAGGTGGGTTCATTAATGATCCGGAGAACTTCTAACCCAGCAATTGTACCTGCGTCTTTGGTCGCTTGTCTTTGGGCATCTGTGAAGTATGCTGGTACGGTAATTACTGCCTGAGTAACAGTTTCACCTAAGAAATTTTCTGCATCTTGTTTGAGCTTCTGCAGAATCATGGCAGAAATTTCTTGCGGTGTATAGTTCCGTCCACGAATTTGCACATCAACAGTATCATCGCGCCCTTTCACACATTGATAAGGCGATCGCTCGCGTTCTGCTGAGGTTTCTTCCCAGCGACGACCAATAAATCTTTTAATACTAAATACTGTGTTTTCGGCATTTGTAACGGCTTGTCGTTTAGCCAGCTGTCCAACCAAGCGATCGCCCCCCTTACCAAATCCCACAATACTAGGAGTAGTGCGTCCACCCTCGGAATTAGCGATCACCACCGGTTGACCGCCTTCTAAAACTGCAACGCAACTGTTCGTAGTACCTAAATCGATCCCAATAACTTTTCCCATACTATCCAGTATATTTACGTACTTATGCTGCCGTGAGGCTTTGCGGACTATCTTATGTTATTTTTTTGCTACAGGCTAACACTCACGAAACCGCCTAAGAAAATCAGGTGACTGGGGGTAAGCAAGAAGTTACAGCATTGGATCGGTGAGGGGTTACTTTGACTTTGGGGCGGCTTCTTTTCACAGAGCCGCACCTTGTGTGAGAGCTACCACTAAATAACGGCTTGCTAAACTTCGGCTAACCGTCAACAGACCTACTTTGATTAGGATCTGTGATGCTCGCCCTTGCAACAACCAAGGCACTTTTGGTCAGTGAGGCGAGCAACTACAGATTAAGAGTTGTCAGAACTCGACTGATTATCTTGTGCAGGTAATGTATCTTCCTTGGGAGCCGCCACCTTGACCATTGCATGGCGCAGTACGCGTTCACCCAAGTAATATCCGCGTACTAACTCTTCTAACACTGTTCCTTCTGGATGTTCATCCGTAGGTTCGCGCATTACGGCTTCATGCAGATTAGGATCGAATTCTTGACCTTCGGGACGCATTGGCGATACACCTAAGCGTTTTAAGCAGTCCACTAATTGCTTGTAAACGCCTTGATAGCTTTTATGAATTGTCATTTCGCTATCAGTTTGGGGTTTGAGGTGCGATCGCGCCCGCTCAAAATTATCGACTACTGGCAGCAATTCCGTAATCGTATTCCGCTTCACCTGTGCTTCTAAATCTTCTTTTTCTTTTTGGTTGCGTTTGCGGTAATTCTCAAAATCTGCCGCAATTCGCAGATATTGAGTACTGCGCTCTTCTAGTTGGCCTTTGAGAGACTCAATTTGTTGAGTCAATGCTGCTAAAGCCGCAGCTTGCTCTTCATTTCTCTCAGAAGCTGCAACACCATTGTCAGGTGTGGCTGATGTATCTCCTGA
This sequence comes from Tolypothrix sp. PCC 7601, assembly GCF_025677855.1. Classification (NCBI taxonomy): domain Bacteria; kingdom Bacillati; phylum Cyanobacteriota; class Cyanophyceae; order Nostocales; family Tolypothrichaceae; genus Tolypothrix; species Tolypothrix sp. PCC 7601. Next base: position 8,332,796 of record NZ_CP064879.1, read on the forward strand.
TACATTTGTTGTGGCTGCTACTGGCTCAGTCACGTCGCTGCCAGATTCGTTTAAGTTGATTTGGGCTGCGGAGTCGCTCATAATTGCTTGCTTTACCTCTATTGGTTCACCCAATTGCTGGCTTGTATTGTTTACCTGTTTATTTTCGTCTATCATTGTCCACTCATCCCAGATACTATTTACGGCAAAATTTCACCACCCTAATTTGTGTGGTTTTCTTGCTCATACTTTTCCTGGAAGTGATGTCACCGTCATCTTATTGTGACAAATGGTGAACGTATTAGCGTATATGCTCCTAGGGCGGTAACCCGAACGTCGTTGCGGGAGTGAGTTGCGATCGCCTTTTACCTCAATTATTTTACTTATAAGTTATTTTTTTTACCATATTGAGCATGGGTATGGAGCGTTTGTCATTTGGTATTTCTCCCCATTACCCATTACCAATTACCCATTACCTAGTCCCCATCCCTCAGCATGAAAAATATTTAGTGATAATTTATTCTCTGTAAATGAGAATTCTGTGGCACAGGCTGGGAATACTTTATTCATAGGTTTTCCCTACCCATTGCTCATATATGACTTACTCGTCACCGCAACGGCGCAGTACCGCTCTAACCACAAAAACAGAGTTTTCGCCCTTTGGCAACAAGCTAGTACAGACTGGCTATGTTAATAACGAACAGATGAGACAGGCACTCATTGAAAGCCGCAAATCTGGCACACCTTTAACGGAAGTACTAGAGTCAATTACCGGGCGGCAACTCTCACCTGAATTAGTTAGACAATACAAAAAACAGCAGTTATTTGAACTAAAAATACTATACGGGGTTGAATTCCTTGATCCGGAAGTCAACCAACTTGCTAATACGATGGTGGGGAGGTTAATTGAAACCCTCATTCCCGTAGACATTTGTCGTCGCCATCGCTTAATCCCACTATCAAAACATGACGACCAAACCCCACCTTGCGTTTTGGTGGCGATGGTCGATCCGGATAACCTGGAAGCTTCGGATGACCTCAACCGCATCTTGCGCCCACAAGGTTTAGCTTTGCAGCGCATGGTAATTACCCAGGAAGATTACCAACAGCTGATTAATCAATACTTAGATGAACTAGCAATTAGGCAAAAACATCTAGAACAAGAAAAGTTTACAGATATCAATCAAGATTTAGAAAACCTGAATAATCTTGATATAGATGATGCTCCTGATGAGATGGAAGCTGACTTAGGCGCAGCAATGAAGGGTGCAGAAGACGCACCAGTTATCAATCTCGTCAATAGAATTTTGGCCAAAGCCTTGCATGAAAAGGTTTCGGATATTCATATTGAACCGCAGGAAGAAAATCTCCGGATTCGCTTTCGTAAGGATGGGGTACTGCGTCAAGCATTTGACCCCTTGCCGAAAAAAATCGTGGCTGCGGTGACAGCCAGGTTTAAAATCATTTCCAGCTTAGACATTGCTGAGAGACGTTTACCTCAAGACGGACGTATCCGGCGGATGTTTGAGGGACGTAAAGTGGATTTCCGCGTCAACACCTTACCCAGTCGCTACGGGGAAAAGATTTGTCTGCGGATTTTAGATAACTCCTCTACTCAACTGGGATTGAATAAGCTGATTACCGACCAAGAAACCTTAGATATTGTTAAGGACATGGTCAGTCGTCCCTTTGGTTTGATTCTAGTTACCGGCCCAACTGGCTCTGGTAAAACCACTTCGCTGTATTCAGCATTGTCAGAAAAGAACGATCCCGGAGTTAACATCAGTACAGTAGAAGACCCAATTGAGTACAGTTTGCCAGGCATCACTCAAGTACAGGTAATTCGGGAAAAAGGACTAGATTTTGCTACCGCTTTGCGGGCTTTTTTGCGGCAAGACCCAGATGTGTTACTCGTGGGTGAAACCAGAGACAAGGAAACTGCCAAAACAGCGATTGAGGCAGCCTTAACAGGTCACTTAGTATTAACCACCTTACATACCAATGATGCCCCAGGTGCGATCGCACGTTTGGGAGAAATGGGCATTGAACCTTTCATGGTTTCTAGTTCTTTGATTGGTGTGTTGGCACAACGCTTAGTTAGGCGTGTTTGTCCTGATTGTCGTATTCCCTATACTCCTACAACCGAAGAACTGGCTCGTTATGGTATGTCTGCTTCTCAGGAAGTGAATGTCACTTTCTACAAAGCTAACTCTTTGCCCAACGAAGTCCAAGCGGATGCCAAAGCTAAAGGTCAACAAGTATGCTCCACCTGTAATGGCGTTGGATATAAAGGACGTTGTGGTGTTTATGAAGTAATGCGAATTACCGAAAACTTGCAAACTCTCATCAACGAAGAAGCACCAACGGAACGGATTAAGGAAGTAGCAGTAGAAGAAGGGATGAAAACCTTGCTGGCGTACAGCTTAGATTTAGTACGTCAAGGCTCCACCACCCTAGAAGAAGTTGAACGAGTCACCTTTACTGATACCGGTTTAGAAGCGGAATTAAAAGCTAAACGCAAGAGTGGTCTGACTTGCCGCACTTGTGATGCCACATTACAACCAGAATGGCTAGATTGTCCCTACTGTCTAACACCTCGCTTTACCGATTAGTCAAACATCAAAAGTCAAATAACTAACAACTAGGGAGACAAAATTATGGAGATGATGATTGAAGATTTGATGGAGCAGATGATTGAAATGGGGGGTTCAGATCTGCATTTATCCGCCGGTTTACCACCCTATTTCCGCATTAGTGGCAAACTCACCCCCATCGGCGACCATGTATTGACTGTGGATCAGTGTCAAAGGCTGATCTTTAGTATGCTCAACAATACTCAGCGTAAAACTTTAGAGCAGACCTGGGAACTCGATTGTTCTTATGGTGTAAAAGGCTTGGCGCGGTTCCGCGTCAATGTTTATAAGGATCGTGGTTCCTACGCTGCTTGTTTACGCGCCCTCAGCTCCAAAATTCCCAACTTTGAAAAATTAGGGTTGCCAGATGTAGTCCGGGAAATGACAGAAAAGCCCAGAGGACTGATTTTGGTGACGGGGCCCACTGGTTCTGGTAAGACCACTACCTTGGCAGCAATGATTGACTTGATTAACCGCACCAAGGCAGAGCATATTTTGACAGTAGAAGATCCAATTGAATTTGTGTATGAACCAATTAAAAGCTTGGTTCACCAACGACAACTTGGTGAAGATACTAAGAGTTTCGCTAATGCTTTGAAGGCAGCTTTGCGGGAAGATCCAGATATTATTCTGGTGGGGGAAATGCGGGATTTGGAAACGATTTCCTTGGCGATTTCTGCGGCGGAAACAGGTCACTTAGTATTTGGAACTTTGCACACCAGTTCAGCGGCACAGACGGTTGACCGGATTATTGACGTTTTTCCCCATGAAAGACAAACCCAAGTAAGGGTGCAGTTATCTAACTCCTTGGTAGCTGTGTTTAGCCAAACTTTGGTACCAAAGAAAAACCCCAAACCAGGTGAATATGGTCGGGTCATGGCTCAAGAAATTATGATCATTACTCCTGCTATTTCTAACCTGATTAGAGAAGGGAAAACATCTCAAATTTACTCTGCAATTCAGACCGGGGGTAAATTGGGTATGCAAACACTAGAAAAAGTTTTAGCTGATTATTATAAAGCCGGAACTATTTCCTTTGAAGCTGCTATGTCTAAAACTTCTAAACCCGATGAAATTCAACGTCTCATCGGTGGCGCACCACAAGCAGCAGGTGCAAAACCTGCTGCAGGTGTTGCAAAAGCTCATTAATGAAGAGTAAAAATCAGGGTGCAAGGGAGAACAAGATAATTAATTGCTTTTGACCGCGCCAATTTTAGATTTTAAATTTTGAATTTTGGATTATTTATTTGGTACAAGCCCCTCCCACAAGGGACGGAACAAATCTAAAATCTAAAATCCAAAATCTAAAATTGATTGACCCTTGACCCTTGACCCTTGACCTTTGACCCTTAAACTATTTGAAATTGATTAATCTATGCCTACCTATGTTGCCCGTGTGCGGGACTCACAAGGAAAATCTAGAACAGAAAAATTTTCGGCTGAATCATTAGCTCAAGCCCGTACTAATCTGAGAGACCAAGGTTTAGTTGTTCAAGACTTGAAAGAGTCTAAGGGCGGATTCAGCTTTGATTTTGAGAAATTTCAGACATCAATGGTCAAAGTGTCTGTTAAGGATAAAGCGGTTTTCTCTCGCCAATTTGCTGTTTTGACAAATGCAGGTGTAGCGATTGTTAGAAGTTTAGGAGTACTTTCTGAGCAATGTAGCAATCCTAAATTAAAAGTCGCTTTGAATGATATTAGCAATGATGTTCAAAGTGGGACAAATCTTTCCGATGCCATGCGGAAACATCCTGATTGCTTTGATAATTTGTATGTCAGTATGGTGCAAGCTGGGGAAATTGGTGGGGTGCTAGACGATGTATTAAATCGTTTAGCGAAGTTGTTAGAGGATGTAGCACGCCTACAAAACCAAATCAAAGCTGCATTGTCTTATCCTGTGGTTGTTGGTGTTTTAGCAACATCAATCTTTGTCGGGATGACTGTTTTTCTAATTCCAATTTTTGCCAAAATCTTTAAAGATATAGGTATAGATTTACCTCCTCTAACACAGTTTTTAATGGATTGTAGTGCAATATTCCGCAGTTTATGGTCTGTAGTAATTATTGCTGGATTTATCGGTTTATCGATTGCCTATAAGCAGTATTACAAAACTGCTGTTGGTAAACTAACTATCGACCGTATTTCTTTAAAGGTGCCTTTATTTGGTGATTTGATTCAAAAATCATCAGTTGCCCGCTTTAGCCGTACTTTTGGGTCATTAACTCGTTCTGGTGTACCTATCCTTACTTGTTTAGAAATTGTCCGAGATACATCAGGAAATCAAATTGTTGCTAATGCTATCGATGCAGCTCGGATAGAAATTCAACAAGGGGGCATGATTAGCGTTGCTTTGCAAAAAGACGCAGTGTTTCCCGCTATGGCAATTCAGATGATTAGTATTGGCGAAGAAACTGGGGAATTAGATGGAATGTTAATGAAAGTTGCTGACTTTTATGAAGATGAAGTTGAGCAATCAGTTAAAGCATTAACTAGTGTTTTAGAACCACTAATGATTGTGGTTTTAGGGGGTATGGTCGGTACAATTTTGTTAGCAATGTATCTGCCTATGTTCAAGGTATTTGAAAAGATGGGCTAATAATGTCTCAAGGCTAAAGGATGAAATTATCTCATAAGTCATATTTCATCCTTAGACCTAACATTTTCTAATTCATATTTCATAGTTCATCTTTCACAGAAATATGCTTGTGCAAAAATCTGATTACGAAGCTAGCTTGGCAGAATATAGTCATCATCTCACTGCGATCGCTTTATTAAAACAGCATCGACCTTACTTAGAGATGATTCCTAGCCTGCGCCGTCCCGATGAAAGTGTGATCGCCATTCCTTTGCCTATTGTGCGTCTGCGGCAAATTGAAACCACTGCCACCCACACAACTTGCTTACCCTGTGATGTGGCAATTCTGATGTGCGATCCAGAATGGAAAGTAAAAACGGGAGCCGAGATTGTAATTTTTATTCATCGTCCCCATGAAGATTTTTCGGAATTATTGGGACGTTGGCGACAAACTCAAGTTCTCTTAGACACAGATTATGAGTGGCTCATGCCTGAACGTCACAGTCATATTTTGAGTGAAGGAGCCAATACTGTATATCCTTTATTTTTACTTTTTAGTGAGACTTCAGAACGCATTCAGCGAGGTCTTTTAGGAGCAGAATTGCCATTTATCATCCAAAAACCCCAACATCATCTTGAAGAAGAAAGCAGGAATGAAGAGGGTTTAGAGATTATGGATTAGGAACTAGAGATTAGTGAAAATTAATTCTGTATGGAAAATGGGCATGGGGCATGGGACATTGGGGAGGCAGATTTTTATGCTTGGCGATGAAATTTTTTTCATTGGGAGTGCCTTGCAAAAAATCTTTTCTAGGGGCGAACAGCTGTTCGCCCCTAGATTATTTCTAGAGATGTTTAGGAGTGATTAGATTAAAACCGAGAAATCACAAACAAATCCCATTACTTCACAAATTGAGGCATAATTTCTGCGGCGGTAAAGATACCATAGATGCCACGTTGATGCAATTGTTTACCTGCTTTGAGATAGCCAAAAGCTGGGCCGCAGACGTTGGCTGCCATGCTGGTTTCATCCCCTAGGGTAAAGGTATGGGTAGAAATTTTACCTTCAAAAGTACGCCCTGTAACTTTAACGTTGGTGCTGAGGGGCTTTTTGGGATTACGTGTATCGACTACACCCCCAACAGTAACGCGATCGCGCCCTACTATGCCAGCAAACTCTAACATTACATCATCGGCGTGTTCCATATTCTCTAAAGTTAGCACGCCATTGGTTTTATCTAGTAAGGCTTCTACTTCAGCATCGGTCATCATTCTGGCTGTTTCTACTGTATAACCAGGCATATGACCAATATCTTCGCGAACGGTGGCGCGATAAGCTTCCCAGTTGGCAATTCCCACACCAAAGGTAATTTCCACTTTGTGAATTTCGGCATAGCTTTGGGCGGCTAAAGCGGCGGCGGCTGTTAATAGTCCTGGTGTTGCACCGCACCCTGTCATATAAGTAATTCCCGCAGCTTCCAGTTCTGCTTTCATGGATAGCAGTTGTTCTACGGCAGTGGTACGCTTAATTGCATCCACCAATACACCCCGCCAGCCAGATTGAATAAATTCTTTGGCTACTGAGGGAATAAAATCATTGGGTAGGTTGGGTAAAGCTAGAAAATAACCATCTACAGGTTGAGCGCTGGCGATTAAATCTTGAATACTATTGTTTGTTAAAGTGCCTACAGGCTCTAAATAACCTAAAGAACCCTGAGCTTGGTAGGTTTTAATGCAAGCATCTGTTTTTAAACCCTCAGCAGCATAGGCGTAACCCTTTTGATCTGCTGCTGCGACTAAAATCATTTCCCGTTTACCAGCCAGTACCTTGGCGGCTGCTTGTCCGAGTCCACCGAAACCCAGTACTCCTACGCGTATCGCTGGTGAAATATTTAGAGAACTTTTGACTTGTTCTGGATTCATAGTCAATTTGTAGAGTTGAATCGACAGCCTTTATCCTTCAGCATTTCAGCTTGTGGCCTGTGGCTGATGGCTTTTAGCTATAGAGGTTAATTATCATTCATTATCCGGGGTTCTACCATTCCTAAAATTGTTTTTTACTAAAATTTCTTGGTAAGTACTTTTTGGTTAAGGGGAAAAAGGGGAATGGGAAAAGGTAAAGACAAAACCTTTAACCTTTCCCCTGAATTAGTTGATGTCAGTATTTCCGAAGAATCAGCTAGCTGGATAGCCAGCAGCAGCTAATACTTCTTTAATTACTGTTTCTGAAGCTTGAGTATCTATAGTGACAAGCTTAGTTTGAGGATCTGCTTGAATATTTGCATTGGCATCGACTACTTTAAGTGCATTGGTAATATTGTTTGCACAAGCCGAACAAGCCATGTTGGGAATTGTGAGTTGAAGTGTCATAAGTTTCAAATGTTGAAGAAAAAATTAATCAAGACCAAGCTTGATACCATTGCTGCATCTGTTGAATTTCAGCAGTTTGCGATTTGATGATAGCTTGAGCGAGGTCAAGAATTTGTGTATGGTTAGCGCGATCGCCAACCATCTGTGCCATCATTACAGATGATTCATGGTGAGGAATCATTTGCCGGATAAATTCCATACTTATCCTAAACTCTCTAGTCAGGTGGAGAGTCTAGCTAGATTAAAAGCATTCTTGGAAAAGTTAATATTTATTTACTTGCTGCTGTTACCAAATTGGCTAATTTTTGCGCTGCGCCGGCTTCACCCCGGACATTCCGTAGCTTGAGTTGCATTTCCTTTAATTTTTCAGGATGAATCAATAAATCTAAGACCATTTCTCCGATTTCCGGCGCTTGGAGATGTCCCACGAGTTCAGGTACTATCTCTGACTGTGCCCAAATATTCGGCCAGGCTAACAAACCTTTGCGTCTCAGAAATAGCCAGTTGATGACTTTGGCAAAGGTCGAACCCAATCCTGGTAAATTAGCTAGCAAGCCTGGTAAACCATCCCAAGAACGCATCGCATCAAGCTGTTGGGTGGGGAGTAAAACAATCATCGGCACAGCTAAAGCACCAAGTTCAGCTGTATTTGCGCCTACAGTAGTTAAACAAATACGACATTGAGATAATAATTTATAGGCTGGCGTTTCTTGTGAAAGTTCTATAGTTAAGCCGTTAGCGGTTTTGAGTACGGGATGATGTTGGCTGTCTTCTGGAACAATTAAGGAAGCACCAGAGAAGCCAAAGGTTTTTACAAAAGGATTTTTTTGAGCATCAGCAAAGCTAGCTAAAGTTTGTAAATCTAAAGTGGGTGCTACGGGAATGACAAACTTAGTTTGGGGCCTTTGAGCGTGGATGTATTCTGCGATCGCTAATGTTAATGGTACTCCCTGCGCTAACTTTGCAGCTTTTGACCCCGGTAATAAACCAATGATTTCAGTACTGACTCCTGAGTCTTGAGTGTGAAGTGAACTCTGCGCTTCTAACATCAAATCACCCACAACAGTAAATTTGTGAGCATATTTCTGAGGAATACGTCCAGCAACTTTCGGTGTCATTACCCCAAAGCTATCAATCAAGCTGTACCAACGAGCATCCCATTCAGCGTAAATTACTGTCTTGTAACCAAGTTTTTTACCGATGACAACCGGAAAAATTTGATCGCCACCCAGAAAAACTACAACTCCGCGACTTCTCCAATCCCAATTATCAACAGTTTTTCCCCAGAGTAAAAATTGCCAGAAATGCTCTGCTCCCTGAACTCTATCAACTTCTGGGTAAGAAAGAGCGATCGCAGTTTCTTTACCACTAGCATTAGGACAGGGAGATAAAATTACAGAAATCCTCACAGTAGAGCGATCGTTACCCAGTTGTTCCCGCAATGCTTTCACTACTGGACGTACCCAAGTTGTTACTTCCCCTGGGCCATTGGAGAGAATGAGAATATCTACTGGAGTCATGAGTTAATAGTGAACAGTTGAAAGCTATATGGTTAAGAGTAAAAAATTAAGTAATTCGTTCCTAAGTTAAGAACGCACGATACTATTGATATAATTGCAGACTTTGCGGAGTGATATTATGCGCGAATCTGTAATTTATCAAGATATTTTACAAGAAGGACTAGAACAGGGTATTGAGCAAAAAGCGCAGGAGATTGCCAAAAATATGCTCAATGAGGGAATGGCGATCGCATTAATTGCTCGCGTTACTGGTTTAACGGTTGAGCAAGTTGAACAATTACAGGCTCAAACTGATGATAATCAACCTGCGTGATATTGTGCGATCGCTAATCACGCTATTCTTTATGTTTACTATCCAGCAAATTAGTCAATGCTTGCACTAAAGTTTGATTTTGTTCATCAGTACCAATAGTGATGCGTAATTTATCATCCAATCTTGGTTGTTTGAAGTAACGGATTAAAATTTTCTGTTCCTTGAGTTTTTGATAGAGGTATTCTGCATTTCCTTGGGGAGGCTGGACTAGTAAAAAATTTGTTTGGGAATCCCAAACTAGAAAACCTAATTTTTTCAAGTCTGATGCTAGCTGATTTCGTGATGCTTTAATTTTGGCGACACAAGCGTTTTTATAGGCTTGATCGGTGATAGCGGCTGTCGCTACAGCACAGGCGATCGCATCAATATTATAGCTATCTTTGACTTTAAATAATCCATCTAATAACTTAGGATTTGCTATGCCAAAACCTAAACGCAATCCTGCTAAAGAATACCCTTTAGAAAGTGTGCGGATAATTATGACATTTTCGTATTCATGGACTAAATCTAAAGCAGTTGATTCTGTAAAATCTACATAAGCTTCATCAATTACTAAAATCCCAGATAATTGACTGGCTAATTTTCGCAGATCTTCATTTGGAACTACATGACCTGATGGACTATTAGGAGATGCAATAAATGTGACTGAACCATCAGCCGCAATTAATTCTTTTAAAGGCAAACTATAATCTTCTGGATAAGAAATTTCTAAAATATCTGCTGCTTGCATCTCAACTAATGTGCGATATAACACATAAGTTGGCATCGGATAAACTACCTTACGTCCTGGTTCAGTACAAGCACGAATGATGATGCTTAAAATTTCATCACTACCATTACCAACGATAATCCAATCGCTAGGAACGCCTAAAACTTTACTAGCAGCTTGGCGAAACTCTCCCCCAAATGGTTCAGGATAGCGCCGCAACCATTCACCATCAATATTCCGCAGTACTTCTAATGCTGCTGGTGAGGGTGGATAAGGGTTTTCGTTGCTGTTGAGTTTAATAATTTTTGTCCCCCGTGGTGGCTGTTCGCCAGGGACATAGCTAGCCATTGCATCTACATTGGAACGGAAATATTTTGTCATAGCCTAGGTATCTTAGAAAAACAGGCGGTTAAGTAATTTTAGATTTTAGATTTTGGATTTTGGATTTTGGATTGTCTAAATCTCGCATCCGAATTTATCATCTAAAAATTCCAAGATTAATTCCCACCTACAATTCCTAAAGATATCGTTTTTTGGTGAACAAGAGGTAGACAATACAATGATGAGTGTGGCGTATTGTTTCCATTGTAGATTTTACTATACAGAAATTATGCATTTTTCAAAGGTCATGCATAGTTTGTTTTAATTCTTTCTTGGGGAATCACGATCGCAAATTCTGTATAACCAGGAGTAGAATGACATTCCAGTTGTCCTTGATGCTTTTCAACGACAATTTGATAACTAATAGATAAGCCTAATCCTGTACCTTTACCAATACCTTTGGTGGTAAAGAAGGGGTCAAACAAACGTTGGCGAACAGCTTCGCTAATACCAGGGCCATTGTCTATAATCCGAATTACAACTGCTGGTGCAGACTGGATATTGTAGGGTTTATGATAAAATTCCTCTCTACCTTCAATAGTAGGGTCACCTTTGTTTAATTCTGTGCAAATTTTGATTTGGCTGGGATTTTCTAACATTTCTTGAGGCGAACGCTGGCGATCGTACTCTTCTAAGGAGTCTATAGCATTAACAATAATGTTCATAAATACTTGGTTGAGTTGTCCTGCATAGCACTCTAGTAGCGGTAATTGGCCATATTCTTTGATGACTTGAATTTGGGGACAACCAGTTTTAGCTTTAAGACGGTTTTGCAAAATCATTAAAGTACTATCCAAGCCATCATGAATATTTACCCGTTTGATTTCCGCTTCATCAAGGCGAGAAAAATTTCGCAGAGATAGTACTATTTCCCGAATGCGGTTAGCACCCAGTTTCATAGAATTTAATAGGTTGGGTAAATCTTCTATAATAAAATCGAGATCGGCCTCTTCTATTGTCGCTTGTAGTGTCGTATCAGCTTGAGGATATTGCTGTTGATATAATTGCAATATATAGAGTATATCTTCAACATATTTTGTAGCAGGATTCAGATTACCATAGATAAAATTAATAGGATTATTAATTTCATGAGCAATCCCAGCTACCAGTTGACCCAAGCTAGACATTTTTTCTCGATGAATGAGTTGCGCTTGAGCTTGCTGTAGTTGCTGTAGAGTTTGTTGGAGTTTTTCTTTTTCTTGAATTAAATCAGTTGTACGTCGCTGTACACGATGTTCTAATTCTTGATTTACTTGTGCTAATTTACTTAAGGCTTCTTGTAATGAAAGTTCTGTTTGTTTGGGTTGATTAATATCTATAATAAAACCGATTAGTTGTGTGACTTCTCCTTGAGAACGCACAATATTGACAATATCTTTGACCCAAATCCAGTTACCATCAGCAGCTAAAAACCGATACTCAACTATGTAGTCATCTTGTTGGAGTGCAGCAACTTGCTGATGTTCTAACACATGGGGTAAATCTTCAGGATGAATATGCGATCGCCAGAATTGTGGTTGATACCATTCCGCCAATTCATAACCAAATAAATCAATTGCTTGTGGCCCTACATAAGTAAATTTATGAGTGCTAGCCTCTGCTTCCCAAGGTACTAATTTAACATTTTCTACCAGTCGCTTGAGACGTTGGCGAGTTTGCTCTAAGTCTTTTTCTGTCAGCTTACGTAGTGTAATATCATTGGCGATCACAGCATAGTTAGTAGTGATACCTTCGGCATTAGAAATAGCCTGACCATCTACAAATAGCCAATGTTCTTGCTGATTATTTGATATATAAGAAAACTCAAATTTAAAGCTTTCGCCTTTTAGTAATTGTTCGCGGATATAAGCTTGTTGTATATTAGTTTTTTCATGAGCAGCCAGTACAGAGAAAAACTTTTTTCCTATTAAAATTTTTGCTGGTATTTCTGCCCGTTGCACTAATGCTTCATTGACCCACTCTATACGTCCAGATCTATCTGTTAATGCCATAAATAAATCGTTGCGGCTAGCTAAGGCATTAAACATAGTTAAGGGTAAATTTTGTGAATCAATTAACATTCCCATAACTCCTGTAACTATGCTGAAAAAGCATCACGTCTTCCTGCTACGTATGCCAAAAACAGCTTACTAATATCGTCGCGCACCTGACGAAATATTTGCAGTTTTTCTATTTCTGTACCTGTGGCTTCTGCTGGGTCAGGAAAGCTAAAGTGATGACGTTTAATAGATGATAGTAAAGTAGGACAACTTTGGTCTGCATGATCGCAAACTGTAATGACAGTATCAATTTTTTGGTCAAGAAAAAGATTGATATGCTTACAATAATTTTGAGAAATATCTATTCCTATTTCTTGCATTACTTTTATAGCCAAAGGATGTACTTCTTTAGCTGGGTTCATTCCTGCACTTTGAGTTGTGAATAAATCATCAGCTAACTCTTTCAATACCCCTTCAGCTATTTGGCTACGACAAGAATTACCAGTACAAAGAATTAAGAGAAGTGGTAAATCCATCTTCTATATTCAGCAATAAATATTACTCTAAATCTTAACTTTACATACTTGATTTTGCCGTCAGGGAAAATACACAAACCGATAAATATTCAGAAAAAGGGAGGTTTTTAGCCTCCCTTGTTGTGATTTTTGAAATTCTATATGAACAATTTTTAGAAGCGATCGCGGTGTCGGCGTTGTTCTTCAAAGCGACGTTGACGTTCGCGTTCAATTTCTAGCCTGCGTTGACGTTCGCGTTCAAGTTCTAGTCTATGCTGGCGATCGCGTTCAATTTCTAGTTTGCGTTGACGTTCGCGTTCGAGTTCTAGTCTATGCTGGCGATCGCGTTCTAATTGCTGTTCTCGCCAGTCATGTCGTTCATTACCTCCAAGAATTACTTGAATTTGAGCCGAAGCTGGTTTTGCTAACACACTTGAAGCTAGCACAACACCTAATACACCGGATGCAAGAATCCTTTTCATAAAGAAAATCCTTGAATGAAATGTAAAGTTAATGGAAGAAAAAGAAGCCACTAATGAGTAGCTTCTAAGAACATAAGGAACATGAACACTAATTGCTGTTGACTTATCTGTTGCCTTGATGTTAGCTATGAATCGAGTAGAGTACACCTTAAGCTTTCAGAGGCAAATTGATAGTTACTACTCTTCCTGATCTGCTCCGTAGTAACTGTTTCCATCTCAAGTGGTAGATTCAAGTTATTATTAAAGCTGGTTTTTATCAAAAATGATTCAGACAAAAGTCACGAATCTACCCATGACTAAAGTCATACAAAAATTTATATTTATCAAAAGCTTGGGGGATGCGTTAATAACGCATCCTACTATATCAATATGAAAGACAAAATCAGTCACAAATCATCTTTAGCCAAAATTTTCATCATAGCTTTGACTCTGAGTACTACTCTTAGCAGTTGTACGCCAGAAAAAAGAACTATGTTGCGATTAACTGCAGAGACTTTTCGTAATCAGGCGGTTGAGGCGATCGCATCAGTAAAAAAAATCTACCAACTGAATGACTTACCTCTAGAACCTGAGATTTCTCGTGATTTTGTAGTTGAGCAATTACTTAGCGATCGCAGAATTAATTTTGGCGATCCGAGGGAAGTAGATAAAATTATTACGGGAGAAAATCAATCAAATAATCAGCCTTCAGATTTGGAGCGAGAACTTGATGCTTTGCAGTCAGAATATGACACCGCTATAGAGATTTTTAACAATTTAGAAACAATCGACTATGGTAGTGTCAAAATAGTAGCTCAAACTGCCCAACCAGCGCGATGTTTAACAGTCAAAATGCTGCTTTTAGCTAAACAAATTCAGCAGAAGCCACCAAAACCAAACAATCCGCAACGGGTACTAATTGGTTTGAAACTACAACAGCTTCAGAGAAAGTATAATAATCCTAATACATATTCCCAAATCGGCCCAGAAGAAATTAAGCGTCAAGTTGCTGAACAAATAGATGCGTGGTTAAAAGTAAATGCTGCCGAACAGCAAATACTAAATGAATCCATATCTAGGCTGTTAATAGCAGCTGATACAGGTAGAAAACTCTCAAAACTGATTGATGAATACCCTTCTTTGAGTTTTGAAGCGATCGCAACTCGAATTACTAAAATTGTTGGAGTAGCTAACACCGTTACTGGTAGAGACTACAGTTCAATTTTATCGAGAATTAATAGTATCGAACAATCGATCAACGCAGATAAAACTTTGCAAGGGTTTTTCCAAGAAGTATCTCAAAATAATTTACGTTCGCAACCTTTAAAATCTCAATTATGTCAAAATTAATAAGAATTAATCAGATATGAAAAATCTAGACAATTTTGATGATTCTGTAATTACAGAAAGTAATGATATTTTAGAAAAATTACGAGATATAATTCTGCAATTAAAAGCCGTTCCTAACAATTATATAGATGTGTCAAATCTAGATAACCTAGAACAAGATTTACAAAATATTCTGCCGCAGCTTCAGTTTGCACTGCTCAATGCTCAAGAAGAAAAAAATTGGCAACAAGTTAATAAGTTAAGAGAAGCAGTGCGAGAATGTAAAGACACACTCAACAGTGTGAGAGCCGCAATTATTAGAGCCACAATTATCGGGATTAATCCTGCTAATTTAGCGGAAATGCAAAAAATATTGCAGGAAATTAAGTCAAATTCTCAAACTCAATCGCAGGTAGAATATATTGTTTATGTACTTCGCTTTATGCGGAAATTGTTTATGTAGTGAACATAAAATATTATGTTTGGTTAAATTATGCATCTCAATTCTTGCAATGCATATTTCAATATGTAAGAATAAAAATCATATTTAACTCATAATCAAGATAAACTCTGCGCCCTGAGCATTTGATTGCAAGTGAAATTACTGAACAGGACATGGCGTAAACTAATTTTGGGCTTAAGTTGCTTGTTACTCATAATTGCTTGTAATGGATTGCAACCTACAAGCACCACAAGCCCGAAGTTAGAATTAACAACTCTGAAAGTGGCTACAGACCCTACATTTGTACCCTTTGAGATGAAAAATGCCAATGGGTATTTAGAAGGGTTTGACATTGATTTGATGAATGCGATCGCACAGGTAGTCGGTTTACAAGTTCAATGGGAAAGCCTCCCGTTTGACGGGATGATATCTACTTTGCAAGCCAAAAGAGTAGATGCAGCTATTAACGGTATTACAATTACTGCGGAACGCTTGAAAACCATTGACTTTTCCCGACCTTATTTTAAAGCTGGACTTGCGATCGCAGTTCGAGAAAACAAGCAAGATATCAAAGATTTAGATAGCCTCAAAGGTAAAAAGATAGGCGTACAAATTGGTTCAACGGGTGCAGATTTTGCTAAAACAATCCCCAATGCCAAAATTAGTACATACAACTCCGGCCCTGATTTCTTTCAAGATTTACTTAATGGTAATGTTGATGCGGTAGTTGGCGATGCCTTTGCTACTTTATACGCAATTAAAAATGGTAATCTCAAAGGTATTAAAGTGGTTACCAATTTACTCACAGAAGAATTCTACGGAATCGCTACACCTAAAGATTCTCCTTATTTGGCAACAATTAATCAAGGTATAGGTATTTTGTTATCCAATGGCACTTATCAACAAATTTATCAAAAATGGTTTAATATCAAGCCGCCACAATTACCAGAAAAAGTATAGTAATCCGATTAAAATTTAACAAAATATATTTATATGTAGGATGCGTTACGCTATCGCTAACGCATCATATATCAAATTCAAAAATCAAATATGAGATGGGTATGTAATACCAATTTGAAAAAAGAATACGACAGATTGTAGGGACACGGCATTGCCCATTGGTGTCAACTTAACGTGAAACCCTCTTGGTTGCAAGGTTTCGCCCTCACCCCCAGCCCCTCTCCCACAGGGAGAAGGGAGCAAGAGATTTAGTTCCCCTTCTCCTCGGGGAGAAGGGGTTAGGGGATGAGGGCGCGAGGTATTTGTACAACGCCCGCCCTATATCGCTTTTAGCTTAAGTTGACACGTATGGGCATTGCCGTGCCTTCTAGCATACATATATTGATGTGTCGCAAACATGATTTGAATTGGTATAAGTAGTAGGGCACGGCACCAGTAAGATAATTTGACATACCACAAGATTGTGGATGCCGTGCCCCTACAAAGAATTTATTTGTCTATTCTTTAGTAAATCCAATCATTTCATCAGTTGGTTCATCCAGCATTTCTGGTACTAAAGCAGGGTTAGATCTACGTTCTTCTGCTGATTGTTCTCGAATCACATCATCCATTTTTGCTGGGTGCTTAATTTTATCCAGTACCTCTGGACTTAATTCTGATGCATCTGCCTCCGGATTCATCTTTTCGGCTTGGCTAGGAACAGTTTCTTTATTCATGAATATTTCCCCAAATTTATACGCCAAGCTTAGATTTTCTAGTTACTAAGCACACACTATCTGGAGGCTTAAATTATTATTAGCTGGAAAGTGCTGAGTTGTACAGACGCGATTAATCGCGTCTGTACAAGAGTAAAACCCATGATGATAACTGGTGCTTAGTCTACAGTTTAGGATTAGCAATGATTGAGCGCAGCCAATAACCTTTACTATAGAAGACGTAAAGGTTCTGTATATTTCGTTTCAAAACAGGAAATTCAGCAGTGCTACCAAATAAGCCCCCAGGGGGGAATAAAACTCAACGTTGGACATTGTCGCAACTTTTTGGCTTGGCAAGGCGCAATCCACTCATGATTTCTAGGTGGGTTCTATGTTGGGCTGCTGTGGGGACTGCGAGTGGTATATTTGCTGGTTTGTATTGGAATGTTCTAGAACTAATTATTCACAAACTCCAACGCTTTGAGGGTTTGAGTCTGCTGCTAGTAATGCCACTATGCGGTTTATTAGTGGGCTTGGTGATTCATTTTTTGGGAAATCCAGGCGAAATCGCGTTGATTGTCGATAATATCCACTTTCGCGGCGGAAGGCTGGATACTCGCAAAAATCCCTCAATGATTCTTGCTTCCCTAGTTAGTATCTCAGCTGGTGGTAGTGCTGGGCCAGAAGCGCCTCTAGTGCAAGTAACTGGTTCTTTTGGTACGTGGGTAGCCGATCGCCTTAAACTCCAAGGAGAAGATTTGAGATCCATGAGTTTAGCAGCGATGGCGGCTGGTTTTACTGCTTTGTTTGGTTCTCCTTTGGGTGGTGCAATGTTCGCTTTAGAGATTTTGCATCATCAGCATATTGTGGAATATTACGAAGCTTTGATGCCAGCGATTGTTGCGAGTTGCGCTAGCTACTTGGTATTTGCTGCAATTACACATTTAGGAATTGCACCTACCTGGAATTTTCCCCAATATAACTTAGCCAACATAGATGATTTTGCTTTAGCGATCGCCTTTGGGATTTTAGGCGCAGTTGCGGGCTGGATTTTTATAGCGATTTTTCGGTTTTGCGATCGCGCTTTTTCTCGTATTCCTGGCCCCATATATTTCCGTACCACACTAGCAGGTTTAGGATTAGGCGCTTTAGCCGTTGTCTTACCGCTTACCCGTTATTTTGGCCATGAAGAATTAGAATCTGTCGTCAATACTAATCTTCCGGCGATGTTTTTGTTGATATTAGCCTTGGGTAAAATGGCAGCTATCAGCATGACAGTTACAGGCGGTTGGCGGGGTGGATTTATCATCCCCTTATTTTTTACTGGCGCTTGTATAGGTAAAGCCGTAGCCATCTTAATTCCCGGAGTTCATCCTGCTTTAGCAATGATTTGTACAATGGCGGCGATTAATGCAGCCGTGACACGCACACCCATTAGCACAACTTTGTTGCTATCAAAACTCACTAACTTCAGTCCCTTCACACCAATACTCTTTGCCAGTTTAATGGGATTTTTCCTCGCTCCAAAAGTTCCCTTGATTGCATCTCAACTCAAGCATCAAACAGAGGTAGCTAATTAACCCGCTTTTGTCACTCTCCGAAAACATTTGCCATTTCTGAATTAAGCGAGCTTTTATCTACCAAGGGTTAACACGATTTTTTTCTAATAGGATAGCTTGTATTGATTGCCTGATGAGGTTTCTAGGGATTACCCTCGCGGAGAGTGACAGAACAGGGCTACGGTGTACCCACAAGTCTTATAACTTAGCCCCGTAACGTTTCGATCCCCCTGACTCCCCTTTTTAACGGGATTTAAGGGTATCCAACCAAACGTCAATCATTTTTTATAAAGACTAGATAAATTATCTATTAAGAATACATTAACCTTCGTAAAAATACTGGGATATTTCTCTGGTACATGATAAATTTTCATAAAATTTAAGTATTAATCATGAATTGTCTAAATTAGTAATCAATAAAAATACAAACAAACGTTTTATTGATTAGTCATGACAGTATCGGGGATTTTCCCTGAAACTCTTATGCTTAGGTAACAAAGGTCATCAGCTGATTCCTCCTTAGGGTGTCTAGGTGCTTCTATATTTCTCTATGTACATCATTGGTTTTCTTCTCCCTAATGCCAAAATGCTGATTACTAATTCCAAATGAATAGTAATCGGCAGCTTTTTATGTTCAGGTCTCCAATTCATAATTAATACTGAAATTTCAAATCAATTGTCTACATAGCTCTAGCAACAATCGCCAGCTAGAACAAATCACTTTATCAATTCCTGGATTTAATTAAGGTATGAACATGAATCAAGAAAAATATTTGATGACACCCAAGCTACATTCTATTTCCCGTAATCAATCACGCATTTTGATAGTATCAATGCGTGAAGTTGCTAAGTTAGTAGGATTTTGTAGCTTATATGAATTTGAAGATGTCATCTACGATGCCGATGCTACTGATATGCTCACACCTTTGAGTACAGATGATGGCATCGTTAGAAAAGTCTACAAATTAGCTAAGTATTTAACTAATTCTCAAAAATTAGCTAATTTCTTAGTACCGGGAACTAATCCATACTTTCTTGAACAAGAGTATGAACTATTTTTTCCCGTATTTAATTCTCCTTTTGAACTTTTCGCACTGCACGCATTTAAAAATTGGCGGCAAAAATGTAGCCAAGCAGTTTGTTATATAGATGAATTTTGGGAAACATATCTGCAGCCATCCAGTCTATATTTTCTTGAATATTTAAAAGATTTCGACCATATTTTTCTCGGCAATAAAAATTCAGTCGAAGCAGTTGCTAAAATTACAGGCCGTCCTTGTAGCTATCTACCACCTGGGATTGATACATTAAAATTCTGTCCCTATCCACAGTTACCTCACCGCAGTATTGATGTTTCCTATTTGGGTCGGCGTTCACCTGTAACTCATCAAGCTCTATTAGAGTATGCACAACAGCAACAAATTTTTTATTACTACGATACAATCAAAGCTTCCGGAACTAAAAATGCTGCTAAACAACAAACATTTGCGGTGAATAATGCCCGAGAACACCGCATTTTGTTTGCTAATTTAAACAAGAGAAGCCGTTATTTCTTTGCTAACCGCGCACGCATTAACGAAGCAGAAGCGACAAAAAATAAACAAGAGTTTGGCCCACGCTTCTTTGAAGGAGCAGCTGCTGGTGCAGTCCTCATTGGCGATCCACCAATGACAGAGGAATTCTACAAACATTTTGATTGGCCTGATGCAATTATCAAAGTTCCCTTTGATGCTCCAGAAATTGGCGAGATTATTTCTGATTTGGATTCACAGCCTGATCGCTTGGCAAGAATTAGCAGAGATAATGTTGTCAATACATTACTCCGACATGACTGGGTATATCGCTTACGCACAGTACTTGAAACAATAGATGTTAAACCTAGCCAAATCATGTTAGCTAGAGAAGCTAAGTTAAAGAAACTAGCTTATGAAATCCAGCACGCTTTAGATGCATCATTAGTTAGTTAGAAACTCATAATGATTTTTAGCTAATTGGTATTATCTTTTTTGTATAAGCCATTTTAAGTGCCTTGTGTATGGGGAAAGTAAATTCACACTTTTCCCATTTTCTTTTTGCTGAATCAAATTATATTTACTAGAATATTTGGCTGATCTAAATTTATGATTGAGATCATACCAATTTGAGAAAAGAATACGACAGTAGAAGCACGGTATTGCCTTGCCCTCTAGAATATTATTGATGTGTCGCAAACATTATTTGATTAAATTTTAAGAAGCGTTTCACCAAAAGATTAGCAATTGACCTATAAGTTTTTCTAAATTACCGAAATCCTCTTACTCCTTGTCTATTTTTAGATAGTAGTGTATAGATATAATTAAAATTTATTCTTGAGCTATTAGGTTCTCAAATTTCATAATTCTTTAGTTTCTAACTGTAGATTACGTGTTTTGATATAAGAAGTTCTTCAAAGCCTGTGAAAGTCTAAAATCACATTTCAAAATTCAATTTTCAATAATACATAATCTTAAATTGGAAAAAGAAACAATTTACTAGCGACAAGTAACTTGCTTTAAAACACTTATTAAATCAGGGTAATATCATGAACAACAATAAATATTTAATAAAACCTAAATTTAATTCTCTTTCTAATGAAAAATCACGCATTTTGTTAGTATCAATGCGTGAAATTGCTAACTTAGTAGCTTTTTGTACCTTATATGAATTTGAAGATGTACTATATGATACAGATGCTGTTGATATGGTTCAACCATTGAGTGCTAACGACGGTATCTTCAGGAAAATCTACAAGCTAGCTAAATATTTAACTAACTCCAAGCAATTGGCTGAGTTCCTCCTTCCAGGGAATAATCCATACTTACTTGAGCAAGAGTATGAACTATTCTTTCCCATATTTAATTCTCCCTTTGAACTGTTTGCGCTGCATTCGTTTAAAAATTGGCAGCAAAAATGCGATAAGTCTGTCTGTTACATAGTTGAATGCTGGGAATGGTATCTTAAGCCATCCAATAACTACTTCTTTGAGTTTTTAAAGGATTTCGACCATATTTTTCTTGGTACTAAAAATTGTGTAGAGGCAGTTGCTAAAATTACAGGTCGCCCTTGTAGCTATCTACCACCTGGGATTGATACATTAAAATTCTGTCCCTATCCCCTCTTACCTTATCGTAGTATTGATGTTTCCTATTTGGGTCGTCGTTCATCGGTAACCCATAAAGCCCTATTAGAATTTGCACAACACCAACCAATTTTTTATTACTACGATACAATCAAAGCCTCCGGAACTAAAAATGCCGCTAAACAACAAACATTTGCGGTTAACAATCACCAAGAACACCGCAGTTTATTAGCTAATTTAATTAAAAGAAGCCGCTATTTCTTTGCTAATCGCTCACGCGCTAATGAACTGAACACAGCAAAAGTTAACCAAGAGTTTGGTTCTCGTTTCTTTGAAGGTGCTGCTGCTGGTGCAGTGATGATTGGCGAACCGCCAAAAATAGAGGAATTTTACAAATATTTTGATTGGCCTGATGCAATTATCAAAGTTCCCTTTGATTCTCCTGACATCGGTGAAATTGTAACTGACTTAGATGCTCAGAGCGATCGCTTAACCAGAATTAGAAAAGAAAATGTTGTCAACTCCCTACTGCGACATGATTGGGTATATCGCTTACGAACAATCTTTGAGGCAATAGACGTTCAGCCTAGCGAAATCATGTTATCTAGAGAAGCTGAGTTAAAAAATCTCGCCAATCAGATTCATCTGTCTGATACATCATTGGTTCGTTAGTAGGTGATTGGGGACTGGGGATTGGGGACTGGGGATTGGGGACTGGGGATGAGGGAGATGAGGGGGATGAGGGAGATGAGGGGGATGAGGGAGATGAGGGGGAAAACGTAATTACCCATTACCAATGCCCAATGACGGCAGTTGCTACAACGCGGGAAACCCGCGCAACGCACTGCCTCCCCCATGCCCAATGCCCCATTCCCACTTTTCCTGTAAAATCAAGATCCTAAAGACTGTGGATCGGGAGAAATTAGGGGTGTCTACACTCGGCGTAAACATTGACCACATTGCGACTATTCGACAAGCACGGCGAACGGTGGAACCTGACCCCGTAGCAGCAGCAGTGTTGGCAGAATTGGGGGGTGCAGATGGGATTACTGTGCATCTGCGGGAAGATAGACGGCATATACAAGATAGAGATGTGCGACTCTTACGGCAAACGGTGAGAACGCACTTAAATTTAGAAATGGCTGCTACCGAGGAAATGCTAGGCATAGCTCTCGATATCAAACCAGATTATGTAACTTTAGTACCAGAAAAACGGGAAGAAGTCACTACAGAAGGTGGTTTAGATATTGTTGGGCAAATTGCTAAAATAGTTGAGATAGTTGATAAATTGCAGAGTGCTAGCATTCCAGTAAGTTTATTTATCGATGCCGAACCTTCACAAATTGCAGCATCTGCTAAAGTGAAAGCGAAGTTTATAGAACTGCATACTGGGCAATATGCTGAGGCTACTGATGAAACAAGCCGCCAGCACGAGTTAGCCGTGTTAGCTAAAGGGTGCGAGCAAGCAATTCAAGCAGGGTTGCGAGTTAACGCTGGTCATGGGCTGACTTACTGGAATGTTTATCCTGTGGCGATTCTGCCAGGGATGGAAGAACTCAATATTGGTCACACCATCATTAGTAGAGCAGCTTTGGTAGGTTTAGAAAGAGCTGTGCGTGAGATGAAGCAAGCCATCCGAGGAGAACTGTAAACGGTGAACAGTAAACAGTTAACAGCTAACAGTTAACTATGAAGAGTGCTGAGTTTTCAGTTCTGAGTGCTGAGTGCTGAGTGCTGAGTTAAAAAAACCAGCCACAAGCACTGCGGTAAGTGCCTTGTGTATCACGAGTGAGTACTTTTTACTTTACTCAGCACTCATTACTCAATCATTGCTTAGAGGGGTCTTAACTGCGTAATCCAAGAATTGGGGACACAATTTTAAGCAAAGACTTCTATGAGCGCAACACAATCTAACAGTTTGCCACTTTGGGTACAGGATCGAGATAAAGTTATTGAAGGAAGTACTGGTGCCGAATGGCGCTATCAAGAACCTCCTGATTATTCTCGCTCTAAAGAGAATTTGGCTAAAGAAAGTACGCGTAATCACCTAGATGGTACTCTAGAAGCGATCGTACAAAATTTAGTCAGAAGCTTTGAGATGGAGGTATCTTTCAAAACCAACCCACAACAGTGGTTGTCTGTTGTTAATGACCAATTTCGTGTGAGTACTAATGGAGGTCAAGAATATACCGCTACAGATTTAGCAGCCCAAGGTACTTACAATTTATTTATGGCTGATTCAGAGCATTACGTGCGATTCGTTGTTTAGTGAATCACGGTAATCAGTCCGTACATAACTAAACCAGCCTGACAGCAGATTACTGTCATCAAAGGCTGAACTCTCGGTCAGATGCAAGTGAAAGTCTTGCCATTCAGACTCAGAATTGACTCCTTATCTGCCCACACCGAACAAGCTCGGTTCTTGTAGAGTGAAGCTGGGAACAGGGCGTAATCAGACGACCGTTGCGGGTTGACACTGGCGCTAACAGGGAGTTCCTATGATGAAACAGAGCCTACAAAAGCGACTTAACTGAAGGCAGGGCGCAACGCAAAATCCCTGACCTCACTGGAGTTCATTCCCGCCGAAGATGTAATGGGTAGCGGCAAGAGTCTAGGGAATCCAGTAGTTGAATTGGCTACATCTAACGGAACAACGCCACATACTTCAACCGGGGAAACCCCGGCAACGCAGTGGCTCATCAATCTCTCCGAGGGAACGAATAAAAACTAATTGTGGGTCTTGAGACAGTCGAATCTCAGGTAGACCAGACGAGCGGAGGAATCCCCACAGTTAGGGTAGGACAGACCGTAATTGGTCTGAGGTGTTCAGAGAATACAAACTAGAGAAGAGAAAATGATTAGACACAGTTACAAAACTAGTGAATCTTGGAAAGCCTTACCGTGGAAGAAATTCCGCCGAAATCTTTTCCGCCTTCAAAAGCGCGTATTTAAAGCTGTTCAAGTTGGAGACAAGCGGAAAGCGCGGTTACTCCAAAAGCTCATTCTAAAATCCACCTCGGCTCGATTTCTTGCAATAAGACAAGTATCACAGCTAAATGCTGGTAGAAAGACGGCTGGTATTGATGGAAAGAAATCCCTCTCATTCGAGGAACGCTTCAACCTTGAAGAATTACTAAGAGTGAACAGTGGAAATTGGAAACATCAAGGGCTAAGAGAAATCCCCATCCCCAAAAAGGACGGGACTATCAGAATGCTCAAGATACCTACCATCGCGGATAGGGCTTGGCAATGCCTAGCAAAACACGCACTCGAACCAGCACACGAAGCCACTTTCCACGCCAGGAGTTATGGGTTTAGAACTGGGCGTTCTGCCCATGATGCACAACAATACATCTTTAACAACCTCAACTCCAGAGTCAACGGAATAGAGAAACGAGTTATTGAACTCGATATTGAGAAGTGCTTCGACAGGATTAACCACTCAGCAATAATGGACGAACTCATTGCCCCTTTTGGCTTAAAACTCGGTATCTTCCGATGCCTCAAGGCTGGAGTCAACCCAGAATTCCCCGAACAAGGGACACCCCAAGGGGGAGTGGTCAGCCCTTTGCTAGCTAACATTGCGCTCAACGGGATTGAGAGTATACACAGATACCATGTGAATAAAAGACAGAGAATCACTGACAAAACCTCAGCCAGTGATATCACCGAACCATCCGTCCGATACGCGGATGACATGGTTATCATACTCCGACCCGAAGATGATGCGACAGAAATACTTGAAAGAATCAGCGAGTTCCTCCGCAAACGCGGAATGAATGTAAGCCAAAAGAAAACCAAAATTACCGCCGCGACAGATGGGTTTGATTTCCTCGACTGGCACTTCAAAGTCCAGAAAAACGGAAAGCTCAGAAGTATCCCTTCAGTGGACAACTTCAAAGCGTTCCATAAGAAAGTAAAACACATCGTCAACAACTCGAATTATGGTGCTACCACAAAGGCTGAGAAATTAGCCCCGGTAGTTAGAGGTTGGAGAAATTACCATAAGTTCTGCAAGATGAGTGGTTCCAGGAACTCCTTGTACCACATCGAAACAAGAGCCTACAAGGTATTCAACAAGGAAACCAAGCAAAACCGCTACTCTAGCAAGAAATTACTAGACAAAGCATTCCCAGCAATTTCCTACTCCGAAAACAAACACGTCATAGTCAAAGGAACAAAATCCCCCTATGACGGAGATACAGCCTACTGGAGCGAACGCAACAGTAAACTCTATGATGGCGAAACCTCTAAAGCTCTTAAGAAGCAAAACCATAAATGTGCATCCTGCGGCTTAAAATTCATCGATGAGGAACGGGTTCACCTGCATCACATCGACGGAAATCACGCCAACTGGAAGAAAAATAATCTTGAAGCAATTCATGAGAGTTGCCACGATTACAAACACATGAGCAAAAGCGCAAGCTGAGAACATCGGAAGCTGGGTGCGGTGAAAGTCGCACGCCCAGATTTAACAGAGAGGTGCGCGAGATAATACTCTCCATCGACTCAACCAAAGCTTCTGCAGAAACCTTTGAATCATCCGCTCAAATCTTCCACTCAACATTTCCACAAGGCTTTCCTTGGGAAGTTTTGGAAGTGTACTCTGGGCCACCAACCGTAACATTTAAGTGGCGGCACTGGGGACATTTTCAAGGTGCATATAAAGACCATGCACCAACTGGAGAGACAGTAGAAATTATCGGCATGAGCGTTGCCAAAGTTACCGATGACTTGCGGATAATTTCTGTAGAACACTACTTTGACAATACGCTGTTTTTAGAGAAGCTGACAGCTGGCGGCAAACTCTCAAGTAGTGAAAACAAGGCAAGTGCTTGTCCCTTCAGTTCTTGGTTTAAAAAACTCAAGAAGAGTTAATTTTTAAGGGTACAGTATATAAACTGTACCCTTGAGTTAATCATTAATAACCAAAGGATCAAAATGGCAACTTACTATTACGTTTTGGCAAGTCAAAAATTTTTAATACAAGAAGAACCCTTAGATGAGGTACTTAAAGAACGTACCCGTCACTACCACGAACAAGAAAAAGAAATTGATTTTTGGTTAGTAAAGCAACCTGCGTTTTTAGAAGCACCAGAAATGGCTGAGATTAAAGCCAAGTGTCCTCAACCTGCGGCGGCAATTATTTCTACCGACAAACCATTTATTACTTGGTTGAAACTGCGATTGGAATATGTAATTGTAGGCGAGTTTGAAGCACCTTCAGCAACAATCTCCGATCCTTTAGCATCATTGGCTACCGTGTCTTAATATACTATGGGGCATGGGGCATGGGGCATGGGGGAGGCAGTGCGTTGCGCGGGTTTCCCGCGTTGTAGCAACTGCCGTCATTGGGCATTGGTAATGCGTAATTACTTGTTCTCCCTTTTACCCTTTTACCTTTTTCCCCTTGCCCCCTCTACTCCCTCCCCCAGGGAACAAAATATACATTGACGAAATCTTTTAAGAAAATCTTCTTTATGTGTGAGGCTGTTGTGCAGAGATTTCCGTATTTACTACATACTGTAGTATTAGCGATCGCAGGATTGATTCATAGTATGAGTTCTGTTAACGCTCAACAAACTCTTCCTGCTTGTCAACCTCCAAATGCTGGTGAATATCTTTTATTAATAGTTAGTCCCACACCAGATAATCAAAAGCAACTGCGTAATGCCTTGCCCAATGAACTAAAAAGTACCACCTGTCAATACCTCAGCGATACAGTTACTAGGATAGGTGGCTTTAATAAAATTGATGATGCTCAAAGATGGGCAAGATATATCAACAATATTGTCGGCTTATCTGGCATTATCACCACTAAACCGGCAGATGTACAAGCACCTCAAAATGTTACCTTTAAGCCACAAGCGCTGGGAGAAGGTTACGCCGTATTAGTAGATTATTTCAACCGCCCAGAATTGGCATCTGATGTAGAAAAAGTGGTGGAAGGTGATATAGGTTTTGCTTCCTATGGACAACGCCCTTACTTGTTGGCAGTTTACACTACTAACCAAAAAGAAGCTCATAACACATTGAAAAAGCTCAATGAACGCGGTTTTGTTGCTTATTTGGTTGATAGCCGTAAGGTGACGCTACTACGTTCAAATGTGCGTTGACAGTAGCTAGATAAGGCTTGGGAAACTATTATCTTTGATTCTGTGTTCCCTGTTTCCTGTCCCTTGTTCCCTCCCTAAAAAAAGTCATTTCTCCGAAATCAATCGGATTGCAATATTAAGAGTCAAGAGTCCAGAGTCAATAGTTACTGGAGGCTGAACTATTGACTATTAACTATGGAATATTGGCTAATAAAAAAGACTTAGCTAAGAAAGATATGGTAATTCCCAAAGCCGACCCAGCTATTACTTGAACTGGTGTGTGTCCCAGCAATTCTTTCAGGCGGTCTTGGGTAAAGTCATGTTTATCATCAAATAATTCATCAATCATTTGATTGAGTATCCGCGCTTGTTTACCGGCGGCTTGGCGAACTCCAGCTGCATCGTACATAACAATGATGGCAAAAATGGTAGCCAGAGCAAAATCAGGCGATGCCCAACCCAGAGTTTGCCCAACACCTGTTGCTAAAGAGGTAACTAGAGCCGAATGGGCACTAGGCATACCGCCAGTGGTTACTAAAACACGTACATTAAGTTTGCGATTTTTAACTAGTTCGATGACGAGCTTCATCGATTGAGCAATTAAACAAGCTATCAGAGCAACCAGCAGCACCCGGTTGTCTAAGATGTCGCCTATGTCCTGCATGGTATTTTGGGGATGTTTAGTAAATATTAGCAGCAGTTATTTTTTGAAAAACATTTTGGATGCAACCCAACAACATTAAGCCACTTGCTAATACCAATTTTGGATTTTAGATTGAAAATCTTGAATTTTCAAACATAGTACCTCTGCCAATTTGATATAAAGACTGGAGGAAAATTGGCAATTCAGTGAGTCTCACATCCAAAATTGATCATCGCGAAGCTGGCAATTAAAATCACAAAGTTCTGATGTCTGACGACAATTTATACCAATTCATTACAAGCAGGTAACAAATTCAAACTCCAAAACCTAGATGCTGTCTAAGTTTTTCAATTCTGAATTTTGCATTTTGAATTGGTATTACCCTACGGGCTGCTAAGTGAGATTACGGAATTAATGAGTAAAATTCCCGTAGGGGTTGACTTAGTGATTGCGGCTGATAATAAAATGAGCGATCGCTTTTAAAGGTTGTGCTTTTTCTCCAAATACGTCTAATTCCGCACATGCTGCTTCAATGAGTTGTTCGGCTTTAACGCGAGATTCTTCAATTCCCCACAGGCTGGGATAAGTAACTTTCTGCGCTTTCAAATCCTTGCCAGCAGTTTTGCCTAATTGTTCTTGAGTAGCGGTGATATCTAAAATATCATCAACAATTTGGAATGCCAGACCAATATTCTGAGCATACCGAGTTAGTCTTTGTACATCTTCAACAGATGCTCCCGCTAAAATACCACCACAAACAACACAAGCTTCCAAAAGGGCAGCTGTTTTGTGGTTATGAATGTAATTCAGAGTCTCTAGGGAAGTATCTGTTTTACCTTCTGATTCTAGATCCACTACTTGGCCCCCAACCAAGCCAGCAGCCCCTAATGCCCGAGCAAGACGCGCTACTACCTGCAATACTCTATCTCTAGGGACAGTTAAAGGGGTGGCGATCGCAACAAATTCAAAAGCATAGGCCAACAAACCATCGCCAGCTAAAATCGCGATATCTTCGCCATAAACCTTGTGGTTTGTCAGCTTACCCCGACGGTAATCGTCATTATCCATCGCTGGCAAATCATCATGAATTAATGACATTGTGTGGATCATTTCCACCGCACAAGCTGTTGGCATTGCCATTTCGATTGTGCCGCCCATCATTTCACTGGTAGCAAGGCACAGGATAGGACGCACACGTTTGCCACCAGCTAAGAGAGAATAGCGCATCGACTCGTAAATCTTCTCTGGATAGGAAACGGGAAGCGCTTGATCCAAAGCAGTTTCACAAAGCTGTTGACGCTCTTTGAGATACGCTGATAGGTTAAACGTGGCTGTCTCTGGCATCTTTTTAAACTTATCAGTTGCTACCATTCTGTAAAATCCTGAAATTTTGGTATTTTTGTCATATACGTCACAATTTTAAGGGGCTTTGGATCTCAAAACACGAGTAATTAAGAGTTAAGAATTAGGAAGAATAATTCATAATTCATAATTCATCGCTCTTGATTCCGTGCCGCCTTAAGTAGCTAGCAAATGTATTTTGCAACAACATAGCGACAGTCATAGGGCCAACGCCTCCCGGAACTGGGGTGATAAACTCCGCCACGCCAGCTGTCGATTCCCAGTGGACATCGCCGACTAAACGACTTTTGCCACTAGCATCGGTGACACGATTTATCCCCACATCTACCACAACAGCGCCCGGTTTCACCATTTCACCAGTAATCAATCCTGGAATGCCTACAGCTGAGATGAGAATATCGGCATTCTGGGCGATCGCTTTTAAGTCTTGGGATCGTGAGTGGGCAACGGTAACGGTAGCATCAGCGTCCACAAGCATTAACGCCATTGGCTTACCTACCAAAATACTACGTCCCACTACCACTGCTTGTTTTCCTGGCAAAGAAATTTTATATTCTTGCAGCAACCGCATCACACCAGCTGGTGTACAGCTGCGTAAACCTGCTTCTTGGCGCACCAATCGCCCCATGTTTACCGGGTGCAATCCATCAACGTCTTTATCTGGCTCAATTTGATGCAGCAAGCGAATAGAGTCTAAATGTGGAGGTAAGGGTAACTGTACAAGAATGCCATCTACCTGTTCATCTTGATTGAGTGCTGCGATCGCATCTTCCAATTCTGCTTGAGTGGTTTGGGTAGGAAAATGCTTACCAAAAGAGGCAATACCCACTTTAGCGCAAGCTTTCTCTTTATTGCGTACATAAGCAGCTGATGCGGGATTGTCACCAACCATCAGCACTGCTAAACCAGGGGGACGACCAATTTTTGGTTGTAACTCTGCAATACGTTCTAAAAGGTTGTGCTGAATTTTTTCAGCTAAGGTTTTACCATCAAGAAGTTTGGCAGTTTTTGTTTCCATAAGAATTTCCAGCTATATTCGCCTTAAGTCCAAAGACCAACATCTAGCCGTTTGTGGCAAAGTCAACAGTCAACAGTCAACTTTGGCTATTGACTATGATGGTCTTGTTATTTTATGCCTTAGCGTCTCTCAAACAACAAAATCATATTATCTTTGGGGGTTGGGGATTGGAATGGGGAATGGGGAATGGGGAATGGGTAATGGGGGTAAAAGCCAAATGACAAATGACAAATGACCAATGACAAATGACAAATGCCAAATAACAAAGGACAAATAACTAATGCCAAAATTTTCTCAGATTTCCAGTATTTTTGCTTATCGATTAGGGTTGTTATTTTTTCTGGTAGTAGGACTTTTTGGTTGTGGTAACGTCACACAGTCTGGTTTTGGTGTGGGTAATTTGCGTATTGGTAGTAACGTTACGCCAATTCGGGAGATTCAACCAGAGCAAAACAACCAGGCTACAGTTTATATCCAAGGTAAAGTAGAAAGGCAAGTACCCCTAGCAAAACGCTGGGCGTATCAAATTGATGATTCCACTGGCAAAATTTGGGTAGTTACCAATCAAACTAAGTTAGCGAAGGGAGACCAAATAGTGATTAAAGGTAAAGTTCGCTATAAAAGCATACCCCTTGCTGGTAAGGAGTTTGGCGAAGTTTATTTAGAAGAAGATTCTTAATTTGGGACGAATTATATAACTTATATAAAAATTTATGGAAAATCAGCAGGTACAGGTTGCGATCGCAATTCTCTACCAAAACAACAAGTTTCTCATGCAGCTGCGGGATAATAACCCAAATATTCTTTATCCTGGCTACTGGGCACTTTTTGGTGGACATATCGAGTCTGGAGAAATGCCAAATGTTGCTGTTAAGCGCGAAGTTTTAGAAGAAATTGGCTACGATTACCCAAAGTTCTCTGAATTTTGCTGTTATTGGGATGATCAAGTCATCCGTCATGTCTTTCATGCACCGCTGTTAGTGGATTCAAATCAACTCGTGTTAAATGAAGGCTGGGACATGGGCTTTTTAACACCAGCAGATATTCGCCAGGGTACCTGTTACTCAACAATTGCTGCTGAAGTCAGACCTTTAGGGCCAATGCATCAGCGAATTATGCTGGATTTTCTAGAAAGCAATCTACATTGTGAAGCGTAAAGATTTCAACCATTTCATGGGTCAACAATTGTAGAGACGCGATTCATCGCGTCTTGACTCACGAGTCATTCAATTATTACCCCTTCCAGGAGTTCCGTAATTTTGAATTTTGAATTTTGCGAAAAGTTGCGTGCGGGGGTTCCCCCCGTTGAGCAAACTTTTCAAGACGAATTTTGAATTGATTTGTCCCCAATCCCCCGGAGTAACCACTAATGCAATCACTAAACAAACTACCGCGATGGTTAAATATAGGATTGGCATTTCCTATTATTATTCTTAATGGTTGGTTATTACTTCAGGTTGTGCAATATTTTCAACCTTTAGTAAGTATTTTTGTTGCCGCTATTTTATTAGCTTTTGTGTTGAATTATCCCATCCAATTTTTGCAAGAACGTGGGGTAAAACGTAACTTAGCTATTAGTGTAGTTCTACTTTTAGCTGTAGTGATTTTAGTCGCTTTAGGTATTATCTTAGTACCGCTAATTATAGAACAGCTAAATGAATTGGCTAATATTCTTCCTTATTGGGTTGATTCTGCTGGTGAACAAATCCAAGCTTTTCAAAATTGGGCGGCGACACAACAGCTTCCTGTAAATTTATCTGGTATAGCGACGCAAATATTAGATAGATTTTCTAATCAACTGCAATCTTTTACTGGCAGAGTTGTTAGTGTTGCTTTCGATACTATTGGAATTGTTGTCAATGTGCTGCTAACAGTAGTCTTGACTGTCTACATGGTATTAAATGGCAAGCGTTTATGGGATGGAGTTTTTCAGTGGTTTCCGCCTTATATTGGCCCAAAAGTGCGGGAATTTTTAAGAGAAGATTTTCATAATTATTTTATTGGTCAGGCGACATTAGGTGCAGTGTTAAGTGTGGCGATGACTTTGGCATTTTTCTCGCTACAAGTTCCCTTAGCGCTACTTTTTGGGATTGGGATTGGCTTTTTCTCCCTGTTCCCTTTTGGTACAGGTATAGGTATCACTATAGTTAGTTTTCTAGTAGCATTACAAAATATTTGGTTAGGGGTAGAAGTATTAGGGATAGCAGTAGCAATTGACCAAGTAAATGCTAATTTTATTGCCCCTAGGATTCTTGGTAATTTAACAGGTTTAAATCCTGTATGGGTAGTAATTTCTTTACTATTAGGAGCTAAATTAGGCGGAGTATTAGGTTTATTAATTGCGATACCCATCGCTAGTTTTATTAAAGATATAGCAGATGGCTGGCGTGATGGTGTATTTAGTCAAGTAATTGTATCGAATGACAATATTAAACATCATTCACCAGTTGAGGTAGGGGAATAATACGAATTCAAAATTCCAAATAAAATAAATCGAAGGGGTACAAAATTTTGTGCCCCTTCGATTTGTCAGATTTTTCTTATAATTACCTGTTTATTAAGTAAGTCGGTGGAAATAAACCACACTATGCTAATAAACGTAAATAAGCTTAAAATCCCTACCAATGACTAATGACTAAGAACAAAGCGCAAAGTCTGAGCGGAGGTTGCCTCCGTAGACGCGTAGCGGCTTGCCGCAGGCATCAGAACTTTGTAAGAATGACAGCCTCAGCCAATTATCTTTAATTTCGCCGACCTACTGATTATGGTTTTTGGGTGGCGATCGCTAATTTTGCCCCCTGTACCTGACGTAAATTATCCATGACAGCTACCACCTGACCGTGGTTAACTCGTTCATCGGCGTTGATGATTACCAGCGCTTCTTGCTTATCAGCCATCAATGTACGCACTTGGGCTGATAATACATTCAGGTCAACTTGTTGGCGATTGACGCTAATTTTTCCCGTTGCGTCTACTGTGACATTAATAGGTTCGCTAGATGATTGTTGTTGTGCAGAAGCAGCCTTGGGTAAATTAACTGGTAAACCTTCCGACCGAGTTAAAAACAAGGTTGACATGATAAAAAATGTCAAAATCGCGAAAATGACATCAATCATCGGGACGATATTAATTTGAGCTGGTAAATCGGGTTCATCTGGTAGGCGCATAGGGTTTCTCTCCTCGTTCATAACGACGGCGGTAAAGCAATTCTAACTGACCGCCATACTCTTGAATCCAAGCGATTTGGCGCATATAGAGTCCCCGAAAGGTATTAGCAAAGAAAAGTGTAAAGATAGCAACGACTAATCCTGATGCTGTAGATACTAAGGCTTCACTAATCCCACTAGTTACACCTGATGTTTTTGTCCCACCAACATCACCAATATCTAAGGAAGCAAATGAGGTAATTAATCCTAAAACAGTACCGAGGAGTCCTAATAGAGGCGCAAGACCGATGATAGTATCAAATATGTTTTGGAAGCGTTTAAGTAAGGGAATTTCGGCTTGAGATTCGCTTTCTAATGCTAAACGAAATTCCTCTGGGGTTGGTTCTTCCAATTCTAAAGCGGCGAGAAAAATTCGCGACATCGGTAAATCGGAATTTTGCTGCAACTTATCTAAAGCACCAACTACATTATCTAGGCGATAAAGTTGTAATACCTCTCGCACTACGCGATTTTGGCGAGTATTTATCTTAATCCAAAACTTAACTCGTTCGATAATTAGCGCCACCGCCAACACCGAAAAACCTAGCAGTGGCCACATGACCACGCCGCCAGCCGTAAATAAGTTATTAAATGGCATTTATTATTTTTCTACTCCTCAACTCTCTTTAAAGTAGCAAACTGCTATAGAAATTCTATTGCAGTTGTGAAATAAATCGGTTTTGGCTGTTGACTGTTGACTGTTGACTGTTGACTGTTGACTGTTGAGTGTTAGCAGTCAACAAGCATAAAATATTTCACACATCATTTTAGGATGGCTATATGATAACTCTCAAGACATTACTGTGAGTTAATGTATCTGTCAATCTTTGACAATACGTCAAAGCCAGATGATTGATGTTTTACCTTGAATTTGTGTCTAAGCAAAGAGTTTAATTACGAACTACGAATTACGAATTACGAATTATTTTTTAGTTGTCCATCTTCCATATAAATAATGCGATCGGCAATATCAAGGATGCGGTTATCATGGGTAACTAGCAAAATTGTACAGCCTTGTTCTTTCGCTAATTTTTGCATTAATTCCACTACATCGCGTCCTGACTTTTTATCGAGTGCGGCTGTGGGTTCATCTGCTAGCACAATTTTAGGATGACTAACTAAAGCGCGGGCGATCGCAACCCGTTGTTTTTGTCCCCCAGAAAGGCTTTCTGCGTAGTAATCTACACGGTGTCCCAATCCCACACTTTCCAGCATGGCGATCGCTTTTTTGTCGATGTCCTCATGCAGAAACTCATCATGTAACTCTAAAGACATCCGCACGTTTTCTTTAGCTGTCAAAAATGACATGAGATTATGGGCTTGAAAAATATACCCAATCTGGCGGCGTAGTTTAGTTAACTGCTGCTTACTAGCACCGCAAATTTCTTCCTCTAAGATTGTTAAACTACCTGATTGTGCGGATCGCAATCCACCCATCAGAGTTAACAAGGTAGTTTTACCTGAACCAGAGGGGCCAGTCATAATCACAATTTCGCCAGCTTGAATTTCTAAATTAATATCAAATAAAACTTGTTTTTTCAGCGAACCTTCACCAAAGTAATGGTTGAGGTTACTAATATTAATGACTGGTTTTAAAGATAAAGTTGTGGATGTGGATTCAGAAAGCATAATCAACCCTGCGGGAATTCAAAATTCAAAATTCAAAATTACAATCCTCATACTTAAGTTAGGAGGTTGTACTTTATTCCTCAGTCAACAGTCAACAATTAACAGTCAACAAAATTAAAAAATATCTGCGGGGTCGGCGGCGTGTAATTTTCGCATGGCGATCGCACCCGAAAAAGTACACATGATGATAGTCAAAATAAAGACTGTAATTGCCCGTTCTACTTTCATAAAAATGGGCAATAATGTTGCAGCGTAGGTTAATTGATAAAGTCCCAAGGAGAGGAAAAATGAGGGTAAAAAACCTAAACAAGCTAAAAATAATGCCTCTTGTAACAGCACTCCTAATAAATAGCGATCGCTATAACCCATTGCTTTGAGGGTGGCGTATTCTGGTAAGTGTTCGGAGACATCGGAATACAGGATTTGGTAGACAATTACAATCCCGACAATAAACCCAACACCTACACCCAAGCCGAAAATAAAGCCAATACCAGTACCATTAGCCCAGTAACTTTTTTCAATTTGGGCAAATCCCTCAGTTGTCAGAACTATGACATCATTAGGTAAACCAGCCGCTAATTGCGATCGCACTTGTTCAGGATTTGCACCAGGTTTGAGGGTAATTAACCCTACTTCAATTTGATCGGCTTTGCGGTCAGGAAAAAGTTGTAAAAAGGTAGAGTCACTGGCAATGACATTTCCATCCGCAGCAAAGGAAGCACCATTACTAAAGACACCTTTGACATTGATGGCTTTACCATTTAACTCAGTTTCAAAGTTACCTGTTTTGTTAAAAATAGTGGCAATATCCCCATATTCCGGCCGTCCTGCTTGGTCAAACATGACTTGATATAACTGTTTCAAATCATTTTGATGTTGCTGAACTTCTGGGAATAAAAAAGCTGGTTTTGCTGGATCAATCCCCCACACCAAAATTGCACGATCCAGCCTTGTTTGAGGATTTCGCCATTGTCCGGTGCTAATATAAACCGAATTTATCGACTGCACACCGTCATAACTTAATGTTTGATACAATCGCTCACGAGAAAAGCTTTTTACTGAAAATAAAGTTTGAAATTGCGGATTAATTAAAACTAAATCTGCTTGTAAATTCCGATGAGGTTTAACGGCTGCATCAAATAGCGCACCTTCAAAACCTAACTGAATAAACATCAGCATATCGGCAAAGGTAATACCTGCCACCGCCACTGCCAACCGTGTTTTTTCTTTCATTAACTGCCGCCAAGCTAGCGGAGTTTTGCGGAAGAATTTAGACAACATCTACAAATTATTCCTTAATAAATTGGTGTTTGGGCTTGTTGTGCTAGCTGGCGTTGTCGCATTAATAGAAATAAAGGCAAGCCAAAGGAAACGCCAACCAAAAGATTACATATGACGTAAACCCAGAGATTTTGCATTTTTAGACGTGTCCCTTCCCAAAATATCAATGTCCAAAAAGTTAGGGAGGAAACAATCACATCCATACCAAAAAAACCAGAAATTTTATTAGCAAATAGCTGTTGCCAAAATAGCTGGATATCTAGCCCATGTTCTATAACAAAAGGCAGAAATTGTGAGTAAGGTAAAACGAAGCCCAGAATACAAAGGAGAAGATAGATAAATTGAATCATGATGACATTCACCTTCGATAATTACTGATTTCCGGAATATTTCGCCAAAATTCACTTTATATCGAACATTCGTTATCCTTTACAGCAAACAAACTTTATAGTTCAATGGCTGTCTGTACTTGCAAGTTCGTAAAACCTGCAACTTGTTTGCTATCTTCTTTATTGAGACGGATTTTTACCTCAATCACTCGACTATCGAGGTTTTCTCCCGGTTGGTTGCTGAAAACATTTTGCCGATTTACCTGCAAGCCAATCTGGGAAACCTTACCGCGCAGTTCTCCAGTAAACGCTTGGCCGCTAATTACTGCTTGTTGCCCCAGTTTGACTTTGTTAATATCGCTTTGATAAACTTCTGCAACTGCAATCATTTGGTCAGTTTGGGCAAAGTCTGCAATCCCAGAATCCCCGATTTTCTCCCCAGCGCGGTAATGTATTTTGAGAATTTGTCCGGTTGTGGGTGCTTTAATGTAGGCGGCGGTTAAGTCAGTTTGGGCGCGTTTGAGAGATGCGATCGCATTTTCCACTTCCGTTTGGGCGGCGGCGACATCCACGGGTCGGACTTCGGCAATACTGTTAAGTGTGGCTTTGGCTTCCCTAATTTGCTTGTTACCAGTGGCGTTAATGCGGTTAAGCCCTACTTTGGCTTCAGCGATTTGTCTCTTCGCAGTGGTATTGATGCGGTTGAGAACAGCTTGCGCTTCATCTAGTTGCTGTTTGGTAGTTTCCACACTCAAACGCTTACTATCAAATGCAGAATTAGAAATCGCCCCATCCTTATATAACTGTTGGTAACGCAGATATTCCGCTTGGGCGTTATTTAGTTCCGCTTTCAGTTTTTTAATTGTCGCAGCTTGGG
Source organism: Tolypothrix sp. PCC 7601 (assembly GCF_025677855.1). NCBI lineage: Bacteria > Bacillati > Cyanobacteriota > Cyanophyceae > Nostocales > Tolypothrichaceae > Tolypothrix > Tolypothrix sp. PCC 7601. The sequence goes on from NZ_CP064879.1 coordinate 8,370,753, forward strand.
CGATTCTATCACCTTGCCATTGTGCCTCTAAACGCGCGATCGCTTCTTCTTGACTTTGGCGATCGCCAATCGATTGCGCCTGTAAACGTTCCACAGTGGCTTGCTGCGCCTGAATTTCACCCGTTTTCGCCCCCGCTTTCACCTGCGCGAGTTTAGCTTGGGCGACTTGCACTTGTTTTTGCGCTTGTAGTACCGCCGTTTGCAAGCGATCGCGTGAATCTAAAATTGCGACAACTTGCCCAGCTTTCACGCGATCGCCTTCTTCAACTAAAATTTGGGCAATGCGATCGCCATCTAAAGCTAACGGTGCAGATAACTTAATTACCTCGGCTTCCGGTTGTAGTCTTCCTAAAGCAGTTACTTTCTGTACAACTGGCGCAGTTGGAACCGTTTCCGATGAAGCTGTTTTACCCAACTGTCCAAATTCAGAAACAGCATAAACAGCAATTGTCCCTGTAATCGCAGTAGCCGCAATTACTAAGGCAATTACCCCTTGATTTTTTGGTTTGAATGACAGCCGATAACTCATACAATTTTTGATTTTAGATTTTGTAGAAAGTTACATCGAGGACATATAAATATTCTTCCCAATTACCCATTCCCAATTACCCATTACCCATTACCCATTCCCAACCACCAAGTATCCCATCAGCATTTTCCCCAACAATGCACATTGCTCGTGAAAATCAATATTTTCATCACCCCATAATTTTTCCAAAATTAAGCCATTGACAAAACTCAATACGAAAGAAGCTAAAACTGGGTCTTTAATACCTAAAAACTCATAAACTGCCTGTTGATATCGTTGATTAGTACGCTTCAGCACACCGCTACTTTGGATAGTTTTAGAATCTTGATGCTGACAAAAATCAACCCAGATACAAGTCCATTTAATAAAATAATCTTCGTTTTTTTCTAAATATTTTGCCAATACTTCCATCGACTCTGGTATTGATTTTTTTTCTCCTAACTCTGCTAATGCTAGGGTCACATCTTGCTGACAAATTTCTTCTAGTAATTGCTCAAATAAAGCTTGTTTACTGGGAAAATAGTGATACAGCGTCCCAGTAGAAACCTTTAAACCTTGAGCAATTTGCCTCATAGTGATGGCGCTGTAACCTTTTTGGGCAAATAAATCGAAGCACTTGCCGAGCAGTTCCTTACGGTATTGTTCATGATCAACAATTTTGGGCATAAGTGAGCTTATTTATATCGAACGCTCGTTATATATAAAAATACAATCCTTCACACGGAGTTGTCAAGATACCGCCTAACTTTTGGGTTAAGGGGAAAAAAGGGAATGGGAAAAGCGAAAGAAAACACTAAAAACATCTCTATCTTGAGCAGGTACGTCAGGTGCAGTCAGAGGTGATGCCGATCAATCGGGCGCAACAGATGGCAGAATTTTTTAGTGCCTTGTCCGATCCCAACCGTTTGCGTTTGATGTCTGCGTTAGCTCATATCAACCTTTACAAAAAAGTTTCAGAACATTGGAGAGAAGTGACTATCGGGCAATCATTTCAGGACGCGGGTGGCAAGTTAAGTTTATATCGATAACCACAAACAACCAACTGCCTCTATTTCTGCCGAAGATAGACTTACGCTCCAACTACGGGAAGATGTTTAACACTTACGTGGAAAATATAATCAAAAAACAATAAATTTTAATGTCATAAAACGGTAGACTAAAAATATAGAAGATAAGAGGTGGAATATCGTGAATCTTCAAGATAAAGGCTTGAAAACACATCTTAGGGAGAATTTCGCCAATGAAGAAGTGAGTAATAATAATCTCACTTTTCACAATCAAAGGCTCGAAAACCCTGAACAACCAACACTCAATGAAGATCCAGATCAAGAACAGCCAAGATTAGGTTTTTGGAAAAGTTTGCTGGAAATCATCCAACTCATCAAATTTATTGATGATGAAGAGCCAGGGAGATAGGAAAAAATAATCAAAAATTGATTCTCTGGGTATTCTTGTGAATTGGTGAGCATGTTAAATTTAGGGTCATCTCCATACTGGTTAATCTCGTTGAGATTTCATTTAAAGTGGTCTTGCAGCAAGTTTTACATAAAGCTGTAAGACCACAAACGTTTTAAGAATTAAGCACTATTTCCTGTAGTTAATAAATTCAACTTATTGTTATCTTCAATAAATTACTATTTATAAAATTTGCTAAATATTTAGCTATAGACTTACAAAAAATATTTAAATAATCAGCGTTGCTGATTGATGGGATGATTTTTGTCTCAGATTAAATTAATGTAGGATGCGTTAGCGATAGCGTAACGCATCCTACTACTTTTATTGCTTTTTCCCTATTTTCCCTTCCCTCTCTAGTCAAATAATTTTACACATCAAAATGGATTTCTATAGGAAACCCAAAGAGCTATATTTTGCCAATTAAATCGTCTTTCTCTAGCCCCCACTCTAAAATTTATTTGATTATGGAGTCAATAAATATGATAGACTCTAAAATACTTGAAAAAAAATTCATATCAATAATAATTCAAATCATATCTCAGAGTGAATGACAGACTCTAAAAATTTATCATCTCCAAACTTTTGTGCACGTCAACTAAAAGTTTTAGCAGATACGACACGCCTATCTGTGCTGAAAATTCTCATGGAAGGCCCCCAACATGTAGGGGAGCTAAATTCTGTCTTAAAGTTAGAGCAGAGTTTACTATCTCACCATTTAAAAATATTGCGGGATGCAGGCTTTGTAGAGGCAAGGCGAGATGGGAAGGCAGTACTTTACCATTTTGTTTCTACTCATCGCCAAGACAACACTGGTAAGGCAATAGATTTAGGTTGTTGTCTTCTTTCTTTTGAATAAAATTTAGCAGCAATTTGGCGATGACAAAATTTAAAACTCTAGCGTTAATTACTGTCGGTTTAACAATTGGTTTCGGACTACAATCTTGTACGCAATCTAACAAAACAGCAAATCAAGCAACCAATAAATTACAAGGAAAGTTAGTTTTAACAGGTTCGAGTACAGTAGCACCTTTGGCAGCAGAAATCGGGAAGAAATTTGAATCAGAACATCCGGATGTGCGAGTCGATGTGCAAACAGGTGGTTCTTCTCGTGGGATTGCTGATGCACGTACAGGTGTTGCCAATATTGGCATGGCATCTCGGAGTCTGAAAGCAGAAGAAAAAGACTTAAAAGCTTTTGCGATCGCCCGCGATGGTATTGGCATGATTTTGCACAAAGAAAATCCGGTAAAATCGCTGTCAAATCAACAAGTTATCGATATTTACACGGGTAAGGTTAACAACTGGCAACAAGTTAGTGGTAAGAATGCACCCATCACAGTTGTGAATAAAGCAGAGGGACGTTCTACCCTGGAATTGTTTCTCAGCTATTTCAAACTCAAAAATAGCGATATCAAATCATCGGTTGTAATTGGGGACAATCAGCAGGGGATTAAGACAGTAGCAGGTAATCCCAATGCCATTGGTTATGTATCTATTGGCACTGCTGAATTTAGTATCAACAATGGCGTACCAATTAAGTTATTACCTCTGAATGGAGTCGCGGCTAGCACAGAGAATATTAAAAATGGCACATTTCCCCTTGCTCGCCCTTTGAATTTGGTTACCAAAACCCAGCCGCAAGGGTTAGAACGAGCATTTATCGATTTTGCCCAGTCGCCACAAGTCCATGACATTGTTAAAAAACAGGATTTTGTCCCCATCTCAAAGTGATAACCTTCTCCTGTGGATATTACGGCTATTAGCTTTAATTACAGGTATTATTGTTGTCTTAATTACCACATTCTTATTACTCGAAGCTTTGCCCATCCTGCAACAACTAGGATGGCAGCGTTTTATCAGCGATCCATCTTGGCATCCAGTACAAGGATTTTATAATTTGCTGCCGATGCTGTGGGGAAGTTTGTTAGTAACACTCGGTTCTATACTGTTGGCAACACCTTTAGGCATTGGTTCAGCAATATTTTGTCAATATTATGCGCCGCCTGTAATTGCCAGATTGTATCGCACCTTAATTGAGTTACTGGCTGGCATTCCTTCCGTAGTTTACGGTTTTTGGGGTTTAGTTGTCCTTGTGCCTCTAATTGGGAAACTGCAAGCACCAGGAACCAGCTTGCTAGCAGGAATCGCTATTTTGACATTGATGATTCTGCCGACGATCGCCTTAACTGCAGAAGCTAGTTTCTCAGAAGTACCGGCTGAGTATCTCCAGGGTGCAGCCGCCTTGGGAATTTCTCGCTGGGCAACAATTAGCAGCGTGGTTGTACCAGCAGCTAAATCTGGCTTATTTACAGGTTTGATTTTGGGAACGGGAAGGGCGATTGGAGAAACAATGGCGGTGTTGATGGTTTGTGGCAATGTCGTGCAAACACCTAAGAGTTTATTTGACCCCATTCGCACCCTAACTGCCAATATAGCTTTAGAAATGGCTTATGCCACAGGCAATCACCGTTCAGCCTTATTTGTCAGTGGCTTGTTGCTAATGGTAGCGATCGCCATTTTAGTAGCTGTGGCGGAAACTATTAGCCAAAGAAACATTTATGGCTAAAAAATCTCTGCCATTACCTACCTTAGTACTGTGGGCGATCGCATTCTTGATTACCGCAGTTTTCTGCTGGATTTTCAGCGATATCTTAGGGCATGGTTTAGGGCAAATTTCTTGGGAATTTCTGACAACAGCACCGGAAAATGCCGGGCGCGAGGGGGGAATTGCGCCGATTTTGATTTCTACCTGTTTGATTTTGAGCGTTTGTATGGCAGTTTCTCTCCCCCTCGGTGTTGGTACTGCCGTGCTACTAGCCGAATTTACCACCAGCGAAAGTGTTTTTGGGCGTTTAGTGCGTCGTAGTTTAGATGTGTTAGCGGGAGTGCCATCTATAGTTTTTGGCTTATTTGGTAATGCTTTTTTCTCCATCAAGTTGGGATTGGGCTTTTCGATATTGTCTGGTGGGTTGACATTAGCTTGTATGGTTTTGCCTATCTTGATTCGTTCCACAGAAGCAGGGCTGCGGGCTGTTCCCCAGGATTATCGTTTAGGGGCTGCGGCTTTGGGATTATCACGCACCACCACATTAGGGAAACTTTTATTACCAGCAGCCACACCAGGGTTAGTTGTCGGTTTAGTGCTGGGAATTGGCAGAGCGATCGCAGAAACCGCTGCATTAATTTTTACCAGTGGCTATGTGGATCGAATGCCAGAGTCTTTACTCGATTCTGGGCGATCGCTATCGGTTCACATTTTCGATTTATCAATGAATGTCGCCGGCGGAGATGCTAACGCCTACGCCTCTGCTTTGGTGTTGTTGATTTTATTGTTGCTGATCAATGGCATCGCAATTTGGACAGCTCAATTTTGGTTAGCGAGGAGAATCACATCTTGAGCAAAAAAACTCAATTTACGCAAAATGCCCCATTATCTCTGCCTGCAATGCAAACGGAGCAGCTGAGTTTATATTACGGTAAAAAAGCCGCGTTTACAGATATTACTATGCCAATTCAGGCAGGTAAAATTACTGCCTTAGTGGGGCCTTCTGGCTGTGGCAAAACCAGTTTTTTAACTTGTCTAAATCGCTTAACTGATTTAATCCCCCATACCAAAGTTAGCGGCAGCATTCGCCTAGATGATTTAGAAATTCTCAACAGCCGGATAGATGCGATCGCCCTGCGTCGGCGTGTGGGAACCATCTTCCAAAAGCCAAATCCTTTTCCCTTTTCTATTTGGAAAAATCTCGTCTTTCCCCTCCAAGAACATGGCGTTAAAAACCGGGAAAAAATTAATTGGCTAATTGAAACTACTCTACAAGATGTCGGACTATGGAAAGAAGTTAAAGATAGGTTGCATAGTTCTGCCTTATCTTTATCTGGTGGACAGAAGCAGCGTTTATGTATTGCCCGGGCTTTAGTTTTGCAACCGGAAGTATTACTATTTGATGAACCCTGTAGCGCCCTCGATCCCATTTCTAGCGGCGTAGTTGAAGATTTAATTGCCAGTCTGCGAGGACGTTACACCGTGGTAATTGTCACTCACAACCTCGCTCAAGCGAGGCGGATTGGCGATTATGCTGCCCTATTTTGGGTACAAACAGAAGTAGGAAGATTAATTGAATATGGTACAGTCGAGCAGATTTTTACAAATCCACAACAAGATTTAACAGCTGCTTATGTAAATGGTATTCGCGGGTAATTTATTATCAAGCAAAACTCAAAATTACCAATTACCAATTACCTATCATCTTAATGTTTATCATTACCAGAAATTCGGCAATGTTTAGGATATTCAATATAGGGAATTAAAATAGAACATTTATCTAAAAATTCTTCAGCATATTGAGCTTTATAAAAATCTGCTTCTGAAGGATTCCACTCAATAGTTGAGCCGTTTTGGAATTTGAAAAATCCTTTACTAAGAAGTGCTTTCCGCGCCTCAATAAATTCTGGTAATTGTTGTATTGCCTGTGTAGTTAACTCCGAAATAATTCTATCAGCTATACCAGAAAGCTTAGTTTGATCGCCATTGGCATTATTCTCAGAAGCATTCTCAATCAAATGAGATAAAATATCCTCTCGCTGCATTCTAATGTTTGCCACTGAATCTTCATCCCAAAAGCAGAAATGCAAGATTCTATCTAACGTATCAATACATAAAATTTTACCTTCTGAGTATCTTTCAATTAGAAAGCCTACCCAATTAGCTTCATCAGCATTGATAGTCTGTTTTTCATAATTTGCATCTAACGGTTTCCTGTCCTTAGCTTCGCCCATTCTGTAATAACTCCCTAAACCTAAAATTATTTCTCGCTTTTTCGCTTCAGATGAGGCTTAATAACTTAACACTCCCAAGAAATTTTTAACTGTTATTTCTCAATATGCCCAAAACAAGTTGATTTATCTCGGTTTTTGGTGTTTGGTGTTTGTACCAATTATCCATTACCCATTACCCAAAATTGCTATAACTGGCTTTTTGGGTTTGCATCTGGGAATTATCAATATAAGCAATCATCGTTACCTGTGCCACAGGCTAATTTGTTTATGTCATTAATGCTCAAGATGGTTAATTTGACGGCAATTATTGCCAGATTGTGTGATTGATATTTTATGCGTTATCAACTCATTCGTCAGCACAGTGAAGAAGATTGTGGCGCAGCTTGTTTAGCTACAATCGCCAAACACTACGGTCGGATTTTTAGCCTTAACCGTGTCCGTGAGGCTGTAGGAACGGGACAACTTGGTACTTCTTTGTTGGGGTTAAAACGTGGGGCGCAAACTTTAGGGTTTAATGCTAGAGGAGTCAAAGCTGCACCAGAAATTCTCGATAAATTACAAGAACTACCCCTACCAGCGATTATTCACTGGCAAGGTTACCACTGGGTAGTGTTGTATGGGCGACGGGGTAAGAAATATGTAATTGCAGATCCGGCTGTGGGACTGCGTTATTTAGCAAAGCATGAACTGATGGCGGGGTGGGGAAATTGGCTGATGCTGTTAGTCGAACCAGATAGCGATCGCTTTTTTGAGCAAGAAAGCGATCGCATTGGTAATTTTCGGCGGTTTATGCAGCCAGTCTGGAATTATCGCGCTATCCTCGGCGAAGCATTTCTAATCAATATTTTTGTAGGACTGCTGTCGCTGATTTCTCCGTTTCTGCTGCAAATTCTCACTGATGATGTGCTGGTGCGTGGTGATACCAAACTGCTAGTAAATGTTGTCTTAGCAGCGATTGTGATGAATTTGCTCAGTAGCAGTCTCAGACTAGTGCAGTCTAATCTGATTACCCATTTTGCAGGGCGGCTGCAGTTAGGATTGGTATTAGAATTTTGTCGGCAAATTCTGCGCTTACCTCTGACATACTACGAATCTCATCGCAGTGGAGAAATTATGAGTCGGCTGCGAGATATTCAAGAAATTAATCAGTTAGTTTCGCAATCTGTAATTGGATTACCCAGTCAGTTTTTTATCGCGCTGATTTCCTTGGGTTTTATGTTGTTCTACAGCATGAAGCTAACTTTTCTGGCGTTAGCTTTCTCAGCGTTGATGACATTATCTACATTGCTATTTTTACCTATATTGCAACGTAAATTCCAAAATTTATTAATATTAGAAGCAGAAAACCAAGGCATACTTGTTGAGACTTTTAAAGGAGCCATCACCTTTAAAAGTTTATCTGCTGCCCCACAATTGTGGGAAGAATTACAGACTAAATATGGCAGAGTTGCCAATTTAGGCTTTAGAACTATGCAGATTTCTGCAATTAATAATATTTTTTCGAGCTTGGTATTTACAGTTAGTAGCGTTATCCTCTTGTGGTTTGGCAGCAGTCTGGCGATCGCTAAAGAATTAAGCATAGGACAATTACTCGCTTTTAATAGCATGAACGCTAATTTCCTAGGGTTTCTCAGCACAGTCATTGGCTTTGCTAATGGGTTGGTGCGCGCTAGAACTTCCATTGAGCGATTAGCAGAAGTTATTGATGCCACTCCTGAAAATCAAGGAGATGAGCAAAAACCTTGGGTAAAAATTCCGGCTAATTCCGATATTGTTTGCCTTGATATTAATTTTCACCACGCTGGCAGAGTTGACTTATTAAAGGATTTTTCCTTGACAATTCCCGGAGGGAAAATAGTAGCGTTAGTTGGTCAATCAGGCTGTGGTAAAAGTACATTGACCAAACTAATTTCTGGATTGTATCCGTTGCAATCTGGCAATATTCGGATTGGCGATTACAATTTGCCAGATATATCTTTAGATTCACTACGTCAACAAGTAGTGCTAATTCCCCAAGAAGCGCATTTTTGGAGTCGTTCTATTATTGAGAATTTTCGTTTAAATGCTCCATATACAAGCTTTGAAGCTATCGTTCAAGCTTGTAAAATCACTGGCGCTGATGAATTTATTAGTCGCCTACCCGATAAATATCAAACTGTCTTAGGTGAATTTGGTGCGAACCTCTCCGGCGGACAGCGTCAGCGTTTAGCCATAGCTAGGGCCATTGTCTCTGACCCATCGATTTTAATTATGGATGAATCCACAGGGGCTTTAGATCCCGCCAGCGAATCTTATCTCCTAGAGAAATTATTGAGCGATCGCTATGGTAAGACTACAATTCTCATTAGTCACCGCCCTCATGTGATTCAACACGCAGATTGGATAATTGTGTTGAACGAAGGCCAATTAACCGCCCAAGGATGTTTCACAGATTTGCAAGCTCAACCTCACAACCCCTTATTCTTCTTAAATTTTTAGACAACCTGGATTGGGGACTGGGGACTGGGGAACTCGGGGCCCCCTCTGGGGATAAGGGGTAATGGGGATTGGGGATTGGGTACTGGGGACTGGGGATTAGGGAGATGAGGGAGAGGAAGGAAAATCACAAACACCAATTACCAATTACCAATTACCAATTACCAATGCCCAATGCCCAATGCCCAATGCCCAATGCCCAATGCCCATTACCCATAACTTTAGTAACAAATCAGTAATAATTTACACATTTACCTTTAGCAAGACCTATTATATAAAGCCGTTGGGTATTTAAGGGAGGTTGTGCATCACAAGACCAAGATTTTGGCTGGAATTTACGGAATCTGATTTTGTCTTGTGTTTCTATGTCATGTCCCAACGTAAAAATGCCCTAGACAAGAACTCTGTACTCTTAAAAAACCTGTTCTAAAACATAAAGTAGAAAGTTTTCTAGATTAAACAAAATAGGGACACACCACCTGCATTAGTTTTTTGCTCCTTTGAACGGTGGATTATTGCCACTGTTTGTCATCACTTAGTTTAAAAGGGAGAATACCTGAATATGGCTCGAAATAATAAGAAATCAAGAGGTTTTAACTGTGAACATCCAGGGTATTCCAGATGCCCTATCTGTTGTATTGTTCCACCACACATACTAGAAAATGTTGCTGTTAATGGTAACCCTGAGCAACGCAGTTGGGCTTTTCAAACATTAAACGTTTCTGCACAGTTACGTGGTAGAAGAAATGTCATCGGTTCTGTCTCGTTTGCGCCATCCCCAGGTGTGAAGCGCCGGACTATTTATGATGCTAAAAATTCCGAAAATTTACCTGGGATATTGGTGCGCGGTGAAGGAGATCCACCAAGTAGCGATCCCGCAGTCAATGAAGCTTATGATTATGCTGGCGCTACTTATGACTTATTCCATGAAATATTTGATCGCAATTCCATTGATGATAAAGGATTACGTTTAGACTCTACCGTGCATTACGGTGTCAAATATGAAAATGCTTTCTGGAATGGCGACCAGATGGTCTATGGTGATGGTGATGGACAATTATTCCAACGCTTCACTAAATCCATTGATGTAATCGCCCATGAACTGACTCATGGCGTGACTCAATATGAGGCTGGTCTACAGTATTACGGCGAACCAGGGGCGCTTAATGAGTCATTTTCTGACGTTTTTGGCGCTTTAGTCAAACAGAAAAGCAAAAATCAAACCGTAGAGCAAGCAGACTGGATTATTGGGGAAGGTCTTTTAGCTCCGACTGTTAAAGGTGTTGGGATTCGTTCCCTGAAAGCACCAGGAACAGCATACGACGATCCAGTCATGGGTAAAGATCCGCAACCTGCTGTGATGAAAGACAAGTACACAGGTACAGAAGATAACGCTGGCGTGCATATCAACTCAGGTATCGCCAACTATGCTTTTTATCTAGCTGCAATGGAGATTGGCGGCTATGCTTGGGAAAAATCTGGCAAAATTTGGTACATAACTTTGCGCGATCGCCTGCGTGCTAATGCTAACTTTAAAGCAGCAGCTACTGCAACTATCAAAGTTGCTAGCGAACTTTACGGTAACGATAGTAAAGAACAAAAAGCTGTACAGAATGCTTGGCAAAAGGTAGGTGTGATCAAATAGTGAATGGTGAATGATGAATCATTAACAAGTAAAATTTTCATAATTCATCATTCGTGATTCAAAATTTACACTGTCTTGTCCTTTGTTGTTACACTGGAAGATAACCATCGAAATCTTCCAGTTTTTTTATTTCTTCCCCTAGAAAGCACAACGGAGAGCAAAAAATGAGAATCTCCTTTGAACGCACAGGCGGCTTTGCTGGAATTAGCAAGAAAACAACTGTTGACACCGCTAATCTCCCGCCTCATGAAGCAAACGAACTCCCGCGACTAGTGGAAGCTGCTGGTTTATTTAACCTACCTGAAAAAATTACTTCACCTAATCCCCAAGCGGATCGCTTTCAATATAAGTTGACAGTAGAAGACCAAGGTAAGCAACATACTGTTACTGTCAGTGAGGCCGCCTTACCCGGAACTTTAAGACCCCTGATTGAATGGCTGAATCAATTAGCCAAGCGTTCTTAGGGACTTCTAACTAAAAACTTTGTAGGCAGGGAGCAGGGGAGAAAAACAGGCAGTAGTGGCTTGTCTAGACTAAAATAGTGCATTATTCAAACTCTTGTGGGATGGGCATCTTGCCCGTCCTGGGCGGACAAGATGTCCACCCCACAAGAAAATTATATTGCCACATTTTAGCCTTGTCGCGCCAGTAAAGTGAAATAGCAATTATTTAAATAAACATTACTACCAATATCCCCGACTTTTTGAAAAAGTCGGGGATCTAAATCTTGCTAAAGTAAGTGCCATTCAACCCTTGTATGCTTAACTTCGGGATAAAGCCATCACTTCATCAGTTGTTAAAGCTTCCCAAGCTGTGCCTTTGTAGCCATAATCAAAAATTTCGGGATGCAACATTTCTGCCAAAATTTCTAGAGAATCTACTAGCCTTGGCCCTGGACGGTTAAAATAGGCATTCCCATCGGTAATGTAGACTCTACCAGTTTGGGCAGCATGAAGTTGTTGCCATTCGGAACGTTGGGTTAATAACTGTGCTTCTTGGCGAGTGCGTTCTAAATCCCAACCGCAAGGCATAAAGATAATGATATCGGGATTGCTGGCTATGAGTGTTTCCCAAGGTAAAACAGCCGATGGTTGACCTGGGGAACTAAATAGCGTTTGCCCACCTGCCAAGTTAACTAATTCCGGAATCCAATTAGCAGCTGTCATCAACGGATCGATCCATTCAATGCAAGCAACTGTAGGCACTTCTGTTAAAGAGAGTCCTTGGATTTTCTGTTGACAAATTTTGACACGAGCTTCTAGGTTTTCTAACAACTTCACTGAGTCTACCTGGAAGATATTACCGATGTGCTCAATATCATTCCAAATATCTTGCAGCACGTTGGGTTGCAGAGAAATAATTTGGGGTGAATTGTCGATGAGACTGGCAACTGCTTTTTCTAATTCTTCGAGGCTGACTGCACAGACATCACACTGGTCTTGAGTCACAATATGGGTGGGCCGTAATTGCTCTAAAATCTCCGTATTAATTTCATAGATGCTGAGAGCTGATTGTAATAAATCATTCACATCATCGTGAATTTTCCGGCTGGAGGCATTAGTATTAATCCGGGCTGTGGTACAAATGGGGCGATCCTGAATCTCTGGGGGATAATCACATTCGTGCGATCGCCCTACAATTGCGTTACTCAAACCCAGTGCTGCTAAAATCTCTGTTCCACTTGGAATGAGAGAGACAATTCTGACGCTGCTATCTTTCATTGCTCCACCTCTGTAACAGCTGCTCTAATCACAATTGTCGCAAAATTTGTGACCTAGCGTATCTCTCTAGAAGAATACACTGGCTTTTCAAGGATTTTTTTAGCAAAAATTAGCAATAACTTGAATAGCAAGCATCAGGAGAATTTAAACAATAAATTTGCAACATTTTGTCAAGCTCACATTTCAAAAAACCTAGACTCTTCTCACTTCACTCTTAAGTTCCGTAGCACAACAAAATCAGCAAGTTAGCGCGATTAAACCCAAGAATGTAAAGTTTTATGACAAGGCAGAAAACCGAAACGATCACAAAGTTGATCCTTGTTTTATTTCACTTTCTTAATATATTGATAGACAATTGTTAACTTATTTATAAGTATATATACTAGTTGGGTGAAATTTCATAAGTTTAATGCATATATAAAGTGTGTTTTTAATTGTCTTAGGCTGAAAAATTTATCAATAGATGTAATGTTCTTGAATTTATTCTTAAATAATGCTAATTGTGTAAAAACCGTATTTCAATCTCCTGAGATGCGTAATAGCGGGTCATTAATAGACATCGCTTCCAAAGTGGCAATCATTGCGATCGCTAAGATGGGAGATAAGGTTTGCAGCTTAGTAGCTCTGAGTTGATTAGCACAGAACTATTGAATAAAAAGTGAGTTACGCCTCAACTTTTGCCGTGGCGGTTGCCTAAGCAAGCGACCACCAACAGCATGAATGAATACTGAACACCAAGAGTAACTGTATGCTACACCCAAAGCCAGTTATGAAGTACAGTTATCGTCTTTATTTAATTTGACTGAGCGCCAAAACAAAGCATTGTTCGGCTTCAACAACGTTTTAATGAGTCATCTTACATCATAGAGGAATGATTGTCTATGCAAAGCATAAATTCTGGCAGAAATGACAGGTGATGAAATTACGTCTAATGGAAACTGATTACCACAAATTTTGTAATTTTGTCGATAATTTTCAAACCACGATTTTTAACAGTTATTGAAGCCCTGAAGGGGAAATAGGCATTTTTAATTTATATCAAATCTAAATTGCAAACCTGAGTAACAATACTAGCCTCCAGAGCGTCACGCTAGAATCACAGGAGTTGATAGTAAAAAATATACTTTCCGGGTCTGAAAAAACCTGTGAAGTAATTGTATTTATTAAAGATGACTCTACTTTCCCCGTAGAACTCCAAAGCAAAATTATTTCTTACGCAGGTTAAAAAATGCATGTGGTGGCAGCTAGAGATATTACAGAAGCCAAGCAGTCCCCGGGAGCTTTGCAAACTCGAGAACATGCTCGCCGAAAACAAAGTCAAACATTGGTGCAGCTAGCAAGAAGTAAAACATTCCAACAAGGTAATCTCAATGCAGCATTCCAAGAGATTACAGAAGCTGCTGCTCGCACGCTCAATGTGCAGCGAGTTGGTGTATGGTTATACAACGAAGACCACTCAACATTAGAATGTATTGATTTATACGACTTTAAAACAAAAGAACATACCTGCGGCTTGTCGCTTTTGAAGGCCAATTACCCTGATTATTTCCAAGCTTTATCAGAGGAACGCAGTATTGCTGCCGATGATGCCATCAACGATATGAGAACTCAAGAATTATCCCAGTCTTATTTGTCTATGTTGGGTATTGCGTCTTTGTTGAATGCACCAATTTGGCTAGGAGGTCGGTTAGTAGGAGTAGTTTCTCACGAACATTTAGGCGAGATTCGCCAATGGACTTTGGAAGAAGAGAATTTTGCTGGTTCAATGGCAGATTTTGTCAGCCTAGCGATAGAAGCCAGTGAGCGTAACGCTGCAGAGTCCGCACTGCGTCAGAGCGAGGCTCAATTCCGAGCGATTTTTGAGTGTTCCTCAATCGGTATCGGACTCATAGATATGAAAGTAGAAATAGTGGATGCTAATCCAGCACTATGCCAGATGCTAGGTTACAGCCGTGAAGAACTATTTGGGCAGAGGTTTACCAATTATATTTCCCAGCAGAAGGGAGATTTAGAGCTTTTTGGACAACTTGTTTCTGGTATTAATAAAGATCCAGAACAACCTGCACAAAGAAATCGCATTGAGATGGAAAGACTCTTCCTTCATAAACAAGGAGGGTTAGTTTGGACTCATCTGTCAGTTTCAGTTATCCGTGACAGCTACGGTAACCCTGAGTTTTTCTTAGCTATTGTTGAAGATATTACCGAACGCAAGCAAACTGAGTTAAAACTGCGCGCCTCCCAAGCAGCCGCAGAAGCAGGGAGTCGTGCCAAAAGTGAATTTTTAGCGACCATGAGCCATGAACTGCGAACACCCCTGAACGCGATTATGGGTTTATCGCAATTGTTGCAACAAGAAATGGTCGGCCCTCTCAATGAAAAGCAGCAAGAATATATAAGTTGTGTATATAGCAGTGGTCAACATCTCTTAGCCCTAATCAACGATATTTTGGATCTATCTAAGGTAGAAGCAGGGAAAGAAGAACTGTTGCAGTTACCTTTGCTAGTTAGAGATGTGTGTAATTATGTGATATCTACAGTATCAGACCAAGCCTTAGATAAGGGATTGCAACTGAGCAACGAAATTGACTCAGAAACCGAGATTTTTATTGGAGATGAGCGGCGAGTCAAGCAAATGCTACTCAATCTACTGACAAATGCAATTAAATTTACACCAGCAGGTAAGGTATCCTTAGAAGTTAAAAAAGTCAATAATGGTATTACTTTTACAGTTGCTGATACTGGTATAGGAATTGATCCGAATAACTTTCAATTTCTCTTTGAACCATTTAAACAGCTTGATAGTCGCTTAAATCGTCAGTATGAAGGTACGGGTTTGGGTCTAGCCTTAACACGCAAATTAGCACGTTTGCATGGTGGCGATGTTACAGTGGAATCGGCTTTGGGTCAAGGAAGTCGGTTTACGTTGTTTCTGCCAGATCAACCTTATAGTGGTTCGTAATGGGTAATTGGTAATTGGTAATTGGTAATTGGTAATGGGTAATTGGTAATTGGTAATTAATGATTACGAAAGTAAGCTATAGATTGAGCAAGAGCGAACTGCAGGCATAAAGCTCAAGATTTCGGAGTGCTTAAGCTAATTTTTGTCAAAAAAAGCCGCCCCAGTGGGTGGCAAAAAATTATCAGTACAGCTTGAAGTTGTGTAGTAAGCAGCAAAGTGCTTACTACGTACAAGAATACTAGCGATCGCAATTAGCAATCGTAGTATAGGTAAAATTCGTAGGGATGAGGACGTAATTGTAGCTGCTTAACTTCGTTAACTAGCTTGTACTCGATCCAGTTTTGGATAAAGTCTTCTGTGAATACACCGCTTTCAGTCAAGAAGGCGTGATCGTTTTCCAGTGCTTCTAATGCCAGTTCCAAAGAACCAGGAGTAGAAGGAACTTTTGCTAGTTCTTCTGGAGAAAGTTCATAGATATTTCTGTCTAAGGGTTCACCAGGATGGATTTTATTCTTGATACCATCAATACCAGCACAAAGCATAGCAGCAAATGCCAAGTAAGGGTTAGAGGTAGCATCTGGGCAACGGAACTCTAAACGTTTAGCTTTGGGGTTAGTACCAGACAGAGGAATCCGCACAGAAGCAGAACGGTTACCTTGGGAGTAAGCCAAGTTAACAGGTGCTTCATAACCAGGTACTAAGCGCTTGTAAGAGTTGGTGGTGGGGTTTGTGATGCCCAACAATGCTGGTGCGTGTTTGAGGATACCACCGATGTAATACAGTGCCATGTCACTCAAACCAGCATACTTATCACCTCCAAATAGAGGTTTACCATCCTTCCAAATAGACTGGTGACAGTGCATCCCCGAACCATTATCACCAAAAATTGGTTTTGGCATAAAGGTCACGGTTCTACCATATTTCTTGGCAACGTTCTTGATGACATACTTGTAAGTCATCAACCAGTCAGCAGCTTCGATGAGCTTACCAAAGCGGAAACCCAATTCGCACTGACCACCAGTAGCAACTTCATGGTGTTGTTTTTCAATGGGTACGCCGCAAGCTGCCATCGTCAACAGCATTTCTGTACGCATATCCTGGAAAGTATCAGTGGGCGCAACTGGGAAGTAACCTTCTTTGAAGCGTGGTTTGTAAGCGAGGTTAGGGCCTTCATCTTTACCAGAATTCCAACGACCTTCTACGGAGTCTACGTAGTAATAACCTGAGTTGGCAGTTTGGTCAAAACGGGCATCATCAAAGATAAAGAACTCAGCTTCTGGGCCAAAGAAAGCTGTGTCACCAAGGCCAGTAGAAACTAAATAGTCTATGGCTTTTTGGGCAATCACGCGGGGACAACGGTTATACCATTCGCCTGTGCGAGGTTCTTTAATGCTACAAATTATACTTAGAGTTGGCTCTTTCATGAATGGGTCGATCCAGGCAGTGTTTGGATCTAAAACCATTGTCATGTCTGATTCTTCGATGCCTTTCCAACCCCTAATACTGGAACCGTCGAAAGGTACGCCATCAGTGAATGAACTTTCATCGATTTGGTTGTAGTACACGGTTAGGTGCTGCCATGTCCCTGGTGTATCGATGAATTTCAGATCAATCATCTGAATTTTTTGGTCTTGAATCAATTTCAAGACTTCTTGTGGGGTTGTCATTGTTACTCCTTCTCTGCCAATTAAATAAACTCAAACTAGAATCTTTAAACCACGCTGACCCTGCTGAGATGAACCCAATTGTGACACACCTGGAATATCCTAAGGATATGACATTAAGAATTTTTGTAGTCTTTGTTACAGATTCTCCGGTTTACAGTTTCTATTAACCTTTGCCTCATACCTGTACAAAAATCGAACATACCATCTCAGAGGGGTCAACTTTGGCATAGAATCCTTAAATAGCGGGTAGATTGTTTTGTGCCGATTCTATATTGTAATTGGCACAAAAAATGACTGGTGCATGAAGCAGCCAAATTAATATCAAACCATAGATAGTAATGATTGGGAGAAATCGGAATGCGCGATGCAGTAACAAGTTTAATTAAGAATTATGACGTAGTTGGTCGGTATTTTGACCGGGATGCGCTCGACAGCCTTAAATCCTATTTTGCAAGTGGTACCGCACGTATCCAAGCTGCGGCAACCATCAATTCTAATGCGGCTGCAATTGTTAAGCAGTCTGGTTCTCAATTATTTGATGAACTACCAGAATTGATTCGTCCTAGCGGCAATGCTTATACAACTCGTCGTTATGCTGCTTGTTTGCGGGATTTAGATTACTACTTGCGCTACGCTACTTATGCTTTGGTTGCTGGTAACACCAATGTCTTAGATGAGCGTGTCCTGCAAGGGCTAAGAGAAACTTACAATTCTTTGGGAGTTCCCATCGGCCCTACAGTACGTGGTGTGCAGATTATGAAGGAAATTGTCAAGGCACAAGTAGCAGCAGCAGGTGTCACTAATACCGCTTTTGTAGATGAACCTTTTGACCATATCAGTCGTGAATTAAGCGAAAACAACATCTAGATATTTGGGGCAGGACAAATGTCCAACCCCTAAAAATATCAACAACAAACCTCCTTTGGAGGCAGCTAAATTGAGGAATGTGGGTTAAATAACCTGCAATATTTGTAGGGTGCGATAGGTAACTGATTAATCAACAATCTGGGGTCATGAGGTGACGATTTCGCACTTGGCACTTTACATCAAAAGTTTTGCATTTTATTTAATCTACATTCCTTTAGCAGTTCGTTTTTTGCTAATGCATAAAATACGATAAATTATCAACTTAAAAATAAAATTTAATATTTTCTAAGTTTGATTTACATCCCTTCAGTGAATCCATAATCTTGGTAAAAGATTTAAATAATTCTTTATTTGTCAATGAGCAATTGTGCTAAAAATTTTGAGGAATATGCCCTCAACTGTGAATATGACTTTATCTGTTCAGAGGCGATCGCTTCATATTAATTCACAAACCCTCCTCAGCAGTTCACAGTCATATTCAGTAACAAAAATTAGTAATATTCGATTAGCATTGGCTCCTCAGGGATAAAACGCGAAACAAGGTTAGTTTTTTTACCTAAAGGTTTAAAAGCCGCGATCGCAATTGGAGTCTTAAGCTTTGTTAACTCTTGAATTTCCCAAAAAACCGCCCACCGGGGTTTATCGGCTGTAGTCGATGGCGGCAGAAACTTCGATTTACCTGCATATCTGCCATTGCGAGAATTTGCATGACCAATATATAAACCTCCCCAAGAGACTTCTGAGTTCAGAGGTTGATCCGCACGGTCAGAAGCATAAATTAATACCTCTACCGTCTTTTCTCCACGTAATTCATCCGCTTTGCGGAAAACTTCAAAAGCCATGCTACCGAAAGCGACTTTGATGATTTCATCGCTGAGTTCACTTTCCAGCTTCTCCATTGTGTCTAATGCAGACAGCAAATGCATCTCCGGAACAGATGCCAGAATCGCGAAAGAAGTTGTTTTAGCCATGTTCTGTTCCTATTTATGTAACCTTGTAATTATAATTACGTTTTATGCTCACCTTGGTAATTTTGACAGAATTATAGGTTCCTAAGTTAGAAGCCAATACGGTTCACTTAAGAAGATTTTCTGTTGAGGCAGGGGGGCAGGGAGCAGGGGGAGAATAAATTACCAATGCCCAATGCCCAATGCCCAATGCCCATTTTCAAAACAATAGTCGATGCCGGAATTGAGTAATTTATTCCTTGGAAGTCCCAAATCCGGCACAATAGAATCCCCAGAGAGTAGCATTAGTACCTTAGTACTCATCGTCACGGATCTGAAAGTCCGATTGTTTATTCAGGAATCCGCCAATCTGTCTTACCCAGTTAGCCAATCGTTTAAATTTATGCTCAATCTTGGCATCAAGATTATGCAACAAGTACTCAGTAAACATCTTTTTCTCACCATATTCGGTGAGATGAATATCTAATTTATGTTCAATCCGGGAAGTTGTTTTCTCGGTTTCGTCGCGCAAGTCTTCAATAGCTGAATAAATTTTTGATTTTAATTCAGCTATTCGCCAAATAATACCCACCAAAGCACAAATACTCACGATTGTGTCTAGGTGTTGTTTCATATTAATTAATCAGTTATTTTTTCAAGCTTAAGCTTCCACTGTGCAAAATTATTATTAGGCGTAATTGGTAGATATCTAGAAGCCCTAATAATTTCTGGTGTTCGCAAACTGTAAGCTGGATTTCTCAAATCATCAGGAATAGCACAAACATAAACAGTTGGGACATCTAACACCCTAATGTAGTACTTAACAGAAGCACTGCCATCACCATAAATAAATCGAAGATAAGCAGCGCTTCTAAATTTCCACTTGTGCCAATCGTCTTGATTTAAAATTGTGGTTGTGACCCGAAAAGTATCACCAAAAGTCGAGGGGAACTGTTGCCACAAATTTGTAACAGTTAATTCCCCTATTAAATTCCAATTAGCCACGGGAAACTACACGACGGGCAAAGCCGACTGATTTAATAACACCAGAAGTTCCGCCAGGAATCGTAACGGTATTATCAATTAAATCGTCTAAAGCTGTAGCTAGTTTATCTTTAGCAACGAGTAGTTTTAGTGTAGTTCTTTTATTGGTACTTGAATTTAAGACAGTTGCACTCACCCTGCGAAGAATACCTTTTAAAAGTAATTCTTTAACCGGATAATCTGGTAAATCAAGGTCTGCCTCATCTAGTGATTCAATTCCAGTAGAAGTAGCGTTGGCTCCAACATATAAACCAGAAGTACCTTTAAATGGATATTTGACAGTACCAATGGTTGCAACGAGTCTTGTTAACTTTGCCATTTTTTATTTAGTTTCCTATATGCAAAAAGATGAAAAGAATTAACCCAGAGTAATACTGGTGGGATAGTATGCGGTGCGAATAACTTTTGTTCTGTAAGTTTTACCCGTAAGAGTGGCACGCGCTTGAGGAGCTTTGTCTGCACTAACAATTAAGGTGGCAGTCTTACGCTTTGTACCATCAATATATGAAACTTTTATCTTGCGACATAAACCTTCAGCAATTGCTCGACCAACTGTAGTTGAGGGGACTCCCGCCGGAGCATCTCCAGTAATTTTAGTGACCCCTAAGGAAGTGCCAATTCCTTCATAGACATCGGGTAGTACAAGCAATACTGCATTAGTCCCGGAACCAACTACATGAGGCGCATTTTCAACACCACGAACTCTTGAAGCCATAATAAATAATCAAAAAAGTCTGTAAACCAGTTATATCAACGGATACAGACGTTCTGGGTTTTAGGAAACTTTTAAAGATTCCTTAGATCCAAGAGTGATGATATAAATTTTGCTCAGATTGCAACTAAGCCACCATAACGGAATGTAGTATCTACTAAAAAAACTGGAATGGGCTTACCTGGTATTTCCATATAAGCATATCTAAAACGAACATTTGCTGTCGGTCGGAATTGTTTCTTTTTGGTAGATTTACCATAGACAACTTGTGTCTCTGGGGTAGCAGTATTTGAGCGTTTAGGAACTGCTACTGTCAATCTATCTTGGTCATAAGTAGTGTTAGTTAATTGTAGTAATTTTTGAATAATATCTACAGCATCAGCTTCTGTATTGCCATAAATTCGTAAGCGATAACCACGCTCTTTATGGAAATATAAATACTGGGTTTTACTTTTAGTTAGTACTATTCCTTGTCTAGCACTTATAAATAAGTTTTTAATTTCTGTAGCTAATGTTCTAGCTTTTGTTTCAGTAATAGTACTTTGAGTTTCATCAACCAATCGAAAGCTATATTCAGCGTCAAGTTTCTGTTTACCTTGAGCAACAGATTCAGCATCTTGAGAGAAATAAAAACATACTTTAGGATGTCCTGTTACTGGAGCCTCAACACTATCATGACTACCATAAAACACTGCTAAATTTGACCGAGCATAGCCCAAAACATCGTAGAGGAAATATAACCTCATTAACGTCATATCGGCTGTATCTGAATCAAGCATTGTGCAAGCTGTACGCAATGCTCCTCTAGTTGATGTTATCTCTGGAACCCAATCATCATCACCTACATCACTAAAATAGCTTCTAACTATTTTGTTGTGATTGAGGCGAATCATATCTTGTAAATGTTCAAATGGAGAAAAACCTTCAGGTAACGCCATATTTAATTATTCATTAGCATTGAATTGGTCTGTAATGTCTGTAATTAATCCAGCACTTACTAATTTATTGGCATCAGCAGTCTCTTTAACTTTGGAGGCTTCTCCTACTGGGACACCACTTAAAGGTGGTATGGTTTGTCCATTGTTAGTTACTGACGTTTGAGTTGCTGAATTTTGTAATTCGATTCTTGCTTGCTGGATATCTTGAACTTGGGTTATAACATCAAGCGGAACTTGAACAACAGCTTGGACTGTATTTGCAGCTTCGTTAGCTAAATTTAATCCCCGAATTAATTTTGAATCCTGGAATGAAGGATTTTCTGGCATCCAAGAGTATGCATTGCCACCAACAACACCCCATTTTCTTAGTGCATTGCCAACTTTATTATTCCAGCTAGCAATCATCTCAAGTGCAGATGTAACCGTGTTGGCTAAATTCCAAACTTGATTGATTAAATTTGCGGTGGCTTGGTAAATTCTGTTAGCTAATGCCCAATCTTGTGAAAGTGTTTGATAATTTTCCTCACCAATTACACCTTTAATCATGTTTTCAAAGGTGCTAGAAATTATGCTACCCACATCATAGGGTTGGTCTTTACTGTCTTTAAGTCCGATTGTTTGCAGTCCAGTATTAACAATTGAAATTAAAGTTTGACCCAAATTATTACTAAGCATCATGGCATTGTGCAAAGTAATAAACATTGTGATTAATGAGTAAAGCTGAGTTTTTTTACTCCACTGGTCGAATTTGTCAAAAGCATTTTGAAATCTTGTAAGCATTCCTGAAATTCCACCCGCCCCAGGACTGCCTAATTTACTATTGGCTGAATTTGTTAGGGCTAAATTAGCCGTAGTTTGTGCGTTTATGACTCGAAGTTGAGCTTTAATTTCTGCCAAGTC
Organism: Tolypothrix sp. PCC 7601; assembly: GCF_025677855.1. NCBI lineage: Bacteria > Bacillati > Cyanobacteriota > Cyanophyceae > Nostocales > Tolypothrichaceae > Tolypothrix > Tolypothrix sp. PCC 7601. The sequence continues at coordinate 8,393,394 of NZ_CP064879.1, forward strand.
TACTGGGTTCATGTCTTTCCCATCCCTTCCATTAATTCCTGGTCTACCATCTCTGCCAATGCCAATGTCCCCCCGTGGGCCTGGTGGCCCTTGCGGCCCTGGCTGTCCTGGTACTTGCACTTGTACAACGGCTGTCACGCCATCTCTACCAGGAATGCCTTGTGCCCCTTGCAATCCTGTAAAACCTCTAGGGCCTCTTAGTCCGGGTAGTCCTTGAAGTCCACGCGGGCCAGGAAGTCCCCGCAATCCTTTGACTAGTTGGGCGATCGCAATAGCTGTGAGTGCTGTTGTTAAGGCTTTACCGCCCAAATCTAATGCTTTACCACCAATATTTAGGGCTTGTTGTCCAATTTTTCTGGCTAGTCCGGCATTTTGATCAGCCAATTCAGCTTTTGCCTGTGCCCTTAGTGCATCAGCCTGAGCTTTTTTAGCTGCACTACTCGCACCACTAGCAACAGTAACCGCAGTATTAGCTGTACCTTGTGCTGATACCGCTTTCTGAAATGCATTAGTAGCAATCCCTAAAGCACTGTTTGCAGCTTCCCTAATCTTAGGTATTTGGTTACTCGCGTTAAGTGCTTCAATTCTTGCTTGGTCAGCTAACTCTCGAACTGGTGGAACCGTCCCGGCTACTGCTTCAATTCTTCTTTTTAAGGTAAAAAGTGTACCCAATACACCGCTTACACTATTTCCTAATGCATCCAAACCCCTTTCTACTGCGTCAATTCTTGCGCCTAATGTTTCAAGTACTGCTATCTGCTCAATAAGGGTAAGAATATTTGCTACTACACCAAGAATTTCTAAAATTCTTCCTCCCCATTTGGCAACTGCTTTTAATGCGTTCTCACTAATACCTACAGCTTTAGCAGCATTAACAATCGCTGTACCTGCTAATTTTTCAGCTTTCTCTATTTTTTCCCCTAGTCCACCTAAAGTTTTCTTGACTCCATCAATTAATCCCTTTGCATCTCTTGCTTCGCTAGCTGCATCACCAGAGGCTTTAATAGCTTTTGCAGCATCACTAATAGCATCAGTTGATTTATTAATAGCTTTACCTGCTTTTAAATCCGCCTGATTAGCAACACCCTCTACTAGCTTTAAGTCTCCTGCTGTTTCTTGTGCCTGTTTTCTAGCTAGCTTTGCTTGTGTCTCAGCAATTTTAGAGCGTTCATCTGCTGAAAATATTTTAGGCTCCGCAACATCTAGACGTTGTTTAGCTCCTGTAGCAGTCGCATCAGCTTTTTTAGCAGCATCACTAGCTGTCTTTGCTTCCCTACTTGCACTTGTTGATTCTCCTTTGGCTTCATTGCCGATGCGTTTTGCTTCTACCGCTTCCGATATTCCTTTCTCTGCTAATTTCTTAGCTTCTAGAGTATTTTTTTCATTATTAGTGATAGCTGATTCATTCTTGAATGTTCTTTCTAGTGCGTCTTTAGCTTTACTCGCTGCGCTATTAATTTGCGGTTCCAATTTGTTATAAGCAATCGTTAAACCTGCTGCTACTGCTGGCGCTATTTGAGGAACAATGGAAGCTTCAGATTTTTTTACAGCAGCAGTAATAATAGCGTTCTCGTCAATCGTTCTTAACTTTGCTACTTCTTGTCTCAATGCGGCAATTTCTGCTTTCAACTGTGTACATTCGCTAGACATGAGACACACTACCCTTACTGTTTAAAACTTTGACAGCGCTTTTTATTGTTGCTATCTCACCCGTCAATGAATTGCAATCACTGCAACAGTATCCAGGGTATTCTGAGGTTTTGCATTCACACTGACCATCGGGACAATTAGAGCATTGCACATCAAAAGTTACTGTTCCATTGCCTTGGTCTTGAAAGATTGTCAAGCCGTTATATCTAACCTCAATCGAACTTTTATCAACGTTCGGTGATGGGCATTTTACATTGGTATTAAATTCGTAAAAACTAGCACTATAAGCAGTCACTAAATGCGCTGGACAACCTGCGGCTAATTCAATAGAACCTGCTGGACAACTGGAACCAGTACCCCAAGAATACTCACCGCAAGCTTTCCAAATAAAGCAAAGTATGCCTTGGGCTGTTACAAATTTATAATCTGTAATAATTAGCCCAATATTCCCTGCATTAATGCTACTTAGTCCTATCCTAAAACCTTGCTGATTGTAATTACTAGTAGCATCAACAGGAGTATTTTTAGTAATTACTTCTATAGGTGCATACGGGCTTTTAAAAGTTTTTTCATTACCAGTTCCAAATTTATACCTTACTGTCGGTTTATCACCTGCTTTGCAATAACTCATAATTAGTAACTTCCTGGTGTAACAGTGGTTGTAAGGTCTGGTGTTTCATATCCATTAGTGAGTGATAGCTGATTGTATAAATCTATTTCTATTGTGGTAATTCGCTTATTCTCGGTGAAATTAACCCCCCATAGGTTAGCAGTGACATTACCGACTGTATCGCTAGCGGTATAGTTAATAAGTCTTGCAAGCAAACCAACAAATAATGATTCAGCACGATTATTGTTAGTCAGTGTTAAGCCCAATAAAGCACTTTTTTGTATCTTTATTTGAGTAGCGGTTTGGACAAAATCATCACCAAAAAATACAAAATAAGTAGTAGGGTAATTACGAGGCAAGACCCCAATAATATTGCTAGATATTCCGCTATTGTTGGCATATTTCAAAACTGGTGAATAGGAAAGTTTCTGAGACGAGGAAATAGTTAGCACTGTAGATAAATTAGGTGGTAATACCTTCGTTGTTACTGTGCTAAGTTGTGAGAATTTCACGTTAGGAGAAACAGTGCGATTCATGCCGTCCTGATAATTATTCCACTAGCGGCATTCACAACAACAAGGTATTGCTGTGATGTTCCGAAAACGGGTGCCGTATCATACCTAGCGCTACCATTACCGCAGTATTGACCAACATCATCAGAAGTTCTACCAGCGCTACCTTGATTTGATTGCGATAGTAGAACTAAGCCAGAAAAAATATCACGTCGATTTGTTTGGCCGTTGACGTTAGCAATTCTAGTAGTATTAGTAAGGTAATCAAAATCAGTATTAGAGTATGGGTTTGCATTACTAGTTCGTAATGTTTGCATAGTACTAGTGAGAAAGATAAAACCATAACTCCAATTGTTTAAATCCCACCAATCAGGTTTATTTGCAGGTACTAATAACCCCAATGGAATAAAAGTTGTACCCTGTGTAATCAGCACAAGTTTATATTCTGTACTGCCATTAAGTGAGACAAAACCGATAGTATTTGTTGCTGCTAGCGTAGTGTAGGTTACTTCACTACTACTATTTGTACCTGTATTAGTGCCAGTGTTCCAAGTCGTATATAGTTGCTGATAAATAATAAGGGTATTTGATATTCTTACTCGCAAGTAATTAATACCCTGTACCTTTGTATTATCAACATCCCATTGATAGACAAGTATTCTATCTGTTCCTGATGTGTAATCAGATATTGGGGAACTGTATCCAGCATTAGTAAAAGCAGTTTTAAGAGCATTTACTAATGTTGTTTGAGTAACCGTTGCACTCAAACTGCTATCGGTTCTAGTCGCAATTGCCATTTTAGTAATCGTTTGGATCTACGGTTGACCCTGAGTCGGCTTTTTGAAGATTAACGTTGTAGGTTGTTTGCCTGTACTGTGCGTTGTTCCTAGTAACAATTGAAGGATATCCACTATCAGCAATAGTTACTTGAATATCGTTATCTGTTCCCTGATTTGTTTCATTAAGATAATCGTCAGCTTTAAGCAATATGGCTACAAAAATTTGCTCGGCACGATTAGAAGTAGCAGAGGTAAAACCAGTACTAACTAAATCTGCTTTTAGTATTGTGATACTCGTTGCGTCTTGTGTAGCACCTGCACCGAAAACTTGCTGTAAAGTTGGTTCTGCCATGTCGGATTTTTTGAAGTGAATAAATCCGTTGTAATAGCAGCATAAAAAATAGTAAATCTTCCACTTTTATGTAGAAGTGGAATATTCACTGAGGACGCGGAACTATTGCAGCGCTTAGGATTGAGCAAATATTTACTAATAGTACTTATACACAAAATTCCGCTTTCACCTTTTTTTTGGGTAAAAGCGGAATATTCAAAATCTAATTGTTGTATGCCTAAAAATAACAGATCCGGTAAAGCGGCAGTAATTAATGATGCTGATTTTGTAAAAATCCGAAAACAAATTAAAACTGACAGGTATAAACTTCTGCTTGATTTGGCTTGGTACACTGGCGAGCGGTGGGGCGCTCTCCTCCAGTTGAGGGTGAGTGATGTTTACGATCGCAATGGCCGCCCCAAAGAAGTTTTGGTTTTTCCGGCGATTATTCGTAAGCACAGGCCCGATGGAACTGCGGATACGGTGGAAATCCCAGTACATGAGAACCTGAGAGAATCGCTGTCAAAATTTGATTACTCCTCTAATACGGTTTGGCTGTTTCCGTCGCGGTGTGGCACAAAGCCGATTACCTGGCGCAATGCCTATGACATCCTCCGGCGGGCAACTGAGGCGGCTGGGCTGGGGACAAAAGGAATCTCAACTCACACTACCCGGCGTAGCTTGGTAAATAAACTTCGTAAAAATGGTACGGATAAAGCAATTATTCGCCGCATCACCGGACATAGAGACAACAAAGGGCTTGACCCTTATTTGGAAGTAGACATTGATGAAATCAAAGGAGCGATCGCAACTCTATGATTAACAAAACTGACTTTGTACTCTCCCTTGGCTATCTAATTGGCCAAATCCTGAGCGGTGAAATGGATAACCCGGAAGTTTTGGCTAAATCGCTACAAGGCATTGCTGATAAAGCTTGGGAAGAATGCGACAAATTGCTGGAGATGGCTGAACTACTCCCCCCATCGCTTAGGATTGACCCATGACTGGCTAGGGAACTAGCTGCTCATTGTTGTTGTGCGATCGCATTTTGAGTTGTACCCTACTCAAGTTTTTTTTGCGATCGCATTTTTCATGTTTTAGCAACTAAATGATACTGAATCGCAATAATATTTTTGCTTTTAAGCACTCTACAAAGAAATTACCACGAAAAATCAATACTTTCACCCCTGGTCGCGGGCCTCTAGGTTTGGCGATCGCCAACTGTTTACTTATTGAGAATGCTTGACACTAGATGAGTAGAGTAACTTGCCAGCTGGCAATTGGGCATTGGGTAATGGGTAATGGGGACTGGGGACTGGGGATAAGGGAGATGAGGTAAAATTGCCGTGTCACACGGCAGTTTAAGTTATGGGCGGAAGAACTAGCAGCAGTTGGCCAACTGGTAGCAGTTGGCGCAGTGGTGAAACTAAGACAATTCGGGTTCCGATTGTTCTGGAACAGCCGATTATGGATTACGCCAGGACTGTAGATTTAGGCGTTGACCCAGTAGAGCAATTAATCACCGAGTTTTTAAAAATTAAGCGTCGGCAATACTCCCGCCCCATTAATCATGAAAGTGAAATGACTGCTGGTGTACGCTGGGAAATTTTCAATGAGTTCCGGCGCTTCTTGGAGTGCGATCGCATTTCCAAGAAGAAATCAGCTTCCTAATTTCCCCCGGCGAGTTACCAGATGCGATCGCAATTTCAACTTGCGACTTTCGATTTTGGGCCAAGTGCGATCGCGTATTCCCGCCGGGTATATGAATATGCTTAATCTTCCGGCTTTGCTTATAGCAGTAGCGGTAGTACAAATGACCTTTACGAGTTGATGGTCTGTACTCTTCCACCCATTGAGTATGTTCTGGAACAGCATTTTTGGTATCACGTTCCAGAACAACGCCCGCGATTTTCTCCAAGTATTCAACTATTGGTAAAGCTTCCTGTGTATCCTGTTCCAGAACAGCAGCATCCCCAGTTTGTTGTTCTGGAACAGTAAAATGCTCCTGGGCAAGTGGTAAGCCAGGAGCGGAAGCGGAATTATCTACCTTATGACAGGTTAGTTGATGGTCAACTTTATCACGATCATGAGTTGTGGGGGCAGCCGTCGCCACAGCTTCCAGGGCAAATAATGTCAGTTGGTAGGCTGTACCTGGATCACCTGATTTCGTCATAATGAGCTTAGGTTAATCTGCCGCCACAGTTGGCACTGTGGCGTGTTTCTCATCAGTTATTCATCATTAGGAATGCTAGACACATCAATCCCTAGCGATTTGAACATAGTCTTTAAAGACACTTTGTACAATCGGCATAATGATGCGATGTTTTCAGCACTTGGCATAGCTTTCCCAGATTCCCAGTCAGCTTGTCGCCTTTCTGAAACACCTATTATTTGCTTAACTTGAGGACGTGTTAGTCCTGCTTCTTCTCTTAGTAGCCTCAAGGGAGACTTTTCCTGTTCTTGTTGGTTATCTTCTATCATAGACGTAAAGTTCATGAATGAAACGTCTTGACAGTAGGCATGGCAGGACGTATCATTCATGTTGAACGACAAAAAAACACCAGCCGATATCAGTCTCGGCAAAGAAACAGGTATTTTGGCTGGTTCCAAAAGTCTCTCACCTAGATAGTCAAAGCAAAACCAGGAAAGTAGCACTCTTAATGCAATAGCCGTTGAAAACCGATGAAGGGTGATTCAGGCTAACAGTGTCCTGTGTAGTAGTGGCTGAACTTGGGAGAGATGAATTGGTGTTGTCTTGTATTAGTCGCAGCTTAGTCAAAGCTGATGACGTGCATTTGTATTGCAGCTGCAATCTGTAAAAGACCTTAGTAAGGCATTCCACAACAGCCAAGGGCTAATTGCCGACGTGGTGACACGGTGGACTGTGGGTATAAGACCTGGGTGAAAATCCCGTAGAGGCTGGCGTGTAGGTAATGGCTCACGCACAGATGCACGCATGAAATTGCTAATTACTGTGTAGTTAGTGATGGATAGCAGTTTTCAAGACAAAAGCGCGCAAAACCCCGCCAGCGCTGGCACTTTATTTATGAAAGAGGAAAAATATGTAACTTGAAAAATGAAAAGATTACATCCATTTTTTATTGAAAAAATCAAAGAAGTCGCCATAGTTTCTGAAGTCTTAGCAGATTTATCAGACAGATTACCCGGATTCATTGAAGTTTACGGGAATAACAGCTTTGCTGCTTATATTCACGATGGCTGTTATGAATATCCTTCGGGATGCACTGACAGGCTATTTGAATCTTCAGACTGGTTATATGGCTATTTCCGAGATGAGCTTCATTTTGTAGACAAACGACTTTCAGTCACTTGGAACAAAGGCGTTATCAAAGGCAATTGCTTGTTGCTAGCCATGCTCAGTGGTATGAGTTTTCCTGAAAGCGTTTTATACCTAGCTGCAAAATATGGGCTTGAGCCGGCTTATTTAGACGATCAGCGCCAGGAACAACGCGCATGAATCAACCCAAAACAAAGTATGTAACCAGAAAAAAACGCATTCGCCAACTAGAAGCAGAAATTGAGCAACTCAAAACTCAGGTGAAAATTCTCACCGAAATGCTGGACAGAACAAACGCCATGCTTTTGCGATCGCGTCCTAGATTGGCGCGTGCTGTTGAGCGAGATATGCATGAATATCTTCAACATGATGAAAATCTACTGCCATCAGAAATGCCACAAGAACTGATGGGGAAAATCACCAGAAAAAAAATTACCCCGCAGCGCCCGCCGCGAAATTTACCACTAGCACCCCGTGCAGATTTGGTGATCGTCAGAAATCAAAATGGGCGACATATCGCTACACCCCGCCCACCCAAAGCTTAATCGTTTCGTTAAGGAGGTTACGTATAAGAAAAAACGTGATTTTACGTCCGTCACAGATTTACTAACCATGATGTCCAGCCAGCAGCACTGGTTGCTGGCTTTTCTTTGACCAATAAACTTTTTGACCAATGACTATGAACAAACTTGAAAAGCAATATCTACCCTGGCAAGTAATGAGACAAGAAAACCCATCTGGTAAATGGGTTTTTCATGAAGGATTTGGAACTCGTGGAGACGCAGAACATTACTTAAACTTCATGGGTAAGTATGTACCCCAATTGCAACTTAAACTAGTTTTCGCCCACGCTCAAGTTGAAGTTTAACCTATGGAAATCAAAACTATCAGTTATCAGCGCGTGCTTAACCTGGGCAATTACGAAAGTAAACGCTTAGAAATGTTTGCAGAACTGCATCCAGATGATGATATAGACTCTGAAACTTCCGCTCTTATGGAAACAGTAGAGCGAAAAATCAGAGAGAATGCTGCTAAACAATATGAAGCAGAAATCAGTAGCCTTAAGCAACAATTGCATGAACTTAAACAGGAAATAAAACAGCAGATAGACCAAGGGATAACTAAAACTACATCCCCAAATCCAGAAACATCTGCTGGTTCAGAAGATGCTTGGTAATTAAATTATGCGTGACTTTTCTTATCTACCAGCACCACAATTTATCCAACCACTACCCGGTCATTTAGAAATGGTCTTATGGGGAGATATGAGCGATTATCTCTGTCCAGATTGTGGTCAACAACTTTGCTGGCTTGACTATATCAGCACATGGAGTTGTCGCAACTGCGATACAACTCAAGAGGATGAAACATGACAAATTCTGATATTCCGAATTACACCCCAGATGCAGCATGGGATTACTACATTATCTGGCATAGATGCATGAGAGCTAAAGCCAAAATTGAACAAGCTTTAACGCTCATGAGTAAACAAGAAGAGGAAAATACTGCTATTAATGCAGATTGCGATGAATTAATTTCTCATGCAATCTATGAATTGAATGAAATTCAGTTTGACCTTGAGGAGGAAGAAAAATGAAAATCAAAACAATTCATGCACACTTTCTTATCTCAACTGGTAATTACAGTAATGAGAGAATCGGTTTTTCTGTCGAATTATATGACAATGACTCCCTTGAAGAAACTGTCATTAACTTGAGAGAACGTGCTAAAAAGATTGTCGGTAGAAAAGCTGTTGAATTATACGACGAGAGAACTAAAATCGCTCGTGAAGTGCAAAATTTGGAAGACAGATTAAATAAACTACGCAAAGAATGGGATGCCACGGCTGAATTCTTAAAAACTCAAGGATTAAACCCTGATGCACCTTCAATGCCTCAGTTTCGTAATCTTCTCAGTGCTGTCACAGTTGAATCTGAAGTTGTGACCACTGAAGATGACGAAGATGATGATTATGACGAAGATGACGAAGATGGTTATTAAATCCGCCTGATGATGGCTACCTTGACTCAGTAGCCGAAACGGTAGCAAAAAAGCTACCGTCGCGGGTTGAGTCGCGCAATTCAACTCGCCTCTGGTTTACCAGAGGGAAATAACAACAGCAGCACGGATTTTTCAATAGAAATGACCTTAAAGGTTTCGCATTTTCATGAATCCACTGCTGTTAATTATTTCCACTGTGCTTGAGTTTAAAAGTGAATTGTTTACACTAATTTGGGTGATTCGTGACTCATTTTAGCACAGTTCTTGCTGCAAAAAAATCACCAATTACTGAACCTTGAAATGAGAATATTAGGCTTAGACGTATGTAAAAATAGCGTCGTCAGTTGGTTGATTAATACTGAAGAAAATCTTCCAAAAAACTTTCGGGAATACTTCAGAAAGCATCGCCGCCCAAAGGATAATGACCCTTTAACTTTTAAGGCTCATATCACGGGCGTTAACGCACTGTTAGAACTCAAACCAGATGCAATTATCCTTGAACCTACTGGAATACATTACAGTTGGATTTGGGCGCATATTTGCAGCATGGAAAATATAGAAGTTCGTTGGGTTGGTCATGCTGAAGTTAAACATTTCAGGAAGCAAAATAAACTACCTGATAAGAACGACCAAGCAGATGCAGCTGCATTAGCTTTGTATGCTTTCATACACTGGCATAATGATGAGTTCTTCTTACATTTCAATGCTGGAAATGTGGCAAGGTTAAGAGAATTGTGGTTGCAATTGCAGTCTATTAACCGCATACAATCACCACCAATTAACCGCATTCGCCAACAGTTAGCTAAGGAATTTCCTGAAGCCGCTTTATCTGCTAGTAAACCTGGTGAAGATGGTATGGTTCCCTTGTGGGCATGGCTAGCCGGGCGAGAAAGGAATACTCAGCGTAAATCCAGTTATTACGATCGGCTTTATTCTAAATCCATCGCTCCAAAGTACGGAGTCGGAATTTCCGATTTTACCCGTACCCTGGCAAACTTGCTGTGTGATTTACGTGACTGGGAAAACAAGATGGTAGCTGAAATTCTGGAACTGCTTAATGCTCCTGAATTTATGCCTTACCGCAAAGTAATGACTCAGTTTGGAATTGGCGACAGACAACAAGCTCTGTTTATTTCCCAAATTTACCCAATCACAAAGTTTGAATCACTTGGGAGATTCAAGCGGCGGCTGGGCATGGCCAAAGATGAGGAATCATCCGGTGATAAGGAAGCTTACAAAACTGGTGGGTCAAGATTTTGTAGAGCGCAGCTATACCTGTGGGTATTTAACCGCATTGCTCCACACCACGCCAGACCGAAAAACGAGATGGGACAGAAGTTAGGTGATTTTTACGATCAGCGTAAATCCCAGTTTCAAGACAACCCGGAACTGTGGAAACAAAAAGCACTTAGCAGAACCCAGAAAAAAGCAATGGATGAACTTAGGCGATCGCTTAAGGAATCCTTACTACCCATGCTTCCCAAAGACCAACAACCACAGATTGAAGCAATTCTCAATTTGACACTGCAAAATATGCAGTTGTCACTTGACCAATCGCTTGCTGGTAAAACCTCATCTGTAAAGGAACGGGAAATTAAACGCGGTTTTGGCAATTTAATCATCAGTCAAACTGCTGCTTACGGACTCAGGCTTATGTTTAAAGAAATTAAGCGCGCTATTGACTAACAATTAACTCCCTTGACAGGGAGTTTAAAAATCATTAGTTCTTAGGCTAAAGTGAAAATGCTCACGCTCATCTAGTTGATTATTTGGCTAAACAACGACTCGACACACTCTTAGTAGAATTAGGTTTATGTAGTTCTCGCGCCTTAGCACAGCGACTCATCCAGGCGGGAGAAGTTAGCGTGAATCAGCAGGTTGTTGACAAGCCTGGCACAGAAATAGATATTACATCTCATATTCAGATTAAAGAGCGATCGCGGTTTGTTTCCAGAGGTGGCGAGAAACTAGTTAAAGCCTTAGAAAGCTTTGCCATTCCTGTTGAAGGGCGCATTTGTATAGATGGGGGGATTTCCACAGGTGGCTTTACCGATTGTCTGCTACAAGCTGGAGCCAAATTAGTTTACGGCATTGATGTTGGTTATGGACAAGTTGACTGGCGATTGCGAAATGACTCGCGAGTGATTTTGCGAGAACGCACCAACTTACGCCAGCTACAACCAGAGCAATTGTACGCTGAGGCTGACCCTATACCTGATTTAGCAGTCGTAGATGTATCGTTTATTTCCCTAGCTAAAATTTTGCCCGCCTTGTGGCAACTCACTCAACCACCCCGTGAAGCAGTATTATTAGTCAAGCCTCAATTTGAAGTTGGCAAATCCCGTGTAGGCAAAAAAGGCGTGGTGCGCGATCCAAACGACCAAGCAGACGCGATTTTCCAAGTGTTGCAAGCAGCTCAAGCATTAGGATGGAAATACCAAGGCTTAACTTGGTCACCCATTACTGGGCCAGCAGGAAATATCGAATATCTTTTATGGTTGAGAATGGACAGCGAAACACCATCGCCAGATTTAGAAGCAATTCAGCAAATCACTAAATCAGCTGTGGCTGATTTGAGGGAATAGGGGGACTGGGGACTGGGGATTAGTGATTGGTGATTGGGAAGACAACAGGGAAAACGGCAAAATAAGTTTTGACTTTTGAGTACAGACGCGATTAATCGCGTCTCTGCAACTTTTGACCCTTGACCCTTGACCCTTCCTACACGTCGTATATCAAGCACTCGATTGCTTCTGGATGTTGTTCGCAGTAACTTTCTAAAAAGGTTTTGCGTTTTTTAGCTTGTTGTTGATGAGCTTTTTCAGCTTGCAATTCTTCGACAATTTCCCATGCTACAGTGCAATTAGTAGAATCACTGCCGTTGCGATCGCAGGTAGAACGGGCTTCATTAATAGCTTCTAAAATCGCTTGTTGCAAAGTTTTAGTGCCATTTTGATCGGCAGTGACAGCAGCTTGAACTACTTCTAAATTTGTCTGCATGATACTTTTACCTTTATGTATTGCGATAGAAATGAGACTGCTTGTAAAAGATTCTTTCGCAGTACGTTCTATTTTGACAAATATTATTAGAAATAGCTTCAATATAAGGGATTATTTCAATATTTCCTGAAAATAGCTGGATGTAAAAAATAATCAGTAAATATAAAAAATACAACAATCAATAGATATAAATTTGCTGATATCTTTTGGTATACGAGAAATTATTGATAAACAAAGTAACTATTTTCTCTATTTTTACTGACTTAGTTATAGCGTGAAAATGCTTATTCTGCCTCAGTAGAGGCTGAAAGCGATTTATATTTTTTACTTTTTGGGGTGTTTTGCCACTGTTGTTTAAATAGATTTTTTTGTTTATAAGTAATGTGATATTTGCCATTTACTTTTCTTTACAAATGGAGGTAAGCAATCAAAAATTAATCTTTTCTTTGTTGTTAAGATAGGTAATTAATGTCAGAATGAACCGTCCGTTATTAGGGATTGTTTGGGATTTACTCAGCACCCTATTGTTAACCATTGTTGGTACTTTTATCGCCAGCGCACCTAGTATTAACTTACTTTCTAGTGGTGTCGGGTTTATTTCAGGAATTAGCGCCTCATATTCTGGAAGACTCGACTCTCTATTTGCCAATAATTCTTCTGTTGGAGTACTGGCTATTTGTGTAGCCGAGGGCAATTGTCAGATTGATGGCAGCAAAACCAAGAACTATTTTCAAAATATTGATCCAGGTAACGGCTTGATAAATAGAGGTTGGTGTTCGGATCAAGGAAGAGGTGGTTCTAATCTGGCAAATGCAGATGCTGGATGTCTCAGTCGCACAAAAAGCCGTATTCCCCGCCTCTTCGAGAGAATGAAGCGTGTAGGACTCAATCCTGAACAACATGAAGAAGCATTTGTAAATGCAGCTGACTTATGGAATCAAGCCTCTCCCAGAGTTAGTGATGCATTCCCTACAACCTATCGTGCAGCACTTAATCGAGGATTGCAGGGACAAGAAGCGATTTTGTGGGCACGTGTAGAGGCTTTTCGCGATGATTCTGGAGAACTATCAGCTGGCAACATAAATCTCCAAAGAGGTGTTTATATAGGTTTGTTTGGTATATGTGCAAACCCTCAAAACACCTATTATCAAACCCGCTTGCAGACTTATCCTTTAATGTCAGAACGCTGGCGTTGGTCTTGTATTGCGCTAGATCAAAATAGGAGAGTCAAAGCTATTCAACTTGTTTTTGCAAGTATTCAGTAAAGGATGAAGGGTGAAAGATCATTTCCAAAAGGGAACAGGGAACAGATAATTACAAAATTAGTTTCCTCATCTCCCACCCTGTGGGTTCGCTGAAAGTGTTCTCGTAAGAGTAGCCGCTACGCGTCTACATCCCCCTGATCTTCCCAATCCCCAACCACCAATGAACACAAAGCTTTGTTGGGGTTTGCGGATCGCCTGGATAGTGAAGTGCGATCGCAGCTACTGGTTCATACCCTTGGGGAATCTTGTATAATCCCTTTACTTTGCCTGCATCAAAGCCTGCCATTTGGCAAATAAACCAAGGGCTGTTGCTTGCACTGAAAGACCGCAAACTACTGTGCCTACGTTAGAGGGCAGGAAAAAACCTTTAACATGAATGTAGGGGCTGAAAATCCAGATGCTCAATTTGTGCAAGTTGAAAACAGCTAGGATTTGATTTAAATCTGTCTCCTGTGTCTTGGTTCCTTAATTCCTTTTGGTATTAAAACTATAGCAGATTCGATGTTGATGAGGTACAGCAACTAATTGAAAAAAGTAATGAGTAATAAGTAAATTTCCTACTCATTACTCATTACTCATGATGTACCTCACTTACATCAAAAGTGCTGTATGTATACATCTGATTTTATACTTGCTTTAAAACCTTGATGGGAATCTGAATGATAAATTCAGCGCCTTCTCCCGGTGAAGAAATACACTCTATTCTTCCACCATGTTTTTCAGCCACAATCTGATAACAAATTGCTAATCCTAACCCCGTTCCTTTACCTACGGGTTTAGTAGTAAATAAATGGTCAAAAATTTTCTGTTTGACTTCTGCTGTCATTCCAAGACCATTATCTTTAATTTGAATCACAATATTGTCCTGGTCTTCACTTGGCTGGGTAATTATGGTAATACAATTGGGATGGGCTTTCATTTCATCCATACTCCGTCCCATATTTGAATCTTCCAAAGCATCAATAGCATTGGCTATCAAATTCATAAACACCTGACTAAGTTGACCAGGGAAACATTGAACTGGAGGGAGTTCGCCATATTTTTTTACTATGTCAATAGCAGGACGACTGTCTGAGGCTTTTAAACGGTGCTTGAGAATTAAAATCGTACTGTCGATGACTTCATGGATATTACATGTAATTGCTTTCTGAGTGTCTGCTCGAGAAAAAGTACGCAAGCTGACACTCACGTCATAAATGCGATTTATACCTTCTTGCATTGAAGCAATTAGTTTCGGTAAGTCTTCACGCACATAATCTAAATCTATAGCTTTAATTTTTTTGGTAATTTCTGCAATAGGTTCAGGATAGTGCTTTTGATACAAGCTAATTAACCCTAGCAAATCTTGGACGTACTCTGTGGCTGGTTCTAAGTTACCAGCAATAAAACCTATTGGGTTGTTGATTTCATGTGCTATTCCTGATACTAAACCACCTAAAGTAGACATTTTTTCACTCTGTACCAATTGCAATTGCATATGCTTGAGATCAGAGAGAGAAATTTCTAATTGCTTACCATAGTCTTGTGCTTGCTGATAAAGTCGCGAATTTTCTAAAGAAATAGCAGCTTGGGATGTGATCAGATTCAAAATAGTAATGCGATCCCTAGTAAATGCATCTGTCGCCAGTTTATTCTCTAAATACAAGATACCAATGAATTTACCATGATAAAAAATAGGAGTGCACAGAATCGATTTTGGTTGAGATTCTTGGATGTAAGGATCTGATTGGGAAATCGCCTCAGCAATAGCATCATTGAACACTAGAGGTTCCTGGGTTCTAGTAACATAGTTAACGATAGAAATAGGAATATCTTGACTATCACTAACTGAGATAGATTGCCGAACCACGGAAGAATTGTTTGCAGTTTTTATCGCTTCTATAAACAATTCATTCCCTCTCATTAACATGAGGCAACATTTTTGAGCTGCAGCATTTTCTAGAATTATTTCTAAAAGAGTATTTAGTAATTTATCTATAATTATTTCACTGCTAATTGCTTGCAAAGACCTAACTACAGTCGCTAAATCCAAAACACCATTGCTGTGGCTTTTACTGTCTAAGTGATTAATCTTTGTTGTAGCAATAGTTCTAGTTGCATCCATTTCTATATCTTTGATAACTTCATTACGAATTATCAGATTAGAGTAGCGTTCATCCAAATCTTGCACTTTTGCTATAGCGCCCCAATGTATATAGCTATAGTAGGCATCAGTCATATATATTTTGGCAATCTTCTCTTTACCCAAATTCAGATAAAATTTTGCTGCTAGTTCATTTGCCAAAGCTTCTTCTTGGATATAACCATTCTCTTTAGCTCCTGCAATAGCAATATCATATAAATCTATTGCTACTTGGATTTTACCTAATATTCGTGCTTTCTCTGCCTCAACTAAATCATATTTATTTTTAAAATTACTCAATGATTGTTTCATCCATTTATTCATTTGAGCTTGATTCAACTCTACCTGTTTTAAATATTGCCTTTGTTTTTCTACTGAGGCATTATTGTAGAGAGCTAAAAGAGCTAAAGAATAATAAAAATTATTGGCAACATAAATTAGTAATCCTGCATTATTAGCATGGGTTTCTTCTGCTATTAATGCATTTTCTATTGCTAAATCATATTCATTAAATAAATAACATATAATTGTTTTACATCCATAATAAAATCCTTTAAAAGAATAATTTTTTGTTACTTCTTTCGCCATCGTTCTCTCATCAAAAGCTTCGCCAATTAAGGCAGCTTTATTCAATGATATAGCCTGTAAATTTAAAGCGGCTTGTCTAAAAATACTTGTAGCGGCTGCTAGTGTTTCAAGTTTTAACTTTTGCATTAACTTGATGTAGCCCAGAATCTTCTTATCTACAATTTCTAAGTTTTCTCCAGACAGCAATGAATGGTAACCTGCAATTACCGCACAATAGCCAGCATTTTCTATGTTTCCCATTTCCAGTCCACTATGCATCCCCTCTACAAGAGAAGCTATTGTGTCTTTAACAGGCTCTTTAAAAAATCTAATAGTGGCATTAAATACAAAGTAAACTGTTGCTTTCAGTGAGTTAGCATTCTTATTTGCCAAGGACTCTACTGCTAACTTTCCTAATTTATATCCTGCATCAAAATCACTGAACTTATCAGATAAAATTGAACCGTAAGCTACATAACCATAAGCTGAAACAGGCGATTTGCCATATTTAACAGATAACCTTACCATTGCCAATACAGAAAGTACAAAAATTAGAGACCCAGCTTGACTAGCAGCAGGTACAATTTGTAACAAAATTTGCATAGCTGCTAATTTATGTGGGTCAGACATTTCTGGCAAGAAAGCTAAGTCTTCTATTGGTTTACCTAATAATGTTAATTTAGTCTGAATTATTGCTAAAATAACATCTATTGTGGTTGGTTGTTTTGGTAATTTTACTCCTAATTCTTTGAGGACTTCTACACCTATTTCTAAAACTTTTGGCATTTGATTTTCTGCCATATAACTTAGCATTTTTATCTCATATATCTTCACCTTATCTAATATATTTTTGGCTTGTTTAATGGTTGAATCACCTAATGATTTTGATTGATTAAAATTACCAATTAGATACTCTGCTTCTGTAGTTTCAACATACAAATTTAGTGTTAATGTATAGTCTTTATGCCAACTGTCTATTGCTAAAAGTTCTAAACCTGTATTTAAATATTTGACCGCAGTTTCATAAGCTGTAGCTTGTTTAGCTTTTTTACCAGCCATAAGATTCAGTTTGGCTAGTTCATCTTTTTCAGATTGTTGAGTAAGTAAATCTAAACCAAAATTAAGCTGGTTGACAATATCTAAAATATTTTCTACTAGCGATTCAGATGGTGTCTGCTGTAGTAGTAGCCGACCTATTTTTAAATGAGTTGCCTGTTTTTTATCCTCTGGAATTAGAGAATAAGCAGCTTGCTGAACTCTATCATGTAAGAATTTATAACCGACTTTTTTACTATCAAAAGTCCAATTACCTGAATCTTCTTGTTCAAAAACTAAAGGTATACGATAAGCATCATTTAAAGGTAAAATTAACCCAGAGTGCAAGGCATAATCAAGCTCATTAGCACTATTGATAGGAGATTGTTCACTTACTATTGACAAAACATCTAGAGAAAATCTATTGCCTATACATGCTGCTAACTTTAGTATATTTTGTGTATTCGCTGGTAAGTTTTGAATTCTACTAGCTACCAGTTCTACTACACTCTTATTAGTAATACCTATTGCTTGAATTTCATCGATATTCCAATGCCATGAACCAGTTAAAAAGTTAAATTTTAATAATTTTTCTTGGTAAAGTACTAACAGTAACTGTGTTAAGAAAAAAGGATTACCACCCGTTTTATTATAAAGTAAATCTGCTAAATTTACTATTTGATCAGAGTATTCATTTAATGCCTCAGAAACTAAATCTTTTACATCATTTATCAAAAGCGGTTGTAAAACAATATTATTAACAATAATATTGTTTTTCTGAATTTCTTCTAATGTTTGAATTAATGGATGTACAGAGCTAACTTCATTATCTCTATAAGCTCCTATTAAAAGTAAATATTCGCTGTTAATGTCAGTAATCAGCAGTTCCATTAGCTTCAAAGTTGCTGAGTCTGCCCATTGTAAATCATCTAAAAATATGACTAGAGGATGCTCTTTTTTAGCGAAAACACGAACAAATTCGCTAAAGACCTGATTGAAGCGGTTTTGTGACTCTGATGCTGCTAATTGAGCTACGTTTGGTTGTTTACCTACAATCAATTCTAATTCAGGAATTACATCAATAATAACTTGCCCATTAAAGCCTACAGCCGCTAAAATCTTACTACGCCATTCTTCAAGTTTAGTGAGATTTTCAGTCAAGAGTTGCCTTATTAATCCACTAAAAGCTTGAATCAGGGATGCATAGGGCATATTACGTTGAAATTGGTCGAACTTCCCACTAATGAAGAAACCTTGAGCGCGAGTAATAGGTTTATTGACTTCGTTAACAACAGAAGATTTCCCAATTCCTGAATAACCGGAAACCAATATAAGTTCGCGACTTCCCTGGCTAACTCGTTCAAAAGACTCCAAAAGAGAATTGATTTGAGAATCTCTACCATAAAGTTTTTGAGGAATCAGCAACTGGCTCAAAACATCTAAACGACCAGGTGTAAAGTCAATGATTTGGCCTGTTGTTTTTAAATCTTTCCAACAAATTTCTAAGTCTGCTAAAAGTCCTTTTGCTGTTTGATAACGATCTTCAGCATTTTTTGCAATTAGTTTTCCAACAATCGCCGCAATGGTATTCGGAACTTCTGGGTTTAATTCCTTAATTTCTACAGGCTCTTTGGCAATATGGCAGTAGATTAATTCCAAGGGGTCATCACTTTGAAAAGGTAGTTTTCCAGTCAGCATTTCATAGAAGGTAATACCCAGAGAATAAAAGTCACTTCGGTAGTCGAGAGTACGATTCATTCTCCCAGTTTGTTCTGGAGACATATAAGCCAAAGTACCTTCTAATTCTTTGGGATTAGCTAATTGTGTTGTTTCTTTATTGAGTTGTGAGGCTATACTGAAATCTGTAAGTTTGACAACACCTGTTTCCGGATTAATAATAATATTGCCTGGTTTAATGTCTTTATGAATGATATGATAACTATGTACTGACACTAGAGCTTGTGTCATTTGAAATGCAATATTTATAAAACTATCTAGCTCTAATTTCCTAGTGCTAAGTAGTTGTTTAAGTGATTGTCCACCAAAATCTTCAAATACCAGTGCTAATCGATTTTCGTGGTTTTCTAGCCTCAAAACTTTGACAACATTTTCTAAATTAAGATTCTCTGTAATTTTGTATTCATGTTTTAAATTAATAATTGCATCTAAGGATGGATACTGTGCTTTGAGAATTTTTAAGATAACAGATTGTTTGTCAATTTTTGATTTGGCACGATAAATAACTGTATCATCTCCTTCATAGAGAATTTCGTTGATTTCGTAATTTTGCATAAAAGAAAATGTCAGCATTACAATACCCTTCTTAGTAAGTTTTTATCAGACCAATTTTGTATGAAGGCCGGCCTACAAAAAAAACAAGCCCCCAACAGCACCAAGTACACCAGAAAATAAGAGATTAAGACAATTTAGCGCAGTTTCCCACAGAAACAGTATAAGTTTAGAATTCTCATTTGGACGCTAAAATCACCTCTTTGCAACTTTCCGTTTCTGCAACTTGCCCATAAGCAATCATTTTTGGGAATGTTTTAGTCTGAAGACATACCAAAGTTGGATGTTGAAATCTCGAATAATCAAAGGTTTTGAGATTCTGTATTACAGAAATTTACAACGTGGGTAATTTTGCACGTATTTTGTCATACCCCCAATTAGCTATAACTTAGTAACAAAATTTATGAACTATATACTGAAATATCGAGCCTTCTTAAAACCTCATATTAGTCTTGAGAAGGCTATAACGCACCAATACAATTAAGCTAAGGAACTTCTATAAATGGTGTATGAACCTTTATGGCTTCTGTAGAGGTGTCAGCAACAAAGCTAGGCATGTATTTATAAATCAAAGCTCTGTCTATTGTTGGGCACTGGATGCCATAATCTTTTATGGCATTCAACGTATCATCTACTTTTAATATAAGAGTTCGGTGATGTACTTCCAGAATAGTGCTCCGGTTTTGGTAAACTTTTTCTTGGAAGAAGGAAGTCAAAGGATACAAGGAATTAACAGGTGTTAAAGTGGAGAGCGCATTCAACCAGTTTTTGGGTGAAATTTTTTGTAAAGGATAGCCTAACTCGTTAATGAACTCAAATATCTCCACATTACTTATTTCATTTTCCCGAGGGACAACAATATTGTAATTACCACCTGTCCGCTTTGGATCTAGGGAAACAGAGGCTATCAAAGCAGCAACATAGTCAACAGGTACGGGAGTCCAGTATTTTTCGGGCCAATCTGGGTACATACCCATCTGAATGCAACCTCTAATAAAGCGGTAGAATGTATCATTGAGGTTAGCAAAGCCTGTTTGCCTATGTCCAGAAATAAAACCAGGACGGTAAATAGAGACGGCTAATCCTTGTTCTCTTGCGGTTTTTACCATACGTTCAGCAACCCATTTTGACCGTATATAGCCACATTCCACGGACATAATTGGTGCGCTGATATCAATATCAAAATCTTCAGCAACTTCATTAATACCTAGTAATGAAGTTAATGATCCATAGACAGCGAGAGTTGATAAGTAATGCAAAACTTTGTGGCGATAGTGCGCTGCTAAAGCAATTATGTTAGCAGTACCATTGACATTTGGCTTTTTAATTGCTGAATAAGGTTTGATGTAATTAGTGTCAGCAGCTACATGATAGATTTGATCAACTTCTTCGCCTAGTTTGTCAAAGAGGGCTGATGGTAGTTGCAATTGTGGCTGCTCAATATCTCCAGCGATCGCATATACTTGTGACAACTCTGCTGTTGGCAACTGATACTTAACAAAGGTTGCAAGGAGCTTTGTCATTGCAACTGTATCGCTTTCTGCTCGCACTATACAGTAAATTTTTTGATATTTACCTTTTTGCAGAAGTTCATGTAAAAGGTGTGCTCCTAGAAAACCTGTTGCACCTGTAATTAATGCACAATCATATTTATTTTGTGGTGTCTGTTGCCAAACAGATATATTTAATTGTGGAGAAAGTTGAGCTTCTACTTGTAAGTCAATCTGTTGCTCATCAGCTATATTGTTAATTTTGAGTTTATATTTTTCTAACAGTTTTGCTAAATCGGATGGAGTAGGATATTCATAAATTAAGCGAGAAGGAAGAGATACACTAAAATCACGGTCAATCGCATATAATACATGGGCTATACAGAGTGAATTGCCACCTATATGAAAGAAATTAGTGTCAGGAGTACAACTGCCAGTAGGTAGCTGTAAAGCTTGATCAAAAATCGCAGCAATTTTAACAGCGTTGTCTATAGTATTAGCGATAAAATATGGTGTTTGTGGTAGTTCAGGTAAAGCATTACGGTCTACTTTACTGCGGTTAGGTAGCAAAGGCAATTCATCAATGAAAATAAACCGGGCAGGTACCATATAATCTGGTAGTTGTTCCGCAGCAAATCGTTGCAGATGCTTGTCAGTCAAAAACTCTCCAGTTTTCGGAACGATATAGGCAACAAGCATTGAAATCCCATAGTTTCCTGGTATATTGCTAGTTTCTATTTGTACAGTTTTAATTGCTTTCACTGTGTTCGCCTGTACACCAGGATGTTGGGCAAGTACCATTTCAATAGCTTCTAATTCTATCCGCTTGCCTCGTATTTTGACTTGATTATCAGTTCTACCAGCATAATGTAGTAGCCCCAGATGATCAGGATCTTCATAAACGATATCACCAGTTTTATATATCTTGCCCGCACCAAAGGGGTTATCTATAAAAGAAACATTTGTGATATCTGGTTTGTGAAGGTAGCCTTTAGCTACTCCTACGCCACCTACATATAACTCGCCTTTTTCACCTCTATGACAAAGTTTGAGTTCTTCATCAAGAATGTAGAGTTCCACATTCGGTAGTGCGTAACCAATGGGTAAATTAATATCCTGGGGCTGAAACTCGTAAATTGTGCAACAAACTGTGATTTCTGTTGGCCCATAAGCATTGAAAAAGCGGGTATGAGGTGAAATCCATGATTGAGCGAGTGATGTTGGGCAAGTCTTGTTGAGTATTGTATTGATTTTGCCTAACAAAGGTGAAACCCATGCCTTAGCAAGTGATGTGGGACAAGCTTCGCCACCTACTACCACTGTTTGTAAATCAGGCAACTGATCCCGAAACTGAGTGAGCGTTGATAGTACAGAAGGTGGTAGCATCACCCAATTTATTTTTTGTCTAGCAATAAAATTGGCCAACGGTTTTCCAGGAAGCATTTGCTCTCTTGCACTCAGAACCAAAGTTGCTCCACCACATAAGGCTGTGACTACTTCCCAAATCGCAGCATCAAAGCTAATTGAGGCAAACTGAAGTAAACGCAACCCTGGTTTAATTTCAAAAGTACTACAGCTTGCTAATGCTAAATTTAGTAAACCTTCATGGGTCAACATTACTCCTTTAGGTACACCAGTAGATCCAGAAGTATAAATAATGTAAGCTAGTTGCTCTGCTTCTACTAATTGAGGTGTGACGAGAGGTATAGTTGATTCCTGCCAGACAGAAGGTGTATCTAAAAAACATATATTCCCATCAATACCACTCTGGCGTAATGCCGGCTCAATATCAAAAGCAAACTTTTGTTGTGTCAAAACAGTGGTTAGTTTGGCATCAACAATCATATAACTGAGCCTCTGACGAGGTAAATCTGGATCAAGGGGAACAAAAGCTGCACCTGCTTTTAAAACTGCATAGATAGCAATAACCATTTCAAAAGAAGGTTCTATACAGAGTCCAATTAAACTGTTAGATGTTAACCAATTTTTGGCTGTCAAATATTGATATAAGTGTTCTGCTCGCTGATATAACTCTCCATAAGTCAACTGTTGCTCTTCCAGCACTAATGCAATTTGGTCTGGATATTGTTGACAAATGAAATCAAGTAGGGACACTATCGATGAATGAGATGGTAAATATTTTAAATTGTTGTTTTGTACAGACATATTTCTTAATTGAATTAATTATCCTTAATTAGTACTACAGTCTCTTTTTATGAATGCTGTTTTTCGTGACATCTAATCATTTGATTGATGTCAAGCAGTTTTAGCTATTTATTGCTTGAAGATATAAATACTCTTAATTAAGAAATTAACCTTGTTCGTTACTATTAAAATATTTTCATGTATATCAAATGCTGAGAATTTTAATCACATTAATATAGTGCCCAAATAGATTATGGCATACACTTTATTGAAATAAATCGTGTTAATTCAATCTTCATTAATAAAACAAAACCAGCTTTTTAAATTATTGATTTATCAGTAAATTCACTACTTATTCTGTTTCTTTAAGAGTAACTACTGAGAGAATTTATATATTTTTTAATTTTTTATAGAAATGGACAAGTATCTGCTCAATAATTTCATTGAATCCAGATGAGCGAATAAAAAAAGATTTGGGCTTTTGCCCTAGGATTAATGGTTATCGCTGGTATTAGTTTAATCTGCGATCACTTTAGCACTGGCGTTAGATACAGAAAATCCCCAGATACAAGAACGACAAATTACATGGTTGCACCAAGTTCAGCCTGTTGAGGTAAAGGTATTGTAGATACTTGCGCTCACACTCTCTTAATAGATAACAAAGTAATACCACCAGAAGCCGATTTACTGAGAGCGATCGCCATGACCTTAGACTGTCCCATCCCACCATTTTTAAATTCCCAACGCGGCGTTTCCAAAGCTAAACCATCTAACGTCAAGCCGTGATTGGTTGGAAGGGAGACAAAGTGAGACCAGCACTGCGGGAGGGTTTCCCTCTGTCGGCGACTAGCATTCCCTGAAGGGAACATTTTTGACTTTTGAGAAGAGACGCAATTAATCGCATCTCTTTGACCCTTGAGCGAATATTAACCGCACAACTCAAAATATCAATCCCATCACAAGATTTTTTCCTGAAGAATTTGTTGGGAACTGGATTCAGGTAAACTAGCGTCATGGGCGGAAGAACAAGTTAATAGTGAAGACTGTTCAGGGGTGCAATTAATTTTAGTTTTTTACCCAGCACTCATGACTCAACACTCAAAACTGTTTCGCTGAGAGGTGAGTTATTAACTTAAAACTCTTCCAGACAGCTTTGCTTGCTACCGTATAGTTCCCCTTTTCATTCTGGGGTGAGGTAGTTAACAATGGGTTGAATGTGTTTCAAATGATTCAACTTTATGCCTAGAACACCGAATGAATACGCAGTCTACCTACTAATGGAAAGTGGCCACCGCGAAGAAGTACGTTTTCCTACTATTCAAGAGTTCCAGAAGTGGTATAGTGGCGAGCTTGTTCCCAAGTCTGCCTCTAATGACTTTATTAGCGTGCCGATCAAGAATATTCAAGGGGAGTATATGGTAGTACGCCCATCTCGGGTTGTCGCAATTCGAGTAGAACCAATTTTTAGTTCTAGTGTTGAAAGATTTAGCTAAATGAACAGAAAAACCCTTGCTTTGCTTTCTTTAAGTCTAGGAATTACATTTTTAAATACATTTTGGTCAGCTGTTGCTCAGATTCCTATTTATCCACCGCCAGAACAGACTCCGCCAGCGATACCCATCCCAGTACCGCCAATCACTCCCGAAATTGAGCTACCACTTAAACCGATAGACTTAGAAAGCAATTGTACCCCTAGCTCTGCTTGTTTGGGTTGGGATGAGCAAATTTGGGGTAGCAGGGTGAAACGCGGCGATCGCAAAGCGCTGTTAGCAGCCATTGATAACAGCTTAAGTTACTTAGAAAAAGATAAGGCGATCGCTGCTTATCAACAATATCCAATTAAAGAAATTACCTTAGATCGGGTGCGCCGCAGTTTAATTCGCTTCCGTCAGTTAGTGGTTAAATCTAAGTCAGCAGCACAACTACAAGCTGCTGTGCAGCGAGAGTTTACCTTGTATCAATCTATAGGGAATGACGGCAAGGGTACTGTTAAATTTACTGCTTACTACGAGCCAGTTTACCAAGCTAGCCGCGTCAAGACTGCTGAATACAAGTATCCCCTTTATCGCCTACCACCTGATTTTGATAAATGGGTTAAACCTCACCCAAAAAGAGTTGATTTAGAAGGGAAAGATGGCTTACTTGGTGAAAAAAGCCAGTTAAAAGGTCTAGAACTTTTATGGTTCCGCGATCGCCTCGATGCATACATGGTTCACATCCAAGGTTCTGCTCAAATCCAGTTAAGTGACGGTAAAAGAACCTCTATCGGTTATGCAGGTGGCACAGATTACCCCTGGACAAGTATTGGTAGAGAACTGGCAAAAGATGGCAAATTGCCCCTTGATGGATTAACTATGCCACGTTTAATCCAGTTTTTTAATCAAAATCCCCAAGAATTAAGTAACTATCTACCTCGCTGGGAGCGATTTGTCTTCTTTAAAGAAACCAGCGGTGGTGCAGCCACAGGTAGTATTAATGTACCCGTGACAGCAGAGCGCTCTATTGCTACTGATAAATCTTTGATGCCTCCAGGTGCGCTAGCCTTGATTGCTGCCTCTATTCCTTATCCTAATGGTTCAGGTAGCTTAGAGTATCGTAGAGTTAACCGCTTTGTACTGGATCAAGACACCGGAAGTGCCATCAAAGGCCCAGGAAGGGTAGATTATTTCATGGGAACCGGCAAACTAGCAGGCGATCGCGCCGGTATCACAGGCGGTAACGGCTCATTATATTATTTACTTTTAAAAGAATAAATATTGGGCATAGGGCATAGGGCATAGGGCATGGGGCATTGGTAATTTATTCTCCCCCTGCTCCCTGCTCCCTACCCCCCTGCCTCCTCATCCCCAATCCCTAATACGGCGGATAACCAAAATCATCCTCATCCGCATAAATATAAGAACTAGAAACACCTGCCATTTCTACCTTAGGTGTTTCTATTTTCACAGCTTCCTTACCAAACTCTTTGTGGTCTTCAAAAGACTTGCAAATTATTGCGGACTCAGGCGAATCGGAAGCTATTAAATATTGTGTTAATGTCCCAATTGTTGGATGTTTAAAATCTACAGTAGAAGCCACCAGTACTGTATTTGGTTCAATGCCTCTTTCTTCACATTCAATTATGGGCGAAAAAATACCATGAGCGTGGAATAATGGGCCTTTTGGCGTTACAGGTTGCTTTCTATATCCAGCATAAGCCTTTTCTAATTCAGCCACAAAACCACTTACAACTTTACCTTGTTGATATTCGCAGTAAGTTTTAGCAAAACTTGCCCCAGCCGCACCATTAAGCGTTAATTGTAATGGTGTATCATGTAGAAATTTTTTATCTTCACCAACTATAAAAATTAAGTAGCGAGTAAAAGTTTTAAATTTAAGTTTATCTGCTAAAAAAGCATCGTAATTCTCTTTAAGTGTACCCAACTTCAGACCTGTTTCTCGGTCTTTTACCGACAATGGCCCTCGTCGCACGATCACTAAATTGGGAGTAGGAGTAATAAATACAGTTTCCACTCCAGAGCTAAATTCATGCTCTACCTGTTGCCAATTATCGTCTGGCTGAAAACCTACAGCTTGGGCATTATCAAGCTTAATTGCCAAACCGTAAGATTGAATACCATCTGTGCCATACCGAGGATTAATCATCTGACACCAGGGGATGACTTGAGAAGGCGGTGCATTAAATTTCTCGTCCTCAAAGTCGAACTTAGCAGATGCTTTCATCGTTTTAGGCTATCGAAGTGTTTTGCTAAATAAGTGTATCAGTAGTCAACAGGAAACAGTCAAGAGTTAAACCTCAAGGGTTAAATCTTTAACTGCTTTCATAATTCGGCTACTAATAATACTTTTGTACCACCTATCTAGTATATCGAGTCAATTCTCAAGTTCATATCTTGCAGCAGTTCTCTGATGATGTGTGGCTACAAATTACTACGTATTTATGAATTTAAATGCAAAATTCGCTAAAATCTGCTGATGATTGACCATGACCGCCTGTTTAAAGAACTACTCACTAATTTTTTTCCAGAGTTCATCGAACTCTTTTTTCCCGATGTCAGCGCCTACTGGGAAAGGGATTCTGTGGAGTTTTTACCACAAGAGGTATTTACCGATGTGACTGAAGGTGAGCGCAAAATTGTTGATTTAGTTGTGCGAGCCTCATTTAGAAATCAGGATGCTCTGTTTATTATCCATACAGAACATCAGTCAGCTTCCCAAGCAGATTTTAACCAGCGAATGTTCTGCTATTTCGCACGCTTGCATGAAAAATTTGCCCTCCCAGTTTATCCAGTAGTCATTTATTCCCATGATTCTCCGCAGCGTCTAGAACCAAACTCTTACCAAGTCGCGTTTCCTGGATGGACAGTGCTGGAATTTAACTATCGCGTCATCCAGTTAAACAGACTACAGTGGCAGGATTTTGTGAATCTCCAAAATCCTGTAGCCAGTGCTTTGATGTCTAAAATGCGGATGGACACTCAAGAACGTCCCACAGTCAAGCTGCTATCACTACAATTACTAGCAAGCTTGGGATTGAATCCCGCACAAGTACAGTTGATTTCTGGTTTTATTGATACCTACCTACAGTTGAATGCTCAAGAACTAGCAGCATTTCAAGAACAGCTTGCTAGTATTGAACCAAGACAAGAGGAACAAGTTATGGAAATTGTCACAAGCTGGATGAGAGAAGGAATTGAAAGGGGTCAACAGCAGGGAAGACAGCAAGAGGCGCTAACACTTGTTCTACGCCAACTAAACCGCCGCTGTGGTTCTTTGACTCCTCAATTACAGGAACGGATTCAGGGTTTGTCTGTTGTAGAGTTAGAAGATTTGGGTGAGGCGTTGCTAGATTTTGCTAGTGTTGCGGATTTGGAGAATTGGTTAGGAGATAGATAACAATCTTGAAAGTGGCGTTGCTGAGTAAAAATCCCATTCCAAATTTCATGCAAGGCTTGTGAAATTTTTTCATCGGGACTGGCTACTAACAATGCACATCTATTCACTTAGGAATATTGATGAACTTTAAGGTAATACTTCAGGCTCAGATTCTCTCACGGCTAAAGTAACAGGGCTAAGTTTCTGAGCATTAGATGCTTCTAAAATAGGTTGCTGATTTGTAGTTGCTTCAGCCAGAATAACCTTTTTGCTGGCTGCTAAATTATCGCGCTGGTTGATGAGATAAATACTAATTAAAGTTAAGAAAACTCCCATCCACTGTAAGGGACTAAGCACTTCTGAGAGGAAGAGATTACCAAAAAGTAGCGCAAAAATTGGTGTTAAGAAGGTAAGAGAACTGAGACTGGTGAGATTACCGCTAGAAGCAAAGTAGAAAAATAATCCGTAAGCGATCGCACTACCAAATATTGTGGCATAACCCAATGCCAGCCAATCGGATGTAGCAAGATTTTGCCATTGCTGGGATTCTACAACTGATGACACCCCCCATAATGGCAATCCACCGATAATCATGTGCCATCCTGTAGCTACTACGGGATCTGCATAACGACAGACAAACCGAATCAATACTGTTCCTACCGCCATTGATAACGCAGCTAGCAGCATTAACCACTCACCGCTAGCAAATAACTGTTGCCAATTACCGATTGTGACATTTACACCAGAACCCAGAAGATGGAAAATCAACTCATCGGGCAAACCAATTAAACTAATACCAGAAACTCCCAATCCTAAGCCCAGCCATCCCCAAAAACCAATCCGTTCTTGGAATAGCCATAACGACAGTAAAGCTACAGCCAATGGTTGAGAATCAATCATCACAGATCCCAATCCGGCGCTAGTTCTCACTAGTCCCTCTGCCAAAAACCCTTGAAAAAGAGTTCCATCGACTAAAGCAAATAAGGTAATCCATAACCATGCACCCCATCCCTTGGGTTGGGATTTACCCATCAACGCTGCTGCTACGAGAATTAATATCCCAGCTGGTAGCAACCGCACTCCTGCCATAAATAGTGGTGTGGTGTGGGGTATCACTCCTTTCATTGCTACCATTGCCGTACCCCATAAGAAAAAGGGAGCAATGAGTAGTAAGTAAGCTAAGGGAAATCGAGATGCACTGATTTTCAGCTGCATGGTTTTGCTGATGCCTAGATTTACAGATGCAAAATTGCTTTAACTAATTTTACCTAATTATGTCTTTTTGTGAAGAAAACAATACTCATACCTAGATTTTGGATTTTGCCAATTTGCAAAAAAATAAGGGCTTGTGCCCTTTTCTGCAAAATTTCATCTCTAAAATCTCAATAAGCTTTAGCTATGATTTGGCATTAAATTAATTTATGAACAAGCGAAAACGTGAAATGAAACTGATTCCATCTTCCTGATTGGTGATTGGGCGATGACTTTTGAAATTTTGAATTAGCAATTATGAAAATGCGAGTACGTCATTATTAGAGAAGGGTTTGAGTATTTGTGAATTTCTATTCTGGAGGTTTTTCTGGGGGTTCAAACTTATAACCGTAACCCCGAACAGTTTTAATAAATTCGGGGATATTGGTATCAACTTCCATTTTTTTGCGGAGTTGACCAATATGTACATCAACTACTCTTCCATCTCCCACATAATCGCAACCCCAAATTTTCTGGATTAGCTGAGGACGACTCCACGCTTGACCTGGGTGGCTAGCCAAAAAATGTAAAATATTAAATTCTAGGGCAGTTAATGATAGAGGTTTATCGTTAAGTGTCACCTCTCGCCCATCAGGATTAATTGCTAACTGTTGAAAGACAAGGCGTTGTGCTGGTGAGGTGTTGACTGTACGCATCCGCCGCAACAAAGCTTGGACTCGGACTTCTACTTCAGCTAGGCTAAAGGGTTTGGACATAAAATCATCAGCACCTGCAGCCAAGATTTTAATTTTATCAGCTTCGTCAGTTCGGCTACTGAGTATCATCACTAAAACGTTAGTGCGCCGTTGCATTTCTTGGCAAAGGGTATAGCCTGTGCTGTCTGGTAAATTCCAATCGAGGATAACTAAATCTGGTTGAAATTGATCGAATAAATTTAAAGCAGTCTTACCATCTGCTGCCGACTCAATATGATATTTTCGACTTAAAAAGCGATATATGAGAGTTCGGACACCGTAGTCGTCATCTACAACCAGAACTTTGGGATTAGTAGCAGGAACCATCACCATAACTGTCTAGCCCATTATTTATAGTCTATTGTCTATGTGGCGATTTGATATGCGATCGCTACTTTGTGAAATGCTACCTTCAGAGATTGTTTGCACTCGAAATAAATTATGTAGTGCTGGAATTATTCCCATCCTGTCCTCAGGTGCTTACGTATATACTTATGACTTGTCGTCAGGTAGCGTTTGCTCACCAAACATTAGTCATTATAGTACTTGATTTGGCCGCAATTAACTTTTTAATATATCTAGTGAAGTACTTGACCATAATTATTATCCTACAAAGGAATATTTTTGCCGAGCCTGTGATATTTTTAATCACCAGTCAGTAAAGTTTCTACTCAGAAATCAATTGAGAGCAAGCTCTCAAACACTTGAAAAATCTAATAATTATTGGTTAATGTTAATTGAATACAACGTAATGTTTTTGACAATATTCTTGATTCTTGAAATCATCATAAACAGCCAGCCTGACTTCACTTATATAATTTGTAATTTATTTAACTTGTCTTACCCATTTACACAACTCAATTTATTGGTTATTAAAATTCATCAAGTGTCAGTTTAAATAATACTTGCTACTTGTATAAGTGTTTTATAATACATTTTTGAAATATTGCGGTTCAAAGTTGAGGTCAATTCCAATTCTGGAGTCAGTCATATATTTTTCCTGGAAAGACACCATTTATGGTTTAATTTAAGATTCAATATTGAAAATTACACAATGAAATGAGCGCTAACCTCAAAGTAAGAAATAATATTGATCAGAGATTGCGTATAAATGAAAAGAAAAAATCATAAATTTAACGCATTTCTTCTCAATCAATGAAATACTTACTATTTATACATAATTCAATTTGTAATTTTAAATCCACAGCCCGACTAAAACAACCACTGCATTAATAAATTAGCTGTGACAAATTACTGTGAGGATGAATATAAAACTTTGTTTATTTGATAGTTCAGACTTTAGACTTGAGCTATTTGTACTAGTACAACACGGCATAAAGAAACAAATCATACCCTACGGGAAGCCACTTTGCGTCTACAAAATCAACAAAAAGATTACTCTGTCTTAATTTTGAATTTTGCGGAAAGTCTGAGCGGAGGTTTCCTCCGATCAGAACTTTCCAAGAGAGAATTTTGAATTCCGTCTTGCGGTACTAGTACAGTACGGCGGAAATAAGCAGACCATTAAATAGCCAAAACTTTGCTCTTATATGTCCACTTAAAAGGTTTAGCCATTGTTTGATTAAAGTAGTCGATAAACTTGAGGATTCGATTTTTCAAATCATCCTGACTGACGAAACTGGCTCTTCTGAGTAACTTGCGAACCAAAATACTGAACCAAATCTCAATTTGATTGAGCCAAGAGGAATGTTTAGGTGTGTAATGAAACACAATCCGGTGTGTTGGATCACTCAAAAAAGCAGTGCGGGATTTCATTGATTTAAGGATGCCACTTTCTCCCTTAATACCCAGGTCAATATTCAAACCTTCAATTTGTGCAACTAAACGAACTAGAGACTCAGACTGATGAGTGTTAAGGCAGTCCATAATCAGATGCCATTTTTTAGCATCACTGTCAGTTTCAATTGTTCGGCGAACATGAAGGGCAAAATCAACTTCCGTTCTGGTATCTGAACAAGTCGGCTGGACAATTTGACCAGTGGCAACATCAAAGCTGGCAATTAAGCTTTGCGTGCCGTGACGAATATACTCAAATTCCCTTCTTTCGACTTTGCCTGGTCGCACAGGTAAGTCTTTTTCTAAGCGCTCAGTAGCTTGAATTCCTGTCATTTCATCAATGGATATTGTACGTTCTCCCTGAAGATGCCGCTCAATCGCATTGATGTATAAACCAGTAATATCTTCAACTTTTGCGTCAAATTCTTCGTCCTCAGGGGGGTTAACCAGTAGCGGCTCTGGTGAGGTTTAAGTTCTGCTTCTTCAAGTAATCTTCCAACATGGCGGACAGATATGCTTTCAATAATTCCAAGTTTGATGATTTCGTTCGCTAGTTCTCTTGCTGTCCAATGACTTATTGGTCTTCCATAATCGGATGGTGGGGAACAAGCTAATGCAAACAACTCGATTACTTGTTCCATACTAAACTTCGGGCGTGCGCCAACACGCTCAGAGTCTTGTAATCTCTGCTCAATTGATAATTCTTTCCCCTCAGTTTCCAACCACCGATTTCGCCATAAACGCGCCGTTTGACGATTTATGTCTAAATTTCGGGCGATTTCACGATGATTTTGACCCTCTGATCCCATGACAATTATTTTGGCTCGTAGCGCTATCTGTTGCGGCGTGTTGTGTCTGTTTATCAACTGTTGGAGTTGATCCCGCTCGCCATCGCTTAAATTTAATATTTTAGGATTTAATCTAGCCACACCTTGATTCCTTAATCCGCGCCCAAAACGGGTTTTAACCTGATTATTTATTCTCCCACCAATATGGTCTATTTATTTATGCCGTGTTGTACTAGTCTATCTCAAGAGAGAGTTTGGTAAGCTTCATACCAGGGAAAGAGAAAATCAAACTATTTTTTTAGATAAATTGCTGTTAACGTAATCAGCAAGAGACAGTTATGGCTAACAATTTAGTAGATAATATCATTCCCGAACAGCCACCCATTGAACCACAATCTGATGCTCATGTTGTGAAAGCTCGTCTAGAATGGGGCGAACCTGCTTTTACAATACTAGATGTGCGCGATCGCGAATCCTTTAATGAAGGTCACATTTTGGGTGCAATGCCAATGCCCACAGATGAAGTTGTAGAACGAGCTGCATCATCTATAGATAAAAGCCGTGATATTTATGTTTACGGTGCTAATGAAGAACAAAGTGCTCAAGCTGCACAATCTCTGCGTTCTGCTGGGTTTAAGCATGTATCTCAGCTAAAGGGCGGACTTGGTGCATGGAAGGCAATTGGCGGCCCAACTGAAGGTTCTATTGAAGCTATGACCCCTCCAGGTCGTGGTGACTATAACGTCGTATCTCGGTTAAAAGAACATACAGAAACTCAAAGTAAAGACGTATAAGTAGGTCGGCGAAATTAAAGATAACTAGCTGAGGCTGTCATTGGTCATTTGTCATTGGCAAGGATTTCAAACCAATATAGGTTTCTTAACATAGTTTGGTTTATTTCCCTCGACTTACTTAGCTTGAGATTTTTCATGGGTCATGAGTGGTTAGTTATTAACTAATCACTTATAGATTCCCTCTCTGCGCCTACCCTGCGAAAATGTCTTTGACGAAGCAAAGAATGCAGAGACAAGTATAGTAGACTTCTTGCAGAAGTCGGGAATAGGGGGAAAGGTTGTATATTTTCCCCTTCTCCTTTAACCTTTTCCCACCTCTGGCAAAAGTGCTTTTTGCCAGAGGTATAGTGAATTCAATACTTGTCGGTTAAGGGGAAAAGGGGCAATAAAAAACCTTTAACCCTTACCCTTTCACCTTTTCCCCAAACCAAATTAAGAGTTGAAAATCCTCAACCGAGCAGTATTGATAGTGAATTGTTATCGTCGATATTCATCACCACAATCGCCAATTAACTGATATAAATCCCGTGATTGGCGAGACACTGTATCTATCTTATTTAAATCTTCCTCATCTAAGTTGAAACTAAATATTTTGGCGTTGTCTTCTATATGCTCAGATATGCCTAGCCTTGCACCAACAATCACACCTCCGACAGATGGCTTATCTAAGATATAGCGTACTGCCACATTAGAAATACTGACTTTGTGTTTATCAGCAATAGATTTGAGAGTCGTAAGCAACTCTTGAAATAATTGCCAACCACCCCAAGCATCAATCATATTTTTATATTTTTTCAAGCTAACTGTGGTTAGATCAAATCCTCGGGGTTCTGGTTTACCTAAATGCTTTTCTGAGAGCAAGCCACCACAAACTGTGCCGTAAGTAAATAATTTGATATCGTGCTGTTGACAAAACTCGATCATATTTACTTCTGGACGACGGTCAACTAAAGAAAATTGCACTTGGTTAGAAACTATTTTGATTCCTGCTTCCACAATAATTTGCAGATGTTCAGTATCAAAGTTAGTTAAAGCTAAATGCTTAATTTTGCCCTCAGTTTGCAATTCTGCCATATATTTGAGCGCATCGAGGTAGTTTTTATCTTGATATTCCCACCAATGGAACTGCATTAAATCTAATGACTCCACATCCATCCGGCGGAGGGAAATATTAATATTGTCCTCGACGATTTTTTTGGTCATTTTACCAGGGCGAGGCACCCACTTTGTAAAGGCTTGGATATTAGCTAAAGCTTCTTGACCACGAGTAGCAATAATTTGACGGCGGAATTCCCCAATTAAATCTTCGGCGGGGCCATAATGGTCTGCTAAATCCCAGGTAGTAAAGCCTGCATCTACATATTTGAACATAGTTGCAATTGCGAATTTGGGATTTATGCGTCCATGTCCACCAGAAACTTGCCACATTCCATTTAAGATACGGCAGATATTTAAATCTGGGGTGAATTGCAGATAGCTTGTTGTTGGTAGAGTCACGTTGCTTCGCTCCGAATTCTAAATTCAAAATTAAAGACATTACGGATAAATCTGGGGTTTTAATTAATGTTGGTTCACGGTTTTTTCTAAATGAATTTACGGGATTGTATCCTTATTTTCTTAGGTCACTTGGGAAGGATGAATTATAAATTAACGCCAGTCTTTTGCAGATTGCTCTAAAACATAAGCCGCAACATCTTGTATTTGCTCTGCAGTGAGGCGGTCTTTATAAGCTGACATATTATTTTTACCATTGGTGACAATGGATGATATTGCCTCTAGAGAATCCATACCATATTTCTTGAGAGCTTTTTTCTTTAAGGTCTTACCACGCCTGACAATATTACCACCGTTAATATGACAGCCCACACAATGAACCTCGAATATTTGTGCGCCATTAACTAAATCTGCTGCATGAGCAGAAGATGTGAAAATACTTGTCAAGCTTAAACAAGTAATCAATAGCAACTTTATGAGTTTGTTTAATTGCTTTTTCATATAATCAACATCATTTTTTACTTATATCAACTGGCATTTTATAAAGATTCAAAATCTGAAGTAAAGCCAACAAACTGCTGACATTCTTCCACAAAAGACTCAGCGTCACTCACATCCTCAATTTTGTATACCATAATTCGCTGACCATCTGGCATTTTTTTAGAAGTAATGCAATTACCGGAATATTTATCTGCTAGTGCTTTAAATTCACTACCATAGATTTTCCATGCTTGACCAGAACAAGTGATATTTACTTTCCACATAAGAGCTTTATTTGCGTATCAACAAATATTCATCATCTCACAAAAGGGAATTTGTGAAAAATCCAGTCATTTTCTGTCTAAAGGAAGTGCCCGACTCCAAAAGGCTACACCATAATGTGAATAGAGGATGATATCTAGAAAATTTTATCCAAATTACCTAAATACCCAGAGTTGAAAATGGCTAGTAATATCAAAGAGAAAATTCAAGCAGACTTGCAACAAGCTAAAGAAACTGGACAGCTAAGAAGCGATCGCATTAGAGAAATTGTGAAAGCCGCAGTATCTCAAGTCAGTTCTGAATTTAAGACGGGTTCTATAGAACTGCGTACTATTGTGAAAGATGCACTTTCGGCTGTCATTGAAACTTTCCAAGAAAGAGGTAGCGAAATCAAAGAAGAAGTAACAGCTTCTATTGAAGGTGTATTGGAAGGTGTGAATAGCCACCGACATGAAAACATCGCTAAAACTCAGACAGAAATTAAAAAGCTACAGTCTCAACTAGATAGTGAAGAAGAACAACTCCAAAAAGATGTTGATGTAATTTTGGCTGAGATTGAAGAGACTGGTAAGGAAACTTCTACTTCCACAAAGACTGTGCTTGATTCTGTCATTGATGGGATTAAAGATAGTGAAGAAGCAGCTTTGCTCAAGAAGCGCTATGCTCAACTGCAAGCACAACTAGCTATTGTGAGAGCTAATTTAGCTGCGCGCTACGGCGGACGTTCAGAAGAAGTTAAAGATTACTTGGAAGACGCAAAGCATTGGTATAATCAAGCTCGTCCCCAAGCCGAAAACATCGCTACTCAAGTTGAACAGAAGCGATCGCAGCTCGATGATAAACTGGGTGAAGCTGGAAGTGCGATCGCGAAAAAGGAACGTCAGCTAAAACAGGCTTTAAGAGAGTTGCTATTAGCGGCGGCAGAATTATTTAAGGACAAAGATAATACTGCTGATAAGCACAAACTTCCCCCTGCTTAATACCTTTGCTTATTTTCCATCATAGATATATATCCCTGGCTGATTAAATAAGTTGGGGATATTGTTTTATGTGTAGAAAAATTTTCAGTAATGCACTGCATTATCTAATACCAATTCAAATAATGTTTGCGACAGATAAATTCTTTGTAAGGGCACGGCATCCGCAATCTTTTGGCATATCAAATATCTTACTGGTGCCGTGCCCCTACCTATCTTTCGCGTTTTTTTTCCCAAATGGTATAAGCTATGTCCGGTGGGTTACGCCAAGGCTAACGCACCCTATATATAATTGCACTCTAGCAAGATTTATAACCCCGGATTTTTCAAAAAATTGGGGGTTTGGGTGACAACTTTTGTTTAATTGAAATTATTTAAAACAGAAAATTAGGGTGGAGAAATGCCACCCTAATATTACTTTGATTGAGAGGAGAAATTCGATGAAACCCTGATACCGTAGCCCGAAAATCAAAAATTAAAAGTCACAATTTAAAAAGGCTTTTATTTGGGAATTGATGACTGTTCTAAATAGGAGCTTTTATTTCTGGCTGAATTGTGTTTAACTACAAAATTAATTTAACCAGTGTCATTTTGAATAATGGATATGTAAATTGGTAATGGTAATTACTTGTCGAGAATTAGTTAATACTCATTACCAATTTAGCAGTGTTAGTAGATGCCATCCTGTCTGTTTAATTGCTCCTCATGCTTGGCAATTACCCAAACTGCATGAATACTACCGGGAAGCCAACCTAACAATGTGAGCAAGATGTTAATGATCAGAGTTGGGCCAATACCAACTTCTAGAAAAACTCCTACGGGGGGTAACAACAGACCAAGAAGTAAGCGTGTTAATTTCATGGATTTGATTCTAATGATTGATGTGGGTACTTGCGTTTGTATGATTGTCACCGAATTATTAAATCTACTTACGGAATTAAATTAATTCGACGACTGCTAATTGATAGCGAAGCATGAGAGCAGTAGTATCTCTACCATAACTGCTTATTAGCTGGAGGGTAATTCTCCCTTGTTATTTGCATTTCCACTACCTAAAGCCAGGTTCTTTTCTGCAAAGTAGTTGTTAATGAAGGTGTTAGCAAAAGAGAGAATTACTGGCCCCAAAATAAAAGCGAGAATTCCGTGAGCAGAAAAACCAGGAACTAAGGCTGCTGCTATAGCGAAACAAATGCCGTTAACTACCAGCGAAAAAGCACCAAAGCTTAAGAAATTAAGCGGCATAGATAAGGTAGAAAGTACTGGCTTAACTGAGCCATTAATCAAACCAATCACTAATGCTGCAATTATTGCGGCAGGGAAATTAGCAATATTAACGCCTGGTACAACTAAATCTACTATTAATAGACTCAAAGCTGTTGCTATTGCTGTTAAAAATGGCCCTAACATTGTTTTTACCTCAGAAACAGTTGATTAAGCGTGTGAACTTCATGTCACTATCATGAACTAATCAAGCTGTTGGTACATCAATAAGAGGATAGATTCTTGTTCTATCGTTTGGATGAAAAATTCGGCTGTAATTTTACCATTTGATAGTTTTCTGCTAAAATTCTTAATTATGATGGAAAATTCTATGTAATCCAATTTATAAAGAAAACCTTAACTTTTGACAATTGATTTATATCTGAAGCTCTGAGTATTTAGTTTATAAATAAATTCCAAAATCTCTAATTAAAACAAATTATTGCTTATAGTAAAGCGAAGATTTATATAAAACTTGTTCTTGATGGGTTTCGAGAGTGCAATCAGAGGTGGGATAAGTCACGCAGGTAACAATATAGCCAGCTTGTATTTCCTGGGGACGAAGAAATTTCTGCTCACTTTGATCGACTTCGCCACTAATGAGTTTGGCAACACAGGCAGAACATTCGCCTTGCTTACAACCAGATGGTAGGCGAATACCGTTGTCTTCTGCTATGTCGAGAATATATTGATCATCTGGTACTTGAATAGTGCGGTCTAACCCCATTGTCGAGTTGATGAGTCGAACTTGATAAACTGCCATATTTTATTACCCATCAGGTAAGATACTTTGAATTCTTGGTGGTGCGTTGCGCTGCGCGACAACGCACACTACGACTAGCCTTGTCTTACGGCTTTCATTGACAAACTAATTCGCTTCAATTTCTCATTGACTTCTAGTACTCTAACTTTCACAACTTGTCCAACTTTGACAATCTTTTTGGGATCTTCAACGAATCTATCCGCCAGTTGGGAGATGTGTACTAAGCCATCTTGATGTACGCCGATATCTACAAACGCACCAAAGTTAGCGACATTGGTGATGATACCTTCTAATTCCATTCCCTCTTGTAAATCTTTGATTTCTGTAATTCCTTCTTTGAAAGTGGCATATTTAAACTCAGCACGAGGATCTCTACCGGGTTTTTCGAGTTCGCTGAGGATGTCGCGCAGTGTTGGTTCGCCTACAGTATCGGTGACGTATTTTTTAAGGTTAGCCTTTTGGAGTTTAGCGGCGATTTGGGTTACCTGATTTAATGGTACGTTGAGGTCAGATGCGATCGCTTCTACTACAGAGTAACTTTCTGGATGCACGGCTGTATTATCCAAGGGATTTTCACCGTTGCGAATCCGCAGGAACCCTGCTGCTTGTTCAAAGGCTTTTGGCCCTAGTTTTGGCACTTTTAACAATTGACGGCGATTTTTAAAGGCTCCGTTCTCGTTGCGATAGGTAACAATATTATTGGCAACTGCTGGGGTAATTCCCGAGACAAAAGTTAAAAGTTCCTTAGAAGCCGTGTTTAAGTCTACACCGACATAGTTGACGCAGCTTTCTACAGTTTCATCTAACTTTTTCTTGAGCAACTTTTGGTCAACATCGTGCTGATATTGTCCTACACCAATCGATTTGGGATCAATTTTCACCAGTTCCGCCAAGGGATCTTGTAACCGCCGACCGATGCTAATGGCACCACGTACGGTAACATCTAAATCGGGAAATTCTTCTAGTGCCACTTTACTAGCAGAATATATAGATGCACCCGATTCATTTACCATTACCTTTGTCGGTTTGCGTTCCATAGCTTGCAGTACTTGGGAGACAAACTCTTCAGTCTCACGGGAAGCTGTACCGTTACCAATGGCAATTAATTCAATTTTGTACTTTTCAATGAGATTTTTGAGAGTTTGTGCAGCTTTAGTTCGTTGTTCTGCTGCTTGATGGGGAAATACCGCTTGATATTCCAAAAATTTCCCTGTTTGGTTAATTACTGCTACTTTACACCCAGTTCTAAACCCAGGATCAATTGCCAAAGTTGGCTTCATCCCTGCAGGTGCAGATAATAGCAATTCCCGTAAATTCGTTTCAAAGGTTTTAATCGACTCAAAATCAGCGTAGGCTTTCTTTTCGGCTATTACTTCTCCCATTAAAGAAGTTTTCATCAAGCGATTAAATGCATCTTTAATCATCCCTTGGTAAAAATCGCGAATAGCACGGACTTTGGTTTTAATTTCCTGAGATTCGAGGTAGGAAAGTACGATATCTTCATCAAAGGCGATTTCAAAATTTAATACTCCCTCTGCCTCACCCCGACACAAAGCCAAGATATTATGA
The DNA here is from genome assembly GCF_025677855.1 of Tolypothrix sp. PCC 7601. Taxonomy (NCBI): domain Bacteria; kingdom Bacillati; phylum Cyanobacteriota; class Cyanophyceae; order Nostocales; family Tolypothrichaceae; genus Tolypothrix; species Tolypothrix sp. PCC 7601. Next base: position 8,433,513 of record NZ_CP064879.1, read on the forward strand.
GGTGCAATATTTTTCACCTTAGCTTGATAGTTGCGGTACATTTCAAATTTCGTTGTGCCTTCCGGATGTTCATCTTTAATCCGAGAGGTAAATATCCCCGATTCTAATAAGTAATCCCGAATATATGCCCTTGATTCGGCTCTTTCGGCAACTTCCTCCGCTAAGATATCAGATGCACCTTTGAGCGCTTCTTGTGCAGATTTTACGCCTTGAGTTTCCGAAATATATTTAGCTGCTTCTGTTTCTAAAGAAGCAGACACAGGATTTTTCACATTCAATGATTTAATAAATTCTGCCAGTGGTTCTAAACCTTTCTCTCTGGCGATAGTAGCGCGGGTGCGGCGCTTTTGTTTATATGGTAAGTATAAATCCTCAAGTTCTGTTTTTTGTAAACTAGAAGTAATCTGCGCTTTTAGTTCATCAGTGAGTTTACCTTGATTGGCGATCGCATTTAGAATTACCGCTTTTCTTTCTTCTAATTCTGTTAAGTATGTATACCTATCCGATAAATTACGCAATTGAACTTCATCCATTTCATTGGTGCGCTCTTTTCGGTAGCGTGCAATAAAAGGGATTGTTGCACCCTCTGCTAAAAGTTCCAGCGCATTTTGCACCTGATAAAGTTTAAGGTCTAGTTCAGTTGCCAGTAATTGAGGAATGTTCAGCATTGAGTGTCTAAATCAAAAACTTAAATTTAGTAGGTAATTATGCTATATCGTTCGGCAGATGCCAGCACAATAGCGTTAAGCTAATTTACCAGATGATTATCAAATATGAATTTTTTACATGATTATTTTACATACTCTGTTGTAAGGTAATCTTACAGAGAGGTAAAATAAACCAATTGTCAACAACAGATTTAATCTGTTTATATCAACGTTACACCTTTGATTTCAGAGGTTAGGAAAAATGGCTTTGTTTTTTTTGGTTCCACTATGTACCGCTTTGATAACTGGCTATTTTGTTAAACAATCTACTGATGAAATAGCATACATCGCTGGTGTATTTGGATTCATTTGTTTTATTTTGAGTTTGGTATTAGCACCTTGGCAAATCCAGCTATTATTGCTGATTGTAGTCCTGCTAGGTACTAACAGGCTCTTGTCTAAGCAATGATCTGCTTACAGGATGCTAGGAAAAAACAACATAGCTGATGAAACAAATTAATACATAGAACCGAAACAAATCTCTACTTAATATAAAGTCGCACAGCCTAGAAATTAATCTTTATTCCTTTGGGCTTAAAAATGCTGTGTATTGGTTTTTGAATGATTTGTCTTGTGTCCCACTGCTTGCCCTTTTCTCTATTTTGGATGGGGTTAAATTGTGTGTGGGCACTTTTTTGTTTGCACTTGTTTCCTTAACTGCAAGTGCCACAAAATTATTATACCTAAATATTAGTGTTGTGCCAAGCTAGTAATTAATAATTCGTAATTTGTAAGATTCGCAGAAGCAGAAGCAGAGGAGAGAGATTTTCAGACTCTCATTTGTAAATAATCATATAATTGTCTAGGTATAAAAATAGGGAAAGATGCAGCGTGAATTAGATTAAGGGATATTAATAGATAAAATGCTGGTGGAAATATCCCAATTAATCTAAAATTCTCCATAATTATCGATAAAAGTAAATTATGAACTGCTTAGAGGTTGAGCATACAGATGCTGCTAACATCACTTCCTACACCTGAACTACGACATCAATATTTCTCTGTCCTTTGTAGGCAAAGAATTGAGAATAGTCCAATTACCAATCACCAATTACCCATTACCTGCATCGATGAGGCTACTTGAGGAAAAAATATGACAGCGCACATCCTTTTAGTTGAAGATGAAGTTAAGCTGGCGCGATTTGTGGAATTGGAATTGAATAGTGAAGGATATCAAGTAAGTGTAGCCAATGATGGTATCCTCGGCTTGACCTTGGCAAGAGACTTGTCTCCGGATTTAGCAATTCTCGATTGGATGCTACCAGGGCTTACGGGTTTAGAAATCTGTCGTCGTTTGCGCGCCACTGGTAACTCAATGCCGGTGATCTTATTAACAGCCAAAGATGAAGTTAGTGATCGCGTGGCTGGTTTAGATGCTGGTGCTGATGATTATGTAGTTAAACCATTTAGCATCGAAGAACTATTGGCGAGAATTCGCGCCCATCTCCGCCGCACCCAAGAAACAGATGAGGATGTTTCCCAGTTTGAGGATTTGAGTTTAAACCGTCGCACTCGTCAAGTCTTTCGCGGTAAACGGGCAATTGAGTTAACCGCAAAAGAATTTGACCTGTTAGAGTATCTCATGAGTCATCCCCGCCAGGTGTTTACTAGAGACCAAATTCTCGAGAAAGTTTGGGGTTACGACTTTATGGGAGATTCTAATATTATTGAAGTTTATATTCGCTATTTACGCCTGAAATTGGAAGAAAATAAAGAAAAACGCTTAATTTATACTGTGCGTGGTGTTGGTTACTCATTACGAGAGTAGAGCAAAAGGTAAATAGCCGGGATGAAACTGAACTATATAAATTTTTTACGGGAACGTTTAAGGGTTTTACCTTGGTTCACTTTTCCTTTAAATTTCTGATATGGAAAAAATTGCTGATGTGATTAAAAGTGCGATCGCACTTTTAATTATCAAGCAAGTACATGGCTATATAGGTGAAATTTGACTACTGAATGTCTGCATTGCATTTCAGAAATACTTCTTTGGTGGGTTGTATTCTCAACAGTCTGCTTCAACGATAAAAGATGAAGTTTGTTTACAGCCTGTAACATTAAATGGTCGTAGCTAGTATGGCTTGATCAGCTTGAAACAGCCTTCTATTAAAGGTTTTCAAGCTCAATTGATATAACAAAGCTTAAATTTCCTACAACTATTAGTATAAAAAGTTGCCGTCATCTACCTTTAGGTTAGATAAAGTGTTCTTGATGCTGAAATGCAATACTTTATACAAAATTCACAGATATATGTATGGTTTTTACAAAGGCTTTACGCCTGTCCGAGTTTTTACTTAAATAATGGAAGGGTATGCAAAAATCAGGTGGGCATCTGCATGTGATTGCTGAGTAATAACTTCTCAATTTGAGATTTCCCCCAGGCTTGACAGCAGGGACAGGAAGACAGAATTTTGGATGATGGATTTTACAGCAAGTCTAAGCAGAAGCTACCTTTGCTTATAACTTTGCAACACAAGTTTTTTAGTTGAGCTACTTTGGTCTTAGGGAAATACCAACAGAAGCAAGTGGCGTTAAGATTAGGGTCTTTTACCATTTTTTAAATCTCAATCTTTCAATCCAAAATCTGTCTTGAAAAGTTTGCTAAATTCGGGAAACCCACGCAACTTTTCTGTATAAATTTGGGTCACAGCATAACAACTCAGCAGATGAATGTTTACCAACTTCAAAAGAGTCTAATGTATGCAATTCATTAGGACATTTTGCAGATGGCAAAAACCTGATACCAATCATTTTTAATGGAGACAATCATGGCTTTTAAAACAATAGGGCTGGGATTAGCCTTAACTTGCGGCACCTTTGCTGTAAGTAATACTGTTAATGTTTCATCCGCTCAAGCATTTTCATTAGGCAGAGTTAATATTGCTGGTTCAGCTAATTTTGTAAACGGGGCGGAGAAAAATCCAGCTGCTACTGACACAATTAAATTCGATGCCACTGATGCTACAGTTAAAAAGTCATCAAATGGTATGTTTGCCGGTTATATTGGGCAAAACGTTACCATATCCGACATTGCTTTGAAATTAATCAGCTATACTTCCTCAGGAGACGGATCAGTAGCTAATTACTCAGGACAAGCAAACAACCCATTCATTCAATTTGCTGATGGGCTGATTTTTAATATATCTAACCCATTTGAAGTTACTAAAACATCCAGTGGAACATTTGCCTTTGGCATTATGCCAAAATTTACTGGTTCATTTGTTAAAGATAAGACTTTTTTAGGCAACGGGCTTCTGACTGTTAACCAAATCCAATCAGATGGATCTTTCTCTATGACTGCTGAAGCAGTTCCCGAGCCTTTCACCATTTTAGGCTCGGTAACAGCTTTAGGCATGGGAGTTGTGTTGAAGAAGAAGCAAATTCAAAAGCTAAAAAAAGAAAAGGTAACAGCTTAATTCCTAATTTCAAAGGCTCTAATAATGAGTAGTTGAAATTCCAGAAATCCCGAAATGCTGTTATTTACGTGGATTATCATAGTTGCATCTCACCATTGCTCTACCCAAAGAAAGAACGCCACTTCTCTGTATTTCGCTTTGTAGTTTTATGGGATTTACTGCCATATTGCACTAATTGACGAAATGCTGTAATCAGCAGGTGATTCAAGTACTTGATAGTTACAGGGTGTATTTTCTTCAAGATTCAATCAAGCCCTGAGAAATAAGAAAATACATCAAGCAAGTTCTAATTATTTACACAAGTTCCTATCTATCACCAATTAATTTTCTCAAGATATGCAGCAATTAAAGTTTGATATTATCAGTGCTTTCCCGGCTAATAATTAATCGCAAAATCGATAAGCCCAAAATTATCAAGAATAACACTAGCCCAATTGTGCAGGCATAGCTAATTTCTAAATTAGTGAATGCTTGCTCATATAAATAGTAAACTATAGTTTTTGAACTATTAAGTGGCCCTCCCTGGGTCATGATATATACTTCTTCAAATACTTTGGTGGCTGATATGGCAGAAATCACCGCTACCAAAGCTAAATATGGTTTCATTAAAGGGATTGTAATATCCAGATGTTTGCGAATACCATCGGAACCATCAATAGCTGCGGCTTCGTAGACATCGCCAGGAATGGATTGCAGTCCAGCTAAGTAAATTACCATGTAATAGCCTAAGCCTTTCCAAATAGTCACAGCCATTACACTTGCCAAAGAAATTGGCAGAATGCCAAAAATTTTATTAGGGCTAGTTAACCAAGGAATTCCTTCGGGAAACATTCCCAAGGCTTTGAAAAATTGATTCAGTAAGCCATTTTCTGCATAAAGCCATTTCCATGCTATACCAGCAACAATCATAGAAATGACTACTGGTGTATAGTATGCAGCTCGAAACCAATTCATTCCCCTAAGTTTTTGATTAACTAAAATAGCTAACCCCAAAGGCGCAATTACAAGAATTGGCACTACACCGACAAGATAAAGAAAAGTATTGGTTAAAGTTTGCCAAAAAACAGCATCTTTCCACAGCTTGAGGAAGTTAGCAATACCTATCCATTGCGGCGGTTGGGAAATATCTTCATAGCTAGTAAAACTCAAATAAAATGCTTGCAATGCAGGCCAAAAAACGGTTAACCCTAAAATTAGTAAGGCGGGTAGCAAAAATAAATAAGGGGTTAGCCTCTGTTTGATTAACACCCAATCTTTAGATGACAATTGATTCATAGAAGGATGAAAGATGAATTAAAGGGCTGGCGTTTGACGTAAGGATACCCAACATCGAAATAAGCTGTTCCACATTTAACTTGCAGATATTGGGCGGGCAAGATGCCCAACGCCACAAGAAATATACAATTTCAGATTCTGCAAACTAGATTTGGTTTAGCTTTCAAGATCTATGTTGGGTTGCGCTGCGCTTAACCCAACCTACATCTGCTAACGACGCTAATTTATATTACACGAGTCAGATTTCGGGTCAGCCCCACACTAAGAACTTCACAGGGAAATGTCAGTGGTGGTTCAATACAGTTTGGTGAAGGGGGAAAAGGATTGAATTCACCCTTACCCTTTTCCTAAATTACAAGGGAGATGCAAAATACTGATACGAACCGTATTGAGTGATGTTTGAGAATCTTGATGAACTTTTAAGCAGTGATGACATTTGTAATACAAATGTAGTATAATACAAGTGAGATTGCTCTAAAGCCTAATAGGAATAGGCTGAAACTGTTTATTGCTTGAGCAAAAGGATATTTTATGATTCCCCGAGAACGCATCCGCAATATTGGTATTTCTGCTCATATTGACTCTGGTAAAACTACATTATCAGAGAGAATTCTCTTCTATACAGGCAGAATCCACGCCATTGAGGAGGTGCGGGGAGGCGGCAAGGGTGCGACGATGGATTTTATGCCAGAGGAAAAATTGCATGGCATTACAATTACCTCTGCCGCTACCACCTGTCAATGGCACGATACGCAAATCAACTTAATTGATACACCGGGACACGTGGATTTTACGATAGAAGTTGAGCGTGCTTTGCGGGTATTGGATGGGGCGGTAATGGTGCTGTGTGCTGTAGCAGGCGTACAGTCCCAGTCGATTACCGTCGATCGCCAGATGAAGCGATATCGTGTGCCGCGTATAGCATTTATCAACAAAATGGATCGCATTGGTGCTAATCCGTTTCGGGTAGTGCAAGCAATGCGCGATCGCTTACAGTTAAATCCTTTGTTACTTCAGTATCCTATCGGTAGTGAAGACAAATTTCTCGGGGTTATTGACCTCATAGAAATGCAAGCTTCTTACTTTGAAGGCGAAAACGGCGAAAATTGGATAAAAACGACAATTCCTGATGCACTGCTGGCAGAAGCGCAACAAGCAAGGGAAAAATTACTGGATGCTTTGTCACTATTCTCCGAACCCATGACGGAGATGCTATTAGAAGGTAAAGAAGTTCCCCAAGAACTTATTTGGCAAACCATTCGCCAAGCCACCTTGAGTTTGCAACTCACACCTGTACTTCTGGGTTCAGCATTCAAAAACAAAGGTGTGCAGAACTTGTTAGATGCGATCGCCCTTTATCTCCCATCTCCCATAGATAGGGAAGTCGTCAAAACGGTAGAGTCTGTCAACCTTTACCCCAATCCTGACGATCCCTTAGTCGCCTTGGCATTTAAACTGACTGTGGAGTCCTTTGGACAGTTAACCTATACCCGAATTTATTCGGGAACTCTCAAACAAGGCGATACTGTATACAACTCCCGCACCGGACAACGAGTGCCAATTGGCCGCTTGGTGAGAATGCACGCTAACAAGCGCGAAGAGGTGAAATTTGCGGAAGCTGGCGATATTATCGCTCTATTGGGCGTAGATTGTGCCTCTGGTGATACCTTCTGTGGTCAAGAGCCACTGATATCTTTAGAGAAAATGTTTGTCCCAGACCCAGTAATTACACTGGCTGTTACACCCAAAAAACAAGAAGATAGCGATCGCCTTTCTAAAGCCCTCAACCGCTTCCAAAAAGAAGATCCCACCTTCAAACTCAGCATTGACCCAGAATCAGGGGCAACTTTGATTTCTGGTATGGGCGAACTGCACCTAGAAATCTACCTAGAGCGCATTCAACGGGAATATAACACTGAGGTATACGTTGGTACACCCGCAGTCGCATATCGCGAAACCATTGGGCAAAAGACGCGCTTCGATTACCGACTGAAAAAACAAACTGGGGGTTCTGGACAATACGCCCATGTCACAGGCTGGATTGAACCGACAGATGAACCGTTTGTATTTGAAAGCAAGGTAGTTGGCGGAGTAATTCCCAAAGAATTTATTCCCGCTTGCGAGAAAGGCTTCCGTGAAGCCATGCAATCAGGCCGTTTGGAAGGTTATCCCGTCACAGGGATAAAAGTTGTGCTAGAGGGCGGTTCATTTCACCCCATTGACTCCTCCGAATTGGCATTCCGATCAGCATCCCATCAAGCTTTGGATGAAGCGATCGCCAAAGCCAAACCCTACATCCTCGAACCAATTATGTTGGTAGAGGTGGAAACACCCAACGAGTATTTAGGTAGAGTCCAGGGGGATCTCTCCTCCCGTCGAGGCTTGCTATTAGGTTCCGAAACCATGCAAGCATACTCTATCATTCGGGCAGAAGTACCCCTAGTACGAATGTTTGGTTATTCTACAGACTTGCGATCGCAAACTGCGGGAATGGCAACTTTCACGATGGAATTTGCTTGTTATCGGCAAGCAAGTACGTAATTTTGTTGATGGTTGACGGTTGACGGTTGACTGTTGACTGTTGACTGTTGACGGTTGACGGTTGACGGTTGACGGTTGACTTGTTCTCATACTTATAGATGTCAAAAGGGCACAAACAATGCTGTGCCCTTTCTCATCTGTAAAAACTCAAGACTTGTACCAATTGTCTAAAATTCGGCACCTAGCTACTTACGAATTACGAATTAGTATTACTGTCCCAATACTGCTCGGTTAAGGATTTTCAACTCGGAATTGGGTTTGGGGAAAAGGTTAAAGGGTAAGGGTTAAAGGTTTTTTCTTGCCCTTTTTCCCCTTCCCCTTTTACCCTTAACCGACAAGTATTGATTACTGTCCCAATTCCTTAATATTATTCATCACCTGTTGGTACAAATCCTTGTTACCCTCACTTTGAAAAATATCTGCGGCTTGTTGTAAGTCTTTGAGTGCGCCTGGTTTATCGCCTTGGGCGGCGCGGGCGTTTCCACGGTTATTGTAGGCGGGGCCAAAGTTAGGATTGATGCGGATAGCTTGATTGTAGTCAGAGATTGCGCCCTGTTGGTCTCCCTTAGCAGCGCGGAGATTGCCACGATTATTGTAGGCGATCGCATATCTGGTATTGATGCGAATAGCTCGATCAAAATCTTCTAGCGCGCCGTTGCGATCGCCTGTGGTAGCACGAGCATTGCCACGATTATTATAAGCTTCCGCATAACTAGGAGCGAGACGAATTGCTTCGTTATAATCTGCGATCGCGCCTTTATTATCTCCGATTGAGGCTTTGGCATTAGCGCGGCTATTGTAGGCTTCGGCATCATTAGGATTAATCTTCAGCGCCTCGTTATAATCTGCGATCGCTTCTTGTTTCTTTCCCGCGTCAAATTTAGCCAATCCCCGCGCTTTGAACGCTACACCATATTGGGGATTCAGGCTAATTGCTTGATCATAGGATGCGATCGCTGCTTCTGAGTTACCTTTAGCGTGTTGACTTTGCCCTTGAAGATAAAATTCCACTGCCTTTGATGTTTTGGCTGGGCGACGGCTGGGGGGAGTTACGCCAATTTCTGTTACTAATACATTACTATTTTTACTACAGGAAAGGTTAGTAATTGTACTCAATATTGTTAACAAAGCTATGGTAAATGCTCTGCCTAACCTTGTCCACTCTCGATCAAATAATTGCAGTTTCATACGTCGTTTTAATCCGCCACCCTCCCTAAATTCATGCTGACTAACTTTAGCTATATCTGGAAATAGTGATTAATTGTAAATGCATCTAGCAATCCCATCTAATTTATGAATCTTACCTTTTTAATGTAGATGTGAAGCGCCAATAACGCCAAGTAAAGGAAGAGAAAGGCGATTGCATAAGTCGTCAATAACTGCTATTTACTCTAGGTTTAGATACAGGATGAAGTATAAATTTGCCGCCTCAGCTTTCCCACTTATTTCATCTTTTTCTTGCGTAGATGTGACTAATATTTGCTGCTATAACACTCTATGTAGCATCCTATTAGACCCAGAGTGGCTGTTTACAGACAAAATAAAGTATAAAAACTGTTATTTTCCCCATCATATATTTAGTTCTCGCTTGCACAAAGTTATGTTATACGCTGCGAGTCCTATTTTTGCCGCTTTTCATTATACGTTTTAAAGCCAATTAAATTAAAATTTTTATTATTTTCACAAAATCTTTATCTATATAAAATTTCCAGTTAGAGAGCCGCATACACTTAAATTTACGTGTATCTATGAGAATGAATGAGAATGTTATACCAAATCAAAAAATGTTTGCGACGCATCAATATATTCCAGAGGGCGCAGCACGCCGTGCCCCTACAATCTGTCACATTCTTTTTTCCAATTGGTATTACTCAACAAAAAAACAGAACAATCATTTTGGAGGGGGTTTGGGGGACGCAACCGTCACCCAATCGGGGGTTTGGGGGAGAATCCCCCCAATTCTTCTGGCTTCTTTAATAAGTGATACCAAATCAAAAAATGTTTGCGACGCATCAATATATTCCAGAGGGCGCAGCACGCCGTGCCCCTACAATCTGTCACATTCTTTTTTCCAATTGGTATTACTCAACAAAAAAAACAGAACAATCATTTTGGAGGGGGGTTTGGGGGACGCAACCGTCACCCAATCGGGGGTTTGGGGGAGAATCCCCCAATTCTTCTGGCTTCTTTAATAAGTGATACCAAATCAAAAAATGTTTGCGACGCATCAATATATTCCAGAGGGCGCGGCACGCCGTGCCCCTACAATCTGTCGCATTCTTTTTTCCAATTGGTATTACTCAACAAAAAAACAGAACAATCATTTTGGAGGGGGTTTGGGGGACGCAACCGTCACCCAATCGGGGGTTTGGGGGAGAATCCCCCAATTCTTCTGGCTTCTTTAATAAGTGATACCAAATCAAAAAATGTTTGCGACGCATCAATATATTCCAGAGGGCGCAGCACGCCGTGCCTCTACCATCTGTCACATTCTTTTTTCAAATTGGTATTAGATTTTAGATTTTAAATTAATTAGTTGCATATACCATTATCTGTCAGTAGCTTTGTTGCTATTGAAGTAACTATATTATTTAAAAATAAATGTAACTCCGTAATTTTTTAATCGCTCTCAGCCGCGCTTTCTGGACTTTTCGGTGTTAAACGCCAAGAGGTAGTTTCATCCACCTCTACAGAGAGTTGTTCTAGGTTTGTACCTAAATCTTTTTGCAATTTCTGAGTCAGGGGGATGGGAAAATCTAAATCAATACCTGCGGTTTCTACTAGCCTCATGAGTTCAGTAAATGCAACTTTTACTGTTTTGCGCTCATATTTAGTCAGCTTGCAATATGATGTTTCCGAGACATTTTGTATCTGCATAGCTTTTTTAATGCGTTCTTGCAGATGCTCTAACTCAGAGTTTAATATATGATGCTGCTGTTCAATTTCCGTATATCTGGCACCAAGTAATGCTAAATCTTCTGTAGCCGGATCGGGATTCGTTTGGGATTGCAACTCTAATAATTTTAAATGTACCTGAGCAAGATATATACAATCTAAATACGCATAATCAATTTGTGAATCAGTGAGAGGACGCTGTCCCCAATCACTAATTTGCTCTTCTTTATCAATATTATTAAAAGCGCAAAGTACCGTAGCTAAAGTTTGTAGTTGATAGTTAGGTACTGGCAAAAGATAGTAAGGGATTTTTTTAGCGATTTCTAAGGTACAAGTAACATTTTTAGCTTGCTTATTACCCAGAAATTTCAAATCGTAACTAGCATTATGAAATACCTTTTCAATACTAGGATTGAGCATAATGCTGTCAATAAATTCCCCCACGATTTCAGGTTTTCCTAGAACATCCAAAAGATAAACGCGATCGCCACTCATATCTGAAGGATCATCTAATACCTGAATAAGCGAGAGTTTCGGTTGACGACTTTTATAATCAGCGACTTCTGTATCAATCCAGAGAGTTTTAGCGTTGGTATATTTAGCAATAATGGCGTAAATGTCCCTGGCGTAAGTAAGATAGGGCATGGGCTAAAATTTCCTCGGATTTACAGATACTTCAATTAAAATAATGGAATTTTGGGGCATTGGTAATTGGAATGCCTCTTATTTTCTAATACGGCTCAGTTAAGCTCATTAGCGATTGATTTGTCACTTATTAAAGAAGCCAGATCAATTGGGGGATTCTCCCCCAAACCCCCGATTGGGTGACGGTTGCGTCCCCCAAATCCCCTCCAAAATTATTGTTCGGTTTTTTTGTTGAGTAACTAGTTTTTGGTTTTGTTATCAATGTAATTTTCTTCACTGAACTGTATTTTCTTATTGTCACCTTGTCCCCTGTGTCCCCTCATCTTCCCCTGCTCGCCAAAGCGATAACTATTTACTGGGTAATCTCTAAAACCGTCCGCCGCAACTCTGGGAAAACTTTAGATACTTTACTCAGCACATAATCCCCATAGGTTCCTTGAAAGTCGTGAACGCTAGACTGATCCCAACGTTCTGCGCGATCATCTTTGGCTATTACCCCATCTAGGGGAATTGGCTTTACCTCGACATCAAAGTTGGGATCGAAAAAGAAAGGGAACGAAAGGCGATCGCGTCCTGATAAATTCTGCACCCGATGAGGCGTTGAACGATACAAACCTCTAGTCATGCGATCAAGCATATCGCCAATATTGCAGACAAAGGAACCGGGAATTGGCGGCGCAGCTACCCAGCGCGATCGCGATTTAACTTGCAATCCGCCGGAATCATCCTGTTTGAGGATAGTTAAAACGCCGTAGTCTGTATGTTCACCCACACCCCAGCGATTTTCACCATCAGCAGGTGACAAATCTGGGGGATAGTTAAAAATCCGAAATAAGGTGAGGAGATCTGATGTATAACGTTCAGCAAAATAAGCTGCTTCTAGCCCTAAGCTCAGAGCAATACCAGCCATTAAAATGTGCCCTAGTTGAGTCATCGCCTCCATATATTCCAGCACGGTTTCGCGGAATAAAGGGATATTCTCGGGGAAGAGATTAGCACCATGCATAGGGGTATTTGCTTGTACGAGTGGGTGATTGTTTCCTAGTTCTGCACCAAAATAAATACCTTCTTTGATATCAGGCTTACCCGATGTGAGTTCGCCCCCAACTGGGAAATACCCCCGCCAAGCTTTACCACCCAAAGCCATACGGATTGCCATTTTAGTTGCTAAATCCTGGGCAAAAAACTGGCGGCTGAGTTGTTCTAGCCGTTGCTGCAAGCCTTCATCTACACCATGTCCCACAATATAAAAAAATCCGCACTCACGACAAGCTTGCCCAATTTCCGATGCTACTTGTAGGCGATCGCCTTTTCCACAAACCAAGGCGCTAATATCAATTAGCGGCACTTGTGAAAATCCTTCATCCACAACTTGTAAGCTATTCATGCTACTGTCCTCCTCGTTGTGTGCTGTGAAATTTTTTCATTGGGACTTTCTTCTTCAACTATGTATCAATCCAAAATCTAAAATTGAATGATTCGCGCTATTCTGTTTGATTTAGATGGAACTTTACTAGATAGAGATGCTTCTATCCAACATTTTATTGCTCATCAATATGACCGATTTCCGGCGGAATTAGCTAAAATTGCCAAGCCCGATTATATTAGCAGATTTATCTAATTAGATTGCCGTGGGTACGTTTGGAAAGATAAAGTTTACCAAACTCTTGTTAGAGAATTTGGCATTGAAGCGATTTCATGGGCAGATTTGCTTGAGGATTATGAAATAAATTTCATGCATTCTTGTATACCTTTTGTCAACCTGCTAGAGACACTAGAAGCTCTTACTAAAGCAGGATATTTATTAGGAATTATTACTAATGGTCTTGGCAAGTTTCAGCAGCGTACCATTCAAGGTTTAGGCATTGAAAAATATTTTCAAACAATCTTAATTTCAGAATTTGAAGGAGTTCGCAAACCGGATGCAGAAATATTTCTGCGCGCTTTACGTAACTTGAATATACTACCAAATGAAAGCGTATTTATCGGAGATCATCCTCAAACAGATGTGATGGCAATACTTGTCGGTTAAGGGCAAAAGGCGAAGGGGAAAAGGGACAATAAAAAACCTTTAACCCTTACCCTTTCACCTTTTCCCCAAACCAAATTAAGAGTTGACAATCCTTAACCGAGCAGTATTGGATGTGATGGGAGCTAAGAGGATGGGGATGAAAAGTATTTGGAAGAGAGACTTAGGATGGCAAGCACCAGAACATCCGGATGCGATTATTGATGATTTAAGCGAATTGCCTGGGATCGTTGCTTCTTGGTAAATAAAATATATCCGCGCTGCTATCTTAGAGATAAAATTTGAGTAATGTAAACTTGTAAACTTTGAATATTTTTCTATAACTTATATTTATTAATATAAAAAGAAAATATATTTGCTACTACTGATTGAGCAGCATAAATTAGAAATATAGCAATCCTAAATTATCAAAACCAGATTCATTCCCGACTTTAAAATAGTTAGGCTTCTAAATAATTTCTTTTTTATAACTTAGGGAATATTGCTATATCATCCTAAAAATGCAACACACTTTATGAATGCACATATTACTACTAACCAAATCGACTGGAATCCTATTCTCAGCCGAATGAACTATGCCACAGGTCAAAGTTTACCCACTTATCCCGGAGACTTGAAAGCCGCATTACTCAATCATGCCGGACTGACAAGCCATGCTAAGGGTGAGGAAGCGTATCAGCTAGCCAGAGAAATGGCTCGACTGACAACCTTCTGCGATCCAGAAATTGTTTATTGGTTTTCTCGGCTTGTATCTCTGATGAATAATTAAAATTTGGGTGTTGGGAAGCTAGCTGAAAAATGGCCCTAGAGCATGGAAAAGACAGATTTTTATGCTAGATTGTGCCAAAACTGGGCGTGAATGGCTGACTTGACAATGGTAATACAATTTTGGATTGGAAATTACAATACTAATGGCTCAATAGGCACACCGGAGAAAGTGCCAGATGATGCTAAAATGAGGCGATTTAATACTTAATCAGCAATGGCTGTTGAAGGTATAAAAATCTTAATATATTTTTTAGTCAAAAAAAAATACTGACACCGCTAAGGTTTGGATTAGACGAGTCAACCGCCTACAGAATTAATTCTAGGTAGTTCCGGAAATTGGGTGGAAATTACAGAAAAAGTAGATTAGGACTACTTACGAAGTAACCAGCTCATGATCCACCACATGATCGGTAAAGTACTACAAAGGCGTTACCAAATCGTTCAAAGCCTAGGTGCAGGAGTCTTTGGACAAACCTATATTGCCGTAGACATAGATTACCCCGAGAACCCTAAGTGCGTTGTTAAACAGCTCAAGGTGAGCAATTGTCAACCTAGTTACCTGGATGACTTAAGGTTACGTTTTCTCACGGAAACCGAAACTCTCAAGCGTTTGGAATGTCACGACCAAATTCCTCAACTCATTGCTTGCTTTGAGGAAAACGAACGTTTCTATTTAGTGCAAGAGTTTATTGAAGGACATTCATTAACTGAAGAACTACCCATCAATAAAAAATGTGGTGAGATTTGGAGTGAAGTCCAAGTTGTTGAGTTTTTAGAAGATGTTTTAGGAATTCTGGATTTTGTTCACTCTCAGGGAGTGATCCATTGCGATATCAAACCAGAAAATTTAATTAGACGTGCTGCGGATGGCAAATTAGTACTGATTGATTTTGGTTCCATCCAGCCAGTTGATTTTGGCGAGGATACAGAATTACCTATTCAGAATGTTCCGGTTACTTCGTTGGGTTATATCCCACCAGAGCAATTTATTGGTCAAACACAGCCTAATAGCGATATTTATTCTTTAGGTATAATTGCCATCCAAGCTTTAACCGGAATGGCACCATTACAATTTCAATTAGATCCCTATACAAATGAAATTATTTGGCATACTCCTCAAACACAAGTTAACGATTATTTAGCTGCTATTCTCAGCCAAATGATTCGCTACGATTACGAAGACCGCTTCCAATCTGCGGGTGAGGTATTGCAAATAATCCAAGAAATGCGGTGGGAAAATGAGTTACCCCAATTAGAAGCACTATATAGCCTGTCTTTACCACCTGAAGAACCTAGCAATAGCAATATCGTCGCCACTCCTGTAACACCACAGAAGTCTGCGCCATTACTCACAGGAATGAGAGTTGGTTTGGCGGCTAATTCTGTATTGCTGGGATTGGGTGTATATTCCTTATTTACAACTTCTCCAGCCTACTCTGATAAAGAAACTTTATATAAAGCGACAGAAGAATATCAATCGGGAGATTTAGATGAAGCGATCGCACTCGTCAAATCAATTCCCACCCAAAGTAAAATTTATCCAGAAGCTCAAGCCACAGTTGAAGAATGGCAACAGCAATGGCAAGTAGCTGCTGAACAATACCAATTTGCAGAAACCGCCTTCCAAGCTGGTAGATGGTCAGATGTTTTAGCGATCGCGCCTAAAGTTCCTGATATTTTATATTGGCAATCTAAAACAGATAAACTAGTGCAGCAGGCACAAGTCAACATAGAAGCACAATCGCAAGATTTATTAGCTAAAGCTTACGCAAGCGCAAATAATAAAGATTTTGCTACTGCTATCAGCTATTTGCGTCAAATCCCTCAAGAAAGTGCTGCTGGTGCGATCGTGCAGAAAAAATTGGCTGAGTACGATAAAAAGCAGCAAATTCGAGCTACTTACTTTTTACAAAAAGCTTACAACAAAGCCTCTGCTGGTCAATTTGATGATGCGGTCAAATTCCTGCACAAGGTTCCAAAAAATACTACTGTTTACGCACAAGCACAAATGAAACTCAATGAGTATGCACAAAAACAACGTCTGCGCGGCCCAAGTAGTAAAGTAGCTGTATCAAAAGTAAATTCAGCCTCAAGAAAGACACAAGCTGATCCCCATTACTACTCAGCTAGTAAGATTGACAATTTATATTAGTCAATACCCCAAGCTACACGTGCAAAACTCTTTAAATCTCAATAGGGGCGCACAGCTGTGCGCCCTTAATGCTGTGTTAATACAAATTTGAAAAATAATTGATAGCAATTCATGAATGCATTATTCTGACGGGCTGTACGTCCCACAAGATTTATCGAAATTTGTAGATATGCAAAGGTTATAAATCCTTGCTATCAGACAGTTACAGAAATTTCAAACAATATTAACTATCACAATTTGATATTACTTATTTTTCTCTGGCTAGAGTATGTAATTAAATAACAAATATATTTGTCAGTCTTAGCAATCGACAAACATTTTGTTTAAATTTTTTTGAGTATAAAATTCCTCAACTCTTTATTTTCTCACAGTCTCAGCTTGTAGATTAAGGATATTACATATACCAGCTTTGATGCTCAAGCGAGCTATTGTCTAGCATTATACTCATAAGGCAAAGAAAGAGAGGTGCTATGGTGGGTGCTCGCAGAAAATCACAGTTAAAAGCTTTTGAGACATCTATTTTGGAGGCTTTAGACCAGGTAGAACGAGCTACCTCAAAACTGTTTAAGCTGGAAGATATTCTAGAAGCAGTCTGTCAAAACATCCTGGCACTGGGTTTTGATTTTGCCAACATATCTTTAATTTCTCTAGAAAAAAATATTATTGAAGGCGTACATGGAAGTGGTACGGGAGTAGTATGGGCTAATCTGGGCAAACATTACTTGGAACCCGACCCAGAACTCAGAGATATTCAAGCAGATATAGTCCAAACTCAGCAAACTGAAATTATTTCTGGGTGGGACAAACGCTTTGATCGCTGGATTTATCAAGAGTATGGTCATGAAAAGTTAGTTCGTGTATTTACACCCATAGTCTTGGTTCAAGATTATAACGGCAGAGTCATTAAAAATTGGTTTGAGCGTTGTAAATGGCAGAAAATCAACCCTCAATTTGAAGAGAATAGCGAAAGACAACATGAAGTTTACAAATTGCGCCTACCACCAGATCTACAATCTGAGGGGCGCAATCCAGAAGTGATAGTTATCGGTACAGTAGAAGCGGGTTATAGTTCTCCAGAAAGGCGAATTGAGGAACAGATATTATCGCGATTACTACAATATATTGCTCGGCAATCTTTGGATATTTGGCAAGCACAACTACCGAGGGTTTTAGAAACGATCGCAGAGAAAGCCAAACAAATTCTCGATGCTGATGCAGCTACGCTGCATTTTTTATACGAGTCAAATTTAGAACAGGGTCGTTACATTTATGAAGTCTTTTCTGACGGCATTGGGAAGCAATTTCTCAAAGCTTCTCCACCGCGTCATAATGGACTGGGACGACAAGCGATTCAAGCAAAAAAGTACAAGTTTATCCCAGATGTATCTCAAGGTCATGAAAAACTGGAAATGGCAAAGCTTAACCCCCAAGCTTTTTCCTCTGGGATTAAAGCAATGGCAGCTTTTCCGTTGCAGGTTGAGAACAAAGAAGGAATACTTTATGTTCTATTTCGGCGCACCTATATATTGTCTTCACGTAAGCTGCGCTTAGTAGAACTATTTGTCCGACAGTGGGCTGTTGATGCAATTTGGCACACGATCAGAATCCAACAAATGCGTGATGAAGCACGCCAGTTAGCAGCACTCTACTCTGTCACCCAATCTCTCGGTCGCATACCAGAAGATAATCTTTTACATCGTGTTGCTTGGAATACTTTGAATGTTTTAGGTGCAGATGTAGTGAATATTTACGAATATATCCAGACTGAAAGGCAATTTACAACTCCTCCAAAAACAGCAGGAAGATTGAGACAAGAGCAGAAAATGCAAGATGAGATTATTGAACACGATGTACCATTTTTGCTGATTCAACGGGGAGAAAACGTTTATGCTACACAACTGGAAACAGAACCGATATTTCAGAATTCAGCTTTTACTCGTAGAGAAAAAATCCATTCTGCTGCTGGTGTTTTGCTAGAAGCTGATAAAGATATCGTCGGAGTAATGTTTATTAATTACCGCCGACCTCACAGTTTTTCTGAAGATGAGAAAAAGATGATTGAAACTCTGGCTTCTTCAGCTGCGATCGCCATTAAAAATCAACGCTGGCTAGCAACTCTCAGTGATGTTGATCGCAAGATTATCACGACTCTAGATCAAAAGGAACTCCTGAAGCTGATTGTACAGCGCGCAGTGCAGATTTGTGGTGCTGATGTCGGTAATATCCGCTTACTAGATCCTAGCCAGCAGGAGCTAGTTACTAAAGCTAAGTATGCTGTCAATCGTTTCATTGACCTCATCGAAAGACGCAATAGTATATATGAAGGAATTACAGGTTGGGTAGCCAGAAATCGCCAGTCAGCATTGGTAAATAACGTCCAAACCGATCCGCGTTACCAAGCTTACTTTCCCAATATCCGTTCGGAGTTATGTGTGCCACTCCTAGACAAAGATAAGCACTTACTAGGTGTACTGAACGTAGAAAGCCAGTATATTTCTGCTTTCAACCAGAGACACCAGCGAATGTTAGAAGCCTTAGCAGACCAAGCAGTAATTGGGATTCAAAACTTAGAAAACAAAAGACAACTGGTGAATATGGAAACAATGGTCACTTTGGGTGATTTAGCTGGCCCGTTAGTGCATCGTATGAATAATGATGTGGGTGCAATCCGAGTCTGGGCGCAAGATATTTTGGATGAAGGTGATGAGAATAGCAAAAATAAAGCACAGCGAATTGTATCAAGAGCAGATAAGGTTTTGCAAAGTGCGGAACGAATGACAATTTGGATTCAAGAAAAGCCTCGTGCCATTGATTTATCTGACATAGCGGTAAATGCACTAGCTAGAATGTCCATACCTACTAACATCACTACATATATAGAAATAGCAACTGATGTACCCAAGGTATTAGGTGGTGAACAGCAATTAATATATGTTTTTGATAACTTAATTCAAAATGCTGTGGAAGCAATGCCCCAAGGTGGTAGGGTATCGATTATTGGCACTAGTGTCCAAAGAGAAATACAGTGTTTGGTAGAAGTGCGAATATGTGATACTGGCGTAGGTATCGCTTACGAAAATCTAGAAAAGATTTTCCAGCCTGATTACACCACCAAAACAGCGAGAAGAGGTATGGGTTTCGGATTGTGGTGGACAAAATTATACGTAGAACGTTTAGGAGGTTGTTTAAATGTGAATAGCGTACTCAATCAAGGGACTAATTTTATTATGATCTTGCCAGTCTATAAACCAGAAACTTAAGCAGAACCTAGGCATTAATTACCACAAGTGGTGGCAAGGAGGAACCGATGATATTTTTCAAAGTTCTTCTGGTTGAGGATGATTCTGATTGGCAAGATATTCTTGAAGGGAAGATTCGGACAGCTTTACGCAATATTGGTCATCCTCAGGATATCATTCAGATTGTCAGGACTTTTGATGAAGCTTCTAAAGCTTTTAGAGATAGCGATTGGCATTTGTTGATTACTGACATTGGTTTGGGTGATTCATCTCTTTCTCGTCGTCAAAAGTTAGGAATACATTTAGTTGAACTTGCTTGTGCTCGGCAGATACCAGCTATTGCTGTCAGTGGAACACCTGTGGTAAACACTCAGGATGTTCGCGACTTATTGCTGGAATATAAAGCATCTGATTTCTTTAGCAAAAGCGATTTTGACAGTAGAAATTTTATTAATAAAGTTCAGGATATTTTAAATAATGAACTTCAAAAATCTCGGAATCATCAAGCAGTTTTCAAAAGTTCAAATGATGATCATCAACTACTTGCGATCGCAGCTAATCCGTTGAAAATCTTGTTTTTATCATCTGACCCTACAGATGCTGCTAGGTTACGTCTAGGACAAGAGTTGCGAGAGATTCAGCAAAGATTGCAATTAGCTAAACAAAGAGACAACTTTTTACTAGAACAACGCTTGTCAGTTCGTCCTGGGGATATCAGTCAGGCTTTACTGGATATTGAGCCTCATATTGTCCATTTTTCTGGACATGGGATGAATACTGGGGAATTGTATGTAGAAAATGAGTTAGGTCAAATTCAACCGATTAAGCCTGATGCTTTAGCTTCATTATTTGAACTTGTAGAAGACCAGGTAAATTGTGTAGTGTTGAATGCTTGTTATTCCAAAACTCAAGCGGAAGCTATTGCTAAATACATTCCGTTTGTGATTGGAATGAATTATTTAATTGGCGATCAAGCCGCGATCGCATTTTCTGTGGGATTTTACAAAGCACTGGGTGCCAATCGTTCTATAGAGAAAGCTTACCAGTTTGGCTGTACCGAAATTAAATTACATGGTATAGCGGAGAATTTAACTCCTGTTATTTATAAAAGGTGAAAATCAGTGAACGGACAGATTAATGTTTTGCTAGCAGGATGTGGAATCTCTGTTGGCATAGTGTGTTGTTAAAGCCACGGAACCTGGAAGTGGGAAACTCTCACTGAGATACACGAAGGCAAAATCTCAGATCCAAAATAGGATAATTCATTGTTTTGGTGCGAGAGGGTTAGGAATGGTAATGATGGGAATAACTAGAGGCTGTGATTTTTCCGCTTGTAGTTGATTTTGTGCTTGCTTGCTGGCTTCGATGGCTTGTTGATAGTCTGGCTTGTATTTGATAGCTTGTGCATAAGCTGCGATCGCATCTTGGTAGCGTTTTAAGTTTACTAGGGCATTGCCTTTGCTATACCAGCTTTCGTAATAATCTGGTTTGTAACGAACTGCGCGATTATAGGATGCGATCGCATCTTCGTATTTCTGTAAATTGTATTGCGAATTTCCTAAGTTATACCAAACTTGGTAATCGTTACGCCGCAAAGAAATGGCTTTATTATAAGAATCAATTGCTTGTTGATAGCGTTGGCTTTGATGTAGTGCCCAACCTCGACTATACCAGGCTTGGAAATTTCCGGGATTAGATTTAATGACTTGATCAAATGATTCTACTGCTTCTGGATAACGCCGCAAACTCATGAGAATATTGCTTCTCGATAACCAAGCTTGATAATAATCGGATTTATATTGTACTGCCCGGTCGTAATCTTTTAAAGCATCTTCGTAGCGACCCACATTTACTAAGGCATTCCCGCGATTATAATGGAATGACGCATCATCTGGTTTTAATTCTAAGGCTTTATCGTATGCTATAATTGCGTCGTCATAGCGTTTTAAATTGTGCAGCGCTAAACCTTTATTTTCCCAAGCTATTTCATAATTTTTCTGTAATTCAATTGCTTTATTGTAAGCTTTAATGGCGTTATCATATTGTTTTAAACTACTCCAAGCTTCTCCTTTAGCATTCCAAATTTCGGGAGAATTGCCTTCTAATTGTAAGGCTTTGTCAAAAGAGGCGATCGCTTCTTGGTAACGCTGTAAATTTGCCAAAGCCAAACCTCTAGCGCTCCAAGCTTCTACATAATCTGGCAAAATTTGAATGGCTTTATCATAAGCTGCTAGTGCTTCTTTATATTGCTTTAATTCTGCTAAACTTTTGCCTTTACCATACCATCCTTGAGGGTAATCTGGTCTAATATCAACTGCTTTATCATATACAGCTAGAGCATCTTGATAGCGTTGTAAATCATATAATGTATTACCTTGCTTATATAATTCTGTAGCGTTATTTGTATGAATCCCATCAATAATAAATATCCCAATTGCCCCACTCACACCTAAAATAAATGTAGCTGCTAAAATCTTGTGTAGAATTTCTTTTTTAAATTGAGGATTGGGCAAATTTTTAAATGGCAAAGCTGGAATTAAAGCGACTGTTTTAGCCGCAGGTCGTGTTAAATCTTGCAGTGCTTGTAATGCTTCTGTTGCGGAATTGTAGCGCTGCCGAAAATCATAACATACCATTTTGTTTAACACTTGGGCAAACTCTGGCGATACTTTAGTATGACTTTGCCAGATAATTTCATTAGTATCAGCATCCTTTTCTAATTGTTCTGGTGGTAATCCAGTTAAAGCTTGCAGCGCGACTATCCCCACCGCATATATATCACTACTAAATTTAGGATTTCCTTGTGCTTGTTCCCCTGGTAAATATCCCGGAGTCCCAATAGCAACAGTAGATTTAGTATGTCCTTGTGGTGTAATTACTTGTGAGGAAATTTGCTTAACTGCACCAAAGTCGATTAACACCAACTTCCTATCTGATTTGCGTCGCAATAAATTATAGGGATTGACATCGCGGTGAATTACATTTTGTTGATGAACAAACTTTAAAATTTCGAGAATCTCCATCAACAAAGAAATTACCTCAGTTTGAGTCAGAATTTTCCCTGGTGTTAATTCCTGACTGAGATTGTGTCCTTCAATGAATTCTTGTACGAGATAGAATTCTGCATTTTCCTCAAAGTATGCTAAAAGTTGAGGAATACAATCATGAGTACCTAATTTATACAGAACTTGAGCTTCAGTATCAAATAAACGTCTAGCCGTTTCTAAAGTTACTGGATCGTTTGCCTGAGGCTTGAGTTTTTTGACAACACATTGAGGAGATCCCGGCAATTGAGTATCACAAGCAACAAAGGTTTCCCCGAACCCCCCACCACCCAAGTGGCTAATAATTTGGTATCTTCCTACAAGTGTGTTTCCCAGCATCAGGTTTGCCTAGTTAAGTGCAATATTATCTGATTTCAATATTGGCACAGGAGAACCGGATGGGGATTGGGGATTGGGGATTGGGGATTGGGGATTGGGGACTGGGGAGATGAGGAAGCCGAGGAAGTAGGGGAGGAATTCCCATTACCGATTACCGATTACCAATTACCAATTACCAAATGACAAATGACAAATGACAAATGACAAATGACAAATAATGATTCCTATTAATGATAATATTCGCATTCGTCATCGACCGATGATTACTTACTGGCTGATTGGTATTAATATTGCAATATTTTTCTGGGAAATCCAATTAGAATTAAGCGATCAATTAGGCGCATTTATTCAAAGTTGGGGTGTGATACCAGCGCAGATTATTGACGGAATTATCAATGCGAGTGTTAACCCCGCAGCTTGGGTAGTGGTAGGCTGGCGATTGCTTTCTTTGCCAGTAGCAATGTTCCTACATGGTAGTTTTAGCCAAATATTAGGTAATCTACTTTTTTTATGGGTTTTTGGTAAAAGTCTAGAAAATATTCTCGGTCATGGACGCTATTTAGGATTTTATTTATTAACTGGCATTTTTACAGAATTAGTACAAATATTTTCTGAACCTAATTTAACAGTTCCCTTGATTGGTGCAAATGGTGCGATCGCAGCTGTTTTAGGGGCTTATATTGTAAAGTTTCCTAAAGCCAAAATTGACAGTATTCTCCCCCTAATATTCATTTATATTCCTGCTAAATTACCTGCATTTGCCTATTTAGTTTGGTGGTTTATCCAACAGTTATTTTATGGAATTGGTAGTTTAAATATTCCCCCTGCGGGGGTTAATCAATTCAGTATTGCTTACTGGGCGCAAGCAGCAGGATTAGTAATTGGTGCCGTCTTCATGCGATTACAAAAGTGAGTAGGGGGTAGTATTTAAGTTTCAAGGTAGTTTCCTTTCCCCTTTCCCCCTTCCCCTTTTCCCTCTCCCCCAAAATTACTATGGCTTGTGCAGCCTACAAACAGGTACGGCTATTGCTATAGTTTTTGTCATAAAACCGAACTTACTAACTGATAAATTTGCACTAATCTATTAATTAGGAAGCTTGAGACTAAGCTTTAAGAAATAAAAAGTTAATTGCTGAAAACAACAAGAGTTTTTACCTACAACCAAGCTTGAGATTAAGCTTCCTCAAACCAAACATTGCTTCTTAGAGGTGATAGTATGGCACTTATGCGTTGGAATCTATTTCGAGATATTGACCGTCTAGAACCATTCCGCGAAATTGATACTTTACAACGGCAAATGAACCGCTTGTTCGAGGAATTAATGCCAACAACTAATGGTGGTGAAGGTATTGGATTTGGCTTCGTTCCATCTGCGGAAATGGAAGAAACTGATGATGCAATTCGCCTAAAACTGGAAATTCCTGGTTTGGAAGCAAAAGATATTAATGTAGAAGTCACTACCGATTCAGTTTCTATTAGCGGTGAGAGGAAATCTGAAACTAAGACAGAAGAAAACGGTGTAGCTCGCTCGGAATTCCGCTATGGTAAATTCCAACGGGTGATTCCCCTACCGTCCCAAATTCAACATGAAAAAGTAGAAGCTGAATATAAAGATGGCATTCTTAAACTCACTTTACCGAAAGCAGAAGCCGACAAACAAAAAGTTGTCAAGGTAAATATCGGTTAATTAGGTTTTGGCTAAGGTGGCGATCGCACTTTGACTCATCATTGAGGTGCGATCGCTTTTTGTTGGAAGTGGGCATGGGGCATTGGGCATTGGGCATTGGGCATTAGGCATTGGGCATTGGGCATTGGGTAATGTGTAATTGGTAATTGGTAATTGGTAATGGGGGTTTGGTGTTATCCCCCTCATCCCCCTCATCCCCCTCATCCCCCTTATCTCCCTCATCTCCCTCATCTCCCTTATCCCCAGAGGGGGCCCCGAGTTCCCCAACCCCTAACGCCTCACGGAATTAACAACCTCAACTTCCCGATCTAAAGCTGCTAGGGGGTGCTGAGTATCCAGCCTTAATACCTGTGCTTCTAATTTGTCACAACACTCTCTTACCAAACGCAAACCGTCATCTCGCGAAAGTTTGGCGGTGGTGGGGGTAAATTCTGCCAAAATATCCGCTTCTATACTGTGATAATGGTCTAGTTGCGATCGCAATTTTGCTAAATACTTTGTACCTTCGCCGCCATCTGTAATGGCAAATTGCAACACAGAATCGAGGTAAGCTTGAACTTTCGGGTGTTTAACTCCTTCTGTCGCCGCAGCATAAAGTAATTCGCCATTTAAATATTCAAAATCTGGCACCCACAGGTACTTTCCGCTAACTTCAAAGGTATATAATTCCTTAGCTGGTCTAACTTTTAAGTGCTGGCTTCTGACTCGATGGGCAGCTTTTTCTAAAAGTGCAATTACAGCAATAATTACTGATGGATAGTTGCTGTCAATACATCTAATTTCTACAGTACCCAGTTTATTGAGCCTGATGGGATTCCATGCTGATTTCAATAAGCTTCCTCCCGCCTTTAAAAACTGCTGGCGTTCAATTCCGGCTTTATCTAAGGCTTGCAGCCAAGCATAATAGCGGGCAAATTGCTGCTCAACTAAGATTTCCACGTTCTCGGCATAAGGCATCAATCCACCGACTGGCTGTAAATAAGTATATACACCATCCCAACCAAAGATTTCGCTACCGCGATAACGAATTGTGTGGGCAGCTAATCCAATCGCCTCACCTTCATAAAAAGGACAAGCACGCCCCAAAGAAATTAAGGCTGAGTCAAAAGCTGTAGCTAAGTTGTAGATATTAAGTAATTCCTCTCGCTCGGTTGCTGTAGAGTTGTAGGATACAGCCACACGCGGATCGATGACTCCAGGCGGTACTTCTAAATGCAGGTGTACACCCGTACATTTCCCGGCGTGCAAAAAGCGATCGTAGCCGACTGTCCGCGCTTGAATATGATAATTTGGATGGTCGCGCATCACAGGCATAATATGCAAAGGGTAGCTAGAGAGAGGATAAAGCCGTAAACCCATTTGCCGCGCTACAACTAACGCCAATTTGAGATTTTTTAAATACTCTGTAGCTAGCTCTGAACCAGAGTAAGCTGGTGGAGTATTAATTTCTACAATACTTTTGACGAACTCTGGCACAAAGTAATTAGGGTTTAAGCCTTGAGTCTCCGCCATCAAATGACAACCCTGCAAAAATTCATCGCCACGATTGCTGAGTTCGCCCGTCTCATCTACTAGGAAAAACTCTTGCTCAAGACCCATGCGACGTTGTAATACATCCATAATCCCAAATATTTTGTTAATGAGGTTACGGGTCTTACCAACGTTTGGAAATCCTTGAGAGAAAGGTAACTGTTCAGTTCAGCAGTTGAGCGATCGCATTAACTCCAAAACTGGAAGACCCTATCAGTAAATATCTCAATACCCAACGAGCTTATTAATACTCGTAGGTAGTTGTGATTTATCAAAAAATAATGCTCAAATTCTGAACAAGCTTTATTGTCCTATATCAGCCTCCACCGATATCACTTTCGCAACACACCTACAAAGTCGGGTAGAGGAAGATTTGGGGAAAGGTAAAGGGTTAAGGGTAAAAGGGTTCTGGCTTTCTCCTTAACCAGATAAGTATTACATCAAGGCGTTGGGCACAAATGAGTTGATGTTTTCTATAAATAAGAACTTGTTTTTCATAAATGAGTTGATGTTTTCCATAAACAAGAACTTGTTCATAAACAAGGTCAACTTGTTTTTCATAAATAAGTTGATGTTTTCTATACACAAGAACTTGTTCATGATCAAGGTCAACTTGTTTTTTATAAATGAGTTGATGTTTTCTATGAATGAGAACTCGTTCATAAACAAGGTCAACTTGTTTTTTATAAATAAGTTGATGTTTTCTATGAATGAGAACTCGTTAATCAAAAACCTGAAGGCGTTAACTAAAAATGCCTTCAGGCTCGCTACCAATGGGTTAACGTGAGGATTGACAATGATGCCGTACTCTCGCGGCTAACGCATCCTACTGGACTAACACAGCTAAAATGTTGCAATATAATTTTCTTGTGGGGTGGACATCTTGTCCGCCCAGGACGGGCAAGATGCCCATCCCACAAGAGTTTTTTTCATGCACTACTTTAGGCTTGACACGCTACTAATTTTGGATTCTTGACCCTTGACCTTTTGACACCCTTTACAAATTACCTACCAGCAGCAATTTTTCTTTCAATCACAGAAATTCGCTCTTTTGTTCCTGGGTGATCGCTTAAAAATGATGGTTGGGAAGACTGGTTAAGTAACTTCTTTAAAAATGCAGGCATAGCTTTTGGATTGTAGCCGGCTCTTTTCATATACTGCAAGCCTTTGTCATCGGCGTTATATTCGGCTTCGCGGCTATTGGGTAAATCTACAGCCAGCTTGTAGGCGATCGCAGTGACAGCGCTTTGGTCTAAACCAGCTAGTGAAGCTGCGCCTTGCGCTAACTGGGATTGCTTCAATTTATTGATCAGGTCGTTGTTGCAAATATGACCTATTTCATGACCCATAACTGCTGCTAGTTGGTCTTCGTTATCCGTTGCTTTTAATAGCCCAGTATTAACATATACATAACCCCCTGTAGTGGAGAAAGCATTAATACTAGAATCTTGGACTACATAAAAGTGAAAAGGAATTTCTGAGCAATTACTAGCTCTAGCTAACCGTTGACCAACACGGTTAACATAAGCATTAGTTTGAGAATTTGAATTTAATCTGTAATTTTGCTTGACCTGCTGGTGAATATTTTGACCTAGTGTAACTGTTTGCTTTGGGGAAACGTTGGAAAGTTGCAACAACTGAATTCCATTAAATAGTAACTGACCCCAGGGAACTGCACTAGCTGGCGCAAGAGAAGTTAATCCCACACCTACAGCAGTACCCATGCCAAGTAGTACAGAAACACCTTTACGTAATTTCGGAAGCATAACCAAAAATGAAAAGTTAACAACAAATGAAAAGTCTAGTTTGTGTATTTTATCTATGCAGTAAATTACCAGTTATTATCAAAAAATATTAAAAAATCTTTGATGCAATTATGCTAGCTAAGAGCTAATAGCAGTTAGCTTATTTACCTTGATAGGTAATCTCTATTTAATATTTTAACTAAAAAACTGCCAAACGAGCCAGCACAAAGGAGTAATTTGCTTTGCAAAATCATCATCTTACTATCAGTCCAGAGTCAGTTGCCCAAAGCGACTAAATGTAAAATGAATGAGCTTGCTTATATTGAATTTTTGAAATTCACGTATAAATTAACGTAGCGTCAGCGTAACGCACTCCTTTCAACTCTTACTCCTCAAGTTGTAGCGTTGCATAAGCATTAGCTAACACCTACGTAATTACGTCATGAATGAGGATTTAAACCCCACCCATAACGGCACAACCTGTCTTAGCTTAGGGACTCTAATCCTCTGTTTAATTACGAATTACGAATTAGTAATTATGTTGAAGTTGTTAAATTTGCGTTTTGATAATCTAAATATTTTTGTTGTAATTTTTCGGGGACTGGGACAGGACGATTATTTTGAGAACTGAGAAATGCTCCTTTTTGTATAGCTACCGCAGCTATCACATTGTTAGCTAATATTTCTGCTTGTACAGTCCACTTCAACCGCCCTAAACTACCTACCCATAAACGACCTATAACCTTATCAATCAGTTTTACTGGACGTTTATATTCAATTTCAGTCCCAGCAAGAATAGGTATATATCCTTGCTCAATTTGTTCATCAAGCGGCAAATGTTCATGTAAAAACTTTAAACGTAAATCTTCTAGCCACCTGATATAAACGATGTTGCTCACAATACCAGCAAAATCAATATCATAAGTTCTCACAGGAATGGCAAGTTCTACTTCCAATGGTCTTTGCAAGTTGTCAATCAATAACATAATTTCTCCTGCTTAGAAAAGTTAAGACCATACGGTCTTTTTATTTACAAAAAAAAGCATAATCAATGTAGCTATAGCTAAATACAGTTCAGTTAAGAAAATTAATTGATAACCAAACCAAAAAACTAGTTACTCAACAAAAAACCGAACAATCATTTTGGAGGGGGTTTGGGGGACGCAACCGTCACCCAATCGGGGGTTTGGGGGAGAATCCCCCAATTCTTCTGGCTTCTTTAATAACTAACAAATCAATCGCTAATGAGCTTAAACCAAGGGTATTGAGCTATAGCTATGCTGTACAATACACAGATACAATGAGCTACAAAATTTGCAATGCTTAAACTTCGACTTGATAATTCAAGATTAATTCATCTCCTGGTAAGCCCC
Source organism: Tolypothrix sp. PCC 7601 (assembly GCF_025677855.1). NCBI lineage: Bacteria > Bacillati > Cyanobacteriota > Cyanophyceae > Nostocales > Tolypothrichaceae > Tolypothrix > Tolypothrix sp. PCC 7601. Next base: position 8,462,898 of record NZ_CP064879.1, read on the forward strand.
TAATACCCCAGTTATATTTAGGGGTTTCAAAAAAAGTAATCTCAATATCAGCTACAACAATATTAAATTGTTCATTAATCTTTTTAAATAATTGGTGAATTAACTGTTTTTTAGTTTCTACAGAGCGTCCTTCAAACATCACAATCTCGATAATGAGATATTGCTGCGACCTATCCGAAGGATAGTAAAAATCATTAGCTGCTAGGGGAAAGAACCGATGAAATCGTTTTTCCGGGCTAATTTGTAATACATCAATTAAAACACTATGAATAGTATTGGATAACTCCGCCTTAATCGGGTTTAATTTATCTGCTAAACCATATACTTTGACTTGTACCATAATTTTTATATGAGCTAAAATTACGAATTCCTTTGATTATTGATGTATTGATTTAGGTGATTAATCGCCCTTTGCATATGAATGGCATCATCATATAACTTACTGATCATCATCGCTCCTTCTAGGGTGGCAATAATGATAGTGGCAGCTTCATCAGCATCTACCTCAGAGCGAATTTCACCTCTAGAAATTCCTTTTTCTATAATTAAGCGAATCAGTTCTCGCCAAGAATCCATTGCTTTTTGAGTGCGTTCTCGTAAGGCGGCATGAGCATCATCACTTTCAATTGCAGTATTTAGTATTGGACAACCTCCTTTGATGGGTGGGTTATCTACAAAACTGCTAAATACCCCAATAATGGCTTGTAGACGTTCAATGGCATGGCGTTTACTACGCAATGCAGCTCTAGTTTGCTGACTTACAGAAGCGATCGCATAATCAAAAGCCTGTAGTGCTAAGTCATCCTTACTTTGAAAATGATTGTAAATTCCTCCTTTTTGCAATCCTGTAACCCGCATGATGTCCGAAATTGACGAGCCAGTGTAACCCTGTTGGTTAAACAGTTCTGCTGCTTGTCGAATAATTTTTGCTTTGGTTTCTTCGCCTTTGGACATCTAATTATTTCAGACCGCTTGGTCTTAAGTAATTTATCATGGTCAACTCTCAGGAGTCAAAAGTTATGGGTAATTGGTAATTGCTGATGGTGCGAGGGAAGAGAGAACAGGGCATTTTTTTGAATTTTGAATTAATTCTCCCAATCTCTATTCCCCTTAATCCCAATCCCTACCCTACCTTTTCACTCAGTCCTTGAGGAAGGACAAAAGGTCAGCGTTAAGTTGGTCTTGGTGGGTATTGGTCAGTCCGTGGGGCGCGCCAGGATAGATTTTCAATGTGGCATTCTTCACAATTTTGGCGGAAGCGATCCCTGCAGCATTAATAGGCACGATTTGGTCATCATCGCCGTGAACAATCAACGTTGGCACATCGAACTTTTTCAGATCTGCGGTGAAATCTGTCTCCGAAAATGCCTTGATGCAGTCAAACGTGTTTTTGTGACCTCCCTGCATCCCCTGCAACCAGAACCAATCACTCATCCCCTGAGAGACTTGAGCACCAGGGCGATTGAAACCAAAAAATGGGCCGCTGGCGAGGTCTTTGTAAAGTTGCGATCGGTCAGCAAGGGAAGCAGCACGCAGCCCGTCAAACACCTCGATGGGCTGTCCATCGGGATTATTTGCAGTCTTGAGCATGAGCGGGGGCACTGCAGATATCAATGCAGCTTTGCTAACTCGTGCTGTACCATGACGACCAATATAGCGGGCGACTTCACCGCCACCTGTGGAGAAACCGATCAGAGTAACTCCGTGCAAATCTAAGGTTTCAATTAAAGTCGCCAGGTCATCGGCATAGGTATCCATTTCATTACCGTTCCAGGGTTGGCTTGAGCGACCATGTCCCCGGCGATCGTGGGCGATCGCTCGATAGCCGTGGTTTGCCACAAACAACATCTGCGCTTCCCAACTATCGGAACTTAAGGGCCAGCCATGACTGAAGACAACAGGCTGTCCTGCACCCCAGTCTTTGTAATAAATTTGGGTGCCGTCTTGGGTCGTGATTGTACTCATTATGAAAGCCTCACTGAAAATTATTTGGGAGGTAAAAGGTTTAACTCCGATTTCAATCTATAGTCGTTATTCTTCAGGCATCTAATACATACCACTGAATTTATTGATTTAAAACGTAATTTGCTAGTCCTGCGCTGAAATTCTTCCTAAAGACAGATTTTTCTCTGTGTTAAAGTTCTTTCCCGTAGGTTGCTCCTATATATGGACTCTTACCTAACAGATTTCTATGTGTTAAAAAAGTAGAGTCAGTCTAAAAGATTACCGCACCGTACAAATTATTAGATTATTGCTGATGTACTCTTAAAGTTATTTTTCGTCGGTCAACTAAGTCTTGAGACTGTCAGGGTATGTTTAATTAGAGAGTGTAAGGTAACATGATAGTGACAGACTCTAGCTACGTATTTGCTAAGTCACAAAATTCTCCGGAACTAAAAAGACTGCAAACAATCGAAAAAGTCTTCGATCCAGCAACTCGCAAACGATTACTAGCAACAGGCCTAACAACAGGTTGGCGATGTCTGGAAGTAGGCGCAGGGGCTGGTTCTATTATGCGATGGATGGCAGACATCGTTGGTGAAAGCGGCAATGTTGTGGCTGTAGACATGGATACTCGGTTTTTACAAGACTCCCAGCCATCGAATGTAGAAATCTTACAAAAGGATATTCGGTATTTAGAACTGGAGAAGCATTCTTTTGATTTGATTCATGCTCGTTTTGTTCTCGTCCATATCCCTGACTTTCGAGTTGCATTATCCCAAATGCTCAGTATGTTGAAACCGGGTGGATGGATTGTATTGGAGGAGCCTGATTTTGCTGCTGCTAGGGCGATTGTGGGAAATTCACAAGCACTGCAGTCAGTGAATCGAGTTAATCAAGCTATCTTGCGGATGTTTGCGAATAAAGGACTTGATTATGCTTTGGGTGTGAAGTTACCTGCTATTTGCCAAAGACAAGGATTACAGCTGTTATCTGTAGACAATGATACACCCGTAGCTAATGGTGGTTTTGGTATAGCAACAGTGATGAAGATGTCTGCTATGCAACTTGCACAGGCTTATATTGCAACAGGTCAAGCTAATCATGAGGATATTGAACTGTATTGCCAATTTGCAGATGATCCCAGTACTTGGGCTATTTATCACGCCACTGTGGGAGTTGTGGCGCAACAATCTGCATAATTTATTTTGGCGTTGCATCAATGGGGGATGATTTATCTTAATACTAATTCCAATAATGTTGGCGACACATTAATATCTTTAGAGGGCAAGGTAGTGCCTTGCCCCTAGAGTCTGTGGCATTATTTTTGCAAATTGGTATTATGCACAGATGCAGAGAGAATAAAAAGTTTTAAATTTCATCACATAATTGAGCAACTAAAAGATGTGACTCTCCACCATGCTAAGAATCACATCTTTAAAGCTTGTCAAATAGCCTTTGTTGTAACTGTTATTATTACTTGTTTAGCTTGCACTCAACCTTTGCAATAATTCTGTATATTTATCGAAATAAGGCTCATTTTCAATCATGCCATTATCTGAGCAAGGATATTCATTGCCATCTAACCAGACTAGAGTAAATGGATTAATTCTTTTCTCTTTTGCCAAAACTTTAGCTGCGAGGACAACTAAATAATTAGAGGTGACAATATCTCCACCTTGTAGTTTTAAGGCGAAGTCTTCTGCTAATCCATCAGGAACAGAGTCATGTTCAGCGTTATAGTAAAGTTTAGACATTGTAGTCATGCTTTGGAATAATGTTGGTGTTTAAAGTCCATGAAACCTAACTCTATAAATTAGTTATGTTGATGCTTTTACCCTGGCATACATAACGGCATTTATAGATTCTGCTTTTTTGGTTATGGTTCCATAAAGCTAGGATTTCATTGAACCGATCAATTATATATTCATTTGTTTTTTGTAGCCTCTTTTGGTGATGAGGTAGGGCAAAAAATCTGGTGTCCCTAGAAATGATTGATATTTTGCTAACAAGATTGAAATTGGTAAAAAGATTTATAGTCAGGAATTTCGCTTTAGTTTGAAGGATTCCAATTCTCGCTAACAGTGTTTGGCATAATAAGCTCTATGTTGCTTGGGTAAGGTGACTGTCACAGTAGTTCCTTGATCAACTTGACTGGATAATGTAATCTTTCCGCCATGTAACTCCACGCAAGATTTAGCGATCGCTAATCCTAAACCTGTACCGGGAATTGTCCCGACGTTACTTCCCCGACCAAAGGATTGAAATAAGTGTTCTTGATCTGCTATTGGTATGCCAATGCCCTGGTCTGTGATGGAAAACACCACTTCTGATTCTTTTCCCATTAAGTCAACTTCTACACTACCCCCTTGGGGAGAATACTTAACTGCATTGGACATTAAATTCACAAATATTTGCTGCAACAGTCCGCGATCGCCCCAAAAATCTTGGTAATTTCCACTGCTATGAAAAATTAATTCATGGCGATCGCTAATTAGTTCTTGCTCTTGTTCCATCAAATCACTGAAAAATTGCAGCAGATTTAGGGGTACGGGCTGAAATCTGGTTTTGTCCAGTTCGATTTGGTTGACCATCAGCATATTATCCACCAGTTTGGCCATAGACCTAGCTTTTTGTTCAATGATTCCTAATAACTTCTGTTTTTTAGGATCGTCTAAATGCTGGCCATGTTTAATCACAGTCGATGCTGCTGCCAAAATCGAAGTTAATGGGGTGCGATATTCGTGGGAAACTGTGGCGACAATTTGAGATTTAAATGCATTGAGTTGTTTTTCTTTGGCTAGGGCGGCTTGAGTTTGGGCGAGTAATTCTGCTTGTTGAATTGCGATCGCTAATTGTACCGATAATTCATTGAGCATTTCTACTTCATCAGCTTGCCAACCCCGCTCTCCGGAACTGTGGTGAGCAATCAATAGGCCCCAAAGCTGATCTTCTTGCTGATCGTTGTTACTTAAATGAATAGGAGCTACTAAATTTTCCTCGTTTTTAAATTGTTCTAACAACTGCAAATAAAAATTACTCCAGCCAGCATTGTAGAAATCAGACATGGGTAATTTACATCCCCAATGTTGGTTTTCACCCCCCACCCGATTACAGACATTTTGGATGTTATTGTATGCTTGGAGACCTCTACAACACTCAATGGAGCAAGCTACAGTTTTACCCTCAATTTCGGAGGTGAACTGATAAACCATGACGCGATCGCATTTGAGCAACTGCTGTACTTCTACTACTGCTGTGTTTAAAATCTGCTCTAAGTCAAGAGACTGGCGAATTCGCAGCGCTGTTGTGGCTATTAAACGCTGTCGTTCTCGATGTTTGTAGAGTTGGGCTTGTAAATAAGATTGCTTGGTGGCATTACGGACAGCTAGTTGCAGTACCTCTGGTTTGAGGTATTGCTTGACTAAATAATCTTGAGCACCCTGTTTCATGGCTTGAACGGCTACTTCTTCATCTCCGCGTCCAGTCAGCATAATTACTGATACGCAAGTATCCAGTATTGTCTGTTTTAACTTATCAAAAAAATCCAAGCCACTCATATCAGGCAGGCAAAAATCCAGCAGAATCACATCACAGCCAAATTCTTGACATAATGCCAAGCCGCTTTCTGCACAGTCTGCCTCTAAAATTTGGTAGGACTGATAGGGATCTTGTAAAAGATATCGACGATAGATTTTCCGATCCGCTGCACAATCATCAATGATCAGTAGCGTCGAGGTGTCCAACATAAAAGTATGAGGATCTGGGAGATTAATAGAGTTTTTGGGAACTAGGTGATTAGCTATTGCATAATTCTAAAAATAATCTAAAATAAATATAAATAAAATCTAAAATTTGTTGAAAAAACTTAAAGCGATCGGCTAACTTGCCGGAAACATCACTCCAGTATTTAGTTATCAGCATTTAGTTGTCAGCAACTAGTGGGTAAATCCTAGAAATAGCCACTGAGAGGGGGAAAAAACGTGACGCGAAGAGCCAAGCGATCGCGCAGACATAGAAATTTAGACACACTGAGAACAGCCATCCAGTGTGAATATTCAACGCCAGCACTCACCGACGGATACAATTTGCTGCTGTATCCTGTTCCGCATCCGGAGTTGCTATCTAGTATTTCAGCTATCGAATATACACAAAGCTACTCTCAGACTGGCGGAGTATTAGCCTCTAGCCAATAAGCGACAAACGCTTGAATTGTCTTTTGGAGTTCTTGTGCATCCATCGGCTTAACAAGATAACCATTTGCGCCTTTTTGGTAACACAATTCAATATCCTTAGGATTTGATGAAGTAGTGAAAACCACAATCGGGATTTCTTTAAAACAGGTGTCTTGCTTAAGCCTTTCCAAAATGTCACGACCATCAATCCCCGGTAAATTGAGGTCAAGCAGGATCACAGAAGGTTTAATACCCACAGAAGATTTTTCATTGTTGCCCTCTTGATAAAGTAAATCTAAGACCTCGTCTCCATTGGTACAGCGATAGATAGGGTTTTGCACAGCCATGCGTCGCATTAACCGTTGCAGCATCCTAAAATCTTCATTGCTGTCCTCAACCACGAGCAGAGGTTCATGAAGTTTCGTTGTCATCAGTTGTCTTAACAAAATGTAATCATTAAAAGAGATTTTTGTTACTTATCTTAAACTATTCCAGCGTAAAATAAAACGTTGAGCCAAGGCCAACAGTAGACTCAAGCCAAATTTGCCCATTGTGCAGCTCAATAATTTTCTTGACAATCGCTAATCCTGCACCAACACCTCCCCCGAATTTTTCTTGGGAATGGAGGCGCTTAAACAAGCGGAAGATAGTTTCTCGATGATGATCGGGAATGCCAATGCCGTTATCGCGCACGTAAAATACAGGTGCAGAATTTTCGCCTGTCTGTTGTTGTGCAGCGTCTAGATAGCCAATCTCTACCCATTGTTCTGGTTTATCGTTGTATTTCAGCGCATTGCCAACCAAGTTACTAAAAACTTCGTTTACCAACACAGCATCACAGGAAATTGTTGGTAAAGGTCGAGGAATGCGAATATCCAAAACCTGAGAGTATTGGCGACTGGCATAAAAGATATCAATTACTTGGGTGATTAATTCATTAATATCAGTAGCTTTGGCACGTAATTGTGCTTTTCCTAATTGTGCCAGTCGCAGCAAAGCATTAATCAGCGCTTCCATTCTGACAGATAAGGTGACTACTGTTTCTATGTATTCAATCCCCTCAGCATCCAGTACATGGGCATAGTCTTCTATTAGCACAGTTGAGTAATTATAGATACCCCGCAAAGGTTCCTTTAAATCGTGAGACGCAGCGTAAGCAAAGGAACTGAGTTCACGGTTACTGCGTTCCAACTCTAGGTTAATTTTGGCTAACTCATCGGCTTTAGAAAGTACAATCCCCACGATCGCATTTCTGAGAGCGATCGCACTATCCAGTTCAGATTTTTTCCAAGCTAGGGACGTTAATTGCACCGTCTCCTGCCATTTGGCAAAGGATTTTCGCGGCCCTAAGGTAACATTACCATCAACATCAAGGTAAATAGATTCATTGGGGTTTCCTGCCCAATTCACCGTTTGCATCACTTCCGGGCGAAACCAGAGAATATAATAGCGCCGCACTTGCGAAATCCGCAGCAACAACAAGCCGCTAGCAGTATCTTTAAAGACAATCCCATCGGGGTAAAGCTTGGCTAAAGAATCGGTATAAAATAAATTTTCCCTTACCTGAGTATCTGCCCATTCAATTAAAGCCTGAACTTGCTCAAGATTGGGTGTTGCACCCACCAGCGTAATTTCATTATCCAAACAAACTGCGGCACCAGCAGCACTGACAACATCCAGCAAGCGGATTTCTGGTTTAATCAAAGCATCGATAAAGTTATCAGCTTGGGAAATGGAAGCTAATAATTCAGACTGGAGGGCTTTTAGCTTCACCTCATAATCCCATTCCGAATAACTAACTTTGTGTGCTAACTCTGAAGAGACAATTTGTCCGAGAAATTCGCAGATTTTTCGCACTTCGTAAGCCAGATGCTTGGGCGTGTGATGATGGCAAGATATTAAGCCCCAAAGCTTCCCTTCCTGCATCAGCGAGATTACCAATAACGCCCTCACACCCATATTTTGATGAAATTCCACACAGCAAGCATCCACACCCCTGAGTACAGACAAGCTTAAATCTAGAGGTTGGTGGGTTATGGGATGATTTATAGGTACGAGGTTAACTGCTTGAGCATTGAAATCTGGAATAAATCGCAGTTTGCAGCGAGTATATAACTCTCGACTCTCGATAGGAATATCTGTTTCGGGATAATGTAGCCCTAAATATGGTGGTAAATCCTCCCGTTTGGCTTCCGCAACTACAGCACCAGACCCTTGCTCATCAAATTGATACGCCATGACTCGGTCAAACTCTGTGATTTTGCGGAGTTCTGTCACCACTAAATCTAAGAATTCTACCAGATTAGCAGTGCTTTGCATTTGGGCGATCGCATCACTCACCACAGCATGAAAACTCAAGAAACTGATTTCGGAATTAGATGCGTAGGCGTAGCCCGTCGTAGACATCGCTTCCAATTCCACAATCAAAACATCTGCTGTGCGGTGGACAATGCAATCAAAGAATTGTTCTTGATGATTGGTGATGATTGCTACTTTATAACTGCTGACACTACCAATATTCTTTTCCCAACACTGCTTGATAACTGCAACTTGTCGTTCCTCAAATAAGCTGTCTAAAGATTGACCCAGCAAATCTTGGGTAGCTTTGCCAAAGTATTGCTGTGTATTGTTACTAACTTGCAGAATCTCTAACTGGGAATTCAGTGCCAGTAGGACACCATGAGGTTGAATTGAGCCAGCTAGATGAATCGCTCTGCGATCGTGGTTAGTCAAAAAAGGATTTTGGGCTGTAGTCTCTTCTGACTGGCTCATATATTTACTATCATTGCAAGCTTATTCTTGCAATGCCGTAATTAAATTTTACATTTCTTTAAACCATAACAGAAAAATCTATACACAACGCAATAAAGCACGCTTAAAAATGGAAATGCGAACAAGCTGACAAAAAAGGCGTTGTTTTTTCGTTGGGTTTTCGTTGGTTATCATATAATTTATCTATACATAAGTGCCTATAAGTGATAAAAACAATGTCCAGTTGTTTTTATGGGCTTTGGAATTTCAAGCATTCATGTAGATTTCTGCCTTTGAGGGGGTTAGATTTTGTATGAATTTATTAGGAAGAACAGAAGAACAAAAACAATTTAGACTACAAGCTGGCCCAACTTGGAGGTCTTTTGAAAAGTTTCGTCAAGAAGGTGCTAAAGCTCTAGAATCTGTCAAAAACGGTATTGTAGGTATTTTTCAGACAAAAACAGGACAATATCGGATTTTGGAGGAAAGCGATTTTCAAATGCTCTATGGTCTTGCTCGTGATGTAGAACGCTTACAAGGTGGATTAAGAGTCGTTGTCAGTGCGGCTCGTGCTGTAAAAAAACATCCAGAAGACGCAGAAACTATCAATGTATTACTTGAAAGTGTCAGTTTGTTAGGTAGCTTACCGACACTTCCCACACGTCAAAAGTTTGAGCCATTAAAAATTGAGATTAGCGAATTGGATGAGAACGATGAAGTAATAACAGATCCTGAAGAGTTGGAACGTTTGATCAAAGCTGAATCTCTAGCTCAATTAGAAAAATAACAGTCAAGACATCTAACTTTGATTTAAATGCTGGAAAAACTAAAAGAGCTAGAGGAAAAACTACAACACCACTCACATGACCAAACTGCTATTGAAATTGTCCAAGAATTTGCTAAAAATCTTGGCAATACAAAAAACAGACAGATAATTTTTGGCTCTGAGGGTGTTATTTTACGCGAACACCTAGCAACTCGACACGCAAGTCTTGGTTTAACGGGTTGGCGGATTTTTGGCTCATTACTAAAAACAGTAATTGCGAGAACAGGAGAAAGTGAAGTAAGAATGAGATCTACCATACAATAAGAATTTAATTTTGATAAAAAAGCGCTGCTTTTTGAGAAGCAACGCTGAACTTGAAATAATCAAAAAATCTATCTTCCGCCAAAGTAAGATGCTAAAGCCTCAGAACCACCAATAAGTTGCCCATCAATAAATACTTGGGGAACTGTTGTTGCACCTGTAATTGCTTTTAAAGAGTTCGTAGTAACATCCTTACCTAGAACAATTTCTTCATAATCCAAATGATGCTCTTTGAGCAATTCTTTTGCACGGGCGCAGTAAGGACAACCTACTTTAGTAAACAGAGAAACTAGCTTCGGTTTTACAGCTTCAGGGTTAATGTATCGCAGCATTGTCTCAGCGTCGGATACCTTAAAGGGATCGCCTGGCTCTTCCGGTTCAATGAACATGTTGTCAATTACACCATTTTTGACAAGCATAGAATAGCGCCATGAACGTTTACCAAAGCCCAGTTCTGTTTTATCTACTAGCATTCCCATACCTTCGGTAAATTCTCCGTTACCATCAGGTATCAAAGTAATATTAGTGGCTTCTTGGTCTTTAGCCCATTCATTCATGACAAAGGCATCATTGACGGAAATACAAACAATATCATCCACGCCATTTTCTTTAAATACATTAGCCAACTGGTTATAACCAGGTAGGTGGGTAGAAGAACAAGTGGGTGTAAAAGCGCCTGGTAAGGAGAAGACAATCACTGTCTTATCGGCAAACAGGTCATTAGTGGTTATATTTACCCATTGGTTGTTTTTACGAGTACGAAACGTAACATTAGGAACTCGTTGACCACGGCGATTGGACAGCATCAGGCCTCCTTAGATAATCAATTTATTGAGAATTTCAACAGTCAAAAGGCTGATATTCTTAGCTTTTCTCCTGTTGTGCATGAGATTACATTTCTGCCGGGATATACTAGTATAATTGTCAACTTATTAACAACTTTCCTGAGTAGTAAAAGCCAGGGAATAGCCTCTAAGCTCTAGAGTGAATAAAAGGTGCGATCGCAGTTACAAATTCTGCTGTAGATTCATAGGGTAGGACATTGCGTCCAGGCAATTTAGCTCCTTGTCCTTGAGGTAAATAAGCAAGGTAGTTAGCTAAACGTTCGTCTGGTGTTTCTGTTTGCCCTTCTTTGCTAATATTTGATGCTTTGTCTCCAACAACTACTAACACTGGTTGTTTAATAGCAGCGATATCATGACTATAATCCTGTCGCCAAAACCCAGCTAAAAAAGAAAATACTGCATAGCGATTGGCGCTATTTTCTGCACCTTGAACTAAAGTATTTAACCATTCTTGATCGGCTGTCTCACTACTAGCAAATAGTTGACGAGTGGAAAAAGAACGCAAAAATTTGGGAGTGCGTGCATAGCGATAAAAAGCATTACCCAACGGTGAATCAAAGAGATTCCAAGCTAGCTTTTGCTGCCAAACTGGTGATTCTTTCGTCATAATCGGCCAAGCTGGAGGACTAGCAAATACTAGGGAGTCAATCAAGTTTGGTTCTATTTGCACTAATTTAATTGCACTACTTAATAAAGCACCTTGCACTATGACAATTACAGGTGTTTGCACAACATTTTTTAAGAAATAATGCAATTGTTCCGCCCAATCGCTAGGAGTATAGGCGACGTGAGGCATATCACTTTCACCACATCCTAATAAATCAGGATCATAAATAGGATTACGATGCCCTGCTTGATACCATTCACGACAAAATCTTTGCCAAAACTGCCGTGATAAGCCCACACCTATGGGATGAATTAATAGTAAAGGAATACCTGCAGAATTTACATTATTAGGTTGATGAACTTCGTAAGCACAGCGATAATTGTGCCAAGTGTAAAACTCTGTATAATTTGCTGCCATACGTTTAGATATTCACTGAAAAATCATTTTTATCATATAATTCCTCGGTAGATTTGGGCATCTTATTAATAAATCTACTTAGATATGCAAAATGCAAAAATCTCCTTGGTTTTTCTTGAGCAGGATGGCATTATCAATATTCTGCGCCGAGACATTTGTGATGTTACTATTCCTGGTTTTACCAAAAATACCGGATTTGCTTGAGACTTTTTTAGATTCTACGCTACTGACAATCCTCATTACACCATCGTTATATTTTTTCCTTTACCGTCCCTTGAATCTTCAAATGTCAGAGCAATTACTGATAGAAAAAGAACTAAGAAACTCAGAAAATCATTTAAAACAACAAACTCAAAATCTCGAGCAGATCACACAAAAGCTTCAGCAAGCACCTCAATTGCTCCTCGCTGAAAAGATGTCTAGCCTAGGACAGCTAGTGGCTGGTATTGCCCATGAAATTAATAATCCTGTAAATTTTATTTTGGCTAACCTCTCTTATCTCGGTGAATATTTTCAAGCCCTTGTAGCTATTAATGAAATTTATCAGCAACGTTACCTTCAGATGGATGCTGAAATTCAAGCTCTGAATCAACAATACGATTTAGAATTTGTAGTTAATGATATCCCAAACCTTTTAGAGTCGATGCAAAGAGGTGCAAGACGTATTCATAAAATTGTCTTGGCACTGCGTAATTTTTCACGTCTTGATGAAGCAGAAATAAAATCTGTAGATATTCATGATGGTATTGATAGTACTTTGTTACTCCTGCAATATCGACTGAACCCTCAACAGGATAATTCTGGTATTCAAGTTATCAAACACTATGGTGAATTACCCAATGTGGAATGCTATCCAGACCAGTTAAATCAAGTATTTATGAATATTTTGAGCAATGCTATTGATATTTTAGAAAATCATAGTTCAAAAGATGACCGTATTATTGAAATTCGCACGCATTTGTTACATGAAAATGTAGTTGTCATTAGTATTAAAGATAATGGGCAAGGGATAGATGAAGAGATTCAGAGACAATTGTTTGACCCGTTTTTTACAACTAAAGAAGTTGGAAAGGGAACAGGTTTGGGATTATCTATTAGTTATCAAATTATTGTCAACACACACAAAGGTTCCTTGAAATGCATTTCAGCACCAGGCAAAGGGGCAGAGTTCGTCATTGAAATTCCGTTATTTATAGATGCTAAAATTTGAGGTTGGTATAATGAGCAGCTATCGTATTTTGGATTTCATCCCCATGATATGGATTGGTACTGGTGGTTTATATCTATCTAAAGAAATAGTAAATTACATAACATGAGTGGATTTTCTATAAAGACTTATAATGCATCTTGCTGCAGTAGGAAATGATTGTTACTTGTGAATGCGAACTGATTTACGGACAAGCTTTTGCTAAGTAAAAATTAAATCAAAGACCTGATATTGTGGGCATGACTGACTACAAAGTTCGCTGATATGGAAATGCATATATTAATCTATATAGTAATTTTGATAATAAAATTTTATAATTTCATAAAAAACCAACACTGATTAAGCTGTAAATCATCCCTAAGATAGTAGTTTTATACCTGTATTTTATATATCAATTATTTTAGTAATTATATATTTTTGACAGTATTGCATAATTTAAATTTCTTAAATAGCCAATACTGAATGCGGTAATTACCTCAATAAAATTAATTACACATCCTCTATTCCTTTGCCTTCACCTGGAACTTTAATTTTGCTCAAGCACTTGTTTACTAACTTTCAGTAATCACAGCGCTGAATATGCCAAGGAAAAAGTGATGTCTGCTTTACCTCTCAATAGTCAGAATCTCCCGTACCCCGATCCTCTACATCCCATCATTGTTCACTTTGTGATAGCGATGGTGTTTTTCTCGTTTTTCTGCGATGTTGTGGGCTATTTCACCCGCAACGTGCGTTTATTGGAGGTGAGTTTCTGGAATATGTTTGTGGCTGCGATCGCTATTTTTATGGCGGTCATATTTGGTCAGTTTGAAGCGGGTTTAGCTAATATTTACGCAGCTGCTCAACCAACGCTGAATTTTCATATAATCATGGGTTGGTCGTTAGCGGCCATTGTAGTGGCGATCGCAGCTTGGCGGTTAGTAATTCGCAACCGCCGTACCCAAAAAATACCACCAGCTTATCTCGGTGCAGCAACATTTTTAATTTGTTTGATGTTCTTGCAAGTGTATTTAGGAAGCAAGCTGTTTTGGGTGTATGGCTTTCATGTAGAGCCAGTTGTGGAAGCCATGAAGCGGGGAGTCTCGGGATGAACTCGCAGCTTATCGATCAGTTGGGATTAAAACTCACTGCTAACGGACTACCCTACGAAATTCCTCTGCATCCCCAACTAGTGCATCTAACATTGGGTTTATTTATTATTGCCATCCTCTTTGATATTGCAGCCACACTTTTTCCTATAGAAAAACCGATTTTTAAATTTTTAGGTCTTCCTGCTATCCGTGCGGGTCTGTTTGATGTCGGTTGGTACAATCTCCTAGCGGCGGCGACTGTAACTTTTTTCACTGTGGCGGCGGGATTTTTTGAGCTATTGTTAGCAAACCCACCAGTTAACGAAAAGAGTGCTTGGGGTTTGAGCGCTCCTTTGACAATGCTGTTACATGGTTTAGGTGGTGTGTTGTTGTTAGCAACTATGGTGGGAATGGCTGTGTGGCGAGGCTTACAACGCTACCGTTGGCGCAAAGATTCACCAAGACAGGTGCAGTGGAGTTACTTGTTACTAGGAATTGTCATCCTCGGCATTTTATATGTTCACGGAACATTAGGGGCGCAATTAGGAGAAGAGTTTGGCATTCATGTTACTGCTGCAAAATTACTTCAACAGGGTACAAATCCTGATTTGTTCTTCAAATAATTATGCTTGTTTGTTCTTTGATTGTGGTAACTATAGCAAAGGTAATTTCAGTGTCAATTCAGCTACTTTATACCATTTTGAAACAAGAACGCGACAGATAGGTAGGGGCACGGCATCCACAATATTTTGGCATATTAAATATCTTACTGGTGCCGTGCCCCTACAAAGAATTTATCTGTTGTAAACATTATTTGAATTGGTATTATTTCAGTATTTTGTTGATGTTGTATGATACCAATTCAATAACTGACTGCTACAAATTACTTCATCTGCTTGCCTATGCGTATCATTTTTCCAATGAAGCAGTATGAGTGTTTTTATTTTTTATGCTCTACATTTGTCAAGCATAAAATCATTCGGAAAATCGATGTTTTTCAGGAGTATTCAATGAACTTGTTATTACAACAATTACCAGGCTCAGAGCTTGCACCTAAAACAATTCAAGAAACCCCATCACCAGGTACAGCACAAGACCCGCTCATTGCCAAAAATCTGCAAAAAGGGCAGTATGTGGGGATTATTGGGCTGGCGATCGCACTAGTTGCTGCGGTGGGCTTTTTTAGTCGCAGAGTTGAATATGCGATTTTGCTAGCTGTTATTCTCAGCTTGGGTTTAATAGCCTTTTTCTTATTTCTCTAAGCGAATATTTCATGAGTTATTTGTCAATACAAATAACTATTTATAGCGGTTGAAATATTGGGGGGGGTACGAGAATAAATAATTAACCGCAGATGGAAGAAGATAAACGCAGATAAACGCAGATACAGCAGATTAAAAGTTGGTGAGGAACAAATACTTGTAAGGGCACGGCAGTGCCGTGCTCCTACCCGCGTACTTCATTTAACTCAGCAGATTAGGCGTGAAAAAAATAGCAATTTAACTATCTAAAACTTTTGCAAGATAGGAGATTTTATGAGCAGCCAAGTGTATCAAACTGTGATTCTAGGTGGTGGCTTTACAGGTTTATTTACAGCCTTACATTTAGCTCACGAGCATTATCCTCGCTCTGTGATATTAATTGATAAAAATGAACGCTTTTGTTTTAAGCCCTTACTTTATGAATATTTTGATGGCGAGATGGATAGTTTTCAAGTAGTACCCCGCTTTTCGGAATTACTTCAAGGTAGTGGGGTAATTTTTGTTCAAGATACCGTCGATTCTATAGACTTGCAGCAACGAGAAGTAAAATTAGTTTCGGGAAATTCCTATAGCTACAGTAATTTAGTCTTAGCTTTGGGTAGTGTGACTGGCTATCATCAGGTTAAGGGTGCGAAAGCAAATGCTTTCCCATTTTGGACACAAGCAGATGCGATCGCACTCGATAAACATTTGCGTGATTGTTTACAAAGAGCCTTGCAAACTGAAGATGCAGAACAACGCCGAAAATTGCTAACTGTAGTGATAGTTGGTGGTGGTGCTTCCGGTGTAGAAATGGCCGCAACTTTGGCAGATTTTCTCCCACTTTGGTATAGCGCTTTAGGGGGAAATCCTCAGGAAATCCGTGTGGTTCTGCTCAATCATGGTGAAAAAATTCTCGACGGCGATATTAACGATCCACTCCGTCACAACGCCGAACAAGAATTACAAAAACGCACTGTACCAATCGAAATTCTTAGGGGTGCTGAAGCTACTGCGGTGGACTCCAACTCTGTTGAATATAAAACTAACGAGCAAGTTCAAACTTTACCAACCTACACCACAATCTGGACAGCCGGAACCTCAAACAATCCATTAATTCAAGACTTACCCATTCCCAAAGAACACCGCGATCGCCATAATCACCCCCT
The DNA here is from genome assembly GCF_025677855.1 of Tolypothrix sp. PCC 7601. Lineage (NCBI taxonomy): Bacteria > Bacillati > Cyanobacteriota > Cyanophyceae > Nostocales > Tolypothrichaceae > Tolypothrix > Tolypothrix sp. PCC 7601. The sequence continues at coordinate 8,479,408 of NZ_CP064879.1, forward strand.
CGTTACGCCTACAATGCAACTGCTCGACTTTCCCGAAGTCTTCGCGGGTGGTGATTGTGTAGCAGTTCAGGGAAATTCCCTACCACCTACAGCCCAAGTCGCTTATCAACAAGGTGCAACTATTGCCAAAAATTTAAAAGCGATCGCTCTCGGAGAAGAACTGAAACCTGTGAAAGTGAATATCCGGGGAACTCTCTTAAAGTTGGGGTTAAATGATGCTGCTGCTAACCTTTTCAATGTTTTTGAAGTTGCAGGCGAACCCGCGCACTTAATTCGTCAAAGCACTTATTTAACATTATTACCAACACCAATTCATGACTTTAAAGCTACTGAAGAATGGGTGCATGATGAGATTTTTCACCATCACTTAAACAATCAAGATGTCGGTAAAAAAGTTTTACAAGCAGCAGAATTAGTAGGTGCTGGAGTTGTAGGTGTGTTAGCTGCCAGAAGATTATTGAAAATGCTGGGCGATGAGGATAAAAATCAGTAGAATGCGTTTGTATAGGAATCCGATTTGATTATTGAAAAATCTAAGTATGTGTAGGGTGTGTTATCACGAAGTGTAACGCACCGTATTCTCAGCTTTGGTGCGTTGCGCTACGCGACAACACACCCTACGTCTAGTTCAGAAATCAAATATGAATCCTAATAGTAGGATGCGTTATTAACGCATCCTACTATATCTCGAATCAAATATTTACTTAAATATCATTTGTGGATGAATCAATTGATATCCAGCATCCTTAATTTTTTGATTTGATACCCAAGCATTATAGGGACGGTTACTTGGAAGCGAAGCATCCCAATTAATCGGCGGTAAATTGTGTGTTTTTAACACATTATCAAAGAATTCACGGCTACTGAGATGTGCATCGTCAACTACATTATAAATTCCTTGCCAATTGTGTTGGCGCGCAAACTCAATCACACCCACAATATCATCCAGATGAATCCAATTGGCGACATCATCACCATTACCAGGACGACTAGTACCAGCAAGGCGACCAAATATTTTGATTAGTTCTCTACCTGGGCCATAAATGCCGCCTAAGCGTAAAATACAAACTCTCAGATGTTCGCTAGCTGCTGATAGCAAAACATCTTCGGTTTCCTTCATAATTCTACCGTTGGTAGTGCTAGGGTTAGCTGTAGTTTCTTCATCTACAAACTCACCATTTTTGTCACCATACACAGAATAACTACCTGTGTAGATGAGTTGCCGTACATTTGGAAATGCTGGCAAAATAGAGGCTAAAGTTTTGGCAGTTTGTAAATAAGCTTCTTCATAAAAATCAGCACCTTTTGCACCCACACTTAACAGCACTACATCTTGATTTTCTAATACTTTTTTTAGCCCATCTGCATCATTACCTTTAACTACGACAACTTTTTGGGCTACTTGTTCTAATGAGGATACACGTGTTGGTGTAGTTGTGGTTGCAGTCACTACAAAATTCATTTTTTGCCGCCAATATTGAGCAACTGCAGAACCTACATAACCACAACCAATGATTGCAATGTTCATGATTTCTCAAAACAAATTCGTCTAGATAACTATTTTGCTAATTCGCTTTCAATTGTGGCAATTAATTCAGGTGAATATGGTTTGACGCTGCTTTTAAAACGAGCTACAACTTCACCTTGCTTATTCACTAAAAATTTTTCAAAATTCCAAGCAACAGGCCCCGTAGGCTCAACTGCATTGGTGAGCCGGGTATAAAGTGGGTGCTGTTCCGAATCTTTAGCATGAACTTTATCGAACAGTTCAAAACTAACTCCGTACTTGCTCGTACAGAATTGTACAATTTCTTCGTTGCTGCCCGGCTCCTGTGCGCCAAAGTCATTGCTAGGAAACGCCAGAATCCTTAAGCCAGCGTCTTTATACTCTCGGTTCAATCTTTCTAATCCCTCATATTGAGACGTGTAACCACAGTAGGAAGCCACATTCACAATTAAGAGTACTTTGCCAGCATACTCACTCAGTAGCTTATCCTCACCGTTGATGGTTTTGACTGCAATGTCAGAAATGTTGGTACTCATCTTAAATGGATTTTTTGATAACTATTGCCAAGTTTCCCACATTGCAGGCAAAGTTTTTTGATGAAAAAGGGATTGGGGATGAGGGAGATGAGGGGGATGAGGGAGATGAGGGGGATGAGGGGGATGAGGGGGGAATTGGGAATTACCTATGCCCTATGCCCCATGCCCCATGCCCCATGCCCTATGCCCTATGCCCCAACTTTAATGATGAATAGAACCATCAGGCATAATAGCGCCGGCGAGGTTGGCTCCTATTAATTTAACCAAAAGGCGATCGCCTGAGCGAATCCGCGCTCCTGTTAAGTCAGCGCCTCGCAAATCAGCGCCACTCAAATCTGCTCCAATTAAGTTGGCTGAACGTAAATTTGCTTCTCTCATATCTGCTAATAAGAGGTTAGCTCTAAATAAATTGGCTTCCGATAAATCTGCACCTCTGAGATTCACTTTGTGCATAAATGTATCGCTGAGGTTTGCACCGCTCAAGTTGGCAAAACTCAGGTTTCTCCCCGATAAATCTTTGTTGCTCAAGTTGGCTCGACTAAAATCTTTGCCACTCAAATCTGTATTTTTAGATGATGGCTCATAGCTAGTTGGCGGTGACTTTTTCGGTTGAGGCGGATGTGGCGGATGTGACGGATGTGGCGTTGAGTATGTTGTCGGTTGATGCTGATGCGGCTGTGAGTATGTTGTTGGTTGATGCTTAACTTTGATAGAACGCAATTTATCACGCGCTTCGTTAATCGCTTTTAGCTTATCTTGCGCCTTTTGTTGTAAACGGAGATTGTCTTGGGGAATGCGATCGGGATGCCATACAAAAACCAAATCTTTATAAGCCTGGTTTACTTCTTCAAGTGTTGCTCCAGGCTCTAATTCCAAGACTCTATAATACCGCTCCAACTCGCTCATAGGGTGTTTTTATGGACAATCAAGTTAATAATTAGTGATGCATCCGTCTGTTGGCTTAATTATTTATTAAATTTCGACTTTTTACGAATATTTTATATCTCATCTAATTTAAGATAGCGTATTAAAATACTCTCTCTAATAAAGTAGAGGAATTTTATCAGGTGCTTTAGTAATTGTAAAAGCCACCTGCCCTTTATTTTTGTGCTTAATGATTTGCTCTTTTAACATTGTCTAAAAATGGTAACAAATTTTTTGTTGCTTGACTGGACAATAAATTCTTAGCGACGCTCCTATGATTGTAGATAATCTCACTAGATAGAATACTGGCTGCTGATTATGGGCTTAAGTTCATAGCAAGCCAAATTTACCCTTTCTCTAAATTTGAGATGAGAGACTGGGGATTTCTGTAGCAACTACTTGTATAGCCAAGTCCCACAGAAAAAACTTTCACATAGGTTATTATACAAGCCAAGAGTGACTAACTCAGTCCATAAATAACCTTTCTCTTAGCTTAAGGGCTATTAATCGGCCACTATGAACTGGTTACACCTAGAGGCAATATCATAATTCTTCATCTGTCTGGGTGTAAATACTTCATAATGGCTGATTTAATAAGTAGGGACTATGGCCTAAGGACTAGAAAAGCAAAATTTTCAGCCTTGGTTGTAGGATTTTACCGCAATCAACTGACTGATAAATAGGTATTAGGTACTGAAAATTGGCAAGTAGAAGGAAGACAACGCAGATAAACAATTCAAAGTCTGTTCATTAAGAAATCTATTTGAACCTTGACTTTTGAGTATAGACAATAAATTTTCTTTCGTTTTGCTGTCCGCAGTTCATTAATGGTTACTTAATTATTGGCAAAATTAGATAGTTAGGAGTCGATAGTTATTATTCATTTTTCTCCATCTGTCTATTTGTCCATTTATCCATTTCGCCAACGATTTATAGCTCTTAAATATGCGGCAATTGGAATTTGATAAACCTCAATACAAATCCAAAGAATAATTGCTAAATGTAACAAAAAAGTTAATATAGTCCAGATATATGGCAGCCAGGTAATAAATTCATGGGGAGTGGGGGGAAAATTGTAAGCGACGATGCCAATTAAAGTGGTAGGTAGGAAAATAAATGCGATCGCAGCTAGCCCATAGCCCCAACCGAGTTCCACACCTTCTAATTGAGCTTCTGTCCAACTAAAACCATTCCAACGCCAAATCAATGGCGGTTGTCTAGAAGGCATTTTCAGTTGCTGCTGTTCTAAATTGACAGTAAAAATTTCTTGGCAGAAGTCACAAGCCATAGCTTCCATCAATGGCATACGAGCAATTTTACCAACTCGACAGACTGGGCAGGGGTAAGCTCCTTGGTAGTCGAAAGATGTAGCTAAAATTTTGGAACGACGCATCATAAAACAGAAGTAGGCTAGTAATGTGATTGAGTTGCTGCAACAGTTAGCAGTTACGGGCTAAGTAATAGTAGTGATTACATTTGTAATGGGTGGCGCGCCACCTGTGGGTTGCTCTCAAAAGGCTCAAGGACTGACCTTTGATTATTACCTCCATAGCAGAATAATATATTTGCCAGTTTTGTAAGTCGCGGAATTGTCAAATTTTTGAGACTTCAGCAATTCCCATACCCATCACCTAAAAATATTTATCAGCTTATCTAAATCTTAATAGTTACAAGTGGGTGACAGGAAAACCCATAACCAAGGGATGAGTTGCAACTCGGAATTTGGTTTGGGAAAAAGGTGTACCCCTGCGGGGAAGCAAGCTACGCGTAGCGTCTGTGCAGGAGAAAGGGTAAGGGTTAAAGGTTTTTATTGCCCCTTTTCCCCTTACCCTTTTGCCCTTCACCGACAAGTATTGAAAGTTATTCCCCTTCCCTGCGTCTCCGCTTCTCTTCACGAGCAGCTTTTAACCTCACACGAGAGCGGGCCTTGACGCAAGGAACTGTGTCTGTTATCGTGGCTCTTATATTAGGTTTACATCAATTTACATCAAAGATTATCTAGTTAAGTACTGTAATGATTTCTAGCAGCAAATCCTATTTTTATTTTTGGCAAAAGGCGGTTCACCGGCGGTGAATAGTTTCCTAATGGAAACCGCCAGGTGAACCGCAGAGCAACCTCTGCGGTTTTTGTTTTTTCAGGAGTATTTCGTCGTCATGATCTATTGCGGTAGCTGGTTTTATAGCTTTTACTTTTGGCCCAGAGCAAGTTCCGGGTAAATAGCGTCATGTCGATTCATCACAACGCACCCGGAACTCACAAGATGAGATTCCGGGTTTTTTGTTATCCATCAACCTCATAATCCAAATACAAGGAGAATTTCACCGTGATTAATGCTAAACTCGCCGCCCAATCCCATCCTAGCCATCAGACAATTGTCAAACTCTCAGAAACAGTCAGTTTCGGTGGTGAGGAATTAGTGATTATTGGTGGCCCCTGCACAGTGGAAAGCTTAGAACAAATGGAAACAGTCGCCCAAAAGTTAGCAGCTGCACCTGTACAGGCTTTGCGCGGTGGTGTCTACAAACCCCGCACATCTCCCTACGCTTTCCAAGGAATGGGAGAAGCAGGATTAGAGGTTCTAGCAGAAGTGCGATCGCGTTACAATATCCCAGTCGTCACAGAAGTAATGTCAATTGCTCAAATTGAAGTAGTCGCGGCTCATGCTGATATGCTGCAAGTTGGTAGCCGCAATATGCAAAACTTCGACTTACTCAAAGCTTTGGGACAAGCTGGGAAGCCAATATTACTCAAGCGCGGACTAGCAGCGACAATTGAAGAATTTGTGATGGCTGCTGAATATATTTTGAGTCACGGTAATTCGGATGTGGTGCTGTGTGAGCGAGGTATCCGCAGCTTCGATAATTACACCCGCAATGTACTGGATTTAGGCGCAGTCGCAGCTCTCAAGCAAATTACTCACCTACCCGTGATTGTAGATCCATCCCATGCCGTAGGTAAACGGGAATTAGTAGCACCTATGGCTAAGGCTGCTATAGCTTGTGGCGCAGATGGCTTAATTATTGAGTGTCACCCAGAACCAGAAAAATCTGTATCTGATGCACGCCAAGCTTTGTCTTTAGAAGACATGGTGAATTTGGTTGATAGTTTAAAGCCCGTAGCCACAGCAGTTGGACGCAATATTTCCGATTTAGGGGTAGGTGTAAAATCTGCTCCTATTTTTTGTGCGGCGGCGTAAGGTGGGGAAGGGGGAATGGGGAAGGGGTAATGGGTAATGGGTAATGGGTAATGGGTAATAAGTAATTCTACCTCATCCTCCTCATCCTCCTCATCTACCTCATCCCCCTCATCTCCCTCATCTACTTCATCGCCAATTAAACAGGAATTTCAATGACAAACCTAGCACCTTGCCCTAAAGAAGATACACAATTTAATTTCCCACCGTGCTGCTCAACTATAATTTGATAGCTGATGGAGAGTCCTAAGCCAGTACCGGAACCAACGGGTTTAGTAGTGAAAAAAGGATTAAATATTTGGGATAATGTGGCTTCATCCATACCCACACCATTATCTATAATTGAAATTCTGACTGCTTTACTATCTGCGATCGCTTCTGTTTTGACTCGAATAGTTGGTGATGAAATGCTGGGGAAGGTAGATTTCAAAGCATCAATTGCATTGCTCAAAATATTCATGAATACTTGATTAATTTGGCTAGCATAGCAGTTGACTTGGGGTAATTTACCATATTCCTTAATGATGGTAATTTCTGGTAGGTGTTTTTCTGCTTGCAGCCGATGTTGTAAAATTAGCAAAGTGCTTTCAATACCTTCATGTAAGTCTACCGATTTCTTGTCTGATTCATCAAATCGTGAGAAATTCCGTAAACTCAGCACAATATCACGGATGCGATGGCTACCAATTTGCATAGAACTGAGCATTTTAGAAGCATCTTCTTGGATAAATTCCAAATCTGCTGCCTGAATTTTTTCTTGCAGTAATGCAGATGGTTGAGGACATTCTGATTGATATGCTGCTAGCAATTCTAACAGGGTATTAAAATACTCTTGAGTATGAGTAATGTTGCTATGAATAAACCCAATGGGATTATTGATTTCGTGAGCAATCCCTGCAACTAGATGTCCCAAGCCTGACATCTTTTCTGCCTGAATCAGTTGCGCTTGGGTTTGTTGCAACTTTTTCAAGGTTGCTTGTAAATAAATATTTTGCTGTTTTAATGCCTTTTCAGCTAACTGACGCTCAATTTCTGCTGCTGAACGAGCAGCAAATATTTTTAAAATAGCTTCCTGTTCTTGATAGTTATGTTCTAATGGCTGAGTATGCAAGCCCGCAATATGTCCTAAAGGCTTACCTTGAGGATCGAGAATCGGAATTCCCAGATAACTCTCTGCATTCAAGGTTATTAAATCTTGATCTTCTGGAAACTGTTGTTGGAGCAACTGAGGATAAATTTGCAGTCCTTGTTCATACAAAACACCACAAGGAGTCCCTGCTAAGTCATATTCAAAATTTTCACCAAAGTCTTTTCCTGCCCAAAATGCTAAAACTCTAGCTCTGGGCTGACTATCATTGACAAACTCGGCAATTAATGCATACCGAATTTGCAGTACTTCTGCTAAATAATGGGCGCAAGCTTGAAAGAATGCTTCACCAATTTGGGATGCAATCCCTTCTACAATCAGTTTCAAGTTGATAAATTCTCTGTCAAGCTGTTGATTGTGTTCTTGAGTGGAAGTTTCTGAGGATGATTGAGTCAGCATCGTAGTGAACTAAACCTTAAGTCAGAGTTATAAACCTACAGCACTTTTGAAGTAGGTGAGGTACATCATGAGTAATGAGTAATGAGTAATGAGTAATGAATAGGACATTTACTTATTACTCACTACTTATTTCTCATTACTTTTTTCAATTAGTTGCTGTACCTCATAAACATCGAATCTGCTGTATGTTTTCAGGTTTAGTATTCCCAACAGCTAAGGAGCAATCTCAGGTATTGATTAACAAAAACTAATCTTCATATAGCATGGATAAAGGGGTTAAATTGATAGTTGGCATAGCCTATCAATTAGCCAGCAACTTCATAAATTTTCCATTTTGATCAATATAGCCGCTATAGACATCTTTTTCGTCAATTTTGACGAGAGCTACTCCTTCTGAAAAAGGTTCAGCTTTGTCATATTCCATACGGACAACGAGTTTACCAGTGGTATCAATGTAGCCGTATTTGTAACCCATTTTAACGGCTGCTAAACCTTCAGAAAATGGCTCAACCAAATCAAATTCTACCTTGATAATATTTTCTGGTGATGTACTTATCTCTGTATAATTATTAATGCGTCGATGAGTAAAAGTATTTTTTTTAATTTCTTTTGGGTCTAATTTTCCGGCTGGTTGAGAGTAAACACCAGATTTGAGAACGTTAGCTAAAGCATCATTATCTTCTCGTAAACCTTCATAGAAAAACAGAACTTCTCCTTGAATACCCAGACAACGATTAGTTTTGATGGCAGTTTCTAAATATTCTGGAGTAATTTTATAGGTACTTTTCTTTAAAAGAATAGCTGGAATTAATTGTGGCAATTGCTGTTGTGTAAATTGTTTAGATATTACCTTATCTATCCCTGTTTGATAAAGTTGCAATTCTTTGTCATATATCTGTGGATGAATTAAATCAACTAATCCCCAATCAATCCAAGTTTGCGAATCTTGGAGGTAGTTCTCATAACACCAAGGATAATTATTTGGAGACATGGAAATAATTAAGTCTGGGTTGACATTAATTACTGCACGATAGAGGCGGTGTAAAAAATGGGAAAGAATATCAGCTCGCCATGTTACCCATTGTCGCCATTGTTGTCTCCATTCTGACTTTTGCCAGAGTGGATCTAGTGGTTCTTTTGGATCTAGAGGATTTCTTCTTTTTGGTGGTGGTGGTGGTGGTTGACCAAACTCATCTTGATAGCGTTTAATAGTTTTTTCATCATAACCACCTTCCATAGGAAAAGCAGGCAAGTGATCGTCTCCTTGAATGCCTGCAATGCCATCACCATACTTATTTACGACTTCTAAAAATATACTTAATATAAATTCTTGGACTTCGGGATCGAGGGCATTTAACCAATAATAATCATTGACAACCAGGGGTTTACCATCAACACCACAGGCAGCCCATTGAGGTTTTGCTTGAATAATTTTTCCGCCATCTCCTTTATAAGAACTCATAAAGCCATATTCAAACCAAGGAATTACCGCAATATCAAATTTTTTGGCTTCTTCAATTAGGTCTTGTAAAGGATCTTTAATTGTTTTATTAACTTTATCTCGAAAACGTTCTTTGATTTCTATGCCAAATTTTTCTTTCATCACTTGGCTAGAATAATTAGTTGAGCCTTGATTCCAGACAACAGGAAATACAACGTTAAATCCAGTTTCAGCGAGAAATTTTATCGCCTCGGCAATATTTTTTCTGTCGTCTAATACTTTACTATCTGTTGTGGTGAGCCAAATGCCGCGAATTTCCATAAATGATGTTGAGTTTGATGCTTGGCTTGGAGTTTAGTATTGGATGTTTGTTCTAATTGCCAATTACCCATTACTTAATCTTCAAGTAGCAAATTTACCATGTTCAAGACGGCGGTGTGATGAGAATTATAAAAGAACCAGCTTAAAAAATTCTAAAGATTGCACGTATGGGCACTACATCCAGGTTTTACGATATTTCCTAAATAATAAACTTCTCCTCTTCTTGATTAAGAGGAGAAGTTTTAAGTTCAGTATAATGCTGACAATTTAATCAATTAACAACTCAGCCAATGTTATTGACATGACTTACACTTTAGCTACTACCAATTCTGCTGTAAACATTTTTTTGGTTTTTGGGTAAGTTGTAAATTGTAAGTATTGAGTTGCCATTTCTGTTGTTAGCAGTTCAATCATGATTCTGTTGTCCACCCAGAACTCAATCACATCAAAAAATGTTTCACGGGTACAACGTACAGGCGATCGCAAAATTGGGGTTAGAATTGGGTGCTGGTTGGAATGTGTTGACATTGCGGCTGTTCTTTCAGTAATTTTACTGAATCAAAAATTGATTTTCAAAAAATAAAAAAATAGTTTAGTAATTATACGATGTTTTTCTCTGAAGATAGTTGTACTTTTAGAGGTGCAACAAATTAATCAGAGGAATTGGAGCAATGGAAGTACTAAATAAATCTCAATTGAATAACAGTTTATTAAATCACATACGATATCAAATTGATGGTATCGAAATCCATAATTCTCATCTGGCTAAACTATTATGCACAATTATTCCCTCTCATTGCCCTTTTGAAAAAACTGTCAAAGTTTTAGGTCATACACTTTTTCAAATCCCACCTTTGTGTAAAATCAACCCCTTCTATGAAGAAGTAGTTGGTCTGCGTTTTAAGTGTTTGTCATACTTAGTAGATGAATGTGGAGAAGATGTAACAAAATACTGCTAAGGATGTCGGCGAAATTAAAGATAATTGGCTGAGGCTGTCATTTGTCTTTGGTCATTTGTCATTAGTTATTTACAAATTTATTGAGTTTTTGAATTATTATAGGTAGTAATAGTATTTGAACATTCAGCTAACCTCCTTTCCTTGCATTCAAATGCTGGGACAAGGATGAAAAACATATTTATATATGAATATTATTGAAAGCAATACACTAATATTTTCAAGAATGCGACAGATTGTAGGGGCACGGCACCTGTAAGATATTGGACATGCCAAAAGATTGTGGATGCCGTGCCCCTACGAAGAATTTATCTGTCTGTTCCATATTTAACTTGCATATATTGGGCGGGCAAGATGCCCAACGCCACAATAAATATACAATTTCAGATTATGCAAACTAGATTTGGTTTAGCTTACCAATGCCCTATGCCCTATGCCCTATGCCCTAATCATTTCACAGATAGCTTTAATTAAAATTTCTGGCTCTACGGGTTTGGCAATATGCTTTTGAAAACCGACTTTGAGAGCCTGTTTTTGGTTATATTCTCCTGCATAAGCTGTGAGAGCGATCGCTTTAATTAATCCGCCTTGTTCTGGTGGTAAGGCTCTCACTTTTTGCATCAACATATAGCCATCCATATTTGGCATTCCGATGTCGCTGAGAATGATGTTGGGTTGAAATTGGGTTAAAGCTGTTAAAGCTTCATTTCCAGAAGCAGCCATGACGACTGTTGCCATTTCTTGCTCTAATAAAAAAGCTACAAATTCACGGGCATCTTGCTCATCGTCAACGACTAAAACTTTGATATCTTTTAAACTGAAAACTTGTGGCGATGTTTCGCCATCCTGATTAATAAAAACGGAACTAGATATGAGTGGGAGTTGAATTGTAAAGGTTGCTCCTTGTTCAACTCCGGGGCTATCTACATAAATGGTTCCGCCATGTAGTTCAGTTAAATGACGAACTATCGCTAAACCTAAACCCAATCCCCCAAATCTGCGGGTGGTTTTGCTATCTTCTTGGCGGAAATAGTCAAAAACGTAAGGTAAAAACTCTGGACTGATACCTTTACCATTGTCTTTTACTTGAATTTGGGCATGGTTGCCAATTTGCTCTACAAAGATTTCAACTTGTCCATTTTCTGGTGTAAATTTAACGGCATTAGTCAGCAAATTCCAGACTATTTGTTGTAGTCTTGCCCCATCTCCAGATACTTGTAAAGTATCATCTATAAAAACTGTTTGAATTTGAATATGTTTTGCTTCTGCTGCTAGGCGCACGGTTTCTAAAGCAGATTCCACAATTGTCACGATATTGACTGGAGAAATTTGCAAAGCCAGTTTACCGCGTAAAATCCGGGAGACATCGAGTAAATCGTCAATTAGTTGGGTTTGCAGTTTGGCGTTGCGTTCGATAGTTGCGATCGCGCGTTGGCTGGTTGTGGTATCTAGTTTACCTGCCAGCAGTAGCTGTGACCAACCGAGAATGGGATTGAGAGGCGATCGCAATTCATGGGATAACACCGCTAAAAATTCATCTTTGATGCGGTTGGCGGTTTCGGCTTCTCCTCTGGCTGCTTGTTCTCTTTCTAGTAGTCGTTCTCGCTCTGCTTCGGAGAGTTTACGCTCGGTAATGTCCGTATGGGTTCCCAACATTCGCAAAGGTTGACCCTGGCTATCCCAAGAGACGATTTTACCTATGGAAAGAATCCATTTCCAAGCACCTGATTTTGTTCGCAGTCTGAACTCGGCACGATAAATATCTATTTTGCCCGCAATATAATCTTCATAGGCTTGATAAGTTGATGCTAAGTCATCGGGATGCAGGCGATCGCGCCATTGAGCGTTGGTTTCCTGAAATTGTTCTGGCTCGTAACCTAGCATCTGAGCATATTCTGGGCTGACTACACCATCACCTGTTTGCACATTGAGGTCGAAAAGTCCCTGATTGGTGGCTGTTAAAGCCAATCGCAAGCGTTCTTCACTTTCGCGCAGCGCCGCCTCGGTTTGCTTACGTCTAATATCGCTAAACGAGATGGCTACCCCATCCCCTAGCTTCACGGCCATATTCCGGAACCATCCCGTAATCCCGTCGGCATTGTAGAATAATTCAATGTCGTGGGCTTTGCCCGTTTCTACAACCTGGACATAGCGTTGAAACAACTCGGCATTAAATTGATTACCAGGAAGCACTTCCAGCAAATATGCTCCTACCAGTTCTTCCACAGGATGCTTGAGAATTTCGGCTGCTTTGGGATTGACATAAGTCCAAACAAAATCTCTGATTGCTCCGGTTTGATCGCGTACGCTATCTAAAATAGTAAAGGCATCAAGGGAAAGTTCTTGACTGACGCGGAGGCGTTCTTCACTGCGGCGTAAAGCTTCTTCATCGCGTTTGCGATCAGTAATATCAAAAAACAGACCATCCCAAGCTTTACCAGATTCCGTTTGCTCAGGACGAGAACGGCCCTGAACCCACTTCAGTTGTCCCGATGGTGTAATCAGCCGTCCTTCCCATTCCCAAGGTAGTGAATTAGCAATAGCGATCGCCACGGAATCTGTAAAGGATGCCCAGTCATCAGGATGAATTAAGCTGAAAAAAGCATTGGCATCTCGAAGAATCGTCTCCGGTGCCAATTCTACCAATTCTCTTGCGCCGGAACTGACATAGGTAAAAGCAGCCGAACCATCGGTTGAGGGCGTATAGCGATAAACCATTCCTGGCATATTACTAACTAGTACCTGGTATCTAGCTTCACTTTGGCGGAGTGCCGATTCTACTTGCTTGCGATGGGTGATGTCCCAACCGATACCCAAACAACCAGGATTTCCCTCAGCATCATGGGCTAAATTAGACCAAATCTCCACATCGATCATTTGCCCATCTTGGCGCTGATGCTGGACTTCAATTGCATGGAGCGATCGCCCACTCAATACTGTTTGAATACTGGCTAGAAATTCTTGGTGGCGATGGGGAACAGTGGGCATAAATTGCTCAATTACCTCCTCTGCACTCCAACCATAAATTTGCTCGGCGGCGCGATTCCACAACTTGACAATCCCTTGAGGATCAAGAAAAGCAATGGCAACTGGACAGAGATCAATGAGAGTTTGTAGCGTCTGGTTCGTACGCTGTAGTTTTTCCTCTACTTGTTTGCGGTTAGTAATATCAAGCACAAAACCAACAACGGTATTTTCTCCCGACATCACAGCGCCATGCAGTATCGGAATCCGAGAACCATCCTTACGAATATACTCCTTCTCAAAAGGTTTACAGGCTCCAGTTGTGAGCAGCTCCTCAACAGCGCGATCGCTCACCTCCAGGTATTCTGGCGGAGTCATCTCCCGCCAACGCATTCGCCCAGACCGTAACTCCTCTTGGGTGTAGCCCACCATTTGCAGAAATATGTCGTTGGCTTCCAAGATGGGGCCGTTTAAATCCGCCACAATAATGCCAATAATGTTGGACTCTGCCAAACAACCAAACTTAGCCTCACTCCGCCTTAATGCTCCCAAATTCGCCTCAGCCTTTCTTTTGGCTGCTCTTTGTGCTTCGTTCAGTGAACTAATCAGCAAAGCTGCCATGAGAAAAACACTCAGTTGCACCAAACTGCCAGAATAAGAAACACTCCATGAGTAGACAGGCTCAACAAAGAAGTAATGAATTACTACTGTAGACACAGCAGTTGCTAGTAGTCCTGGCCCTAAACCTCCATACCAAGCACTCACCATGACTGCGACGAAAAATAGTGGACTTGGTGTTGCATCCAGATACGGACTTAACTTCAGGTTAATCACCAGTGCTAAGACAACTGATAATAAGGCAACGCCATAGTGTAACAGTTTAGTGAGCAATACCTTCCACCTGCTGCGATCGCCCTTGAGCAATTGTGAATGTGCCTCAGTCATCAAACACTTAACTCCGTTTCTGGAAAGTACTGTTCTAGTATCTGAATCTACTCCTGAGGGTTAATCTCTGGTGCATGGTTCAATTTCTTGAGCTGGTGTGAGGTTGCTTAAGCGTCAAACAATTTTAGATTTTAGATTTTGCGAAAAGTTGCGTGCGGGGGTTCCCCCCGTTGAGCAAACTTTTCAAGACGGATTTTGGATTGATTCCACAGATAAATCTGGGGGCTTGTACCATCAAGGAACTATTGGTCAATACATTAAGATTCAATGTAACTATCGTCACAACGATTCTCAATTTTGTAGCCAACTGCTCTTAGAAGAGTTCGAGTAGGAACGGAAAACTGAAGAAATTCGCTAATTCTATAGCATTTGCTAACAGTGATTATCTTTCAGTGGGTGTATGTGTTTATCTATCCTGCGATAGAACTTGAAGAGTGCTGAGTTGGAGAGACGCGATTAATCGCCTCTATACAAGAGTTCTTTTCATTGAAAGCGGCGGGAAACTCCATCCCCTTGTGGGTGGAGAGGGATAGCTGCCCCGCCGCTTGGGGCATTGGGCATTGGTATGTTCTTTCCCATGCCCCATCCCCTATTCCCCATGCCCAAAAACTCCATCCCCTTGTGGGTGGAGTTTTTCATGCTTGGCTGTAAAATTTTTTCATCTAGACTGCCTTCTGCATTGCCATAACGATAATTTTTAACACGAGCTACTTAATGAATTAATGAAAATCTTGCTGATTGAAGACGACGAGATTTTAGTCAGTGTCTTAGCAAATTCTTTAACCCAAAACAATTATGTTGTTGACATCGCGCCAGATGGATATGCGGGTTGGGAATATAGTCAAGCTTATAACTACGATTTGATATTAATTGATGTGGGATTACCGAAACTGGACGGTATTAGTTTATGTCAACGCTTACGTTCTGCTGGTAACTCCACCCCGATTTTGTTAATTACCGCCAAAGATGCAACTAGCGATCGCATCCGTGGGCTTGATGCTGGTGCTGATGATTACCTGATCAAACCGTTAGATTTAGGAGAACTGCAAGCCAGGGTGAGGGCGCTGTTACGTCGGGGTGATACTCCTGTTTCTCTAGTGCTGGAAATTGGCGGATTAAGTCTCGATCCAAGTAGTTGCGAAGTAATATTTAACGGTAAACTCCTAGATTTAACACCTAAAGAATACAGCCTGCTCGAGTTATTTATCCGCAACCCTTCCCGAGTTTTTAGCCGGGGAAATATTATCGAGCATCTCTGGACTTTTGACGATCCACCCCAAGAAGAAAGTGTTAAATCGCACATTAAAGGCTTGCGGCAAAAGTTAAAAGCAGTCGGCGCAGTCGATTGGATTGAAAATGTATATGGTTTGGGATATCGATTGCACCCAGCGGTGAAAGCAGCGGGGGAGCAGAGAAGAGAGGATAAACCAAAATTACCCGTCTCTAATATTCAACAGCAGTTTAACCAAGCAATGAGTAAGTTGTGGCATCAATATGAAGGGTTGATGCAGCAACGGATGGCGGTACTGCAAGCAGCCGCCGCTGCACTTTCTGGAGAGTTATCTCTAGAGTTACGCCAATCCGCAGAAAAAGAAGCTCATAAGCTAGCTGGTGTGTTAGGAATGTTTGAGCTAGAGACGGGTACTCAGATAGCGCGGGAAATTGAGCAGATTTTGGGGAAAAATGCCAAATTATCTGCGGCTCAAAAAACGCAATTGCGATCGCAAATTCAAGAGTTGGGTAACTTAATCAATTTGATGGGGCAAAATTCCAATCCAACTACCACCTTGAATGCAGAAGAAATTAGTCAGCGATTACTATTAATTGACCCCAATCCGCAACTGAGTTCGCATTTGCAACAACTTGTTGGCAACTTAGGTATAGACTGGCAACAAATTACCAAGTTAGCGGAAGCCAAAAACCTACTACAAACTACATCACCAGATTTAGTGGTGCTAAATGTCAGTGAAATGGGACATCGACAAGAAAGTTTGGCGTTGCTATCAGATTTAGCTACTCGGACTCCGCCTATACCCGTTGTGGTACTAGCTGCTGATGAGTTAGCAGAACGCGTAACTTTGGCGCAGTATGGCGCACGGGGTTTTTTAGCTCAACCTGTAACAGCCGCTCAAATTTGGGATGTTGCATCTCAACTATTACAGCGCACTCACGATTTACGAGTGAATGTCTTGGTTGTCGATGACGATCCTGTGATTCTAGCTGCATTGCGCTCAATGTTGGAACCTTGGGGGATGCGGGTGACAGCATTAGACAAGCCGTTGCGTTTCTGGGAGTTACTGCAATCCACCACACCAGATTTGTTGATTTTGGATGTGGAAATGCCTGATATCAGTGGCATAGAATTATGCCAAGCAGTTCGCACAGATCCGCAATGGCAGGAATTGCCGATTATGTTTCTCACCGCACACCGCGACATAGAAACCGTGCAGCAGGTGTTTGCGGTTGGCGGAGATGACTATGTAATTAAACCAGTAGTAGGCGCAGAACTATTAGCGCGGATTAATCATCGCTTAGAACGCAGTCGCTTACTCCAGTCGCTTTCTACTAAAGATTCGCTCACCGGATTAGCAAATCAGTTACAGTCTAGCCGCGACTTGCAGCAGTTAATTATTCAAGCCCAAAAACATCAGCATTCCCTTTGCTTGGCGATATTGAGTATCACAGATTTACGCCAAATCAACAGCAAATATGGACATGAAACTGGTAACCAAGTATTGCAACGATGGAGTCGTCTATTTCAATCTACATTGTGTAGCGGCGAAGTTCTTGGTTATTGGGGCAATGGAGAATTTGTCATCGGATTTTCTGGGTTAACCAAACCAGAAGTCAAAGACCGCTTAGGTAATATTTTAACTACTCTCCGCCAGCAAATATTCACAGATGCCAATGGCGATCGCTTTCAAGCCGTTTGCAATTGTGCTGTGGTTGAGTATCCTCAAGATGGACAAAACATTCAATCTTTATATCAAGCTGCCATTGGTCTTTAAAAAGGCTTTTCCCTGCTTGTATGTGAATTAATTTTAAAGCCTAATTATGTTCCTGATGAAGCGAAGCATCTGTCCGGAATGAAAGAGAGGACTTATGTAATAACTATGTATATTCCAACACCGATATTATGAAAAATATTCAGTATATAGATCCTAATTTTGAGCAGCTTTTCGCTGAAATTGACCCCCAAATAGCAAATTCCTTTACGGCAGAGCAATTAGCAGCTATACACAGGGGTTTTGGCTCTAGTTCTTGGAATCGTCATCCTTTAGACATTAGAGTTACAGTACCAATTCCAGGATTAAGGTTTTATCTGGTATTGCTAGGAGGTTTAGAACGTCGTTCTCAAAAGCGTTTACGCTATGAAAAAGGGTTATATCCTTTTTGGACTATTAAAAATATCTTGTTTATCATAGCAATTCTCGGAATTATATCTGCTTCTAGCTATACTATATTTTCTTTTGCTTTATCTTCTCGCGCTGCCAAATCCAGTGCTTATTATCCAACTTCAATTCCTTGGATTTCTGACCAATCAGAATGTGAAAATACAAATAGAGTCTGGCGTGATGATAAGTGTTGGGATTATCAACACAGCCCCGATTTCTAATAATACTATGAAATCTAAATACTGAGTTATTTTGTAATCACGAATTACGAATTGCCAAATTGATTATTACCAGGAACCTAATATGCCAAAAAACCGTTTTACCAAACCTAATTCACAACCCGATCCATTTGTACAAAAATTCTTCGCCCGTATTCCTCCTCAAACAGCAGCTACTTTTACATCTGTCCAATTAGCGGAGCTAAAAAGGGTGTTTGAAAATCGGGTGAGTAGGAATCATGCTGTGGATATGAGGCTTTCCATTCCCTTTTTTAAAAAGCGTTTTTATCTAGTTTTTTTACTCGGTAGAGAAAAGCGTTTAAAGCCACGTGTTTGATACAGTATTTTTCAATTTGATAATGTAGAAATTGGCTGGCTTTGAAGCAGTTATCAGCAGAGATAAGCAGATTTTTTAGATTTTAATATGAAGTCCCTCACAATAGCTGGAACCGCAGCAACGATTTTTTGATAGAGTGATGCTTTGTCGAATGCTCTTCATCTTATATGTCGTCCCAGGTATCGCTCCCTCAATCGCTGCAAACAGGCTTACCTCTCACTGCGCTTGCACCCATGCAGGATGTGACAAACCTGTGGTTTATGAAAGTCATTGCCCAATATGGTAGCCCTGACTATTTCTTTACCGAGTATTTCCGCGTTAATGAGACTTCACGGCTAAATCGGAGCATTCTGGCAGCAATCACCGAAAACGACACAGGCCGCCCGGTTTTTGCTCAAATGATTGGCGAAAGTATTCCAGATTTGGTCAGAACAGCAAAGGAACTCTGCAAATATAATATTGCTGGCGTTGACTTGAATATGGGCTGTCCAGCACCAAGAATCTATCGCAAGCAAGTCGGGGGTGGATTGCTGCTTACGCCAGAAAAAGTGGATCGGATTTTGGGAGAATTACGACAAGCCGTTAGCGATCGCCCTTTGACTGTCAAGATGCGTGTAGGCTTTGAAAATACAGATACTTTTTACAAGATTCTAGATTTAATTAATCGCCACAGCATTGATTTGCTGAGTTTGCATGGTCGTACGGTCAAAGATATGTACCACGGCCCAGTCAAATATAATTTGATTGCGGAAGCTGTAAGGTGGGTAAATTGTCCAGTGCTGGCTAACGGTAATATTTACTCAGCGAAAAAAGCCTTAGAAATACTTGCTCAAACTGGCGCAGCAGGTGTGATGGTGGGACGCTGGGCGATTGGGAATCCTTGGCTATTTAATCAAATTCGCCAAGCTTTGCGAAAAGAAGCGATCGCACCCATGCCATTAGTAGAAGTACGCAACTATGTTGAGCGTTTATGGCAAACCCCAGAAGCACCCAATATACCAGAGCGGGCGCGCGTCGGCTACCTAAAAATGTTTCTCAATTACATTGCTTTAAGTGTAGATGCCCAAGGGCATTTCCTGCGACTGATGCGTCAGGCACAAACCGAGGTAGAACTATTTAAAATTTGCGATCGCTTTCTCCTAGGTGAAGAAACAAAAACTTTAGCCCTAGAACCCTATCAAGGTGTGTAAGAGACTTCCAAGTCTTTTCGGTTAAGGGGAATGGGGAATGGGTAATGGGTAATGGGTAATGGGTAATGGGTAATGGGTAATGGGAAAGAAAAAACCTTTAACCCTTAACCTTTCACCTTTTCCCCAAAAGCTATTTTGAGTTCAAAACGCTATCCCTTGTAGTATTGGGAGAGAATAAATTACCATGCCCCATGCCCCATGCCCAATGCCCATTTTCAAACTCCATCCCCTTAAGGGTGGAGTTTTTTTAGCTAGCTGTGACTCACACTATTAATAGATTGCTGCGCGCATAAAAGTTTGAGGTAAGGTGTAATGAATATTGCTACCAGAAAAGAGCTGCTCATGACTAACAAAACTGCTGATACTCTATATCCAGTTGAAGAATTGCTGCGGGAACGGTGGAGTCCTTTGGCGTTTTCTGAGGAACTAGTGGAAACAGATAAATTATGCACTGTTTTAGAAGCAGCAGGATGGGCAGCATCTTCTTACAATGAGCAGCCGTGGAGTTTTATTGTTGCTACTAAAGACAATCCAGTAGAATTTCAACGTTTATTAGATTGCCTAGTAGAAGGAAATCAAGAATGGGCGAAAAATGTCCCAGTTTTGATGATTTCCGTAGCCAAACTTAACTTTGAGCGCAACGGTGCAGAAAATCGGCACGCCTTTCATGATGTCGGTGCAGCGACGACTACTTTAGCAATCCAAGCTATGGCATTAGGGCTATTTATTCACCAAATGGCGGGATTTGATGTAGCTAAAGCCAAAGAAGTATACAGCATTCCAGATGGTTATGAGCCTGTAGCTGCGATCGCCCTTGGCTATCTTGGCGATCCGCAAACTCTCTCAGAAAAGTTACAGCAACGAGAGTTGGCGCTACGCAGCCGCAAACCTTTAGAAACCTATGTGTTCTCTGGTAGTTGGAATCAAGTCTCACCAGTTATCAACAGCCAAGATTGAAGTTTTGAGGCAATACTTGTCGGTTAAGGATTTTAAACTCTTAATTTGGTTTAGGGAAAAGGTGAAAGGGTAAGGGTTAAAGGTTTTTTCTTGCCCCTTTTACCCTTCCCCTTTTCTCCTTAACCGACAAGTATTGAGAGTTGAGATGAATATTTTCCTACTCAGGTTGGAGGACTAATTATTTAGTTCAGCTAATAATTAATTGTTCCGCTTTAGTGGTCTATCGCGTTAATCATGTGGGGCTGTGAGATCCCCGACTTCTTCAAGAAGTCGGGGATCTGAACCCTAGCAAATTCTCATAACTTTGACGATAAATCACTAGTTCATAAATACAGCAGATTGCAAGTTGGCGAAGTACAGATAATTGTAAGGGCACGGCAGTGCCGTGCCCCTACCTGCGTACCTCATTTACCTGAACAACGCTGTAAATTACCAATTTACATTCAGTTAATTTTGCTTGGGCAGTGGAAGGTTGCGCTAATGGAAACTCCTAATCCGAAAATCAATAATTCCGCTTTCAAAAGGCTTTCGGGACAACAAGGGCTGCTGGTAGGGTTGGGGCTGGGTGTAGTCTTAGCTATTGGCGGGATGACTGTGTTTTCTCGTTTTGGGAATCAGCGTGCAGCTGCTCCCACTCAATCTGCTCCCGCCGCAGGTGCTAAAAATGCCGCATTACCAGTAAAAGTTCAGCAAGTTGCCACTAGTACGACTGAAGAAAGTACCAATTTTGTGGGAGCGTTAGAAGCACAGCAAAAAGTGACGCTACAACCGCAAATTCAGGGGCGAATTGAAAATATTCTCGTGTCTAGCGGGCAACGGGTGCAGAAGGGAACGCCCATTGCATCTTTGAGTTTGGATCAGACTCAGGCAAATGTTGCTAGTTCCATCGCCGCCGCTAATGCTGCCCAAGCGGGGTTAAAAACGGCGCAAGCACAGCTACAACAAGCCCAGGCACAGCGTACTAAAGTAGCTGCAAATCTTCAGCTTCAGCAAACCCAATTGAACCGCACTCAACAATTAGTCAGAGAGGGGGCGTTAGCAGCGCAGCAGTTAGATATTGCTAGGAATAATGTGCAAAGTGCGATCGCGGATTTACAAGCCGCAGATAAGGAAGTTGCAGCCGCGAATGCTGGTATTAGGCAAGCTCAGGCGAATATCCGCCAAGCCCAAGCAGGTACGGCTGCGGCGCAAGTAAATGTGAATCTTAAACGTGTAGTATCACCGATTAATGGCATAGTCGGTGAATTTCCTGTAAAAATTGGGGATTATGTCTCCACTGGGCAAACTATCACCACCATTATTCAAAATGATGCCCTAGATTTAAATCTTTCTGTACCTTCCAATCGCTTGAAGCAACTACGAGTTGGCTTACCTGTGCAGTTAGTCGATCCAACGACGCAGCAAGTAATTGGTACGGGGGCAATTAACTATATTTCTCCTACAGTTAGTTCTAATCAACAATCGATTTTAAGCAAAGCACGTTTTAATAATTCCCCAGGAAGATTGCGCGATGGGCAATATGTGCAAGCGCGGATTATTTGGAATCGCCAACCAGGGGTATTGATTCCCACTGTGGCTATTTCTCGGATTGGCGGACAAAGTTTTGTCTTTGTCACAGAAAATACAACTGTTAACGGCAAGCCACAGCAAATTGTGCATCAGCGTTTAGTGCGTCTTGGTGATATTCAAGGAACGAATTATCAAGTTCTGGAAGGACTTAAACCAGGCGAAACCATTGTTACCTCTGGCATTCTCAAACTGAGAGAAGGCACACCCATTCAACCCCAATCCTAAATCCAGGAGACTTGAGCGTGTCGATCGCGAACAACTTTATCAAACGCCCGGTGTTAACTACCGTTTGTACCCTAGTGATTCTGCTTTTGGGGTGCCTGTGTATTCCGCTACTACCACTTAATTATCTGCCAGATATTGCCCCAATTCGGGTTCAGGTATCAGCGAACTATACCGGGGCAGATGTTGCCACCGTTGAAAGTGCTGTGACTACAACCCTAGAGCGGCAAATTAACGGTGTCGAGGGTATGCAATACATGACCTCGAACAGTTCCGCAGGCAGCAGTCAAATTTCAGTATATTTTGGTGCAGAAACTGATAAAAATATTGCTCAGGTTAACGTACAAAATCGCATCGCCAGGGCAACACCCCGCTTACCCACCAGCGTGCAACAACTGGGTGTGACAGCACAAACGGCTTCCACAAGTATTTTGTTGGTGTATACCTTCTATGCCGAAAATAACGAGTACGATCCGCTATTTATTAGTAACTATATTGACCTAAATTTACGCGATCAACTGCTGCGAACGCCAGGAGTCGGAGATTTGACGATTTTTGGGGAAAAACGCTATGCTATGCGGCTATGGCTCGATCCTAATGCCTTGGCGAGTCGGCAATTAACTGTGGCAGATGTGGCGACAGCACTGCGATCGCAAAATATTCTCGCTGGGGCCGGAACCTTGGGACAAGCACCCATACCCCCAGGACAAAGCTATGAAATTCCGTTGCGGGTAAATGGTCAGTTTCAAAATGCGGCGGAGTTTGAGAACCTAGTTATTAAAGCTGGGAGTAATGGAGATTTAATAAAACTCCGAGATGTAGGACGTGCGGAACTCGGCTCGGAGACTTACGCCAGCAATGCCAGAAATAACGGTAAACCTGCGATTGGACTGGCAATTTATCAATCACCGGGAAGTAATGCGCTAGATGTGGCGAAAAACATTGAAGCGCAGATGGAAGAGTTAAGCAAAGAGTTTCCACCCGGATTAAAAACCCAGGTGGTTTACGATACCGTGGGTTTTGTGCAAGCTTCCCTAGAAGAAGTAGTGAAAACTCTGGTGGAAGCAATTGTTCTGGTTGTCTTGGTGATTTTTCTGTTTCTCCAAGACTGGCGCGCCACAATTATTCCCCTGGTAGCAATTCCGGTTTCCCTAGTTGGTGCATTAGCATTTGCTTACATATTCAAATTTTCCCTCAACAATTTAACTTTATTCGGCTTAATCTTAGCCACAGGGTTAGTTGTGGATGATGCAATTATCGTTGTGGAAGCGATCGCCCGCAAAATTGAACAGGGAGTCAGGCCGCTGCAAGCTTCCTTTGAAGCAATGGAAGAATTGACGGGGGCGGTAGTTGCAACATCGCTGGTATTAATGGCGGTATTTATTCCCGTGGCATTTTTCCCAGGTTCTACCGGAAAAATGTATCAGCAGTTCGCCTTAGTCATTGCCTTCTCTATTGTGATTTCCACATTTAACGCCCTTACCTTCAGTCCCAGTATGGCGGCGATTTTGCTGCGTCCACCGCAACCCAAACGCGGCCCCTTGGGCTGGTTTTTTACCAAATTTAATCAGGTTGTGGCATGGATTATCGATAGATTTCTGGCAATTGTCCGCTTTTTAATTCGCCTGCGTTATGCTGTCGTCGCCTTGTTTGTGGTGGGATTATTTGGAACTTATTTTATGTTCACCCAGGTGCCCACAGGATTTGTACCCAATGAAGACCAGGGGATTGTTTTAGGGATTATTCAAGGCCCCGATGGAGTTGCCCTCAATTATACAGATGAAGTAATTACCAAACTTGAACAAATTCTGCAAAAAGAACCAGAAATTGAAAACGTTTTTGCAACTTCCGGATTTGGTTTTGCTGGTAGCGGCTCAAATCGCGGTGTCTTCTTTGCCAAACTGAAACCTTGGGAGGAACGCACCAACCCAAACCAAAGCGCCTCAGCAATTTTAAAGCGAATTAATGGCGCATTTCAAACCATCCCAGAAGCAATTATTACCGCCGTCAATCCGCCGCCAATTCAAGGTTTTAGCACCTTGGGGGGATTTGAGTTACAACTAGAAGACCGCACCAATGGCAGATTGACAATAGATGACTTCTTCGCCAACGCCCAAGCGGTGATTGCTCAAGCCAACCAACAACCATCCCTAGCAGGTGGAGTGTTTACGCAGTTTACCGCCAGTACACCCCAGTTTCAAATTGACTTCGATCGCAATCGCCTAGAAGCACTCAATGTTGATTTTCAGCAAGCTGTCAACACCTTGGGCGCAGCCATCGGCTCCCAGTATGTCAATGATTTTACCTTGGGACAGCAGAGCTATCGCGTTTACGTCCAAGCCGAGGGCAATTATCGGCGATCGCCTGATGATATTAATCAACTTTATGTGCGATCGGCAAACAACCAAATGGTGCGCTTGAGTGAAGTAGCCAAACTCACACCCATTACAGGGCCATCTGTGATCTCTCACTACAACGGCTTCCGTTCCATCAGTATCCAAGGTAGAGAAGCACAGGGTTACAGTAGCGGACAAGCAATCCAAGCCATGCAGCAAACAGTAACCGCCACCGCATTACCAGGCGTAGGTAGCGATTGGACAGGAACCGCCCGCGAAGAATTATCCGCAGGTAACTTAGGGATTCTGATTTTCGGCTTCGGGATTATTATGGTGTTCCTCACCCTAGCTGCTCAGTATGAAAGTTATGTTGACCCAGCAATTATTCTGTTAACTGTACCCTTAGCCTTGTTTGGTGCATTAAGTGCGCTATCATTGCGCGGTTTGGTAAACGATGTTTACGCCAACGTCGCCTTGGTAATGTTAATCGGACTCGCCTCCAAAAACGCAATTTTGATTGTCGAGTTCGCCAACCAAGCCTTTGAGCAAGGAATGACAATTACCCAAGCAGCCTTAACAGCCGCCCAAGAGCGATTTCGACCCATCGTCATGACATCCAGCGCCTCATTGCTGGGATTCTTCCCCCTCGTCATCGCCTCCGGTGCAGGTTCCGCCTCCCGTTGGTCTTTAGGAACAGCGTTATTTGGGGGATTACTGGTAGCAACAGTTTTAAGCTTACTAATTGTGCCAGTTTTGTATGTCATCATCAAGAATTTAGAAGAACGCTTCTTAAAACGCAAACCTGCTCATCAAACCAAATCGCCTAACTCTGATATACAAGAGGAACAAGTAGCTGCTGGGGTGGGGAGTGGTGATGAGCGCGGTTCCGGTGATTCCAGGTAAATGTGAGCAGAGCAATACTGCTCTCAAAATTGGTTAAGGGGGAAAGGTTAAGGGTTAAGGGTTAAGGGTTAAAGGTTTTTCTTTCCCATTCCCCATTCCCCTTTCCCCCTTAACCTTCCATATTTAACTTGCATATATGGGGCGGGCAAGATGCCCAACGCCACTTGCTACAACGCGGGGAACCCGCGCAACACAGTGGCTCCCCCACAATAAATATACAATTGCAAATTAGATGTGGTTTAGCTTAACAAAACCAAAAAACTACTAACTCAACAAAAAACCGAACAATCATTTTGGAGGGGGTTTGGGGGACGCAACCGTCACCCAATCGGGGGTTTGGGGGAGAATCCCCCAATTCTGCCGGCTTCTTTAATAAGTCACAAATCAATCGCTAATGAGCTTAACCCCAGCTAGGTGATATTAAAATCCTAGCCAAGAGCGATCGCAAATTTCTATTATGCCGACTCCGTACTTAACACACCTAACTCTAAACCCATATCAGCTGATTAAAAAATTTTAAAGATTCCGATCCGACTGAGAAATACACTGAGACAATGAAAGTGTACCCCAATAATTTCATATCAAGTCCGGTTAATTAATTCATGATACGGGTATCTGTGCAAAAACAGAGTTTCTCTGTTTCCCCTTGCTCCCCATAGTCTTCATGATGAGTCTTTAACCAAACAAGATATAACAGGGGTGTTGAGTATCGGAGCAAAGCAAATGAACGCCAAACTGATCGCTTTCTCTGGAATTGTCACCGCACTATTAGGCGCAGGAATAGGTTTTATTATTGCCTATTTACTTCCTTCCCCCTATACAAGCCCAATGTATAAGGATTTGGCGGCAAAATACGCCATTATTGGTGGCGCTGCTGGTTTGCTGATTGGCTCCAGTCAAGAAATGGTTCGCGAACTCAAGCAAGAACGAGATGCAGAAGAAGAATTACTGCGAGATTTAGATAAAGCTATTCGCTCTAGTACAAATAAAGAAAAGTAACGACAGATATCAATACTTGTGGGTTAAGGGAACAGGGGAATGGTTCAAGGGAAAGAAAAAACCTTTAACCCTTAACCTTTACCCCAAAACCAATTTTGAATTCAAATCGCTTAACCGAGCAGTATTAGGACAGATATATGTGTGAGTCCTTGCAATCATCAGTACCACGGAAATAGCTATACCAAATATCTCAATGCTTTTTAGGAAGTGTTCAAATTTGAATACTTCATTTTTTTATATCAAATACTCGACAGGGTGACAAAGAAGTTACAAAGCAGACAGGATAATGTGCATATAACTGCTAGTTTCCATCCCCTTGAGGGGTGATGAATTGAAAACGAGGGAAGCGAATGCCCATTGGTGTCAACTTAACGTGAAACCCGCTTGGCGACAAGGTTCTGCCCTCACCCCCAGCCCCTCTCCCACCAGGAGAGGGGAGTAAGAAATTTAGTTCCCCTTCTCCTGCGGGAGAAGGGGTTAGGGGATGAGGGCGCGAGGTATTTGTACAACACGCGCCGTATATAGCTTTAAGCTTAAGTTGACACATATGGCGAATGCCTCCCCCCTATCCCTATAAGTATGGTTTCCATCCCCGTGAGGGGTGATGAATTGAAAACAAAATCAAAGGTAATCCATGCTTGCCTTTGATTAAGTCGACGTTTCCATCCCCGTGAGGGGTGATGAATTGAAAACTACTCCAATTCTTTTTTGGTTTATTTATTTACACAACAGTTTCCATCCCCGTGAGGGGTGATGAATTGAAAACATTACAGTTATTAAAACTGCTAAAGCAGTTAATAACAGTTTCCATCCCCGTGAGGGGTGATGAATTGAAAACTTTATACAATTGGTATGCAACAGGCACAAGCGACAGGTTTCCATCCCCGTGAGGGGTGATGAATTGAAAACCCTACCCTTTTAGAACGCTTGCTATGACTGGGTTTGAAAGTGTCATTTTAGCGGGGGGTCTAATTTTACTATCAATAAGCATACTTTACTGACAATAAGCCACCACGACAAGCATCTTAAAGCCTTACTCAGTAAGCGATTAGCGGGGGTCAACGAAAGAATAAGGGTTTCCAGCATTGGCATACCCCCGCTAAAAATTTGCGTGTGAAAGGTAAAAGCTAATACTTTAACTTTCACTAGGAAACGTTATATTAAGTTTTCGAGGTACTGTAATGTTGAGTAATAGTATAACAAAACACTTAGAATTTTGAAAGCCGAAAACATTAACTTTTCAGTATTACAGACAAACCAAAAGCCAAAACAATAATAAAAGTTAGCATATCAATTAAGAGCGATCGCTCCGCTAAAGCCTTCTCTTTGCTACGCAACGCTAGGGCGAACGGCTAACGTACTTTTAGCAAATCTCTGATAGTTTTGGCTACACAGTGATGATGGTGTTCGGTGATGCACTGACGCAAAGGAGAAAGCAATCTCTGCTTTTGCTTGCTGAATATACCGAAATGAGAAAGCAAAAGGTCATTCTGAGAAAGCAATATCTGCTCTTACTTGCTGAATATACTGAAATGAGAAAGCAAAAGGTCATTGAGAGAAAACAATATCTGCTTTTACTTACTAACTATCATCAAACGAGAAAGCAAAAGGGCATTTTGAGAAAACAATATCTGCTTTTACTTACTAAATATCATCAAACGAGAAAGCAAAAGGGCATTTTGAGAAAACAATATCTGCTTTTGCTTTCTTAATAATTGAGAGATTGAATTTTGTAGGTCGCTATGCTACTGTTTATACCAAAATCTGCACCTTGAAAACTAAATCGTACTAGCTCCCTTTTTAAAAAGGATTTAGGAGAAGCTAAAACGTTTTGCTATCAACCGCAAGACTTTTAAAACATTCTCTATTAGTTAGTTTCCTGCAGTCATTTTGTTAAGTAATGTAAACTGAGGGGGTCGTCCAAAGTCTTAAAGGCTGATTGTTTCGTAGACCCCCTCAGGTAACCTACTGTATAAGGGTTTGAGTTACTTAAAGACTGTATTTATTGTCAATAATTATAGTCTATTGACAGGTAAAACAGACCCCCCTCAGTTTTACAGTTATGTAAGCCTTATTTGGTAAGCTTTCTGCAAGAGTAGGGTTTTAAATCACTTACCCCTCACGGGGATGGAAACAACTCCTATGACCTCCTGTAGGAATGCCATCCTGCATTATGTTTTAAATCACTTACCCCTCACGGGGATGGAAACTTTATAGACCTATAACAGGTGTTATAGCCTATTTCATAGTTTTAAATCACCATTACCCATTACCTAATCCCCAATCCCCAATCCCCAATCCCCAATCCCCAATCCCCAATCCCTAATCCCCAATCCCCTCATTCCAAATTCATTACTTCCCGTCCATATTTGAGGACTGTTGACATCCAAATTAACTCGTCCATAAACCTTGACATTCGACGAATGTATGTTGGTTTGTCAATTAAATTACCTGACTCATCAAATAGGTTCTGAACTTCGCTAAAGTTAAGGTCATAAAAAATTGTCACTAGTCCCAACTCCCGCATTACAGGTAGTAGGTTTTGGATGACTCTGGTACCGCCAAAAGAACCTGCTGACACGCCACATATTCCTACAGCTTTGTGGATGTACTCTTTAAGACAGGTATCGAGTACGTGCTTCAGCAAACCTGGATAACCATGATTGTATTCGGGTGCGACAATGATTAAGCCATCGGCGCGTTCCATAGTGGCGGAAAATTGAGGATCTTTGATTGATTCACCTGCATCATCAGTTGCGATCGCAATATTTCTAATATCTATCAGTTCGGTCTGGAGGCGATCGCGTGTGGCAACTTGTTCCACAATAAATTTAGCAACATATTCGCTTTGACGACCTTGACGGGGAGTGCCAAGGATGACTGGAATAAATAAAGATGAATTTACCATAGTTTTTTCTATCTACTGTTCCTGATAATTCCACAACAATCCACCATCCACAAAGAAGGTGCTACCTGTAATGTAGTTAGCATCAGCAGAAGCTAAGAATGCAACTAGAGAAGCAACATCCTGTGGTTGTCCCAAACGCCCAAGGGGAATATTTTGTAATAGCGCCCCCAATTTTTCAGGGTTGTTTAAAAGTTTAGTATTAATGGGAGTTTCTATTGCTCCAGGCGCAACATTATTAATTGTAATTCCCAGAGAACCCAATTCAACAGCCAAGTTGCGAGTTAGCATTTTCATCCCACCTTTACTGGCACAGTAAGCCGTAAAGTTAGGAAATGGTAATTCTTCATGGACGGAACTAATATTAATAATTTTTCCGGTTCTTTTAGTTTCAAGCAAATGTTTTACGAAAGTTTGCGTCGCAAAGAAAACTCCTTTTAAATTGACATTCATCACAGCATCATAATCAGCTTCAGAGACTTCCCAAAATGGTGCATGTTTTTCAATTCCAGCATTATTCACCAAAATATCTAACTTGCCAAAATGCTGAATGCTTTCTGCAATTAATTGCTGGACTTCATCTACACTTCCTAAATCTGCTTGAATTGTGTAACCGTGAGCTTGGCTACACTGAGCCATATAACACTTACCACCAGCAGCCTCCACCTTTGCTAGAGTTGCCTCTGCTCCCTCTGGATGAGAGCGATAATTAATCACAACATCTGCACCTTCTTGAGCCAAACGTATTACAATTCCTTGACCAATTCCTTGGCTACTACCAGTAACCAAAGCAACTTTTCCTGCTAATTTCATAATTATCTCCTTGTCAGCAATTCTCAGTTTTTAGCTAAGTTTTAACTACTCAAACGCGCCACGCCAAAAGTAGCATTAAACTTCCGGCACCAAATAGCGGCTGATTTATAATCAGCTAAATTAATGTTGTTAGGAATGGCATAACTTTGAGCGCCACTATATTTTTGTAAAGGTGCAATAATTACATAATCATCTTTTTTTAAAGGATATGATGGTGCTTGAGTTGATTTCAGCACGTTATCTGAACGATGTAAGATGACTACTAAATCTGGGCCGGAAGTAGAAGTTTTAAAAGACTTATCTAGTTCCAGAATAGATTTACCATTTTTGGTAGTAATGCGAACTATGCCTTTAGTTGTATGTTCACCAGAAATAAAAGCACCAGATTTATGTGCAGAGACATTTTGAGCCGTTGCTATCGGACTCACAGATGCATTAACAATATCCTGATTTTTCGAGACATTTCCTACACAGCTAACTACGATTAAAGAAACAGCACTAACTATTAATAAAGGTTTGAATTGCATCACTCAAAATCCTCTTGTTTAACCTTTAAAGTAATTATTGCTTTGTTACTCAAGATAAAAATTATGCGTAACTAAGGAATTTCAGGGCTGAAGCTGAAATTTTACCCTGAAATTTCTTATAGTTTTCTCAGCAAAATCTCAATTTTGAGTTGGGATTGCATATTTTTAAGTTAATTT
Source organism: Tolypothrix sp. PCC 7601 (assembly GCF_025677855.1). NCBI lineage: Bacteria > Bacillati > Cyanobacteriota > Cyanophyceae > Nostocales > Tolypothrichaceae > Tolypothrix > Tolypothrix sp. PCC 7601. Next base: position 8,510,290 of record NZ_CP064879.1, read on the forward strand.
AAGCAAATATTCATAATTGTGCTGTATACGCACGGCATCTATCTCTAGTAGAATTTGGCTATAAAATTCCTGTAATCTCTACTTTTTAGTGGGTAGAGAAAATTTATTCATTAATTTTTTCATTCTTTTTGATAAATTTGGTAACTTATATCCATGAGTAACACCAGTAATAGCCAAATGTTGTTACAACACCAATCTTGGCAGCGTGAACGCAGAATAATCGAGCTTTTATCTTCTTTAAATTATCGGACTGGTGAATTAAGCAGCTATTTGCATAATATTGCTTGCGGAGTTAGCGAGTTAATAGCAGTTGATTGGACAGTTGTTACCTTTTGCCAAGAAGGTTTTGAAACTATCCTAGCCAGTAGTCTTGAAATACCGGAAGATGCACCGCGTGTTTATGCATTACATGGTCGGTTAATTGGTACAGTCATGGAAGTTAAGCGGACGTTAGCCGTTGAGGATGCTATTGCTAATCCCAAATATGGCAAACCTGCACCTGGTTATCGTGCATATTTAGGCATACCTTTACAAACTTCTGAAGGTCAAGTATTTGGGACAATTTGCTCTTTTCATCAACAAGCACGTGAATTTACAAGTGATGAAATTCAAATTGTAGAACTATTTGCGGAACGCGCAGCTACGGCAATTGATCACTATCATTTATATCAAAAACAATGTGAATTTAATCAAAAATTAGAAGCAGAGGTAGAAAACCGGACGGCAGAATTACGAGCAGTACAGGCTAAGTTAGTTGAACAGGAAAGATTAGCTGCTATTGGTGAATTTTCATCGATTATTGTCCATGAAATTCGTAATCCCTTAACTACTATGGTGATGGGATTGAAGTATTTTAAGAAAACTATTTTGACGGAAGCTTCTCAAGAGAGATTATCTTTAGCATTGAGCGAAGCTGGTCGTTTAGAACGGCTATTAAGCGAAATTTTGCTCTACGCTAAACCTCAAGTATTGCAGCTTTGCGAATTGGATGTAAATGATTTTATTCAGGAGTTGCTGTTAACCATCCAGGAAATGCCAGAAGCGTTAAATCGAAAAATTGAATTTATTCCTGCATCTTCTGTGGTAAAAATTTCTGGGGATAGGGACAAGCTGAAACAAGTTTTTATTAATATTGTCCGCAATGCTTGCGAAGCTGTTGCAGATGGAGATGTTATCAAGTGGGAAGTGAATACTGTGCTACCTGATGCAGTTTATATTAATGTGCATAATGATGGTAATCCTATTCCACCAGAAATTCTCTGCAAGCTTTCTCAACCATTTTTCTCGACAAAAGCTGAAGGTACGGGGTTGGGACTTGCGATTACTAAACGCATTGTAAATGCTCATGGTGGTAAATTATGTATCCAGTCTCAGCCGTTAACTGGAACTGATGTTACTGTGCAATTACCTGTTCTGAATTGAACTTGGAAAGCTGACAAGATGTCCACCCCACAAAATGATAAGATTTTGGATTTTATCCCTTTGAAATATATAAAATATTATCTGTAGCGAAACACAACAATTTTGGTGCGTTGCGCTGCGCGACAACACACCCTACATCAGGCTTTAAAAGTAAACTCATCAAACTTAATTACTTCAGAATCGGGTTTGCGAGTATCAAAACGATAGCTGCTAACTGTACCTGTGGCTGTGTCGAAAATACTAAAAACTGTGATGTCGTTACTGGCAATATAAGGCATCGGTTTACCATCTTCTCCTAATAATGGAGCGATTGTTGGTACTATTGGCTCTAGACCATTTGGGTCACCAGATACCACATATTCTTCTTGATATCCAGATGGGACTTCTCGCTTTCTCTCACCCCAAGCTGCACCATAAGAATTGCCAACATTGGATGTTTCTAAAAAGTGCATTCCACTAGAACTAACAAAGCGATTCCATAAATGAGAATGCCCATATAAAACAAATTGTACATTCGCAGATTCTAGTAAAGGCATGACATCGCGGATGAGATAATCAGCATCTTTAGGATATTCGTAACGCACTGCTTTGATATTACCAAAATTATCTCGTTCAATTATTTGTACTGGCTCTGTATAAGCTGGGACGATGTTATCACCTAAAGTATGGGGTGGATGATGAAACATCACAACTTTGTATTTTGCTTGTTTAAATTCATTGCTATTAAGTTCTGCTTCTAGCCAATTATATTGCTGGCTACCTTTAGCAATTTGTTCATAAATTAACTGTCCATAACCCCAATTTTCAGGATTATTTAAATCTTGGCTAATTTCGTCATATCTCCCTTTATATGTACCATTCAAGTAAGGACTGCGCCACATATTAGTGGCATAAAGAACTACTAAACGCACATCACCAAAGGAAACAGCATAATATCGCTTTCCGCCTGTTTTACTTGTTGGTAATGTAAAAATTTCTTCGTAAGTATCAGTATTAAAAGAATTATCTTTTAGGGATTTACCGCTATATAATCTTTGAGCTACGGCGCGGGGAATCGTATCATTAAATTCATCATCTAAAGTTGCTGTTCTTTGGAATCTCCCCATCACCTCATGATTGCCAATACAGGGAAACAAGGGTGCGTGTTGAATGATTTTACCGCCAGTATAGGAAGTTTTGACTCCATTATGGTTCATTTCATAGTTAGCGCGCCCTTGTAATCCAGGAAAGAACGCACCACCGCGATGATCATCAAACCATTCGGAAGCGCGATCGCTTATATTAACTAAATCACCAGCAAACCACACAGCGTCTACTCTACCTACTGTCTCAACCACCTTTTGCAGATTTGCTGCTGTCATCGGCTTCAGTTGATGGTCTGAGGTGAGTAAAATTTTCAATGGTGTTCCTGGTTTAGGATTAGCTGCAAGGGTAAAAATATCGCTGCTGATGCTTTCCCCATCTTCCCGCACACTCGTAATCTGATAATTCACCCGCACACCAGGAGTTAACCCACTTACCTCAGCCTCATGTCGCCAAATATCACGCCAAACAGGTTTTTGATAAACTTGACCATCTCCAGCTTGCTTACCGATATGCGATCGCTGATCTTCTCTAGCGCGACTCAGTTTCATTGTACTTGCACGGGCAGTCTGATTGAGATTTTCTCCGTAATTGACTGTATGTTTACTACCAGCGAACTCTGTAAACCAAACTACTCGCACTGAGGTTTCAGTTGGTAGTTGCAAAAATGGATCAGTCAGCAATTGCGGTGCTGATGTCATAATTGTTTGCCCAAATGAACGCACGCTTACCAGCGTAAAGCATACAGTAAGCAGAAATAAAAGGGCTAGTACAACAAGGCAAAAGTAAAAAGTGAGCCAGTGCGGTGGACGGGTTCCCCGGCATAAAGCAACTGGCGAACTCCGCAGGAGTAAAAAGTAAAAAGAAAGAATACTTATACCGCAAGCTTTTTACCCATTCCAAATAGATGGTTGATTTCCGCCGTGCTGTACTAGGGCTACCATTTTGTGATGGTGGCGGAAACTTTTAATCATGGGTAATACCAATTCGTAATTCGTAATTTACGGCGGATATGAATCAAAAACGTTCCTGATCCCATAAAGGTTTCTAGGTTCGCTCAAAATTATATTTTGGTATTACCTATGAAATTATGAAAGTCAGATGCAAAAGCTTAACCGCCTAAGTCTTGAATCTGCTCTGGTGTTAATTCTTGCACATTACTCAAAACTATAGCTGCGCCTGCTTTTTTGAGTGTTTCAGCATAAGCATCACGACGCGCTGCTGTTTCCTGCACATGAGGGGGTAAAACGCCGACACCAATCCAAGTGCGGTGCGGCTGCTGATTGCGCGCTTTTTCTACTGTGTACATATCAGCTACGGTATCTCCTACATACACCACAGTAGGTAAAGCATCGCAGCCATTATCTAAGATTTGTACAGTCGCAAAAAGTCCTGTGGGATCGGGTTTACCTGGCGCATCTTCCATTGCAATCAATACAGGAGACTGTAAACCCAGGCGTTTCTGCAAAACATAGTTAGCCGAACCACGAGTAGCACCACTAAAAAATCCCCAAGCAATATTCGCTTGTGTGAGTTGTTCTAAGTAACTGGGTTGCAATAACAAGGGTTCATCACAAATATATCCAGTGAAATTGTTGGGATCTGTACCTCGGTAACGAGATTGAAAAAAGGTAACTATATCGTTGTAATCAAGTTGTAGTTGTTCTCGCAGCTGTCCTTGACTTTGGAAATAACGGTAAATCAACTCTTGGGATGCTTCCCAATCATTATTCCAAATACCTTCAGACTTCAGTTGGTCAATATCTAATGGTGTAGGACGATACGCTTGATTGGTAAAATACTCAACAGTATCTGCGATCGCGCGACGATAAGAACCACTAACATCGCGAATCACGCCATCAATATCAAAAACTGCGATCGCTTTTGGTGATAATTTTTCTGTCATAAATATAGGGCATGGGGCATGGGGCATGGGGCATGGGGCATAAAGAAGTTTGTTCTATTCTCTATTGCCGATAGCTTTGAGATAAGCATTGAGTTTGGGTAATAGTTGATCCAGAAACGGTTTTAAGATGCTTACCTGTTCAGTTGTCAATAGCTTTCTGGTGTAGGTTAATCGCAACCAGTTGATAGTTTCGTATAAAGAACCTCTAGCAATCTTGACAAAACGCCGATTGTCTTGGTCATTATACCTACCTCTGCCCTCTGCTATATTCACACAAATACTATCAGCAGAGCGAACAATTTGCTTACCCATAGTATCTTGAGAGAAATTATCCCATACCTTCACAATCTGCCAAATTTCATTCGCTAGCTTTTCAGCTAATCGATAAACCTCTAAATCTTCAAAATCAGGCCTTCTCACACAATTCCTCTAAACTCAGGGACTGCCAATTCAAAAAATATTCCATAGTTATTATTGACAGTTCACAACCAACGAATTTAAGCAGAATAATTTATTTTTTAGAATTCCCTCATAACTACCCCATGCCCCATGCCCCATGCCCCATGCCCTATGCCCAATGCCCAATGCCCAAACTATTTACCCATCTGGTATGGTATTGCGTTAAAATAAGCGATCGCTGACTTAGTTAAGTAATGCTGGGATATACTCCGGAGGTGTGATTGACCAAGTTTATTTTGAAAATTCTTTGGTTAGACGAGAACGTTGCTCTCGCAGTAGACCAAGTTGTAGGTAAAGGCACCAGTCCTTTAACCAAGTACTTTTTCTGGCCTAGAAACGATGCTTGGGAAGAGTTAAAGAAGGAACTAGAATCTAAACACTGGATTAGTGACTTGGATCGTGTTGAGTTACTCAACAAAGCCACAGAAGTGATTAACTACTGGCAAGAGGAAGGTAGAAACCGTCCGATGGCAGAAGCGCAACTGAAGTTTCCCGAAGTGGCATTTACAGGTAGCGCCTGATATTGCCGCATTAGCTGCCCTGCTGTTTTACAAGGTGCCACAATTTGATGGTCTTGTCCCTGCTGCCACTAGCAATCAGTTGTGCATCAGGGCTGACAGCAATGGTAGATACAGAGTCGGCATGGCCAGAGAGAGTAGCAATTTCTGTTGCTGTGCTAACATTCCAAAGTTTAACAGTGCGATCGCGACTGGCACTAATCAACATTGTGCCATCCGATGTGAAAGCCAAGGCTAAAACTGACCAAGAATGGCCTGACAGTGTGGTAATTACCTGACCAGTGTTTACCTCCCACAATTTAATCGTGTTATCGTCGCTACCCGTCGCTAAAATTTTTCCATCGGGACTAAAAGCGACAGTCAAAACCGCCCATGCATGACCCGAAAGGGTGCCTAACAAGGTGTAATCTGGGCGGTTTTTAAATTCTCTCGTTTGCGAAAGCTGCCATAAGCAAATTGTCCGATCAAAACTGGTGCTGGCTAAAAGCTGCCCTTGAGGGCTAAATGCTACGGAATTTACCTGTAATTGGTGCTTACTCAGAGTAGAAATTTCTTTGCCAGTATTGACATCCCACAGTTTGACTGTTTTATCCCAACTCCCACTAGCCAAAATTTGCCCATCAGGACTGAAAGCCACGGATTTAACGGCGTGTGAATGTCCAGCTAAGGTGTAAATTTCTTGTAATTGATTGACATCCCACAATTTAATAGTGCGATCGTCGCTAGCTGTGGCTAATAGTTTACCATCAGGACTGTAGGCGACTGATTTTACTGCTTGAGAATGTCCTGATAGGGTAGCTAGGGGTTTTTGACTATTTACGTCCCAAAATTTAATAATTTTGTCGTCACCACTGGCTAATGTTGTACCATCAGGGTTGAAGCTAACACAGTTTATCCCTGCACAGGCGCTAGGAATGCCACTCAAGGTATGTATGCATTGCCAACCGCCGATGAACGCAGATGAACGCAGATGATTTGTTTTGTCTGTAATTCCCATTGCTAGCAAGACTTCATCAGCAGATTGAAAGCGGCGGCTGATGGATGGTTGCAGCAGTTTGTTGAGGATTTTCGTGAGTCGTTCGCTTACCTGATTTCTCAGATAATCTTGCCAAACCCAGCAATCATTGGCGACATCGTATAAATCAAATGGCGAAACTTCGGTAAGTAGGTAAATACAAGTGACACCCAAACTATAAATATCGCTAGCAAAAACTGCTTTTCCCCTCGCTTGTTCTGGTGCGATATATTCCGGGCTACCTATACAAATTTTACTGATCAACTGGTCAATGACACTGACTAGTTGAGCTGCAGCAAAATCAACTAAGACGAATTCGCCAGCAGCAGTGCGGATAATATTTTCGGGTTTGATATCGCAGTGGATGATATTGCGATCGCGAATAAATTTGAGAACAGGTAATATATTTGCTAACAGTTGCCAAATTTGATTTTCGCTGAAATTTCCTTCTGCTGCCAGTATGGTAGCTAAATTACTACCTGCGATAAATTCTTGTACTAAGTAGCAATATTGGTCATCTTGAAAATGGGAAAGTAAAGCCGGAATTTGAGGATGTTCGCCTAGTAGCTTGAGCTGCTGTGCTACTTTTACAAAGCTTTCTGGTGTTTGATTGTAATACGAAAATTGTTGCACAACGCACGGAACAGGAGGAAATTGATTTTCATCCACAACGAGGTAGGTTTTACAGAATCCCCCTTTCCCAATCAGCTGGAGTAAACGATAACGGTTTTGTATCAGCAAAATTTCCTGCCAAACTTTCAGCCAGATTACATCTATGGTAAATGTAGTATGGCTAATTTCAGTTAACGCTCGGTTACCATTCAATACTTGTCGGTTAAGGGCAAAAGGGCCAGAAAAAACCTTTAACCCTTACCCTTTCAACTTTTCCCCAAACCAAATTAAGAGTTGAAAATCCTTAACCGAGCAGTATTGGGTTACCATTAACCTCAAAAGTTTAGAAGTTAATGCTGTGACTTGCTGAGAATATTCCACAGATTGAACATTCACTGCACCGTATTCCTGTTAATTTTTGCGTTTTATTTCCTTTATTTTCGACTCAATAAATTGCTCAACTTTGTTAGCTGCGTAGTTATTTGGATCATCGTTCTTTCGGTCAGCTTTAACCAGAATCTGATCCAAAACTTCATTTGTACTTTTAACTACAATATGGAAGCGACCATAAGGTTTGCTGTTATGTCCCCAAGGTGTATCAACCACTTTGTTGAAAAAATAGACATATTTATAAACAAAAGATGACCAATTGCCACTAAGCTTATACTCTTGATAATGATCTTGATTTTGCTCATTCTCCAGAATTACATTCTCTAAGAAAATTTCATACTGATAAAAGCTTCCTGTACCACCTTGCTCTCCTTCATTACCCTGAAACTTAGCATTACTTAATGTGGCAATCAATTCTGAAGCTAGAGATGTAAATTTTTGTTGGTATATGCGATCGCCTATATGTATATCATTACCTTCTCCAATATTGACGTTATACTTACCTGGTTGGAATGCAGTACCTTTTTGGCTAGATTCGCTGGAAACCTGATTCACAACCTGACGTTTAAATAAATACCCATCCTGCACACGCATAAAGATCACAGGGATAGCGAAATCGCGTTTGCGATATTGCGTATCGAGTGCTACTGTACGCCGTCCATTTTGCGTGGCAATATCTACCGGATAATCTTTGGCTAATCGCTCGTAGAATTCGTAAGCAAACTGACTTGCCGTTAAATTAGAGACTTCGTACTGCATCGCCACGACTACAGATATATTCTGCTGCACAATTTTCGAGGCTACACTTACAAAAGCTTGTGATGCAGAAGACATTCCACTTTCACAAGCTTGTAAAAATACAATCCCTGGACGATGACGATTAAAAAGCCCGCCGAAAAAACTAGCGTCTACCCAATTTACTTTTTGTTGATTAAAAACTTTTTTTACTAAAGCAATTTCACCCACATTTTCCCCATCTTCATTCTGCAAGCGTCCATGCCCAATAAAGTGAAAAATATGAGGTTTTTGTTCTAGCAAATCATCAATTGCTGTGGGAGTAGCTGGGTTAACAACAGGCAAAAGTTCAATATGTTCTGGTTGGCTTTTTGCTAGTTCTTGCAATGCTGTTTGTACTGTCTCGTGTTCGACTTCTCCTAACTCTTGCAAAGAAGCGATCGCCAATGCAATTCTTAACTTTTCTCCCTGTTCTAGCTGAATAGGTGGGGCTGGATGCCATTGGGCGCGTCGGCGAGAAAAGACTAAGTTTGGATCTGTAGCTATCCAAATTTCACCTAAGTTTGCATTCCCAGGTAAACACATAAATTCCCAAGGTAATGCAGCAATTTCAGGCATTCCTTGTTCATCAATATCCAATTCGATTCGCAACAGTTGGCTTTGTTGCTGTACAACCTGGAAATGAAAATTTACAAAGTCCTGACGCAGCGTATCGTCAAATAAACTATTAAATAGAACTTCTCCAATCAGACGTGCTTGCTTGGAGTTTTTGATTTCGTCATTTCGTGCTGTATTAATTAGGGATTTAATTTCTTCTAAGTTATCTTGATAACGAAAGACACCAGAAGGTTCTCCCAAAAGCTTGTGTTGAGCGTCCCATTTTTCTACCTGCACGCGCTCAACATTAGCTATACGGATGCGGTAAGTATAATAACCTTTATTCATATCAAAACTAGCTTTTACCCTTGCCTTAGCAATACATTTTAATGATTTAAATTCAGCTTATTTGGGAAGTTTTAAAGTCCAGAATTCGGCATCACCACGGGCGAATTTACTTGCAGCATCATCCCCTTGTCCCAAAAATCTCTGAAAACGCTCCGATAAAGCAGCAGCTACATCTTCTAAAGCAGAAGTTAACCAGTTCATCTTTGGTTCAGCCCATGCTGTACCCCTCACAGTTATAGAATCAGTTCCCTGAGGTACTTTAAAGACGATCGCAAATTTTGCTGTCCCAATTCGTTGTAAATTGTCATCATTAATACGCCAGTAACACAGAGAGTTACCTTCACCATTGGTAATAATTTCCGAGTAACCAAGTTGATATCCGTAAGCAGGAACAGCAAGAAAAGCCTTTAAATTATCCTTAGTTGACACGCTTGCTTTCAGATTATCGGGAATTGATGGTAACAATTTAGCCAATTGAGAACTATCTATTCCTACACTCCATTCCAAGTCACCACCCAAGCCCACATCCATACCTACACCAAAACTCATCACTGAACGCCATTTATCAGATGGGAATAGGCTTTGAATAATTGGTTCTTTGCTTCCTTTAGGCCCAAAATCTAGCTCGCAGGTTAACCGCCAAAACTGCGCGCCTCGCTCAGGGCGTAAATCTATGGTAAAAGTCATGTAATAAAAGTCGAACTGGTTGCGTATCTGCTGCTTGTAAATGTCAATCAGTTCAGTACCGCTATTTTTAAATGTCTCCTCTGTAAGGCGAATTAACTTATCTTGAGGATTGCCAAAACTGACTTTTGTTTTAAACAGACTGTCAACAGCTTCTCCCCCAACGCCTAGTTTTGTTCCACCAGCGAGAGTTCCCTCCCATTTTTGAACTTCTTGTAGCAAGTCAGATAATAAAGCATCTGTCTGTTCTGGGTTTGGAGGGGTTAGCTCATCGTTCATCTACACCGTCTCCTTTGTGAAAACTTCCGTTTTGAATAAATAAGCATTTGGTGACATCAATAGAATCTACCAAGGTAGATTCTGTGATTCCTAAATATTTTTAGGATCATAAGTATAATTTTTACATTACAAGAATATTTTGGTATTAGACGAAATTAATAAGAAGACATTTTTAATCTTGATCAAGATATGACATAAAGCATACTAATATCAGCTTTTAGACACAGAGAAACTAAATAAAATCTTAAGTATTTTAATCATTGAATTGTGTAAGATAAAACTAAGAACTTATGAGAGATGGTGGATTCTAATAACATTAACAGCATTCTTAATCGCTTTGCCAGAGGAACCCACACAGAAATAGATATAGACACTCTGCGTCAAATTTTAAGTGTAGGCGATCGCGCAACGACTCCAGAGGCGTATCGCCGTGATCAACATGGTAGTTATATCATTCCACCCTCGCAGGGTGGCTCAAGCCTGACAATATCCTTTGGGAAGTAGGTGTTGATCATCTCCGTCGCGGAGCGGAAGTTATAACTGTTGGGGATGGGGGAATAATCCAGCGTTCACGCAGTGTGTCGTAGGTATCGCTGTTCACAAGCTGTCATTTATCCAACCACAATCTAAGTTTGGGCGATTCTAATTTCGTTGAGTGGGCATTATTAAACTATTGTCTCTTTTTCAGTCTAGGAGTTAAGTGTTCGGGAATATTTTCTAATTGAATAGCATTACAACCAAATTTATAAGCAGTCTCCACTGATCTACCCGCCCCAATAGCATCATAAAATCCTGTAGCAAACTTAATCGCAGCTTGATCTCCAATCGCTTTACTCATACCAATTACATGATTAATATGCTCGACGATAGCATCTGCCTGTACCTCAGAATAACAAGCGTTGAGCAGAACACACTCGACATGATGAGCACATAATTCAAATAATATTTTTAAAGCTCCTGTACTTACAAGTTTTGAATTGCCATCTTCATCTTGGATCAACAGTCCGTCTTCACCATTTCCATGTCCACAAAAATGGACAATTTGTGGCTCGATATCTAGCAAAGCTCGACGCAAATCATCAGCTTTTACAGCCCATCTTTGCTCTAATTTGAATTGATGGCGCTTCTCGGAACGACGTAAACCTTCATCAATTTCATGCACTTCTTTGTCTAAACGCAGCCTTGCTTTATTAACTGGACTTGATGCCAAAATTAAAATTACCTTCATCGTTGAATCCTGCTGCTTACACATCAGCGTCTGAATTTTAGCAATAAATTTTTTACTATCAAAATTTTGCTTACTAAAAAAAATAGCTCCATTCTCGGTAACTAAATCAGCAGAATCTTGAGTAGTTAAATGGGGCGTTCCGCTAACTGCTATTGCTGGTATCTGTCGTTCGCTAGCTAATTCGATTAATTGAATTCCCAATTTTTGCGACGAAATCAATGAATCCCCTAAACCAATATCAGTAACTAACAAATCCCATTGGCTTTCGTTAAGGGACTTATAAGCTTCAGCAAAAGTTTTCACAACTCTAATGTCTAAGTTATTAGTATCTTGCAGAGCACGACGAATCTTTTCTTGAAGAATACTCTGCCATTCTGATCCGTCTTCAACCAGAAGCACTTTCAAATATTTCATCTCAATTCCTGCACTTAATTTTGTAACTGGAGTTACTGCTACAAATTCATACCAATTTAAACAAGAATGCGACAGATGTGTAGTGGCATGGCAAGCCTAAAATAGTGCATTATTAAAACTCTTGTGGGGTGGACATCTTGTCCGCCCCATAAGAAGCTCTCCTACTTACATTTGTAGCGATCATTCTTCAAATTGGTATCAGATACCCGATTTGTAAATTGGCAAGATTACAGAAAACTTTGTTCCTGCATCAAGGGTACTATTCACTAATATTTTTCCTCCTAATCGCTCAACATAAAATCTTGTCCACCATAGTCCAAAACCCATGCCTCTTCTAGCACCCTTTGTTGAGTAATCAGGCTGGAAAATCTTTTCTAAATTTTCTCGTGCAATACCTACACCAGAATCAGTAACAGTGATTTTCACAAAACCTTCTTCGTCAATTCTAGCCTCAAGTGATAACTCACCTCCTAGCTCACTTTTCATCAGTATGGCATCTACCGCATTTTGGATGAGGTTATCGAAGACATATATCAATTGCTGTTTACCTGCAAATACTTCCGGTAAGCTGGCAAAAATGTGCAAATTTTGCTGAATATTTGAACTTATTTGCATTCGATTTATTGCTTGCATTACTACTTTTTTGAGATGAAGAGGTTGACGTTGTTCTTGCAGCCAAATCTTCAAACATTCAGCATCCTCTAACACCTTATTTGCTAAGGAAAAAATTTCAAATGCCTTGCTGCAATCGCCATCATCATTTTCATCAAGAATATCCTGCGCCCAGATACGAATAGCACCAACATAATTATTTATCTTATGAACTAACGGGCCTGCTAGTTCACCTAAGGTAGCTATTGCTTCTGTTTTCACAAGTTGTTCTTTAGTTTCTGCGTTTTGGATCGCAATAACCGCTAGATCTGCTAAAATTTCTAACCTGCGTAAATCCCCTTGGTCAAATTCTTGTGGTTTACGTCCTTCTACGTTAAGTACACCTAGTACACCACGATCCTTATCTAACAAAGGCACACATAATTCTGAGCGCACATTAGTAAAGCAGGGTTGATAGCGGATATCGGATTGAACATCATTGACTAATGCAGGCTGACGATGAGTAGCAACCCAACCTGTAATTCCTTTGTCTAGAGTGCCGTATTTTGGAGCTTGACTAGTTGGTATGCTTTCAGGATAACTAACCTTCGTGACTAGCAATTTATTCACAGAATCTAACAACCGAATGGTTCCTAATTCGGCTCCCGTGATTTGTACTGATTGCTGTACAATCAATTTCAACAGTTCATCTTCTTCTAATGTAGTAATAATCTGGCGGTCAATACTGCTTAATGTTTGTAACCATCGTTGATTTTTAATAGCAGTTGCGGCGGAGGAAGCTAAAGTATTAATAATTTGTTTCTCTTCGCCCGAAAAATCATGAGGTCGCCGATAATTAATGAACATAACTCCAACGATGTCTCGCTCTACCCTGAGTAAAACTCCAGCTACAGACTGAATTTTTTCTCGTTGACTAAAAGCTGAGTCTTTAAATATAGGCTCATTTGAAACTATTGAAGCATAGATATTTTCTCCATGTTTGATCAGTAAAAATGGTACATCTTGCTGATCAAGCTTTGTATCTTTCATTTTTTGCTCTTCTTTCAGACGACCTGCATAACTAACTTCAGGTAAAAAATGATTTTCGGTCTGAATATATGCATAAATGGTCACTACATCGGCTGCAAGGACATTTAAAGTGTTCCAGGCAATATCTCCTAATAAATCGGCATTTTCTGGTATCCGACTGAGTGATTGAGCAACTGAATGAATCGTGGCTAATTGACGTGCTTTATCAAGCATCTGTTGATAGGTGATTGCGTGCCAGATGGCATCAACTGCATTACGAGCAAACTGTTTGCCCAATTGCAACTCTTCTTGATTAAATTGATGTTCGCGCTGAAAGTGTACGTATAAAACTCCTACACAAATAGGCTCTAGTTGCCCTTGGCTAGTTTGATGTTGATGATTACTACTATCTCGATCAAGAGCAGTGATTTCCTCTATACTTGCGTTGCTACCATTGAGTAATAAGGGAAAAGCTGCATAAGTTCGAGAACCTTCTTTCAGGGCTATTGGGTTAAAAGAGCTTGGCTGTGAATTTTCGTTGGCTTTGGGTAAATCTGGTAAAAATTTAGGTTTACCCTCAAGAATAGCTTGCCAGCCTAACCCATTTAAACTTGGCTTGCGCGGTGGAAAGTCTTTGAGAAGCTGATGGTCAATACAGCCTGCACAAACTTCGTAAATATAATGGTTTTTCTGTGGTTCCCACAAAAAGTGTAGTGTAGTGAAGTCAGCTTTTAAAATGTGCCTAGCATTTTCAGCAACAGTTTCTAATACATAACGCAGACGTGCTTTACGAATATCTAGCGCTCTTTGAGCCACAAGTTTAGCTAATGCGATCGCTTGTTTATGGGTGATTTTGGTGTCACAATTCTCATAACCTGCTTCTACAGAGCCAATTACTTTAGGTGGAGCATAACCTGGTATTGGCTTCATAGTGATAATAGTATGTTGCTTTTCAGTCCCAATTTGCTTGGCAACAAAATTCTCTTGCCAATCATACTGTTCAAACCAATCCTCTAGAATTTTGCCGCTTTCATCTCGAATCAGAATAATCGGCGTAAAAATGCGGACAAGATGATGATGGTCAAATGTTTCAAAAATCCAACTATCAAAGCGTTCATTTTGCCCGGAGATAATCTCCGTGTGGCATTCTTTAACTATATCTGCTTGAATATCTCGTAATTCTGGATCGTCCTCCAGGTAATGTCTGGCTCGATTCACCCAATTTTTACCGATACCAATTCCATGTACTGCTTCAATAGTGTTTGATGCAGGCATGACTAAGGAGATATTGACAAAATCAAATCCCAATGAATCTTGAATTTCATGGCAAATGCGATCGAGAATTAATTCTAAGCGAAAGAGTTCAGTTGTCGCTTTGGCTATTTGGTTTTCAGCTTGGAGAATTTGCTGTTCAAATGCTTTGAAATCTTCGGGAAAATGTTGAGAATTATGCATATACATTTCCTGTAAGTGATGAATTACTAAAGGTTGGGTGGGTGTAGCGATTGGCGATCGCTCCTTGATGGATAATGCAGAGAATACCTACAGCAACATCAAGGACGAACGCACTCCAGAACTCCTTACCCCGTTGGGTTTCGGGTCAAGCGATATTTACCGCCAAGATTCTAAAATGACCGTTGTGGTGATTAAACACAACAAGATAATTCCCAGCTTAGAAAACCAATGGCCTGCAATAGGCAGTAGCATAACAACAGTATGTGAAGCTCCAAAACTAATGAATAAAATAGACATAATCGCAAAAGCGAATATTGCTAGCAAAAAATATTTGAGGAACTGAGCAGTAAATTGCAATAGCAAACTATAGTGTCTTGGTGTCATGGCTATAAACTCCAATCAGATTAGTTGTAATTCAATTTATTTGTCATGGACAAATGCTTAATTCACACCACAAATTTATGCATTTTGCACTCTCCCAGATTTAATTAATTGGCAGTATCTGTTAGCAATGGATATGCAAAGCTGAGGCATCGATTTGGTGATTTATATCGATGTTTTGTGAACAAATATTTAATTGTTTGCAAATACTTTCATGAAGGCAATCCAGCACAAAAATGTATGTGTTAGAGTTATGCTCTCATCACTTGCAAAATAAAGCTTAAATTTTGTGGGCTACTAATGGCGAATGCTGAAACCGTTTTACCTCTCGTATTAGATGATGCTGCATTTTTAAGCGCTAGGTTTGGTCACGGAATCAGGAAACTCTTCACATCCTCACAACAACACTCAACTTTGTCTTAGCCTTAACTCAGGCCCCATTGAATTTCTCTGAATCCAATTTGATTGATTTGTTTAAACCTAGCTATTTTCTTTTCACAGTGTTAAGAAAACTTACAACTGCTGAATAAATGGTTGCTAATTTATTTAGCAAATAATTATGTACATGTCAATATATAAACAAGATTTTACCAGCAAATTGTAGCTATATATACAATATAAGGAGTATAAATTTGAAAAAAGCCTGTTTAAAATGACATGTCGTAAAAAAGATGCAAAATAAATAAATTATGTATAAGAGATTACAAATAATGAATATATTTGAGGTTTACTGTAAATTATATTGACAACTACTAGCTCTAGAATCAAGAGTATGAGTAAAGACAGTATGGAAGACCAAGAAGAGCTCAGGAAGATGCTTCACTTCTTCCTAGAAAAAATGGGAGCAACTCAGGTAGAACTCTCAAAAGGGATGGATGTGAGCCGACCAGTTGTGATTGAATTTCTCAATCAGGAAAAAAAAAGGTTACCAGTTAATCGCCAAGACTTAATCAAACTTTGCACAACTCTGCAAAACAATAAACCATCGAAAAGAAAATCAAAAGCAGAGGGTGAAAAAACCTCCCAAGATATCGACTCTCATCCTCATGCTAACGAACTACGAGAATTATTGGGAGAGATTGGGACTGACGAACTATTAGAGTCGGCTGGTTTCTTACCAAATAACGCTAGTATTATTAAGGTCAGCCCAAAAAGGTTTTTTCAAATTGCTCAAGTGGTGGCATTGCTTGAGTTTTTAGAGGTTGAAGACTTAGTACCTACGACTCAAGAGTTTTTAGCGATCGCAAATCACAAAATAGCAATTACTAACAAAGGACATTTTAAATATCAAGAGAACGACTATCTCACATCTCTGATTGATAATCTTTGGGAATCTCACCCAACACTTGGTTTAAAACTAAGACTGGAAGTAATTGACAAGCTAGAGCGGACTAGGGACAGGCTGAGAGCTGGAGGTAAGACAAAGTTCACCCAGCAAGAAGCTATCAGATTATTCATCAGCATTGCGATCAAAGAGCAAATGCTCAAAAATCTCCCCAATCTTCACCTGAGAGTGCAAAAGACAGAATTTCAAACTTTATCTCGATATGTGAATGCAGAAAAGGAATATAGTGATTTATACGCTCAATTTGTACAAATAGGTCATCAAGCAGAGTGTGCCCTGAAAACTCCAGGTTCATGCTGGACAATGCAACCACAAGCCAAGTCTCTTGATTCCCTCACTCCTGTGATTATGGCCTTAGTGACTTGTAGCTTTAGTTATGATGGCGAATCTCACGAGCTGATTGAATGGATGTACACTTCTGGTAATACAATCGTTGAGAATGCGATAGGTGCTTTGAGCTTACACATGGGCTTGGCAGAGCATATAGCCAACGTCAGCATATCAACAAAAACTCTAGACAGTAGTATTGATTCTTTAGTTGAAACAACAGTAATTCTAGGTAATAGACCACATTATCAAGGAATTTGGGTAGATCGCGACTCGATGATCACGATGTTGCAAGCGATCGTCTATGCTACTAAGCAATGGATAGGCGATCAAAGTACATCCGGCAAACTAGATCTGCAAATTTATACTTCAGCCTGTAAAGCTCTCTCTGATTTGAGAAAGCGATTAACAAGAGCCAGGAGAGCTTTTCAAAAATTTCAATTTCTTGATGAAGAATGTCAAACTGTTGAAATTAAGAAAATCGCTTCTACTGCTAGGGAAGAATTGAAGAAAATTCCTCAAGAGGATATTTACTTTTCATATCGACTCAACTTTTATCGCTGCTATTTTCTGACAAAACGCTTAGAGCTAAGACAATCCAATTTTCAAGGAAACATCAGCAACGCCCAACTGCTCATTCAAGAAATGAACCAAGTCCTTGAGGAAGACCAAAAAGTCAAGCAAGAGCTTGTTCCTATCCAAGCTCTGATTCGTTCAGAAGTCTACCTATATGAGCTTTCTTGTGGGCACGAGCCAAACTTATTTGATAAAACTAAAAGAAGTCAGTGGCTGAGATTAGAAATCTGGGATAGGGAAATTCGAGCTGCAATTAAACCAGGATCTTGTTACAAAGATCCTGGTTGGGATGTGTATCTAGCATTATCGGAAATGTATGGAAATGTTGCCCGTATAGAGTTTTATCTTGCTGATGAGAAAAGCTCTCTTGTAGCCGCCGCAGAAAATTTTCTCAGAGCAGCTCACTACGCATTACGTATTGGTTTAGCTCAACGAGCTTCTCGATGGCTAGCATTTGCAGGCAGAGCTTGGATCAGAGTCGGAGAAACGAATTTACCAAAACAGGCATCTAAGTTTGCTGATAAACTTGCTAAAACGGATTTAACTGCTGGTCACAGTAATAATTTTTGGCAAGCCGTGCTTTCAGAAATTTATTTGCTTGATGGAGAATATTTATTATTAATTCAAGATGATGCGACCAATGCGTTAGAGATTTTTTTAAAGGCACTCAAAGGGGCTGTATATTTAAGTTTGAATAGACGGATTTGTGACGCACTTTTCAATATTTCCAGGTGTTCAGAAAAGATTAGCAATTTAAGCGTCAAAGAAGGATTGAGTAGAGTTTTTAGGGAAGAAGATAGCTTAACTAAATCCAACGCAAACAAATTGAACCCCATGCACAATCTCACTTCTGAAAAAGTTTTAGATTTGCTATGTAAACTCTGGAGTAGAGAAGATAATCCGAGTTGGTATCAAGTAGGGGGTGAGTTTTCTCAACTCGCCGCCAGCATTTGGCAGAAATGGCATCACGATACTGAGCCTGGAGCCACTACTAAACATCCAATTGCTGAACTGATTGAAAAAAAAGTTTGGCTTGGGCGAGTTTAAGCTAATTGCAACTATAGCAATCATCCTTACTTTAATATTGCTGGTTGTATCAATACTACTCGGTTAAGCGTTTTGAACTCAAAATTGATTTTGGGGAAAAGGTTAAAGGTGAAGGGTTAAAGGTTTTTTCTTTTCCTTTTCCCATTCCCCTTTTTCCCCTTAACCGATAGATACATGATGTTGACATATTAAAAATTAACCTTTTTAAAGGTTAGTTGAGAACCATTGATTTTAAAATCCCATGTTCCTTTTTCAAATTTTTTTGACCATGTTTTGAAGCTTTCATGACATTTTTTTACCTCAGAAAGCAGCTCATCTTTACTTACGTTTAACTTTTCAGCTAGTTCTTCTGTTGTAACTATTTCTTCTTTTGTGACTGGAATTGCTGGTTTGGGTGAATTTGAAGTGGATTGAGTTTCTGGTTTTGGTGAATTTGGAGTAGTCTTTGAAGCAGTGGATTGAGTTTCTGGTTTTGGTAAACTTGGAGTAGAGTTTGCAGCAGTGGATTGAGTTTCTGGTTTTGGTGAATTTGGAGTAGTCTTTGAAGCAGTGGATTGAGTTTCTGGTTTTGGTAAAGTTGGAGTAGAATTTGCAGATGTTTTTTCTTCTTTACAGGATTTTGCAACATACTGAATCACCTTACTTTCACTCAATCTATTTCCTGAAAAACCAATTAAATTAAAAGTAATTAAGAATACAAACAATATGCAAACAGATATCACAACAAATGACTTTAGATGCTTGAGCTTGCTTATAAAAATTTTGATTTTTTCTATTACAGAAAACTGCTGTTGATCAGAATTTCCATTTATTAAACAAATTATTTGTCCTGTTGTATCTCTTAATATATCTTGTATATCGTTTTCTTCTGCTGCTAGATTCAAAAATAAAGCTTTTCCATATGATTTATTTGAGACTAATTTATCAACTAATGCAATCCAATCTTGGCGATTTTTTTCATTACCTATTCCTCCCCACCAAGAAGCATTATCGTATATCGTTTCTGGTTTGGTCAATTTAGAAATTTCTTGTTGGAAATTTTTTAATTTATCATTCAACTCGTCAATATTTTGATTTTCAGGATATTTTAAACCCAAAAATCCATCTACAAATTCTTCTGAAAAATGTTTATCTAGCATATTACCAATTTTGCTATTTATTGGTTTATATTTAGATGATTGACCTACTTCATTTACCCATGTTGATACTAATTTAAGAACAAAATCATCTAAAGTGTGATCATCTTTTTCTATTTCCACAACTAATGTGTATCTGATACGAGTGTTAACACGATCTTTTCTTTCCGAAGGTATGGCACTAAGATAAATACGAGGGCTACCATCAATATTTTCAATAATCAGAGTTGGATCTTCAAAGGAAGTCAAGTCACGATAATCCCTCCACCAAGTTGGCGATGGTGATTTAATCAGGAATTTGTAGTCTATTGACGTTCCCCTGGTTTGAATAAATATCTGAGACATTTAACTAATCTCCAATTTACAAATCTTTTACACGTTCACTAAATGGTTTGGAGTGAAGTTTTTCAATGGCATTTTGTAGCTTTTTATCTTCTTTTGTGAGCCATCGCCACAAACTGCTCACTATATTTCGCTGTTTATTCTTCTCTAGATTAATAATTTGACGACAAATAGTAATAATTAGTCCATCTGCACCCTTGGGAGAAAACTTACGGGGAGGACGAACTAAATAATTTGCTTGAAATACTGCGTCATTATTTTCTACAGTCCATTGAGTATTTTTAATTTCAACACATCCAATAGTATCAATAGGATGATATTGAATTAATATTTGTGGTGTATTTGTAGCACCATTTATTTCTTTGTGTACAGAACTCAATAAATCCTGATAGTATTTCTGCTGGATACTTTCTAGTAGCTCTTCGCTTTGATTTCTTTGACCTCCATTATCACTAAAGTATGTTTCACATTTTACAGGTACAAGTATTAATAAACCTGGTTCTTTTTTATTTATCCTTCCTTTAACCCATTCACGTGCAACATCTCCTGTTTGACTGATTTGTAAAGTAGTATTAGCTGCTCGTTTTTCGCTTGGAGTTGAAGACTCCATAACTATAGCGGCATCTATGGGAACTAACAGGACAATACTCTCTCTAATCCAAGCTAGGCAATCTTCCCAATCTTTTTGTCTCTCTGGAGGACGGAACCTTTCATCAACCCAAGCACCGGGATAATCCAGTATAGCCCAGGTAAGTTTGCTGTTACTGTTATCTACACGCATAGTTAGTTCTAGCCTAGAAGGCTCTTCAGTTCCACTTAGTCCACCAGGATTAAATTCCTCTGCTATTAATGAACCTCGTAGTTTGTCACGATAGCCATTTATACGTGCTTTTGTTGCATTACCAACAGCTTCTATGGAAACACCTGTTCCTGTCAGTAAGTCTTTTCCTTGCTCAAGTAAAGCAGTAATTATTGAGGTTTTACCGACACGAGTTGGGCCAATAATTCCTATTTTATATTGAATATTTAATCCCTGATTATTATTTGTCATTTGTGATTTCCTTAATTAAAACTCCTAACCGTTTTTTCTAACATATCAATGGCTCGGTGGACTTTTGTTACTTTTGCATTTTCAGCATCAATATTACTAAATGTACTAGGCCAGATTTCATCTCTATAGGATCGTCCTAACCTTTTAAATTCCTTTTCAGATTCTCCAGATCGAATTAGACTATCTTCAAATTGTTCTGCGGCTGCATGGAGGATTAATACTGGTGTTAAGGTTTCAGATACAAGAGCTTTTTTTGTTTTGTCAGATGCTTGAATAGCAAGTTCGGACATTCTCTTAAACAATTCTTCAGAATATTTCTTTTCTTCTCCAAATTTATATTTGGTCACCAAAATATGTTGCAAAGCATTAAAATTTAGTGAATCTAATTGTTTTCTCACTCGTGGATGAAAATGTGTTCGATAACTGATATTCAGTGATAATAATTCATCTACAGCTTTTTGTAAGTTGGGGCAAAATTCACTGCCGTTCTTTAACAATTCTGCCAATTTTTCTAGGGACTCTCTACTATCTTGAGTAGCTTCTAGAAGCTGACCTGTATGTTTGCGAATAATATAACTAATTTTTGCCCATAAATCTTCTACCTTGGTATCTAAGTAATCATCTATTTGACAGTATCTTTCACTAATTTCGACTCTAATTCTGTTCAATTCATCTACTGCAAATTTAGCTTCACTTGTATCTAGCTGTATCTTTTTATATGCTTTGCTAATCCATTGTTCTTTGCCAATTCCAAAACCTTCATCTTCTACCCATTGATTAATTTGTTTATCTATAAAACGAATAGTTTCAATTAATTTAGTATCTTCCTCTTCCGAATTGCGAGCTTGTTGGAATAGCTCTTGGACAACTTCTTCTTTTAAAGATACTGCGATATTTTCTCGTAGTTTTCCAACCAATTCATCAAAAAGTTCAGGTGATGCAACTGAATTTGGTGTTTGTGATTTTAATCCCTTTCTTAAATCTTCTAATACTCCTTGAATACGCTGTATTGTAGTTAGCCATTCACTCTTAGCTGATTCAATTACTTCTTGATCCATTATGGTCAGTCGCTCTGCTAAATGCTCAAGACATGGTTTAAGTAAGGAATCACGCACACTAGATGAATCTGTAGCGTTACATTGTAATACCTTATAGTGTTTATCAGGAATTCCTTCATTAGCTTGACGGGTAATGTCGTCTAAGAGTACCTGCAAAAGTTGTGAACTTGCATCACCATTAACTACAAGAATCACAAAATCCCGACGTTGCTTAATAGCGCCACGCGCTAGATCAAGAATATTGGCTGCTTTTCCATCTTCGGCTTTCCAAAAAGCTAACCCTTCCACTGGACGCTTGACTAATAAAACTAAATCAACTTCATTTTTCAACCCTGCTACGTGATGTTCTTCTGCACTTGCATCAAGTTCTCCTAATCCGGGAAGGTCAATAATAGTTAAATTTTCAACATCTGTAGCCTTAAAAGAACATTCGATTAAAACATCCCGTACAGCTAAGTAAAGTCGTGGACAATTGGGATTTTTTTCTTCCTCATTTGTTGGATATGCAACCCAAGAACGTAATCCTTGTAAACTGACTTCCTTTGTCTCTCCTGTTAAGTAATTGGAATAGGAAGGAAGAGCTTTCTGCATTTTGCGGAGACGCTCTAATAAGACTATTGAACTGTGAGGCGAATTATCACCTAAAATATTCGGTTGAGAATAATTAAAAGATTGAAAATCTGCAAGTGTAATGGGACATGAGGAGAGCTTCAGTTCTTTGTGATAAGGTTCAAGAATCTGCTCTCTAAATGTTTCAAAGGTGTGTAAGGTGAGAATAGCTCGTGAATGAGTAGTAGAATGACGTAAGCGACTACGTACTGCTGTTACTGGAATACCTGATCCTGTAGGAACTTGTTCGTCTGTAAGTCCAGCAATTGTTTGTAAAAGTGTACTCTTACCAACTCGCGCTTGACCACTAACACCTATATTAATAGTTTCGCGTAATAGCCTTGCTTTAGCGATTATTAATTGGTCAATACTGCTGGTAATCCATTGGCTAAATTGATGCTTTTGAAAGTCTCGTATATAAACTTGTAATTCATCTGTCGCTTTCGGGTGATTGGCAAGATCAGCAAGTGCGTTGTTTAACTCTTTCAATCCTTTTTCTACTTCTTCTGCTTGCTTAATGCGTACCTCAATTCGTGGTAGCTGTTCCCGACGTTTGTTGATTACTTGACTGATTTGTTTCTGGATATCTGCCATTGTTTAAAAATATATAGAGAGTGGAATTTTATGGTTACAAGACATCAAAAAAAATAAAATTTTAATGCTTCATCAATGGATGCAATACAAAGTTTATTTTATGATTCGATGTTAGCAGTAGTTAATACATACTAACTATATATAAAATTTATACTCATTATAGATAAAACGATTGTTATAAAATTACTACAACATAGTTACTATATTTTTCCAATCCATTTATAAAACTTTGGTTTAATTTAATATTTGTAAGTTTATTTATTGCAATAAAATTACAAAAAATTATATCAAGTAACTTTAAGTATAAAATAGGATAATGAATTATTCTTGATATAAAATATTTATGTTTCTTCATTACTTGAAATGCAAAACTAATAATTTAAGTTCAATTTAATAAACATCTAATTCTAAAATTTTCAAAATTCCTAAATCTATAAACAGAGTTTTTAATAAACTTCAATTTGTGGTTAATTCCTTTCCTGCGGAACGCTATGCGAACAACAGCAACATTTGTTGCTCCATTATCAAAGGTGACAATGTACTTTCTCTTGGGCATCAGTGCTAAATATCTTCCGGGGCTATTGCTTTTAGATATTTTCCCTGAATTTAGGGACTTCCAACTAAAAAAAATACCCCAGTATTTATTGTGGGGTGGATATCTTGTCCGCCCAGTTTATGTGGCGGGCAAGATGCCCGCCCCACAAGATGGAATAATTTATTTCTTGAAAATACCTTAGGGACTTCCAACTAAAATATACTATCGCTTTCTTGGCAGGGAGCAGGGAGCAGAGGGGAGAAAGAAAATAGTTATTGGATAATTTATTTTCTGGAAGTCCCTTATCTATCAATTCAAGCTATATAGAGTGCTATTCTCAAGGGCTAATTAACGCTCTCAGAAAAAAAGATCGCTCTACCGTTATCCATTCCTCTTCTGAAAGGCGATGATTGCGGAGACGACTGCGGATAACATCGCGTCCATCATCCCCCATCCATGCAATGTCTAGCAATTGTCTTAAGGGGTTGGTGTCAACTTGCCTGCGTTCAAAAGAGTCTTGTACCCTGAGGGTAAAGTCAGTTTCACGAGTTGACACAAAGAGTTTGAAAGTTTCCGTTTCCCCAATAAGTTGTTGCTTGTTGTTAACTGGAACGAAAGGAAAATCAGAAGGTATGGACAGATAAATTTCATCGCCGTAACGCACGCCTATCTCAATAGATTGTCCAGGAGCCAACTGCTCGTTAGACCCCTCAATTGGGTGGAGTAAACTAACTGCTCCTGTCAAACCAAAATCGAGAATACCAATATATACAGGAACATGATGTTGATTAACAATTTCCAAAGCAATCTGCTCGCCATCCTGAAAAACAATTTGTCCGCTACTATTTTCTGGTTCTGCGACTACCCAAGAACTATCTGCTGCTTGCCGCTTGAGAATAAATTTAACTTTATCTTTGAGGAGGGAATCTAGATTAGGGTTTTGCAAAGATAAAGTTTGACGATAGCGCACTACCTTCTCCAAGTTATCACGGACTACTTGGGCAGCATTGGTGTTTTTAACGACTTGCAGGGGAATGATCAATTGACCATCTTTGCCAACGACAGCCCATATAGGTTGAGTGACAATTCCCAGTTGTGGTACTGCATCCTCTGGTGTTACTTCTGTGCGTGGTGGAATCAGATAAATGCGTGCATCAGGAGTTTCTTCTGGAGAGTTTTCTTGTATCAAACTAGACGCTGATATTAAAGCCCTCAACTCGCTGGCGACTGTTTCATAATTTATAGGGGCTTGAATTTCGACCTTCAAACACATCCGACCGTAGGAATGAGCTTCTTCTACGGCACGAGTTCCAGTGAGAATAGCATTCTCATAAGATTCTGCCAAAATTAAGGCATCGCAGGTTACAGCCCTCACCGTTGTAATCTCTACCAGCCCAAGCTTGGGAGTATCTGCTGTGACTTGCTTTGTTGCTCCCGGGTAAATTGCCCACTGGGAACCTACTGTCATCGCGTGTGCTGCACCAGCTGCCAGAGTTATTTGATTAGCTGTACGCTCTTGAACTGGTACAAAGCGCATTGGCTCAATCTCTTCGGTGTCAAATAATAACCTGTCTCGCGCTCCTTCCATTTGCGGGTGTTGGAGCGATCGCACTGCCGAAACTTGTGGACTTACCCATTCAAAAATATCGCGGTAGGTAGTACCAGACTGAGCGCTACACAAGGCTTGACCGATAAAATACGTTAATGCTCCGTGATTAAGTTGACTATCGCCCTGGAGCGGTGTGTACTCATAAGCCTTCTCTTCATCTCGGCAAGCGGCAATCAATACGTAACGATCGCTCAGAGGTAGCCAGCCACTCGGCCCGCGATCGCCCATACCTCGACTTAACTCAGTTAAAACTGGCGATGGAGGTAGTTCCGCGATCGGACGTAAGTCTGGTTCTACCCAGCGTTCATTTACACCAAATGGATCGCGGCTAATCGTACCAGAATGGCAGCAGTCAAAAATCAAGGTAGTATGCGGTGTCTTTTTGCTCAACTGCAACAAACGCAGATAAATTTCATCATCGGTAATATCCCGGTTGGGATTGGGGTTGCGTCCACTATCGTGAGGTACGATAGTTTCATCCAAACCATCTTTTTCATCTCCCTCCCGGTCTGTCATCTGGGAACCATGTCCACTATAGTGAATCACGACAATATCATCTTCACCAACATTGTCAACCAATGCATCCATAGCAGCTAAGATATTGTCACGGGTTGCTTCTTCGTTCTGCAACAGGGTAATGCGATCGCAAGGAAAATTAAAGTTCTCTTGCAGAATTTTGGACATTAGCTCTACATCGTTGACACAGCCAAACAGTTGATTGACTTCCGGATATTTATACTTATCAATGCCAATTAGTAAAGCCCATTTACCATTTGCTTCAGTTCTAGCAAGCATCAACTGTCCACCTTTTGTTTAAATGCTTTGAATGGTTAGCATAAATCAGCGAAGCCACATTGCAGGTACAGCAAGCAGATCAAAGAAAAAATCCGGAATGCGGTCACATTAGTTAGTAGCTTCCTATATTCATACAAATTAGCTCTGCCTCATTCCATACAAGCAGCACCAAAAATCTGGAGAGATGCCATCATGAACATGCAACCACACCAACTGATTGAGCAAGGTGTTCAGCAAGCTGAGATTGGTAACTTGGAAGCGGCAAAAAATTCTTTTGAAACAGCACTAAATATATATAGACAAATTCAAGACCGTGAAGGAGAAGGGAAAACTTTAGGATATTTAGGAAATGTTTACGCTTCTGTGAATTTGTTTGTCACAGCAATTGACTATTATCGGCAGTCATTAGCGATCGCTACAGAAATAAATGACCCACAAATGGCAATGATTACTCAGCAACATCTGGCAAAAGTGTTGTTTGAACAAGGTCGTCAACAAATACGGGTACGTGCTTATCAAACTGCCTTGGAGAATTTGCAAGAGGCGCTAAATATATATCGCCAAATTGGCGATCGCGAATGGGAAGGGTGGACAATTTTTTGGCAAGGACTTCTTTACTTTGCCTGTGTTGACTATGAGAAATCATTTGACTGCTATCAGCAAACTTTAGCCATTGCTAGGGAAATCAATAACCAGCAAATGCAGGAATTTACCAGGACAGCTTTAGCAAATTTAGAACGCGAAAACAATCCCCAGCAAATCAAAGCACATCAGTTATTTGAACAAGGTTTTCAGCAACTTAATCGTGGTGAGTTATTATCTGCTCAACAATCTCTAGAACAGGCGCTGGTTATATATACACAGCTTCAAAATCACTCCCAAGCAGCAAGAGTTTTGGGAAGTTTAGCAGCTGTTTGTAATTACCTTGGACAATTTTCTCAAGCGATTGCATATCTACAGCAGTCACTAAAATTTGTAGAGGAAACTCAAGACCCTTTTTTGGCAGCAGGCGTATTCGGAAATTTAGGAGTTGCTTACAGGAATTTAGGAGATTATGCTCAAGCAATAGAATATGGTAAACAATGTTTAAAGATTCAAGAACGAAATCAAGACCTCTCAGGACAATTAGGAGCTTTAGAAATTATTGGCATCGCTTATCAATATTTAGGTGAGTATGATGAGGCAATTAAATATCATCTCCGTTGTTTAGAAATAGCGCATCAACTGCAAGACCCTGGTACTATCGCCAAAATTCTGACAAACTTAGGGATAGCTTATACTGCAAAAGCAGATTACCATCAAGCAATTAATTACCAACAGCAAAGTTTAGAAATTAGTAGGCAGATCCAAGATCCTAGAGGGGAAGGTCGCAATCTGGGAAATTTAGCAAGTATTTACTGTGAGTTCAGAAATTACACCCAAGCAATTGAATATTATCTGCAATATTTAGATTTAGCTAGAAAAACTCAAGACCGTCAAGGAGAAGGTATTGCTTTAATTGGTTTAGGACTAGTTGATTATTTCCAAGGTAACTACTTGGAAGCTGAGAAATACACCCAACAAAGTTTAGGCATAGCCAGAGAGATTCAAGATTTAGATGCAGAAGGACAAGCTCTACATCAGTTGGGGGGTATTTTACTTAAACAAAGTCAGCTGACAGCAGCAGAAAAAATCCTTTACTTGGGAATTCAGGCAAGAGAAGGTATTAGGCAAAGATTAGCTAATAATGATGCTTTTAAAGTCTCAGTTTTTGAAAGACAAAGTAGTACTTACAGCCTATTACAAAAAGCTCTGCTTGCTCAAAATAAATTTACTGATGCTTTGGAAATTGCCGAAAGAGGACGTGCCCGTGCTTTTGTTGAGCTATTAGCTTCGCGTTTATCATCAAATCAAATTGCTCCAGCTACTATCGAACCTCCTAATTTTGAGCAGATTCAAAAAATTGCTGTGGCTCATAACACTACTATTATTGAATATGCACTCATTGGCGATTATTTCACATTGGAAGATGGGCTACAATTCCGAGAATC
Source organism: Tolypothrix sp. PCC 7601 (assembly GCF_025677855.1). Lineage (NCBI taxonomy): Bacteria > Bacillati > Cyanobacteriota > Cyanophyceae > Nostocales > Tolypothrichaceae > Tolypothrix > Tolypothrix sp. PCC 7601. The sequence goes on from NZ_CP064879.1 coordinate 8,538,490, forward strand.
AGAGCTATATATTTGGGTAGTTAAACCTACAGGAGAGCTATGCTTTCGCAGACAAGAACTAAAATCTTTGTGGGAAATACAAAATACTTCTCTAGCAGAACTCGTTTTCAGTACTCGTGAAGCAATGGGTGTAGGGGGACGTGACGCAATTAGACGCAAAGTTTCTAATAACGGCAAGGAGCATTTGCAACAACTATACCAATTCTTGATTGCTCCAATAGCCGACTTACTACCTGAAGATGCCAATACCCGTGTGACTTTTATCCCTCAAAGCTATTTATTTTTAGTTCCCTTTCCCGCTTTACAAGATGAGTCAGGCAAATACTTAATTGAAAAACACACGATTTTGACGGCTCCCTCAATTCAGGTTTTAGATTTAACTCAGCAAAAACGCACACAAGTTGAGGCTGCTGCCCTCAAAGATGTTTTAATTCTAGGTAATCCGACTATGCCTAGTGTAGCTCCATCAATTGGGGAGCTACCCCAACAACTACCGCAACTACCAGGCGCAGAAGCAGAAGCTCAAGCCATAGCTAGTGTATTTCAATCCCAACCCATCATCGGTGCTAGCGCTACTAAAGCTTTCGTTGTGCAACAAATGGTGTCGTCGCGGATCATTCATTTAGCTACTCATGGCCTGTTAGATAATAGCCGAGGTTTGAGTAGTGCCATCGCTCTTACTCCCTCTGACAGTGATAATGGTTTGTTGACTGCGGAAGAAATCTTCGATTTACAATTAAATGCCCAATTGGTGGTACTTAGCGCCTGCGATACAGGTAGAGGTCGATTAACCGGAGACGGGGTGATTGGGTTATCCCGCTCGTTCATTTCTGCTGGTGTTTCCAGTATTATCGTCTCTCTGTGGTCAATTCCAGATGCACCTACTGCTCTATTAATGAAGCAATTCTATGAGAACTTAGAACAATACGACAAAGCCCAAGCGTTGCGTCAAGCTATGCTGAAAACGATGGAACAAGCACCCCATCCCAGAAACTGGGCTGCTTTTACTTTAATTGGTGAAGCCGAGTAATACCAATACTTGTCGGTGAAGGGCAAAAGGGGAAGGGAAAAAGAGGGCAAGAAAAAACCTTTAACCCTTACCCTTTCTCCTGCACAGACGCTACGCGTAGCTTGCTTAAGCGCAGGGGTACACCTTTTCCCCAAACCAAATTCCCACTTGAAAATCCTTAACCGAGCAGTATTGGGGACAATTGTGTCCCCAAATTTATTTTAAATTGCCTGTATACCAATTTTGGTAAATATATTTAACCATTTTTATCAATTACAGATGATTTGTTGCTGAGGATTAAGATAATTTCTCCATTGGCGATCGCATCTAGCAATTGTCCGGTAGAGCCTTCGTTATCGTAGATATAGCCTAGATTTTGGGCGATTTCTTTTAACTTATCTCCTGTCCCTTGGGCAACTCTTGCGTGGATATTGGTGCGTTCGAGTTTCTTTCTTCCTGCCATAAGTGTTAACCATGAAACTTTAAAAGTGGTTTACATTTATAGAATAACAAAAGGTATTCATGTTGTGATGCACACAAGAAGAGAAACTTCTTTGACTTGTTTTCACAATATCTTTAAATAGCTTGCGATCGCTTTACCTTTTGTTCATAAATGGGAAAGATTGCACGGTAGGGGCACGGCATCCATAATCTTTTGGTGTATACAGTAATCTCAATACTGCTCGGTTAAGGATTTTCAACTTTTAATTTGGTTGGGGGAAAAGGTGAAAGGGTAAGGGTTAAAGGTTTTTTATTGCCCCTTTTCCCCTTCCCCTTTTCCCCTTAACCGACAAGTATTGACAGTAATCTTATCGGTGCCGTGCCCTGACGAAGATCCCAGGATAGAAGACAACAATAAATAGTATGCGATCGCGCAGAATTAATGTAGTGGCGTGTCTAGGCTTAAATGTTGCAATAGAGATTAATTTTATCAGCGTACCCTGCGGGAAGCCGCTGCGCGTCTATATCTGCGTTTATCTGCGGTTAATTTTTTCCCACCTAATGCACTACTTTGGTCTAGACACGCTACTACAGTCGCTACTATTAATTTTGAATTTTGAATTCCCCCCAGGCCTTGACACTCCAGTTCACTGGAGGATTCAAGATAAAAGCAGTCTTGAACCTGATAGTTGGAGTCTGCAAATGAAGAATACCACATTGAAGCTGCGCGGGATGAGTTGCGCTTCTTGTGCCAGAAGTGTAGAAGATGCGATTCGTGCTGTCCCTGGGGTGAATGAATGTAATGTGAATTTTGGGGCAGAACAGGCAACTGTTGATTATGACCCCAAAAGAACAGATTTACAAGCTATCCAAGACGCAGTGGATGCAGCTGGTTATTCAGCCTCCCCGCTACAAGAACAAAACTTGATGGCGGGAGAAGATGATGAGGAAAAGCGACATCGCCTGCAGGAATCCCGCGATTTGCAGCGTAAGGTGACGGTAGGCGGGATTATGAGCGCTGTGTTGGTAATTGGTTCACTACCAATGATGACAGGGTTAAACCTGCCTTTTATTCCTACATGGTTGCATAACCCTTGGCTGCAATTAGTGTTGACAACTCCTGTACAGTTTTGGTGTGGTTATTCCTTTTACATTAATACCTGGAAAGCCTTAAAGCGCCATGCTGCGACAATGGACACATTAATTGCTTTAGGTACTAGTGCCGCATATTTCTATTCCCTATTTGCCACCTTAGTTCCTAGCTTTTTCATTGCTCAGGGTTTGAGAGCAGATGTGTATTATGAAACTGCAGCGATTGTCATTACTTTAATTTTATTAGGGCGACTATTTGAAAATCGCGCCAAAGGACAAACCTCAGAAGCTATCCGCAAGCTAATAGGTTTACAGGCGAAAACTGCGCGGTTAATTCGTCATGGGCGAGAAGTCGATGTACCGATTGAGCAAGTGCAAATTGGTGATGTGGTGCTAGTTCGTCCTGGGGAGAAAATTCCCGTTGATGGTGAGGTAGTTGAGGGCACATCCACAGTTGATGAAGCGATGGTGACTGGTGAAAGTGTCCCGGTGAAAAAGCAACCAGGGGATGAAGTCATTGGTGCAACCATCAACAAAACTGGTAGTTTTCAGTTCCGCGCCACCAGAGTCGGTGCAAATACCGTACTGGCGCAGATTGTGCAACTAGTGCAGCAAGCTCAAGGCTCAAAAGCTCCCATTCAAAGATTAGCAGACCAAGTTACCGGGTGGTTTGTCCGGGCAGTAATTGCGATCGCAATTCTCACTTTCATAATTTGGTACAACATCATGGGTAATGTTACCTTGGCGTTGATGACTACAGTAGGGGTGTTAATTATTGCTTGTCCTTGTGCTTTGGGTTTAGCCACACCTACCTCAGTCATGGTTGGTACTGGTAAAGGTGCAGAAAACGGCATTTTAATTAAAGGCGCGGAAAGCTTAGAACTAGCACATCAAATTCAAACCATTGTCTTAGATAAAACAGGCACAATTACCCAAGGTAAACCCACAGTCACAGATTTTGTCACAGTCAACGGCACAGTTAACGGCAACGAAATGCAGCTGATTCAACTAGCCGCCTCCGTAGAACGCAATTCCGAACACCCTTTAGCAGAAGCAGTTGTACGCTATGCCGAAACTCAACAGACACAATTAATTGCCTCTGTACAGAATTTTGCTGCGATCGCAGGTAGTGGTGTTCAAGGTACTGTTGCTCACAGATTGGTGCAAATTGGGACACAACGCTGGATGGAAGAATTGGGTATTAACACTCAAGCCTTGCAATCAGACAAAGAACGCTTAGAATACCTGGGTAAAACCGCTGTTTGGTTAGCAGTTGACGGCGAAATCAAAGCAGTCATGGGGATAGCTGATGCCATTAAACCCACATCACCCCAAGCTGTGAGAGCATTACAAAAACTCGGTTTAGAAGTAGTCATGCTCACAGGCGACAACCAACGCACCGCCGAAAGCATTGCCCGTGAAGTCGGTATTACCAGAGTCTTAGCCGAAGTCCGCCCCGATCAAAAGGCGGCGGTGATTAAGTCTTTACAAGCAGAGAAGCAGAGAAGCAGAGAAAAAACTCAGCACTCAATTGTGGCGATGGTTGGTGATGGTATTAATGATGCACCAGCTTTAGCGCAAGCCGATGTGGGAATAGCAATTGGCACAGGTACAGACGTTGCGATCGCAGCTAGTGATATCACCTTAATTTCTGGCGATTTACAAGCCATAGTCACAGCAATTCAACTCAGCCGCGCCACCATTCGCAACATCCGCCAAAATTTATTCTTCGCCTTCATTTACAACGTTGCTGGTATTCCCATCGCCGCCGGAATTCTCTTCCCCTTCTTCGGTTGGTTACTTAACCCCATTATCGCCGGTGCAGCAATGGCATTTAGCTCAGTTTCCGTAGTCACCAACGCCCTACGCCTACGCAACTTCTACCCTAAAACCCTCAGCTAAAGAAATAACCCCTTCCCCATTCACCCTTCCCCCTTCCCCATTCTCACCTTATGAACAAAACAACCCTCATCAGTACTATAGCTAGTTTAGGCATTGTAATCGGAGTTGCATCAGGTAAAGCTGTTGCCCAAACATCCCATGAAACCCATTCATCACCAACAATCCAAACTAATCAATTTCAACGTATCGATCAGCCTTTAGGTAATAAAATAGCCGTCACTCTCGGCGGATTGGGATTAGTTGGCTTAGAACTTTGGTGGTTCTTGCTGAGTAAACCAAAGTCTCAGAAAGCAGTTGCAACGGATGAGAATATTCAGGAAGTAACCGTTACTGTTGACGGCGGATATGATCCCAGCCGCATTGTAGTGCAAGCCAGGAAACCAGTCCGATTGAAATTTGCACGCATAGATCCCAGCAGTTGTTTAGAGCAAGTTTTAATTCCAGACTTTCGCATCGCCGCAGATTTACCGCTGAATCAAGTCACATCTGTAGAATTTACACCCGAACAGCCAGGTGAGTATATTTTCACTTGTGGAATGAATATGTTTCGTGGTGCGATCGCAGTTCAAGCCGCAGCAGCTAGTGCAGAAACTGCTTCTACTCAACTGAGTTTCTCATGAGCTTGATGAAATGATACTTTTGATGCTTGACTCTCCAGTTAACTGGAGAGTTTAGTATAAAATCAGCAATCATATCTTGTTGAGGGTGTGGTCAATATGTTAGCCCAAGCAGAAGGAAAACAAATTGGTGTAGTTGCCAAAGAAAGTGGCGTACCAATTAAAACCATTCGTTACTATGAAGAACTTGGCTTACTCCAATCATCAGGCAGAACAGAAGGCGGATTTCGATTATTTAGCGCTGATGTTTTGGCAAGATTACACTTTATTAAACGTGCTCAAAGCTTGGGATTAAGCTTATCGGAAATTAAAGAATTTCTCAATGTTCATGATAGTGGCAACTTACCTTGTGAGCATATCAAAATTAAACTAGAGCAAAAGGTAAAAGCCATTGATGAACAAATTCAGCAATTAATGATTTTGAGACAAGAATTATCTGGTTTGCTGTCTGGATGGGAAATTAAACCTGATAATAATCAGGAGACTATTTGCCCAATTATTGAACATCAATAAATAAGTTTAGCGGTTATTTTTCAAGTAAAAATATACAGCGTATTTCAGGTAAATAAGGTACGCAGGTAGGGGCAAGGCAGTGCCCATTGGTGTCAACTTAACGTGAAAACCTCTTGGTTGTAAGGTTTCGCCCTCACCCCCAGCCCCTCTCCCGCAGGGAGAAGGGAGCCAGAGATTTAGTTCCCCTTCTCCTGCGGGAGAAGGGGTTAGGGGATGAGGGCGAGGGTTTTTGTACAACGCCCGCCCTATATAGCTTTTAGCTTAAGTTGACACGTATGGGCAGTTTAATCGCAATGGCAAAATCATTACTGCTGATTTTTGGCTCAATGTCGTCTAGTTTAGCGGTATGTATTCTTCTTGTGCAGTTTTGATGAAGTTAATTTGAAGAGTAAGCGATCGCCCTTAGCATCTCCTAATTGAGCTGCTACTATAGGGACATATACAGAACTACTTATACCGAAACCTGAATTATCGTCAAATTCTCTCAGAAGAACATGTACCAAATCAAAAGCCCCCAAAAGGGGCTATTTTTATTTGCAGTAATTATTAGTGATTACTCTTATGTTCAGAGTAATCACTTTTTGAGCAACCCCAGTATTATTGCGGAAATTTATGATTGTATGGCGTAGGGTTGTGGCTCAGTAATCACCTGTTGATTGTGTTCCCGGCGATTCTGGGCAATAGTTTTATATAACTTCAACCGAGAAGCATTGACGCTACCCAACGGTTCATGTTCCGGTAGAGTATGCCAAGGCGTAAAAGAAAGACTTTCATCGAACTGTTTGCGATCGCTATTATCAAATTCCTGAGCCGGAATTTTGATAGTTGCTACTTTAATATATGGAGAGATATTTTCATCCCAAAGGAGGGTAGGATCATCAACCCATTTGGGATCGCTATCAGACTGTAGTTGAATCAAGAAATCAAAATAAACATCCCGCTTTTCTATAGTCAGAGTATTGACTAAAGCTGCGCGCAAATAGTGATCAGAATCTGGGATAGGTAAATCAGCAGTATTTATAACTTGCGGTTTTGCAGAAAATTTAATCGCCTGGGTTCCCAAACGGTAGGGTGTAGCACTCCAATACTGAATTTCTGAAGGATTGAGAGTTTTCTTCCCAGCAATTTGTTGCAAAATCCCAAACTCGTACGCTAAGGTTTCTGGGGGAAGTTTACCAGCTGTCACTTCTGCTAGACGAATATAATCTTGAGCCTCTCGCACAAAGAAAACAGGATGATTGATCAGCACAAAATCTTGAGCGTTAGGTTCATCTTCTAACACCTTTTTACCTTCCACCTGGAGAACTTTAATTGCAAAGCCTCTACCATCGGGGTTCTTGTCAGATTGCAGTTGTCCTTGACTTAAGGGGCCAGATGCATTAGAAAATCTTGCCCAGATGGGGTAGGTTTTAACCTTGCTGAAAATACCAACTTGCAGATTCTCAGGAATATTATCTGCGATCGCCAACTCACCCCAGACACAACCATGACTTTTCGCATGAGCTTGACGTAAGCCTGGTGCTTTAGCAGCTTGATCCTGAACAGCACCTGCAACAATTTGGTCAATGATTTCACTATTAGATACTTGACTCATAGTGATTTTCTTGAAAGATTTAGAATCACTATATAGGATGAATATTTTGGTGTTTGAAATATTCATGGGGTGAATAATGCCCGCTATATCATAGTTTTAATGGGCATTATCTAGGCTAAACTTCAGCTATGAATGTACGGAATTTCTTCAACAATCAAAGATTTTGTCTAGGGAATAGAGAAAAAAGAACCTCTTCCCCAAACCAAATTTACTTTTATACAGCAGATTCGACGTTTATGAGGTACAGCAGCTAATTGAAAAAGTAATAAGTAAATTTCCTACTCATTACTCATTACTCATTACTCATTACTCATTACTCATTACTCATTACTCATTACTCATTACTCATTACTCATTACTCATTACTCATTACTCATTACTCATTACTCATTACTCATTACTCATTACTCATTACTCATTACTCATTACTCATTACTCATTACTCATTACTCATTACTCATTACTCATTACTCATGATGTCCCTCACTTACTACAAAAGTTCTGTATATTACTAACAGCGCAGCGAAACCCCGTAAAAACCTGACGTACACTCGGATAATACCAACTGCGAAAACTAGGGCGCAGTACCCAAGGACGTGTTACCCAACTACCGCCTTTTAATACGCGATGTTTCTGGTCAAAATAAACTTGGGAATAACCTGTGTAAGGGAAACTTTTAAATCCTGGATAGCCATCAAACCAAGTAGCTGTCCACTCCCAGACATTACCCAAAGTGTCGTATAAACCATAGGCGCTTTGTCCACCAGGATAAGCATCAACAGGGGTAGTTTTACCAATTAAGCGATCGCAATTACAATTCTCAGTTAATGCTGGTGCTTGGGGATTCCGCCTAGCTGCTTTTTCCCATTCGGCTTCTGTGGGTAGCCGCTTCCCGACAAACCGTGAATAGGCTTCTGCTTCGTACCAGCTAACGCCCCAAACCGGGTGATTATCCCAGGTAACATTTCCCTGCCAGTATAGCGGTTGAGTTACCTGCTCTATTTGTAACCACTCCCAGCCAGCCTTTGACCACCACTGAGGATTTTGGTAGCCGCCAGCCTCTATAAATGCGCGATATTGTCTACAAGTGACAGGATAACGGTCAATATAATAGGTGTCTAAATATACGTTATGTGCCAAAGATTCGTTATCTAGCGCCTCAATAGAGTTGTTACCTTGTTCAAATTCACCTGCAGGAATTTGAATCATTTCTTCCAGGTTATGAGGCGCAGCTGGACTAACAGCATCAAGGTAAAGTGAGTTATTTAAAGGAAGTTTTGTTAATTCCAACACCATGCTAATAATTTCACAGTGTTGGCTTTCGTGTTGAATTAAAAAGCGCCACAGCCGTTCATGTTGCTCAACATCAGCGACTTTGAGGATATCTAAAGCTTTGCTTCTGACTGTATCTAGGTAATTAAGAATTTCCCCTAAATCAGGTAATTCCACACGCTTGGCTTTGGGTAAACCATCAGCTGCAAACAGCTGACAGTATTGCGGAAACAAACATGGTAAACCTGCAATGTGTTCTAGCAACCACAAAGATTCAATGTAAGCAATATGACCTAAGTGCCAACCAACAGGGCTAAAATCTGGATGGGGTTGATGACAGAATGTCTGTCTATCCATACCCTCAAACAGTGTCAGAGTTTTCGTGCGACATTCAATAAACGCAAGAATAATATCTTCTCTGACACTAGATATGCTCAACTTGGATAACACGGTCTTCTCCCACACTGATGATGCTATTTTCTGGGCAAGTTGTCCAATTACCATTAAATATCGGTTCAGAAGCAATAATTACCGATTCAGGGAAATTTGAATCATTCTCTAACCAGTAAAGAGAAGGCGCAGGTGATTTACTACTAAAGCGACAAGCAATTAGGCGATCGCCATCACTTAAAATGATGTTGGCAGAAACATCACTTTCATACTCGGCTGCTAATTCCAACAAGTGAAGTAATGTGATGTGTAAAGCCTGTTCTGGAGTCTTAGCCGGGTGAGATTGCAACTGATTTAACAGTAAAGCAAAGATATGCTCTGAATCTGTACTTCCCTTAATTGATTGATAAATCTCATTGCTGAGTTGATTGCGAATCGGTCTATATAACGTCTGGCGGAAATTCTCAATTCTGCCATTATGAGTAAATAACAGCCTCTGATACTGAAATGGCTGAGAGTTACTAAAATCTAAAGCTTGGCCTGTTGTCGCACTACGCACATAGCCCAAAATCCGCCCTGATTCCACATAGCGGCTCAGATGTGGCAGATTTTGGTCATTCCAAATCGGCAAAATATGTTTGTAGATAAATGGTTCGGTATCCTTTTGAGCATGATACCAACCAATTCCAAAGCCATCAGCGTTGACCACTCCAGAAATCATTTCCTGAGGCTGATAACTCTGCACAATCAAGGAATGTTCTGGTGTGTATAGTAAGCGTTCTAAAGAAATTGGCGAACCGAGGTAAGCAAGTAAACGGCACATAATATTGAATCTTCAGTACTCAGCGACTTGATTATAATTAGTGGCGACACTTGTGTGACCACTAAATAGCCCCAATGCTTGCTTTATTTCGGTTCCATCATCACAATAGCCGATTAGCTAGCAACAAACTTTAAAGCTACACCATTCATGCAGTAGCGCTTACCAGTGGGTTTAGGGCCATCATTAAATACATGACCCAGGTGTCCACCGCATCGGCTACAATGCACTTCAACTCTCGTCATAAAAAACGATTTATCTACAGTAGTAGCGATCGCACCTTCAATAGGATTGTAAAAACTGGGCCAGCCAGTACCACTGTTAAATTTGGTTTCTGAGGTAAATAAGGGTAAATCACACCCTGCACACAGGTATTCCCCCGCCGCATATTGCTTATCGAGAGGACTTGTACCAGCGCGTTCCGTACCATGTTGACGCAGCACCCGAAACTGTTCTGGTGTCAGCGTTGTGCGCCATTCTTCCTCAGTTTTGGCGATTTCAAATTCATTATTCTTTGCAGCTGTCATAACTTTTGGTTTCCTAAGTAGATAATTTGATAACCATACTGTGCCAAACATAACGGCACCAGCTTCTAGAAGATATCGCCTTTTCATTACCCTGTTACCAACTTCGCCTGTTGATTCACTAATATCAGCCATAACCCTGAATTAACCCTGATAGCAACCTGAAAATGCTCTCAGAATCATATCAATTTAGGTGTATGAGCCTGAAAATAACTGACTCAACCACAAAGTTTTTGAAGAGGGTAAGTTAATCAATACAAGGAGGACTTACCGAACTCCTCGTAGCTTTGTAACATTCTGTTGTATTTTGTTTCAAAAATACATTGTAACGAGAACAGGCAATCTTAACAAAACTGGTGATTGGGGAACTCGGGGCCCCCACGACCGCAGGGAGTGGGGATTAGGGGTAATGGGGACTAGGGACTGGGGATAAGGGGATAAGTTACTCTTGACCTTTGACTTTTGACCCTTGACAAACACCAATTACCAATTACCCATTACCAATCGGCTATACTGGAAAAGCCTAAAATTTATCAATCACTTTTATTTATTAAAATAAAAACTAAAAATAATTGCTTCTATCATTGGGAGTCTCTAAACTTAAAATTAAAATGGTCAACTAAAAGTTGATTTTTAAGCTTCTAGATTCACATATTGAGAAAAAAGTCAACAGTAAGTAAACATCCTATAAAATTAAGATATTACGCCTGTGGAACTCTCTAACAAATCTGAATACGCACTTCTCGCTCTGTTAGAGTTGGCTAGTTGTTACCCTAGTGGTGAATCTCTACAGATTCGGCAGATGGCAGTGCTGCAAGATATACCGAACCGCTATTTAGAACAATTGCTAGCAACTTTGAGGCGTAGAGGTTTAATTAAGAGCATACGCGGAGCCAAAGGTGGCTATGTTTTAGCGCGAGATCCGCGAAAAATTACATTGCTAGAAGCTTGGAGCAGTATTGAAGGAGTAGATGCTGCAGTACCGACTGTTGACCAAAATTCCAAAACTCTAGAAACTCAAATTATTAACGAAATTTGGCAAGAAGCGCGTCAGGCGGCTAACGCGGTTTTAGAAAAATATACTTTGCAAGACCTATGTGAGCGACGACTCAAACACCGAGAAAAAGAACTGATGTACTATATCTAAGCCACAGCCATTAACAAGTTATTTATAAATTCTCAATGATGCAGGGGAACAGGAAAAAGTCAACGACAAATCCTGTTCCAATACTTGTCGGTTAAGGGGAAAAGGGGAAGGGGAAAAGGGGCAAGAAAAAACCTTTAACCCTTACCCTTTCACCTTTTCCCCAAACCAAATTAAGAGTTTAAAATCCTTAACCGAGCAGTATTGAATCCTGTTCCCCTTCTGCTTTATTCTGTAATCAAATCTTATTTACTCAGCACTCAGCACTCACAACTACATCCTAACAGTGAGTAAAACCGTCTTATTTAGACGGTCTTTGTTGCGAAATTGAGAGTGTGTAGTTATACTGTCGTTTTGATGATTCACCGATATAAAAAGAGTATTCTCCTGCTGGCCAGAAACCAGACATCTCTGCTTTTCCACCGGAGTAACTATCGGCTTGAATACAGAAGCGTCCTCCAGGGCCATTAATCAGCAGCGTCGGTTGTCCTTCACTCTCAACTGTAACGCGCAAATAAGGTAGTGACTCTTTCACCTGGATAACTTGGCTGGGTTCATCGGGAAGATTTCCACAATTACTTGCCACCGAACCGCCAGAATTGCCATTTAAAACTAGCGGCTCTGTCCGTAAGTTGGCATTAATAACGCTGGGGGGATTCTTGGCGAAATTAGCATCCGTAAAAACCAAATTCATCACCAAAGCTGCGGGAACAACCGTAAATAGTCTGTGCATTTTCATATTATTAAATTAATGCTCCCGACTGTGATCGAGCGATATTGTTAAACATAATCTAAGTTTTTAGACGATGCTAATAAATTTGTGTTCCCTAATACAGAGTATAAAATTTTATCTTTTTAAGAAAAAAATATACCTTAAATAAGATGAAAAAACTATAAAGTCGTTGCATAGTAAGTGTTTGTAAATAAATAACACTTGCTGGTAAGTGATATACCAAAGTTACCAGTATGATTTTTCTTGATCAATCCTTGTTTTATGGCAAGTCCCGTACTATTTCGGAACTTCCGGATTAGCGATGATAAATCATGAAATCCTTGCCATGAAGCTGTTTGAAAAATTTATGCCTGTACTTTTTTAAGAAAAAGATACTCTGCCTTCACTAAAAATGTCTAGCAAACACATACATTAGCTAAAATCACAGACAAAACCGCTTATAAACTGAGGTAGAAAAGATAGATGAATCCTCAACCTGATGAAGATTTGCAACGTCGTCTCCAAAACCTAGAGGCAGAGATTAATTCCTCCCCAAGAGAGGTTTCCCAGCCAGAAAAACAAAAACAGCCATTTGAGTTTAGTTTTGAGAGTTTAAACTCGCAACTAACAAAATTGCAAAGCTGGTTCAATACCTTGTCTGGAACTAAAAAGATAGTATTTTTAGGCGTGACGGCTGTAGTAGGTATTGCAATGTTGCAAACAGTACTAAAACTTGTAGCTTCTGTAATTAGCCTGGCAGTATTGGCAGTGTTGGTGTATGTTGGATACAAATTTTTTGTGTCTAATAGTTTTCAGCAGAAAAAATAGTCTATTTGTAACGATCCCGTAGTGGTGTGAAATAAAGTTAAAGGGAATTATACGATGGCGACCCCAATTGTTAGGAGAAGTAATAATCAATCTAGTAGGTCAAAAGACCCAGAAAAATCGAGTTCTCTGCCATTATTAAGCAAGCGCTTTGCAGCTTGGGCAACAGAAATGACGCTGGTGGTTGCCAGTGGTTTGGTTCCCTTCGGCTTGGGAGTGTATGCCAATTCCAGAAGTGATTTGAACCGTGTACCGCTGAATCCGGTTTTAGTGGTAACAGAAAGAGCGATCGCAAGGCCTTTGGCTTTACCTGTGAGCTATGGTATTCGTAACGTAGCTTGGCCCACTAATATTTTGTGGAGCCTAGCTTTATTAGGGCCTGTGACACTTTCGACATGGCAGTTATTTTTACTCGCAAAAACAGGTAGCACCATTCCCAAACGTCGATTTGGGATTAAAGTGGTGAACGAGCAAGGCACAGCGCCGGGTTTTGGTGCTGTGGTAATCCGCGAAGGACTAGGACGTTGGACTGTACCGTTATCTGTAGCCTATCTGCTGTGGCGCTATAGTTTAGCTTTTCCTAACTTAGGAATTTTCGCAGTTTTGGCCTTATTAGCGATCGCCTCTGAAGGAATTGGCTTACCTGCAAAAAATGGGCGACGGGCAATACATGATATTTTGGCAGGTACTCATACAGTAGATGCCACTCGCCCTTTACCAGCTTCCTTCTCAGATGCTAGCCGCGAAAGTCAAGCCGCTGTCAGCAGCGATGCTGAGTCATTAGCGGATGATCAACAAGGAGCCACGGCATCAGACAATACACCAGCACATCCCCTAGTGGCACTAATTCGGCGTAATCCTAATCTCACATTGATGGGTGTCACACTGGTGAGTATGGTAGCTGTATTAACCACTTTAGTCGGGACTCAAGTCTACATCCAAACTCAAGAAACACAGCGCAAATCGCAGCAAATCAACGGCCAACAGTTTCTAGAACTCGTAAAACAGCTGAACTCTAGCTCATTTGCTACTGTTGAAGAACGCCGCAGTGCAATTGTGGCTATGGGTACTCTCAACGATCCCCAAGCAGTTAAATTTTTAGCAGATCTACTAGTTAAAGAAACCAACCCTATGCTAGTAGATACAATACAACAAGCTTTGGCAAATATTGGGATTAAAGCTTTACCTGAGCTAAAAACTCAAAATCAAATTATTGCTGGGGAAATGGGAGCTGCAGGTACTAATGCAGTCCAGAGATTACAACTCAATCAAAAAGCCATCAACAAAATTCTCGCTGTTTACAGTGGTCAAAGCAACGGCATTGATTTGAGTCGCAGCCAATTAGGTGTCGTCGGTTCTGGAGAAAATTCCTCGTTCAACTTAGTCTTAGACAACGTTGATTTATCTGGAATTAAATTCAAATCTGCCAATCTCAATCAAGCTAGCTTTAAAGGCAGTCGTTTTCGCAGTGTTGGTGAAGATGGACGCTGGGACACCTACGACGATGTCATCGCTGATTTAACTCAGGTGCAGATGAAGCAAGCCAATCTCACCGATGCTAATCTCAGCCGTGTAATGTTGAACCGTAGCGATTTGAGCCGCGCCACTCTCAACCGAGCCAACTTATCTGATGCCCGTTTAATTAATGCTAATCTCAGCAGCGCCCAGCTAGTGGGAGCCGATTTGCGTGGCGCAGTATTAGAAAATGCTAGCTTAACAGGGGCAGATTTAGGCGATGCCAAACTCAACGAAGCTGATTTATATGCTGCTCGTTTAGGTCGTGTAGTAGCTATAGGCACTCAGTTATCCTATGCCAACTTAACCAAAACCGATTGGCAAGGCTCAGATTTATCTGGCGCTGATTTAGAACGTGTCAATCTCAGCAATGCGAATTTAAGTGCTACTCGGATGACTGGTGCAGTGTTGCGTTCTGCTCAAATGGAAAACGCCAACTTGCAAAATGCTGATTTGAGCCTTGTTGATTTACGGGGTGCAAACGTTGCTGGTGCTGATTTTAAGAATGCAGTTCTTTCACCCAGCAAACAAGACCCAGCAGATGAATTTGTCCAAACACCATCTAAAGGTTCCGTTTCTGCTGTAGTGCAAGGAGTTGATTTTTCTCAAGCCAAAAACTTAGATTCCAAACAGCTTGCTTACATTTGCACCCAAGGCGGGATTCATCCGCGTTGTCCGTAGGGTTGGGGACTGGTGACTGGGTATTGGGGATGAGGGAGACAAAAAAATAACAAATCCCAATTACCAATTACCCATTACCCAATGCCCAATGCCCCATGCCCTATGCCCAATGCCCAACATCAGCGATAACATAGGTATTAAAAGGAGCCATTAAAATTTTAAATGGTGTGAGGAAACGGGCAATGAAGCATCTCCGGTCTTTGGTTGTAGTTCTGGGCGCTAGTTCGCTGTTGAATATGGCTACAAGCAGTCAACCAGCACAAGCTCAAGTTGCTTATGGTAGTTATGTTGGTGTGGGCCCTTCTGTAGGATTAAGTGATGGGGCGCAAATTGGTGGGGTGGTGGCTTTTCGTTATAAGCTTTTAGAATCACCGATTTCTTTTCGTGCCCAAGCTTTGATTGGTCATGGTACAGCAATTGTGCCTACGGTTTCTTACGATGTCCCTATCAACTGGCAAACTGATGCCTACTTGGGTGCAGGATTGGCGTTAGCTAGTGGTGACGATCCTTCTCCAGTGGGGAATAAGATTAGTTTTGCTTTGCAACCAGGAATTGATTACACAGTTCCTAATAGCAACACTGTACTTTTTGGTAACGCGATTATCGCTTTTGATGCCTACCGCAATGGTGGTGGTACTGCTTTTTCTTTGCAAGGTGGTGTAGGTTTAAGATTTTAATGACTGAATTGAATATAAAAGCTAAATTCCCAAGTCTTGTAGGCGTGGGATTTTTTTATGTTGTTCAACACAGTCTCTATGAACAGTATGGTTCAATACGCTTGGGTTAAGATCATTAGCGATTAATACTTGTTAAACAAGCCAGCAGAATTGGGGGATTCTCCCCCAAACCCCCGATTGGGTGACGGTTGCGTCCCCCAAACCCCCTCCAAAATTATTGTTCTGTTTTTTGTTGAGTAACTAGTCTTTTATTTTTGTAGAACTCAGCACTTTCAAAGAGTGAACACACAGGGGCGCAGAGTTGTGTATGATCGAACAGGTCACTTGGTTCTGATGGGGATCAGTCATCAGAGGTAACGGGGAAAGTTCGGTGTAAATCCGGCACTGTCCCGCAACTGTGAAGCAATTTGAGATGTGCAAGATTTTGTAGTCGCAATTTCTCAATTGTGTAAGTCAGAACGCCCACCAAAGTTGATTGTTTTGTTCTCACATCTGCGAGGTACAGATGACTGCTGTGAATATTTCTGCGAGTAATTTGGGTGAATCTTCCCATACTCTATTTGTTTGCAAAACCTGTGCCAGTGTTTGGCAAGAAGGAAAGCGTGTAGGCGAGAGTGGTGGGGAAAAACTATTACAAAAACTAGAATTTCTAGCACAAGATTGGGAGTTGCGAGATAAGTTTCCCATTCAGCAAGTGGAATGCATGAGTGCTTGTAACCGTTCCTGCGTTGTCGCCTTTGCTGCACAAGGTAAAACTACATATCTGTTTGGTGATTTGGCAGTGGATGATTGTGCATCTGCGGTGCTGGAATGCGCTAGTCAATACTACAGCAAGCCTGATGGTTTACTGCCCTGGTCAGAACGCCCAGCAGCCTTGAAAAAGGGGATTTTGGCGAAGATTCCCCCCATTGGGAGATGAGGAGATTGGGGACTGGGGAAAGGGAGATGAGGGGGATGAGGGGGATGAGGGAGATGAGGGAGACAATACCAAACACCAAACACCAAACACCAAACACCAAACACCCAATTACCCATTACCAAATGACAAATGACAAATGACAAATGACAAATGACAAATGACAAATGACAAATGACAAATGATAAATGACAAATGACAAATGCCAAATGACAAATGCCAAATGCCAAAGTTTTAATTTTAGGTGGGACGGGAGATGCGGCGGAAATAGCTGTAAGAGTTGCTACTATCCCAGGAGTTGAGGCGATCGCATCTTTGGCTGGTCGTACTCGTCAACCGTCGATTCCGTCTGGAAATGTGCGAATTGGTGGGTTTGGTGGTGTGGCGGGTTTGGTTAGCTATTTGCAAGAGATGAGTATTGATTTTGTCATTGATGCTACCCATCCTTTTGCTAGCCAAATTTCTTGGAATGCGGCGGCGGCTACTGCTGAGGTTGGTATCCCTAGGTTGCTGTTCAATCGTCCTGCTTGGGAAAAGGTAAATGGCGATCGCTGGATTGAAGTTGATAGCATTACTGATGCAGCCGCAGCACTTTCTAATCAAGCACAACGAGTATTTTTGACTGTTGGTAGACAAGAACTCAGCGCCTTTGCACATCTAGAAGGGATTTGGTTTTTGATGCGGGTAATTGATCCGCCTAGCCCTGATGCTTTAACTCCGCCGGGTTTGGTATTGTGCGATCGCGGCCCTTTTGCTTTAGATAATGAACGAGAAATTCTCATTCACCACAAAATAGATACCATCGTTAGCAAAAATAGTGGTGGTGATGCTACTTATGCCAAAATTATTGCGGCGCGAGAACTTGGTATCGAAGTTGTGATGGTAAAGCGTCCAGCTATACCGCCAGGTGAGCAAGTAAGTAATGTAGAAGATGTTGTGGCTTGGTTGTTGAGTAATTTGTAACGTTTAGAAAAAGATGAGCTTCTACAAATCCGTTCTATCCCTGTGCTGTCACTCTCCGAAAACATTTGCCATTTCTGAATTATGCGAGCTTTTATCTACCAAGGGTTAACAAGATTTTTTCTAATAACAAATACAACACTATTAGGATAGCTTGTATGGATTACCTGATGAGGCTTCTAGGGATTACCCTCCCGGAGAGTGAAAAAAGCAGGATATTAGGGCAAAACATTCTGTAAAAATTCCCTCTGAATGCTTCACCCCAATAGAGAATGGGATAATTACAGCCAAGGATGGCGCGGGGGATAGACACCATTGAGGAAGTAGTTACCAACAGCGTAGTATTTCCAACGGACGGGATCATGGAGTGTGTGAGCGCGGGCATTTCGCCAGTGGCGATTGTAGTTGAATTCCTCTAATGTGGATTTAGTACCTGCTAGTTCAAATAACTTGTTGGTAGCTAGGATTGCGGCTTCGGTGGCTAAGGCTTTGACTTCTGCAACTGCAATTGAGGCTTCAACTACTTTGGGTTCTTCTAAGCCTGACTCGTTGGCGATATCCAGAAATTCGCCTGCACGACGCAGCAAAGCTTCAGCAGCGTGGACTTGAATCTGCACGTTACCAAATTCGTATAGTGTCAGGGGGTCTTCGTAGCCTTTTTCTAAATTACTATCAACCCAAGGACGGGTATGGTTACGGACAAAGTGAATGGTGTCACGGACTGCGGCTTTGGCAATTCCCACGTCTACTGCGGCTTGGATGATTTGAGCGATCGCACCCATTGGTGTTGCTCTCTCAAAGGCTAAATAGTGCGGTATGACGTGTTCTGCCTTGACTTTGACATTTTCAATAATGGTAGTACCGCTAGCTGTGGTACGCTGTCCAAAGCTTGTCCAGTCATCGAGTAGAGTCAGTCCTTCGGCATCTCTCTCCACAAATGCTACTACTGTTTTACCATCCGGGTTGCTGGCAATCACAGGAACCCAATGGGCTAGTAATGCGCCAGCCGAGTAGTATTTGCGTCCGTTGAGTACGTAGTCAGAAGCATCTGGTGTTAATTTGGTTTGCACATCGGTGACAGACTTGGTGCCAATTTCCGAGAAGGCGTTACCAAAGCGTTTGCCTTGTAATACTAAATCAAAGAAGAATTTCTTTTGATCATCCGTACCATCCAACCTGACTGCTTCCACCATGTAGAGGTGATTTTGGGGAATTTGTCCGAGGCTAGAATCGGCTTCGGAGATGATTTTAATTACTTCTGCTAAGGTGACGTTTGAGACAAAAGCACCGCCATATTCTTTCGGGACTGTAATTCCCCATAATCCGCTTTGCGAGAACTTCTGCACTTCTTCGGCAGGTAAACGCCGAGTTTGGTCGCGTTCTGAGTCGCCCTTGGCAAACTCAGCTGCTAATTCATGGGCGATCGCGATCGCTTCCTTGTCATCACGAATAATATGCGCCTTCTGTTCTGTATTAATTAGTGATGTCATGATAAAACTCCTTGATTCTGATTTATCGTGTTTAAACGCAGAGTTGTCCCAAATTTAATTTGCTCGGAAATTTGGGCAATTATGAAGATGATTTGGTTACTTAAAAATCGTGATATAGCCGTAGTCAAGTTGGTTAGGACATCGATAAATCATAAAAATTAGACAGCACAAGGCTTTTCACCCTGTCACCTGTCCCCTGCTATATCTGCGTAGGGTTTTCCTGTTGCTGTAGAAGTGGGTTTAGCTGCGATCGCAACAGCTTGGCTCTACAAAACCCACTTCTACAAGATATATGACTGTGAATCTATACCACAGCCAACTCATCAGCAGCCCGACGATGAGATTTAAGTTCCCGCACAATGGGGATTACCTTCTTACCGAAGGCTGGCAAATCATCTGTGTAGTGTAAGAAGCCGCCGAGAATGAGATCAACCCCTGCTTCATGGAATTGGCGAATCTTTTCTGCTACTTGTTCAGCCGTACCAATCAAGCCTGACTTGAAGCCATCGTTATACTGTACTAAATCTTCAAAATTGGAATTTGCCCACATTCCCTCACGTTCACGAGTTGCAGCTCCCGCTTGTTTGACGGCTTCGCCAAATCCTTTCACTGCTTCTACATCGGCTTGGGCAATAATCTCGCGCAATACTTCATGGGCTTCTGCTTCTGTATCTCGTACGATGATAAAGGAATTTAGCCCAAACCTAATTGTGCGTCCTTCTCGACGAGCTAATTCAGACACTTCGGCAATCTGCTCTTTTACCCCTTCTAGGGTATTACCATTCATAAAATACCAATCAGAAACGCGGCCAGCCATACGCCGGGCGGCTTTGGAGTTACCACCTTGGAAAATCTCTGGATGGGGATTCTGATTCACCGGTCTAGGCTTCACCCAACCGCCGTTAATCCGGTAGAAGTCGCCTTTAAAGTGAAACTCATCCTCTGTCCATAAGCCTTTGAGGACGCGGATAAATTCTTCGGAACGACGATAGCGTTCGTCATGGTCTAACCAATGTTCACCATATATAGTGAATTCATCTTTGAACCAGCCGCTAACTACATTCAAAGCAAATCGTCCGTTAGAGAGAAAATCAATACTAGCACCGATTTTAGCGACTACTCCGGGATGCCATAATCCAGGATGAACCGCCGCAATCAACTTCAATTTTTTGGTGACTGGAGCGAGGGCTGATACGGTTGTAAATGCCTCTAGTTGGTACTCAGCCCCATAGCTGGCGATAAATCTAGCTTGGGCTAGAGCGTATTCAAACCCAACCTCTTCAGCTGTTTGAGCTAGTTGAGCATTATAGTCATAAGTCCAGTTTGTCCGTTGGGGAATTTTACTAACTACTAACCCCCCACTGACGTTGGGAATCCAGTATGCGAACTTAATATCTACCATAATTGTGTATTTGAGAATGAAACAGCTTGGTTATTTGTGGAAGTCTGCTTGTGATGCAACAAGTCCGAATTTGTCATCACTAAACAAATCACTTAAAAATTGATCCAAAAAATCTAAAGCTTGATAGCGGCTGCAAAGTCCTCTGAGTTTACAAGTAAACAATCTCAGGATCTGATATTGACAATATACTATAAACCGATTGATTTACCGCATTTTCATGTTTCAGACTTTATCACGACAATTTTGCCGATGTCGTGACTGCATATACTTAAATTCCATTTCAGTATTCCATTTTGGAATACCGCTAACGTTTGTTGAATATTTAATAATTCTTTTATATTTGGTGGGTATCATCCTGATTATGTCCAAGAAACCCGAAATACAGGACTCAACAAAGGATTACTACTATTCCATATCGTGATAAGTGAATACTTTTCAACGCTTGAGATTACTCTCATCTGCAACTATACACAGCAGAAATAAATATGGTAGTGTGAACTACTAAACCACGGCAAAGAGATAAAGATATCGTATTTTATTGAATCTCTCGTCGAAAAAGGCACAGGAAGAAGATTTATGGCACTTCAGTTTGGAATTTGGTCGCCAGTCTGTGGTGGATGGTTGCGGGTTGTGAATCACGAGGCTAATGTATCTTCGCAAGATTTGGTAAAGTTGGCAATTGAAGCAGATGAGTTAGGTTATGACTTCTATTACATTCCTGAACATTACTTGAATGCTATTCATGGGCCTGACTACAATGTCGCTGACGCATGGATTACAGCAGCTTTGGCAAGTTTGAATACCAAGAACATCAAGATTGTGGCGGCTGTACAACCCGGTTTTAAACTACCTGCGGTGGTTGCTAATGTAAGTGCAAACATTCAAAATCAATTAAGTAAAGGCAGATTTGCCCTGAGTGGGATTGCTGGATGGTGGAAGCTAGAAGTAGAAAGTTATGGAGATATTTGGCTCCCCCATAGTGAGAGATACGCCCGATTGGAAGAGTATATTGAGGTCATCAAGGGGCTGTGGACAGTCGATAACTTTAATTATGTTGGCAAATATTATACTATTAAGGATGGTATTTTAACTGATAAACCTCTAGCAACACCGCCTATTTTTATTGCTGGAGAATCAGAGCGGGCAATTAATTTAGCAGCACGTCACGGAGATTATTTATTTATCAATGCTGATGAACCAGAAAAAACAGCAGCATTGGTGCAGAAGGTGAAAACATTGGCAAGCGATCGCTACGGGCGTAATATTCAAGTAGCTATGAGTGCGTTTGCGATCGTTGGTGAACATACAGCCGAAGCTGAAGCTAGACTAGCTGCGATTTATCGTTCTGCTGATCAGCAACAGATTAAATACTTTCAAGAGCAAATCGATCCTAACGTAGTTGCCCATAACAAACTAGATATCAGTCAAACCATTGAAGCAAATCTTGGTTTATCTGCTCAACTGGTAGGCGATCGCTATACTATTATTCAACGTCTCAAAGAATACGAAGCTGTTGGCGTTGATTTAATCATCCTCAAATTTGAATCGATGTTGGAAGATACTATCCGCTTCCACAAACTAGTTATTTCCGAATACACACAACAAAATAACTTAGTTAGGTTGTAATTAAAATCTTGCCCTACATAGCATGAATAAGATTAAACTCGAAGATATTACCCTCAATCACCTCAAAATTTTAAAAGCAGTAGATGATTGTGGTAGCTTCTCGAAAGCAGCCCAAAAACTAGGATATAGTCAAGCACTAATTAGTAAGAAAGTAAAGCAAGCAGAGGATTATTTTGGGGTAATTCTGCTAAATCGCTCTCCTGGCTCTATCTGCTTAACTAATAAAGGCAAGAAATTGATTTCCCAAACACTTAATGTTGTTGAAACTGTAGAAAATCTGCGAGAAGAATTTCACGCAACATTTAGCGCTGAGGGTGAAGATTTGATATTGGGAGCGACTAGTTTAATTTTAGAAGTCTGGTTAAAACAATATTCGCAGCGATTTCAGCTTTGTTTTCCCGGTAGAAATATCAAAAAAATTGAGGCTCACAGTAATAGTTTTTTCTCTACTTCTCAAGTCTTAGATATAGATTTATTGCTTAACAGTTGTTCTGGATATAAGGAAGAACATCACTGTACTAGATTAACAACTCATAAAATGGTGCTGTTCTCTTTTGGGAAAAATAAATATCCCAATGAGTATAGCTTGATTAAAATAAATGAGATTGACTGGGCTGAAGTTGTACTTTTAGATGAGGTTCATCGGGAATTATCTAAAAATGAATTTTTGTTGGAGAAATTAAGTAGGGTTAAAATACTAACCAATTATCAAGATGTCCTCAAATATGCTTCAGGAAATCAGAAATCAACCGTTTTACCTGACTTTTGTGAAGCTGAGATCATATCTCAATACCAAGTTTTAACCTCGACCATACAAGATGTTAATGAATATGGGATTTATATTCATGTTCCCCGCTTTAGTGAATTGTTAATTTCCGCAGAGGGTTTGGTCAGAAGTTTTAGACTCGAACAAAATAACTTGGAAAGTGTGCCTAATGTAAATTTAATTTTAGGTAGCTATTCTGCTAAAGAGGAAAATGTTCTGAGGATAGGGATTCAGCGTGATTCCATAGGACAATTTATTGCAGGCTATGGAACTAAGTATATTTCTGATTTACAGAGATCATCCGCATTAATTGAACAGCCTATTTTTAAAAATGTTGAAATTCATCGAGATTTTGATTTACAAATTCTGCCCTTTTCCTCTGGAGAAGAAATGAACCGCCAGATGAAACGCAAAGAACTAGATATTTGTATTTTAGATGATATTTCTCTCTTGAATAATGGTAGTCAATTTTTTGATGATTTAAGTTTTGGTTCTAAATTAATTGGGATTGCTTCGTATAATCTTTTGGGTCAGGATGTGAACATTGTTCTCCATAAAGATTCTGCCATACATACTGTTAATGAGCTTAAAGGAAAAAGAATTTCTACGTTATTTGGTTCAAATGCCCATCGGTTCATCATTACTCTGTTTGACCTCTATAATATGGATGTCAGTAAAGATTGTAGATTAATAAATGAAGATCCACAAAGGGCTAGTAGGAGTCTCGCTAACAAAACTATAGATGCCTACGTGTGTTGTCACACTTTTGCGTCAATTTTAGAACGATATGCTTTTGTCAGAAAACTGCCTTTATCTCAAACAAATAGTTTAAGAATTCCATCAATTAGAGGAATTGTTTGTCGTTCACAGTTTATTAAAGAAAACCCGAAAATT
Source organism: Tolypothrix sp. PCC 7601 (assembly GCF_025677855.1). Classification (NCBI taxonomy): domain Bacteria; kingdom Bacillati; phylum Cyanobacteriota; class Cyanophyceae; order Nostocales; family Tolypothrichaceae; genus Tolypothrix; species Tolypothrix sp. PCC 7601. The sequence continues at coordinate 8,562,272 of NZ_CP064879.1, forward strand.
GTTGTAGCTTATTTACATGATTTGCTAGTTGCTAACTATTGGTTTAATTCATCTCCAATTCAGGCGACAGATTTATTAACTAAAGTAATTGATGTGAGAAAAACTCAAGTTAATCAGTTTTTTAATCCTGTATTTGGTAACCGCATCGATCCGACCCTCAAACCTCAATGGTCTTGGTTGCTAAAAACTTTAAATCGCAGGTTGGAAGGAAAATATGGCATTTCCCTGTTTGATGTAGATTTCTGGATAGATGATTATTTCTTGAGGCTCGTCTATAACCTGCTAAATTTAGATTATCATTTTCATCAAGTTTCTTTTGCAAGTGAATTTTCTAGTAGCTATTTTTTAGAAGAACAGTTTAGCCGACACCTGAAAGTTCTCTATGATAATTATGATTTACCACTACAAGATGAAGATATCAGTCATAGGGCAATATCCAGTGTCAACTTCACAAAAGTCAGCACCACTTAAATCAACTCCAAATCAGAACAAATGCTGAGATACTCAATTAAATTATTATTTCATGACTGAAAGTATCAAATTGTACCTACATAAATCAATTCATCCCTCTATTCAGCAACGCTGAAAAATTCAGCCCTTCACCCAATGTGCAACTCAAAATCAATCAACCGATAGTTCAACACATTAACAGCCTGTTGTTCTAGCTGAGTCGATAGAGTCTCAGCGATATCGATCATCTGATTTATTTCAGCTTGCCATGCTAAATTTGTGCTAAATACTTCTCGGTAAAACTGGATACACCCTCGCAAATGAGAAATGAATGAATGAGTTAATCTAGTTTTATAATGATTTAATGCAGATATATCAGGAATGCGATCGCTCAAAATTGCATCAATTACCGCTCCTGCCAATATTGCACTGCGTAATACAAAAGGCGTACCTTCTCCACTTACAGGATCAATCTTAATCGCAGGTTCGCCCACCATCAGCCAACCTAAACCGCAGAGAGGCCATTCCAAGTGGGGGGCAGAAACAAAACAATTTACCTTTTGCAAATCGTTGACAAACTTGCTGATTGTAGTGCTTTGATACAAACATTCTAATAACGCCCGTCGAGGATTGACTGGCGTTATCGGCAAACATGCCTGAAGCATAGCGCTAGAGCCATTGACTGGAGCATAAAATAACCAACCGTCAGCCAACGATTCCATATAACAGGTGTATGCAGATTTGGGCGTGTCTTGTACCTCTGCGGTGACTATGACTCGTTGACCACCAATCAAAGATTGAGAACTTTCAGACAAAGCGATCGCTACGCCCGCCGTTGGTGTAAAACTTCCCTGCGGGACGCGGCGTGAACGTGGAAGCAAGCTAGACGCAGCAGCACCTTGTTTGTGTTTGGTATAGACTGTCCAAGCATATTTCTGGGATATTTGTTCAGCAGTCCATTGACTAGCATCAATCATAGGCGTGTGCTGTATGACCTTGGAGTTTTTTAGTAACTCTAGTAAAGAGTGGGTTCTAATCGCCAATGCAGGCTGTTCTACCAGCACTGGCTGTGTGCCCCAACACACCCAACGATGAGTCAGACGTTGACTATCAACACCCAAATTCACATCCGGGAAAAGTTCGGTAAGCAATGTTTCGCTCACATCGTTGAGTACTAATGAAGGCCCGTAAAAGTTAGATTTTTTTGGGTAACATAGCAAATCGCAAGGATAACCCAGCTTAGTTAAAACTGCGACTACAGCATAAGCACTCAAACTATCGCCAACAACAGCCACACGAGTCACGTCGCCTCGCTCCTAATTCAAAATTACAGTACTTCCGGTAGCTATGAGGTCAATCCTAAAAGCTGAAGCTGAAAGCGATAATAGGAGGAGGCAAGGAGAAAACTATATTGCATACGCTGTAACATACTTCCTGCTTCCTGCTTCCTCCTTCATGTCATCGTTGTTAGGGAACAAACTTCAGACTGACTCATTGAAATGTGGTTTCGGAAATAGCATTATCAAAATGTGCAAACACTTCATCAATACTTTCATTGTGTGCTTTCTGCAAAACTTTAGAAAGAATCGGCTCTTTCAATACCTTGGATTCAGTCAATGGTGCTTTTTGGGCAAATTGAGCGATCGCAGGGCTTTGTAATACCCCTGATTCTAGCAATTGCCTTCTGGCTGTATTTAACAAAGTGTGGGCAATCTCCTGGGATGTAACAGGAGGATCGCTTTCCCACCATTTAGGAATAGTAAACAGTGGTGTCATTCCTTTTTCTGCCAGTTGAAAATTGATTGCGTTCAGCTTAAACATCAAGGAAATCGCTTTGCGTAGCGATGCACCACTGATTTTCTCATTTTGCATAGCAAACGCCAACTTCAAAAACACTATCAACGTTAAATATACAGCGTCACTTTGTTTTTGTAGGATGAACCCTTCGCTGCCTAATTCTTCAACGTGGGGAACACCATAGAGCTTACTGTTAGGTAATTCCGGGTTAGGTTGATCGCTTAGTTCACTCCAGTGACCGCCGCGAATATATTTTGGCAAATCACCACGACCCGCATTGTCATAGAAAGCCAAATTCTGCTGGGCGGTACTGAAACGCACATAGTGTCCTTCACCCTCATCAATAATCAGCTTGATGATCTCCACCGCCCGACGTTGGGTTTCTGGGTCTAACTCTTCTGGCGAAAGCTGTTGCAACGAGGTCTGAATCCCAACATACATCCCATCCAGCCCAATTGAGGTAGAGCGACTAGGTTCTTCTACATCGATAAACCACTGCAACTGAGTACTGGTAAGACTTTGCAAATAAAAAGGTACTTCAAATCTGCGTCCAATTTTCGCAGCCCGTTTGACAGTCGTTTCGACTCCCAGTAACTTTAGTACTTGGTTAACCCAGTGCAAATGGCGCATTTCATCAATAGCGATATTGAAGACCTCATTCGCCCCTTTCCAAATACGGAATGTTTTCAAATCTGGCTCTGGCGGCTCCTCGGCTGGAGCATTTACAGAATAGTAGGCGTAGAGATATTGCACCGCTAGAGCGTGTTCTACTGTAGCTAAATAAGCTAATTCCTTTTTAATTTCTTCTAGAGTTAAAATCCGTCCTTTCGGGGGAATAGGAGGTTTGTAGGATTCGCCATATTCCCGACCATTCACCACTGGGCGCAGTTGCTCCCAATCGACCATCATTTCTGCATAGTCGATTTCCCGCAGGCGACGAGCTTCGTAACTGTTAGCAATATCTTCGGTTTGTGGTTCTATATTCGAGTTCTTACGCTGGAAGTTGAGATATTGGTATTTACCATCTTCACTACTATTGACATCAGGCTTATTAGATGCCCAATAAAAACATTGGCAATCCCGGAAATCGTAAGTCCAGGGAGTACACAGGGTACGTGTGAGTTCACCTGGTTTGTAAACATCTGGATCAATGACACCTTGATTGCTCAAGTAAACTGACCGATCTGTAATCAAGACGGCAAATTTCAATTTACCATTTGGATCTCGTTCTACATGGCTATTGTTATTGTTCCAAGAGCTATCTAACTGAGCTTTCGCAGCGTTCAGACTATCACCGTTCGTTGGTGGTTTCGTCCCGATCGCCACGGCAGTTTTTCCCGCAAACAGCGCATTAACTTTGCGCCAGATATATAAGCCGCCTAAGTCTTTAGTATCAACGAACTCAATGGCAGGCGGATTTTCTGCATCCTGATCAGCAGCAGTTTTCCCCTTGAGAATCCACAAAAACAAGTCATCTTGGAGATCGCTTTCTTTCAATCCTAAATTAATCCACTGGGCGGCGCGATCGCTGGGAGTTAATTCCACAAGTCGAGCGCCATCACCCCGATAAACTTCAAAATACAAACCGGGGAAGAAGTACTTATGTAGATTCCTCGCATCCATTTCCAACCCAGGATAGCAATTGTCTACAGCATCTTCTGGGCGGGTAGTGGTTGGGTTCCCCGGAACAATGTAAGCGGCTCGTGCAGTCAGGTTACGCGGAAAAATCTTCCATTCTTTTGGATCTTGGGGGGAAAATTCATTTGGCCGCCACGGGTTATTGTTCTTGGTGATTTTCATATTTTTCCACTTAAATTTGTAATTCCGTTTGCAAAGTAGGTTTCGGGAGTCACAAAATACTCAGGAGTGTAAGTAGACAATTCGGCATAAGCTGCCAAACAGAATTCCAGCCAGCCGCGAATGTAATCGCAGCCAATTCGCCCACGTTTGCTGACTTCGTGGTAACAACCTCCTCCACAGAGGTAACGCGCCCAACAATCACTACATGGTTTGATGGAGTTGACATGATGGCGCTGTAATAGCTGCTGTCGAGCCGCAAAGTCTGAGCCTTGCTGGACTGAACCCATAGCCCACTCTTCATCTCCTACCAATCGATGACAGGCATAAAGTTGGCCTTGGGCATTCACGCTCAGATAACCCGCACCTGCACCACAGGGGTAGGGACGATGGCTACCACGATGGATTTCATTAAGTGCCGTTTCAAAGTTGGTAAATGGGAAACGCTTACCCTGCAACAGGTGTTGTTTACATACCTCACCACATTCGATCATGTGCTGCAAAAATAGCTCGAACTCTTCAGGCCCAAAGGCATACTCTGCATTGGGTGACACCAGCACCGGAGCAAATCCCGCATCATCAACACCCAAGGACAGGACATGCTGCAAAATTGGCAGTAAGCGTCCGCTTTGGGGCGTGACTGTCATCCGAGCCGACAAATGACCAGGACGCTGAACTGACATGACTTCTAAGCCACGTAAAACCGCTGCGTAACTTCCGCGACCATTGACTGTTGGGCGCAATTGGTCATTGAGCAATTGCGGCCCATCAAGGCTAACAGACACATTAAATCGGTACTCGGCGAATAAGGCTGCATCTTCCTCTGTCACCAAAGTGCCGTTTGTAGTCAGAGAAAACCGGACTTTATGTCGGGTTTCTTGACCGCGCTGGCTGGCATAACGAGTAATGTGGTGGATTAATTGGCGGTTTAACAGCGGTTCTCCCCCCATAAACCCGACAACTAAATCTACACCAGGCTCGGCCTCGGCGATGAGACGGTCTACGGCTTGCTGGGCAATGTCCTGGGGCATAAACTGGGTTTTGCTGCCAAACTTGCCTTCGTCAGCATAACAATACTTACAGCCAAGATTGCAGCTTTGGGCAACGTTCAACGATAAAGAACGCAGGGGAGGCGGTTCGAGGGGAGTATCATCAATGGCAGGCTGACCACCTGGCATCACAAAGCTTTGGCGAAAGTTGGCGATTTCCTGCTCGTTCACCGAGTCGTCTACCACTAGCAATTGAGCGATGCGCTGGGCGGTGGACTCGTCGAGATCGAACACTCGTGAAGCGTCTACCACCAGCAAGTGTTTGGCAACAGCACTCTCAAATAGATGAAAGTCGCGGGATAAATTGTCTACTTCCGGCGAGATGGGTGACTGTGGTAATGGAAGATTCATGATCAACTATCCTCATCAAGAGATGTTCCTTGGCCGTTTTGTAACACTTCTAACCATTCCTTCATCAAGTAGTACTGACGTTGGGAAATGGACATCGGTGTGGAATCGGAACCTCGCATTAAGGCGGGCATTTGTTTGTCGTAGGATTTCGGTTCGTCAGTGGGTTTGCGAATCCATTGTTTAAACACTTCTGGACGTTGTCCCATACGTTGCTTGAACACTTCGTAAGCTAGAAAGCGGACGTGATTCATCCGACCTAATTCGGTCAAAGGTAATGGATGCCCTGGGCGTGGAGGTACGGGGTCGAAAGGGAAAGGAGCGTCTGTGCCTGAATCACTTGGGTTATTGGCTAACTGCGATCGCAAATTTTGCTGATCCAAATTAGAAGCTTCCATTGTCTCGCGGACTCGTTGCATTAAATCAGCGATTTCTGCTTCTGTTTCTGCCCAGTTTTCCCCCTCGATAAATCCTTGATGCAAAACTTCGTCTCGTTTGACTAAATCGCTCAAACCATCAGCAATGGAAACAAATGGTCGGCGGTCTGGTTGGAAGTCTTGCGGACAACATGTGTAACGAGCATAAGCCGTGAGTTGACCTGTAGCGACACTTGCTCCTTTGACTGTCACTTTAATCAAACCATCATTGGAATCATCCAAAAATCCCAAGCTAGTGGTATCCGGTTCTTGAGCATACAAACCACCTGGATTGGTGCGTGGATCTTGATTATCGTCTGGCCCGGGATTCCAGTGAGGCCATGCAGCATCGGGATTGAGACAGCAATTGATTTGTCGCAAAAATGCCGCTTGGTCTTGAATCAGTGGGATCAACTGGGTTAAGTTGCGATCGCAACTATTGCTAGGAGCATAAATCAATCCCTGGGGTGGGGTAATTCGCAAACGCAACTCAGGCCAACTTGGATTAGGGCGAATTACCTGCACATGGCCTAATGGAATATCCACACCAGGGGGAATCAGAGGATTTTCTGCCCCTTCGGGACTGTGACCCAATATCGGGTGTAAAAGATGATTTGTACCGGGAATTTCGAGCGCAGCTGCAACTAGATCCCCTTCTGCTAAGGTGTAGTGATATGCTTTGCGGTTGGCGGCTTCCACGTACCACACTACATCATTGAGACTCAACTTAGCTGCTTGCAATTGATTCAGTCCTATGGGGCCTTCATACCCGTCTGACCAACGTCCATGTAACTCAAAAAACGGACAAACCGGTCGCCACTTACCTTTATCTTTGAAACGAATTTCTTCTGGCAAATAAGCAGAAATATTGCCGTTGGGATCGATATTAAACGTCAGTGCAGGTTTGATGACTGTTTCAGCTGTACCCCGAGGCGAGTAATCATTCTCTGCCCAATGGAAATTCTCCATTGGATATGGGGATTGTCCAAAACGAGCAAAGGCTAAGGGGGGACAAATCCAAATTTCTTCCAAACTTAAGAAATCTTGTGAAGACATAAGTAAAGTTAATAGTTAACGAGAGATTTTTGATGGCAAAAACTAATTTTGGATTTTCAGATTCGGTTGGATGGGTAGGCGCATAGTATTCAAGAATTGAATTACAGCAGTTCGGTCACTAGAACTCAGATTTTTGAAGGCTTGTACTGCTGAAGCCGCTTCACTACCATCATTAGGATCGCTAAGATTAGCGTGCTTGGCGATCGCTTCTTGCAAAGAACGAGCGCGACCATCATGCAGCCAAGGGCCTGTATCAGCAACTCCCCATAGAGGTCGAGTTAAAAAGTCAGGAGGTTGGATAGATATCCCTTTAACATCCGTGCCTTGATTTACTGAATCTGATAATCCTTTACCCATGTTGTGGGTACGAAGATCGCTGTAGAGTGGGACAGTAATTTTGCCGTTGGAGTTTTGAGGTAAACGCGGGAAGATGTAACTTGGTAAAGTGTTATCTATGGGAGTCAGAGGAATCGTATAACCAGTGACTGGCTGCTGTGTTGCAGTTAAAGCTTCACTTGTTTTAGCTGCGCTACGCTCTCCTGTTGCTACAATCCGATCAAATATCGCTTTTTTCTCCGGAATGGCAGCTTGCAATCCTTCCAGTGTCGGTGCTGTTTCCATCTGGGCTATTTCTTGTTTGAACTGGTTGTAATAGCGCTGGAATTTCTGAATAACAGATAGTTCATCCTGAGATTGCTGGGCATTGATGAGAGTGGGCGGGGCTTGAGATAAAAAAGCAGCCTTGGTTGCTGAAGGTATCTCTGGGTCGTCGATAGTTAGGTAGGGATTATTGATAGTTAACTTTGGTATATGGCAGCTAACGCAATTTAAATTACCCGTTCCTGCACCGAAAAGTTGTTGACCCCGACTGACCACAGTTGCCTGATCTGGTGGTATTTGCTGCTGTGGCGGACGGGTCATCGCTACAAAAGTTGTCAGTGCTGATAGGTTACCTACAGTAACTTCATTAACTTTGCCATCCTTGTCAGGGTCATTATTCAGTCCTACTTTCTCTACGGCTTGTAGACTAAAGTGAAAATCTAGAGCATCGCGCACGAAGTGGCGAACACTGGAAGCAATTCCTTTCCATTGAAAAGGCCGAACAATCAAGTCTGATGCTACCCCTTTGATTCCTGAGGTATCGTCTGTGAATGAGTTGCTGTCTGCATTATAAGTGCTACCAAAGTAACCAAAGTTGATTCCTTTGGAATTTAAATCTTGCTTTACATACTGTCCTGGATGATTTTTAGCGATTTCATGGACGACCGATTTGAGATATTGCAGATCGAGGGTAATCTCATCACCTAACTGCTGGGTATAGCCTGTACCAAAAACATGAGGTGGGCTACGAAGTAATTCTGTTAGATGTTTCGGAAAATTAGGATTAATGAATGCGGTGCTAGCAAACCCTGCTGAACCACCAGTCACACCAGGCTTGCGTAGAAAAGCGTTGCTTTGAGTCCCTGGTTGTTTGTATTCCCCAATGCTGTTATGACATTCAAAACAACTTTGGGAATCAAGACCATTTAATCTCAAGAAGGGAAAGGTCGGATCTTGAGGATATAAAGCTGCTCTTTGGGGTGAACGAGGCCCTGTTGGCCCTTCACCAATGCCGTCTGTAGGTGTATAGGGATTGGTATAGAATTGATTTCCCGACTCTAAAACCTTACGTAGTTTATATCCCCCTTTAAGTAATGTATTTTGGTCAATGTTAACGTCAGAAGTAAAGACTGGATCTTCTGTATATTTATTTGGTGGGTTTGTTGTTTGAGCTAACATATCGGACGTGCAGAATCCGAATAAACTAAAGAAGCTGACTAAAAGAAGAATGCTAATCAGCTGGAAAAATTTCCCTTTTAGTTGAATCATCTTGTTGTGAACCCTCAATGGTTGGACATATTTGGTTCTGGAATTTTAGTTCATGCTCTTTTGGGAAAAATCGCGATCAGCTATGCTGGGCGGTGACGCGATCGCTATAGTTCAGCAATGCCAAAATGCTCTAGCACCATATCGGCTGTTTCCAAAGCACCTTCGACCCAGCCCTGAGCATTTGAATAAGCTTCGCCGCAGATATATAGTGAGCAATCAGCAATCGGTTGGATAATCTTTTGCTTTACTTCCCAACTTTTGACACCGATGTTCCAACTATTCCATCCACCGCCAAATGGGTCGTCGCCCCAGTCGCGGAATGCAGCCGCCTCTACCTTTGGTGTGTAGGTCAGACCGTGGATCTTTGCCAGTTGGCGTGCAACTTCTTCAACCATCGGCGCTGGTGCCACATATTTATCCCACTCGCTATCAGACTTTTTCTGGCGATCGCCTAAGAATGGATTGTTCACGAATTCTGCAACCTTCTTGTGCTTTTGCCAGGCCTGTCGCCGACGTGGACGCAGGCCGTCCCAGAAGCCGATGTTTGTCCCATCGTCATAACTTGCCATTAACATCGCCGACCCATCAGTTGCCGCCGAGCCGTCATCTTGAGGCCAATAATAGGTTTGTCGCACTGGTAAGTCTGTAACTGTTCGTCCAGATTTGACCCCTGCTGCCAGCCACCACGGATTGTTATAGGTTGTGAAGAGTTTGAAGAGTGGACGCGGTGTGACGCTGGCGATTAGATCCTGAATCTTCAACAGAGGCGGGCTATTCGGCGCAAGCAGATCCAGTGAGCGGCGCGGCATTGCCAGGATTAATGAATTTGCTGTCATCTTTTGGTTCTGGATGTACACTTCAAAAGTGCCGTCTTTCCAATCGAAGCCGTCGATCTTCTTATTTAGCTCAATCACACCTTCGGCGCTACGGAAAAGCGCCGCTAATGATTTCGGCACTTCCTGAAAACCCTTCTTAAAACCCTTATATTTCGAGTTAGTACCGAAATCGGAGAGATACCAGGGAATTGCATCAGCAGCGTTCCAATTAGTGAGTGTCGAGTTGTAGCCACCGGCATCGACACCTAGTTCGTAGGCTTCGCCACTGATGACACGGATTAGCACATTCCAGAAACCTTGTTCCCATAGTGGCCTTTCACCAAAGCTGGCATTCTGCGCCATTTGTCGCCGTTGGGATTCATTCAGGTTTGGATCGGTGATTCCTGGGACAATCTGCTCAATTGCATTGATAATGATGTTGCCTGCTGAATGACCGCGCTCCAAAAATGAGAGATAATACGGCACTTTCTCAGGTTCATTGCTGAAGTCGGAAAGCCGCAGATAAACACCACGCAGATAAGCAATATTTTCAGGCTGATCAACTGGAAAGTCATATAACTCAATCTGCTGCTCTGCTGGAAGTATCTCGTTGAGCTTGTCGATGAGTTTGGTGATTAGGGGTTGTACTCCTGGAAGAATACGCATCCCGCCAAGCTCTGCAACCATATTTTTGATGCCTGGTGGTCGCACTGACAGTAAACGCCCACCGATGCGATCGCTTCCCTCGAAGACAACAATCTTCTTATGTGGATAAGCTTCTTTGAGCCGCCATGCACTGTAAACACCCGATACACCACCTCCAATGATCGCAATATCGATATCAGCCATGATTTTTTATCCTCTATTCATGCTTGGTTTAGAAAATAATCAAAAGTCGATATTATGTCCTCTTAATTCGCATCTACCCAAAGTTGGTAGTATTCATATGCCAGCTTTAGACCTGTACTGAATGTCACTCTTGTTAAGCGCAAAACAAGAATAGATGAATGTCATTTAAATGTAGGGGCGTAAGGGGAAGAATTATGAAAGGCTGACTATTACAACCTAATTTAATCAGGTTACTAGCTATGTATTACTAATCAATTAACATACTATGTTTTCACCCTAAAACTCCAATTGTTTGCAGAAATTTAAAATCATTACAAAACTTTGTGTTCTTTATTACTCCCAGTTCACTCATTTTTTGAGGAGTTAGGAAAATAAGTATACCGAAAGGCATATTTCCAAAAATGAATAAATCGGTATAGGTTCAGAATTATGGCAACTGAACCCATAATTACAAACCAACGAGTCGATGATATATCCGTACCAATACTTGTCGGTTAAGGGGAAAAGGGGAAGGGGAAAAGGGGCAATAAAAAACCTTTAACCCTTACCCTTTCACCTTTTCCCCCAACCAAATTAAAAGTTGAAAATCCTTAACCGAGCAGTATTGATATCCGTACTTCTGACACAAATACAGAAGATGGGTATAAGTCAACGAATTTTGGATTTTAGATTTTGGATTTTGGATTGACCCCGACCACAAGGGTGCAGGGCTTAAGGATTTTAAATTTTGGATTTTGGATTTTGGATTTTGGATTTGTTCCGTCCACTAGGGACGGGGCATGAACCAAAAAATCTAAAATCGGCAATCTAAAATTGGCACGGTCAATACGATTCAGTTAAGCCTGTGAAAGTCTTGTAGTGCCATTCCAGTCTCAAGGTTTTTGCAAATTAAATATGGTATGGGTTAGACGTTGTGGTGCGGTTCGTTTTTTGCGGCATTTAAGATCATGCGGGTAAGGTTGACTCCGTTTGCCCCTAAATTCAGAAAGATCACAGCACCGACTAGAATGCCCTCAGCAATGGGATGTTTGACAACATCTAGTTCTTCTACTGCCTTGCCAATTTCACTCAGGGTCGCAATCCCATGTTGAGCAAACTTCATCTCAACGTCCCGTTTCGCATGGTCATTATGCTCTTTCTCTGCCTCATTCAGTTCGAGAACCAAAATCGGGATCTCTAACACTAGCTCCAGTAAAGTATAGATGGCATCCACGACAATGCTTGCTTTGTCAAAGTCCTTGTCGTCTTTTGCAGCAGCAAAGAAACCATCTTTTACGATGGCGGTCAGGTTCAGCACCCCAACACTCATCTGCACTCCATAACTTGCTTTATTGGCGGTATAGGGGAAAGAAGCAATAATAATCGGTAGGCGGAAGGCGAGGTGAAAGATTGCATATTTCACCTTCGCCTCTTTTAGAGCATTCTCTTTGCCAACGAGCGGTTTTCCTTCCTGATTTTTTAGCTTCGCCATCGCCTTGTACGCAAGTATATCGACAATAGTGGTACCTAAGCTGCCGATGAGGAGTAGAACCGCAGTTGTATAAGTCCAGTTCCGTAAGTCTTCCCCAATTTCGGGCTTACTCTCTTGATTGCCATTTTCAACCAATGCCGTCGCCACTGTAGCAAAGCTAGCGACCGGACTGATTGGAATTGCCTCGGAGCGAATACTTGCAGGCATCACGGAGCGAATTGCCGCTGGACTAACGATACCAGGAGTTGAGGGGAGAGGCAGTTCGGTGACAGGGGGCATGTTAAACGGCACAACATAACCCTGATCAAAAGGCGCTTTGCCCAACACTAATTTCATCCCAACGGTAGTCGGAATTGCCATAATCAGCATCATGGCATCTAGGGCAGATAGATCCTTGCCTTTGGTAATCATTTTGTAGAGAGGAGACAGCAACGGGATATCGATCGTCTCATTTACACCTGTCTTTAGAGCCGAAAGGATATCAACGAGCAAATCCAGCAGCTTGGTCAAGAAAATGCGAATTGCCTCAATCATTCCTTCGAGGATATCGCCACCCAGTTGTGCCAGAATCTTATTAAACGAAAGGTCATCGTCATCATACAGACGCTTTAGATCGGTGGCAATTTGAGAAATGGTCGTCTCGAAGTCGTTGAATTCTTCCAGGATTGTGTCACCTGCAAATCGGGCAACAGCATTGGTAAGTTGAACTACCCAAGGGCTATCTGTATTTCGCTGATCACTGCCTTCCAGAATATTACCTTGAAGCAATTGAGCCATGCCCCAATTGCCAACCGGACTATCTGTGAAGAAGGTGAACACTTTTTCAAACCCATTCCCGTTATCTCCAGAACGGGCAGCGGATTGTCCTGTATCTGATATCTTTTGGGCAGATGTGGTTCCAATTTCAGAAGGGTAGGGCTGAATCTTTTTCAGTTCGCTCAACAAATAATCGCAAAATGTATTGATATAGTCTTTGAACAGGCTGACTTCCGACTTGCCAAATTCGATCAGGTTGTTGGCAGCATTGACCAATACCTCATGCGTGACTAGGATGTCATCCCATTCAAAGAGAAAGCCTAACCATTCCAAAATTTTCATCAAATCGATGCCGAATAGCTCTTTGAGTACCCAACTCAACGCTTTGACAACTTGCTCGACCACATCGATGGCGGTCTGAATTACAGACTCACCGAAGTCGATCACCAGTTCCAGGACTCCCTCAGCAGTCAGATGCATGAAGAAACTCTTGGGCTTGCTCTCCAGCTTTTTGCCGAAGTGCTCCAGAACATCCCCAATGAACCAGGTGAGCGGATTTGCCTCCAAAATCTTGCCAATGGACTCGATCGCATGGGGGCCATCGGAGAAATTTAGGGTGCTGTCATCCCATGTAAAGCCCCAGGCATAACTGTTCGGTAGTTTATTCACGTCGATTTTGTTCTCGGCTTTACCAGATGGATTCAGCTTTACGCCTTGATTTGCTAGGTGTGCGTGAGTTGAATCATCAAAGGTAATTAATGCCAAGTCTGTAATTTTGCTCAAGACTTGTGTGGATGCTTGAATATGGGAAGAGTCCGCATATTTTCCTTGTAGCACCTTCTGTCCCTGCTGATCTCCATACTGGAACGTGGCATTTGCCAGATCGTCAGCCGTCATGTTTCGCAGCCCTTGGTTCAATGGCGCAGACGAGTGTACGTCAAACCCTGTGGTTAAGAAATCAGCTTTGACATGAAGAATGGGGGCTGCAATATCTTCAATTTTTTGAGTAATCGTCACAACACCCATTTCATCAGGTACAACGTTAATTTCATGATTGGGCGAGATGATGTGCGATCGACCATTAATAGTGACATAGCCATAGGAAGAGGCACTGATCTTCAGCGGATTGTTAACGAGCTGCTGGGATGTATTGCTAGATTTGACCTTGATATGAGTTACGTAAGCTTGATACGTCAGCATCGTCCCGGTGCTGTGAATCCCAATCTCCTGCGTGTTCCACAGCGTGCTGGATTCGTCTCGCCACATGTATTCCAGCTTGCTGTCATTGGTCACAATAAAAACATCATTGACCTGATTTTGAGCATCGCATAAAGGTGCAATTTGCGAGACATTGTTCAACAGAGGAACAGGGGTTGTCCAAGCTTGTGCATCATCATTTCTACCTTGCACAAACACCAACTGTTCATTTTCATCCATCGCCCAAATAGAAACTGTATTGCCTGCCTGTGAGAGGATCAATTCACTCGCACCTGGTACAGCATTGCGATCGGCGATAGTGACATAGGTGGGGCTACCGTGGGGAGGAGTAACGGTTCGGTATACATACAATCCATCTCCTGCCGCATAGACATCTGTATTCTTGCCGTCTTTGCTAGGGAGCGTGCCAATCGCTTGCAAATTTGGGGGTATATTTTTGTAGACAATGTCAATCGGTTGTGGCATTTGTGCCGTACGAAGACTGGTGAAGGTTAATACTTTTTCTGCCCCAACGGTGTAGAGTGCCCAAGTGCCACGCACGCCGAAGGTTCCTACTGCAACATCTAAGATTTTGTCTGCATTATGGGGAATGGGGTAAGCTTGCCAAATCCAACTGGTGTTAGAGAAATTTGAATTCACAAAATAGTGTTTCTCTTCCCCATTCACTTCAACAATTGCCAGAACGGTGGGTGTACCCTGACGATCGTTATTAGTGCCCAGTTTGATTTGAGTAATTTGCACACCTCCAAGATTGTCAGGACGCTCTACCCACACTGTGGAGAGATCGTCCCAATTTGTCTTAGATGGATCATTCGATAAATCTTTCGTCAAAAACAGGATATTGTTTTTTCCTGGGGCATTGACTGGCTTTAGGGCAACCGCAATCCGAATGGTTCCGTTGGCATCTTGGGACACCGCCATCGCTTGGGCTGTGGCATTCTCGCCCATGTAGGAAAAGCTTTTATGAATACCTGGACGTAGATCGATTTGCTTCCACCCTGCTGCATTACTTGGGTCACGTAGAATTAGATAAAAACCTGAATCTGACCCAATTGAAAAAATCATTGGTGCATTATTGCGATCGCGTAAAACCGCAATTCGATGCTGAGGATCGACGGGCATTCCAGCCGAGTGGTCTTTCATGATCTCTGTGGAAACAGAGAATTCCAACTCACTATAGCCGCTTTCAGGTGTAGCATCAATTTGGAATTTAGCTGCCGTAGTACTTAGCACAGTCATCTCCTAATTTTTGGAACTGGTTTGGATGAGGCGATTAATCAATGAAATTTTTGCGTCATCAAAGTTATCTAGAGCAAGCTAAAGCTGAGGGTCTTGGTATCTTAGTCGTTCTGCAAGATACTGAATCCTCTTTCCTCAGCTTTTTTAGCCAGATGACGCAAAAGGTCGAATTAAAATGACATCTCTTGCTTAAGGGGAAACCTGAGTATTGTAGGAGAGATGAACCTTCATATTTTTCTCGTCTGTGAAGCTGACATCTTTGTAGACAAAGACGCTGGGTGCTGGCAGAATCACCTGCTGTTCAAGTTGACTCAGTGTATTGTGTAAATAGGAGGTCAGGGAATCAAAACTATTGTTAGAAAGGGAAGTGTAGGATTCATCTACACTTTGGAGCCAGCTGTTATATCCACCGTCAAACAAGTCAGCAAACTCCGCCAGCCAAGATTCATCATGCCCGCTGTCCTTGTTCCCTTTCGTGGTTTCTGACCACAACTGAATTTTGCCGTTTGTACCTGCTTTCATGAACAGCTTGACTTCCCAAGGCAACTTATCATACTGCCAAGCAGTTGTTTCGATGCCAAGTGGCTTCTCTTCCAAATCGGCTCTGTAGTAGTAATACCCACTGATATAAATGCCTGGGTAACTATTTCCCTGTGAATCGGTGATGCTTTGTCGGATCTCAGCCACAGCATAAGTTTGGCTGCTATAAGTTGCATGGACATCGACTATTCCTGAGTCTGCATTCTTATAAGTCTTTTTCACATCAGGTGGACTAAATTCGTAAACCCATTTAACATCTTCGCCTTGCCGCTGCCAATTGCCATCACCCCGGATCGCATGTTTCAGCGCAGGCAAAACTTGGGTTTCAATCCACTTGGAACAGACGATCTCTTTCGCCACTAACCCTGTCCCAGAAAACTCATTTGACTCAACCAGGTTGTAATTGAATTGTCCACCTTGGGAAGAGGGGGTTGTACCGTCAGTCATTAACAGAAAATTGAGGGTACTCAGACCTGCATTTTCAGGCGCGATCGGCTTAAAGCGATGGGAGGAGAAAGTCGATCCGGTTGGCTGAAAGATTGATGACTCGTTGAATGGAGCGTCAGCTGTGTAGCCTAGAATGTAGGGGTTATCGGTTTTTTGCTGATCCAAAATCCAGGCACCCAGCATCCCAGAGAAATTTGACTTTAGGAACGAACTACTAGTTGGGATATTTGACAGTCCCTCATCGTAGGTCGTCATATCCGAGTTTTGGAAGTCCAGGAAGATGTTCTTCACCGTAAAATCGGATGACTTGAAGTTAGAGAGCTTGTCTTGGATACTGGGAGGAATTGATTTTTTATCTTTGTAATTTTCAGCGAGCAGTGCGATGTTGAGCTGAACTTTGAAGGCGAGCTTCCAAGTGGTTTGGTCGATGTTATTCGGGTCTGGTGTGAGATTGGTTTCTTCAAGCTTGGCATTTCTTCCAAAGCCAGTATAGTACTTAATTTTTCCGGAAGCGAACTTGACGACAAAGTAAGCGATCGCGTTAGATGATTCATTGGCGATGATCAGGTCAGGCTGATCGATGACACCATCAAACTCTAAGCCATCATTGTCCAAATTTCCAAATTTCACCTCATTTGAGATGAAGCCCATCGAAAATAACCACGTTAATTGTGACTGAAGGGTGTCCTGCGTGATTGCCCAGACCATATCGTAACCAGTTAGAGCATCATTGATATTGTTAGCCATATAAATCTCCTGAATAGATGGGGCAGATAATAGTTAGAACTAATGCTGTTAATGTGCTGCAGTTTTTGTTTTGCCAAAAACATAGTACTTATGCTAGTTAATTGAAGTAACTCATTTAACTCTCTGAGAAGTTACACCTTGGACTTTTGCGGTTTATGCAAGCGAATAGTGAAATTCGGCATTTAACAGTCTCCTTTGCTGTTTATTTTGTGTAATTTAATCAGTTTTTTGTGCAGTACCCACTGGTGTTTTGGGAACGTAAATCTAATTTGCCTTTTTCGCTTTTGAATCACAATCGCAGTTTAGGCTTTTAAGAAAGAACTTAATATTTTTTTGTTATTTATCTCTCAAAACCATAGCCAGTAGTAATTTCGGAAATTTAACCTAATATGAAAAACTCCACCCACAAGGGGATGGAGTTTTTGGGCATGGGGAATCGGGCATGGGGCATGGCGAAGAAATTACCAATGCCCAATGCCCCAAGCAGCGGGGCGGCTGTCCCTCTCCACCCACAAGGGGATGGAGTTTCCCGCCGCTTTCAATGAATTTTGCTGCTTATCTTCCTTAAAGCCTGATCATAGGCTTTATCTTCTGATTAATTTAGTATTCAAAAAAACTCAAAACAGCCAGTTGTCAAAAGAGGCAGGGGAGTTTTTAGCAAGGGGGAAACTGAGATAGAGCTCAATACTGCTCGGTTAAGGATTTTCAACTCGGAATTTGGTTTGGGGAAAAGGTGAAAGGGTAAGGGTTAAAGGTTTTTTCTTGCCCCTTTTACCCTTCCCCTTTTCCCCTTAACCGACAAGTATTGAGACAGAGCTTGTACTTCGGTCACAAGTTAAAAGCGAGCGAATTTTGTCAATAGGTCTTTGAGTAGAAATAAATCTGTATAAGAATGATTTGATCGTTCGGTCTACTGATATTTGTAAAGCAGCTGCTCAATCCAATCGCCATCAAATACAAATTCGTAAATCCGGTTATGGACTCTTAATTTACCCTGCTGCTTGACTACCAAACCTGACAACAGTAATTCCTTTTCTTCTGGGCTATCAACCGCAGTTACCTCTTGTTGATGCAAAATTGCCTGATATAGCTTTAATATCGGAACAATATCAGATTCCAGATTCAGGAGGCGATCGCGTATAGTTTTTAAATGCTCAGGTTCGTCTTGAGCTTCCCAATTTTCTATTACCTGTGTTTGCACTAAGTTGTCTATGCAATCGGCTTCACTACCTTGAGGAATGCTTGCGGAGGAATTACGAATGAGTTTACACAGTTTTTGGGTGAGGAAAGGTTGTCCACCAGTCCAGGCTAATACTTCCTTTAGGACATTCTGAGCATTACCGACTCTTTCAGCTAATCCTTGTAATAATGGTTGGGCTTCGTGCAATTGAAAGCCATTCAATTGGATAGCTTGACCAATATTAAAAGGTGTGCGTTTTTTATCTTGAATTAATTGCGAGGGATTTGCTACTCCCAAAAAAACAAAAGTGAGCCGTTTATATTTGGGGAAGTCAGCGCGTTTGTTATAAAAATTGCGGAGGAGGACAAAAAAGTCATCTATTTCAAAGTTAAGATTGCTAACGCTATCAATCTCATCGATAAAAATTACAATATTATTTTGCGGAAGATTTTCTAAAACTATTTCATCTATAAAGTTACTAAAACGTTGCACAGGCGATAAAAAGTCATACTCGCGCCACCAAGTACGAATATTAACTTGATCGAGCAGATTTAAACTATTGGCTAATATATAAATGAAACCTGCATACCATTGTTCCATAGTTAGCTGCCGATTGCCAATTTCGGAAATATCAATAGCAGCACAGGCGAAGCCTTCGGATTGTAGCCTTTTCACGATTTGTACTCGCAAGCTAGACTTGCCCATTTGTCGAGCATTAAATATGTAACAATACTCTCCTTGCTTCAATGCTTTATAAAGATATCTATCTGCCTGGCGTACTACATAAGTAGGTGCATCTATTGGTAAACTTCCCCCTACCTGATATTCATAAGTGAAAGTTTGTTCTGCACTTCTTAATAAAGCATTTTCAATCACTAATTCAGCTTGCGTGGCTTTGAGAATTTCTAAAGTTTGGCTTAACTCCTTAGTTCGCTCTTGAACTTTTGTTTCTAAATTGCGGTTAGACTCAGCTAATTGCGCTGTTGCTTGCTGCAAAGCTGTATTTTTGAGAGCAAGTTCTTGGGTAAACTGAGTTCGCTCTGCTTCTGCTTGCTTACGTTGGGTGATATCTTGAAAAGCTGCGATCGCATAAATAATTTGACCTTTATGATCGAAAATGGGTGTTGCTAACACTTCCAAAGGAATAATTTTATTCCCTAGATGCAATTCCATATCATCAATAATCATACTTTCACCGTTTAAAGCTCTGACAATGGGTTGCTTTTCGGTAGGGTAAAGCTTTTCTGTTCCCTGTACGTAAGCTTGATATATGTGGGCTAATTGATTAGTTTTAGAATTACCAACAATTCCCTTACCTAAAATTTTTTGTGCAGTTTGATTAGCATAGTAGGGTTTTCCTTGGTTATCTATAACAAATATACCAATGGGTACAGCTTCCAACAGTTGCGTTAACTTTTTCTCACTTTCACGTAATGCTTCTTCTGCTTGTTGGCGTTCTTTGATTTCTTGCGTCAAATTTTGATAAAGTTGAGCATTCTTAATGGAAATTGCTGCTTGAGAAGCTAAAATTTTCAAAACTTCTAATCTCTCTGATGTGAAAGCACCAACAGCAAGATTATTTTCTAAGTAAAGTAGCCCAAAAAGCTCACCTTGGTGAATAATGGGGGTACATAATATAGATTTAGGTTGCTTGGCAATCACATAAGCATCTTGAGTAAATCTCCCCTCTTGAGTAGCATCAATTAAAATTACATCTTCTCTCGTTCTGACTACATAATTAATTAAAAAATTAGGTAGCTGTTGGCTGGTTTCAGATAAGACTGATTGGCACACTACTACTGAATTATCTACAGTACCATGGGCCACAATACATAGCTGTTCTTGTTGCTTTAAAATTAAAAACCCCGTTTGAGCGCCAGCATTCTCAATGACAATAGTCATTAATTTTTTGAGTAAATTATCTAAAATAATTTCACTAGCAAGAGTTTGAGAAGCTTTAATAATTGTTGTCGCATCTAATACTTCTGAATTACTGCTGGTGGTAGAAACATGAGCAATATTTTTTTTATCTAATCTTGCATCTTTTTTTGATACTAAAATTAGCTGCGGATATTTAGATTCTAAATCTTTGACTTTGGCAATTGCTCCCCAGCAAATATAAGCATAGTGTGCTTTGGTCATATAAGTTTGTGCAATTTCACGCCGTCCCAAAGCTAAGTAAAACTTTGCAGCCAATTCATAAGCTAGTGCTTCATCTTGGATATAACTATTTTCTTTAGCGCCAGCTATAGCACAATCATATAGTTCCATAGCAGCCTGTGTTTGTCCCAATACTCTTGCCTTTTCTGCCTCCACTAATTCATATTTATGTTGATAATTCATGGGAGCATGTTCAGCCCAGTATTGCATGATTTGTTGATTTTTATCTACTTGCCGCCAGTAATCTTGTAATTCATTCTCTTGTTTAATTTTGGATGCTAAATTATTACTATATTCAGCCAACAATGCTAGAGAATAAAACCAGTTATGCAACGTAAAACTAACATTGCTTTGGACATAACGAGCATAATCTGCCGCAATTCTGGCATATTCTATAGAATTTTTATAGTCTTCAAAAAGATAGCAAAGAAATAATTTATAAAAATAAACATCAAATAACGACATCAAGTTTTTAATTGACATCAAATAAGGCAAAACTTCTTCTTCGTTGATAATTTCACCAATTAATTGAGTTTTAACTAGAGATTGATTGAGTAAATTATCTACTGCCTGAGCGCATATTTTAGTGAGATAAAGTGGATGTTGTTGTTCAAGTTTATTGATAAAATTAATATAATCTGTCTGGATTTTAGCAACGAATTCTAAATGGTTCCCTACAAAGAAGTTATGAGAACAGTAAAAGTTTGCTGCATGACAAGCAAACTCAATATCGCCAACCTCTAGCCCACTTGCAATTATTTCATATAAATTATCTATAGTTGTTTTAATATGATTTTTTTTGAAAAGGATACAAATATTAATCGTAAGAAAGGCTTGATATTTAAATTGTTTAGCATTTAATTGCTCTGATATTTTTAAAGCTAACTGAGCCATTTGATCAGCCAAATTAATATTTGGTATTAACCAAGCTACAAGTGAACCGTAAATTGCATAAGCAGGAATCGATGGTAGGCAATTTCCATATTGACGAGAAAGCTCAACCATTGTATACAGGATTGGTAATGCTATCGGACTTTCCGCAAAACAAGCAGGAGCAAATAGAAGAATTAAAATCTCCATTGCTGCTAGTTTGTAGGGATTATTCATGGGTGATAGGCTGGCCAAATGCTCAATATTAAGGTTTTCTGGCGGAGATTCCACTAGATAAATCCCTAGCATTGCTAAAATATTTTGCCCAAGCTCTAAAACGGTATTAATCTCACTTTTAGCTAAATAAATTTTAAGTTTTACTTGGTAAAATTTCAAACTATCTAAGAGATTATTAACTTCTTTGATAGCTAAATTACATAAAAATAATGCTTGTTCTAAATTAGTATTGAGATATTCTGCTTCTGCTGTCTCTATATATAATTGTAAAATCCATGTACATTGATTTTCCCAACCATGAGGATGTATTAGTTGCAGACTAATATTCAAGTATTTAACAGCAGCTTCGTAAGCTGTAGCGGCTTTAGCCTTTTGACCAGCTATTAGATTTAATTGGGCTAATTCATGCTTTTGGCTTTGCGTTGTTAGTAAGTCAATTCCAAAGTTCAGTTGGTTAACTAAGGCAAAGATATTATCTTTTTGGCTTGCTGGTGTACTATTTTTTAGTAAAAGTTGACCAATTTTTAAATGAGTAGTTTTTCTATCTTGTTCGGGAATTAGAGAGTAAGCTGCTTGTTGCACCCGGTCATGTAAAAATTTATAGTTAATTTTGAGATTATTAGCTAGCAAACTATCTGATTCTGTCTCGGTAAATGCGAGAGGAATTTTGTAATTTGAAGATAAAGGCAAAATTAGACCAGCTTGCAAAGCACTCCACAAATGATTAGCTGCGATCATCTCTGAGCTTTCATTTACAGTTGCTAAAACTTCTAGGTTAAATTGGTTGCCAATACAGGCTGCTAACTGTAAAACTTCCTGTGTTGCTGGTGGCAATTTGCGGATATTTCTCGCAATTAATTCAACAATATTGTAGTCAGTAATACCAACAGCTTGAATTTGTTCAATGTCCCAATGCCAGTTATTGATAGCTACCTGATAAACTAGCAGATTTTCGCTATATAAGCTTTTCAGTAACTGAGTTAAGAAAAAGGGATTACCTTGAGTTTTATTGAATACTAACTCGGCTAATAACTCAAATTTGTTAGTAGTAGTCGCACCAGATAGTGTATCTGCTACTAATTGTTGGACATGGGTGAGTAACAGAGGTTTTACGGTGATATTATGCACCACAGTATCTGTTTGGCGGATCTTTTGTAGCGTTTGTATTAATCGGTGAGTAGGGTTGACTTCGTTATCTCGGTAGGCACCAATGAAGAATAAATATCGGCTACTATCATCTGTCATCAACAAGCTAATTAATTTCAAAGATGCAGAATCTGCCCATTGTAAGTCATCTAAAAACATGACTAATGGATGTTCAAGCTGGCAGAAAACATTGACAAATTGTTGAAAAACACGGTTAAATCGATTTTCAGATTCAGTACCGCCTAGCTGGGGAACATCAGGTTGTGAGCCAATAATTAACTCTACTTCTGGAATTACATCAATGAGGACTTTACCGTTAGAACCTAAAGCTACTAATAGTTTGTGTTTCCAAATAGCAATCTGCTGCTCATTCTCTGTTAATAACTGACGAATTAATTCTTGGAAAGCTTGAATTAAAGCAGCATAGGGAATATCCCGTTTAAACTGGTCAAATTTACCTGTAATAAAATATCCTCTAGCGGCAACAATAGGTTTGTGAACTTCATTGACAATGGAAGTTTTACCAATACCTGAATAACCGGAAACTAGCATCATTTCTGTTGCTCCCTGACTAGCTCGTGAGAAAGCATCCATCAGCATAGCAACTTCTTGTTCTCTACCATAAAGCTTTTGTGGGATTAAAAGTTGACTACCGCGATCGCGTTGACCGAGAATCAAATTTTCAATCTCTCCTGTAGTTTGCAGCTGTTGTAGGCAAGTTTCTAAATCGAATTTTAGTCCCTCAGCACTTTGATATCGTTCTTCAGCGTTTTTAGCTAACAGTTTCATGACAATATCAGAAACGGCTTGAGGAATCTGCTTGTGGACGTGAGGTGGTATGGGTTGTTTGGCTATGTGACAGTGAACTAACTCTAGGGGATCTTGGGTTGTAAATGGCAGTTTCCCTGTCAGCATTTCATATAAAGTTACTCCTAAAGAGTAAAAATCGCTACGATAGTCAATTGAGCGATTCATCCTCCCGGTTTGTTCAGGTGCCATATAAGCCAAAGTACCTTCTAATAAGTTAGGGTTACTGATACTTGGTTTCTCTAAAAATAGCCGTGAAGACAAACCGAAATCAGTTAATTTTACCTGTCCAGTTGCAACATTGATAATGATATTGCTAGGTTTAATATCTTTATGAATAATTGCGACTTGCTCTAAATCAATTAATGTTTCTGCCAGAGCGATCGCTATCTGCAAACACTCACAAATGTTTAATTGGCTAGAGAGGATAACTTGGCTTAAAGACTGACCACCAAAATCTTCTAAAATCAGTGCCAAACTATGATGGTAATTTTCTAAATTATAAGCTTTAACAACTCGCTCGCTGGTAATATCTTTGAGAACTTTATATTCATGCCGTAAATGAGTAATTTCTTCTAATGTAGGATAGTCAGAGTTGAGCAGCTTAATGATTACTGGCTGTTGTTTCTGTTGTTTATTGCCTCGGTAAACAACTGTTTCCGTACTTTCATGAATTTTTTCAAAAATTTCATATCCCGGTATAGTAATCATAAGTTGCACAATTCCTATTCTCTTTACTAAATTAGAGACGTTCTGAGAGAACGTCTCTACAGGATTTATACAGCACTTTTGAACTAAGTGAAGTACATCATGAGTAATGAGTAATGAGTAGGAAATTTACTTATTACTCACTACTTATTACTCACTACTTATTACTCACTACTTATTACTCACTACTTATTACTCACTACTTTTTCAATTAGTTGCTGTACCTTATCAACATCAAATCTGCTGTATGTATGCTAATTTATCCCCAGAAAATTATGTATTAATGTTTTCACAAGATTCAAAATGTGGGTACACTTCTTGTTCAAATAAATCCTGAATATCAGGATGTTTTTGAGATACTTGATGTACTAATTCCTGGTAATCTTCGCGCACATTAATATAATAAGGTGCTTGGCGGCGACCAATATTTGGTAACCAAGTAGTATGTAAGGTAAAGGCAAAATCTAGTGAAGGATGGGACAGTTTACATAGCGGGCCTTTGGATAAATGATTGGCATCAAAGAGCCAGAATTCCTTGTTATTTTCATACCATACTGTGCAGATGATATAACCATCAGTGGGTTTTTCAGCATAACGACGGGGGATAAACTGAGGTGAAGATGTGATATGTCCTGGAGGATATTGATAGCGATCGCAGATCGCTAGTGCTTCTTTAGATGAAGCATGAAGCCGAAATAAATAGGCAGGTATTCCCTTACCAGCCAAGTCCAGCACTTTTGCCAGAGGAACCTGCCTATTGCGGTAATTCTTATACAGGTTAGTAATAAATTGCGTCAGCAAGTCTTTCCATAGTCCAAAAGAACACCAGTAAATGTCTTCCAGGCGATCTAAAGGTTTTTTTGTTTGAGGATCTTGTTCTGGATAAGCATAGAGTTCTACACCCCAAGTACATTCAAAATCAGAAATAACATGTGACTCAACTATATCTCCGGTTTCTCCATTAATTAAATAGCGTCCCACACGCCCAATATCTGTTTCACTATTTTCCATCCCCCACAGATACGACGGTATAGGATTTTGGGGGTTGTAAGCAGAAACATCATATTGTCTCAGCCATTCAGCTAATTTCATACCGCAGATATGGGCGGCATGGAGTGTAATGTTTCCCTGCTGGTTGTCGTAGTCTACTAAAAAATGTGCTGTTGCCAAAGGCAACACAACTTTTTTTACTAATACTTCAACCTCTTGCTGATTAAATGCTGGAAATTGCCCTGCTTTCAAGTCAGCACGACGCACAATATAAACTAAAGAATCTGGCGAGGTAGGCCCCTCTAATAGGTCTCTGAGTAGTATTTCAGCTTTTTTATTTTCTGGCAAAGGGTTATTGAGTACTTGTTCTAATCCTGTGGCAAAGGCTGTATCCATAATCACAACATAATCTTTTGTCACCCCAATCTGATGTATACTTTGGTCAATTGGCACGGGTGAACCATCGGGTAAAATTAGCTTCCACCGTTCCAAAGCCCCTGCACCATCCCAAGAAATTAGATAAACAAAGTCATCAATTTTTAAGTTAGTTAGCTTCTCTACAAATTTGACGTAGAGTTGTAAAAACATTTGTAAAGATTGCGAGAAAAAATCAAAAATATCTTTGAGGAAATTTACTCGCAGAAATGAGGCAAGTGCAGTTAAAAACTCATCTATTTCTTGCGGAAGTTGCTCCAAGTCATAAATAAAAGGAATGACATCTAGAAAATTAGCTAATGATCTACCATAGTTAATGGTGAACATCTGCTGTGTATGGGAATCAAAAGCAGGATGAGCCGTACTCAAGAAGGGAGGAAAAGGTACATTATAACCATTGAATTCCGATTGCCATTCTTGATTAGTGCCAATAGGGGTAACAACTTCTAGGGTTTTAGTATCAATCTCATAAGGACGACCTGCATCATAAGTAATTAGTAACCGTTCCTGGGAATCTGAGCCAAATTTCATGGGGAGAAAAGCTGTGTTGAGCTGGTTACGAATACCCAAACATAGCGAAAATCTAGTCAGTCCATGATTACGAAAACGATATTTTTCATACTTTGAGTTGTAATGAGTTGCTTTGTCAGCATAGTAATCAGGTGGTTTGACAAGGCGGGTTGTCAATCTCACTTCATCCTGGGAATCAAAATCCAACCGATAAATCATGCCATCGCCACACAATAGAGAATCTCCATTGGGATAGGGAAGACCTCCAGAATTAACACTTCCTACGGGAGTAACCATGAATACATGGCCCTGCAAATCCTGAGGAAGATTTCCACAAATCTGCATTTGAATATCTGTGAGATCACATCGGCTAGCTTTCATGATTGATTTTGGCACTTTCGGGTAGCCTTGAAGATGTTGGCTCTTAGTTTCAATACATGACTCTTGAGACATGGTAATTTCCTTTATGGATTGGATTAAACAGCTAATGCTTGCTAGTTACTCAAAAGACCGCCAAAATATTTGGCATATAACTGACAGCTAGGGGTAGCTCGATTACCGAATAAATTTACTAATCCCATGCTTTGCAATTTGAATGCTTGCTCTAGAGGTAATTCCAGAGGTTTAGCAGCTTTGACAACCTCCGCAAAGGCAGCTACCAATTCTGGATTTTGTTGGAGGTTCCACAATTGTTGTTGCAGGTGTTCGCGGTAAATTCCATTTGCACTTAGAGCAGTTGATAATAATTTCTCTAAAGTGACACTTTGTTGCCATGAATTATAAAAAGCTAGTCTGACAAGATAGGGTTGTCCGCCAACCAAAGCCAATAATTGTTCTAATGCTGGCTCTGCACAGTTTAAACCATAGCGCTCGGCTAAAGCTTGAACTTGTTTGATGTTGAGGCTTTGTAGCTCAATTGGCAACCCCACATTAAAAGGTGACTTATTCACATTTAAGGGAATATGCACTTCGGTGGCGTGGGCCACTACTAACCGCAATTTTTTCCAAATCTCTCGATTTTTGGCTTCCTCATGCCAAGCACGTAACAAGCCAAAAAAATCATCAGCTAAATCAGGATATTGGAATAACCTATCTACATCGTCTAAACCCAGGACAATAGGGTTGGTTGTTGCTGTTAAAAGATACTGCTCAAAGTAAATTTTTGAGCTAATTTTGCTGCCAAAAATCTCATCCCAATAGTCTTTGAGTTGGTTTGGTACCTGTAAACCCAAACTGATACTTGCACAAAACCAACGCAAGAATTTATCTAAGTCTTGAAAAATTGCTTTATCAGCTAGCTGGAAGCTTAAAGAGACAGTGCGGTAACCTTCGTTGGCTGCAGACTCTAGAATTCTAGACATCAATGAAGTTTTTCCCATCCGTCTAGGGGCTTTGATGCGGATTAAAGCTCCAGGTTGCAAAATAGCTTTGTAACAATCAGCTTCAATCGGAGGGCGTTCTAAATAAAATGCCGAATCTAGAGGGACTTGACCTTCTGGGATCTCTGGTGTTGTTTCGATTCCGAGCAAGTTAATAGCTAAGGCTTCATCTTGGTGTTGTACTTCCGGAAATTCATAATCACTCCGTTCCAAAACGAGATTAAACGCCTGAAAACAGTACTTTAAGGTTTGCTTGTCTACTCCTACTTCACAAGCAAATATCTTCATTAATGTATCAACTGACAAACTTGTACGTTCATTCAATGCTTCAAGAGTATACCGATTACCTGAGTTTTCAAGCATCTCTGCTTCAGACTTAGCTGTTTGAAGTTTTTTCAATCCTTCAGGGGTTAGGAGTACACCACGTCTGCGTCGAGTTTTTTGTAAATACATCTTTCTTATCGAAGCTGGGCAGCAAAATTCACCTTAACTACATATGCTGTTTAGTATTTTCCTGAATTCAAGACAGGTTTTCTGAAATTGGCGTTGCATAATCAAGGGATGAAAAACTCCATCCCCTTGTGGATGGAGTTTTTGGGCATGGGGAATCGGGCATGGGGCATGGCGAAGAAATTACCAATGCCCTATGACGGCAGTTGCTTTAAGCCGGGAAACCCGTCCAACGCACTGCCTCCCCAATGCCCCAAGCGGCGGGGCGGCTGTCCCTCTCCACCCACAAGGGGATGGAGTTTCCCGCCGCTTTCAATGAATTGAGGTTTTATACTGTGCATTGTCCATACTGTGAGTCTACGGAGATTAGAAAAAACGGTAAGCGACGAGGTAAACGCTCATCACCTATGTGTTAAATGTGGTCGTCAATTTATCGATGTTTATAGTCCACCAAAAGGCTACTCAAATGAGGTAAAACAAGAATGCTTAACTATCTATTTCACTATAAGCCCAGCCTAATGCTTCACTGATTTGCCCTGCTAATTTTAAGGGACGGAAAGGCTTGGCAAAGATAGCAGCGACATCTAAGCCAGTAAAGCAATCTTGATCTGATTCTTGAACTTTGGCAGTTAGTAAAATCACCGGAATTTCCTGAGTAGCAGGATTAGCCTTTAATTTTTGCAGAGTCGTACGCCCATCCATATCCGGCATCATCATATCTAAAAGGATGACATCAACTGGTGATTTAGCAGCAATATTCAATGCTTCCTGTCCACAACAAGCTGTCAACACATTCCAACCAGCACCCAATTCTAAACCCAATTTTGCGATCGCCTGTACGTCTTCTTCGTCATCAACAATCAAGATATTTCTGCTCATGGTGCCATCCTTGCATGATATGTGATGCTGACTAGCTTGATAACTCTAGAGCTATTCTAAAATGCAATCGGGGAGAAATGGGGGAGATTAGAGCCGTAAGCAGATGCTAAT
Organism: Tolypothrix sp. PCC 7601; assembly: GCF_025677855.1. NCBI lineage: Bacteria > Bacillati > Cyanobacteriota > Cyanophyceae > Nostocales > Tolypothrichaceae > Tolypothrix > Tolypothrix sp. PCC 7601. The sequence goes on from NZ_CP064879.1 coordinate 8,590,998, forward strand.
TAGAGTCAGCTAAAGGTAAAAGTACGTAAAAGGTGCTGCCTTCTCCTAAAACGCTCTGAACCCAAATTTTACCGTTATGTTGCTGCACAATATTCCGACAAATAGCCAGTCCTAAACCTGTTCCGCCTTTGTTGCGGGAGTCGGATGCATCAACCTGTTGAAAGCGTTCAAAGATAAGTTGTAATTTATCTTCCGGGATTCCTCGTCCTTCATCTCGGAATGTAATCAAAAGGTAACTAGGTGCATCGGGTTGAGGCTCAATACTTTGATTTTCTGAAAGTGTGGCACCAATCCATACTGTATCCCCAGGTTCGGAAAACTTAATGGCATTGCTGAGTAGGTTGGTGAAGGTTTGCAACAGGCGATCCGCATCGGCCCAAAGTTCCACCGCTACGGGATTAACAATTAGTTTAACTTGAAGTTTATCTGCCATTGCTTGCATAGCTTCTGTGGCTGTAATCAGCAGTTCAGCAGCATTGCACTTGGCTTTACGCATGAAGATTTTGCCTGATTTCATCCGTTCTAAATCGAGAATATCGTTCACCAACCGGATTAAACGTTCAGTGTTATTGGTAGCAATGCTTAAAACTTTTTGTCCCTGTGCGGTTAAAGTTCCCAGCTGTCCTGAACCTAATAAATCTAATGCTCCCATTGTGGAAGTTAAAGGTGTCCGCAACTCATGACTAACTAAAGAGATAAACTCATTTTCTAGGCGTTTGCGTTCGGTGATGTCATTGGCAATTAATAAAGCACAGGGTACTCCCGCCAAGTCGATTAATTCGATGGAGAGTAAGATTGTCTTGAGTTCGGCAGATTTGGTAGAAAATTCAAATTCCAAATTGTACAGCGAACCACTTTCAGGTAAACGTTGAATTGTTTGGGCGATTGCTACTGTATTTTTACCTAAATCAAGTTCTGCGATGGTATGCCCAATTACCTCATCTACATTGTAGCCACTCATCTTCAGGAAGCTGGGATTAACATCAAGCAACCGCGCTTCTGAAATGGTGGCGATCGCAATTGGGTTGGGACTAGAACGAAAGACTTTGGCAAATTTCTCCTCAGCTTTGGTGCGATCGCGTATTTCCTGCTGCAATTGCTGATTTTGCGCTTGGAGTTGCTTTTGCAGGTTGCGAATCGTTAAATGGTTTTCAATTCTGGCTAAAACCTCTTCTAGTTGAAAAGGCTTGGTGATGTAATCTACCCCGCCAACTGCAAACGCCTTCACCTTATCCAGCACATCACCCAAAGCGCTGATAAAAATTACTGGAATATCACGAGTGCGATCGCTTGTCTTTAATTGTTGGCAAACCTCATAACCATTCATCTCTGGCATATTAACATCCAGCAGAATCAAATCGGGGGGAACTGCATTCGCTCCCCGCAAACCTGTAGAACCTTTAGTCACACTGCGAACTTTATACCCCTGTTCGGTGAGCATAGCAGATAAAAGATTCAGGTTTTCCGGTGTATCATCAATTACCAAAATGTCTGCTTTCGGAGAATTGAATAGCTGGGTGGGCATCGCAATATTAACTCTGAGCCAGAATCAGGCTCTTAATTATGAATAGAAATTTTACCGTTAATTCACTAGCTTAATAATCTTTTACGAATAACTTCTTCATATCTTGATTTTCTCCCCTATTTCTTCCCGATTTATTTCTAATCTGAAAAATATCAAATTAAGTTCATAGTTAATAGTTAACTTATTCAAGAACTAGGAGTAGCTAGTATGTCAAATTCACTCATGCATAAACCAACAGTTATAGCACCAGGAGAAGGTAACAAATTCTCTGTGCTAGGCGGATACTTTACCACAAAAGCAACTGGTGAAACAACTAATGGGGCTTGGACAATTTACGAATTTACAGACACAGAAAATAACGGCCCGCCTTTACACACTCATCCTTGGGAAGAAGCATTCTACATTTTAGAAGGTGAGGTAGAATTACAAGTTGGTAAACAAACCGTGACGGCAACACCAGGCTATTTTGTGAATATTCCTGCTAATATTGCCCACGCTTTTAAAATTCGTTCAGCTTTTGCTAAATTTTTAGTTTTTATTGCACCTGGTAACGCCAAAACTTTTTATGAAGAAATGGGTGAAGTGGCAAATAGCTTGACACTAGATATGGAAAAGGTGCAGCCAATTTTAGATAAGTACAATCTTAAATTTATTGCTTAAATTTGAATTTTCAACTCAATAATACTCAATCTCGTTTGCCATCAGTTAGTACAACTGCTGGCAATTTTTTTAGACAAAATCATCTTTTCTCCCCTAGTTCTCCCCGATTGTGTCCTAATCTATAAAACATCGAACTGAGGTTACTTTATGATTCACCATATTTCCTTTGCTGTTAACAACCCTCACCATGTCGCTCAAGTTTTGGCAGAAATTTTAAAAGCAGAAGCTGTTCCCTTTCCTCCTCATCCAGGTAGCTATATGGTTATACCTTTTGATGAACATGGTACAGCCATCGAACTTTATCCTTCCGGTACCCAATTAGAACCAGGCGAAGGCGATGGACAATGCGAATTTGTCCAAAATGCTACCTCTCCTAAATATGTAGATATTCATGCAGCTATTTCTGTACCTGCTATCCAAGAAGAAATTCAAAAAATTGGCGATCGCGAAGGTTGGCGCACTGTTCGTTGTACCCGTGAAACCTTTTTTGATGTGATTGAATTTTGGGTAGAAAACAGACTCATGATTGAACTGCTAACACCAGAAATGGCTACTCAATACTTACAATTTACAACTCACCCAGAAACTAAAAAAATGTTTACAGCAGAATTGGCATTAGCAAAAGTGTAAGTCATGTAAACAACATTGACTGAGTTGTTAATTGATTAAATTGTCAGCATTATACCGAACTTAAAACGTCTCTTCTGCATAGCAAGAAGAGGCGTTTATTATTTAGGAAATATCGTAAAACCTGGATGTAGGGGCACGGCATCCACAATCTTTCTGGAAAAACGACATTTAATCAGTGCCGTGCCCATTTATTTGGAAATATCACAAAATATTCAGTAATCTGGGCACGGCATCCATAAACTTTCGGTAAACCCGACATTTAATTGGTGCCGTGCCCCTACCATAAATAATATACTTGTTATTCATAAATATTACTGAACATAATTGGGATGACATTTAACCCCAAAAAACATCATCGCCGTTCTATTCGTTTACCAGGATATGACTATACTCAAATCGTCGTGAAATACGCGCCGATTTGTACATATAAAAAGCAATGTTGGTTTGGCAATATAGTTAATGGGGAAATGCAATATAATCAGTTGGGAGTAATTGTTTACAAGTTTTGGCAAGCTCTTCCGCGTCGTTTTTCTCACATTCAATTAGATGCTTTTGTCGTCATGCCAAATCATCTGCATGGAATACTCATTATTACTGATGCTATGGGGGCACGGCAATCACAATCATTTCCATCCGCAGATAATTTTTCTGATACCATGCCCCTACAAAATAAAAATAATCAAAAAGATGAACAGTTTGGTAAGCCTATTGCAGGTTCACTTCCTACAGTAATTCGGGCTTTTAAATCAGCCGTTACCAAACGAATTAACTTAATGCGAAAAACTCCATATCCCCCCATTTGGCAACGAGATTATTACGAGAGTATTATCCGCCAAGATAGATTAGATAATGTGCGTCAATATATTATAAATAATCCTTTGGAATGGGAAGAGGACGAACAAAATCCTAAGCGCCAACCACATGAGCAATTAGATTTAGGTTTATATTTTTAAATTTACATCTAAATTTACATCACTTTGAAAATCAAATACATAATTGTCATTATCTACAAATTTTTCCACCTTATTGAATATCATCTGTAGGGGCACGGCATCCACAAACTTGTGGGAAGAACGACATTTAATTGGTGCCGTGCCCATTGATTTGGAAATATCACAAAATATTCAGTAATCTGGGCACGGCATCCACAAACTTGTGGGAAGAACGACATTTAATCGGTGCCGTGCCCATTGATTGTGAAATATCACAAAATATTCAGTAATCTGGGCACGGCATCCATAAACTTTCGGTAAAACCGATATTTAATCGGTGCCGTGCCCCTACCTGTTGAATCGCGGAATCTTCTGATTTTATTTTTATTCAGTCAATTCTAAAATCTCATCAAAGCAGAAACTCCGGACTAAATTTGTTAATTTATTTGCCAATTCAGCATGAGTTTTGGGGATTTGCTGAATTAATTGCAAAATGCGATCGCCATCAACGGCAATGGCAGCTTGATGAAGTTCTGCTATCCATTCGCTAGGCATAAACTTGATAGCAGAATACAGATCCAAAATAGTAGATTCCACATTTTCTTGCTGATTATTTATATTATTTTCGTGACAATCTTCTGAGCAAATGTAGCGCACTTGCAAATATTCAGCTATCTTTTCAAAGATTATATGCTCACGGAATGGTTTGCGGACTAAGTCGTCACAACCTGCGGCTAAAATACTTGCTTGTTGTTCTTCAAAAGCACTAGCAGTTAAGGCAATAATTACTGTGCGGTGATTTGTATTTGTATTTTCTTCTCTGGCTCTAATTTCTTTTGTTGCGTCATAGCCGTTCATAACAGGCATTCGCATATCCATGAAAATTAAGTGGGGTTGCCAAGTTTCCCAAAGTGCGATCGCATCTTGTCCATTACTAGCTGCTGCAATTTCAAAACCCACACTACTAAGAAGCTGCACAATTAAGTTGCAGTTTTCTTGACGGTCATCAACTACCAGAATACGGTAAGTTGGTTGATTTGCATCTAGCTTGAGTACGCGTCCTTTATGCAACTGGGGTTTAACTGCTAATGGTTCAGCTAAAGTGACTTGAATGTCAAAGCTAAAAGTAGATCCCTGCCCCAGAGTACTACTCAGGCGAATATCGCCACCCATTAACCGGACAAATTGTCTGCTAATAGTCAGTCCTAATCCTGTACCTTCCTTCGTTTGAATACCGCTAGTTGTCTGCACAAACGGCTGAAAGAGGTTATGTATTTCTTCTGGTGCAATTCCCCGCCCAGTATCTTGTACTTCAAAAGTTAGGGGGAGTGGGGATAAGGGGGAATGGGGAATGGGGAATGGGGAATGGGTATTTTTTAATTCTCCCTCATCCCCCTCATCTCCCTCATCTCCCTCATCCCCCAATCTTGCGCGCAAGGTTACCCCTCCTCTTTGAGTAAACTTAACAGCGTTACCCAAAAGGTTAATTAGAACTTGGCGCAGTTTGCCTTCATCTGTTTGGATATAACGGGGAAGATTGGCGGCGATTTCAAATTTGAGGAATAATTGCTTGGCTTGTGTCCGTACTTGGAACATTTCTTGCAGTGTTTGCAGCAACAGATATAAATCAAAGTCTTCTGGGTGAAACACCATTTGTCCAGCTTCAATTTTGGACATTTCCAGTACGTCATTAATTAAATTAAGTAAGTGTTCTCCACTACGGTTGATAGTAGCTAAAGATTCCAGTTGCTTTGAGTTGAGACTAGTATCTCGCTCCATTAACTGCGAATAACCTAAGATGGCATTGAGAGGGGTACGCAGTTCATGACTCATGTTTGCCAAGAAAGCACTTTTGGCACGGTTTGCAGTTTCTGCTGCTTCTTTAGCAACTCTCAAAGCCTCTTCTGCTTGTTTACGTAAGCGAAGCTCCTCGTAGAGATCGCTAATATCGGTAAAGACAGAATCTAAACAGGATTCTTCGGCGTTGAGGCGTACTGATAATAATACCCAAACAATAGAACCATCAAGGCGGCGTAAGGCGATTTCAAAATTGCGAACTTCGCCGGAAGCTGCTAACTCAACTAATATCCGCGTGCGATCGCTGGGATTGACATACAATTCGGTTGTGAAATATCTGCCAATCAAATCACTAGCAGTGGCGAAACCTAAGATATCTGCACCGCGTTGATTTGCATCCACAATTAATCCATCTTGTTGACGGGTGCGGAAAATCCCGACTTGGGAATTTTCAAAGATATTACGGTATTTTAATTCACTGCGACGCAAGGCTTCTTCGGCTTCTTTGCGTTCTGTGATGTCACGCCCGACACCTGCGATCGCAATTTCACCATTGGGGGTGTGAATAGTGGAAGTGTTAAAACTAAACCAGCGCCAGCTATTGTTTTTGTGTCTTAATCGCACCTCAATACCTGTCTGCTTTTCTCCGGCTATGGCTTTTTGCATACCTACGGCGCTAATTGCTAAATCTCCCGGGTAGGTAAATTCGACTACAGAATGTCCCTCAATTTCTGGCAGGCTGTAACCCATAATGGGAGTCACATTCGGCGAATGGTAAGTAAAAATCCCCTCGGGAGAGATGGTAAAAATTAAGTCATTGGCATTCTCTACAATAGTGCGGAACTTTAACTCACTTGCTTGCAAAGCAGCTTGGATGCGTTTGCGTTCTGTAGCATCGGTTCCCACTGAGAGAATCTCAATTAAATTTCCTTGCTCATCTAATATTGGTTTATTTGCCCAAACAATCCAGACGCGATCGCCATTTTTGCACAAGTTCTCATTTTCGTTGAACAGATAATTTTCTGGGTGCTGGCAAATATCAACCATTAACCACTGTAAATCGCGCCCAGAGGTTTCAGTTTCCGGCACAATTGTACCGACAACATTGCGTCCTGTAATTTCGTTTAAATCAAAGCCAAACAGTTTTTGACCGTAGTCATTTAAATATATGACATTACCATTAGCATCCCAACGGAGAATAATACAGTTGGCTGTTTGCACCAAATCGCGATACTGAACTTCGCTTTGGCGTAAAGCTTTCTCAGTGCGTTTGCGGTCACTAATATCGCGTACAATTGCTAAGACGTGCCGCTTGCCATTGTAAATGCAAGTTGTGCCTTTAACTTCCACATTAATTAAGCTGCCATCTTTGCAAACATCAACGGCTTGTCCATAAAATTGTCCTCCAGCTTTTGTAGTTTCAATAAACTCATGAAACACCGCATGGGAGTCTGGGTGAATGTAGGTTGATGGATGCAGATTAATAAATTCTTCGTAAGTATAACCATGCATCTGGCAAGCCGCTGGGTTAACTTCAGCAATTGTTTCTGTCTCTATTTCTGTAATAAATAATCCATCATTAATCGCTTCAAACACACTCCGATATTGCAACTCGCTTTGTCGCAGTGCTACTTCCGCTTTATGGCGTTCGGTGACATCGCGGAAACTCCAAACTCTACCAATAATTTGCTCTTTGATTAGTTGGGGACAAGAGTATCTCTCAAATACTCTGCCATCACGCAATTCTAATAAATCGTATGTATCTAATTCTGGATGGGCATATAATTCTCGGACTCGCTGTAAAAATCCCTCTGGTTCTAGGAGTTGATTTGCTAAATAAGCGAGTCGAGTATGATGAGCTGGTTCTGTCAAAAGTTCTGGAGGAATTGACCACATTTCTAAGAACTTTTGATTATAACTAGTGATATCTCCTAAATGATTTACCGTTAAGATGCCATCTTGAATTGATTCTAAGATAGCGCTTAATAAAGATAGAGAATTTTCTAAAGCTGCCTGAGTTTGTTGGCGTTCACTCATATCACGCCCTAATACTACCAGTGCCTTACGTCTACCATTCTGATAAAATACAGGCACTTTAATCATATCTAAAATGCTGACTGTACCATCAGGACGCGAAACAATCTCTTCTACTCTATGCACACATCCCAATTGCCAAGCTTGCTCATCTGTTTGATAGCAATTGGTTAAAGTATCATAATAAAAATTACTAAACTGTGCTAATTCTGCGTCAGTTTTGCCTTGATAATTAACGTCTGGGAGTTCTAAAAAGTCTAGATTAGCTTGGTTAGAAAGTAACCATCTTCCTTCACCATCTTTTAAGCAAATAATATCGGGTGTAGCGTTAATTAATGTTTGTAATTGCTCCTCAATCGCTTGTAAAGATTCTTGCGTTTGTTGAGCCTTCGTAATATCTCGAATTACCAATACAGCAAATTTTTCATCAGGCAATACTGTACAGTTACCAGAGATTTCTAAAATTAAGGTACGGTCATTTTGTGTTAACTGATAAATTGTGGTGGTGTATTCTCCATTGAATATCTGCACATCTGGATATAATTGTGCTGCAACAGCTCGTCCTGCTTGCGCTAAAGGTAGTAAATCAGTTAACTGCAAACCGCAGACAGCACCATCAAATTGGTTAACCAAAGACTGAAACTGAGCATTGCACCATTGAATACATCGGTCTTCCCCTACCCAGACTACAGCATCAGCGATCGCATTTAGCGTTACTTCCATCTTGGTGAGGGTAGCTTGTAATTGCTGTACCTGCTCTAGCTGTTTAGCACTCATGAGCGATTCCTTATTACCCCTGGATAGATATCAGTTTATTACCCTTCGGGTTCAGCAGTCCCCTGCGACGGGCTACGCCTACGCGCGATTCTTTTCTAATAACAAATACAAGACCAATTTTTTTCTAATAGAATAGCTTGTATTTATTGCCTAAAGTAGCAAAATAGTCCTCAGCAATTCCCACTATCAACCATGCAATTTGCAGATTTTTGGTATATTGTCGCACTCACTGAGCAACTACCACCAAACAAGGTATTAGCAAGAACCGTTTTAGGCGAGTGGTTAGCGATATTTCGTGGCGAAGATGGACAACCTGTAGCGTTGCGCGATCGCTGTTTGCATCGCAGTAGTCGTCTCTCAACTGGTAAAGTCTGTAAAGGTGCTTTGCAATGTCCTTATCATGGTTGGGTATATGATGAAAATGGCAAGGTGATTGCAGTTCCGGCTGAGGGAGAGGATTTCACACCTTCGCAGCAGCGTCAAGCCAAGCGTTACGCTACTAAAGAACAGGATGGTTATATATATGTGCGGTTAGCGGAGACTCCCAGCGAAGAGTTTCAGCCATTTTCCATGCCATATTATGGAGAAGCTGGTTGGGAGACGGTGCGGGTAATTAATCGTTTTGCTAACAACGTGACTAATTGTGCAGAGAATTTTATTGATATTCCCCACACAGCTTTTGTACATCCTGGAGTATTCCGTACCTCTCGCCAACAAAAGTTAGAAATGACTGTGGAAAGGGAAAATGGTGCAGTTTTGGTAGAGTATCGCCATGAAACCAGTAATTTAGGCTGGTATAGCCGTTTTCTGAATCGAGATGCTGCAGAGATTCAACATTGCGATCGCTTTTATATGCCCAATATTACCTCTGTGGAATATCAAATGGGACGCGATCGCCATTTGTTTATTACCAGTCAATCTATCCCAGAAGGCGATCATTCAACCTTAGTTTATACAGATGTCACTTACAACTATGGCATCTGGAACAAATTAGCACGTCCTTTGGTGTGGTGGACGGCTCAACATATTATCCGCCAGGACATTGAAATTTTAGGGATTCAGGGAGAAGCGATCGCAAAATATGGTACACAATTTTCTAACACTCCTGCGGACACAATTCATGTATTTGTAGAGTCAATTAGAACAGCAATTTCTCGTGGAGAAGACCCGAGATTATTACCTAATCAATCGGTAAAGGTAAGATTTTGGGTTTGAGAATAATTCCTTATTAATTAGGCTGGAAATTTTATTATTCATTATGCATAACTTATCACAAATTCTCATTTTTGTTACATTTATTGTTTTGCTTGGATGGACAATTAATAATCAATTCGGGCGAACTCAACTCAAATCAAAAAGTCATGAGGATTGGCTTTTAGATACTGTCAGCTTAATGATTCAAGGAATTGTGATTCCTTTATTACAGGCTACTTTAGTTTATGGAATTTACCATTACTTATTCCCCCAATTCCAAGGGATTTTAGAAATAGCACCTATTTTAGCTTTTATTATTAGTTTTATTTTAGTTGATTATTTATATTATTGGAATCATCGATTATTACATAGTAACTTTTTATGGTCAGTCCATCAAGTACATCATACTGTGACACAGATGGATGTATTAGGTACTTCTCGTAATACGCTGTGGACAAGTTTGCTAATTATTTATTTATGGATACACACTTTATTTTTGTATCTTCTATCCGATCCCACGGCTTATTTACTAGGGGTTAGTCTAACTTCTGCCTTAGATTTATGGCGACATAGCCGCTTGATAATTGATGAAAATAGCTGGCTCTATCGATTTGTATTTCCTTGGTTAATTTTACCCCAGGATCATGCATGGCATCATTGCAGCGAAGTGTTTAATTGCAATTATGGGGCTAATTTGAAATTGTGGGACAAGTTCCATAAAACTTATTATGAAAGCAAAGATTTACCATCAGCGCTCGGAATTTTTACTTCTTTATCATTAAGCCAAAAACTTTTATGGCCATTTTCATAATCCAGCAGATGACAAGTTAGAGAGGTACAGAGAATTGCCAGGGCAAAGCAATGCCCATACGTGTCAACTTAAGCTAAAAGCGATATAGGGCGGGCGTTGTACAAATACCTCGCGCCCTCATCCCCTAACCCCTTCTCCCCCAGGAGAAGGAGAACTAAATCTCTTGCTCCCTTCTCCCTGTGGGAGAGGGGCACAGGGTGAGGGCGAAACCTTGCACAAGAGAGGGTTTCACGTTAAGTTGACACCACTGAGCAATGCCTTGCCCCTACAAGGTTACTTCATTTATCTGCAATTGCTGTCTTTACAACCAAGGTATGAAAATACAGCAGATTCGATGTTTATGAGCTACAGCAACTAATTGAAAAAAGTAATGAGTAATAAGTAAATTTCCTACTCATTACTCATTACTCATTACTCATTACTCATAATGTACCTCACTTACTTCAAACGTGCTGTAACTCTTTCAATGCCCTATGCCCTATGCCCTATGCCCTATTTTTATGACATTTTTAAGTAAAATTCTCTTATTTTTTCCTACCCTGATATTAATACTAACTGGGGCTGCTATCGTCTACCTTGCCTATTCACCCAGCATCTTCAGCATTTTGGCAGTGTTATTTACTCTTTATGGATTACCTGTGCTAATTTACCGCTTACATCAATGGGTATATCCTGTGCAGGAGGGTATTAGTTATTTACGCGGTAACTCATATAGTCCTTGGTGGGGTAGTCATCAAATTCAGGTAATTTATATTGCAATTCCTGTATTGGAAGCAATATTGCGATTGATTCCAGGCGCATTTTCGTTTTGGTTACGATTATGGGGCGCTAAAGTAGGGCGAGATGTTTACTGGACACCAGGATTAGAAATTGCCGATCGCGGTTTAATTGAAATAGGCGATCGCGTAATTATGGGACATCGTATCACTATCTCTTCCCATATCATCAAACCCCGCAAACAAGACTTAATGTTGTATGTCAAGAAAGTCAAAATTGGTAACGATGTATTTGTGGGTGCTGGATGCGTTCTTGTTCCTGGTGTAGCCATTAGCGATGGTACATTTGTTCCGGCTGGGACAAACATTTATCCTAATCAGCAGGTGGATAATTTGTAATTAATTTACCTTGCTTCTCCAATTAAAGTAAACGCCGCCCAATTTTTGGGAGTGTCAGGATACTCTTTGATCAGCTTGAGCATAGCATTTCGCAAAGATTGGGCTTTATGATTATTTTGCTGTAGCTGGCTATAAAATTCGGTCATTAACTCGGCTGTAGCTTGATCGGGAACAGACCACAAAGAGACTAACACACTTTCAGTTCCCGCAGAAATAAATGAACGAGATAGACCAATCACACCATCACCAGAAATTCTACCTTGTCCAGTACTGCAAGCACTGAGAACAACTAATTCTGCATTCAGTGGGAGATTGATAATTTCATCGGCTGTCAATAAACCGTTATCTTGTTGTGAATCTGGAGCCAGCGCGATCGCACCTGGTATTCCCAAATCTTGCCCATAACTGGTACCATTTTGTCCACCGTATTCTAGTAAGCCGTGGGTAGCTAAATGTATCAGTCTAGCCTTGGGTAATTCTTGCAGAATGTTTCTTTCGGTGGCTTGTTCACCAACCATTGCAGTTGTTTGTAACAAGTTAGCGATCGCCTGTGCTTCCTTCTCGGCATTTGGGAGCGATTTTAACTGAATTTTAGATAATTTCGGCATGGGTGAGGGATTACCGACAATCAAAGCTGATGATTGCAAGTCTCTGATAGAAGTATTTTCTCCTCTATTTTTATTTCTTCTTTCTCTCAAACTTCTGGTTAAATCTAGTACATGAATTGAAGGTGCAGTTAAAATAGTATGTTGTTCAATCAAATATTTTCCATTTTTAGCTTGCAATGCTGGAAAGGGAACTAAAAATAAAGACTCTTGAGGGATAAAAACAACATTTGCGGTGGGGTTTGATGGTAATAAATCTGCAATAGGTGAAATTAAAATTTTATGCAGTTGTTGTAACTGCTCCTTTTGACTGGTTTGATTGAAAATTACCTCTGTAGAAAAAATACCACGACCATCGTCAATCCCCATAAATTGGCGACTATTTTTAACTAAGTTGGCTAATGACTTATATTCTGTTTGCCACAAAAATTTTAAATCTTGGCGACGAAAATTAACTTTACCATTTGGTTGCACTACCCAAATAAATAATTCTTGTTCTCTAGCTCTTTGTTTACCACGAAATTTAAAATCATCATCAGGAATGATAGTATACTCTACAATTGTGGCATTTTGTTGACTGGCAATTTGGCGAATTTTTTCTATATTAGGCGAAGTAGCTGCTGATGAACTATAAGCCTCTGATTTTACAGGTGAATGAGGTTTAACAGCATTGACATTTAATTTTCTAGTAAGTAATTCCGCAAAAGCGCGGGCGCGTCCTTGTTCGGAAACTTCTAAAGCTGCTTCTGGTTTTTTAGCAGTAATTAAAATTTGTTGTAACAGATTATAAGTAAAGACTTGGGTATCAAAAATCGAAACTTTATAGATATCACTCAGTCCCAAACGGAGACTATCAAGGAGTTTAATTGCCGAACGCAATTGTAATTCAGCATCATTTAATTTACTAGCACTAAAAAAGGCATGTCCCAAATTATTAAAAATCATACCTTGGGCTGCTATATCACCAATCTGCTGGAAAATTGCTAAACTTTGTTGTTGATGTTGAATTGCCTGGGAATACTGTTGTAAATCTTCGTGAATTAATCCCAAACCACCTAAAGATTCGGCTTCAAGTTGATGATTTTTGGCAGTTTTAGCTATTTCTAAAGCCTGCTGATAATAGCTGAGGGCTTTGGTGCGATCGCCTAAGGAATAATAATTAGAACCTAAGTTAATTAAAGTGCTAGCTTTACCCGTAGCATCATTAATTGCTTCACTAATTTTGAGGCTTTGTTGATGACAAGCAATTGCCTGATCGTACTTTTGTTGATCAGCCGCCGCCGCACCTAAATTTCCTAAAGCAATAGATTCCACCGTGCTATCTTTAATTTCTTGGACAATCTTTAAACTTTCTTGAAAAGTTTTAAATGCCAGATCATAATCGCCCAAAGATTTGTAAGCATTCCCCAGATTAATTAATAACTTCGCTGCGATTTTGCGGTCTTTTAATATCTGCGATATTTGCAAAGCTTTTTGATTTAATTCAATGGCATTATTATATTGACCTAATACTCTGTAAGCCTTGGCTAAATTACCGAGAATAATTGCTGCTTCTAAATTTGGCTGGGATGGGGGAATATTTTTTAAACCCTGTTGATAAAATTCCACTGCTTTAGCATAGTTTTCCTGGCTGAGATAGATGTCTCCTAGAGTTACTATCGCCGCTTGTTCACCTTGGCGATCGCGCAACTTTTGCGTCAGATTCAAGTATTGTTGTAAATGGGCGATCGCTTGCGGATAATCAGCCAGTTCTATGTAAACCGCACTCAGATTTTTTAGGGTCGTGGCTTCACCTACACTGTCTTTCAGGCTACGATAAGCTGTTAGTGCTTGCTGCCAAAACCCAATAGCAGATTGTAATTGCTTGGCTTGATACTGTTCTACACCTTGTTTAAAAATGCGATCGGCTTCCTGGGGAGTAACAGTTTGGGCTATTGGTGTAGCAGAAACAGTTGTCAAATTTGTTTCCCCAGGTAAAAAGCCTGTTAGCAAAGTGATAAAAATTACTAGTTTGATTAATTTATATCTCTTTGGCATTTCTGTTTTCCTTGCTGCTATTATCTCTATTTTCTATGCAACTGAAACCCAAAATTATGAATAAAAACAGTATTTTTGTGGCTTAGGTATTTTTCTTTCTACTGTTCAAAAGTCTAACTTGTTGAAATTCATTATCTTATGAAATGATTTGGGAAAAATTCGGCGTTTTTAAAATATTGAGTTGATATCTTTAAACCACTTCAAAAGCAATTGATAAAGTTGCCATATCCGCTACTCGAATTTCTTTTTCTGTACTGGCACTACCTGAGCGATCGCTACTTAAATCATCTAGTAAATCCCCCATGACTTCTACTGGTTCTCTTAACTCTACTGGGCCGGAACTACGATTTAATTCTGCGGCTAAAGCTACTAATGTTTTGACAGCTTTTTTCAGGGGAGAACGACTGACAATTATTAGCGCTTCTCCTGTACCTTTATCGATAGCTTTCAGCTTCAGTTGTCTTGGATCGCCGATGGTGCGAGTTGTTTTTGGTGCTAACAGTGTAGATTCTTCGGTTGCAGGCCATTGATAGGGGAAAACCACTACTAACCCACCTGTAGAATCTATCAGCAAACTTGTTAAATAAACTGGAGTAGATTCGTTGTTGGTAACTTGCAACTGAAATAGTTTAGCTACTGGTAATCTCTGTGAACTAACTGATTGTGATGCACTGGGATTATTTTTGCTTCTAATTGTCGATGTTTTATAAATAGGTTGCTGGGGTTGTTCCACTAAACTCATTGCTACTTCTACATCCAGCTTTGAAGTTGTAGAATTTAAAGTTTTTTTGATGATTGCAACTGCCAAAAAAGATTTAATAATTGGTTGTAACCGCGAAACTGCTGCTGGTGCTGTTTCTCCTAGTTTGCCAAAAGATTGGGGGATAATTTCTAAGCCTTTAGTAAATAAACCAATACTACCCACTGTTGGCAGATTCGATATATTTTGTTGTTGTAATTGTTGCCGATAATTAGCAGTCAATCGACTCAAGATATATTGCACATCTGAGGGATATGGTACGTTTCCCGATTTGGCTGCGACGGCTTGAATACGGTTGATTTGGGAAAGCGCTTGTGTCGCCGCATTCGTTTCTTCGGCGAGGGAGGGATCAATACCGATGATTAATTGCAAATTAGCTGGAACTACACGACTGGATTCTTGTAGCAGCATTCCGGGTTGCAGAGATGCAACTTTTCCCCCTGGTTGCAACTTCACGGTAGCAGCTAAACCCTGACGGGATTCTAATTGCACTTGTGCAGATGCTTGCCCTTTTTGATCCACTATGGTGAAAGCAGCGCCTTTGTCAAAGCTGGCTAGGCTTTCTGAGTCTACTCCTCCTAACCAGATGGTAGCCTGTTTACCTTCTACTTTCGTAATTACAGCATCAGCAGGTGGTAACTTGTGGTTGATAAAATACACAGGCTGGTTTTGATTCCCATCTGCTAAAGGCTTTTGGGGAGTTCTGAACATCTTTAAACCAGAAGTTAATTGTGCGATCGCCCTACCCACATCACTCGTTTGTTGCCATAAATATTGAGTTAATAAGTAAGTAAATGCACCTGCATAAAAATCATCGAATGTAGCATCTGCTGCTGCTTGTTTTCGTTGAGCGCTAGCAAGCACTACACCTTTACGCAATGCTGCACAGCGCTGTTGAGCAAATTCCTGTGCAGAAATTTGTAATTTTTCTAACCAATGTTGTTGATAAGCGATTTCTTCATTACTGGGTAGTAAATCATCACCTGGTACAGAACGGATTCTAAAATTACCACGAGTACCACCGCCAGAGTGACAACTATCTAAAACAAAGGAAACATTATCTGTTTGTAATGCAGACATCAGCAAAAATAGCGTCCGTCCCATAATATCTGGGACTAATTTATTTTGTCCATCTTCAGCCGGAACAAGAGTACTGTTTAAATCGCTATTAAATTGCTGATTGGGGCATAATTTTACCGGGGTGGGGTCAATCAATTGAGAACCATGACCAGAAAAATGGAAAATTACTACATCTCCTGGTTTAGCTTGCTTAATTAAATGTTCTTCAAAGGCTGTTAATATATTGCTGCGTGTAGGTTGCTGATCAGATGAGTCACTCGTTAACCGCAGAATATCATTTTTACTAAAACCAAACCTGTGAATTAATAATTCCTGTTGTAAGTTTACATCAGTCACACATCCTTGTAAGTCACTAAATCTTTGACTAGCGGGATACTGATTAATACCTATCAACAAAGCTAATTTACGGGGTGTACTTTGTGCCAAAACTTGAGCGTAACGATTTGCTTGACTAATAATATCGAATTGGCTCAAACCTACTGTAGTTAGCGCTGTTCCTGCAAATTGGATAAATTTACGGCGTTGCATGAAGATTTAGGTAATTGATGGAGGAATTGACAAAAATATAGGAATCCGCTTTGATTCGGAGAAATTATTTGCGTAGGGAGGGAAGAGGGAACAGGAAACGGTTAACAGGGAAGAAGAAATAAAAGTGTACTTAGTTTTTTTCAAAAATCAAATATGAGTCCTATATCAGCAAATTTCAGCTAAAAATCTAAATTTCCACCCGATGATTGTGATTATACATTTATTCCTAGGACTTACGCAAAAGTCACGGAATTACGTCATTACGAGCGTAGCGACGTAATCCCCTAAAACTATGGGATTGCTTCCCTACACTACGTTCCGGTCGCAATGACAAATTTTGCTTGGGTAAGTCCTGATTCCTTAAGGTTGATGCATAAATATGCACAATTCATCGTGAGGGCTGTTGACAGTTGACAGCCCTGATTAATACCAGCGTTAAGTTTTCAATCTCCTTAGAAATCTATGTCTTGGCTACGATTAATTTCTAATTGAGATACAGAATTGAAATTAATCGGAATAGTTTCTATGCGATTATCTTGAATAATTTGCAGAATATTTATTTGGGTGGCGCTTTCACAAGTATTGGCGTTACCTGATTTTGAAGTATCTCTGGTTATTACACCTGCTTGTTTGAGTCTTTGCTGTAAAGTCAGGCTTTGATTTGTAGGTTCACAAGTATCTTTTTGAGAGTTTTGATTAATCAACTGGTTTTGTAGGTTGACGGGTTTAGTACGAGGCGCAGTAACTACGCTAATCCCCTTACTAGAACCAAGCTGTGTATCTTGATAGACACCTTTAAGTTGTTCGTTTTGTCCTTCTTGAAGGATAATTAATCCGCTAGTATAACTAGCATTTGTAGAAGGATTAGGTTTATTCGGGTTATCCTGAAAATCTCTAACACCTATAGGCTGATCTAAAACAGGGTTTTCGTTTTCATCAACAAAAATTGATTCTCTTTCGTCTCTTATTCCAGGTAAAGGAACTAAATCACCATTTTTATTTCTGAAGACAAACTTTGAATCTGATATTTTTATGGGATTACCCCTAAAGAAAACTTGTTTAGCATCAGGCTTAAAATAAATCTTTTCTGAAGTATCTTTTTCACCTATTCTGTAAATTGGGTTTCCTAACTGATCCTTTTCGATATTAATGCCTTGCTCAAACTTTTCACCTCCGTGTTTAATATTTATGTAACGTGAAGCTAAAACGCTAACTGGAAGCTGTGGCCCATTAAATTGGGAATCGATTCTTTCAATGACTTTAGCTTGAAAAATTCCACCAGCACTAATATCTATACTTCCTGACCTGATTTTAATTGTATCTAATATAATATTCCCTGTTCGAGAATTTAAAAATCCTATACTTGATGAGGTGTTATATTGGTTCCGATTAAATTGAGGATTCTCAATCTTTTTGGCAATAATGTCTCCTTCGCTCACAAGCATAGTATTCCCAGCTATAATATTTCCGACGGTAATACTACCTTGGGATGAATTTAATATAACTGGGCTACCTGTATTAATAAATTTACCTGAGTTTTGAGCTAAAATATCACCATTTACATTAATATTACCTTTAGCAGCAAGAATTACAGGCCCCAAATTATTATCTGGTGATGTAATATTAATATTACCATTCACAGTAATGCTTCCTGGTGATGTGGCTGCTGTTTCTGGTGAATAATTTGGGGTATTATGCAATTTATCTAAGCCAGCTCTTAATATTAATGATGAGCTGCTAGCTAAAACCAAAATATCTGGATCTGTCCCCTGTAAAGAACTATTTTTATCATTAATTGTAATGTGATCAGCAAAGATACTGCCTCTGGCTTCTACTTTGAGAGCAGGGCCTGTGTAATTTCCAAGATAAACATCACCATTAGAGCTAATTATGGGATAAGAAGGTGTGCCGTCTGAAGTGCCAAAAGTTAAATTTCCTGTGCCACCAGACAAGTTAAGAACCGAGAAATCTCCCCCAGTAGCAAAACGGGCATCACCAATAATATCGCCATTACTAATTAGGCTTAACTTGTTACCCGTTTGTATAATAGAGTCGGGTCTGCTCCTAAATTTTATATCAATTCCTTGGTTACCCTGAATTGTTAAGTTACCTCCAACTTGTACAACTTTTGCTATCACTTGTTCTGACTCCTCATTTGGATCATCCACAGAATCTGTCAGTTGTACTTTGTTTTGAGCAAATAACTTTAAGTCACCAGATGTAGTTAATTCGTTGAAAACTCTGGGTTCAAGATTATCACCTGGATCAACTGATGAACTAGGTTGAAAAATAAAATTATTATCTGCTGATAGCGTGGCATTTTTTGCATATAAAGAAGTTACTAATACATCTCCGTTTTGAATTTGTGTATTAGAGTTAAATGGTTTAACTTCATTATTATTTACATTAATTCTTAAAGGCTCAATTGCTACATTGCCATTACCTACAGGTGCATTAGAATTTACATATCTTAAAACACCATCACTATCTACTTTCAAATCTCTAGGATTGATTCTAGTTTCTCCTACTTGTATAGATTCAGAATCCTTGAGTTTCACATTCCCATTTTGATCAACAACGACAGTAGTCGCTAACTTTAACCCTCCTCCTGTGAGTAAAGCGGGTAATGATAATGGTGTAGGCCAAGAATTAATTGCTGCTTTTGTATCTACAGGTAACCCCAAACTCAACAAGCTTCCTTCTGGGGTAATGGTAACTAATTTTTCTCCCTGTACAGCAGTAATATTTACTTGTCCACCTGCTGCTTCTACTCTTCCTGTACTAATTACCGTTCCGCCTAATAAAGTTAAGTTTTGCCCGGAAGCAACAATTAAATTACCATTGTTAATAATTCCTCCTCCTGATTGCTTGAAAGCAAAAGCATCAGGATTGCCTGTTAAATTACTATAATTATTTGTACCAACTGCATTCAACCATTGATTATTTAACCTAATACCATTGGCTGTGGTAGCTGTAAATGCTGCGGGAACATTCAAGCTAGCTTTAGAACCAAAAATAATCCCAGCAGGATTCATTAAAAATAGGTTGGAGTTACCACCTGTAACTTGAATTAAGCCGTTAATCACTGAAGCTTCACCACCAGTAACGCGACCGAAAATATTTTGAATAGAAGAGTCGGACTTAAAGTTAGCAATTTGACCTTGATCGAGTCCGAATTTATCAAAGCTGTGGAAGAGATTTGAACCTGTTTTGGTGCCACCTTCAATATTAATAGTATTATCTATTTGATTGAGGACTGTATTCGTATCATTGGAGTTTGATGTAATTTGAGCTATGGCTTTATTTATTAGTCCATCTACAAAAAAAGAAATACAGAGGAAACTGAGAAATAGAGAATATTTGTAATTTTTCACAGCCCATAGAGTTGTGATTTGGTTGAATTGGTGCTGTTTTTTAGTTGATTTTCCCAAGATAATTTGTGACATATTAGGACTCCTAATTTGATTGTGGCGAAGTTAGGTAAATGTATAGTTTTCTAGGAGAAGCCAAACCAACACATCAGCATTTTGTAGAGAGAATGACGTTGGTTTAGCTGTGCTTTGCTGACTCCAGGAATTTCACAAAAGTGAGGTTAAAAACTGTAGTTGACACTAAAGCTAAAACCTTGGTCTTGCATATCCTGAGTGCGATCGCTTAAATCTATGAAGGGAACTGCATAATCTAGGCGCATCAGTAGGCGGGGTAGGGGTTCCCACAGTATCCCTAAGCCAGCAGATGCTAAAAAGGTTTGCTTTGGTAGTTGACTGGGATTGTTGACAGTGTTCCAGACAGCACCCATATCGACAAATGGTGCAAGTTGCAGGTTTGGTAATCCGGCGCGATCGCGTAAAATTGCTATCCTGTCTTCTAGGGATATCCGAAAACCATTGTCTCCTGTACGGGCATTTTGGCGATAACCACGCAGAGATTGTCCACCACCAAGGGAAAACTGTTGTGCAGATAGCAAGGTGTCTGGTGTCAGTTGGATATCGGCTTGGGCTATGAGTAAGTTGTCTCTCCCCAGGCGTTGTACTCTCTGTATTTGTCCTAACCAGCTAAAGAAACTACCATCGGGGATACCATCAGAGTTAATCGTGGCATCGAAGATATCTAAACCAAAACTAAATTGCGATCGCAATGCCCATGCACCTTGCATATCGCGTTTAATATAATCTTGCCCAAACTTTAAAACTCTGGTTCTGGTCTTACCTTCGCTATCTGAACCAATACCTACAGGCCTCCGGATGCCATCAAATATATAGGTATTGCGCCCATTCTGCAATGTTAAACCTAAAGATAAGGCAAATTCTTCACGGGGAGTTCTCACCAAGGGTTGACGATAGCTGATTTCATACAACTGGTTATCGCCTGTAATATTTAACTCTGAAAATGGCGGTTGCGTCACTTTGCTATCACTGGGAGAATAGCGTAGTTGCAATATGCCATTCATGGCATTGACTGGTAATCGATAGCTAAAGTCAAAGGAGTTAGAACCACCAGTGATCGAACGATAATAGGAAGCGCTAAATTCATCACCTAAACCGCTAAGGTTGCGATCGCTAATGACACCTCCAAAACGTGGGGTACCTACAGCCGCAGATGAGTAGTTATCTACTCCAATATTCCCACTAATGGTATTGGCTTCTTTAACTCGCACTGTGAGAATACTTTGACCGATATTAGTTCCTGGTGTAAGAAGAGCTTCTACACTGGTAAATAGAGAATCTTGTTGGAGTAGCTGTAATTGCTCCTCTATCTTATCGGCTCTCAAGGGCTTACCAACTGCTAAGTTCACACGACTACGTACATAGCCTGGATTCAACCTTTGAGTTCCCTTGATTTCGATTTTTTCTAAAGAACCTTCAATTACTTGGATTTTGACAATCCCATCAGTAATTGTTTGTTCTGTGATAATTGCTCTAGAGGTTAAATAACCTCGATTTAAATAAAGCTGAGTAATACTATCTGCAACGGTTTGGAGTTCTTTGAGAGTGATGGAACGCCCTTCAAAGGGTTGGGTAATTGTGGTAATTTGCTCTTGAGTGAGGATAGTACTACCGACAACAGCAATTTTAGTGATGGGTATGGTGATATTTGGCTGTTCTGGTGTGGGTGTGGGTGGTGGTACTGGAAGAGTTGGTTGTTCTTGTTTGGGTGGAAGGGGTTGAAGTGTGGGTAAAGGTTGGGGAAACCTTTCAAGATTGGGATTTGGTTTGGTGTCTATGGGGATGGGAGAAGTTTGAGCGATCGCAGGTGACATTAGCAGCCAGAAGGCAAATAAAAGATGTTTGGCGATCGCATAATTGCCCATGCTAATTATCTTTGTTGTTAGCAATTTTAAGTTCATCGATGTCTTTGAGCTTTTTGTGGTGTTGTCTGCGTTCTCAAATATTCAGTCAGCAATTTTGCTCATAGCAGTTACTTGCATCGCTTTTTTTGTGACGACATTACCTGGGCGATCGCACTAATTACATTGCTGGTTTGTTGGCAGAGATATTGAATTGATTTAGTGACGGCTATTCCCACAAATTGGAAAAATTACAGCGTTGTCTGGAGGTTTAAGTCATCTATATGCACTAATTAACTCAAATCCAGGCAACTACAAATTAAAAAGCTGATTTTTCCTCATTTACTGTGATTATACATTTATTTATAAACGCTGAAGCAAAATAATTTTATATTTTTTATTTAAATAATATATAGATTGTTCAGGTTTATCTTATTCTCTCTATGTAGCTAGGTTTGCAGAGATTATGAGTCAACAAAATGGGTCACAATCTCAAGATATGTGGTTAAAAAATTAAGGTCAAACAACTTGCATTAAAGAGAACTTTTATTTCAGTCAGAGAATCAGATATTAAAAGTTTGATACGTTGGCTTCAGTAATAGAATTGGTCTAATTTATAGCGGGTACTACATTGTTTATAGGGGGTTTGAATTTATAAGTAAATATCAATACAAGCAGTTATTTATACGCTAACATCTAGTTAATTAGATAACTTTAATTGTGACTATGCGCCCGATTATTCAAGGTTTTGGGCAACTATTTGCCAATACTTACCAACGATTTGAACAAGCATTAGTTGCTCCAGAATTAACACAGCTATCTGTACAGCAAGAAATTTGCGATCGCCTGATTGCTAGCGACTATGGCAAAGCCTTAAAAATTCGCTCTGTAGCCGATTGGCAAGATGTGCCAATTGTTGATTATGATGCGTTGGCACCTTGGATTTTAGGACATCAAAAGCGTCAGCAAATACCCTTAACTACCGAACCAATTTTATTTTATGAAAAAACCTCAGGCAGTAGTGGGGCGATAAAATGGATTCCTTATACTTTGTCTTTACGACGCTCATTTAATCAAATGTTTTGTGTGTGGGCTTATGATTTAATTAAACATGGCCCGAGATTTTCTACTGGTAAAATTTACGCTTGTATATCGCCGCAATTAAATGTCACGGATTCCACATCTTTACAAGACGACTTAGATTATTTAGATGGCTGGTTGCGGTGGTTGCTGCGTCCTTGGTTAGTCATGCCAACTAACCTCAATCGCCTACACAACGCCCAAGAATTTAAACATCAACTAGCGTTGGCTTTATTACAATCAGAAAAATTAGAAATTATTTCGATTTGGAGTCCGAGCTTTCTGCAAGTACATTTAAAATACATCCAAGAAAATCAAGCATTATTACAACAAGAATTACACAATAAAATATCGCGCAAGCGCTTGCAACTTCTGGGCGAAAATCCGATACCTTGGACGCAACTATGGACAGATTTAAAGCTGATTTCTTGCTGGGATAGCGCCAACGCCGCCGATCAAGCCAAAGGATTGCGATCGCAGTTTCCGGGGGTGTTGCTTCAAGGGAAAGGACTACTAGCCACCGAAGCACCGATGACGATTCCCTTAATTGCGGCTGGGGGTTATGTTCCGGTTCTGGATGAAGTGTTTTTTGAGTTTGAGGATAATAGCGGTTCGGTGTATCGTTTACACGAACTCCAACAGGGAGAAGAATACACCATAATTTTGTCACAGAAAGGCGGTTTGTATCGTTATCGCATAGGCGATCGCATCCGGGTGACGCATTACTATCGCCAAACCCCCTGTTTAGAGTTTCTGGGAAGACATCAAGCTGTCAGCGATTTGGTGGGGGAGAAGTTGCAATCTAACTTTGTCCATGATGCGTTGCATAGCATGAATTTACCAGAAGGCTGTTTTAAAAGCTTAGTCAGTCTTGCCGAGCCAGCACAGTATATTTTATTACTCGATTCAGCACCAGCAACACCAGAAATCCTGGCTCAACAACTAGATGAGGTGTTATCACAGTCATATCATTATCAAAGGGCGCGATCGCTTGGTCAACTGGCACCACCGCAAGTTATAATTTCTCCTCAAATTCCAGAGATATTAGCCTTACATCGTCTCCGCACAGGAAGTATTTGGGGAGGTATTAAGCATCCAATTTTGGCAACATCACCTATTAGCACTGAACTTTTACAAGAATTGCAAAGCAT
The DNA here is from genome assembly GCF_025677855.1 of Tolypothrix sp. PCC 7601. NCBI lineage: Bacteria > Bacillati > Cyanobacteriota > Cyanophyceae > Nostocales > Tolypothrichaceae > Tolypothrix > Tolypothrix sp. PCC 7601. Next base: position 8,615,001 of record NZ_CP064879.1, read on the forward strand.
ATAAACTTATGAAATTACAACCCCCACAATTTATTTGGAAACAGCCTCAGATTTTGGGTGAATTACCTCAACCTAGATACGGTCATTCTGCCATTACATATCAAAATTCCATGATTATTTTTGGTGGAGAAAAGAACGATACATCTGAAACTTTATGTGATGTTCACTTGCTTGATTTAGAATCTTGGACTTGGACACAACCTCAAGTTTCGGGAAATATTCCTGCCAATAGAAGCTTTCATACTGCCGTTTTATATGAGGATAAAATGCTGGTATGGGGAGGATATGAAACATCACAAGATGGCGGCTATATTTTTAGTGATGTTGCCCTTCACATTCTCAATCTCAAAACTTGGCAATGGTCAGAAATTATCCCCCAGGGAACTCCACCAGACGCACGTTGTCATCATAGTGCAGTCATATTTCAAGATAAATTATTTATTGATGGTGGTTCTTATGATATTTACACTGCCAGAGATGAACTACATATTCTCGACCTGACTAAAATGCAGTGGCTAAATATCTCACCAGAAAAATCTTCTAGCGCGGCTTTAGCAGGTTTAAAAATTCGCGGTAACACCTTAGTTAAATTTCTGGGAGACGCTGCTTACGGGGGATTTTGCTTAGATATCTTCACTTTAGAAATTCCAGATTTAGAGAATGAAAATATATCAAACTTTCAGTGGCAACAAGCCCAAGTAGAAGGCATAGAAAACTATACATACAACATTTTATTCCCTGATGATGATGAAGATGATTATGATGAATATGAAGAATATGATGATGAAAATGCAATTCCTTGGCGCACAATTCATGGCTATGGAGAATTTGCAGATCACCTCGTTTTATTTGCGGGAATGTCACCCGGTAATGGTATTAGCCATGTAACGATTGGCGATGTCGTATTATTAAATATGCCTGATATATCAGCAGCTAATTCTGGCACTTATACTTACACTGTTCCAGAAATAGCAGGTAAATTTCCTCCTCCAAGATTTGGTCACTCAACTATTCAATTTAATCATCAAATGATTGTGTATGGTGGCTTATGGATTGATACTTCTGCAGGTAATAATAGTTTTGATAATGATGTATATATTTTAGAAATTAATTAAACAATAGAACTCGCATTAAGAAGGGGAAAGGGAAAGGGAGAAAGGGGGAAAGGGACAAAACTTACCGCTAAAAGCTATATAGGGCAGGCGTTGTACAAATACCTCGCGCCCTCATCCCCTAACCCCTTCTCCTGGGGGAGAAGGGGAACTAAATCTCTTGCTCCCCTCTCCCACCGGGAGAGGGGTTGGGGGTGAGGGCGAAACCTAGCTACAAAGCGGGTTTCACGTTAGTTGACACCAATGTGCCCTTATGTGTCAACTTAAGCTAAAAGCGATATAGGGCGGGCGTTGTACAAAACTTTCGCCCTCATCCCCTAACCCCTTCTCCCCCAGGAGAAGGGGAATTAAATCTCTTGCTCCCCTCTCCCGGTGGGAGAGGGGTTGGGGGTGAGGGCGAAAACCTAGCTAAGTAGTTAAACAAAATTAATTACACAATGTCATTGCGAATGGAGCGGAGCGGAATGAAGCAATCGCAAGGGTTGAGATTGCTTCGCTGCGCTCGCAATGACTGTAATTAATTTTGCGTGGTTACTTACAAAGCGGGTTTCACGTTAAGTTGACACCAATATGCCTTGCCCCTACCATCTGTCCCATTCTGTTTGCAAATTGGTATAAGATGATTCTGAACTGAATTCTGTTGCCTTATGTGCAGTAAACGCTTTTACCACATTGGCTTTGAACAAGCGGATTTGGGTGCAAAACCGCCCACATTAGCGCTGTTATCTGGCGATCCGGAACGTGCATCTCTAATCGCCCAAAATCATTTGCAAAATGTGAAATTATTATCAGATAATCGGGGGCTGAATAGTTATTTAGGATATTTAGCCAATGGTTGCCCTATCTTATCAGCGACTAGTGGCATGGGTGCGCCTTCCTTAAGTATTGTAGTTAATGAATTAGTCCAGGTAGGAATCCGGCAAATTATTCGCATTGGTACTTGCGGCTCAATTCAACCTCATGTAGCTGTTGGTAGTATTGTGATTAGTAATGCCGCATTGTGTCGCCAAGGTGCAGCTAATGATATTGCACCTATCGAGTATCCAGCCGCAGCCGATCCGTTTCTCACAGTTGCTTTAGTCAAAGCAGCACAAAAATTAGGTTTTGAGCATCATTTAGGAATTACAGCATCAGTCGATACCTTTTATGAAGGACAAGAACGCATAGATTCAGCTAATCCATATTTAATGCGATCGCTACAAGGAATTACCGAAGAATATCGCCACTTAAATATCTTGAACTATGAAATGGAATGCGGCACACTATTTAAAATGGCAGGAGTTTACCAATTTGCTGCTGCTGCTGTGTGCGCTGTAGTTGCTCAACGTACTGTTTCTGAAGATATCATCTTCCCCAAGAAAGATATTGCCATTGAGAATGCGATCGCAACTGCTATATCTGCAGCCCAAACAGTTCTGAGTGCTGAATGCTAGAGAATGGGGCATTGGGCATTGGGCATTGGTATGTTCTTTCCCATGCCCCATGCCCGATTCCCCATGCCCAAAAACTCCATCCCCTTGTGGGTGGAGTTTTTCATTTATCAATCCTTAAATCCCCATTGCCGAGGATTAACTTCATAGTAACGTTGCAGTAACTCATATAATCGCGGATGCTGGTGTAACAACTGATGAGGCTTCTCAAAAAAGGTTTCTGTGGCGACTGCGAAAAACTCAGCAGGATTAGTTGCACCATAGCTATTAATCACAGTTTTCACACCTTGCTGCACATCATTGCAGAGTTGTTGATATTCTGCTGTCATTACCTGTGCCCAAATTGGGTAATCTGATTTATTTGGTAAAATCGGTACACCTTGGGTGTCACCATCTTCTTGATCTAATTGATGGGCAAATTCATGCAGCACTACATTATGTCCATCTTGCCAGTTTTGCGTATCTTGTTGCACCTGTTCCCAAGAAAGTACCACTTGATCGCGACTCCAAGATTCACCTAATCTGGCTTCTCGCCTTTCTTCGACTACATACTCTCCCGTAGCGACGGTTTCAGTTACTAAATAAGCGCTGGGATAAACTAAAATTGAACGCAATTTTGAGAAGTATTCACCTCGTTCATTGAGTAATAGCAAACAAGCCACAGATGCAATAGTTATTTTCATTTCTTCTGTGACTTGTAATCCTTTACAGCCAATGAATTGTTTTTCGGTTAAGAAGACTTGAATATGTCCCTGAAGTCGTCTGCGTTCTGGGGGTGAAAGTTGGAGATAAATCGGCAGATTATTTTCAATAATGGCATTCCATAGAGGTGGAAAAGGACGAGATTTTAAACGTTTGCGTCGTTGTTTAATTAACAGGGGACTGATTAAAATTGCGGTGATAACTATGCCAATCATGAGAAAGGCAATGATTGCTGGTATCATTGTTTTTGAGAGTTAATTAATATTGAGATTTTGTCTAAAGTTAAATGTAGGGTGTGTTGTCGCGTAGCGCAACGCACCGAGGCAATTAATGGGTAAGGGGAAAAGGGTAAAGGTTTAAAACCCTTCCCCTTTACCCCTTACCCTTTCCCCCGCCTCTCAGGAATTTTGAAGTTAAACCTTTTGATAGAGTGATCATTGCTAACTGAAGTACAAGATTAAATCGTAGTTTCTGATTCGGCTGGTTTTATGGCAGTTAGTACGATGGAAACTTTGGCTACCCAGGCTGCGATCGCATCTTTGAATATATATCAAAAACATCTTTCCCCGCGCAAAGGTTTCTCCTGTCCCCATCGCTTGCTATATGGAAGCGAATCTTGCTCAGACTACGTAAAGCACATTCTAATTAATCAAGACTTGATGACGGCTATCAAAACAGCTCCCCAGCGATTTCAATCATGTAAAATAGCCGCTAAAACTCTCCAAACCAAAGCTGAGGGTGGATGTATTGTAGTTCCTTGCTGCATACCACTTTAAATGGTCATTGGTCATTTGTCATTGGTAAGGATTTCAAGCCGATTTATGTTTTTAACATAGTTGGGTTGATTTCCACTGACTGATACCAATTTAAATAATGTTTGCGACAAATAAAGTCTTTGTAGGGGCACGGCATCCACAATCTTGTGGTATACCAAATTATCTTACTGGTGCCGTGCCCATACCTTAATGTTTGCGACACATCAATATATTGATTGTAGAGGGCAAGGCAATGCCCTGTACAAATACCCTCGCCCTCATCCCCTAACCCCTTCTCCCTCAGGGAGAAGGGGAATTAAATCTCTTGCTCCCCTCTCCCGCCGGGAGAGGGGCTGGGGGTGAGGGCAAAACCTTGCACAAGAGCGGGTTTCAGGTTAAGTTGACACGTAGGGGCACGGCATTGCCCCTACGCGTTAATTGCATTCTCGGTTGCAATTGGCATAAGGGATTTCCCAGAAATAAATTATTCCATCTTGTGGGGCGGGCATCTTGCCCGCCACATAAACTGGGCGGACAAGATGTCCACCCCACAATACATACTGGGATATTTTTTTATTTGGAAGTCCCTAAGTCCTAATTCAATCACCACCAAAGCTAAAAGCCTCATCAATGCCCAATGCCCAATGCCCCAAAATTAGCGTACAATTATTCTCCATCCGGCATCTGCTACCCCCTTGACGCTCATGTATTGTGACTACCTGGTTCAAATTCTCACTGCCCGTGTATATGATGTTGCCCAGGAAACACCTTTAGAGTATGCGCCAAATCTGTCTCGCAGACTGAATAATCAGCTATTGCTGAAGCGGGAAGATATGCAATCAGTATTTTCTTTTAAGCTGCGTGGCGCTTATAACAAGATGGTAAACCTGCCATCAGATTTATTAAAGCAAGGTGTGATTGCCGCATCCGCCGGCAACCATGCCCAAGGTGTCGCTTTATCTGCTAGCCGCTTGGGAACGCAAGCGATTATTGTCATGCCAGTAACCACACCCCAGGTAAAGGTGGATGCAGTTAAAGCCAGAGGTGGACACGTGGTATTACATGGTAATACCTACGATGATGCCTATGCTTATGCCCGGCAACTAGAAGCCGAAAAGGGACTTACCTTCATTCACCCCTTTGATGATCCCGATGTCATAGCCGGACAGGGTACAATTGGTATGGAAATTTTACGGCAATATCAACAACCCATCCATGCAATTTTTGTGGCGATTGGTGGTGGTGGGTTGATTGCGGGAATTGCGGCTTATGTGAAGCGGTTGCGTCCAGAAATCAAAATCATTGGTGTGGAACCAGTGGATGCGGATGCAATGAGTCAATCGCTGAAAGCTGGAAAGCGGGTGAGATTATCTCAGGTGGGTTTATTTGCTGATGGCGTAGCAGTGCGGGAAGTGGGGGAAGAAACCTTTCACCTGTGTCAGCAATATGTAGATGAAATCATCTTGGTAGATACCGATGATACCTGCGCGGCGATTAAAGATGTATTTGAAGATACCCGTTCCATTTTAGAACCAGCGGGAGCATTGGCGATCGCAGCTGCTAAAGCCTACGCGGAACGAGAACAAATCGAAGGACAAACTTTAGTTGCTGTGGCTTGCGGTGCGAACATGAACTTCGACCGTTTGCGCTTTGTCGCGGAACGCGCCGAACTGGGGGAACGTCGCGAAGCTATTTTTGCAGTCACCATCCCCGAAGAACAGGGAAGTCTGCGGAAATTTTGTGAATGTATCGGCAATCGTAATTTAACTGAGTTTAACTATCGCATTGCCAGCGCCCAAGAAGCACATATTTTTGTCGGCTTGCAAGTTCAAAACCGTGCCGATGCGGTGAAGATGCGAGAAACTATTGAGAGTTGCGGTTTTCAAACCCTCGACCTCACCGACGACGAACTGACAAAACTGCATCTACGCCACATGGTAGGCGGACATTCACCCCTAGCAGAACATGAATTACTCTACCGCTTTGAGTTCCCCGAACGCCCAGGGGCGTTAATGAAATTCGTCGGTTCCATGAGTCCTAACTGGAATATTAGTATGTTCCACTACCGCAATAATGGAGCAGACTACGGAAAAATTGTTGTCGGTATCCAAGTTCCACCGCAAGAGATGGCAGAGTGGCAAGCATTTTTGGATACCCTTGGTTACCAGTATTGGGATGAAAACAAGAACCCCGCCTACAAGTTGTTTTTGGGATAATAGTCTCTGCGCTCAATTTTGATCAATAAGTAGTTAAACAAAATTAATTACAAAATGTCATTGCGAATGGAGCGGAGCGGAATGAAGCAATCGCAAGGGTTGAGATTGCTTCTCTTCGAGACGCTACGCGTTAAGCGAAGCTATGCCGAAGGCTTTACGCTGCGCTCGCAATGACTGTAATTAATTTTGCGTGGTTACTTATTAGGACTTACGCAAAAGTCACGTAATTATGTCATTACGAGCAAAGCGACGTAATCGCCTGATATTCCAATACTTGTCGGTTAAGGGGAAAAGGGGAAGGGGAAAAGGGGCAAGAAAAAACCTTTAACCCTTACCCTTTCACCTTTTCCCCAAACCAAATTCCGAGTTGAAAATCCTTAACCGAGCAGTATTGCCTGATATTCTGGGATTGCTTCCCTACACTTCGTTACGGTCGCAATGACAAATTTTGCTTGCGTAAGTCCTGAATATAAGCAAATACAGTTCAGTTAAGAAAATTAATTGATCACAAAACCAAAAAACTAGTTACTCAACAAAAAACCGAACAATAATTTTGGAGGGGGTTTGGGGGACGCAACCGTCACCCAATCGGGGGTTTGGGGGAGAATCCCCCAATTCTTCTGGCTTCTTTAATAAGTGATGCCAATTCAAATAATGTTTGCGAGCCCACCTGTGTCAACTTAAGCTAAAAGCTATATAGGGCGGGCGTTGTACAAATACCTCGCGCCCTCATCCCCTAACCCCTTCTCCTGGGGGAGAAGGGGAATTAAATCTCTTGCTCCCCTCTCCCGCCGGGAGAGGGGTTGGGGGTGAGGGCGAAAACCTAGCTACAAAGCGGGTTTCACGTGAAGTTAACACCACTGGGCAATGCCTTGCCCCTACTATCTGTCGCATTCTTTTTTCAAATTGGTATGACAAATCAATGGCTAATGAGCTTAACCCAAGTGTATTGCGCCTTGGCCCAGATCCCCGACTTTTGCAAAAAGTCGGGGATCTAATTTGGCGTGGAAGTAACGCATCCCACATCAGCGCCAAAAGTACGGAAAACGATAGATATTTTTTTTCTTCACAGTCCCTTATGTTTTAGCTTAGTTGTTGGTGGAAAATCTCACTCAAGGAGTTGCTGTGACTAGTTTTTTATTTGTAACTGATTTAGACCATACCTTTGTCGGCAATGACGAGGCACTTGTAGAATTAAGCGATCGCTTAGAGCAACATCGCCAAGCCTACGGTACTAAAATTGTCTATGCTACAGGGCGATCGCCAAAATTATACCGAGAATTGCAAATTGAAAAAAACTTAATGCCACCAGATGCCCTCGTCCTTTCTGTGGGTACAGAAATTTACCTCGATGGTAGTGATAACCCTGATGCTGGTTGGTCAGAAATTCTTTCGCAGAATTGGGAGCGCAATGTAGTATTATCGGTAACTGAAAAATATCCTGAGTTAATTTTGCAACCAGATTCCGAACAGCGTCCCTTTAAAGTCAGCTTTTTCTTAGAACAAGCAGTAGCACCTGGTATTTTATCGCAACTTGAGCTACAGTTGCAAAAACATAATTTACAGATAAAGTTAATCTACAGCAGTGGAATTGATCTTGACATTGTTCCCCTAACCAGCGATAAAGGTCAGGCAATGCAATTTTTACGTCAAAAGTGGAAATTTGCAGCCGAACAAACTGTTGTCTGTGGTGATTCAGGTAATGATATTGCTTTATTCGCTGTAGGCAACGAACGGGGGATTATCGTCGGGAATGCCCGCCCTGAGTTACTTCAGTGGCACAATCAGTATCCCGCTAATTACCGTTACCTCGCACAAAATTTTTGTGCAGGTGGCATTCTGGAAGGACTAAAATATTTTGGATTTTTAGAATGATTAGTTATCTCAAAGGTATCGTAGCTGGTGTTCAAACAATTGGTAATAATCGCGTTATTCTGACCCTTGAGGTGAATAACATCGGGTATGATTTGCAAATTCCCCAACGGCTGACTAAGTCTTTGCCGGAGTCGGGAGGAATGGTGCAAATCTTTACCCACTACCAAGTCCGGGAAGAAGTACCCTTGTTGTATGGCTTTGCTTCCCCAGCAGAACGAGACTTATTCCGCCACTTGCAAAGCGTCAGTGGGATTGGTGCAGCGTTAGCGATTACTTTATTAGACACCTTGGAACTACCCGATTTAGTCCAAGCAATTATCGCTGCGAATATCCAAATTCTCATTCAAGCCCCTGGTGTTGGCAAGAAAACCGCTGAACGCATTTGTTTAGAACTGAAAAGCAAACTAATCGAATGGCGTAAATCAGCGGGTTTCTTCGTCGCCACAGGCGGGCCAGCACCAGGTATTCTCGAAGAAGTGCAAATGACTCTCTTTGCTTTGGGCTATACCCCCCACGAAGTCAGCCACGCTTTGCACGTCGTTAGCGAAGACATTGGACTGCCCAAAGACGCTTATGTGGAAGACTGGATTAAACAAGCGATCGCACATCTGAGCAGTCAAGCTGAGTGCTAAATTGTAAGTACTGAGTGTTAAATATGGTGACAGATCCTTATGCTTGGCTAGAGCAGTCTTTAACAACAATTCGTAAGGCCGATTGGTATCGCTCAGTACAAACAATCAATGGAACTCCCGGTGCTACTGTGTTACTAGGGGGGCGAGAAGTAATTAATTTTGCCAGCAATGACTATTTAGGATTAGCCGGGGATCGGCGCTTAATTGAAGCCGGGGTTGTAGCTACTCAAGAATTTGGCACAGGAAGCACAGGTTCTCGACTACTTAGTGGACATCGAGAATTACATAGACAATTAGAAAGTGCGATCGCATCTTTAAAACAAACAGAAGATGCTATAGTATTTAGTTCCGGCTATTTAGCCAATTTAGGTGCGATCGCAGCTTTGGTAGGTAAGCGCGATTTAATTCTCTCAGACCAGTACAATCATTCCAGCCTGAAAAATGGCGCAATCCTCAGTGGTGCGGTAGTAATTGAATATCCCCACTGTGATATCACAGCTTTAAAAAATCAGTTAATTGAAAATAGACAAAATTACCGACGCTGTTTAATCCTCACCGATAGCGTTTTTAGTATGGATGGTGATTTATGTCCTTTGCCAGAACTATTAGATTTAGCTGATGAATTTAGCTGTATGCTGCTAGTGGATGAAGCCCACGCCACTGGCGTACTAGGTAAAACTGGCGCAGGGTGTGTAGAACACTTTGGTTGTACAGGTAAGCAATTAATCCAAATTGGCACATTGAGTAAAGCTTTAGGTAGTTTAGGCGGATATGTCGCCGGCAGTGCCACCTTAATTGACTTTCTACGCAATCGCGCCCCCACTTGGATTTACACCACAGCCCTTTCACCCGCAGACACAGCCGCCGCCTTAACCGCCATTGAGATAGTACAGCAAGAACCACAACGCCGCACCCAATTATGGGCGAATGTCGATTATTTAAAAAAGTTAATGCAACAACAGGTAGCTGAATTAAAATTACTACCTTCAGCATCACCTATATTATGTTTTCAATTGCCCAGCGCCACAGCCGCATTAGCAGTAGGTAAGTCTTTACAAGAGGCGGGGATTTTTGCCCCAGCCATTCGTCCCCCCACCGTCCCCACCAGCCGCATTCGCATATCTGCAATGGCAACCCATCAAGCAACGCATATTGATAAGCTGGTAGCAGCATTGGGAGAATTTGTAATTCGTAACGAGGGGTAATGAGATCCCCGACTTCTTGGAGAAGTCGGGGATCTGCACCGTTGGCTTCAAATCTCCTGTAAAAATCAACAAACACAAAACCAGATAAATCTCGTTCGTCACAAATGAGCGCTCCTTCTCAACGAAGGAGCGCTCATTGATAGACAACCCGATCACGTTGGTCATGAAGGAACCAATGTTCTCTATGGATGAGCGCTCATTGATAGACAACCCGATCACGTTGGTCATGAAGGAACCGATGTTCTCTATGGATGAGCGCTCATTGATAGACAACCCGATCACGTTGGTTATGAAGGAACCGATGTTCTCTATGGATGAGCGCTCGTTGGTAACCAAAGCTGCTTTTTAAAGTGCGATCGCTCCCCCATATTGTGATAAACGTAGGGTGTGTTACGGCAGCGAAAATCTTTGCAACCCCACGTATATCTAGGTTCTGCCGTAACGCACCTGCTAAAATATCTCAAAAAAAGCGTTATACCATCAATATAAAGTGCGATCGCTCCCCCAAATTATGATAAACGTAGGGTGTGTTACGGCAGCGAGAATCTTTGCAACCCCACGTAAATATAGATTTTGCCGTAACGCACCTTCGCCACAGCGTTGAGTAAATGATTCTCCCTACATCTCTGCGTTAGACAAATCATCCTGTAAATATGCAACGCTACCACAGGTATCGATTTAGAATCTCAGCCTTATATCAATATACTTAAAATCAGCTATTCCACGCATAATAGAATAACGCTACAATACCACGTAAAAAACAGCCCTAAACCGTACCAAATCCACCTATGCAATTTTGAACACCCAATCAATCACTGCAAAACGGACGCTTTATTGTGCAAAAAGTCCTTGGTGGCGGTGGTTTTGGTATTACTTACAGCGCCATTGAACAAACCACAGGTAAATTATTTGTCATCAAAACCCTGAATCACATCCAACAAGCAAAAGCAGACTTTGACTCACAACAGGTAAAATTTGTCAACGAAGCCCTACGTTTAGCCCAATGTAGTCATCCCCATATTGTGAAAGTCAACGAAGTCATCAAAGAAGGTGAACTTTGGGGAATGGTAATGGAGTATATTGATGGGCAAGATTTAGCTAAATATATTGATGAACGCGGACAATTATCAGAAGCAGAAGCGCTAAAGTACATTAACCAAATTGGACAAGCTTTAGAATATGTCCACGCCAAAGGATTTTTACATCGAGATATTAAGCCCAACAATATTTTATTGCGACGCGATACACAAGAAGCTGTATTAATTGACTTTGGGTTAACCCGTGAGTTTCAAGGCGGTAAAACTGGTAGTATGACTAATGCCAGAACTGAAGGTTATGCACCCATTGAACAGTATGAAAGACGGGGAAATTTTGGTGCTTACACAGATGTTTATGCTTTAGCTGGAACTTTATATAGTTTGCTCACTGCGGAAGTTCCTTTACCAGCTAATTTTCGCAAAACTGGTATACCTTTACACCCGCCACAGCAATTTAATTTAGCGATTAGCGATAGAGTTAATGAAGCGATTCTCAAGGGGATGGCGTTGAATGTGGAAGAACGGCCTCAGACAGTGGGGGAATGGTTAGAATTAATCAATCCCAAATTGGAAGTTGACAGTCTCAAATCTGCTGTGGGGATGGACTACACGAGACTGCGTGACTTACTGACAGCAGGGGAGTGGCAAAAAGCGGATGAAGAAACAGGGCGAGTTATGTTAGCTGTAGCGGCGAGAGAAAAGGAAGGCTGGCTTGATATTGAACATATTGATAACTTTCCTTGCAAAGACCTGCGTACTATAGACCAGTTATGGGTAAAATACAGCAACGGTCGCTTTGGTTTCTCTGTGCAAAAGCGCATTTATCAAAGTCTGGCTGGAACCAGAGAATATAACGAAGAAATATGGCGAGCCTTCGCTGACTCAGTTGGCTGGAGAAAGGACGGAAAGTGGATGTACTACAACGACCTTACTTTTGACCTCACAGCACCAGTAGCCCACCTCCCTGGGGAGGGGTGGGGGTTTGGGGTGGCGTTGGTTGGGTTTTTTTGGGTCTCTTCTCTTGCGTCGAGACTTGTAAAGTGTAATATATAAAGCTTACAGATAATTTTAAATATTTATAAACCCTTCATTTTCCACAAAGTCTTGCGGGTTGTAGGTTTCCGATACCTGGCACTGGTCATTCTCCCTATTTTCGGTTTAATTTTGTAGCAGTAGGGGCACAGCATCCACAATCTTCTGGTATATATAATAATCTACTGGTGCCCTGCCCCTACGACATATTGCTCCACGCAGAAGCACAAATCAAAGACTTGCTCAAAAGCGATCGCAAATCCTAAAATTGCATTGTCTTATATAAGACGAAAAAATATTATATGAAATGTGACTTTTGTGACAACGAAAGAGTAAATATTCGTAAAGTATCCAGGACTTATGGCCAAGGTAAGGATTTACTAGTAATTGAAAATATTCCTGTTATCAATTGTCCTGAATGTGGTGAGATTTACCTCACTGCAGAAACCCTACATGAAATTGAAAGAATTAAAAGTAATAGAAAAACTTTGGCGGTTACACGTTTTGTAGAAGTGGCTAATTTCGGTGAAGAAAATCCACCTTTAGCGGTATAAAATGTAGGGTGTGTTATGCCGTAGGCTAACGCACCGTCAATTGCTGCTGGGAGCGAAAAATTTAAGGTGCGTTGCGCTTCGCGACAACACACCCTACATCAAATATACTGATCTCAAAAATATATACCACAATATAAATGCCTGCTAAAGTTACTCTCACTATTACTCAAGGCAAACTTCCCGGTAAACAATATACTTTTGATACCCGCACTATTTGTATTATTGGCAGAAGCAATGAATGCAATATCTTGTTACCAGATGATGCAGAACATCGGACTATTTCGCGCTTTCATTGTCTGTTAGATATTAACCCGCCAGCAATTAGGATTCGAGATTTTGGCAGTAAAAACGGTACTTACGTCAATAATGAAAAAATCGGTCAGCGTCAACCGGATCAAACGCCAGAAGAAGCAGCGAAATTAACATTTCCAGAGTATGATTTGCGCTCAGGAGATGACATTAAACTCGGTAATACTATTTTTACGCTTAATATTGATAATCCTGAAGAAATTATTATTCCTAACTTTGTTGCCCAAACAGTTAAAACTGATCAAGTTTGCAGCCAAACACCAAATTTTTTAGAACTGATTAAACGCTGGCTAGGTTTAGCGGTAGATGGTAATGAGAATTTGCGAGTTATCCAAGGTTACAATCTCATCAAAATATTAGGAAAAGGTGGTTTTGGTGAGGTTTATTTAGCACAGCATCATGATTCTGGTAAGTTTATTGCTTTGAAAGTCATGTTACCTGCGATCGCAGCCAATGAAAATGCTGTTCAAAGGTTTTTACGGGAAACAGAAAATACCAAAGCTTTGCAACATCCCAATGTAGTGCAAGTTATCGATTATGGCTTTTTTGAAGGCATCTTCTTTTTTACAATGGAATATTGCTCTGGTGGTACTGTTTGGGATTTAATGCAACAACAAGGTGGGAAATTAACTGTTGATATTGCTATTCCAATTATTCTGCAAGTTCTCAACGGTTTGGAATATAGCCACAATGCAGAAATCCCTTATGTGAAATTAAAAGATGGCGGCTTTGGTAAAGGTAGGGGATTAGTTCACCGCGATTTAAAACCAAGTAATATTTTCCTCACCTACAATGATGGTAAACTCACCGCCAAAATCGGAGATTACGGTTTAGCAAAAGCTTTTGATTTAGCTGGTTTAAGTGGTCAAACTATGACAGGAACTAAAGCCGGAACTCCTGTATTTCTCCCCAGACAGCAATTGTTAAATTTTAAATATGTGCAACCAGATGTAGATATTTGGGCAACTGCGGCTTGTCTTTATAATATGTTGACAGGAGCTTATCCACGTAATTTTAGCGGTAATGACCCATTCTTAGCAGTGTTGCAAAATGATCCTGTCCCCATTCGTCAACGTGACGCAAGTATCCCGCCCAAGTTAGCAGAGGTGATTGATTTAGCGTTAGTAGAAAAGCCGGAGATTTATTTTAAAAGTGCAGCAGATTTTAAGCAAGCACTGTTAGCTGCATATTAATATTTAACTAGTCAGAACTTTTGCCCAATCAACATTAATTATGGGACAAAATACTACGATAGATGCCAACTTCTTTTTAGTTTGTGGACTAGGAAACTTGGGGCAATATTGCGTATCTGTCCTCAAAGAGTTTGGCGCAAAAGTAAATGCTATTGAAATCGCCACTAATCAACGCTGGGAAATTCCCGACTTACCGGATTTAGTAGATGATTTAATCGTTGGTGATTGTCGCCAACCGAAGATATTAGAGCAAGCAGGAATTAGAAATTGTCGAGCCATTCTAATTGTAACTAGTAATGAGCGCGTGAATATAGCTGCCGCCTTTGCCGCGCGATCGCTTAATCCCCAAATTCGCTTAGTTATTCGTTCCGCGCAAGAAAATCTCAATGAGTTACTCAGCCACAATCTGGGTAATTTTGTCGCCTTTGAAGCTACGCAATTACCAGCTAAAAGCTTTGCCCTTGCAGCCTTAAGCAGCGAAACCAGAAGCTTTTTCACCTTAGAAAATCATTTGCTGAGAGTATTTAGAACCCAGATAGATGCTTCCCATCCTTGGGCTAAACATTCCTTATTATCAGAAATTAATACAGCCCATCGCCGGATTTTAGCTCATGCTAAAGCTGGAAACCCCCTACCTAAAGCATTTCACAAATGGGAACCAAATACTCAAGTATTGCCAGGCGATACTATTGCTTATATTGAAGTCAACGATCCCCTCACAAATCGCTCAATACAACCTGCAAGCAGTCGCCAGCAATTTCTACCTACCATGATGACTGCGATGAAGTGGCAAAATATCCGCCATGCGCTGCTGCAGTTTTGGGAGGAAAGTAGCCAAATCCGCCGTGTAGTATTAGTTGGCGGGATGTTTATGGTAAGTCTGTTTTTATGTGGAACTTTACTCTATAAATTGCAATATCCCCAACTCAGTTTTCAAGATGCGTTAAATGTCTCTTTAGTTTTGAGTATTGGCGGCTATGACAATTTATTTGGACAGCTACAATTACCCTTTAAAATTCCTTGGTGGTTGCATTTATTTAGCATCAGTCAAACTGTAGCGGGTACGGTGTTTGTCGGTATTCTCTACGCTGTAATGACAGAACGAGTATTAGCCGCTAAATTTCAATTTTCCCAGCGTCGTCTGGCAATTCCTAAAGCAGACCATGTAGTATTAATTGGTTTAGGGAGAGTTGGTCAACGTGTAGCGCAGCTATTACAAGAACTCAAGCAACCATTAGTAGGTGTGACTGCTAATGAAATTGACCCTGGTACATTATCCACCTTGCCGTTAATTCAGGGCAATATCAAAAATGCCCTCAGTAAAGTTAATCTGAATACAGCTAAAAGCGTGCTTGTCGTTACTGATGATGAGGTAGCAAACTTAGAAATTGCATTAATGACCCATGCTAGCAATCCTACAGCTAATTTAGTCATCCGCACTTTAGACCCCCGTTTTAGCGAAAATGTCGCGAAATTACTACCTTATGCTCGAGTTTTAGGTGTTTATGCCTTGGCTGCGGAAGCATTTGTGGCGGCGGCGTTTGGGGAAAATGTCCTGAATCTGTTTCGCCTCAACAACCAAACGACATTAGTCACAGACTACCAAATCGAAACTAATGATACCCTCAATGGCAAATTGCTAGGGGAAATTGCTTATGGTTATGGCATAGTACCGATTCTCCATGTCAAAGCTACCCAGCAAATCCCGAAGTTTATGCCCTCCGATGATATCAGGTTAGCAGTAGGCGATCGCCTAATTGTTTTAGCAACTATTGCAGGATTACAGCGAGTGGAACGAGGAAGTTTAGCACCTCCCCAATTGCTAGTCCGCGTCGAATCAGCTTTTTCCCCAGAAGCCGCCTTTGAAGGTGCAGCAGTCATGGCGCGAGTTTCTGGTTGCGATATGCAGACAGCCAGAACCCTGATGAAGCAACTACCAGCAACGTTACAGTTTCCCCTCTACAAACACCAAGCACATCGTTTAGTCAGCGAATTGGGTAAATCTCAGGTACTAGCGCATATAGTTTAATTGTAAAAAGGGCATGGGGCATGGGGCATTGGGCATGGGAAAGATAGATTTTGATAAGTAGTTAAACAAAATTAATTACACAATGTCATTGCGAATGGAGCGGAGCGTAATGAAGCAATCGCAAGGGTTGAGATTGCTTTGCTGCGCTCGCAATGACTGTAATTAATTTTGCGTGGTTACTGATTTAGTTTTGGGTTTTTCTGATGAGGGGCAATTTTGAATTCCCCCCAGGGGTTGACTCCAATCCCTTATTAATATCACACTCATATATTGCAACAGATTACATTTACCCCCATGATTGGAGCGCAATACCTTGGGAATAGAACTACGCAGTTTCGTATTTCTCGACAACCTGCAACCTCAACATGCAGCATACATGGGAACAGTAGCTCAAGGTTTCTTACCATTACCTGGGGATACATCGCTATGGGTGGAAATTTCTCCGGGGATTGAAATTAATAAAATTACCGATATCGCCTTGAAGTCTGCTTCTGTGCGTCCGGGAGTCCAGGTAGTTGAAAGACTTTATGGCCTTTTAGAAGTTCATTCTAGCTCTCAAGGAGAAACGCGATCGGCAGGTCAAGCAATTTTGGCAGCTTTAGGTGTTAGAAGAGAGGAATGTATAAAGCCTCGGGTTGTTTCTAGCCAAATTATCCGCAATATTGATGCATATCAAACCCAACTAATTAATCGTACCCGCCGGGGACAACTCTTATTAGCTGGTCAAACTCTCTATGTGTTAGAAGTTGAGCCGGCTGCTTATGCGGCGCTGGCGGCGAATGAAGCCGAAAAAGCTGCATCGATTAATATCTTAGAAGTACAAGCTGTTGGTAGCTTTGGCAGGTTATATTTAGGCGGACAAGAAAGAGATATTCTTGCCGGTGCAGCTGGTGCATTAGCTGCAATTGAAAGTGTTACAGGTCGGACAAATCCCCAGGGTCGTCAGGAGTAAAGGAGCAACAATGGCGAATCGAGAGCATTTGGCTTTACTGAAAGCTGGTGCAGTTATTTGGCTGGAATGGCGAAATCAAAATGAGCAAGTTGAGCCAGACCTCAGTAGTGCAGACCTCTCTGGCGATAACCTCAGGGGTGCAAACCTTGCAGGGGTAAATTTGGCTAGAGCCGATTTGAGTCATGCTTTACTGGTGCGGGCAAATTTTAGCGGTGCTGAGTTGAGTAGCGCTAACTTAGAAAATGCCAAGTTAGTGGAAGCTAACCTGAGTGCAGCTAACTGCAGCGTTGCTCACTTTAGCGGTGCTAACCTGACACAAGCAGAACTCAGCGCTGCAAATTTAATTGGTTGCGATTTCAGCCAGACGAATCTGCGCGGTGCTGCGATCGCAAATGCTAATCTGATTGGGGCTGATTTAACTAATGCTAATTTAAAAGATGCTGATTTAGGTGCAGCCAAGCTCATCCGTGCTAACTTGTGTTTTGCTAACCTCATTGAAGCTAACTTAATTGCAGCTGACCTCAGCGAAGCCAACCTCCACGAAGCCGAATTAATTGGCGCTTACCTTTACAAAGCTAATCTTAGCAAAGCTAATCTTAGCAAGGCTCACCTGGGTAGCGCATATATGTTTCAGGCTAATTTGAGCGAAGCTGACTTACAAGGAGCAAATTTAGCAGCTGCTAACCTCAAAGGTGCTAACCTCGCCGGAGCTAATCTTAGAGGCGCTAATTTAAGAGGTGCTAAACTCAAAGGCGCTAACCTCAACGGTGCCAATATTCAAGAAGCAATTCTTTAAATTATGAATTTTCCATCAAGAATTAGAAATTAAAGACTATCCATCAGAAAAATATTCACTAGCAATTGTATATAGAGAATGTAGATTCAGATAAGCTGGTACGCGCCTAGATCAAATATTCTCGCGTTAGGACTGTCAAGGGTCAAGAGTCAAGAGTCCAAGCTAGCCTTTGACCCTAGACTCTTGACCTTTGACACTCTGAGCGCGAAATATACAATTTAAATGCGTAACAGCTTATCCATCTCAATAGTTCGGTTCTAGGGAAAAAGGAAAGGCGAAAAGGCGAGGGGGGAAACAAACACCTTGAGTCCTTTTCCTTTCACCTTCACCACCAACTAAACTGATATCTGTCTGAGCAATAATCTTTTGATGTTCCCGGCTCAAATTATTACTATATATGTCACTATCCAAAACTATTGTTGGGTTTAATAGCTTTTGTTTACTATTGATTATTGCTTTAAGTATTTATAATAAAGTATTTGATGTCTCAGTCGGAGGATTATTCTTACCACCTCCAGCCCCACAATATCCCGGTGCAGGATTATTAACACATAGTTTTCAAATTTTATGTTGTATCCCACCCGTAGTTTGTGCGTTTAGTTTTAGCTTACTCACTCCCAGTTCGCCCATTTTTTTGGAAGTTAGAAGAAAGACTACTCAGGAGTAAAAGATTGACCATCAAGTTGAGTGTAAATACTGATGGAAAAGCCCAGTAAAGCAAGAATACGCTTCTGCAAAGGTGAAAGAGCGGTCAAGTGAGCATAAATTTCGTTTTTCACCTCAATCAACAGCAGTGTAATCTCTTTAAATGCAGCCAGAATTATTTCTGCGCTAGGTCTTGTAGTTTCGCGCTTCGGATTGCCAACATAAAGACCCGCAAGTTTTTCTTTCTCTTTTTCTAGATTGTGGCGAACCTGGAATTCTAAAAGGTTTAAAACTCGCAAACCAATAGACAGTAGTCTTATTAAACCAGTAATATGGTCTTCACGTTGTAAATATATCGGAGTCAATGAAAGAGGAAAGTTTTTCAGCCTCGCAAATCCTCGTTCCATTAAGTACTCATCTCTATAGGCACGAACTGCTTGTTTTAAACCAAATTCATTTGGATTTTTATTTGTAACGTAAACCCGCCAGCCTAACATTTGAATTTGGTGTTGAACTGCGGAATCGTCAATCTTAAAACTCATGTCAAACCATAGTTCTTCTACTATTCTAGCTTTGCGGTCTCGGTATCTTTTTTGAACTTTTTTAACTCTTTTTGTTTGAATGTCAACTTGAAATAATCCACTTGTTTGATATCTGTTGAAAATAGCTTCACATGTTTCTAACCATTCAAAGTGTGAAGTGAGCTTTTTCTTGCCACGTCGAGGCACTTTAAGTTTTTTCTAGAGCATCTACTGTTTTCTGTATTCGTTCACGTAGATGTTTTTCTGCTGTTTTTTGAATCGCAAATGAGCGCACAATTAATTGTCTTTCCGACCAAGAGATTTCTTGCCCATCAATCTCTATTTCATGGATAATCTCTATTTCAAAGCCATCCGCTATATTTTTGGTTTTGGCATCTGCATATTCGTAATCTATAATTGTTAGTTCTTGTTGACCATCCCAAACTGGTTGGAGATATTTGCTTAGTTCTTCGTTAGATACTTGCTTGGCTGTTAAAGGACATAAGTAAAAATCTCCGCCCAATACTATATGAGTTCTTGTCTTTATTGATGACATTTTACAGTCACCAATATATAACAATTCTGACTTTTTTATTGTTGAACGTACTTTATCTATTGCTGGAATATATAATGGGTCATCTGCTTTTTCTCCTGACAATATTTCCGTCGCTATTGGCATTCCTAATGGGTCTAATGTCGATAGCATTATTTTCACTTGCGCCAAATCCGGACGATTGTCTTTGCTATGACCCCATTGAAATAAGCCTTCTGGGTTAACTCCACAATGACTTGAAGCCGTTGTACTATCTAAACGTACCTGTTCTGGGATAATATCGTACACCCGTAGCAAACTACTTCCTAGTTCCGACTCAAATGAAAACCAGTTTGCATCTATAGATAGGTAACGTAATACTGCTTGCAAACGGTCATCTGCCAAATCGAGCGAGCGTAAAGATTCTTCCGTAAAGCTTTTTAACGTTTCTAACCGCTTACTCACCCAACCTTGAACGTGGTTCAAACGGTGATCTGCTTGCGATAATATGTGTGTTAACCATATTACCACCACACTACCTAGATTTAATCCTTGCCAGTTTCCGTGACATGGAAAATGTTTATCGATTAGTTGTTCTACTCCCATCTGCTCCAGTTGTGTTAGCAGTAGGGGTATATCATCAACTCGTTCGTTTGTAATTCTGGGTTCAAATTCCATAAACCCGAACTTATACCTACTTAGTTCTTTTTGGAATATATCTAGAGGTATACTTTTTTGGCTAACTCAGAAAAAAATGAGCGAACCGGGAGTTACTCAATCAAATTAAGCCTAATAATAAAAATAACAAATTTATTCTTTATTCTGCTATTCTAACTGCTGGGTTCCTAATTAACGAAATCTATCGCATTCATATAATTATTGGATCATTTGGTATTCCTAAGCTAGTAACTATATGTATATATGCGATTTTTGCCATCTTCTACGGACTAGCTTTTAGAAAAGAAATAAAATCAACGCCATACATGATACTTGCGGCTGGGATAGTTTTATTATTTATTGCTATTACAGTTGATTCACTACATTTAAGCGGTAATGGCACTCCTAGCTTATTAGAAGGTACTCCTAAATTATTAAGTGGACTGAATGTTACACTTTATTTTTGGTTTGTTTGTTATCGTGAAGTACTACGCTCTTTCCAGGTTACTAAAAATTGAGTTCACATTGTTATGTTTCTCCATGAACCGAAGCATATTAACAATAGCAGGAGAAATCTAGGAATCTAATTTTATTTATGAAAAAATCTCAGGAACGCGCCAAAGATTTTCGCGCTGATGTCGTACTCTCGCTGCTAACGCATCCTACTAAATTTTTATAACAATAGGGCACACTTTTAACGAATTAAACGTCAATATACAGACCGATATTATGAGCTATAATGCTCAATTTTGTTGGTGGCTGGTAGTAGCGTGTCTAGACTAAAATAGTGCATTGTTCAAACTCTTGTGGGATGGGCATCTTGCCCGTCCTGGGCGGACAAGATGTCCACATGTCCACCCCACAAGAAAATTATATTGCCACATTTTAGTCTTGTCAGTCCAGTAGGGTGCGTTACGCTATCGCTAACGCACCTCTGGTAACTATAGAAATTAATAGAATTGCCTTGATTAATGTTTGGGATTGATATTTACCTGTATTGAGGAGGAAATATTGTGATGCCTAACAGAAATTTGCTACCTAATTTATTAGTAATTACTGAAAAAATCTACCCATACATAGCTACTTCAGCTATTACTAAGCTTACTCCTAAACCAAAAAATACTCATAAGCTTTCAGTAGTGAAATTTTGCCTATTATTAGCAGCAGCATCAACCATAATAAGTATTCCGGCTGTGGTAATTTCTCCCGAAACAGCATTCAGTAGAGAAACCTTCCAAATCGCTGCTTGGCAAGATGTATTTAATCTTAATACCTTATTCCACCGTCAACGCCGACGTTCAGCCGCACGTGGAACTAACAATTTTTGTCCCATCTCCCCTGGAATACCAAATGAAACTACCCAAATTTGGAGCGATCGCCCTTTATTTATTTGGCAAGGTCAAATCCAAAATATCATAGTCCGCACCTCTGGTAGCGATACAGATGATTTGTGGAATCAACCGATTGTGGAGAATCAGCAGAGTACAACTTACGCTGGTGCAAAACTACAACCAGGTCAAACCTATGAGTGGATAGTATATCGTGGTGACAATCCCTTTCCTTCTGTATCATTTCAAGTGATGGAGACGCAACAACGCGATCGCATCACCACAGAAGTACAAACTCTAGAACAACAGCTTCAAACCAAAGGCGCAACAAAAGAAGCGATCGCCTTAGCAAAAGCCCAGTATTTTGCTAATCTTCAATTATGGTCAGATGCTTTGCAGCAAGCCTACTCCGTAGCCGAACCATCTCCAGAATTGCAACAGATTCGCCTAGACATCGCTCAGAACTTATGTAAAACCAATAAAAATAATTCGTAATTCGGAATTATCATAGCCATGCAAAACCCCCTGGTAACAAGGGGGTATTTCAGTTGTGTCTACAACTTGTGACACCTGATTTTGCATTCATTGGCTATTGAGTTCTCACGCAACAACAATCAGACAAGAACCTTGACAGCCTAACTCATACCTGCATGGCTGCTACCATAAATTGCGCGAGCATCTTGGTCTACCTTACCTTGGATGGGGTTCCAGTAGTGAGACATTTCTTCAGGAAGACCGAGTTCTTGTGCGCTACGCATTAGCATAGATTGTTGGCGCTTCTTGACTTCTTGGTATTGACGCGCCATGATTGCACGAGATTTTTCTTGAATAGACATAACTAAGTCCTCCCTAGGTTTTTTGTATAGATAATAGATGGAATGTTCTTTCTTTATTTAATATAACAAATAATTCTGTAACCAAAGTTACAAAATGGTTATCTTTAATAAAAGTTAACAATGATTTGGCTGTTTATGAGAACCACAGCCAACAGCCAACATTCCCCACCTGCTTGAAACACCCTGGAGATAGAGGTTGGTCTTGAGATTGGTAGAGTCTCCCAACCCACACCAAATACTTGTCGGTTAAGGGTAAAAGGGTAAGGGCAAAAGGGGCCTTTCACCTTTTCCCCTTACCAAATTCCAACTTGAAAATCCTTAACCGAGCACCTTGATTGATGATTTATTCGTTACACTTATTTATGTTTGAACAGTTGTACTATCAGAAATTTGAGAAATGTCATGGGGCATTGGTGATTCATCACTAGTAGTACGCCAAGGCAACTTGGCGGGGGAAAGGTTTTTGTCCCTTACCCTTTTCCCTTTAACCTTTACCCAACCTCCACCTAACATTTTTGGATTGGCAGACTACCAGGGAATAGGCGATAGCCAAGCAGATTTTTGACATCTAAAGTTTAATTTTTGAATTCGGAGCGAAGCGACGTGACCGTTATTTACCCACGGAAATTTCAGAACGCAATCAGTGCGCGGGATGTGCTTAAAAGAGTAGTAAGCGATCGCGAATTGCATTTAATTATCCTCAACCGCTACCGTTATAGTGAGCAGCGCAGTTGTAAGGACTTAACAGAGCTAATTGAACTTCTCAACGGACAGCCAAAGCAATTCATTAAGGATTTGTCGCACCACATATCTGATGAAGCGCGTCATGCAATGTGGCTAACCGATTTGTTAGTCGATTTGGGAGCAGATATTGGCAAACCACCAGGTTCTTCCTACATTGACGAATTTGAACGGTTACTCGACTCAGAAAATCAAGACCCAGTGGGCAATCTAGAAGATTTTGTCATTTCTACCCTAGCCACAATTAATATTACCGAGAAGCGGGGCTGTGAGTATTTCTCGGCTCATATTTATGCTTTAAAACAAGCACCACAAACTGAAGAAAACATTAAAATTCGCGAAACTATCGAGAAAATCTTGCCAGAAGAAGCCGGACACGTGCGTTGGGGTAATCGCTGGTTAGCCCAAATAGCCGCTAAAAGTCCAGAACATCGGCAAAAAGTCGAGCTAGCCAAGCGCAAGTATGCCGCAATTGAGCAAGCTGCCTTTGAATCCGGCATGGATATTACTCTCGGTGCAGAACTGCGCCGAGTTGCTACCTTAGTGGAACTAGCCAATCAGATGCCAGTGTGGCAACGTCCCCAATACCTCATGGAACGCTTACCGCAGACTTTGCTAGCACCTGAGTTACAAATGGTGAGAATCCAAGCAGCCCAAAAAGCTTGGCAACGCAATCCTCAAGAATTTATGGAGAAATTTGTACCCATGTTCCTCAATGGGATTCAGAAGAGGAGGGGTTAGGGATTGGGGATTGGGGATTGGGGAGATGAGGGAGATGAGGGAGATGAGGAAGATGAGGGAGATGAGGGAGATGAGGAAGATGAGGGAGAAATCTCCATTACCCATTACCCATTACCCATTACCCATTACCCATTACCCATTACCCATTACCCATTACCCATTACCCATTACCCATTACCCATTACCCATTACCCATTACCCATTACCAACTACCAATGCCCAATGCCCCATGCCCCATGCCCCATGCCCTAATCCTGTAAATGAGCAAATTTATAGCCACCCCAAAGAGTAAGTGCGATCGCAATTACTGATAATATCGGCAGGCTGTACCAGGGAAATTGGGATAAGGGTAAATGGGTGATTGCCCGTAGTCCAATGCTGGTATAGGTTAGGGGTAATAGGTAAACTAAAACTTTGAGGGCAACTGGTAAAGTACCAGGGTCAAAGAAGGTGGCTCCTAAGAACGACATAGGGATAATTATAAAGTTGTTGTAGAAGCCTACCGATTCGAGCGATCGCACAGTTAATCCCACAATTACCCCTAACCCTGCAAACACGGTACAGTTGAGTACCAGTAACAACAGAAAAAGTGGATGCAAAAAGTTCCAGTTACCTGTTAACAGCAGCGCCACTAAAATTACAGAGCCAGAAGTCATCAATCCCCGTACAACTCCTGCTAGCATTTTGCCGATGTGCAATGCTATGGGCTGTATGGGGACTAACAAAAATTCTTCAAAGGTTTTAGTGAATAACCTCTCACCACAAATTGAAAATGTGGTGCCACCAAAGCTAATAGTCATTGATGATAACGCTACCATCCCCGGCAGAATAAATTCTAGGTAGTTATTATAGTTACCACCAATTCCTGAGCCTGGACGGATTGAACTCCCTAAGCCTAAGCCAAAGGCTAAAATATATATTAGTGGAGATATCAAGCCTGATGCTGCAATTTGTACTATTCTTATCCGTAAATCAAGCCAATCTCCCCAAAAAATTGTCAGGCTATCAGCCAAGAGAATTTGTAATTGCGAGATTTTAAAGCCTTTGCCCCTGATTAGCTGTCTAGAAGATGTCACTTTTTATAGTTATATATTCAACTTGTTTTAACTATTACTTTATATTTCTTCATGTATAGTTAGCAAGCTCATCAACTTCTCTCCCTGCTCCCTATGTATAGCCATATTTTGGAGAATTTGTATTACTAGGGTCGATTCATATAGCCTGGAATTTTCTCGCTGAATGCTATGTTACTTGATAGCTTAGTATCGACTATTTGTGTATGAATACTCCACAAAGCCAATCTACAGCATATTCCGCAGATACATTCATCAATAACATCTACGATGTTGTCATAGTTGGTGCTGGGCCTGTTGGTTTAGCAACTGCCATTGGTTTACGTAAATGTGGCATTGAAAATATTCTTGTTATAGACCAAGCTCGAGCTTTTCGTCAGGTTGGCCAGGTTGTGGATCTTTTACCTAATGGTTTAAAAGCTTTGAAATATTTAGATCCTAACGCTTACGCAGCAGTCAAAACAGCGAGCTTGACTTTCGTTAATTCTCCGCAGTCCGATAAAGAGCAAACTACTGAAGCTTCTGAAAAAAATCCGCCCAAGCCTTCTCAACAATGGGTTTCTAAAAACCTACAAGGAAAACTAGTTAGGTCAATTTCTTTGAGTTTTGATGTTTGGTTGAAAAATTATGGTGAGGGTCGAGTTTCCATTTCTTGGTATGATTTGCAGACTACTCTCAAAAAACTGCTTCCCGAAGACCAAGTTAAACCTAATCATCGTTGCATCAATGTTGTGGATGAGCCAGAATTGGGATGTGTCCGCCTCGATTGTCTTTCTGATGCCAGCGTCGAAGCTAACCCCTATGCATATTGGGCAGATGGACAAAAAAATAACGATTTATTCGCCCAAAATCTAGACAGCATCTATCAAAACTCAGTTACAAAATCATTCCGAGCTAAAATAGTTGTTGCCGCAGACGGTATCAATTCTACAGTTCGTAGACTACTTTATGCAGATAGCGCTTACCAAAGTTTTGCCAAACCAGAATATTCTGGGTTTGCTGCCATCTATTGTAGAGAAATACCCGACATACCAAAAGCACTGCGATCGCATCTTGAAGAGAAATTTTTTGCAGGCTCACCAATTTTAACAGTAGCTAATTACGACTTAGCTAGTCAGCAGGCTTTTAGTGAGTGTCCGAGAATGATGTTAATTAACAGGCAAAGCATTCTCTATTTATTACATCTGCCTGTACCGTTAAACTCATTGCAGGATAAGTCTGGTAATGAGTTGATTAACTTAGCTTTGCAAGAGTTAGAAAAAGCAGGTTATCCTGATGAACTTAAACAATTAGTGCAGCTATCTCCTCCAGAAAATATGTTGCAACGTCCGTATTACATTCATCGTGCCACTGCTTCTGAGAAAAGTTTTCCCGCTTGGAGTGCCGGAAGAATTATTTTAGTTGGTGATGCAGCACATGGTATGCCTCCTTTTATGGCTCAAGGAGCTAATCAAGGACTTGAAGATGCTATGGCAGTTACAACATTAATTAATCATATTGCCAAAGAAAATGATTGGGATAACAAGCCAGCGATAGCCACAGCCTTCGAGAAATATGAGCGTCTTCGTCGCCCGTTTATGGAATATATTCAAGCAGCCACATTAACGCTATTCCCTTACTCATCAGAGCAACAGTGGCAAGAATATAACCAAAAAGTATATACCCGCAACTTTGACCAAATAATTACAAAATTACAGCCTATTTCATATAAATGAACTGCAAGAGTCAGGGCACAGCTATGTTCTCTAAAATTATCTGTACCTCACGAAGTTAGAATCTGCTGGCATTTCTGCAATTCTCTTAAGAAGCCTCACCTCTAAGCATGAGCGGAATTGTTCAACTATACTGTGTTGTGTGCGTTTAGTCCTTGTGTCAGGAAAGCTACATCTAGTCCCATTTGGCATTTGTCGAAGAGAACAGAGAACAAAAAATTTACAGTTTGTTTCCTGATTTCCCTTGTTCTCTCTGCTTTTCCACACCCTTGACACCCTATATTTTTAACTGATGCTGTAAAAAGTCAAGAAACTAGGAGGCAATTCCACGCAATAATCGTCATACTTAAATAGGGAGAACATTGTAAAAAACTCCCTGCTATCTGAGGCGTGAAGGTAAACCAGCGACAATGAGACGTACACCCACTAGACCAGGTAATAGTTCTAAATCTTCTCCATTTCAATCTTCCCTTTTTAACTTCACCACCATAGCAATCTTGGGGGGAGTGTTTGTCTTGGGGATTGGGATTGGCATTGCTTTTAGCTCAACAACTACTTTGTCCCCATCTAACGTGGCTTCTCGTGAATTTATTGATACTAAAGCACCAAACCCTGAGATTTGTGTGCAATATGGAGCCAGCGCTATGGTGATGGACGCGAGACTTTTCGTCACTCTTAACCCATTTAATGTTTATGTGGCTCAACCGAGTATGCGCCCTGGATGCGTTCTGCGGCAAAATAACTGGGCACTTTTAGAGCAGAGGAAGTTGGTAACATCTGATCAAGTAAGAGAATGTAAAAATCGCCTAAATACTTTTGGTTTTACAGGTAACTTAGATACTGACAAGCCTGATATTAGATGCATATACCAAAATGAAGCCGCGCAAAACTTCTTTATGTCTCAACCTGGAGCAGTTGCGCCATCTCAAGAAACGGATAGATTCTAAAATTCCACTGAAGAAGCAGGGGGAAAGAAAGCTGTTTTAATTTGGTGGAATTGGATAATTGTTACCAATTTGAAAAAGAATACAACAGATATCAATACTTGTCGGTTAAGGGGAAAAGGGGAAGGGGAAAAGGGGCAAGAAAAAACCTTTAAACCTTACCCTTTAACCTTTTCCCCAAACCAAATTAAGAGTTTAAAATCCTTAACCGAGCAGTATTGCAACAGATATATAGGGGCACAACAATGTTGTGTCCTTATGTATTTCTATTATTATAAATTTGATATTTTTTGGAGTTTATTAATATATAAAAATACAGCAGATTACAAGTTTGTGAGGTACAGATAATTATAATAATAATTCAAACAATGTTTGCGACAAATAAATTCTTTGTAGGGGCACGGCACCAGTAAGATAATTTGATACACCACAAGATTGTGGATGCCGTGCCCCTGGCTGCCCATCTGTCGCGTTCTTTTTTCAAAATGGTAAATTATAAGGGCACGGCATTGCCCTTGCCCCTACAGTGGATTTTACAAATAGTGATTTTTGACCTTTATTTATTTCTGGTACCATCAGCCATTCTTTTTATCAAGAAAAATCATTTTATCGCCTTGTATCGGCGGTTAATTTCCTGTAATTCAAACATCATCTACTAGGAATAGGTTGACCAAATTCAACCACCTGAGCCTCCCCAATATTTGGTGGAGAATTGGGAATTATAGGAGCAGGAAAATTAGGACTGATAACAGGTGCAGGGCTGTTAAAATTCACTTGTTGATTTGGCACAATTGGCGCTGGAAGATTAACTGGTATTTGTGGTGAGTTGTTAGATGTGAGAGGCGGTACAGTCACAAAGGGTTGCGACTGGTTATTACTTATTGGAGGTAAGTTATTGACAGGTGGGGGTAAAGTAAAAAATGGTGATTGTTGGTTATTACTTACTGGTAATTGATTAATGGGTGTTGGTGGATAGTTAGATGGGATTTGAGGTAGATTTAGAGGTTGAGTATTTACAGGTAAATTATTAGGTAACTGCGGATAGTATCCTGGTTTGACAGAGTTTTGAGAACCAGTAACAGCAGGACGTAAAACCCAGCGATTCGGGTTTTTCTTAGAAGTAGGCTGCAATTTTAATTGATTGGGATCTAAAGAATTTCCTGGTGCTAAATCTAAAACAATGCGAGTCACACCTGCATTTAATTGAGAAATGCGAACTCTCTGAATCTTACCGGAATAATTTTGTTGAGTGGGAACATACCCTAATTTGGTATTGGGTAAATCTACAACAATGCGTGCAGGTTGAGCTAGATAAAAGTATTTAGGAGTTCTAGCTGCTGATAGCGTAAATTCCAGTTGCATAGCTTCTGGAGAAAAGTGCCAATTATCCAGCCTAGCTAGTGAGCCTGTCACATTTGTGGTAGCAGGTTGCACAGGTAAATTAGGATAATAGGGCGGTCTTATTTGTTTTGCTGCTGGTTGAGCAATACTACTACCAGTTTCTAGAATTATTACTGTGGACATACCCAACAAGCTGATATTAAAAATCTGCTTGTAGAATTGAAAAAATTGTCTATTCCTCACACCTTTGACCATGATTGTTAGCTCTTGATTGAAAAACTCTCTACTAGATTTAGAGTTTTGAGATTAGGATGATTATTTTGATTCATCTCAACAGAGAATTTCGACAGATAAATCTCAATTAATTTAATTTTTCATCATCCTCCTTTTAATGCTTTTTAACTGACTGTGATTTTCCCTGTGTTTTTTGTGGTATCGCCGTAAATTTGAAACTTTGCGAACTACCACTAACGGTTAATTGCCCAGCAAAATTACCTTTATCCAGTAATTGCATTTGCATTTTAGCTGAGTGAAAAGGTGCATTTTGAGTGGAAGCAATATTACACAGGATTGAACCATCAACTTTGCCAGATAAGGTCAATTCTTGGTTGTTTAAATCACCTGAGAGAGAATGATTTTTTTCACTGCTGGTAGTATTTTCAGAGTTAGCATCTGCTGCTAATAAAGAAGCATTTACATAAATACCTGATTGTTGAATTTTGAGAATTGGGGCTTCTGTTGGATTACAGTTCGGTAGCTTTTCATCAAAAGTAAGACGATAGGAACCATTGATTACGGGAGGAGCTTTGAGATTACTTTCCCCGTAAGCGCTCACAGCTTTAAATAAAATGAGAACTCCAGCTATTGTTGCTCCATAAAAGCCTAAAGATTTTAATTTGAAATTATTCATTTCTTTAGCTCCTAGCTACGGATTCTGGACTACTCACTTCAGGAAGTACTGAGGCTAAATGTGAGGTGACTTGACTGTAACGGCGGGTAATCAGCAGTGAAGAACGACATTGAATAGCGAGTTCATCTGTGTATCTTCCTAGGGTTTGGCGTTCGATACCCCAAGCGCGGCTAGTACCAGCAATTGTCAAATCAACCAGTTCGGAAGCTTCAACTACAGCTTGGATTGGATCTGGAGCTTCAATTATCTGAATTTCGATGCGATCGCGTACAGTGTTTGGTAATTGCTCCATCATGATTTGTAATTCGTGACTCATTTCGTCCTTAACCTGATTTTCTGAGCGTACCTGTAAAATCCGCAACATACAGGTATCTTTGTTAATCAGCAGTCTTAAGGCTAGTATCAAGGCTAAATCATCATGAATATTCGCAGAATAAGGAACTAGCAAGCTTTCTAGTCTTTCTCCTCCCCGGTCGATAAATACTGCTACATCTACGGGTGCAGTAGTCAGAATTTGACCAACTCTCCCACCTAAGCGATTGTTACTAAAAGCTGGGCGGTGCCAACCGACTAAAATCAAGTTAGGTTGCTCAATTTGGGCAATCTGGGCAGTTTCTCTAGCAACGTTGCTGGAGGTGCGGATAATAGGATGTACATAAGCACGAGCGGTTGAAGGTTCGAGAGTATTAATTAACTCTTCTAGCTGTTGGCGGCGTTGAGCAATTAAGCGATTAGCTTCAACTGGTGTACTTTCAAAAGCATAGTCTTCTTCAAACTCAATCAGACTCAGGGGATGAACCACAGCAGATTGACGATAGTTGAGTGCGATCGCAACTGCTAACTGTAATAAGCCTTTTTGGGTGCTAGGATTAGCAACTGGCACTAAAATTCGGTATTCTTCGCCAACTTTGGCTGGTGTATCAGTTTCTTCCTCTAATTCTGGTTCGACTACATCTAACCTGATCAGCTTTTTGGGATAAGTCCATTCCAGCAGTGGTGAAGTCATAAATGTGGTTACCAATGCCATAATCACCAGCATGGTAAATAGTAAGGGTGAAACCACACCTAACTCGAGTCCAATATTGAGGACAATTAACTCAGTCAAACCGCGAGTATTCATCAACCAACCAAGGGCTGAGGCTTCCCGTTTATTAATTCCACTGACACGAGCTGCAACATAAGTACCAATATACTTACCTGCGATCGCAACTGCTAAAACTAATGCACACAGTAACCACAATTCTGGACGGTTGAGCAAGCCAATTTGCGTCCGCAAGCCGCTATAGGCAAAGAATATTGGGAGCAGAAATACTAAGACAAAATCTTCGGTTTTCTCTGCCAGTTCCCTGACTAAATCTGCATTTTTGGGCATGGCTGCACCTAGTAAAAATGCGCCAAAAATCAGGTGAATGCCAATTAATTCGGTAATTAGGGCAGAAGCCACCACTCCCATGTAAATTAACGCTACTACCATTTGGCTTAAGCGTCCCGTGCGTTGGTGGTAGGTAGCCAGCCGTTGCAGGAACCAACGCCCCACAGTTAGCATAAAGCCGATGTAGAGAATACTTTCGACAATTGTCGGCCAGGCACTGATAATACTACCTTCTCGAGCAACTGCGATCGCCACTGCTAACACGCACCAAGCCGTCACATCATCCACCGCCGCACAAGTTAACGCCAAGGTTCCCAAGCGCGTTCCTTGCAAGTTGTTCTCTGTAATAATTCTCGCCAGTACCGGAAATGCGGTAATTGACATCGCCGCGCCCAAAAATAGGGCAAAGGCGGTAAAAGAAACACTAGCATTTGAAACCAGAGGATAAAGCAACACTGCGAGCAGCGTTCCTAAAGAAAACGGCACCAAAATGCTGACATGAGAAGTCAAAACTGCTGTTTCTAATTGTCCACTGAGATATTTGGGATTCAGTTCTAAGCCAATCAGAAACATAAAAAATATCAGTCCCACCTGAGACAGCACATTTAAAAAAGGAACTGCTTCAGGCGGAAATACGGTAGCTGCTGCTGATGGAGCTATCAAACCAAATAGAGAAGGGCCGAGCATAATCCCAGCGACAATCTCTCCAATTACCAGCGGTTGCTTAATTGACTTAAATCCCAGTCCTACTAGCCGAGACAGTCCAATAACAATCAGCACCTCAAACAGAACGAGTATTACTGTGTGCATAGTTTCCTCGCAAGTGACTATCCGGTTTCCCTAAGATGATTCTTTATAACACTCAAAAATGTCAACCTTTTTATACTGGGGCATGGGGCATGGGGCATTGGGTAATTGGTAATTGGTAATAGCAGAGTGATGCAACACTTGTCGGTAAAGGGGAAAAAGGGGAATGGAAAAAGGGAAAGAAAAAACCTTTAACCTTTTCCCCAAAACCAATTTTTGGTTCAAAACGCTTAACCGGTAGTATTGCAGAGTGATGTGTCATTTCTCTTCTGCTTTCTTCTCTCTCTTCCCTTGCAATCCCTATTTTGAAAACACTAAATTAATTTAGAATCCCTAATCCCCAATCCCTAATCCCCAATCCCCAACCCCTAAGCCAGAGATTTCTCATACCTCGTACCTTGCAACAAATAGGCAACTAGTGGTGATGCCATTAATGTCGTTACGATTGCCATAATAACCATGATAGTGAATAAAGTTGGCGTAATTACTCCTTGTTCCAAACCTATATTG
The DNA here is from genome assembly GCF_025677855.1 of Tolypothrix sp. PCC 7601. NCBI lineage: Bacteria > Bacillati > Cyanobacteriota > Cyanophyceae > Nostocales > Tolypothrichaceae > Tolypothrix > Tolypothrix sp. PCC 7601. Next base: position 8,647,500 of record NZ_CP064879.1, read on the forward strand.
AGGATAATTAACTCCATCAAACCACGAGCATTCATGAGCGCACCAATTGTTGCTGATTCTCGCCAACTTTCGCCAGCGAATTTGGCGGCGAGCATACAAGCAATACCTTTACCAAGAATTGCGATCGCAATAATCAAAAATGTAATTGCCCACAAAGTCGGTGTATTTACTAATCCTATTTGTGTATTCAATCCTGAGAAGACAAAAAATATTGGTAATAAAAAACCCGTTGTCAAAAATTCTGTGCGATCGCGTATTTGTTCGGCAAATTCACCGCGCGGCATTGCTGTGCCTAAAATAAACGCACCAAAGACTGCATAGATACCAATGGCATCGGTAAACCAAGCACCAAACATTACAATTGTGAGTACTAAAGTTAATGTTTGAATTGTCACTCCATTATCTTTATTTGTGATGCGAGTAAAAATAGTTAAAGCAGGTCTACCCACAAAAATTGTTAATAAAACATAGCCAATACCACCACCTATCGCAAAAGCGGCAATACTCGAATTAGCATTCAAACTGGCTAATACAATAGCGAGTAAACACCATGCAGTTGCGTCATCTATGGAACCTGCGGCTAAAGCTAAAGTACCAAAAGTTGTTTTCGCAATTCCTCGTTCATAAAGCATTCTTGCTAACATAGGAAATGCGGTAATCGACATAGAAGCACCCAAATATAAAGCTGCAGCCCAAGGAGTTACACCAGCTTTAAAAAGTTCACCTTTACCGTATAAGAAAAAAGCTGCGATCGCGCCTAAACAAAAAGGTGCAATTATCCCGGCAGCAGAGACTAAACCTGCACTTTTAAGACGTTGCTTAATTAAATCAGTATTAAATTCTAAGCCAATCAAAAACATATAAATTACTAACCCAATCTGACTGATAGCGAAGAGAATAGACATCGAAGGATTGGGAATTTTAGCTCCCGTCGCCAATAAGATTGGTGCTTTAGGAAATAACCATTGCTGTACATCTGGGGTAATTAAACCCAGTAATGATGGCCCTAACATAACGCCCGCAATCATTTCACAAACAACATCGGTTTGTTTGAGATATCGTGTGCCAATAATAGTTACGATGCGACAAGTCACCAAAATTATTGTTAGTTGTAACAATAGCTTAAGTACTAGCTCAAAATTAGACATTTGATTTCCCTTATTAAAAATGGGGAGATTCAGCAAAGTATCTATAGCAATCTTAAGCTAATTAGGGGCATAAAACTTTCCTAGATATACTGAGCTTTGCCGCAAAATATTGATATTTTGCAATTCTACGTAGCAGTACTTATCTATTTGTAATAAACCCCAAAAACTGCTTTTGTACTGACATCCAGGTGATGCAGATACACAATCAAGCTCAAAAGTGAGCTTTTTTACAGATTGCGATCGCGCTTTAAATGTTTTATAACCAAACCTATATCTTTATTCCCATCTCAACACATTAAGTCTGCATTGATAATAACCTGCTGCAAGTCCTATCCTTCTTTTATCAGAGAAACTACCTATAGCTTGCTTCTCTGTACTGGTAAGGTAACAGCTACCCCCAACCACTCCGCATCTATCTCAATATTAATTACAATCTGTGCTGGCGTTGAACTTCTCACCTCCAAGCACCCTTAACTCACGTAATTACGAGTTACGAATTAATAATCATGAGCGCTAACGACCAATTTCTTCGTCCTGCTATCGAAACAGATGCTTGCTGTATGAGTGCAATTCATATTGCTGCTATTAAAGCGCTACCAGCAACTTTATATTCTGAAGAAGAACTGTTAGCTTGGCGAAACTACCTCGACCAACCTGACGGTGTTAATATTCTCAGGAGTATGAAATTAAAAAATTGCTGGGTTGCTGTTGATAAAAATGTAATTGTGGGATTCACTAGTTACATTTTTGATGAACTGATAGCATTATACGTGCATCCTAAGCACCAAGGGCAAGGTGTTGGTAGAGCCTTAGTTAATCATTTTTGCGAAACAGCAAGCAAGCAAGGTATAGAAAAGGTAATTACAACGGCTAGCCTTTACGCCGAAGGATTTTATAGGAGATTAGGCTTTAAATTTATCGAAAGAGCGCCTCATTACTTAAAAAAAGGGATGATTGTTCCAGTTAGTAAAATGAGTAAAAATTTGCTTCCCACGACCAATTAGGATGCGTTATTAATGCATCCTCAATTTATGATGATTTATATATAAAAATTGAGTATCTCTACTCTAGATTTAGAGTCAATAATACGCGGGCTAATGAATATTAGTAAATAATGTGGTTTTAACTACCTTCTGATGTGGAATTAGTAAGATAAACTTGCCAGGTGGATGTCATCAAACTCCTATATGGAGCTTACTAACAACAAAGGATAAACATTAACCATGTCTAAAGAAGTAGCCAAGGTAATTTTATGGGAAGAAAACGAAAAAGAGTATATTAAAAAGTTTTATGATTTACAATTTATACCCAGAGTGGGAGAGGAAGTTTACCTCAAAAAGGAACAATGGAAAGTAACTAGAGTTGAACATGATGTAGAAGTGAGTGAAGTTAATGTCTATATGGCATTAATTAAAAAAGTCCAAAAAGATAAACCATCCAATTCTTGATGCTTCCGGAAACTCTGTCTTACCTCAGCTTTTCTTCCTTCTTCTCTCTTCCCTAATTCCTCCCTCAGCAAATAATTTTCGCAATCATCTCGGCTGACGATAACTTCTTACCTGCAACATAGATAATTTGCATAAAGCTGCTAAGGGCGAACCTATTATATACTCAGCAGTTTACGGAATTATCTTAAGTAAAGGTATAAAGTTAAATGACTAGTAAACAGTTACCTCTCAGCAAAATAGCAGTATTCATCACTGCTGTAATTTCCCTGAGTTTCCCTTCTACTAAAACTCCAGCTTCTTGCGCTGCTCCCCTAAATGGTGGAGACTTTGAAGCACAAGCTAGCCAAAGAATCAGCAGTCCTTGGGTTGGGGAAGGTAGAGTTGGCGTTGATATTGGATTAGGCTACAGCAATAGGGGTAAAAATAATGTCTGGATGCGGAATGTTTCGGGATGGAATGGTATTCGTCAACGCGTCAGACTCCAACCCAACACTCAATATAAGTTAACAGCATATATCCGCACATCAGGCAATGTTACAGATGGTTATTTTGGAGTGCGAGATGCTCAACAGAAGGTTTTTTCCGAAATCAAGTTTGGTAGTTTACCTCGCTACACACCTATGACACTATCGTTTAGAACTGGCAATGAAACTGTGTACAATATTTTCACAGGATTTTGGGCTTTAGGTCAGGATAGCTGGGTTCAAGTGGATGACTATAGCCTGACAGGTGGTTCCTGTGAAGATGTGCAACTAGTTCCAGCAAATAATTAATAACTGTGGGAGACGCGATGAATCGCGTCTCTACAAGATAGGCTGAGGAATTGCGATCGCACACCAGACAACGGAGAATTTTACAAGAGCGATCGCACTGATTCCATAAAATCAGGTTAGTGTCATCTGCGGATTTGCGATCGCACACCAGACAATGGAGAATTTTAAGAGAGTGATCGCACTGATTCAGTAAAATCAGACTGCTGTCATCTGCGGAATTGCGATCGCACACCAGACAACGGAGAATTTTTACAGAGCGATCGCACTGATTCAGTAAAATCAGACTGCTGTCATCTGCGGAATTGCGATCGCACACCAGACAACAGAGAATTTTAACAGAGCGATCGCCTTCATAACTCCATCATTCCACCTCAGAACAGAAAAATTCTCGTTTGAAACAGGAACATTCTCATTTGGAACCAGAACGTTCTCGTTTGAAACAGGAACATTCTCACTTGGAACCAGAACGTTCTCGTTTGAAACAGGAACATTCTCACTTGAAACAGGAAACTTCGAGTTCAGAACACGAAAGTTGGTATTTGAGATAGCGCATATCATGATCACATCACAACTAGTCTTAGAAAAAACTCTTAAGTCTCTCTGCTAATCTCTCCATTCTCGTATGCACCCATAAATTTATTACTACTCTAAAGCGAGATAAGTACTAACGATATGCCTGCCTTAGAAAAATTGCGTAATTGCTCCGAACTATTATTGTTTTGGGATGACCTATCCCCAAACTGCATTCACAAATATATAAGGCTTGCTTTAATAGATGTTCAGCTTCTGTGTAACGATGCTGTGACATATAGAGAAAGGCTAGATTACTAAAGCTAATAGCAACATTAGGATGTTCATTTCCTCGCAAGCGTTGTTCTAGTTCCAAAGCCTGCAAAAATAACACTTCAGCTTCTGTATCACGCCCTTGTAGTTTGTAAAGTTCGGCTATATTGTTGAGACTTTGAGCAACTTCAGGATGTTCCTTTCCTAGCAGGATTTGTCTTAATTTTAAAACTTGCAAAAACAAAGGTTCAGCTTCGATATAACGTCTTTGTAAAAAGTAGAGCGTTGCCAGATTGTTGAGACTAGTAGCAACTAATCGATGCTCATATCCCAGTAGATTTTGAAAATCTGCCACAGCTTTTAGAAGTAGGGGTTCAGCTTCTGTATAGCGTTCTTGCAACTTGTAGAGTTCAGCTAGATTATTGAGACTAGTAGCGACTAATGAATCTTCCTCTCCCAACAGATGCTGTCTTAGTTTTAAAGCTTGTAAAAATATGGGTTCAGCTTCTTTGTAACGCCCTTGTAATTTGTAGAGTTCAGCCAGATTGTTGAGACTAGTGGCAACGAATAAATCTTCCTCTCCAAAAAGGACTTGTGTAAGTTCCACGGCCTGTAACAATAAGAGTTCAGCATCTGTGTAGCGTCCTTGTAATTTGTAGAGTTCCGCTAGATTGTTGAAGCTTTGAGCAACGTATAGATGCTTAGAACCAAAGAGCTTTTGACTAATGATTAGGCACTGCTTGTACCAAGGTTTTGCTTGCTCATATAATCCCTGATCCTCATAAAATTCACCCAACTTTGTGAAAATGTTGACTATATTATCATTGCTGACATACTGAATGAGATTGTCTGCTACTTCTATCAAGTGAGGTATGGCGGGGGCGACATCTTTAATTTGCTGAAGTGTGGGAGTGTCAGGAATATCTTTAGCAACTGCTACCATTACTCCACAAAAACTTCGCTTAAATCCCTCTGCTTTATCTAACCCTGTCAGCTTATATTGAAAAAACTCCCGCAACAGGGGATGTAGTTGATAGATTCCCTCACCTTTACGCTGGAGTAAATACAAATTCAACAACTTATCATCCCTAATTTCTTCTAAATCTTCCCCATCTTCCTCTGGTAAACACTGTTCTACCAACACCCAAGGTATAGGTGCGGCTGCAAATACACTCAATAAACAGCCCAGTTGTTGATCATCTTCCTCTAATTCCTGCCAACTCAACTCAAAAGCTGCTAACACACCCCGTTGTGCTGTCATATCGGCTTCTGCTTTCTTAAGGGCGCGTTGTTCTAGTCGCTGTTTCTTCAAGCGTTCCAGCATTTCTACCAAAGATAAATCTGGTTTCCGCGCCAGATACCGCCCTACCAACTCCAAACCCAAAGGCAAATATCCCAGCCACTCACATAACTGTAATGCTACCTGGGGGTGGCGTTGATTTTCCCGCTCAAACCTTTCTGCCCCAATAATTGACTTTAATAATTCCAGCGCCGCCTCTGGTTGCAGCACATCTAAAGATAATGTTTCTATGCGCCCCAACTGCTGGCGAGTAGTAATCAGGATTTTGAACCGAGAAGATAGCGACACAAAGTAAGGTTTAACTTCCTGATAATCAGCAACATCATCCAACACCAGCAGCACATCACCCTCACGCCAACGCCGCCAGCAAAATTGCACTTGCGCGGGTAAATCTACATCTGTTGGCGGGTTTAAATCTAGCTGCGTTCTCGCAAACTGGACAATTTGCACCCCAATATCCCCAGATTTGGGCAACAACCAGCAAATTCCACCTTGATAATTGTCGCGGTACTCAATGGCATATTGCAACGCCAGTTCTGTTTTGCCAACTCCACCCATCCCCGCAATAGCCGCAATGGCTACTTGTTGATTTTGCTGCAACATCTGCTGGAGTGTTTGCAATTCTTCCCCACGTCCCACAAATTCCACTACCCCACTCAGGGGCAAATTTTGCGGTATTTCACCCTGGGGATGAGACTTTACCTGTTCCCGTTCAGGCGACTTTAGTCAATCAGGGGAATTATTATAGGTAATATTAATAGTGTGACCACTACCCCCTTGAATTGTGGGAGCCTTAGCATCATTAGACTGAAAAGCCTCGCCACCGTAAACATTCTGCACATTCTTGCCTTCCACCTTCCCAATATTAATTTCTTGGTGAATTTCTGTGGCAAGGGTTTTCACCTCTTCCGCAAATTGGGGATCGTTGTTCATCGCCTCTTGCAAATAAGCAGCCACCACATTTAAATCTTCCTGTGAGCCTTGCTGTACTTTTACCAAAGCTGCTTCTACCCTGGGCGTACCCTTGAATTTCTGCAAAATCTTCTGGCGAAGCTGTTCCAATTTTTTCAGAACACTTTCTGTTGCTTTCTCTATAGTGGTTTCAAAAGCTTTGGTAAACACTAGGGTGGCGATTCCCGCAGCAGTGAGTGTCACAGGCTCCATATTTTCGGCAATAAATACGAGATTATGCTGATGGAGATTGTAATCTAGCTCAACTGTTTTGGTAATAAATCATCCAAATCAATTAATATTTACTCTGGTAACGGAGATTTTCTCGCATTTTGGAATTGAGTACCCAACATTTTTGATGATAAATGTCCATCCCGTTGTTTTATAATTCAATACCGTTCAGTTAACATCAAAAAACTTAACCTCTGTAGGTTGGTTTGAGGAACAAAACCCAACAAAGACGTAAAAATGTTGGGTTTCACTGCGTTTAACCCAACCTACAATTATCTAAAATTACCGTTCTTTTTCTCTTGTATCTTTCTATCTGAGTAATTTTCCTAAATCCTACATTAATTCTTATAAATGATATTTCTCGAACTCGTATTACAAAACTTTGGCCCCTACGCTGGTAAACAAGTAATCAATCTTGACCCCAGAAATCATGAAAATTCTCGCCCAATTATTCTGTTAGGTGGAATGAATGGTGGCGGAAAAACCACCCTCATGGACGCAATTCGCCTGGCACTTTATGGGCATCGCGCTCAATGTTCCACTCGTGGTAATTTAAGTTATAGCGATTTCCTCACTCAATGCGTTAATAGCAAAACCGATCCAGTAGAAAAGACACGCATTGAATTACTTTTTGAACATATCGAAAATGACAAGCCAGTAAAATACCGCGTTGTCCGTACTTGGGAAAAAAATCCTAAAGATGGTAAAGACCATTTAGGTATTTTAGATGCCCATGAATGGCTAGATACAGCTTTAGTAAATATTTGGGATGAATATATTGAAAATCTCCTACCTGTAGGAATATCTAACTTATTTTTATTTGATGGCGAACAAGTTAAAGAACTCGCAGAACAAGAAATACCACCGCCAATTGTAGTAGATGCGATTAGCGGACTTTTAGGTTTAGAGTTAGCCGATAGATTAGCGGTAGATTTAGATATTTTAGTCAATCGCAAACGCAAGGAACTGGCTGATACTAAAGATTTAGCGAATATTGAAGAAATTGAAGAGAAGTTGCAAGAATTACAAGAGGCGTATCATCAAGAATCCCAATCAATTACATCTCTCCAAGAGAATTTAACCGCCGCCGAAGCTAGACAGCAGGAAGCTGTACATAAATTTATTTCTGAGGGTGGCAAAATTGCCGGAGAACGCAGCCAATTAGAGAAAAAAAAGCAAGAAAGAATCACCGAAACAGAAAAAATCCGCCAATCGTTGTGTGATTTATCTGCCGAATTTTTACCTCTAGGATTGATTACACCGCTATTAAATCAGGCTTATAACCAAGGTGAAGAGGAATTCCGCATTCAACAAGCGAAAGTGGCACATGATTTATTAATTGAAAGAGATAAAAAGCTACTCAATTTGATTAATCAATTAGCTATTGAACAAGCAGCAGTGACTCAAATTAAAGAATTTATCTCCCAAGAAAATCAAGATTTAGATAACGCCGCCATTGCTGAACCTTGGCTATTAGCTGACACAGAAACCCTACATCAATTAGATAATGTCATCCATCATCACTTGGAATATGCCAAAACCAAAGCGAAAGATAAAATTACGCTGCTGAATTCTCAAGAAGAAGAGATTATCACCTTAGAAAGACAAATTCAAACCGCAGCCTCACCGGAAGAATATCAAAGATTAGTTGATGAATTACAACAAGCACAACAGCAAGTTGCAGAAGCTAAAGCTGCTTGGGAAATTACCAAACGTCGCTTAGATGAATTAGCAACGGAGATTGAAAATACTAAAAAAGACTTAGAAAACTACACAGATACAAGTCTTAAACTTCAAAACAAAGGACATATTATTGAATCTGCGGTGAGAGTCCAAGAAACCCTCAAACTTTTCCGCAAGAAATTAACTCTGAGAAAACTCAACAAATTAGAAGTTGAAGTCACAGAATGTTTCCGCTATCTGTTACATAAATCTGATTTAGTTCATCGCGTCGCGATTGACACCAACACTTTCAGCCTGTCGCTGTACGACTTAAACGGTAAACCCGTCCCCAAACATCGCCTTTCTGCTGGCGAAAAACAACTACTAGCGATCGCATTTCTTTGGGGTTTAGCTAGAGTCTCCGGTCGCCGCTTACCAGTAGCAATTGACACCCCCCTTGGCAGACTCGACTCATCCCACCGCAGTAACCTTGTAGAACGGTACTTTCCCTCCGCCAGCCACCAGGTAATTTTGCTTTCTACGGATACAGAAATTGGTAAAAAAGAAGTTGAGACACTGAGAGAAAATGAAGCGATCGCTCACGAATATCTCCTAGATTACAACTCTGCTACTCGTCAAACCACAGTGATCAACAATAAATATTTCTGGTAATATTTTTCTTCTAAATAATCGAGTGATGAGCTGATTACCAGAAGAAGTAATCGCAATTGATTTCCTCTCAGATATTTACAATATATCTAACAACATTTGGCAAAGGTATATGCAGTTATGATCTCACCATATCTAAAAGAAATAGAGCGTGACTTAAGTAATCTGTCATTAGAAGAACTAGAATGGCTCCTAGAACGTATCGAAAGCAAAGTGCAAGAAAAGAAACAATTATCTCATCAACTGGCTAATGTGCAATCCATGAATCAACAACTAGCTGCAATGGCTAATGATTTAGATATACAGAGAGAAATTGCCTCTGTGGCATCATGTAAAAATAAATCGTCTAATTTTTTCAATTGTTACTGATAGTATTGTTGATTAATTAGGACTAATTTTTGTTTTTTTATGCTAATCACTACTTTTAACAGTGTATTTCGCTCGTTTGGGCTATTTTAGAGTGGCATAATTTAATAAGTTCCATTTGCAATTCAAGAAGCTCTTCAATGCTTAATTCTGCTGCTAGTTGAAGAATTCCTTGAAAATCCATGTCTTTTACAACACTTTTTACTAGATTTTCATTCAGTTCAAACCATTCACCTTTTACCTGATAGCTTTTATACTTATTATGTAAATACTTTTCTATAACTCTACTATTAATTACTTTTATATGATGGATTGAGTTTATATAATAAGGTGCATCTGTTCCTTGTAATTTTTTAAATCTTTGATAGATATTCTTAGTCATCCCAATTTTATATCTGTTAGTTTCTCCACTTCTAACTATGTAAACAAATTGTGACATATTTACAAAAGAGTTTATTTGTATACTTTTTGGCTATAATGAACGATTTTTATCTGGGCTTTAACTTTATTCTATATGGTAACAAAAGAGATACAAAAAAATTTTCTTCTCTCTCTAAGAGATTAACCAAGCTGAATCATCAACTGAGGTGTATTATCACTGACTGTTATTGCTCGTTAACGTAGTCAGAACTAAGCTTTGCTTAACTAAGGTTCAAAATATTTACAGAGCATTTTTGCTTTTTGGCTAAGAAGTTATTTTTAATATGTTTTGCTCTTGTTAGATTAACAATATTTTATATACTTAGTCCAATACTATACAAAAACTCTAATATGTTGTCAGTAGCATTAATTATGTGAAAGCATAATCATAGAGTCTTAGTTTTAGTTTTAATTTATGGAATCACCTATCGAAAGATTTAAACTTTCTCAAACAGCTAAAGACCAATTACTTAAACTGCGCCGCAGTACAAAAATTGACCAATGGAATATATTATGTCGTTGGGCTTTTTGTCGTTCTCTTGCAGAACCCACACCACCTTCCCCTGTACCCATCCCCCAAGATAGCAATGTGGAATTAACCTGGCGCGTTTTTGGTGGCGATATGTCCGAGATCCTTCTCCTCGCGCTCAAGCAAAGGTGTCACAATGACGGTTACGCCACCGATAAAGAAACCCTCGCTACTCAATTTCGCTTGCATTTACATCGGGGAATTGGTTACTTAGCCGGTGATCCAAATATCAAGAAAATTGAAGATTTAATGGAACTAGCGCTAAAAGATTGACAGGATATTAGTTAACTGTTGACTGTTAACTGTTGACTGTATTATGCCTGAAGCGTTAGAAATTGAGCGTCACAGAGCTGCGATCGCACGTACTGATATCTCTCGTCCGGTACGATTAGCTATAGAATGGTCAATCCTCAATCAGGAAACGACTTTCTTTGACTACGGTTGCGGCTACGGTGGTGATGTCCAGCGCGTGGCAAATTTAGGTTATACCAGTGGCGGCTGGGATCCTTATTATTATCCTGAGGATGAAATCACCGCCGCCGATGTTGTGAATTTGGGTTATGTCCTCAATGTTATTGAAGATACTCAAGAACGCCGGGAAAGCTTAATTAAAGCTTGGGAACTCACCCGCAAAGTCTTAATTGTCGCTGCACAAGTTTTAGTTAACGCCCCAAGTAAAACCCAATTAGCTTACAGTGATGGAATTGTTACCCGGCGCAATACTTTTCAGAAATATTACGAGCAAGAAGAACTGAAAAGTTACATTGATGAGGTACTGAATGTAGATGCTGTACCCGTAGCTTTAGGTGTTTATTTTGTCTTTCGCGATGAAGCCGAAAAACAAAGTTTCAAAGCCATCCGCTTCTTTTCTCGCACTTCTACGCCCAGAGTTCGCATTCCCAGCAAGCGCTTTGAAGATTACCAAGAACTACTGGCACCATTGATGGCTTTTTTCACCCAACGCGGGAGATTACCAGTCAAAGGAGAATTGAGCAACGAACAGGAACTACTGAGTGAATTTGGTAACTTCCGTCGTGCCTTTGGTGTAGTATTACAAGCTACCGATGAAGCAGAATGGGATGCGATCGCCTATCGTCGTTCTCTGGATATCCAAGTTTATCTCGCCCTCACCCACTTTGAACAACGCCCCTCATGGCAGAAACTCGCCCTAGAAATTCGTCATGACATCAAAGCCTTTTTTGGCAGTTACGAAGAAGCTTGTGGAGTCGCCGACCAAAAACTGTTTAGCTTAGGACAACCCAGGGTAGTGCAAACAGCTTGCGAAAAAAGCAAAATAGGTAAACATACCCGTGGGGCATTATATGTCCATGTTTCTGCTCTTGCAGAACTCGATGCTTTACTGCGAATCTATGAAGGCTGCGCCAGCCGTACCATCGGGCGTGTAGATGGTGCCACTTTAATCAAATTTTGCACTGATAAACCGCAAATTTGCTATCTCTTTTACCCAGAATTCGACACAGACCCCCACCCTGCCTTAAAAGCCAGTATCATTATTGACTTCCTAACCCTCAGAATCACTCACCGCGACTACGAGACCCGAACCAATCCGCCAATTTTGCACCGTAAAGAAACTTTTGTCACGCCAAACTATCCACTCTACGAAGAATTTGCGAAACTCACCCAACAAGAACAGCAACTAGGGCTACTCCAGCAAAAAAGCGAAATTGGCACCCGTGAAGGCTGGGAAAAATGTCTCGCTGCACATGGTGTAGAAATTAGGGGGCATGAAGTTTATCAAGTGTAATTGGGGCATTGGGCATTGGTAATGGGTAATGGGTAATGGGTAATGGGTAATTGGGTGTTTGTTATTTCCTCTCATCTCCAGTCAACAATCAACAGTCAACAGTCAACAATCAACAATCAACAGTCAACAATCAACAGTCAACAGTCAACAGTCAACAGTCAACAGTCAACAGTCAACACCCAACACTTTCCCGATTTGCGTGAAATCCTCTAGTAATGGCAAGATAACTGCAATTCGCAACAGGTGAGGAGAGACCAAAACGAAATTATGAATCCACTGCGATCGCTATTGGATGTTTTTGGTAGCCGCAAGATGGCGGCTTTATTGTTTCTGGGGTTTTCATCAGGGTTACCGTTGCTATTAATCGGTAATACCTTGAAAGCTTGGATGACTGTGGAACAGGTGGATTTGGCTGCTATTGGGTGGTTTAGCCTCGCTAGTTTGCCTTACTCGTTAAAATTTTTGTGGTCGCCGTTTCTCGATCGCTTTACCATGCCATTTTTGGGACGACGGCGGGGTTGGTTAGTGGTGACGCAGCTGGCTTTAACAGTAGCGATCGCAATTATGGCATTCCAGCAACCTAAACAAGCATTACAGCTGCTAGCCATTAACGCTATAGTTATTGCTTTTTTGAGCGCAACACAAGATATTGCTGCTGATGCTTACCGTACCGATGTTTTAGAAAAGCTGGAAATGGGGGCTGGGGCGGCGGTTTTCATTTTGGGATATCGCATCGCTTTGTTAGTGGCTGGTGCTTTAGCATTAATCCTGGCTGATAGAATCCCTTGGTCATCGGTTTATTTGTTGATGGCAGGTACGATGGTATTGGGGATTTTTGCGACTTTATTTGCACCAGAACCAGAAGCAATTAGCCCTCCCGCCTCATTAACAGATGCTGTCATTTTACCCTTCGGTGAATTTTTTCAACGCCGAGGAGTAATTCAAGGCTTTTTGGTTTTATTGTTCATTACCCTTTACAAGCTGGGTGATGCTTTACTGAGCAATATGACTACCCCGTTTTTGCTGCAAGTTGGTTTTACCAAAACCGATATTGGGGCAATTCAGGTAGGGATGGGATTAATCGCTACCATTGTGGGGGCACTGGCAGGCGGTGCAATTTTGAGTAGAATTGGCATCAACCGTTCGCTTTGGGTATTTGGCGTTTTACAAGCTGTGAGTAATTTTGCTTACTTGTCTCTTGCTTACACTGGGAAAAACTATCAAGCTATGGTCTTAGCCATCAACATCGAACAGTTCTGTGGTGGTTTAGGAACAGCAGCTTTCGTGGCATTTTTAATGAGTTTGTGTAACCAGAAGTTTTCGGCAACTCAGTATGCCTTACTTTCTAGCTTGATGGCTGTCAGCCGCGATATTCTCGCATCTCCCGGTGGGGCGATCGCACAAAACACGGGTTGGCCGCTATTTTTCATCATTACTATCGTTGCTGCTGTGCCAGGATTATTGCTATTACCAATTTTTGCCCCCTGGAACCCTCAACCAGTGGCAATTACAAGACCAGGACTTGAGGAAGAAGAAGAGGATGTATGGGGAACCAAGTAGTAATTATTGTCGGCACGTTTATCCTTTTGGTTACTGGCCTACTATTAGGCTACGTTCTCTCACAGTTGGTTTTGCAATTTTTGCCCTTTAACCTGCTCACCTTTCTGGGAACACTCAGCCTAATTTTAATTTTTGGCACACTGTACTATGTTCTATTTTGGCAATTGCGCCGCCAGCAAGTACAGTCATTTAATAGCTTCAATAGTGAAATCACACAACAAACAGCCCAAGAATTCCTTGCTCATAACGATTTGAGAAATGATCTCGTGGCGCGGCTAGATGGTGATATAGACACTGCTGAACGCTTAATTGAACAAGCCAGAGAGAATTATCCGGGAATGACGGAGAATTGGTATGTTGAGAAAGTAATTGAAGATTTGGATCGCGATCGCCGGTAACTTCTACCTAATAACTTTTTGTGAGTTATCTCCTGAACATCGCTAAAATAAACCAAGAAAACTTTACAAATCTACAACTAAGTTCGTAGATAGTACCTTGCTCCCTCACATACAGATATGGCTATTTTTCGTCAATACATCGCCCCTTTGCTTGTAGTGCTAGTATTTATCTTCGCCCTTGTAGCAGTCAGCGCCAGAATATTTTTACCTTCCGATATGGCTGCACCTGCACCAATTGAAGAGGTAGGGGTAATTTTGTCAAGTATTCACAGTGCCTAACCAACTGCTACCAGGGTACAACATCCGCCCCGGTTCCAGCTTAGATCGAGCGCTACTGGTAAAGTTTATGCAACGCAGTTACCAGGATATCTTTCCCCAGGCGGATTTTTCCCATCTCGCCCAAACAGTCGAGCAGTACTTCTCTAGTAAAACCCCCTTGTGGTGGGTAGAAGAAGCAGAGGGAGCAGAGGCAGCAGGGGGAGAAAAGAAAATATTTTCCCCCTCATCCCCCCTATCCCCCGTCGCTTGCTTATGGGTGGGAAATGCTATCGATCAAGTCACGGGAAGTCGTCATGCTCATATTTTTCTGCTTTATGTTTTGCCAGAACATCGGCGGCGGGGTATTGGTACAGCGTTGATGAAGTACGTGGAAAATTGGGCGATTCAAAGAGGCGATCGCCAACTTGGGTTACAAGTATTTCAATCTAACCAACCAGCATTGAATCTTTATCATCAACTTGGTTATCAAACTCAATCCCTGTGGATGGTAAAATCACTCAGTATGGAAAAATAGGCTGGACAAGAGTCACAAAGACGCGATTAATCGCATACAAAAGTCAAAAGTCCAAAAATTTTGGATTATTGACCTTTAACACACTTTAAGAAAAAATATGACAATTGCTTAAGCTCTAATAAACTGGTAGAAAATTCCTATTTTTTTGAATTTTGAATTTTGAATTTTGAATTCCCCTCTTGGGGTTTGCCTTCTTGCACTATTATGTATGACGAAGACGACCTAAGCCTACTTGATATAGAAGACGAGCTAGAAAGTCCCTTGGATCGAATGGAGCCGCTAACTGCTGAGTCAGAAGTGGTAAAACCAGATCCCGATGTGATGCTAGTTCTCTTAGAAAATGACCAACCGCAGCAAAGAATGCTAGCGGCACGTGCTTTTTGTGACATTGAAGATGCACGTGCAATTCCCCATCTCATCCGGCTGTTAACTGATACCTGTCCGTTAGTGCGGGTGAGTGCAGCCTATGCGATCGGGCGCAATCCCAGTAAAGATGCAGTAGAGCCGTTAATTCACCAACTCAACCGAGATTGGAACGGCTATGTCCGCAAAGGTGTAGTTTGGGCTTTAGGAAACTGCCGCGATCGCCGTTCCTTAGCCCCCCTAACTGATGCTTTAATAACTGATATTTCCGCAGTGCGCTTGTGGGCTGCTAGTGCCTTAGCACAGATGGCAGAAGTCGGTTATGAGGCAGTTTTAGGCGCAATTCCACCATTAATTGAAGCCTTAGTCAAAGACCCCGTAGCCGCAGTTCGGAGTAACTGCGCTTGGACAATTGGGCAATTATGCCGCGAACTTCCATCTAATATCGTTTACGCCACAGCTATCGACGCTTTGATTCAAGCTTTTGCTGAAGACAAAGACTTAGGTGTGAGAGAAGACGCTAAAGCCTCACTATTAGGTGTAGGCGATCCCCGTGGTTTACAGTTAATCGAAACCTTAGAACAAGAAGGTTGGTTTTAAGGAACTAGGGACTAGTACAAAAAGGCAAAAGTAAAAAGTGAGCCAGTGCGGTGGACGGGTTCCCCGGCATAAAGCAACTGGCGAACTCCGCAGGAGTAAAAAGTAAAAAGAAAGAATCGACTTGTACTAGTGTTTCTTCTATTCATAGTTGATACCGCACCGCCTGTGTGGTTACTTTTAACACCGATAAATATCTTAGTTTTGCGTAATTTAGCGCAAAGCAGCAAATGCGATCGCTGAAATCACAAATGCGATCGCATTTGCTATAGAACTCATATTTGATTTTTAAAACTTATTCCCAATCAAATAATGTTTGCGACACATCAATATATTTTAGAGAGCAAGGCAGTGCCCATTGCAATACTGCTCGGTTAAGGATTTTAAACTCTTAATTTGGTTTGGGGAAAAGGTGAAAGGGTAAGGGTTAAAGGTTTATTGAAAGCGGCGGGAAACTCCATCCCCTTGTGGGTGGAGAGGGACAGCCGCCCCGCCGCTTGGGGCATTGGGCATTGGTAATTTCTTCGCCATGCCCCATGCCCGATTCCCCATGCCCAAAAACTCCATCCCCTTGTGGGTGGAGTTTTTCATTTCTTGCCCCTTTTCCCCTTCCCCTTTTCCCCTTAACCGACAAGTATTGGTGCCCATTGGTGTCAACTTAAGCTAAAAGCGATATAGGGCGGGCGTTGTACAAATACCTCGCGCCCTCATCCCCTAACCCCTTCTCCCGCAGGAGAAGGGGAACTAAATCTCTTGCTCCCCTCTCAGTGTGGGCTGGGGGTGAGGGCGAAACCTTGCAAACAAGCGGGTTTCACGTTAAGTTGACACCACTGCCCCTAAAATCTGTTGTATTCTTTTTTAAAATTAGGATTACGTAGGATGCGTTAGCGATCGCGTAACGCATCTGTGGCTGAAATTTTTCAGAAATGAAATCGGATTCCGATATTTCTCGTAGGGCTTGCTGAAAAATGCTTATAGACAAGATAGCAAATAGGTCATTTTGCAAACTTTAGCCACCAAAGCAAAGATAAAAAGTTAAGATTTTATCACTGTCAATGACTATTTATTAACATGAATATCGAATTTTTAAAATAATTAAAAATCTGCATATTACTCCTGTTAAGTGCTGACAAATAAAGACTTCAATTAGAAGTATTGACACGGCTATCAAGTTTCAGTTTTGTTACGACAGGATTTAAGTATGCTGCAATACAGTGAAAAGCCCTGCTTGGTTTGCAAGAAGAAGATTCGTTACCGCATGGAAGTCGAAATCACCGCCAATGGAACTAGTAAAATTTATTGGCAACCAATCGGTGCTACACCAGATCAACCGGATATCAACAAATGTCCGATATGTCGTCGCCAGGTTTCTAGAATATTCGGTTATTCCTTGAAAGCCTGTCTAGCAATTTAAGCCAACACAATAACATACAATGAAGTACATAGGGGCACAGGCATTGCCGTGCCCTGATCATAATTTGGGTGTTTTTAAAATTACTAATTACCAATTACCCATTACCAATTACCAATAATTCTGAGTTTTTCCTGAGTATATGCTGTATTTATGTTGGGCTAATTTCTAGAATATTTTAAGTCGCAACTCAGCCTGATATTTGGTGAGTACAAGATACTCCAGACAGCAAATCAAGGAACTCAATTATTGTGCAGGTAGGCACAGGGTGATACTGATGACAACTTCAACCCAGGAAGAAATCAGATTAGCAGCAGCCCGGAATCATGAAGCGCATTGGCGCAGGTGGGGGCCATATTTAAGCGATCGCCAATGGGGAACGGTACGAGAAGATTATAGCCATAATGGTGCGGCTTGGGACTACTTCACCCACGATCAGGCGCGTTCTCGGGCTTACCGTTGGGGTGAAGATGGAATTGCTGGGATTTCGGATAATCATCAACGCCTATGTTTTGCGATCGCACTTTGGAATGGTGAAGACTCGATTCTCAAGGAAAGAATTTTTGGCTTGACGGGAAATGAAGGTAATCATGGCGAAGATGTCAAGGATTATTACTTTTATTTGGACAGTACACCCACTCATTCCTACATGAAGGCGTTGTACAAATATCCCCAAAACGCTTTTCCCTATGCACAATTAGTTACAGAAAATCAACACCGCAATCGTCTTCAACCAGAATTTGAACTATTAGATACAGGTATATTTGATGAAAACCGCTATTTTGATGTTTTTGTAGAATATGCCAAGAATTCTACTGAAGATATTCTGATTCAAATTCATGTAGCTAACAGAGGCCCCGAAACTAAAACATTGCACCTCTTACCTACACTGTGGTTTCGTAATACTTGGTCTTGGAATGGAGATACTAATAAACCTCACTTGAAGCAAGTAAACTCCGCTAATAGTTGGCAAATTATCGAAGCTTCCCATGCTACTTTAGATAATAGATGGTTGTATTGTCAAACAGCAACCGAAATTTTGTTTACAGAAAATGAAACCAATAATCAGCGATTATTTGGCTCTCCTAATACCTCTGCCTATGTGAAAGATGGCATTAATGAATATATTGTCTCAGGTAACAAACAGGCAGTAAATCCCGAGCAATTTGGGACAAAAGCTGCACCTCATTATCTGCTAACAGTGGGTGCAGGGGAAACCCAAACTGTCAAATTACGCTTAAGTGATATACCAAATTTATTTGAGCCATTTAACTCCGAATTTGATGCTATTTTCTTGGCTAGAAAACAAGAAGCCGATGCATTTTATCAGCGCATTACGCCATTTCCCCTCAGTGCAGATATGCGAAATGTGCAAAGACAAGCATTTGCGGGGATGCTGTGGAGTAAGCAATTTTATCACTACATTTTAGAAGATTGGCTCAAAGGCGATCGCAATACACCACCCCCACCACCAGAAAGGCAAGAAGGCAGAAATCATGAATGGTTTCACCTCTACAATGAAGATATACTTTCTATGCCTGATAAGTGGGAATATCCTTGGTTTGCAGCTTGGGATTTAGCCTTTCATACTATTCCTTTGGCAATAATTGACCCTGATTTTGCCAAATATCAATTAGATGTGTTAACGCGGGAATGGTATATGCATCCTAATGGGCAAATTCCGGCTTATGAATGGAAATTTAGTGATGTTAATCCGCCTGTTCATGCTTGGGCAACTTGGCGAATTTATAAGATAGAACAAAAAATATATGGTAAGGGCGATCGCCAATTTCTAGAAAGAGTATTTCAGAAATTGATGCTGAATTTTACATGGTGGGTAAATCGCAAAGATGCTGAAGGTAATAATGTCTTTCAAGGGGGATTTTTAGGGTTAGATAATATAGGAGTATTTGACCGTAGCGCTACTTTACCTACAGGCGGACATATTGACCAATCTGATGGTACTAGTTGGATGGGGATGTATTGCTTAAATATGTTGGCGATCGCCCTAGAGT
The DNA here is from genome assembly GCF_025677855.1 of Tolypothrix sp. PCC 7601. Classification (NCBI taxonomy): domain Bacteria; kingdom Bacillati; phylum Cyanobacteriota; class Cyanophyceae; order Nostocales; family Tolypothrichaceae; genus Tolypothrix; species Tolypothrix sp. PCC 7601. The sequence goes on from NZ_CP064879.1 coordinate 8,666,682, forward strand.
TAGCAACAACTAATCCTGTATATGAAGACATCGCCACTAAATTCTTTGAACATTTCCTCTACATCGCCGATGCGATGAATAAAATTGGCGAACTGGAAGCTAGTTTGTGGAATGAGCAAGATGGCTTTTACTACGATGTACTACATTTAGCAGAAAAACAAATTACCTTAAAAGTTCGCTCAATGGTAGGGCTAATTCCCCTGTTTGCTATTGAAACTCTGGAACCAGAAACTATTAATCTGCTCCCCGGCTTTAAAAGTCGCTTGGAATGGTTCATTAAAAATCGCCCAGACTTACGGCAAAATGTCGCCTGTATGGAAACTAAAGGCATAGGTGCAAGAAGATTACTCGCAATTGTCTCGCGGGACAAACTCAAAAGTATACTGCAAAAAATGCTCGATGAAAACGAGTTTTTTAGCCCCCACGGTATTCGCGCCCTTTCTAAATTTCATAGCCAACATCCCTACATTTTTGATGTTGATAGCAGCCAATTTCGCGTAGATTATGAACCCGCAGAATCCAGCAGTGGCTTATTTGGTGGTAATTCCAACTGGCGTGGCCCTGTTTGGTTCCCAGTGAATTTTCTGCTCATAGAATCACTGCAAAAATTTCATCATTATTTGGGGAACGATTTCCAATTGGAATGCCCTACAGGTTCTGGTAAAATGATGACGCTTTGGGAAGTTGCCTCGGAACTCTCTCAAAGATTAATCCGAATTTTCTTGCAAAATTCTGCTGCACAACGACCTGTTTATGGTAATACACAAAAATTCCAAACCGATCCACATTGGCGCGATTTAATTTTGTTTTACGAGTATTTTCATGGTGATAACGGCGCAGGAATCGGTGCAAGTCATCAAACAGGATGGACAGGTTTAGTAGCCAAACTCATACAGCAATTTGGTGAATATGAAGCCCAAAATCAGCAACCTGAGATAGATAAAAAAGGTCAAGAAATAGCTTTAGTATAAAAAGCTGAAGTCTGAAGTATCAAGGATAAATATAAAATTACTTATTTAATTCTTGAACATTCAGACTTTATCCTTCACTTAAACCCCAGGAGAGCAGAAAATTGAAGACGGAAAATAAAGAGCATTCACGCCTGCGTTGGATTAATTTAAATTCAGCGATCGCATCAGTCGATGAAGGTGCAGATATTATGGCGGGATTGACTCAAAATCCCAAAACTTTGCCTTGTCGTTACTTCTATGATGATCGGGGTTCGGAACTATTTGAGCAGATTTGTGACCTAAGAGAATACTATCCCACTCGCACCGAGCAAGCAATTTTAGAAACATACGCTGCTGAAATTGCTAAGATGACAGGCTCTTGTCATTTAATAGAATTAGGTAGTGGTAGTTCTCGCAAAACTCGCCTGTTACTCGAAGCATATAGTGAGGTAGTTCAAGAACTACAATATTACCCCATAGATGTTAGTAGCGGTATCCTCAAAACAACTGCTTTAGATTTGCTTGAACAATACCCCAAATTAAAACTTTGCGGTTTAGCTGGAACTTACGAACAAGCCTTAGCCGAACTTCCCTCAGCAGAATTAGAAAATCGGATGTTGATTTTCTTAGGAAGTACTTTAGGCAATTTAAATGACAAACAAACTCACAAATTTTTCACCCAAGTGCAACAAGCATTAAAACCCGGTGAATTCTTTTTATTGGGTGTAGATTTACAAAAGTCGGTAGAAATTATCGAAGCAGCTTACAACGATTCTCAAGGAGTAACTGCTGCTTTTAATCTGAATATCCTCAACCACATCAATCAAAGATTTCAGGGTAATTTCTCACTCAACAATTTTGCTCACTGGGCTTTTTATAATCAAGAAAGCAATCAAATTGAAATGCATCTGCGGAGTTTGGTTAATCAAACCGTTTTCCTAGAAGCTTTAGATTTAGAAATTTCCTTACAAGCAGGAGAAACAATCCGCACCGAAATCTCCCGAAAATTCCACATCCCCACATTAATTTCGGTTTTAGAAAACCATGCATTTCAAGCGTTACAAGTATGGACTGATCCGCAAGCATGGTTTGGCTTGCTACTTTGCCAACGCCAATGTACAAATACTGAATGTCCTTAAAGTTTAAATAGTGTTGACTGTTGACTGCTGACGGTTAACAGTTAACAGTCAACAGTTAACTTACTTACTCCTCGAAGCGAGTATTTCTTATCCCTCCTTAATTTGCACACCTGCTTGAACTGGGTCAAAATCTTTGGGGAAATGAGTATTGCGATCGCAATCGGCTTTATCTAACTTTGCACCTGTTAAATTAGCTTGGCGGAGATTAGCTGAAAATAACAAAGCACCCCGCAGGTCGGTATCTTGGAGATTAGCGCGACTCAAATCTGCAAAACTCAAGTCGCTACCTCGAAGATTTGCACCGCTGAGATTAGCATGATTTAAATCGGCATAGCTGAGGTCAACACCTTTGATGTCAACCCCCTGTAAATTAGCCTTACCCAGTTCCGCCTTAGTAAAGTTCCGTTTTCCCGCTGCGTAAAGTTCTAGAATCTTAGCCGCAGTCTTAATGGGCTGTTGAGAATCAGTTTGAGTCATAGAACAGCGACAACCTCATAGGTTGTTTTGTTAGTACTGTAAGTTACTTTCCTCTTACTTAATCACAAAAATTGTCTATTCTGGCCATTCCTCACGAGTTCCTCAACTTTTTCTCCTAGGGTCAAAAATATATAAAACTCCTAGGAGGGCAAACTCATGCCATCCCTGAATTTATTAACTGTTTTTAATCCCTCAAATTATTGGCGTAGCGGTAACTTTACTATACCCTGGCAAGCGATCGCCCAAAAATTTCAAATTTCGCCCACAGAACTCGTATTAACCGACCTCCGCGACTTAACACATCAACCTCTCAAAGCCCAAATCGACCGCATTGATCCAGAAGATCCTTCCCGTGACACCTTAGTTTTTCATCTATCTCAACCCATTCCCCCAGGAACGGAAGATCATGTCTTAGCTTCAACCTTCATTCGTTTAGATAGAGGTAAACCCATACCACCTGGACTAGGTGAACCATACTTAGAAGTAGTTTACGGTGGTGATGGGCGAGAACGGGGAGTCAGATTTGTGAATAACCGTCTGATTATTTGGTTTAATTTCATCCCCGCACCTGAAGACAACGAACGCAACTGGTTTTCTGGTTCAGCCAGCAGCGTCCAGTTAGATCATCAAGAAATTCTCGATCCATTTCGCGCCGCAATGGGTGAATGGTTGGGACAAGATCCAGAAAAGCGCTGTATGCAGGTAAGTAAACTCCATTTACCAGGAATTGCTTCTCCCAAATCTCCTAATTATCAAGTCTCTTTGTTCAATCATTCCTATCGACTGGTATCTCAATCTAGCGGCCCTGTACGTGCAACTATTACCATTGCTTCCGAACCCTTCGACTATATGGGGCCAGATCCAGTAACAGGTCAAAATCGCCATTTAGTCTGTGAACTTTATCGGGTAATTAGTTTATATGCTGGTGCAGATTATTTGATTGAAGAATTATTTATTAAAGGAAAACCCAAAGCCCAAGAAGACAGGGTAAAAGGTTCAGAAACAGTCAATCTTGACTTTGGTGTAGAATATTTTGCACACATGAATCTTGGTCAAACACAAGACATAGAGCAAGTCTTCCCTGTACCCGATTGGTTTGCTGTTGGTTCCACAACAGACCCTTATGCAGCTTACGGTTTAGCAACTAATTTACATATAGAAGCGATCGCACACCCATACGAAGAAAATACAAGCCGTTTTTCTTGGCAGTTGCTACCAGGTAAATCTGTAAAATGCCTACATCTATTTATGCGCGGTCAACCACAAGGATTTGATGCACAAGTCGGTCATGCTTGGTATGAATTAATCTATAGACCCCTAAATGCAGAAATTTACCAAGATACCGATGTCAAAATGCCACTGCAAAATACCAGATTAGTCACTGCTTGAAAGTGCTGAGTTCCGAGTTCTGATACCAATTCAAATAACATTTGCGACAGATAAATTCTTTGTAGGGGCACGGCACCAGTAAGATATTGGATCTGCCAAAAAATTTTGGATGCCGTGCCCTCTAGAATATCATTGATGTGTCTTTTTCCCCTTTTCCCTTTTTTAAAAGAATAACAACCTCATAAATAATAAAGAACAACCCCATAAATGTGTGAGGTTGTTTTGAATATTTGGATTCAGCTTTTTAAGTAGAGGCTGGAGTTAGGACTAGATGTTGTTCCAAACCTTGTATTTCATACTACTGTGATTGTTTTCACATCAGGAGTTCGCTTCAGCCAGTTTTAAATGTGTCCAAAAGCAACAATATAATGCGTAATTTGTAATTCTTAATACGAAACTTTTGTCCACTAATAACCTATGAGATGCGCGCTACCAGATTTTTCATTTATGGGGTTTGAAAACACATCCTCATCTCTAGCCTCTCGCTTCTAGTGCCTCATCCCTAGCTGCTGCATAAACAGGCGCTTCTGTAATTTCTGGTTCAACCACGCTCAGGTGTTGCTCTAAAATGTCCAAATTGCGAATATTAGATTTGTAAAAAGCGTCAAATAAATCACCTACTAAAGGCACAGTACCAACAACTGCTTCCAAACCCACATTGAAAATCATTTTCGCTAAGTCTTGGCGTGGTATACCAAATCTTGTAGCTAAAAAGATAATGTACGCAGAAAACGCTGTACTAATTAAATCACCAGCACCGGGAACTAGTCCAATAATTGGGTCTATACCAATACGAAATCCAATTCCCGGAATGCGTATAGATGTGTCCATGAGGCGACTGAGTTTGCGGATGCGGTTAAGAGTAGCAAGGCGTTTAGCTGCGTCCATAATTTAAGATATTTGCACTACTTTATAAATTGCCCGATTTTGCCTTGCTTGTCTTGTATCGTGAGAAAGAGCAGCTACTAAGCTAACGGATGTAGTTTAGATTTTAATACCAATTAAAAAAAAGAATGTGGCAGATATACAAACCCAAAATCTTGTCCTGTCTGGATTCTTAATTTTGAATTGGTATAAACATTGTTTTAATTTGTATAATTCATAACCGTACTTGTATTTTTCACACCCTACTCAATTGATACAGTTTTTGCATTACTAATTTTCTGAACCCTTAAATATGACTTCTGGCAAAATACTTGTAGTTGATGATGACCTAGCAGTTCGGAATTTAGTTCAACGCTTTTTAACTAAGCTGAACTATGAAGTGGAAGCAGCAGCAGATGGTAAGACAGCACAAGTTCTATTCGAGAGCTTTAAGCCATATCTGGTGATTTTAGACATAACTTTACCAGATTTGGATAGTTATGAACTCTGTGACGAAATGCACCGCAATAGCGATGTATTTGTACTCATGTTGACTAGGAATTTGGAGCCACTGGGAAATGCTGATGGCTACTTAAACAAGCCTTTTAGTTTGGGAGAATTGTCAGCTAAAGTCGCAGCAATTTTTAATCGCGGAGATGACAACGATCAATGGGGATACACCTATGTTGGTCGTCTTTAGTGACTTCCAATGAAAAAATACCCTATCGCTTTGGAAACAGGGGAAGTAGTTAGCTCACAATACTGCTCGGTTAAGGATTTTCAACTCTTAATTTGGTTTGGGGAAAAGGTGAAAGGGTAAGGGTTAAAGGTTTTTTCTTGCCCCTTTTCTCCTTCCCCTTTTGCCCTTAACCGACAAGTATTGAGTTAGCTCAGTAATATATGTTATCGCTGAGGGTACAGGACTTTGAATTGTTGATAGTGCATCGGTGCGTTGCGTTACTACACACACTACATATCAAATATAAGTCCTAAGAGACTTGTATTTTTTAGTCAGCACTCAAAACTCAGCACCGGAAAATACTGCATTACAATTATTAACAGCTACTTCACATTTCTTTAAATCATGCAGGTAACAACAGCGCCTTCTACCACTCCTATACCTGGCCAATACTGGCAATGGCGCGGGCATAAAGTTTACTATGTACGAGCCGGAGAGCAACAAGCGCAACGTCCACCCTTATTATTAGTACATGGGTTTGGTGCTTCTACAGACCACTGGCGCAAAAATATCACAGGACTGTGCCAAGATTTTCAAGTTTTTGCGATCGATTTATTAGGATTCGGACGTTCAGCCAAGCCGAAGCTAGATTATAGTGGCGACTTGTGGCGCGACCAACTGCACGATTTTATTAATGAAATCATTGGTCAAAAAGCAGTTTTAGTAGGAAACTCCCTAGGTGGTTATGCTTCTTTGTGCGTTGCAGCACAATACCCCGATAGTGCAGCTGGTGTAGTTTTACTCAACAGTGCAGGCCCCTTTAGCATCGAAAAACCAACATCTGAACCGGAAGCTTTGCAATCACAAATTCAGCCTCCCAAACAAGAATCAGGATTGCAAAAGTTGCTAGGGGATGGTGTGAAGTGGATGTTTCAGCAACCTTTAGCCCAGTTTTTATTATTTCAATATGTGCGCCAACGTTGGGTAATTCGCCAAACCCTAGAGAAAGTTTATTTAGATAAAACTGCAATCACAGACCAGTTAATAGAAGAAATTTATCGACCAGCTTACGATACTGGTGCATTGGATGTGTTTGTGTCAGTTTTTAGTACTCCCCAAGGAGAAAAAGTTGATGTATTGCTAAAACAATTAACTTGTCCTTTATTGTTGTTGTGGGGAGAAGCCGATCCTTGGATGAATGCTAGAGAACGTTCTCAAAAGTTTCGCCAATATTACCCACAACTACAAGAACATTTTCTATCTGCGGGTCATTGTCCTCATGATGAAATACCAGACCAAGTTAACTCTCTTTTACGAGATTGGGTGTTAGGAAATACTCAGCTTTTAAGCATTTAATTTGCACATTGAGACTGCTGGGGACAAGGGGAAGAACTTTTAACTTTTGAGTAGAGACGCGATTAATCGCGTCTCTACAACTTTTGGCTCAGGACTCAGGACTCCTCTAGACAGAAAATAAAAGTAGAAAACTTTTCTTCATTAATTATGCGTGCAATGATACTAGAGGCACCACGCCAACCCCTGCGATTAGCAGACTTACCAATGCCGAAACCCAATCCCGAGCAAGTATTAATTCGCATCCACGCTTGTGCTGTTTGTCGCACAGACTTGCACATAGTTGATGGAGAATTGACTCACCCCAAATTACCGTTAATACCTGGGCATCAAATAGTCGGTACTATAGAGGCAAAAGGCGATCGCGTTGAGCAATTTACTATTGGTCAGCGGGTTGGTGTTCCTTGGTTAGGTCACACTTGCGATCGCTGTCGATATTGCCTTTCCCATCGTGAAAATCTCTGCGATTATGCTGAATTCACAGGTTACAATATTGACGGTGGTTATGCAGATTACACTGTTGCTGACCATCGCTTCTGCTTTCCTCTAGACCCCAGTTTCCCTGACTTGCAAGCTGCACCTTTGTTATGTGGCGGCTTAATTGGTTATCGTGCTTATCGCATGACTGGCGATGCAGAAAAAATTGGCTTTTATGGCTTTGGTTCAGCCGCCCATATATTGATTCAACTAGCCCGCTATCAACAGCGTCAAGTATTTGCCTTTACTCGTGGTGGTGATATCGAAGGGCAAGAATTCGCCCGTCAATTAGGTGCAGTTTGGGCTGGAGGCTCAGAGGAATTACCCCCAGAACCTTTAGATGCGGCAATTATTTTTGCGCCTATAGGTAAACTAGTTCCCGCTGCTTTACGGGCAGTCGCTAAAGGCGGTACGGTAGTTTGTGCAGGCATTCACATGAGTGATATTCCCGCCTTTCCCTACGAAATTCTCTGGGAAGAACGAGTATTACGGTCTGTTGCTAACCTGACTCGTCAAGATGGCGAGGAGTTTCTCGCTTTAGCACCCAAAATCCCCATCCGCACAGAAATTAATACCTTTCCGCTAACTCAAGCAAATGAGGCTTTAGATGCCCTGCGGAGTGGCAAAATTACAGGGTCGGCTGTATTAGTAATTTGAAAAATTGGTAATTGGTAATTGGTAATCGGTAATGGGGATTGGGAATTTCTGCTCTGCTTTCTTTGCTCTCTTAAAGATGCTCAGACTATCATGCTCTACCTATTTATAGAAAACTTACTCTTTTTCTTACTTGTTACATTCTTTACTGTAATTGTGGGCTGGTTTTGGAGAAATGCAAAGCCGATCAGTCTACCTGAACCCCTGCCAAGATGGTATAAAATCTGGTTTGGTACCATACAGGTGTTTGGAATTGTAGTGCCACTAGTGGTAATGCTGTTGTGGGGTATAGCCTGGGGCTACGACAGTGTATTGACTATATTGCTGTGCTACTTCGTGATGTTGGGATTACAAATCATCACAGAAATTGTAACGCTCAAAAAGTTTCAATCACTCACTTGGGTAATGGTGCCTTATTTATACGTACCTTACCGTATTTGGCAGCTTTATGAGGGTTCAATACTTGTGGCTTCGCAACCCGAACTGATGTGGGTAAGAAATTTATTACTATTAGAAATTGTGATATGGACTACAAGCTATATTGTAAATTTGTCGCAGTTGCCAAGATTGTTTCGTTGGCCAGTCCAGGAAACTTCCCAGGAAGTAACTAGGCACGATTAAACCGAAGGATGTAAAGTTTTGTAGGACATACATAATTACCCATTCCCCATGCTCGAACCAGCAAGCCCAACTAACAGATGGGTAAATACAATCGATTCTCAAAATCCTGAAGTTATTGCTCAAGCCTGTCGGATTATCGCCAAGAATATTTATTGCACTTTGTCTACTTGTTCGGCTGATGGCTATCCTTGGGTTTCGCCTTTATTGTTTGCCTATGATGAGGACTGGAATATTTATTGGAGTTCCGCGATCGCATCTCAGCATTCGCAGCACATATACAATAATCATGGCAGAGTTGCGATCGCGATTTTTGATTCCAGCATTTCTGAAGGTGCAGTAGAAGGTTTATATCTGACTGGAACTGGATCGGAATTAAACCCAAACGCAGCCGAAATGGTATTGCAGTTGCTTTTACAGCGAGCGACTAAAAAGCATAATCGCACAGCATTAGACTATTTAAATGATTCACCCCGCAGGTTTTATCAATGTCAACCCCAAGAGGTTTGGATTACTGGTAAACGAGTAGCAGTTGGTAATCAATTAGTTGATACGAAAATTCAATTAAATTTGTCAAACTTAAGAGAAGCAAAATTTATTGAGCAATAACAATTTTGAATTACTAATTAAACTCGTCGAAATTTTGGATTTCGGATTTAACAGTAATTCCAATGAATTCTGATGACATATCAATACATTTATCAGGGTACAGCATTGCTGTACCCATATCTATTCCTCGCATGATTTATTTAAATTGGTAAGCTAAACCACATCTGGTTTACATAATCTGAAATTGTATATTTCTTGTGGGGGTGGGCATCTTGCCTGCCCAATATATGCAAGTTAAATGTGGAACAGCTTATAAAACTTAAAACTTTAAAAATAGTATTGAGAAACATTTCACTTGTGAATTTAAAACTTTCACTTTTTCCTCTTATTTGATTTTGTCTTCCTCCTAGGGATATAAATTAAGTGTTAATTCCCGCTATCTCTGAGAACAAACTTATATTTTCTTGTCAAAATCAATTTATTTTATCTTGAAGTCTTAAAATCTAAATTTATAAGCTTAAGTGAGAATCTTCTCTACTAAAGTTTGAGACTGGGCAAGACGACAACAGTCAAATTATAGGTTCAAATCTAATTTTTAAAATAGGAGATGGACTGTCATGCCACGACAAAATGCTGCCCAACTTTTAAAAGCTGTAAAACAGGATCAAGCATTAAAGCAAAAGCTCAGAGCAACAGCGAATCCAGAAGCTTTCGTTCAAATTGCGAAAGAACGTGGTTACGACTTCACAGTCGATGAACTAGAAACCGAACTAGACAAATTATCTGAGGAAGATTTAGCAGGTATTGTCAATCCCGGATGGGGGCCTAGACGGCACATTCATCCAAGATAATCATTTTCTATAGGAATCCAATTTGATTTGTGAAAAAATCTCAGCCCGAACAGGATGCGTTACGCTATCGCTAACGCATCCTACTGGACTGATACGCCTAAAATGAGGCAATAGATTTGATGAAATTAACCGCAGATAAACAAGGCAGTGCGCCCTTGCGGTTCCCCGACTTGTTCGCGTAGCGTCTCCCCTTGGGAGAAGCAACTGCCGTGCAGATAAACGCGGATGAAATGAATTTTTGCTATTGCATCAAATTAGCTATGTCAGTCCACTACTGAGATTGCAACTATAGATTAACAAGGACAAAGGGAAAACTCGAACGCTCAGTTTATAGACTCAGTATGACAGTTCTTCTCCCCTGCTTTCTGCTCTCTCTTTGAGTAGATATTTTTGATAGTTGGAAGTTCCTCGGAAATCCTCTTGAGAGATGTGTGCCAATGAAAAAACGCCCGGGAGTGTTGCCGTGTTTCCACCCCAGGCGTTTTTTCTTTTCAACTTGCTCCTCACACACAACTAAAAAATATCATTATTGTCAACAAACCACAAGTAGACTAAGTGACAGTTGATTAACTGTCACAACCACGTAAAGCAAACTAGTGTAAAAAGTGTCTTACACCAGTTAGTACCATAACTAAGCCTAATTCATTGGCAGCTTTGATGGAGTCTTTATCGCGCAGGCTACCTCCAGGTTGAACAATGGCTGTAATTCCCGCCTCTGATGCGGCGCGTACGGAATCATCAAAGGGGAAAAAGCCATCACTGGCGAGGAAGCCGCCTTTTGCTCTGTCTCCTGCTTGTTCTAGGGCAATTTTTGTAGAACCAACACGGTTCATTTGTCCGGCACCGACTCCTAGTGTAGTGCGATCGCGGCTGACAACAATAGCATTCGATTTGACGTGTTTACAAACTTTCCAAGCAAACAGTAATTCGGCTAATTCGCTTTCTGTAGGTTGGCGTTCGGTGACGACTTGCCATTTGCTAGTATCAGAAATCGCATCATCAGCAGCTTGTACCAACAAACCACCTGCGATCGCTTTTACTGTTTCTTTGGGGCCAGTGGTCAAATCTGGTAAAATCAGGACGCGCACCTTAGATTTAGCTGTGAGAATTGCTTGAGCATCGCCTTCACAGCCAGGAGCCACCACACATTCTAAAAATGTTTTGGTTAATTCCGTTGCAGTCGCTTCATCAATCGGACGATTTAAGGCAACAATACCACCAAAGGCAGAAACAGCATCAGCATTAAACGCTTTTTCATAAGCTTCTTTGAGAGAATCACCCAAAGCCACACCACAGGGATTAGTGTGTTTGAGAATAGCTGCGGCGGGAGTATCTCTAAATTCGGAGATAATCCGGCGTGCAGCTTCTAAATCCACCAAGTTGTTGTAACTAAGTTCCTTACCTTGCAGTTTACTTGCAGCCGCCCAACCCGTGGGAGTACTACCTGTTTCATACCAAGCAGCCGCTTGATGGGGATTTTCGCCATAACGCAGAGATTGCAGGAGTTTGCCAGAGATGCTGTATTGTTGGGGTAACGATTCACCATCCTGGGCTTGCATGAGGTAGGATGCGATCGCTTGGTCATAGCTAGCAGTATGTAAAAACCCCTTTAACGCGCACTTTTGGCGAAACTCTAAAGAAGCTTCACCATTGTGTTGACGTAATTCTTGTAAATATTCATCATATTGGGCAGGGTCACACAACACCGTCAGATGAGCAAAGTTTTTTGATGAAGCCCTTAACATCGCTGGGCCGCCAATATCAATTTGTTCGATGGCTTCTGGTAATGTTACACCTGGTTTCGCAATAGTTTCTTCAAAAGGATAAAGATTAACTACAACCAAATCAATCGGACGAATTTGGTTATTTTCTAAATCTGTAATATCTTGCGGAAAATCCTTCCTTGCCAAAATCCCCCCATGAATTCTGGGATGTAAGGTTTTGACTCTACCACCTAAAATTTCCGGTGAACCCGTATAATCAGAAACCTTGGTAACAGGAATCCCCGCCTCTTTAATTGCTTTAGCGGTTCCGCCACTGCTAATTAAATCAAAGTTAAATTCTTCCACCAAGCTGCGGGCAAGGTCAATTAAACCAGTTTTATTAGATACACTCAGCAAAGCCAGACGCGCCATAATTCCCCAGTTTCCTTTGGTACAAACATTGAAAGACAGAAGATTATTTTACATGGGGCATGGGGGACTGGGGATTGGGGAAGGGGAATGGGGAAGGGGTAATGGGGAATGGGTAATTGGTAATTGGTGATTGCTATTCTCCCCTCATCTCCCTCATGCCCCATGCCCAATGCCCAATGCCCAATGCCCCAACCCCTCACTTTGCATTAGGATTATTTTTTAACAGCGATTTGTTATTTACTGATGACTCAAACTTTAGAATTTATCTCAGTTCCTCCAGAAACCGAACAAGCACCTTTGGGCTTAATCGTAACTTTACATGGTTGGGGTGCTAATGCCGATGATGTGGCATCGCTATTACCGTTTTTTGATTTGCCAGATTATCACTTTGTGTTTCCTAATGCGCCTTATCCCTATCCCTATGCCCCTATTGGTAGGGCTTGGTATGATTTGAGATCAGAAAATATGTATGAGGGTTTGCCAGAAAGTCGGCAAATACTGACAGATTGGTTGCTATCTTTAGAAAATGTTACTGGTGTGCCTTTATCGCGGACAGTTCTCAGTGGATTTTCACAAGGGGCAGCAATGACATTAGATGTGGGATTAAATTTGCCTTTAGCTGGTTTAGTCGCAATGAGTGGTTATTTGCATCCTGATGCTGGTAAGGTAGCTAAAAATAGTTTTCCGCCGACTTTAATTACACATGGTACACAAGATCAGGTTGTGCCCCTTTTAGCAGCAGTAAAAGCCAGAGACACCCTAGAATCTATAGGAGTTGAGGTACAATACCAAGAATTTAACATGGGGCATGAAATTGGTCAGCAAATGTTAGACCTGCTACGGAATTTTGTGGTGAATGCAATTGCCTAATCTCAATTGTAATTTTTTTACAAATTAACGTATAAATTCGGAAAATTTTTACAAAATCCACGCCATCTAATGAGTAAGATATATTGGGTGGCCGTGAAAAGCATAACCCAACCCATGCTGGGTACGAATGCTGCATAAGGGAGGGGCAAGCATTATGAAAACTCTAGGCATTTCCAGAAAAGAAATTGCTGCCATGACTGCAGCAGAAGTTGAGGAGCTAGCTGCACGTCTAGAGCTAGATAATTATAGCAATGCTTTTGAGGGTTTAAACGATTGGCATCTACTGCGAGCGATCGCATTTCAGCGGCCGGAGTTAGTGGAATCCTATATCCACCTCCTGGACTTAGAACCCTATGACGAAGCTTGAATGAAGGTAGAAGGATGAAAGATGAAATTACCTGGCTAACATCTTCCATCCTTTTCCATGACTGTAGTGTCTATTCGTCAACAATAGTTTAGGCATCGGGATGAAGCATGAGGATGAAAGCAACAACATATTTACTAAATACTCTTCATTTCAGCCTTTATCCTTTACCCTTCATCCTTTTTACCCATGCCTAATTCCACATCTAAGGTTTTAATTGGTGTAGGCGGGGGTATCGCCGCTTATAAAGTTTGTGAATTAGTTTCCTCGCTATTTAAAACTGGTGTAGAAGTGCGTGTCATTCTCACCAATTCAGCGCAAGCATTTATTACCCCCCTCACTTTAGCTACTCTTTCCCGTCATCAGGCTTATACGGATGATATGTTTTGGCAGCCCACTCATTCGCGGCCATTACATATAGAATTGGGTGAATGGGCAGATTTGTTGGTGATTGCGCCATTAACAGCCAATACACTCGCCAAGTTAACCTATGGCATGGCTGACAATTTGCTCACAAATACAGTGCTGGCTTCTACCTGTCCAGTCTTACTAGCACCCGCAATGAATACAGATATGTGGGAACAGCTAGCAGTACAGCGCAATTGGCGGCAATTGTTGACAGATAGCCGATATCATGGAATGGGCACAGCATCGGGATTATTAGCCTGCGATCGCGTTGGTGCTGGAAGGATGGCAGAACCCCCAGAAATTTTGACTTACATTCAATCGTTATTGCATACAGGCGGTAAACAAGATTTAGCAGGGAAGCGGGTATTAATTAGTGCTGGCGGAACCCGAGAATATCTTGACCCAGTCAGGTTTATTGGTAACCCTTCCACAGGTAAAATGGGCTTGGCTTTAGCTCAAGCTGCCTTGCATCGTGGGGCAAACGTTACCCTAGTACATGGCCCTGCTAGTTGGAATGTCCCCTTGGGAGTGCAAGCAATTCCTGTAATTAATGCGGAACAAATGCAGCAAGTCATGGGGGAATATTTCACTAATGCAGATGTGATAGTTATGTCCGCCGCCGTCGCAGATGTCAAGCCCAGAGATTATAGTACCGAGAAATTACCCAAGCGATCGCTTCCCCAATCTTTACCCTTGGAATCTGTACCAGATATTGTGGGTGAATTAGCCAAACTCAAGCAACCACATCAACAAATAATTGGATTTGCCGCCCAAACTGGAGATATTATTACTCCTGCTGTAGAAAAGTTACAGCATAAAAAATTAGATGCCATTGTTGCCAATCCCATTGATAAAACTGATAGTGGTTTTGGCAGTGATAATAATCAGGCAGTATTTTTAGATAAACAAGGGAGACATAGAGAAGTTCCACCTTGTTCTAAATTACAAATGGCACATCATCTATTTGATTTTGTTTACCATGAGAAAAATTAATGATATATTCACACAGCAGACAGATATGTCTTTTCAATCTCTTCTAACAAAATTAAACACATACAAAACTTTACGTATTTAAGTTAAATTGCACCTATTTTTTTTAAAATTTGCAACAGAAAAAACACACTTAAGATAATCATAAATCTGAGTTTTTAGAGTTTTTTGTAGTGTGGCGATCGCAGATAAGTACTTACGCAAAATTATTGATGTGATTGCGCGAGTTCACAATAACAAATGTATATTTAACTTTGCACTCCTAGTTAGGATGTGCTGCAGTTTTGTGGTAGAAAGAAGCTAGCAATATTAAAAGTATGCGTGATTCATTAAGTGTCAGGAGATTTTGTTGATAGTTCAATGCTTCTAAGGTTAAATTTTATGAGCGAAGCTGAAATATTAGTAATACAGCCGATTGCAAGTTGGTGAGGTACAGATAATTGTAAGGGCAAGGCACTGCCCATTGGTGTCAACTTAACGTGAAACCCGCTTTGTAGCTAGGTTTTCGCCCTCACCCCCAACCCCTCTCCCGCCGGGAGAGGGGAGCAAGAGATTTAATTCCCCTTCTCCTGGGGGAGAAGGGGTTAGGGGATGAGGGCGAAAGTTTTTGTACAACGCCAGCCCTATATAGCTTTAAGCTTAAGTTGACACGTATGGGCAATGCCTTGCCCCTACCCGCATACCTCAATTTACCTGAAATACGCTGTATTTCGTGTTCAAGTGGCATTTTTACAAACATTAGGGTTGTAGATTATCTCTATTCCTCATAGAGCAAAAGCTGAGAATATTGGTATTTTGACTTTTGAATTTTGACTGAATTAGTAGCAATACTAGTGTATTTATCAAAGCTAATTTTATTTCCACTAATACAGCTTCATGTGAATATTTATCTAAAAGTCTAGTTATCAACTGGGAAAACCTTTATTTAAAAATCACAAAATTACTACCATGATTAAAAACCATAATGATCACCAGAAGACAATTCCAAAAATTATCTTTTTCCAGCTTATTTTTATCTGGTATCAAAGGTTGTGTTAATTTAGATAGAACTGAATTAAAACTTAATTCTCCTGTCGCCAATCCAGAAACTTTTATCCTCTGGGAGCGTGGATACTTACCTGGAGAAAACCAAGGCATTCTTCAGTTAGTGGCCGCATGGAAGCAGCTCACAGGGAAGAAAGTTAATTTAAAGTTGGTTTCCGATGATTTTATTGAACAATCATTATTAGAAACTTGGAAAAATCCCAATAATGTTAAGGCTCCTAACATTATATTTTCAATTACTTTTAATCAAATTATTGCACCTCTATTAGCATGGGAAGATCATCTACTCGATCTATCAGATTTGATTGAGCCGATCGCATCCAGTTTTGATCCAGACGTATTACCCCAAGTCCTTTATCACAATCAAGTTCGGGGCGATCGCAGTTACTATGCCTTGCCTATTGGTCAATCGGATGCTTATATTCATTATTGGAAAGACTCCCTAGCGGAAATAGGATATACCGAAACCGACATTCCCCAAGAATGGCATCAATTTTGGCAGTTCTGGAAAACTGCACAAACCCAATTGCGATCGCATCAACACCCTGATTTATATGGTTTGGGTTTGTGTATGTCTGCAAACGGCTTTGACACCATAGCCGCTTTTCAACTTTTTTTAGATGCCCATAATGTCAAAATCGCTACTCATCAGAACGGACTCATTCTCAATGATACAAATAACAGACAGAATTTCATTCATATCATTGAGGATTTTGCTAATTTTTACCGACAAGGCTACGTGCCACAAGATACTCTAGCATGGTCGGGTTCAGGTAATAATATTGCATTTCTCAACCATAGAATCCTGATGACTCTTAACATGACCTTATCGATTCCTAGATCCCAAAAATTAGAGAATAATCAGTATAACCAGAATGCCGCCAAGCGATATCGAGATATTGGTACCTTGGCAACCTACCCCAAAAAACTAGACGGCACAACTTTGCAAGCACCTAGAGTACTTAACCAAATTCTGGTTCTCAAACACAGCCAAAACTCCCAAGATACCTTAGACTTTGTGCAATATTTGCTGAAACCAGATAATCTCCGGCAACTAATTCACGGATTCAACGGCCGAATTTTGCCGACGATGCCACAACTGTTAAATGATCCCCTGTGGCAAGATCCATCCGATCATCATTCTGCAGCAGCGCTGGCAATCTGCAATCGGCCTCGGCTACCTGAGTATGACAAACTGCACCCCATCTTCAGCAAGATTTATATGCAGCAACTTTGGGCACAAATCATTCACCGCGTGATTTGCAAAAATGCCTCACCTACCGAAGCAGCTAACTGGGGAATTGAGCAGATCCAAAATATTTGGCAAAGCTTTGAGAACAAACTATGAGTATTTGGAATCGCAACAGCTTATTATATCAACTGGTCTATCGGTTTACTGTCATTTCCTGGATTGCTATTGGGGTGAGTGCTGCTAGTGCCTCATGGTATTCTCGCCATGATTTGCAGAGAGAAGTTGTCAACAGTTTAAATAATTCCTTAGATTTTCAATCTCAAGAACTGGATTACTGGATAAACTATCAATTGCGCGATGTGCTGCAACTTGCACAACAAACTGAGATTCGAGAAGCTGTGCCAAAACTCCTAGAACCGCAAAATTCCCCAGAGCGAAAAGCGGCTGACGAGCGTCTCAAACAGTACTTAAATCGAACTGCAGCCATTAAATCTAATCTTCGCAATATTTGTATTACAGAAAATAGCGGTTTTGTGGTTTTTTGCTCAGACTCCTTACAAAAGAGATATAAATATTTACCCTCAGGTTATCCTGTAACTTATCTAACAGAGAAAAATCTGGTTTCCATCGCGCCTAATTTTTATTTAAATTCCGAACAAAAACCAACCATCACCATAGCGACTCCCTTAAAGGATAGTTTAGGGATTCAAATGGGAGCTATGGTAATGGATCTCAATTTAGTAGAACTCCGAAATTTATTGTTAGCAAGCACCCTCAAAACTAAAACTCAAGCTATTTATTTGGTAGGAGAATCTAACTTAAACGCTGTTGCTTTCTTAAACACAGCGGCTTTTAAGTTACCCAAAGCAGCAAATTTATCTTCCACTATCCCACTAAAAAGCGAAGCCATTGATCGCGCGATCGCCCAGCAAGATGGTATGGGATTGTACGTCAACCAGTACGATGTATTGGTGATTGGCGTGTATCGTTGGTTGCCCAAGTATAGTTTGGGATTCATTGCCGAAATGAGTCAAGAGGAAGCCTTTGCCCCCGCAGATCGTTTAGCCTTAAGCATTGTATTGTTCGGCTGTGTGGCATCTGCTTTCTTAATGTTGGCAATTTATTTGCTGTCTCGGCAGATTACCCAGCCGATTTTAGACATTAGCAAAGCTGCGGAACGTTTAGCGCAAGGAGACTTAAATCAACATATACCAGTGATTACTCAAAATGAAGTTGGCATTCTCGCCCAGACATTTAATACTATGGCCAAGCAATTGAAGTTAGATCGAGAAAATCTAGAACAGCGCGTGAATGAAAGAACTGTAGAACTGGCTGTAGCCAAAAGTCAAGCAGAATTTGCCAACCAAGCCAAAAGCGAATTTCTGGCTAACATGAGTCATGAACTTCGCACTCCCCTGAATGCTATTCTCGGACATTCCGAAGCATTGCTAGAAAAAATTTTTGGGACACTCAACGAACGTCAACAAAAGTCGCTTTTCAGCATCCACAACAGTGGAACACACCTTTTAGCTGTGATTAACGATATTTTAGATGTTTCCAAAATTGAAGCTGGTCATCTAGAGTTGAATATCTCTACTGTAGCGATTTTATATCTTTGTGATTCTAGCGTGGCGTTTGTCAGGCAACAAGCGCAGCAAAAAGAAATTCGACTACAAACGATCCTTGCGAGTGACTGTGAATATATCGCCGTGGACGAACTGCGGATACGTCAGTTGCTGATTAATTTGCTGACGAACGCCATCAAGTTTACCCCTGTTGGCGGGCGAGTCACCCTAGATGTTCATCTGGAACAAGAAGTAACAAAGGAATCACAATCTCCCACTGCAGAAGAATTTCTTTGTTTTTCCGTCAGTGATACAGGAATTGGGATTCCCGAATCCTTTCAAAATAAGCTTTTTCAACCTTTCGTTCAAGTTGACAGCAAACTCAATCGCCGCTATCAAGGAACTGGCTTAGGATTAACCTTGGTGAAACAAATTGCCGAGTTGCATGGGGGTTCAGTCAGTTTATCTAGTGAGGTAGGAAAGGGCAGTTGTTTTACAGTTCGTTTACCTTCAAGCTGTCTTTCCACAGATATTTCCTTGCCAAATCCGCCCTCTCAATCAGATCTTCTAGCGGTAAGCGCAACAGATATCTCAGAACCAGGGGGAGATAACCCTTTGATTTTGTTAGCCGAAGATAACGAAGCCAATGTCCTCAGCATTTCCTATTACCTGGCGGCTAAAGGTTTCCGTCTGCTTGTAGCGGGTAATGGCGAAGAAGCGATCGCCATTGCCAAAACTCAACATCCCGACTTAATTTTAATGGACATTCAAATGCCGGGGGTAGATGGTTTAGAGGCGATCGCACGCATCCGTCAAGATAGCCAACTTGTCCATATCCCCATCATTGCACTCACGGCTCTAGCTATGCCTGGCGATCGCGAACGTTGTCTAGCTGCTGGAGCTAACAACTATTTAGCAAAGCCTGTTAAACTACAATATTTGGAAATCAGCATCCGGCAATTGCTGCAATCATCTCAATAACAATACAACAGATTCGATGTTTATGAGGTACAGCGACTAATTGAAAAAGTAATGAGTAATAAGTAAATTTCCTGCTCATTACTCATTACTCATTACTCATGATGTACCTCACTTACTTCAAAAGTGCTGTATATTTAATTTATTTATGTTGACCTTTACCCAACTTAAACCACCTAATTCCGATGCTGTAGTTAGCTTAACTTTACCTCTCACAGCCGAAGAACGTGCCCGTAGCCGTCATCGTTTTGAAACAGAAGATGGTCAGGTGGTATTTTTGCGTTTACCTAGAGGTACAGTACTGCAAGATGGTGATATTCTCCTAGAAGAAACGCAAGATATTTTAATGAGAATTAAAGCAAAACCAGAACCAGTTTTGACAGTTTTTGCTAACACACCGCAGTTATTATTAAGAGCCGCATACCATTTAGGAAATCGCCATGTTCCTGTAGAAATTACAATTAATTATTTACGCTTATCTCACGACTCAGTTTTACAAACAATGTTAGAACAATTAGGGCTAGAAATTAAAGCAGAAATTTTACCATTTCAGCCAGAACAGGGAGCTTATGGACATCACGCTCACTGATACCTCTTTTTTAGCTATTTTGCAATTAACTAGCCCAGCTTTACCAGTGGGAGCATATAGTTATTCGGAAGGATTAGAAACCTTAGTTGAACAAAATACTATTACCAATCAGCAAAACCTGCAAGACTGGTTAGCATCCCAGCTACGTTATGGCGCAATTCGCATAGAAGCGGCTGTGATGCTCAGAGCTTATAAATCAGCGAAAATCGGAGATTTAGCTGCATTAGCCTCTTGGAACCATTGGTTATCTGCTGCTAGAGAAACCACAGAGTTACGCGCTGCTAGCTGGCAGATGGGGCGATCGCTCATGCAATTACTTGGTAAACTACAACCAGAAATTTTACCGATGGTGAATGCTGTGGGTAATCCTAGCAATTATGCGATCGCCTTTGGCATTGCAGCAGCTCATTGGCAAATCAACATTCAAGCTGCTGTACTAGGATATCTGCATAGTTGGGCTAGTAATTTAATTACAGCTGGTGTCAAGCTGATACCTCTGGGACAAACTACCGGACAGCAATTATTGCTAGACTTACAGCCATTATTAAATATTGCCGCAGTAGAAATTTTAGCTTTAGAAGATGATGAACTCGCCTGTTGTACTTGGGGCTTATCCCTTGCTAGTATGCAGCATGAAACGCAGTATACAAGGTTGTTTAGGAGTTAGGGAGTGGGAGATGAGGGAGACAAGGGGACAAGGGGAGAATACCAATTACCAATTACCCAATGACAAATGACAAATGACAAATAACAAATGACAAATAACAAATGACAAATGACAAATACCACATTTCGAGTCGGAGTTGCAGGCCCAGTTGGTTCGGGGAAAACTGCGTTAGTAGATGCTTTATGTAAGGCGTTGCGCGAACAGTATCAAATTGCTGTAGTGACCAATGATATTTATACTCAGGAGGATGCACAGTTTTTGGTGCGTTCTCAGGCGCTAGCAAGCGATCGCATTTTGGGTGTAGAAACGGGGGGTTGTCCCCATACCGCAATTCGCGAAGATGCTTCGATGAATTTGGCTGCAATTGAACAATTAGAGCAGAGATTTACTAATTTAGATTTAGTATTTTTAGAAAGTGGTGGCGATAATTTAGCAGCTACATTCAGCCCGGAATTAGTAGATTTAACCATTTATGTCATTGATGTCGCGGCTGGTGATAAAATCCCTCGCAAAGGCGGGCCAGGTATTACAAAATCTGATTTATTGGTAATTAATAAAATCGACCTTGCGCCCTATGTCGGTGCAGATTTAAATGTTATGGATAGAGATGCTAAAAAAATGCGTGGCGATAAACCCTTTATTTTTACTAACTTAAAAACTCAACAAGGACTAACAGAAGTAATTGAATTCGTCCGCAAACATATAGCCTAAAATTAATATGAAAAAAATCTGTAAATCACCCAGCACATACCAAAAACAATAACTCCATTACCAATTACCCAGTCCCCAATCCCCATTACCCCTTATCCCCAGAGGGGGCCCCGAGTTCCCCAATCCCCAGTCCCCATTCCCATTCCCCAATCAAGAAATTTATCGGCAGAATGATGCTGATATGTACACGAGACTATAAGCTAGTACAAGCGAACTATTAAAATAATGGAATGTCTGACTTAATTCTATTTTGGCATCGCCGCGATTTAAGGATTTCTGATAATACAGGACTAGCCGCAGCCCGCAAACAAAGTCCTAAGGTAGTAGGAGTATTTTGCCTCGACCCGAATATTCTCCAACGGGATGATATTTCCTCGGTGCGGGTAACTTATATGATTGGCTGCTTACAAGCATTACAAAAGCGCTATGCGGAAGCTGGTAGCCAGTTGTTAATAGTTCATGGTAATCCCATGCAAGCAATTCCCGCCTTAGCTACGGCGTTAAATGCCAAAGCGGTATTTTGGAACTGGGATGTAGAACCCTATTCTCAAGAACGCGATCGCACTATAATTGATGCGCTCCAAGAAAAAGGCATTGCATTTTTAGCAGAAAACTGGGATCAGATACTGCACTCACCAGCAGAAATTCGTACAGGTGGTAATGCCCCTTACACTGTTTATACCCCCTTCTGGAAAAATTGGATTAGCAAACCCAAAGCTAAACCAGTAGAAACTCTGCAAAATGCCGAAGGGTTAACAGCTATTGAACAAGAAATTGCCCAGCAAACTGGAGCAATACCACTACCAACCGCCAAAGATTTAGGATTTATTTGGGATGGCGGATTAGTTCTTCCCCCAGGAGAAGCCGCAGCGCAAGAAAGGTTAGAGGAATTTAGCGCTAGTGCGATTAATGAATACCAGGAACAGCGGAATTTTCCGGCGGCTATCGATGGTACATCACAGCTGAGTGCAGCTTTCAAATTTGGCGCGATCGGCATTCGCACTGTTTGGCAAACTACCCTAGAAACGCTAGAAAATAGCCGTAGCGACGAAACCACAACCAGCATCCGCACATGGCAACAAGAACTAGCATGGCGGGAATTTTATCAACATGCTATGTATCACTTCCCGGAATTAGCTGAGGGTGCTTACCGCGAAGCCTTCAAAAGCTTTCCTTGGGAAAACAACGAAGAACATTATCAAGCTTGGTGTGAAGGCAGAACAGGCTACCCCATTGTCGATGCAGCCATGCGCCAATTAAACGAAAGCGGCTGGATGCATAATCGTTGTCGGATGATTGTTGCTAGTTTCCTGACTAAAGATTTATTAATCAGTCCGCAATTGGGAGAAAAATATTTTATGCAGAGATTGATTGATGGGGACTTATCTGCCAATAATGGTGGTTGGCAATGGAGTGCTTCTAGTGGCATGGACCCTAAACCTATACGCATTTTCAACCCAGCTAGCCAAGCCCAAAAATTCGATCCAGATGCCGAATATATCCGCCAATGGTTGCCAGAATTGCGGTCTATAGATACTGAATATTTAGTAACTGGTAAAATCACACCACTAGAACGCCGTGCGGTGGGTTATCCTGACCCCATTGTGGATCATAAGATTCAGCAACAACAGTTTAAACAAATTTATCAACAGCAAAAAAGCTAGCTTGAAAATGGGCATAGGGCATGGGAAAGACAGATTTTCATGGCAAGGTTTATGCCAAAACCTAGCGTAAATGACTAAGATGAAGAATTAATACTAATTCACCAAAATTCTAGATTTTGTGTAGGGGTTTAGCAATGCTAAACCCTATATCTGAGGTGGTATGAAGTGCGATCGCATCAAAATAGGACATAAATATTATAGTAATCATTCTAGATAATCAATATCTCTACTCATGAAGATATTTTCTAGGTAAATTACCCAAAATAATATGTTCAAACTAGATTTTTTTTGTCACTTTTAGAATTTCACAATTCTAGAAAAATATCAAATCCTTGCAGAAGATAGTAATTAACAGCAGTAATCTGCTAAATGCAAAATCTGATATTTTTCAGTTACCCATGACCTTTTTATTAAATTCTCAGAATGTCTGCGATTATTTAGCTAGACATAACCTTTGTTCTCCAAGCGAAACAAACCAGATTGACATAGAGTTAAAATCTGCTAAAAATTTTAATTTATTACTAACACTGCCAAATCATCAAAAGCTGTTAGTCAAGCAAGAACGGCATAATCACGAAGGGAAAGCATCGGGAGAATTTTTAAGTGAGTGGCGCATTCAAGAATTTGTACAAAAATTTCCCGAATTAAATCATCTTCGCCCTTCTCTACCAGAAATACTGCATTATGATGCAGAAAATTCCATTCTGGTAGCAAGATATTTAGACGATTATCAAGATTTAATAGAATTTTACACCAAAGAGAAAATTTTTGATAGTAAAATCGCTGCAGCAATAGGTAATTTCTTAGCTAATATTCATCGTCATACTTTCAACCATCAAGAATATCAGGCTTTCTTCTCGGTTGGTTCAGATGATTCTTACACAGAACAAGTAAGAAGAATGGTTCAGTATTTAGAAATAATAGAACCAGAAATTTTTGGTTTAGTACCTGCTGATGGTTTAAAGTTTTTTGCCTTATATCAACGTTTTGATAGCTTAGGAACAGCTTTGAAGGATTTGAGTAATGCTGTAATTCCTTGTTGTTTAACTCACAATGATCTCAAGTTAAATAATATATTAGCTCATCAAAATTGGCAGCAATCAACTAACAATATTATCCGCATAATTGATTGGGAACGTTCTGCTTGGGGAGATCCCGCATTTGATTTAGGAACACTAATTAGCAGCTACGTCCAATTATGGCTGGGTAGCTTAGTTATCAGTAAATCTTTGAGTCTGGAAGAATCTCTAAGTTTAGCGATGACTCCCCTAGAAAAACTTCAGCCTTCAATTGCGACATTAACCCAAGTTTATTTGCAGACATTCCCAGAAATTTTAAAACACCGTCCTGATTTTTTGCTGCGTGTGATGCAATTTACGGGTTTTGCTTTGATTCAAGGAATTCAAGCAATGATTCAGTATCAAAAATCTTTTGGCAATACAGGTATTGCCATGCTTCAGGTTGCTAAAAGTTTATTATGTCGTCCAGAACAGTCTATACCAACAATTTTTGGTGCGATTGGTACAAGCGAATTAATTCAGCAAACTGCTTTAACTGCTTAATAGACTTTTTATCATTCAATCATTATGCAATTACTTAATTCTCCTCAAACTCAGCTTCATCCTAATATCAATCAGCGCTTAGTCAATGTTCTGGAAGATATTGTTAAAAATATTGAAATTCGCTCTGATTTTTCCATTCGCCATCCAGATTATCAACCCTTAGAAGTACCTGCTGAAGCTGTTGAACGCTTTCAAAAATTTTCTGTAGAAATGCAGCAAAAATATCTCAGTTTACAATTGCGAAGTTTTCTTTATGGTATTTATTACAACGGTTCAATGCGAAGTGAACTAGCAGCAGATAAAAAAAACAATAATTTACCCTTAGATTTAGAAAATAATACAGTTTTAGGGGTAGATGTAGTTTTTTATAAACAGTTGCACGAAAGTAATTCTGGAGAGGGATATTTTCAGTCAGGATGGTCAATATTAAAAGAACAGAGTGATGTTAGATTAATAGTTAGCAAGGGTAGTTTGAAGCTGTACATTCAACGGGATAAACATTTACCTCCATCTCATACATCTGCTGTTGTTGGTGATTTAGTTCCGATTAAAATGCCAAAAAATATTGTCCAAAACGGCTTTTACATGGCAGTTGGTAATGCTGGATTATCTCGCCATAGTGCAGGAAATCTACAGATTGTGCGGATATATTTCAATCTCACCCCAGCAGGTGCTATTGCTGTCATGGGTAACATAACACAGCATTTAAATCAGATAAATATACCTTTTCAATTTAAAGTTTTGTACCATCCCAAAGATTATAATCGCTACGATTCTGGAGTCTTGTATTTCGACAAAAGTGATTATGAAGTCTTGAGCAAATCATTAAATAGGATTTATCTGGAAAATCGTGAACACTTTAAATCAGAAATTCCTCTATTCACCAAGGAACTAGCACCAGGTTTAGGTTTAGCAGAAGAACCAAATCAAAAGTTTGCCGAACAAGAAAGTTTTGGGATGAATCGCTGTCAGATAATTGCCAATGGTTTAATCACCGCTTGGTATCAAGGAGATAATTCCCCTCAAAGACGGATACAAGCAATTCAAGAGCAATTTTTGCAGCTAGGAATTGATTTAGAACGTGTTCATCTCAATGCTAACTCTGAAGATATTTACCAAGTCTTAGCAGTATCTTAGCGAATGTAACTAACAATTATTTCACTGAATTTTATCGAGAATAATAAAATGAAAATATCTGACTCAAAAATATCCCAAATAGTTATTAACGCTACTTTCTTGTCTGAAAACCTCAATACTAAAGGTTATCAAAATATAAATTCTCAGCAACTTGATCAAAACCTAATTGAAAAACGTCTGCAAAATTGGTGTAAAGCAATTGGCGGAGAAGAAAAGCTAAAACAACGTCTTCATTGGGATGGATTAGATTTAAATACCGTGCGTCCCTTGTTAGTAACAGCAGATTTTGGTAAAGATGATAAATTACCAGTTTGGGCAGAAACCCTAAAAGAATTAATTGAAAGTGGTATATCTTTACTAAATCTAGAAGCAGCAGAAAAATTACCCCTTGATTCCCAAAAACCTTTACCTTTTGAAGATTTTTATTTTCCATTTATCTTGGTAGCACGCCGTAAATTATCGGCAGCATTATCTGCAAATCATGATTTAGAATTATTAAGTAAAAAAGCATATTTAACCTTAGAATATAGCTTACTGCAACAACTAGTAAGTTTAGGTACCGAAACATTATTATTTGAGTTTGATAAATTGCGCTCAAATCAAGATAATCATATAGAAGAAAATGACAGTCGAATTCTGTATGTTCAATTCATTCAAAATATTCTTGAAGATGGAGGATTAAAGTTTTTTGAACGTTACCCCGTTTTAGCAAGACTAATTGCCATCAATATTAATTTTTGGGTAACTAATACCACTGAATTTATCCAATGGTTACAAGCTGATATCTCAGAAATTGAGCAGACTTTCTCTGAAGATACAACCCTGGGAAAAGTCCAAGAAATAGAAACATCTCTCTCAAACCGTCATCGTGGTGGACGCAGCCTTTTAGCCATTACCTTTGATTCAGGGGTCAAAATTGTCTATAAACCTAAAGATTTGAGCTTAGATGTAGCTTTTAATAATTTACTAGATTGGTGTAATCAACAAGGAATATCTTTACCATTTAAAACCACCAAAATTATTCAACGACAAGAATATGGCTGGGTTGAATTTATTGCTCACCAACCTTGTGAGAATCAAGCCGCAGTCAAAAACTTTTATAAAAGAGCAGGAATGTTATTATCACTGCTGTTTGTATTAGGTGCTAAAGACTGTGGTTCCGAAAATGCGATCGCCAATTCTGAATATCCAATTCTGATTGATGCTGACATCTTAATGCATCCTATAGTTAAAAGCAATGATGAATCAGAAGACTGGTTTCAATATTCTATTCTAAAAGCGGGATTTTTACCTGCTTGGGAAGGTAATACATTCTCAGCCAATGCTCAAGATTCTAGTGTATTAGGCAATATTTATCCCCAACAAGTTAATGCTTCTAGAGAGTGGAAATTTATTAATACAGATGGAATGCATCTAACTTCTAAAACAGCAATTATTCCTTCTGGTACTAATGCAGTAATTTTAGAAGGTAAACCTGTTTCGCCCAGGAACTATGTAGAGGAAATTGTCACTGGTTTTGAGGAGATATACCGCTTATTCATCAAAAATAAAGAAACTTTGTTGGGTCAATATAGCCCTCTATCAACTATCAAATCATTAAAATCTCGATTTATCCCTCATCCATCCATACTATATGCTATCGTCGCTAAAAACAGTCTCAATCCTCAATCTTTACGTAATGGACTAGAATATAGCATTGTAATTAATAGCTTAATTGATACTTTTAGCCGTTCTTTGCTAAAAGTTGAAGCAAATCCAGAAACTTGGGCAATTTGGCAAGCAGAAACGAAGCATTTACTACAGCAAGATATTCCCTATTTCTCTGTATGCTGTAATAGTGATGACTTAAAATTTGAACTAGACTATCCAATCAAGCACTTTTTTCAAACATCGAGTTACCAAAGGTTAATTACTAAACTAAAAAATCTTAATGAACAGGACTTAGCACTACAAATTAAGTTAATTCGGTTGAGTTTTGATGCCAAGTTTGCTCATTTGTCAAATAACAATACTGCTTTACAAGGGAATTTTCCTCAATTTGAATCACTTACTCCTGAAGAATTCCTACAAGAAGCTGTAGAAATTGGCAATAGTCTTGTCTCCAATGCGATTTGCAACTCTAACGGGTGTAACTGGATTAATTTCGATTATATGTTTAAGCCTAATCGCTACCAAATCAAGCCGTTAGATAATTCTTTATACCAAGGGCGTGCTGGAGTGAGTTTGTTTCTAGCTGCCTTAGCCAAAAATACAGGTAAAAAAGAATTTAAAGAAGTAGCATTAGCTGCTTTATCAAATTTCCATAAATCGCTAAAAAAAGCAGAACCTTGTCAGGAAATACAGCAGTCAGAATTTGGTATCTTGGGTATCGGTGGTATTATCTATTGTTTATGTAAAATTAGTGATATTTTACAAGAATCAAGCCTGATAGAAGACGCTTATGTAGCCGCAAAACTACTGACAAAAGAGGTAATTGCTACTGACAAAAAGCTGGATATTATGTGGGGAATAGCAGGAGCAATTCCAGGTTTATTAACTCTTTATTATCAAACTGGCGAGCAAACGATATTAGATATAGCAGTTGCTTGTGGTCATCATTTATTATCTCAGCAAAGTGCTGCTACCTCTAAAGCATGGTTAACAATAGATAGTAAAAAATATTTAACTGGTTTTTCTCACGGAGTAGCAGGCATTTCTCTTTCTCTATTACGATTATACGCTGCTACAGGAGAAATAGCTTTTTTAGTAGCTGCAAAAGAGGCTATTGAATATGAACGTAGCATCTTTGAAAAATCATCTCAAAACTCACATAATTTCCATTTCTCAGAACAGAAAACTGCTATCGAATTCTTGCATAGTTGGTGTCATGGAAGCGCTGGAATTGGATTAGCTCGTTTAGGTGGTTTATCGATTATACAGACAGAAGAAACTTTATCTGAGATTAATCTAGCTTTAGAAACTACCTACAATTATGGAGTACCCAGTACAGATATAGACAATCTCTGCTGTGGATATATGGGTAGAGCAGAACTGTTTGTCTTAGCATCCCAAAAACTCAACAAACAAGAATGGCTAAAAATTACTAGACAACAGTCTACATCGGTAGTAAAAAAAGCAAAACAAAGTGGCCAATATGCTTTGTCATCTCATTTATCAAGTTCTATTTTAAGACCTAACTTTTTCCAAGGAAGTGCAGGCTTAGGTTACCAGTTATTACGTTTAGCCTATCCCGAATCTTTACCTTCTATTCTGATTTTAGAGTGAACAACATCATTCTTCTCTGCAACTTGTAATTAAAACAGAAATTTTCATCTATCAGCACAAGAAAATCTTGTGCTGATTTTTGATATTTTTAGCTAATAGACTTCTCCCTAGATGAATGTAGAGAATTAAACATAACGTCTCTCTAACAGTTACAAATAATAAGCAGTATTTTCATATTTTTTTAAACTTGCACAATAATAGTGACAAAAGTGATTTATTTCCAAACTTGTAATACTGGCATTTTTTCTAAATAACGAGACTACTACTGGCTTTAATAGTAGCAAAAGTGTAATTTTTATGTCTTGAAAACCATCTTGTTTTTATTGTTTTTAGTAATTTTGACAGATATCATAGGAATATAAATCAAGCAGAAATGATTTGATTTATCAGTAAACTTAAAACATCGTTGAAGGTAAAATCTAATGGCTAATATCAAAGTACATGACCTGATGAATCTAAACCTTACTGGTGCTGATTTATTTAGCGATTCAGAAAGCTTTATGAAAGAGCTAAGTGGAGAGGATGAACAAATATTTGGTGGTGCTATACCAGTCATATGTGTCACTGGTACTTGTAGAAAGTCTACAATAATCTGTCCTGTATCAGATCAAACCATAGTTTATGCAGTTTAAGCTAGTTATTGTTAATCAGAAAAAGAAATAATCTAACGGACAAGAACTAGTAGCCTTAATCTTCCAACAAAATTCGGATTTACAAGATAAATCCGAATTTTTAATTTTAAATTTTATTCTAAAAATTTAATAATTTCAAACTTATTCATTTGCTGCTTTATCCACTCAACAAAAAAGTCTGACATAATTTGATAACGTAACTTCTCACTTAATTCCGGTTGAATAATCTCTTCAAGCATAATTAAATGTACTCCCTTTGAAGTAATAATCGGCTTAAGAAGTTGGGGAGAATTAGCAGCAAACACAGCAGCAGAAATTTCTGGCTTTAAATCCTGACGATTAACTTTTCCTCGATATCCACATTTGCGACGTAGTTCTGAATCTTGGGTATATTGGTGAGCTACATCATAAAAACTAGTTTCGCCTTCTTTAATCGCATAAAATAACTCCATTGCTAAATCTTCGTCATCCAAGATAACTTCATATATAACTGCACCAGCATATTCTAGTTGATTTTCAAAAAAATAGGGTTCAACTTTATCTGCAAACAGATGTTGAGCTAATTTATTAGCTAGTAAATTATGGTAAACTAACTCTTCAAAATCATCTAACGATAAAGCGTGTTTGTCCAACCATTTCCAAGTATCTTCAGATGTTTCTAGGGCATTCATTAAACGGAAATTATCTGCTGCTTCTTGCAGTTCTTCAGTCTCTACTTGAATCCCTATCTCTGATACGGTGGTTTCAATTATCTTATGGGTAATAATCTTTTCAATTAAATCAGGAATTTGGCGGTATTGTTTGACAATATGTAGAATATCTTGGTTGCTGATTGTGATGGTTTGTGACATAATTTTGCTCCACAAATAACTGACGGTTACACAAATATCGGATGAGCTACTAAGTTTTAGCTTCCTTGTTGTAACTGTTTGAATGGGTCTAGTAAAAAGTCAATAATCCGACGCTGACGCACAATTACTTCTGCGGTTGCTGTATCGCCAGGACGTAAAGGTGTACATTTATTTTTACTAGGTATACAATTACTTTTCAGGGCAATTTCTAAATTATATGCAGCGATTTTTCCATTAGGTGTATCGATTTCTGATGTGGTTGGGGAAATATCTAATAACTCGCCTTCAATAATTCCATAATCCTGGAAAGGATAGGCATCAAATTTAAGTTTCACAGGCAATCCTTTGCGTAAAGAACCACTTTCAGATGTGGGCATTTGTGCGCGAAGAATTAACGGTGAATTTTCGGGAGCAATTTCCGCAACCATTGTTCCAGGCTGAACAACTGCACCTGGACGCTGAATTGGGAGTTGAAATACTCTCCCAGCAATGGGAGATTTTAAGACTCGTTGCTGTAATTGCAATTGCAAGCTGTTTATTTGACTATTAGCTTGAGCAATTTCTGCTTGTAACGTTGTCATTTCTGTGTCTAAGTTCTTTAATTGTTCCTCACTTTTAAGTACTGCTAGTTTTCCAGAATGAGTTAATGCTTGATAACTGCGTTTTTGTTCTTTTAAGCGTAAATATGCTTGTTCAATTTCTGCCTTGGCTTGGCGAATTGTGCGCTGATAACTACTTTGTTGTTCGGCTAGGCGGAGATTAGCTTGTTTGATATCTGATTTGCTTTGTTCGTATAATCTCTGCCTGTCTTTGGCGATATCTTGCTTATCAACAACATTAATTTCGGGAATAGCACCGGCTTGTTGAAGTTGGTTGTAGCGTTCTACTTCTCTTTGGGCGCTGGCTAGACTATTTTCTAATAATTTATTTGCCGTTTGAGTTTGTTCAATAGTTTGTCTTGCTTGATTAACTTGGGTAATTTTTTCGGTTTGTTGAATTTCGTAGGAGTTTTTTAAAGCCGTTAAATTTTGCTGTGCTTGCTCAATTTGGGCTTGTTTTTCTAACTCTTGAGCCTGGTTTTGTTGGCGTTGAGTGGCTAAAGAGACGATGATTTGATTTTTCAGCAGATTTAATTGCGATCGCCTGTTTAATTGTCCTTCTAATTTCTCCTTACTTTGGCGCAAATCAGACTTAACTAATTCTGCATCTAATATCATTACAGGTTCTCCAGGTTTGACTAAATCTCCTTCTTTAACGGGGATAGAAGTTACCGTTCCTGGTACTGCACTATCTAACTTAAATGTTTTACCTTTTGGTTCAAGTCTTCCCCTAGCTGTACCAGTTTCATCTACCTTAGATAGCATTGCCCAAGGCAGAGAAATAGATATAAAACTGAGCAAAAAATACAGCATTCCCCTTGTCCAAAGTTGGGGTAATTCATCAAGCAAATCTTTAGTATATTCAGACCAATCATCAGGCAACTTATTTATGTTTGCAGTTGATTTGTCTTGCTTTTCGTAGTCATTGATGGTGTTTGCTACTTCGCTGTTGAATATCTCGGACATAAGGTCTTTTTTGTTTTAAATTTGCAATTTATGGCAATTCTATAGCCCAATACAGTTATGCTAAAAACATAGTAATTGATTTGCCACTTGTGGAAAAAGCTAGCTCAATTGGGGGATTCTCCCCCAAACCCCCTCCAAAATTATTGTTCTGTTTTTTTGTTGAGTAACTAGTTTTTTGGTTTTGTTGTCAATTAGTTTTCTTAACTGAACTGTATTGTCCTATAGCCATCCGGTTTGATTTGGAGAAAATGCTTGCTGAGACTATTTCAATTTAATAATGAGACAAAGATATTGGTAGAGGTTTTAGCAATGCTAAACCTCTACGAAAAATATATTTGCATCAATATTTTTGTAATTAGTATTAGAAATTAAACTGGGAATAAAGATATACTAAGTTTTTCTCAAAAATCAAATATTTGAAAATATCATGCTTGATTTTTAGAGATGCTCAATTTAGGCTGATGTATCTAATTGTTGTTGATTGAGATAGAAATAATGCCCACGGTTTCTCATCAACTCGTGGTGAGTTCCACTTTCAATTAACACACCTTTATCTAAGACCAAAATCAAATCCGCATTTCTGACTGTTGAAAGACGATGGGCAATTACTAAGGTAGTTCTTCCCTTAAGAATTGTATTAAAATTCTTCTGGATAATTCTTTCTGATTCTGTATCTAAATGAGAAGTTGCCTCATCAAAAATTAACAATTGGGGCTTACCTAATAAGGCTCTAGCTATGGCAATTCTTTGCCTTTGTCCTCCTGACAACATCCCTCCACCTTCCCCGATTTGAGTTTCATAACCCATTGGTAACTTTTTAATGAACTCATCAGCACCAGCTAAAGTAGCTGCTTCGATGATGTCTTCTAATTTTGTGCTTGGATGTCCTAAGCTAATATTTTCCCGAATCGTACTACCAAATAAAAAGGTATCTTGGTCAACCACTCCAACCTGTTGACGTAAGGAACGTAAGGAAATACTGGTAATATCACATCCATCAATTAATATTTTCCCATCACTAGGGGGATATAAGCCTAAAACTAACTTAGAAATCGTAGTTTTACCCGAACCACTGCGACCTACTAATGCTACCATTTGCCCTGATTTAATGTGAAAACTCAAATTTTCAATCACATTAGTATCACTTTCTAAGTTATAGCGAAAGGTGACATTTTCAAACCGGATATTACCTTGAATTAAAGGTAAGCTTTGTTTGATTTGATGTTGCGAATTTTCCTCTGGCTCTGTATCTAATACATCATTAATGCGTTCCATTGCAATGAAAACTTCTTGTAATTGGTTCCACAATACTGCTAAACGTTGAAAAGGAGCAATAATAGTCCCTAACAGCATATTAAATGCCACAAGCTGTCCAATCGTTAACTGATTCTGAATTACTAAATGTGCCCCAAACCATAGTAAAACTGTAGTGGCAATTGCTTGAATTGCATTACTAAAAATTTGCAAGCGATTGCTAATAACTTGTCCAGAAAAACCCGTTTTAATTGCCTTGTGCAATAACTCTTCCCAATGCCAACGTACTGTTTGTTCTACGGCTGTAGATTTAATTGTCCGCACCCCAGAAATAGCTTCAATGAGATAACTGCTTTCTTGGCTATAAGCACTAAATATTTCCCGAGAAATCTTCTTTAAAAATGGTGTGGAAATCAACGCCAGCAAAAAGAATGGTGGTACAATTACCAAGGAAACTAATGCCATTTTCCAACTGTACCAAAACATTAATCCTACATAGATAAATACAGTGAGTAAATCTAAGAGGATTGATAATGCCTCACCAGAAAGAAAGCTTTGAATTTTGCGGTTTTCTTGGACACGGGAAATTATATCTCCAACATAACGAGTTTCAAAGAAACTTAAAGGAAGTTGTAGGGTATGACGGATAAATCCGACAATTAAAGCGACATCTAGCTTGTTGGCTGTGTGGTCTAGTAAATATTGACGTAAACCTGTTAGTGCTACTCGAAATAAACTAAAAATTAGCAATCCTAAACCCACAGCCGTTAAAGTTAACTCAGAACGCTGCACTACCACTCTATCGAGAATAAACTGGGTAAATAAGGGGGTAATTAGTCCAAAAATTTGGATAAATAAGGAAGCTAAAAATACTTCTAGCAACACCAAGCCGTGAGGTTTAATTAACTCAAAAAATTGCCAAAAGGGTGTTGTACTCTCTTCCCTATCTTTTAACAGGGCTGTGGGTTGCAGTAGTAGCGCATATCCAGTCCAATCTGCTTTAAATTCCCGGTGAGTGAGGGTACGCTGACCAATGGCTGGGTCTGCAACTATGACATATTTTTTGGTGATTTCATAGACAACTATATAATGTTTGCCCTCCCAGTGAGCGATCGCAGGTAATATTTGCTTGGCTAATTGGTCGAGACTAGCTTTTACGGGTCTGGTGTTAAATCCGATACTTTCGGCTGCAATTGACAATCCGCGCAGAGATGCACCGTTGCGGTCAACATTGGCAATATCTCGCACAAAATTGACACTAAAGCGCTTTCCCCAATAACGAGACACCATCACCAAACAAGCTGCACCACAATCTGAGGCACTCTGTTGGGCAAAATATGGATAGCTTTTGGTGACGCGTTGCCATAAATGCCCGACTCTTTGTGTAGGGTTGGGAAAGTAGGCTTTGCTAATCTTTTTCTGGGAATTACTGGCTGGTGGTGGGGAAGAACTTGTGACGCTTGGCTGTTCAACAAGCTGGGGAGATGGGGTTTCACTGTCAGACCTAACAAAGAGGGAATTTTTTGCTTGTGCTTGGGTAAGTAAATGTGCGTAAATTTGCGGAAACTTGTCTATCAATGGTGACAGGGCTGCATCGCCAAGAAAAGCCAGGTGTAAATTAACACTGGCTCTGGCGGCATAAGCTTGAAAACCAGCCTCTCGAAACAAGGTAAATTCCCCAAATGATTGTCCTACTTCCAAGGTTGCAATCAATTCACCCGCATCATCGAGTAATCTGACTTTACCTGCAAGTACAATGTAGATACCTGGTTCAACATCTGTTCCTTGCCAAAATTTTCCTACCTTGGGAGTAAGATATTTAACTTGTTGAAGGCAGTGCTGTAAGTCTTCTGAGGAGAGGGAATCACCCAAGACACTGCATAGTTGCTGCACAGACAGCGACTCTGAGATATATTGCGCCATGAAATTCTGAACTAGTACTTACTTTTTTT
The DNA here is from genome assembly GCF_025677855.1 of Tolypothrix sp. PCC 7601. Classification (NCBI taxonomy): domain Bacteria; kingdom Bacillati; phylum Cyanobacteriota; class Cyanophyceae; order Nostocales; family Tolypothrichaceae; genus Tolypothrix; species Tolypothrix sp. PCC 7601. The sequence goes on from NZ_CP064879.1 coordinate 8,702,076, forward strand.
GCGTATTTATTTTTCTGATTCCCAAAGAAAAAATCCCGTAAAAGTACGTGATTTTTCGGATTTAAGGTCAGAAATCAAGATTTTTTGTCCTGCTGTTTTCTCTGTATGTTCACTCTGAGATAAAGTAGGTTTGGGGACTGTTGATAACCCCATTTGTTTGAGGACGCGTTTAAGATGGCGATCGCTCACATCTATTCCCAATTCTTTCGCTAAATGCTTTCGCAACCAATTGACTGTCCAGCGTCTAAACCCATAGCCACAATCCCTAGGATTTAGAGAAAGTAACTGTTGTAAGCGTTCCAAATATTCCTGATTAATTGCTTTTGGACGACCTAGAGGGCAATCTTGCCATTGATGCGCCATCCCAGTACGGGCAATATGCATCCAATGTCGTGCTGTCGCCGGAGAACATTTTAATATCTGGCAAATTTCGGTTTGAGTTTTGCCCTCATCCGCCAACAACATAATTTCGATTCGCTGATGATAAGACTCAGACAAATCATCTTGTAAATTTTTTTGCAGCTGTTTACGCTGAAATGGTGTTAAATACTTACCTGTTCCCATATTTGGGAGATTAACTTCAGGCTGCTCAAAATCGTTTGACATCACGGTATTTGGCTGTTGATTCCCTATAGATTGACTGATAAACTTTTATGCACCCTGAGAGTTAAAGTAGAAATAACCGTAAATTTCGGTATATTCTAAGTTGTTTTTCGTACGCTGCATGATGCAGACGTAAGTTTTTTTTGCCCAAAAGTCAATGCTTTGGGAATTGATACTAGTAACTACACAGATAAGAAATTATTTTCCGTAAAGATTTTATTGAGTACAATTAAGCGGTCAAATGCGCGATCGCATAGGGGTGGGGAAAGGGGAAAGGTGAAAGGGGAAGGGGAAAAGGTGAAAGGGGAAAGGGAAAATACAAAACCTTTCTCCGACTTCTGCAAGCAGTCTATGATTTAGGGCGTTTAGTCGCAAATGAGTTGAGGTCAATTACCAAACCCCAAATGACAAATGACCAATAACCAATAACCAATGACAAATGACAAATGACATGGGATGCTTATTGAGCGATTAGTGAGATTTGCAGATGTCTGTTGTTTCTAGTGTCACTGTTACTGTTCCCGCCACCACTGCTAACTTAGGGCCTGGTTTTGACTGCATTGGTGCAGCTTTAACGCTGTATAACAAAGTTAAGTTTACGCGTCTGGATGCAGGCGGGTTAATTATTCACGTTACAGGTAAAGAAGCAGAAGGGGTAAACACTGATGAAAGTAATCTGCTCTATCAAGCCTTTGTCAAGTTATATCAACATATAGAGCAGATACCGCCGAGTGTGAAAATTGAGATTGATTTAGGTGTACCTTTGGCGCGGGGTTTAGGTAGTTCCGCGACAGCAATTGTTGGTGGTTTAGTTGCGGCTAATCAACTGGCTGGGGAACCACTTTCGCAGTTGCAGGTGATGGAATTAGCGATCGCAATGGAAGGACATCCTGATAATGTTGTTCCCGCTTTATTGGGGGGATGTCGTCTAGCTGCTACCAGTGCTGAAGGTTGGGAAATTTGTGATGTTCCTTGGGATGAAAATGTTGTGCCAGTGGTAGCAATTCCTGATTTTGAACTTTCAACTCAAGAAGCGCGGCGGGTTCTCCCCACAGAGTTCAGCCGTGCAGATGCAATTTTCAATACAGCTCATTTGGGTTTATTGTTGCGGGGCTTGGCAACTGGTAAGGGAGAATGGTTAAAGACGGCTTTGCAAGATAAGTTACATCAACCTTATCGTAAAGCTTTGATTCCTGGTTACGATGCGGTGAATCAAGCTGCTGTAGCTGCTGGTGCTTATGGCATGGTGATTAGTGGTGCAGGGCCGACGTTGTTGGCTTTAGCAGATGCACAAAATTCCCAGGCTGTAGCAGCAGCAATGCAAACTGCTTGGCAAACAGTAGGAATTACAGCTGATGTGCGATCGCTTTCTTTGGATAACCAAGGTGCAAGCAGCCTTAATGAAGGATAAATAGGAATTATGCAGCAGATTATCTCAGAAATAGCAGCACTTAGCCAACAAATTCAGGCTCTCCACCAGGAACGTGCTGCCCTCACTATTAATAATGTAGTGTTGAGCGAGAATGATTCACCCATCGCCATAGCTGAAGCTTACCGTCGCTTTGCTAGGGAAAATTCCCATTTAGCTGTGGAACTCAAAGGAATAGATGATGCGATCGCAGCCTTAGAATTGCAGCTAGAACAAAAACAAGCTGAGTTAGCACGTTGGCAAATCGACTCCAAAGAACTTACCCTACAACAGCAGCTAGAAGAAGCTAGAAACGTGGCGCAAGTTCATGCTCAACGGATTAATCAACTTGCTGGAGAACTAGCCCAAGAAATCCGCCTATTAAAATCTTGCGCCGATCAACTCAGCCCTATCTATTGGCAGGTTTATTACAAACCATTTATTACTGGCTTCAAGACAATCTCAGTTCCCCATGTCCGCTCAGATGGGGAAGTATGGACAATTGTCAATCGCATCGTTTAAGGGACTTCCAACTCAAAAATATACTATCGCTTTTTTGGCAGGGGCGAGTAAGAGCGATCGCTCCTACTCCCTTTCCACAATTACAAATCCCTCAAAGCGTCGGCTAGAGAGGGATTTTGGGTATTAGGTTTTGGACTACTAGTGGTTCGCCAAGGTAACTGAGCAGGATAAAGGTTAAGGGGTAAGGGGGAAAGGTTTTTTATCCCTTACCCTTTTACCTTTCCCCATTCCCCAGGCTTCACCCAGCATTTTTGGGTTGGCAGTCTACTAGGTTAAATTACTTGCTTTCTTAACTACTTCCTTTAACTCTTCAAAGGAGATACTACCGTCTTTATCTCCATGCATAGCTAGCAATTCCTGGGGGCTACTAACACCTGTTTCAGCTGAGATGATTGCACTTAAACCAGGGCTTAAAAAAAGCTCATTAATGGAGATTTTGCCATCTTGATCGATATCTAAGGTATTAAAAAGAGATTGAAGCTCTTGCTCGGTTGCCATGACTTTACTATTTGAATTAATTTTTCAATTTAATATCTCTTAATTAAATAAACTGACTATCCTGAGACATAAAAACGGGTATCGCTAGGGCTTAAATCAGCAGTTCCTAATAAAAGTAGTGGACTGACACAGCTAATTTTGGTGCAATAGCAAAAATTCATTTCATCAAATCTAAGACCAATTCAAATAATGTTTGCAACACATCAATATATTCTAGATGGCACGGCACGCCGTGCCCCTACAATCTGTCGCCTTCTTTTTTCCAATTGGTATTACTCAACAAAAAACCGAACAATAATTTTGGAGGGGGTTTGGGGGACGCAACCGTCACCCAATCGGGGGTTTGGGGGAGAATCCCCCAATTCTTCTGGCTTCTTTCATAGTGATACAAAATCAAAAAATGTTCGCGACGCATCAATATATTCCAGAGGGCACGGCGTGCCGTGCCCCTACAATCTGTCGTATTCTTTTTTCAAATTGGTATAATGCCTCATTTTAGGCGTGTCAGTCCAGTAGGGTGCGTTACGCCAAGGCTAACGCACCCTCTTGATTTAACTCCTTAAGCTGTCGCCGCTAAACCATTGTGTCGCAGCAAAGGCGCGGTACTCGGTTCACGTCCCCGGAAGGTTTTAAATACTTCCATTGGGTGCTTGCTACCACCCAGCGCCAGCACTGTATCACGGTAGCGTCTACCTGTAGCTTTAATCGCAGCTTCGTCTTCCAGTCCAACTTCTTCAAAAGCAGCAAAAGCGTCAGCACTCAAAACTTCCGCCCATTTGTAGCTGTAGTAACCTGCCGCATAACCACCGCCAAAGATGTGCCCAAATGCACATAAGAAAGCATCTTCTGGTAATGGGGGTATAACGGTGGTAGTTTTGGCTATGCGATGGCGGACATCAGCAGGGGTTTCAGCGCCACCAGGACGATAGCGAGAGTGGAGTTCTAAATCGACACTGCTAAAGTGGAGTTGCCGTAACATCGCACTACCACTCATATAGTTGCGGGCTGCGATCAGCTTTTGGTAATAATGCTCTGGTAGCGGTTCACCTGTTTCATAGTGCTTCGCCATGCCAAACAAAGTGGGGCGTTCGTAGCACCAGTTTTCCATAAACTGACTGGGTAGTTCGACTGCATCCCATTCGACGTTATTTATACCAGCAGCACCAGTATAATCAACTTTGGTAAGCATATGCTGTAAACCATGCCCAAACTCGTGGAAGAGGGTTTCCACTTCATTGAAAGTCATTAAGCTGGGCTTGTCATCAATGGGGGGAGTTTGGTTACAGACTAAATATGCTACAGGCAAACGAACGCTGCTGCTACCATTTTCCGCAGTTTTGCCACGATTAATGCAGACATCCATCCACGCACCACCACGTTTTTCGGCGGGGCGGCTGTAGGGATCTAAATAAAAGTAGGCGATCGCAGCGCCTGTTTCATCAGCTATTTGGAAATAACGCACATCCTCATGCCATACTGGGGCTTGACCATCGGCGGGGGTGACTGTAACGCCAAATAAGCGATTAACTAAGCCAAATAAGCCATCGAGGACTTGGGGAAGGGGGAAGTAAGGGCGTAATTCTTCCGCAGTAAAGGAGAATTTTTCTTCTCGCTGACGTTCCGCCCAGAAGCTAATATCCCAATGTTTTAAATCTTCAGCTTCTTTTGCACCTTTGGAGGCGGCAAAGGCTTTGAGTTCTGCTAAATCTTTAACGGCTGCATCATAACTAACGCGACGCAGTTCTTCTAACAGTGCTTCCACAGCTTCGACATTGGGAGCCATTTTACTAGCTAGGCTTAATTCCGCAAAGTTGTTAAAACCTAGTAACCCAGATAGTTCTTGGCGTAATTCTAATATACGGTCAATGAGGGGATTATTATCTAACTCGCCGGATGCAGCACGACTAATAAAAGCTTTGTACAGCTGTTCGCGCAAATCCCGGCGGGTGCTGTGCTGCATAAAGGGGCCATAACTAGGGAAATCTAAAGTGATGCGCCAGGGGCCATTTTCTGGTGTCGCATTTTCTTCCCCAGCAGCACGAGCGGCTTGGGCTGCTAAACTCAGTAAACTTTGGGGTAAGCCGTCGATTTCTTCTTTGGTGGTGAGGGTGATGCTAAAGGCTTTGGTAGCATCGAGGACATGGTTAGAGAACTTACTCGAAAGTTCTGCTAACTCCATCTGAATAGCGTTGAAACGTTCCTTTGCTTCTCCTTCTAAGCCCACACCAGAAAGTTCCGCATCCCGAATCGCAGCTTCTACAATTCTTTGCTGTGCTGATTCTAAGCCCTTCCAAGCATCACTAGCATGGAGAGCCTTAAAAGCATTGTAAAGAGGTTGGCTTTGACCCAGTTTGGTGATAAATTGCACCACATCTGGTTGCACTGCTTCATGAGCTTCCCGTAGTTCTGGGCTATTCTTGACACCCATTAAATGGTTGACTATACCCCAACTCCAAGACAGCTTGTCTGAGATTTTGTCTAAAGGTTCTACTAAACCGCTCCAAGTAGGCTGTACATTCTTTTCTAAAGCAGTAAGTTCGGAATCCAGTTCTGTTAACAGTTCCTTGAAGGCTGGGATTACTTGTTCCGCTTTGATTTCCGCAAAGGGAGGTAAGCCAGCACCCTTGAGTAGGGGATTCTGAGAAAGAGTAGCACTTTGAGTCATGATTGTGTGTGAGATGCGATCGCTCTTGGTTAATTATGATTTTTGTTTATATTCTTCTAATGTAGCGATCGCGGTGCGTTTTCGGGGGGTTGGGGGCTGGGGATTGGGGAAGGGGGAAGGGGGAAGGGGGAATGGTGCGTTGCGCTGCGCGACAACACACCCTACGTTTTATCAATAAAAACAAATAAAATTACTCTAGGCTAGTTGCAAATAAGGACATTTTTGTAAGAAACTAGATGCTTTTTGACGAGCATGATGATTATCAATATTTACGGGTGTAGGGCGGATGATGCCATTAAATAAATCATCCAAACCGTAGGGGGTAAAAAATTGCCATTCTCCTTGAGCATTTAACCGCACTCCTACAGCCGTTGCAGTATGTAACCATTGGGCGATGCCGTCTTCTGTACTATTGTAGGTTCTTTCGCCATCACGCCACCGGGCAAAACTGGCTTGATTTTTGACATCAAACTCTTGGTTAGGAAACTGTTCTTGGAGAATAGCTTTTGCTGCTTGTTCTTGGGAACGGTTTCCTTGGATATCGAAAAATGCAATATCAAAGTCTTTGATTACTAAAGCGCAATCATTACCAAAAATTGCCCGCCAAACAGTATTTCGCACCGCACCGCCTGCTAACCACCAGTCAGGTAGGTGAAGTGGTGCGATCGCTCTTAAAATCATCCCTACAGGTGAATCAGCGAGAATCATCTGTAAGCGAGTGTTACTGTTCATATCAAAGTTCAGATAATTTTTAGCTAGCAAGCGAAAATATTACCATTCATCTTTGCCGAAGTTTGTTTAATTATTCATTCGTAGTATAAATATCGAATAATTGTGTGCTAGTCCAAAAACTAAATTTAATTTTTTAATTCAATTTAAATTTTTGAATTATGGAAGACTTATTTGCCAGCATCAACCTGACTCTAAATCAGGAACTACCTTATATTACAGAGTCACAGCAAGCACTGTTCACAGAACTCAGTATCGATGAAAATCAACCAGGGACAATTCTGCGTGACTTCCAATCTTTAATCGATTTTATCCAACCAAAAGGTGTAGAAGTCAGTAGCGTTAATCATCTTTTACCACTAAAAGTCTTATCGGAACTAAATTTACAGTTAAGCCACCCAATTGATACTAAACTGAAACGTCCTGTACAAAAATCATATCCTTACATCAATGGGCTTTATCTGTTATTACGTAGTTCAGGAATCGTGCAAATTAAATCTCAAGGTAGAAAACAGTTTTTAGTATTAGATGAAGCTGTTTTAGAATCTTGGTCTAAGCTCAATTTTACAGAACGTTATTTTACCTTATTAGAAGCTTGGTTAATTTGGGGAAATAACGAAATTTTAGGTGAGCGCCAAGATACATGGAATAATTTATTTAAATGTATTCAATTTTGGGCGCGGATTCCCGATCAAGGCTTAAAGTTAGCTAAATATGACGACCAACAAGTTCTTGGCTATTATCCTGGTCTGCATAATATTGCTTTATTAGAATTATTTGGATTACTAACCATTCAACAAGCAAAAGCTCAAGAAGGTAAGGGATGGCGCATTACCAGTGTAGAACGTTTACCCCTTGGTGATGCGATGTTTAGGTTACTCTTTCCAGTAGGAATTACAGGCAAATTTGAAGAAGAAATAAATATAAATTTTGGGCAATTACAGCCTCATTTTCAGCCGTTCTTTCCTGAATGGCAAAATAATTTAATCCTACCCAAACAAGGATTTACTGATGGTATTTATATTTTTAAAGTATCGGTTGCTAAATCTTGGCGACGAATTGCTATCCCAGCCAAAAGAGAATTAAGCTGGTTAGCTAGCACAATTCTTGATGCTTTTGATTTCGACTACGATCACCTATATGAATTTAGTTATAAAGACCGTTTTGGTCGTACTTGTACAATAGGTCATCCCTATACAGAATCACCCCCATTTGCCGATCAAGTCCGTATTGGTGATTTACCATTAGAACTGGGGACAAGCATGACTTATCTTTATGATTTTGGCGATAATTGGCAATTTAATGTGCAATTAGAAGACATTCAACCACTAGATAACAAAATTAAAAAAGCCAAAATTTTAGAAATTCACGGCGACGCACCGCGACAATATTGGAGCGAAGATGATGATTGGGATGAAGATGAGTAATACAGCACTTTTGAAGTAAGTGAGGTACATCATGAGTAATGAGTAATGAGTAATGAGTAATGAGTAATGAGTAATGAGTAATGAGTAATGAGTAATGAGTAATGAGTAATGAGTAATGAGTAGGAAATTTACTTATTACTCTTTACTTTTTTCAATTAGTTGCTGTACCTTATAAACATCGAATCTGCTGTATCTTGTTCAGTTAAAGACTTACCATATAAAGTAAACCTTAAATTGTAGGATGCGTTAGCGATAGCGTAACGCATCGAGAAAGATGGTAACATGCTTGAACCCCTTACGGGGATGGAAAATTTGCATGATATTATTCAAGTTAATAGTGATATAAATTACACCATAGATTTTGTTTTAGTACCCATAACTTGTTTTGCGATCGCACTGATTGTTTCTGTCCAAGGATGATTGGGATACTGTAAGCTGAAAATGCCACTACTGCCTAAATTGAACATCTCTTCACTCACAGGTAAAATTCCAGCTACAGGGGTGGCGTAGGTACTTTGGATTTTTTGCCGTAACTCATTAAAATTTAAAGATGGTAGTGCTTTGTTAACCACTAAAAGCATTTTTGGTACTTCTAATTTCTTCGCCACATCAACTGCTACGGCTGTCCCTTGGTAATCTTGTTTATCTGGACGTAGAATCAACACCAAGGTATCAGAAAGAATAATTGAAAGCAAAGTTTCTTCGTTAATACCAGGGTGAGTATCAATTAATAGATAATCTAGTTTTAAACGCTTTACTAAATGGCGTAAACCATCATTCAGCAAGCGCGCGTCATAACCTTCGCGTAAAATCCGAGAAATATCACTCATCTTAATACTAGAAGGCAAGAGATAAATATTTCCCTGACGGCTAAATAAAGATGGTTTTTGTTTAAGCACAGAACTCACATCATAAACTGCATCTTCAATCGCACAACGTCCCCATAAATAATCATTCAGGGTATAGCGAATGCGTGCTTCTTCTAACCCAAACAAAACATGAATACCAGGAGATTGAATATCAGTATCAACAACTCCTACTCGCTTTCCAGAACGAGCAATTAAAGTAGCCAGATTACTTGTAACGTTTGATTTACCAGTTCCGCCACGGAATGAATGCACAGAAATTATTTCAGACACGATAAAACCTCAATGGTAATTAGTAGTTCGTAATTCGTAATTCGTAATTGGGGAATGGGGAATGGGGAATGGGTAATTAGTATTTGTCTTCTTCATCTCCCTCATCCCCCTCATCTTCACTGATTCCCGTTGTTGCGTTTACTTCTCATAATCCTTGCTTCTTCTTGCAATTGTTGGAATGATTCTGATCCCTCAATTTCTGCAACTTGACGCGCGCGTCTTGTTTCATCAATTTCGATTCTGAGTTTTTGTAATTGCTGCGTCATTTGTTGTTCACGAGCATAAATTTCATGCATCATGCGTTGAAAAACTCTCCCCATCTGTCCTAATTCATCATTGCGTTTAACGATGGGTGTGAGCTTTTGGCGGTCAAATTCTTCCGCTTCTTCAGAACTAATTTGAGCCATAGTCATTTTCTGCGCTAATTGTGCCATTGGTTTGAGGGGTTGTAGCACATTGCGTTTCAGTAAATAATTAATTAATAAAATTACTACAGCGAAGATAACAATAAATAAGCTAATGAATAATATAAAAGCACGGTTAGCATCATCAAATACCTTTTTAGCAGGAAGGTAAATGATTTGAGTACCTAGCACTTTATTGAGTTCCCATCCATAGCCATTTTCGGAACCGTAACTTAAAACATGACTTCTTGGCGCAGCTTCCGGTGTACTATGGCAGCGTAAACAAGTAGGGTTTTTAACAACAAAAGGACGAGCGCTATAGAACAGTTTTTCTTCAAAAGAATCGCGGAAACCTGAAATGTTTTTCAGTTCTGGTTCGTTGCGAAATCGTTCAATAACCTGCATCTCAAATGTATCAGCCTTATCCCTCATATTGGTGGGATTGAGATTGGCATCTTTATAAAAGTAATCTTTATATTCTGGATTTTTCCGCAGATTTTCAAACACTTCTCTAACTGCATAACTGGGAATCGTCTCCGGGACAAAGGTCGATTGAGTTTCCACCATCGGTAACAGCAGAGGACTGACTTTTGTGTTGGTGAAGTTTCTGATAGAGTCCATCGTCTCTGCCAGAATTTGGCTACGGTAACCAATTTCGGCTTCCGCCTTATGTTCTAGTGCATGAGATAAAGTAAAACCACTGACTGCGATCGCACAGAGGAAAACCAGCGATAGAAGAAAGGTAAATTTAGTTGCTAATTTAAATCTGTTCAACATTGCTGTTTCCTCTTTGCTTACAAAATGTTTACCAATTCATGCACATTAAATTAATAGGATATTTTGATTTTTTATTTGTTTTTAAATTATCCACCCACTAACCTTTGCTAATAATATTTAGTGCCATAAATTAATTAAGCAAATTTAGCGGTTGTTAGATCCCCGACTTCTTGAAGAAGTCGGGGATCTGGATAACAGGCAACAAATCACAATTCATAATTACGAACTACGTAGCGCTTTGCGCTTCCCGCAGGGTATTACGAATTACGAATTGACGATCTATGTCTATTCATACTGCTAGAAACGTGGAATTTCCAGGTTTTAAGGCAAACTCACTACTTTTGTGGGAACTAGTCCCCTTAGCCTATGACTAAAGTCTTAGTCCTAGCTAAACCCCATAAGCGAAAGTCAGACAGCTTCTCTTTACTTCGCTTAGACAGAATCCTAGACGTTTTTCAGATGTGTATAGGGGAGTTGAATTCGTACTATAGGGACATCAAGCAAGGAAAGCGAAAGCAAACAACAAACAAATCGCTCTCGGCGCTGGATTCCACACAATCTGAAACATTAAGGAAAAAACATCATGTCTGACAACATTCAACCCGTAGAACTATCCTCTGAAGAATTAGATAACGTTGCTGGTGGTGCAAGTCGTTTTGCAACTGCTGCAACTAGTGAAAGAGAAGATAGACAAATCAGCAGCTTAAATGTTGGTCGCAATGGTATTCAAAGCAACAACCTTCAAGAAACCGTTGACTTCAAGGCTGCGCTGTTTGAATTCACTCAAACAGGCGAGTAGTTCTTTATTCACTCGGCGTTGAGTAAAGGGGATACTTCCCCAAGATTCTTCCCCTATCTCAACTTTATGACTAATTTTTAACCCATCATACCTCAAGGAGAAAACATCATGTCTGACAACATTCAACCCCAAGAATTATCTTCTGAAGAACTAGATAACGTTGCTGGTGGTGCAAGTCGTTTTGCAGCTGCTGCAACTAGTGAACTAGATGATGCACAAATCAGCAGCTTCAATGCTGGTCGCAATGGTATTCAAAGCAACAACCTTCAAGAAACCGTTGACTTCAAGGCTGCGCTTGTTGAATTCACTCAAACAGGTAAGTAGTTCTTGATTCACTTGGCGTTGAGTAAAGGGGATACTTCCCCAAGATTCATCCCCTATCTCAACTTTATGACTAATTTTTAACCCATCATACCTCAAGGAGAAAACATCATGTCTGACAACATTCAACCCCAAGAATTATCTTCTGAAGAACTAGATAACGTTGCTGGTGGTGCAAGTCGTTTTGCAGCTGCTGCAACTAGTGAACTAGATGATGCACAAATCAGCAGCTTCAATGCTGGTCGCAATGGTATTCAAAGCAACAACCTTCAAGAAACCGTTGACTTCAAGGCTGCGCTTGTTGAATTCACTCAAACAGGTAAGTAGTTCTTGATTCACTTGGCGTTGAGTACAGGGGATTCTTCCCCTATCTCAACTTTATGACTAATTTTTAACCCATCATACCTCAAGGAGAAAACATCATGTCTGACCACATTCAACCCCAAGAATTATCTTCTGAAGAACTAGATAACGTTGCTGGTGGTGCAAGTCGTTTTGCAACTGCTGCAACTAGTGAAAGAGAAGATAGACAAATTAGCAGCTTAAATGTTGGTCGCAATGGTATTCAAAGCAACAACCTTCAAGAAACCGTTGACTTCAAGGCTGCGCTGTTTGAATTCACTCAAACAGGCGAGTAGTTCTTTATTCACTCGGCGTTGAGTAAAGGGGATACTTCCCCAAGATTTTTCCCCTGTCTCAACTTTATGACTAATTTTTAACCCATCATACCTCAAGGAGAAAACATCATGTCTGACCACATTCAACCCCAAGAACTATCCGCTGAAGAACTAGATAACGTTGCTGGTGGTGCAAGTCGTTTTGCAGCTGCTGCAACTAGTGAACTAGATGATGCACAAATCAGCAGCTTCAATGCTGGTCGCAATGGTATTCAAAGCAACAACCTTCAAGAAACCGTTGACTTCAAGGCTGCGCTGTTTGAATTCACTCAAACAGGCGAGTAGTTCTTTATTCACTCGGCGTTGAGTAAAGGGGATACTTCCCCAAGATTTTTCCCCTATCTCAACTTTATGACTAATTTTTAACCCATCATACCTCAAGGAGAAAACATCATGTCTGACCACATTCAACCCCAAGAACTATCCGCTGAAGAACTAGATAACGTTGCTGGTGGTGCAAGTCGTTTTGCAGCTGCTGCAACTAGTGAACTAGATGATGCACAAATCAGCAGCTTCAATGCTGGTCGCAATGGTATTCAAAGCAACAACCTTCAAGAAACCGTTGACTTCAAGGCTGCGCTTGTTGAATTCACTCAAACAGGTAAGTAGTTCGTTCTTCACTTGGTGTTGAGTAAAGGGGATTCTTCCCCTATCTCAACTTTATGACTAATTTTTAACCCATCATACCTCAAGGAGAAAACATCATGTCTGACCACATTCAACCCCAAGAACTATCTTCTGAAGAACTAGATAACGTTGCTGGTGGTGCAAGTCGTAGAGCAGAAGCTTTCACCGCAGAGTTGACAGATTTTCAAATCACTACACTTGAAGCAGATCGTAACGGAGTTCGTAGTAAAGTTTTCCAATCCACAGATGATTTTAAAGCTGCTCTTTTTGAAGAACAAACAACAGGCAAATAACTCTACTGTAACTAGATAAGGGCTTAATTGACTAGCTAGCTAGTTTGATGATCGCCCTCTTTATTGAATTCAATTCAATCACAAAACAACCGATTATGTTAGGTGACGAAATTACTCCTAATGATGACGTGACCGAATTGTCGGATGAGGAGTTAGACGAAGTAGCTGGTGGTTTCAGTCTGAAGTTTCAAGCTGCAAGATTTGCATCGACAGTGATATCTAACGACCAAACTGTATCTGGATCTCATAAAAGATTAGCAAATTCAGCATTTAAGGCAGAAACCATAGAATCGTCATTTCTCCAAGTCACCATTGTTGATGCAACAACCGATGATTTAAAAGTGCTTAACGAGTTATTTGGCGGTTCATCTGCACTCGACGGTTCTGCATAAGAAACTTCCAATTAAAACAATATCCTATAGCTTTCTTGGTAGGGAGAGTAAGAGAATATTTACTCTTGTTAATTGGATAATTTATTTTCTGGAAGTTCCAAAATTGAGTTTCTGTAATGTTTCTGGTGTCAATCAATGTTCGTTCGATTTTAAATTTATTACAAGGAGAAACAATTTCAATGGAAAATGAAAAGAAAATCGAAGTACAAGAATTATCAGCTGAAGAACTGATAACTATTGCAGGTGGTGTGGCTGTGGGTGAACCTTATCCAGGTCAGTATCCCACAAGCGATATTTATAATGATGTATCTCAAGAAATTACAAAACATCTCAAAAATACAAAGCTTCCTTATTGGAAAGATAAGTACGGCAATTCTCACACTTACACTAGTGAATCATCTGAAGGATGAAGGATGAAGGATGAAGGATAAAGGGTGAAATATCTACCTATTTTCATCCTTTATCCTTGACACTTCATCCTTTTGAGTTTGCGCGATGGGGAGATTGATCGGTAGTTATTTCTGCACTCCCCATTTCTCTCCCGTTAGCAGAACAGAAGGAATTTAAATTATGACAGAAGTTCTACTGAAGGAACTCACAAATAGTGATATTGACTGGATATTAGCAACGGGTCGGAGAGAAGAAATTACTGCCGGCACGATTCTCATCCGCCAAGGGGCACCGGTTGATGCGCTTTATATTTTACTCGATGGTGCATTGTCCGTTTCTGTTGCTCAAGCTGACGATAACCCGATTGGTCGGGCGTTTGCAGCCTTAGAAGGTGGCGAATTGTCAGGACGGGAGATTACAAGACTGACAAATGGGGAAGTGGTGGGAGAAATGCCTTTCTTAACATCCTACCAGTCTGCAACGACGATTAAAGCTGCGAAAAAGTCTCTAGTGCTGATGGTTCCGCAGCAGGAATTGGTGAAAAAACTCCAAGAAGATATTACCTTTGCGGCTCATTTTTATCGCGCGATCGCAGTTTTATTGGCTCACCGTTTAGAACAAATTGTCAGCCAAATTGGTCAAAGCACAATTGTACTCTTCCAACCGCAAATCCGCGAGATTTTATTTACATTTGCGGAATTAAGCGATAGCGATATCGGCTGGATGATTGCAGCCGGCGAAGCTAAGAGAATTTTGGCGGGAGAAGTTTTATTTCAAGCCGGACGACCCGTTGATGCTTTTTATATTTTATTAGATGGCAAAATGGTAGCTTCCACTGCCGAAGATGCTAGCAACCCCCTCACCCGCGCCTTTTCTAATTTAGAAAACACAGAAACCATCGAAACAGAATTTGCTAGATTATCGCGCGGCGACATGGTAGGCGAAACCCCCTTTGTAGAAGCCAGTCCACCACCGATGACAATTCGCGCCATTGAAGATGCGATCGTTCTGGCTATTCCCCGTTGGCGATTGGCTGCAAAATTGTTACATGATGTGGGTTTTGCTGCCCGATTCTATCGCGTGTTAGCAATATTGCTAGCAGACAAGCAGCAAGGAATTATCAATCGCCTGGGTTACGGCAGAATTACATATAGTTCCGGTAAATCTTTAGACAGTAGCCTTACTTATGAAGATGAACTAAGTTCCGGATTTTTAGCCCAAGTAACCCTAGCAGGAACGCGGTTTGATTGGATGTTGAAGCAGTTGAAGGCGAATTGAGCAGGGGGCAGGGGGCAGGGAGCAGGGAGAGATGAGGGGGATGAGGTAGATGAGGGGGATGAGGGGGATGAGGTAGATGAGGGAGAAATTACTATTACCCATTACCCTTTCCCCCATGCCCCATGCCCAATGCCCTATTTATATTTGGAGTCACTATGGTTACGGCTCAAAAAAACAATATATTTCGTAAAGAAGCGCTGGATCGTTTATCTTCCCCGGAACGCCTGGATCAATTGATGCAGGTGGTGCAGCCGAAGAAGTGGATTCCGTTGGCGGCGTTGGGTTCTTTGGTGGCGGTGGGAGTGGCTTGGAGTGTTTACGGTCGGATTCCCATTACTGTGAATGGACAAGGGGTAGTGGTTTTCCCTAGTAAGGTTGTGCCTTTTCAGTCTCCGAGTTCTGGGCAAATTTTGAATTTGTTTGTGCGTCCAGGCGATCGCGTTAAGAAGGGACAGGTGATTGCAACTATCGACCAAACGGAACTGCAAGAAAAGTTGGATATGGCACGGGCGAAGCTGTTGCAACTGCAAGAACAAGACCGCAGCGCTAATTCTTTGCAAGCGCAACGCACAGTTCTGGATCAGGGTGCAACGCAACAACAGCGTCAAGCACTGTTACAAAGTTTAGATACTACTAAATCTGTAACCCCAATTCTGCGGGAGAAGGGTTTAGAGTCAATTCGCCAAGAAAGGCGGACTTTAGAGCAACAGTTGGAAACCACACGCAAGCTAGTCCCAACTTTTCAAGAAAGGTTTGAATTGCGGCAACAATTACGCCGGGAAGGTGCTGTATCTACTGATACTGTGCTGCAAGCGGAGCAGGAATTTCTTAATAGTAAAAGCCGGATTAATGAAATTCAATCGCAACTGAAACAACTGGATGTCAAAGAAGCCGATGCCCAAAGGCAATATTTAGCTAACTTAAACGCTACTAAAGAACTACAAGCCCAGTTAGCAACATTAGATACTAAATTAGCTTCCCAAGCCGAACAAGATTTAGCGATCGCCACCAATCGGAAAAAAGAAATTCAAGAAACCGAAAGAGCGATCGCGCAATTAAAATCGCAATTAAAAGATAGAAATAAGGTTATTAGCAGCTTCAACGGTCAAATCTTAGAACTGACGGTTGTTCCCGGACAAAGCTTGGAAGAAGGGGCGCGTATTGGCACAATTCAAGCTCAAGATTCCACTGATAAGTTAGTGGGAGTTGCATTCTTCCCAGTCAGCGAAGGTAAAAAGATTCAAAAAGGTATGGAGTTGCAAATCACTCCCTCTACTGTGAAGCGCGAACGCTTTGGCGGAATCATCGCCAAGGTAACCAGTGTTTCGTCGTTCCCTGTCACCAAAGAAAGCGCATCCAGCGTTGTTGGTGGTGCAGAAATTTTGCAAGGCTTAACCTCCCAAGGGCCGCAAATTCAAGTCTTCGCTGAACTCGATGCAGATCCCTCAACTAAAAGCGGTTTTCGCTGGTCATCTTCAAAGGGGCCAGAAGCCAAAGTCACCTCAGGAACTACCTCCTCAGTCCGCGTCAAAGTTGACGAACAATCACCAATTTCTTTTGTTTTTCCCATACTCCGTTCTTGGAGTGGAATGTATTAATTGGGCATGGGGCATGGGGCATGGGGCATGGGGCATGGGGTAATGAGTAATGAGTAATGAGTAATGAGTAATGGGTAATGGGTAATAGTAATTTCTCCCTCATCCCCCTCATCTCCCTCATCTTCCTCATCTCCCTCATCCCCCTCATCTTCCTCATCTCCCTCATCTCCCTCATCCCCCTCATCTTCCTCATCTCCCTCATCCCCCTCATCCCCCTCATCTCCCTCATCTCCTTCATCTCCTTCATCCCCCTCCCCGACAAATCCTTACTGAACACGAACTATGTGGCGAACTCTTCAATCCCAACTTGGGCGTAGATTAAAAAAAATTCGGCGGCTGATTAGCCCTCCCGATCGCCGTCGTCCCACTCCTACTCTGTTACAAATGGAAGCGGTGGAATGTGGTGCTGCCGCATTAGGAATTATTCTTGGTTATTACAATCGGGTTGTTCCCTTGGCAGAACTCCGTCTAGCTTGCGGTGTGTCGCGGGATGGGAGTAAAGCGTCAAATATTCTCAGTGCAGCCCGGATCTATGGGATGCAAGCGAAAGGCTTTAAGGTTGATTTGGATGGGTTACGTAAACTCGAATGTCCTTATATTATCTTCTGGAATTTTAACCATTTTCTAGTTGTTGAAGGATTTAGTAGAGATAAGGTTTATCTCAACGATCCGGCTACTGGCCCCCGTACAGTTTCCCCCCAAGAATTTGATCAGTCTTTTACTGGTGTCGTCTTAGTTCTGGAACCAAGTACAGAATTCCGAACAGGTGGACGTAAACCCAGCCTGACACTAGCTTTATGGGACAGATTGCAGAGTTCTTTGGGTGCTTTGGTTTACTGTGTGATCGCCGGATTGTTATTAGTAATTCCAGGGTTAGCTATTCCCGCCTTTTCGCAAACATTTGTCGATCATGTCTTAATTGAAGGCAGAAATGATTGGTTGCGTCCCTTAATTCTCGGCATTATTTTAACTGCTATCTTAAATGGTTTTTTAACTTTACTTCAGTTGCAATTTTTGCGTCGTTTAAAAATTAAGCTGGCTGTGGGGATGTCTAGTCGCTTTTTGTGGCATATTCTCCGCCTACCAGTGAGTTTTTACGATCAACGGTTTGCGGGGGAAATTAGTAACCGCGTTCACCTCAATGATAATTTGGCGAATTTGCTTTCCGGTAGATTAGCTACCACAGTGATTTCTATTTTCACTGTCGCCTTTTATGGCGCGGTGATGCTGCAATATGATGCTGTTCTGACTTTAATTGGTATTGCTTTCGTAATTATTAATATTACCGTGTGGCGCTGGGTTTCTCGGCAACGCGTCGATGCCAATATGCGATTAATGCAAGAACAAGGTAAAGTTAGTGGCGTAGCCATTTCCGGCTTGCAAAGTATGGAAACCCTGAAGGCTTCAGGGCTAGAATCAGAATTCTTTTCCCGGTGGGCTGGCTATTATGCTAAGTCGATAAACGCCCGTCAGGAAATGGATACTACTAATCAAACTGTCGGTGTTTTACCATCATTTCTCACCTCAATTACCTCAATGCTGTTGCTGGTGGTGGGAGGGCTGCGGGTAATGGATGGCGTACTCAGTATTGGGATGTTGATTGCCTTTCAAGCCTTAATGCAAAGATTCCTCGAACCTGTGAATAGTTTGGTGAGTCTGGCTGGTGAACTTCAAGAAATGGAAGGTAATCTCAATCGCCTTGATGATGTTTTACATAATGCGATCGATCCGGCGGTGAGTGAAGAAACACCTCTACCCACAGCTTATGATGTACCGAAGGCAAATGTGCGGCTGCAAGGTTATGTAGAACTTCGTAACCTCACATTTGGTTATAATCGCTCCGCAGCTCCCTTAATTGAAAATCTTAATCTTTCACTCAAACCCGGTCAACGCGTCGCCTTAGTTGGTGGTAGCGGTTCTGGTAAATCAACCGTTGCCAAGCTGGTATGTGGATTATACGAACCTTGGGGTGGGGAGATTCTATTTGATGGGAAATCGCGAAAAGATATTCCCCGTTCCATTATTAATCATTCACTGGCGCTGGTAGAACAAGATATCTCGATGTTTGCTGGTAGTGTGCGCGATAATCTCACGCTTTGGGATTCTACGGTACCTTTTAGTAATTTAGTTCGCGCTTGTAAGGATGCAGAGATTCAGGATGTAGTGCTTTCTATGCCTGGTGGTTACAATGCTGACTTGGCAGAAGGGGCAACTAATTTAAGTGGGGGACAGCGTCAAAGATTAGAAATTGCCCGTGCTTTGGTGAATAATCCAGCAATTTTGGTGATGGATGAAGCTACAAGTGCGCTGGATTCTGAAGCGGAGAAGTTAATCGATCGCAAGTTGCGGGAGAGGGGTTGTACTTGTATTATTGTTGCCCACCGTTTAAGTACAATTCGGGATTGCGATGAGATTATTGTCTTTGATCGGGGCAAGGTGGTGCAACGTGGGACTCATGAGCAATTGCAGCAAGTGGAAGGGAAGTATTTGGAGTTGATTCGCAGTGAGGGGGAAGCGATTGAGGAGAAGTAAGATTACAGATTGTTTTGGGGATGAACTACATCTTTTTTATCTCACGCAAAGACGCAAAGGCGCAAAGTAAGAATGCAAAAACTTCATCTCTCTGTGTCCTCTGTGGTTCGTTCATTTGGATAATTTATATTCTTGAAAATGCCAAAAAACGATTCTTTGCGTCTTTGCGCCTTTGCGTGCGACTCTTATCCCTTTATTTAGCAACGCCGTATTAGTTTTAGGAAGCAGGAATAATCATGTTGGATCAAGTTCGCATTGTTAGCTTGCCGGGAGAATATTATCAGATTAAGGGTAATGAGCCGATTATTCTGGATGATCCGGAGACTATTTGGGTTGTAAAATCTGGTTCATTGGCGGTGTTTGCGATTCCACTGAAGGAAGGGGTGGCGGAAGGTACTCGCCGTTATTTGTTTACTACTCGCACCAGACAGGCGATGTTTGGTATTCCTAGTGATTCGCAACCCTTACCTTATCAGTTGGTGGCGGTGTCGATTGAGGAAACTGAACTTTTGAAGGTTTCGGTAAAGGATTTTCGGGAATTTCTTGCTGGTGGTCATGGTGAAGCTTTAACTTTAATTGAGGGTTGGATTGAGCAGCTAGGATTGGCTTTATCTGTAATTACTCCCCCTGGATTACCGTTTCAAGAGGAAGGGGTAAGATATTTTTCCCTGAATAATGGGCAAATTTTTCAACCACAGCGCGAGTTGGTATCTTGGGTACAAATCCAAACTGGTTATGCAACTTGGATGGGGTTTGAGGAATTGTTGATTACAGGGCGATGTCTTCGACAACTCCAAGGGAGAACGCAATTTTTGCCGTTGAGTGCAGATATGTGGTTCCAAGCTGAGGATATGGTTGAGCTGGAATCTCTCAGTACTGCTGATATTCACGATCCTGATACTCTGCTGGCGGGGATGGCGCACCTGCATATATATGTTTTGGGGAGTTTGTATCTTTTAGAACAGGAGGAAACTGAGGCAGAAACCCAGCGCTTTCAAGAACGCCAACACCTCAATTCTCAGGTGATGGAGGAAACGCTGAGTGAGTTAGCTTTTTTACTCAAGCCTGCTAATAGTGGTAGTTTTGAGGTAGGAATTGCTAACGATCCCCAGCAAGCTTTGTTGATTGCGGCTGGTGCGGTGGCGCGGACTTTGGGTGTAACAATTCGTCCGCCGGCGAAGTCGGAAGATATGAAACGCATTCAAGATCCGCTACAAGCGATCGCCCGGGCTTCTCGTTTGCGGATGCGAACGATTTCGTTACAAGGTAAGTGGTGGAAGAAAGATAGCGGCGCGATGCTGGCTTACACCCTGGAAGATAATTATCCAGTGGCGTTGTTACCTGTATCAGATACCCGCTATGAAATGTTCGATCCCATCAGGCGATCGCGTACATTAATTAATGCGAGAACTGCGGCGAGATTAGCGCAGACTGGTTACACTTTTTACCGTCCTTTACCAGATAAAGTCCTCAGTACCCTGGACTTGTTAAAGTTTGCCCTGGAAGGACATTACCAGGAATTGATGGTTGTCGTGATTGCGGGTGTGGCGACGACTTTATTAGGAATGATTACCCCCCAAGCTACCGCCATCTTAATTGATAGTGCTATTCCCGATGCCGATCGCAGTTTATTAGGGCAAATTGCTTTAGGATTGTTGGCTACAGCTTTTGGTAGCACTTTGTTTCAACTAGCCCAAGGTTTCGCCATTATGCGGGTAGAAACCTTTGCTGATGCTACCACTCAAGCGGCAGTTTGGGATCGCCTGTTGAATCTCAAAGCCTCGTTTTTCCGTAAGTTCTCCATTGGGGATTTAAATTCCCGGGTGAGTGCGGTAAGTCAAATCCGCCAAAGGCTGAGTAGTACAGTTTTAAGAAGTATATTTACCAGCTTATTTGCATTATTAAATTTAGGATTGCTGTTTTATTACAACGGTTCCCTAGCGTTAATTGCTTTAGTGGTAGCGTTGGTGAATATTGGTGTAACTTTATTTTCTGGTATTTCCACCCTGCGGAAAGTTCGCCCCTTACTCGAATTACAAGGACAACTCTTAGGGGTGATGGTGCAGTTAATTAACGGTGTAACTAAACTGCGAGTTGCTGGGGCTGAAGCCCGCGCCTTTGCTTTTTGGGGTAAACAATATAGTCAGCAAATTAAATGGATGCTGAGTACTCAAAATATTGAGGATATTGTGGCGGTAATTAATAAAATCCTGCCAGCATTAACCACAGCTTGTTTATTTTGGTTTGCCACTAGTTTAATTCAGGAATCCCAATCAGGTAGTTTATCTACAGGTGTATTCTTAGCTTTTAATGCCGCATTTGGAACATTTATCGGTGGTGCTACTAGCCTTAGCAGTACAGTTGTAGATGTCCTGCAAATCGTGCCATTATGGGAACGCGCACAGCCGATTTTGGCAGCTAAACCGGAAGTAGACACAGAAAAAGCTGATCCTGGGCGACTTTCTGGGCGGGTAGTAGTCGATCATGTGATTTTCCGCTATCGTGATGACGGGCCTTTAACCTTAGATGATGTTAGTATCCACGCGGAACCGGGAGAATTTATCGCCTTTGTGGGTGCTTCTGGGAGTGGTAAATCCACACTATTCCGCTTATTACTAGGGTTTGATGCACCGGAATCAGGGACAATTTACTTTGATGGTCAAGATTTAGCGGGGTTAGATGTCCATGCAGT
Source organism: Tolypothrix sp. PCC 7601 (assembly GCF_025677855.1). Taxonomy (NCBI): domain Bacteria; kingdom Bacillati; phylum Cyanobacteriota; class Cyanophyceae; order Nostocales; family Tolypothrichaceae; genus Tolypothrix; species Tolypothrix sp. PCC 7601. The sequence continues at coordinate 8,723,847 of NZ_CP064879.1, forward strand.
CCGCCGACAATTAGGCGTAGTGATGCAAAATAGCCGCTTAACATCTGCATCCATCTTTGAAAATATCGCCAGTGGTGCGACAATCACAATGGATGAAGCCTGGGAAGCAGCGCGGATGGCTGGCTTTGCTGAAGATATTGAATCCATGCCAATGGGAATGCACACTGTAATTAGTGAAGGTGGTAGCAACCTTTCCGGTGGACAACGCCAGCGCTTATTAATTGCGCGATCGCTCGTTTTAAAACCCAAAATCCTGCTATTTGACGAAGCCACCAGCGCTTTAGATAACCGCACCCAAGCAATTGTCAGCCAAAGCTTAGAACGGTTAAAAGTCACCAGAATTGCGATCGCCCACCGTCTCAGTACCATTCGCAACGCTGATCGTATCTATGTATTCCAAAATGGTCGTGTAGTTCAAGAAGGTAGTTTTCATCAACTCGCCAAGCAACCAGGACTCTTTGCTCAACTCATGGCGCGACAGAAGCTTTAATTAAGTGCGATCGCCTTTCTTGGAAGACAGATTGTACGCAATACTTGTCGGTTAAGGGGAAAAAGGGGAATGGGAAAAGGGAAATAATACCAATTTTAAAAAAGAATGCGACAGATTGTAGGGGCAAGGCGCTGCCCATACGTGTCAACTTAAGCTAAAAGCTATGTACGGCGCGTGTTCTACAAATACCTCGTGCCCTCATCCCCTAACCCCTTCTCCCCCGGGAGAAGGGGAACTAAATCTCTTGCTCCCCTCTCCTGGTGGGTGAGGGCGAAACCTTGCAACAAAGCGGGTTTCACGTTAAGTTGACACCACTGGGCATTGCCTTGCCCTCTAGATGAGAAAGCAATAAGCTATTCTGCTTTTAAGTTGCACAATCCCTCATGAGGGCTGTTGACCGTTGACCGTTGACAGTCAACCGTTAACAGTTAACAGCCTTCTTGAGTAGTTATGCAATTTAGGCGCGCATTAGCTTATTTGCTTTTGCTTGCTGAATATACCGAATTGAATAAGCAAAAGCAGCTTTTGAGAAAGCAATATCTACTTTTGCTTGCTGAATATACCGAATTGAATAAGCAAAAGCAGCTTTTGAGAAAGCAATATCTACTTTTGCTTGCTACATCTATCAAAATGAGAAAGCAAAAGCAGCTTGTAAGAAAGCAATATCTACTTTTGCTTGCTACATCTATCAAAATGAGAAAGCAAAAGCAGCTTTTGAGAAAGCAATATTTGCTTTTGCTGATTAAAAAAGCTTAGTAGGATGCGTTATCAACGCATTCCACAAAACATGTGGTGCAGTACAGTGAAATAAAGACTTGAGATTGTGAATCGTGGAGTTACTAACAATACAGGGACAACCTGCCAGAATTCTGGGATTAGCAGGACAATCAATAGATGATCCTAATGCTGTTTTGTTGGCATTTACTGCCGGAATCAATTACTTTTTCTTTTACAATCTAGAATCCCAAACCTTTTTGGATGGCTTAAAATCTCTGTTAGCAACAAAGCGTGAGCAAGTACTGGTAACGACCGGAAGCGAAAGCCGTGATCTAAAATCTTTACGCCATTACTTGGACTCTGTGCGCCATGATTTAAATATCGATCAGCTAGATATATTTTTTCTAGAATATGTCTCCCCATCTGACGACGTGAAGCAGGTTCAAGTAGTACTAGATGAACTTCGTTTGTGGCAAGATTCTGGAGTTGTGCGCTATGTGGGAGTTACCACACACAACCGAACTATTGCTTTAGAAATCATCCAACGCCATCAGTGTGATGTGTTGATGCACCGTTACAATATGGCACATCGTAAGGCGGAAGAAAAGGTATTACCAGAAGCGCAAAAAGCTAATATTCCCGTAGTAGCCTTCACTTGTACTCGCTGGGGAACATTACTTCAAGGACATCCTCACTGGCAAGGAAAACTACCCACCGCAGCAGACTGTTATCGTTATGCGCTAAATAACTCAGCAGTACGTCTAGCACTAACTGCCCCAAAAACTAAGCCAGAATTAGCAGAAAATCTTTCTGTATTACACTCACCCCAACTTTCAAATCAAGAACTAGCCCAATGGCAAGAATACGGTGACTTGATTTACGGTCATGGGCAAGATGCATTTGATACTCAATGGATTTAATATTCCTTGTAGGAAACATAATCAACGTAATTCGTAATTATGAATTTTAAATTACGAATTACGTAGCTTGCTTCTCGCCGGAGGCGAGTATTACGAATTAGCGACTAAAACGTCTTTTACCCTGCCTGTGCTTGGCAACTTCTTTGCGCTTGCGTTTTTCCAGAGGCGTTTCAAAGTGACGATGCTTCTTCATATCGGGAAAAATTCCCGCCTTAGAAACTTCTCGCTTAAATCGGCGTAGGGCTGATTCAATGTGTTCATTTTCACCCACTACTACTTGGGTCATTATCTCTCCTACTAAACTAACTAACTGCTTAAACTGATCGAGCATTCAGTTGACTAAAGTGCAATTTTGTTGCACTTTTTGTCAAACTTGAAAATTTGCTGGTAAAGTTTTAATGCTTCAAAGCTTAGTAGCGGTTACGAGAGCCACCATATCCGCCTCTACCGCCAGAAGAACCACCTCTGTCTTCTCTGGGTTTAGCTTTGTTAACTTTCAGGTCACGACCCATCCATTCAGCACCATCAAGGGCTTCAATTGCAGCCGTTTCTTCAGCATCACTTCCCATTTCTACAAATCCAAAGCCACGTGGCCGTCCTGTTTCACGGTCAGTAGGTAGTTGAACGCGCTTCACAGTGCCATATTCTGCAAAAACAGCAGTCAAAGCATCTTGGGTAACTTCGTAAGAGAGGTTGCCTATATAAATTGACATTAGATGATCTCCAAAATTATCACATTCATTGAGACTTAAATTTCGGAGAAAAATCTGTAAATACCAAAAGGGAAAAGCCTGTCAATACTAAAAACAAAAATACTCACCGAATTAATTCTCGTTTTCTAGGATGACATATAAGTTAATTTTTTGCATCCTGTAGATGCTTGGTGAGTTAGTCATGATATGAACACAAGTAGAACTACTTGCCTACGGTAGTGTTGTCCATAAGGGACTTCCAACCAAAGAAATATTTTATCGCTTTGACAGGCGGGGGAAAGGGTAAAGGTTTAAAACCCTTCTCCTTTGCCCTTTTCCCTTTACCCAAGCTACACCTGTTAATATTTGTGTGTTGAACTACTACCTATAACCGACTCTTACTTGGAATTATAATCATCGCAAAATAAGGCACTTCCGCCGGATCGACTTCATCTAAGGGTACAATTCTTTGCTGTGCCATTGTGGCCCGTTCAATATATAACGCCCGCGATGCTAATCCTAATTGATGTAAAATATCGCGTACTTTGGTAAAGTGACGACCCAATTTCATAATTGCAGCCGCATCTGTTTTTAAAAGTTGTGAGATCAGTTCTTCCTCTGGTAGGGGTGCAGGTAAAACTGTGAGAACATCGTTGTAGTAGGTAAAAGGTACACCCAAAGCTACCGGACAAGCCATCAGTGAGGAAACTCCAGGGACAACTTCGGTTTCGTACTTCTCAGATAACCGGGTGAATACATACATAAACGAACCGTAGAAAAACGGATCGCCTTCGCATACTACTACTACATCCCGCCCAGCTTCTAGATGTTCTGCAATGGGTTCAATTTCTTTGTCATAAATTGACTTGGCTTTTTCTGGCTCTAAAGCACGAGGGAGATGATAGAGTACCTCAATTTGATTTCCTGGAAGGTATGGCGCAATAATTTTTCTGGCAATACTTTCTTTATCTGCTGCCGATTGATAAGCAACTACAGGTGAAGCTTGCAGCAGCCGTAACGCTTTTAGGGTTAAAAGTTCTGGATCGCCTGGCCCTATGCCAATTCCATAGAGACGACCTTTAGTTGACATATATTATTCTTCCTCTGTTGCTAAGGCGTTAACTGCGGCGGCGGCGATCGCACTCCCGCCACGCCGACCATGTAATGTTAAAAATGGTACATTACGGCTATCTTCTGCTAGTGCGGCTTTTGACTCGGCTGCACCCACAAACCCCACGGGAAAACCCAAGATGACAGCAGGTTTGGGGCAACCCTCATCCAGCATTTCCAATAACCGGAATAAGGCAGTGGGCGCATTGCCAATTGCTACCACTGCACCTTCGAGATGCTTGTGCCATAATTCCAAAGCCGCCGCTGATCGCGTAGTACCCATTTTCTCAGCTAATTCTGGAACTTCTGCATCGTAAAGCGTACAAATAACTTGGTTATTTGCAGGTAATCGCCGCCTCGTAATCCCTTCAGCTACCATCCGGCAATCACAGAGTATTGGCGCGCCATCAGCCAAAGCTGCCCGTCCAGATTGCGCTGCTGTGGGTGAATATCCCAAATCAGTGACAATATCCGTCATTCCACAGGCATGAATTAAACGTACTGCAACTTTTGCTACATCTGGCGGCAATATTTCCAAATTCGCTTCCGACCGGATAATCGCGAAAGAATTACGATAGATTTCCTTGGCATCTTGGATGTAGTCAGGCATTGGGGATTGGGGACTGGGGATTGGGGATTGGGGAACTCGGGGCCCCCTCTGGGGATAAGGGGTAATGGGGATTGGGGACTGTTGACTTTAGACTTCAGCCTTTAGATATCTATTGGCAAATTCCCTGAAAGTCTCATCTAGGTTGAGGCGTTGGGTTTTATATACTAGCAGCATCTTTTCTATGAATGCGGGCATTTTCGCCACAGTTACAAATTGATATTCGCGACCAAATTTTTGTTCGTTGTCGTCAACGCCTACATAAACTTGATAGCCTTCTAGTTTTTGATTGTCTGCCTCAATGCTGACACCGAGTAGGGTAATATCACTTTTGCTGTGCTGGGCGCAGGATTTAGGACAACCGCTAAAGTATATATTTACAGGGCTATCTAGGGAAACCCGAGTTTTAAGATATTCTGCCAATGTTAATGCGTCGCCTCTGGTGTCGGTAGCTGAGGAGGCGCATCCCTTGCTACCAGAACAGGCAACTAATGTACTGTTGATATTGCCGAGGGAATAATCTAATTCCAAAGCTGCTATTTCTCTTTGTACATCAGCTATGGATTGTTGGGGAATATCGCTTAATAGTATGTTCTGCCAAGGGGTAAGCCTGAGAGTACCACTACCGTATTTTTCTGCTAAATCCGCTAATCCTAATAATTGTCTGGTTTCTAAGCGACCTAAGGGTAAAACAATTCCTATATAAAATAAACCTGGCTGACGCTGGGGATGAATGCCAATATGTTGAAATTGGGGTTCTGATTTCGGTTCCCATTTCTGGGTGTGGGGGGAAGAAAGCACAAAAGCTAGAAGCTGCTGGACTTGTTGCAGATAATTTTCGCAACCTATATTGTTCAATACTTCTCTCAAACGCAGTTTGTGTTTACTTGTAGAATCAAGATGAGCTAGGTAAACATCGGCTAAAGCTGCTAAAACGGGTAAACATTGCTCTGGTGGCAATAAAATTCCTGTATCCTGGGCTGGGTTACCCTTTGCGCCGACACTCAAACACAGGCGGAAGTAAACTTCTCCATTTACTAAAACAGCAGCGAAAACGATATCATTAACGCGATCGCTTACCGAAACTTTTCCACCACCATCAAAGCAGACGCTAAATTTGGCAGATAGTCCTGATAGTTGAGAATTGGCTGTGATGTAATTATCCCAAGCTGTCACAAAGGGACGGGTATCGATCAATTCCTGGGGATCAATCCCAGCCGTTGGACTGGTCATGATATTGCGGATTTGATCTACAGTTGTGTTACTACAACCTAAACCTAAAGCTTGGAGATGCTGCAACACAAGAGCATTGATCCCCTGATGGATTTCGCGCACTTGCAAGTTAGCGCGATTAGTCACATCGACATAGCCACGGCCATATTGATCAGCGATATCTGCGATCGCCTGACACTGTTGACTATTTAAAATCCCACCAGGTATTCTAATGCGGGATAAGATACCATCTTGAGCAGGGGTGGCGTAGAATAAGCCAGGACATTTAGTAAATCCAGACAGCAAAACTATAACTCCTTCCCTGTGCGACGCAGGGATGTAGATGATCTATGTCTCTTGGGGACAGCTTGAAGGTTGGCATTCTGACTTACACAATTTTGGATTTTAGATGCTGAATTTTGGCTAATTCTCTGACTCCTGATTTTTGTGAGTCCTCGGTTGCTAACATACTCCCGACCATCAAAATGACAATCTAAAATCTAAAACGGCTTTACAGCTGCGGCACAGTCCCGGACTTTCACCGGCGTTTCCCAACCCCAAGCTTTAGTAATTTAGCATGAGAAGGTAGTGACAATTATCGCTGCTTGAGATTTTTCATCAGCTGAATAAGATTTATTTAACCAAGCTATACATTTTTAAATTCTTAACCAAACCGTATTGGGTACCTTACCCTCAGCAGTCACATACCCTAATGTTTCAAAATTAAAGTTTTATTGCTAAATCTTTGATTTTCCCTAATCTCTGTTCCCTTAAATTAGCTATTTTGCTCTGCCCTTTTCAATATCATCTAAAGCCTTTTCCGTACGTGCATTCGGATCGCTTCTCAGATTCCAATTTGGAAACAACCCAACAACAAATTTATTGATGGCTGTGCGAGTCTGTAAGCTGGCAGAACTTAGGGGTTTGGGTAGAAAGCTGTCTCCAAAACCTACAAATATCAAGAACAACAAAAGCAACCATGTCGTAGCTGTCTTACGCATTGTTTGATACCCAGCAATAGTAGATCAATAGTCTAATCGACATTTTTGCAAAACAGCCATATCTTTTTTCTTCTTTGAGCTACCTCAAAGACAGCATAATAAATTCCTGGCAAAGTGAGGGTAGATGAGTTCATAGGGTCTCACAGATGACCAAAATTCCCCTCAATTTACAAACAGCTTCCGGACACCAAGTTTTAGCAGCCGCAGGCAAAAAATATCTGCGTCCTGGTGGCAGAATAGCTACAGATAAATTACTTATGTGGGCAAATTTACAACCAGGCGAAACAGTTTTAGAGCTAGCTTCTAGCTTTGGTTATAGTGCGATCGCTCTTGCTCAACGCTACCATGTAAAAGTAATCGGAATAGAAAAGAATCACGAAAGTGTAATTCATGCCCGTGCTAATATTCACGCTGCTGGGTTAGACAACCAAATCGAAATTATTGAAGGGGATATTTTTCATCTCGAGCAAATACCAATTAAGTTCGATTATGTTTTGGCGGAAGCCATTCTTACAATGCAATCTCCACAGGGGAAAGCTAAACTTTTGGCGGCAATTCATCATCACCTGAAACCAGGAGGAAAATTCCTCTCTCATGAACTATTAGCATCTAATAAAGAAGCAGAAATTCGTAAAGAATTAGCTCAGGTAATTCGTGTTAATTCTACACCACTTTCCGAAACTAGCTGGATTCAAGCTTTCGCAACAGCAGGATTACAAGTACAACAGCATCATACTGGTTCCATGAATTTATTGAATTGGCAAAGAATGCTGCAGGAAGAAGGTATTGTTAACACAATCAAGATTTTGTGGAATATCTTAACGCAACCCTTAATCCGCCAGCGTGTTTTAGAAATGCGCCATGTTTTCCATAAATATCATCAGGAATTAGGCTACATTCTCATATCTGCTGTTGCTCAATAACATTATTAATCTGCTTCCTTCGTCGGTTTATTATTCCTTGAAAATATGACTTCCACCATCACAAGTAATCAATCTTTTGTTACTCAATTGCAAACACAAATTGAATATCCCCATAGTGGAGTTCTCAGTAAAGTACTGTTGAAAGACCAAGTTTGTCAATATACCTTATTTTGTCTAGCAGCTAATACAGAAATTTCAGAACATACCTCAACTCGCAATGCCACAATCAGCGTCATTGAAGGTAAAGGTTTACTAACTTTATGCGGGGAGAATATTGTCCTAGAACCTGGGGTTTTAGTTTTTATGCCTGCTAATGCACCTCACGCTTTACAAACTGCAGAAAATCTCAGCTTTTTGCTCATACTTTCCGCAAAAGCACCAGATAACAATTAATTTTTGGATCAAGAACTATGCAATCACTAATTTCTACTTTCGCCCAATACTCAGATATTGCTCAACCTCAATTAGAAGTAATACTATCTCACCCACTCAATGAATTTTTGAATTCACCGGAATTAAAGCAAAAGCTAGATAGTTTAGATAGTTCTTTGCTCAAGGAAACATTACCAACAGCCGGAGCAGTTTTAGCCAAAGAATTACCACCTTTTTATAACTGGCTAAAAAATGAGTTAGGTGTGAAGCGCGTTCCTGAAAGTCCCGATCACACAACAGCCTGGGTAATTGGTTTTGTTCATCATCGCGAAAGTTTAACTAACTTAGTGGATTTACACCGTCCCGTACCACGTAAAGCTTTAGAGGCTTCCATTCCCCGCTTGATAGCCTTATTTGATGGAGTAGAAAGCGTTAAAGTCCGTCAGGAATGGCAAAAAGCGATCGCACTTCTTTGTTTAGTTCTGGTAGTCGCAGCCCGCGAACAAGATAAATTAACTGTACCTGTTTAATTAGGCTGAAACCAATATTTGTCGGTTAAGGGGAAAAGGGGTAAGAAACAACCTTTAACCCTTACCCTTTAACCTTTTCCCCAAACCAAATTCCAACTTGAAAATCCTTAACCGAGCAATATTGAGGCTGAAACACTTTCAGGAGATAGCAAACCAAAATTGTACTGCTGGAATGCGATCGCCTTTGAATGAATGGAAAGCGATGTCTACGTAGGGTGATACCTACGTATTTTTTTTGGCTCGCTAGAATATAACCAAAAAACCGTAGTCCTTGATCGAGCAAGTGCGAAAACATCAATTCATTTACATTTTTGTGGCGCTGAGTTTAGTTGGTATCTTAGGTTTTTCCTACTTCAGCCGCAAGCGATCGCGAATTCCTGTTTGTCAGCCATCAAAATTTATTGCTACTAAAGGTCAAAAATACTATGCCTATCCTGAAAAAATAGTAATTCAGCCTTGGCGCGGTCAACATCACGTCTATGCTGTATTTGCAGTCCCCAATCAATATAAAACTGACTATGTAATGCAAGTTACACTACCTGATAATGATACAGACTGTGGAACTATACATAATATTCCTAGCCCACACAGTGAAGGCATTCAGGCTCCTCCTGGGCATTACTTAGTTAAAGGGTATTTAAATACACGAATTGCTCTATGGCTAATTGCCCAAGGTAAGGTAGGTGAATTGCAGCAACCCACCAACTGGAAATTAGGCTACGGCGAGAAAGTCCCTAAAAAGCGTAAGAAGGCTGAGTTGGGGATAGATTGGGGGTTGGGGAGATGAGGGGGATGAGAGCAGAGGGAGCAGGGGAGCAGGGGAGAAAAAATTACCGATTACCTATTACCATGCCCTATGCCCTATGCCCCATGACATCCAGTCATAAAGCATACACAAAAATAGGCCTGATTTGACAACTGTATTTGCTAACCTGAAAGTTACTGTACTAGAGAAGCTTTATGAACCGGATGTTTCGCAAATATCATCGCCAAATTGCGATCGCTTTATGTATACCCTTATTTTTGACTGTGCTTACTGGTATGGGCTATACCATCGTAGATGAATGGTTCCACCAAGGTGAGTTAGGCGAATTTTTGCTGAGTATTCATACTTTTGAGATATTACGTTTAGGTAAAATCTATCCAATTTTGAATGGTTTGGGATTAGTAGGCTTGTTAATTACTGGTTTAAGTATGACAGGCTTATTTCGCAAACGCCCAGAGCAAAATAACTAACCTATTACATATTGAAATTACATACTTACTAATCAGGTTGGTTGACTGTTGACTGTTGATAGTTAACAGTCAACAGTTAACAATAAAAAAAGACCCCCGGTGATTAGCCAGGGGATTCTGCAAGTCGGTATTGTCGCACAAAGACATTCGCGAGTTTTAAGATACCAATTTAGTAATAAAAATATCTGCCAAATTGCCAAATCTAGATGATGAGGGGATTGGGGAGATGAGGGAGATGAGGGAGATGAGGAAGATGAGGAAGATGAGGAAGATGAGGAAGAAATAAAAAACACCCATTACCAATTACCATTACCCATTACCCATTACCCATTACCCAGTCCCCAGTCCCTAGTCCCCAATCCCCAATCCCCATTACCCCTTATCCCCAGAGGGGGCCCCGAGTTCCCCAATCCCCAATCCCCATTAAGCATAAATCTTTAGCAAAGAGAATCAAATGCTACTGCAATAGTTAAAACCTCAGTTTTTAATCAAACATTATCTTAAAAAAATCTAAAAAAATATGTTGAGTATCCCTGTGAATCTTGGTTTACCCCGTGTACCAAGTTTAGTTACTTCTTTACCGGGGCCTCATGCTCAAGCAATTATAGAACGCGATCGCGCTGTAACTTCTCCTTCTTATACAAGAGATTATCCCTTGGTTGTGGCTAGGGGTGAGGGTTGTATGGTGGAGGATGTTGACGGTAATGTTTTCTTAGATATGACTGCAGGGATTGCGGTGACTAATACCGGACACGCACACCCGGAAGTGATTGCAGCTATTCAAGCACAGTCAGCAAATCTTCTACATATGTCGGGGACTGATTTTTATTATGAACCGATGGTGGAATTAGCCGAAAAATTAGCTAGTCGCGCCCCTTTTCCCGCAGGTGCTAAGGTATTTTTTACCAATTCCGGGGCGGAATCGAATGAAGGAGCAATTAAACTAGCTCGATATTACACCAAGCGATCGCAAATCGTGGCATTTTTAGGCGCATTCCACGGACGGACTTATGGTGCAATGTCTCTGACTGCTTCTAAAGTAGTGCAAAGACAGAATTTTGGCCCCTTTGTACCCGGTGTCACTCATATTCCCTACGGTACTCACGCCAGCTTAGATTATTTAGAAAAACATTTATTCCCGACGATGTTACCACCCCAGGAGGTAGCAGCAATTGTTGTGGAAGCGATACAAGGAGAAGGTGGTTACATCGTACCCGAAGATGGTTTTTTACAAAGAATTCGGGAAATATGCGATCGCTATGGCATCCTGATGGTAGTTGATGAAGTGCAATCGGGGATGGGGCGCACCGGATGCTTATTTGCCATTGAGCATTGGTGTGTGATGCCTGATATTATTACCACAGCCAAAGGTATCGCTAGCGGTTTACCTTTAGGTGCAATTCTCTCTCGTCCAGAATTAATGACTTGGCCTCCAGGGGCCCATGCTACAACATTTGGTGGAAATCCCGTAGCTTGCGCGGCTGGGATTGCAACACTCAAACTATTAGAAGGTGGTTTAATTGCTAACGCCTTGCAAATGGGAGAGTTATTGCAAACAGGTTTAACTCAATTACATGAAAAATTTCCCCGCCTATCGTTACCACGGGGTAAAGGTTTAATGGTAGCGGTGGATTTATACAATGAAGAAGGTAATCTTGATCGTAATCTGCGCGATCGCATAATTCAAGAAGCTTTCAAACGAGGTTTATTATTGCTTGGTTGTGGTAAAGCCGCAATTCGTTTTTGCCCACCTTTAGTTATCGATAGCAATCAAATTCATATTGCTTTAGATATTCTCTCAGATATCTTAAGTTCCTAATTGCACATTATAACTTGCATTAATTTAGTCAAACTTGCTGCTCAGATCCCCGACTTCTCCAAGAAGTCGGGGATCTAAATCCAGCTAATGTATTCAAATCTAAAATTTAAAATTGTTTAGCTTATGAAACCCCAAATAGCCCTTCATCTGTTTTCATCGCTGTGGGAGGAATACAGCACCAGAGTAAGTTACGCCCGCACCTATCAAGAAATGATTACTGCGGTGGGTGGAACTGTTGCAAATGACCACATTGCTTTACGTTCTTTGCGTCTATCTCTTGATACGCCAAGCGGTAAAGTTAATTTGGGGATTAATTATTTGGAACAATTAGCTACAGCTTTAGGATATGTAGCAGCAGGGGAATATATTTTCCCCGAAACTCATTTATATGCTCGTCATTATAGTCATCCCCAACAAGCAGAATTTGACTTGCCTAAGCTATTTATTAGCGAGCTAATAGTAGATGAATTACCTGAGAGAATTGCTCAACTCATTTATCAAACAGTATCATCAATTGATGAAAAATTTATCTATTCTCTAGCTACTTCAATCAAAGAAGATGAGGACGAAAAAAATATTGCTCAAAAATTTCATAAAATATTTACCCGTCCTTGGAAAACTCCCCAACTTTCTGTTGTGGAAGAGGTGAATCAGGTAACTCAATATGGCGCTTGGGTGCTGTTGCATGGTTATGCAGTCAACCATTTTACAGGCTTTGTCAATCGCCAAAATACTGCAAAATACCCAGATATTGACACGACAGTTGCAGGTTTAGTTAACTTGGGCGTGCCTATGAAAGCCGAGATAGAGGGTAATATTGCTTGTGGTTTGCGTCAAACAGCCACGCAAGCTGTAACAGAAATGGTAACTGTTTTGGATGATAGCAATAATACAGAAATTCAAATTCCCTGGACTTATGCTTATTATGAAATTGCTCAACGTTACCATGTTGAAATAGAACCAGGAAAACATAAAATTTTTGATGCTTTTTTAGGCAAGAATGCCCAGCAATTATTTGAAATGACAAGGTTGTCTAGTCATGGTAATGGGTAATTGGTAATGGGTCATTAAGACATTTAGGCAGATTTGGAAACAGATTACAACATATATATAAGGGTGTAAAACTGTAGGTTTCTGCGTATAATACAAAGTCAAATATAGGATTCATATTTGATTTCTGAACTAGACGTAGGGTGTGTTGTCGCGTAGCGCAACGCACCAAAGCTGAGAATACGGTGCGTTACACTTCGTGATAACGCACCCTACACATACTTAGATTTTTCAATAATCAAATCGGATTCCTATAGTGTTTGCGACACATCAATATATTCTAGAGGGCAAGGCAATGCCTTGCCCCTACAATTTGTCGCCCATAGTTTAAAAATTCATAATTACGAATTACGAATTACGAATTAGTTTGACAGCTACCATCTATACAAAATGAAGATTGATAGGTACTGTCACGTTTACCAAAGATAGTATAACGATGATCGCGGATTTGTTCGTAAAAGCGATCGCCTGCCCACTTCACACCTGGTAATGCGCGATAAGCATCGACAAATACACTTCCTAGCGGCAATAACTTGCCTATTTCTTCTGCGGCGTTACTGCCTTGCCAACGTTTTGCTGGTGCATTAGCATCAATCAACATCATCCCCTGTTCGCAATCTTGGGGTGTAATGCCAAATTGGGGAAGTGTCTGTTCGTCTTGCATGGGGCTGTAACGAAACAGCTTACCTTGATCTAAGCTCTCTAATAACTGCACTAAGGTAACGCAGAGATTGCAATTGCCATCGTAGATTACGTAATAATTCATTATCCTTGTTTATACCCTTAAACGAGCGGTTAGCTTTAAAATGATGAGATTATATTGCTATATGTAAATTTAACTTAGCTACTCATTCCAAGAGTATCTACAGTATTTAAATGATTAAGTATAGCTTTACACTGGAAACTGAGTACTTGTTGGGGTGAGAATAATGCCACCAGAGAAGGTTTTAACGATTGATTTTGCTCAAAAAGATGCCTGTTCAGCAATTCTACCGCGATCGCCACTGCTTTCTAGCTACGATGCCCAGTGGAATGGGATTCACTTGGAACATCATCGACAGCCTGGTTATGAAACTCCAGAACATTATTTTGAACAGCATCTGATTATTATCGGCTTAGACCTCGGTAGCATCAAAGTTGAGCGGATATTTGATGGTAAGTTGCAGCTTGAACGCATCAACTATGGTGATGTGGTAGTAATTCCAGCAAATACCAATCACTTATCAAGGTGGAAAACAGAAGGGGAATTTTTAGTTATTAGTCTCGAACCTGTTTTATTCACTCGTGCGGCTTTCGATGCTGTAGATTTACAGGGCTACGAGATTGTACCCCACTTTGCGGCACCTAACCCAATGATTAAACAGATAGGACTGTCACTGCAGTCAGAATTAGTATCAGGTGGGCTGGGTAGTCGTGTTTATATTGAATCTTTGGCAACTACTCTCTGTATTCATCTACTTAAACATTATTCTGCATCTAATAATATAGTTTCTGAATATACCAAAGAAAGGGGACTGCCACGGCTAAAGCTACGACAAGCTGTGACATATATTCAAGAGCATTTAGAGCAAGATTTGACTTTAGCTGAAATCGCTGAAGTTACAGGTATGAGTATGTACCATTTTTCGCGGTTATTTAAACAATCAACAGGTTTTGCTCCGCATCAATATGTTTTAAATTGTCGGATTGAAAGAGCTAAAAAGTTATTAACTCGTACTGAACAAACCATTGACCAAATTTGCCAGCAAGTAGGTTTTCAAAGTCAAAGTCATTTTACATACGTTTTCCGTAAATCCCTAGGAACAACACCTAAAGTTTATCGAGAAAAGGTGAAAGTTTAGGATTTACAAATCAAATAGAGTAGAAAATTTCTACTCTATATTGAAGTTGCTTTTGTATCAATGCTTGGTGATTGAAAAATTATTTGAGCTACACCAAAACAGCAAAACCACAAGTAAAATTCATGGAGATGGCAATGAGATACAAACTTTTAGGTAAAAGTGGGTTGAGAGTCTCGGAACTTTGCTTAGGTACCATGACTTTTGGTGAAGATTGGGGTTGGGGTGCTTCTAAAGATGAAAGTCGTCAGATTTTTGATACCTTTGTAGAAGCCGGAGGAAATTTCATCGACACCGCCAACGGTTACACGGATGGTAGTAGTGAGAAAATTGTTGGTGAGTTAATCGCTAAAGATAGAGAACGTTTTGTAGTTGCAACTAAATACTCGTTTCCGTTGCGGATGAACGAGAATCAGAAAAATCCAAACGGTAGCGGTAATCATCGCAAGAATTTAATTCAGTCTTTAGAAGGGAGTTTGAAGCGGCTCAATACTGACTACATTGATTTATTGTGGTTGCACGCTTGGGATTTTACCACACCGATAGAAGAAGTTTTGCGATCGCTTGATGATGTCGTCCGTCAAGGTAAAGTACTTTATATCGGCATTTCTAACGCCCCAGCTTGGATTATCTCCCAAGCCAATACTATCGCCCAATACCAAGGATGGACGCAGTTTGTCGCCTTGCAAGTGGAATATAGCTTAATTCAGCGCACGCCAGAACGAGATTTAATTCCAATGGCAAAAGCTTTGGATTTGGCGGTAACACCTTGGTCACCTTTGGGTGGTGGTGTCCTTACAGGCAAGTATAACAAGCCCGCGCAACCAGGGGATGAACAAGGGCGATTAACCAATGCCGCATTAGGAAGTATTTCTGAACGTAATTTAGCGATCGCAGATGTTGTCAGTCAAGTAGCCCAAGAAATTGGACAGACACCCTCCCAAGTTGCACTAGCTTGGTTACACGCCCAAACTGGTGTCATTATCCCCATTATTGGCGCACGCAAGCTGAGTCAGTTTCAAGATAACTTAGCTGCTTTAGATGTCACCCTCTCACCTGCACATCTGCAACGCCTCAATGAAGTCAGCCAAATTCAGTAGACCTAAAAGTTTTGCGATCGCGCATAGAGCGATACCTATAAAACCGACTATTGTCAAAAAAACCGTATTCTGAAATACATTTTTTAGAAAACTCCTTCAACAACTATAAATAAGTAAAACTAATTAATCACCGAAAAAGTTAAGAGTAACGCGCCCACCAAAAGATAGTTCTGGATCTGTAGTATGCAATTTTTGTAAAGTATGGAGGTAAACAAGCAAAATTGAGGATTATTTAGTTTGGCTATGAATGCAAGGGAGCCAGTTCTAACTGATAGTAAAACCTTAAACGAAGTAGTTAACTGTTTAACAGAACATATTCCAATTCAAACTCAAGGAAAGTGTGAACAAAAAAATATCTTTGAGATTTTAATTCGAGCAGCCACCCAAAGGGATAGTATCGAAAATACAACCAAAGTCTTAAAGAATGTTCCTACCAGCAACGATATTCGTTACCATTTAGATAAATATTCAGACATTAAATATTTAGAATCAGACTTAAATGCAGCAATTCAAAGCCGCTTACCAGATGGAATCCGACAAGGTAAACAAAAAATTGCTATCGATTTTAACTTAATTCCATATTATGGTGAACCCTCACCAACCGAAGCACCATATATTTATAGAAGTCAAGCTAAAAGTGGAACTTGTTCTTTTTATGCCTACGCTACTGTCTATGTAATTAAGAAGAATAAACGAGTAACTTTAGCTATCAAAGCTGTTCAACAACAAAATACGAAGGCAGCAATTATCACTTATCTTTTAGCACTGATTGAGCCTTTGAATCTTCAAATCGAAAGATTGTATTTAGACCGGGAATTTTTCTGTGTGCCAGTCATCAGATGGTTGCAAGCTTTGGATATTCCCTTTGAAATGCCAGTAATTATTCGAGGTAAAAATGGAGGTACTAGACAATTAATTAGAGGTCGGCGCAGTTATAAAACAACTTACACTTTAAACAGTGATAAATATGGCTCATGTACTTTCCCAGTTTGGATAGTTTGTACATATAAAAACGGTAAAAGACGAGCGCACGGGCGAGAATTTTTTATTTATGCTGTTTATAAAGTTAAGTTGTCATTACATTCAATACATGACGACTATCGTCTCCGTTTTGGAATTGAAAGTAGCTATCGGATGAAAAATCAATGTCGGATTAAAACAACTATCAAAAATCCAACAATTAGATTTCTATTTGTAGCTTTAGCTTTTTTAATTATTAATGTTTGGATTTATCTAGTCTGGCATTATCTCAGCCGTTTAAAAAAAAGTTCAAGACAAGTTTTCTCCCATCTATTTACCCTTAAACAAATGCTTGAGTTTTTACGTCAAGCAGTAGACCGCAATTATGGAGTCGCCTGTGAAGTTTACTTGCCATCTGGCTGATTTTGATTGATTTTGGGGTTTATTCATAAATTAATCTTATCATTTAGCCAAGCAATCAGCTTTTGTATATTTCCCCCCAAAACTGTATCTTAAACTACCATTTTTTAGCGATCGCAAAACTTTTAGGTCTACTGAATTTGAACTAGGTTACCCTCACGATTTCTTACATAATGATACAGTCCGCGATCGCCTTTTTGGTGGTACATTCAATACCATAGACAACCATCGCCTCTGAGCCAGCTAATTGCAAATTTTTGTCTATAAATAAACAAAATAATTGATTATCAGGTCATTTCCATCTGTCTTAAGGAAGTTTCGCATTCTGAAGTCCTATTTGTAGACTGATTGTGTTGAACCAAGCAGATAACACCCATGAGCGACAATAAAATTGCTTCTCGTCTTTATCCCACTCGCATTGATATTCCTGCTGAAGCCAGAGAAAAAATCGTGGTACTTCTCAATCAAACTTTAGCAGCATCTTTGGATCTTAAAACCCAAACAAAACAAGCGCACTGGAACGTTAAAGGAACTGATTTTTATCAGTTGCATGAATTGTTTGATGAAATTGCAGGTGAATTAGAAGAATACATTGATATGTTTGCGGAACGTGTCACCGCTTTAGGTGGCTACGCCCTTGGTACCGCCCGCGCCGCCGCTAGCAATTCAATTTTGCCAGAATATCCTTTTGATATTTTAGATGGCAAAGACCACGTGACCGCTTTAGCAGACCGCTTTGCACCTTATGCTAAACACCTGCGGGAAGCTATTAACCAAACCGATGATTTAGGTGACCTAGATACCGCTGACCTGTATACTGAAGTCTCTCGCACCATTGATAAGCGTCTGTGGTTCTTAGAAGCGCATCTGCAAGTAGCAGAAATCAAAGGCGAAAATGGCGCATCTACTTTCAAAGGAACTCAACAGCCAGCAGGTGTGAGATAATAGCCGAAATCATCTTGAGTAAAAAGTAAAATTAGACCTATGAGCCATCAAATTGGTCTAAAAGATGATTGATAAAGTAAACCTTAAATGTAGGGTGCGTTACGCTATCGCTAACGCACCGAAAAAAAAGATTCCCTGCGGCTAATTTTCAATTGAATAACTCTGTTAATGGAGTAGTAACTTTTTGGTAAGTACGCCACTTTTAAGTGCGTACTTTTATTTTATAGGTACATACTTTATGATTTAAATAGTTGAAAACCGGGTTTTAGATTATGTGCGCTTGAAGAATTATATTGTTGCATGGGCTGGTAATTGGTAATTGGTAATTGGTAATTGGAAAAACCAATATCTATTTATCAGCAATGAGTCGAATTTGATATAACAGGCAATATCTAACGAACAAAGTTCAAGAATTACAAAAACAATAATAAGCAACCGTTGGATATTTAAGTTTGCGATGCCTCAAAATTGGAACCCTTGTGTGATAAGCATCTAGCTCTCCCATTCATACAAATTCAAAATCCAACATAAGCTGACTATTCAAGTTTAAGAATCAACTAAACCTGAGGTAAATGTATGTCTCAAAATACTAAGACTCTCGTAGTTCATGATAGCAACTCACGCGGTCATACTAGAATTAATTGGCTTGATAGCTACCATACATTTTCCTTTGGTAGTTTTTACAATCCCGAGCAAATGGGATTTCGCTCTCTGCGGGTGATCAATGATGATACCGTAATTGGTGGCGCTGGGTTTGGTACCCACGGCCATCGAGATATGGAAATTCTCACCTATGTTTTGTCTGGTGCGCTAGAGCATAAAGATAGCTTAGGTACAGGTTCAGTCATTCTTCCTGGTGACGCACAAATTATGAGCGCTGGTACCGGAATCACCCACAGCGAATATAATCATTCCAAAACTGAACCAGTCCACTTTCTGCAAATTTGGATTTTACCTAACAAGCAAGGGCTATCTCCTAGGTATGATCAAAAAGCGTTTTCTGTGGAAGAAAAGCGGGGACAACTACGCTTGATTGCTGCGAAAGATGGGCGAGATGGCGCTGTAACAGTTCACCAGGATGTGGATATATACGCATCTGTGCTAGAAAGCGGTGATGTTGTTAATTATCATGTGAAAAGCGATCGCTATGCCTGGTTACACGTAGCTCAAGGTACCGCCACCCTCAATGGTAAGGAACTCAAAGCTGGTGATGGCGTACAAATTAGCGGCGAAGAAACACTCGAAATCAGCACTAATTCCAGTGGCGAAGTCTTACTGTTCGATTTGGGCTAATCGTCAGGGGCTAGTGAAGAGAAATTGTCATCCCCCCATCGCGCGATTTATTGTATAACCGTCTAAATTGCTCATGTTGAGTGTCTCCACAGTCTGGAATACACTCAGATAAATGGCTCTGTGATTGGTTCACAGAGCCATTTTTGCTTTGAAAGTCAAGTTTATTGAAGTAGTGAATCATTTTGTTCACAAATATAAAAGATTCCTTAAGACATTTATTTTATCTACCTAAAGTAAGAAGTAGGAATTGCATAAATTTTGCACATTAAAGTAAAGCTAAATAAATCCTCATAACATAAAAAAATGAATTATTTAAAAGACAGACATAAATTTTTACAAAAAGAGCGGCAATTGCTACATACAGAATTAGTTAAATACGGCATAGACTATGATAAAGCTGCTAAAGCCGCCCAGATATTAGCCGAGAAGAAACCAGACGAAGTCTTAACACAAGAAGAGATTCAACTCACCAAAGAAGTTTGCGAGTTGTGGTTAAAACAGCGCAACCGCTTGGCTTCCATTGATAAAGTAATCAATTAAATTGTCATTTGGTAATTGGTAATTGGTAATCAATACTTGTCGGTTAAGGGGAAAAGGGGAAGGGGAAAAGGGGCAATAAAAAACCTTTAACCCTTACCCTTTCACCTTTTCCCCCAACCAAATTAAAAGTTGAAAATCCTTAACCGAGCAGTATTGAATTGGTAATTGCTTTTTCTCCCCTTCTCTCCCTCATCCCCAGTCCCCATTACCCCTTATCCCCAGAGGGGGCCCCGAGTTCCCCAATCCCCATTACCCCTTATCCCCAGAGGGGGCCCCGAGTTCCCCAATCCCCAATCCCCAGTCCCCAATCCCCCCTACTCAGGTATCACTGGACTAATAGGACTCAAGGGTGCAGTAAAGACATAATAGATGACTCCAGAACCGAGGATCATAATAGCAAGACTGAAAAGGATGACCCAGCGATCTGTCGGTTCGTAAGTATCTTCTTCAATATCGCGACGAACTGCAAAATAATGTCCTGTGGAAAGCCACACCGTAATTAAACCCACCAAGGAGAATACTAAACCTAACTTCCAGCCAGTTCCCGGATGAGGTAGCAAAGGAACTTGAAAGGCGCGTAACCGGACGATAACGACACCAAAACCTAAAAGTGCGATCGCAGTTCGCATCCAAGCTAGGTAGGTGCGTTCGTTAGCTAGGTGATCCCGGATGCGCGATGGATTTAATCTTCCCGGCTTTTTCTTCTCTTCTACTTTTTCAGTCTTATTTGATTCGCTATTGTTTAACTCTAATTGCATCAATAACGCCCTCATCCCCAAAAGAAATATTTTTCTAACAATGCCAAAATCATCGCCAATCTTGTGTCATAAGATTAGCAATCTGCGTGCTGATAGCACTTTTGAAGTATTTTTGATAGTTTTAGCATTTATCTTAATATTATTTTAAGGCTGAGTTCTCAATAAAACAAGCCTAATTTTTTCATGGCTAATTTCAGCGTTTTATACTTCAATAAATTACCTAAAAGTAGAGATTGCTTAAGATATATTTTCTCTTATTTTGGCTGTAATATTGAATTACAGAAAGTAATTGCTGTTAACTCAAGAGCTATTATTAGTAGTCCCATTAGTAATGGGTGTATTTATATATGCCTGTAATACCTTAAGGATTGGAAATGATGAATAGTTTATTATGCTTTGCTAACACAACCTACGATAGATGATGTTTTTAATTATATTGATATTCGGGAATGCCTGAGTTTACTTTTAAAGCGGCTATAAATAAATACAGTTCAGTTAAGAAAATTAATTGATAACAAAACCAAAAAACTAGTTACTCAACAAAAAAACAGGACAATCATTTTGGAGGGGGTTTGGGGGACGCAACCGTCACCCAATCGGGGGTTTGGGGGAGAATCCCCCAATTCTTCTGGCTTCTTTAATCAGTGAAAAATCAATCGCTAATGAGCTTAAATGAACTGTATTAGGCTATAAATAATATTAATTTGAAAATAGAATCTGACAGATTTTAGAATTAATGATGCGTTAGCGGAGCGTAACGCATCCTACTGTAGATAATTTTTCCATTATCTTGTTAGCTTGGAATGAATGAGTTCACTTTCAAAGCGGCTGTAAACAATTTTGATTGGATACCAAGTCGAAAACCAGTATAAATCTTGAATAACTCTTGTACAGTTATTATTATCTGTTTCAAAATGGACTAAAGCTAAGTTATTTAATCCGATTACTTCTCTGCCATCTTGAAACCAAGATAATTTCCAAAAAGCTAAATACTGTAACCACTCCCATTTGCGACTTTTCGCTTGTTGTTTGGCAGTCATTAACCAGGAAATATTGGTGCCAAAATCAGCAGTTTGGGTGCTAGTTCGAGTAATCCATTCCATTAACCCATGCCATTCTGGGGGACGGTGTGATGTAGCATCTTGGTAAGATTTTCTGCTAGAAATTTCTACCATATAAGGAGGATTTGTCCATCCTAACCATTGGCGACTTTTTTCTGGTAACAGCCATTGTTTGAGTCTTGTATGAATAATTTCGGTAATAATTTCTTCATTCTTAAACGCACTAGCTGTTAATTGCACTAATACAGACTTTTTCTCGGAACCTAGAGATTTTCTGGTGTAAGATAAACGGACTACAGAACTGTAATGAATATCTCCAGATAAGACTATTACTTGTTGGCGTTGCTCAAATAATGTGGTGAGGAATTTTGCTAAGGCTTCGTAATTAATATTCCAAGCATCACCGACATCTACACCATAAACTTTTTCTCTTTTTAAATGCCAATGGTGAATCCAATCTATTACTTGTAAACCAAATAAATTGGTCGGCGCAATCACAAATGTGGCTTGCATTTGTGAAAGTCCTTTGGGTTTATGAGTGGCTTGTTGTAGAGGCTGAGAAAGTTGCTGCGTAAATGCTGGCGGTGATAGCAGCATTGGCGGCGCAATTGGTTTTTGATCTGCAGGATAACCGCGCCAAGTTCGTGTATCTAAGACTATGACTTCATGGCAAAAACTGCGGACTGTATAATGCCAAGTCAAGGCTTCTGGGTCTCGGTCTAGCACTAAGACAGAATCATATTGTACAAATTCTGGTAAGCCTGTACGGGGGTTTGTCGGTGGCATTCCTAAGTAACGGGCGATCGCATCCCACGCTACAATATTCATTCCCCCAGATGCAGACCATTCCGCCGCCGCTTGTAATAATTTCTCCCCTGCTTGACCTGGGGTAAATTGCTGGGGTGTGTTCCCCCAGGCTTGAAAAACTGCATAGGCTAACAAGGCATTTTGGACGGTTCTGCGTCCTAAGGGTTTGCCTAAAACGCGCAAACACCAAGCTTGGTTGAGGTTCCAGTCATCGCTGACATCATGGTCGTCGAAGATAGTATAAACGGGAATGTTCGCCATCGCCCGCCGCACTTTCCACAGGGTATGGATAAATTGGCGCATATCCTGCACCTCTTTATCCCAGCGACGGCTGACTCGATGACCGCGCATTACCTCCCGCCCTTTGGGTAAGCTACTGGGCCAGCAAGCGGGAGACCATGACAATATATAAGATGCGTAATATTCACCCAAACTCAGCAGGTGGCTGCTAACTTTGGCGGTTTTATTATGTAACCCGGCGGTGAAACCTGCTTGGTGAGTGGCAATTTCTGCACGATGTCCGGGAAGTAATTGCTTGGGTGTGACATAACTGGGGTCTGCGGCTGTTTGCTGAGTCAAAGGTAACCTTTCCTCCCAACCTAACAGCGCATCGCCTAACTGAGAAGAAACCCACAACAGAGGATCAGCGACATCATCACCATAAATCTGGTCGCCTGTGAGGAAAAGCTGATGGGGTCGTTGGCGGGGTTGGTTGGCGGCTGACTCAATTAAGCAATCGAGAATTGGTAACGCGTCAAAGCCATCACCGTGAGGTTTGCGACAGGAACCATGCACGATGCGTAAATCTTGTAAATCTGTGGGTGGGAGGGCAAATGTGGGTTTTTGATGCTCAAAATAGCTGATGTTCACAGCAGGAAAGCGGCTAGAACATAAGGCTTGCTGTAAAGTCTGCTGCTGGGTAGATGATTCAATAAATTGCATATCGTATGCATAGATGCGATCGCTACTTAATAAATATCTACCCGCAGATTCCGCCGTGACGACCACAATATGCAGCGATTTTCCCAGAGCATAAGTGCTACGTCTTCCCTCTAAAAGCAGATTTGTGATTAACTGACCGTGATTAGCCGTGTCATAAACCTGGAGTACCACCTCACAAGGACGTTGCAACGCTACCCAGACTGTAACGGTGTCGGAATCTGTGTGTTGTAAGATAGGCCCCGCCAGAATTAGCGGCGATGCTTGTAAAAACTCTGCTCCAAATAAATCGTTCATTGCCAACTATGCAAGCCTTGTTTCCATCGTATTACCAAATAAGTGCTGAGTGATGAGTGCTGAGTTCTGAGTGAACTGAAGTGAGTTATAAATCAGCACTAATAATGTATTTTTCTCTGCAAAATCTTGACGATTAATCGCTTTAATGATACAAATGTACTATTAAATGGTGCAATTTTGGATAAGAATTTAAAACTCTCAACAGATAAATAGGATTTTGCAGCCCACAGGAGAGCAAATTTCATGAGACTATCGAAAATGGACTTGAGTAGCTTGATTGCGATCGCTCATTCTGACGGACATTTACAATTATTGCTTGACCGGGGCGACGAGATAGAACTTTTAGAAATTCCCGCACCAGTTCAAGCTTACGAGGGTTTGGTAGAACTGAATGAAATTGTGGCGGAACCTGCGGCGTTTCCTGTTTATGAAGAACCGATTGCGCTGTTACCTGTGAGTCACTCCGTTGCGGGGGTTCCCCCCGTTGAAGGAAGTGACGAACCCGTAAGGGTGAGTTCTTCAATGGCGGCTACCATTGCTTACGATAGTCACGAGCAAACTTTGCAAGTTGAGTTTAAGAGTGGTGCTGTGTATGAGTACTCTGGGGTAGATGAAGAGACTTGGGAAGATTTTTACTCGGCTGATTCTGTTGGTAGTTTTTACAATCAGCATATTAAAGGCAGATTTGACTGCGAACGGATAGATTGAGATTAGAGGCGTTGCATAAATCAAAAGCCCTCACCCTAAATCCCTCTCCCATGCATGGGACTTTGAAATTTACCCCCCTTCTCCCAATATTGGGAGAAGGGGTTGGGGGATGAGCGCAAGTTTTGCATTTGTGCAACTTTATTAAATAACAGAGTCAAATATTTGTTGAGCGGTTAGATTTAACTGTGGGAAACTAGGCGATATGATGCGCTGAGTACCTCTAAATGGTGTCATTTGATATTCACCATCGATTAATTCACATACGAAAATAGTAGGGACTTTTGGATTGCCGATAAACTTGCGCCCGCCCAACCCTTTATAATCTGTAATCCAGTATTCGGGAATACCCATTTTTTCATAGTTGCCAAATTTGTTATAGTAATCATCCTGCCAATTCGTGGAAACGACTTCGATTACTAACGGTACACTTTCGGGGTAAATAACGGTGCATTCTTTTTTCCACAATGGTTCAACCGTTAAATTGTCACGATTTAATACCAATACATCAGGTATGTAGGCTGATTCGCCACTGGATGTTTTGACTAATCCTGTTTTTGGGATGGTGTAAGGTAATTCGCACCGTTCAAATTCGACTGTAATTTTTTTGCTTAAAAAACCTAAAACATCTTCATGGTCGCCTGTTGGTGGTGGCATCTCGATTATGACTCCATTGTGTAGCTCATAGCGTAGGGGTGAATTTTCTGGATACCAATCGATAAATTCATCGAAGGAATATAGTTTTTTTAGTGGTTGGGTTTGAGTCATAAGGTTTAATTTATCTCTTTACGGCTTATGTGAGTTGGGGTAGTAAAAAAGAAGAGGAAACCGCAAGATAAAGGTAACGACACCAAAGATTGAGGTTTCCTAATGAATATGGTAGACGGTTTAACGCCCGTAGAAATGGGATGATTTTGTCCGAAGATTCATGTAGAGATTAATTATGCGATCGCATTTCCCAAACATCGCCCTTTAGATAAATTTTTCGTAGGGGTTTAGCACTGCTAAACCCTCACCCGCCTATTGGTATGGTTATATGACTGAAATAGCATAATTCACCGAGAAAAATAACCAACTGTTCACCTTCAGAAGGCGGAATTTGCACCTCAAAGCCTGAAGGTTGGAGTTCAAAGCCTGAAGCTTGCAGCTTTTATCTCGAACATTGCGGCTTTTATCTTGGAAGTTGCGCCTTTTAGCCTCAACGTTGCGGTTTTTATCCTCAACATTGCGGCTTTGATGCGGAAAATTGCAGCTTTTATCTTCAACGTTGCGGCTTTTTGCTTGAAAGCTGAGAAAATGAGCAAGAGCGACCGCACTTTGATGGCAACTGATGAGTGAATTAGCAACAGTGATGGTGATGGGAAGGAAATTAAAACAGGCGATCGCACAATTCGCGGCTTGTTTTGCAACGCTTGCCATGAAAATTGTCTAAACGGACTCTATATTATCCCCATTCGCCACAACTGACTCAAGCAAAATCCCAATTTCTTAATTACGAATTACTCTTTTGTGCCTTGCAAGCGCAAAAAATGCACCCCTCCTGATGC
The DNA here is from genome assembly GCF_025677855.1 of Tolypothrix sp. PCC 7601. NCBI lineage: Bacteria > Bacillati > Cyanobacteriota > Cyanophyceae > Nostocales > Tolypothrichaceae > Tolypothrix > Tolypothrix sp. PCC 7601. Next base: position 8,749,736 of record NZ_CP064879.1, read on the forward strand.
ATCCCCAGCAACAACTCTCACACCATCGGGTGCAACAGCACAGCAATATATTCCCCCATCTCCGATGAAACTGACAATTACTTCCTCAGTTTGCCAATTCCAGATTTTGAGGGTGTTGTCCCAAGAACCAGAAATCACGTACTTGCCATCAGCACTCAGGGCAACTGCATATACATAGGAACTATGACTCGCTAAGGTACTCAGTTCTTGTCCTGTTTGCCAATTCCAGACTTTGAGGGTGTTGTCATTGGAACCAGAAATCGCGTATAAGCCATCAGCACTCAGGGTAACTGCATTTACTCCAGAACTATGACCCGCTAAGGTACGGAGTTCTTGTCCTGTTTGCCAATTCCAGACTTTGAGGGTTTTGTCATCGGAACCAGAAATCGCGTATAAGCCATCAGCACTCAGGGCAACTGCTTTTACTCCAGAACTATGACCCGCTAAGGTACGGAGTTCTTGTCCTGTTTGCCAATTCCAGACTTTGAGGGTTTTGTCATCGGAACCAGAAATCGCGTATAAGCCATCAGCACTCAGGGCAACTGCATTTACCGAGTCACTATGACCCACTAAGGTACGGAGTTCTTGTCCGGTTTGCCAATTCCAGACTTTGAGGGTTTTGTCCCAAGAACCAGAAATCGTGTATTTGCCATCAGCACTCAGGGCAACTGCATTTACCGAGTCACTATGACCCACTAAGGTACGGAGTTCTTGTCCTGTTTGCCAATCCCAGACTTTGAGGGTTTTGTCCCAAGAACCAGAAATCGTGTATTTGCCATCAGCACTCAGGGCAACTGCTCTTACCCAGTGACTATGACCTTTTAGGGTACGTAGTTGTTGCCCAGTTTGCCAATCCCAGACTTTGAGGGTGTAGTCACCGGAACCAGAAATCGTGTATTTGCCATCAGCACTCAGGGCAACTGCATTTACCCAGAAACTATGACCCGCTAAGGTACGCAGTTCTTGTCCTGTTTGCCAATTCCAGACTTTGAGGGTGTAGTCATCGCAACCGGAAATCACGTATTTGCCATCAGCACTCAGGGCAATTGCATTTACCCAGAAACTATGACCCGCTAAGGTACGCAGTTCTTGTCCTGTTTGCCAATTCCAGACTTTGAGGGTGGTGTCATTGGAACCAGAAATCGCGTATTTGCCATCTGGAGTCAGGGCAACTGCTTTTACCCAGCCACTATGACCCGCTAAGGTACGCAGTTCTTCCCCTGTTTGCCAATTCCAGACTTTGAGGGTGTTGTCATCGGAACCAGAAATCGCGTATTTGCCATCTGGGGTGAGGGCAACTGCATATACATAAGAACTATGACCCGCTAAGGTACGCAGTTCTTGTCCTGTTTGCCAATTCCAGACTTTAAGGGTTTTGTCAGAAGAACCAGAAATCACGTATTTGCCATCTGGAGTCAGGGCAACTGCTTTTACCCAGCCACTATGACCCGCTAAGGTACGCAGTTCTTCCCCTGTTTGCCAATTCCAGACTTTGAGGGTGGTGTCATGGGAACCTGAAATCGCGTATTTGCCATCTGGGTTGAGGGCGATCGCATTTACCAAGTTACTATGACCTGCGAGAGTCCGCAGTAGTTCGCCAGTTTTCCAATTCCAGACTTTGAGGGTGGTGTCATGGGAACCTGAAATCGCGTATTTGCCATCTGGGGTGAAGACAACTGCATTTACCGAATCACTATGACCCACCAAGGTACGTACTAAGAAGCCGCCAGGAGGAGTTAAGCTTGCTGTTTGCGGAAGCAAGCAAGGAGTTTTACTTTGCTGTGCCTGGTTTAACAATCTTTGAATTTCTTCTCTTGCAAAACCCAGCAACCGCCCTAATAATTGCCCCGCCAATTGCTGTTTATCCTCATTTAAAACATGTGCCGACAGTCGCAATGCACCTTGAATTAACTGTAAATTCTCATCCTCCAGCAAAAAATCATAATCTGTTAGCAAAGCATTAATATTGATGGTCTCCAACTTCGCCTGCAACCAGCGAAAATCACCCAGCAGTTGTTGTAATTCTCCTTCCCTTCCCCCAGCCACCAAATGATAGGCTAAATTTTGCCAGATATAGCCGTCATCTTCTAAACTATGCCAGTCTTCGGGGTATTTTTCGCTGTAAGCATTTAACAGCCGATTGTGTAAAAACCCTATCCCCTCACTTTCCTTTGCTAAGGTGGTGTACTGCTTCCTAACATAATCAAACTGCAAGTCATGCAACCGCAAACTTCCCGCTTCATCCCGCAAAGCCAGAGATTTACTCACCAATTCATCAATGACATCTTGGCTATCAAACTCATCTAAGCCCAAGGGTTGCCAAAAAGTCTGCAAAACTGCTTCGGGTATGGGTGTATCTTCTGGAAATACTGCAAAATCTAAATACCTCTGTTGGCAATTCTCATCCAAAGCCGCCACACTAACGGCAATAGCCTTGAGTAAATCGGGATAAGGATAATCGGGAAACTGTTGTTTGATTTTCTCTAAATCAGCACTTTGCAATTTTTCTAAAATATTCTGCCAGCGATTTGGCGGTTTACCCCGCATCATCGCGCCAACCATCGCCAATGCTAAGGGCAAATATCCACATTCTCTCGCTACCTGCAAAGTAACATCGTTATGCGGGGTAGTTTGCAAAATTTCTGGTTGATTTGCCCAATCTGCCAAAAGTTCTAACGCCTGTTGTTTACCTAAAATTGCCAGCTGATACTCTTCCCCTCCCAACCCCGTGACTATCGCCCCATCACGAGTAGTAATTAACATCTGACAGCGTTCCCCCAACACATCAAACGCTGTTGCATCATCCAAACGCCAGATATCATCCAAAATCAGCAAGCAAGCTTTCTGTGCAAATAACTCCCGTAACTGCGCTTTCGCCAATCCCACCTCGGTAAAAGCCGCTTGCTTCTCACCCAACGCCGAAGCTAGATAGGATTGCCAAGTTAAAATCTGCGGCGTTTGTCCCAATGTTACCCACAACACCCCATCAGGAAACGCCTTTCTCACTTCTTCATCCCGCGCTAAGGCTGTAGCTAAGACTGTTTTACCAATTCCGCCCATCCCTTGTACACCTACACGCCGACTTTTCCCTGTAATCCCCACAGGTTGCTTTGTTGGTGATAATACTTTCTGTTTTAAGGGTGTAAGTTCTTCAGGACGGGGTAAAAAGTGCGGAGGGTATTCTGGAACGTTGGTAAGATTGCCTAAAGGTTGGTGAAGGGGGGTTAAATTGGTTTTTTTTTAAGTTCAGGAATCAACTCGCCAGATACGCCAGCTAACTGTATTGCATTCTTGGCAATATTAAAAGCAAACTCTACAGGCGCACCTTCATCATATTCGGGATTGTAAGCCAAAAGCCCATCGTAAAAACCCACCACAAACTCAACCGCAGCTTTATCCCCGATGCGATCGTTCATCCCAATCACATAATTAATCTGTTGTGAAATAGCTTCAGCTTGAACTTCCGAGTAACAAGCATTCAACAGCACACATTCTACTTGCTTAGAAAACTGTCCAAACAACCCAGCTAATGCTTCACCCGTAACTAGCTGTGATTTTCCTGTTTCATCCTCAAAAGCTAGTCCTTGTATCCCTGCGCCATGCCCAGAAAAATGGATAATATTTGGTCGATAATCCAAAATAGCGCGGCGAATATCCCTCGGACGTACTGCTAAATCATACCGTAAGTCAAAGTTCTCTCGATTGAGCGACCTTTGCAAGCCTTCCTTAATATCACGCAATTCTTGATCGAGACGCAATCGTGATGTATTGCTAGGATTTGCAGCTAATATCAGAATTTTCTGCGGTTTAACAGTCATTGCCAGGGTTGGGAAGGGCTGTTTTTAAGTATACATCTTGGGGAATGGGCATTGAGCATGGGGCATTGGGCATGGGACATGGGGAAGGGGTAATGGGTAATTGGTAATGGGTAATTTCTTCTTGTCTCCCTCATCTCCCTCATCTCCCTCATCTCCCTCATTTCCCTCATCTCCCTCATCTCCCTCATCTCCCTCATCTCCCTCATCTCCCTCATCTCCCCAGTCCCCAGTCCCCAGTCCCCAGTCCCCAGTCCCCAATTGACAACTATAAAAAGGAGAAAGGGGAAAAGCAGAAAGAGAAATCACCTTTCCCCTTTAACCTTTCCCCTTTCCCCTTTAACCTTACATATTTAGGCGGCGAAGTTATCAGCCGCAAAGTCCCAGTTAATTAATTGATCTAGGTAATTTTTGATAAATGCAGGACGGGCATTTCTGAAGTCGATGTAGTAGGCGTGTTCCCAAACATCTAGGGTTAAAATTGCCTTTTTACCATAGGCGAGAGGGTTCTCGGCATTTGGTGTTTTGATAACTTTTAAAGTACCACCATCATCAACCAACCAAGCCCATCCACTGCCAAACTGAGTTGCAGCAGCGTTAGAGAACTCTTCTTTGAACTTATCGTAGCTACCAAAATCTTTATCAATCTTGTCGGCTAGTGCGCCAGAAGGTTGTCCGCCACCTGCTGGTTTGAGTGAGTTCCAGAAAAAGGTGTGGTTCCACACTTGAGCCGCGTTGTTAAAGATTCCTGCCTTAGAAGCATCTTTAAAGGAAGTTGTGATTACTTCTTCTAAGGATTTATCAGCAAGTTCTGTACCATCAACTAACTTATTGAGGTTATCTACATAAGCTTTGTGGTGCTTACCATAGTGATACTCAAAAGTCTCACCTTTCATGCCATACGCCTCTAGTGCATTAAAGTCGTAGGGTAGGGGGGGCTGTGTAAATGCCATTGTGTGAAATCCTCTCTTTACCGTTTTCCAGTTTAAAGCTATTCAGATGTTTAGGAAATTACAGCTTTTATCTTCGTAAGTTTGATGTCCTAAATGTTGGAACATAAAACTTAACATGGTAATTTTACTACCAAACTGAAAATTAAAACTATAGATTTTTTACAATAGGTAAAATCAGCAATCCAATGGGTAAAAATGCAAAATTCACTAACTCACTATTAAGGGCACATCTAGAATTGACACGCTAATAGTGGGAGATGGGGCCTGATGCTGCTGGGCGAAAGTCAAAAGTCAAAAGTCAAAAGTTAAAAGTTAAAAAGACTAGATTGATAGGTGTTTAAGGTATTTTCATCTGGTTAGATATTTGTACTATGCTGCGCTGAATTTCGGTCTAGCCCTTCAGATGGTGGTTATTGCTGGCAAAGGAATATTAGTTGGGTTTTCACCTCAGTTTTAAATAGCCATGTTCAACCATTCTATTTAGCGCCACTTCTATGGCTAAAAACTTCTAGCCCTGGTAACATTAGTTCAATAATTTAAAATCTATCTTTAGCTAGATGAATTCATCTAGAAATCAATTTATATTCAAACATCACTAAATTTGACTGCTAGCGACATATTAATTTGCGATCGCAAAATTTTCGCAGACATGCATGTCTTCATCAATGGTTGGCTCTATATGAGCAAGTCGCAGCTAGGATTATTTTTCCCAGGTTTGTACGGTTTAGTTAAAAATTAGCGCTTGGAGACTGGCGACTAGGTACTGAAGAATAGCGTCTTTCGCAAATTGGTTGGGGTTGAAAACCTAAATCTCAATTTCAATCCCCAAATACCATTCCTCAGTTCCCAATCCCCAGCCCCCAATCCCAGGTGAATCAAAGAGATGACAACTGTGATATGCGTTGTTGGCAATAGTCAACGATTTTGGCAGTAACTTCAGATGCGCTAAGTCCATCAGTTTGGATTTCGATTGCATCTGCTGCTTTTTGCAAAGGTGAAACTTTGCGCGTACTATCTTTCCAGTCACGTTCGGCAATGTCCCGTTCTAACTGTTCTAGATTAACTTCCGGCAGATTTTGTTTTTTAAAGTCTTCCTGGCGGCGACGCGCACGTTCAGTTACAGAGGCGGTTAAAAAGATTTTGACTTCTGCATCGGGGAAGACATGAGTTCCAATGTCTCTTCCTTCTGCAACTAAACCACCTCTTTTTCCCCAGCTTTGCTGTTGTTTGACTAAAGCTTTACGTACCGCAGTTTGTGCAGCGATAGCTGAGACTTTAGATGTTACCTCTACAGTGCGAATCACTGGGGTAACATTAGTCCCGTTAATCCAAACCTGCACAGGAGATTGTAAATCTTGGCTAGGAGTCAGTTGAATTTCACAAGAACTAGCTAATTCCGCGATCGCACATTCATCATCTATGGTAATACCTTGTTGCAACACCAACCAAGTAACAGCACGATACATAGATCCAGTATCAAGATACACCAGACCGAGTTTTGCCGCCACCTGTCGCGCCACAGTAGACTTACCTGCGCCGGCTGGGCCGTCAATAGCGATGATGGGTAGGCGATCGCTTAATAAAATATTGTCAATCAACCTTGTAGAACCAAGACGAGCTGCGATCGCGAGCATTCCTTCCTCCTTAACTTTAACTAACGACATCAATGTATTCGGCTCAACCAATTCAATATATTCCACTAACACATTAGTGACCATTGCTACTTCTTGGCGAACTGCCGCGATCAGCTCGTCGCTGTTGCGAACCCCCGCTTTAAAAGCAGCTTCAGCCTGCTGCAAGCCACGATATAAAACCGCCGCCTGCTGTTTTTCCGATGCACTCAAATACTGATTGCGAGAACTGAAGGCTAGACCCGACGCTTCGCGCAGCGTGGGACAAGCAACAATTTCTACCGGAAAATTCAAATCAGCTACTAACTGTCGAATAATTGCTAGTTGCTGACCATCCTTTTGGCCAAAGTAGGCTCGGTCAGGTTGTACCAAGTTAAAAAGCTTGGTCACAATCGTGGCCACACCTTGGAAATGACCTAGCCGAGAACCACCGCACAAGCCTGTTATCATAGCAGAAGGAGGGATTACTTGTGTAACCTTCGATTCTTGTATACTCTTCTGCGAAACTCCCATTTCTTCCGGAGTCGGAGCAAAAATTAAGTCCACCCCAGCTTGTTCGCACAGTTGCATGTCAAGCTCTAAAGTCCGGGGGTACTTGTTATAGTCTTCATTGGGAGAAAATTGCAGTGGATTGACAAAAATACTGACAATCACCGTAGAATTTTCTTGCCGCGCTCGTTGCATCAAGCTTAAATGACCTTGATGTAACCCTCCCATTGTTGGTACCAAACCGATAGCTGTCCGATCCCAGCTAGACATTTCATCTAGAACCAGATCATCTGGAACCAAACATTTACTTTCCAAGCGGCGTTGAGTTAAAAAGCAGCTTAAAGCTGCAACTGTTGTCAGCAGGCGCACAAAAAACCCCTAGTTTTTATCGATCCCTCCCCCGTTAGTTTATCTCTGAAACTGGGGGAAGATTTGTTCAACTAGGGGAATTTAAGTGATAGCGAATCGAAACGTAAAGAGTAAAGAGTTGAAAGTGGGTAGGAATTTTATAAAAAAGTATTAAGTTTCTAGAATTAGGGATCAAGACAAAGAGAACAAGGGAACTCTTCATACTTCAGCCTTAATCCCTTCAGCTTTTCTTATCTGCCTAATACTTCAATTCTCACGGGTGCAACACCACTACCCATCATTCCTAAAATCCGCGCCGCACCAGCAGACAGGTCAATAATTCGACCCCGAATATATGGGCCACGGTCAGTAATAGACACCACTACAGAACGACCATTGCGGGTGTTAGTTACACGTACTCTTGTACCAAACGGCAAGCTACGATGGGCAGCAGTCATGCCTTCGGGATGAAACCTCTTACCACTAGCAGTGCGGCTGCCAGAGCCATCGTAACCATACCACGAAGCAATGCCACTTAGGGTAATTCGCACTGGGCCAATGGCAACTTGCTGTGGCAACTTGGGTAATGATAATGGCGAACGAGTTGGTAAATTTGCAATTTCGCTGATGGGAGATGCATTGCCCATGAGTCTCCGCATCCGGTTAGTGGCTTGCAATGCATCTTGTGCTAAATCGTTGGTGGAATTTGCTAGGCGGGTATTTTCATTGATTTCCACCAATTCTTCACCTTTGATTTTGATCGTATAGCGATCGCCTGCTTTTTGCAGATCGGAGGCACCTTTGTTCTGGCTTTGACTGGCGACTTTCCCTTCGCCGCCTCCTTTCCAGCTGACACTAATCTGACTGGCATCTACTCCGTCCCGCAGCAACTGGTTAATTTTTGTTGCTATTACACCAGCTCTTTCCACTGGGTCATCGTGAGTAGCGGTAATTTGGTTACCTACATCCGTCAAATTCCCATTACTTGCCACTTTGATTGTATTGCTAGCAAGAGGGGCGTAACCTTGTACGCCCCCAGGGTTGTCAATTACTCCAACCTTGCTCTCACTACTCTCGGCTGATAAAGAACTCAGAAAGGTAATAACAGGAATATTTCGGATAAAAAGGGTTGCCGCCTTACGACCTGCAATGCTGTGAGGATGAATTTCTGTAATCACAGCATCAGAGGTTGGTTTCTCTGCTGAGGATTGGTACTCTCCTACTTTGACAACCTCACCTGCTGGCGATGGTTGAGAAGCAAGAGCATCTCCCTTAGTGGTTTGAGTGCGTCCAACTGAGGGCATCCCTAAAACAGTTAGAAACACGGCGACAATAGTCCAAAAATGTCTTTGATTCATGCGTCCGATTTTAAAGCGACTGTAGAACAGAGGTTTCACGGTTCGTGGGATTATGCACCAGTAAAAGTGTTGTTCCCTTCAACTCGAACTCGTTCCGCTTTCACTTTTCTGTTTTGTAACTGCAACAGACTAACACGAACCTTTGAGCTTGGGGATCAGGGTTTTAGCGTAAGTCTTGGTAACTTTAGCAAAATTAGATCTTATTTTCAAGGCTCAAAGCTTTCTCAAATGCGGATTTCGGCTATGTAACGTTTTTTTTGATAAGTAAAACTTTTCTTATGAAAAATTAACATTTTCGTGAGTAGAAATTGAGCTAGAACTGCCAAATTTTTCACCCAATATTGCTTATATATGTAGCTTTTCGCTCCTTCGAGATTGACGCAAAACATTAGCTGAAAATCTATAACTAATTATTTTAAAATTTGCGAATATATACTTATAAGACTTAAGTTAATTTAATTTTTATAAATCTTCAGATTTGTTTTGTAACAAGAATTACAGAATAAAAAATATAAACCTCACATTAACTTCATAATAAATTAAAAAGTTATTTTTGTTACATATCTCCTGATAAGGATAAATTCATTGTCAGTTAAACAGAAGTTATATAATTAACTTTAGCTTTTAGACCGACTCAGCATAAATACTCTAAAAAGTTTGTTGTATAATATGTGACATACTTATAATTAAGTAATTTCAAAAGAGACTCAAGCCATCAGTAGCCGTCATCAAATACATATATCAGCAGCGATAAACAGGCTTAAAGCATAGGTCACAGAAGATGGTATCTATTTGTGTTTGGGGACTGGGGACTGGGGACTGGGGACTGGGGAATGGGGAATGGGGACTGGGGAATGGGTAATGGGTAATGAGTAATGAGTAATGAGTAATAATAATTTCCCCTTTCTCCCCTTCTCCGTTTCCCCCTTCCCCTTTCTCCCCTTATCCCCAATCCCCAACACATGAAAATAAAACCACATTTTTGCCTACAGTAGTTGATTGAGTATGATTTTTTAAAGCAAGCTGTAAGCCTCATGGCACACCAAGGAAGTTTAGAAATAGTCGCATCGCCATTTCCCGATGTTCTTCAGGAATTGCATTCCAAGTACAAGTCGCTGCGAGACGGTCTAGTAGCCAACTACATTCCAGAACTAGCAAAGGTAAATCCTGACTTGTTTAGCATTTGCATTGTGACGGTAGATGGTCAGGTTTACGAAGTTGGCGATTACGAGCAACTATTTACCATTCAGTCAATTTCTAAGGTCTTTGCTTACGGATTGGCCCTTGAGGATCATGGACGAGATTATGTCTTGACTAGGGTTGGTGTAGAACCGACAGGAGATGCATTCAACGCCATTATCCTTGATGAGCAATCCAATCGACCATTAAATCCAATGGTAAATGCAGGTGCGATCGCCACTACTAGTTTAATCAAAGGTGCTGGTGCTACCGAACGCCTTAACCGGATGCTGGATATGTTTAGAAGATACATCGGTCATGATGTATTCGTTGATATTTCTGTATTTACTTCTGAACGCAGCACCGGACATCGCAACCGCGCTATGGCTCATCTCATGCTCAACTTTGGCATGATTGACCAAAATATTGAAGAGTCCTTAGATTTATACTTTCAGCAGTGTGCGGTGATGGTCAATTGCCGTGATTTGGCAGTGATGGCAGCAACTTTAGCCAACAGAGGCATTAACCCCATTACTCAGGAACAGGCAGTAAAAAGTTGTTACATAAAAGACATTTTGAGCGTTATGTACACCTGTGGGATGTATAATTTTGCTGGTGAGTGGGCTTATAAAATCGGTATTCCTGCGAAAAGCGGTGTTTGTGGCGGAATCTTGGCTGTTGTTCCCAACCAAATGGGAATTGCGGTCTTTTCTCCACCGTTAGATGTGCGAGGTAACAGCGTGCGCGGGGTTAAGGTATGCGAAGAACTTTCCCAGCAACTAGGCTTACATCTATTTGAATGTTCTAGTAAGGGTTCAAAGTTTGGTGAAACTTTCTGTCAGCCACCTGCAACAGCATGATGGTTAATTGACAATCCAAAAGGTAGCATTTACAACTAAGCCAAAATATCCATTTTCCCAATTTTATGTTTAGGATAAAATGTCATGGCTGAAGAAAAGACCTACCTAGAGCTTTCTGAAGCAAATGGAGGTTCTCATAAATTTTATGAAGTCATCATCAAAGATACTGAAGTAACAATACGTTATGGTCGTATTGGCGACTCAGGGCAAACTCAGAGGAAAACTTACCCCACCCCAGACAAAGCTAAAGCCGAAGCCAACAAGAAGATTAAAGAAAAATTGGCGAAAGGTTACGAACCAGCCGTTATGGGTGTGCGTCAAAAGCGTTCGGTGACTAGACGCGCAGTTACCAGTACCACCTCGACAGCACAACAAGCGCCAATTCTCTGGAAATTTAACTCTAATTCCGCAGCCTTTGGCATTTTTATTGACGGTAATCGTTGCTGGGTGGGTAATCAAGCAGGTCAAGTTTTTGCGCTGAATCATCAAGGTCAAGTTATTAACCAGTTTAAGCTGCCTGATGGTGTGAAATGTCTAGTTGCTGATGATATCTGGATTTATGCTGGCTGCGATGATGGCAACGTCTACGACTTGACAGGGAAGTTACCTCGCGTTGCATATAATATTGATGAAAATGTCGATATCTTTTGGCTAGATATTAACAATGGCTTGTTAGCTGTTTCCGATGCTAACGGTGGTGTCACGACAATCGATCATGAAGATGAATCACAATGGACGCGTTTAAGTCAAGGTCAATCTGGCTGGATGGTACGTTGTGATGAAGCTGGTGTCTATCACGGTCACTCTCAAGGCGTGACTATGTATGATAATCAAGAAGGTCGGATGCTTTGGCATCAACAAACAGGTGGTGCTGTATTATTCGGTTGGCAAGAAACATCAGCCGTTTACGCAGGTGCAAGTGACCAAAAAATTTACTGTTTTAGCAAGCAAGGTAAAGCTGGCCCAGTTTACAAGTGCGACGCATCTGTTTATTCTTGTGCTACAGCCGCAGATGGTAAGTATGTGTTTGCTGGTGATAACAGTTCATCCATTTACTGTTTCAATGAATCGGGGGAACGCTTGTGGAAGCTTTCTACTGGCTGTGCTTCAGCATTATCGATGCAGTTTTTTGAGAATCACATCTATATAGTTACTACCGATGGTTCTCTAGCTTGTATAGATGCTAGTGAAGCTGCTATCCAAGCGGCTCAAGCAGGTACAATTCCCCAAGCAGCCATTATTAAAGCACCAAAAGGAGAAGGCGCAGCACCTTCTGCTGTTGTCGAAACTACAACAGATAGCAGCCAAGGGGTAATTGTTGAGTGCTTTAAAGAGGGAAATAAATTGAGAGTCCGCGTTATCTCGCCAGGGTACAATCCCAACTGGAAAGTACAATTCCCCAAAGATATTCGCCAAGAAGGACAACGTTATCTTGTAGAAGAAATCCGCGAGTCAGCTAGTGGTGGCTTCTACCGTGCATTTGGTGATATCAAAAAGTTAATCTAATTCTGTCAACAGTCAACAATCAACAGCCCTGATTACTAGTTATGCAATTTAGACGCGCATTAGCTTAGACAATCTCTTTGTTTTTGGGAAAGATTTTTCGCCAGTAAAGCCACATCTTCCTGGGGTAGTGAAGATGTGCTATAAAATGAGAGTTTGTGCTTTCGGGAAGTGTAGTCAAAAAAGATGGCAAATCTATCAGACTTTACAGGTAACTTACCTCGATGGAAGATGCTACCAGTGGCAGCAAAGACTACTGTACCAGCTGGGCCTAGACAAGATTTATAGTTAGCAGGTGATATGATCTGTTGCATAGTTTTATCTTGAATATAGCCATGATGATATTTAAGTAAGTGACTTACTGATTCTGTTACAGATATGGGGAGATATTGAAAAGGCCCGTTATCTTCATCCATATTATGTAGATAAACAATTATTTTCAGTACTTTTTTATCTTCTTTATCTATATGCCATAGCCTAGATTGTTGCTCTACTTGGTTGGCAATATCTCTACGAAAATATGCTCCATGATAGGCTACTGGTAAGCTCAGATAATTCTCGACTATATTAATTAAACGTTGTTCTACTCCCCAAAGAAAAATCTCTGGATGTGCCATGATTTGTTGGGAAGTTGCATGAATAGAGAATTCATTCCGATTAACTGGAATACTTTGTGGGATTTTATGCATCAGGTTTTCTGCTGCTTGAAACATGTTAGAACTCGATGATATTCCCAAATCTGCTAATGAAGTAATTACGACTCCTTCAGTATTGAGAGTGTCAACGATATTTTGATCAGTCGCAGAGATTAGTGGTAAATTTGCAATATGCATTTTTACTAAGTTTTGATACTCAATCTCTGCCTGATGCTGCAAAAATGGCAGATTATAGATATTTCTGAGAAATTTATTTTGTACCTTTTTAAACATGGTACTCATATATTTTTAGCGAGCTTAATATGTAAGCAAGATGATGATTTGGTTATGTATTGTATGTACCTTTTTCTTGGTTTGTCCAAGTATTTATCTCTGAATTCACAGAAAGTTTATAATAGCTTTATAAAATATTTTTACCAATTAGGATTAGTGGCATAGCTTAAAAATAAATTAAAGTTAGATATCTAACAATAAATATTTCCGTATGTAGATAAATATAGGATTGTCATTAGTTTTCAAATAACTTCTCAGTAAATTAAATTAAACAATGATAATACTTATCCCTCACCATCTCTTAGGAGATAAGATATGGTTAATCATAATTGGATCAATTTAAACACTACCTTTGGTTAGATATTTAGATATTAATTGAGTTGGATTTCATAAAATCTAGCAATTTGGACTAAAATATCAGCGTGTTATCATGGCAAATTAATAAGATTAAGTTCTCATGTAAAATAAATCTCTAAGATAATTAACAATCAAGCATCAATTAATAAAAATTCTTTGATAAAGAAATATAAACTGATAATTACGCTAAACCTAGAAATCAAGATACTATCTAAGCAAAGCTCGAAATCTCAGTAATCGTTATTGTGACTGCAAAATTGTGCATGAGCGAATTTTGCGGAGCCTGAGGAGGCATACATTATGCATAAACAGTGGAAGTGCGATCGCTAATTTAGCCCTAAGCTTACCCATTCGCCTCTAATCTTAAACTTTTAGCTTTTTTGTCAACTACCTAAAGATGGAAAAAATGGCTGATAAGTCTAGCCTTTAGCTAGTTGTTAAATTCAAGCGATCGCTAAAAAATGGTAAATATCAAAATAATGCGCTTTTTCGTCAATAAATACTAAACTCATGCTGCTGAAAAATGATGTAATTAAGCTTTTTCAAGTTAGTCAGACAACCTCAATACCTACTTTGTAGTTTCCAGACTCCGTTACTTAACCTAAATAAATTTAAGAATTTGTACTAATTCTCTTTATTTGGGAAACATCGCCAGATACTCTTAGCAGTCTTACTATTGCTGAGTTTGATCTGTAGTTCTGGAAAAGCTCAACTCTCATTACAGACTTAAATTTGCCTCTATCAGGCAAGCATTTAAAAATACATTAATGAAATGTAACGGTAGGTGGTTATAGAAAATTTACTATTTAACATTTCGCACTCGTAGTTTTAGCTCATAGGCAAACCCCAGCATCATCTCAAGATGTGTTTCTACTTCATTTCGCGTCCAGCACTTTCCAAGATTCAATCAGGAAATTGAGAAACGACTCTACTTGTTTTTGGAGGATATTTTCATGTTTAATTGGTTCCGTGCATCAGTAAAGAGCAGTTTCCTAGCTTTGGGAATCATCGCTGCTACATTAACTCCTATTGTTATTTCTATACCTGCTTCGGCTCAAAATACAGCTCCATCAACAGGTAAGACAACATCAGGTACTACGACATCAGGTATTACAGCACCAACTACTACAGCACAAGCAACAACAAGCTTGTCTGATGTGGGTTCAGATTACTGGGCGAGTCCATTTATTCAAGCCCTAGCGCAAAGAAACGTAATTGCAGGGTTTCCTGATGGTACTTTTAAGCCCAATCAGGCTGTGACTCGGGCTCAATTTGCAGCCATGATTCAAAAAGCCTTCAATCAAAATGCAGTACGGCAATTACCTGCTGGTGGATTTTCCGATGTTCCGGCTAACTTTTGGGCAGCAGATGCAATTCGGGTAGCCTACGAAACAGGCTTTATGTCAGGTTATCCAGGGAATGTATTTTTACCCAATCAACAAATTCCTCGGGTACAGGCGATCGTTGCAATCACAAGTGGTTTAGGTTTAACTAGTAACGATAATGCATCTAATGTATTGAACACTTACTATTCAGATGCCGCAGCAATTCCCAGTTATGCCGTCAACAATGTGGCAGCTGCAACACAAGCCAATATTGTAGTTAATTATCCAGAAGTTAAACAACTCAATCCACAACAATCTCTCACTCGTGCTGAAGCAGCAGCAATTTTGTATCAAGCTTTAGTCAGACAAGGACAAGCGCAACCTATAGCTAGTAACCTTCCTGCAGCTAGTTATATTGTTGCAGGTAGTACCACTAGCACTCCCCAACCTGGTGGCACTGATATCGTTTCTTTGGCTGCATCTAGCAGTTCTTTTACCACACTAACTTCTTTGTTAAAGACAGCAGGTTTAGCTGAGACTTTACAACAAGCAGGCCCCTATACAGTTTTTGCTCCTACCGATCAAGCATTTGCAGCTTTACCACCTGGGACTTTACAGCAATTACAGCAACCAGAAAATAGAGAAACATTGATTAAGCTGTTAAGATACCACGTGCTTCCCGGTCAATTAACCTCTAGCCAGCTGTCAACTGGTCAAGTTAAGACTATTGAAGATGACCCTGTAAATGTTCAAGTTGATGCTGCTAACAATCAAATTGCTGTGAATGGTGCAAGAGTCATTCAGGCAAATGTGCAAGCTAGCAATGGTGTGATCCATGCGATTAACCAAGTTCTCATTCCACCTAATCTGACTGGTCAGCAGCCAGGTGGCACTAATGGCGGCACCACTGGCGGCGGCACTACTGGCGGTGTAACACCTGGTAGAAGCACCCTTGGTGGCCCTAGCTATATAGGTGTTGCTGGTAACATTGGTTTGACAGGTACTAATGCTCTGAGCGTTGGTAATTTCTCAGTAATTAGCAAACTCGGCCTAACACGTAATATCTCAGTTAGACCATCAGCTATATTTGGGGATAATACCTTAGTGTTGGTTCCCATAACCTTAGATTTCAGACCACAAGCAGAACCAGTTACAGGACAGCAACGGTTCCCCATCGCTCCTTTTATAGGTGCTGGTGTAGCTATCGATACCTCAGGTGACACTGATATTGCTCCTCTGGTCACTGGTGGTATAGATGTTCCTTTAGGTTCTCGATTTACAGCCACAGGTTCTGTGAATGCAGCCTTTTTTGATGACACAAGTGTTGGTTTAACTTTAGGCGTTGGTTACAACTTCTAGTATTAATTGAAAATAAGTTATACCTGATGTGAAATAGCAACGTCTAAGGGTTGATAAATTGCCTCAAAACTATAGTTTTGGGGCAATTTATCATATTACAAAGGTGTAAATTATACATTTTGAAATAATAACCCGACAGATAGTTAGGGAACATCCAAAATCTATCGGCATAAGTAACCACGCAAAATTAATTACAGTCATTGCGAGCGCAGCAAAGCAATCTCAACCCTTGCGATTGCTTCATTACGCTCCGCTCCATTCGCAATGACATTGTGTAATTAATTTTGTTTAACTACTTATCAAATATCTTACAGGTGCCGTGCCCCTACCCATCTGTCGCGTTCTTTTTTCAAAATGGTATCAAAAATATTCTTTTTTCTGCTGCATTCTGCCTCGAAAATAATTAATTTGTAACTCCTGTAATTTAAAAATGCTGTATCTGTACATTCCAATACTTGTCGGTTAAGGGCAAAAGGGGAAGGGGAAAAGGGGGAAGAAAAAACCTTTAACCTTTACCATTTTACCTTTTCCCCAAACCAAATTCCAACTTAAAAATCCTTAACCGAGCAGTATTGCTGTACATTCTGGTTATGGGAATCTACTGTAAGTGATTTCCTCACTCACTCTCTTCTTGTGAGATTTTAAGCTGAGAAATGGGAATTTTAAGATGAGAAGCTATCAACAAAGACTAAATAACCACTCAGCATTTTATGTAGGAAACTATGAAAATTAGTCACAAATTAATTTTGGGTTTTGTGGGGATTGCATCTCTACAGGGATGGGATTGTCTATCAGTTACCAAATCATTACAGAATCACATGGTGGCAAACTAGAGTATGTCTCGACTCCAGGTGAAGGGACTGAGTTTATCATTCAGATTCCCAGTCACCAAAAAGTTCTGGCAACAGTTTAAATTTGTAGGAATAGTTTTTAGGAGGCAATCAATAGCAAAATTTTCAATTTACCTAGAGGGTATGTAGAAAAACTGACCGACTAAAGTAGCAATTTTATTTATATATTAACTGGATATTTTGTAACTAATAATACATTTGAAAATTATATTTACGAAGCATAGATAAAACTTATATAAAAAGATTAAGAAAATACAAATATTTTAAAGCTTATATTGAATGTTGCTAAGTTTACCAGTTAGAAGCTGAAAAGCGGGAATTTTACTATATGAGGCTGCTTCCAACACGGGATTGGCTTCTCAGCACTATTGGGTATGTAGCAAGAGATGAAAATTAGTCACAAATTAATTTTGGGGTTTCTGGGGATTGCATCTCTTACAGGAGGAATTGGTGCGATCGCAGTTCATCAGCAATCACAAACAGCTAAGTATCTTGCGCGACAAGAAGCTGAAGAAGTAGCCATGCTACTGGGGTATTTTACAAATCATGAGTTGG
This sequence comes from Tolypothrix sp. PCC 7601, assembly GCF_025677855.1. Classification (NCBI taxonomy): domain Bacteria; kingdom Bacillati; phylum Cyanobacteriota; class Cyanophyceae; order Nostocales; family Tolypothrichaceae; genus Tolypothrix; species Tolypothrix sp. PCC 7601. The sequence goes on from NZ_CP064879.1 coordinate 8,767,248, forward strand.
AAGACGCACAAGCGCGATCGCGCGCCGAAGTTTTATCTCATTTGCAAAACCATGTTCTAGAACTACACAAGCACCGCCAACGCGATTTAGAAATTGTAGACCGGAATAAAATTATTTTGGCAGATGTAGTTACTGAAGACATCGGCACAAAATTGGCAGGAGATCCTCACAATGAAGTCGGTCAAACTATTCAAGATGGTATAACGAGAACTTATATAGAAACTAATCCTGAGCATCCACAAGGTATCCATCTAATTACTGTGCCCTTTAAAAACAGTCGTGGTGAAACTGTTGGTGCTGTAATTTTGGAATATACACCACTATATCAAGCTGCAATGGCAACAGCACAAAATAGTATTGTGGCGACATCAATTATCAGTTTGATATGTGGTGTACTGGCATTAGCAGCAGGTTTACTAATCTCTAAAAACATCTCCAACCCAATTAAACAACTCCAGCAAGCTGTTTTAAATCTAGCTGAAGGCAAACTAGATACGAGAGTCACGATTCATTCCCAAGATGAAATTGGCGAGTTAGCTACTTCGTTCAACAAAATGGCTAACGATTTGCAAAAGTCTCGCTCTGAGTTGCTTGATGCTAACGAACAATTGCACAATGAGATTACTGAACGCCAGCAAGCAGAGATAGAACTTCAGCAGACTCTACAAAATTTACAAAAAACCCAAGCTCAATTAATTCAAACAGAAAAAATATCGAGTCTAGGACAATTAGTAGCAGGTATTGCTCACGAAATTAATAACCCAGTCAACTTTATTCAAGGCAATTTGATGCATATAGAAGAATATGCCGAAAACTTGATCGATTTTGTGAAACTATACCAAAAGCATTACCCCAATCCAGTTGTAGAAATTCAAGCTAAAGCTGAGAAAATTGAACTGGAATTTTTGCAACGAGACTTGTCAAAAATTATTACTTCCATGAATATGGGAACCTCACGGATTACCGAGATTGTGCGATCGCTTCGCAATTTTTCCCGGATGGATGAAGCTGAATATAAAGCTGTGGATATCCACGAGGGAATAGACAGCACTTTGTTAATCTTGCACCATCGTCTGCAAGCTAAAGGCAATTTACCAGAGATTGAGGTAATGCGAGAATACGGTAATTTACCTTTAATTGAATGTTATGCAGGACAACTCAACCAAGTATTCATGAATCTTTTGGCAAATGCAATTGATGCTGTAGAAGAAGCCAATATCAAGCGTAGGAATCAACAAATAAAAGACAATCCCAGCCGCATTACTATTCGTACATCCCTCATCGATTCACAGTGGGTACAAATTGCGATCGCAGACAACGGTATCGGTATACCAGAAACAGCACGTCACAATTTATTTAACCCTTTTTTTACTACTAAACCAGTCAATAAAGGTACTGGCATGGGATTATCTATCAGTTACCAAATCATCGCAGAGAAACATTGCGGCAAATTAGAGTATGTCTCTACTCCAGGTGAAGGAACTGAGTTTATCATTCAGATTCCTATTACCCCATGCATGAATACAGCGAAATGAAAAACTCCACCCACAAGGGGATGGAGTTTTTGGGCATGGGGAATCGGGCATGGGGCATGGCGAAGAAATTACCAATGCCCAATGACGGCAGTTGCTTTAAGCCGGGAAACCCGTCCAACGCACTGCCTCCCCAATGCCCCAAGCGGCGGGGCGGCTGTCCCTCTCCACCCACAAGGGGATGGAGTTTCCCGCCGCTTTCAATCAATTTTAGATTGCTGATTTGATACCAATTTGAAATGGGTAGGTAGGGGCACGGCACCAATCATACGTGTCAACTTAACGTGAAACCCTCTTGGTTGCAAGGTTTCGCCCTCACCCTGTGCCCCTCTCCCACAGGGAGAAGGGAGCAAGAGATTTAGTTCTCCTTCTCCAGGGGGAGAAGGGGTTAGGGGATGAGGGCGCGAGGTATTTGTACAACGCCTGCCCTATATCGCTTTTAGCTTAAGTTGACACCAATGGGCACCAATAAGATATTTGATATGCCAAAAGATTGTGGATGCCGTGCCCCTACAAAGAATTTATCATTTGAATTGGTATTACATAGAGACTAATTCTCAATCCACAATCTAAAATTCAAAATAGTATGAGATTGAATCCAAAATTTAAAATCTAAAATCTAAAATTCGGTCAACTGTCAACAAATTTCACTCCAAACCTAGGTAATTTTGTAGTACTTGACGCATCACATCTACAGGTACAGTTTCTTGCTGCAACCAGAGTTTTAAGGCTGCTGCACCTTGTTGTACAAGCATTTCCAAGCCATCAATGGCGATCGCACCTTGTTGTTGGGCGAGTTGGAGAAATTGCGTGGGTTTAGGTATATATATCAAATCGTAGGCGATCGCACTTGCTGGTAAATCAGCTATTTCTGCCGCACTTACAGGCGATTCATCTACTTTGGGATACATACCGATGGGTGTGGTATTAACTAACAAATTAGCTTGGGGAATTAGTTTTGTTAATTTATCCCATGTATGCACTTGCAAATTTGCAGCTACGGAGGAATCAGCCCAACTCTCGTAAAATTCGGCTAATCGCTGCTGATTGCGCCCTACAACATGAATTTCCGCAAAACCTAGCTGCTGACAACCTGCAACCACCGCCCGCGCTGCACCACCGTTACCTAAAATTACCGCCGTCTTTTGACTCCAATCTTGCTGATATGTGGTTTGCAACGGGGAGATAAAGCCTTCAATATCTGTGTTGGTACCTACCCATTGGTTATTTTGACGACTCACAGTATTAACTGCGCCAATAGCTTGGGCAATAGGAGTAATTTCTGCCAAGAGGGGCATTATTGCCTGTTTGTGAGGAATTGTTACACTAAAACCCACAACCCCAACAGCCGCAAAACCTGCGATCGCATCTGCTAAATTTTCTGGTGCGATAGGAAAGGGTAGATAAACATAATCTAATCCCAATTTCGCGATCGCAGCATTATGCATCACCGGCGACAGCGAGTGTTCCACCGGATGTCCAATTACCCCTAAAAGTTGAGTTTTTCCTGTAATATGCAACATATTCTAGCCGTCAGAGATAGGCTTCTTGGTTCCAATCTCAGAGCATTTTGACATAAATTGGGGCATGGGGCATTGGGCATGGGGCATGGGGTAATGAGTAATGAGTAATGAGTAATGAGTAATTGGTAATTGGTAATTGGTAATTGGTGTTGGTAATTTCTCCCTCATCCCCCTCATCCCCCTCATCCCCCTCATCTCCCTCATCCCCCCCTCATCTCCCTCATCCCCCTCATCCCCCTCATCTCCCTCATCTCCCTCATCCCCCTCATCTCCCTGCTAGAGGTTTTCAATTGAAATACCTAGACTTCAAACTGGGGACTTTGACGTTAGCGTGGAATGAGTGCAGTATTTCCATGAGGATATTTTGGCTACTGCGTTCTGGTTCATTCTTGCGGGGGTGGCGTTGGATGTAAGAACCGTTTGATTGCAGTTCCCAAGCTTGGCGATTATCTGCCAGCATGATTTCTAAAATGTCTTGTAAGGTTTGGGATATTTTGGCATCTTCAATTGGGGTGACGGCTTCTACACGGCGATCTAAATTGCGGGGCATCCAATCGGCGCTGCCGATGTATACTTCATCTTGTCCATTGTTGTTGAAATGGAAGATGCGCGAATGTTCTAGAAAGCGCCCGATAATGCTAATCACCCGGATATTCTCGCTAATTTCTGGTAAACCTGGACGTAGGCAGCAAGTACCGCGCACAATTAAGTCAATTTGGACTCCGGCGGCTGAGGCGGCGTAGAGGGTAGTAATGATTTGCGGATCAACTAGTGCATTCATTTTGGCAATGATTCGCCCTGGGTTGCCGTTTTGACAATGTTCAATTTCCCGGCGAATCAATTCAATCATGCGATCGCGCATACTAATTGGTGATACTAGCAGCTTGCGGTAAGAATGCTGATGGGCATAGCCTGTTAAATAATTAAATAAGTCAGTTAAATCTGCACCTAAGTCTTTGCGACAACTGAATAGTCCTAAATCGGTGTATAACTTCGCTGTTTTGGGGTTATAGTTACCAGTGCCGATATGCACATAGCGAGAAATCTTGTCACCTTCCCGGCGCACTACTAAGGCAATTTTGGTGTGAGTTTTTAATCCCACTAAGCCATAGACAACATGAACCCCAGATTTTTCTAATCTCTGTGCCCAAGTTATATTATTTTCTTCATCAAAACGGGCTTTTAATTCTACTAACACGACGACTTGTTTACCACTTTCCGCCGCCGCCATTAAGGAGTGGAAAATTTGCGAATCGCCAGAAGAACGATAAAGTGTCATTTTAATGGCTAGTACATGGGCATCGCGGGCAGCTTGGGCGATAAACTGCTCTACGGAGGCGCTAAAGGATTCGTAGGGATGATGTACTAATAAATCATTTTGCTGAATGATTGAGAAAATATTTTCTCTACCTTCACTTTTCTGTGATTTTTCTATAGCAGTGGATTGATTGAAGGCACGTAATTTTGTAGGAATTACAGGTGTCCAAGGTGGATCTTTGAGTTCGGGTAATGGCAAAGCCATGAAGGACATTAAATCTTTCAAATTCAATAGCCCATCGATTTCATAAATGTCAGCTTCTGTTAATTCCAATTCTGGGAATAACATTTGGCGCATAAACTGAGGCATGGATTTTTGAATTTCTAGCCTGACTCCACAACCGCGAAACTGTCGCCCACGTAATTCTTGCTGAATGGCTAAGAGTAAATCATCAGCTTCCTCTTCTGCTACTGCTAAATCTGCTTTACGAGTCAGGCGAAACTGATGATATTCGTTGACAATCATGTCTGGAAATAAGGCTTCTAAATTGTGCGCTACTACCTGTTCAATGGGCACACCTATCCAATGATTTGGTTTGTCATTCTGCGCTTGTAAATCATGAGGTAATTCAATAAATCGTGGCAGAATATCGGGGACTTTGACTCTGGCAAATTTTTCTTTTTTGGAAACTGGATCTGTTACCACCACTGCCAAATTCAGGCTGAGATTTGCAATCAAGGGGAAGGGATGGCTGGGATCTACGGCTAAGGGTGTCAGCACTGGAAAAATTTGCCGTTGAAACAAATCTTGTAGGTAAGTGCGCTGTTCTAAGGTGATATCTGTGTAATTGAGCAGATGAATACCTTCTTCTGCCATTTCTTTTCGCAACACCTTCTCAAAGTACTCGTGTTGCTGGATTACCATCGGGCGGAGAACTTGTGCGATCGCATCTAATTGTTCTTGAGGAGTCCGTCCATCGGGAGTGCGTTTACTTACCTGCGCTTGGACTTGTTCTTTGAGAATTGCCACGCGCACCATGAAATATTCATCTAAATTGGAACTGAAGATAGAGGTAAACTTCAGTTTTTCTAATAATGGTGTCCGCCGATCCAATGCCTCATGCAAAACCCGCCGATTGAATTCCAACCAACTAAGTTCACGATTAAAGTAATACTGTGCATCACTTATTTTAATCACTTTGTTTATCGGTTTGGCTTGGGTCATATCCATTTTTCATTTATTTAAAGGAAATTCAATGGAACACAAATACCGATACTCTATTTAAATTAATAAGATAAAATGGCTACCTAGTCTGTTGCTTTACTGGACATTTTATCTTAGTCAATTGATTAAACTTCCATTAGATTAAATAATTTACATGAGTTTTATTAAGATTACTTTAAGGCAGCTAATTTAGTATTAATCTATATTAGATACAAAGCAAATATATGATTAACATCCTTCCTTGGTAAGGTATTCAGGGAATAGTCAGATTATTTTTCTTCAACTTATCTCGTTAATTGCTTTGCAATCAGCATCTGTTTTACCTTCAGGAAAATCAAGAAAAATTCAACTATTTTTTACTTATTTACTAGAGTAATTTTGCTTAATTACTTTTTAACTTAACATCACCCCATAGCTTCTTATTTATATGTTAACAAAAGATTAATTTTGAGTTAAGAAAACTTTAATACTACAATTTGAGATAGTAATGTAAGGTTTTTAACCACATAAAATTTTATGCGGTTAAAATCATTTTTATTTGATACATGAGACAATTCAAAATCCTCAGTCTATTAGTTAATTTAAGAAAATCACTGAGTTTATTTTGGCTAAAAGTAATACTAAATAAAAATTTTAACCTAATTATTACTTAATCATTAATAGTAGTTCCACTAGTATTAAATTTCACATTTAACTGCGATAGATTCTGCTTTGATTGCTGAAATATACCTAGGGTGGAATCAATACAGTTCGGTTAAGGGGGAAAGGGATTGAATTCATCCTTACCCTTTTCTCAAATCACGAGGGAGATGCAAAATACTTATCCGAACCCTATTGAGGGTGGAATGGTATTTATACCAACTCAAATAATGTTTGCGACACATCAATATACTCTAGGGGGTAAGGCAGTGCCCAGAGGTGTCGCTTGGTTGCAAGGTTTCGCCCTCACCCCCAGCCCCTCTCCCACAGGGAGAAGGGAGCAAGAGATTTAGTTCCCCTTCTCCTGCGGGAGAAGGGGTTAGGGGATGAGGGCGCGAGGTATTTGTACAACACGCGCCCTCTATCGCTTTTAGCTGAAGTTCATTGGTGTCAACTGAACGTGAAACCCTCTTGGTTGCAAGATTTCGCCCTCACCCCCAGCCCCTCTCCCACAGGGAGAAGGGAGCAAGAGATTTAGTTCCCCTTCTCCTGCGGGAGAAGGGGGTTAGGGGATGAGGGCGCGAGGTATTTGTACAACGCCCGCCCTATATCGCTTTTAGCTGAAGTTCATTGGTGTCAACTGAACGTGAAACCCGCTCTTGTGCAAGGTTTCGCCCTCACCCCCAGCCCCTCTCCCACAGGGAGAAGGGAGCAAGAGATTTGATTTAGTTCCCCTTCTCCCCCAGGAGAAGGGGTTAGGGGATGAGGGCGCGAGGTATTTGTACAACGCCCACCCTATATCGCTTTTAGCTGAAGTTGACACCTGTGGGCAGTGCCTCGCCCCTACAATCTGTCGCATTCTTTTTTCAAATTGGCATTACTTAAGCAAAAGTTGCAGCTCAGATACCCGACTTTTTGAAAAAGTCGGGTATCTAAATCTCGCTAAAGTACGTGAAATTCAACCCTACTGCTAATTTTCAAGTTTTTATCCCCGTGAGGGGTGAAGGAATTAAAACTATCGCTCTCACGCAGCAAAGTACCACCCCAAAAAATTTAGGTTTCCATCCCCGTGAGGGGTGAAGGAATTAAAACCGAAGATTGCGAAAAGAAAGCAATCTTTGTTTTTCAAAGTTTCCATCCCCGTGAGGGGTGAAGGAATTAAAACCCTAGCATTTTCAAAGCCTGATACAGAGAGGGTTAGAGATAGCCATTTTAGCGGGGGGTCTAATTAACCTGTCAATAAGCTGAAATTATTGAGAATAAACCACTAGTAGAGGCTATTCAAAACCTTACTGGGTAAGCTTTTCGCGGGTGTCAACGAAAGAATCAGGGTTTCAGAGATTAGCCTACCCCCGCGAAAAATTTGCGTACACCAAGCTAAAATAGGTACTTTGCAATTCAATAGGAAACGTAAGATTAAGTTTTCAAGGTGCTGTTTTTGGTTGCGGATAGTATAACAAATTACTCTGATTTTTCCTAGCGTCAATAAGCAACTTAGGGATTTCCAAGAAATAAATTATTCCATCTTGTGGGGCGGGCATCTTGCCTGCCACATAAACTGGGCGGACAAGATGTCCACCCCACAATAAATAATGGGATATTTTTTTATTTGGAAGTCCCTTAATATAAGTTTTCTTGCCTACTGCAAATTATTGTTGTGTATCTACACCTGTAAGCTAGTTATCTAAAAAACTGTGATTGCTTTCTCAAAAGCAGCTTTTGCTTTCTCACCAGCAGCCTTTACTTTCTCACAAGCTGCTTTTGCTTATTCAATTCGGTATATTCAGCAAGCAAAAGTAGATATTGCTTTCTCACAAGCTGCGTTTACTTATTCAATTCGGTATATTCAGCAAGCAAAAGTAGATATTGCTTTCTCACAAGCTGCGTTTACTTATTCAATTCGGTATATTTAGCAAGCAAAAGCAGATATTTCTTTCTCACAAGCTGCTTTTGCTTTCTCCTTTGCGTAATTTCCTCAAAAATCTCATTATTACTATGTAACTAAATTTCTAGGCTTTTCAAGTTACAAGTAATTTGTTATACTATGCCCTAATCCACACAGCACCTTGAAAACTGAATATCAAGTTTCCCGTTGAAAACAATAGTGTTTATTTTAACTATTGACACTTAAATTTTTCGCGGGGGTAGGCTAATCTCTGAAACCCTTAGAGTACTCCAAGTAAAAAAATGCTCAATTGTCATTGCGAATGGAGCAAAGCGGAATGTTCGCGTAGCGTTCCCGCAGGGTAGCAATCGCATAGACTCGCTCGTAGTTGCAAGATTTTGCGATTGCTTCTCTGCGAGACGCTACGCGAACGCTACACTCCGTTTCGCTCGCAATGACAGGTTTTGGATCGTTTATTTTTTGGAACACTCTTATTCTTTCGTTGACCCCCGCGAAAGCCTTGCTGGGTATAAGTTTGAACTACCTCCAACTATGTCTAATTGTCAATAATTTATGCTTGTTGACAAGCAAATTAGACCCCCCGCGAAAATGGGTATCTGTAACCCTTTCTGGGTAAAGCTTCTAGAAAGGTAGGGTTTTCAAATCATTACCCCTAACGGGGATGGAAACAAGGCAATGATTCAAGCAGACTTAACCTATATTTTCCCAGTTTTCAAATCATTACCCCTAACGGGGATGGAAACTTAAGCACCACGATTCTGCGTGACGAAACTAAAAACGTCTCCTGTTTTCAAATCATTACCCCTAACGGGGACTAAAACAGCCATGAAAAACTCAGCAAATATTTGACGGTGCGTTACGCTGGCGCGATAACACACCCTACCCAACTACTAAATGTGATAGAAAAATGTTGATATCCCAGCGATCAGTTTTTTGCACATTAAACGGGTTTTTTAACCGCCTGCTGCTGCTGCTTGGTTAATTCGATCATCTCTTCAAAACCAAAGCGATCAACTAAATCAGTTAAGGCTTTGGCAAGGCGATCGCTCTTTTGTGGAATTTGCTCAATTAATCTCAATACTTCTTTGCTATTAACTCTTAGCGCGGCTTGATGCAGTTGTTCTATCCATTCTCTCGGCATCAGTTCTAAGTCTGCAACTGTTAATGAGTTGGTTGGGGTGGATGCACTATTAGTAGAACCAATTTCTATATTTTGCTGTTGGTTCGCTTCTTGGGCGTAAACGTAGCGCACACCTAAGTGTTCCGCCATCTTGTCAAAAATGATATTTGCCCGCAAGGGTTTACGCACAAAGTCATCAAAGCCTAAGGATAAGGCTGTTAACCTGTCTTCTTCAAAGGCGCTACCAGTTAAAGCTACAATGACTGGGGGCTGATTACCTGCGGCTTTAATATGTTGAGTGGTTTCAAAGCCGTTCATTACAGGCATTCTAATATCCATCCAGATGAAATGGGGTGCCCAACTTTCCCAAAGTGCGATCGCAGCTTCGCCGTTGACTGCTTCTTTAACTTCAAAGCCGATGGGGGTTAATAATTCTACCAATAACCGCCGATTTTCTAGTTTATCTTCCACAATCAAAATCCGATAACTAGATTGCCCTGGTTCTAAGCCGATGACTTGGCGAGTTTCTTGGGGAGTAGGTAAAGTATCTAAAATTACTGCACGGGTGGGGATATCAAAGGTAAAAGTTGAGCCTTTGCACAGTTCGCTATTCACCCTTAAATCTCCCCCCATGAGCCGCACAAATCGCTGACTGATGGGTAATCCTAAGCCTGTGCCTTCCTGAGATTTATAACCTGTTTCAGTTTGCACAAATGGCTCAAATAACTTCTCAAAATCCTTTGAAGCAATGCCGCAGCCTGTATCTTCAACGCTGAAGCGCAGGGTAACTTCTTGGTTGGGAATGATGATTTGTTCCCCAGCATTTACGCGTAATGTTACTGTGCCAGATTGTGTAAATTTAATCGCGTTGCCGATGAGATTCACTAGCACCTGACGAATTTTACTTTCATCGGCGTGGATATATTGGGGAACTGTGGGCGATCGCAGGGCAATTAACTGTAAGCCTTTAGATTGGGCTTTGAGTGCAAACATTTGTTGCAAGCGTTCTACCAAGTTCCACAAGTCAAAATTGGTTTCGTTGAGGGTGACGCGACCGGCTTCAATTTTGGACATTTCTAAGACATCATTAATTAATGTCAGCAAGTCTTCGCCACTGCGGTTAATTGTATCTATATAGTCTTGCTGCTGAGGATTAAGTGAGTGATTTCGCAGCAGCAGTTGGGTAAAGCCCAGAATAATATTGAGGGGAGTTCTCAGTTCATGGCTCATGTTTGAGAGAAACTGACTCTTAGCTAAGTTAGCCGCATCCGCCGCCTCTTTAGCTTGCTTGAGGGCAATTTCTGTCTTTTTCAGCTTGCTAATATCACGGGCTACCCACAATACTGTATTCTCAGACAATGGGGAAACACTGGCTAAAAACCAAGTTTCGCGATTCTTCACAGCTAAGTGATATTCCAAGTAAACACTCTTGCGCGATTTATCAGGTTTATCAGGCTGTTCTCGCAACAGCAGTGCTTGTTGAATCGCATCATAGATCAGATTGGCAACATCTTTGGGTAAAACTTCGTGAACTGTTTTCCCAGCCCGGTCTACATCTGGTTTATATGTATAGGATTGGGTTTGCACATATTTGAGGTAACGTCCCTCGCTATCAAACACCACAACCATATCCGTCATCGCAGCGAACATTAACCGCAGTTCCGCTTCGGATTTAGATAACGCCGCCTCTGCTTTTTGGCGATCGCGAATTTCTTGCTGAAGTTGAGCATTTTTCTCGCCTAGTTCTGTAGTTCTTTCAGTTACACGGCTTTCTAATTCTTCGTTGGTTTGGGCTAAAGCGTCAAAGGAGGCGCGCAATTGTAACGCCATTTGGTTAAAAGACTTTGCCAAATCGTTTAACTCGGTGGTGCTTTGCACAGCCACTCTTTGATTCAAATTACCAGATGCGATCGCTTTGGCTGCACTTCCCAGTTTTAAAATCGGCTGAGTAATCCAACGCGCCGTTAACATCCCCAATCCCGTTGCCAGTATAAATGCGGCTAGGCAAAGTATAATCGTTGTCCGAGTATTGGCATTGATTTGATCCATGAAATCAGCTTCTGGAACCACCACCACAATCAGCCAATCCAAACCCTGCTGAGTTTTCATTGGCAGAAGTTGTAAAAATTGCCTTTGACCTTTAATGTCAAAATCTAATTGTTGTGGTTGAGCAATTTTGGTGAACTTGCCAAAGTGTTGCTGCAAATATGCAGCAGTGTTGCGCGTCAATGGATCTTTGCTATCCACCGCCTGGATGCGCCGAGGATTTTGCTTGGTAATCGGCGCTTGGGGATTTTCAATTTCGTAGGGTTGTTGAGTGGTAGAACTCCCAACCAGTAATCCTGTTTGCGGCTCAACAATAAAAGTCACACCAGAACGTCCAATTTTTAACTCTCTGAGAAATTGGCTAATCTCTATCAAAGAAAAATCTACAGCCGCCACACCCAGCAGATTATTACGATTATCGTATATAGGCAAGCTAGCATTTAAGACAAATTTAGGTGTTGCAAATAGTCGATAAATTCCCCCCCAGTTCGCTGTTTTGGACTTAACTGCTGAGGTATACCAAGGACGAGTTCGCGGATCGTAATTAGGTCTAAATCTTAAAAGTTTTGTATGATTTCCCGGCCTATCTGCGGCATAAATGCGGATTTCGTGATTAGTAGATTCCCCAGAAATTTTTACTTGAAAGCCTCCATGATCACCCTTTTCTACAGCAACATGTTCGCCATAGTTAGAACCAATATAAACCGCCGTCACTGTATTAAATGTTTCAATTTGATACCAAAGGTGTCTTTCTAATGCTGCTAAATCTTGTAAATTTATTTCACCCAAGCGGATAGCATTCGCATTTAGTTGGTTAATTTTATGAGGCGTTTCTACATAAGTTTGGAGATACTGCTGAATGCGAGATGTAATTTCACTGCGGAGTCGAATTGCTACGTCATTAACTGCGCGTTGCCCATTGTAAATTGATAACCATCCAGTCAACCCAACAGCCAAAGAAATTTGCAAGATAAAAGGCACCACTAGCACATGACGCAAGTGTAAACTTTTAACAGCTTTCGCAAATTTATGCTTGAAAGGACGCATCTTTTAACTCCTGCAATGAAACAGGTTGTTGACTGTTGACTGTTGACTGTTAACCGCTAACAACCCTTCATGTAAAATTTCGCAAATCATTTAAGATTGCTACATTTTTTACTTGGGGATTTCCAGAAATTAAATTATCCAATTTTCGGATAGAAGACCATAATTGTTTCTGCCTCCTCTGCTTTTTATTTACCAGTTCCTTATCAGCCTCTGAAAGCGAACTTATTTATCAGCTAGTCTCAAAAAAATTATGCAGCCAGTCTCAACTTTTTTGATTCCAGCTAAAAACCTTACACATAACCGTCAAAAATATTAATAAATGTAAATTGTAGAATGTATTCACGAAAAGTTTGTGAATCCTGCTAATAAAATTAATTTCAGTATAGCAATCTCATTTGATTAATAAAATTTATTAAAATTCTGACCCATGACCAATTAGCAATTTCCTTTGTAATGAAAAACAATAAAGTAAAACATTTTAATAAATTTAAATTGTAAAATATCTGAGAGCGATAATTAATGATTCTCTGAGCCAGTTGAGAAGTATGCAAATTACCCAGTCCAGCAAAGGAGATATTCTCATCATTGATGACACCCTAGATAACCTGCGTTTACTATCAGCAATGCTGACAGAACAAGGTTATGAAGTGCGGAGTGTTACTAATGGTGCGATGGCATTAATTGGCATCAAAGCTCAACCACCAGATTTAATTTTGCTCGATATTAGTATGCCAGGAATGAGTGGGTATGAAGTGTGTGAGCATCTTAAATCTGACCCCCAAACACAAGAAATTCCTGTAATTTTTATTAGTGCTTTAAATGAGGTATTCGATAAAGTCAAAGCCTTTGCTGTGGGTGGTGTAGATTTTATTACTAAACCTTTTCAAATTGAAGAAGTTCTCGCCCGCATCGAAGTACAGCTAAAACTTTGCCGCTTACAATTGCAACTCCAAGAACAAAATCAGCGCTTACAAGAACAAGAAGCAGAACTCAGGCGATCGCTTGAACAAGAACGGGCGCTAAATCAACGGATTGAGGAAATGGTAGCCCTAGAAGAACGCAATCGCATCGCCCGCGATATCCATGATTCTTTGGGACATTCTTTAGTAGCGCTAAATGTGCAAATGGAAACAGTGTTAACACTTTGGCACAGCGATTCTGAACGGGCATGGCAGTTTTTAGTCGAAGCCAAAAAACTTGGTTCCGCAGCCCTGAGAGAAGTGAGAGAATCAGTTTCCGCCATTCGTTCCGATCCACTCCAAGGACAATTACTCGAAACTGCGATCGCCAACCTTGCCGAGGAATTTTCTCACCTCACCGATATCCAACCAGACTGCGAAATTGATTTATCACAACCCTTATCTAATACCGTGAATCATGTAGTATTTCGCATTATTCAGGAAGGATTAACTAATATTTATAAATATGCCAACGCCACAAAAGTACAAATCAAAATCCAAACCAGAAATGATGGATTATTACTGTTACTGCAAGATAACGGCCAAGGCTTCGATTCCGATCAAGCCGTGACAGGCTTCGGACTGCAAGGAATGCGCGAACGCACCGCCGCAATGGGCGGACAGCTAGATATCTTCAGTAAACCCAGTGCTGGGTGCCGAATTATGGCACACTTTCCCAGGGGGGAGGAGTAGGGACTGGGGACTGGGGATTGGGGACTGGGGATTGGGGAACTCGGGGCCCCCTCTGGGGATAAGGGGTAATGGGGATTGGGGAGATGAGGGAGATGAGGGGGATGAGGGAGCAATAAGGTTTGCTAAAACAAATCAATTGACGTTTAAATCTTGTAGAGACGCGATTCATCGCGTCTCCACAACCCCAAAATCATGACGAAAAATTCCTAACCCAACCATATTGGGAAGATAAGGAAGCAGAGGGAGAAATAATAAATGCCTAATACTAAACATCTAACACCAAACACTCAATGCCCAATGCCCCATGCCCCATCCCCCATGCCCAACTTGATTAAAGTCTTACTTGTTGAAGATCAAGAAATTGTGCGGCAGGGTTTGAAGACGCTTTTGGAGTCAAAGCCGGGTTTGCAAGTGGTGGGTGAGGCAAATAATGGCAAAAGTGCGATCGCACAACTGAAAACATTACAGCAAATTAACCAATTTCCTGATGTAGTGCTGATGGATATCCGAATGCCTGAGATGAATGGTGTACAGGCTACAAAGATAATTTGTCAGCAATTTCCAGATATTAAAGTTTTGGTTCTGACTACATTTAACGATACAGATTATGTTGCCGAAGCGCTGCGTTTTGGTGCTAAGGGATATTTGTTAAAAGATACTCCCGCCGATGAACTTGCCAAAGCAATTCAATCAGTTCACCAAGGCTATACCCAATTTGGGCCGGGAATTGTCGAAAAAGTGATTGCAGAAAACTCTTTGACAAAGGCAAACTCATCCAAGCCATTACCACCAGGCTTAACACAATTAACAGACAGAGAACGAGAAGTATTGTTATTGCTAGCAGCAGGCGCAAATAACCGCGAAATTGCCCAAAACCTGCATTTATCTGAAGGAACCGTGAGAAATCACATCACACATATTTTAACGAGAATGAACCTGCGCGATCGCACCCAAGCTGCGATCGTTGCTAATTCCTACCGCAGTTGGTTAGAAAACACTGAAACCTCAAATAATTCGTAATTTTTCATTCAACATATACACAAAAATATCAAAACCCCTCTCATTATTTGAAAGGGGTTGTGCAGAAGCTTATTAAAATCACATTCAGATTAATAATACCAATTTAAAAAAATGCGCCAGATTTTAGGGGCAAGGCACTGCCCAGTGGTGTCAACTTAATGTGAAACCCGCTCTTGTGCAAGGTTTCGCCCTCACCCCCAGCCCCTCTTCCACGGGGAGAAGGGAGCCAGAGATTTAGTTCCCCTTCTCCTGCGGGAGAAGGGGTTAGGGGATGAGGGCGCGAGGTATTTGTACAATGGGCACTGCCTTGCCCTCTAGAATATTATTGATGTGTCACAAATATTATTTGATTTTGTATAAATTTATCTGAGAATTTAAATGTGATTTGGAAGAGATAACCTGATTTGATAAAATACCTAAATTTTACCAAATCAGGTTTGTAACTCTAAGAATTAGTTACCAACAAACAAACCTTGACCAGCACTGCTGATGATATCTTGAGCATTAACCAAAGTGGTAGTACCAGCACCACCAGGCCCTGCAACTGTTTGTTGACCTACTGCCAGATTTTTTTGTTCAAAGCTGCTACCAGTGACTAAACCAAGACTTTGACCACCACCTAAAACAATTCCAAAACCACCAGCAACGTTATCTAATTCATCTTCAGATAATTCAACAGCAGCAATGTTCTTAATTTCGTTAGACATGATTTTACTCCTTGCGATTTAATGAATTAATGTGTAATTTCAAATGAGAGATAGAAGGGAAAACCTGGTATTCATGAGATATTAACCAGGTTGTTAATGATGAGAATTATTGACCTACGAACAGCCCTTGACCAGCACTGCTGATGATATCTTGAGCGTTAACCAAAGTTGTTGTACCAGCACCACCAGGGCCTGCAACTGTTTGTTGACCTACTGCCAGATTTTTTTGTTGGAAGCTGCTACCAGTGACTAAACCAAGACTTTGACCGCCACCTAAAACAATTCCAAATCCACCAGCAACGTTATCTAATTCATCTTCAGATAATTCAACAGCAGCAATGTTCTTAATTTCGTTAGACATGATTTTACTCCTGGCAATTTAATCAGTTAATGTGTAATTTCAAATGAAAGATAGAAGGGAGAACCTGGTATTCATGAGATATTAACCAGGTTATTTATGATGAGAATTATTGACCAACAAACAAACCTTGACCAGCACTGCTGATGATATCTTGAGCATTAACTAAAGTTGTAGTACCAGCACCACCAGGGCCTGCAACTGTTTGCTGACCTACTGCCAGATTTTTTTGTTCAAAGCTGCTACCAGTGACTAAACCAAGACTTTGACCGCCACCTAAAACAATTCCAAATCCACCAGCAACGTTATCTAATTCATCTTCAGATAATTCAACAGCAGCGATGTTTTTAATTTCGTTAGACATGATTTTGCTCCTTGCAATTTAATCAATTAATGTGTGATTTCAAATGAGAGATAGAAGAGATAACCTGGTATTCATGAGATATTAACCAGGTTATTTATGATGAGAATTATTGACCAACAAACAAACCTTGACCAGCACTGCTGATGATATCTTGAGCATTAACTAAAGTTGTAGTACCAGCACCACCAGGGCCTGCAACTGTTTGTTGACCTACTGCCAGATTTTTTTGTTGGAAGCTGCTATTGGTAAATAGACCAAGATTTTGTCCGCCACCCAGAACAATTCCATCAAATCCACCAGCAACGTTATCTAATTCATCTTCAGATAATTCAACAGCAGCGATGTTTTTGATTTCGTTAGACATGATTTTGCTCCTTGCAATTTAATGAGTTGATGTGTAATTTCAAATGAAAGATAGAAGAGAGAACCTGGTATGATGAAATATTTAATTTTGACCAAACCAGGTTTGTAACTTTAAGAATTAGTTACCAACAGTTAGTACTTGTCCGGCATTGCTGAAGATTTCTTGAGCATTAACCAAAGTGGTAGTACCAGCACCGCCAGGCCCTGCAACTGTTTGTTGACCTACTGCCAGATTTTTTTGTTGGAAGGTGGCACCAGTACCTAAGGAGAGGTTTTGTCCATCACCAAGAACTATTCCAAATCCACCAGCAACGTTATCTAATTCATCTTCAGAAAGTTCAATAGCAGCAATGTTTTTAATTTCGTTAGACATGATTTTGTTCCTTGCAATTTAATCAGTTAATGTGTAATTTCAAATGAGAGATAGAAGGGAGAACCTGGTATTCATGAGATATTAACCAGGTTGTTAATGATGAGAATTATTGACCTACGAACAGCCCTTGACCAGCACTGCTGATGATATCTTGAGCGTTAACCAAAGTTGTTGTACCAGCACCACCAGGCCCTGCAACTGTTTGTTGACCTACTGCCAGATTTTTTTGTTGGAAGCTGCTATTGGTAAATAGACCAAGATTTTGTCCGCCACCCAGAACAATTCCATCAAATCCACCAGCAACGTTATCTAATTCATCTTCAGATAATTCAACAGCAGCGATGTTTTTGATTTCGTTAGACATGATTTTGCTCCTTGCAATTTAATGAGTTGATGTGTAATTTCAAATGAGAGATAGAAGAGAGAACCTGGCATGATTAAATATTTAATTTTGACCAAACCAGGTTTGTAACTTTAAGAATTAGTTACCAACTGTTAGTACTTGTCCGGCATTGCTGAAGATTTCTTGAGCATTAACCAAAGTGGTAGTACCAGCACCGCCAGGCCCTGCAACTGTTTGTTGACCTACTGCCAGATTTTTTTGTTGGAAGGTGGCACCAGTACCTAAGGAGAGGTTTTGTCCATCACCAAGAACTATTCCAAATCCACCAGCAACGTTATCTAATTCATCTTCAGAAAGTTCAATAGCAGCAATGTTTTTAATTTCGTTAGACATGATTTTGTTCCTTGCAATTTAATCAGTTAATGTGTAATTTCAAATGAGAGATAGAAGAGATAACCTGGTGTTGATAAACTATTGAGTTGTGAGCTAACCAGGTTTTTAGAGGGATAATTAGTTACCAACAGTTAGGACTTGACCAGCATCGCTGAAGATTTCTTGAGCGTTAATCAAAGTTGTTGTACCAGCACCGTTAGGGCCTGCAAATGTTTGTTGAGCAACTGCTAGATTTTTTTGTTGGAAGGTGGCACCAGTACCTAAAGTAAGGCTTTGTCCGTCACCAAGAATTATTCCAAATCCACCAGCAACGTTATCTAATTCATCTTCAGAAAGTTCAACAGCAACGATGTTTTTGATTTCGTGAGACATGATTTTTGTTCCTTGTTAATTGTGTGATTTTTGAGATTTTGCAGCTTGTAGAAACCAGGTTATAATTTGTTTTACTTTGGTTTGTTTTCGCTGCGCTTTTCGTTTCGCTTCATGTGTTTATAGTAGGAAATCTGCCAAAGGGAAGCATCGGCAGAAAGTTTGGATTACCAAAAGATGGATCTCAATCAAACTATCTCCAACTAAAGTTGGATATCGAAAGATGAGGTAATTTGCTGAAGCGTAGACACGCAGTGGCTTGTCGTCAGCAGACTGGGGATTGGGGACTGGGGAACTCGGGGCCCCCTCTGGGGATAAGGGGTAATGGGGATTGGGGGAGATGAGGGAGATGACAATACTGCTCGGTTAAGGATTTTCAAGTTGAAATTTGGTTTGGGGAAAAGGTGTTCGCGTAGCGTCTCCGCAGGAGAAAGGGTAAGGGTTAAAGGTTTTTTCTTGCCCCTTTTCCCCTTCCCCTTTTGCCCTTAACCGACAAGTATTGAGGGAGATGAGGGAGATGAGGGAGAAATACCAAACACCAAATTACCAATTACCCATTCCCCATTCCCCATTCCCCATTCCCCATCCCTTCACTACTGGCATTGTTGATACAATGCTAATAAAGTACATTCCCAAACCAAACGCGGTTGGGCGTAGCAAAGTAGAGATTTACGCGCTTTTTCTAGCTGTTGAATAATGCCTACGCGATACCATTTATGCCAGTAAAATTGCTGAAGATAATCAACTAACCAGAGTTGCGCTTCTGTATCTAAATCTTTATCAATCGCTTTAGCTAACTCCAAAGCCTGACGGTATGATGCAGGTGCTTTTTTCACCGCTTCGAGTAGTTCAGGGGGAATATTTTGTAATTGCTCGTAAGATGCGATCGCACTTCCTGGGCTACCTGCTGCTATACTCAGCAATGCTGGATTTTGCAAAACTTCTCCACGTCCAGATTGAGTGAGTACTTCAGCTAAAGAGGCTCCATCTAAGCGATAAAACGGAATGCGTTGACAGCGTGACACTAATGTTGGTAATACAGCGTCAGGTGTGGGTGCAATTAAAATTAATGTCGCCTTTCCTGGTTCTTCCAAGGTTTTCAGCAAAGCATTGGCTGCTGCTTCCGCCATTGTTTCTGCTTGTTCCAGCACCACTATATTTCTTGACGCTTCTAACGGCGGACGGCCGAGAAACTCAGTAATTTCTCGAATTTGCTCTAACCTAATAACAGGTGGTGCTTTACGCTTCACACCTTTATCTGCTGCTTCCTTTGCTGTTAGCCTTTGACCTTGATATTGGTAAGTTGGCTCTACCCACAATACATCCGGGTGGTTACCTTGCAGCAAGCGATTATGTAAAAATCCACTTAATTTTGTCTCTACATCACTAGCAAATAGCAACTCAATAAAGCACCTTGCGGCTAAACTCCGTCCCACCCCATCCGTCCCCACAAATAGATAAGCTGGTGCAACACGATTTTGTTTCACAGCCTGAGTCAGTAACTCTATCGCTTGCTGTTGACCTATAAGTGGTGCAAATGGATCATTTGTCATTGGTCATTTGTCATTTGTCATTTGGTAATAGGTAATTGGTAATGGGTAATTGGTAATTGGGTGTTTGGTGTTTGGTATTTCTCCCTCATCCCCCTCATCTCCCTCATCTCCCTCATCTCCCTCATCTCCCCCAATCCCCATTACCCCTTATCCCCAGAGGGGGCCCCGAGTTCCCCAGTCCCCAATCCCTACTCCCACGATAGGCGATGTCTGGCGACAAGCTGCTCCGCGTCTACGCGCAAAACTTGTTGAATTGTTTGGTGTACAATTTCCTTACTCAAAGTGCCATCGATGCGAATAATTCTTTTGGGATAAGCTGCGGCTAATGCTGCGTAGCCTTGCTGTACTCGCTGATGAAAGGCGATGGTTTCTTGTTCGATGCGGTCAAATGCTTGCTCATCTCCCCTTTTTCGGGCCAGTCCAATTTCGACATCAACATCTAACCAAATAGTCAGGTCGCTGAGTAAACCACCAGTAGCAATATAATTCAATTGCTCAATTAAACTCATATTTAAACGCCGACCATAACCTTGATAGGCAATGGTAGATTCAATATAGCGATCGCATAAAATATATTTCCCTTGTGCTAAATGGGGTTTCAGCTCTTGTTCTACGTGTTGCGCTCTGTCAGCTGCATATAACAATAATTCTGTCACTTCTGCGATCGGTTTATTATCCGCCTTTTCTAGCAACAAGCGGCGCAAATCCAAACCTAATTCTGTTCCCCCGGGTTCCCTTGTCAGGACTACAGAAACACCCAAGCTTTGCAACCATGCTTGACAAAGCTGCATTTGGCTAGTTTTACCGCAGCCTTCTACCCCTTCAAATACGATTAATTTGCCAACCATGCTGTTAATATACTGACTTGTAAATAGTGTTGACGGATGACTGTTGACTGGAAAGAGATATTTTCATGCGTGTTCGTGTACCTAGGTTAAGGATTTTAAACTTAAATGGTATTTGGGGAAAGGGTTCAAGGTTTTTGATTTCTTTTTTTCTCGTTTATCTCCTTCTTACTCCTTAACTGATAGATATTAACTGTTTTGCGAATTTCTAATAAATTTAGCTGCAAAAAATGGCTGTTTTAACTAGTCAATGGGAACTCTATATCAATAGTCCGAACTAGAACATTCCCAGGTCTGTCATCATGTCTGATTTTGCCCCTGTTAACCCATCTCTCAATGGAAACTTAACTAGAAGCTTAAGTTCGTTAGAAACTTGGGGTTTTGGTCTAACAGGTCATATCTTGTGGATAGCCGTGATTCCCGCCATTCATGCAGCATTAGGTTCTCAAGCTATCTTTGTCTGGATTCCCGCCGTCCTCTGTGGAATGCTACTTAACTATCAAATGCAGCATTTGGGATTTCATTTCCAGAATGTTGCTGGAGGAACTCCTAACTATGCTAGTAAGTTGCTGAAGCGCTACCCAGGGTTAGCTCGCTATAGTGCATTGGGATATTATTTTAGTTGGGTATCAGTATTACCAGTTAACGCCATTGTCCTCACGGACTTAATAGAAGTAAATTTAGCGACGTTAAATCTTACCTTCCCAAAGTTAGCACTAGAAATTGCCTTGACACTGCTGCCTTTTGTCTTGGCATTTAGCGGCACTCGTGCCCTGAGTATTTTACACTTATTTTTCGTACTGCCAGCCTTTGGTCTGCTGCTCATCTTTGCTTTTCAAGGACTTGGCTGGTTAGCCTTCTCATCCGAGAGTCCTGGCTTTTTTCCAAATCATTTGTCATTGATTGGCTTTGGCGATTGGGCCAAGTGGTTTCTTTATGTCACCTATGCAACTTATGCTTGCGAAACCGCTGCTTCCTTTGTCGCTGATAGTCAACATCCTACCAAGACACTGTTTAGCCTCAAGGTTGCAGCTTGGTTAATGTTACCAATTTATCTTGGTGCATCCTGGGTAGTAATGCGGTTAGCTACAGCTGCCAACCTGAAGGATAGCGCTTTTTTAAACTTGCTAGCTGCTGCCAAACCCTTCTGGGGAGATATAGCTGGCTTGATGATCACCTTTTTACTCACGGCTGCTTGTCTTTTGGCTTGTGCAACTGTGGTTTCTAACTGTCCCCGTATTCTGTATCAACTAGCACGCGATCAATATCTCTCACCTGTGTTTGCCGTAGTTTCTCGTTGGGGTGTATTTGGCCCGGCTTTGGGATTAACACTCGTACTTAGCCTTGGGTGCTTAATTTGGGGAAATGTCGCTGCAATTGTGGTTGTGGGTAATGTTGGCTGGTTTATCTCGATTATGGCGGTACAGCTAGGAATCTGGCTACAACGGCACAAACCAGAAGTGTTATTCCCACGAATCACACTAGGTATTTTATTAGTAGAAGTTGTAGTTCTGTTCGTAGGGGGTTTAGCTTGGGGATGGCGAGAATTTCTCATGGGTTTATTGCTTCCGATTGGGATTATTGGCATTGATGCCACAATTAGCCGCGTTAATGTTCCGCCTTTTCATCCCCTTTGGTGGATCAAACGCGATCGCTCTCGCCCGACAATCATTGCCCAAGATTCAGTTATGCTTCAGGTAAGCATCCTGATTTTTCTGTTATGTAGCGCTGTTGCAGTTGGTTGGTTATTTGGTTTCCAGCTGAATCAAGCCGCAAATATGGGGGGTGAGAATTTATTTATTGTCTTACTGATGACGATCACATTTGTAGGAGTAGCGATCGCCTGTTGGACAAGTTTACCGCAAGTAGTGGCGATCGCAGAAGCACGAGAAGCAGCCGAACATCTATTTACAATCGCCCAAGATGCTATTCTCGTCACCGATGAAAAAGGGATTATTCTCCAAGCCAACCCCGCCACAGAATTGTTATTTCATGTAAATCCAGCAGATTTGTTAGGAAAACACCTTAATAAATGGCTACCAACATTAGTTACAAATCCACAACAATGGACAAAACGCAGTGAACAAACTTTTACCGCCAACGGTAGCAACACAATTTTAGAAGTTGCGATTTCTGATCGTCCCCATCAATATTTTCAAGAATATGTTGTGATTCTCCACGATATTACAAAACGCAAACAAGCAGAAGAAATATTGCGACATTCAGAAGCAGAATTGAAAGCAGAAGCCCAACAATTAGCCAGCCAATTAATCCAAAGTGAGAAGATGTCTGGCTTAGGACAGTTAGTAGCCGGAGTCGCCCATGAAATTAACAACCCAGTTAATTTTATTTCTGGTAATCTGACTCCTGCTATTGAATATATTCAAGACTTATATAAATTACTGCAACTTTATCAACAGCATTATCCCAATCCCACGCCAGAAATTCAAGCCTTTGCTAATGCCATTGATATTGATTTTATGCTTGCCGATTTACCACAATTACTCAGTTCTATGAAAATCGGCACTGCAAGAATCACAGAAATTGTTTTATCCCTGCGGAATTTTTCTCGCTTAGATGAAGCAGAAATGAAAGCAGTAGATATTCATGCAGGTATTGACAGTACTTTAATGATTTTGGGACATCGTCTCAAAGCCAATGATAAACGTCCAGAAATAGTAATTATTAAACAATCCGGTAATCTGCCTTTAGTAGAATGCTATCCTGGGCAGCTTAATCAAGTATTTATGAATATTTTGGCTAATGCTATTGATGCTTTAGAAGAAACATTTATCGCTCATCAAAAACCGCAAAATTTACAGATTTCTATCACAACTCTATTATCCCCAAGTCAACAGGCTGTAATTAAAATTAGCGATAATGGTGCGGGAATTCCCGAACATATCCGCCAGCGATTATTTGAACCTTTCTTTACTACCAAGCCGATAGGTAAAGGTACAGGCTTAGGTTTATCTATTAGTTATAAAATTATTAGTGAAAAACATCGTGGTAAATTACAGTGTCATTCTACGATTGGTGAAGGCACAGAATTTACAATCGAAATTCCTCTACATCAAAATCCCGTAGATAATTGATATGGCGATGCGATCGGCCTCACGTATCAAAATCTTGCCAAAGTTTGTAGTGGATTGACACAGCTAAAATGTTGCAATAATTTTTCTTGTGGGGTGGACATCTTGTCCGCCCTGGACGGGTGAGACACCCATCCCACAAGAGTTTTTTTATGCACTATTTTAGTCGTGTCACACTCTACATTCTTTCTAACACCTCAATTCCTAACAGTGATAAACCTAACTTGAGGGTTCTAGCCGTTAAATCACACAGAACTAAACGAGATGTCCGCAAAGGTTCCTCCGCAATTAGTATCGGAACACCGTGATCTTTGTCATAAAACTGATTAAACTTCTTACTCAGTTCGTACAAATACTCACATAACCGATTGGGCATTAAGTCTTGCTCTACAGTATTAATAACTTCATCGAGTTGCAGTAAATATTTTGCCAGTGCTAATTCTGTTTCATGTTGCAACAGAACTTTGACATTTTCACCTAACTCCTCAAAGTTAATATCACCCTTGCGACTAATTCCCTGAATCCGTGCATAAGCATATAGCATATAAGGTGCTGTATTGCCTTTAAGATCCAGCATTTTATCATAGCTGAAAATATAGTTACTGGTGCGGTTTTGGCTTAAGTCAGCATATTTAACTGCACTAATACCAACTACCTCAGCAACTTTATTAATGAATTCTTCAGTTTCTTCGCGCCCTTCTTCTTTTAATCTCACTTCTAAATCTGCACGCGCACGAGAAACTGCTTCATCTAACAAATCCCGTAACCGTTCTGTATCTCCTGAACGAGTTTTGTACTTCTTACCATCTTTCCCAAGCACCAAACCAAAAGGTACATGAATCAATTCCACATCATCGGGAATCCATCCGGCTTTGCGTGCTACTTGAAAGAATTGGGCAAAGTGATTTGATTGTCCAGCATCTGTTATATAAATTATGCGCTTCGCTTCATCTTTTTGAATTCGGTAGCGCAGGGCGGCTAAATCTGTTGTTGCATAGTTATAACCACCATCAGATTTTTGCACAATCAAAGGCAAAGGTTCACCTTCTCTGTTAGTAAACCCTTCCAAGAATACACACTTCGCCCCTTGGTTTTCTACCAGTAATCCAGATTTTTCTAAATCTTCCACAATTCCTGGTAGTAAGGGGTTGTAGAAAGACTCGCCCCGTTCTGTTACCTGAACATCTAGCAAATCATAAATTACCTGAAATTCCTGTCTTGATTGTTCGCACAGCAATTTCCAAGCATGGATTGTATCTTCCGCACCTGCTTGTAATCTGACAACTTCCTGTCTCGCTGTCTCTTGGAATGTTTCATCTGCATCAAAGCGTTGCTTGGCTTTGCGGTAAAAACTGACTAAATCGCCGATATCTAAAGCATTAGCAGTAGTCAAGGCTTCTGGGTAAACTTCCCGCAGGTAGGTGATTAACATCCCAAATTGAGTACCCCAATCACCCACATGGTTTAACCGCAAAACATCATGTCCCTGAAATTCCAAAATCCGGGCAATACTATCACCAATAATAGTTGAGCGCAAATGCCCAACGTGCATTTCCTTAGCAATATTGGGGCTGGAAAAATCGACAATTTCGCGCTGTGGTGTTTTGGCGGTGGGTACACCTAATCGCGAATCAGCGTGAATAGCGTTGATTTGTGCTTCCAGGTATGACGTTTTCAGCTTGAGATTGATAAATCCCGGGCCAGCAATTTCTGGTGCTTCGCAGATTTCTGACACATCTAAATTATCTGCGATCGCAGTTGCAATTTGTCTGGGTTGTT
The DNA here is from genome assembly GCF_025677855.1 of Tolypothrix sp. PCC 7601. Taxonomy (NCBI): domain Bacteria; kingdom Bacillati; phylum Cyanobacteriota; class Cyanophyceae; order Nostocales; family Tolypothrichaceae; genus Tolypothrix; species Tolypothrix sp. PCC 7601. The sequence continues at coordinate 8,792,754 of NZ_CP064879.1, forward strand.
TTCCTAGCCTTTTACTCAGGGATAAAGCCACATTCGCCTGATAATCACCAAACTTAGGATTGCTAGCAGTCACCAAAATCGGATCTACGCCAGCATACTCAGCGCCAAACGCAGCCACCAAGGCCTGTGCAAATTGTTGTTTGAGTTTTTCTTGTGTAGCGTTCATATATAAATGTTATCTGTAACAGGCGTAATGTGACCGTTGAAAGGTAGATACTCTCAGGAGCTTGATTATTTTAACCCTAAAATATGGTTACCATTACTAATTCCAGACTGTCATGGTACAGTACAACCCCCTTGACTGTCTGCCATCATCGGCAGAATTTCCCGATTCTGACGATACCCCAGTGGATAAAGAACTGCAAAATCTCATTCCTAATTTATCTTACTGGTGCCGTGCCCCCGCTACTCATCTTTCAAATGAATATTACATTAATAGTGATAATTTTATGATTTTTCATTTAATCTTGCTTTTGCTGCGGCGCGTACAACTCTATTGCTATCTTTCACCAAAATTTGCACAATTTCTGTTGATGTTTGCGGATTTTGGGCGATGAGATAACGTTCATACCAAGTAAATAAATATAATGTTTTTAATCTTTGTAAAAAATATTCGCTAGGTACTGGGAAATTTTGAAGAATAGCTAACCGAAATGGTATTGAATCGATAGTGCGACAATTTGGTTCTATATATTGAACTAGATATTTACTGGCGATTTCCGGAGCAATTTGTATGAGTTTTTTGACTGCGACTACAAAAATTTTATGTTCTTTACGGTTATGGTGACGTTGATAACGAGTATATATACCGGGCGTATATTGATAATTTTTAGCCAGAATTTCTAGTATAGGAATTGGAGTATTAATGTTGTTAGCAACTGCTAGCCTCACCGATTGATTTTTATCTTGTGCTAGCCTTTTTAGACAATTTCTAGCTTTGACAAAATCACTATATGCTGCTACTAAGCGAGAGTTTTGAGCAACAGCTTCGCGAATCAGTACAGATTTATGTTTGGCTAGTTCAATTAATGTTTCGATGGGAGTCTGCTCGCTGATAGCTGCGTTATATGCTAAAAAAAAGCTTTGATGATGGTTATGGGCGAATTTTTCCTGGTATTTGATTAATGCAGTTTGGCGAACTTCTGAAGTTATATCAAACAATGACTTTTCTATAAAGTCTAATGATATATTGGGATTTTGCAGCATTAGTAACCGCAGTCTATAGCCACTTAAGTCTCTGAATTTTGTGTTGGCTATTTTGTAGCAAATTTCATCGGATATATGGGGATGAGAAGCTACGGCTGCATATATATCTACACTACGAATATCTAAAATTTGTAGTAATAATTCTGCAGACACATCGGGATTGCAAACTACTTGTTGCCAAATATTATGTACCGCCTCCCAATAAATATCATCGGGTACAATCTTAATCAATTCCAATAATTGAGGGATTGGTGTAATTGCACTTGCGGCTATGTCATATTGTTCTTGACTAGGTAGTTCTTTTATTTCAATTCCTGGATAATTGTAAGGGGCGCTAAACAGTCTCAGCCAGAGATAAATATAATTAGATTTGCTTTGAATATGCTGTAATTGTAATTGCGCTCTTAATTCTTGTGGAGTAGCTGGATTCAAAGCAAGATTTTGCAGTATACGCCTATCTTGCTCTTGGTAAAGAAGTAGTAAAATCTCTGATGGGGTATGAGGATTTTTAGCCACATTAGCACGTACATAGACATGGCGATCGCGCGATAATTTTTCCAGAGAGGCTTGAGGTGTTTGGCTATTTAACGCCACTGCTCGACGTACTAGAATGCTTTTATCTTGAGTAAGATGTTTGAGTATATGCATATCAGCACGAGGATGACTAGCAACAGCTACCCTGATTCTCCATTCAGGCGATCGCGCTAATTTTTCTAAATCGCTTAACTCTAAATTTGGATGCTTTGCAACTCTGGCGCGAATAAATGACCATCTACTCGTACATAGTTCTCGTAATTTTTCTACTACTGTATGCGGATTTGTTACTAAACATCGTTCTTGGAAAAAATTATTAACTATTGACCTTGGTAAACTAGGATTTCTCATCGCCGCTTCCCGTACTACCCTAGAATTATGATTGACAAGTTCAATTAAACATTCAACAGGTGTGTTTTTATTTTTGGCTACTTCAATAATTGTGGTAATTTTAATTTTTAAACTTAATAATTCTCGTAAATATTCTGGGGGAGTATCGCTAAATTTAGCGATAGCTTCCCGAACATATTCTGAAGCTTTAGCAAGTTGCAACTTAGGCCCAATTCCCAATAGCCAAAAGGTAAATTGATAATATTCTCCTTTAACATTGTTATAAGAATTACATCCCAGTTCTCCAGTATTGTAAAATCTAGATGCAATACTATCAAGAATATCTTGTAATTTATGATCTGCATATTCTTGCCAACCTGACGGCATTTCTTGGGCAATATTTACATGCATTTCTATTAATCGTCGAATATAATCACTGCAATATTGATTTTCTGCCACTAATTGCAGTACTTGCTTGCTGGTTTGAGGATTTTGCACAATTACCAATAAATAATCATAATATCCAGTAGTGGCAAAGGCGATTAACCATTCTTCAGGAGCATCTTCAGAAGCTAAAATATTTAGAACAACTCTATAGGGAATTGTTGTATAAAAATTAGTATTTTCTAACTGTAATAAAGGTAGAATCGGATTTTTAATAAACTCTATAGGAAATTCTTCTGCTAGTTGAAATAATACATCTATAGGTGTATTAGGATTTCCGGCTATAGCTTGACGAATTTTTATATCTTGATGAGTTGCTAATTCTGTTAATAATTCTGGTGTCGTATCGATATTATTGGCGGCTGCAATTGCTAATTGATGACTGAGTTGCATTAATTCTTCCATTTATTAATGTTGATACTAAATAAATGTAGTTAAACCAAAAACTTGTTTGGCTTTCGCTAAACTAAATTCACTGGAGGACATAGCAATATCCTTGAGTTTAAAGACTCTGTAATTGAATACCTAATTATATTATTTAGCAACTGCAGCACAGGTTAATGCTGCTTGTACCTGACTAGGTGATTGATTAGCAACTAACTCAATTTTGCCGTTGGCGTTACGTCGCCAGCCAGTTGCTTGCACAAGAACTTGTGGTTTCGTAGGTATTTGCTCTGGTACTGATTGTGTTTTGTGGAACGCAGATATATCACGGGTATCAGACCAAGTGCGATCGCTCCTCACTTCTTGAGTGGGATTTTCTGGTATCCCACCCCGACCTGTGGCGACAAAACTACTCCCATTGTTATTAGAACAACCTGTAGCAATAAGCTTAGATGAATCAGTTACATTTGCAGGTAATTCAACTAAGCCAGAATTAGGGTCAACACCAATATTATTAATGTCTACTGTGCCGTTGACATTAAACTGGGAACTAGCAGTGATATCATTTGTTTGGTCTGTGCGAGGAGTCAGGGTATTGCGAAACTCTAGACCAATAACACCTTGTGTGGAGATGTCAATATTGCCACCACGACCTTGAACAGCATTGGCGATGATATCGCTGTTTTCTAACCCAATAATCACAGGTGCATTAATTGACAAGTTCCCACCATTCCCTGTACTCGCAGCAGTAGCAGAAATAAAGCTACCATGCCGCATTAACAGATAATCTTGCAAACTTAATCCGACATTTCCGCCATTTCCAGAGGCGGTTGATGCAGTGATACTACTTTGGTTATCTAGAAAAATCGAGTTAGCGTTAATTCGCAAATCCCCCGCGTTACCGAGTCCCTCGTTTCGCACAGATGCATATGCCCCATCTTTGACCTGCAATGAAGGTGTGTTAATAGTGAGAGAACCTGCGTCACCTTTGGGAAAGGGAGGGAATCCAAAGACAGCTTGAGTGATGGGATCGGCTATCTCGGCATTGGAAACAATGCGGCTCGGTAATACTGAACCTGCGGCTGTACCCTGAATACGCACGTACTCAGAAGCGTTAATTATGACACTACCAGCCGAACCAGTAGTCAGGGTAGTAGACCCTAGAAATCCCCCATCTCGAACCACTAATCTGGATGTGTTGATTAATGTATCATCGGCATTGCCAGAACTTACCGTTGATGAACCTATGGTAGTTGGTGAAAGTGTGATAGGGTTGTTTCCCGCTATTTCGATTAGATCTTTTGCATTAATTTGCACTATCCCACTTTTTCCTGCACCTGCGGTGACAGAGAAAATAGCTCCATCCAAAAGCTTGACGTTGCCAGATGAGACTGTAAGATTGCCTGCATGGGTAGAACTCAATGTGTATGTTGCCAAACTAGACTTGTTACCATTGCTGGGGGCAAAACCATCTAAAACGATTAAGTCTGCAATATTGGCTTTAATATTGCCACCAGAGCCTTGATTAAATATCTTGGTAGCGATTTGTCCACCATTTTGGATGGATAGCTGTTTGGCAGAGATGGTTATATCACCTATTTGACCCGTTCCTAAATTATCACTTTGGATAATACTTCCAATACTGCCATCGGTGATATTCCCCGTGAGATTCAGGGACTCAGTTGCCTTGAGTGTAATTCCGCCAGAAGTTTGTGCGTCTAAGTTTTGCAGCAAAATCGCAGAACCATCGCTCAAGTTGATATTTCGCCCTTGCAGTTGAATCGAGCCATTGCTACCACTGGCATCAAGCAGCGATTGGTTTGCAAGGTGGATATTGTTGAATTTTTGTACTGCTGAATAATCTCCCTGCCATCCTGTAATAGTAGGTTTGAGTTTGACTTGACTCTCGCTCACACTCCCTACTTCTAGATGTCCACCTCCATTAGTGCTAACAATCCCACCGGAAAAATTAACTGCACCACCGATGAGCATCAGTGTATTGCCTATCTCTACTTGTAACTCAATAGGATTATTGCTGCGATCTGCCGGGGTAAAAATTCCGCTAGTCAGGCGATGTCCATTCCCTTCTACAGTAATTTTTCCTGGATTCTGCCCCATTTGCAACCCCACGGGTACACTCATGGTTAACAACGGTGCTTCAGTGGAATTGACTGCACTAAATTCTGTTCCATCGCTAAATTTAATACTACTTGCTGTTGTTCCGACGAAGGAACCACCGATATTTAGGCTGGCATTTGGCCCGAATATAATCCCCGAAGGATTCATCAAAAATAAACTGACTGGGTTATTATTGCTACTGAGCGTCCGAATTAACCCGTCTATATTAGAAACATTACCACCTGTGACTCGGCTAAATATCGTTATAATATTTGGCGTATTGGTTAAATCAAAGGTGGCACTGCCACCTGTCGGTACTGAGAAATTACTGAAGCTGTGAAATAAATTATTTCCTTTCTCAATACCATTGAGAATAAAAAAATCATTTCCATTGGCGTTGACAGTAGTGTTAGTTGTGCCATCCGATGTTACCTGAGCCAAGGCTGATGATATGTCCCAAGTGAACAAGCCAGTGGTCAAGGCTGTTAACAACAATTGAAACCAGAGATTTGATTCTTTGTAGTTAATTCTCATCACGAATACCTTAATTGAACTCGTTAGAGTTAAAGTTCCCATAAAGGTATGAACAATAACATGATTAAATTTTAGGAACAACAGCACAGGTTAATGCTGGTTGCATCTGATTGGGAGAGTTATCTGCAACCAATTCAATTTTGCCCATTGCGTTGCGATGCCAGGAAGTAGCCTGTATAAGAACTTGTGGTGTTGTCGGTATTTGGGCAGTCACATTACCAGTTTTGTAGAATGCAGAGATATCGCGTACATCAGACCAAGTGCGATCGCTCCTCACATCTTGCGTGGGATTTTGTGGGATTCCACCCCGCCCTGTAGCGACAAAACTACTACCAGTATTATTAGAACAACCACTAGCGATTTGCTGCGATGAATCGCTGACATTTGCTGGTAATGTCACTAAACCAGAATTGGGGTCAACACCAAGGTTATTAATTTCTACTGTGCCATTGACGTTAAATTCAGAACTAGCAGTAATGTCATTGGTCAGGTCAACTCTGGGAGTCAGGGTATTACGGAACTCTAAACCAATAATTCCTTGAGTTGTAATGGCAATGTTGCCACCCTTTCCTTGCACGGCGTTGGCAATGATGTCACTGTTTTCTAATCCCACCAGGATGGGTGCATCAATACTAATATTACCCCCATTCCCATTACCTTGGGCTGTTGCAGTGATTTGGCTACTCTCGCGCAATAGTAACAATTTGCCAACTTGTAACCCAATGTTACCACCATTACCAGATGCTGTCTGTGCCTCGAACACAGCTTGATTTTTTAATTGGATAGTATTTGCGGTGATATTGATGCTCCCACCATTGCCACTACCTTGATTGGTCACACTCACAGTTCCGCCATCCTTTAGTAATAGGTAGGGCGTTGTGATACTTACTGTACCTGCATCAGCAGTCAGATTATTATTAGGAATGCCGAATAATTTTTGTAATGCTGGGTTTAGACGCGTGCTAGAGGAGGCAATGGCGCTCGGATTTATCTGATTGCGACCACTAACTTGAATAGATTCTGTGGCATTAATCCGAATATCTCCTCCATGACCGACAAAAAATGAACTTGTACCAATTGTTCCCCCATTAATCAATCGTAATCTAGCAGTATCCAGCGTCAAGGTTTTAGCATTGCCAGTGCTGAAGGTGGTTGAGCTAATTCTGGTGTTGAGGATGGAATTACTGCTACTCTGCACAATAGTATCCTGGTTGCGAATCATCACCTCACCACTGGAACCAATACCGCGCGATATTGAAGAGAGTCCGCCACCATCGGATATAAGTAAACTATCGCCACTGACGGAGATATTACCAGCATTACCAGAACCTAATGTACTGGTATTAATAACACTACCATTTGAATTGAGGGGCGAGAAGCCAGATATGTCTAGTTTTGTGGCATCGATCTGAATATTGCCACTGGCAGATGCTCCATAAGTATTGCTACTTAATAGCCCTCCCTCCTGGATGCTTAATCGAGGAGTAATGACGCTGATATTCCCGCCAGTACCCACGCCAACGTTTTCACTCCGAATCCCGCTGAATGCACCAGTCAGATCAATTCCGGCGGATGACTGAAGATGCAAGTTGCCACCAGGGAGATTACCGAAATTTTGTGCCAAAATCAGTGAGCGATCGCTAAATTGAATCTCTTTACCCCGAACTTGAACAGAACCGGAATTGAAACCACTGACATCTAAAAGAGATTTCTGCATGAGTTGAATGTCAGCAAAACTTTGATCATTCTCATACTCCAATGTATAGCCTAGAGTAGTGGGGACTAAACTAACTAATCCGGTACCGCCTAAACTACCCAATTCTATTTGCCCTTGTTCAGCACTGAGGGTAGCTCCATTTAAACTCAGATTACCACCCACCAGTGCTAGAGTTTTTCCAGGCTGTACTTGTAATTTGGTTGGGCTAGGAACGCGAATTACAGGAGCCTGACTGTTACCGATAATTAAGGCAGATCCTGTACCTTGAACAGTAATATTTGCGGGTACTTGTCCCATCTGCAAGCCAATTGGTACACTCATTGTCAACAAGGATGTACCAGAAGTATTCACTGCACTAAATTCAATTCCATCAGCAAATTTAATACTATTGGCTGTCGTTCCTATAAATGAACCACCAATATTCAAGCTGGCATTTTGCCCAAAAATAATTCCGGCAGGGTTGATTAAAAATAAATTGGCATTACCTTGGGCGCGGATGGAACCATTAATGTTGGAAACGTTACCACCAGTTACGCGACTAAAAATATTTTGGATATCTGTGGCATTATTGAAAACGGCTGAACCGTTGCTAGGAACGGAGAATTGGCTAAAACTATGAAATAAATTATTGCCGACACGGCTGCCGTTGGTGATGTTATAGTTATTAGTCTCGGTGACAGATGTATTGAGAGTGCTATCAGGAATTACTTGAGCGTAAACATTACTGTTATAAATATTAGATACGAAGATTGCACCAATTAAGCCTAAGCCAGCAAATATTACTTTCATTACTCATTAATAATTTTTAGTGTGTATCTAGTTTTGCCCTATTGGTAAAATTAGTAACTTTCAGCAATCCTTAATTAATTTTTGGGAATAGCTGCACAGGTTAATGATGGTTGCATAGATGTGGGAGATTTTGCAGCAACAAGCTCGATTTTACCTTGGGCGTTACGATGCCAAGAAGTCGCTTGCACAAGCACCTGTGGAGGTGTAGGTATTTGGGCTTGTACTGGTTGTGTGGTGTGGAATGCAGAGATATCACGAGTATCAGACCAAGTGCGATCGCTCCTCACATCTTGCGTCGGATTTTGTGGTATTCCCCCCCTGCCGGTGGCGACAAAACTACTACTACTTGTATCAGCGCATCCAGTAGCAATTTGTTGGGATGTATTGGTAATATTCGCGGGTAGTTCAACTAAACCCGAATTGGGATCAACACCAACATTATTAATCTCTACTGTGCCATTCACCCCAAACTTTGAACTAGCAGTAATATCATTTTCACTGGTCAGTTGTGAACGATATTCTAAACCAATAATTCCCTGAGTGGTAATGTCAATATTGCCGCCATTGCCTTGAAAGGCATTAGCAACAATATCACTATTTTCTAATCCGACGATGAGAGGAGCATTAATGGTAATATTGCCACCGTTGCCATTACCGCCCGCTTCTGTCGTGATTGTACTGCCATTACGAAGCAAGAGAAAGTCTGCAACATCTAAATTGATATCGCCACCTTGCCCAGAGGCAGTAGCTGCTCGAATACGACTATTTTCCACAGAAATTTGCTCTGCTTGGATGCTTAACTGTCCCGCATTACCTGTTCCAGAGTTGGTTAGGTTGATGTAAGCACCATCACGGACTTTGAGGCTGTTGGTTGTAATGCTCAATCTACCTGCATTACCCGTAGGAGCATCTGGTAAACCATAAAATTGTCTGGCAGTCTCATTGACAATGGGCGCACTGGCAGCAATGGAAGAACTGAAGACATTTTGCCCCTCTATTAAAATATCATTTGCCTGGATAATTAATGCCCCTGCATTGCCTGTGGCTTGGGTGCTGGTGTTGATTGATGCACCATTGTGGATAACTAATTGATTGGTTTGAATCGTCACATTACCTGCTTCCCCATTGCCTAATGTCAGACTGCCGATCAAAGTTGGAGCTTGAGTAAACTGATTGATGCCAGTGATGATCAGGCGTTCTGCCACATTCACACTGACATTACCACTATTTCCTAAATTATTGGACTGTTTAGCATCGCCAAATATGCCAAACACTGGTAAGCTGCTCGCCGACAACACAGTTCCAGCCTGCATTGTCAAATTTGGAGTAGTCACAGACACATTACCCCCATGCCCAGAACCTGTGGTAAAGCTACCGATACCACTAGCCACTGTTGGTAAGAGTGGGTGTACACCTACCATGTCTATGGATTGCTGTGCTACTACTGTGACATCACCCGCATTACCACTACCCGTCCCAGGTATTCTCGCCAACCGGATAGCAGACGTAAAAATATCCCCTCCATCTGAAAGCTGTAATTTCCCTATAGAGACGTGGATATTGCCACTATTACCAGTCCCTGATGTATAAGCATTAATTCCACTAGGAGTAAAACTGATCGGATGAGCTGATATCGCCTTCATCTCTTCTGCTACCTTGACGGAAATATCACCCCCACGCCCAGTTGCACTAGGAAAGACAACCGTTGTAATTACGCCACTTTCTTGCAGATGCAATTGACGCGCTACTACATTCACATCTCCTCCATTTCCTGATGCGTAAGTTTGACTAGCAATACGGCTACTGCTAGTTCCTGTTGGTAATAAAGGAGATTTGACAGCAACAGTCCCACTCATAGCAATTGTATCTGCTTTTACCTCTACCTTACCTGCTGCTCCCCTACCCAGGCTCAAGGTTTCAATCGCTGCACCATCTTTTAAAGTCAACTGTCCGGCTTGAATCTTGACTGCTCCCCCATTTCCCGTTGCTGTCTGCGCCACCTGATTCACAATCCAAGCACTGGGAGCAAAAGCATTGGCATTAATTCCACCCAAAAACAGCGATCGCTCTGCATTCACGGTAATATTACTACCCTGCCCACTACCAACAATTGCACCAGCAATTTGTGATTGGTCGAGGCGAATATCTCTCCCTACTACTTGAATCCCACCAAATGGATTACCTACAGGATGAGGATTCCACAAGGAGGAACGTTGTGTAAAGTTAATATCGCGGAAATCTTGCACTTGTGCATAATCTAGCTGTAATCCTGTGGGTGTGGAGATTAAATTAACTGTCCCACTTCCGACAGCACCGATTTCAATTCGACCGGCTGGTGCAGTAATTACACCCCTTGTCAAGTTAATATCTCCACCAACTAAGGCAATGGTCTTTGTCGGACTGCCGATTATTCCTAAATTATTGATCGGGACAATCCCATCATTACCTTTTCCACTGACTTGAATTGGTTGTGTATTACTACCCATTTGCAAGCCAATCGGCACACTCATTGTTAACAAAGGCGTAACACTGGGATTCGTGGCACTAAATTCTACTCCATCGGCAAATTTAATACTATTTGCTGTCGTCGCTACAAATGAACCGCCAATATTTAAGCTGGCATTTTGCCCAAAAATAATTCCGGATGGGTTGAGTAAAAATAAGTTGGCGTTACCATTAGCTTGAATTAAACCATCAATATGGGAAATGTTACCACCCGTGACACGGCTAAATATATTTTGGATGTCTGCGGCATTGTCAAATAATGCCGAACTACCTGTAGGGATAGAGAACTGACTAAAGCTATGAAATAAATTGTTGCCTACACGAGTGCCGTTGGTGATGGAGTAACTATTACTACTACTGGTTACATCTGTGTTGAGACTGTTATCGGGAGTTACTTGGGCGTGAACATTATGATTGTCAACAGCACAGATGCAGATTGCACCCAGAACGGCAAACCTCACAAAAGTTAATTTCATCAGACTATATCTTAATATCTTATATTTTATTACGTATATATCCTTCCCGTTTGAGTAATATTTATCACATTTTCTATGTTAAGATTAGTTAAATTTGAGGTGTCGCCGCACAGGTTAAGGCTGTTTGTACCTGACTAGGTGATTGATTAGCAACTAACTCAATTTTGCCCATTGCGTTACGTCTCCAGCCAGTTGCTTGCACAAGATTTTGTGGTGTTGTAGATATTTGAGCTTGTGCTGGTTTTGTGGTGTGGAATGCAGAGATATCGCGCACATCAGACCAAGTGCGATCGCTCCTCACTTCCTGCATAGGATTTTGTGATACTCCACCCCTACCTGTGGCGATAAAACTGCTATTATTGATATCTGCACAGCCTGTAGCTATTTTTTGAGATGGATCGGTTAAATTCTCTGGCAATGTCACTAAACCAGAATTGGGGTCAACACCAACGTTATTAATCTCTACTGTACCATTCACCCCAAACTGTGAACTGGCGGTAATATCATTTTCTGGTGTTAGTTGCGAACGATATTCTAAGCCGATAATTCCCTGGGTAGAGATTTCAATATTGCCTCCTCGACCTTGTACAGCATTGGCGATAATATCACTGTCTTCTAAGCCCAAGATGATAGGTGCATCAATTGTGATGTTGCCTCCGTTGGCATTTTCCTTGGCGTTGGCTGTGATTTGGCTACCTTGACGCATCAACAGCACGTCGGAGGCGATGAAAATATTGCCTTGGCTGCCCGCAACTGCTTCTGCTTGGAGGCTGCCTTGATTGAGTTGCAACTGGTTGGTCTGAATATCTAAGTTTCCCGCACTCCCTTTCCCACTACTACTCACGGACAATTGAGCATTGTTGTTAATCGACACTGACTCAGTGGACTTAATGGTGATATTGCCGCCGTTGCCGTTTACTGTCGCTAGGCTAAACGCACCACTGGGAAAATTTGGGTTTGGATCGCCGTTGAGCAGGGGTGAGGGAGCAACTCCCGCAAAAGTCACTGCATCGGAAATAATCTCAATATTGCCTGCATTGCCTTGACCTTTGGAACTAGAACTAATGTAAGCCCCATTGCTAACAATTAACACAGGCGTTTGAATTTTGATATCACCACCATTGCCAGTGGTGTTAGCCCCCTGAACTTCGCTCTGAATCACACTGGGTAGACGACCCTCGGAAATATTGCGTTTTCCAGAGATAAATAAGGCGGGATCAGTCTTCTCCGCGCCATCTAACAATACAAATTCGCTAGCTTGAATCGTTACATCACCAGCATCTCCAGAATTTAAAGTGTTGGTGTCCAGACGCGCACCATTCAAGAGGGAAAATGTTCGACTCGTCAGCGTGATCTGACCGCCAGCATTGGGACTGCGGGTTGAGGTGTTGATGGTTGTGGGAAATCCCTCGGCGGGGAGTACCCCGTCTAAGGTGATCGAGTCGGCTTGAATATTGATATTTCCGGCTTTACCAAAAGTGCTGGCGCGGGTGTTGATCAGAGTATTATTGTTGGCATAGAGCGCACCGCCCACCCGAATATCAATATCGCCGCCTACTCCTTTGCCATTTCCATCTACAAGGGCGCGAATTCTAGCACCACTCAGAGAAATCGAGTCGCGTACCTGAAGGTTGATGTTGCCACCTTTGCCTTCGCCCAGTACGGATGAGAAAATATTGGGGACTTTAGTGAAGTCAATAAATTCTGCGGTAAGAGAGCCTGCTTGCACACTAACTCCAGCACTATTGCCGATCGCGCCGCTTTCCACATTGGAGAAGATATTGACCCGTCCATACAAGGAAATTAACTCGTCTATCTGAATATCAATATGACCGGCATTACCCATCCCAAAGGTGTTAGTTGATAACAGGGTGACATCTCGCATCGTCAAGGCTCTAGCCTTGATTGCAATGTTGTTGGCATTACCGCGCGCGCCCCGATCTACCACCGCCGAAAATCCCGAACGAGTCCCTCCTTCTTTGCCTTGGATAAAAATCAGATCGTCAGCTTGCACCGTAATTTTTCCCGCATCACCTCTGCCCCTGGTATCGGTGAAGACCGTACCGTATTGACTCAGCGATCGCGTCACAATGTTCACAGCGCCACTATTGCCAACGCCCTGATTCCGGCTATTTCGAGTCTCAATTGTCGCGCCGTCTTGGATGAGAAGATGATTGCCACTTTGCAAATTGATAGTTCCACCGTTGCCGTCGGTTTTGGTGCTACCAGAACGCGCTCCCACAGAAGCATTGATGGATTGAAGGGTGAGGTCGCCACCAGAAGCTAGGGAGACATTACCAGCGTTGCCGATCGCCGCAGTAGAACCTGTATTAATAGTACCATTTACGGTTATTCCCCGACCAGCTTGAATAGTAACCAGTCCACCGTTATCAGTTGAGCTATTCGTACTCACCGCACCAACGGTGACATTGCCACTCGCGGTGATGTCTACACTACGAGCAGCGATCGCTTGTAACTGGGCATCGCCAGTGGTGGCTTGAATCTGCACTGCGCCATTGGGAGCCGCGATCGCACCGCTACTCAGGACTGCATTAGCAGCTAAGGTTAAACCCTGATTCGTCGAAAGATCAGCACGGTTGGTGATGGTGGCTGAACCTTGCCCGAATTGTAAGCCAATGGGTACACTCATTGTTAATAACGGTTTAGCGGCAGGATCTACCGCACTAAATTCAACCCCATCAGCAAATTTAATGCTATTAGCTGTTGTCGCTACAAATGAACCGCCAATATTTAAGGTGACATTTTGCCCAAAAATAATCCCGGCGGGGTTGATTAAAAATAAGTTTGCACTACCGTTAGCTTTAATTAAACCATCGATATTTGAGATATTACCACCAGTAACTCGACTAAAAATATTTTGAATATCTGAAGCGTTGTTGAAGAATGCAGAACCATCTGTAGGGATAGAGAATTGCTGAAAGCTATGAAATAAATTATTGCCAACAACAGTCCCGCCAGTGATGTTGTAACTATTACTTCCAGACACAAGAGTACTGAGAGTACCATCAGGCGTGACTTGCGCCTGAACATGGCTGTTGCCAATCACCAAGATGTAGACTGCACCAATTAAACCTAAGTTAGCAAAAGTTACTTTCATCAATCAAACTTTTAATTATTTACCTTGCGTCTAGTTTTCCCAAGGTGAAGTTTGCTATTGGGGTGGCTGTGTAATGTTATGGTGAGTTTTTTCAGCTTTTATGAACAGCCGCACAAGTTAATGATGGTTGCAAATTCACAGAAGATTTATCGGAAATTAATTCAATTTTGCCTTGGGCATTACGTCGCCAAGAGGTAGCTTGGACAAGTGTTGCTGGTGATTTTGGTATTTGTGCTTGTGCTGGTTTTGTGGTGTGGAATGCAGAGATATCGCGCACATCAGACCAAGTGCGATCGCTCCTCACATCTTGATTTGGACTTTGTGGTGTTCCACCGCGACCGGTAGCAATAAAACTACTACCAGTATTATTAGAACAACCACTGGCAATTTGTTGAGATGGATCGGTAAAATTTACTGGCAATTCTACTAAACCAGAATTGGGGTCAACACCAAAATTATTAATATTAACTGTACCATTTACCCCAAATTGAGAACTAGCAGTAATATCACTTGCGCTTGTCAATTGGTTGCTCCCTTGCAATCCGAAAATAGCTTGAGTATTGATGTTAATATTGCCACCACGACCTTGAACAGCATTGGCAATGATATCGCTATTTTCTAATCCCGCGATCGCAGGTGAGTTAATCGACACATTACCACCATTACCTGCACCCTTAGAAGTGGCAGAAACGAAGCTACCATGACGCATCAGCAGGTAATTTTGTAGATTCAAGTGAATATTTCCCCCATTACCAGAGGCTGTTGAGGCAGAGATACTACCTTGGTTGTTCAGAAAAATTGCCTGAGCATTAATCTGTAAATCTCCCGCTTTGCCAGTTCCATCACTTTTCACCGTGATCAATGCACCATCAGTAACCCGTAATGATGGCGTGTTAATCGTCAAAGCACCTGCATCACCAGTGCTAATGTCTTGTTGTCCAAAAATGGCTCGATTAGCAGCGTCGATAATTTCCGCGCTGGAAAGAATACGACTCGATGTAATCGATCCTAATGCGCGACCACTCACCTCAATAAAATCTGAAGCATTAATCGTCACACTTCCTGCTGAACCCTGACCGAGAGTGTTAGATCCCACAAATCCTCCGTCTCGAATAATTAATCTGGATGTATTCACCAGATTGCTATTTGCATTACCCGTCGAACGTGTTGACGAAGCAATTGAACTGGGTACTTGTGAAATAGGGTTATTACCAAGGATTTCGATCTGCTCTGTGGCAATAACCCTTACGCTTCCAGCCTGTCCCGACCCTAGAGTCGAAGAAGAAATAACACTCCCATTCCTAATTCTGAGGTTACTGGTAGAAACAAAAACATCACCTGCATTACTGGATCTAGAGGTGTTTGTTCTAATCGATGTGGGGATAGACGGATTGGCACGGACAAAGCCATTCAAGTCAATCAATCCTTTAACATTGACAGTAATATTCCCACTATCGGCTGTGTTAAATGGCCTATTCCAAATCCCTCCGCCATCTTGTAGAGAAAGTTGATTCGCCTCAATCAAAATATCTCCTGGTAAACCTGTTCCCAAATTATCAATTAGGATCATACTGCCTAGTTTTTGGTCTGAGGTGTTACCTGTTAAATTCAAAGACCCTGTAGCGCGAATAGTAATTCCTTGTGATTGTTCCCCCAGGTTTTGCAGCACGACAGCCGAGCCTGCGCTCAAGTTGATGTTTTTTCCTTGGATTTGAATTGAGCTATTGCTACCACTGGCATCTACGAGAGATTGTTGCCCTAGATCGATATTATTGTATTTCTCGACTTGGGAATAATCTCCTTTCCATCCTGTCATACTGGGATTAAGCCTGACTTCACCCTGTTGCACGCTTCCTACTTCTAGATGTCCACCTCCGTTGGTTGCCACAATCCCACCTGAGAAATTTACCTCATTACCGATTAATGCTAAGGTATTGCCTGCATTAACTTGTAACCCTGTAAGATTCTGAGTGCGATCTAAAGCTGTAAGAACCCCACCTGTTATCCGATGCCCTAAGTCCTCGACAGTAATCCCCCCCGAATTTTGACCCATTTGTAAACCCACAGGTACACTCATTGTCAGCAAAGGTTTACCCGCACTTGGAACAGCACTAAATTCTGCCCCATCAGCAAATTTAATACTATTGGCTGTTGTAGCAATAAAAGAACCACCAATATTTAAGCTGGCATTTGGCCCAAAAATAATCCCTGATGGGTTGAGTAAGAATAAATTAGCGTTACCCTGGGCACTAATTAAACCATCTATGTTGGAAATATTACCACCACTCACCCGACTGAAAATATTTTGAATATCAGTAGGATTGTCAAATGATGCCGAACTACCTGTAGGGATGGAGAACTGACTAAAGCTATGAAATAAATTTTTGCCGACACGAGTCCCCTCAGTAATGTTGTAATTACTACTACCATTTACAACAGTGCCGAGAGTGCCATCGGGTGTGATTTGGGCGTAAACACTATTGTTGCAAACAGCAGAAACAGAGATTGCACTGAGAATCCCAAACCCGACAAAAGTAAATTTCATAGTCCAGTTCTTGTTTTTATGACGTATCTATTGTTCCCAGTCTGCTAAGTTTGGTAACGGTAATTAATTTTGAGTTATAGCAGCACAGGTTAAGGCTGGTTGTATCTGGGTCGGTGATTGATTAGCAACTAACTCAATTTTGCCGTTGGCGTTACGTCGCCAGCCAGTTGCTTGCACAAGAATTTGTGGTGTTGTAGGTATTTGAG
This sequence comes from Tolypothrix sp. PCC 7601, assembly GCF_025677855.1. Lineage (NCBI taxonomy): Bacteria > Bacillati > Cyanobacteriota > Cyanophyceae > Nostocales > Tolypothrichaceae > Tolypothrix > Tolypothrix sp. PCC 7601. The sequence continues at coordinate 8,809,660 of NZ_CP064879.1, forward strand.
CTTGTGCTGGTTTTGTGGTGTGGAACGCAGAGATATCGCGGGTATCAGACCAAGGGCGATCGCCCCAAATCTGCTGCATTGGATTTTGCGGTATTCCACCCCTACCTGTGGCGACAAAACTACTACCACTGGTATCTGCACAACCACTGACAATTTGTTGAGATGGATCAGTCACATTTGCGGGTAGTTGACTTAAGCCAGAATTGGGATTGATGTTAGGTGTGGTGATCTGCACAGTGCCATTCACACCGAATTCGGAACTGGCAGTAATATCGCTGTTGGAAGTTAGTTGGTTGCGGTAATCTAAACCGAGGATGCTATTAGTGGTGATGTTAATGTTGCCCCCACGACCGCGTACAGCGTTAGCAATAATATCACTATTGCCAGAGCCAATGATAAAGGGAGTATTGATGCTAATGTTACCACCATCGCCTGTAGTGCCAGCTTCGGCATTCAGGAGACTGCGATCGCGCATCAGCAAAAAATCAGACAGATTTAACACTAAGTTACCGCCATCACTAGCAACAGTAGAGGTGCTAATTTGAGCATCTTGCTTGAGAATCAGCGTCCGCCCACTCATCTCCACAGTTCCACCATTACCTGTTCCCGTGCTGCGACTGGTAATTTGTGAACCAGTTTGTAAGTTAATGCGATCGCCTGCGGTAATATTTAAGTTACCCGCTTTTCCTGATTGGGATGAGGCGGTGGAAACAATCGCATTGTCAATCAAATCTAAAGTCCCAGTGTTAAATTTCACTGTACCACTGTCACCAACACCTGAAGATTGACTACTAATAGTGCTTTGATTAAGTGCGATCGCCGAAGCTTTAACATCAATTGCGCCTGCATTACCAATACCTGCGGTGTTACTGGAGATGATACTTTGATTGCTGAGTTGTAAAGTGCCTGTATCCAGTGTAATTTCACCACCCTTACCACTACCACTGGTACTGGCTGAGATTGTACCATTGTTAAGTTCTACGGTGTTAGCTGCCTGAAGCTTGATATTTCCCGCATCGCCACTTTCAGATAAGGATTGACTAGTAATGTTGCTTTGATTAAGTGCGATCGCGTTAGCTTTGACATCAATTGCACCGGCATTACCAATACCTGTGGTGTTGCTGGATATAATACTTTGATTATTTAGTCGTAAATTGCCTGTATTGAGTGCAATTTCTCCACCCTTGCCACTACTACTTGTACTGGCTGAGATTGTACCATTGTTAAGTTCTACGGTGTTAGCTGCCTGAAGCTTGATATTTCCCGCATCGCCACTTTCAGATAAGGATTGACTAGTAATGTTGCTTTGATTAAGTGCGATCGCGTTAGCTTTGACATCAATTGCACCGGCATTACCAATACCTGTGGTGTTGCTGGAGATGATACTTTGATTGTTGAGTTGTAAAGTACCTGTATTCAGGGCAATTTCTCCACCCTTGCCACTACCACTGGTACTAGCTGAGATTTTACTATTGTCAAGTTCTACAGTGTTAGGCACATTAAATATAATATCTCCCGCATTGCCACTGGCAGATGTTGAGGAGTTAACAGAACTACCATTGAGGAAGGAGAGGCGATTTGTGGTGACATTGACATCTCCAGCTTGTCCAGTACTTTTTGTAGTGGTGAAAATTTGACTATTATTCAATGTCGTTAAACCAGGACTGGTAAGGGTGACATTACCGGCGGAGTCCCTACCTTTGGTATCGCTTTCAATTAGGGTGTTAGTTAGAGTAAGGTTCCCCGCACTACTAATGTTGACATCACCTGATCGCCCTTTGCCATCAGCCGGAATGTTGATTGTGCCTGTTAATGCGGTTCTGATGGTGATTGGTTTACTTGTTTGGATTGCCAGATCAGCGATCGCCAAATCGCCCTGTCCCAAAATCGACACCATCCCTGCCTCAGCAGCAGAAGATGTTGTTACTACTGTCAATCCAGATATCTGGTTTAGAGCATCTAATCTTACAGAACCACCATTGTTTGCAGTTCCTTGGGGCGCAACGCTAAAACTATACAAGTTACTGCCGTTGCCCAAAATATCCCCGTTTTGTGCAGTCAGGGCGATATCACCACCCTGACCGCTATTCCCTACTGCTGAGTAGGAGAATGAGTTTAAATTGCTCTGGTTAGAGAGGTTGCCATTGATTGCAGTCAGGATGATATCGCCGCCATTACCACTATTACCCGTTAAGGAGTGGGACAGGGATGACAACTCGGCTTGGTTAGAGAGTTTGCCATTGATTGCAGTTAGAGTGATATCGCCGCCTTTGCTACCATTCCTCGCCGTTGATTCCATTCGGCCCTGGCTGGAGAGGTTGCCATTGGTTGCAGTGAGGGCGATATCGCCGCCATTACCACTCTTCCCGAATATTGAGCTGGAAAAAGACAATAAACTGCGCTGGCTGGAGAGGTTGCCATTGGTCGTGGAAAGAATTATCTTGCCGCCATTGCCACTTGTACCATAAAAGGTCAACAGGGATGAAGATGCGCCATTGACAGAAAGATTGCCGTTAGTGGTAGTGAGGGTAATATCGCCGCCATTCCCTCCTTGATTGAGTCCAAATACTGATGAATCTAGACCGCCATTGACAGAAAGATTGCCGTTAGTGGTAGTGAGGGTAATATCGCCGCCACTCCCACTTGTAAGGAATGAAAGAGAAGATGAGTTCACATTGCCATTAATCGAGATATTGCCATTAGCGAACAGCTTGATATCGCCACCATTGCCACTATTCCCAAAATACAACAAAGCCGAGGAATCTAAGTTTCCTGTGACAATATCCCCAGCAGCATTCAGGGTAATTGCACCACCATTTCCCCCTGTTGTATTTGATGTCTTGATACTGCTTACCCTAATACTTCCTGGTGGCAAACCTGCCACTGTCCCCGTCGTGAAGCCTAATTGTGGCAAATTCGATGTCGGTACTGATGCCACCCCTGCCCGCAAAATCGCCGCCGGCTCAGTTGTGAGTATCAGATAATCCGGGTCAGTGCTGGGAACGCTCACATCAGGGCCTGTAATCTCAATATTACCCCCTTCAATACTTCCGGTTGCTTCCACCTTCAATGCCACCCCTGTGTAATCACCAAACACCACATCCCCATTAGCATAAATTATCGGGTCATACAGACTCACAAACTTCCCTGGAGTCCCTGCTAAAGTCTGAAATGAGAGATTACCACCACTGAGGAAATGTGCATCCCCAGAAATATTCCCGTTGCTGATCAAACTCAGATTACCCCCACTCTGAAGTGCGGCTACCGGATGACTCAATGCCAAGATATCAATGCTTTGATTCCCCTGAATTGTTAAGTTTCTCCCGGCTTGGGCGAGAAATGGAGTTGTGGCATTATCCCTAATTTTTACGGTGTCTTGGGCTTTGAGGGTTAAATCTCTCCCTGCTATTAGTTCTCCTTGTAAGTCTAGGCTACCCGCTTCTAGTGTTAAATCTTGTCCGGTAGTGAGGTGAGTTTCGACTCGAATGGGTGCGGAATTCTGCCCCATCTGTAACCCAATTGGTACACTCATGGTTAACAATGGCTTCACACTGGGATTGCTGGCACTAAATTCTACTCCATCGGCAAACTTGATACTATTTGCTGTTGTGCCAACAAAGGAACCGCCAATATTTAAGCTGGCATTGGGCCCAAAAATCATCCCGGATGGGTTGAGTAAGAATAAGTTGGCATTCCCATTAGCTTGAATTAAACCATCAATATGGGAAATGTTACCGCCCGTGACACGGCTAAATATATTTTGGATGTCTGCGGCATTGTCAAATAATGCCGAACTACCTGTAGGGATAGAGAACTGACTAAAGCTATGAAATAAATTGCCGCCTACACGAGTGCCATTGGTGATGGAGTAACTATTACTACCACTGGTTACAACTGTGTTGAGACTGTTATCGGGAATAACTTGGGCGTGGACACTATGATTGTCAACAGCACAGATGCAGATTGCACCCAGAGCGGCAAACCTCACAAAAGTTAATTTCATCAGACTATATATTATATATCTTATATTTTATTCCGTATATATTCTTCCCCTTTGAGTAATGTTTATAACATTCACTATGTTAAGATTAGTTAAATTTGAGGTGTCGCCGCACAGGTTAAAGCTGTTTGTACCTGAGTGGGTGATTGATTGGCAACTAATTCAATTTTGCCGTTGGCGTTACGTCGCCAGCCAGTTGCTTGCACAAGAATTTGTGGTGTTGTAGGTATTTGAGCTTGTGCTGGTTTTGTGGTGTGGAACGCAGAGATATCGCGGGTATCAGACCAAGGGCGATCGCTCCTCAATTCCTGCGTGGGATTTTGCGGTACACCACCCCTACCAGAGGCGACAAAACTACTACCACTGTCTCTAGAACAACCACTGGCAATTTGTTGAGATGAATCGGTAACATTGGCGGGTAATTCTACTAAACCCGAATTGGGGTCAACACCAATGTTGTTCACTTCAACTGTACCATTCACCCCGAACTCGGAACTGGCGGTAATATTATTTTCTGCTGTCAATTGCGAACTGTATTCTAAACCAATAATTCCTTGAGTAGTGATGTTAATATTACCGCCTTTACCTCGAACAGCATTAGCAGTAATATCGCTGTTTTCTAAACCAACAATTATAGGTGCATTGATGTTGATATTACCACCATCGCCAGCACCATCAGCTGTGGCAGTAATCTTACTGCGATCACGCATCAGGATGACATCGCCTACTTGCAAACTAATATCACCACCATTACCTGATTCTGTTTGCGCCTCAATTAAAGCTTGATTTTGCAACTGGATCTGATCAGCAGTAATTTTCAGATTTCCCGCATTCCCAGTACCTTGACCAGTAACTGTGACTGTTCCACCATCTGTGATTGTGAGTTTTGGTGTCGTAATACTGAGACTACCAGCATTCGCTGTGAGGATATCTGACACACCCAATAATTGACTTAATTGTGGACTTAAACGCACAGCAGAAGAATTGATATTACTGTTATTAGCACTACCACGACCACTAATGGCAATCGCCTCACTAGCATTGATTTGGACATTACCGCCATTACCTATAAATAATGCAGATGAACCAATTACTCCACCATTTAATACTTGCAAGTTTCCAGTATCTAATCTCAAATCTTTGGCATTGCCATCAGCAAAGGTAGTTATACTCATATTGCTATACACTCCAAAAGGATTTTCACCCATAACGGTGGTATTTTGGTTGCGAATCATGACCTGACCAGTGGAGCCACTACCAAATGCCAGTGATACTAAGGATGCTCCGCCAAACATGAGTAAATTATTCCCATTCACCAAGATATCTCCAGCCGCTCCTTTTCCAAAAGTGACAGTGTTAATGGCTGTGACTCCAGTGGGATTGAGGGGTGAAAAACCGGATAACTCTATATCTGCGGCTTGAATCTGGATGTTACCACCGTTAGCAGTTCCATAAGTTAAATTACTTATTCCTGAACTTTCTTGCATGATCAACCGGGGAGTAACAATACTGATATTGGCATTGTCTCCTGTTCCCAAGGCATCCGCACGAATCCAAGTGTAAATTTTAGCATCGGGTGTGGTACCAATAAGTGCGATCGCATCTGATGCTTGCACGTTAATATCTCCACTCTTAAGATTGCCGTAATTCTGCGATAAAGTCACCGAACCATCGGTAAATTTGATATTTCTTCCCTGGAGTTGAACCGCACCAGAGTTAAACCCACTCACATCTAATAGTGACTTTTGCGCCAGTTGAATATCAGCAAAACTTTGTCCCTGCTCATATTGCAATTGATAACCCTGAGTAATCGGTGCTAAACTAACTAACCCTGCACCTCCCAGACTCCCTAATTCTATCTGACCCGTTTGGGCACTCAGAGTCGCACCATCCAAACTGATATTACCACCCACCAATGCTAGAGTTTTTCCTGACTGTACTTGTAATTTTGTGGCGCTAGGATAGGGAATTACAGGCGAAAAACTATCGGTTGTATCTAGGCTATGTCCTGTACCTTGGACTTGTATCGGTGCGGGATGATTACCCATTTGCAACCCAATGGGTACAGTCATTGTTAATAATGGTTTAGCGGCAGAATCTACAGCACTAAATTCTGTACCATCAGCAAATTTAATACTATTGGCAGTTGTAGCGATGAAGGAACCACCAATATTTAAGCTGGCATTTGGCCCAAAAATAATCCCTGATGGGTTGAGTAAGAATAAATTAGCACTACCCTTGGCACTAATTAAACCATCTATGTTAGAAATACTACCACCACTCACCCGACTGAAAATATTTTGAATATCAGTAGGATTGTCAAATGATGCCGAACTACCTGTAAGGATAGAGAATTGACTAAAGCTATGAAATAGATTGTTGCCGACTCGAGTCCCCTCAGTGATGCTGTAATTATTGTTACCATTCACAACAGTGCCGAGAGTGCCATCGGATGTGACTTGGGCGTAAACACTATTGTTGCAAACAGCAGATAAGCAAATTGTACTCAGCACAGCAAACCCGACAAATGTTAATTTCATTCACCTATTTCCGATTTTTTGTTCGTTATATCATTGTTCCCAACTTAGTAAATTTGTAACTTTGTTCTCCAGACAGGTGCGGCAGAAATAACACACCGCGTGATCCTGGTTGCGATCGCCAATGTCGAGATCTATGCCTTTGATAATCTCTGTGTCTGCGTAGGTTTTATGGATATCTCTTAAAGCAACTGTTGACCAAAAGAATGGGATACAAGCCCCGTCGTAGAACGACGGCTTTTCTTGATTTATGATGTACTCCTTTAGGATCTCTAATGGCGCACCTCCTACGGACACAGCAAAATAACTGGGACTCCACAAGGCTTCTTTGTGGGGTTTGTTATATCCGGCTTGTCCATATCTGCGACTAGAAACACCTTTCAAAGCGTTAACTATTTGAGAAATAGACAATTTAGGTGGATATTCAATAAGCGCGTGAACATGGTTATCTTCACCGTTGAATTCAATTACTTGAAAATCCATCTTTTCGGCTACTTCTCTAAATGTTTTATCAATTAATTCAAGGCTGTCCTTTATAAATACAGACCTGCGGTATTTGGTAACGCAGACCAAATGAATTTTTAAATCTGTAACGCTATGTCTTTCTCTGCGAAACTGGCTTGTCACTTCTTGTAGACCCTTCCCTACGGGACGCTAACGCGAACGGGTGAGCAGTCGCTACAAGTCGGGGAACCCGCCCAACGCGCTGCTCACCAATGTATAATATTTTCACAGACCAATTGTACATCATTCATGAAAGCCAGATATCAATTCCGTTTCTACCCAACAGACCAACAGCAACAGCTTTTAGCTCAGTTGTTTGGTTGTGTTCGCGTAGTCTGGAATGATGCTCTAGCTATTTGCAAGCAGTCAGAAAAACTGCCCAGTAACAACGACTTGCAAAAGTTAGTGATTACACAAGCTAAAAAGACTGATGAGCGTTCATGGTTGTCTGATGTTTCTAATATCCCATTACAACAATCTGTTGCTGATTTAGGAGTTGCCTACAAGAATTTTTTTGATTCCCTTAAAGGTAAGCGCAAGGGTAAAAAGGTAGGTAGTCCTAAATTCAAAAAGAAGACTCAGAGGCAATCAGCGCGATTTAGAATTGGTGGGTTTTCAGTCAAAGGAGAAGAAGTATATTTAGCCAAAATTGGCAATGTCAAACCTCTAAAGTCAAGACAATTACCATCTGCACCAAGTAGCGTGACTGTTATTAAAGATTGCGCTAACCGCTATTTTCTCAGCTTTGTTGTAGAGATAGAACCTGTTCAATCCGATGCCAAAAACCAAAGCATTGGTATTGATTTAGGAATCAAAACTTTTGCCGTTATGAGTAATGGGGAGAAAGCAATAAGCCCCGACTACTCAAAGAAAGACCGCAAAATTCGTAAACTACAACGCAAGCTGGCAAGGCAGCAAAAAGGTTCCAAGCGTCGTGAAGTCACTAGGTTGAAGATTGCAAAGCAACACAACCAAATTGCAGATACCCGTAAAGACTTCTTGCACAAACTATCAACCAAAGTAGTTAGTGAAAACCAAGCTATTATTTTGGAAGATTTGAATGTGTCAGGGATGGTTAAAAACCGCAAGTTAGCAAGAGTGATTAGCTTGCAAGGTTGGCGAGAATTTCGGGTATTTTGTGAGGCTAAATCCGAAAAGCTTAATCGGGACTTTAGAGTAATTAGCAGATGGGAACCTACTAGCCAAACCTGCTCTTGTTGTGGGTATCGCTGGGGCAAGATTGATTTGTCTGTTCGTTCAGTGCTGTGCTTGAACTGCAATACTGAACACGACAGAGATGAGAACGCATCCCAAAATATAAAAATGGTCGGCATGGGGCATCGGCACGACCTAAAACGGACGGGGAGCGACTGTCAGACTACTTCGGTAGCTAGTTGCTGTGAGCCGTCAAGAATCACCGCACCTTCAGGTCGGTGAGTATGTCAAATAAGATGTTTTCATTAGGGTTTTATTTTTTTCACTATGGCAAGTTATGCAGGGGTTGTTGGGCCGCCAAATATGCTGGCTTACGGTGCTTCTAAGTTTGTGGTGATTGGCATGAAGTAAGTAGTTACACAAAATTAATTACACAATGTCATTGCGAATGTAGCGTTCGCGTAGCGTCCCGTTCGCGTAGCGTCTCCGTCAGGAGAAGGGAAGCGAAATGAAGCAATCGCAAGGGCTGAGATTGCTTCTCTTCGAGACGCTACGCGAACGCTTCGCTCGCAATGACTGTAAATATTTTTGTTTAGGTACTTAGTGATGCATCTATCCGATCACGTCGGTTCCCAAGCCTATCCGCGCATGAACGCAAACGTTATGTCTACTAAATTTTTGGGAATCATTGTTTTTAAGTAAAGTTTTCCCAGATAAGGATTTGTAGGTCATGAAAGTTGCTCAAATTATTGGCAAATTGGGTATCTGGTGGAAGCAAAAGCTGAGGTTAGGTATCAAGCCTACCTTGTTGTGTTTGTTTATAATCACCTTTTGCCTTACCTTTGTGAGCAGTGGCTGTAGTCTTGGACAAAACCAATCTTTTAAACCGCTGCGGATTGGAATTACAAGCTGGGCAGGGTTTGATATTGTACGCTATGCTCAACCATCTGGAATCTTCAAACAGCGAGGGCTAGAAGTTGAGTTAGTGCAATTTGATAACCAGCAAGATTCCAGTCGGGCTGTACTCCGAGGTGGACTAGATGCAGCATTTGTTTCTTTCTGGGATGTGATGCAAGTTGACCCCGGTAACGATCAGCCTGTGGTATTAATGACAACAAATATCTCTGCAGGAGCAGACGGAATTGTTGCCCATCCAGAAATTAAATCCGTCGCAGATTTGCGCGGTAAAAAAGTCGGCGCAAAGCTAGGAACTGTCAACCATTTAATTTTGCTGGAAGCCTTGAAAGCCAATCAAATCAAGCCTGCTGAAGTTGAGATTCGAGATTTTTCCAATGATGTAGCCGCCGAGAAAATCAGAAAAGGTGAAATTGATGCGGCTGTGCTGTGGGAACCAATGCTAGGAGAAACTGCCAAGAGCATTAAGGGGAATGTGATTCACACTACAAAGCAAGTAGACAGTCTGGTGATTGATATTTTGATGTCCAGTAACAGTGGAATGAAAAAGAAAAAAGCAGAACTCAAGGAATTTATGCTAGCGTGGTTTGACGTGATGCACGCCGTAGAAACGCAGCCCACAAAAGTATTTGAAACTGTAGCAGAAAAACTAGGGCAAAGTGGTAAGTCTTTTGCCAGTGATTATGCTGGGTTAAAAAAAGGGGATATTAGTTTAAATCGACGGATGTTTGCCGCAGACGGTCGGCTCAATCAGGCAAAGGTAGAAATTGTGCGATTGTTGCAAGCAGATCCGCGTCATGGTCGAGTGATTCGGCAAGATGTAGACATTAATGCTGCACTTGTCAATGAAGCCATGACAGGATGGAAGTTATGAGCCAGCTATCTAAAAATCACTTATCCCACCAACTACTGATGGGTTTTGGACTTTCTTTAGCCACAGTTGGCTTAACTACATTGGGATTAAACTACTTGTTGATTCAATCAAAGCTCGAGCAGGAACTACAACAACGTGCTCAATCGATTACCCAGGGAGTTGGGTTTTCCACAGAAGGATTAATCGAACTGGGAAATACGAGCATTATCAAGCGAGTGGTACAAAACTATGCCACACTGCCAACAGTGATAGAAGTTGCGATCGTCAGTCCAAATGGACAAACCATAGCAAAGAGTGGAGCAGAACTACAAAACCCACCTTATGCTTCAATTCACCCAGAATTGGCTGATGTGCTCAAACAGTCTTCTCAAACAGGTTTAGAAGGAAGTTTCAGAATCACGATAGATGGTAAGCCAGCATTAGTTGAAATTTTGCCCTTTAGCAGCACATTATTTGGTCAGGTAAATCAACGCGGGTTAGCGATCGCTATTCTAGATGTCAAAGAACTACAACAGCAAGCTTGGCAAACTCTCTCTCGCTCTACCATTATCCTACTCATTGGCATGTCAGCAATTCTCGTGCTGATGACAATCATCATTCAGCGATTTGTGTTACATCCACTCCAACGTTTGAATAAAGCTGTTACTGATAGTCACAGCATTGACCATTTTGTTATGCCCAGTGGATTGCCAAATAACGAAATCCAATTTCTTGCTCAGACAATTCAACAAGCGGCTACAAGAGTAGAAGCTTATCAGCAACTTGAACAAGAAGTGGCGCAGCGAAAGCAAGTCCAAGCCGCTTTACTGGAGTCAGAAGCACAGCTACGGCAAAAAGCCCAAGATTTGGAGAAAGCCATCCAAGAATTGCAGCAGGCTCAAATGCAAATCATTCAAAGTGAAAAAATGTCTGCTTTAGGCAATTTGGTTGCGGGTGTGGCTCATGAAATTAACAATCCAGTTTGCTTTATTCACGGCAATCTCACCTATGTTCACAGCTACATTCAGGATTTATTACAATTAATCGACCTTTACCAACAACAATATCCTGATTCTACAGAAACAATCCAGACAGCAATGGAAGTTATAGACCTAGAATTTCTTAAACAAGACTTTCCCAAACTACTCAGTTCTATGAAAGTAGGAACAGAACGCATTCAGGGAATTGTGCAATCTCTACGTAACTTCTCGCGTCTGGATGAAGCTGAGTTTAAAGCAGTAAATGTGCATGAGGGCATTGAAAGTACGTTGCTGATTCTGCAAAACCGCCTCAAGGTACAAACAGACTCTGGCAAAATTGAAGTAATTAAAGATTACGGTCAGTTACCCTTGGTTGAATGTTACCCAGGTCAACTAAATCAGGTTTTCATGAATATTTTATCCAATGCGATCGATGCTTTAGAAGAGTTGACATTCAATCAACAACCTTGCACTGATCAAAAATTACAACAAAAAACTCATCCTCAAATTTGTATTTTTACACAAGTATTGGCAGATAAAACTATCTCAATTCACATTAGTGATAACGGCTCAGGGATGGATGAAAAAGTAAAAGCAAAGTTATTTGACCCCTTCTTTACTACCAAACCAGTAGGAAAAGGCACAGGCTTAGGCTTATCCATTAGTTATCAAATTGTGGTGGGCAATCACAGGGGCAAACTGTACTGTCATTCTGTAGAAGAACAAGGAACCGAATTTGTCATCAAAATTCCTATTAACTCAGTCAGGTTGTAACTATTTGTCATAGGATTTATGAGGATTGGCTGCTATATTTAGAACTTGATTTTTCAATGCTTTCGTGATTGCATACCATCTTTATTCTCATTTTACACCCAATCACATTGGTGATTTATTTTTTGAGAATTGTGAGCGCTTCAATAGTTTGGCATCAAACCTCACTGATTGGGGAACATTAGAAAAAATTCCACCCTCTTAGGGACTTACAACTAAAAAAATATTCCATCGCTTTCTTGGCAGGCTTCAGAGTGCGGAGTGCAGGGGGGATAAAGAAAATATTCTCGGAGTATATGGGATAATTTATTTTCTGGAAGTCTCTTACGCCAAAAAGAATATTCCTTTAGTTAGAATCATAAAATCAAGGGATATCATAAGATAATTTTCTGTCTGCTATGGTTTTAAGAGCTAAAACTTTTACAGACTCAAGATAACTGCTGATTTCAAAACTTAAAGGTTAAATATTTCAAAGAATAAGTTTGGAGATTTCTAAACTTATTAGTTTGCTTTGGTGAAATAAAAGTATAGTTATTCCCACACTGGTGAGGTACAGCAAAAAAGAATTAACCTCTGATAGAAGAGGATGGATGTAAATAAATATGTACCGCAACAGACTAGGAAACCCTATATGTAAATAGAAACAATAATTGATAGTAGTAAATTAATATTATGATATTAAATTCTCTAAGCAATACTAATATAATACTAGAGCTAAGTAATGCTTTCGATAACATTCACTGGGCAGTCCGCTTCAGAGGTAACCTCAAAATAGAGATTCTGCAACAGGCTTTGAATGCGATCGCATCTCGTCATCAACAACTGCGATCGCATTTCAGTTCTCAAGATGCACAGTTAGTAGAACTGATAGTGTCAACAACTGAATCTGAAGCAGAAGTACAACGGCTGCTGCAACAAGAAAGCCAACGTTCCTTCGATTTAGCATCAGGCTTGATGTTGCGAGCTTGTTTATTGCAGCTAGCGCCACCAGAGCAAATCTTATTGTTGGTTACCCATCCCCAGCACTCTTGGCAAATGGATATTTTTTGGCAAGAGTTAGTACGGATGTATCAAGATTTTCTAGAAGGCAAACCTCACCCATTATCTATTCAAGATGATGATTATACTGTTGGGCAAGAGCAACTCAACTATTGGCAACAGCAGCTTGCTCTTGCGCCGCCAGTACTGGAATTACCAACAGACTGTCCTCGTCCACCAGTGCAGAGAGATAGAGGTGCAGAGCAATCTTTTACCCTCTCTCAGGATTTAAGCCAAGCATTGCAAACGCTTTCACAGCAAGAAGGTGTGACATTATTTATAACTTTGTTGGCAGCATTCCAGACTCTTTTGTATCGCTATAGCCGACAAGAAGATATCTTAGTTGGTTCTGCGATCGCCAAACGCAACCATCAAGAAATGGATGGGTTAATTGGCTTTTTTGTCAATATCCTAGTCATGCGTACCGATATGTCTGGTAATCCTAGTTTTCGGGAATTGCTCCAGAGAGTGCGACAGGTAGTATTTAGTGCTGATGCACATCAAGATTTACCCTTTAAGACACTGGTTGAACAACTGCAAATAGAGCGTTCATTAAGCTATCATCCCTTATTCCAGGTGATGTTTATCCTGCAAGATACTTCTTACCAAGATTTGCAGTTACCAGGATTAAACAAGGCAGCATTGGATCTCACCTTGGAGATGTTAGAAACATCCACAGGTATCAAAGGCAAGATCCAATACAATACTGATTTGTTTGACGCTGCCACCATCACGCGGATGATTGAGCATTTTCAAACCTTGTTGGTAGGGATTGTGACTCACCCAGATCAAAATATCGCTACATTACCACTACTAACAGCTAGCGAACAGCATCAACTTTTGTGGCAATGGAATGATACTCAAGTTGACTATCCCCAACAATGTATTCATCGACTTTTTGAGCAACAGGTAGAACGCACACCCGATGCAGTAGCAATAGTATTCCATCATCAACAATTGACCTATCGGCAATTGAATCAACGGGCAAATCAACTCGCACACCATTTACAAAGCTTGGGTGTAGTCCCCGAAGTCCTTGTAGGTATCTGTGTTGAGCGTTCTATAGAAATGATTGTGGGAATGTTGGCTGTTCTCAAAGCTGGTGGTGCTTATGTGCCATTAGATCCTGCTTACCCTCAAGAACGGTTGGCATTCATGATGTCCGATGCCCAATTGCAGATTGTGCTGACTCAAGAACAGCTATTAACTCTTTTGCCTGAGCATCAAGCAACTGTAATTTGTTTGGATACAGACTGGAAAGAAATATCTCAATATCCACAGTCCGAGCCTGTAAGTAACGTGCAGGTAAGTAACTTAGCCTATATTATTTATACCTCTGGTTCTACAGGTAAACCCAAAGGTGTACTAGTGACCCATAAGGGACTATGTAGTTTAGCTTTGGCACAAATTAAAAAATTTGATGTTCAGCCAACCAGCAGAATTCTGCAATTTGCTTCCTTTAGCTTTGATGCTTCGATTGCAGACATCTTGATGGCATTGTGTTCTGGTGCAAAGCTATGTCTGGCCAAAAAAGAGGCATTACTCCCAGGTAGTGATTTGATGCAAACCATCAATGAGTATCAAATTACTCACGTAGCTCTACCTCCTTCCGCATTAGCTGCCATGTCAAATCAGTCGCTTCCTAGCTTGCAAGCCATAATTGTCGCTGGAGAAGCCTGTGCAACTGAGTTAGCAGCCCAATGGTCTAGGAAAGTACGCTTTTTCAATGCTTACGGCCCAACAGAATCCACTGTCTGCGCCACAATGGCCGAATATACTGATGCTAGCCAAAAGCTGACTATTGGTCGTCCCATTGCCAATAGCTGTGTTTATATTCTCGATTCTCATCTGCAACCTGTACCGATTGGTGTAGCAGGAGAGGTACATATTGGTGGTATTGGTTTAGCGCGAGGTTATCTCAACCGTCCAGAACTAACTCTAGAGAAATTTATACCTAATCCATTTAGTAGCGAAGCGGTCAGTCGTCTGTATAAAACTGGAGATTTAGCACGGTACTTACCAGATGGAAACATAGAATTTTTAGGAAGGATTGACCATCAGGTAAAAATTCGTGGCTTCCGGATTGAATTGGGAGAAATAGAAGCTGCAATAACTCAACATTCCCTGGTTCAACAAGCAGTAGTCACTGTGCGCGAAGATATTCCTGGTGACAAGCGCCTTGTCGCATATATCGTTACTAAGTCCCAGCCTGCACCAACCACAAGCGAATGGCGGAGCTTCCTCAAGCAGAGCTTACCAAAAAATTGGGTCTAAAGCCCCGTGCTTCTAGCACGGCTTTTCTTCAACTTCCGGATCATCTCTCTAAGTACGTCATTTTGAGTGCGATCTGTTTCTTCGCAGTATTTCAAAAGCGTTTCATACTCTTCATTAGAGCATCGAACTGTTAATTTCTTCATGCCGTCATATTGCCGTCGTTTTATGGTATAATACTAGCATGAAAACACTGAAGTTTAAATTGTACGAACACAAAAGGAATAGACACCTCAAGCGCACAATCAACGCTGCTGGAGTGATTTATAACCATTGCATTGCTCTACATAAAAGGTATTACCGGATGTTTGGCAAGCATTTAAACTGTGCAAAACTTCAGGCTCATATCGCCAAATTAAGAAAGCGTAATTCTTTTTGGCAATCAGTAGGTTCTCAAGCAGCACAAGATATTTGTCAACGCATTGAGAAAGCTTACCAATTGTTTTTCAAACACAATAACAAAGGAGTAAGACCACCAGGATTTAAGAAGGTCAAGAAATACAAATCGTTCACCCTTAAGCAGGCAGGTTATAAGTTTTTGGGTGGAAATAGGGTAAAAATTGGTAGTCGAGTTTACCAGTTTTGGAAGTCCAGAGAAATTGAGGGAACAGTCAAAACCCTAACTATTAAACGCACCCCGTTAGGTGAGTTATTTATGGTTTTGGTTGTTGATGAGGGTAGCTCAGAAGTTGAAGTTAAGACGGGTAAAATCGCTGGCTTTGATTTTGGGTTAAAGACATTCCTCACTTGCTCAGACGGCACTAAAATTGAATCGCCCCAATTTTTCAAGCAATCCCTAAGCGCCATTAAAAAAAGCAAGTTCGCGGCATTCCAAAAAGCTAAAAGGCTCATCTAACAGAGAACGAGCCAGAAAGAATTTAGTACGCAAGCATGAAGATATTTCCAACCGTCGGCGTGATTGGTTCTGGAAATTAGCTCATGAGCTAACAGATAGGTTCGATATTCTCTGTTTTGAGACTTTAAATCTCAAAGGAATGCAACGTCTTTGGGGCAGGCAAATATCAGACTTAGCGTTTGGTGAGTTTCTGCAAATCCTAGAATGGGTTGCCAAGAAGAAGAATAAACTGGTTGTCTTTATCGACCAGTGGTATCCAAGTAGCAAGACATGCTCTAATTGTAAACATATTCTAGAAAGTCTTGATTTGTCACTCCCGGTTCGCTCATTTTTTTCTGAGTTAGCCAAAAAAGTATACCTCTAGATATATTCCAAAAAGAACTAAGTAGGTATAAGTTCGGGTTTATGGAATTTGAACCCAGAATTACAAACGAACGAGTTGATGATATACCCCTACTGCTAACACAACTGGAGCAGATGGGAGTAGAACAACTAATCGATAAACATTTTCCATGTCACGGAAACTGGCAAGGATTAAATCTAGGTAGTGTGGTGGTAATATGGTTAACACACATATTATCGCAAGCAGATCACCGTTTGAACCACGTTCAAGGTTGGGTGAGTAAGCGGTTAGAAACGTTAAAAAGCTTTACGGAAGAATCTTTACGCTCGCTCGATTTGGCAGATGACCGTTTGCAAGCAGTATTACGTTACCTATCTATAGATGCAAACTGGTTTTCATTTGAGTCGGAACTAGGAAGTAGTTTGCTACGGGTGTACGATATTATCCCAGAACAGGTACGTTTAGATAGTACAACGGCTTCAAGTCATTGTGGAGTTAACCCAGAAGGCTTATTTCAATGGGGTCATAGCAAAGACAATCGTCCGGATTTGGCGCAAGTGAAAATAATGCTATCGACATTAGACCCATTAGGAATGCCAATAGCGACGGAAATATTGTCAGGAGAAAAAGCAGATGACCCATTATATATTCCAGCAATAGATAAAGTACGTTCAACAATAAAAAAGTCAGAATTGTTATATATTGGTGACTGTAAAATGTCATCAATAAAGACAAGAACTCATATAGTATTGGGCGGAGATTTTTACTTATGTCCTTTAACAGCCAAGCAAGTATCTAACGAAGAACTAAGCAAATATCTCCAACCAGTTTGGGATGGTCAACAAGAACTAACAATTATAGATTACGAATATGCAGATGCCAAAACCAAAAATATAGCGGATGGCTTTGAAATAGAGATTATCCATGAAATAGAGATTGATGGGCAAGAAATCTCTTGGTCGGAAAGACAATTAATTGTGCGCTCATTTGCGATTCAAAAAACAGCAGAAAAACATCTACGTGAACGAATACAGAAAACAGTAGATGCTCTAGAAAAACTTAAAGTGCCTCGACGTGGCAAGAAAAAGCTCACTTCACACTTTGAATGGTTAGAAACATGTGAAGCTATTTTCAACAGATATCAAACAAGTGGATTATTTCAAGTTGACATTCAAACAAAAAGAGTTAAAAAAAGTTCAAAAAAAGATACCGAGACCGCAAAGCTAGAATAGTAGAAGAACTATGGTTTGACATGAGTTTTAAGATTGACGATTCCGCAGTTCAACACCAAATTCAAATGTTAGGCTGGCGGGTTTACGTTACAAATAAAAATCCAAATGAATTTGGTTTAAAACAAGCAGTTCGTGCCTATAGAGATGAGTACTTAATGGAACGAGGATTTGCGAGGCTGAAAAACTTTCCTCTTTCATTGACTCCGATATATTTACAACGTGAAGACCATATTACTGGTTTAATAAGACTACTGTCTATTGGTTTGCGAGTTTTAAACCTTTTAGAATTCCAGGTTCGCCACAATCTAGAAAAAAGAGAAAGAAAAACTTGCGGGTCTTTATGTTGGCAATCCGAAGCGCGAAACTACAAGACCTAGCGCAGAAATAATTCTGGCTGCATTTAAAGAGATTACACTGCTGTTGATTGAGGTGAAAAACGAAATTTATGCTCACTTGACCGCTCTTTCACCTTTGCAGAAGCGTATTCTTGCTTTACTGGGCTTTTCCATCAGTATTTACACTCAACTTGATGGTCAATCTTTTACTCCTGAGTAGTCTTTCTTCTAACTTCCAAAAAAATGGGCGAACTGGGAGTTACTAGACACCTTACCTCTGACCCCAAACGGTAAAGTAGACCGCCGTGCCCTCAAAGCACCGGAATTATCTAGACAGGAACCAGAAGCCACCTTTATTGCACCTCGCAATCAACTAGAAAGTCAGCTTGTGCAGATTTGGCAACAAGTTTTAGGTGCTGAGTCTATTGGCGTTAGAGATAATTTCTTTGAGCTAGGAGGACACTCACTATTAGCAGTCAAACTGTTTTGGCAAATTGAGCAGACATTGGGTAAACATTTACCTTTAGCGAGTCTTTTCCAATCAGCAACCATTGAAGGTTTAACTCAAATAATTAGCCCAGAAGAAAATCACCAACAGGAAAAATCATCGGCTACTCACTCATCCCTCATAGCAATTAAACCCAGTGGTTCTAAACCACCTCTATTCTTAACTCATGCAATTTGGGGTAATGTCCTCTTCTATCGAGATTTAGCCTGTTATTTAGATGCAGAACAACCAGTTTATGGTCTACAAGCACAGGGAATTAATCCACAACAAACCCCGGTAACTTCCCTACAGAAAATGGCTGCTAACTACATTCGAGAAATTCGTCATATTCAACCACAAGGTCCCTATTATCTCGGTGGCTTTTCTTTAGGCGGTCTCATAACTTTTGAAATTGCCCAACAACTGCGAGCACAGGGCGAAAAAATTGCTTTGCTGGCTATATTTGATATGTCAGCGCCAGGTTATGCTAGACCAACTGCCAAATCAAGTAACTCTCTATTGCACCATGCCCGTAATTTGTTGAGTATGAATATTCAAGAACAAATAAATTATGTGTGGGCCAGGGTAGCTTGGCATTTAGAACTAGGAAAAGCGAGCGGGTTAAATAGGTTTTACCTGCGTTATATTAAACGCTCACTCGCAGAACTGCGACTTTTAGATGTAGCTTTGGCTAACGATCAGGCTCGTAAGAATTATGTCCCATCAATCTATCCTGACAAATTGACTCTTTTACGAACTACCGAGCAAAGTTTAGAGTCAGATACTGACCCCGAATGGGGCTGGGGTAAGGTAGTTGCTGGTGGTGTGGAAATTCATTACCTTCCTGGTGTTCACACTTCTGTCATGCATGAGCCTCATGTACGAGTAGTTGCGGAAAAATTGCGTAATTGCTTAGAAAAAGTTGTTGTGAAACGCATAAATACGTTATGAATTTGCGGTTGCAACCATTGAATATTCTGTCTAAATTGCAATATATTTCAGTTAAAAAAATAAATTGACAACAAAACAATAATTTTGGAGGGAGTTTGGGGGACGCAACCGTCCCCCAATCGGGGGTTTGGGGGAGAATCCCCCAATTGAGTTAGCTGTTTCCCCAAGTGACAAATCAATCACTAATGATTTTATCTGAACTCTATTGTTCTAAATATTTCATATATTTTTTAGCTGCGATCGCTTTAATATTTAGCTTCTTTAATAGACTAACTTTAAGCTCACCATCATTAATAGAGAGTAAATAATAAATCGCAATGGTTTTTGCGGCGCAATTTGACAAACTTTAGCCCCAATTAATACTCCTGGTACAGAACCAAGCCATATAGGTAATACTAAATTCCAATCAACAGTTCCCAAAGAGAGATGGCCAAGTGCAGTAAATAGCAAGAGAATCGCTGCTTGCGAAATATCTGTACCAACTAACTTCCTAGCATCTAAACGGAAAAATGCAATTAGCACTAAAGCAAACATTGAACCAGAAGCGACACTTGTGAGACTGACAATACAGCCTAAAAGTGCTCCTATGCTGACAGTCTGCAAACGTCCTAATTGAGTGCTTAAGTCAAATTTTGGCAGTTCAGGTAATTTTAAGAGTGGAAAGAAAGTCAACAGCAGCATTTGCACTAACGCCAAAAATGTGACTAACAAAATTGTGGCACCCAGCAAGTGCAGCATGAATTCATTCAGGTTATTCTCGGCCCGCATTTTAATCAGGTGCAATATCCCCACCCCAAACAAAGAACCAGGAACACTTCCCAAAGCTAGCCATTTTACCACTTCAACATCTAGAGTTTGTTGCTGCCAATGTTTGATTCCGCCTACGACTTTCATTAACGTCGCCGCTACAACATCAGAACTGACTGCTACAGCAGGGGGGACTTGAAAAACAAAAATTAACATCGGCGTGATGAGAGAAGCACCGCCAATTCCTGTCAGTCCTACAACAATACCAACTAGAAAGCTGAATAAAGGCAATAAGAAAAAATCCATATTCCTGTCCTTGAGTGGGGTTTTGTCAATCCGGTTTTCTTTAGCTGAAACTAAAAGATTGGTTGTAACGCTCTTGTGCAAAGCTTTTTGGGCAACTGTAGATTTTAAGCAACACCTGGTACATAATCACAAATAGCTAATTGCCGACGTGTTTACCGTATTTTAAAGCTAAAATATAGTAGAAGTCTATATTTTTGTGAAGTAATACCAAAACTTTGTATTATTTCATACGAGTATTTAAAGCTAGTTTTTCAGACAAGCTAATTTAAATAAATGTTTACAACGCAGTATTCTCAACAATAGCAGTATTTCATAATACTACATTAATCCTAGCAGAATACAGGACTTAGTCTAACAGAACAAGAAGACTTCTGAGCGAGCAGAGGAAGTCGCCTCAATGAACCATTTCACCGTCAAACAGAAAGTCTCAATGGGATTTTACTCAGAACTCAGCACTTCAAGCTAGGCTCAATGGCTGACAGAGGTTCATAACTCTACCATTCGGCTCTGGACTTTTTGGGTTTTTTCTTCTAAAGTACGGTTAGTTGATGGAATTACTGTACAACAATGACTGAAATCCAAAATAGTGAGCAAGAGTTGTCATCACAGAATCTAGAAAATGTACCTAAAACACTATTGCAAAAGGTTAGAGGTGGATTTTTATTAGTAATTGGATATTTATTATCACCATTATGTTGGTGGAACGATTTGGTATTCAATTTACCAATTGCTTATGTTTTTGGCTATGTTTGTAGTCTTTTTTCCCCTAAATTAATGATGCCAGGAGTTATTATTGGTTACTGGCTATCAAATATTATTGGTATTCTGCTAATGCAAGCCGGTGCATTAGATATGTTGCAAAAACAAAACCAAGAACGCAATTTAAAAAAGGAACTCTTGACAGGTTTAGTTTCGTCAACGGCTTATACATTCTTGATTGTGCTACTAATCCAATTTAAAGTTCTCGATACTCCTAATTTCTTCTCTGGTAGTTAACAGAAAAACCCAGGTTATAATACTGGGTTTTTCATGATTATAGCTAAACTATAGATTACTTTAATTTGAGAATTTCGCTGGGATTTAAAAAATTGGGTGTATCTTTAGTGATAATTAAAGGTAATTTACCATCCCATTTTTGGATTGCTTGCCTCTCTAATATCTCATTAGTTAAAGTATCATGTAACAATCTATTGATTTCTGCTTCTCCTTTTGCCAGATTTACTTTAGCTTCTGCCTCTTTAGCTGCTTTTAGTGCTAAAAACTCCGCTCTTTTAGCATCTTGTTCTGCAATTTGTTTAGCCTCCACCGCTTCACTGAATTTATCAGAAAAATTAACATGCACGAGCGAGATATCATCAACTGCAATATGGTATCCATTCAATCTTGTGGTTAATGCATCATCGACTCCAGATTTTACGTCTCCCCTTTTAGTAACTATTTCTTCTGCCGTATACTTTGCTACAACTGCCTTCAAAACTTCTTCTATAGATGGATTAATAATTGTTTCAACTACATTTTTTTCATCACCAATCTCTTGAAAAATTATATAGGTTTCTTCTGGGATAATGTGCCAGTTTAAAGCTACGTCAGTGAAAATATCTTGTAAGTCTTTAGAAGAGGCTTCCGCACATATTTCTTGTTTTTGAATTCTGACGTTAATTTTTTTGACGGTATTAACAATAGGGATGATTAAATGTATACCTTCTTGTAGAACAGTTTTTTCCACTCTCCCAAATTGCATTAATACACCCCGTTCTCCGGGATTTATTATCACAAAAGGTGTTAATATTATTGTTATTAAACATAAAATTGCAGTTATTTTACCAGCCTTATTAGTTATTTTAATTTGTTTCATAGTGCTAAATATATATCTGGTCTCAATTAATAAATAGTTTTTATTATAAAGATTTTACTACAAAAATATTAAATAAAAGTTTATAAATCCGGAATCAACTTTGATTACAACACAATCTATATAATTCAAATTAATCGAAGTTAAATATTTTTACATGAGAAGATATTTATAATAATAAGTCTTTGTGTCCAAATATTTTTAAACCACAAAAACGCTGAGATTTTTAGACTAATTTGCTAAATTAAACAAATCTTGATTCGTTCACTTAGAAGACTAGTACAAGTCGGCGTAAATAGCGCAAAGTTGGCGGTGTCGGTTTCCGTCCCGCCAAACTTTGTAAGAGAAACAGACCATCTGTAATTGCTAAAAGGCTTGTGGTATGACTATTCTTTCTTTTTACTTTTTACTTTTGCCTTGTTGTACTAGCCTCAATTTCTTAATTGCGAATGGGTGTAACTCTTGCCATGCCCCATGCCCAAAAACTCCACCCACAAGGGGGTGGAGTTTTCATTGCAGAACGGAATAACTCTATTTTTGATGCTGCCTGTGTTGTGCTATGAGACAGCGATTAGTTAATCGCTGTCAACAATTCTTGTAGCAATTACAGCTTTACGGCAGCAATAATCTGGAGTTTGGGTTTGATCAATTTATTGTTCTTTGGACATTTCGCATTACGTTAAATTAAGCCGGAGACTCACCCCTTTGCTCATCTGCAGGCATTTTTGAGTAATACCTGCTAATCCCTAGTTAAGGGGTTGTACCAGCGATCGCTCGACAAGAGCAATTTATCTGATTCAGGTGGGCCCCATGTATTTGGCTCATATTCGTAAACAGGTGTGACGCTATCGAGAATTGACTGGACAATCCGCCATTCCTCTTCTACTGTATCTTCGCGAACAAACAAGGTGGGATCGCCCCGCATAGCATCGCCTAATAGACGTTCATAGGGCTCCATCTCGTCCCCGCCTCCGTAAAAGGCCAAAAGTTCAACCGCAGAGCCGATCATGTCTTCGCCTGGGATTTTAGTGCGCGCACCCAGTCCGACTATTACCTCTGGATCTAGTAGAAAACGAACATAATGAGTGTTTTCTTTTCCCCCTTCTTTGAACACATCTAAAGGTGGACACTTGAGCTTGACCATCACTTCAGTTGTCTTCACAGGCAATTTCTTCCCAGCGCGGATGTAGATGGGAACTCCTGACCACCGCCAGGTATTAATAAATAGCCGCACTGCAACAAAAGTTTCTACTTGGGATTGGGGAGAAACACCTTCTTCATCACGGTAACCGAGAAATTGACCGCGAATAACGTCATGGGCTTGCAGTGACGGTATAGCTTTGAGAATACGCTCTTTTTCATCCCTGATGGCATCAGGAGCGTTACTGGCGGGTGCGTCCATGCAAACTGAAGCTAATACTTGCAGCATATGGTTTTCCACCACATCCCGAATTGCACCAGTCTCCTCATAGAAGTGCCCCCGTCCTTGAATGCCAAAGTTTTCTGCCATGACAATCTGGATGCTTTCAACATAGTTACGATTCCAGATTGGTTCGAGAAAAGAGTTGGCAAACCGAAAATAGAGTAAATTCAGCAGTGGTTCTTTGCCCAGGTAATGGTCAATGCGATATATAGAAGATTCGGGAAACACCGATGCCAGAATTTGGTTTAACTCACGTGCTGATTGCAAATCCCGGCCAAATGGTTTTTCGATCACTACGCGGGCATTTTGAGCACAACCTGATTTGCCCAATCCTTCTACTACTTGGGCAAACAAGCTAGGCGGAATTGCCAGATAGTAGAGAGGACGAGTGGCATTACCCAGAGCTTGACGTAATTTTTCGTAAGTTTCTGGTTTGTTGTAGTCACCAGAGACATACTGCAGCAATGAGGAAAGTTGATCAAATGCTGCTTGATTTACACCACCATAATGTTCCAGGCTATCACGTGCCCTTTCCCTCAGTTGATCGGTCGTCCAAGGTCGTCCGGCAACACCAATCACCGGCACATTGAGATTACCCCGCCTCACCATTGCCTGAAGACTGGGAAAGATTTTCTTGTATGCTAGGTCACCTGTTGCCCCGAAAAATACTAGTGCGTCTGAATGAAGAGTTTCCATGACGAATCTCTTGAGGAATTAGCTTTTTCATGATAGCCGCCAAACGGAAAGCGCACGGCTGACAACAGTGTATCAGCAAAATCTGCTTTAATACGGGAGATCAAGTAAGCAAACAGTACGAAAATAGTGCTTTATCTGCTGCCAGATTTGAGAGAATTGGTATTATTTGACCAATACCTTTGCCAATTTACGAGGGTAAGTTCATGTATTAACGTCCTTTCCTCTAGGGTTGGGCAAAAACAATAAATCCTAAAAATTCCTTGTTGATTTATCGCAAAGCTTTTTTTGGCGTGCTTTCGTATAATCAAGGGTTTTAGCCTATAATCTAGCTTTTAAGCTCAAGGCTTATGTATCGGTTATTTTGCCATTTTTGCCCAAATTTTTTACCCTCTTATTTTGGCGAAGGTATTGTTGATTGTATAGCTTTTTAAAGAATAAAAGTCAGGATTTTAGCAAAATGACCAGCGAACAAACAGAGACAGAACAAACGCCATCAGGAATGTTTCAAGCAATTGGCGTAATTACAGGGGATGTGGTTTTTATTAAAGATGAGGAGAGAAATAAATATGTTGCAAACATCACCATAGGACAATATCAGTACAACCTATTTCCTCAGGGATCATCATGGAGCAAATTAGCATCTTTTAATGGACTACGGAAGCAGATAGAATCTACAGGTATTAGCAAACAAAAATTGATTGTTTACCCCAAAATTACACATTACCCAAGCAGAGAGCAGCAACATAAGATAGCATTCCAATTGGTTGCATTCGAGAACGATAATGTAGAAAACTCAATCTCACAGGAATTAAATGACCTGGAATTTAAGCTTTCGGGTTTATGGCAATTCATCCCAGTTTGTAAAACACCATGCATCACGGTGATGAGGAATTTTAGTAATGAACGCTTAGAGTACATCAAACAAGCTCAGTTAAGCAGTAAGGTCAACTTTATGAAAGCTGCTCATATTCCCTTGATGTGGAAAGATGCACCTGTCAAGCCTTTTAGGTTTAACCCAAAGTTGGAAAAAGAGCAGCAGGGTAAAGCAATGTTTGTCAGTATCAAAGCCAGGTTTATCCCTGGTAAAGATATGTTCGGTTTTGATTCTCTTTTAGGTATGCCACAGGATGAACCACCAAAGTATTTGAAGGCAGGTAAAAAAGATAAGGCTGAAGTCCTGAAGAGTAAGTTAGCTTTTAAGCGCCAAAGAACTTCTAACGAACAGATAAAGGGAACTATTAAGCCGAAAGTTGTTCTCAAAAAACTTGATCCAGTAGAAACAACTCCAGCAGCAGTCATAGAAAAGCCGAAACTAAAACCTAAAAGTTAGGCTCATTTAGCAACGCATTTTCACGAAATTAGCAGGTTTTCAATGTTTGGGTGAGATGCGTTGATAAATTCAATCAATAATGTAATTGGTGTTGATTTTGGTCGTCATTGTCTGGTTTCATCACACCAATCTCCAATGCGATGTTTTTATGCTTGCCAAAGATAGAGAAGTGAGAAAAGAAAAACCCAAACTATATCAACAAAGTGCCAAAACAAAGTACTAGCACTCACGCCAAAGTGACCCTGATCATAGTTACCTCGAATAAAGGAGCGGACAAGCATAGTTATTTGCAAAATTACACCAGTGAGAACATGTAGACCGTGAAAACCTGTTAATACATAAAATGTGGCACCAACTAAACCTGTACTTAACCCAAAATTAAGGTTGCTCCACTCAATCCCTTGAGCGATTAAGAAATAGGTTCCCATACAAATTGTCATCAACCACAGCCAACGAAACCTTACTAACCTGCCACGTTTGAGAGCATTTTCTGCTGGTTGAATTACAAAGCTGCTGGAAAGTAACACCACCGTGTTAATAATTACAAAAGTAGACAATTCTGGCCCCGAAACACCAGGTGGTAGCCAATTTTCTGAGTGTGTTAATCGCAGGCCAACGTAGGTAAAAATAAAGCTCAAAAAAACTATACTTTCTGACAACAGGAACACGGTAAAACCAAACATTCCTTTACCATGATGGTCTTCAGATCGTCCACCCCGAACTGGCAAAAAACGTTGGAGCCAATTTGGTAGGTATCGTCGCCATCGTTCTAAAGGGACAGGACTTTCATCTACATGAATTACGCCACGGTTCATAATTTTTGTGATTTGTCATTGGGTAATTGGTAATTAGTAATTGGCAATAAAAATTTCTCTTTGTCCCCCTCATCTCCCTCATCTCCCTCATCTCCCTCATCTCCCTCATCTCCCTAATTCTCAGAGTTCTTGGTGATGATAATCGGGGGGTTCGATGACTGAGTATTTGGGATCGCCATAGTCGTAGGGGGGTCTTTTTACTACGGGAATTTCTTCAAAGTTATTTTGTGGTGGTGGTGAAGTGGTTGTCCATTCTAGTCCAGTGGCCAGCCAGGGATTGTTACTTGCTCTTTGTCCGTAGAGCCAGGAACCCACCATATTGGCAATAAAAGGTAGTATCGACACTCCTAATAAAAATCCCCCTAGACTAGCAACGACATTCCATCCTTGATAACGCGGGTCGTAGGAGGAAATGCGGCGTACCATTCCTTGTAAACCTAGTGGGAGCATCGGGAAGAAGGTGAGGTTAGCACCGATAAAGGTTAACCAAAAATGCACCTTTCCCCAGCCTTCAGCATACATCCGTCCAGTTATCTTGGGAAACCAATAATAAATGGCAGCAAAGATTGCCATTGTGATGGTGTTAAAGACAATGTAGTGGAAATGCCCGACTATAAAGTAGGTATTATGCACATGAATATCAAATGGTACGGCTGCCAGCATCACACCAGTAACACCACCAAGCAGAAACATGGCTGCACCTCCCATCGCGAACAGCATGGGTGTTTCTAGATGCAGTTTACTTTTCCAAATTGTGGCAGTCCAACCAAATGCTTTCACTCCAGTGGGTACAGCAACCAACATCGATGTCACCATAAATAACATCCGCATCCAGCCAGGGGTAGCACTGGTGAACATATGATGCACCCACACAAAGATGCTGACGATCGCAATACCTAAAGAAGCAACAGCTAATGAGCGATAGCCAAATAAAGGGTTACGGGAAAAGGCTGGCAGCACCTCTGCAAAAATACCGAATGCTGGTAGTGCCATGATATACACTGCAGGGTGGGAGTAGAACCAGAAGAGATGCTGGTAAATGATCGGGTCGCCATTTTCTAAGGGTTTGAAAAAATTTGTCCCAAAACTGAGGTCAAATAACAGTAGTACCAATGCACCGGTTAAAGAAGGCAAATTCACTAACTGCAACAACTGGGCGCTGAAAACTGACCACACAAACACAGGCATTCGGAAAAAGGTCATTCCTGGTGCCCGCATCCAAAAGATGGTAGTCACAAAGTTGACAGCCCCCATAATGGAAGAGATGCCAATCAAGACAATACTTACAATCCAAATAAATTCACCGTTAATCGGCTGACCAGGAGGCACTTGCAGACTAATTGGGGGATAAGACCACCAACCAGACTGGGCTGTACCATTAGGTAAAAAGAAGCTAGATATTAATAAAATCCCACTGGGGGGAATAATCCAGAAAGATATGGCATTGAGTAGCGGAAACGCCATATCCCGCGCGCCAATCATTAGCGGTACTAGGTAGTTAGAGAGACCAGCATTGAATGGGATAATCCATAAAAAAATCATGATTGTCCCATGCAAAGTGAACAAGCCGTTGTACAGGGGGCGATCAAGCACATTTGATGCTGGCGTAATTAGTTCGGCACGGATCAGCATCGCCAACAGTCCGCCAATGAGAAAGAAAATGAACGTCGTTACCATGTACTGAACGCCGATCACCTTGTGGTCAGTACTAAAGCTGAAATATCGTCGCCAGTTATGCAGAGACTCATTTTCAGCGTTTTCAGAATCTCTATTCAAGATGATATTTTCATCAGAATCATGTGTCATTCATTACTTTCCTTTCATTTGCAATTGCTCTTGGCGCTGGTGCGACAGTGTACCAGTTGCTCTTAAACCAGGTTTTTGGCGGTTGGGTATACTCAGCAACAGCCTGATTTTCGTTGGTTGTTGGTTCTTGTTGGGCGTGACTTAACCACTGGTTATATTGGTCAAGAGATTCAATTTGCACATTGGCATCCATCAAAGCAAAGTAAGTCCCACTGAATAATGCATCTTTGAGCTTGTATTGGCCTATGCGTGTGGGTGTAACTACAATGTCTATGGAACGACCAGGAACAACATACTGCTGTAAGCGAAACTCAGGCACATAAAAACTGTGGAGTACGTCCTGAGCGTGCAGATTTAAGCGAGTCCGAAGATTTACAGGTAGATGCAATTCATTGCTAGTAATATTATTGGGATAGCGAAAAGTCCAATCCCACTGCTTGACAAAAACCTCAATAGTTTCAGATGCTGGTTTAGGTTTGTCTGCGCTAGCTGCGGCATAGACTGGTTCTGGTTCTAAAGGTGTGTGCAAATGTACGACTTGCTGCAAACCAAGAATATCTAATTGCTGATAAATATTGAAACTTTGGAAAGCCAGCCACAGTACTAACAAAGTAGGCGCTGCTGTCCATAAAAATTCTAGTTTGAGGTCACCTCGAGATGGATGTCCTTCACTATAATCATTTTTGGGTGCGCGAAAGAAAATTACTGAGTACAGCATCATGCTTACAATCCCAAAAATAATGAATGCACCTATTGAGGTTAAAAAGCTAAACAAACTATCAACTTTTTGCGCTTCTGCTGTAGCTTCAGGAGGCATCCAAGAATATGACCACTGACCAATCCAATGGCTGATTGCGAGTAGCACTGCAATATAAACAGCTATTAGTAAATATTCTAAAAATCTCCCCATAATATTTTATTTATTTAAGACTTTGTAATATAAGTTAATTTGCAATCTGCCTCAAATTCAAATTGATTCTGGAATTTTCTGGATATTTTTTAATCTAAGAATTGCTTTCACAAAAACCATTCTTAGTAACTATTGCCTGACAGATAGTTAAAAAAAACTATCTTCGGGATGATTTATTATAAATACAAATCATTTGTTTCTATTTGTTATGTAAAGTACTTAAAAATTGATATTTAATCATAAAAAATAATAAATCAAATTTTCATAAATTCCATTTTTTCTTGAGCAGGACTTACGCTATATTGGGCGGGCAAGATGCCCACCCCACAATAAATATAGAATTTCAGATTATGCAAACTAGATGTGGTTTAGCTGATTGAGAATCTCCGAAAATTAAATTACCCGATTTCTGCATTCATATCACTATTAAATCTGTTTTTCTATACCTCAATTTTTCTCGATTATTAAAAAACAACTTCTGTTGACTTCATTTTTTAACAATTTCATCAAATAATGAAAATTAAATGAAATTTTTATAGACCTTAGGATAGAAGTATTAATTCTGCCATCAGTTGGAGGTAATCACCACGGTAAACCTTTAAATTGATGCCAGAATTAACAATAACAATCAAAAATTTAATACATGTTAATGTGATTTTTATTACATTTCACCAATCATTTAGTTAGGAAAGTTACTAGTTACAGTGAATTGTAAATCTAGCTGTTAAATCTTGAATCATATACATCATATTTATCAACAAAAAAACCAATTATGAGCGCATTTTTCAGCATTAGCAACAAGAACGCTTTATATTATCAGGAAACACTATGAGCTATTCTCCTTACCTGCTCAAAGGTCAAAAAGCACTTGTAACAGGTGCTAGTTCTGGCATCGGTGAAGCCATAGCTCGTTATTTAGCTTTATCCGGTGCAGCAGTAGCGATTAACTACCATTCTGAAGCCGAAGAAGCCCAAAAACTTGTTGATGATATTCAAGCCAATAATGGTGAAGCTTTTGCTATTCAAGCTGATGTCAGCAAAGAAGACCAAGTAAAAGCAATGTTTCAGCAGATAATCCAAGAATTTGGAACTATTCACATCTTAGTAAACAATGCAGGTCTGCAAAAAGATTCACCTTTTGTAGATATGACTCTCGACCATTGGAATACAGTGATTGGAGTCAATCTTACAGGGCAATTTTTGTGTGCTAGGGAAGCAGCCAAGGAATTCTTACGTAGAGGAGTGCAACCGCAGATTTCATCTGCCGCAGGTAAGATTATCTGCATGAGTTCTGTGCATCAGGTAATTCCTTGGGCGGAACACGTCAATTATGCTGCTAGTAAAGGCGGTATTAATATGATGATGCAAAGTATTGCCCAAGAACTAGCTCCTCATAGAATTCGTGTGAATAGCATTGCGCCTGGTGCCATCAAAACCCCTATTAATACATCAGCTTGGGATACCCCTCAAGCCGAAGCAAAGTTATTAAAACTGATTCCAGCCAAACGAGTTGGTGATGTAGATGATATAGCCAAAGCCGCAGTTTGGTTAGCTTCTGATGATTCTGATTATGTCAACGGTACAACTTTGTTTGTAGATGGTGGTATGACTTTATATCCAGGTTTTACCGAGAATGGCTAGAAAAGGGATTGGGGATTGGGGATGAGGAAGATGAGGAAGATGAGGGGGATGAGGGGGATGAGGAAGACAGAATTGATGCCCTATGCCCCATGCCCAATGCCCAATGCCCAATGCCCTATATCCAATACTTATGCCTACACAAGTTACTATCAATCCTGGTGTGGTTACGATTAATGATGGTTCCTCATTTCTGGTAACTGCTAGTGATGCTTCTATCGACGATAATCAAGCGCAAGGTTTTTTTGTACGTGACACACGCCTAATTTCTTATTACGAAATTTCTCTCAATCGCTACCGACTTGTACTGCTAGCTTCTAGCAATCTCAATCATCACACTGCTCTTTATCAATTTACCAATCCCCAAATTCCTACAGTTAAAGGCAACTTACCCCCTGGTAGTTTGCTCTTAACTATTCGACGCGACATTGTAGGAGGAATGCATGAGGATATCGACATCACCAACTATCACTCAGAAGCAGTTGAGTTTCAACTCATGTTGGCGATTCGTTCTGACTTTGCAGATATTTTTGAGGTCAAAGCCAAGAACATCATCATGCGGGGTAATACTGAAACAGTATGGCAAGACGGTGTACTGACTACTAAGTATAGTAACAGTTCTTTTGTCCGTGGCATCGTGACTGAACCAGTCTGTTCTGGTTCACAAGCCAGTTATGCCAACGGTCGTTTGATGTTTAATGTAGTAATTACTCCTGGTAAAACATGGCACAGTTGTATCAACTTTACAGCCTTAGCTAATGGGGATGTCCTCAAACCTCAACAAACTTGTGCCATGTCTCACACTACAGCAGCAGGAAAAGTCACCGATGAATTTTTGACTAAGGCGACAAAGTTGCGATCGTCTAATGCCGATATTAAGGGATTTTATCAGCAGGCGATCGTTGATATGGGAGCATTGCGGATTGAGGTAGAAGATAATGGGCATCAATTTTGGATGCCTGCGGCTGGGATTCCTTGGTTTATGGCTGTTTTTGGTCGTGACTCTGTAATTACTAGCTTGCAAACAATGGCAGTTTATCATGAATTTGCCCGTGGTACCCTTGTTCGGTTAGCCCAGTTACAAGCAACACAGTTAGATAATTGGCACGACGCTCAACCTGGCAAGATGTTGCACGAGCTGAGGCGTGATGAATTAACCAAACTCAATCAACTTCCATACAATCCCTATTATGGAACGATAGATACTACGATTCTGTGGATTGTTACCTTAGCTGAGACTTATAGCTGGAATGCTGACCTCAGTATGCTTGATGAGTGTCGATCGCCATTAGCAAAAGCATTAAAGTGGATTGATACGTACGGCGATTTTGATGATGATGGGTTCGTTGAATATATCACGTTTTCTAGCCACGGATTACGCAATCAAGGTTGGAAAGATTCTGGTGACTCAATAGTTTACCCCAATGGCCAATTAGTGCAACCACCAATTGCTTTGTGTGAGGTGCAAGGTTACGTTTATGATGCTTGGTTAAAAGCCGCTTTAATTTATGATCTGTGGGGAGAACAGGAACAAGCTAAAAAGCTACGTCAAAAAGCACAAGAACTCTACCAACGCTTTAACGATCGCTTTTGGATGGAAGATGAAGGCTTTTACTGTCTTGGTTTAGATCACCACAAGCAACAAATCAAATCTATTGCCTCTAATCCTGGTCACTTGCTCTGGTCTGGTATTGTACCCCAAGAAAGAGCCAAGCAAGTTGCAGCGCGACTTTTTCAAGCAGATATGTGGTGTGGTTGGGGTATAAGGACTCTTTCATCTCAAAATCAAGGGTATAACCCCATTAGTTATCAACGCGGTAGTGTCTGGCCACATGACAACTCAATTATTGCAGATGGGTTAAAGCGATACGGCTACCACAAAGAAGTTAACCATATCGCTGAAGGAATTTTTGCGGCTGCTAGTTATTTTCAAGCTGGAAGAATGCCAGAATTATTTGGCGGAATTGAACGCCGAGATGATAACTTTCCAGTCCCTTATCCAGATGCAAATATACCTCAAGCTTGGGCAGCAGGTTCAATTTTCCTACTGATTCGCAGCATACTAGGACTCGAAGCCGATGCACCACACCGCAAGTTAAAGGTACAGCCAAGTTTACCAGAATGCTTGCCAGATTTGGAATTGATCAATTTGAGTGTGGGAGACGCGAAAGTGTCATTACGTTTTTGGCGCGAAGGAGAACAAACCAAATGGCAAGTTACCCATACTGATGGCGAACTACAAGTGCTAAGTGCAGAGTACTGAGTAAACATTCTAATCCCCAATCCCATGAGATAAGGAAGCTAGCGATCGCAGTTTATCTAAGCTACAAACTGGATAGTAATCTCAATTCAAAATCAACTATAGCTGGGTAGGGGCACGGCATCCACAATCTTTTGGTATATCAAATATCTTAGTAGTGCCCATTGGTGTCAACTTAACGTGAAACCCGCTCTTGTGCAAGGTTTCGCCCTCACCCCCAGCCCCTCTCCCACACGGAGAGGGGAGCAAGAGATTTAGTTCCCCTTCTCCTGCGGGAGAAGGGGTTAGGGGATGAGGGCGCGAGGTATTTGTACAACGCCCGCCCTATATCGCTTTTAGCTTAAGTTGACACCAATGAGTAGTGCCGTGCCCCTACAAAGAATTTATCTGTCGCAAACATAATTTGAATTGATATAACCTGCCACCTACTATCCATCGGTGGCTTTACTTTGAACAATTGCTATAAGCCTTGTCAATCAATAAAGGGACGCACTCACTCACATTATAAGCTGCTGCTAATTCCACATCTAACTCGTAACCTTTGGCAATTAATTCTTTCCCCGAGCTGCATTTCTTTAAGTATCCTAGTAAATCATGTTGAAATGCAGCAAATGTGGTAACAGCAGTTTCTGCTTCCGGAGATAGGCTACCATGCAAAAAACTCAGAATTGCCCCTGCGCCAATTAAATCTTCAAAAGCTGGGCGCATTGTACCATCTTGCCATTTTTCGCCTGCGGGAATGACTGAGATTTGTGACCCGTATTGTTGAGCAAATTTTGCTACTGCTGCACAATTTCGCAAGCATCCAGCTATTGTGGGAGTATTATCAGTGAGCAATGTCAATGTTGAACCATTGGAAGAAGGTATCACTAACCTAGTTCCCGTAGGTATTTTAGTTAAGGATGCTGGGGAAAGTGAATAACCTGCTTTGGCCCAACGACCTTGTGATAATTCTGCTTTTACAGACTTGGCATAATCAATGGCTGAATCATCTCTCCATTGATATGGATAAATCATTGCACCATTGTTGGTGGCAATTTCGGTTGCGGTCGAGAACGAGAGTACATCGACAATAATAATGACATCACTAATGGGTGCAAGTTGAACAACTCCTTGTACTCCCCATTCACATCTT
Source organism: Tolypothrix sp. PCC 7601 (assembly GCF_025677855.1). Classification (NCBI taxonomy): domain Bacteria; kingdom Bacillati; phylum Cyanobacteriota; class Cyanophyceae; order Nostocales; family Tolypothrichaceae; genus Tolypothrix; species Tolypothrix sp. PCC 7601. Next base: position 8,843,806 of record NZ_CP064879.1, read on the forward strand.
AAATTAAATTCTGCTTGATCAAAAATCATTTTTTTGCTTAATAAATTTCCTGGCGGCTAAAGAATAAAAAAATCTGGAATTTTTATCATCAGATAATCGCAAAAATGGTATAGCACAACTTTTTGATGAGATGCGATCGCATTTCCTAATTGTTATGTATTCATCACGCGTAAATGCAGTCAATACATACAATTTCCTTGTGGATTACCGGGAATTAAATTGGGTATTACCAACTCTAGATCATTTCAGCAAGACACCAGAAATTGTTAATAAAATATACCAGAATAACCACCTATTATTATTTTTATAATTCTTGTCAGCCTTGTGCTACCTTGCTTTGGCAATCTAACAATTTATTTGCTGTATTAGTAATAGGTTTAATTCGCTACTTAGATAATCTAGAATTATGATAATAAAACATAAAGCTGATAGATTTATAGTAGTTTATTAATGACAAAATCAAAAATCTATAAGTAAGTACACAGGCACAATATATAAACTGTACGTTTTGTTACGACTTTTAAAATCGAAGTGATATATGTAGTGCAGCCTCATAAAATTTTTACAATTAATCAGCTTTTTGAGCCTAAATGTAGCTGAAATAATTAGCAGAACTAGCTTTCCAGAGTATTTGTGAAATCAATTATTTTTATTTATTAAATTAAAAAGAAAAAATGTTTGCTTTTCTCACGTAAGGGAGATAACTTAAAACATAAGTACTGATAGCGATCGCTGGTTAAAAGAAACTACAAATAAAACTTCGGTTAATGGCTGATACTCGATATACCAGGGGTATGTTTTGATGTCCAGTGAATTCAAGATCAATGCAAACCAACAACAAGTCTTACAACAAAGTTTTCATGGCTTAAAATCACATTGCCTTTCTTTTGGGGAAGTTTTAGCACAATCTTTTGCAGTCATTGCACCAACAACTATCCCTGCGTCTAACGTGGGTTTAATTGTTGCTCTTGCAGGTAATGGGACTTGGCTAAGTATGGTTCTAGGTTTAGTGGGATTGGTATTTGTCAGTATCAATATCAATCAATTTGCTAGCCGTTCTGCTTCGCCTGGTTCTCTCTATTCATATATCGTCAAAGGTCTTGGCCCGACAGCTGGTGTCATCTGCGGTTGGAGTTTGGTTTTGGCTTATCTATTTACTGCCATGTCGGTGTTGTGTGGGTTTGCCAACTTCAGCAGTGTATTGATTGGTCATTTAGGAATCCACCCTTCTAGTATTACCTTACTAGCTTTAGGTGCAGGCATCGCCTGGTATGCAGGTTATAGAGATATTCAACTCTCAGCCGTCGCTATGCTATGGATGGAGGGTCTATCCATAGCATTGATTGGCATTTTATGTGTGATGATTTGGGCACACCACGGTTTTGCATTAGATATACCCCAACTAACTTTGAGTGGTGTGCAGCCAGGTAGTCTCGCAACCGGACTGGTACTGGTAATGTTTGCCTTCTCTGGATTTGAAAGTGCAACTACCTTGGGTGATGAAGCAAAAAGCCCATTAAAAACCATTCCGCGCTCAGTTTTAGGTAGTGTCGTCCTCGCTGGTTTATTCTATGTCTGCACTACATATATAGAAGTCTTAGCGTTTCGCCACTCAGGAGTAGATATTACCCACACCGAGGAACCTCTAGGTTATCTCTCCCAACAAATAGGTTTAGGTTGGCTAGGTGAATTAGTTGGGTTAGGTGCTTTAGCTAGCTTCTTTGCTTGCGTTCTGGGAAGTATTAATCCCGCCGCCAGAATCTTCTTCTTAATGGCGCGTCATGGATTGTTCCATGCCAAGCTTGGCAATACACACACATCGAATAAAACGCCTCACATTGCTGTCACGATGTGTTCTTTCTTGACATTCTTAATTCCGGCGGTGATGGCTCTATTTCAAATCAAACTCTTTGAGAGTATGGGATATTTAGGTGCGATCGCCAGCTTTGGATTTGTCACCGTTTACATCTTAATCTCTATTGCTGCACCAATTTACCTCTACAAAATCAATAGTCTGCGTCTTAGAGATATCATATTTTCCCTCATAGCCATAGGGTTTATGTGCATTCCCTTGGTAGGTAGCATCGGAATTCCCGGAAATCAAATGTTTCCAGTTCCTGAAGCTCCTTATAATCTCTTTCCTTATCTCTTTTTAATCTATATTGCCATTGCTTGCGGATGGTTCATGTGCCAGAGATTACGCTCGCCCAAAATGGTTAACAAAATGGTCAAAGCTATCGACGCAATTCACATTAGATTTGACAGCGATGCTTACGGTAACGCGAAACGGGGCAAAAAATAGCCAAGTTATATCAAGTCAGGCTAATTACTGACGATATGGTTGGTCTTGTTGGTCATTGGTAATTGTTAAACTGTCTTTTTATTTCCCATTACCCATTACCTATTACCCATTCCCAACCTTCACAGATATGATAAGTCTGCAAACGGACATGATATTAGCTATTTGCCCTTTGTGCAATCATCAATAATCCAGTATTCAATATCCAAAACTGTGTAATGGAAGAATTAATTACCGCTATCCCTACAGGCATAACAGCTTTTACCGCAACTAATCTTGACGATTTAGTTATTTTGTCGCTCTGGTTTTCACAAATCAATAATAATTTCCGTTCGCGGCATATTGTTATCGGTCAGTTCCTCGGATTTAGTATTTTAGTAATTGCTAGTCTGACGGGCTTTTTGGGCGGTATGATATTACCAAAACACTGGATTGGTCTACTGGGACTAGCTCCTATCGCAATTGGTATGAGTAGTTGGCTCAATCAAGAAAGTGATGATGATGATGCAGAAGATGAGGAATTGAAACAATCACAAACTTCTCCATTTGCTAGCTTTCTTTCTCCACAAACTTATAGTGTTGCAGCAATTACCATTGCCAATGGTAGTGATAATATCAGTATTTATATGCCATTGTTTGCTAACAGCAATCTCATCAGACTGAGCATAATTCTCATCATCTTCTTTTTGCTTGTAGGAGTTTGGTGCTATGGCAGCTACAAACTAATTAACCAAAACAATATTGCAACTATTCTCAATCGTTATGGTAGTAATTTGGTTCCCTTTGTCTTGGTGGGATTAGGAGTATATATCATTTTAGAAAGTGGCGCATTGAGTCCACTGGCTTTAGTAGCTAGTTGTATCTGTCTCATGGTGATAGTCAAAAAATATAAACCTAGGGCAGAAGTCGAAGAGAACTAAAATAGGCTAAAAATAAGGAAATTGGTGAAAGTTAGACAACTTATCGCAGTCAAAATTTTGTGTCTTGGGATTGATTAGTTGAGAAATTGCAATTTTGATTGCTAGCGATAGATATCAACAACGGGTAAAAATTTACCCTTTAAGCCTCATCAGGAGAACCCCATGAAGCTCTTTAAAACTTTTTTATTAGTCTTCACACTATTAGTGAATTTTTTAATTGTCCAACCATCTTGGGCTGATCCGCCACTACTGACGCAAACACCTGAATATGCTGAAGTTACACAAGCCATCAACGAACTAACACAAGCAAAAACAGCACCAGCAGAATCAGGATATACAGCAGAACAAATTGAACAGAAAACAGGCGAATTAAATCTCCAAAAATATATTCTGGAGACATCTCTAGAATGGGGACAATGTCGTAATCAAACTGGACAAAATTTAGCAGTTTTCGCCCATAAAGCTAAGAAAAATCAACAGCCGAGTATTTATTATTTAGGTAACGGCAAAATTACAGACGATGAATGGAACTGTGATGGTGTTTACCTACCAGCAGGAGTAAAAATTGCTGGCTTAATTCCTGGTGATACCCAAGCACAGGAATTAACAGAACCCCTAGCATTAAAATTTGTCCCTGGTACTCAGCTAATTGCTCAAACAAATCCCCAAACAGGCGCTATTGAATTAAATGTTCCGCCTGCAAAAATCTTCAAAACAAGTGACACTACCTGGACAATTCCCAATTTATCGGCAGCTGATGTTAGCGCTCAAGCACCTAATGCACCAATAGAAGACTAAATAATGCTGAAGACGTAAAATTATCCCGAAAATTTTGCGTCTTCATAATCCATCTTTGTTATCATCAGGAGAACCATGAAGTTATTTAAATCTCTGTTACTAGTGTTAATTATTGGGTTAAATTTTATATTTGCTAGACCTTCCTTAGCAGACCCACAAAAAATTACCAAAAGTGCTGATTACGTAGAAGTAACCAAATCCCTAGATATTCTAGAAGCGCAACTGGCAGCCGCTAAAACGGGAGAAACGATATCCGAGACATTCACAGTGGAAGATATCCAGAAAAAAATTGATGAATTGTCGTTTCAAAAATATGCTCTCGAAAAAGGGATTAACTGGGGTCAATGTCGCAATGAAACAGACAAAACAATTGCTGTGTACGGCCCCAAACCTAAAAAACCGAAAACATCCTACGATAATACACTTTACTTTTTAGGTGCTGGGCAAGAAACCCCAGCAGGATGGGATTGTCAGGGGATTTATTTAGCAAATGATGCTAAAGTTGCTGGTTTAAACATAGACCCGAATCAATCATTAGACGGTGCAGCCGCTATCAAAATATTTAAAGGTACACAATTGATAGCTAAGAGCAATCCAGAAACCAGCGCCTTAGAGTTTAATGTTACTCCCAGTAAACTTTTTCAAGCTGGCGATATCAACTGGTATATTCCTAATGTTGGAGAAAAAAATATTGCTTCTAGACTTCCGGATGTACCTCTAGGCGGCGAGGAAGAAGCTGATTAAAATTAAGCAATAAAAATGTAGAGACGCTAAACACGTCTCTACAAAGAAAAAAGTTACTTAGATAACAAAAGGCTAGCAGATGTGAATATTCTGGAATTTTCTTTATTAGTTTGGGTAGGTTCCTTTACTGCTGGGTTGATAGGTGCATTAACCGGTTTAGGAGGCGGAGTAGTGATTGTACCCTTATTAACTTCAGTATTTGGTGTTGATATTCGCTATGCTGTTGGCGCTTCTTTAGTATCTGTAATTGCTACTTCTTTAGGTGCAGCATCTACATACATTAAGCAAGGTTACACTAATTTAAGATTAGGAATGTTTTTAGAAGTAGCAACAACCTTTGGAGCTATTATAGGCGCTATAATTGCCACTAAAGTTTCTGTGAAAGCTTTAACAATTTTCCTAGCAATTATCTTACTTTATTCAGCATATCTCTCACAACAACCCAAACGCCAAGAACCAGAAAATGAAACAGAAGATGGCTTTGCAAATTATTTAGAACTGAATGGTGCTTACCCAACACCCGATGGCTTTATTCCTTATCAAGTTCATGCGGTTCCAGGTGGGTTTGCTGTGATGTTTGTATCTGGAATTATTTCTGGATTACTTGGTATTGGTTCGGGTGCATTTAAGGTTTTGGCAATGGATAACGTGATGCGTATTCCATTTAAAGTATCTACAACCACCAGTAATTTTATGATTGGTGTGACAGCCGCAGCTTCAGCAGGAGTTTATTTAGCCCGTGGTTATATTGACCCTGGATTATCAATGCCTGTGATGTTGGGTGTGTTACCTGGTGCTTTTTTGGGTGCCAGAATTCTCATAGGTGCTAAAACCCAAGTTTTAAGAATTATCTTCAGTTTTGTATTAATAGCAATGGCGCTGAAGATGGTCTACAACAGTCTGATTGGAGTATAATCAATGGTCTATTTTGATTTATTTCGGCGTTCGTTTGCTTTCATACCTAAAAACGAAGTTGTTGTAGAACCTTTAGAGCCAGAAGAAATAGATAGCGATATTGCTGCTTTAAAACAGCTAACTAAAAATACTGATATTACGCTGAATTCTGCTAAAAATATTATTAAAAGTGAAGATGAACAGAAATTTGAGAAGTTACTGAGTAACTTACTCAAATTTGGCGTTTTAATTGCTAGTGCTGTAGTGTTATTTGGGGGAATAATTTACTTAGTTCATCATGGAACTGAACCAGCTAGATATCAATTGTTTCGAGGTGAACCATCTAATTTTTGCTCGCCATTAGGTGTAATCAAAGCGCTGTTGGCTGGTAGTGATAGAGCCATTATTCAACTAGGAATATTACTCATGATTGCTACTCCTATCATCCGCGTGATAATTTCCCTTTTTGCTTTCCTCTCACGGCGGATATGGAGCTTTGTCATCATTACATTGTTAGTTCTTACTAGTTTGATTTATAGCTTGGTAGGTGGTTATTACTAAAAATATTTTTTATTGGTAATTTCTTTTATAAGTTGCTAGCCCAACAATAAATCACAGCTACCTTTCTGTAACGCGTAACGTACTAAAAGCTTTTGCACGGATGCGTTAAGCTATCGCTAACGCATCCTAATGGACTGACACGCCTAAAATGAGGCATTAGATTTGATTAAATTAACCGCAGATAAACAAGGCAGTGCGCCCTTGCGGTTCCCCGACTTGTACCCCTACGGGGAAGCAAGCTACGCGTAGCGTCTCCCCTTGGGAGAAGCAACTGCCGTGCAGATAAACGCGGATGAAATGAATTTTTGCTATTGCACCAAATTAGCTGTGTCAGTCCACTACGTGAACTTCTTAATTTTTTCAGCCTTTCGGGATCAACTCGGACACTCAGCCTGATTAACGTTCATATTTGCCATTTAAAATTGGAATTTTATTGTTCATTGAATTGAGAATCTATCTTACCATTCCCGTCATGGGAGGAATGTTTTTGCGCCAGTAACCTTAGAGAATTGCTGATGCGGCGAGGCTTTGGTACTTCCCGATTACCAGCAGGCCAACCTTCACGCTGACGGGAGCGATCGCCATCTGTTTCTTCGGTTTGGTCGTGGAATAAAATTTGTTGGGTGGGGAAAGGTAGATCTATACCATTAGCGGTGAGGGTTTTCTTGATTGCAGTCAGGACGCGATCGCGTGAAGCGAGATCGTCGGCTCTCCTGGGTGGTTTGATCCACCAACGGGCGCGGATATTTACGGTACTTTCAGCTAATTCCATCACCAATACATCAGGAGCCGGATCTGACAGCACTTCATCTAAGCTATGCATTGCTTCGAGAATTAATTGCTTGGCTTGGTCGATATCATCACCATAACCAATGCCGACATCATACTGTAAGCGGCGACTTTCAAAGGCAGTATTTACAGTCACAGAATTGGTGAACAATTCAGAGTTAGGAATCACAATTCGCCGACCATCATAGGTTCTAATTGTGGTGGCGCGTGTCTCAATACTTTCTACAGTTCCTTCAAAATTTTTAAAGACTATTTGGTCATTAATTTGAAAAGGTTCAGTGAGTAAAATTAAAATTCCTGCTAAAAAGTTCTGCAAAATATCACGGAATGCAAAACCAATTGCTACCCCACTGATTCCTAAAAGTTGTACTAAATCGCCTGCTCTAAATGTGGGGATGACAATTGATAAAGCGATGAATAGTCCTACTAGAATTGTTGTCCCCTGTGCTAAACGCCCAAGTACTAATCCTAAATTACGAGCTTGACGACGGTTTCGTGTTACTCGTTTGACCATTCTCTTAATTGCTCTAGCAATTAGAAAGAAAATGACAAAGACAATTAATGCCAAAACTAGGTTAGGAAGCAGCACAATAAATCCATCAATCATGCCTTGAATTTGCTGCCAAACTGCGGATATCTCTGCATTCATGTTACTTGGATGAATTATGGATCAAAGGGTGCAATTCCAATGTATTTACAGCAATAATGAGTAATGAGTAATGAGTAATGAGTAATGAGTAGGAATTTTACTTATTAATCATTACTTTTTTCAATTAGTTGCTGTACCTTATAAACATCGAATCTGCTGTATATTTGTTTAATTACTGTTACAGTTTCTCTGATGAGATAGAAAATTGCATCAGTCAAGAGGTTTAGTTGTTATCTATCCCTGGGGAGTATTGCAGAATCGAAAAGGCACAAAATCAAAGTAATAGAAATATGCTAAAATCCAACTTTTGGTTGTTACAGTGTGAAAGATAAAAATTTCTACTCTGAGAACTTATCTTATTTTGAACAACAACTAAGGATTAAAGATTGAAGAAAACAGAATTTTTCCTGGTATATCAGGACTTACAAAACTGACATATTATTTTATTTCATAGTTAAAACTTTATGCTGTCAACTTTAGCTAAAAGCGATATAGGGTGGGCATTGTACAAATACCTCCCGCCCTCATCCCCTAACCCCTTCTCCCGCAGGAGAAGGGGAACTAAATCTCTGGCTCCCTTCTCCCCGTGGGCTACGGTGTACACACAAGTACTCTCCACATACGTTTCAGGGATTTCAACCCCCTTAAATTGTCATTGCGAGGAGGAACGACGAAGCAATCCCAGCACCAAGCGATTGCTTCTCTGCGAGACGCTACGCGAACGCTTCGCTCGCAATGACAGGTTTTGAGCGATTTTTATCTGAGTTTAAAACTCCCTTCCAGGTAGGATTTCAAGACTTCTGTGTACACCGTAGCCCCGTGGGAGAGGGGCTGGGGGTGAGGGCGAAACCTTGCACAAGAGCGGGTTTCACGTTAAGTTGACACCACTGACAAGATAGTTATGGTTTTTGAGTACCCAATTATTGTTTCCGGGTACCCAGTTACCGTTTTCAAGTACCCAGTTACAGTTTCCAGGTAGCCAGTTATCGTTTTTGGGTACCCAGTTACCGTTTTTGGGTACTCAATTATCGTTTCCAGGTATCCAGTTATCGTTTCCGGGTACCTAGTTACAGTTTCCGGGTACTCAATTATCGTTTCCAGGTATCCAGTTATCGTTTCCGGGTACCTAGTTATGATTTTCGGGTACTCAATTATCGTTTCCGGGTACCCAATTATCGTGAATGGGTAGAACAATTTATTAACGCGATTCTAGCTTGGAGACACGTGTTTCTAATTTGTTGACTTGTTGCTTGAGTTCTACAACCAAAGTTGCAAGCCTATCAAACATTCTATCTCGTTCTGCTGTTGATAAATTCCTTCCAGAACCGCCTGATTGACGAGGGGTAAGCGTTGTTCTTGGGGATGGAGACAAGCGACTTTGACCGAGTTGAGATTGTATTTGACTTAACTGTGATTCAACGCGGTTTAAGTCTGCTTCTAAGTTATTAATTCGTGATTCTATCTGCTGAGATAAAGCTGGTTTTGATAATATCCCCATTAACAGCGTAATTATCAACAACCCGGCGAATAATAGCTTGTTAAACATTTCATTTACTTTTGTGCTTGGGGAAAATGGAAAAGGTGCTATCTTTCAATACTACAAGGGATAGCGTTTTGAACTCAAAATTGGTTTTGGGGAAAAGGTTAAAGGGTAAGGGTTAAAGGTTGTTTCTTTCCCTTTTCCCATTCCCTTTTTTTCCCCTTAACCGGCAAGTATTATGCTACCTTTTCCCTTTCTTTCCTATTCTCGCCTTTCTAAGATTTATTGATCAGGCTGTAAGTTAGAAAATAGACTCTGCCAATTGATAGAATTATTGCTGTTTTCTCCTGCTTTGACCTCAAAGGTGCGGTTACAAGCGTTTTGTTGTTTCAGCGCTTGGATGCAAAGTTCAGCAACATCCTCACGGCTGATTTTTCCCCGAATATTATCACCTTGCTCCAAGATTAATTCCTTACCTCCTGCTTCTTGTGTTAAAGCACATGGCCTAATAATTGTGTAAGAAATACCGCTTGTTCTTAAACTATCTTCTCCTTTTAATTTCCAAGTTAAAATTCCGCCCAATTGGTCATTTAATCTCACGGCTGGGGGTTCTTCTTCTAAATTAATTCCTGGTCTTCCGGGACGGGTGACACCTGCGGAACTAACTAAGACAAACTGCGGTAAATTTGTTCCACCATAAGCTTTGATTGATTCTACTTGCAAACTAAAGCCACCAGGGGTAAATTTGGGATTTAATGCGCCATCATATTCAAATTTACTTAACATTAATTGCAATGAGCTAATGGTACTCGCGTCAATTGGTGGTGCATCTTTAACAGTTTTGGCACGAAATACAGGTGTTAAATCGGCAAATGGAATGCGAATATCTATCCAGGTATTAGCTACAGTATCGAAGGAATAACTGTATCCTAATCCATCCCATTTTGTGTCTGGCCGGAGAAAGAATTTATAGCGTTGACCGTCGCCTCTGATGCGTAATTCTACACCTTCATAACCAGATAAATTAAATGGTGGTTCAAAATTTTTGGTTCTTACAGAAGCAAAGCCCCCGGAGTTGGCGGTGGAGACATAGCCAGCAAATAATGCTGTATCATCGACAAATTGCATATTACTGGCACTCACACCACCCATGACTACATCATCTAAAGCACCCCAGATATCTTTTAATTCTGCTGATGGTTTGGTGAAATCAAATATCAGCTTGGTATTGGGTGTTGGCAAATATTTTTTCGCTGCTGCTACTAAGTTTTTGACACCTTGATATTCGACATTTTCGGGTGTATCGCCAACGATTTCTGGTTGGTAAAATTTGATGCCTTGATAATATTTGGCTCTATCTGCTGTATCTCCTTCTACTGGTTGGACGCGCACGGCGGTACAACATACCACAGCTTGCAGATTCGCCATGACTATAGGAGTTAAGGTTTCTGGTTTGGTAATATCCGCAACTACTAAGTCAACATCATTACCCAGAATTGTCCTGGCTTTTTCAAGATCACGGACAAGACAGCGCACCCGCTCGCCACGTTCTAGTAATTGCTTAACCACAAGTTTACCAACACCACCTGTTGCACCTGCTACTAGTATTACACCCAAATTTCTTCCTCCATTAGGTCTATCTTCATTCTCTTGAGAATTACCGGGAATCAATTTTTGTACCCAGTTCAGCAAAGGAATAACCTCAAAGTAGGTTAAGGTTTTGATAAACCTGCATAAATCCCATTGAGAACGATTTTTGTCGGTCATATTTGCGTCCTCATAACTTTCTTTAGTTTAGCTTCTTATATATTTGTTACAAATAAATACAAAAGATAGTGGTGTCTGAATTGTCAGATTTTTTCGTGGAGGTAGTCCAGAGTCAGACAATTTTGGATTTAGAATTGAGATGGCAATACATTTGTGATTGATTTGTCAGTTGGGGAAACAGCTAGATCAATTGGGGGATTCTCCCCCAAACCCCCGATTGGGTGACGGTTGCGTCCCCCAAACCCCCTCCAAAATTATTGTTTTGTTATCAATTTATTTTTTTAACTGAACTGTATTGATTTATCAGTTGGGGAAACAGCTAGATCAATTGGGGGATTCTCCCCCAAACCCCCGATTGGGTGACGGTTGCGTCCCCCAAACCCCCTCCAAAATTATTGTTGTTTATCAATTTATTTTTTTAACTGAACTGTATTGATTTATCAGTTGGGGAAATAGCTAGATCAATTGGGGGATTCTCCCCCAAACCCCCGATTGGGTGACGGTTGCGTCCCCCAAACCCCCTCCAAAATTATTGTTGTTTATCAATTTATTTTTTTAACTGAACTGTATTGATTTATATGGCAATACAGTTCAAATAAGCCTTTTTTCTTTCCCTCTGCTTCCTTTACCTGCTTCAACAGAAAATCTTCTTAACTGAACCGTATTGATTGAGATTGCGGATCTATCCGGGTGTTGTCGGATTTTCTAGATGAACTTGTATAATTTGGTCGGGTAAGATGCTGACTACATCAGATTTATAGCCACAAGATTTAGGTGAGGCGTTACGTCAAAGGCTAACACATCCTAGATGTATTTCTAAAATTAATCTGTGTTATTTGCTTAAGTGATGCGTTACGCCAATGGCTAACGCATCCTACGCAGATTTTTTCAATTAATATCTGTTAGAGACTTCCAAATAAAAAAATATCCCAGTATGTATTGTGGGGTGGACATCTTGTCCGCCCAGTTTATGTGGCATGGCGGGCAAGATGCCCGCCCCACAAGATGGAATTTATTTCTTGGAAATCCCTTATTTGCCTAAGTCCTGATGTGTGGAAATTAGGTACAATAAAGCCACATCTGGCATCATTTCATCTGAGGGGCGAACAAGGTTAGAATACTCAACAAATTGTCATTCATCAATGGGTAATTGGATTATGAGCCAACTAGAACAAGTTCAAGCTGAGTACGAAAAATTCACTGAGCAATTTCAAAGTCTCATTATTAGCACTGTTAATGCTGAGGGAATGCCTAATGCGAGTTATGCTCCTTTTGTAATGGATGATTCTTATAATATTTATATTTATGTTAGTGGATTAGTTGCCCATACTAAAAATATTCTTGTCAATCCTCATGTGAGTGTTTTATTTATTGAGGATGAAAATCAGGCAAATCAAATTTTTGCTCGTCGTCGTTTAACTTTTGATTGTACGGCAACTTTAATAGAAAGAGATACTGAGCAGTGGCAGAAAATTGTTGAGCGCTTTCAAAATCGATTTGGTGAAATTATCGAAGTTTTTCTCGGTTTGGCTGACTTTCGCATTTTTCAGTTAACTCCTAACCAAGGTCGTTTTGTAGTAGGCTTTGGGTCAGCTTATAACATTAGTGGTGATAATCTGCGTCAACTTATTCAAGTGACTCCCAAGGATGTGAGATAGAAATTCAAAATTCAAATTTTGAATTTTATTTATTCATAAGTAGGTACACTTATGAAAATGTTGATTTTCCTCGATTCTATAAAGATTGAATAGTTAAATTTTTATCCTTTATACTTAATTTTATGCTTCAATTCCAACCTCCTGGCTTTGGGCACAAAGTAATTCATACCTCATTGGGGGCGATGGTTTACTATACCCAAACAACTGCACCTTGGTCGATTGCTGATGCTGAAAATTTGCCACCGCTATTATTTTTACATAACTTTGGTGGCGGTGCTTCTGCTTATGAGTGGTCAAAAGTTTATCCAGCTTTTGCTGATAGGTACCATATATTAGCCCCAGATTTAATTGGTTGGGGAGAGTCGGCGCATCCAATATGGGATTATCAAATTCGAGATTATTTAAATGCGATCGCCCAATTTATTAACCAAACTTGTCGTCAGCCTGTAACAGTTGTGGCTTCGTCTTTAACTGCGGCTTTGGCTATTCGTTTGGCAATTACCCAGCCTGAGTTATTCCAAGATTTATATTTAGTTTGTCCGGCTGGGTTTGATGATTTTGGTCAAGGTGTGGCACGCAGACTACCGCTACCACTGATTAATACGCCGTTGATTGATAATTTAATTTATGCTGTGGGTGCGGAAAATGAATTTGCAGTTCGCAACTTTCTGCAAAGTTTTTTGTTTGCCAAACCCGAACGTGTCTCCTCGGAGATGGTGCAAGCTTATTTAACTTCTGCACAACAGCCAAATGCTAAGTTTGCAGGCTTGGCATTTCTGCGAGGCGACCTTTATTTTGATTTGAGTTTATATATTCAGCAACTCAAAATTCCCACGGTGTTTTTCTGGGGCGAAAAGGCACAATTTACCAATATTAAACTCGGTAGAAGATTAGCAAATTTAAATCCCGATTTCATTCGTGCATTTGTGGCGATCGCCAACACTGGCATTTTACCCCATTTGGAAATGCCAGAGGTGTTTATTGGTTTGTTGCAGAAGTATTTAAAGTGAGGAGGTCGTAGTTCAACACACAAATATTGACAGGTGTTGATTGGGTAAAGGGAAAAGGTCAAGGGGGAAGGGTTTAAAGACTTTACCCCACCTTTCAAAAAGACTTTGGCAGACTAGTGGGCGATCGCAAAAGTTATGAGAATATGTGAGGGGTCAGATCCCCGACTTCTTGAAGAAGTCGGGGATCTCGCAGCGCCGTAAAATTAATGCGATAAACCACTAGTAGGGGGCGGGGGGAAAGAGGTTTGTGGAAATTCTGTACTTAGAGTAGAAGCAGGAATTCTCTGCATACTTCATACTACTTCAGACTGAACACTTCATACTTGCCATCATGTCCAATCAAAGTCCTGTGGTTTGGCTGTTACAGCAGTTTCAACTCCAGCCGGGTAAGCCTGCTATTACCAATGGATTGCGTAGTTTGTTGATTCTTGGTGTGCCGATTGGCGTTGGCATATTTACAGGACATGGGGCGGAAAGTGCGATCGCGACTATGGCAGCTTGGTTTGTGGGGATGGTAAATGTTGATGGGGTATATCGTCAAAAGCTAATTGCACTGATTGCTGCTACTATCAGCGTGACTTTGGTGTTTGCGATCGCCAATTTAGTTAGCAGCACTCTGTGGTTAGCAATTCCTATGACGTTTTTGGTGATTTTTATTGTTGGGTTGGCGGGTATTTTTGGTAGTGTACCAGCTTCTGTCAGCTTAATCACTGGGATTATGTTTGTTGTTTCCTTGGCGCGATTCTCTGCACCGGGAAATTTGTCTACGCTACTGCTGCATTCTCTACTTTGTCTCGCTGGGGGAACATGGACAACGCTGCTATCTCTAGGGTTATTGGTAGTCCGCCCCGAGAAGCCTGTCACGGCATCTGTAGCTAAATGTTACAACTCACTCAGTAAATTTATTGAAGTAGCTGGCAAGAGAGTTGTCCATCCCCAGGATATTGAGGATTGGGGGGAGCAATTTGTCCAAGCACAGGATACCGTCACACAGGACTTAACAGCAGCTCGCAATACTTGGGCTAGTGTCTGGACAACTCAAAAAGGCGCTAGTCTGCGGGGAAATCAGTTACTTGTGTTAATTGAGGATGCTAATCAAATTATTACTTCGGTGGTGGCGCAGGTGGAACTGTTGGCGATCGCATCTGAGAGTCCGTTATGTTCCCGTTTGCAGAGAGAAATTGCTGAGGTGATGACACAGTTGGCAATTGCTATGCAGATGTTAGCAACTGCGATCGCTAAAGGCAGAAATTCTGTGCATTTGGGAGATTTAGATCGCTCTGTGGAAGCACTAGAATATGAGTGGCAAATTTTACGCAATCAAGTTGTCAGTCAAAACAGTAATTTACCCAGAGATGAGTATTGGGATTTAGTTAATTTGCGGAAGTTAACCACCAGTTTCAGTCAGTTGGTACAACAAATTCATACTGATGCTGAGATAGTTACAGATTTACAACAAGGAAAACAGCGTAACCCCATCAACCAAGATATTACCCTACCCAAACCGCCGACAACTGCTGAGATGATGGAGACGCTGCGGTGTAACTTAACTTTTGATTCGGTGATGTTCCGCCATGCGTTGCGTTTAGCAGTGGTTGTTGCTTTGGCGGAATTA
The DNA here is from genome assembly GCF_025677855.1 of Tolypothrix sp. PCC 7601. NCBI lineage: Bacteria > Bacillati > Cyanobacteriota > Cyanophyceae > Nostocales > Tolypothrichaceae > Tolypothrix > Tolypothrix sp. PCC 7601. The sequence continues at coordinate 8,858,990 of NZ_CP064879.1, forward strand.
ATTTCCTCATTATTGCAAATCCCGAGAGGTTACTGGATTACTTTAACAGCACTTGTGGCGCTCAAGCCTAACTTTGGCGGTACAACGCAGACAACAGTGCAACGTGCACTCAGTACAATTTTTGGTAGTATCATCGGCATTACTGCAATTTTGTTGATTCACAATCAATGGGCGATCGCATTTTTTCTATTGTTGCTGGTGTTTACGGCCATGTCAGTGCGATCGCTTAGTTATACCCTGTTTATCACGCTGTTGACTCCCGCCATTATCTTACTCCTAAATATGATTAATGCCGGTGGCTGGGAGGTAGGATTATTGCGGATTGTTGATAGTTGCGTTGGTGGTGGGTTAGCGCTGATTGGTGGCTATTTACTGTTTCCCAGTTGGGAAAGACAAAAACTTCCCGCCCAACTCGCAAAAACAATTCGCGCTAATCTTGCATACTTTCAACAGGTAATTGCGAACTATCTCAATTCCCAAAATACTTCTGTGGCTGCTCTCAACAGCCTACGTCATCAAGCTGCACTAGAGAACGCCAACGCCAACGCCGCCGCTCAAAGATTGTTTAGCGAACCCCGTCATGTTCAGGGAGAAATCGAACCTGTGATGACATTAATGATATATATTCGCAATTTTTATAACTCAATAACAACTTTAGCGGAACATCAGCGAGAATTTAGCGGTCAGTATCAATTTGCAGCAATCCCAGAATTTACTGATAGTATCATCCAAATTTTGGAGAATTTAGCCGATGCTCTGCAATACAGACAAACGCCCCAACCCTTACCAATACTTAATAATCATCTGGAAACTATTCACGAGCAAACCGAGCAGTTGTATATGGCGCGAATCTCAGAAATTACCATCGATCCCCACATTGTGACACCAACATTACAAGCTGTCCGCGAACAAACTCCGGTTTTTGCAGAACTAGAACGTATAGTTAATCAAATTAAAATTATCCATTGTGCGATCGCTCTGTTAGCAACATCATCAAGGTGAATTCTCTTTATACTAACTTTATAAATTACGTAATTACAGTACTTACGTTTTAAAGCGTTGATAAAGATAAAAAATTATACGCTTATTGGCTGTATATCTATATAGTAGCTTTTGCAAAAAAATTGCAATTAGCTATATATACCTAAGTACACGAAAGACCAATGGCAATACAAGACTTACAAGACAGAGCCACGTCAATCTTTGGTACTTCCACAAATTTGACAATTGAGCAGTTAATTATAGATGGTGTGAGGCAAAACCCAGGAGCCAGAGCCATAGCAGCTCCTGGCCGTCTACCTTTGACATACGCTCGTCTTTATGAACACCTCCAAGATATTCGGACAACCTTAAATACCTTGGGTTTGGGAGTAGGCGATCGCGTTGCTATTGTACTGCCCAATGGCCCGGAAATGGCTGCTGCTTTCTTAACTGTAGCCGCCTGTGCCACTAGCGCGCCGCTTAATCCTGCTTATAGTGCCGAGCAATTTGAATTTTATCTGGATGATTTGAATGCTAAAGCTTTGATTGTGCAATCTGGCATAGATTCCATCGTCAGAGAAGTTGCAGCAGCTCGCCAGATTCCCATTATTGAACTGACACCAAAGCTAGAAGCTGAAGCCGGAATTTTTGAACTCAGCGGTGAAACTCATTTACCGCCAATCAAACCCACTCACAGTAAAAATGAAGATACCGCCCTAGTATTGCATACATCAGGAACCACAGTCAGACCGAAAATAGTGCCCCTAACCCAGGCTAATTTATATATCGCCGCAGACATTATTAAAAAGGCGCTGGAGTTAGAACCCAATGATTGTTGTTTGAATGTTATGCCCCTGTTCCACGTACAGGGGTTATTTATATCAATTCTCTCTTCCATTGCTGCTGGTGGGAGTGTTGCTTGCGCGGCGGGATTTGATAGTTTGCAGTTTTTTGACTGGCTGCAAAATTTACAAGTTACTTGGTATTCATCGGTTCCTACTATTCATCAAGCAGTTTTAAATGCGGCGACTCAGAACAATATCAAGAACATTCCCAAGTTGCGATTTATTCGTTCTGGTGGTGCGGCTTTACCAAGACCAGTGATGAGAGCGATAGAGGAATTATTCCAAGCTCCCATACTCGAAGGTTACGGTATGACCGAGACTGGCTGTATTATTACCCTCAATCCATTACCACCGCGTCAGCGTAAACCTGGTTCTGTCGGTATTGCCACTGGGATGAAACTAGGCATTATGGATGCAACTGGTAATTTATTGCCACCTCATGAAATTGGAGAGATTGTAGTTCAGGGCGGCCATGTGATGCATGGTTATGAAAATAATCCTGTAGCTAATCAAAACTCCTTTCTCAATGGCTGGTTTAGAAGCGGTGACCAAGGCTATCTTGATGATGAAGGTTACCTGTTTTTAACAGGTAGACTGAAGGAACAAATTAATCGCGGTGGCGAAAAAATCGCGCCTCGGGAAATTGATGACATTCTCTTAGAGCATCCAGCAGTCGCTCAAGCTGTAGCTTTTGCTGTTCCTCATCCCACTCTCGGAGAGGATTTAGCAGCCGCTATTGTCGTACATGAGAATGCTACTGTGACCGACAAAGAACTGCGTGAATTTGTCGCTAGCAAGCTGGCTGGGTTTAAGGTGCCCAATCAAATATTATTTGTGGAAGATATTCCCAAGGGTTCCACAGGTAAACTGCAGCGAATTGGTTTAGCCAAAAAGCTGCAAAAAGAATTGAAGACTAATTTCGTTGCACCCAGAACTGAACTAGAAAAAGCATTAGCTCAAATTTGGGCTGAGGTTCTCAATCTGCAACAGGTGGGAATTTACGATAATTTCTTTGCTTTAGGTGGCGACTCTTTGCTGGCGGTTACCCTGTTCAACAAAATTGAGCAGAAATTAGGCTACAGTCTGCCTTTATCTACCCTGGTTCCAGCACCCACTATTGAGCAATTTGCTGCTGTTCTTAGTCAAGCGAAATCTTCAGCATCTAGCTCATCTCTGGTAGCAATTCATCCTCAAGGTTCCAGGCCACCCCTATTTTTGATTCATGCTGTTTGGGGTAATGTCCTGTTGTATCGAGATTTTGCACGTTATTTGCACCCCGAACAACCGATTTATGCTTTGCAAGCCAAGGGACTTGATGGTCAACAAGCACCCATCACTGATTTGAGGCAAATGGCTGCTAACTACATCCAAGAAATACGCCAGATGCAACCGCATGGCCCCTATTATCTTGGTGGTTATTCCTTTGGTGGGATTATCGGCTTTGAAATCGCCCAACAACTGAAAGCGCAAGGTGAAGAAATTGCCCTCGTTGCTATATTTGATGTTTCATCGCCTGGTTATGCGAAACCAATTCCCAATTCCCATGAGGCAAACTTTTTCCATCTCCGCAAACTGTTGAATTTGAAGATTCAAGACCAGCTAACTTATGTGTGGGAAAGATTAGCTTGGCATTTTCAGATTGGGAAGATGAGTATGTTTTATAAATTTTACCTGCGTTATCTCAAGCGATCGCTCCCAGACCTGCGGTTGTTGGAAGTAGCGTTAGCCAATAATCAAGCTGGTAAGAGTTATATTCCCTCAATCTACTCGGGTCAAGTAACTCTCTTCCGCGCCAGTCAGCAAAATGTTGGCTTAGATGTTGACCGAGAATTAGGCTGGGGTCGGTTAGCGGCTGGTGGTGTGGAACTTTATGATGTCCCCGGCTCCCACGCTTCCCTGATTCTGGAACCTCATGTACAGGTACTCGCGCAAAAATTCCAAGCTTGTTTAGACCGAGCACAATTCAAAATTCGTAATTCGTAATCTTCACCAAGGGTGCAACTAGCAAGCTACGTAATTTTTGTTCTTCATTCCCCCTCATCTACAGGTGGCTTGGTAAGGTCACAAAGTTGAGCTTCTGGGAACTAGCTAACCAAATACCATTTTTTATTCAAGCTTCTACCATCAGTATTTTTTGACTTACGCAAAAATCAAGTAACTCTATCATGACGAGCGATAGGAAAGTAATCTCTCCTGATGCTGGGATTGCTTCTCTACACTTCGTTTCGGTCGCAATGAAATTATCGGCGTTGCGTAAGTCCTATTTATTTGTAATTACGAATTACGCATTAACCTTCCTTCGCCTTTGTCAGTTTTTGCACTACCATTTGCACAGCTAAAGCTAATAAACCCAGAGCAACTATACCAAATACTCCCGCACCCAAGGCGAATACACCGACTACCAATGTCCGAACTGCGGAAGTAATTCTGACTACTAATTGGTTATCGGAATGGATAGGTTTACTTGCAAAATTTGTGGCGATTGAAATCATCAGCGAATAGATTGCATATCCTAATCCACCAGAAATGATCGCTCCGGTTACACAGCGTAACGGATTCATTGTTTCTGGGGTGGAAGTTTCTGGTTGGGGAAGGGAGTTGGGGTCAGTCATACAATTTTGGATTTGGGATTTGGGATTTGGGATTAATAATCCTTAAACTGAAGAGGCGATTTTGATTCCATGTGTAGTCATCCGCGTCACGAACAATTCTAAATCTTCATTGGGAATTGTGGCGCGAATTTGCTGCTTGATGACTTCGGCTTGTTGTTGCGATTCGACCAAAGCAAAAACTGACGGGCCAGAACCAGACATCATTGTTCCTAAAACCCCTGGTTGAGATGCAAATAATTCTCGCAGTTGCAAAACTTGGGGATACTCAGGTAACACGACACGCTCTAAGTCATTATGCATTTTTTTGGCGATGTCTGCTGTATCTTTATTGGCGATCGCTCTGACTATCGGCCCGGAATGTACTGCACTGGCACGGGCAATTAAGCTGGCGGTATCTTTAATATAGGTGCTACCAAACTGCTGGCGATAGGTTTTGTACGCCCAAGCTGTAGAAACTTCTAGGCTGCGATATTTGCCTAATACTATATATATGTTGTCTAAGTTTGGTAACGGGGAAAGTTGTTCGCCTCTTCCTGTCGCAATCACTGTCCCCCCCGCGATACAGAAGGGGACATCTGAACCCAGAACCGCGCCTAGTTCTTCTAATTCTGATTGAGTTAGTCCCAAATTCCAAAGTAAATCTATTCCCACCAACACAGCAGCGGCGTTTGTGGAACCACCAGCTAACCCAGCCGCTACAGGAATATGTTTATCAATAGTAATTTCCACGCCGCCAAATCTCGCAAAGCTATCGGGAAATTCTTTTACCATTAATTCCGCCGCCCGATAGGCCAGATTAGTTTTATCTGTGGGTACTTGTGGGTGGTGACTGTGAACGCGAATCGTATCGGTGCTGAGAGAACGCACGCTAATTTGGTCAGCTAAGTCGATACTTTGCAGGATCATCGCTAACTCATGAAATCCATCCGGGCGATCGCCGATGATTTCCAAATACAAGTTGATTTTAGCAGGGGCAATGAGGGTGTAGGAACGCATAACAATTTTAGATTTGGGATTTGAGATTTTGGATTGTTCGCCAAAACCTTCTCAATCATTGGTTAAAAGTAACTGATTAGCTAGAGTTACCCACTGGGATACACTGAGGTCTTCAGCGCGTACCTGGGGATTTATCTCTAATTGTTCCAGTAAGTGGGTCAAGCGATCGCGTTCTACTACTGGTTGTAAATTATTTCGTAACATTTTTCGCTTCGCGCCAAACCCCAGTTTAATCAAATTCTCGAATTTACGCGGGTCAATGGCTGGGGTTTCTATTGGTCTTGGACGTAACCTTACGACTGCGGAATCTACTTTTGGTGGTGGATGAAATGCACTAGCTGGAACTGTACAAATTAACTCACATTCTGCCAAATATTGTACCCTGACACTTAATGCTCCAAAGCTTTTTGAACCTGCTTTTGCATATAACCTTTCTGCTACTTCTTTCTGCACTAATAATACTATTGAATCAAAGGGTTTAGGGTTAGGATTCGCAATCGTTCCTAGCAGTTTTTCGATTATTGGGCCTGTGATGTTATAAGGTATATTCGCAACTACTTTATTTTGATTTTGAAACTTAGGAAATGCTGCTAAATTTCCTTGTACATCCAAAGTCAAAAAATCACCTTGCAGCAGCAGAAAATTTTCTCTTTTACCCAGTTGCTTTGCTAATAAATCGCACAAATCTCTATCGATTTCTACAGCCACCAAAGATTGCACCAAAGGTAACAAACGCCGCGTCAGGATACCTGTACCAGGGCCAATCTCCAGAACGCGATCGCCCTCCTGACACTCCGCCGCCTGCACGATTGCGTCCAGAGCCTTCTCACTTTTGAGCCAATGTTGAGCAAAGACCTTGCGCGGTCGCACCATCTCTTTTCCTCTCTATATCTAGTTTCTAGCGTTTCTACAAAAATCCATTTCTTACTTTTTTCTTACTTTTTACTACCCATTTTTGACCCATTTTACCCCAAAAGCAATTGACTTAAAATATAAAATATGATATAGCGATGAGAAATCGCATTTCATCTCACCGACAGAGGAAATCAACACATACAGGTTGTAAACGAACTCAAGCATGGTAGGTAAAAGCAGCAATATAAAATTTCAGAAAATCTGACTTTAATCATTTTCTCTGAAGATGTCGATAAATGAAAATTTAGGTGAAAGCTAATTATATTTCTAAATGCAGAAGCAAATAGAGCATTTTAAAATCTCAATCAAACAAACTAAACCTCAAAAATTTTTCTTTGCGCCTCTGCGCCTCTGCGTGAGAAAAATTTACTCCAGCAACAAAACGAGTGACATATTTCTGAAATCACCATTAATATCGTTGTATAGTATTTTGATAAAATCTTAGATAAACACTGAAAAGCTATGCCAGAAACACCTTCAGACAGCATTTGGATTGTCACCGACGACACCCCGCAAATATCGATTCCTGATGGTACTAAAGGCGTGACTTTTAGAGGTGGTGACTGGGGAGACGAAACCAGAGAAACCACAGGTACCAAAGCACCTGGAGATGCAGTTAAAGTTAGCGCACAGAAATTAGAGCAAGAAATGTCTCACTTTCTGCAGGTGGTAGGACGCTTATTCAGCCGTGCAGAACAACAAGCTCAAGGTAACTCTGGGATGCGGCTAGAAGAAATTGAACTTTCGGTAGAAATTAGCGGTGAGGGAGAAGTCAAGTTAATTGGTAGCGGTGCAAAAGCTAGCGGTAAAGGCGCAATCAAACTGACATTCAAACGCCCAGAATCAAAGTGAGATGGCAAAAAATTGGGCGATCGCATTCACCAGTATGATTGACTACAACCGTTAAAATATGCCTAGCGGGATAAATAGTTTAAGCTGTCACGCCTAGAAATTGCACTTTTTAGAGTATCAGCTTGCTATATTCACTATATATCTGGGAAAATTTACCTAATTCAAATCCTATCGGGTAAACCTGATGTTAATCGGTGCAGTTCTCCGCAAGCGCTACAAAATCCTCCGACTAATAGGAAGTGGTGGATTTGGAGACACATATCTAGCACAAGATTTGGATTTACCCAACCGTCCTTTTTGCGTTGTCAAACACCTAAAACCAAAAAACCTGAATCCAGCCGATTTGCCAATAGCTAAACGGTTATTTAATAGTGAAGCAGAAGCATTATACAGATTAGGCAACCTACACAACCAAATCCCCAAACTCTTTGCTCACTTTGAAGAAAATGGCGAATTTTATCTAGTGCAAGAATTTGTTGATGGTGAAGACTTGAGTAAAGAAATTGCGCCAGGTAAGCAGCTTAGTGAGGGTGAGGTAACTAAGCTATTATAAGAAATTTTAGAAATTTTGGCGGTAGTTCATCAGCAGAATATCATTCACCGCGACATCAAACCGCAAAATATCATGCGTCGTCGTCAAGATGGCAAGATTGTACTGATTGACTTTGGTGCAGTTAAAGAAAGTATGACAGTAAATGCCCAAGGACAAACCAGTGCTACAGTTGCTATTGGGACACCTGGCTATATGCCAAGTGAACAAGCAGATGGACAACCAAAATTATGCAGCGATGTTCATGCTGTAGGAATGTTGGGAATTTATGCTTTAACAGGGATACAGCCACACCAAATCTCAAAAAATCCCACTGATGGCGAAGTGATTTGGCGAAATCAGACAAAAGTTAGTGATCGCCTAGCTGATATTTTAAACAAAATGGTGAGTTATCATTTTCGCGATCGCTATCCCACAGCCGCAGAAGTATTACAAGCACTCACACCACCACCTCCCTCAACCCCATCACGGCGGAGAGTAATTCAAACTGTCGGATTGATGGGTGCTGGGTTTGGTTTGGCGATTATCAAAGAACGGTTGTTATCTGGTTCAAAAGACAATTCTCTACCAACACAGAGTACAGGTAAAACAACGAAATCTCCAACAACACCAACTAGTTCTGTTACCCAGTCTCCCGTCTCACAAAATCGCTTACAAACTTTTAAATTTGATGTGGTGACAGTAGATGCAAAGGGAAAACCCGCTCAAACCAGCAAGGGTGAAGCGAAATACTTTGTCGAAAATTTGGGTAATGGTGTCACCTTGGAAATGGTAAAGATACCAGGGGGAACCTTTACAATGGGTTCGCCAGTAGAGGAAGCAGAAAGAAGAGATGATGAAGGTCCACAGCATCAGGTAACAATTCCTGGCTTCTTCATGGGTAAATATGAAGTTACACAGGCGCAATATCAAACAATTACCGGGAAAAATCCTTCTTATTTCCAAGGCGAAACACGACCAGTAGAACAAGTTAGTTGGAATGATGCTGTGGAATTTTGCCAAAAGTTGAGCCAAAATACAGGACGCACCTATCGATTACCCAGCGAAGCTGAATGGGAATATGCTTGTCGTGCAGGAACCAAAACACCGTTTTATTTTGGTGAAACTATTACTACTGATTTAGTTAACTACAACGGCAATTACCCTTACTCCTCTGCATCCAAAGGTGAATATCGTAACGAAACAACAACTGTTGGAAGATTTCCGCCAAACTCTTTCGGTTTATACGATATGCATGGCAATACATGGGAATGGTGTATAGATACATATCATAATAACTATTACGAAGCGCCCAAAGACGGGAGTGCATGGCTGAGTAGTAACGATAATGATTATAGGTATAGGTTGCTGCGTGGCGGTTCTTGGCACGAACTAGTTAGGTTTTGTAGGTCTGCTTTTCGCAGCACCAACGTACGGGTGGATAGTTTCACCGATGTTGGTTTTCGCGTGGTTGCGGTGGCTGTAGCGTGAGTACTCGCCTAAGTCAGAGCTGATAAGTGGGAATTTATCGGGCGTACATTAGGGAGTTTTGCTCTCTTACCCAAGCTCGAAAAGCCTTCATAGTAGCGTTTCTCCCTTCAACTTTACTCCGCATTAAGTACTCAGGAATAATTTGAGCAATCGCTAAATTGGGAAAAACATTACTAGTAGTAGAAGCTACATATTTACCATTAATCATCACATTAATTTCTAGGCGATTACCATTCCAGCGCCATAATTCCGGCACACCCAATACCTCATAATTATTAAACCGAGTGCGAGAAGTAATATCAATTTCAATTGCTAAATCTGGTAGTGGATCAACTGTTAAATCAATTCTATCTTTACCGCGTACAGCCGCTTCATTTTGAATGTAGAAACAATCATCAGGTTCTACTCCAGTATCCATTTTTTCTTGATCAAAAGTGGTAGAACCCAAACTCCAAAATTCTATATCAAGTTCTTCTAGTAGAGCCTTTACTAAGTCCCCAATAATAACTTTCGCTACCTCATGCTCTGGTAATGGAGCCATGATTTCTAACATTCCTTGACTGTATGATATACGAGAATTGCGGTTCTCACCCAATTCCGCCAAAATATTTTTGTATACTGACCAAGATATATTTTTAATCAACAACTGATGACCGACAGGTACAACTAGCTGGTTGAGTTGAAGTAACATAACTACCCTCGTTTCTAGATTTCACCTAACTAGTACCAACTTCATCATATTTCATTTTCAACCTGCCGGAGGCTAACGCACCTGTAACTTTGTGAGGATACTTAATTACGTTGGCATTTCTGGTTGCGTAATCGGAATTTCAATCACAAATTCTGCGCCCTTTCCTGGTACGGAATTACAATATAATTTACCACCATGTCTATCTACTACAATTTGGTAACTAATAGATAATCCTAATCCGGTTCCCTTACCCACATCTTTAGTAGTAAAGAAAGGGTCAAATAATTTAGAAACTATTCCTGGGGGAATTCCCTTACCATTATCTGCAATGTGAATAGCTACAAGATTACTATTAACAGCTTCTGTCCGAATGCGAATGTGGGGACTTGTTTTTTCTTCGCCATTACTGGACAGGGAATCTTCTAAAGCGTCAATTGCATTACTCATAATATTCATAAATACCTGATTGAGTTGTCCAGGATAGCAATCGACTAAGGGTAATTTGCCATATTCTTTAATTACTGCAATTTCAGAATTATCTGCTTTCGCTTTCAAGCGATGGTGCAGAATCATCAGAGTACTATCCAAACCTTCATGGACATTCACCAGCTTAAATTCTGCTTCATCTAAGCGTGAAAAATTCCGTAAAGATAGTACAATCTCCCGGATACGTTGGGTTCCTATCCGCATAGATTGGAGCAACTTAATTAAATCTTCCTTGAGGAAATCAAGCTCCATATCATCAATTTCTGCTTGAATTTCTGCGGCTGGCTCAGGGTAATATTGTTCATATAATTCCAGCAAATGTAATAAATCTTCAACATATTCACTAGCAGGAATGAGATTACCATGAATGAAATTTACCGGATTATTAATCTCATGGGCGACACCAGCAACCATATTCCCCACAGATGACATTTTCTCGCTGTGAATGAGTTGCGCTTGGGTGCGTTGGAGTTCGCGCAGAGTGTTTTCTAAGTTTTGTGCTTGTGCTTGTAATTGAATTTCGGTTTGTTTGCGTTCAGTAATATCAGTTGATACACCCAAAATTTGCTTGATATCTCCCTGTTCATTGCGGTTAAATGGTGTTTCTCGACAGTAAAGCCAGCACCATTCACCATTTACACGTCTAACACGAAATTCAATCTCCACAATATCACCATCTTTGCTGGTAAGAAATTGCTGATGGTGAAGGCTGACTCTTTCTCGATCATCTGGATGCATAATCACCGGAAGCAGATTATCTCCCAGTTGTTGAATTTCTGTATTAGAGTAACCCAGAAGCGTTTCAAGTTCTTGATTGGCGTAAATATTGCGCTGTTCTTCTAAATCGAAAATGTAGAGAATATTAGGCGAAGAATCTGCTATACGTTGAATGAAGTGTTGACTAGCTTGCAGCGCTTCTTCGGCTTGTTTACGCTCAGTAATATCCCAAGTTGTACCGACAATTTGATAAATTCTTCCTTCGTTATTTATCAGAGGATTGAGTGTGGTAAACCACCATTTCTCTTGTTCATCGAAAGTTAAGCACTCTTCATAAGTAGTTTCTTTACCAGCATCTATACAGCTTTGATAACGCTGACGCACTAATGTGCCTTCAATCGTTCCCAGCAATTCTTCGGGAGTTTTGCCAATAATTTTGGCATGATTTATTCCTATGCTTTTTTCTGCTGATGAATTACAACCAGCAAAACGAAATTCACCATTTTCTAAAACATTAACTACAAATATAACTTGAGGAACACCATCATAAATACTCCGTAAAAACTGCTCTTGCTCTTGTAATTTAGTTTCTGCCTCTTTGCGTTTGCTAGCATCACGCGTAATGGTAGCAAAGCACATAGGCTCTGCAGTTTCAGGATTTTTAATCACAAACATATTGTAATCAACAGAAATAGCTTTTTCTGTTTGGAAATGTCGAAAATGCAATTCACCTTGCCACATTCCTTGTTTTATAACTATCGGTAAAACCTCCTGGAGTAAGTATTGTCTATCATCGGGAAATATATAGTCAATAATGTTAGAATTTTTGACAAACTCCAAACTTTCAATGCCTACAATATTTCGTCCGGCTTCATTCAAAAATAATGCTTTACCTTCCAAAGATGCAAAACCAATAAAGTCGCTACTATTTTCAATCAACGAAACAAAAATTTGCCGTTCTTGTTCAGCTTGTTTGTGTTCTGTGATCTCTGTTGTCGTGACAACTAGTTGAGTAATTTGTGAGTTGTTATCAAACAGGGGCGTGATATTTAATAACCACCAATTTTCTTGGTTATTATGCCAGAAAGATTCCTCAAAAAATATACTCTTGCGTAACTTAATGCACTCTTGATAACGCTGGCGATAGTAATATGCCATATCAGCAGGTAATGCAGCTGCCATTGTTCGCCCTACAAAAGATTCTAACGGCATGGGGCTGAGTTGGAGGATAGCAGGATTGAATTTTACATAACGAAACTCTGCACCATCATCTAAAACATCTAAGACAAAGATGCCATAATCTACACCTTCCCAGATGCTTTGCAAAAATTGTGCCTGTGATTGCAGTTTTTGCTGGGTTTTTTGGTTATCGCTAATATCAAATAAGCAACCATACCAAATCACCTCACCATCTCTTTGAAGTTCTGGATGAGAGAAAGCCTTAATCCATTTCTTTTTACCAGTAAGGGTCATCATCCGCCACTCGCAGTCAAAGTCTTGCAGAGTTTGGGCAGATTCAGCAATTGCTTGTTGTACTTTTACAACATCATCAGGATAAATTAGGCTAAATGCGAAGGATGCGTCTTCTTTAATTTCTTCTGGTTCTAGTTCGAGAATATCTCGACATCGTGAAGATGCGTAGGGAAAATACCCTGTACCATCGGGTTGAAGGCAAAATTCATAAAGCATCCCTGGTACATTATCTGCCAGTCGTTGCAACCTAGCTTCACTATGACGCAACTCTGCTGTGCGTTCCTCAACTCTGGCTTCTAATTCTTCATTAAGTCGTTTCAGTTCTGCTTCTGTCTGTTTGCGAGTGGTAATCACTTCGGTAAACATAATAATGCCACCCACTGCACCAGATTCTTCATGCCAAGGATGTATCTCCCACTTCACCCATTCAGTAGTACCATTGGCACGAATGAAGATATCTTCTTCAGATTTCTCAATAGCACCTGCTAAACAGCGTTGGTGAATTTCTCGCCAATTCTGGGAAATTTCTGGAAAAACTTCATAATGAGAACGCCCAATAATCTCTTCATCGCCTAAGCTATAATCCTCTCGCCAACGCCGACTAACTAACAAGTAGCGCATCTCAAGGTCAAAAACAGCGATCGCAGCTGGAGTGTATTCTATAAATAACTGCATCTGCTGGCGAGATTTTAGCGAACTGAAGCAGTGATTAGACCCCACTCTCTGACGCAGTTCTGTCAGTTCCTGTTGTAGAGATTCATAAGTATTTTTATCTACAGTAATCAGATTGCAAGTCATAGATTTGTCACTTGCTAGCTAGGAAGATGAAGTTAACATTAGTACTTAGTCTTCCCAATTCCACGCAGTAAACAACATTATGACTGGGAAATGGGCATAGGGCATTGGGCATAGGGCATTGGGCATAGATAATGGGAGATGAGGGAGAAATAACAAACACCCAATGACTAATGACTAATGACTAATGACTAATGACTAATGACTAATGACTAATGACTAATGACTAATGACTAATGACTAATGACTAATGACTAATGACTAATGACTAATGACTAATGACTAATGACTAATGACTAATGACTAATGACTAATGACTAATGACTAATGACTAATGACTAATGACTAATGACTAATGACTAATGACTAATTACCCATTACCTCACCCAACTGATGTTGAATAAGCAACGCTTTCAGCGTCGCATTCTCAGCCTTAATCGCCTGATTTTCTGCTTCCAATTCTGCAATTCTAGCCTTTAAAGCTTCCTTACTTGTACCTTGGCGATGAATGACAACTTCACGATAAATCTCTAAATTAGCATCCTCATTCATCCATCTTTGATATGTTTTAGTATGCTCTTGTACTGTATGCCCCATGTAATCAGACATCGTTTTAATGGGGACTTGCAACCGATGTCCACGGATAGCATAAGCGTGACGTAATTCGTATGGTCTAAACCCAATATTTGTCGCTCTAAATCTGATGTAAAGCTTTGCTGTTTTATTACTGAGCTTACCTTCATTGTAAGGAAACTTGACATTTTTTAAATCAAATAATTCTATCCAATGGGGATATAAAGGCGGAATTCCACAACTACGCTCACCAGTTTTAGTACCTTCTGTCAATCGCGGATTTAATGTTACTAAATGAAAAGTATTGTGAGGATGAGTAAACGCTTCTATATCAATGGCATATAATTCATGGGGTCTTAAACCGTAAGTTGCTAACATTCCGTAAGCCCATTGCCATTGTTCCGGTTTTGTAATATTCTCCTTAGTAGCGAATGCCGATAATGGCATCCCAATTTTATTAAATCCTTGAATAATTTCCTCATCTGTAGGTACTTTGCGAATACTAGGATAAGGCTTAGGTGTAGCATAAGCATCAATTGTTTTTAAGCCATTAATACCGCAAAATTCGCAAAATTTCTTCAATTGCCATGCTAAGAAAAACCGCCCAGATGTATTAGGTTTGGTTTTTTCCAATGCTTTTTCTAAAGCTGATGAAGACATTGGCTCATCTGGGGGTAGCTTTTTTAGATGTCTAATATAATGAGTTTCCCAAGTGCGGATTCCTTGGCGATTTTTCTCATGGGTTTTCCAAAACTCCCGCTCATACTCTTGAATCAATTCACTGATGAGTTTGGCAGAATCTTCTGGTGCTGGTAACGCAATTTTTTGTGCTTGCTTCCCAAGTAATTCTGGTGTCCACTGGAATTGTTTGGTAATTAGTGATAAATCTAATTCTCGGGCTTTAACTACTGCCGTTTTTACACCAATATCATTAGCAGCAAAACCAAACGAAATGGTATACTGCTTACTTGGACTACCATTTTTTCCTACATCCCCAGGCCTACAGGGAAAAGTCCCTTGTAAACCGATAGTTTTAGCACTAGTAAGCTTAAGTTTAACCTTCACCTTATCCAAACTTAATGCCAAGTTAGCTTGCCCAACCGCGTGTTTTATCCTGAGATATTCACGCTCCATCTTCACATTTTCGTCAGATGGTGAATGTTTGGCTTTCCATTGCTTCCACTTGGCTGGTTCCCAAGTATCAATTGCAATCCCATCGTACTCAGCATTACGGATATCGTATGTACTGGCTTCATTGTTAGACATAAGCTTTTCTGGCATCGAGGAAAGTACTGACAATTTAAGGCAGAATTGGGGGAATGGTTTTAAATATCAGCAATTTTACTAGCAAAATTAAGCTTGGATAAATCTAATTCAAATCTCGCTAATTTATACGGAACTGAAAACAATAACACTGAAGTTAATAACAACAACCTCACAACTTCAAAGCAACAACTTTAAAGGGTGTATAACATGATGAGCATAACTAAAAGATATGTTTTACCATTATTTGCTGTGGCGATCGCAACCAGCATCAGCAGTTGTAGTTCTAATCCTAGCTCTACTCAGGATACCGCTAGCGAGTCGCCAGCGCCCACTGTAACATCAAACATTGAATCAGTACCCTCCCCCAGTCAAACACCCAGCATGGCTCAACTGAGGGCTAAATCTGACAATATTGGCGTACCTTCGCCCAAAGCAACCACCGAAAGCACACCTGCTACAACTACGACTGAGACACCATCCGCAAAAGCCTCTCCTACAGAGCAAGCTGCTACAGGTAAAACTACCAATGTCACCCTATACACAAGTGACACGCAATGCCAACAACTAATTCCCCAAAAAGTAGCAGTACCAGCAGATGAGCCTGTAGAAGGTGCGGTGAGTAAGATTTTAGAGCAAAGAGATACAGGAGACTTTAACTTATCTAGTTACCGCGTTAACCTCAAAAATGGCGTTGCTACCGTTGATTTGCGAGTAGCGCCCAACTCTAAACGGCAAATAGCCTCTCTTTCTAGTTGTGAACAGTTTGCCATGTTTGGTAGCCTTCGTAAAACCCTCACCAGCAATCCTCAATGGAAGATTAAAGAAGTACGCTTCACCGAACGAGGCGAGGAAATTGTGCTTTAGTTTTGGTGTTTGGTGTTTGTACGAATTACCAATTACCAATTACCAATTACCCATTACCCAATCCCTAATCCCCAGTCCCCAATCCCCCATTAGATAAAAGCCATTGCTCAACCAACTCTGTCATAATGTCGCTCATCTGTCGTTCCTGAAAAGCGGCTGCTGCTTTCAATTTTCGATGCAGCTGCTTAGGCAGATAGATAGTTGTGCGAATATATTCAGGGTCGGTACTTTTGCTTAAAGAAGTTGGCTTATCTTCTATTAGCTGTGGGTTGTCTCGTTGTTGACGGCTGCGCGCAGCATCAATTAGTTCATCAAAACGGCTATTTTTCTTCTTATTCAAAATTAATTTCTCCTTATTTAGTTAATAGTCAAAAAGTTAAAAGCCACAGAGACATGATTAATCGCGTCTGTACTCAAAAGTCAAAAGTTTTAATCTGATGAATCCAACTTTCTTTAAAGCTATGAAGGAAAATCTTGACAGCAGAGTGAGAATTAGATGATTGTGAAAAAATAGTATAACTACAAATTATTTTGACCCTTGACCCTTGACTGTTATTAAATTTTCCAATATTTCTTTTCCAGCCTCAGCGTAACACCGCCAAGCAATTTGAGCATAGGAATCTTTCACGGCATTCACTGGTACTCCTTCTAAAGCTGCACGTTGGAATACAGCTAGGCGACGAATACCAGATTTGAATACAGGTAACCCAGCGTTTAACAACGCTGTTCGTGCTTCTTCTCCCGCCTTATTGGGATTTGGAGGAATCAGCGTCAACAAAATGCGATAATTAGTTTTGTATTGCTTGATAGACTCCACCATTTGCATTGTTGCAGCTAAAGCGATCGCATCAGGAGTAGTAGGAATAACTAGCAAATCGCATCCCTGAGCAATAGTTTTCAACTCATCTGGGTCTGGTCTGGCTGGAGTATCAATCACAATATGTTCATAGAGTTTAGCCAAGTGTATCCCCCGCTGTTCATCAGCAACTTTGAATGGTAAACAACCTCGGTTAGACCAATCCAAAGCACTGCGGTTGAGGTCGCCATCTACAAGCAGTGTATCAGCTAGGTTCTGAAGATATGTAGCTAGGTGTAGTGCTGTGGTTGATTTGCCTACACCTCCCTTAAACGCCGCTACCGTAATAATCATTTTGGTTTAATCAGCAAATAGTTCTCAGAATTCTACTGCATATTCAAACATCTGGACATTTTGCATCTAGATGTTTAGATGCAATTTAAATGTTTAAACATTTAAGTGTTTGTATGTTTTATATAAATAAAGTCGATATACTAAATATAAGGTTACTTATATTTTAAATACAAAATATATTAAGTAAGATATAGAGTAAAATGTATAAATATTTTTAAGTACAACAAATTGCCAGAAAGAAGCATTATGCTTCACGCTGAATGAGCGAGATATTTGGTTCAACAGCTATAGGACTTTTATTTGATGGTTGAAGAAAGTCCGTAGACTTGATGTCTTCTTCCCTGTTTTTTTATCAGAGTGCCTATATAGGTAAATTAAATAAAAGAATGAATACAAATAGATATTGCAAATAAAACATTAGTAATACATTACTAAGTTAGTAAAAAGACAAAAATATATTAAGAAAAGTTAATTAAGCTAAAACTCTCTTTTTTCCTGCCTCCCGCCTTATCTTGATGATAAATATTTACGAAGACCTACTTTTAAGATGTACTCAAATGGTTAAATAGCAAACTTTTATTAACCCAGGTTGATGTACACAGTAATGCTAAGAATGGTATACAGATAGATAGACAGGTGAGACGAAAGAGTCTACAATCTGACTTATTGCGGTAGATTTACCTATTAGCTAATCAACCTAAGCATAGTAAAGATTTTCTAGTGTTTCCGCATTGATGCAGAAGCACCCTATTAATATGATGGAAGTCTTTAGTAAAGAGTAGCAAACCAATGGACGTAAAGCTGATTTTGGTGGGATTAACAGTCATATTTACAGTTTTGTGCTTGTTTTTCGGCACAAAAAATGGCTTTTATGATTCCGACAATTATCATGGCAATGGCTCTGCACATTGAAAGAGCTTTAGAGCATCGGAAAGGAACATAGACAAGAGGAAAACTCCCCTAGCCCATAATTTGAGGGCTTCTCAGTACCCAACTTTTCCGAACCAGTGCGGGTTCGGCGGAGGTGTCCTCCCCCATCAAAAATCCGCAATTTCAGGGTGAAGGGGTGCAAAATGAGACTTACCCCGAAGTCAAAAAACAAGCAAACCCCGTAATTTTTGGCTTTTGGGATATGTCCATAACAATGAGGCTAGAGGGGAGGAGAATTATGAGGGATAATCTTTCGTCCTCTCGGATTGATGCTGGGGAGGAAACTACCGAATTAGAATGTTTGCCTTATAGCGTCCAGCATAATGATGAGGGCGTGTGTTTAGTGGTACGAATGGGGCCGTACCGCATCTTGCTGGATTGTGGGTTGGGAGATATTTCATTGCTGGTGAAGGGGTTGAAAAATTCAGCGCGCCAACGGCATTTACCCCTACCAGCAGACTTAGTTTTAATCAGTCATGCTCACCCCGATCATGCTAGAGGCTTACTGCAACTGCATCAGGCTTTTCCAAATTTACCTATATACGCCAGCGAAGTAACCAGCAAGTTACTATCATTAAACTGGTTAAACCAAGATTTGAAGTCAATTCCCCAGTTTTGTCAGGCGTTACCATTGCGATCGCCTGTGGAATTTAAAGAGGGCCTCGTCGCAGAATTATTTCCCGCCGGACATTTACCTGGGGCGGTAGCAATTCTACTTACCTATACCAGCCAACGACGCACCTACAGACTGCTTTATACAGGCGACTTTTTCTTGTCTAACTCGCGGTTGGTGGAAGGATTGCGGTTAGAAGAATTGCGAGGATTAGACTTAGATGCTCTGATTATTGAAGCTACCTATGGCACCTCCCGCCATCCCCACCGCCGCAACCAAGAAAATCAGCTAGCAGAACGCATTCATCGCGCGATCGCAGAACGTTGTTCTGTGCTGCTTCCCACACCCGCATTAGGTTTGGGACAAGAACTATTAATGTTATTACGCAGCCATCACCACTTTACAGGTAGAGATTTAGATATTTGGGTTGACGGTGCTGTCGCCACAGGCTGCGATGCTTATCTCGAACTTTTACCCCACCTCCCCGCCTCAGTCCAAAACTTCGCCCGCCATCAACCCCTATTTTGGGATGAAAGAGTACGCCCCCGCGTGCGGCGTTTGCAAGCAGAACATCGCCCTAATATTGGCAAATCTCCCTGTATTGTCCTCACAGATTCCACAGCAGATTTCAGCCAATATTGCCAAGCCGACACAGGCCCCTGGTTAATTTTGCTGCCAGAAAAAATAGATATCAAAACTAAAAAACAATATCCTGCGCCTACCACTATTGAAAGCTATCTCCTCGCCCAGCATAGTGATGGGCCAGGTACTACCCAGCTAATTCATAATTTAAGACCGCAACATGTAATTTTTGTTCACGGTTCCCCCGCATACCTAGCAGATTTAACAGGCTTAGAAGAGTTACAGAACCGCTACCACCTACATTCTCCAGCAGCAGGTGTTTTAGTAGAACTGCCCATAGGCGACACCTTTTTACAACCAGCCGCCCCAGAAACTAATTATGAAGGTGAACTGACAGAATTAGGGACTGGTATCACCATCACCCTACCAGAAACGATTACCACAGACCCCCGTTGGCGACAATTTGCCGACACAGGCTTAATTGAAGCCCGTTGGCAAGGGGAAGAAATCGTATTGAGAGGTTTACCTCAAAGAGAACTACTCAATCAAAATAGCGATCGCTTTACCTGGACAGACATAGAATGCTGCGGAACCTGTCGGTATCAAAGGGGACAACGCTGCTGGAATCCCAATTCCCCCTTGTATAACTTCAAGGTAACCCTAGAAGGTTACTGTCCCGCCTATGAAGCGTTGAATGAGGATGAATAGGGATTGGGGATTGGGGATTGGGGATTGGGGATTGGGGATGAGGGAGATAAGGGAGATAAGGGAAGAAGAACAATTACCCATTACCCATTACCCATTACCCATTACCCATTACCCATTACCCATTACCCATTACCCATTACCCATTACCCATTACCCAATGCCCAAATAAGCCAAAAGTCCAGAGCGGAAACATTGGCTCTGGACTTTTAACTCTCGACTATTTTGATTTATTCAGCATTTGAATCTGGGTAGTGGTTACGAATACGTTCAGCTTCAGGACAGTCTTCGGTTAGCAAAGGTTCTACATTGCCGCGTGGTACTGAGGCTAACTTTTGGGTGACAGCACCAATACTTTCGAGTCGAACCATCTCTTCCCAAGAACAAACTTCATCCTCTTCATCTGTTTCATAGCGTAGGGTCACTAAATCACCCTCTATATCAATGATGCGGGCACGCTCGATCCAGCGTTGCTGATCCCGCAAGAATACACATACCTCCCGCCCATCGCAACACAACTGATAAATCTTGCGGTGTAGCATGTACTGCTTCTGCCTTTTTAAACAACGTAGTTAAACCTTTCAAAATCTGGGTGTGCCCCCAGTGCATAATACCCGAAAGAGCTAGTTTGACGGTTTCGCTTTTCTACCTGTGTTAACCCCAAGCAAAGGAAATTTTGGGTAATCAACTAGTAGTGACTGCGCTGGTGAAACTAAAACTCTATCAGGGGGATTTAGCAAATGTATTCTTCATAGAAGTCATACAATTCGGGATTTATCCTCACTAGGTTAATCCTTGCTGATGAGTTCTTTCTACCATTATGTAATAATAGATACTCCGAAACAAACATCGATTGCGGTTGTTTGAGTTGCCTACTTGTAGTCATTGGCATTGCTGGGAAGTCCGGGAACTCGGCTGTACTTTTACCCCTATGTATTTGATCTTAACTCATTCTCTTGCTGACCTGAACGGTTTTAGACAACAACAGCCCAAGAGTTTTTGAGTTTAGGGCTTTTTGACTGAGGTGACGTGTCCCGCTTTGGAGCAACTATGCAACGCCAAAGTCAACTGTTGCAAGAGTATCAGCAAGATTCATTCCCTAAGGGAATTTCTATGAGTAATTTTGAGGATGCTTCTCGTTTAACTCTACCCCCACGAACTGCATCATATAAAGCGGCAAGGGCTACCAAATCATCTGACTGATAAGACTTTGTCGCTAGCACTTGATGGAGTAGACCTTCAGATTCAACACTAAGGTATCCAGTTTGGAAAGCAGATTCAACAAGTGTGCGAATCATAATAATTAGGTCATATTATGCAATTTGTTACCTCCAGTATGGAATATTTGCTGATTTTAATAATTGATGTCTGACAGCAGGTATTGTGATTATAATTACATAAATATGTGATCTCCGTCATCGAGAATCTGCATCTTGTCCGATTCTGGAACAGTCGATTTTATGAATAAAAGTACGGATTAGAATACATACTTCTGTTTTACTCAACTAGCAACCGGACAAAAACTTATGATAGTTAAATATACATGATTTTTCAGTATTTGCCACATGACAGCTAACAAGCTTAATTATATTAAGGAATAATAATATACATATTATTCAGGGAAAAATTCGCGGAAATCCTCATCTTGTTGGCTTAACTCTACCCAATCGAGATTCAAAGACCGTAATTTCTGGGTCAAGCGATCGCAAGCTGGGCGTTCAGTCGCGTAATGTCCCGCATCAATTAAAATGAGGCCGCGATCGCGACTTTCTTGAAATTGATGAAATTTACAATCGGAAGTGAGATAAGCTTGGGCATGAGTTTTCACCACAGCCGAAATATAGCTAGCACCCGAACCACCCAGAACAGCCACACGGGAAATTTCTTGGTGTAAATCAGCAGTTGGGGAAACAATCAAGCTTTTGGGAGCAAGTTGGTGGTGGATTACCGTCAGTAATTTTTCTAAGGTCACGACAGGCTGAAGATTTCCCACCCGACCGTACCCTAAACCATTTTGCGTAGGTACTACAGGGGTTGAATCTTGGAGTTCGAGAATTTGAGCCAAAACATCAGCAGTCCCATCTTGTACTTGATCAAAATTCGTATGGGCGCTGTAAATGCCAATATTATGTAGAAAAGCTAATCGCACCATATCCGCGATCGCTTCTCCAATACGAAAAGACTTAGGCGGGCTAAAAATTAGGGGATGATGGGCAAAAATCAGATTAGCATTAGTGGCGATCGCTTCTTGCATCACCGCCAAAGTTGGCGTTAAACATACCAAAACCCTAGCAGGTTCTTGTAAAATTCCAGGTTCAACCTGCCAACCACAATTATCCCAACTTTCACACCAAGCCGGATTTGCCCATTCTTCAAACCAAGTAATTAAGTCAGCAATTCTCATTAAATCTCAGTAGCCACAAAGTGAGCTAATTATTTTATGCCCAATTAAGACACCATAAAACTGTGCCTTAAGTAATATTTAATGATTAATGAAAGGGAACAGGGAATAGGCAACGGGCAACTCTTAAAACTAAGCCACCCACAAGGGGGAGCCAGTCTCGTGGGCGGGTTTCCCACGCCAGTCCGCACAACGGGGGGAACCCCCGCAAGCGGCTGGCTCGACTTGAGAGAACTGGCGTTGGGGTTTCAACCAACAAGCGCGATACAAGGATTATTTCGCCCACAATTCCACTCGGCTTAAAACCAAGATCCGGGCTACTTTTTTCTTCTGTTCCCTGTTCCCTCTTGCCTGTTCCCGCCCCGTTGGCGTAGCCTCTCCGCAGGAGAAGGGGCTGGTTAACCCTGGGAAACTTCTATAAATCATAAAAAAAACCTCAGCTACCAAGCTGAGGTGATGGGGAGAAAACCAAATAACGATGAGAGATTCTGCTACCGATGTCAAAAAATCTTAGCTGATACCCAAAGCCACCAATATTAAGGTACTGACAAGCAATGTAGCGAATCCTGCTGTTAATGCGTAGCGGCGTTGTTTTTCTGGATCGTAGTCAGCATTGTATTTATTTAGAATGTTTTCTCCATTACTGTTGGTATACATAAAATTTTTTATAAATATTAACTTATGTAAATAAATTTAACTGGATTGTTACAATCAGTCAATAGTACATAACATCAAAAAAATTTATAGTAAATATAAATATTACTTATATAAAAAGGATATAGATACCGCATACATTAGATGCAGTATCTATTCCTTTTGCAGTAGATTATGCTCTCTTGAGATTCCAACTCAAAGACCATTTATGGTGATTTTCGGCAACTTTTTTTGACGGGTTTAAACCTGCAAGATGGTCTGAAAACTCTTGATATATTTAAGTTTTAGTGTTTTCCCTTCTTGTTTATGACCATAGAAGATAATCAAGAAATGCGTCTGATGTACTTGAACAAGCGATGCATTGTCCAGATGCAATTGGAAATCCATTTATTCACTTAATTTTGGGAATAGCTCAATTTGAGTTATGCCATCATAGTGAGGAGTTTTTTATCAGAACATCTTGATTGCCCAATGCGCTATGCCCCATTCCCATTAACTAATATGATAACGATTCTTCCCAAAGGCTTTTGCCTGATACATTGCCGCATCTGCCTTGCGTAGTAATTCTTCAGGTAATTTATCGTTTTTTGAGATTGTTGATATGCCAATGCTAACGGAGCAAGAGAGGTAATGACCGTTGACTAAAACAGGTTGTTTTAGGGATGTAATTACTTGATTAGCTATCCGAGCTGCATCACGAAAATCTTTGATATCTTCCAACAAAATTACAAATTCATCTCCACCCAGACGGGCGATAAAATCTCCCCATCGCAGTTTAGCTTTGAGCTTTTTGCTAATTTCAATTAAGAATTTATCTCCGGTATCATGACCAAAGTTATCATTAATTGCTTTAAATTCATCTAAGTCTAAAAATAATATCGAATAAAAATAGTTATCATAATGTTGCTGACAGGCGATCGCATAGTCTAATTGCTGCATAAAGTAAGCGCGATTGGGTAATCCTGTTAGCGGATCGTGCATCGCAATTCGGCGTAAATTTTCTTCCAGCGCTTTCCGCTCTGTGATATCACGAATAATATTTAGTAAATAAGTTTTTCCTTGCCATTCTAAAAGTTTTACCGATAATAAGCCTATACGTTTTTCACCATTTTTGAGACAGAATTCAATTTCCCAATTCTCAATGGTTTGTTGATTTGTGAGCTTTTTTTGAATTTTTGAGTATGTTGCTGTAGTAAATCCCATATCTAAGACTGTAATCGGGTAGCCAATCACATTCTCGCGACTGTAGCCTGTGACATTGAGAAATGACTGATTAATCTCTACACAATAACCTTGACTGCGTGTAGTGATGATTATTAAATCAGGAAAGTAATCGATAAATTTAAAATAATTATCTGATAATTTGTCAGACTTATAATTTTTTTTAGGCTTTTTATTATCTTGAATTATACCAGCTTTACAACTAGTATCAATAGATTCCATAGGTTAAATATATGCTAAAAAGCAATTCCTCATAATGTGTTTAATTTATAACAGCCACAAAAGTCTAAAGAAACATAGGAATTGGATTTAGTTGCTCTTCTGTTAATTTTGCTTTTAACCATCCCAGTTGGACGGGTACATCGTAAAGCCGACCAGGGGCAAACTGTGCCCAAAAATGGCGTAAACCAGGAACTACAACCTTAACCACAGCCATTCCAATATCTGGACGTGTTTGCTCGAGAACCAATACTTCTAATCCATGTTTAGCGGCTATATCAACACAAGTCAGCACATCTAATTGCAAATCTTGACTGTGGTAAACAGGATAGTCTCCGTAAATTTTAGGAATTACATTGGCATCAGGAGCAAGATAAACTTGGTTATTTAATGTTGCTGTTTGGCACCAACTTTGTATATCCTGACGAGTAAATTTGGCAGAAGAATTTGGATTTGCCCCATTAGAAAGAAATATCATTTGATTCATTTCAGTGACAGCACGTAATAGGGCAACTTTGGGATGAAAGTGAGTCCCAAAGCCAAAAAGAATATCTTCTGGTTGGTGATTGATCCGGCGAGAAATAGCAGCAAAGGTGGGAATATTTAAATCAGTAGTAAGGTCTAATACCCAAAAATCGCGTCCAATCAATTGATAGTAGCTTTTTAATTGATCTAGATAAGGCTCGTCAAAACTATTTAAATCAACAGCAGGTCTTTGTAAACGGTTATACCACCAAATTGCTACTGCATCTCGCTCTACCAACTCCATAAATCCTTGGAGAATAGCTTCTTCTTTGCAAGTACCCGCAGCCGTTCCATTAGTATCTGCATAACAAAAGCAAGCATCTGCCGCTAAAGGATAGCCATAATAACAATATGCTGTGGGTAGATATTTGAATTGCTGATTGTTGAGTGACCAAATCGGAGTCCATTCAATTTCTTGATTCTCATCAAATGGCACAGGTACCCATTGAATAATCTCATGGTGCTGATTCCAGGTTTGGCGATCGCAATATTGATTTGCGCTATAGTGCATAAAATTGTAGGGATGAATAGCCTGTTCACCAAGATTGCTGTAAGCAGCTTTAACCCTGGGTTCTTCTCCCGTATAGGTTCCACAGTAACGCTCAATTGCTTCCCCTACAGCACTCATTTTCGCCTGGGCGGCTGTTGTTCCTTTACCAAAGCTTTTCAGGCGTGCTGTCTGGCGTAAATCTTCTAATTGTCTACCTTCTCTAGGAAAACTATGCTCTACAACATAAGCGTGAATTAAATCGTTCTGGGAAAAAGGTTGAAATAAATTGCTGATAATTCCCGTAATCGGGCTAATATGATGTTCGTATTTTTGTAAGGCTTTTTCAGCCGCACAGCTGCGATACCCGCCGTCATCACTCAATGGCTGGCGATGATTTAGTACTAATGGTTGAGTTTGGTATTGACTTAGATAAGTCGGCTCACCACAACAATGACATTGCGGCCGACGAACTAAGGTATGGCGTTGCAAGTTAAGATGCAGCAAATCGAAAGTTAACAGAGTTCCTTCTAAAGGATGCGGTTTTAGGTTGCTTAACCATTTGGCTATTTCTGTAGCTGCAAGATTTAACCCAGTGTTGACAGTTGAAGGTAAAGCCGCACGGGAAATTGGAAACGAGTTGAGAGTTTTTTGTTGCGCTTGTAAAAAAGACTCAACCTCACGATTCATCCTAAGACGTTGTGCTAAACATTCCCAACATCCTGTATGTCCAGGTTTAAAGATGGGGCCAATCCAAATTACGCCACCGACTGGCTTGACTAGCAACCAAGAACGCTTTTCTTGTAAAGCTTCTCGGTTAAAACTTGCCAAGTCAGGCTGGAGATAATCATCTGTGACTACAACAGCAAACTTACCAAAATCCCCAATGGGAATATTGAGGGATTCCAAGATATTATGCAATGGTTCAGATGTGACATTACCAAATGTGGTAATGCTAACTTTCGATTCTTGGAAGTGTTGGCTAACAACGCTAGCATCTTGATTTAGCAGTTCCCAAAAAGCTGATGCTCCCTGTGGGATATGATTTGCATTGGTAATATATCCTTTACGTTCCAGCTGTTGTAGTGCATAGATAATCTCATCAGCCGTAGCTTTTCCTTGCAGCTGTTGAGTAATTTCAGCCACAGAGTAAAGCCCGTTGAGTAATGGTGCTAGTAGGCAATATAAACGCCCATTTAAAACAAAATGCCCTTTCTCACTTAATAGAAATACAGTTTTAGGAGGAGATATTTCCACATGGAAGTGTGCTTTAAACTTCGGCTGACTAAGCATAATTCTGGTAGTGAAATAATTCTTTAATTAAACTGGCTGTGGTAACTGTTTGTTGATGGCTCATAGACATAATGTTAAAAAAACCTGAATTTGATTAATATGTAAAAAAATCTTTGTTAATCTCTAATAATTAACATAACTTTTAAAAATAGTTGTAGTGTTTGTCTAAAAAAATCATTTTGGGCTTTATTTAAACTTAAATATTGACTAGGATATTACTGAATAAATGCCATCAATTTTGCAATTATTTCAGCAATTTCAGATAAATTATGTAGCAGAAAGGATAATTCAGAACAGTAAAGACACGGAATGGCTACCCTAGAAGTTATATCTTTCCTATCTCAAATTGAAGTAAAGAAGGATTATCTGTAGAATAGCCAAAAAAACATCATAAATATTTTCACAAACAATTTAAAATTGCTGTTGTTGTTTTAACTCAAGTAATTGTGTTTGCAATTCATTGATTTGAGATTCTTGCTTTTGCACTACATGGTAAAGTGCTTGAATCGCTGCCAAAGATACACCATGAGCATCAACAAAATTGATAGTGCGATCGCTCTCCCCAAGATTGAAAGTGGCTGCAAAGTCTTGAGCCATTGGGCCAATATGGCGAATTGTCTGGTCTTGGTCTTTGTATTGCCAAGTTGTAATCGGTAACTTAGCAATACCTTGAAGAATGGCGTAGATATCAACCTCTGCTATAGATTCTTTGAGATGGCGATCGCTTCTATAGCGGATAGAACCATTGGGGTCATACACAATATTTGGATTGTTTTGCAGCCCCAGAGCGTTGAGCGTACCATTGTTAGCAATAATTTCCTGACCAGCTGGATTAATATAGCCGCAACCTCCAACACAATCGGCTAAATCAGTATCAGTTAATTCGGCAATCAAACTATCCTGAATCAGTGATGCTTGATTTTTCCTATCCATGATTTATTAGCTCCTATCGATGAACGACTTGTTAAAAAAATATAATATTTTCTATTTTTTACTAATTTATTTTGACGAATATCAAACAAAGCTATAATGCTGGTTTAAAAGGCATGAAGCCTTTATTTAAAATCAAAAAAGTGCTGGTATATTACTGAGAAATACAAAAAAATCAATGGAACTACTGAATAATCTGTTGCTTTAACTCCAGTAACTGTGTTTGCAATTGATTAATTTGAGCATCTTGTTTTTGAATTACTTGGTAAAGTGCTTGAATGGCTGCTAAAGCTACACCATGAGCATCAACAACATTGATAGTGCGATCGCTCTCTCCAACATTGAAAGTAGCTGCAAAGTCTTGAGCCATCGGGCCAATATGGCGAATTGTCTCGTCTTGGTCTTTGTATTGCCAAGTGGTAATTGGTAAACTGGCAATACCCTGAAGAATGCTGTGGACATCAGCCTCAACTACAGCTTCTTTGACATTGCGATCGCTTATATAGCGCTTTGAGCCATTAGGATCGTAAGAGATGCCTAAAAAGGCGATTTTGATTTTGGTTTCTCCTAATATTGGCAGTTCATACAACGGCACTTGTGCAACTCGATAGTTGCTAGAAGTAATCTGAATATCACAGCCACCAACACAATCTGCTAATTGCTCATCACTTAAATCTTCAAGCAAAGATGCTGTTACGCTCAAATTTTCAGGGGTCACATCCATATTATTCATCACTCATGTATAAATTACATTTGGATCAACAGCTAACTGATGTATCTGTAAAGATACATCACAAAATTATTTACTAGGAGTCAAATATTTAGCTCATATAGTTGCTTATTCAGGCTAAATACTCTGACAATTAGTCAACTTATCTTGTAATTACATTGTTTGCTAAAATCGCCTCAATGTAAATTACATCCTAAAAAATTACTTTTAAAAAATATATAGTAATAGTACGCAAATTAGGGTTTAATTAATTCATCTAATTTTTAATAAAAATTACTTATAAAAAGTAATTAATCAAAGAAATTTTTGCAAAGATGAGATTTTATCAGGTTATTTGCTAGACTTTAACTGGATTAAAAACTCAAAAATCTCAGCATTTATATAAAAACAATGATTAATTTAATTTGATAGCAAGAATTCAATAGTGAAAATACTGATTTATGGGCTTGATGACTTTACGGAATCTCTAAAAATTTATTCTGATATTAATTCAAAAAAACTTTGCAACACATCAATCATCTGTACCTCAAATTGGCGTAAAATCTCAGTTTGAGAAGTTGCTATCTACTGTCAATCAATCAGCAACACCAACTATTTTGATGAATATCTAATTGCTAGAACAGCTAGCTGAGTTGAGTCCAGAACTATGAGGAGTAGTGGCTGGTGCTTTTGCTGTTAATAACATTTCCCCTTGAGGAGTAATCACGAGTCCCTGAGCTTCTACAATCTCATTGGCAGTCTGCGATGGTAAATTTATAGAAGTGGCAATCAACCCAGAGCGATCGCTGTTTGTTAAAATCGGAACTGTTTGGATATCTTCTAAAACTGTGTCACTCCCCAATGCTACCTCTGGATTTTGGGGTAAACCACCCCTTCCAGTCACAACAAAACGGCTAGATTGACTTGGTTGATTCTGACCACAGCCTTGAGTAATTAATGATGAAGCATCATTTGGCTGCACTGGTAAGATAACAATCCCTTTGCTAGGATCAACGGCTAAAGTTTTAATTTCTACAGCACCATTTAACCCAAACTGAGAACTAGCTGTAATATCGCTTTGAGTAGTGAGTTGTTGGCGGAATTCGATACCAAAGATACCTTGAGTTGTAATTTGAACGTTCCCCCCTTGACCTTGAATTGCATTAGCTGTGATGTCGCTATTTTCAGCAGATGCTAATAAATTGGCACTAATAGTAATATTGCCACCATTGCCATTACCACCTGTAGCATCAGTAGTGATTTTGCTACCGTTACGCATTAATAGAATATCTTTTATTTGTAAAGTGATATTGCCTCCTTCACCTGATTTAGTTGTGGCTTGAATTCCACCTGCATCATGTAGCGAGTTACCTGCATTATCAAGCAAGATTGAGTTGGCATTAATGTTAATGTTGCCGCCTTTACCCAATCCTTCATTATCAACACTTACTCTAGCTCCTGCTTGAACTAAGAATTTGCCTGTATTGATTTCTACGTTGCCAGCATCGTTTTTATTATTAATATTTAGAACATTAGCAAATAGACTACTAAATATAAAAGTGACATCAGTTGCAGGGTCTAATGGTTCATTTTCAGCCAGTCTGTTACCTAATAACTGAATCAAGTTATTTGCGTTAATATTTATTGTGCCTACCTTACCCAAACCCTCTGTACCTACACTAATTTTGGCTCCATTTTGGACGGTTAAATCATTGGTATTAATTGTTAAATTTCCGGCATCGCCTGTAGAATGAATATCCCCACTACTAAACACACCTCCAGTATATCTCTTGATAGGAGAAACCCCATTGACATTGATATAATTACTAGCATTAATAATGATATTTCCACCATTTCCTGCAGCCAATGTTCCAGAAAAAATTTGCGCTCCATCACTGATTATTAGCTGTCTAGTATTAACTATTAAATCTCCTGCTTGTCCGCTACCTTCTTGAACTGAAGTATACAAACCACTAGCGAGGATATCAGCAGGTGAAACACCTAATAATTCTACAGATTTTGTGGCATTTACTGTTAAATTGCCACCTTTGGCATTACTCAAAGTTGCAGCAGAGAGTTGTGCTCCGTTTTTAACAGTTAACTTGCCAGTATTAACAGTTAAATTCCCGCCTGCGCCATGACCGAATGTATCTGTTACTAACCCAGTAGCGACAGCTTCATCTAATGAATCAACACCACTCAGTTCAATTGTATCCGCAGCATTAATAGTGATATCTCCTCCCTTACCTAGGGAGTTAGGTAAAGTTACTGTCGATATTCGAGCTTCGCCTTCAACCCGAAGTTTGTTAGTATTGATGGTGATTCCTAAGCTATCACCACTGCCATTGTTTTCTGCAAACAAGCCATCTGTAAAGGTTTGAGTAGTGCGATCGCTTTTCACAATCACCGCATCTGAAGCATTTAAAAGCAAGTTTGCGCCTGAAATTTCACCTAATGTAAAAGTAGATATGCGAGAGTTCTCAATAGTTAAATTTTTTCCTGTGAGTTGAATAATACCGCCGCCACTGCCGCTAGTTGTGACTAAACTATTATTACTAATTAATATATTAGCCCTCGTCAAATCTTGAGGATAACTCAATTTTGGCTGGCTTCCTATCCATGAAAGCTCAACCATTCCTGAATCTGCTACTCCACCTAATTCAATATGACCGCTATTGGCAATTAATTTACTGTTATTGATAGTCAGATTGCCACCTATTAAAGCTAGCATTTGATATTTTGAAGTTGTCAGATTAGCGCCATTGACTTCAATAGATGAGGATTTACTGCCATACTGTAATCCCATAGGGACGCTGACAGTTAGTAATGGCGAATTTCCATCAGTTGAAGTATGAAATTCTTTGCCATCCGCAAATTTTATACTATTGGCTGTAGTTGCGAAAAATGAACCACCTATGTCTAATTTGGCATGGGAACCAAAGATGATTCCATTAGGATTAATTAAAAAGAGATTAGCTTTACCAAGAGTACGAATTCTGCCATCGATTAAAGAAGGCTCCATACTAGTAACACGACTAATAATATTTTGAATTGAGAGATTATTATTAAAATTAGCAGACCCACCAGTTGGTACAGAAAATTGGCTAAAACTATGAAAAAGATTGCCTCCAACTTGGCTACCACCATTAATCGTGAAATTGAGGCGATCCCTAGATTTAACTATTGTAGGTAAAGTACCATCGGCTGCAATCTGAGCATCACAAGTGTGTGCAAATGTGAGATTGTAAATACTAAATATTCCCGCAATACTAACAGCACAATACCAATTCATAAAAGTAAAATTTCTTAAAGTCTTGATTTGCCTCTCCCTCAGTATTCCCGGAATCCCTGAAACTATTGCTAATTCAGGTTGCGAATCTTGCTGGCTAATTTTCGCTGAAATTCTGATTATTAGGTTATAGCAAGAGCCAAGACTATAAAAATTGCCCGCAATGATGATCCAAGACAATTTATAAAGTAAATCTTCAGGGTGTGTTGTCGCACAGCACAACGCACCAAATACAGCATATATAATTCGTGATGCGTGACGCTCAAGCTAATACCATTTCTCTAAATCCAGGCTACGGATAATTCTCTCCCTGATCCCTGCCCCTTAGCGACTAAGATAACAATGACAATCTGGCTTCTCAATTAGCGATTCTACCAGAGCATTAAGGGCTGTAGCCGCTAACAAGCCACCGCCTACAGTGCTTTCTATGGTGATGAAAGGTATCGGTTGTTGCAGCAAAAGCCGCTTGGCTGCGGGAGCATGACTAAAGCCAATAGGCATTCCAATCACTAATGCAGGCTGAATTTGTTGCTTATTTATAGCTTTGCATACTTCCACCAGCACTGAAGGCGCATAACCAATCACCACAATACAACCTGTAGGAATTTGCTGTAATTTCTCTCGCCATTGCTGCTGTTGCCAAAAAGCCAGTTCTGCTTCTGTGGCTGTTGTAATATGGGGATTATCAATTAATGTTTTTACTGGACAACCTAAATGGACTAATCTCGGATTATCTAGAGCAGCAGCCACTGTAGGGATATCGACAACAATTTGACAATTTGCAGAGAGAGCATGACGACTAGCTGCGATCGCATCTCGACTGAGCTTGACAAATGATACCAAACTGACATCACCACAAGCTAATACTAGTTGGGAAATTAGGTGTTGTTCAATCTCGGAACGTTCAGATAAGTCGGGTAACAATCGATGCAAAGATTCTGCAAAAGCTTCTGGATGAGTATGGATTTCCGCATCTAAACCACTCCACAGTTGTTCTAATCCGCCTAATCCTGTTTGCGTTTCCACTTCTAGTAACTTCAGTTGTGCTAAAACTTCCGCTTGGGTATTTTGACAATGTTGATCCCTTCCTAATAATCCTTCCAATGCTGATGCTGTTTGTCGCAGTTGGGAAATTTGCTGCATGACTGCACGATACTGCTTTTGCAATTGCGCCATCAAGGTTTTTGTGGTGTCTGCTTCTGGTTCTACTTCCAGAATTTGCTGGATGTGGTTGAGTTGAAACCCTTGCTGCTTCAAAGCCACAATCCGTTGCAGCCTAATCACATCCTTCTCAGTATAAAGGCGATAATTGCTAGGCGATCGCACTGGTTGCGGTAGTAATCCTAATTGATGGTAATGGCGTACCATGCGCGGAGTAATTCCCCCACCCACAGCATCAGTAAGTTCTTTAATAGTTAAGCAACCAGTTTTCATGTCTCCATTTTTAACTCCTACACCGTTGACATTAACATTAATGTCAACGTTTAGTGTGAGATAGTCCGCTTAGTTTCTCAATCTCATGCTCTACCCACAGCATTTAACCAAATTCACCAAAGAACATGGAGATACCTTAGCAGCCTTAGTTTGTGGAGTGCTGTTATTTCTGGGCTGGTTCACCTTGCATCTTGGCTGGCTGGGATGGGCAATGTTGTTATTAACCGCAGCTTATGTAATTGGTGGTTATGAAAGCGCCCGTGAGGGGTTAACTACCCTCGTCAAGGAAAAACAACTGGATGTAGATTTGCTGATGATTGTGGCAGCGCTTGGTGCTGCTAGCTTGGGCTTATGGCGCAGGGAATACCACTTAATTATTGATGGGGCTATTTTAATTTTGATTTTTGCGATTAGTGGCGCACTCGAAGGCTATGCGATGCGGCGAACTGAACGCAGTATTCGCAGTTTGATGAGTCTAACTCCAGATACAGCCAGGATTTTACGTCAAGGAAAAGAAGAGTTAGTTCCGATTCACCAGTTACAGGTAGGGGATGAAATTATTGTCAAGCCAGGAGAGTTAATTCCTACTGATGCTTTAATTGTCTCTGGTTACAGCACCCTCAACCAAGCGGCGATTACAGGCGAGTCTTTACCTATGGAGAAGACAGTCAACGATGAAGTTTTTGCGGGGACAATCAACGGCTATGGGGCGCTAAAGCTCAAGTTACATAAACCAGCCAGCAGCAGTTTGATTCAACGGGTGATTCGGTTAGTCGAACAAGCGCAAACAGAAGCACCGCCTTCCCAAGAATTTATTGAACAATTTGAACGGAAATATGCCCTAATAATTGTCACTTTGGGCTTATTGCTGGCAATTATGCCGCCATTTCTTTGGGGTTGGGATTGGGAAACCACAATTTACCGGGCGCTGACATTTTTGGTAGTAGCCTCCCCCTGCGCTTTGATGGCTGCTATTATGCCTACACTGCTGTCAGCAATTGCCAATGGTGCCAGACAGGGGATTTTATTTAAAAACGGTGCCCAGTTGGAAAAGATAGGGCAAGTAAGAGCGATCGCATTCGATAAAACTGGTACTTTGACAACAGGGGAGTTGCAAGTCTGTGAAGTAATACCTTATGGTAAATACTCGCAAACTGATGTGTTAACAGCCGCTGCATCTCTAGAATCATACTCAGAACATCCCATTGGTAAAGCTATTGTGCAGGCAGCCGCTAACATAGATTGGGTGGGCGCGCTGGAGGTGCAAGCTATCCCTGGAAAGGGAATTAGCGGTATTATTCAAGAGCAACAGGTAATGGTGGGGAATGCGGCTTTTATTAGCGAGTATGTGCCAGAATTTCCCCAGGATTTGCAGAATTTGACTCAATTTTGGGAACAAGAAGGCAAGACAGTTGTGTGGGTAGCCCAAACCAGAAGAGAAGATGGTTATGAAATTGTCGGTACCCTCGCTATTGCAGATATGGTACGTGCAGAAGCAGCCGAAACAATTAAACGCTTAAGAAAGTTGGGTGTTGCTGAAATTGTGATGATTACTGGCGATAACCAGCGAACTGCCCATAGTGTCGCTCAAACTGTGGGTATTGATCGCGTGTATGCTGAACTGTTACCAGAAGACAAGTTATCTGTAATTAGCGATTTACAGAAAAAATATCAAACAGTGGCAATGGTAGGCGATGGGATCAATGATGCACCAGCCCTCGCCCAGGCTTCCGTGGGTATTGCAATGGGTGTGGCTGGTAGCGATGTGGCACTAGAAACAGCCGATGTTGTCCTCATGGCCGATAAACTAGAAAAAATTGCTGTAGCTATGCATTTAGGTAGGCGATCGCAAAGTATAGTTAAACAAAATATCGTTGTCGCCTTAGGTTTTATTCTGCTGCTACTCATCGGTAACTTTCTCGGCAATATTAACTTACCCATCGGCGTGATTGGGCATGAAGGCTCTACAGTATTAGTAACTTTAAGTGGTTTAAGATTGTTGAAGTAATCCGTAATTGAGCGATCGCAACTAGTAGTAGTAGTGTGGGCATTGCCCACAACATCATAATCATCTGCAATTGAAAGGTAGAGAATGGCTATTCTATACTCATTTCAGTAGTTTCAAACTGCTTTAATGAGTATAGATTTTACTCCTACGCACCATTCAAAAGCTAAACCTGAAAACTATGATAATTTCCAGCTATTTTGCTGTTGAGAATTGAGAATATAAGGTTAATTTACATTAATATGTATTATTAGATATTAGGAGTCAAAAATATTTTTGTTACCTAGTCAATATTACTGTTGTATTGCTTTAATCATCGCCCTAATATTTGGCAAATATTCTAATAAATTATCAATGAATTAACGAGGAGGCTGGGATCACATTTTCTCGGTAGAAAATATAAACTAAAACCCAAAATTATTTATCTTGTCAATCAATCATGAATATCTATATAACCTTACAGTTAAAAAGGTAAATTATCTAGCAGAGAGCCATCTCCTGAACTGTCACAAGACCACTAACCCAAAAGTTCAAGACGAACTTATAATACACAGCTTAGATAACGTTTCCAGCTATTTTTACTCCTAGCCGCCCAAAATGGACTTTTAAATATATTTTAGTTAGTTCATTTTATATAAAATAAACAAATATATAATTTTGTGGTTAGTCAATAGCGGCTTGAAACCCTTTATTAATAAGGTTTTAGATAAAAATTGCTGAAATGAACAGCAATTAAAAAAACTCACCAGTTCGCTATGATATCTAAAATTTAATAATTATTACCTTTTTTGATGTCCAGGCTACTAAGTGAGCTTTTTAGTATGATTACTCAGTGAGCATTTTCTTGAGTTAAAGTTGCATATTTATATTGTTGTGTTACGCTATTCAACCAAATCTATAGATTCGTGAAATTTGTATTATTAATGACTCATAACATGAGTTATTAAAAACACCTAACTATAGACAGATGAAATTGGGAACGTTGCTATTAGCAACAACGTCAATCCGCCCGTTAAGGCTACAACCAAGTCTAGGCAATAAAGCTAGAGCGCAATTGCTCATTGAACTCTTGAAAATTGCATTTCATCCTGCCCCAACCTAACCTCTAAAAAAATTAGGTATGATTACTCATGGTCAACTTATCCGTTCGCGATTCCCAACAAAATCAGACACTGACTGAAGCTACAGACTGGAACGTTATTGAAACAGTCTTTGATCCCGCCCAACTGCATCATAAAGAAACTGTTTTTACTATTAGTAATGGTTATTTAGGAACGAGGGGTACTTTTGAGGAAGGCTATCCCGGAGATTCCACGGCTACATTAATTAATGGCCTATACGATAAGGTTGTAATTTCCCATACAGAATTAGTTAATTGTCCCAGCTGGTTGCCTTTAGAGGTGAAAGTGGCAGGCGATCGCTTTAGTATGGACAGTGGCGAGATTCTCAACTACGAACGCCGCCTAGATTTGCGTTTGGGGATACTTAGCCGCGATGTGCGCTGGCGTTCCCCCAAAGGACATACATTAGATTTCCACTTTGAGCGCTTCGCTAGTTTAGCCGATCAACATGTGTTAGCGATTCGCGCCCAGGTAACATCCATTGATTTTACAGGCGAAATTTCTTTTAGCGTGGGCTTAGATTCAGAACCCCAAACCCAAGGTGTCCCACACTGGAAAGTTGTGAATCAAGGTGGTATCGAGCAAATTATCTGGTTGTATAACCAAACTCGCCACTCAGAAATTCAATTAGGAATGGCGACTAAGTTGGTGGTAGAAGGCGAAAATGCACCACCTGTATGCTTAGAGAATGCGAATACTTCTCCAACTTTAACCACAACCTTTCAAGCGACACCCGGTAAAGCTGCTACTGTCGAAAAGATTGTCACCATCTTTACCTCCCGGGAGACAGAAATTCCCATCGCCGCAGCCTTACAACGTTTAGCAGATGAACCCCGTTACGCAACTCTGTTAGCAGCACATATCGCCGCATGGGAGCAAGTATGGCAAGACAGTGACATCATCATTGAAGGCGATCGCTATGCTCAGTTAGTTGTCCGCTACAATCTTTTTCAAATCTTAGCTGTCGCACCCCGCCACGATGACCGCGTAAGTATTCCACCCAAAACCCTCTCTGGTTTTGCCTATCGTGGACATATATTTTGGGATACAGAAATTTTTATTCTTCCCTTCTTAACCTTAACGCAACCAGCCCTAGCCCGGAACTTGCTGACCTATCGCTACCACACATTACCAGGTGCGCGACGCAAAGCCCAAGAAGCAGGCTATCAAGGCGCTATGTATGCTTGGGAAAGTGCCGATACTGGTGATGAAGTTACACCCCGCTGGGTACCCCATGCAAGCGGTAACGGTGAGTTAGTCAGAATTTGGTGTGGTGATATCGAAGTACATATCAACACTGATGTCGCTTATGCAGTTTGGCATTATTGGCAAACCACAGCCGATGATGATTGGATGCATGATTACGGTGCAGAAATTATCTTAGATACAGCCGTATTCTGGGAAAGCCGAGTTCATTGGAATGCCGAGCGTCAATCCTACGATATTTTAGATGTGATTGGCCCTGATGAAAATCACGATCGCGTCGATAATAACGCCTTCACCAATTTAATGGTGCGCTGGCATTTACAATCAGCCTTAGCGCTTTGGGATTGGATGAAGCAAGCTTATCCCGAAAAATCTGCACAATTAGCCCAACAACTCAACTTAACCACAGAGCGGTTGCATAAGTGGACTGATATCCAAGAGCGTATATTTGTCAATCAGGAGCATTCAACTGGTTTAATTGAGCAATTTGAAGGATTTTACCAACTCGAAGAAATCAACTTTGCCGATTACGAACCCCGCACCACATCCCTACAAGGTTTATTGGGAATTGAAGCCACCAGCCAAAAGCAAATTCTCAAACAGCCAGATGTCTTGATGCTGATTTATTTGTTAAGGGAACAGTATGACTATAAAACCTTAGCAACCAACTGGGATTACTACACCAAGCGCACCGACCATACCTATGGTTCCTCCCTAGGCCCAGCAATTCATGCCATCTTAGCTTGCGACCTCAACCAACCCACCCACGCCTACACACATTTTCTCCGTTCAGCCTTGGTAGACTTGGAAGATGTCAGGCGGAATGCAGCCGAAGGAATTCACGCCGCCAGTGCGGGAGGAGTTTGGCAAGCAGTGGTATTTGGGTTTGCCGGCATTAAAATGACGGAATTTGGCCCAGTTGCTTCGCCACATTTACCTCCCACTTGGCAACGTTTAAAATTTAGGCTGCAATGGCGCAATCAGTGGTACGACTTCGACCTGCGACAAGAAACAGACATGGAAATTGCTAACCAACCAGCAGATGAGAATTTGCCCAGTTCCCAGCCAGAAATTCAAGGCGTAATCTTTGATTTAGATGGAGTGTTAACTGATACGTCAGAACTACACTATTTAGGCTGGAAGCGAGTAGCCGATGAAGAAGGCATTCCCTTTGATAGAGAAGCTAACGACGCAATCAGAGGATTGCCCAGAAGAGAAACCCTCATGCAAATTTTAGGCGATCGCCCCGTGACTGAAACCAAAATTCAGGAAATGATGGAGCGCAAAAACAACTACTTTTTGCAATTAATCGAGGAAATCACCGCCGCCGATTTACTTCCTGGAGTCGAAAACCTCTTAAAGGAACTACGTGCAGCCGGGATTAAAGTTGCTTTAGGTTCATCCAGCAAAAATGCTCAAACCGTCATTCAACGTTTGGGTATTGGCAATAAATTTGATGCCATAGCCGATGGTTACAGCGTCTCCCAACCCAAACCCGCACCAGACCTCTTTTTGTTTGCTGCCGAACAAATTGGTGTTGCACCAGCCAAATGTTTAGTTGTAGAAGATGCCAGCGCTGGTATTGAAGCCGCTAAATCTGCTGGAATGTGGTCTGTAGGATTAGGGCCAGTAGAAAGATTAGGTATAGCTAATGTAGTTTTACCCAGCCTAGAAAAAGTCAGCTGGCAAGACTTGCAACAGCAACTAGCCAACAGCCAAAAGTCAGCCGTATTGCAAGAGGCGTAAGGGGAAAGGGGTAAAGGGTAAAGGTGAAAGGTTGTTTTTAACCTTTACCCCTTCGCCCAACTTGATTGAGGTACTGCCCAATAAATATTAAGCAGCCCCTGCTTTACACAAAATTCCTCTTTTCTCATTTCATCCCACTCTTAACCAAGGGTGGGATTTCCCTTCAATGCAGTTTCAACAGTCAACAGTCAACAGTCAACCGTCAACAGTTATCCCCTATGCCCAATGCCCCATCCCCCACGCCCATTATTAAGCAATGTAACAATATTGCCGTCAAAACGTTTTGCTGTCTTGACAACCCCAAAGAGAACCGATAACGTTATATACATACCCGGGTAAGGCCGCCAAAGAGTTATGCAAACTAAGCAAAAGGTTACTTTATATTTGTCGCCAGAACTGCACAGGAAATTGAAGATTCGATCAGCAGTAGATTCTGAACCAATGTCAGAACTTGCCGAACGTGCTTTATTTTTCTACTTATCTAATTCTGAATTAGTTGAAGAAGTAGAAGCTTCTGTTTATGGCAGAACTCACAGAGTATATTCTTGTCCCAACTGTGAAAGTTCGCTGGTGCTACGTGATGGAGAACTGATTACTTTAGGAAGTCAACCAGGAGTAATTGGTCAAGAATCTATCTCCATTGATGAAATGGATGAAGCTAAAACCCATCCCCAGGATGAGGAAGAGTTAGTCCCTTGTTAGATACGAATTATGAATAACTGAATATTCATAATTCCTTCGGTTGTCGTCACCAAAAAAACGATGTCTGTACTGTACTTAGGTCTCAAGTAGGTCGATGTATGAAAGAAGAGCTCAATATTCTAATTCAAGCTCAATACCCTTTAATCTACCTTGTGACCTCCGAGGAAGAGCGGGCCGAGCAATCAATCTCCACCATCGCCCAGTTGTTAAAGCCTCAACGCCGAGTATTTGTTTGGACAGTAACTCACGGCATCGTGGAGTATGGTCAACCCCGGAATGTCACCCAACATAATACTGTTTCTCCTGAAGCAGCAATTGAGTGGATTATCCGGCATAAAGAACCTGGTATTTTTATTCTTAAAGATTTACATCCTTTTATAGATGCGCCTGCAACAACTAGATCGTTAAGAGATGCGATCGCAAGTTTTAAAGGCGCGCACAATATACCGAAAAACATTATTTTAATGTCGCCAGTCCAGCAAGTGCCTATCGAACTGGAAAAAGAAGTGGTAGTTCTCGACTTCCAATTACCAGACATGGCCGAGCTGAACAAAGTTTTAACTCACCATTTAGATCAAAATCGTGGGCGCAGACTAACAACAGAGGCGAGAGAAAAGCTTCTTAGAGCCGCCTTGGGTTTAACCAAAGATGAAGCCGAAAAAGTCTATCGCAAGGCACAGGTAACTACAGGGCGTTTGACGGAAGATGAAGTAGATATAGTTTTATCGGAGAAGAAGCAACTAATTCGGCGCAATGGTATATTAGAATACATCGAGGAAGATGAAACCATTGAGGCTGTAGGTGGCTTAGAAGAGTTGAAAAAGTGGCTCAAGCAACGCTCTAATGCTTTCACAGAAAAAGCTAGAGAGTATGGTCTACCTCAACCTAAAGGGATGTTAATTCTAGGTGTTCCTGGTTGTGGAAAGTCGTTAATTGCTAAAACTACTTCCAGACTTTGGGGGTTACCAATATTACGCTTAGATATGGGTAGAGTTTACGACGGCTCAATGGTGGGTCGAAGTGAAGCCAACCTGCGTAATGCCCTCAAAACAGCAGAATCAATTTCTCCCACGATTCTGTTCATTGACGAGTTAGATAAATCCTTTGCTGGTAGTGCTGGTTCTGGTGATTCAGACGGTGGTACTTCTAGCCGGATCTTTGGCTCATTCTTGACCTGGATGCAAGAAAAGAAATCTCCTGTGTTCGTGATGGCAACCGCTAACAGAGTGGAAAGATTGCCTGGAGAGTTCTTAAGAAAAGGTCGTTTTGATGAAATTTTCTTTGTGGATCTGCCCACACCTGAAGAACGGGAAGACATATATAATATTCACCTGACAAAGCGTCGTGAAGACATCACTAGATTTGATCTAGGACAACTAGCTAAGATGTCCGACGGCTTTTCTGGGGCAGAAATTGAACAAGCGATTGTAGCGGCAATGTACGAAGCTTTTGCCCAAGAACGCGAGTTCACCCAACTAGATATTATTGCTGCACTGAAGGCAACCCTGCCGCTGTCTCGTACTATGCAAGAACAGGTCACAGCGTTGAGAGACTGGGCCAGACAGCGCGCCAGACCCGCAGCATCCTCCGTTGCTGAATATCAGCGAATGGAGTTCTAAAAGCTTTCTCCTGCTAACCCAGGGGGAAAGGCTAGCAGTAAATGCTAGCAGTTGATAGAAAAAAAGCCGCTTCTCATTTAAGTGCGGCTTCCCCAAAAACAAACCGTTGTCGTTGTTCTCAATCTTCTCTATTGGAGGAAACCCAAATGTCTCACTTTAGCACTCTTCGCACCAAGATCACCGATGCAGAAATCCTCAAAGCATCCTTGCGCGACCTGGGTATCAGCGTAAAGACTGAAGCTGATGTTCGTGGTTATAACGGTCAGCGCGTCCGTTCCGACATCGTTGCT
Source organism: Tolypothrix sp. PCC 7601 (assembly GCF_025677855.1). Taxonomy (NCBI): domain Bacteria; kingdom Bacillati; phylum Cyanobacteriota; class Cyanophyceae; order Nostocales; family Tolypothrichaceae; genus Tolypothrix; species Tolypothrix sp. PCC 7601. The sequence goes on from NZ_CP064879.1 coordinate 8,900,907, forward strand.
GTGCTGGAAGGCGAATATGACCTAGGTTGGTCTCGCAACAGTGATGGTTCCTTTGACCTCATCGCTGACTTGTGGGGTGTTGCTAAGAAGCACAACCAAACTGAGTTAATCAACTCCATTAACCAAAAGTATGCCGTTAACAAGACCTTGGCTGAAGTAAAACAGCGCGGTCTACAAAACGCCAATGTGAAGTTGGTATTGCAATAACAATTTCTCTGCGCGTTCCCAAAGCTGAACGGGTTAACCATGTTCCTAGCGGTTAGCCCGCTTTTTTATCGGGGCTGAGATGTAAATCTCAGCCCCGATTTTTGCTGTTCAGGTGGAAATTCTGCAATTTTTAGGGAGTGGGAGTAATACTTGTTGGTTAAGGGCAAAAGGGGAAGGGGAAAAGGGGTAAGAAAAAACCTTTAACCCTTACCCTTTCACCTTTTCCCCAAACCAAATTCCGAGTTGAAAATCCTTAACCGAGCAGTATTGAGAGTGGGAGTAAACAGGCCATTGTAAAGTAAAATTTCTATGGCTACGAGAATTCCACCTATCTTTAGGTCAGTATGGAAAATTCAGCAGGTTTACCCCTTATTTACGCGGATACGCCGATAGAATTAGCGCCAGCCAAAGTCATTACCTCGTTTCCTGTTAATACTTTTCTTGAAAATATAGCGATCGCAGCTGATGGCACAATATTTGTAAGTAATCACGAAATTGGTACCATTGTTCGCATCACACCAGATGGCAATCAGCAAATCCATGCTAGCCTTGAAGGTAAAGTCAGTGGTCTAGCTTTTACCACAAATGCAGATTTAGTCACAACCGGATGGAGTGCAGATTCTATACCAATAGTCTCATTAGTGACCGTAGATGGTAAGGTAGAAACCTTGCTAAATATGCCAGATGCAATATTTCTCAACGGCATTACCCCACTTTCTGGCACTCAGTATTTAACTGCCGATTCCTACCGAGGTGCAATTTGGTTAGTAGATATTGCCCAACGTAGCAGCTCAATTTGGCTAGAACATCCAATGCTAGCTCGCAGCAACCCTGAAAATATTCTTCCGGCTGCCAATGGTTTGAAGCGGTTTGGGAATAACCTCTATGTTTCCAACACAGAAAGAATGTTGCTGTTGCGGATTCCAATTACTGCTGCAAATCAACCAGGTGAACCAGAAATCTTTGTGCAACAGACCAATCTTGATGATTTTGCCTTTGACGTAGAAGGTAACCTTTACGGAGCAACGCACATATACAACAGCGTCGTGCGAATTTCACCAGATGGGAGTACAACCATCATTGCTCAAGCTGAACAGGGGGTAATTGGTAGTACGGCTGTTGCTTTTGGTCAACAGGAAAGCGACAGCACCGCCATCTATGTGGTGATGAACGGTGGAATGTTTTTACCTCTGCCTACAGGGGTTGTATCGGCAAATGTTGTGCGCTTGGAAGTCGGAAAAGTTGGTTATCCCTTGGGTTAAAAATGCAAGTACAACAAGAAGAGCAATTTGTCACCGTAGTCATTTCACAACTAGTCAAGCCAGGATGCGAACAAGATTACGAGATTTGGATGAAAGAAATTATCGGTGCTGCCAAAACCTATTTTGGTCACTTGGGTACAAATGTGATTCGTCCCCAACCAGGTGGAAGAGCAGAATATGTAATTATCCTGCGGTTTAACAACTATGAAAACTTAAAAGCCTGGATGACATCACGCGATCGCGAATATTGGTTAAAGAAAGGCAAACATTTAGTAGAATCTGAACCTCATGTTCAAGAAATTTGTGGTTTGGAAGCTTGGTTTTCTCTACCTGGTCAACCATTAAAAACTCCACCTCGCTATAAAATGGCATTGCTGACTTGGGCATCTGTATTTGTGTTGATTAACTTGTTGAATACTTTCTTAGTCCCCCTGATTCGCGGCTTACCACCGTTGATGATTTCGCTGGTGATCACCGTAACTATGGTTTTACTGTTGACTTACGTTGTGATGCCGAGAGTTAGCCGTTTGTTTAGTAAATGGCTATATGCCAAGTAAATAGCATAAAGCAGAGAACAAGCAAGAATCATGAAAATCCTGCCTCAATACTGAATCACGAGCCTCTAAATTTAAAACATCTTAACCAACAGCGAACTCAATATTTGTTGGGGAAGGGCAAAAGGGGTAAGAAAAAACCTTTAACCCTTACCCTTGCACCTTTTCCCCAAACCAAATTCCGAGTTGAAAATCCTGAACCGAGCAGTATCCTGGATGGAGAGTCTGTCAAGTACGACTACGAAAACCCTGTTGTCCGTTAACTGGATCGAGTAGGACATCGTATTTATCAAAAAATCCCATCCCACTATTTACCAATACAGGATTTTCTGCTTTTGCAGAGACATTAAGGTTCCATACATTAATTCCATCCCGGTTTCCTGGTGTGACGCTGTAGTCAAAAACTCCAGGGATTCCTAATTTCAGTGCATTTTCTGGGCGTAACCTGCCAGGTTTGAGTTTACCTATTAAAGCAGCAGATTTAACTTCGGTAAGACCTCTGTTGCTTCCACTATCAACGACCATTTTTCCGTTACAGGTATTTTTCAAGGAAGTACCAGAGATAGTTACACAAACGCCGTTAAGCCCAGAATCCCATCTGTTACCGGGTATATCATTAATCGCAGGTTGTGGGCTTAAGGAAACCATCTTAAAACCATTTTGATTATTGGCTGTTAAACCCAGAATGAGGCTAGCTTTGTTGTTGCTACCAGTAATAATCAAGCCATTACTCAGATTTCCTGGTAGTTTTCGCAAAGGGTTATAAGGAAGTGATTTTTCTGAATAATTGACACCAATAATACCGGAGAACGGTGTACCACTTTTTGCAGAGCAGTTAGGCTTTTGGGGAAGACATTGACGGCTGGTAACAATCTGTACCGGAACAGGTTCGTCTGTGGAAAGCAGACCAAGCTGCATATTAGTGTAAACTAATTCTCCTTCCAGAACAGTACCATCACTTAAAACTTCTTTGATAATTTGACCTGTTCTGTTGATAGGAGCATTACCTAAAAATTCTTTTGGAACTCTTAACCCAGCCGAGCCTGTGTCTAATAAAACCCGTTTTGGCTGACCACCTGCGATCGCTAATTCCATAAAATAGCCGCGCGATCGCTGACCGACTGAACCTTTAGCATATAAAGGAACTGATATAGTATTAAAACTAGGCTTACGGGCTGTAAATTGGAAGCGATCGCGCACAGCCGGATTAGCAAACACTTCTTGAAATCCAGCTTGGCGCTGTGCGGCTGGTTCTTGTCCATAGTCCCACAGGCTTTCGTAGTAGAAGAAAGTCACACCTAAACCCTGTTGTTGAGCCGCCCGCACTTGGGATTGAATTTGTTGGATGGAAACTGGGCGATTTCTCAACCCAGTCATGATCCCCACACCTGTGGGTATAATTTGTTTGGTTTCGATTAGTTCTGGGCTGGTGAGTTTACTGTTAAAACTTTCCAAATCACTCCGGTAAAGCTGGACAATCAACTCGTCTACCGCACCCAAGCGTACCCAGGTGAGCCAGTCTTGCAATTGATATTTGTAAGCAAAATCGTAGTAATTGGGAGATACAGAGAAAATCGCATTGGGTTTTTTGGCTTTCACAGCTCGGTTGAGCTGGAACATAAAGGCTGTGATTTTATCTGTGCGCCATTGCTTCCATGCTTGAGCGTGAGGATTGGGTGGTGGAGGGCTGCCAGTTTCTTGAGTATATAGGTTAATTGTGTACTTGTCGTAGCCAAAATCAACCGGTAAACTCATGTGGTCGTCAAATTGAATGCCATCAGCGTCATATTGAGTGATGATTTCTAAGACGAGGTCAGTAATAAACTTTTGTACTTCTGGGTGAAAGGGATTCAGCCAAGCCACTTCACCCGCAGCGCTAATAGAAGTTTGGGTTCCATCCTGTTTTTGCGTCAGCCAATCGGGATGGTTGGATGCGAGTTCGGAAGTGAGGGGAGCCATAAAGCCAAACTCAAACCAAGGTATAGCCAGTACCCCTTGACGACGGGCTTGAGCCACGATGTCTGCAATGATGTCTTGGCCTTCTTTTCCTTTGAAGTAAAAGGGGATACCAGCGCGTTGTGCTACAGCGCTGGGATATTTGGTATAGCCATCATTCCAGACTAGGGGATAAATGGTGTTAAAGTTCAGGCTGCGGAGTTGACCAATAGTCTCTTGAAGTTTAGCGCGATCGCTCAAAATCTCAAAGTCATTATTCGTCATCCAAACCCCGCGAATTTCTGTAGCAGGTACTTGTGATACCTGAGCGGTTGCAGGGATGAGGTTATGTAAGAGTAAGACTGTAGCAAATGATATTGCAAATAGTAAGGAGAAAAGGTGCTTAATTGAGCGTAAACCCTGATTATATAAAGGAAATTGTCTAAATATGGATAATAATTTAGTGAGCATAATTTTAATTTTTATACTTTTGAACATCAATTGAATTGCCATTGCTCCCTAAATATTTATGCTGAAAATTGAGGTTAATTTATAACATTCCATATAATACAAACATAAAATTACCGCACCAGTAAAACTGATGCAGGTTAAGCTGAGTAAGATAATAGACGCAAATCAGGGGGATTAGTGCCAAAATCTGATATCTTCTCAGATTCTATTCAGACTAAGGCCTAAACAACGCCCAAGCCAAAAACCTCTCGGTGTAATATAGGGCTAATTGATTGCTGACACCGTTGAAAACAGCATCAAAAGCGTGTTCCGCCCAAGGTATTTCTAAAAAAACCGCAGTTTCGCCAGCTTTGTGTAAAGTTTCATACATTCGCTTACCAAATTTTGCTTGGACGACATGGTCGCGACTACCGTAAATTAATAATGTTGGTGGTAAAGGGCGAGTTACGTAATTAATTGGGGAAGCAATTTTATACTCATCAGGTAATTCTTCCGGGGAACCACCAAGAAAAGTTTTGAGAATCGCACGAGTATTTAGCGGATCTGGTTGTGGCGGATCATTATAGCCTTCAGTTAAGTTCACAGGCCCGTAATAACTTACTACAGCACGAATCTGTGGCGCATCTGGTTGATAAGCCGCTAACATGGCGAGATGTGCGCCAGAAGAACGACCTAAAAGTATCATGTTTTCGGGGTCAGCTTCATATTCTGCAGCTTGTTGGCGAATAAAATTGAGCGCTGTACGCACATCATCCAACTGTGCGGGAAACTGATATTTGGGCGCGTGTCGGTAATCAATGGCAAATACTGTATATCCGCGAGCTGCTAAATATTGATTGAATTTATAATTGGCGTGAGGATTACCATTTTGCCAAGCTCCACCATAAATTACTACTAATGCTGGATATTTTCCTATTTCTTCTGGTTGGTAAACTTCCATTTTTAAAGGAACTCCCCCAGGTGTAGCGAATAAAATATCTTTTCTGTGACGGATTTTTTCTAGGGTAATACCTCGGAAGCTGTTCACTAACGAGAAGGGTTGAGGTTGCATTTTAGCACTTATTTGAGGTGGGATTTGTGCTAAATAATTCTCGCCTAATTCTTGTTGGATTGCTGCCGACATTTGCATTTGAGTTGGTACAATTTTGCTTAAAACTGAAGTACACAGCAGTAATCCAATTAAGCTCAAAATGCAAGTAGTAATTTGTATTTGCGGTTGATAAATACATAAAATAGCTGTTACCAAAGAGATGATATTCAAGATAAATAACCAAGGGCTAACTTCTGGCGCTCCTACTCCTAAAGGCTGCAACAAACGATTCGGAGCCGGAATTATAATCCAAGAACTGAGAAATAAACTGGTAACACTCAGTATTATTGCCAGCCAAGGTAAAATTATTTGATATGTAGAGAACATCATGATCAAAAGAGGGCGCGTTATGACTTGCAATACTACTCGGTTAAGTGTTTTGAACTCAAAATTGGTTTTGGGGAAAAGGTTAAAGGTTTTTTATTTCCCTTTTCCCATTCCCCTTTTTCCCCTTAACCGACAAGTATTGTGATGTCTTTAGCCTAACGCACCCTTGACTAGAAGCGAGAATTACGAATTAAGCTAATTTGATGTGAATGGCTTTTGTTTCTAAATACTCTTCTAAACCATTCTTGCCTACTTCGCGACCAATTCCGCTTTGTTTGTAACCACCATAAGGCATAGTTGGTTCTAAGCCAGAAGTATGATAAGAGTTCACCCAAACTGTACCAGCACGAATTCCTTTAGCCATTTTGAAGGCGGTATCGAGATTTTTAGTCCAGATGGCTGCTGTTAAACCGTACATGGTTTGATTGGCGATTTGTAATGCTTCCGCTTTATCTTTAAATGTCATAATTGACAGCACCGGGCCAAAGATTTCTTCTTGAGCGATCGCCATTTCATTGGTAACATGATCAAAAACGGTGGGTTTAATAAATAAACCTTGCTCAAATCCAGGTACAAGATAACGTCCGCTACCACCAATTAAGAGTTTTGCACCTTCTTTTTCCCCCAGTTGAATATAGTTTTGAATGCGTTCAAACTGGATTTCGTTAATCACTGGCCCCATCATCGTTGTATTATCTGTGGGGTTGCCTATTTGAAAAGTTTGGGTAGCGGCAAGAAATTGCTCAATAAATACATCTTTAATGGACTCATGCAATAACAATCGAGAACCTGCTTGGCAGACTTGACCACTATTAATATAGATGCCAAATAATGCCCCGGGAATTGCTTGAGATAAATCTGCATCACCAAAGACTATATTAGGACTTTTACCGCCTAACTCTAAACTCATTCGTTTCAGGGTGGGTGCGCCTTTAGCCATGATGCGTCTACCAACAGCAGTGGAACCTGTAAAGGCGATTTTATCAACTAAGGGTGATTCAACTAAATGTTCTCCGACCACTGGGCCGTCACCTGTGACAATATTAATGACACCATCAGGTAAACCAGCCTCGCTGAGAATTTCCGCCAGCATAAAGGCGGTGGAGGGAGTAAATTCGCTAGGTTTAACTACCATTGTGCAACCAGCTGCGATCGCAGGTGCAATTTTCCACGCCACCAATAGTAGGGGGAAGTTCCACGGGGTGATAATGCCCACAACACCCACAGGCTCATGTACTGTTAAACCAATAGCATTGCGATCGTATTGAGTAGTAGATTCTCCTTGTAGGTTCAGTGTTAAAGCCGCAAAGTAGTCAAATACTTGTGCTGTCATTTGCACTTCACCAATACACATTCCTATTGGTCTACCTACTTCTTGACAAATAACTGCAGCTATTTCTGAGGTTTTTGTTGTTAATAATTCGGCAGTTTTTCTTAGAATATCATGACGCACGCGAGCGTGGGATGTTGACCATGTACCATCATCAAATACTTGTCTTGCAGCTTGAATGGCAACATCAGTATCAGCTTGATTACTCCAAGGAATTTGAACGATAGTTTCACCAGTTAACGGGCTTTTTCGTTCGTAGTTAACACCAGATAAGGGCGAAATATATTTACCATTGATGAAATTTTGGTAGGTGCGAATTGTGGTTTGTGACTGGGGAGGTGTGAGTTGGGTAGTCATAGATTTTGTTTTATCTGTTAAGAGAAAGTATAAAATAGTCTCACGCAGAGGCGCAGAGAGAGAAAGAATGAGAATTAAGTGCTAGTACAAATCGGCGTAAATAAGCAGACCATTCTAAACTCACGAAACGCTTACGCTGTATTCATTTTGAATTTTGAATTTTGAATTTTGAATTCCGCCTTGCGGTACTAGTTGCAAACTGTGACTGGAACTGTATATGTCTGGACAGTGACAGATGGCACACCATACAATCCGCCATTACCAAAAAATGTACGTGGTTGCAATACAGTGCGGCATTGTTTACCTTTTGCTGTATTTTGTTGATTTGGTGCTGATTGATTGGCATTGATATTAGTAGGTGGTTGAGAAGGTTTTTGGCTAACTTCCAGAGATTGATTGAGTTCCTGTAACGCTTGGTTTAATTCTTCTAGCGCTTGATTGAGTTCCTGAACATCATTGTCGCTAACTTCTTGGGCGGAAGCTTTTAGAGGTAAAGTGCTGCTAGTAAAGATTCCTAGAGTTGCGATCGCAGTTACAATTACAGCGTGGTGTTTCTTGATCATGGTTTAATTTCTCCTGGCAAATCTGCTTTTAGATAGTCATAGTTTCTCTTTCTTCGTTGTTTACTCACCAGTTCAAAATCTGCTCAGTTTTTGTTCATTTGGATTGGGGATTGGGGATTGGGAGAAGAGGGAGATGAGGGGGATGAGGAAGAAGAGGGAGCAGAGGAAGCAGAGGTGTAGGGAAGAATAGCCATTACTCATTACTCATTACTCATTACCAATTACCAATTACCCATTACCAAATGACAAATGACAAATGACAAATGACAAACCCCAATTAACTAATTTCCCTTTGCCAAAGTATCTCTGCTATGCGCGTCATTCCGGCTTTGAGATGACGGCGGTAGGTGCTGAAGGGTAAATCTAATAACTCGGCGGCGGTTTCTTGGGTGGGTGCGGGTTGTAAATAAGTGCGATGAATGACGCGATACAATGCTGCTATTCTGTCGCTCATAAATTCCTTTAATTCTATTTTGCTAATGGCATATCCTGCTTTCAGTACGACAAATGCTTGCACAATTTCACCACAATTTGCATTGGGTACACCAATAACTGCGGCTTCTTTCACAGATGGATGTTGATATAAAACTGCTTCCACTTCTAAAGGCGAAATATTAGAACCACCCCGAACGATAATTTCTTTTCTACGGCTCACAAACCAGTAATAATTATCTGCATCCATCCAAGCCAAATCACCTGTATATAACCAGCCATCTTGTAATACAGCGGCGGTAGCTTCTGGCTGATTCCAATAGCCAAGCATCATTGCTTCACTTTTGACAATAATTTCGCCAATTTCACCTTGAGGAACATCTTCCCCGTTTTCATTGACTATTCGCAGCATCATTCCCTCTGTAGCTTTCCCAATAGAACCAAGGCGTTTAGCATCGTTAGGGTTCATGCTATAAGGAATTACCTCTGTCATCCCGCATCCTTCAAGAATTTCTACACCAAATATTTGGGTAAAACCGAATGGCACTAAGAAAAAGTGAAATCCTTGCCTGGACTGGGTGTTGGGGGTAGGGTGCAGGGTGTAGGGAAGAATAAAGAGTTTCTAGAAATCAGTGCCAACATAAATAAATCTTCAACTCACTACACCCGACACCCGACACCCCACACCCAAAAGCCTTATAGGTAATGGGTTTGCCGTTATCTTAGTGCCATTCGGGTAAAACCTTGTTGTAACGTTGCGGGAACTGCATCACCACCAGCAAAACAAAGTTGCAAACTATCTAGACGGTAAGCAGCTACTTCTGGATAGTTCACCAAAGCGTTATACATGACTGGTAGTCCGTAAAGTTTGGTAACACCATGTTGCTGGAGATTTTGCAAGACTAATCCTGGCTCAAAACGAGGGATAATTACTAATGTTGCACCAACACTCACAGATGCAATCATTTGCAAGGCAAAACCAAAGATATGACACAGAGGTAACATCACACCACTAATATCTGCATTGCTTAAGTTGGTTTGTTGGCTGTGATATGCGGCTGTAATCAGTAAAGATTTATGGGTGTGGGTAACGCCTTTAGGACGTGCTGTGGTACCAGAAGTGTATAAAATTGCCGCGATCGCACTTTCATCTAACTTAGGAAACTCTATCTTACCTCTATGTGGTTGTAACATTTCCTCAAAATTACGCACATCAGGAAATCTAGAATTATTACGCAATACAAAGTATGCTTCTACACTCGTAATACTTTCTTGGATCGCCTGAATTTCCCCAAATAAATCTCCTTGGCTGATACAGATTTTAGCTTGACAGTGATTGAGGATATATTCGAGTTCCGGTGCTTTCAAACGATTGTTGAGAGGAACTGCGATCGCACCAATTTTAAAGCAAGCGTAGTAACAAAAGACAATTTCTGGACAATTTGATAGATGAATAGCAATGCGATCGCCTTGAGAAACACCCATTTTCATCAAGGAAGCAGCGATTTTGTCTGTAATCTCATTCAAGTCTTGATAGTTCCAAGCTTGATCCTCAAACAGAATCGCTATTTTATCAGAGTATAAGTTACTAGCATTGATTACACAATCGCCAAGACTCATATGATATGTTTCCTTCCCAGGCTAAAGTTATATACGTTGATTCATTGCGCTTGGATCTGTGTAGGCGCAGATTAATTACCACCAAGCTGCAAAATAAAGCTAAGTGCTGATATCAATTGATGAAAATTCCAGCAAAAATATTTTTTTCGTAGGGGTTTCGCAATGCGAAACCCTCGAATTCTTGCAGAAGTCGGTAAAAGAGAGAAAGATTTGGTATTTCCCCTTTCCCCTTTCACCTTTCCCCCTTCCCCTTTCCCCCTTCCCCTTTCCCCCTTCCCCATTCCCCATTCCCCATCTCTTTAACCCACACCCATAGCCGCAACAAGCTGTTCTAATGACTGTGGTTGCATAAAATTGGTGTATTTAGCCGCTAGTTCTGGGGTTAACAATTCTAATAACAGACGGTTTTCAACCCATAATTCTATGACTTCAAAAAATCCGCCGCGATCGCAACGTACCACACGCCAACCTTCACGTGCTGCAATTGCAAAAATTTGTTCTTGGCTTGTAGGTACATCAATAGCTGCGTGTACTGCTTGAAACTGGCTAGAAGAATTAGTGTCTCGAAACTCCACTTCAGCATTACCATTACCAGGAACCAATTCTGTACCTAGTGGATAAACCTCAATCATTGTTCCTCTAGCATCCCAAGCCATAGCCATATAACTATCGCCATGACTAGGGAATGGTACAACACGTCCTCCCCAAAGTTCAGCGATCGCTTCCGCAACGTGACGGGGATTAGCAGCAGGAATCGAAATGTGACGAATCATTTTTGACCTCTTTGTACTTGACAAACTACTGTTTTCTGAATCGATAGTTGTAGTCTGTCTTGTCCTATTGCTCATCTTCCAGGTCAAAAATTGTTCACTTTTTGCTTATTGTTGAATATGGGGGAATATAGGGATGCTGACAAAGACCCCAAAATTTTTGGTATAGCTACACGCTCAACTGCTGATGAATATTTACACTTAAAGCTTGAAAAAATCAAATCATCTGGCATATTGACTGTTAACGGTTAACAGTCAACAGCCAAAACCGATATTTTTCACAACTAAAATAGGATTGTTATAAAGAAATAATTTTTGACTTAAAATATCTATCAAATTGTAGATATATTAATGATTTATCTTCATACTAATGATATATTCTATTGCAAGAAAACAGATTTTTTTGGTAATTCATATATAATTTGCTGACGATAATTGACTATTTCATTTATGTGCAAGTAATTTTACAACACAAATCTGATTTTGATAGATTGTTTTCTATCTTCCTAGATGCATATACCATACTATAGATACCTTCCTGACTCTGCAAATATTAAATTGAGTAGGTAAGAGGATAGTAGGAGTATAAGAACTCATGCCAGACAAGGAAAGGTTGGAGGAGCATATATTATCACAGGCGGCAGAAAATACTCTATCCAACCAGTTGGACGAAGTAGAACAAATAGATGTAGATGTGCGAACCGATCTACTTAAAATTGTTCAGGGACAGGTAGATGAAGTTTCCCTAACTGGTCAAGGTCTGGTGTTCCAAAAAGACATCCGTGTACAGGAAATAAAAGTCAAAACAGATAACGTTGCTGTCAATCCTTTAAATGCAATTTTTGGACAAATTGAACTAAACGAGCCAGTAAATGCGATCGCTCGAATTGTCATGACAGAAGCAGATATTAATCATGCTTTATCTTCTGACTTAATTCGCAGTCAATCACAAAATTGGGATTTGAATGTAGATGGCGAAATTGTCAATTTTAATCTGCAAGAAATGCAATTATTGCTACCTGGTAGCGGTAAAATAGAATTCAGGGGAAAAGTGCTGCTCAATGAACTGGGAAACAGCCGCTTACTAGATTTTACCGCGAGACTTAAGCCATTCACCCATTCACAACCTTTACTCTTAGAGAGCTTCAACTGTAATCAGGGAGATGGTTTGTCAGTCAATCTCATAGCAGCATTAATGCAAAAGGTAAAAGAAATGCTGCAATTACCATATTTTGAATGGCAAAATATGCTATTAAGCATTAAAGATATGAAAGTACAGGCAGATAATATCATTATGCTAGTCAAAGCCCATGTCAATCAAATTCCCTCAACAGATTCTCTGCTTTCTCCTCAATAAAAAGAAAGCTGCTAACCGAGGTTTTTTTCACTATTAGTGTTGTAAATTTATTCAAGCTACACCATTTCTAAATTACAAATATGCAAGAGTACGATGTTGTGATTATTGGTGCAGGACATAACGGTTTAGTATGTGCTGCATATTTACTAAAAGCTGGCTATAGTGTCCTGCTATTAGAAAAGCGTTCTGTTCCTGGTGGTGCAGCTACCACTGAAGAATGTTTACCCCAAGAAGCACCTGGATTTAAATTTAATTTGTGTGCTATTGACCACGAATTTATACATTTAGGGCCAGTTGTTGAAGAATTAGAATTAGAAAAATATGGTTTGGAATATCTGGAATGCGATCCAGTAGTATTCTGTCCCCATCCAGATGGTAAATATTTTTTAGCGCACAAATCTCTCGAAAAAACCTGTGCAGAAATCGCGCGTTATAACGAACGTGATGCTAAAAAATACGCCGAATTTACCGACTATTGGCAACGAGCATTAGGTGCCATGATTCCCATGTTTAATGCTCCTCCAAAGTCGATTATTGATATTGTTGGTAATTACGACATCACGAAAATCAAAGATTTATTTTCTGTCATTGGTTCTCCGAATAAAACGCTGGACTTTATTCGCAACATGATGACTAGCGCAGAAGATTTACTTAACGAATGGTTTGATGAAGAGTTTCTCAAAGCACCCTTAGCGAGGCTAGCAGCAGAACTGGGTGCGCCACCATCCCAAAAAACCATTGCGATTGGTGCAATTATGATGGCAATGCGTCACAATCCTGGTATGGCTAGACCTCGCGGTGGTACTGGCGCACTTGTCAAAGCTTTGGTGAATTTAGTTACAAGTAAAGGCGGCGTAATTCTCACAGACCAGCACGTAGAAAAAGTGTTGATTGATGATAAAAAAGCAGTAGGGGTACGCGTTGCTGGCGGCAAAGAATATCGCGCTAAATATGGAGTAATTTCTAATATTGATGCCAAGCGTTTATTCTTGCAAATGACTGATAAAACTGATATTGATGCAGTCGATCCAGATTTGTGGGAAAGATTAGAACGCCGCATTGTTAACAATAATGAAACTATTCTCAAAATAGATTTAGCCTTAGATGAACCCCTGCGTTTTCCTTACCATCAACACAAAGATGAATATCTCATCGGTTCTATCTTAATTGCTGATTCTGTAGCTCACGTTGAACAAGCGCATAGCAAATGTACTTTAGGAGAAATCCCAGATTCCGATCCCTCAATGTATGTAGTCATGCCTAGCGCTTTAGATCCCACATTAGCACCACCAGGTAAGCATACAGTATGGATTGAATTTTTTGCTCCCTATCAAATTGCTGGTGCAGAAGGTACAGGCTTAAAAGGTACAGGTTGGACAGATGAATTAAAAAATCAAGTAGCAGATAGGGTAGTTGATAAGTTAGCAACCTATGCACCAAACGTCAAAACAGCAACTATCGCCCGTCGTGTTGAAAGTCCTGCAGAATTAGGCGAAAGATTAGGTGCTTATAAAGGAAATTATTACCACATTGATATGACATTAGATCAAATGGTATTTTTCCGCCCCTTGCCAGAAATAGCCAACTACAAAACACCAATTGATAATCTCTTTTTAACTGGTGCTGGTACACATCCAGGTGGTTCAATTTCTGGTATGCCGGGACGTAATTGTGCGCGGGTATTCTTACAAACTAAACATCCTATAGCCCAAACTTTAAAGGATGCCAGAGATTCAATTAAGTCTACTGTCGGCTCAGTATTTGGAATTATTTAGGGAAGACTCCAAATAAATTTTTCCATCCTCGTAGGGTGCGTCACACTGCGTTAACGCACCCTAATAAACTCAAAGAAGTGCGATCGCAAATATTATCATTGTGGTGTAAAGGATTCGCGATTTTTAGGAAACAAGCTAATCAGGTCATCATGCTTTAATATTGATGCATAGATGCAACATCTGACACCAGCGATATGCAACAACTATTTCCCGGTGAAGTATTTGCCAACACTGCTGATTTTGATACAGGGATTCGTCAGCTATTACCGCGCTATGACGAAATGCTGGAGGTAATTACCCGTTGTCTGCCTTCTACTACTCTTCGCGTCTTAGAATTAGGCTGTGGCACAGGGGAACTGAGTTTAAAAATACTTCAACGTTGCCCTAATGCTCAAGTTATTGCCCTAGATTACTCACCTCGGATGTTGCAATTTGCTCAAAGTAAAATTGTCACAGCCGGATATCAAAATCGGTGGAGTTGTGTACAAGCTGATTTTGGCGAATGGGCAAATAATCCAGAAAAATTTGCTGCAGGTAAGGAATTTGATGCCTGTGTTTCTTCTCTAGCAATTCATCATCTCCAAGATGAGATGAAATTTAAGTTATTTCAGCAAATTGCTGCTAGCTTGAGTCCTAATGGTTGTTTTTGGAATGCTGATCCTATCCTACCGGAATCACCTGCCTTGGTGGAAGTATACAAAGCAGCGCGAGAGGAATGGGCTAATCAACAGGGGAAAACCCTGGCGGAGGTTCGTGCTAAGGTGGGTACAACTACTACACAGGGCTACTCAAGCCAAGACCAATTAGCTTCTGTGGATGCTCATTTACAAATGCTCAGACAAGCAGGGTTTTTAACAGTCGCAGTACCTTGGAAATACTATGGTTTAGCAGTGTTTGGCGGTTGGCTGGGCAAATTTTAGATAATCAGCTTACCCATACACTGTTGTTTAGGTAAATGAAATATATAGCTAAAGGCACAACAATGTTATGCCTTTAGAGGTTATTTATAAAGTAATACCAATTTGAAAAAAGAATGCGACAGATTGTAGGGGCAAGGCACTGCATAGTGGTGTCAACTTAAGCTAAAAGCGATATAGGGCGGGCGTTGTACAAATACCTCGCGCCCTCATCCCCTAACCCCTTCTCCCCCTGGAGAAGGGGAACTAAATCTCTTGCTCCCTTCTCCCTGTGGGAGAGGGGCTGGGGGTGAGGGCGGAAACCTTTCAACCAAGCGGGTTTCGCGTTAAGTTGACACCACTGGGCACTGCCTTGCCCTCTAGAATATATTGATGTGTCGCAAACATTTGTTTTTGGTATTTAAAATTAAACGGTAAATAGTGCAATGAGTAAGGTGATAGGTGCGGCGAGTAACAACCACATAGTGGTTTGTAAACCATAATATTGAGCAACTAAACCCAACACCAACGGTATTAAACCACCAACTAAACCAAATAAATTATTTAGCGTCATGACTGTACCACTTTGTCCTGGCATGGCTGTGTATAATTGTCCTTGCAGAATTGAATACCAACCAGCATTACAGAAACCCAATAAACCAAGAATGACTAATTTGATATTTGTGTTTGGTACCAGCAAAAAAATTGGGTAAAGACACAAAACAATTGTGGCGCTGAGTTTTAAATAATGCAATCCCTTCAATTTTTCTAGTAAAGGGATGAGTAAGAAATCTCCCAGCAAGCCAAACCCTAACCAAACAGTGACAGCAAAACTTGCTTGCGTATTATCTGCACCAACTATATCAACAAAGTACAGTGCTAAAAAGCTACGCAAAATATCTAGCATTAAATCTGAAAATTGCAATAAAGTTAACCACAGGAGAACTTTACGCCGTTTTAATGCTGTCAGGGTATTAGCTATTCCATCCTGGAAGCTATGCAGTGGTTCATCAATGTGGGAAGGTACAGTTTTGATAGGAAATTGCCTTAGCATTCCTACAAGTAACAGCGTCAACAGCGCCAATGCCAAAAACGCACTTCGCCAACTTTGATTTAATGCGACAGCGCCACCTAAAATTAAGGGGCCAATTACATTTCCCACAGAACCAGCTAATGCCCAACGTGCCATATTTTGTTCGTGGCGCGTCGGTTCAATATCCATGAGAGTGGCTTGAGAAAGACTGACAAAGCAACCAGATGCGGGATAAAACAGCACAAAGGCTGCTAATAATAATGAAAAATTATAGCTCTGGCTTAAAAGGAGGAGTGCGATCGCAAAACTCACTCCTCCACCCAAAATTAATTGTCGCCGCTTCCCAATATCTCCCCATATACCTACTATCGGCTCAATTAAGCTACTGATAGTATTGGGTATTGTCAGTAACATTCCTACTTGCACGTAATCAAGATTTAGGTCATGGCGAATTAACGGCCAAGCCGCACCACACAAGCCATCAATCACCTCATCTAAGAATTCAATCGCGAAAAAGATGATGGTTAATAAAATTACATTGTTTGCAGTTCTGTTGCTACCATGCAATGGCATGATTTAATTCTCCCGTCTTCAACATTTGATTACCAACGCAAACTCTTTACAGCGTTGGCTGTTGGCGGGGGAATCCACGAACAAAACTGTACAGGTTGTAAAAGGAACCGCTGGTGCGATAACTTTCTAGCGGCTTACCAAGGTGGGAACTTCATAAAAACCAGAAAATGATGACCTAGATAAACATTAGCTCATTTCATTAAAAAGGGCGGCGAAATCTATCTGACATCCAAAAGCGATGGTAAAGTCAAAAAAGTGGTTCCTGCGTTAAAATCAGCCAATACCAGTCACTTTTTTGAAGGTATGTATAGTAGGCTTAACTCCCGACAGAAGGCAACACTGACCAATGCCCAACGATTTTAAACCCAGTACCAAAGAGCTTTTCAAATTGCTTGGATGGTATGACCGACAGCATTTTCGAGATGAAAATGATGAAGTTTCCCGCGTTTATGAGGTGTGCATAGAGCTTTCAAATCGCGCGTACAAAGAACATAGCGAAGAAATTTACAAGCATGGTACCTGGACAGCAGACCAAGATCTTGTCGATGCTTTGAGAGAAGCTTTAGTGGATCATTCCACTGACTATGCTGCACACTTTCTAGCCTACACACTACTGAAATATGGTTGTAGAAGACCAGAAACATTAGCGCGATCGCATCCCTGGCATCATCTTATGTTTATATGGCATGAAGAGGGACATACGGCTACTCATGTTTCGCAAATGCTGCAAGAAGCTGGAATTGTTGAGCAATTACCACCAGAGTCTATCGAAAAAATCAACTCGTGGATTCAGAACCCAGCCTTTATACTGGATGACCATATCAGCATTATTTTTGAACTATTTGGGCCACGGGTGGCCTTCGCAAATCTGCGTGATATAGGTTTTGAACCTCGGCATGATGAGCTTTTCAGGGATCTTGCTACCTCAGCAATTCCTCCCATTTCTTTGAACAGCATTTCACAAGGTATCGAAACAGAAGAGCGGTTTAAGGATGTGAGCGAAACAACTGAACTCTCCATACGAAATCATGACGGAACAACGGTGAAATACTTAATCTCCGATCAACGCGCCGAAGGAATTGGCATCTTCAGCGATCAGGATTCCCATTGGGTTGTGCAGTACATGCTCAATGGCGAAACGTATCAGTTTCTAGCAGATTGCAGTGGCACTTGGATGGATGTCGAGGCAGTAATTAATCACTTCAATCAGTTAATGGACAGACTCAACCGACGAGAGCAAGCCTTCCGCTTTGGCATGGGTTATCACGAAAATGGGGAATGGGGTTTTTTCATCGTTGCGGATCGTGACCGATTCCCAGAACTCGCTCGACAACTCTATATTCCCCTGCACCTTCATTTTAAATAAAAAAAAGGTTTGGCTCATCACCAAACTCTATATAAATCCAGTGCATAACAACATCCCGAATTAATGTACTCCTTCTGTTTTTAATCGGTCATCATCCCATAGAAATAGAAATAATATGGCAATCATGGAGTAAATTGAGAATTTTAAATTTTGAACTAGGAGCAAAGCGACGTGACATCACTTACATTAAAGCTCGATTCTGTAATTAAACTAACTTCAGAAGAGTTTTATCAACTATGTCAAGATAACCCCGATTTGAAGTTAGAACGTAATGGTGAAGGAGAATTAATTATCATGCCACCTACAGGAGGAGAAACAGGGAAACGCAATGTTAATTTAATATTGCAAGTAGCACAATGGAACGAACAAAATCAACTAGGAGAAGTGTTTGACTCTTCTACAGGATTTACATTACCAAATGGTGCTGATCGTTCTCCTGATGTGTCTTGGGTAGAAAAAAGTCGCTGGAATGCTTTGACTCCAGAACAAAGAGAAAAATTTATTCCTCTATGTCCTGATTTTGTTATTGAAATACTTTCACCATCAGATAGACTGCAAAAAGTTCAAGAAAAAATGCAAGAATATCTTGCTAATGGCTGTCGGTTAGGTTTTTTGATTAATCGTAAACAACAAGAGTTAGAAATTTATCGTCCTCAACAACCAGTAGAGATTTTCAAAGCACCTTTGACTGTTTTTGGAGAAGATGTATTACCGGGATTTATCTTAAATTTGCAGAAAATTTGGTAATTGGTAATTGGGGAGATGATTAATTAATTTTGGCTCTTGAGTAAATCAATTTTAGATTTTTTGGTTAATCAAAAACAATCCAAAATCCAAAATCCAAAATCTAAAATCCGTTGACTTCATTAAAAAAACAACTTAAATCTTGCTAACTGGGCTGTAATCGCGACTGTAAGAACTTTATTCAGTTCTTTACCATCTTGAAATTGCAGAATTTGCTGTTTTGGTAAATCGAAAGGAAACTCGCCTTCTAAATCTGGGCGTTGCATTTGTGCTAGTAAAATTTGTTCTGAACGCTTACTTTGCATCGCATAGCCAAGTTCAATACAGACATTGGGGCTGGGGATTAGTTGTGTAGTTTCTTTACCAGCGATGTTAGCAATGGGTGTAGTATCTGCAATAAACAATAAACTTTTGCGGATTTTTCGCAGAATACCAGTAGAAAGGCGTAAGGGGCCGTTACTTGGACGGTAGGATTCTACTAAAGTTAAAGGTAGACGCGATCGCTTATTCAAATTTTCTAGACTAGTTTGCAACCCAGCGCGCAAAGCCTCACTCGCGTCGGCATACTCGGTTTGATAGCATAAAAAAATTGTCGGATCTAACTGTGCTAACAGCGCTTGTTTGGTGAAATAGATTTCATGACTAATCAAGTCAATATTGGCTACCGCATAGCCACCGCTACCTTCAATATAAAATTCAATATTTTCGCCTTCTAAATAGCGCCCAAACCAAGTTGACTGCTTGACATCGTCACTGTCTTCCAAAAAATCCGCACGTAAACCCGATCGCAGTAAACTTTTTTTACTGAGGCGAATGTCTGGCTGACGCTTTTCTAGTTCCGCGATCGGCTCATAATCTTGTATATACCATGCTCTGAGCGCAATAATTGACATAAGGCGCTATTCTTTGCTATTCAACTTCGTACCAGCTTATACCAATTTTGGATTTTGGGAGAGATGATTATATTGTTTCTTTGTTAATTTCTCTAGAGAAGGAACATAGGTACAGACAAGCCGCCTCCTTGAGGAGTTCACTCTACAATTTGCAAATGAGTTCTCGAAAATAGCAATTGTAGTATCAAAAGCAGCAATTGTAGTATCAAAAGCAGCAATTGTAGTATCAAAAGTAGCAATTGTAGTATCAAAAGCAGCAATTGTAGTATCAAAAGCAGCAATTGTAGTATCAAAAGCAGCAATTGTAGTATCAAAAGCAGCAATTGTAGTATCAAAAGCAGCAATTGTAGTATCAAAAGTAGCAATTGTAGTATCAAAAGCAGCAATTGTAGTATCCGAAAGAGCAATTGTAGTGTCCGAAACCGCAATTGAGGTCTATTTTGCGATAACTGCTTAGATTTTTATGTAATTACTTCAGCAAAATTTATGAATACTAAAATTATTGCAACAGGTCTTGTCTCATAGTGAGATTTTTTGCGACATAACCCATTAAAAAGTAAATTGGGAACAGGTTTTGCTTAGATGGTTGTCTTCTTTTAAGAACCACGAACGAGGTTGCATCCCATGAATCGTATTCTCATCGTTGAAGATGAACCCCGCATAGCAGCTTTTATAGAGAAGGGACTACGTTCTCATGGTTTTATCACGACTGTAGCAGGTGATGCCCACGCCGCTACTAATATGGCATTAAGTAGCAGTTTTGACTTGATAATTTTGGATTTAGGGCTTCCTGGTAAAGATGGTTTGGAGATATTAGAAGAACTACGAGGACAGGGTGAAACCTTACCAGTAATTATTTTAACCGCACGTGATGATATCAAAGATAAAGTTGCAGGGTTTGAGGCGGGTGCAGATGACTATGTAACCAAGCCTTTCCGGTTTGAAGAATTATTAGTACGGGTAAAAGCTAGGTTGCGTAACAGTGGTAGCACTGCAACCAGAGAAGAGATGCTACTCAAAGTCGGGGATGTCGCTTTAGATTTGCGATCGCGTAAAGTAAAAGTAGGTAAAAATACAGTAGACTTACCAGCACGAGAATTTACTTTAGCAGAAACTTTCTTTCGCCATCCTGGGCAAGTTTTAAGTCGCGAACAATTGTTAGATAGAGTCTGGGGTTACGATTACGATCCTGGTTCTAATATTGTTGATGTTTATGTGGGTTATTTACGTAAAAAATTAGGTAGCGATTTAATAGAAACTGTAAGGGGGATGGGTTATCGGTTGAGGAATTAAATTAATGGGCATGGGGCATGGGTAATTGGTAATTTAGTATTGATTCTTTCTTCCTCATCCCCCTCATCCCCTAATACTTGTCGGTTAAGGGCAAAAGGCGAAGGGGAAAAGGGGCAAGAAAAACCTTTAACCCTTACCCTTTCACCTTTTCCCCAAACCAAATTAAGAGTTGAAAATCCTTAACCGAGCAGTATTGCCTCATCCCCCTCATCTCCCTCATTTTTAACACTGAGCTACTTAATTAATGTGGATAAATAAAAAAGCACAACAATCAGTAGAGACAACAAATACCAAACGTGGTAGAGGTTTCTTTTGGGCTACGCGTACCCGGATTCTTTTGTGGTATGCATTAATTTTTGGCTTGATTTTTGTGGTTTTTGTGCCAGCATTTCGTCAAGTTTTATATGCAAGGATTAATAGTCGGGTGCATGGGCAAATAACTGAGAAAATGCAAATATTTAATCAATTAATTAATGGTAGCAGTAAAATTCCGGAAGATACTCTCTTTGATGAAGAACCGGAAACTATTAATCGGTTGAGAGAATCTGATAATCGCCTATTGAAGCAGCCAAAAACAACGGAAGAATTAAGAGAATTTTTAGATGCATTTTTGGTAAATCAGCTACCAGAAGATGACACCTTTCTGATTATGTTATGGAAGGGAAAATTTTATAAATCTAGTCCCAGAGCTAGACCAAAAGAATTAAGTCGAGATTCCAAAATTATCAGGTACTGGGCAGGTTTAACAAAACCAGAGCAAGGAGAAAAAGTCATTCCTAGTAGTAGCGTTGATACTATCATTTATTTAGCACAACCTGTAAAAATTGACGGCGAAGTTCTGGGTGTGTTTGTAATTGCTCACGCTACGGCTGGGGAACGTGGAGAGGTTTTAGAAGCTGTAGCCGTGATTATTCAAGTGAGTATAGGAGTGCTATTTTTAGCGTTAATTTTAGCTTGGTTTGCTTCTGGAAAGATTCTCGCACCATTGCGGTTGCTGACGCAAACGGCTCGCCAAATTAGCGAAACAGATTTAAATCAACGAATTAATATTAATGGTGATGGAGAATTAGCAGAATTAGCAGCTACCTTTAACGAAATGATGGATAGGTTACAAGCCGCTTTCATCAGTCAGCAAAATTTTATTGATGATGCTGGACATGAATTGCGAACACCGATTACGATTATTCGTGGTCATTTGGAATTAATGGGTAACGATCCGCAAGAAGTTCAAGAGACTGTAGCTTTAGTTATGGATGAACTAGAACGGATGAATCGCTTTGTCAATGACTTAATTTTACTGACAAAAGCAGAGCGTCCCGACTTCTTACTCTTAGAAACAGTTGATGTTCAAAGCTTCACAGAAGAATTATTTACCAAACTTAAAGCTTTAGGTGATGGACTACGCCCCACCATAGGCGATCGCAATTGGCAACTGCAAGCTACAGGTAAAGGTAAAATTATCGCAGACCGTCAACGTTTGACTCAGGCTGTGATAAATTTGGCACAAAATGCTACGCAACACACAAACAATACTGATACAATTTTCCTGGGTTCAATGATTCACCAAGGTAAAGTAAGCTTTTGGGTGCGTGATACTGGCGAAGGTATTGCACCAGCTGATCAAAAGAGAATTTTTCAGCGTTTTGCTCGTGCTGCAAACAGTCGTCGTCGTTCTGAAGGTGCTGGGCTAGGTTTATCTATTGTCCAAGCGATCGCAGAAGCGCATGGCGGAAGAGTAACTCTCGAAAGTCAGCTAGGAGCAGGAGCTAAATTTACCATTATCTTACCCCTAGAATTACCTCAAGACAAAAAGTAATTATGTAGTGAACGGGATATTTATCAAATCAATTATTGCCAGTGTTAGTAGTACATTATTAGTAGCTTGTCATCAATTACACAATCATCAACAAGCTATTATAATTCCTCCATCTGTAGAAGCAGCTTTTCAAGCCAAGTATGCTGATGTTCCGCGCACTTGGCAAAAAACTCACTATGGTTACGAGGCAAATTTTATTCAAAATAATATTAAATATGAAGCCGAGTTTTCTGAAACAGGAAAATGGTTAGAAACTGAATACTATGTGCAAGCTAAAGATTTTCCTGCTGTTGTCTTAAAGCGCATCAAGCAAGAACGTCCTCAATTTAAAATCACAAAATACGAAATCGAGATTACGCCTCAAGGCTTATTCTATGAAGTCGATATTACCGATGGCGAAATCGAAGAAGAACTATATTTTGATAGTAGCGGTAATCCCCAACTAGATTTATATGAGGATTAAGATATTGACTGTCAACAGTCAACAGTCAACAGTCAACAGTCAACAATCAACAGTCAACAATCAACAATCAACAGTCAACAATCAACAATCAACAGTCAACAGTCAACAATCAACAATCAACAGTCAACAGTCAACAATCAACAGTCAACAATCAACAAACCTCATGAGTGATGAAGTCATCTTAATGAAGGTTTGATGAGAACCTTCTCATAAAACCTTCATTAAGAATTCATCTAACAAAGTAATTATGTGTATCAGCAAGAGAACATCCAAGCGATGTTTCAGGCATAAATAATCCCAATTCTTGGTAAAAACTATGCGAATGCTGGTATATTCCCATGACGCATACGGACTGGGTAACATCCGCAGAATGTTGGCGATTTGCGAACATTTACTAGCTGAAATACCTCAACTATCTATTTTATTGCTATCTGGTTCGCCGATGCTGCAAGGGTTTCGCTTACCTAAAGGGTTAGATTATATCAAGCTACCTTGCTTAAATAGAGGTGCAACTGGGGAAGTTGCAGTCAAGTATTTGGGGATGGGTATTGAAGAGACAGTAAGATTGCGATCGCAATTAATTCTCTCATCTGCAATTACCTTTCAACCAGATTTATTTCTCGTAGATAAAAAACCCTACGGTGTGAAAAACGAGTTAGCTGACACCATTAATTATTTTCATCAAAAACTACCTACAACCAAGCTAGTACTTTTACTGCGCGATATTCTAGATTCTCCAGAAGTTACTATTAATGATTGGCAAAAACATGGCTATTACACCGCCATCGAAAAGTATTATCATCAAGTTTTAATAGTCGGCACACCAAAAGTTTTTGATACTGTAAAAGAATACAATTTTTCTGCAATTATTGCTAAAAAAGCTCGTTATTGTGGCTATATTAAGCGCAAACCTGGATTAAAAACACCAACACATATTAGAGAAGAATTGCAACTATCTCCACAGGAACGTTTAATTTTAGTAACTCCTGGTGGTGGTGAAGATGGTTACGAATTGGTTGATACTTATCTGGCGGCGATTAACTTATTACCTGAAGCAAACCTCTACAAAAGTTTAATCATTTATGGCCCAGAAATGCCTGTCAGCCAAAAGCAACTGATAATTCAGGCTGCAAACCATAATCCGCAAGTCACAGTTAGAGAATTTACAGATGATTTAATGAGTTATATCCAAGCAGCAGACACTATAGTATCAATGGCTGGTTATAACACAGTTTGTGAGATTTTATCTGCCAATAAACCTGCGGTGATTATACCACGCTGTCACCCTTCACAAGAACAATTAATTCGCGCTCAAAAAATGGCAGCATTAGGCTTATTCAAAGTAATTAATCCCAATAATTTGCAAGCAGAAGTATTACAAAATGCTTTAGAAAATTTGTCAGATGTGAATAATCCAAGTTTAAACATGAATGGTTTGTCTAATGTAAAAAATTACATTTTTTTGCTATTAACTCAAACAAGCTGCGAACGCCAATTTAACTATGAAAAAAATCCTGTTTTATTGCCAGTACCTTAGTGGTATGGGGCATTTAGTCAGAAGCACAGAAATAGTGCGGAGTTTAGTCAAATATTTTCAAGTTTATTTTATTTGTGGCGGCCCAGAAATCATGGGTTTTGAAATTCCACCACAAGTAGAAGTCATTAAATTACCTGCACTATGGTTAGAGAATGGTAAATTCACCGTTGATGATAGCTACCAATCAGTAGAAGCAGTGCAGGAAATTAGAAAAAATCTGTTGATTGCAGAATTTGAACGCATCCAGCCTGATTGTGTAATTACTGAATTTTTCCCCTTTGGCAGACACAAGCTATTGTTTGAATTACTGCCCTTTGTTGAACATATTAAACTTACCAGTCCTGATACTAAAATTGTTTGCAGTTTACGTGATGTCATTGGCAAAGAAAGCCTTCCAGAGGAAGAGGAAACTATTTGCTATTTAATGAATCGCTATTTTGATTTACTGCTATTTCATGCTGATGCTAATTTTCAGACTTTTTCTGAAACCTTTAGTAAACATCGAGATATTAAATCTAAAATTTTTCATACGGGATTTGTTACTCAACCTCTAGCAAAGAATATTGATGAGCATCAACTATGGGGTGAGTTAAATCCAGAAGTTGTTAAAATTTTAGTAAGTGTTGGCGGTGGGAGAATTGGCTATGAACTTTTAGAAACTGTAATCGCAGCGAGCCCAATTTTAGAGACAAGAATACCACATATTATCAAAATATTTACCGGGCCCTTCATGGCAGAATCGAAGGTGCAGCAGTTAATCAAAGCTGCTGAACAACAAGAAAATATTCAGATAGAAACATATACGTTACAACTATTAGCTTATATGCAAAGCGCAGATATTTCTCTCAGCTTAAGTGGTTATAACACAACTATGAATATTTTGAGTACAGGTGTGCGGGCTATTGTGGTGCCAATTGGTCATGAAAATGAAGATAAAGAACAATTAGTAAGAACACAAAAATTACAACAGTTGGGAATTGTTGATTATGTTTTGCCAGAAGCTTTAACAGATGCTCATTTATCACAGACAATTATTACTAATTTAAATAGAAATTTACTTTTGGATAGTGCTGATAAATTTGATTTGCAAGGTGCAGATAACACAGCTAGTTTCCTCAAAGACTTTTTGCAAATTTCTGCGGTTGCTAGATGACAATAGCATCGGCGTGTATCGGCGGTTAATTATTCTGTCTAAAACACATTGATTGACAAGCCAAAATTTCCAAAATAACTAATAAAGAGGCATAATTAATGGGTCAACGTGCCAAAGAGAAAGAATTAACAGGAGTTATCCCCGGCATCTTGCGGATATTAGATAAATTCTCACCTTATATTCATCAACAAAAACTTTTAATCGCTGGTTCTTTTCTAGTCCTCTTAATTGAAACAGGCTTACGCTTACTTGAGCCTTGGCCTTTAAAATATGTTTTTGATTATATTTTGATACCTGCTCACAATAACTCAGCAAATTTTACTGAAACTTATACATCTAGTCCAGCTTTATTATTAACTTTTTCCGTAATAGCGATTGTCGTAATTGCGGGAGTGGGTAGCATAGCTGCATACCTCAGCACCTATGGCATGTCTTTAGCTGTAGTGCGGGTGTTGTCGCAGGTAAGGGGTGATATTTTTCATCATTTACAAAATCTTTCTCTATCCTTTCACCAAAAATCTAAAAGCGGCGATTTAATCGCCCGTGTGACTGCTGATATTGAAAAGATGCGGACTGTTACGGTAAAAACAGCTTTGCCTTTATTTACCAATACAGTCTCTCTGGTGGGGATGTTGGGAATTATGTTTTGGCTAAATTGGGAATTGGCATTAGTAGTTATGACAATTTTCCCATTATTAATGTTGTTAAGCCGCAACATGATTAGCCGGATTCGTAAATTTGCTAAAAAACATCGTGATTCTGAAGGTGTTTTAGCCGCAACCACAGGGGAAACTATGGGTGCAATAAAAGTTGTGCAAGTTCTATCTCTACAAGAAAAATTGCATGGCATTTTTTCAGCCCAAAACCAAAAGAGTTTAGATGAAGCGATTGAATCTTTAAGACTGTCAGCCGCATTAGAAAGGGCTGTACAAATTTTGATGGCGATTGTGGTGGCTGTGGTGTTGTGGCGGGGTTCTCATGTGGTGTTACACAAGGAACTTAGCCCAGGGGAATTGTTAGTATTTATGACTTATTTAAGAAATGCTTTTGAACCGTTGCGAAAACTTTCTAACCAAATCGGACAAATAGCCAAAGCGACAGCTTCCGGGGAAAGAGTGGTAGAAATTTTGGACTATGAACCCCATGTTCAAGATTTACCCAAAGCGAAGCCAGCCCATCCTTTCTTTGGTGCAGTTAGGTTTGAAAATGTGTTCTTTGGCTACGACACAGGAAAAAATATTTTAAAAGATATTAATTTGATTGTGCAACCGGGACAGCAAATCGCTATAGTTGGGGCTTCTGGTGGTGGTAAATCAACGCTGCTGAGTTTAATATTACGGCTTTATGATCCAGAAATTGGGCGGATTTTAATTGATGGGCAAGATATCCGCGAATATACTCTAAATTCTCTGCGGCAGCAAGTTAGCGTGGTGTTGCAAGATAGTGTGTTATTTGCAGTTACTGTTAGAGAAAATATTGCCTACGGTAAATTAGGGGCTACGGATATAGAAGTAGAACAAGCCGCCAAGTTAGCCAATGCCCATGAATTTATTATGAAATTGCCCCAAGGCTACGATACAATTTTGGGCGATCGCGGTGGTACACTATCAGGAGGACAAAGACAAAGAATTGCGATCGCACGTGCTGCTATTCGTCAAGCACCAATAGTAATTCTAGATGAACCCACTACAGGTTTAGATAAAAAAAGCGAATATATCGTCAACGCTGCACTGGCGAAATTAACTGCAGGATGCACAACTTTTATTATTTCCCATAACCTCAAAGCCGTAGAGAACGCAGATATGATTCTCTATATCGAAGATGGCAGCATTTTAGAACAAGGTACCCACGCAGAACTCTTGAGGTTAGGTGGTTTTTACTCCACTTTATATAGAATGCAAAGCATTGTAGATCCAAATAATACGGTGTCATCCCTATAAATGCCAGGAAGCAGGGGAAAAAGAGTTTTCCAATTTTTACTATAAATCTATTTTTTCCAGTCAACCGTTAACCGTCAACCGTCAACCATCATGTATTTTAAACTTGAAAAATCCACCGGAACTCGCGTGATTTTGCTACGCCACGGAGAAAGTACATTTAATGCTTTGGGTTTATATCAAGGAAGTAGTGATGAATCTGTATTAACAGCAATTGGGCGCAGGGATGCGAGAATTACAGGTAAGTTTTTACAAAAAATTGCCTTTGATGCTGCTTATATTAGTTCTTTAAAACGGGCGCGGGAAACTGCTAAGGAAATTTTTGCAGTTATGGCGGTACAGCCAAGGGAAATTTTGATCAGCGATAAATTACGCGAAAATGATTTACCAATTTGGCAAGGTTTGGCATTTGCATATGTACGCGCAACTTTCCCAGAAGCTTATCAAGTTTGGAAACAACGTCCTCATGAATTTTACATACAGATAGATGGGGAAACTAAGTTTTATCCGGCGTTGGATTTATATCAACGGGTACAGGAATTTTGGCAGGAAGTGTTACCAAAACATCTCGGGCAAACTTTATTGGTAATAGCGCATGGGGGAACAAATCGGGCGTTAATTAGCACGGCTTTGGGGATAAGTCCGGCGTTTTATCATTGTTGGCAACAGTCTAATTGTGGGATAAGTGTACTGAATTTTGCTGATGGTTCGTTAGGTTCAGCAAAATTAGAGGCGATGAATTTGAATCATCATCTGAGTTGGGAAAGGGAGGGGAGAAGGAGGGTTTTTAAACGCAAAGTATCGCAGAGGTTTACGCTAAGGGGCGCGGAGGTTTAATCATGAAGGTAGCATTTATTCTTTGGCGATTTCCGGCTTTGTCTGAGGCATTTATTTTAAATCAAATTACGGGGTTAATTGATCGGGGGCATGAGGTACATATTTATCCTGTGAATGGATTACCTAAAAATTATACGGGGAAGATGCATCCCATTGTTGAGGAATATAAGTTGATGGATTGTGCTTATTTTCCTCCGCTTGTGCCTGAGAATATTACTTGGCGATTTTTTCAAGGTATTGGGTTACTACTGCAAAATATGCATCGAGGTTCTTGGAAAAGTTTGCGGTTTTTTCAACCTGGAAAGTATCACTATGAGGTGGCAAATTTAAAAACCTTTTATCGCCTGGTGCCGTTTCTGGCAGATGGTAAATATGATATTATTCACTGTCAATTTGGTACTTTATCACCAATTGCCCTGGCGTATCGGGAGGCGGGGATAATTTCTGGTAAATTAATTACGACTTTTCGCGGTATTGATATTAGTAAGTATGTGCAGGAGAATGGTGCAAATGTTTATGATCAACTGTTTCGCGAAGGAGAATTTTTCTTAGCCAACTGCAAATTTTTTGGCGATCGCGCCATTAATTTAGGCTGTAATCCTGATAAAATGGTGGTGCATGGCTCTGGTTTAGATTGTAAAAAATTCGCTTTTAAACCGCGTTATTTTCCTAGCAATGGCAAAGTGCAGATTGCGACAACGGGAAGATTGGTAGAAAAGAAAGGTATTGAATATGCGATTCGTGCAGTTGCGAAAATAGCTGAGATTCACCCTCATATTGAATATCAAATTATTGGGGATGGGGAATTAAAGCCACATTTTGAACAACTAATTGCTGAATTAAATATCGGTCATATTGTCAAATTGTTGGGATGGAAACAACAAAAAGAGATTGTCGAAATTCTCGATAATGCTCATATTTTTATTGCGCCGAGTGTAACGGCTGCTGATGGGAATCAAGATGCGCCAGTGAATACCCTAAAAGAAGCGATGGCGATGGGTTTACCTGTGATTAGTACCCTACATGGCGGGATTCCAGAGTTAGTTGCAGATGGGGTTTCTGGCTTTTTAGTTCCCGAACGAGATGCAGATGCGATCGCTTCTAAATTATCCTATTTAATTGAGCATCCACAATTATGGGGAAAAATGGGTAAAGCTGGACGTGCCCGTGTGGAAGAAAAATATGATATGAATAAGCTCAATGATGAATTAGTCGCCATTTATCAACAAATGCTGCAGCCAGAATTACCGCCACAAAATCTGCAACAGCCAACTAAAGAATTAACTCACATCTAATATAAAATTATGAAAGTTGCCTTTTTTGTAGCACATTTCCCGGTGCTATCTGAGCCGTTTATTTTAAATCAAATTGTTGGCACAATAGAACGGGGACATGATGTTGATATTTATTCTCTGGATGGTTTTCCTCAAGATTTATCAAAATTACACCCAGCAGTTGAAAAATATCATCTCATTGAACGGACAATTTACGCTCACTCTCGCCCAAATAATCAGTTATGGCGCTGGGTAAAAGGTTTAAGTTTACTGTTGCTCAACTTTTACAAAAATCCTGGTGTTTGTCTCCAGTTACTTAATACTTCTCGCTATGTTAGCCAAGCCAAATCATTAAAAATGCTCTATCGAGCGTTACCATTTTTAGAAAAGAAATCTTACGACATCATTCACTGTCAATTTAGCACCTTAGGCGTATTTGGTGTGTGGTTTCGCCAGCTAGGTTTAATTGAAGGTAAATTAATTTCCACCTTTCGCGGTTCAGATATTAGCAAGTTTCTCCCTAAATGGGGGGAACAGGTTTATCAGGAATTATTTCAAGAAACAGATTTCTTTTTAGCTAACTGTGAATTTTTCAAAAATAAAGCAGTTGCTTTGGGTTGTGATGCTAATAAAATTCATGTCCACGGTTCAGGAATTGATTGTAGTAAATTCTTTTTTAAAGAACGTGTAATTCCCCACGATGGAATTATCCGCATTGCTACTACTGGACGTTTAGTAGAGAAAAAAGGCATTGAATATGTAATTAAAGCTATCGCTCAAGTAGCTAAATATCACCCTCATCTTGAATATAATATTATTGGGGATGGGGAATTAAAAGAAGATTTACAAAAACTAATTGCTGAATTAAATTTGCAGCAGATTGTCAAATTATTAGGCTGGAAACAGCAAAAAGAAATTGTCGAAATTCTCAATCAATGCCATATTTTTGTAGCGCCTAGCGTCACGGGTAAAGATGGGAATCAAGATGCGCCAGTGAATACGTTAAAAGAAGCGATGGCGATGGGTTTACCTGTGATTAGTACGCTACATGGCGGGATTCCAGAGTTAGTTGCAGATGGGGTTTCGGGGTTTTTGGTTCCCGAACGAGATGCAAATGCGATCGCCTCTAAATTATCCTACTTAATTGAGCATCCAGAATTGTGGGTAAAAATGGGTAAAGCTGGACGTGCGCGTGTAGAAGAAAAATACGACATGGATAAGCTAAATGATGAATTAGTCGCCATTTATCAACAGCTTTTACAAGGTGAATTAACCACAGAAAATCTGATAGAGAAGTCATTAATTACATCTCAATATTAATTATTCAAAAGGAGTCATCAACAATGCCATCACCAATCGTTACTTTAGTTGTTGTACCCCGTGAGCGTTTTAGCTGTACGCAAGCATCATTAGAAAGCATTTACGAAAATACAACTATTCCTTTTAAATTAGTTTATGTTGATGGAAATTCGCCACATAAAGTCCATCAATATTTAGAAACCAAGGCACAAGAAAAGAATTTTACCTTAATTAGCACAGATTATTATCTTTCTCCCAACCATGCACGAAATATCGGTTTAAGCTATGTAGATACTAAATATTTAGTATTCATTGATAATGATGTCATCGTTTCTCCTGGTTGGTTAGCAGCCTTAGTTAATTGTGCAGAAACCACAGGCGCAACCGTTGTCGGCCCTTTAATGTGCGAAAAGCAACCTATACATCAAAGAGTACATTTTGCCGGGGGAGAAAGTCACATTGTCATTGATATTAAAGGCAGAAGACATCTGCGTGAGAAAATGTATAAACAAGGTCATCAAGTACCAGAATTACTTCCCCAACTGCGGCGAACGGAAACCGAATTGGCAGAGTTTCATTGCACTTTAGTTCGTACAGAAATATTTGCAGAAATCGGCTATTTAGATGAAGAGATGCTCAACACTAAAGAACACCTAGATTTTTGTATGACTGTCAGACAGGCAGGTGGTAAAATTTATTTTGAACCTGAAAGTTTAGTAACTTATGTACCAGGGCCTCCTCTAGAATGGAGTGATTTACACTTTTATATGCTGCGGTGGAGTGATGCTTGGACTTTAGGCAGTTTACAACGTCTCCGCAGCAAATGGAATTTATCCGAAGATGGCTATTTCCAAACCAAATACAAAAAATTAGGTGTGAGAAGAGTAGCGACAATTATTAAACCTTTTGTACGTTTAGTTAGCTTCGGGAATGAGAATAAGCGGCTAAAAAGATTATTGAAAAAATTAGATAGAAAATTCAATCGATTTCTCACTGACCGTTACACCAAAATACTACCGCAACGTAAACTTACATTACCATCTCATATACCCCAGCCTCAGGTATCTTGTGGGAAGCCCTACGCAAAGGTTTGACAAGATATTTACATTGTTAAATGCTGGAGAATCAAAGAACAAACATCTGTTGCAGGAATTACGTTTTCATTCATGAGGTGAGTTTGATGGCTAATAAACATCGGCCCCTCGCTGGGAGAAGTACTCACACAACCGTGAGAACCACGCACTAAAGAAGCATCAACAGGAATGACATCCATCAAGTAGCGAAAACCTAATTTTTTCTGCAACAGCTTAGAAGCAATTTTGAGTTGAGGAAATTTTAGCTGCGGATCAAGGAAAAGCTCTACAGGATCGTAACCTGGCTTGCGGTGAATATCCACAGTTCTAGCAAAATCAGGTGCTTTAGCATCATCTAGCCAGTAGTAATAGGTAAACCAAGCATCAGATTGTGCGATCGCAACTAACTCCCCAGAACGAGGATGATTAAGATGGTAAGCTTTTTTCCCTTCTTCATCCAATACCTGCGCTACCCCTGCAGTTGACTCTAGCAAATCGCGCACTTTGGGAATATACGCCGGATCGTTAACATATACATGAGCTACCTGATGATCAGCGACAGCAAAAGCAATACTAGCACCTGGATCGAGTAATTCTCGCCCTAACTCTTCTCTAACAGCAATTAAACCATGTTTCCTGAGTATACGGTTCAAATCTACCGCCTGAGATACTGGGGTAATGCCATATTCTGAAAGAATAATTACTTGAGTATTTCTGGCTTGATAATAATTAATTAAATCACCACAAACAGCATCAATTTCTTGTAAATCTTTTTGGATTTGCTGTTTATCTTGACCGAATTTTTGTAAACAATAATCTAAATGTGGCAAATATACTAATGTTAATGTCGGGCTATAGCGTTCCTCAACCCACTGAGCAGAATTAGCAATCCATTGACTAGAAATAATTGATGTATTCGGCCCCCAAAAATTAAACAGTGGAAACTGACCTAAATCTGATTGAATTGACTCACGAATATTGGCAGGATATGTATAAATATCAGGTAACTTTCTGCCATCTGCGGGATACATGGGGCGCGGAGTAATCGCATAATCTGCAGCAGAATACATGTTGTACCACCAAAAAAGGTTAGCACAAGTAAAATTAGGGTCAATAGATTTAGCCATTTCCCAAATTTTAGGAGACTGGACTAATTTATTAGACTGTCGCCAGAATTTAATTTCACAATCATCACGAAAATACCAACCATTAGCAACAATGCCATGTTCATCAGGTAATTTTCCCGTTAAATAAGTAGCTTGAACAGAACAAGTTACAGCAGGTAATACTGGCGTAATTGGTACTACTTGACCTTTAGCAGCCCAAGCAGATAAAAATGGCGTATTTTCTCCCAGTAAACTAGGTGTTAAGCCGACAACATTAAGAACAACTGTTTTCTGCATAAATTTAATATCCTATTAATTACCAGAAAAATTTGTTAATACCCACTCATATTCTCGCTGAATAGAAGTGAGCAAATCTATTTTCATTGCTGATGGCAATACATCCCATGTATAAGTCTCAATCTCCAGATGTTGACAAGCATGATTTTGCTGCAACAAATGTAAAATTGTCACAATATCATCTTGTGTAGACTGCAAAATTTGATAATCACGAATGAAAATTGGCACATGAAAATGAGTGCGCCATTCTTCAGCTTGCGATTGCTGCAGTTGCGGTAAAGCCGTCATTAAATCAGGATAATGATGTAGCGTTCCATCAGCACGACGTTCTATGACTTGGTGCAAATAAGTTGATTCAGCAAAAGGTTGTAAGCGCTCAACTATTAAACTGCGTTGCTCAACTTCAGATGGTATCTTTACTTGAATTGCAGCACTAATTTGCATCTTGCCAATTTTAATTCCTGCTGATGCCAAGCGTGCAAATACAGACTCAGGTTGCTCATATTCTACTGAAAAATGGCAAGTGTCATAGCAAATTCTTACATGGTCTAGCAATTTACTTGCCGCTAAACTATACTCAATATCTAATTGTTCAGCTAAATAATTACCAGCTATAGGCAATAACCAATTTTGATAAAATTCAATTACTTCTGAAGTATTTTCAATTAACCCATCAGGTTCAGGTTCTAAATCAATGTGCAATAACTTACCTGTAGTTTCCTGAATTCTCATCATTTCAGCAACAACTGCTGCAATATTCAGACAGCTAGTCTTGAAAACTATCTCCTTTTTTTCTTCTTTATCTGACCACCAAGGTTTATATGATAAAGGTAAAGTAGAAATTCCCCCATCTAAGCCATCAGGTAATAAAGCCGCTAAAATTGCTGTCAAATTTAATGTATACTCTACTCGTTCCTGATTTGACCAATCTGGTGCATAAACTTGGTCTTTAACAAATTGGCGATGAAATCCTCCGTAAGGAAAGCCATTTAAAGTGAAAACATATAAATCTTTTTCTGTTAGCCAAGCTTGAAACTGAGCTAAATTTTCACCTGCTAAAAGTTGCTTTGCGGCTGTATCTGCTAACCGTAAACCAATGCCAAAAGCTGCTTCAGGCGATAAACGAGATTTGAGTTCAGGAATATATTTTTTTAAATTGGCGAAAACTTCTGCCCAACTTTCACCAGGATGGATATTTGAGCAATAAGTTAGGTGAAAGTTGCTATTAGCGGTAATTTTCATAATACAAATACCTAGGTTTTAACATCTTTAATTTATTTGCGGTGCGTTGCGCTGCGCGACAACACACCCTACACGTGGAATTTTCATGAGATAAATACCTTTATTGTTATGTAAAAATATTTTTTCCGTAGGGTGTGTTACGCCGTAGGCTAACGCACCTTGCATTTTTAATTTATTTGTGGTGCGTTGCTACACTCCTGCAACTTCAAGTAACAGCAAACATTTTGGCGAATGACATAGAAATTGGTAGCAAAATTAATACTAATAAACCGTAAGTTAAACCAGTAAAACCAGCTGCAATGGTTGCATCTAAAATAATTAAAGACAACACACCAACTTTCACCGCATTGCGGATTTTTTCTGGTACTGGCTCACGCGCAGCTTGGATAAAATTAGGTAATACTCGCACCGCTAATAAAGCTGCGAATGGTAACGCTGCAATTACTGTATATTCTGCGAAAAAGCCTAAACTTAAAACTGCTGTCAATACTATTGCAATTAAAATTAACGCTACTATTCCCGTAATTCTTTTACCACCGTGAACTTCGCCTTGACTAATTGCGGTGATAGCGGCAATGTAAAGTACAGGAATGAGCGCTAAATACCAGCGTTCCCCAACCATAGCAGGTAAAGCACTGACACCCAATAACAAGTTACTACCACGGCACACACCCATATTTAAAGGGCCAAAAAAGGGATGATGCTTCCCTACAGAGTCATACAATAGCGCTGCGAAAGTAATGAATATAGCAATGGTGACACTCAACAAAGATACTTGAGCAGCCGCAAAAATTGCGATCGCAAATAATATCATCCCCAATAAAGCCGCATTCTCGCGAGACACACGTCCGCTAGGAATCGCTCTTGATGGGCGTTCTTGCTGATCTAATTCGGCATCAAAAACATCGTTAAAAACGATACCACCGCCATATAATCCCGTTGTAGCCAGCAACAACCAAGCTAAGGGAATTAAACCATCAGCCGTTGCTTGTCCATTAATTAATTGAGTAAAAATTACCCCAGAACCACAGGCCGCAAAACCAACTAAAATATCAGCCCAAGCAGTCACAATATTCGCCGGGCGCATCAACTCTAAATACCCGCGCCACTTGGGTAAATTTAAACTTGCAACAATATTCACTTGTGAGTCCTTAATTATTTGGTGTTTGTCATTAGGTAATTGGTAATGGGTAATTGGTAACGAGTAATGAGTAATGAGTAATGAGTAATGAGTAATGGCTATTCTCCCCTGCACCCCTGCTTCCTCTGCTCCCTCTTCTTCCTCATCCCCCTCATTTTCCTCTTCTCCCAATCCCAATCCCCAATCCCTACTCAATCAACACATAATCTGCAACAGACTTAATCCCCGGTTCTTGTCCCCGCAATACTGAGTTCCCGTTGAACATTTGACACTGGTCAGCAGATGGCGCATCTAGCCAGTCTGAAGCTTTCATTTGTCCTGTTTGACCGTAAGCTGCTAGGGCATTTTCATAGCAAACAGCTTGTACGTGTTTCTCCGGTATTCCTGTGTCTAACATTAACTGTGCTGTTTTCGGAACTGCTAAGGGATCGCTCACACCCCAATCGGCGCTACTATCTACAATGATGCGATTACTTCCATATTGACGAACAATGTCTGCCATCCTAGCGTTACCCATCTTAGTTTTAGGGTAAATTGTGAAAGCTGCCCAAAAACCTCGGTTTAAAACTTCTTCAACGGTTTCTTCGTTGTTGTGGTCAATAATTACTTGTGATGGATCTAGTCCATATTCAATGCAACGATCCATACTGCGGCTAGCCCCTGCTTTTTTATTACGATGAGGGGTATGAATCATTACCAGCATATCCAGTTCTTTAGCTAGGGCTAATTGTTCGCAAAAGTATTTATCTTCTGCTTCTGTCATGTCGTCATAGCCAATTTCCCCAATCGCCACCACACCTTCTTTACAAGCAAACAGTGGTAGCAATTCCATCACTTCTGCGGCTAAGGCTTCGTTGTTAGCTTCTTTGGGGTTGAGTCCGATAGTACAGTAATGTTGAATCCCAAATTGACTGGCGCGAAAGCGTTCCCACCCAACCAAGCTACTAAAGTAATCTTTAAAGGAACCAGCAGTTGTGCGGAGTTGTCCCAACCAGAAAGATGGCTCAATCACTGCGACAATACCATGTTCCCGCATGATCAGGTAATCATAGGTGGTACGGGAACACATATGAATGTGGGGATCGATAAACATCATAAATAGTTCAAAATTCCTAATTCAAAATGAATAACGCAGTATTAATCGCTGTACTGAGACTTGGCGTAACAGAGACGCGATTCATCGCGTCTCTACCCTGTGCCCATATTTTTTAGGGGGAAGCTTTTTATTTGCAGACTGTGACGCGATCGCGGCTAAAATTACTCCAAGTAAGTTCACCTTCGGCAATGGCTGAGTGCAAGTCTGGATAAAGAGATAGTAGTGCTTGTGCTTCTAATAAAGGGGATTGCGAACAAGCTAAGGCTGCTGCTTGTTTTTCGGCAATGCTGCCCTCTGCTAATACTTTGGCTAAATCTGCAATGATTGCATTATCGGCAAATTTTCCTACTGGCCGCCACAATTCTGGTGATACTGGACGTTTAGCAGCCCAACGTTCATGGGCATAGTTTACCAACATCCTTGCTAATTCAGAATTAGCACGTTGGTCTAGACCCCAAATTTGATGCAAAGGACTACCCACAAATAAAGCCTTCAGCACCATCTGATTCCAAGCAATATTATCTAAATAATTGGCTGGATAGGGGTTGTTAAGTGCGATCGCCTGGAATACATTAGTCATGTTACTGCGAATCCCTTCCGCCGCACGTTGGCGATGTAACTCTGGATGCGGCAGTAAAGGTAGACTTTGATACAGGGAAATCAACTCCCCCATATCCGCAACACTAAAAACCTTATCGAGCGATCGCAGATAATCTTCAGTGCGATCGTGGGGTAAAGCTAAAACTAAAAGTATTCTACCAGCTTGATCTACAGTCCAATTACCAGGCGACCAGCCAGGAACTAATTCATTAGCTGCTGCTAAGTCCTGGGATGTTAGCTGTAAATTCTTTTTACCCAGATAACGCGGTACAGCACTAAAAGAAGTATAAAATATCCTCTCAGGCGCACCGTTAGCAATCTGTATTTGCTTTTGTTCTAACCAAGCCAGTGCTTCCTGAGACACAGACTGTATTAGCCAATGATGTAACAACTGGTTGACATTACTCATGATTAATGCAAAATAATTCCTGAAGTTTTTTGTATGACAAACTAATTTCCAACTTTTTCCTACGTAAAAATATTTATTTAAGTCACTCGCAATAATCGCAATCATATTTTTTCTACTATAAGAAAATTACTGAGATGTATAAAAAAATTCATATCTAACTTTACTAAATCTATAAAAATCTGTAGAATTTAAATAAGATCATGTAAAGATAGGGCTATCAAGTGCTGATTTATAAGGGCAAATTATATAGAATAAGTCTACTCTAGAAATTTAATAATCTCCCTTAAGACGTACCTTTCAATAAAGGTTAAAGCCTAAAGCAAATTGCAGTCAGAATGTGAATGTTGCACAGATTTACCTAGGAAATTAAGCTAGTTACACTCACTTACTTAGTGAGAATCTATCTTCTATCAAGCATTTCAGTATTTCAGTACTGGAATGCCTTCTTAATGATGGAATCTGGGCAATTCCTAGCTACTAAAAAATCCCAACTTGGGATAGTAATACTTAAAAAATTATTCACTAAAGATGCTCATTACACACAAGCCTTCTACTAGCCTGCAAGCAATTCAGCAATCTGTCTGTGTTAACTTTAACTACGATGTTTACTTTAGCAATGGTCTGTTTCAATTAGACAATTCTTTACTAGCGCAAGTAATTGCCGCAGATGGAGAAATAACGGCAAAAAAAGTTCTAGCAATAGTAGATGGAGGACTGTTAAAACATCAGCATGGACTATTAAAACAAATATCAGTTTATGCAGATTTTTATTCAGATGTCATCAACTTAAGTGAGCCTCCAATCATCATTCCCGGTGGAGAAATAGTTAAGAACGAGCCAAGATTTGTAGAACAAATTCATCAGATGATTGATGCTGCTGGATTATGTCGCCACTCTTACGTATTAGCCATTGGGGGTGGAGCATTATTAGACATGGTAGGATACGCAGCAGCAACAGCGCACCGAGGGATTCGATTAATACGAGTACCGACCACAGTGTTAGCGCAAAACGATTCTGGTATAGGTGTAAAAAATGGCATCAATGCCTACGGTAAGAAAAACTTCCTCGGCACATTTATGCCACCTTATGCAGTATTGAATGACTTTGATTTTCTCACCAGTCTGAGCGATCGCGATTGGCGATCGGGCATTGCAGAGGCTGTGAAGGTAGCATTAATCAAAGATGCAGATTTCTTCGAGTTCATTATGCAATCTGCTGAGAAATTAGCTGCTCGTGATATGAGAGCTATGGAACAGGTAATTTATCGTTGCGCTCAATTGCATTTAGAACATATTGCCAATAGCGGTGATCCCTTTGAAAAAGGTTCATCCCGTCCCTTAGATTTTGGGCATTGGGCGGCTCATAAATTGGAAGACATCACCTACTACAAATTGCGTCACGGTGAAGCTGTGGCGATTGGTATAGCCTTAGATAGCACCTATTCCTATTTAACAGGACTACTATCGCAATCAGAATGGCAAAAGATTTTAGGCACACTGGAAACATTAGGCTTCACTTTGTACCTATCTGCATTAAGAGAGCAATTACATCAGCCAGAACATCCTCATTATTTATTTAGAGGACTGAGTGAGTTCCGTGAACACTTAGGTGGCAAATTAACAATTACCCTACTCCAAGCAATTGGGCAGAAAATAGAAGTTAATCAGGTAGATATCTCTGTTTATAAACAAGCTATATTGATGCTGCAAGATTGGGAACTTTCACACTCTTGAGCAACTATTAGGGTTTCTATATAGATTTCCGAAATACAAGTAGAGTGAGCATTACTCACTCTACTTTTTTATTATCACTAAATCTAATTGTCCTAATATTAACTGGCAAAATTGTAAATATCTTGAGTATATCAGCGTTATACAAATTTGAAAAAAGAATGCCACAGATTATAGGGGCAAGGCATTGCCCACCTGTGTCAACTTAAGCTAAAAGCTATATAGGGCGGGCGTTGTACAAATACCTCGCGCCCTCATCCCCTAACCCCTTCTCCCCCAGGAGAAGGGGAATTAAATCTCTTGCTCCCCTCTCCCGGCGGGAGAGGGGTTGGGGGTGAGGGCGAAAACCTAGCTACAAAGCGGGTTTCACGTTAAGTTGACACTAATGGGCATTGCCGTGCCCTGTAGAATATATTGATGTGTCGCAAACATTATTTGAATTGGTATTAATATTCCTCTATCGGTGGTTAATCCATCCTGATACAAAAATGGTAGAAAGTAAATTTACTTTCTACCAGCCTGAATTATATTTCTAATAAGCCTAATGCTTCATTCCATTAATTTCTAACAGCCAATAATTTTAAATTCATGGATTATGAAGCCTCTGCCATAGCTTTCTCAATACAAACCTTCATCTTTTCTGACAAAGATTGAACATAGGGTTCGTTAAAAATTGAGAAGTGGTTTCCTGGAACATGTTGGATATCCAAGCCACCTAAAGCCAATTCACCCCAACCCATGTTTGGATCTACCACACTTACAGGGCGTTCTTCTGCTCTAAATACAGTAACTCTACCCACATAAGCTTTGGGAACATATTCCTTAGCCGCTTGTTTGTTAAAATCTTTAATTTTTACTTGTTTGCGGTAGGCGTAAGGTAAGAAGCGGGAGATATTTAGGTAAGCTTTGAAACTTAATTTATTTAGCTTTCGTTTAACCATATAATCAATCCAACTGCACTTACCTTCTATTTGCTGAAGAATGTATTCAGGGCCAATTTCTATAAGGTTATCCCAATGGTGAGAAATGCGCTTCTGTGTAGGTATAGGCTTGATATTAGTCTGGAGACGAATGGTATTACTAGTATCAAATAAAGCTAACAAAGCAACCTTTTGACCTTGTGCAGCTAGCTGTCGAGCCATTTCCCAAACTACTAAGCCACCAAAAGAATAACCTCCTAAAAAATAAGGGCCTTGTGGTTGAATAGTTTGGATTTCTTTAATATAGTGAGCCGCCATTTTTTCAACACGGGTAAGGGGGGCTTTTTTACCATCCACGCCTATAGCTTGTAATGCATAAACTGGCTGGTCTGCACCAAGATAATTAGCAAAATCGCGATAGTAAAGCACACTTTCACCAGCACCATGAACACAAAATAAAGGTGGCTTATTACCGTTGGGTTGTAGTGGTACTAGTGATGAAGAAAGCAGCCATTCTCTTGTCTCTAAATTGGTTTGCTTTTCATCTACAATTTGTGAGGAATTTTCACCTTTAAAAACTTTGGATATAACTTTGCCAAAAAAGTCTTTAACTAAATATCTCGGTTGCTCAATATTTGCTTGTTTTTCAGTCTGTTTGTCGCGAATAAAATGAGCTAATTGCTCAATTGTTGGGGCTTGTAAAAGAATAGATAAAGGTAGAGTTTTGCCAAAAGTTTTTTCAATTTCAGCAAATAGCCTGACTGCAATTAGTGAATGTCCACCCAAATCAAAAAAGTTGTCTGTGATGCCAATTGGATGAATACCTAAGAAATTCTGCCAAATTTCTGTTAACTGAATTTGTAATGAGTCTTGTGGGGGAACAAATGTTTTTTCTATTTGAGTATTAGTTAGATTTTGAGAAATTTTGACTTGATGATCTAAACTTCCCAAAAACTGAATATTGCCATCACTTAAGTAGCGTCCTAAGTCACCAGTTTTGTAAAGATATGCTCCAGATTCGTTGCTAAAAGGATTAGGAATAAATTTCTCAGATGTTAACTCAGGAAGGTTGAAGTAGCCTTGAGTAATGCCGATACCGCTGATGTAGATTTCCCCAGTCACGCCGATGGGTAAAAGTTGCGATCGCTTGTCGAGGATGTAGACTTGGGTATTAGCGATCACTTTTCCTAAAAGAATTTCTGAGCGTGTTTCACTACAAACTAGATTGTCATTTGAGTGCAAAGAGATACTTGTTAATTCAGTATCTATACAGATAACTTTTGCCTGATACTCAGGAATGTTCTCAACTAAGGAACTTTGAGTTAAGAGAAAAGATACTTGAGCATCTGCTAAAATCTCAGCCCCAAGTGTAGGTGCGATCGCAACAGATGTGCCGCCAGCTTTTAAAATACCTAATAGCCCCACAATCGTTTCTAGGGAAGGTTCTAAATACAAACCGACATTTACCCCGGCTCCTACGCCTAAAGTTTGCAAATAGTGAGCTAGTTGATTTGCGCGCTGATTGAGTTCTTGATAGGTTAACTGCTGATTTGTAAAACTGACTGCAATATTATCGGGAGTTTGTTTAACTTGATTCTCAAAATACTGATGTATACAAATATCTTGGGGATAATCAGCTTGTTTGCCATGCCAATCAACTAATAATTGCTGTTCCCCGGCTGTTAACAGCGGTAATTCCGAAATCGGCTGATCTGGGTTAGCAACAATAGCTTCCAGTAAAGTTTTGTAGTGTCCCAGCATCCGTTCTACAGTACTGGTATCAAACATCTCGGCATTGTAATCAAATACCATGCCCAAACCATTATCCTGTTCCCGCAATACCAATGTCAGATCGTATTTGGTCTTGCCATGATAGA
This sequence comes from Tolypothrix sp. PCC 7601, assembly GCF_025677855.1. Lineage (NCBI taxonomy): Bacteria > Bacillati > Cyanobacteriota > Cyanophyceae > Nostocales > Tolypothrichaceae > Tolypothrix > Tolypothrix sp. PCC 7601. The sequence continues at coordinate 8,943,563 of NZ_CP064879.1, forward strand.
TGTAGCCAAATAGAGAAGCGATCGTCAAATCAGGTAATTCTACCGCAGCCATACCACGACCATTTGACCAAGGCGGATTCAGGGAGAATTTTACTTGAAATAATGAGGAAGTATTACGGCTTTGTTGTTCTGGTTTAAGTTCTTCAATAAGTCTTTCAAAAGGTAAGTCTTGATGGCTATAAGCTTCTAAACAATCCTTACGTACTCGGTCTAATAATTCTCGGAAAGTGGGATTACCAGCTAAATTACTCCGCAGTACCAAAGTATTCGAGAAAAATCCAATCAGTCTTTCGGTTTCAACTTGTCCGCGTCCAGCACTAGCAAAGCTAACTAGTAAATCTTCTTGCCCAGAATAGCGATAAAGTAATAGCTCAAATACTGTTAGTAGCGTCATAAACAGGGTGGCTCCCCATTTTTGACTCAAGTCTGTCAACGCATGATTGAGCGCCTTGGGTAGTAACAAAGCAGCGCGATCGCCTCGGTAAGTTTGTGCTCCTTGGGGACGGGGATAATCGTAAGGTAAGTCTATGATTGGTAAATGGCCTTTTAGCTTTTGCTTCCAGTAGTTTACTTGTGACTCTAAAACCTCACCTTGCAGCCATTGATGTTGCCAATGAGTAAAATCAGCATACTGCACTGGTAAGGGTGGTAAAGGCGAAGGCTGGCCTGCTGACAGTGCTTTGTAGATGGTAGTAAAGTCTTGATAGAAAACATCAGAAGAAGCACCATCGCAAACTATACTGTGCATATTCCAAATCAGCAAATGTTCGCGATCGCTCAACCGCAGCAGCAGCACTCGCAAAACTGGCCCATTGGCTAAATCAAAGGGTTGATGAGCTTCTTTGGTTGCTAATATATGAGCTTCTGTCTCTTTTTGTTCCTCTGGTACTTGCTGTAAGTCAATAACTGGTAGCTTTAAGGAAACATCTGTGGCGATGACTTGAGTCGGCTTACCATTCACAGCCGGGAAAGTTGTCCGCAAAACTTCATGGCGACGGACAACTTCGCGCAAACTTTCCTCTAACACAGCAACATTGAGATTCCCCGTAAACCGCACCACAACGGGCATATTATTTGAGGAACTATTCGGTTCAAATTGATGCAGAAACCATAAGCGTTGCTGTCCAAAAGAAACCGGCAAATTACCAGTTCGCTCACAAGCGACAATTGGCGGAATTTTAGAAGTGGCGGTTGTGGTAACTTGGTGCAGAAAGTTGATGATTTCAGCTTTTTGCGTTTTTAACTCATTCAACAATTCTGGTGTCAGGCTGTCTTTTGCTGCGCGATAACGCAGGCGATCGCCCTCTAACCAAAGTTTGACATCGCGCTGACGTAGCTCAGATAGTAGTTCATCCAATGTTTTCATAAAACCTCGTGGAAAATGTGGCTGTATGGGGAATGGGTAATTGGTAATGGGTAATGGGGATTTCTCCCCTTCCCTCACCAAAGCTGATTAGCTATGGAAGTATCAAAGCTCACCTTCTTCGTAATCATCTGCTGAATCACTCTCAGCACCTTCAATACCTTGAGTAGCCCAACGCAGAGTTTCTACTCGTTCAGCCAAATCTGCTACCGTGGGTAATTCAAATAAATTGGACATCAAAATTTCTACTTGCAAAGCCTGTCTCAGGCGAGAAATTACTTGAATTCCTAAAAGAGAATATCCGCCCAATTCAAAAAAGTTATCGTAAATCCCAACTCGCTTGACATTTAAAACCTGCGTCCAGATATCTGAAATTTTCTGCTCAATGGGAGTGCGCGGTGCAACATAATTTGCTTCCAATTCTGGACTATAAGCATCAGGCTTTGGCAAGGCGCGGCGATCTACTTTGCCGTTCGCATTCAGAGGTAAAGCTTCTAGTGCCACAAAAATCTTTGGCACCATATACTCAGGCAATTGTTGTTTTAAGAATCTCCGTAACTCTGAAATAATTTGCGAACTATCTTCATTAGTTTCAGCTACAAAATACCCAACTAGCAATTTCTCCCCAGGAGAATCTTCACGCACAATTACTACAGCTTCTTTCACTAGCGGAGATTGTAAAAGTGCAATTTCAATTTCACCCAATTCAATGCGGAAACCACTAACTTTTACCTGGTTATCAATCCGACCGAGGTATTCAATCTCGCCATTGGGCAAATAGCGCGCCAAGTCACCACTCTTATATAAGCGTGATTGAGAATCTGCGCTCAAGGGGTTCGCAATAAATCTCTCAGCAGTTAAATCTGGACGATTGAAATATTCTCGTGCTAAACCATCACCACCAATATACAACTCACCTGTAATGCCAATAGGAACTTGTTGTAAATGGGAGTCCAAAATATAAACTTGGGTATTAGCAATTGGACGACCGATCGGAATAGAAACCCCTGGCTTTAATGGTGCTGTAATTTCATAACAGGAAGTGAAAGTTGTACTTTCTGTTGGCCCGTAACCATTAATTAATTTACAGTTTTCTACCGTATTAAGAAATTTCTGAACATGGGGAACAGATAAAACATCACCACCTGCTAACAGTTGACGCAAGGGTTTTAAAGCCTCAATTTTTTCATCAACTATCAAGTGGAATAAACCTGCTGTCAGCCACAGTGTTGTCACTTGGTATTGCTGAATAATTCCCCCTAATTCATCTAAAGATGGGGTATGAGGAGGGAAGATAACTAATTTGCCACCGTTAAGTAAACACCCCCAAATTTCAAAAGTGGAAGCGTCGAAAGAAACAGGACTAATTTGCAGGAATATTTCTTTTTCGGTGAGACTGACATAGTTAGTTTCTTTAACTAACCTCACTACACCTTGATGAATAACACTAACACCTTTAGGCTGACCTGTAGAACCAGATGTATACATTACATAAGCCAAGTTATGAGGCTTGACATTAGTAATTAAATTCTCTGCTGCTTGTTGGCTGATAGTATGCCAATCTGCATCTAAGCAAATTACATTTGCGTTATGAGTAGGTAGTTTTTCAACTAGTCGTTTTTGGGTGACTAATAATTTAATTTGGGTATCCGCAAGCATGAACGCCAAACGTTCTTGGGGATAACCCGGATCTAAAGGTACATAAGCCCCACCAGCTTTCAGAATACCTAATAGACCTACTATCATTTCTAAAGAGCGTTCCACGCAGATTCCCACCAACACATCTGCGCCTACTCCTAATGTTTGTAGGTATTGTGCTAATTGATTGGCGCGAGTATTTAACTCTTGATAAGTAAGTTGCTGTCCTTGAAATACCAAAGCCACAGCATCAGGGGTACGCGCTACCTGTTCCTCAAATAATTGATGGATGGATTGATCTTGAGGATAGTTGGTTTGAGTTTGGTTCCAAGCTGCTAATAGCTGTTGCTCAACTGCTGGTAAAATTGGCAATTTCGCAATAGTTTGATTGGGATTTGCAACTATACCCTGCAACAAAGTTTCAAACTCTGCCATCCGGCGGTGGATAGTGTCAGCATCAAATAAGTTAGTGTTGTACTGACATTCCAGAGTTAGTTGACCGCGTAATTCTGTAGCATTAATAAATAGCTCAAAGTTCTCAAAGGAGCGAGGGTTAGAGAAAAATTCTACTTCTAAACCACTGAAGGGGAGTTTATCGCTATCTAAACCTTGATCGATATTAAATGTAATCGGAACCAAAGGAATCCGGCTCGAATCCCTTGGAATACTTAATTTTTTAACTAGACTCCCAAAGGTAAATTGTTGATGATCGTAGGCATCTAAAACAGTAGAACGACGACTTTGCAAATATTCGCTGAAAGATTGTGCGCCATTAATTTGGCTACGTAGTGGTAATAAATTTACACAGTGACCTACGAGATTATATTGACCTAAAGCAGCTTGTCCGGCGGCGGGAATACCCACAACCAAGTCATTTTGTCCGGTGATACGGTGTAGCCAAGCCTCAAATCCTGCCAGGATAGTAGTCATAAAACTACAACCAAATTTTGTGCCTAGCTGTTTGAGATCTGCAACTAATTGCGGATTTAATTGCCAATCTTCGCGCGCGGCGTTAAAAGTTCTGATATGTGGGCGAGGGCGATCGCAGGGGAAATCTAGTACAGGTACAGAGTCAGCGAATTGTTCTAACCAGTATTGTTCAGTGGCGATCGCTTCTGGACTATCTACCTCTTCTTCTTGCAAAACAGCATAATCACTGAGGCGATCGCTTTCATCTAATTCGGGAACAATACCTTCTAGCAAGCCAGAATACAGTTTACCTAAATCTGGCATCAGCACCGCCCAAGACCAACCATCACAAATAATATGATGAGCCGTTAAAATCGCTATATGTTCTTGCGGCTGCAATTTGATAATTTGCGCCCGGAATAGGGGGCCATGTTCCAAATCAAAGGGTTTTTCTACTTCTTGTATTCTGATACTAGCTAATTTTTCCTGTTGCTCTTGTGGTTCTAGGCTAGAAATATCAATAATTGGGATTTCAATTTGTAGCGAATCAACAATGCAGAGCGTATTACCATCTGTGCTAAAAGTTGTTCTGAGCGCTTCATGACGTAGCACTAACTCTTGCAGTGCAGATTGGAAAACTGTAACATCAAGTTTACCTTTGAATCGCAGAGATTGGGATTCGTTATAAGCACAATTTGCCGCATCCCCCATTTGCACAGAAGCCCAAATTTCTTTTTGAGATTCAGTAGCAGGAGCAGTTAATAGTAATTCTCCCTCTGCAAATGGGTCAAACTCAACAGCAGTTAATTCAGACTGGAAATTTACAGGTGATAAAGTCATAAAAATCTCTTATTCTCTCAAGCTATTTAATGGTTTTAGATGGATTTTGGTTTAATAAACTGCTGATACTCAATACTGGTTAGCTAAAAGTTTTGACTTTAAATAATGACGCATAGGAACCTCTACAAATTTATATGTTAGTGATGCTACTAATAAAGTAATCATCAAAAATACTCCTAGAGCGAGGAAGTTTTCTAACCTAGTAAAACTTTGCCCAAAAATTTCGTTAAATTCATAAGACCAGACAAATTTAATTATTTCTTGAATAAACCAATGAACCAGATAAACTGAGTAAGATATTGTCCCAAGATAGAGCATTAGCTGTGAATTTAAAAATTTTGATATCATCCCTTTGTTATTGACAGCTACAGCCAAAATAAGTAAAGAAAACCCTGGTAAAATTAGCCAATCATGAAGGCTCCGCCAATGATGCCAGTAATTATGCATAATTAACATTATCCAAGTTATAGCTATGATTGCTAATAAATTGAGATTAAAATACTTTTGATAATGACCTCGACGATAGACTTTGTAAGTGATAATGCCAAGTACACATTCTAGTCCGCATCTAGCTATCGCAGGTACGCCAATAATACTATCTAAATTCCCACGAGTAAAAGTAATTAATAATAATATACCCAAGAGACTAGAAATATACATCAGCAAATCATTTTTATAATTGTTTCTTAATATAAAGAATAATAAAAATGGAAATATACAGTAAATTACAAACTCAACACTAATTGACCAAGCAGGCTCATTCCAATAAGTATTACACCAAAATAGAGGCGGGCAATTGAGGTCAAAGGCTTGGAGAAGAAAAACATTGGCAAACAAGGCTGTTAAGTTAAACTTCCCCGTGAACACAGAATGATGAATTAAACAGGCTTTTAAAATTTCTAATCCAATAAATAAAGACAAAATGAATATATGTAGAGGATAAATTCTGGCAAACCGCGAAAGTAAGTATGAGCGATAGTTAGCTGAATTCAATTTTGCAGAAAAATCTCTAGCATAAACGTGGGTCATGATGAAACCACTCAAGATAAAGAAAAAGTCTACCCACAAATATCCATTATGAAAAAAATTGCTATATGTTGATAATGTGGAACCAATTTTAGGTAATGTGTAGTAAGAGAAATGATGGATAACAACAACTAAAGCTGCAATACCCCGCAGAGAAGTAAGCGAATTAATGTGTTTATACATTGATACTTTTGCTGGGACAATTTTTACAAATTTGTCAAAAGAAATAATTAACTGCCGATAGAAGAGGATGGACGCAGATAAATTTGTATTTCAGTAGATGATGATTTCTAGATTTATGTGATTGATGTTTGGCGCTGCTGAATTGGATGAAACAAATCATTCCGCCAGCAACGCCGATTTTTACAGTACTTTAGGAAACACCGGCGACTTGTAAATATTTCCCAGGACGCTCAGGATCGGGGATATACCAAGAGGGGTTACCTTGCGGATCGCGTCCTAATTTTGCACCAGGCTGGGGAGGACGATTGCGGAGGCTGTTATTGGTAACGACAACTTCATTTTGGCTGCGGGTTGTGACTTCTTCAGCAGGTGTAGCAAAGAAGCCAGCAGCTTGCATTTCAGCAAGACTCTCTTTAAAAGCCGTCATCACGAAAGCCAAATCAGCTTCCGAATGGGCGGTGGTGAGGAAGCAAGGACGGTGATCCCAAATATGTACTCCCTTTTCCCGCATCAAGTAAAAGAACAAATCTCCATATATGAACTCTGGCGCAGGTTTCACCATGAATAGGGAACCGAAATTATAGGCTGTGAAGGGTGCATTTACTTGTTGGAAACATCTCATTATTTCTGCTACAAACTTATCGGTTCTAGCATTGAGATTTTGCTGTAAGCTGGGGCCACTCTGCTTTAAATGTTGCAGTACTGCTTTTGCGGCTGCTAGTGCTAGGGGATGGCGGACGAAAGTACCGGCAAAGTAAGTGACACCAACCTCTGGAACTGAATCATCACCATACTGCCAAAAGCCACCATCGAGAGCATCCATATATTTTGATGTCCCAGCAATGACTCCAATCGGTAGCCCACCGCCGACTATCTTACCGTAGGTGGCAATGTCAGCTTTAATACCGAAGTGAGCTTGTGCGCCACCGGGATGAATTCTAAATCCTGTGACGATTTCATCAAAGATGAGAGCAATATCAGCCTCTTCAGTAAACTCACGCAATTGCTGCAAGAATTCCTTGGGTTGGTATTCTGGGCGGCGGCTTTGTACAGATTCCACCATCACCCCAGCTAATTCATCAGCCCGACTTTTGAGGATTTCTAAAGATTCGGGTGAATCATAATCCAGTACCAAAATATTCTCTACTTTTTCTGGGGGAATACCAGGCGCGGCGGGAATTGACCGCAGTTGCTTGCTACCGCGAACAATGACTTCATCTAAAATGCCGTGATAGGCTCCCGAAAAGATGGCGATTAAGTTACGGCCTGTGATTGTCCGCGCTAACCGCATCGCCCCTAAAACGGCTTCTGAACCTGTGTTACAAAAAGCGGCGCGGTCAAAGTTGGTCAATTCACACATCAACTTTGCGACTTCTCCCACTAAAGGAGTTTGGGGGCCGATTTCCATACCAAGTTTCAGTTGGGCTTCAATTGCTTCGGTAATAAAAGCTGGTGACCAACCAAATAAATTCAAACCAAAACCATTGCTTAAATCAACATATTCGTTACCGTCAATGTCCCAAAGTTTAGAACCTGATGAACGAGATACCACAATTGGGTAAACCATCTCTTTCATCGTGGGGTTGAAGCCAGAAACACTTCTGGGATCTGCCAAGTAACGGCGATGAGATTGGGTATATTCTTTAGATTGTTGCGTCCGTTTTGTATATCGTTGGATAAATTTATCTAGATAAGTGCGTTGTGCGGTTGTCAGAGTTTTCTGGGTTTTTTCAATTCGCGCTGCTGCACCAAATGCCTTTTTAGCACCGTTGGATTCAGCTTCTACTGTTGGTTTTACTTCTTTGGTGGTTTGGGTAGGGGTAACAGATACAGTATTTTGCGGAGTGGATACTGTCGGTACAACTGGCGTTGTTAGGGATAAATTGTTGTTACCCAGTAACGCCAATTGTTGAGTCATGATTTGTAGCTGCTGATTAATCACAGTTTCTAGGAAACTGGATGCAACAACAGGTTGAGCAGCAATTTGTTGCGGTGCAGATACATTTGTTGGGACTTGATGCACTATCGGAGATGTAGTTACAGGTGTCGGTAATGGTGCTTCGGGAGTAGGTTCTGCAACGGTTTCTGTCAAACCAAGCGCGGATACAGTTTCTGGAGACAAACCTTCATTAACTAAGTCAGCCAAGGTTCCTAAATTTGGGCAAACTTCTAGTAACTGTCTGAGTGTTACCTTGACTTTAAATTTTTTCTTTAACGCTAGCCCAACTTGAGTTAAAGATAGGGAATCTAACCCCATTTCTAAAAACGTTGTCGAGTCGTCAAAACCAGCGATTTCTAGTCCAGAGGTTTCTTCGAGAACTTCTTTGAGCAGGGGAATAAGTTTTTGCTTGGGGGATGACATAGTTGCAGGTTTCTCTAAAATTTGGGGATTGGGAGGTTGAGTAGTTTTGGCGCGGTTGGGATGGGGTAGTGGATCAATCCAAAAACGTTGGCGTTCAAAGGGATAAGTCGGAAGCGGGATTCGCTGGCGTGTTTCGTCTTGATAGAAATTGCTCCAGTCGATAGTCACTCCTGCTAACCACAGTTGTCCTACTGCTTTGAGTAATGCATTCCATTCGGCTGCGTTCTCAGCGTTATCAGCCAGAGATGCGATCGCAATTTGTTGTTTGATATCTTTTGCTTGTTGGCGCGCTAGGGTTGCAGTTGTCGCGCGTGGCCCTACCTCCAGCAGTACCCGTTCTGGCTGTTCCCAGAGAGTTTGTACGCCTTCCGCAAATCTCACTGTCTGGAGCAGATGATTTGCCCAATACATTGGATCAGTGGCTTGTTCAGATGTAATCCAGTTAGCGGTAACTGTGGAAACAAAGGGAATTTGAGGCGCGGATAATTTAACTTGTGCAACTACCTCTGCAAAGGGAGCCACAATGCTATCCATCATTGGGGAGTGGAAAGCATGGGAGGTATGGAGATAGCGACAGACAATTTCTTCGCTTTCTAGTTGTTGTTGTAGTGATGCGATCGCCTCTGTAGGGCCTGCAACTACACATAGGGAAGGGCCGTTAATAGCAGCGATCGCTAATTCTGCACTCAATCGCGGCTCTACCTCTTTAGCTGGGAGACGCACTGAAAGCATGGCTCCTCCCGGTAATTCCCACATTAAGCGCCCGCGAGTTGCAACCAACAGCAGCGCATCTTCTAAGCTAAATACACCCGCAATACAGGCGGCGACAAATTCACCAATACTATGCCCAATCATGGCTTGGGGTTTGACTCCCCAACTTTGCCATAGTTGCGCTAGGGCGTATTCAATCACGAATAATGCTGGCTGGGTAAAGAAGGTTTGTTTTAAAGAAATAGCCGCAGTTTCGCGATCGCCTGGCGCGGGATACATGATTTCTCGTAAATCTCTCCCCAGCAAAGGTTTGAGAATTTCCGCACATCGATCTACTACTTCACGAAATATAGGTTCGCGATTGTAGAGATTCAATCCCATATTCACATATTGCGATCCTTGCCCTGGGAACATGAAAGCAACAGGGGGATTACGGATTTCTGTATGACGAGTACTGACTTGATTGGGGTCTAAAGATTGCAGAGAGGCGATCGCATCTGTAATATCGTGACAAACTACATAGCGGCGATAGTTGAAGGCTTTACGTCCACGCTGTAAGGTATAGGCAACATCAGCCAAGTTAACTTCGGCGTTATATTGCAGATGTTGCTGTAAATTGGCGGTTGCAGCATCTAAGGCTGTACTTGTTTTGGCGGAGAGCAACAATAGCTGCTGTGGGCGAGAAGCACCAGAAGATTGAATTTCTGGGGTTTCTTCCAAAACTACATGAGCATTTGTCCCACCCACACCAAAGGAACTCACACCAGCACGGCGCGGAGTTTCACCTTCTGGCCATTCCACTAGTTTGGTATTGACATAGAAGGGGCTATTGGCAAAATCAATCTTGGGGTTGGGGGCTGTAAAATTCAGGCTTGGGGGTAGCTTTTTGTGATACAGCGAGAGCGCAGTTTTAATTAAACCCGTTACCCCAGCGGCTGCTACTAAATGCCCAAGATTGCTTTTGACTGAGCCAATCGCACAAAATTGTTTCGCATCTGTATGGACTCGGAATGCTTGGGTTAAGGCTTCAATTTCAATCGGGTCACCTAGCGGTGTGGCTGTACCGTGCGCTTCAATATAAGAGATAGTTTCGGGGTGAATGTTGGCGTAAGCTTGGGCCATCGCAATGGCTTCGGCTTGTCCATCTACACTGGGAGCCGTAAAGCTTACCTTATCACCACCATCATTATTAATACCCAGCCCCCGAATTACCGCATAAATGCGATCGCCATCTTGCAGTGCATCTTCTAAACGCTTTAGGGCAACTATTCCTGCGCCGTTATTGAACATTGTGCCTTGAGCGTTGACATCGAAGGGGCGACAATGTCCATCACCGGAAAGCATACTGCCTTCTTGAGCTATATAACCGCTATTTTGGGGTGTAGTCATAGATACACCACCAGCTAAAGCCAAATCACATTGATAGTTGCTTAGGGCTTGACAAGCTTGGATAATTGCTACTAATGAAGTAGAGCAAGCAGTATTTACACTGACAGCCGGGCCTTTGAGGTTAAGTTTATACGCCGCACGGGTGGTTAAAAAGTCTTTTTCATTAGCTAGCATCGTTTGGAATTCACCGATGCGATCGACAATTTCCATCCGGCCGCTAATGTTGTTAGCAAAATAAGTATTTTGTCCACAACCAGCGTATAACCCAATCAAACCATCGAAAGACTCTGATTCATAACCAGCATTTTCTAAAGCTTCATACACCAACTCTAGAAAAACTCTGGCTTGGGGGTCCATCACTACAGCTTCTGCGGGATTGATACCAAAGAAAGCTGCATCAAAGGTTTCGCCTCCGGGGATAGTTCCTCTAGCTTTGACGTAGCTAGGATCTTGGCAAAGGTTGGGGTCAATACTGGGATCTAATTCCTCATCTTGAAAAAAAGTTGTTGATTCTACTCCCTCACAGAGATTGCGCCATAATTCATCGACATTTCTAGCGCCAGGAAATTTTCCTACCATGCCAATAATGGCAATACCATCAATAGGATCGTGGTTATCGGATGCTTGCATATTTAAACACCTTGTTGATGATGACGGCGACGAGCATGAGCTGCTTGTTGGCGTTGGGCGCGATTTTGCAGCTTGTCAGAAGATGGTTGGCTGTTCTGTTTGAATTGCAAATACTTTGCTAATGCGCCAATTGTTGAATATTGAAAGAGCTTCACCGCAGGTAATTCAATATTAAGTTCTTGTTGTATCCGCGCTGTAACTTGCAGAATTGAGATGGAAGTTGCTCCCAAATCAAAGAAGTTATCATCTATGCCAACGCGCTCAATTTTCAGCAAATCGCCCAAAATACTTGCTAATTGACGTTCTAAATCGGTTTGCGGAGCAATATAGGCTTGTTCGAGTTGCGGACGTTCTCTACTGGGTACAGGTAATTTATGTCTATCAACTTTGCCGTTTGCAGTTAAAGGTAGTGATTCTAACAAGACAAACGCTGATGGCACCATATAATTAGGTAGTTTTTGTTGTAAAACGCTCCGTAATTGATGGTGTGTATAACTACTGTTCTGGTGCGGCACAATATAAGCAACTAACTGCTTTTCGCCTGTTTCTTGCTGAAGTGCTAAAACCACATTTTCCCGCACGTCAGGATGTTGAGCGATTTCTCTTTCGATTTCACCAAGTTCAATGCGGAAACCACGAATTTTGACTTGATTGTCAATTCTTCCTAAAAATTCGATATTACCATCTGATAAAAACCGCGCTAAATCACCAGTTTTGTAGAGGCGCGTTTGTGAACTACCATCAAAAGAGTGAAAAATAAACTTTTCAGCAGTCAAATCTGGACGGTTGAGATAGCCTCTAGCAAGTCCATCACCAGCAATATACAACTCGCCAACTTCTGCGATCGCAACTTGTTGGAGGTTGTCATCTAAGATATAAACTTGGGTATTGGCAATGGGGCGACCAATGGGGATGGAAGCACCTGGTTGCAATGGTGCTGTGATGCTGTAGCAGCAAGTAAAGGTTGTATTCTCAGTCGGGCCATAACCATTAATTAGCTGACAGTTCTCTACAGTTTGGAGAAACTTCTGGACATGGGGAACTGATAATACATCACCCCCGGCTAAAAGTTGACGCAAAGATTTTAAAGCATCAATTTTTTCATCAACTATGAGATGAAATAAACCAGCCGTCAGCCACAAAGTTGTCACTTGGTTGTGCTGAATAATCTGCCCTAATTCTTCTAAAGATGGTGTGTGAGGAGGAGCAATTACTAATTTTCCACCATTGAGTAAGCAACCCCAAATTTCTAAAGTTGAAGCATCAAAGGAAATCGGCGCAAGTTGCAGAATTACTTCTTTATCTGTTAATTGAAGATAGTTAGTTTCTTTGACTAACCGCACAACACCACGATGAATCACACAAACACCCTTGGGTGTACCTGTGGAACCTGAGGTATACATCACATAAGCCAGGTTTTCGGCAGTGATGTTAGTAGTTAGGTTCTCTTGGCTATTTTGAAAAATTGCATCCCAATTTTTATCTAAGCAAATTACAGATGCATTATGAGGAGGTAATTTAGTAACTAAATCTTTTTGAGTTAATAGTACTGATACATTGGTATCAGACAGCATGAAAGCTAAACGTTCTTGCGGATACGATGGATCTAGAGGTACAAAAGCTCCACCAGCTTTAAGAATGGCGAGTAGCCCTACAACCATTTCTATTGAGCGTTCTACACAAATTCCTACTAAAACTTCTGCACCTACCCCTAATATTTGCAGATATTGTGCTAGTTGATTAGCACGACTATTTAAGTCTTTGTAGGTAATTTGCTGCTCGTTAAAAATTAAGGCTACAGCATCGGGTGTTTTCGCTACTTGCGCTTCAAACAACTGATGAATACAAGCTTGCTTGGGATAATCGGTTTGAGTATGATTCCACTCAATTAGTAATTGCTGTTGTTCTGTTGCTGACAAAATAGGTAATTTTAAGGTGTCTTGTTCTGGGTTAGTTTCAGATAGGGAGATTTGATACACCATTGGTAGTAATGATTTTTACGTAAACCTTAATCTGCTCTTTATACAATTAATCAGGCAATTAAAAGCATGAGATATTCCCACTAATAAAGCTGCAATACCACATAGTGATGTCTGCTTCAGCAGTGTGATTCATAGCATTATTTAATTAGTTATTTTTTAAGTGAGAACTTGAAAGTAAATTAAGTTGGTTAACAATTTATCGGATGTTTAAAAACAGCATGTATTAATGCGTACGTGCTAACTCTAGACTTTAGTTATTTCATTCTGACCTAATTTATAAAAATCATAGTTACTTTCAATACATCTTTATTGAAAATTAAAACTTTAGAGCCAATTTCCTAGGTGAATGTTAAGTCTTTATAGAAAAATTAATCGTTGTTCAAGAAGTGTTGACGTTTTGGGAAATAGTGGCTAGAGGCTCAAAAATCAAGGTTACAGAGGAGAAATGTTGATACTCAGCGCGATCGCCTGTTGATTATATTGACAAAACCGCTCTAAATACTGCGTAAATAATAATACTTATAATTAACGCTTAATATTACGGTTGATAAAATAATTAAAAATATACTCAAAATACAATAAACTTACTGAAGATACTTACTTTTACTATTAGCCTATAGTCCAATACGCTTGGGTTAAGCTCATTAGCGATTGATTTGTCACTTATTAAAGAAGCCAGAAGAATTGGGGGATTCTCCCCCAAACCCCCGATTGGGTGACGGTTGCGTCCCCCAAACCCCCTCCAAAATTATTGTTCTGTTTTTTTGTTGAGTAACTAGTACTCTGGGGCGTAAATAGCGCAAAGTTGGCGGTGTCGGTTTCCGTCCCGCCAAACTTTGTAAGAGAAACAGATCATCTGTAATTGCTAAAAGGCTTGTGGTATAAGTATTCTTTCTTTTGAATTTTGAATTTTGACTTTTGCCTTGTTGTACTAGTTTTTTGGTTTTGTTATCAATTAATTTTCTTAACTGAACTGTATTTGGGTATAGTCAAGAGTTGTGATTCAGTTAGTTTTGAGCAATGGACACAAGGGTTTCCTTCCCCCTGCTTCACAAGGAATGGGATGATTTCAGGCTCTGCTAATTTGGCATTTTTGGTTTTAAGAGGCGGAACCAAAAACGAGAACCACCTTCAGGAAGCGGTAAATAACCAATTTTCCCTCCCCAGCGTTCAACTGTAATGCGACAGAAGTAAAGTCCTAAACCTGCTCTACCAGATCTGCTTTTACCTTGAGAGAATTTTTGAAATAACGTTGGTACAAACTCTGGCTCTACACCTGTACCCCGATCATCGACGGTTACCAGCACCGATTCTGCATCTAGTTGTAAGCCAATTTCCACTGTAGACTGCGGTGGGCTATGGCGGAATGCATTTTCTACCAAATTAGAAATTACCCGATCCAAACGCGAGCGATCGCCTACTACTCTCCAATCGGCGGTAAAATCAACATTGCTGGCTATTTGTAATTGCATATCGTTGAGTGCAAAGCTAGGACTCAACACTTTGATTACCTCTTGTACAGAAGCGAGAACATTGGGTGCTTGTTCGGGATCGAGTGTGAAAGCTTCTAGGGATTGCATTTCAGCCGAGAATGCATTCAATATTTCCCGAATCAGCATTTCTTGTTTAATAGTCTGCTGTCTGCCAACTTCTAAATGTTCTTTTCCTTTAGGTGTTAAGTTTTCAAATTCCAGCAGAGCCAAGCAACAATTAATACTACTTAATTGTCCTGCTATATCATGGATAATACAGTGAATTAATACTTCTTTTTTCTGATTATCTTTTAATAATTGCTGATAAACTAATTGGTTTTCTCTAGCTTTTTGGATAATAGATTGTTTTTCGTAAAAAGAATTATCTAATAATTCAATTAATAAAAGTTTTCTGTTATTTAAGCAAATCGCTGAAGCTTCAAAATGATATTCCTTACCAGATAGGGAGCGGTCTGTCCAGAAGCCGGAAGTGAGTTTAGTAGTGCTATTATTTTGCCAAAATTCTTCGGCATCAATCACAAAGTTTTCTAAAAAGGGAAACTGTTCTTCTGGGATTAATACCTCCATCCCTGATGTAATTTTGGGATGGCAAAAATGTCTTAACCAATTGGGTACTGTTCCAGTAACTTTAAATGTACCGAAATTAATTCGCTCTAACACTAAAATATTTAAGGCTGCAAATAGGTCTGCTGTGATAGAGTCATTCATGAGTTTATGCCGCCATAAATTAATTTTGATTTGATTCTTGCTGGAAAATTTTGATTAATTTTTCTTGTAATAAGCTGAATTCATTGGCTTGCTGTTGCACAAGTGATTTATGACTTTCATCGCGAGTAGCATCTAACATTAATATCCAATCACCTTCCTTGGAGGGGAAGAGATGGACATCTGCACAGATACCATATTCAGTTTTCATACGGGGGAGAAATAGAGGAAAATCATCTAATGGTAATAGTCCTTCCAGAAAAAAAACCTGTTCTGTAATATGCTCACCTGCTTGTAGGTTACTAACTCCATATGCTGCCAATTTCCCCCCCCACGCAGACAAGCAACCATCTTTTTTAACTAATAGATAAGCAAGAGAGAGTTCTTCGATAATAAAAGTCAGAAGATAAGCAATCACAGGCGTGGGGATATCTAACATTTATTCATCCATTATTTTTTCAGCAAGAGTTTGAAAAACTTCTGCTACACCCAAACCATTTTTAGCACTTGTTTTTATGACAGTCCAACCTTTGAGCTGCACTGCATCGATTTCTACAGGGTCGATTTCCCATTCATCTGTTAAATCCCATTTGTTAAGTATCATAATAAAAGGAACCTTGCCAATTGTTTCTTCTACTCTTGTTTGCAAGTCAAATGCTTTTTCTAAAGTATTTCTCCGGGTACCATCAACTACTAATAAATAACCAGATGAACCCCGTAAATAGGACATTCTTACTTTTTGAAATTCATCTTCTCCATACAGATCCCAAAGTATTAAATTAATAGTTTTATCTTGAATATTCAGTGTTTTCTTATCAATTTTTACTCCTACAGTAGTATGATATTTTTCTGAAAAAATACTACTTACAAACCTAGATACTAAACTAGTCTTACCTGTGGCAAATGCACCAACCATGCAAATCTTTTTCTGGAGCATAATTATTGAAGTTGCTTCAGCTTAGAGGTGTCGGTTATCAATACTCTGAAGGTAACTCTCCGGTTACCTGCTGGTGCTAATTCTGGTTGTGAAGGGAGAGCAGTATCACCTAAACCTTCAGTTTTCAATTGGCTAGGATTGATACCTTGGGCAGTTAGCTCGGCAAGAATTTTATTAGCCCGGGCTTGGCTGAGTAAATTATTGATTTGTTCTGTACCCGTGGTACTTGTGTGTCCAGAAATTTGCAAACTCACGTTTTTATTCAGAGATTGAGCAATATCTAAAAGTTGATTAATTTTGATTGCTAAATTAGGAAGTTTATTCACTTCACCTGCAATCAACTCAGTTGTGCCTTCAGAAAAAAAGAGCATTTCTTGTTCTAGTTGCTGTTTATATGAATTTAATTGAACCAGGGCAATGTCCTGAAGATTGTTGTCATTAAATTGAGTTACCCCGGGAATAAAACGCCATAAATTCTTTGCTTGAGAAATCCATTGGCGGGGTGCTGCACCAGTGGCGTTAAGAATGCCATTCTCGTCAACTTTTAGGGTTACGGTTTTTGGCGGTTGCAGCAATTTCTCCGATCTGAGGGTAATCAATTGTGGGTCTAATGATATATAAGGTTGCCACTGAGCAATTACGCTTTTTGGATTGATATTTGCTTGCTGTATCAGTTTTTTAGGATCTACAGCTAAGGGATCGCGCATTCCGGAAATAAAATGTTTTCCCTGACGCTGTTCTGTATTCACTACAACGATTCCTGGTTGGGACTCCAGCTTTTGTACATAGGAATGCCAGCGAAATTGCTCTCGGATGGTAACAAAGCCCCAAATACCACAAGCGATCGCAATCGTACTTAAAAATCCCCAGGCATAAGTATAATTTCTTTTCAGTGGTAATTTATAGCCTTCGGCTAGACAAGCTTCTAAATAAGGTTTACTGGTAATAAATGGCTCTGTATCCCCAACGAAATCATTCATTTCGCTGCTTAATCGCAGATGAATTTTCTCGAGGGCATCTTTGAGGGTTAACCTGAATTCTTGGGGAGGCTTCCCCCGAATAATTGCAGCTAGTACTGCTTGTGGCCCTTCTTCAATCCAAATGGTGAGTTCGCCAAACTGCAAAGATTGCAGTCCATCTTCTGTGCCTACACTGAAAGAATCTCTAACAAAATCCTGAATAGCTGTCAACATTGCTGAAACTAAATCAGGATCTTGAGTTGTTACCTGGGGTGCTATCAGGTGTTGCAGCAATAATCCAGTGTTTCTATGAATTAAAAATACTTGTTCTACTCGATAAATCAGTGTGCGGAGGAGAATTATTTCCGCGAATGATTTCCCGGTCTTTTTTGCTTCTAGTCGCCACTGCAAACTTTGTGGTGACAAGCTATGTTCTAAAGTTTGATTTAAAGATTGCAGCATCTCTTCCAAAGCTGTAGAAATCGCTTTGCGAGTTGCGGGGCCAATAATCGGAAAAAAAGTTTCCGAGAGTCTATTTTGGTCTTGTTGAATTGAGTTTTGGAGTGCTGTTTCTACAGTAGTTACTATAGCTTCACCTAATTGTTTATCCTGTTTAGAGCGTAAAACTACAGCTTCTGGTAGCAGACGACTAATATCTTCTGCTTGAATTTGAGGATTCTCTAATCTCTCATATAGTTTATTGAGCGCAGTTGGCTCAACACCAAGAAGCAAACTGCGGAGGATATTTAATTCATCATTGTTTTGTAAATGATGATTATTTACAGGTGAATTAATAGCAACAGTATGAGTATAAGAGTTAGCGGAATCATTTTCTGAAATAGATGATTGGGGTTCTTTTAGAGCAATGGCAGGGTTAATAGCTATGCTAATTTGGCTACCATTACTCAAAGTTTTCAGGGATTCTTTAGCTATTTCATCCGTAGATTTATTACTCATTGCTAAAATTTCCTGATATATAAGCAATACTAAATTTCAGCGCGTTTAACTGTGGCGATTTAACTGTTGTAATGCTTGCCATGAAGCAGTTTCGACCTTTTAAATTTTCAATTTATAAATTTACGTGCTGTAGCACAAATTGAGAATACAATCAGCGTAGCTGGCGAATTTAATTAAGACTTAATATCAGAGTTCAACCTTACAGCTAGTTCTGTAAACAAAGATGCGAGTTTGGAACGGTCTGCTTTATCTCTCCGTAGTTCTTGAGATTCTCTTTCTAATAAAGTCAGGATTTCTTGATACTTCTGCCGAATATCATCTTGTAAGCTATTGGCTTGGTTAAGTATTTGTTCGCGGAGTTCTCGTTGACTATTACTAGTTTGTTCGTCCAATTGGGCAAACTTTTTTTCTAAATTAATGGTGAGGGTTTTCTGTTCTTCAGCAAGCGCTTTAGCTCCTGCATCTCTGTCTATTTGCTCATTTTTCAAGCGCTCTGTTAAAGAATCAACCTCTTTTTTAATATATGATTCTAAGTAATCTAGGCGTTTTTTTGTTTCATCTCGGACATTATTCAATTCTTTAACCAGACGGTCTTCTAAGCGGGTAAATCTTTTTTCAACTTCCCTTACCTGGTTACCAAAAAGAATATCCCTAACTCTATCTAAGCTGTTAAGTTCGGCGAGGCTTGTCCCATTTGATTGTAGTTTATTGATGTCAGAAATTGACCCCCCTTGCCCTGGCTCTCGGGAATTACTATTGGTATATTCTTCTGGCGGGTTCATGGTTTTAATCCTTTTTGAAAGTAGAATTAATTGGGCTTTATAGTTGTTGTACCAGATCTAGCGCCCCAAATATCTCTATGTTGGGTAGAATCTTTGAATACAATCAGCAAAAGCATCTATCCCCAGATATAAATTTATCTGCAGTAGAGATTGTTATTGAGAGTAAATCTTACCCCCATCAAAGGATACCATTACTGAATCAGGGGTCATACCCTACAAACTGCGATGTGATGAGTAGTTAGAGAATGTAGAGTAGGTCATGATTACTGGGAATAAGCTGGCGATCGCAAGCAATCATAGAAACAGACATTGATGATTGCAGAAAGCAAAGAAAAAATTAAATATTTAACTTCATTAAGTTGTTAGGTAGGCACTAGTAATGAATAGAGCGTCAGTGTTGTCATACTTGAGCATGGGTGCTTGACTTACTCCACACTGTACTAGAGTAAAAAGCGAAACAGCACATACAACGCCGAAGCTACTAGTTGTAATAGCATCACCGGAATCCCGTAGTGTAGAAAAGTTTTAAAAGAGATGCGCCTTCCATGCTGCTCAGAAATACCTGCAGCGACGATATTAGAAGATGCTCCCACTAATGTGCCATTACCGCCCAAGGTTGCACCAAACATCATGGCGTAAAACAGTGGTAATACTTCTGGAGGAAATTGTCCTTGGAAGTCGGCTGCTAAAACTGCGGCTGGTGCTAATCCCACGTTGACAAGATATTGTTTCAGCAAGGGTACCATTGCTACCACTAACGGAATATTAGGCACAATGCTAGATAAGATACCCACAAAAAATACTAAAGCTAGCGAACCTAAGACAATATTTTTTCCTAAGACTATTGCTAATATTCCTGATAAACCATTGATTACCCCAGTTTTTTCTAGCCCGCCAATCAGCACAAAGATACTCATAAAGAATATCAATGTGCTCCAATCGACATCTCGTAATATGTTGTTAACTGAATCAATTTTACTGTGGTGAGATAGCAGTAAAGCTAAAGCTGCTCCTAATAAAGCAACAGCAGCAGGGGAAATAGGAACAGGTAGAGATTCGCCAATAACAAAAAATAACAGGACAAAAGCAATAATTAATGTACCCACAGCGAGAACCCGTGGATGATTAATTTCTGGATGTGGTAGTTGTTCAAGATTTTCTAATTTTGTCCGCCAAATTTTGCGAAATAAAAATGGTAATGTAGCTGTTACTGCGGCAACGGCAATAACTCCACCTAAACTTAGTTTCAACAAATAATCTGTAAAACTAATATTAATTGCATCACCAACAATAAATGTCGCTGGATCGCCCACCAATGTCAGTAGTCCAGCACTATTAGCAACAAATACCATTAAAATCAATAAAGGTACAAAATTTATGCCTATTTCTTGCGCCATAGGTGGGATTAAAGGCGCTAGTAACATCACTGTTGTCGCATTGGGTAAAACTGCACAAATAGGCGTAGTAATTCCCACAATTCCTAGTAAGAGACGCTTACCATCACCTTTAGCTAATAGCACCATTTGTGTAGCTAAGTAATCAAATATCTTGGTAGGCTCAAATGCTCTTACTAGTACCATCACACCAAAAAATAAACCCAGTGTGCCATGACTATTACCGATGTAACCAACAGCTTCTTGTAAAGTCATGACGTTGGTAAAAACTAGTAATAATGCTCCTAAAAATGCAGCAATGGTGAGATGTACCCATTCTGTCATGATTAAGACAATGACAGTGATAAAAGTAATGATGCTGAGGATTGCTTGCCAATTTTCCACGCTTTCCCTCTCCTAGTCTAATTATTTGCATAATAATGAAAAAAGCCACCTAAGTATAGGTGGCTTCTGGAGTTAGCATTCCTAACTTGATTTGTGAATTACTCCTAAAGGCTGGGAACACAATAAATAGAAAAGGGAACGAAAAAGAAGCGAATTAGACGGAATGTGGAGTTTTTCAGCAATCAAATCGGAATGTGAGACATCTTAAATTAAATGAAGAGAAACTGAACTCTATAGCCCTTGTTTAATCTTCAATACCACTGGGGATACCTAAAACAGCACAGGGGAAATCGGAACCTAATGCCCGAATAATAGGATGCTCGACAGATCTACAACCGATAAATAGAATATCAGCATTTTCTAATTCCACAACTTTTTTTAGTTCGGTAGCAATTGAACCAAACCGCAAATGTGATTTAAAGGAACCTTGCCATTCCTCTGCTAAACTACGTGCTTGCCATAAAATTTGGTCTGCTTGTTGGATCACAGCTAAGGATTTTTCTTGTAAATTTGGTGCAATAACTGTTAGTTTTGGTTGAGTTAAAACGGGTGTGACGGATTTAGATACATTGCTTGTAGGACACTCTAAAGGAGTGAGATTTCTACTAAAGCTAGAGATATCTGTATATTGACTCTTTTGTTTGTCTGCTACCACATAGACAGCTTGAACTGTGACTTGGGTATTTGTAGCCAAGCGCGTTTGATGGGCAATCCAAAAGGCAATATCTAATGCAGTATGACTTTTGGGAGATGCATCATAAGCGACAATTAAGTTGACTGGTTTTGTAGTAGAACCTTGTATAGAAGAGTTTTTTTCAGGTTCTGGTAACAAGACCATTTGTTCAATTAAGTCGTCTCGACCTATAGTGCTTTGTAGGCGCACTAACATTGGCTTGATTTTCACAGCTTAACTTCTCTCCCATAAAACAAATTACTAATGAGAAGCAGGGTAACCAACTTTGTCTTTTGTCATTTGTCCTTAGTCCTTAGTCATTTGTTCAAATTTCTTACCAATGACGAATGACTAATGACGAATGACTAATAAATAAAATCGGTAAAAGAAACCCCAATAACAACTGGTCTAAAAGCCAAAGTTCTTGGCGGTTCCTTCCACTGCCGACGGAGTTAGCTGACGGGCTAAGACTGGAAGGTGTCTCTCATAAAGATTAGCCCCAAACATTGGTTCCTCCGCTTCAAATCCAAAAAATGACGAATTTGAATTAGGCTACCCACTATTAAGAATGATAATCTAATTTATTCGTCTTGGCTAAAATAACGGTCAAGAAAATTCAGGGCGTGGTTACGAAGTTCAAAATATTCTTTTGAGTTTCGCATGGCAGAGCGAGCTTCCTTCGGAAGAGCTTCGCTAACGCGTGGATGGGAAAAAGGCACCTCTAATATTTCTCCGATTGTCGCCGCCGGGCCATTAGTCATTAATACGATGCGATCTGACATATAAATCGCCTCATCGACATCGTGAGTAATCATCATTACGGCTTGGCGATGATTTTCCCAAATATCCAATACTTGCCGCTGCAATTTACCTCTAGTTAACGCATCTAAGGCACCAAAAGGCTCATCCATCAGCAACATTTTTGGGCGAATTGCTAAAGCTCTAGCAATACCCACACGCTGTTTCATTCCTCCTGAAATTTCATCAGGATATTTATCAGCTGCAGCTGTTAAGTTTACCATTGCTAAGTGTTCGTTCACAATGCTAATTTTCTCAGCACGAGTGGCATTTTTTAACACTTCATCTACTGCTAAACGCACATTTTCTCGTACTGTTAACCAAGGTAAAAGCGAATAATTTTGAAATACCATCATCCTTTCTGCCCCTGGCTGACGAATTTCTTTGCCATCTAGCCTTACTGAGCCGGAGGTAGCTTTTTCTAATCCCGCTACAATTTTTAACAATGTAGATTTTCCACAACCAGAGTGACCAATTACAGAAATATATTCATCTTCACCAATCGAAAGATTAACACCATCTAAAACGACAAAATTTCCTTTATCTGGTGTGGGATAAGACTTGACTAAATTCTCAATTTCTAGGAAACCATTGCGGGGCATAACCTGGTTATGAGTATTGATAGGTACTGAGGTAGATTTCATGCTCAAATGCTCCGGAAAATATTTAGTCGTGAGTCAATATTGCTACTGGGAAATAGGGAACAGAGAAGAGGTGAAGAAGTATTTTGATTTTTTATTTAGCTATTTGATGAACAATACTGAGAAATTAAGACATGAAAAAACGCATAGGAGATTTAGCCCTAATTTCAAAACTATTTAAATAGCCCACGGGATCACTAGGGTCAAAAGCTTTTTTATCGATGAATACTTCTTTTGATTCCACTTTGTAATCATCTTTGGGGCATTCAATACCCATTTCTGCAGCTATCTCGCGGTAAAGGTCGGTTCGCCAACCTTTTTCGGCTAATTGTTCAGCATTTTTAGGAAATTCTTTAATTTGTCCCCAACGCGCTGCTTGTGTCATTAACCAGATACTTCTGGATCTCCATAAAAATGTTGAGTGTTCTCCGGGCTGTTTGGGAAGATTGTCAGGAATATCGAAGAAAATAGTATTATCAGCAGCTTGAATGGTGCGATCTTTGCCATCAAATCCACCATAGTTGTAATTGCCTAAAATTGCTGGCCCTGTAAATTTGGTAATTAGGGCACCTGGTTTTTTAGGTTTTGCACCAGTGAAGGAGCGATCTGTAATTAGTTCGGCAACTTCTTGGCGGTTTTCTGGTTTGCTGCAATACTGACAGGCTTCAATCATCGCCTTGACTAAGGAACGATAGGTTTTGGGATAGTCTTCGATGAAAGATTGCATCACTCCCAATAGTCGATCTGGGTGTCCTAACCAGACTTCTTTACCTTGGGCGAAGGTAAAACCAACGCCTTCGTTACCTGTAATCGCTCTAGTATTCCAAGGTTCAGCAACCATGTAGGCTTGCATCGCGGCAATCCGCACGTTAGTTACCATCTGGGGGGGTGGCACGATGATGACGCGAAACTCTTTGAGGGGGTCAACTCCAGCAGCGGCGGAGATGTAACGCACAAAGTATTCGTAGATGGCAGAACTTAAAACTACTGCCCAAACTTTGTTTTCTGGGGGTTGGTTGTCAAAGTAATTGCGAAAATCTCTGCCGAAGGCTTCTAAAGCACCATCGCCATATTTTTCTTGGTATTCATACCAAGGACGCAGCCCAAAATCCCACATGGCTTTGTTCATCGTCATGGCGTTACCGTGGCGGTGAATTGTCATGGCGGCACATAATTTGGCATGGCGTGCGCCTTCCGCACCAATTCTGGCGTTGGTAACTGCACCAGAGACGACAGGTGCAGCATCCAATCGACCAAATATTAAGCCATCGCGGGAAGTTGCCCAACTAGCTTCGCGGTTGAGTTTGACGTTTAAACCATATTTACGGAACAAGCCTTTTTTCCAGGCGATCGCAAATGGTGCACAATCATTTACAGGTACGTAGCCAACAGTAATATCCGGTTTTTCTAAGTCTTGGGATCTAACTACTGGTTTTATGGCTAAAGCTTCTTCGGTGAGTCCTTTAGCACCAGTATTACCTTTGATGGCACAGGAGGACAACGCCATTCCAGCAGTTGTTGCTCCCATTCCTATGAGAAATTCTCTTCTAGTCCAGTTATTATTAGCCATTTATGTGGCTCCAGCAGAATCATTAATAGGGTAAATATGCTCACGCAGAGACGCAGCGAAAAGTCGGAGGGGACTGAACTTTTCAAGACAGAGGTGCAAAGGTCAGAGTTTTTGAGAGTTTTGGCGTGAGAAAAGTGAATTATTTAGCTACTGTGGGGCGACGGGTTACTAATTCTTGAAGTTTGCCAACTGCGTAATCAAGAATTAATCCAGTTAAGCCAATGACAAATACAGCGAGAAACACTGAACTCAAATTTAAACGACTCCATTCATCCCAAACAAAGAAGCCGATACCGATACCGCCGGTGAGCATTTCTACAGCAACAATTACTAGCCAAGCAATACCTAAACTAATTCGCAATCCAGTAAAAATATAGGGTAAGCTGGCAGGCCAAATAATTTTAGTAATGCGTCGCCAACGGCGTATTTCTAATACTCTGGCGACATCTAAATAATCTTTGGGAACGCTAGAAACTCCTAAGGCGGTGTTAATAATTGTCGGCCATAGGGAGGTGATGAAAATTACGAAAATTGCTGAAGGATCTGCCAAGTTGAAGATAGCTAAAGCAATTGGTAGCCAAGCTAAAGGCGATACTGGTTTAAAGATTTGAATAATGGGATTTAAGGCTAACATGGCGGATTTGGACATCCCAATCAAAAATCCCAAGGGAATCGCCACTATTGCACCTAAAAGAAAACCTAGCAATACTCTGCGTAGGCTGGCGAGTAATAACCAACCGACACCTAAGTTACCTGGCCCTCGTTCGTAGAAAGGGTTGAGAATGTAGTCCAGATTAGCAACAAGTGCTTCTGGTGGAGTAGGCATTAATTCATGATTGAATAATGCGACAATCCACCACAGTACGATGATTCCTAAAAATCCTAAAGCTGGGAGGATGACAACATCTTTAACCAGGACAGGTTTAGCTTTTTTCCAAGCGACTTGTCCAGCTACAGCAAAAATCGCAGCTAAATTTAGTTGCAATAGCATTTACAACCTCAACACAATGTAAGCACGGGTACAATAATCCGAGCAGTACCAGCCTTGGACACTGATGAGATTACAAAAATGTTTTCTCTTCAGTCTCCTCTCATTGCCTACGAAGTTAGCTGACGGGCTAGGGCTGAGAGATGCCCCTCTCCTGTAGGAGATACGCCCCATAAAATTGGTTCCTCCGCTCTAGTGTCACATACTGTAATACACTAGATTAGGCTGACTTACTCTAAGTCTGCTCAATATAACATGATTTATCAGTAAATTTATCTGTCTATAGATTTAAATTTTCAATTGAATTACTTAAATTTTATAGATATTCTCTTGGCTCAGTATTGTTTTACATCTATGTATATAGTCAGATTCAATCAGTTAATTATGGTGTGACCAGGCTTATTAAAGAAAGATATATCAAGCAACAAGGTATTTGAGCGTTTGATTAATTTTAAGAGTATAGAGATAAATAATATACATATTCATTGCAGAGCATTAGTTATTGAGCAAGCTAACACAGCAGTTAGCTGATGTAATAGTTAAAGAAATATATACCGTTTGGTAGTTGTATTTTTTTGGAATTAGCCTAACTCAAGGCGGCACTTGTTAAACTTAGTGCATATAGAATTTGGCTCATCTGTCTATTTACAGAATTTAAAATAATGGATTTTAGTCAAGTACTGGCTGAAAAGACTGAAAGTATCCTGCAAAAATGGGTGTTAGAGGTACGGAAAGATCAACATATTGAAAGCGCGGATGATTTATCTTATACAGCAATCAAAAATCATCTGCCTGATGTCATCAAAGCAATGGTCACAGTACTGTCAAAATCCCAGGGTAATGATGTAAAATCAATTGTTGTGGCTAGTTGGCAGCACGGAGTTCTGCGCGCTGAACAGGGCTTTGATCCAGGCGAAATTGCGCGGGAATATCATCTGCTGAGAAGAGTAATATTTGAAACTATAGAAACAAATTTATTACAAGGAACACCAACAGCAATTGTGCGGGCGATGCGGTTAATTGATACTGTAATTGATGAAGCGATCGCACGGTGTTTTAATAGTTATTTTGAAGAGCGCTTGCGAGAATTACAACAGTTATATAATTCATTGATGCTGCATAACGAAGAACTTAATCGTTTAGTAAACGCTAACCAAGATTATCTGGCTCAATTAGCACACGAATTAAAAAGTCCTTTAGCTTCAATTATTGGTTATTCAGATTTATTTTTACGCCAACAAAGGCAGCAAACTAGAGTAAATAACAACAATGTAAATGTAGAACATATTGAAAGAGTACTACGTAATGGTAGGCATTTACTCCGCCTAATTAACGATATTTTAGAGATATCGCGCTACGACGCAGGAAAGGTACAACCAGAACCAGAATTGATTAATGTGAGCGAAATCATCAACAATGTTCTGGAAATGTTGGAACCTTTAGCTAGGGAACAAAAGTTACCAATTGTCGTTAATTGCCAAAGCGCTCCTCAACAAATTTTTACAGATCCAGTTAAATTACAACAAGTTATTACAAATCTTATTAGCAATGCTATTCGCTATACTGAATCTGGAAGCATTGATATCAGCTGTCAGATATTGGACGATCAAAAATGGGCGATCGCAGTTAAGGATACAGGTATTGGGATTGCGCCAGAAAATCAAACTCAGATATTTGATCCATACTTCCGCGTGGGTTGTCAGAAGTCCTATGTTCCCGGAAGTACTGGGCTAGGGTTAGCAATAGTGGCGCGGCTGGTAAAACTATTGCAAGGTGAAATTAACTTAGTTTCAGAAGTTGGGGTTGGTTCAACTTTTTCTTTAACTTTCCCTTTGCAATTAAAAATGTAAAAAATTTGATTTCGTGCATAGATAAGTAGGGTGTGTTGTCGCGCAGCGCAACGCACCGACAAAGCATTAATAATTCAAGATAAATTGAATTTTTCTCACCAATTTACTTCAATGCCAAAGATAATTTTGTATCTATGCACTAGTCAAAAATTTTATTTACAACAATCCTTGTCTTTTTAATTTAGCTAATGCATCTTCAGCCGCAGCTTTTTCCGCATCTTTCTTGTTGCGTCCCTTACCTTCTCCGTACTCTTTTTTATCGACAAAAACTTTAGCTAAAAACTCTGGCGCGTGAGATAACCCACCCGTTTGCACTGTCTCGTATACGGGAGGAGTCGGACTAACGTTGCGTTGTACCCATTCTTGAAAGCGATTTTTAGAATCTACATTAGAACGAATCACAACAACTTGTTCTGGTACAGAATCAAATAGTGGTGCAACAATGGCGCGTACTGCTTCAATATTAGAATCATTATCTAAATAATAAGCGGCTAGAACTGCTTCAAAGGTACTACTGAGTAAATTAGGATTTTGGTAACCACCATCCCGAATTGCACCTTTTCCTAGACGCATTCTAAAATCTAAACCTACCTCAATAGCAAACTTCGCTAATTGTTTTTCATCAACTAATGCAGAACGTCGCCTTGTTAATTCATCTTCTCCCTTTTCCGGGTGACGATTATAGAGGTACTCACCGCTTAAATAATTTAGCAAAGCATCACCCAGAAATTCTAAGCGTTCGTTGTGTTCGCCTTCTCCGGGATTTTCATGAACATAAGAACGGTGGGTAAGCGCACGGCGTAATAGTTTTTCGTCACGGAATGTTAGAAGTTTGTGCATTTTTATCTGGTGTTTTGTTGCGAAAAGTAACTGTTGGGAAATTTGTCTTTAAACATGAAAAAACCGCAAATAGCGGCGCTGTTTAGTCAATCTTTGGGTAGGGTGCGTTAGGCTTTAGCCTAACGCACCGCCAGATAACTAGGTTGTGAAAATCCAACTTAAGCAGCAAGTTTATCTAACTCAATTAAAAACAATTGCTGATTTTGCATTTTGACTTTTCCATCCTTCACAGCAACGTCAACAAACTTACTAAAGCGTGAAAATGGTTTACCATCAGGTTTCATAATTGAAGAAACCCCCTGATAGTTAGCACAACGCTGACGCATTAGTTTATCAATGTATCCAAATACTGTAGGCTTACCTTGGTGTAAAGCAGTTTTGATAGCCTCAGTTAAATAATTTATAGCTTCATTGTAACTAATTTGAGACTTAAAAACCGTAGTTTGAGGTTGAGTCTCATTAGCGACTAACTGAGGTAATTCATCCACAAAATGAAAGTTATCATCACCAACTAATTTAATCAGTTTTGGACTTGCACTACCTCTTTGAGCAAAGATTATCACCTTTTTACCCAAAGCTTGGAGTATAGAAATTAAGCCAGCATAGTCCCAGTCTCCTAATACGAGAATAATTATATTAGGAATAGGTGAACGCTGGGGAGTAAATAACTGAACACAGTCAGCCATCAATCGATGATCTGCACTGTTTTTTGAACTATCAGGAACATCAACACATGAAAAACCAAGACTTTCTAAAATATTCTTCGTAGCAGTTTGGTATTTATGTTTTGAATTATAATAAAGGTTTTTGCAATGTATACATCCTCTCAATTGGGCAAATTTTAGTAATAAATGACCTTTTTCTTTAATTGAGTTAACGTTTTGAAGATCCCAAAAAATACCGATATAATTTTTCTGTTGACTTGCCTGTCTATTTAAGGAGATGTGAATGTCTGCCATTGGAATTTATCCAGTGTTGTTTGGTGAACTGGACAGCTTCAAAAAATCACACATTTGGCAGTAGCATGGCTTTATATAACGGATGTATCCTCAATTAATACTTCCCTGCTATAAAGCTTTCTACTAAGGCTTTCGTTTGGTTCAAGTCTCAGCCGTAGAACTCCTGGCTTACTACCAAGCATCGCGTCATCGCTTCCCCTGAATGTTCACCCAAACATCTTGTCTTACCTTTAAAAACTCTAGTCAATCAGTAGACTAGATATCAGTCTGAAGATTCAGCCGAAGGGATGACACGAAGCTTGTCAGTAAACTAGGAATTCTGCTGCTGAGACAACACCAAATACTTGCACTTTAGAGTGAATTATTTTGCTGTCTCTATACTGAGAATTGCATAGTGTTAAAGTTATGTCAATACCCCTTTTGGTGAAAAATTACACAAGCGATCGCCCGATACAATAACTTTACAATTCATCTGTAGTTTTATTTGATTAAGGTTTACTTTCGGCGATCGCACTATACAAAATGCCTAATATTTTCTTAACATCTTTGATGTAATATTCGCTCAAATCAATCGAAACTATATTTCCTTCTAGCTTCAAAAATTGCCAGATAGTCCCGATAGTTACAGCACCATATATAGCCTTGATGTGATTTTGACTTTTATCGTTAAATAATTGGGCGGCTACCATCTCAGCAATACATTGCGCTAACCCAGATCTTAAATTTTCATTCTTACTTTCTACGAGAACAACAACTGGACTGCGTACAAGTAACTGCTCGGAAGATAGACTTAAGATAAAATCACAAAAACCATTGAGTCCGCGTTGGCTATCAACTGTAAAATCGACTCCAGAAAATAAACTGATTTCATAATTAAATTTCCGCCTAATTTCTAGTAATATCGGGCTAATAATCATTTCGCTGCGAGCTTTCTCAGAACTGATAGCAACTGCTAAATCAACATTTTCTTTGAGGATGGTAGATAATAAATCGCTACATTCTTGCTCTTGGACGCTGGCAAACATTCCAGATGATTCGTGGATGGTTAAACTAAAAGCATCAATAATCTCAGCTAGTTTAAAATCACTATAAGCCATAAACAAATTAGAAATTAAGCTTTGGCGGAAATATTTTACTTAAATCAAGAGATAAATCAGAAAAACAAGGTAAAATTATCATTTGATTACTCCCGGTTCGCTCATTTTTTTCTGAGTTAGCCAAAAAAGTATACCTCTAGATATATTCCAAAAAGAACTAAGTAGGTATAAGTTCGGGTTTATGGAATTTGAACCCAGAATTACAAACGAACGAGTTGATGATATACCCCTACTGCTAACACAACTGGAGCAGATGGGAGTAGAACAACTAATCGATAAACATTTTCCATGTCACGGAAACTGGCAAGGATTAAATCTAGGTAGTGTGGTGGTAATATGGTTAACACACATATTATCGCAAGCAGATCACCGTTTGAACCACGTTCAAGGTTGGGTGAGTAAGCGGTTAGAAACGTTAAAAAGCTTTACGGAAGAATCTTTACGCTCGCTCGATTTGGCAGATGACCGTTTGCAAGCAGTATTACGTTACCTATCTATAGATGCAAACTGGTTTTCATTTGAGTCGGAACTAGGAAGTAGTTTGCTACGGGTGTACGATATTATCCCAGAACAGGTACGTTTAGATAGTACAACGGCTTCAAGTCATTGTGGAGTTAACCCAGAAGGCTTATTTCAATGGGGTCATAGCAAAGACAATCGTCCGGATTTGGCGCAAGTGAAAATAATGCTATCGACATTAGACCCATTAGGAATGCCAATAGCGACGGAAATATTGTCAGGAGAAAAAGCAGATGACCCATTATATATTCCAGCAATAGATAAAGTACGTTCAACAATAAAAAAGTCAGAATTGTTATATATTGGTGACTGTAAAATGTCATCAATAAAGACAAGAACTCATATAGTATTGGGCGGAGATTTTTACTTATGTCCTTTAACAGCCAAGCAAGTATCTAACGAAGAACTAAGCAAATATCTCCAACCAGTTTGGGATGGTCAACAAGAACTAACAATTATAGATTACGAATATGCAGATGCCAAAACCAAAAATATAGCGGATGGCTTTGAAATAGAGATTATCCATGAAATAGAGATTGATGGGCAAGAAATCTCTTGGTCGGAAAGACAATTAATTGTGCGCTCATTTGCGATTCAAAAAACAGCAGAAAAACATCTACGTGAACGAATACAGAAAACAGTAGATGCTCTAGAAAAACTTAAAGTGCCTCGACGTGGCAAGAAAAAGCTCACTTCACACTTTGAATGGTTAGAAACATGTGAAGCTATTTTCAACAGATATCAAACAAGTGGATTATTTCAAGTTGACATTCAAACAAAAAAGAGTTAAAAAAGTTCAAAAAAGATACCGAGACCGCAAAGCTAGAATAGTAGAAGAACTATGGTTTGACATGAGTTTTAAGATTGACGATTCCGCAGTTCAACACCAAATTCAAATGTTAGGCTGGCGGGTTTACGTTACAAATAAAAATCCAAATGAATTTGGTTTAAAACAAGCAGTTCGTGCCTATAGAGATGAGTACTTAATGGAACGAGGATTTGCGAGGCTGAAAAACTTTCCTCTTTCATTGACTCCGATATATTTACAACGTGAAGACCATATTACTGGTTTAATAAGACTACTGTCTATTGGTTTGCGAGTTTTAAACCTTTTAGAATTCCAGGTTCGCCACAATCTAGAAAAAGAGAAAGAAAAACTTGCGGGTCTTTATGTTGGCAATCCGAAGCGCGAAACTACAAGACCTAGCGCAGAAATAATTCTGGCTGCATTTAAAGAGATTACACTGCTGTTGATTGAGGTGAAAAACGAAATTTATGCTCACTTGACCGCTCTTTCACCTTTGCAGAAGCGTATTCTTGCTTTACTGGGCTTTTCCATCAGTATTTACACTCAACTTGATGGTCAATCTTTTACTCCTGAGTAGTCTTTCTTCTAACTTCCAAAAAAATGGGCGAACTGGGAGTGATTAGTTAAGACAATTCGCTTACTTGAATAACCGTATTTTCCCAGACTATCTGCATAAGGTTCGCTGTAACATTCTAAGTGATTATCAAATAAATTAAATATCCAATAATCAGTAATTCCAGCTTTAGCATAAAGGGGAATTTTTACAACTTGGTCATAATCTAAAGAAGAATCTGCAACCTCTATAAGCAGTAACACATCAATAGGTGATGGGTGGGCAGATAGATAATTATCATCTTTGTTTTTAACAATCGCAAAATCCGGTTCAGGTTCGCTGTTAGGGGGTATTGTAATTGGCGCTTGAGATTGCAAAGTAGCTCTATCTTCTACTAACTTCGGTAACAGTTTCCACAAATTTCTTAAACAAGTTTCATGTGCTTTACCCTTCGATACCATTTCGATGATTTCTCCGTTGACTAATTCAATATGGTCATCCTCATGGAAAAAACCTAACTCTGTGAGTCTGTGGTATTCGTCTAAAGTGAAGCGTTTAGCCTGAGCAATACTCATCAATCTTGCTCCTTGGGGAAAGTTGTCACAACACTTATTCTAAATGTGCCAGAAGCTTGATATGCTAAAAGCCGAGACTAGCTATATTGCCAAACAATGCCTGCGCCTACTATCACCCCTAAAGTCACTTCCTTCCCACTGACAGCCGTAGTCGGACAAGAAGCAATTAAATTAGCTTTACTCTTAGCAGCAGTTGATCCTGGATTGGGTGGAGTGGCGATCGCAGGCCGTCGTGGTACGGCAAAATCTGTGATGGCTCGTGCAATTCACGCCTTGCTACCACCCATTGAAGTTGTTGAAGGTTCGATTAGTAACTGTGACCCCAATCAGCCCCAAGATTGGGACGATCTCCTGTTAGCAGAATACGCAGATAAAGACATTCAAGAAGTTCCTACTGCAATTGTCCCTGCGCCGTTTGTGCAAATTCCCCTAGGGGTGACAGAAGACAGGCTCCTGGGTTCTGTGGATGTGGAAAAATCGGTAAAAGAAGGGGACACGGTATTTCAGCCTGGTTTACTCGCTACAGCTAACCGGGGTGTGTTGTATGTGGATGAAATCAACTTATTAGATGACCAAATTAGCAATCAGCTACTAACAGTATTATCAGAAGGACGCAACCAAATTGAACGGGAAGGGATCAGCTTTCAGCATCCCTGCAAACCTTTGTTTATTGCTACCTATAACCCAGAAGAAGGCGCATTACGGGAGCATTTACTAGATAGAATTGCGATCGCACTCTCAGCAGATGGAGTCCTGGGTTTAGATCAAAGAGTACAAGCAGTTGAACAAGCGATCGCTTATTCAGTATCTCCCCAAGAATTCCTAGAACAATATAACGAAGACTTAGACGGACTGAAAACTCAAATTATCCTGGCGCGGGAATGGTTGAAAGATGTCACAATTACCCACGATCAAATTGCTTACTTGGTAAACGAAGCTATTCGTGGCGGCGTTCAAGGACACCGCGCCGAGTTATTTGCAGTGCGTGTGGCGAAAGCGGCAGCGGCTTTGGAAGGACGCAACACCGTCAACGCAGAAGACTTGCGCCGCGCTGTGGAATTGGTAATTGTTCCCCGCGCTACAGTTGTGCAGACACCACCACCAGAACAACAAGCACCACCACCACCCCCGCCGCCACCTCAGCCACCAGAAAATCAGGACGAATCTGAACAAGACGAACAGGAAGAAGAACAGGAACAAGAGGAACAAGAACAACAAGAACCACCCAGCATCCCCGAAGAATTTATCTTCGATCCAGAAGGGGTGATCCTTGATGATACTGTGCTTTATTTTGCTCAGATGGCAAAGAGGCAAGGTAAATCTGGTAGCCGCAGTATTATCTTCTCAGACGACCGGGGACGCTACATTAAGCCCATGTTGCCCAAAGGCAAGGTGAGACGCATTGCTGTAGATGCCACACTCAGAGCCGCAGCACCGTATCAAAAAGCACGTAGAGAAAGACACCCCGATCGCAAAGTCATAGTTGAACAGGGAGACATCCGCGCCAAGCGCTTAGTACGCAAAGCTGGGGCGTTGGTAGTATTTGTAGTAGATGCTTCTGGCTCCATGGCCCTCAACCGGATGCAGTCAGCTAAAGGTGCAGTCATGCAACTTTTGACCGAAGCATACCAAAACCGCGACCAAATAGCCTTAATTCCTTTCCGTGGCGAACAAGCAGAAGTATTATTACCTCCTACTCGTTCCATTGCTTTAGCACGTAACCGTTTGGAAAGACTACCCTGTGGTGGCGGTTCACCCTTAGCGCATGGTTTAACCCAAGCTGTACGCGTTGGGTTAAATGCTCAAATGAGTGGAGATATTGGGCAAGTTGTGGTTGTAGCGATCACCGATGGTCGGGGTAATATACCCTTAGCTCGTTCTTTGGGTGAACCACAGGAACCAGGAGAAAAGCCAGATATCAAAAGCGAATTGTTAGAAATTGCAGCGAGAATTCGCGCTTTGGGAATACAGCTGTTAGTAATTGATACGGAGAGTAAATTTGTTTCCACTGGCTTTGCCAAAGAATTAGCGCAAACAGCCGGAGGTAAATATTATCATTTGCCGAAAGCGACCGATAAAGCGATTGCTGCCATGACTAAAGGTGCGATCGCGGATTTAAAATCTCGTTGAGTAGAGATGAGGGGGATGAGGGGGATGAGGGGGATGAGGGGGATGAGGGGGATGAGGGGGATGAGGGGGATGAGGGGGATGAGGGAGAGATTAATGCTTAATTAGCCAAGGTGATGGTTTGTTGATTATGTGTACTAAGCCGCTAATAACTTTATTGTATGTACCATAGAGTTCTCGGCCTATTTCAATATCCATGTAGTTACACTTAACAGCAAACTCAATCCAAGTCTGAGTCTCCGCCGATTCTGCCTCACAGTCATTTAACTTCGCTACAAAAGCTACTTGATATCTTCTTTTACGCCATCCCTCAGCAAAATTAGCACAAACTGAACGAGAAGAACGACGAATCTGATCGGTGAGTGAATAGCGTTCTTCTAATGGAAAATTTTTAGATAGTTCAAAAATATTCATGGCTCCATCAAAAGCCATTTTATATACTACTAAGTCTTTATGGTCTTTAATAACTTTTCCACTATTCTCCCTCATCTCCCTTATCTACCTCGTCTCCCTCATCTACCCTTACTACTGAACTATGACCCATTAGCTACAGCTTGCGGTTGTAAATAGGAAATTAAATCTTGAATTCCCTTTTGCAGATATCGCGTTACTGTCATGGGGCTGGTACCGATATTTTTAGCTGCATCCTTGCGGGAAAGTTCTTTTAAAAATACTAATTCAACTGCCATACGCGGCTTTTCTTCTAACAAACTGATAGCACCTTGCAGTTGTTGGCGTTCTTCTTCTTGTTGCTGAAGCGCACTAGAACGAGGACAAGGAAGGGCTTCACCTAAAGTTATTTGACAATCAACATAATGAACTGCAGTAGCATCTAAACTTAAAGGCATCCGATTTTGAGCAGCTAATTTAGTTTCTTGCCATTCTTGAACAGAGACATGCAGCTGTTTAGCGATTTCGGAATCTTTAGGAGGACGACCTAAAGCAATTGATAATTCTTTGCGAACCTTTTGCCCCTCATTATATAATTCTTGCCAACGCCGGGGAATTTTTAATAGAGTACTGCGATCGCGCAGAAAATGCAGCATCTCACCGCGAATATATGGTACAGCGAAGGAACTAAACGCATATCCTTGGCTGGGATCAAAGCGTTCAATGGCTCTAATCAAACCAAAATAACCGATTTGTTCTAAATCTTCATAAGGTTCATTACATTGATGGCTAAATTTGTGAGCCATCTTCCGTACTAAACCAGTATGTAGCTGTACAAGTTGATTACGAAGTTTAATAGAAGGATTCTGGTGGTATAAATGTAATAGCTCTATACCATCTATTCGCACAGAGGACTCACTTGCTGCCATATAAAAATTCCTTTGTTGTAACTCCTTTTTCTGAAGAAATGGAGTTGCGTATATTGTTATCAAAGCTGTCATTATTTTCCTTAGACGAGACTGAATAAACCATCGTCGTTATACTGAACTTATTAGGGTCTCGAAGCTCTAGTTCAGTATTTACACGCATGATTTTTTATTGATCTCTGTTGTTGATAAAAGTAGTTTTCTCCACAACAATTTGCAGAAGCTCATTCTCTTGAGTTCTGGCAACACACCTTAAATGTTTCTGCTTAAAAATACATACATTTATCAATGAGTATCTTGCTTGCTGAGTTGAATGGGAAAAAAATACTACCAACCTATCTAAAATTTAGATTGCCCATTCTGCTATCAGAACTAACCATACCAGCATTTGCGGAGATTGCTGGACATCGAAAAGTTATCTCAATCGCCCTATTTTGGCTGCTTCTAATTTACTGACTCAATATTACCGATCCTTACCTTTGCTCTTGGGCAGGAACAATCAAGAATTCTCTATCAGTAAGAACAATACTGTAGAGTCTCCAAAAACTCAAGACTAAAATTTTTTAAGCACAAAAGTATCGTTCTGATTTGATAAATACACCAAAAAACAGAATTTATCTAGGGGAGTTACAGAAATTAAATTATCCAATTAAGAGAGTGAAGACCACAATCATCGTCTTCCTCTAGGTTGAAAATAGTTATGGGGCATAGGGAAGGCAGTGCGTTGCGGAGCCAGTCGCATGAGCGGGTTCCCCCCGTTGTAGCAACTGCCGTCATAGGGCATGGGAAAGACAGATTTTTATGCTTGGTTGTGCCAAAACTAGGCATTAATAGCTGACTTGAAAGTGCTGAGTACAAATACTGCCCATTGCTACTTTCATACATGGTGATGAAATTTTTTTCATTGGGACTGCCTCCTCTGCTCCTTCTACTTACATAACGATAGGATATTTATTTGGAAGTCCTTAGCGTTACTCCCTGGTTACTTGCCGCAGATATTGGTAAAAATGAGAGTAAAGCAGAACGTTTATCTGTAAAACACTTTTTTAAATATGAGCAACACCAGCAATTTTCGTGATGCCATTCGGGACGCTAGAACTCAAGCCCTCGTAGGCCCTAATGTAATTGCCAATGCCCTTCCTTATGTCGGTGGCGGTCTTGTACTCACAGCACTGGGAACTTACGGTGGTTTGGGAGTTATCCGTACTAACCCCGGAATTTTCTTTCCCACCTTCATTGGTGCGGTAATTCTAGAGCTAATTTTGTTCTTTGTGGCGCAAAATGTTGCTGAAAAAGGCAACAAAGGTTTGGCATTACCCCTACTAGCTACCTATAGCCTCTTAACTGGATATACTCTCAGTGGCTTAGTGTTTGTCGCCTTGAGAACTCAAGGTGTAGGCATTCAAGGTATTGGTTTAGCTGCCCTAGGTTGTGGTGTTACCTTTATTGTTGCCCGTCAAATTGGTTCCAATCTTTCGGAACAAGACGGGATGGCTTTAAGTAAAACCGTCTCTCTCGGCATCATTGCCTTAGTAGTTGTCTGTTTGGCTCAATTTGTCTTTGCTTTGTTTGGTGTTTATACACCAACCTGGCTAGAAATAGCAATTTCTGGTTTGGGCGTATTTTTGTTCGTCGGCGCATCTGTAGTTGATTTCTATATCTTGCCTCGTACTTATCGCAACGATCAGTACTTGCCTGCGGCTTTGTCTATGTACCTCACATACATCAACCTATTCATTTTTATTTTGCGGTTGCTAATTGCCCTGAATGGCCGTGATTAAGCACCCATAGGTAAGTAAAATTGATAAATTATTACCGTGGTTGTTGAGATTCAACCACGGTTTTTTAATTTGGATGACATTTAAACTTAAGAAGAAATTTTTGTAATACAATATGTAGTAAGTTATCAGCCGTAAGTGAGCAAAGTTATGCTGGAACTCTCAAACATCAAACGTGAAGTAAAAAGGTTATCGAATATCCTGGGCAAAGCAGAAGATTGTCTTTGACCTGGGAGAAATAACTGCAAGAATTCAAGAATTAGAAAATATAATTTCTCGGCCTAATTTTTGGGAAACTAGCGTTAGTGCCTATGAAACAGTTAGAGATATTGAATCTCTCAATGCCAAAAAGATACAATATCAGCGATCGCATTCACTTCTAGGAGATATCAAAGCTGCTCTAGAACTGTTAGAATACTCTGCCGATGAGCAATTATTGCATGAGGCGCAAACTAACCTGATCCAGCTTCAACAAGAACTTAAAACACTAGAAATACAACAGTTACTAGTTGAATATTACGACCAAAAGAGCGCATATCTTACTATTACTGCCGGGGTTGGTGGAATAGATGCCGAAGATTGGGCTTCGATTTTGTTGAGAATGTACTATCGGTGGGCAAATAGCCACAATTACAAAGTATATCTAGTCGCAGAATCTTGCAAAGATGTAGCTGGAATTAAGTCCGCTACCCTAGAAATTACAGGTCTTTACGCATACGGCTGCCTCAAATCAGAACAAGGAACTCATGTAAAAATAGTTAGGATTTATCCCCAAAATGGTAATGGTAAGCGACTCACTTGCAAAGCAATTGTAGAAGTTAGCCCCATTTTAGATAAATCTTTTGAGTTAGAAATTCCAGAAAAGGATTTAGATATAACTAAATGTTGGCATAGTGGAAATGTCAACCGCCCACAAACGTGGGTACAAGTTTTTCATATTCCTACAGGAATTACTGTCTTGTGTGACCAAGAACGTAATCAACTGCAGAACCAAGAGCAAGCCTTAGCTATTCTTAAAAGTAAGCTATGGGCTTTCATGCAAGCCCAAGGTGTTCAGAATATTTCTGATCTTCAATCTGGCAGAATCAAATCTCTATTCAAAAAGCCCATCCGTGAATATATCTTGCATCCCTATACCAGGGTCAAGGATTTGCGTACCCAAGTAGAAACAACAGCTGCAACGGAGGTTTTGAATGGTGACATTGATTTTTTGATCAAAGCCTATTTGCAACAGCAATATCAAACCCTAGCGCGAGCAAATATGCATACTGAATAATTTCTGTAATTTTAGCAACTTAGACAAATGCAACGAGAGAACTTGGTCAACTACAGCTAAAATCAAAAAGGAAAATAGAAATTAAGAGCAAGTTCCTTACCATCGGGAGCGCTTTATCTTTAGTAAGCACTATGGATGTCTTAGAACTCAAACGCGAAATCGAAACGTTGTCTTACCGCCTGGGTAAAACCCAGGACTATCTTTGACGTACCTGCACTGACAGCGAAAATTCAAGATTTAGAACAAATTTCCGCCCAGCCAGAATTTTGGGACGACCAAACTAAAGCCCAAGAAACTCTACAAGAACTCAATGACCTGAAAGCCCACCTTGAGCAGTATCATCAGTGGCAAACTCATCTGGAAGATACCAAGGCTGTGGTTGAGTTGTTGGAGTTAGAAACCGACGAATCGCTGTTGCAAGAAGCGGAATCTACGATTACCACACTCAATAGCGAACTCGATCAGTGGGAGTTACAACAATTACTTTCCGGCCCCTATGACGATAAAGGCGCGGTGTTAACAATTAACGCTGGTGCAGGTGGTACAGACGCTCAAGACTGGGCATTCATGCTGATGCGAATGTATACCCGTTGGGCAGAAGCCCACGGTTACAAGGTGGCTTTAGCTGAAGAGTCAGAAGGTGATGAAGCCGGGATTAAATCGGCTACTTTGGAAATTACTGGTCGCTACGCCTATGGTTATTTGCGATCGGAAACTGGTACACATCGCTTAGTGCGGATTTCGCCATTTAACGCCAATGGTAAACGCCAAACCAGTTTTGCTGGGGTGGAAGTTATGCCACAAATAGATAGTTCTGTACAACTAGACATTCCCGAAAAGGATTTAGAAATTACTACATCTCGTGCTGGTGGTAAAGGCGGACAGAACGTCAACAAAGTAGAAACAGCAGTGCGAATTGTTCACATTCCCACTGGTCTGGCTGTGCGTTGTACAGAAGAGCGATCGCAATTGCAAAATAAAGAGAAAGCTTTAGCTCGTCTCAAAGCAAAGTTGCTAGTGATTGCGCGAGAACAACGCGCCCAAGAAATTGCCGAAATTCGCGGCGATATGGTGGAAGCTTCTTGGGGTAACCAAATCCGTAACTATGTGTTTCACCCATACCAAATGGTGAAGGATTTGCGTACCAACATTGAAACAACAGCCATTACCGATGTGATGAACGGCGACCTTGACGCTTTCATTCAAGCCTATTTGCGTCAAGAAAACCAACTTGTAGAAAGTACTGTTTAGTTGGGGATTGGGGAACTTGGGGCCCCCTCTGGGGATAAGGGGTAATGGGGATTGGGGACTGGGGACTGGGAACTGGGGAAGATGAGGGAGATGAGGGGGATGAGGAGACAGTAAGAAATAGCTATTACCCATTACCAAATGACAAATGACAAATGACAAATGACAAATGACAAATGACAAATGACAAATGACAAATGACTAATTTAATAGAATACGAACAAGCTAGCGATGAAGTGCGGGCGGTATATGATGATATCCGCGCTACACGTCAGACTGAATATATCAACAATTTTTGGAAAGCGATCGCTAATCATCCCCCTACCCTGCAACGTACTTGGCAAACGGTCAAGGAAGTCATGACCAGTCCAGGGGAGATTGATCCATTGATGCGTGAACTAATTTACATTGGGGTCAGTGTGACCAATGGCTGTGATTATTGTATTGCTTCACACACAGCATCAGGACGTGCCAAGGGCATGACTGATACGATGTTTGGTGAATTGTTAGCGATCGTTGCTACAGCAAATACAACTAACCGCCTTGCTAATGGCTATCAGATTCCCGTAGACGAGCAATTTAAAAATCAGTAATAGTCTGTTGTATGTAGTTGCTATGTATTAAAACACAATATTGTTGTGCTGCAAACTATGCCATAGCAATCAGTTTTGATGCAAAGAAAATACTGAAGTAGAAAGAGAACAGGAAAGAAGAAATTAAGGTATATAGAGTTTTTAGCCATCAAATATGATTCTTACATTCAAGTGGGTGGCTAATAAACTACACATTACATATACGCATTCTAGCCTACTTCAAGACGCGCTGTACTTATATAATGCAGCTTTTTTTACTAGCTATAGCTTTGTATAAGCAAAGTTTCATGGCTTTCTATTAAATATGAAGCTTTTAATAATGTATAAAATATGATTCTTGTAGAAGAGTTGTATTGGGAGCATCCCACTTTTTTCAATGTCATTGCGAACGCAACGAAGTGGAGTGAAGCAATCGCAAAATCTCTCACCAGGAATAAATCCATGCGATTGCTTCGTCGTTCCTCCTCGCAATGACGCTTAATTCTCTAGTTATAAAATAAAAACTGGGATGCACCCAGTTGTATTTGTATAAATTCAACATATATAAGAATAATATTTGATTTATGAAAAAGGTAGGTATAGTTTTATTCCTGATTATCGTTGCTCTTTCCCCTTGCTACACAAGCATTTTCAGGTATCAAACCGAATTGTTATATGTAAGAAGCTAGTTACAAATATGTAGCAAAATTTTTAAGCTTGTATTTTCCTATTTAAGCGCAACACGTAATAAATACAACAAGTTAAATCTCCTGTAGTATCATTGTTTTGATGAGTATAAACTGGTAACATTAATAGAGATTAACCACTGAAAAAAATAGAATCTTATAGACAATAGAATATCTTCAAACCTATCGTAAGACAGATGGAAATGTTGTTTAAAAAAAACTAAGATTATCAGAAATAAAGCAAAGGGCATCACGAATCTTGAGGGTGCAGATACATAGGTAAATACAGAGTAAAAAATTATAATTTTTTACTCTGTGTTTTCTATATTTGCTAAGATTTTTGATTTGGAAAAGTAGTACTCAGTAACCTTCATCAACTGCGTACACTAATAATCGTGCAAAATTAAGTTTATTAGTAGAAAGAGAGAACAGAGAAATAATCTGTGTAATTAATTGTTTTAACTGCTTAATATAAGTTACTCAGCAATCCCACTTGACAGCAGTGACTACAAGGGGGTATGTCCATTACCACGATTTGGATATCTTATACCAAATCAAATAATGTTTGCGATACATCAATATATTCTAGAGGGCAAGGCACTGCCGTGCTTCTACAAGCTGTCGCATTCTCTTTTCAAATTAATATTACGGTAGGCGCTAACCTTGTTTCAGAAGTGATCTACACAGTGGTGCTACTCTTTGGGAAGCCGTAGAAGCGTCAGTACTGTTTTTAGGTATTAAAATTCCATAAAAAGCATGAAAATCGTTCTTATTTAGCCTAAGTGCCCCTATTTTCAAATTCGCCCCCAGGGAAAAATACCACAACCAAACATCAAAATTTCTCTTTCCCTGCTCCCTATTTTCAAGATAGTGATTTCTTTAACACGTCAACTTTGATATCATTGGCGGGGCGTTAACTTACGGCATAATATACTTTACTGCCTATAGTTAGCAATAAACTGTTGCATATTTTTATCTAACTAAATAAATTTACATCAGTAATAATACGCAAGCTATAATCAAATCATTCCGGATAAAACTATATTTATTTTCATGCATAGTCACCTTCTGGATGCACGTTACCGAATCTTGGCGGTTTTAAATACAGGGGAATTGACACAAACCTATTTGGTGGAAGATACAAACCTTCCTAACAGTCAATTTATCTTGAAGCAACTACAACCTGCCAACAAAAATCCTCAAGATCTAAAAATTTTGCGCCGCTTGTTTGCACGTGAAGCAGCAACTTTAGAAAAAGTCTGTAAAAAATACGAGCAAATTCAGCAGCTAGTTAATTATTTTGAAGAAAATGAAGAATTCTACTTAGTACAAGAATTTATTCCTGGTAAGCCGTTAACTGAGGAAATTTTTTTAGGTACTCCTTGGGAGGAAGAGCAAGTTATTAATCTCTTAACTGAGATATTAGAAATTTTGGTATTGATCCATAGTCAAGAAGTCATACATCAGGATATTAAACCAGCAAATATTATTCGGCGGGAGTCGGACAACAAGTTAGTTTTGATTGACTTTGGTTCTATGAAAGAAATTGTCGCTAATATTGTTGGCAATCTCGAATATATACCCATAGAGCAATTACAAGGTAACACCCAACCTAACAGCGATATATATGCTTTAGGTATGATAGCGATCGCAGCTCTCATCGGTTTAACAGATAATGAAATAGCTATATTACCAAAGCACAAAAATTTGCTGACAGGTGAAATTGTTTGGCGTGATAAAATTCCACAAGTCAACAAAGGTTTAGCTAGAATTATCGATAAAATGGTGCGTTTTGATTACCACAAACGCTATCAGTCTGCTACTGCAGTATTAAATGACCTCAAGCATCTAACAAATGGCACTCAAAAACGGATAATTAACAAGCCTTGGTTAATTGTTGCTGGAATCGCTAGCTTGATTACAGTTGGTGCTGCTGCATGGTTTTCACTCACTTCCAAACCTGCGGGTGATGCCAAGTTATTATACCTGCAAGGAATAGAAAAATATGAGCAAGGTGAATTCCAAGAAGCTGTTAAAGATTTGACTCAGGTAATTACATTAAATCCGCGACATGCACAAGCTTATAATCGCCGAGGTGATGCTTTTTATCGATTAGGAGAATATCAAAAAGCTCAAGCAGATTCTAGCAAGGCAATTCAGCTAAATCGCCGGGATGATAATGCTTATTATGACCGTGGCTTTTCTTTTTATGAATTAGGTAAATATAAACAGGCGATCGCAGATTTTAATCAAGCAATTAAACTGAATGCCAAAAATCCTTATACTTACTATGGGCGGGGTTTAGCACGTGTAGAATTAAAAGATTATCCAGCAGCAATCACTGATTTTAGTAAAGCGATCGCCTTTCAGCCAAAGTATAGCGAAGCCTACTTACAACGGGGTATTGTCCGCCGCCGCTTAAAAATGAAAGAAGCTGCGATTCAAGATTTTGATACAGTGATTGAGCTAAATCCCCATGATGCTAAAGCCTATTATCAACGGGGTTTAACTTTATTTACAAATAACCAAAGTCAAGCTGCGATTCAAGATTATAATAGCGCCATTGACATCAATCCGAAATATCTGGAAGCTTATCTAAGTCGGGGAGATGTTTATAGCGATTTGGGCAAAAATTTAGAAGCAACTGAAGATTATAACAAAGTTATCGAGCTAAATCCGAAATTAGCTGTAGCATATCTCCATAGAGGAATGCATCGCTTTTCTTTGGGAAATTATCAAGGCGCAATTGTAGATTATAACCAAGCGATTCAACTAGAACCTAAAAATGCAGTTGCTTATAATAACCGGGGTAATGCTTATCTGGAATGGGGAAATAAAAAAGTAGCACTGGCAAATTACACCAAAGCGATCGCAGTGAATTCGCGCTATGCCTTAGCCTATTATAATCGCGGTTTACTGCGGGCAAAATTAGGGGAGAAAAAAGGCGCGATCGCAGATTTTCAGCAAGCCGCAAAATTATTTAAGCAAAGAGGCGATCAAGATAGCTATAAAGATGCACAATCACAGCTAAAAGGATTACAAACCACATCAGATAACGAATCTAAATCTGAAACCTAGATTCCGCCCTTGGAAGTGGTAAATAAGATACTTTTGGGATGAGGAATGAGGTTTTGAAAAAAACATGTGACTAACCCTGTTCTGTCACTTTGGGAGAAACCAATGCCTGAAAGCCTTTGAGAGTTTTACTTTTCAGTTTTTGGCTATAAATTTTAGTTTCTGTTAGAAAATAAAAGCTCAAAACTTTATCAAATCAAAGTTTCAGAGTTTCGCTCCGATTATTGTTTTCCGCAAGTGACATAAGAGGGCTAATAATAGTCCAAAATCTCAATTACTCGAGAATGATTGCAGGA
The DNA here is from genome assembly GCF_025677855.1 of Tolypothrix sp. PCC 7601. Taxonomy (NCBI): domain Bacteria; kingdom Bacillati; phylum Cyanobacteriota; class Cyanophyceae; order Nostocales; family Tolypothrichaceae; genus Tolypothrix; species Tolypothrix sp. PCC 7601. The sequence continues at coordinate 8,988,452 of NZ_CP064879.1, forward strand.
ATTATTAATTAAATTCTGTATTATTTAATTTCACAAATTTTCCTCCAAAATCCGTCTTGAAAAGTTTGCTACGTAGGGAAACCCTCCTTGCAACTTTTCGCAAAATTTAATATCGCAAATTTTGAAGGAGCGCACCCTGAAATTGCAAAAGAAAGGACGCACCTGATGATTTTTAAATTCTTGAAGGAGTCAAATTATTTATTTAAGCCTGTTCCAATACCCCTGGTGGAATCGGCACAAGTTGAGGCGTTGATAAACAGGTTCCCTGTCTATACCAAATACCATCAACCTCAAAAGCCTCGAATTGAGTGGTGAGTATCGCCCAAGCGCGCTCATTCAATCCCGCAGAATATGTCCAGGTGAACTGGCGATCATTATGTAACCTTTGTTCCAGTTCTGCTAAATCCTCAGGTAGCCAAAATTGGGTCATTACCCTCTGAGTCGCAATTTCTGGTGGTGTCTCTAGCATCTCAGCCATTGGCTGATTAACAATGATTTGCTTGCGAGTATCTTGTCTGACGATACTCACAGGGCGCTCATTTTCTGCAGCAGCTACCATGCGGTACAACAATTCTGACGGTATTTGCAACTGGCTACAAAACACAGAACCTTGATATTGTAATATCCGTTCCGCAGTTTCTGCGGATGTTGGCGGTTCTTGCGTCGCCATCCACCCAAAAAATTCAATTGGGTTCTTACAACCTCGCCAGCGAATCCGCACTTTCCCATTAATTCTGTATGCAGTTTCACTGAGAGCGTCTCCGTAGCTTTGAGCAAGCTGCGTAGCATCACGCTTAGTAGGAGCAACAATTGAAACTCCTTCATAAGACATTTTATAATTCCATCCCGGTAAGTTGAGGATTCTAAGAATACTCACACTCATCTTCTTTGACACCTCCAGAATCTCTATACACTTTTACACCCCTAGTATCTTGATATACGGACAATTTAAAAGTTTCTTCCCAAATCTTTACTCTTTCCTCCTCCGGGATGGCTAAAGCCGATGTGATAATTGCAAAGTCTCCTGGTGTAGGTAAAACTTCACCCTTGGCTAACGCTGATAAGTTTTTTATTCCACAGCGTTTCAGTTCTGTCATATTGGTTCGCACTAAATCAGCAATGGTTTTGGGAGCAGCATTTCGAGAACTGTTCGAGCGAGAACCCGTTTTTTGGGCTATCCACTCATGGGCCATCTCTTCGATCGCATCGCTTTGGGAAATACCCAAACGAGCGCAGATGCTCTTGAACTCCAGCGCTAAATCTAGGGGAATATAGCCGCTGATTTGCTTGTAATCATCAGAACGCCTTCTGTCAGTCATATACCGAAATCCTGAATATTACGCTTGTCTTTTATTTTCTCTCATGAAGTCACAAATGCAAGACATTTTTTTTTGTCTTAATTAAATGACAGCTTGACAAAAAAAAATGACAAACTTAGTATGAGAACTGGAGCAGTAAGCGGCTGAAGACGAAAAACGGTAGATACCCTTAGAAGCTAGCTGCTATATCTTGTAGCTAGCTTCTCACTTTTTTTGTAGATGCGAGAGTTTTTTTGAGTCTCTATATATTCAGTATATCTGCTTATAAAAATTTGGCAATAGTACCTATATAAATAGTTTTCGGGGATTTTTAAATTTTAGGTAGAGAATAAGGCGGGTAGATTTTCATACTTGGGCAGGGTGTAAAAATTGTATTGGGGCATTGGGCATTGGGCATTGGGCATTGGTAATTTATTCTTCCCCTGCTCCCTCATCTACCTCATCTCATGAAAAAATATCTGGTTGCTCTGCGAGTTCCATAATTTTTTCAAATTGAAAGTTATCTGCTAAATCAGTTAAAAAGGTTTTTAAAACAGGATTTTCTGTGGGAATCTGATCCAGTAAGTCTAAAATCATGCCATCACTGCACTGAGCCGCAGCATGGTAGAGCTGGGTGAGCCATTCCGGTGACATTTGCGATAACAAAGGTAGTAATTCGGTAGAAGTGAGAATTTGTTCTTTTTTATTAAGCTTCGCCTTGACTAATTGATTGCTGTCTTGCTGGTAAAGATATTTGACTCCTAAATAAGTACTCAGCTTTTCTAGTAAAATTTCTTCGCGGAAGGGTTTATTAATTAAGTCATCACAACCAGCTTTAATCATAGCGCCGCGTTGTTCTTCAAAAGCATTGGCAGTTAAGGCAATAATGATCGTGCGACGCTGAGGTATAGAAAGTTTGCTTTCGGAAGCTTTAATAAATTTTGTGGCTTCGTAGCCATCCATAATCGGCATCCGCATATCCATAAAAATTAGGTGTGGTTGCAACTCTTGCCATTGCGCGATCGCTTCTTTGCCGTTAGTAGCTTCTTGCACCTCAAAACCGATAAATGTTAATAGCTCAACTATCAATAAACGACTTTCTCTAGCATCATCAACTACTAAGATGCGATATTGTTCTTGATGAGGTGCTAAACCAATAACAGGGGATTTAGTTGGTTGGAGATGAATGTCGCTAGCTGAAGCGAGGTTAATTTGAATATCAAAAGTAAATTTACTTCCTTCGCCTAAAGTGCTACTAACGCTAATATCTCCACCCATTAATTGTACATATTTGCGGCTAATGGCTAAACCGAGTCCTGTTCCCTGTTGCGATTTTCTACCAGTTTCAGTTTGTCCAAAGGCTTCAAATAATAAATCAATTTCTTGGGGTGCAATACCGGGGCCAGTATCTTGAACTTCAAATACAATTTGGGTAACATGGTCTGAATTTTGCTCTTGCTGCTGCGATGTTACTCGCAGTATGACGCTACCTTGATGAGTAAACTTGATAGCATTCCCTAAAAGATTGAGCAGAACTTGCAGTAATTTACTTTCATCAGTTTGCACATATTGAGGAATATCATCAGCATATTCAAATAGCAACTGTAAGTTCTTAGCAGCAGCCCGGAAATGTAACATATCTTCCAAGCTTTTTAATAAATGAATTAAATCAAAGCTAGTGACATTCAAAGTCGTTCTACCAGCTTCAATTTTCGACATTTCTAAAATGTCATTAATTAAATTTAATAGATGCTCACCAGCACGATTAATAATTGCTAAGTGTTGCTGATGTTCGCTGGATAAGGTATTTTCGCGGGTCATGATTTGGGTGAAACCAAGAATCGCGTTGAGTGGTGTTCGCAATTCATGACTCATATTCGCCAGAAATTCACTTTTAGCCCGATTAGCCGCATCAGCTGCGATCGCAGCTGCTTGTAATGCTTGTGACTGACTTTGAGTTTGGGCTAGTAATTGCGCTTGCTGTAAAGCAACTCCTAGCTGATTACCAATTTGGACAACAATGTTTATTTCTTCTGTTTTCCATTGACGGGGGACAGAATTTTGGTAACTAGCTAATAATCCCCACACTTCATTGCCACATAAAATAGGCACAGTAATATAAGCTTTAGCTTGCAGGCGCTTTAAAAAGTTGATGTAATTGGGTTGAAATTTGACTTTGTCAATGTCTGCAACATAGCGAAAATTGGCAACTTGGGTATACTCAATCTCTGGGATAGTGTTCAGATCTGAATCTCGCACCTGCTGTAGACTATCCAACATTGTCCAAATACAACGCCCTTCTGCTAAAGCACCTTCGGTAAGATAGGGGTCATTTTTTTGTGCTTCTAAGAGCGAAGACCAACCAAATCCCACCGATTCAGAGACAAATTCACCAGTCCAATCGGGGTGGAAACGGTAAACCACAACGCGATCGCAGTCTAGCACTTGTCGTAATTCTTGGGTGGTGGCGGCGAAAATCGTCTCTAAATCTAAGGTTTGGCGCATCCTTTGAATAACTTGGGCGATCGCTCTTTCCCGTTCCGCACTTTCTTGTAAGGCTTCTTCTGCTAGCTTGCGCTCGGTAATATCTGTAACTGTACCGATGTAGCCCTTAACTTCGCCATCTTCGCCGATTTCTGGCAATGCCTGACAAATTACCCAGATAATTTTACCATCAGGGCTGAGAAACCGATGTTCCATTTTATAGGGACTTTTGTTTGCCCTAGATGTATCCCAACTTGACAACACAAGCTCGTAATCATCTGGATGCATGGCTTTTGCCCAAGCTCTACCCAGAGACTCGACTAAGGAAAGCCCAGTAATTTCACTCCAGCGTTGATTAAAATATAAAATATTGCCATCAACATCGGTGTGGAAAATACAAGCTGGTGAGGCTTCTGCTAACAGTTGATATCGTTGTTGACTGGCTTGCAAACCTAATTCTGCTAACTTCCGCACATTGACATCTGCTAAATAACCCACACACTCAATCGGGTTCCCAGCCTCATCGCGGATTAACCGTACTTGCTCGTATATCCAATGGTAAGTCCCATCAGCGTGTAAAAAGCGGTATTCGTAAGACCGATACTCCTGCTCAAACAGCTCAGAAAACTTTTTCAAGATAGATTCCACATCTTCTGGGTGGACGTAACGCAACCAGAAACTCGAATCTTGCAGAAATTCTCGCGCTTCATAGCCGAGCATTTTCTTCACGTTCTCACTCATGAAAGTAGTGCCAAAATCCCCAGAGGTTTTGCAGCTATAAATCACCACAGGGCTAGAAGTCAGGAGATATTGTAAGCGTTCGTTAGCTAAACGCAATTTTTGCTCTGCATATTTGCGATCGCTAATTTCTACCATGACTGTACCCACACCAGAAGGGCGATCGTCTTCACCGGGAATGGGAAAATAGGAAATCAAGAAGTGACGCACCGTATCTGGTTGCTGGGGTGCAGGGCTGCTGACTTCTATGTTGAGAATTGGTTTCCCAGTTGATAGCACCTGCTCGTAATATGGAGTAACCACAGGGGCAATATGGGGAATAATTTGCTGAATAGTCTTACCAATGTGGTCTGTTTGCGGATATCCATTAATATCTGCCTGTAATTCGTTGATTTGCACAAACCGCAGTTGATTATCTAAAATACTCATACCCACAGGCGCACCAGAGAAAAAGGCATTGAGGCGCGCTTCTCTCAGGGCGATTTCTTTTTCTAAGGCTTTACGTTGAGTGATGTCTTTGTTTGTACCTGTCATTCGCAGTGGTACACCTTGTTCATCACGCTCAAAAATCTGCCCGCGAGTTTGAATCCACTTCCAAGTACCGGAAGAGCAGCGCATCCGAAATTCTACTTCATAGATTGGGCTGACACCTTGCAAATGCTGCGCTAAAACTGCGTTAACTAAAGGTAAATCTTCGGGATGGACTAATTGTTCAAAAGCTTGGACATTATCTTCAATTTCATGTTCTTCATAGCCCAGCATTTTCTTCCAGCGCCAGTCACGATAAATTTTGTTACTGGTGAGATTCCAATCCCACAATCCCAAATCGCTGGCTTCTAGGGCTAATTGCAAGCGTTCTTCGCTCTTTCTATGGGCTGCTTCTACTTGTTTGCGCTGAATTAATCCCCCTAACTGGGCTGCAACTGCAGATACTAGCAATAGCAACCGCTTATCAACTTGTACCGAGCTGCTTTTAAAAAAGGCCAAAACTGCTAGGACTTTGTTGCTAGCTAAAATTGGCACACCAAACACAGCTTTTAATCCTACCCTAGCTGCTTGTGGCGATCGCAAAAAAACAGGCTGTGTGACACCAGACACATCTTCTAACCATTCTGCCTGTTTCTGTTGCCAAACTCGCCCTGGCAAATCTTCGCCCAGATTTAAGCTAATAGTTTTACTTTCTAACCCAAATTCTTCTAAGCTGCTATCTTCACCGTACCAACTGAGAGTATGTTCTAAAATTTTGCCATCATCGCTCGGTATCCAAGCTTCGCCAAAATCCCAGGCGATATTTTGGCAAATTAAGCGCAGAATCACCACTAAAGCTGTGTTTACATCAATGGCGCGAGTTATCGCTTGGGTAGTTAACAACAATAAACGGCTTTCGTTTTCAGCTTGTTTACGCTCAGTGATATCTTTAGCTGTACCCAGTATGTACTGTTGCCCATCAATTTCAATCATTTCCGCGCTGAACAAGGTAGTTTTCACTTCACCTGTAGCAGTACGGACATCAACTTCATGGTTACGAATTGCTTTTGTTTGGCGCAAAATTTGCTGAAGATAAGCATATTCTTCTGGATTTACCCAAATCTGCAATTCTTGGTTAGTATGTCCAATGACTTGACCGTGGGAATAACCAAAAAATGAACAAAAGCTATCGTTAACTTCGATATAGCGCATCTCCGGAATAATACTGAGACTAATCGGGTCAGGAGATGAGCGAAAAGCCGAACCTAACTTTTCTTCGGAAATGCGGCGTGCGGTTTCCGCGCGTCGGCGTTCTCTTGCTTCTAGGGCTAAAGAGACTAAATTTCCCAAGGAACGGGCAAAATTTTGGTCTTCTTGTGTCCAATGATGAGCAATTAATACAGATTCCAAGCATAAAACACCAACAGTTTTTCCCCCTAGTCGGATGGGTGTATCAAGGATGGAAGTAATATTTAAAGGAGTTAAGTAAGACTGAGATAACTCTTGAGTTTTCGGATCGTTACAGGCATCATGGGCTACAATTAGTTGGTTTTGATGCAAAGCTTGGAAATAAGCCGGATAATCGGCGGTAATGAGGGAAAATCCTTCGCTATGTTGATCTTGGCTTTGCTCAAATAAATCTATGCACTGCAAAATTGTCTCGTTTTCTGTATATAGCCAAACACTGGCTCGTTCCACCGCAATATTTTTTGCCCCTACTTCTGTAATCAGACTCACAGCTGCTTTTAAGTCGCCTTGATAAAGCACCTGATTGGTGGCGAGTTCTGTAAGTACTAAATTATGCTGACGCAGCTTAATTGCACTGGATTGTAATGCTTGTTCGGCGCGTTTGCGCTGCGTAATATTACTAGCTGTACCAGTGATGCCAACAACTTCGCCCTCATCATTATGTAGAGCGATCGCATTCAGCATCAGATACAGAATACTACCATCTCTCGTACTACAAATAGTTTCATGCTGGAAAATCGACTCGCCATTGAGAAGACGCAGAAACACTTCCTGCATCTGCGTCACTTGGCTAGGCAAAATAAAATCAGTAAACGCCCGCCCAATCATCTCTTGGGGTTCGTAACCATATAACTTTCTCACCGCCGGATTAATAAAAGTAATTAATCCTTCTATATCCACAGACCAAATGATATCTTGGGAAGTCTCAACTAGGTGACGATATTTACCTTCACTAGCTTTAAGAGCAAACAGGCGCGCCTTCCGCGAAGCTTCGCTGATACGAATTTGCTGCTGGAGTTGGCGATTTTGCTTTTCTAATTCTGCACGTGCTTGTTTTTCTGTTTCTAATAGTTGCGCTCGCTCATGAGCAACAGCAATAGCTGCAGTGGTGGCTTGTAAAAGTGAGACTTCCGCAGTTTCCCAAAAACGAGCGGCGACACAGTTATCAAAGCCAATGAAACCGAAAAACTCACCTTTGACAAAAATCGGGAGAACCAGAATTGATAAAACTCCCTGATTAGCTAAAATCTCCCGTTCTAACTCCGGACATTCCGCCACAATGTCGGAAATCATTTCGCCTTGTGATAATAAGGTAGCCCAACGTGGAAACGACTTATCATAAGCAACGCTTTGTAGCGCAGGGTTATGATTTTTCGGCTGAATTCCTGGCGCGCACCATTCAGCACATTGGCTCATCACTAAACCACCTCCGGCTGCATGATGATTTTCAAAAATATATACACGACTGACTTTTGCGGCTATCCCCAAAATTTGGACAATTTCGCCGTAGTATTTTTTATTGCCATCAAAAGTAGATAATTTGCGTCGAATTTCTAGTAAAGCTTCTAAATAACGTTCGCGAGATTTTTGGGCAGCTTGTGCAACTTGGCGATCGCTGATATCTGTGAATGTGGTGACTACAAAATATTTACCATCATCCTGTTGCCCAATTACCTGAGTCATTTCTACAGGTAAGCGCGAACCATCTTTACGGGTAATAATAAATTCTCTTTTTTCTGACTGAGTCGCATTAACAATAAAATTTTTATATTGCTGAATTAAATTAGATTTAGCAACAGCTGTTAAATTTGCATAATGTAGGGTAAATTGTTGACCAATTAGTTCTTCACTGGTAAATCCATACATTTGACAGTAGGTAGGATTTACCTCTAAAAAATATCCATTTTCATCAGTCAGACAAATGCCTACCTTAGCACTATGCAACATCGCATCTATATATATGTTGCTGTGTTGTAAATCATGCTTTTCTGCTATTAGATGAGGATTTTTAGCTGTTAATCGCTGTTTGAGGTTTTCCAGAGTAAGTCGATTCTTGACCCGTAAGACAACATCTTCTAAGAGTAAGGGTTTAGCAATATAATCAACAGTACCTATTTCATAGGATTTAAATTTTTTAAAGAATTCCTCTGGATAGCTCAGGAAAATTATCGGAATATTTTGTGTAGTCTTTTCATATAATAGATATTGCCAAAGTTCATATCCATCCATCTCTGGCATCATTAAACCTAACAGAATTAAATCAGGTTGAAAAGCATTTACCTGACTAATTGCGAGTTTTCCCGAATTGACGCTTTTAACTTGATACCCTTGACAGCAAAGAATATCTGCTAAAAATTCTAAATCTTCTGGCTGATCTTCAACCACCAAAATTTTGATTTCCTGAATATTAATTGCCATATTGATTTTTTATTTGATTTCAAAGAGTCAAGAGTTGGAGAGACGCGATTAATCGCGTCTGTACAAGAGCCAATAGTCAAAGAATTAATTTTGTTCAACCTTCTCCTGCAAAGACGCTCCGCGTAGCTTGCTTAAGCGTAGGGGTACATCCTTTTTAGCTAACCTCACAAGTTCCTCAACTTCTAGATTTAAATTTGTGTTAAATCCAAATTTTTAGATTGTTTTTTGATACCAGTGTATGTTTGATTTTATGAAGGAGCAAGTATGAGTGCTACAGCATATAAACAATATCCATCCTGTGCTTCTGTCTATGGGCCAGTAGAATCATGGCGATTTGGGCGATCGCTTGGCATCGATCCTATTGGTTCAAAATCTACCTGCTCCTTTCACTGCATCTACTGCCAGTTGGGAAAAATTGAAGCCCTGACGACTGAACGCCAAATTTTTGTCCCAACATCTCAAATTGTTGATGAGTTGCAGACTGTATCACTAGATAATGTAGATACAGTCACCCTCAGTGGTAGTGGCGAACCAACACTAGCCCTGAATTTAGAGAAAATTATCGGTGTTGTCAAAAGAATTACCAAAAAGCCCACTGTGGTTCTGACTAATAGCACCTTGCTATCCGATCCCCAAGTGCGTAGGGATTTGATCATGGCAGATACAGTCGCTGCAAAACTAGATGCCATTTCGTCAAATCAATTGCAGCAAGTCAATCGCTGTGTAGAGACAATTAATCTACCAAACCTTGTGGCAGGAATCGAGCAATTTCGTCAGGAATATTCAGGACATTTGGCTATTCAAACCATGATCTTGTCTCCTTGGACACCAGAAAGGGTGATGGATTACATCCAAATCCTTCATATTTTGCAACCAGATGAAGTCCAACTCAATATTCCTTCCCGTCCCCGTGTTTTGGTACGCCAATTAGACGCACGCGGTAACGATATTCTCCAACCCGCCCCTTACCTCGTTCAAAATCTCAGATGTGTCAGCACAAGCGTCTTAGCTTCATTAGCTAATCAAATTCACAATGCAATAAAAATCCCGGTGCGTTATCCAGGAATGGCTGTGCTGGTTTAGAGAAACGCGATTAATCCCGTCTGTACAAGAGTGCTGAGTCAGGAGTGGGGACAATACTTGTCGGTTAAGGGCAAAAGGCGAAGGGGAAAAGGGACAAGAAAAAACCTTTAACCCTTACCCTTTCACCTTTTCCCCAAACCAAATTAAGAGTTGACAATCCTTAACCGAGCAGTATTGGGAGTGGGGACAATAGGGTTCGGATAAAACCAATCGATTGACATTTAAATCCTGTAGAGACGCGATAAATCGCGTCTCTACGGAGCGAATAGTCAGTTATGAGTTGATTTAACAGCTAAAGCTTCAAAGGAGGAAAAAGATGGAATCCCAACCAAATCACCCATCGCAACAACTTATGGAAATTCCCCCTGAGCATCTTAATATTATGGGCTACGTTGATGAATCTGAAGTTAACGGGCCTGGTTGTCGTGCTGTTGTTTGGGTGCAAGGTTGTTCCCGCGAATGTCCTGGCTGTTTTAATCCAGCATCTTGGTCATTCGAGGTCAACCAATTGATATCCGTTGATACCCTTGCTGAAAATATTTTGAAAAAGCCGCGCAACACAGGGGTAACTTTCTCTGGCGGCGAACCCTTTTGGCAAGCACCTGCATTGGCATCTTTAGCACGTAAGCTGAAAGCTGCTGGATTAAACGTGATGTCATTTACTGGCTTTACCTTAAAGCAGCTGCAATCGGAATCTGCTCCCCCAGGTTCGCAAGATTTATTAGAGCAGCTAGATATTCTGATTGATGGGCCATTTGTAGAATCTTTGGCGATTCATTCTCCTACTTCTCCAGTCTCATCCAGCAATCAACGAGTTAACATCTTTAATCCTGCTTTCCAAGACAAAATTACCTGGGCTAGCGACCAGATAGAAATTCATGTCTTCAAAGATGGTAGCCGATTGGTGACTGGCTACCAAAGTTTGTGGCAGCAGGTGGAGTAGGTTGGGGATTGGGGATTGGGGACTGGGGATTGGGGACTGGGGACTGGGGATTGGGGAACTCGGGGCCCCCTCTGGGGGGGGTAATGGGGATTGGGGACTGGGGATTGGGGATGGGGAGATGAAGAAGAAATTCCTATTACCAATTACCCATTACCCATGCCCAATGCCCTATGCTCTATGCCCATTATTTAATTTCTTTGAAATCTTCAATTGTGAGATATAACTCTTCATCGGCTATCTGACGCTCGTAATCGATAGCAATTTGGGTAGGGTAGCCGAGTTTTTTATTGTAGTTTACAGCCATGTTGGATGCTTTTTTGGCGATCGCATCCCGAATGACATTGAATACCTTGGGCATTGTACTGTATTCCTGGAATAGCTCGGGATTAACTTTTTTACCATTTTTATCGGTAATTGAAGTTGTTTGCCCGTTACGCACTTCAATTACTACTGGGCCTCTAGCTTCTTCTGTACAGAAACAACTTCTACTAACTTTGTAGCGATAGTTGCGGATTCTTTGCTGACTCCATACCCGGCGATTCTGTCTAAATTCCTGTAAGTTTGTGTTAGCGATCGCGGATGTCTGAGCTATCTGTGTTGGAGATTGAGATATTGCTGGTTTGTTTAAACCCAAAGCCAGTAATAGCCCTGTACTTACTAATCCAGCACTAACAATAATACCTAAGCGCATATAAATAAATTAAATGGTTATAAGTTATGAGATTTTGACAAAGCTTTTAAAGTTCCTGATCAGCTTTGCCAAGGTTAAATTCAGGTTTTTTAGTTAAATTTGCTACTAGATAATCTTAGGCTTCTCTGTATATTGAGTTTGATAACAGAGAAAAAGCGATCGCATCTGTGCCCAAATTAACTCTTCGATAGATATGAGGGATCGCGAAAAATCAGCAGTATCTTGCTTTAAAGTCTTAATATTTCCTTAACTTTAGTGACTGTAATTCTCTTCATTACTTCAACTACAGCACTCAACTTAATAACTACAGGATTTCTCTGAGGTAGATTTTTAAGTTAGTTATTATACTATATTCACTCTATTTACGTCTTATATCTAAAGATAGAGAATATTGTTTATCTCCTATTTGGAAATTATCACCTGAGAAGGGTTAATTCCAAATGCAACGGCCCTAGCAAACCTGCCTATTTACTTTTAGTGCAACCGAGGTCAGATGTCGCAACCTTCAAATCCAGTCACCGAGTGGGAACAACGTCGTGATGAAGCAACCCGCTATTACAAGCGAGGAGAATTTCAAGAATATCTTGTACTTGCAACCGAAAATTTAAAGTTGGCTCGAATCATTCCAGATCGCGCCAGAGAAGGTTATGCATTAAATGACATTGGACTGGCTCACCTCGGTTGCTGGCAACCTGATAAAGCATTGAATTGTTTTAATGAAGCATTAACCTTGGCTCAAGAATTTGGGAATGTGCGAGCCGAGGCTACCGCACTCAGCAATTTAGGTTCTACCTACAGTCGCATAGGCAAGTTTTCCCTAGCTTTAGCATCTTTTGAAAAAGCACTGCAAATTTTCCGGCAATTAGAAGATGCTCAAGGTGAAGTTTCTACTCTCAATGATGTAGCACTGGTTTACACCAGATTGGGAGAACCAAAAAGAGCGCTATTGCTGCAAAACCAAATTTTGGCTATGCGTCGCTTGCTAGGAGACTTTTCTGGTGAAGCAACAACCTTAAATGGCATTGGGTTCGCCTACAGTGCTTTAGGTCAGCAACAGCAAGCACTAGAATATTTCCAAGCAGCATTACCAATTCAAAAAGCTGTTAAAAATATAGTTGGCGAAGCGACTACCTTGAATAATATTGCCTCTATATATAGTGATTTAGGGCAACCCAAACAAGCGCTATTACTGTATTATCAAGTGCTGTTAACACGTCGGGCACTCAAAGACCTCTCTGGTGAAGCCACAACTTTGAATAACCTTGGTTTTACCTACAACAGCATTGCAAACCATGCTCAAGCACTCAAATATTACAAGCAAGCTATAGCAATTTATCAAGAACTAGGCGATCGCTTAGGAGAAAGTTCGACTCTCTTGAATATGGGTAGCCTTTACGCCACCAGAAGACGTAAAAAATTAGCGCTATCCTGCTACCTCAATGCTCAAGAGTTAGCCCAGGAAATCGAATATCAGCCGCTAGTGGATAAGGTAAAGCAGTTTATTAATGCGCTGTAGGGATTGGGGATTGGGGACTGGGGACTAGGGATTGGGGAGATGAGGGAGATGAGGGAGATGAGGGAGATGAGGAAGAAATGCCGATTACCCATTACCCATTACCCATTACCAATGCCCCATGCCCTATGCCCTATGCCCCATCCATTAGAATCTATAACCTATTCCAGTTTGGAAGCTAACGGCATCGGCATCACTGTTTCTGTAAGCGTCAATACCCCATTTAGCATCGCCATAGACGATGACGTTATTGGCAACTTGTGATTCTGCACCTAAGGTAACTACGGGTGCATTTTGATTACCTAGTGGGGTGTTTTTACCTTCATCGGTGACAAACGAGTATCCGCCACCGAAGTAAACGTTCGTATTTTTGGCGATGGGCGCATCATAAGTAACTATAGGCATAATTGCAGTGGCATCACCACCAAACAGGACGGAACCCCGAAGCGATACAGGTGTTCTGGGCATAGTTACCCGTCCTTGCACGTTACCACCAAATTGAGCATCATCATTTCCTTGTCCGCCGCTTGTTGCGCCAGCGGCAATCCCAACACCGATGTAATTGCTGTTAGTACCAGCTGTTTGAGCAGAAGCAATTCCAGCGGAGAGGACAACAGAAGAAACAACAACGGCAGAAGCTGCCAAAGCTTTGAGTAGTTTCATAATTTCTCCGCACTAGAGTTAAGTGCAATCAATGTTCTCTATTACTAGAATCCTCTTTTTGACAAAATTCACCCTCCCACACTGAGGTCATCCACTTGGTTGAATTGTTTTTCACACAGTTGGGTGAAGCGTGGTGACATAGTTTTGGGTAATAATTGATATCTGTTGGTAAATACAATAAATTGCAATTTGTGGCTTGAGCAATGAAGCGATCGCGACCAGTATCTGTGCCAAAATTGGTATTTGTATGATAAATTTCTAATTCAATATGCTTGGCTCATTAGTGATTGATTTGTCACTTATTCAAAAAGCCAGATCAATTGGGGGATTCTCCCCCAAACCCCCGATTGGGTGACGGTTGCGTCCCCCAAACCCCCTCCAAAATTATTGTTCTGTTTTTTTGTTGGGTAACTAGTACAAGTAGGCGTAAATAGCGCAAAGTTGGCGGTGTCGGTTTCCGTCCCGCCAAACTTTGTAAGAGAAACAGATTATCTGTAATTGCTAAAAGGCTTGTGGTATAAGTATTCTTCTTGTGACTTTTGACTTGTGACTTTTGACTTGTGACTTTTGACTTGTGACTTTTGACTTTTGACTTTTGACTTTTGCCTTTTGCCTTTTGACTTTTGACTTGTGACTTTTGACTTTTGACTTTTGCCTTTTGACTTTTGACTTTTGACTTTTGACTTTTGACTTTTGCCTTTTGCCTTGTTGTACTAGTTTTTTGGTTTTGTTAGCAATTATTTTTCTTAACTGAAGTATAGTTATTTATAATTCACGATTGCTTGTGCAAGTTTTGGTAGATGATGCTTAACTGCTTCTCTACCTCTGGTGGTCTATTGGTAAAGCGAATATAAAAGCTATTATCTGTTGATTGCTCTAAAACTTTGGCATAAATATCTTCGCTGAATATTTCAGTATTAGGCATTTGTAAGTTGAGCTTGATATTTGTTAGAGGTGCTAATACATGAGAAATTTCATCTTGAATAATATAGATTTCTGCACCCTTTAATGAAAGTCTGCTTACCTTTCCCTGCATGATAGTACCATCAAGATGTTTGCCATCCAAAGCTGTATATTGTAGAGGAATTTCTTCAGTTAAATTTAAAAATATCTCCTCTTCTTGAGGGAGGTAAAGATTATATTTTCCACCTATACCGCCAATCTCATAAATTGTGATGGGTTGTTGCACACCTTTTGGTTGGACTTGTTTTTGCCCATCAATCTTTAATATTGTTTCTACCGCTTTGAAAGTAGATTCGGAAATCAATATTTGCCCGCCAATACTGTAAGATTCAATGCGATATGTGAGATTAACTTGGTCGCCTACAATTCCATATTTGCTACGTTTCTCAGAGCCAATATTACCAACGACAACTTCACCAGTATTAATGCCAATCCCCATTTCTAAATTAGGTAATCCTTGTTGTTTCATGGTTTCGTTAACAGCCTGCATCGCTAATTGCATTCCTACAGCACAAGCGATCGCTCTGGTTGCGTCGTCTTCGCGATGGGTGGGAGCGCCAAACAGTACTAAAATTCCATCCCCCATGAACTCATCAATGGTTCCCTGGTACTGGGTGATGACATCAGCCATGTATCCCAAGTAGAGATTGATAATTTTAATTACTTCTTCGGCGGGTAAGCGTTCGGATATGGCTGTAAAACCACGAATATCTGAAGTGAGAATGGTGATATTCCGCCGTTCGCCACCTAACTTCAAACCTTGGGGATTTTCTAGTAAATTAGCAACTACTGTATCAGTTAGGTAACGACCAAAGGTTTTACGTATAGAACCAGCCATACGCGCAAAATAAGCCGTAACTGCGATCGCACTTCCAGCTAAAGCAAATAATGCTGGTATCACTGGTATCCACCAGCCGGCTAAAAATGCAGTATAAGAAAAACCTACTAACCCACCTGCGGCGATCACCGGAGCCAAGACTTTAGGTAATGAGACTTTGCTCATTCCCCCTGTGTATCGTAATTGCCAAATTAAGGTAGCACCTAATCCAGACCAGAATAAAATCCACAAACATTCTAATGGTTCCGCCCAAGTTTTAATTAAAGGACGCTGATCGAGTACACTGCTCAGAATTTGGCTAATCTGATTGGCGTGGATTTCTACTCTAGGGGTGTGTTCAAAACCGAGAGGAAAACCACTATTAAAGGGAGAAAAGACGAAATCCTCAAAAATTTCCCCTACATTACCAATTAAGATAATGCGATCGCGTCCCCAATCAGGAGGTAAGCGATTAAGCAAAATATCTGACATGGAAACCAATTCAAAGGACTGTTTCGGCCCGCGATAGTTTAATAAAATCTGATATCTTGTAGCATCAGCGCCTACATAACCACCATCATTTGCAGCAAAGGCTGGAAATGTAGTTTTTCCCAAGCGATATATAGGTGCATCAATTTCTGGCGGCTTAATTCCTTCTGGCTGTAAATATCGTAAAGCCAGCATCATGCCAAAGCTCCAAATCTTTTTCCCTTGGCGATCGCTAATCGATAAAAACCCACGCCTCACTTTCGCATCTGGATCAATCAGTAAACCATTAGCGCCTATTTGTCCCTTAGCTTTCAACAAAGGAGAAGGCGGAACGCCTGCACCAATTACTTGTTGGATACCAATTATATTGTGATAACTTTGATAAACCTTAGTTAAATCTGCGTGTCCTGGGTCTACAGGTAAATCGCGATAAATATCAAGACCAATAACTCTTGGCTTTCTCTGTTGTAGTTTTACAAGTAACTGAGCTAAAAGCTTATCTGGTAAATAGTCCTGACCAATCAGCTCGTGTAAATCTGTTTCATCAATACCCACAATCGCAATGCGATCGTCACGGGATTCTTGCGGACGTAAACGTATATATTGATCGAATGCTGCCCATTCCAAGAACTGAAGTAAACCAGAAAAGCGTAGTAAGATAATCAATCCGGTAACACTAGGAGTAATAATCAATAAGCTACGCCATTGCCAAAGCACCTGTCTCAGCTTTGTCCACATTGAACCAGACCAAAATTATTTTGTATTGTTATTGTTAGCGCAAAATATCTGAATCGTAAACGATGTGTTACCCATTTTTTCAGAAAGTTATTAAAGTTTAATTAGTTTGATTGATGAAAAATCAAAGTTATACCAATTCAAATAATGTTGGCGACACATCAATATATTTTAGAAGGCAAGGCAATGCCCCTACAAGCTGTCGCATTCTTTTTTAAAGTTGGTTTAAATAACCGTTTTGGAACTGCCAGAATCAAGAACGAGTATTGTTAGTTGATTAAGCATGAATCGGTAAAGCGATCGCAAATTTTCTTCTCTGACATAGGCTGGAAATTACAGTCAAAGTTCCGCCATGTTTTTCTGTGATGATTTGGCAAGCGATCGCTAAAACTAAAAACTGCTGTAGAGATTTTTATGTTTGCTGTCATCTCCATTGTTTCAGAAAAATCTCACCAAAATCTTCCATCATCAGCACATAACCATTCTGGTAAGGTTCCAAGCTGTAGGTTTGGACAATTAAAGGCGAGTTGAGATTTTTCGTAATGATGTACTGGTTGCGAAATTATTGCGACTTTTTTTTCTCAGTATTGAGTTGTCAATTCTTCCTTAGAACTATTTTTAATCAAGTGTGTGTTCCCTATTGATGTAAATACGGTAACTTTATTGATTTTATGTTGTTAAACTAATTACAATTTAAAAACTCAAGTTTTACGGAAAACTTTATTGAGCCTTGAGCCTACTGACAAGAGGCAGAAAATTTCCTTCTATTGTGAGGAGTGATAAATCAATGGGATCAATGTTTATTACTGCCAATGATTGGCCACATATAGCATTTAGACTGGCGATGGCGCTTCTAGTAGGCTGCATGATTGGCTTGAACCGTCAGCAAGGAGGTAGACCTGCTGGCATGAGAACTTTTATGTTGGTAAGTATGGGCGCAGCATTATTCGTGATGATCCCGTTACAAGCTGAAGGTGACAGCCCTTATGCAGCTACCAATGCCTTAAGTCGTACAATTCAGGGTGTAGCCACAGGTGTAGGATTTCTGGGTGCTGGATTAATTCTGCAAGAATCTCCCAGAAAATCTCATGTGCCAAAAGTTCGAGGCTTAACCACAGCCGCCTGTGTTTGGACTTCAGCAGGATTGGGTGCAGCAATTGGCTGTGGTTTGTGGCAAATGGGATTATTAGGAGGGTTGCTAACGCTGATTACGCTGAGTGGAGTTAAAAAGCTCAATCGCTCCTTCGTTAGCCTAGGTAGTCAAAATAAAAAGGGCAAAAGTCAGGAGTTAATCATCACTGAAGAACAGGATGATGATGATGATTAACATTTAGTTACAGCATAAGAATTGGTTGATGCAAAAAGTTTTGATTTCTAACTCATTCATCATAAATTTTTCGCTGCTGATATCTAACTTTCACTTTTTTGCCACGGTGAAGTCGGTAATTGATTGACTGATTTGACAATACAGCTTTCTAAATAAATAGGAATTTGCCCACAATTAGGACATTGCGCTCTGTTATCTGGTTTGCTGTCGGTTTTACCTTTGGGACGAGGCTTTGAGTTTTGGGGTGTCATAAAAACCACTTCAATAGACAGTGGTGCTTGGCATTTCTGACATTCGCAAATTAATAGTTGCTCTGTAGGGCTTGTTTGGTAGACTTTGAGATGTTGAGCAGGAAAGAACTGTTCTGGTGGTTCAGGCTGGTAATGCGATTCATCAAAATTCTCAGAAATAGGTTTGGTCATGATTACTTTAGTATTTGTTGCCAGTAGCTAATGGTAGTGACCTGCAATGCTAACTCTCTTCTATGATTTTGACTTGAAATATTGAATATGCGTTAGCTGCATCTTGGTAAAATCATAAATTTATCAGCTTTTTTGTCAAGTTGCAGCCGCGATGCTTGCGGCTGGCTAGGCCAACGCATTTGAGTTGATGGTATCTCAATATTGCTCGGTTAAGGATTTTCAACTCGGAATTTACTTTGGGGAAAAGGTGAAAGGGTAAGGGTTAAAGGTTTTTCTTGCCCCTTTTCCCTTCCCCTTAACCGACAAGTATTGGATGATATCTCCGCGATCGCCATTTCTCTATTAAGAATTTTGGCACTTCACTTCTAGTAAAAATGGGATAGGCAATTGCCCATCCCACAAAAAACCTAAGTTATGCTAATTACCCTTCAATTCGAGGGTGTACTTTAGGTTCCAGAAGTCCAAGAATTGATGTACTCAATTTGGTCTGCTGTGAGGGTATCAATGTTAATTCCCAAAGCCTGTAATTTCAGGCGGGCAATTTCTTCATCTACTTCTCTAGGAACTGAGTGTAAACCTGGTTCGAGTTTACCTTTGTTCTTCACTAGGTATTCCACAGCTAAAGCTTGGTTAGCAAAGCTCATATCCATAACGGCGCTGGGGTGTCCTTCCGCAGCCGCTAGGTTAATCAAGCGTCCTTCGCCTAGAACAATCACTGATTTACCGCTTGGCAATTTATACTCTTCAGTGAAGGGGCGTACTTGCTTAACTTCTTTAGCTTGAGATGCTAAATATTTCAGGTCAAGTTCAATATCGAAGTGACCGGAGTTACAGACGATCGCGCCGTCTTTCATCGCGTCGAAATGTTCACCACGAATTACGTGCTTGTTACCTGTAACTGTGATAAACAAGTCACCTTGAGGTGCAGCTTCTGACATAGGCAGAACGCGGAAACCATCCATTACAGCTTCAATTGCCTTAATGGGGTCGATTTCGGTCACAATCACATTTGCACCTAAACCACGGGCGCGGAGTGCTGTACCTTTACCACACCAGCCGTAACCAACAACAACAATGGTTTTACCAGCTAGCAGAATATTGGTTGCACGGATAATCCCATCTAAGGTAGATTGTCCGGTACCGTAGCGGTTATCAAAGAAATGCTTGGTGTCAGCATCGTTGACATTCACTGCGGGGAAGGTGAGAACGCCATCTTTGAACATGGCGCGTAACCGCACAATTCCCGTTGTAGTTTCTTCAGTGGTGCCAATTAAATCGGCAATTTGATGTTGGCGTTGCTGAATGAGGGTGGCAACCACATCACTACCATCATCAATAATGATGTTGGGACGATGGTCAAGGGCAATTTGGACGTGACGGTTATAAGTTTCGTTATCTTCGCCTTTTTGGGCAAAAACAGGAATTTCGTGATCAACGACGAGGCTAGCAGCTACGTCATCTTGAGTTGAAAGAGGATTGCTAGCAATTAACACTGCATCTGCACCACCAGCTTTCAAAGCGATCGCTAGATGTGCGGTTTCTGTAGTTACGTGAGCACAAGCCACTAGGCGCAACCCAGCAAAGGGTTTTTCTTGAGCAAAGCGATCGCGGATTTGCCGTAAAACTGGCATTTCGCGTCCAGCCCATTCAATGCGCTGTCTTCCCAAGGGAGCGAGGGCGAGGTCTTTAACCTCGTGCTTTAATCGGGGAGAAGTTGCGGTCATCAAAAATGTCCTCTAAAAAGTCAAAAAAGGTACGCAATCTCTTACGTACTGTACTAGATTATTCCACGACTTGCCATTTTTGGCTGTAATCTCCAAACCAAGTCAATGGCTCTTTAAACTAGCTTGACTTTTCATCGGGGGGAATGTCAACAAGGAGGGGACTGGGGATGAGGGGGAAAGGGAAAGGGGAAAAGGAAAAAAGGGAAATTATTATTACCCATTCCCCATTCCCCATTCCCCATGCCCAATGCCCAATGCCCAATGCCCAATGCCCAAAATTCATTTATCCTTGATCAGAGTAATATCAAAAATTCCTGTAGTTATTGCTCACAATAAACAACGTATGATGTCATCTGCCTAAAGATAGATAAGCAAGAAAATTAAACACATCTACCTGAAAGGACAAATTAAACTTTAGATAGGTACATTTACTTAAATTTATTGTGGAGGATAACTTAGCGGGTATTTGATAAAAGATGTTAAGCAAGGAGGTGTTGGAGTGCGCTATCAATTTTTGGCGCTAATGAGTTCAATGGCGATCGCTGTTGTCTCTGTACCCAAAGCTACAGCCCAAATTCCCTTTTTACCTAGCTTGCCAACTCCTAGTAGTGTAAGTAAAGATTCAGATAATAGAATTGTCACAGGCTGGATCTATTTAGACGGTCGCAGGTTGTTCCAAATAGCAGCAACTAGAATAAATTTTCCAGAGCGATCGCAAAATATTCAACAAAACTTGGATGAAATTAGCCAAAATTACCTGCGTTCAGCTGCACAATCAGTCAATGTTCAGGTAGAAAAAGTTAACGAAGCACCTGTAATTACTATCAACGGTCAATACCTGATGACCGTAACTTCCGAAGACGCGAGACTGCGTGAGGAAGATGCCACCCTTTCAGCCAATCAAATAGTAGATACATTACAAGAAGCCTTACAAAGGGCAAAACAAGAACGGAATACGCAATTTTTAATTGACCAAGGGAAAATAGCAGCTGCGATCGCCCTGGCAATGATGGCTGCTAGTTGGGGTGTATATCGTTGGCAACGTCGTTCTCAACATAATGTCAAACAGCCTAACCTCCCGACTTCTCGCCAAACCCAACCAATCACCACACAACTAAATCAACAGCAACATCGGCATTTACACGAAGTCAAAAAACGCCTATTTCAGCTAACTCAAGCTGGAATTTGGGGTGGTGGTACATTTATGATTTTGGGTTTATTTCCCTACACCAGAGTTCTGCAATTAGGAATTCTCTCAGCTGCTCAAATTCCTCTGAGATTGGGGATTGTAGCATTAGGCACTTACGTAGTGATTCGATTTAGTTATGCACTGATAGACCGTTTTACCTCCACTCTCATCAGCAGTGGTGCTTTATTCGCCTCCGAAACTTCGGAACGGTTACAACTACGGGTTTCTACGTTTTCGGGTGTAACAAAAAGTATTGCCACAATTACCTGTGTCAGCGTCGGCTTTTTGTTAGGATTAATCGCTTTGGGGATAGATATCCTACCCTTATTAGCGGGTGCGAGTTTAGTGGGTGTTGCCGTTTCCCTAGCGTCGCAAAACCTGATCAAAGATGCAATTAACGGATTTTTGATTATTTTAGAAGACCAATACGCCTTAGGCGATGTGATTAACGTTGGCACAGTGGGCGGCTTAGTAGAAAACTTGAACTTGCGGATGACCCAAGTTCGTGACTCCGAAGGACGCTTAATTACAATTCCCAACAGTGAAGTTAAAATTGTTGCCAATCTTTCTAGCCGTTGGTCAAGGGCAGATTTAACCATTCCCGTAGACTACCAAGCTGATATTGACGAAGTTTTGAAATTAATTACTACTGTTGCCTTAGAGATGGATGAAGATCCAGTCTGGAAACATCAGATTGTAGAAACACCAAAAGTTTTAGGAGTTGATAACTTTGGCGATCGCGGTTTAATTATTCGTGTGTGGATTAAAACCCAACCCCTGAAACAATGGGATGTGGCGAGAGAATACCGCCGCCGTCTCAAAATCGCCTTCGACCAAGCCGGAATTTTTATTCCTGTTCCCCAACAGGCAATTTGGATTAATGATGTGCAATTGCAGCAACTCCAAGAGAATGGTAAAGCTAATTAATTAGGAATGGGGCATGGGGGATTGGGCATGGGGTAAAAGTTGCAGAGACGCGATTAATCGCGTCTGTACAAAAAAGTTATTTATTCCTAGTTCCCATTACCCCTTCCCCCTTTCCCTTTCCCCAAGAATTTATAATCAAAATATGGAACAACAACCGATACAAGTAATTGGAGGTGGACTAGCTGGGACAGAGGCAGCTTGGCAAATTGCCCAGGCTGGTGTGCCGGTGATTTTCCATGAAATGCGTCCCAATCGCTTTAGCCCTGCCCACCATACAGAACATGTTGCAGAATTAGTTTGTAGTAATTCCTTTGGTGCAATGGCAAGCGATCGCGCTACGGGATTATTACATGAAGAATTGCGGCAGCTAAATTCCATTGTTATTGCCAAAGCTGATGAACACTCTGTTCCCGCAGGTGGGGCGCTGGCTGTAGATAGAGGACAATTTAGCCAAGATTTAACAGAAATATTATCTCGTCATCCTTTAATTGAATTTCGCCGGGGTGAAGTTCCTGCCATTCCTGAAGGTATTGTGGTTTTGGCAACAGGGCCGTTAACTAGCCCGGATTTGGCAGAAGATATCCGTCGCTTAACGGGGATGGAATACCTCAGCTTTTTTGATGCTGCTAGCCCCATTGTTGTTGGAGAATCAATTAACCGCGATATTGCTTTTATGGCTTCTCGCTATGACAAAGGCGAAGCAGCTTATCTCAACTGTCCCATGAATAAAGAGCAATATCTGCATTTTTGGGAAGAACTTCGCAAAGCTGAACAAACGGAATTGAAGGATTTTGAACGCGAAACAGCGAAATTTTTTGAAGCTTGTCTCCCCATCGAAGAACAAGCTTTGCGGGGGGAAGATACGATGCGCTATGGCCCCCTCAAACCAGTCGGGTTATCTGATAGCCGCACCGGAGAACGCCCTTACGCTGTAGTGCAGTTGCGACAAGAAGATAAAGCCGGTCAACTTTGGAACATGGTAGGCTTCCAAACAAATCTGCGTTGGGGTGAGCAAAAGCGAGTATTTAAATTAATTCCTGGTTTAGAAAATGCCGAATTTGTGCGGTTGGGAGTGATGCACCGCAACACTTTTATTAATGCACCTCAATTGATGCATCCCACTCTGCAATTTAAACAGCGTCCCACTTTACTAGCGGCGGGGCAATTAATTGGTACTGAAGGCTACACCGCTGCGGCTGCGGGTGGCTGCTTGGCGGGAATTAATGCTGCGAGATTAGCTTTAGGCAAAGAAACTTTAGCTCTACCACCCACAACCATGATGGGTGCGCTGTTTGAATTTATCAGTTCCGCTTCGCCTAAACACTTTCAACCCATGCCGCCCAACTTCGGTATTTTCCCGGAATTGGGTGTAAAAATTAAGAATAAACAAGAGCGCTATGGACGCTACCGCGATCGCTCTTTGGCTGACTTAGCAAACTGGAAACTTGCAATGTAGCAATATATAGATGACATCTTCATCACTGTAATGTTCTCCGTTAGGGGTTTAGGAATGCTCGACTTCCTAAACCCCTTAGTTTTCTTATACCAATTCAAATAATGTTTGCGACAAATAAATTCTTTGTAGGGGCACGGCATCCACAATCTTGTGGTATATCGAATTATCTTACTGGTGCCGTGCCCCTAGCTACCCATCTGTCGCATTCTTTTTTCAAAATGGTATTAGCCTAACACTTATAAACTACTAAAAAGGGGAAAGTTCTTAAAATCACCATTTTCAGGGGAATTAGGGGTAAAACTTTTTTCTACTAACTAGAGGGCTTTTAAAACATTCTCTAAAATAGTTTTAATACATTATTTATCTAGTTTTTCGATTGCATTGCTAATCAATAAAAACTAAATTTTAAAATACCAATTACGGCGATACATGAAATAAAGAATCAACCACCAGAAAATTACGGTTGTTATAGCAAATAATAAGGAACCATTCAGCGCACCCGCCCAAGGTTTAAATAAATGCCCGTAAATCCAAGTGTAAGTAGTCGGTGCATCACTACCATTACCGATGTGCGTTTTAATTAAGATTCTGGCTACGAAACCAGAACCGACAAAAGCGAAGATAGCATTTAAGCCCATGACTTCAAAAGGAAAACCTAGCCACTTAAAATTGCGAACTTCGATTAATTCATAGCAAGCGGCTAGTAATAACAATGCAAAACCAGCAGTGAAAATAACATAAGAACTTGTCCATAATTGTTTATTGATAGGAAATAAAAATCCCCACAAATGCCCTACTAAAATACAACTCATCCCCACAATCACTAAATTGATGCTGGTACGACTTTGCTGAGGTTGTTTACTTAGCCATTCTCCAGTAAAGTAACCAACGAGAACGGTAACTACAGCAGGTAAGGTACTTAGTAAACCTTCTGGATCGAAGGGTTTTCCACCTAATAAGTGTTGCTGTCCTAAAATTAAGCGATCGCAGTACCCTACTAAATTACCTTCGGGTGTCAAGTTACCAGCACCATAACCGGGAACGGGAATAAGTTGCATAGCAGCCCAGTAGCCAAGGAGCAAGATTGCCGCTAATATCCATAAAGCACGACGCTGGAGATTGAGTATAGCGATCGCACTGATGAAATAAGCGAGACTAATCCTTTGCAATACGCCCATAATCCGAATTGTGGCGAATTTGGATGCAGGCGCACCATTGAGCCAGAAATCTAGAGTTAAGGAAAATAACGCTAAAAATAATCCTAATCCAAATAAAATTAAAGCTCTACGCCCAATCCGCCAATACACTGCTTTAGTAGGACGGTTTTCTTGTGTGTATTTGGATAGGGAAAAAGGCATTGCTGCACCGACAATGAACAAGAAGAACGGAAAGATAAAATCTGGAGGTGTGTAACCGTTCCACTCGGCGTGATCTAGCTGTGGATACATATCATTCCAACTTCCGGGATTATTCACTAAAATCATGGAAGCGATCGCAATACCACGAAATACATCCAGAGATTTCCAGCGCTGAGATAGTTTCATGTAAGTAGGTCTGCGAAATTAAAGATAACTGCTGAGGCTGTCATTGGTCATTGGTCATTGGTCATTAGTAAGGGTTTGAAGCTTATTGACGGTTCTTAACATAGTTTGGTTTTTCATCGATTTATTTCACATCAAGATTTCAGGTAAGCTAGCAATCGGTTTAAGTTAATTAAGTAAGCCGTTAGAAATAAAGCAAACTAGATTACGAAATCTAAAAAGGCTTGAAACTCTTACCAATGACAAAGCGCAAAGTCTGAGCGGAGGTTTCCTCCGATCGGAACTTTGTAAGAATGACAAAGGACAAATGACAGCCTTAACTAGTTATCTTTCTTTGCAGCGACCTACTGAGCGATTGAACATAACTATATTAATCAGGGAAAAACCTTGATCCTTTCCCCTGCAAAACTTTACATATTTTGTTTGAATCGCGCACTTCCTGAGGAGATGTCACGTGGGGTTGAGTTCAGTTTTCGGGTTGCAAATCCCAATTATTGCAGCGTTGCTATTTATCTTGTGCTTATCAGCTATCTTTTTTTACTGTTTTGCCATATACGCAGCGATCGTTTTTTTTCGCCAACCCCGCGAGTTAGATTTAGAATTCCACCCCCCGGTGAGTATCCTCAAGCCTATTTGTGGTGTTGATCGCGATGCTGAGAATAACCTGGCTTCATTTTGCCAACAAGATTATCCCCAATATCAAATTATCTTTGCGGTGCGCGATCGCCAAGACCCTGCTATAGAAGTTATCAATCAAATTATCCAGCAGTTTCCTGATATCGATATTGATTTGGTGGTAAGCGATCGCATTATTGGCGCTAACCTGAAAGTCAGTAATTTGGCGAATGCTGTAACTGCGGCGAAACATAAAATTTTGCTCATCGCTGATAGTGATATTCGCGTTGGTAGAGACTATTTGCAACGAGTCATTCAACCATTCAAAGACGAGAAAGTTGGTGTAGTTACTTGTTTATACCGTTCTCTGGCTCAAGGATGGGTAACAATTTTAGAAGCTATTGGTACAGCTTGCGATTTTCATCCTGGTGTTTTAGTTAGCAACCACCTGGAGGGGATTAAATTCGCCTTTGGTTCTACGATTGTAATTCGTAAACAAGCCCTAGCCGCAATGGGGGGATTTGATGCGATCGCCGATCATCTGGCTGATGATTTCCAACTAGGCTATTTACCCGCCCAAGCTGGTTACAAAGTAGTGCTATCTGATTACATCGTCGATCATGTGTTAGACGATAGCAGCTTGGCTGATGTGATCCAGCGCCAAATCCGTTGGGCGCGTTGTATCCGAGTTTCCCGCCCTGGGGGTTATCTGGGATTACTGTTTACTTTCGGTACAGTTAATAGCTTGCTGTTTTTGCTAGCTACAGGAGGATCAATCTTTGCTTGGGTTGTACTCGCTATTACCTGGATAATGCGATCGCTGATGGCTTGGGTGGTTGGCGTAACTATGCTGAAAGATTCAGTCGCTAAACAGTTTTTTTGGTTTATTCCTGTACGTGATTTGTTCCACTTTGCGATTTGGTGTAGTGGCTTTGTTGGTAGCACCATAGTTTGGCGCGGACAAAAATTTAAGTTGAGCGCAGGTGGTAAATTAATTTTCTTAAAAGAATCATGAGCATATTTTCCTGAATTCTCTGTAAAAACTGCGATCGCCTTTTATAGATAACAGAGGTTTTATTTGGTGAATTCTCTAAATGTAGAGTCAGGCAATTTATTTTTCAGCAATAATTTAGGTTAGCTATATATTTGATTGTCTATCTTTAAGAAAACGTTGCAATTGATGAGTGAAAACGTCTAAGTAGGTAAAGTTTATTTTCAGTAGAATCTATCAGAAATTAAGCGTGCTATTTTAAATACATGAAGCTAATCAAGCTTCCCTGGCAGATACAACAGCCAAGTTGACAAAGTACAAGTTAGTTAAGAGGTAAAAAAGCTGTTAATTCGTCTGTCTCGTCAGCTAACAACAACACCCAACTCGAAAGCTAATATTTCCTCAATATAGTAAAGAGGGGGATAATACAAGTAAATTATTATTACATCGCGAGTATGTAGATAATTTTTGTAGCCCCATCTGCAAAGCCAAAGTCAGAGGAAATCACTAAGCAGGTCGCAGCTTGGGTGTTGTTGTTTTTAGAGGTTTTTGCCAAAATTTTATAGAATTCGGTTAGTTCAGGTAGGGGCATAACATTGTTATGCCCTTAAAATTATCTGCACCTCAATCAGTTAGAGTCTGGCGTATTTATTAAAAAGAATTGTTGCCATTTATAAATCAAAATATTTTTAAAAGTAAAGTTTAGTTTCATACTGAATCTATCAGAATGAAGCGTGCTATTTTAAAAATATGAAGCAAATAAAGCTTCATTCGGCGAATACAACAGCCAAGTTGACAAAGTCCAGTTAGTTAAGAGGTAAAAAAGCTGTTAGATAGTCAGTATCGCCAACTAACAACAACACCCAACTCGAAAGCTAATATTTCCTCAATGTGGTAAAGAGGGGGATCATACAAAAGGTTAATTACATAGCGAGTATGTAATTAGTAATTGTAGCCCCGTGTGCAAAGATAAACGAGAGGAAATCACTAAGCAAGTCGCAGCTTGGGTGTTGTTGTTTTTAGGAGTTTTTGCAAAATTTGATAAAATCACAAGATTTAGATCCCCGACTTTTTCAAAAAGTCGGGGATCTGAGCAACAACGTTTATCTAAACCAAGTCTGTAATGGAAAATTGGCGTTGACGGTCTAGTTCCTGAAGTTGCAGTTTTTCAGTATAAAAAGCTTGATAATATGATTGCCATCTTTCTGGTTCTGCTTCTGGATCGGTTTCTTGCCATAGTTCCAAAAAGTGACGATAGCGCTTTTCTCGCATTACCCTTTCCATACAAGCGATCGCAGCTTGAACAACTTGCGGAGTCCGCATGATATCTTTCTTGCTTTTCTCATTTAAATGAAACAAATGAGATACTAAATTCAAATCTTCAGCTAATTCTAGGTATCTATCTTGGAGATTGGAGATTAAGTCTATTTGCTCTATGGTTAACTCGATAATTTTTTGCCACAAAAAGCGGTGGTGAGAAAGGCTAAATTGTAAATCTCTCTCTTCTAATGCATTTAAAATCGCTTCGCGCTGTTCGGGACAATGTAAGTAAATCCGCAATAATAAGCCTTCTGCACGTTCTAGCAAACCACGTTCACTATTAGTAACTGCAGCTTGAGAGGCTTTATTGTTCTCCCATTTTTTTTTAATTTGTATGGGTTGAGAAGTGTTGTTAGCGGGAGAAATTTGAGTCAGCAGATTTTCGACTCTTAGGGGAATTAGTCTGCTATCTCCCAAGCTGAGGATTTCTGCACAATAGGAAATATAATAATTTTGCGTATCTTTATTGACTATATTTATCAGTAATTTTACTATATTTTGAGTGACTTGCTGAAAATCTGTAGGCTGTTTTAAATCGCGGTCTTTAAGGATTTGGTCAATCTGCCAATTGAGCCACAGGGGAGCATTAATTAAAAGTTGGCGATAGTCTTCTGAGGTATGACTATGTAAGTATTCATCAGCATCCTTACCATCGGGGATGTTAAGAATTTTCAGTTGCACTTCGCCCATATAAGCGAGTTCGGCAATTTCGCCAATCGCTCTAGATGCGGCGTTAGTACCTGCATTATCCGCATCAAAGTTAAGAACTAATTGTTTTGAGTCGGTATAGCGTAATACCAAGCGGACTTGATCTAAACTTAAGGCAGTACCCAAGGAAGCGACAACATTATTAATTCCTGCGGCGTGGAGAGCGATCGCATCAAAATATCCTTCTACCACCACAGCTTGATCGAATTGGGAAATCCCAGATTTAGCTTGATCGAGGGCGAAGAGAGTCTTACCTTTACTAAAAAGCTCAGTTTCCGGGGAATTGAGATATTTTGGCTGTTCATCGGTGAGGGTTCGCCCACCAAAGCCAATTACCCGCCCTTGAATATCCCGAATGGGAATCATCAGGCGATCGCGAAACACATCATAATAACCGCCCCCTTCCTTACGGGGTTTAATCAATCCCGCTTTTTCTACTAGTTGTACTGGGTAATGTTTACTATCTACCAAATAACGGTAAACAGTTTCCCAACCTGCGGGAGCATAACCTAAACCAAATTGCTGTATTGTTTCTTCTTTGAGAATGCGATCGCTTTTGAGATACTGTAGAGCTTTTTGCCCCGCAGATTGTCTGAGAGCGTGTTGATAAAACTGTGCTGTAGAAGCGAGAACTTCATATAATTGCTCACGCAAAGACAGCTGACGCTGCAATTCTTGTCTTTGCTCAGGTTCTAAGGTTTGTACAGGTACTTGATAACGCCGTGCAAAATCTAGTACCACTTCCACAAAGGAACGCTTACCCACGTCCATCACAAACTTAATCGCATTTCCCGCCGCTTGACAGCCGAAGCAATAATACATTTGCTTAGTCTGACTAACAGTAAAGCTAGGGGTTTTCTCATCGTGGAACGGGCATAATCCCACAAAATCTTTACCGCGCTTGCGTAAAACTACATACTCAGAGACGACATCTACAATATCAGCACGTTGTTTAACTTCTTCAATTGTATCCGGGTGCAAGCGGGGGATTTGCATAGTTTGTTATTTGTCCTTTGTCATTTGTCGTTAGGTAATGGGTAATTGGTAATGGGTAATGGGTAATGAGTAATGAGTAATGAGTAATGGCTATTCTCCCCTGCACCCCTGCTTCCTCTGCTCCCTCTGCTCCCTCATCTCCCTCATCTCCCTCATCTCCCCAATCACCAGTCCCCAATCCCCAATCCCCAACCAACTTGGGAGAAAAGACAAAGGACAAATGATTAAGTACTCCTGATGGATATTATATTGTTGTTGCTCAACCAAGAAATATAGATAGTATGGCTGAGGCTGAGTCTTATAAGAGGAAATACTGAAGATGGGGCGTATTTTTATTTCTGCTGCTCACGGTGGTAAAGAAGCTGGCGGAATCGATCCAGGGACGATCGCAGGCGGGACAACAGAAGCTAGAGAAATGATTCTGTTGCGGGATTTGATTGTAACAGAACTGCGGGCGCGGAGTTTTGAAGTTTTGTCTGTTCCCGATGATTTGAGTGCAGCGGATACAATCGCCTGGATTAATGCTCGTGGACGTTCCACCGATGTGGCGTTAGAAATTCACGCTGATGCAGCTACTAGCCCAAATGTGCGCGGGGCTAGCGTCTTCTATATTGCGAGTAACGATCAGCGTAAAAGCAATGCGGAACTGCTTTTAGTAGGACTTGTACGCCGTGTACCCCAATTACCAAATCGCGGAGTTAGACCTGATACTGATAGTGGATTAGGTAAGTTAGCATTTTGCCGACAAACTGCGATCGCGGCTTTGTTGATGCAAGTAGGATTTCTCAGCAGTCCAGAAGATAGGTCTTTATTGCAAACCCGTCGCCGTGATTTTGCTTTAGGGATTGCCGATGGCTTGGCATCCTGGAGTCGTGTAGTTGACCCCAGCCAAGGTAATACACCAGAGGTAACTTATCCTCCGATTAATATTAGTGTTAATGGGCAAAATTACGCCGAAAAAGGCATACTTGTTAATGGTAATGCTTACATCCCCATTGATTTAGCAGACCGCTTGCGAGTTGATTTATCAAAAGTTCCCGAAGTTCGCCGTATTACCTATCATAAAGTAGTGTATGTTAAAGCAATTGAACTGCGAGACTTTAATGTTTCTGTGGGTTGGGATGCGGCAACAAAAACTGTACAATTGCGTTCTATTTTGGTAGTTTGCCCCGGACAGTTAGATAGAATAGTCTCGAATGGCAACACTTCAGAAGTGCAGTTACAAGTATTCTTGAGAAATAATAATGAGAATGCTTTAGTAAGATTTCCTGATATACCAAAACTCTACCGAGAAGAAGCCAGCGTAGAAGGAGTTAATTACGATATAGCCTTTTGCCAAATGTGTGTAGAAACTGGATTTTTACGCTTTGGTGGTGATATTAAACCCGAGCAAAATAACTTTGCTGGTTTAGGGACAATTGGCGGCGCTACACAAGCAGCATCTTTTGAAAGTGCCAGAATTGGTGTGAGGGCACATATCCAACATTTAAAAGCTTATGCTAGTTTAGAACCTTTAGTAAATGAAGTTGTAGACCCCAGATTTCGGTTTGTGACACGGGGAATTGCACCCTTAATTGATCAATTATCCGGGCGCTGGTCAGCAGATTTAGATTATGGTGCGAAAATTACAGCTATGGTCAAACGGTTATATGGTATTTGAATTAGCCGGATTGAAATTACTAATGGCGATCGCACCAAAGTAATAAATTTGTAAAAATAGAAAAGACGTAAAACATCAACTGTAATTCAAATGCTGAGTCAGATAACAACGCGACGCTTTACAGTGAACGAATACCATCGTTTAATTAAATTAGGTTTTTTCCACGAAGACGAACGTGTCGAACTCATTCGCGGCGAACTAGTGCAGATGATAGCTAAAGGAACAGCACACACAACCTGTTGCAGAAATCTAATTCGAGAACTAGGTCAACTAGTCGCAGGGAAAGCTGAGTTACAGTGTCAAGACCCTATAAATTTACCATCAGGTAGTGAACCAGAACCTGATTTTGCTATAGTTCGTTCGACAGCAGATAACTATTTATCTGCACACCCTACGCCGCCAGATATATTTTTAGTTATTGAAATTGCGGATTCATCTTTAGATTACGATCGTAATGTCAAAATGCCTTTATATGCTGAGGCTGAAATTCCTCATTACTGGATATTTAATTTAGTTGTTAAGCAATTAGAAGCCTACAGCGAACCTTATCAAGATTCTCAAGGTAATTTTGGCTATCGCTTCAAACGGATATTTTTAGCGAATCAATCAGTAGAATTACCTTTGCCTTTATCTCCAACGCTAGATTTAGCTGCTGTTTTTCCTCGTCAATTTACTTGATTTCCAATAATAACAGCTGATATAGCAGTAAATATTAAGTAGGGAAGCCACTGCGTTGCACGGGTTAAGAGCGTTGTAGCAAGTAACGCACCATCTTTCTCGGTGCGTTAGCGATAGCGTAACGCACCCTACAATTTAAGGTTTTCGCAAACATTATTTGATTTGGTATCAGCACTCATTATGCTGTTTTGAAAAAGCGGATAATTTCGCGCACATGATCGAGAAATTGTCCGTCTGTGGAAAGTTGCGCGATCGCATTTCTGGCTTCTCTCGATAATCGTTCGTGTTCGGTTTGGTTGGTGGCGCGCAGTTCTTCTAGATTGGCGGCGATTCTGGCTAAGTCGCGGCGGGTTTCTTCACTAAACCGTTGTTGAGTTGCGGGAATTGAATAAGAGTTTTCTGAATTCAGCTGTTCTTCTAAGGATTTGACTTTTTCTTCCAATATCGAAAAGCGATCGCGCAGTTCCACAATATCTTCACGGGGATATTGCCATTCTTGACGAATCATCCGCAATCTTGTGTATAAATATTCGTAGGCGCGGATTGCTGGACGGAGAACAGTTAGTAACAAAGCTGCACCGGAACTGATGTATCCTACAGCACTAATACCTGTGGCGGCGAGGGTATAAAGTCCAATGGTGGAAATGATATGTAAAGCGATCGCCAACCACAGCGATCGCTTGGCTAAAAGTTTGACATACTTTAATTGTTTCTCATCTACAGGAATTCCCTTTTCTTTGGACTGTGCGCCTTCTGCTAACACTTCTTTCGCTTGAAAATGTACATTCCAGGGTACGGTAACAATTACCAATAGCCACCAAAAGCTTGCGCCACCAATAGCCCAATCGAGAAAGCTACCAGCCGGGATGTGCAACCATTGCAGGATACCAAAAGTCCCCAGTACGATCACTAAAATTCCAACAATAGAACTCACAAAAAAATTAATATACATATTGCCCTGCCTATAGTGAAATTGTTACCTCAATCATGGCTAGGCTTGGGCAGTTTTACGGTAATCCCTATGATAGTTTTTAGAATTGCACAATTAGCTACAAGATGAGATAGCTATGCCAAATAGGTTGAGTATCTTTATTTACCCTTTCTGGTAAAAGCAATCGCCAAGTTTTACCTTCTCGTTGAATTTGCAGATAAACTTCAAAAGGTTGTTGCAGTTGCGTCAAGCGTCTCTTAGGTAATTTGATAATTAAGTCGTAGGTTCCCCGTACCCGGAAAGCAGGTAAATTTTCGATAGTCAGGGGTTTTTGTTCGCTAATTGCTAGCTTTTCAATATCAAAGCCTTTTAAGTCTAAATCCAGCTTTTGGCTAAGTTGTTGTTGCGTTTGTTCTAGCTGAAGTGCGATCGCTTTTTGCACTAACTGATTAGTGGGTAGCAGCCCAATCGTACCACAGGCTGTCAATAGCACTAGTAAAGCTGTCAACACTAACCGCAACATAGTTATTTTTTACAGATCACTCTCCAGCGATAGTATAGCGGTTGATGAGCCAAATTCTCTAATCTACTATGTCAACGCGAACTCTTGGACTGAATGAACAACTCTACAGTTATTTGCTAGCAGTTTCCCTCAGAGAACCAGAAATTCTGCAGAGATTGCGTCAAGAAACAGCCAGCCATCCTAGCGGGAATATGCAAATTTCTCCCGAACAAGGACAGTTTATGAGATTGCTGGTGCAGTTAATTGGTGCGAAGAAAACCTTGGAAGTTGGCGTTTTTACGGGTTATAGTTCGCTTTCGGTAGCCTTGGCGCTGCCGGCTGATGGTAAGATTATCGCCTGTGATGTTAGCGAAGAATATACTGCAATCGCGCGATTGTATTGGCAAGAAGCCAGAGTAGCCGATAAAATTGACCTGCGATTAGCACCAGCTTTAGCAACTTTAGATAATTTGTTAGCCACTGGGCAAGCTCATACCTTTGATTTTGCTTTTATTGATGCCGATAAAGTCAATTATGACGGCTATTACGAGCGCGCTTTACAATTGATCCGTCCGGGGGGATTGATTGCGATCGATAATGTTTTATGGTCAGGCAGAGTTGCCAATCCAGAAATTCAAAATGAAAGTACCCAAGCTATTCGCATCTTCAATCAAAAGTTACGCGACGACGAACGGGTAACAATTTCTCTAGTTCCTATTGGTGATGGTTTAACTTTAGCTCTCAAAAGACATTAGAGTTTATTTAAAAATAAAATTACCGTAGGGTGCGTTGTCGCGCAGCGCAACGCACCAGCATAGCTAAATATCGCGCTTCCGATATTGGTAAGGTACAGCAATAAAAAATTAACCGCAGATGATAGAGGATAAACGCTGATAAACGCTGATAAATTTGTACTTTCACTAAACTACGAAACGCTATATATAGGAATCCGATTTGATTCCTGAAAAAATATCAACTGTACAAAGTTTGACTTCCGCACAGCGGTACTAATTTTCTTGATCGAGCAACAAAATATAAGGCCAAAGTAAAGCTTTAATACAACAGACAAACATAGCAACTAAATTTGCTGCCCAAACTATGGGAAAATTAGTATATTCGTATATCTCGGTGAGTTTGTTTCTCAGTTGCAGCCATTGAATAATAGCACCTAAAGTATAAGAAGTAGCGGCAATAAATAGCCAAATAGAAATATGCATAATGTTACCTACCTAATAGTAGTAGACATGGCAATATCAGAAGTCTTACTCAGTTAAAGTGTGAAATCCCTATGCTCTCAATGGTTTTGACAGTTGCATAGCTAGAATTACATTTGCTATTACCATAAATAGCACCTCAAACCTCTTAAGCATCACCTCCTCTAGAATTAACCAGTGGGGTTTATTGATATTTCGTCAGATAGTACTTGATTATCTAAAGAACTACAACAGCTATGGCGCTCATTCTGAAAAGGAAAGCCGATAAAAATTCTAAATTTTTCCTAAAATTTATTCTTATTGTTTAACTTCTACGTCTGTAGTCATAGTTGGCAATTAACAAAGCCGCCTTCAATCGCGAAAATGTAGCTTTTACAACAATTTAATAACTTCTTGCTTGATAATACCAAAAGTTTTAGATGATGCCGTACTCACTGCGCTCACCCACCCTTGTACCTGAGAAATTAAATATACTTGTCGCCTATTGTGGTTTACCTCTACGCAGAAATTTAATTTTGGGTGATTACTGATTACAGCAATCATGTATCATCTAGAAAGTATCTTCTGTAACTAATAACTTCTAAACTTAATAGTTGTGTTATTTATTTAACCCTTGAGTTTTTTAGGTATTTTATGCCGCGAACAAAATCGTCAAAATCTCACTCAGTTCCAGCTACACCATTAGCACTCTCGGAGTTACATATCTATTTAGATGCGTTAGAAAAGGAACATCAATCGCTACTAAAACAGATTAAGCGCAAGCGCACAGAATTAAAAAACTTTGTCGAAAAAATGCGCTCTTTAGCAACGGAGATATTTCATCGCGCTACTCCCAAGTTAAAGCAAATGACTGATATTGATCAGGAAATTCATGCGCTATTTGAGGCAATATTTACTACCAGGAAGTTAGGTAAACAAAGCTTAAAAAATATTAAATTACTTTATCGTAATCTCCAGTTGGCAGGAGTGATTAGTCCTAAGATTGAAAGTCAGCAAGAAGATACAGAACTCGATGAACTATTTGAAAATTTGCGACAAGAGTTTGATTTCGAGGAAGAGAGTGAAGGAAATCGCGATCAACATCACCAAAGACAGCAAGAATGGGGAGATAATTCGGGAAATCGAAAAGATGAATCTCGGAAAATTCGCCAAACATTTCTCAGATTAGCGGAAATCTTTCATCCAGATAAGGTGAAAGACAGCGAAACGCAAATGTACCACACAGAAATCATGAAGGAAATTAATAAAGCTTACCAAGAAGGAGATTTAGCTAGACTTTTAGAAATTGAACGTCAGCATGAATTAGGCGAATCTATTGATAATAATAGCGAGGATGATTTAACTAGAAGATGTAAGACTCTAGAACAGCAAAATCAAATTTTGAAAAATCAATATGAGAATTTAAAACGGGAACTGCGTCAGGCGAAACATACTCCTGAAGGTGCAATGGTTGCAGATCATCGCAAAGCAGCCAAAGCAGGTGTAAACTCGATTTCCCAAATGTTAAATGAAATCGACGCTCAAATGAATATGGTGACAGAAATTCGGGATTTTGTAAAAGATTTTAAGGAACAAAAAATTACAATTCAAGAGTTTCTCAATGGCCCAGGAATATTACATGATTTGAACCAGGAAATTATGGCAGATATTTTAGAGCAGATGCTATCAGAATTACAAGGTGTCGTCAGATTCTAAAATATAGCTATTTTCAATATCTACACCGAGATTAAACCTTGGCCGCCGAATTGGTAGTGTAATTACAAACTCTGCACCTGTATCTGGTGTTGATTGACATTCTAATTTTCCCTGGTGTTTATCTACAATAATTTGGTAACTGATTGACAAGCCTAAACCTGTGCCTTTGCCAACTTGTTTAGTGGTGAAGAATGGATCAAATAAATAAGGCTTGATGCTGTCGCTAATGCCAATACCATTATCAGCAATGTAAATTTTTATTTTATCTAATTCATCGAGTGCTGTACGAATACAAATTTGAGGAGTATCAGTCATCTTGCCTTGAATAATGGCATCATCTAAGGCTTCGATGGCATTCATAATCAGGTTGATAAATACCTGGTTAAGTTGTCCTGCATAACATTCAATTACGGGAATTTCTCCGTATTCTTTACTGACAATAATTTCTGGACGTTCGGATTTTGCTTGCAGGAGGTTTTGCAAAATCATTAAAGTACTATCAATACCTTCATGAATATCCACAGCTTTAATTTCCGCTTCATCTAGACGCGAAAAATTTCTCAGTGAGACGACAATATCGCGAATTCTTTCTGCCCCAACTTCCATAGAACGGAGAATTTTTTGCAAATCCAGGGTGATAAAATCCAGTTCAACATCGGCAATTTGCTCTTGTAGTTGCGGTGTGGGTTGGGGATATTGTTGACGATAACATTGCAATACATGGATTAAATCATTAATGTATTCTGTGGCAGGGGAAAGATTGCTAAAAATAAAGCTAATGGGGTTATTAATTTCATGAGCAATTCCTGCTACTAGCTGTCCTAAAGCCGACATTTTTTCATTTTGAATCAGTTGCATTTGAGCAGTTTGTAAGTTTTTAAATGCTGTTTCTAATTGTTGTGTTTGAGCATTTAATTGTGCTGTGCGCTCGGCAACTTTTGCCTCTAAAGTATGAGAATATGCTGCTAATTGGGTATTTGCTTGTTGGAGTTCGGCTGTGGTTTGTGATAAATCGGTGTAAAGCTGCGCGTTTTCTAGGGAGATAGCAGCTTGGCTGGTTAAAAGTTGCACCACTTCCAAGCGATCGCGGGTGAAAACTCCGGCTGTCAGTTGGTTTTCTAAGTACAATACACCCATCAACTCGCCTTGATTGAGGATGGGAGTACACAGCACACTGCGCGGTTGCTGGGAGGTGATGTAAGCATCACTAGCAAAGCGTGATTCGCTAGCGATGTCATCAATTACCAAGGGTGCAAAGGTGCGCTTGACATAATTGATCACAGCCAGGGGGATGTCTTGGCTGGCTTCTAAAGGGATAGCTGAGAGGTGAATTTGAGAGAGAATCTTGTCTCCATCAAAGCTAGCTGTGGCGGCGATCGCTAACTGCTGGTGCTTGGTTAATAACAGTACGCATTTTTTCGCGCCAGTATTCTCTAGCATGACTTGCATTAAAATCGCCAAGAGTTGTTCGAGTTGAATTTCTGAGGCGATCGCTTGAGAGGCTTTCAAAAAAGCAGCACAGTCTATTTGTGCTGAAAAATTAATGTTAGTGGTAGATATAGTGCTTTTTTGGCGAGATTCAGTTGCTAGCAGCGATAAATTTTGATTTTTCTTGAATAAGCGTGGATATTGTGCTTCTAAAAGTTTAACTTGGGAGATGGCTCCCCATTGGATGTAAGCTTCTACCGCCTCGCTGAGATAAAGTTGAGCAATATTGGTTTTACCTTTGGCGAACCAAAACTTTCCAGCTAATTCCTTAGCTAAAGCGACATTTTGCGTAAAGCCATGAATTTGCGCCGAGGCGATCGCGCGATCGTAAAGATCCATCGCCTCTAATTCTCGGTTGGTAATCCGCGCAATCTCTGCTTGAATTAACAAATAGCGATGCTCAAAGTTTTCCGGACAAGAATTTGCCCAAATTTTGATTTGGTTTTGATGCGTAATTAAAGTTTGCCAATATTGACGTTGTCTTTCTTGGGATGCTTGGGGATAAAGCGCTGCTAAAATTAAAGCGTGAGCAAAAGGATAACTAGCTGAAGTGGTAAAACCAAAAATCGCCGGCAGATATTTTTCTGCTTGGGTGATGTGGTATAAAGCAATATCAAATTGTGCTTGTAAATAATTTAATTGCGCTTTGAAAATATGCGCGATCGCCAGAGTCATAGCTGATTGACTCATTGGTTGTAATTCTGGTGAGAATGTTTCTGAGTCATCGCCAATTAATTGATTAATTACCTGTTGGATTTCCAGTAACATCTCAGATATGAATGTATTTTTTGTTTGGTGAGTAAAAGGCAGAAATTTGCTAATATCTGCACGAATATGATTTAAGTTAGCGCCTTGAAAATATTGATTGCATATATTACCCAGCAAGTTATAACCAGCAAATTGTACTTCTCCTGTATCTAAACCAGCTTGGTAGCCAGCATTGTTAATAGCAATTGCTAAATGCGCGGGTTTACTCCAATTATGTAACCAATTACCCAACAATAAATTTACTTTACATTTTTGACCGCGATCGTAAAATTTGTCAGCTATTTGAGTTGCTAGAATGCCAAATTCATATCCTGTACGATAATCTCCTAAAGTCGAACCTAAAAGAAAACCATAATTAACATAGGCTTTAGCAGATTCCGCCACATTACCATATTTAATTGACAAATTTGTCGCTTTAACTGTCACAAAAATATATAAATCCAGCGCGGAACTAATATAAGTAGGTGGATCTAAACTAATTAATAATTTAATGGCAGAACTATAAATTGGATTTGTATTTACGGGTGCATCCAACAGCGAAATGACTGGGCGATTTGCTAAACTAGCGGTAATTTCCGCAATTTCGGCATCAATCAAAGATTTAATATTAGCATCAGAAAAATTAATATCCAACAGAGATAAAGCTTGTTTACCCACCTCAATTGCTAGGGCATAATCAGCTTGCATTGTATGCTGCACAATTAATAGATTATATAATTCAGCTTTCTGGGGTGCTGATTTTATCTGGATTAATGCTTCTTTAATCAGGGCATGAGATTGAATAAAATTACTATTTAAATACTCAACTTCTGCAAGTTCCTTGTAAATTGCAAAAGTTAATTCATATTCTGTTACCCAGCTATTATCGACTAACAATTGCATAGCAGTGGCTAAATATTGGGATGCTGTGGCGTAAGCTGTGGCAGCTTTAGCTCTACGTCCTGCTTGCAAATTCAATCGCGCTACTTGCTCTTTTTGGGTTGGCTCGGTAATTAATTGTAATCCTATATTCAAATGATTGACAAGCTCAAAAATATGCTCTTCTTGTGCATCATTAGGAATATTTTTTAACAGTAAATTACCAATTTGCAAATGCGTAACTTGTTTTTGGGATTCATCAATTAAAGAATAAGCAGCTTGTTGGACGCGGTCGTGGAGAAAATCATAAATATAATCATCACCATTAAAAAAAATGCCAGAACTATGAAGTTGAGATGTGTTATCTTCTTGGTAGAAAAATTTATATGTTTGGCTTCTAGCTACAATTAAACCTTCAGTTAAAGCTGACCATAAATTAGCGGCGGTTTCTACCAAAGGTTTTTCATAGACAATTGCTAAAGTTTCTAAATCAAATGTATTACCAATACAAGCCGCTAACTTTAAAATATCTTGTGTGGCTGCTGGTAATTTCTGCAATTGCAGCACCATAAACTCCACAACATTATCTGTCAGTTTTAAATTGTCTACCTGATGCAAGTCATATCGCCAGATCCCAAATTCCGGTGCAAAATTAATATGCCCTTCTGCATAAAGGCTTTTTAACATTTGCAAGCTAAAAAAAGGATTTCCTTGGGTTTTTTGATAAATTAGTTTAGCCAGAGGTAATGCTTCTTTTAACGTACAGCTTAAACTATCAGCAAATAAATGATTGATATCAGTAGCGGTGAGTGGTGCTAAAGTAATTGTGGTGATTTTATTTTGAAATTGAGTATTACGTAATTCATCTAATGTCAGCATTAAGGGATGGTTCTCTGTAACTTCATTATCCCGATAGGCACCAATGATTAATAAACTCCTAATTTTAATTTCACTCATTAACATTTTTAATAATTGCAATGATGCTGTATCTGCCCATTGCAAATCATCTAAAAATATCACTAAAGGATGTTCGGGAGTGGCAAATACCTGAATAAATTTGCGAAATAAGCGATTAAATCTTTGTTGTGCCGCACTACCCGCAAGTTCTGTGACAGGTTGTTGGTTACCAATGATTCTTTTCAGTTCGGGAATCACATCAATAATAACTTGAGCATTATCTCCCAAAGCCGCTAAAATTTTAGTTTTCCAATCAGCAATTTGGCTATCGCTTTGGGTAAGAATTTGTGACATCAAATCCTCTAAAGCTTGCACAAAAGCAAAAAAGGGAATGTTCCGTTGAAACTGGTCAAACTTACCTGCAATAAAATAGCCTTTTTGCCGCACAATTGGCTTATGAACTTCATTAACTACAGCAGTTTTCCCAATACCCGAAAAACCTGCTATTAAAACTAGTTCACTTTGAGATAATAAATTATAATTTGCTGTCTGTTCTCTATTACCTGCAACCCGGTCAAATACCTGTAGTAAAGCCTCAACATCGCTTTTACGTCCATAGAGTTTTTCTGGAATTAAAAAGCGATCGCTAATATCTCTTTGTCCTAGTGCAAAAGGTGCGATCGCACTGTTTTTTTGCCATTGACTAAAACAATGTTCTAAGTCATATCTTAAACCAGCCGCACTCTGATAGCGGTCTTCGGCATTTTTCGCCATCAGTTTCATGACAATATCAGATAGTACTTGGGGAATTTCTTTGCTGTTACCCAATGCCATAGGCATTTTAGCAATATGACAGTAAACCAACTCCATAGGATCGGCTGATTCAAAGGGTAACTTTCCTGTCAATAACTGATAAAAAGTTACACCCAGCGAATAAAAATCTGTGCGATAATCAATACCCCGATTCATTCTGCCAGTTTGTTCTGGAGAAATATAAGCCAAAGTTCCTTCTAAAACATTGGGATTTTGTATTTGTTGACTTTCTTTTGGTAATAAAGAAGCAATAGAAAAATCAATAATTTTAATTTGCTTAGTTTCGGGATGAATCAAGATATTAGCAGGCTTAATATCTTTGTAAATGATGCGTTGTCTGTGCAATTCACCCAGAGTTGCAGTAATTGCGATCGCAATCGGAAAAAATTCTTCTAGAGGTAACTTATCCCCAACCAGATGTTGCTTCACGTAATGGGATAAAGATACACCACCATAATCTTCCATTACCAGCACATAGCCATTACCATATTGTTCCAGGCTGTATGGTTTAACAACACCGCAGATATTGAGATTTTTCGTAATATTGTACTGGTTACGAAATTGGATAACTTCATTGAGACTCGGATAATCATTCCGCATCAATTTTAAAATTACAGGATGTGAATCTAGCTTTCTAATTCCCCGGTAAACAACTGTTCTATCTCCCGCATAAATTTGTTGCTCAATTTGGTACCCTGGAACTTTAAATAATGCAGTCACCATATCACTAAAACTCACTATGTTAATAAAATTTGATTTATTAACTAGTGTTCCCATGAATGGGAAGGTATATAACAAATGGGAGGGGTAATGGGGAAGGGGTAATGGGTAATGGGTAATGAGTAATGGGTAATGAGTAATGGGTAATGAGTAATGGGTAATGAGTAATGGGTAATGGGTAATGAGTAATGGGTAATGAGTAATTAGTAATGGGTAATGAGTAATGGGTAATGAGTAATGAGTAATGAGTAATGAGTAATGGGTAATGGGTAATGGGTAATGGGTAATGAGTAATGAGTAATGAGTAATGGGTAATGAGTAATGAGTAATGAGTAATGAGTAATGGGTAATGAGTAATGGGTAATGAGTAATGGGTAATGAGTAATGAGTAATGGGGAATGGGTAATGGGTAATGAGTAATGGGGAATGGGTAATGGGTAATGAGTAATGAGTAATGGGGAATGGGTAATGAGTAATGGGGAATGGGTAATAATAATTTCTCCTTTCCCCTTTCCCCCTTCCCCTTTCCCCTCCCCATTACACAGCCGCGATCGCACAAACCTGTAAACCGACAGGTGTTTGGATAATAACGGATTCCACGCCGAAGACTTGGGCGATCGCATCTGGGGTGAGGACGGCTGCTGGTGTACCGACATCCCAAAGTTCACCTTGTTTTAATAAAGCAATGCGGGAACTATAGCGCGCGGCTAAATTTAATTCGTGTAATACTGTGACAATAGTTAATTCTTGTTGCTGATTTAAATCTTTGAGTAATTCTAATAGTTGTAACTGATAATTGATATCTAAATAAGTTGTCGGTTCATCTAACAATAAAACCCGTGGTTCTTGCGCCAAAGCTAAAGCCAAAAAAGCCCGTTGTCTTTCGCCCCCAGAAAGCTGTTCAACCAGGCGATCGCTAAATTTTTCTAGTTGGGTTTTAGTAATTGCAGCTTCTACTTTCTGCTTATCTTTAGCTGTTAATTCCCATTGCCACCAAGGTTGATGGGGTGTACGTCCTAAGCCTACTAATTGTCGCACAGTTAAGCCCACAGGTACAGTTTGTTGTTGCGGTAACAATGCCAATTTTTGAGCTACTAAATGCGGCGGTTGGGAGTGAATTTCTTTGCCATCTAATAACACAGTTCCTTGCTGCGGCGAAAGAATGCGACTAAGTAATTTTAATAAAGTAGATTTCCCAGAACCATTAGCACCCACTAAACTTAACCATTCTCCTGTTTGTAATGTTAGGTTAATGTTTTGAATAATGGGATATGAGGTGTAACCGCCAGTAAGGTTTTGTAATTCTAAAGGCATAGATTTGATTTAGTGTTGGGTAATTGGTAATTAGTGTTTAGGGTTTGGTATTGGTGATTTCCCCCTTATCCATTATTCAGCCCCCAATCCCCATTTCTGATTTATTCACTTTTAAATCTTGCCAGCAATTGCTCACGAGATAATCTCCAAAGTAGACTTAAATACTCCTCTCTTGGTAACTGCGCTAACTTAGGAATTATTTCTTCTAATGCAGCATCAATATCACCAAATCGTAGTTTTAAAACCTCAATAATGGTTGCTTGTCTTTCTGCTTGCATTCCTCTTTGTTCCCAACTAGTGACAATTTCCATAACTTCCTCCTTTTCATCTAAGTTCATTGTATCGATTGCTGCTTTAAAAATAGTTTCTTCGGCTGCATTTAACTGTAAATAGGTATCAACAAAACCCAAAATTAACTGCATTCGGGCGGGATCTAATTTTAATGTCGCTAATAAACGTAAACATTCTGCTTTTACTTGTGGTCTTTCGTTTACCGGAATATTCATTTTTGCCATTAGAGCAGCAGCTACTGGGTTATGTTGCTGTAAAAAGTCTCGCCAACTTAAGCGATTTAATTGAATTGCAGTAAATTGAAACTCCAAGACCTTTAAATCGGGAAAAGTCACAGTGTGAATTTGAAGTTCTGGGCGCTTGGGTTCATCAAAGGAAAAGATGACTACTGGATAAATAGCTAGATCATATTTTTCATATAACCTAGCAAAATATTTAAACATCCGCTTGGCAAATACTGACTCAGTGTAAGACTGATTCTCAACATGAATTAAAAAGCAAGTATCCTGATTTTGATAATATACCTGCGCTAATATATCGATTTCTTTCCTTTCTCCAGAAGTGACATCGGTAAATACTTCCTGTGCTAGAAACCGGATAGAACTCCTATCAATTTGACTCACGATTTGTGGTAAGAATAAATCAAGAAACTCTACAAAAAATGTAGATAACAATTCTTTAAAAAGGCGGTCGTGGTCAATCATACACTCACATTAGTCACT
The DNA here is from genome assembly GCF_025677855.1 of Tolypothrix sp. PCC 7601. NCBI lineage: Bacteria > Bacillati > Cyanobacteriota > Cyanophyceae > Nostocales > Tolypothrichaceae > Tolypothrix > Tolypothrix sp. PCC 7601. Next base: position 9,032,770 of record NZ_CP064879.1, read on the forward strand.
GTTGTGCTAGCTTAATTATTTAGCAGTAAAGTGTGAGAAATACTAGTTGATAAATTTGTTGCCTACTGATTCAACCCCGCCGAACGACGATAAAGTAACCAAATAAATAAAGGTGAACCTAGCAAGGCGGTGACTGAACCTACTGGTAATTCTATGGCTCCTAGCCTAGAGAGTAAATCGGCAAAGATGAGTAACCATGCACCAGCTAAGGCGGAAAGTGGTAATACGAAGCGATGATCTGTACCAACAATGAGGCGCACACCGTGGGGAACCACAAGGCCGACAAAGCCGATTAAACCGCCAATGCTGACTGCACTAGCAGCGAGTAAAGTTGCAACACCACCAATTAATAAACGCGATCGCGTTAATGATACGCCTAAACCTAAAGCTAAATCATCTCCTAAAGCCAGAACGTTAAGCGATCGCGCCAGCAAACATCCGCCCAGTAATGCCACAATAATGTAAGGCCCAGCCGTAGTAATTTCTTTCCAGCCTCGTCCGTTCAAACTCCCAACTAACCAATTCAGTGCAATTTGAATTTGACCATCTTCTGCTACTAAAAGTAACGTACTTTGTACCGCACCAAATAAAGAACTTACCGCCACACCACCTAAAATCAAGCGTTCTACCGCAATTCCTGACCCTGCACGTCCTAGGAAAATTACTATAGCCGATGTCATAATTGCTCCCAGCCAAGCTGCTAGAGGAATCGCTGCGGGGAAGATTTGCAACACTACCATCACAATGACAATTAACCCTGCACCTGCGGAAATACCCAAAATAAACGGATCGGCTAGGCTATTACGCAACATTCCCTGCAACAATGCGCCAGACATTCCCAAAGCCGCACCCACAATTAAAGCTGCAACAATCCGCGGGAGTCGTAAATCCCAGACGATTGTTTGCTTAATGCGATCGCCTTGGTGCAGAATAGCTTGCCACAATTCGTTTAAACTCAAAGGTACTGCACCTTGAGACAAGGAAAGCGCTAGCGTCACTATCAGCGCTGTAACTAAAAGTAAAATCGCCCAAAATAGGCGGTGTTTGGCTTTGATCATTTGCTGTTTGCGGTTTGGGGTTGATTTTTGATTACTTCTTCCTCATCCCTCTATTTTCTATTCCCCATTAGCAATTCCGCATCGTCAAATCACATACAACAGATCATTCTCATTTCTGGACTCAACACAACATTTTTCTCCCATATCCCGCGCTTGTAGAAATGTGATTAATTGCATCTCTACCCTGCCATTACAGCAAAGCACAACATCTCTATCTGTAGGCTGATCGCAAAAGACCTAATCTACAGAAAAAATTAGTATATATTGCATTATGAAGGAAAATCGACGCGTCACACCTTCTAAATGAGCAATGCAACGAATTGATAGCCTACTCAATCAATGAGGTGAACGTGGTCAATTCCTGTGGATAATGTATTTTCCCAAATAGGAGTAGGCTTTATTTGTATGGCTAATCAGGATGGAGGTGTAAAAAATAAGTTAACTTCAGCCAGCAGTGCGGATGTTAACTTTCTGGTGGGCGGGGGTGAAATGGGGGCGCGGATGCGCGCAAAAGATTGGTCACAAACTTCCCTTGGCCCTACAGAACAATGGCCGCAAAGCCTGAAAACAGCCGTCAGAATTATGCTTACTTCTCGCCAAGCCATGTTTGTTTGGTGGGGCGAGGAATTAATTAACCTTTATAATGATGCCTACAAAGCAATTCTGGGTGGTAAACATCCAGAAGTATTGGGACAGCCAGCTGCTTATGTATGGCGAGAGATTTGGGATCAGGTAGGCCCCAGAGCTGAATCAGCAATGCTGAATAATGAGGGGACTTACGACGAAGCGCTACTGCTAATTATGGAGCGCAACGGCTATCCAGAGGAGACATATTACACCTTTTCCTATAGCCCAGTTCCTAATGATCAAGGTGGTACAGGCGGCATTATCTGCGCTAACACAGACGATACACAACGCATCATTAGTGAACGTCAGTTAGCATTATTACGAGAATTAGCGGCGAGAACTGTAGATGCACGGACATTCGATGAAGCTTGTTCTCTCAGTGCTAGTTGTTTAGCAACGAACCCTTACGATCTACCCTTGGCGATGATTTATCTGGTAGATCCAGAACAACAGCGCGTGTTTCTCGCGGGAACTTCTGGGATTGGGCGTGATCATCTAGCTGTTCTTGAAACTGCTGATATTGATGACGCTACGATTTGGCCGTTTGCAGAAGTGCTGAGAACTCATAAACCATGCTTAATTGATGATTTACCTTTGCATTTTGTCAATCTCCCTACAGGTGCTTGGCCACAAGCACCACATCAAGCGGTAGCTGTACCCATCGCCCCATCAGGACAAACGGGAAAAGCCGGGATATTAATTGTCGGTTTAAATCCATTTCGGCTGTTTGACAATAACTATCAAGGATTTATCGAGCTGGTAGCAGCGCAGATTGCAGCTAGCATTGCTAACGCCCAAGCTTATGAAGAAGAACGCAAACGGGCGGAAACTTTAGCAGAACTCGATCGCGCCAAAACAGTCTTTTTTAGCAACGTCAGTCACGAATTTCGCACTCCACTCACCCTAATGTTAGGGCCGTTAGAGGAAACCCTAAATAACTCTGCTACCTTGCTTGCAGCTAAGGAACGCGAACAGTTAGAAATGGTGCAACGCAATGGACTGCGGCTGTTGAAATTGGTCAATACTTTGCTAGATTTTTCCCGCATTGAAGCTGGAAGAGTCCAAGCTTCCTATGAACCTATCGACCTGGCGAGTTTTACCACCGAATTAGCCAGCGTATTTCGTTCCGCGATTGAACGAGCAAATATGCAGTTAGTCGTTAATTGTCCTCCCTTACCAGCACCTGTGTATGTGGATCGGGAGATGTGGGAGAAAATTGTCCTCAATCTGCTTTCAAATGCTTTTAAATTTACATTTACCGGAAAAATCACCGTTAGCTTACACTGGCTAAACGACTCTGTAGAGTTGCAAGTTAAAGACACCGGGATTGGTATCCCCAGCGAAGAAATTTCCCATTTATTTGAACGCTTTCACCGCGTTAAAGGCGCGCAAGGGCGCACCTTTGAAGGCTCAGGAATTGGCTTGTCATTGGTACAGGAATTGGTGCAAATGCATGGGGGAAATGTGCAAGTTACCAGTGTTTTTGGACAAGGTAGCTGCTTTACTGTATCCATTCCTACAGGTTCGGCTCATTTACCACCAGATCGCATCAGCGCCACTCGCAATCTAGCTTCCACCGCCTTAAATGCCACTTCTTACCTAGAAGAAGCTCTGCGTTGGCTACCCATAGTCGGGGATGAGGGGGATGAGGGGGATGAGGGAGATAAGGGGGATGAGGGAGATGAGGGAGTAGTTTTATCTTTTTCTTCTTCTGCTTCCTCTGCTCCTTCTGCTCGAATTCTCTTGGCTGATGATAATGCTGATATGCGCGATTATGTGAAGCGGTTGTTGAGTCAGCAATATCAGGTGGAAGCAGTAGGGGATGGGTTAGCAGCTTTGTCTGCGGCTCAAAGACTTGTACCAGATTTAATCCTAACGGATGTAATGATGCCAGGTCTAGATGGCTTTGGACTGTTACAAGCATTACGCAACCAGCCACAGACAAAAAATGTACCAATTATTCTACTGTCAGCACGGGCGGGGGAAGAAGCCAGGGTGGAAGGTTTAGAAGCGGGTGCGGATGATTACCTAATTAAGCCTTTCTCAGCCCGTGAATTATTGGCGCGAGTGGAAGCTGCTTTAAAACTGGCGCGGCTGCGAGACGAAGCTATGCAACGGGAGCAGGAGCTAAGGCGAGAAGCGGAGATGGCAAAAGCTCACCTAGAAACTGTGCTAGCAGGTATCAAAGACCAGTTTTATGTTCTAGATCGGGAGTGGCGCTACAGCTTTGTTAACGATCAAGTAACCGTATTTGTGGGTAAGTCCAAAGCAGAACTGCTTGGTAAAGTGGTTTGGGAACTATACCCCGATGTAATTGACAGTGAATTTTATACCCAAATTCATCACGCCTTTGCCCAACAGCAGGTAGTGCGATTTGAATATTATTACCCTACTTGGCGGCGCTGGTTGGAAAATCGGATTTACCCCTTTGCTGATGGTGTCAGTGTTTTTGTCACAGATATTAGCGAGCAAAAACAAGCAGAAGCTGCACTGCGGGAGAGCGAGCAGCGATTCCGAAATATGGCTGACAACGCCCCGGTGATGGTTTGGGTAACTGACCCTACCGGTTATTGCACTTATCTCAGCCAAAGTTGGTATAATTTCACCGGACAAACCGAGGACACAGGTCTAGGTTTAGGGTGGTTAGATGCGGTGCATCCAGAAGATTTCGAGTCAGCCAAAAATGCTTTCTTAGCGGCGAATCAACGCCATGAGGCATTTCGGATAGAGTACCGCTTGCGACGCAAGGATGGTGAATATCGCTGGGTGATTGATGCGGCTACTCCTTGGTTAAGCTGGAATGGTGAGTTTCTCGGTTACATTGGCTCAGTTATTGATATTACCGAACGCAAAGCCGCAGAAACCGAACGCGATCGCCTTTTGAAACTAGAACAAGCCGCAAGAGCCGAAGCCGAAAAAGCCAACCGCATTAAAGATGAGTTTCTTGCAGTCTTATCCCATGAATTGCGATCGCCTCTCAATCCGATCCTCGGTTGGTCAAGGCTTTTACAAACTAATAAATTTGACCCAGCCAGTCAGCAGAAAGCCTTGGCGACAATTGAGCGTAATGCTCAATTACAAGTGCAATTAATTGACGATTTACTAGATGTCTCCCGCATCTTACGCGGTAAGCTTAATCTCAACATGGCATCTATTGACTTAGTATCTGTGATTGAGGCAGCAATGGAAACAGTGCGCCTAGCAGCCTCAGCCAAAAATATTCAAATTCATACTATGTTAGATGCCTCTTTTGGCTTAGTTTTGGGTGATTCTAGCCGTTTACAACAAGTAGTTTGGAATTTGTTATCTAATGCCGTTAAATTTACTCCAGAGCGAGGAAAAATAAATATCAGCCTAGATTACATTGATGCTCAAGCGCAAATTACCGTGAGCGATACAGGCAAAGGTATTAGTTCTAGTTTCCTACCTTATGTGTTTGAATATTTCTGCCAAGCCGACAGTACCACAACTCGCAAATTTGGCGGCTTGGGGTTAGGATTAGCGATCGTGCGCCATCTAGTAGAACTACATGGCGGAACCGTCAGCGCCGAAAGCCCCGGGGAAGGACAGGGTGCGACATTTACAGTTAGGCTACCACTTTTGCAGGATGAAGGTAGAAGGCTAAAGGGCGAAAGTGAGCCAGCTAACCTGGCTGCTGATACAGCAGTGTTGGCGGGAATTAAAATTTTAGTTGTAGACGATGATTGTGATACCCGCGAATTCTACACCTTTGTACTAGAACAGAGTGGTGCAAATGTGACTGCAGTAGCATCAGCAGCAGCAGCACTGCAAGCATTAGCACAATCACAGCCAGATATATTACTTAGCGACATTGGAATGCCAGAAATGGATGGCTATATGTTAATGCGTCAGATCAAAGCATTGCTAACAGAAAAAAGAAAATCGGTTCCGGCGGTAAGCAAAGCTATGCCGAAGGCTATCGCGTTAACAGCCTATGCAGGAGAACTCAACCAGCAAAAAGCACTCTTAGCAGGCTTTCAAAAGCATCTATCTAAACCTGTTGAGCCGGATGAGTTGATTAGTGTAATTACAAGTTTACTGGGTAGGGATTAGGTATTGGGGACTGGGGGGATGAGGAAGTAGAGGGAGCAGAGGGAGCAGGGGAGCAATTACCATTACCAATTACCCATTACCAAATG